>NZ_CBDBEB010000001.1:0-44754 GCF_965204125.1 Candidatus Poriferisodalis sp. | reverse complement strand
GCTTCTCGGCGAACTGGCCCAGAATGTCTTCGGTCATTTCGTCTGTGATCGACGCCAACTGCGACGAGATGTAACTCGGTGCTGTGTTTGAGGCACGGGCTAGTGCTTCTGGGTCAAGAAGATAGTTCTCGAGCTCCTTACGCCTCCAGATGTGGGCGTGGATGTCGATTGCTTCGAGAGTCGCGTGTACCTCGATGACCTCCGGATCGGGTCGATAGTCGCGATCCAGTAGCACAAATACGTCGACGGCACCATCGAGGAAGTTCGAGACGAACCACTTGAAGGGTTCGACTTGGACCCAGTTGTTGAAGCCCTTGATCTCTATGACGGCACAGTTACGCTCGCCGGCTAGGTGATTGGCACCGATGGTCTTCGCTAGTTCTCGGATTATGGACATGTCGTCGCCTTCCACAAAGACCACGGTTCGGGCACGGAGAGCTGTTGCGAGCCGCAGGTTGAAGCCCGAGCCGATCTGGGTCGACAGATCTTCGAGTGACGCTGGCTCGGGTCGGCGGATGGCTCTGCGGCGGGTCTTGTCGACCCACACCACCGACTCCGAGGGCGCCTCGGCGAGCATCTCAGAAGAGTGGGTCGCAGTGATCGTCTGCGCAGTCGTTGAGTCGAGCAACCTCACTAGACGTCGCTGGAGATCAGCATGCAGATAGAGGTCGGGCTCATCGAGGATCACTACATCTGCAGACCTCAGACGCCAGAGATGGGTCAGGATCTGTACGAAGATCTGCATGCCGTCGCCGACCCAGAAGAGTTCCTTGGGTGTTCTATCGCCACGCTCCCGTACGAACACGTCGATCTCTCGATCGCCGGGCTCTTTGCCTAGTCGTGTCCTCATTGAGAGTTCTTCGATCTCCGGGAGCCACAAGGTCACGAACTCCTTGAAGTTCTCAAACTCCCCGTCGTGTCTGATCAAGAGCAGTTGGTTTCGAGTGTGCTGGCTGGACCTTCTGTGCTGGAAGTTGGACCGAACGTATTTCTCCTCAAGTACTGTCTCGGTGTGGTTTAGCGGGTAGAGGCCCGGGATGACCCCGATCTCTCCAGTCAGTTCACGAACACTGCTCGGCTGCGAGACGTTTCTTTCGTCGGAGCGGCGCAGGTAGAAGAACGGCTCCGGGCGGTCGTCGTCATCAGGGGGCCAGACCCCAGTGAGAATCAGGTCGGTATCCGTATGAAGCGACACGGCCGACTCTCCGGAGCGGAACTGATGCCGGAGGTTCTCCGTCACTAGGCCGTACTGGTCCGCGCGGAGCGAATGCGTCATCACACGTCGGTGCGCGTGCGCTCGATGTCCAGTCGGCTTTCTTCGGGTCGCGTGGTCCAACATTCCTGCCGCCACTCTCACGGCTGCAATGAGGGTTGATTTCCCGGCGTTGTTGGGTCCCACCAAGAAGGCGTTTGCCCCAAAACTCATTGTGAACCTCTCGAAAGCCTTGAAGTTCCACAAGTCGAGTCTGCGGATACGCATAGACTCCGTCCGACCGCCGTGTTTCATGACGGAAACCCTACGGGTTGGGCCCACTTGGGTGGGGCGAATGGCCCCGCCTAGCGGTGGGTTTCGGCGTCAGCGCCGGATCCGCGGTGGTGAAATGGCGCGCACGCGGCGCTGCAGGTCGGTGAGCACCGCGTGGCTAGCCGATAAGGCCGCGGTCGCGCAGCCAAGCGCTCCAGGCCTCGCGTACATGAGGCGACAGCCACAGTTCGTCCCACACGTCCAGCAGCGTGTCGAGGTCGATGCAGAAGCGCACATCGTCGTCGAGGCCCTCGGTCATCACCCGCTCGTAGCAGGCCCGCAGCTGCTTTCGCCGGTCGAGGTCGTAGCTGTAGGGAAAGCTCCAGGCGACGTGGCGCGGCAGGGTGACCCGACCGCTGGCCTTCGCTAGCGACCGGTCCTCCATGTCGTCGGGGATCGACACCGGCCTGCCCGTCAGGGCCTTGGGGTGCATACTCCCATTGTACGACTGCGCTTCGACTGCATCTTGGCGTGCCTAGTTTGGTCCACGGCCGAGTCCACCTGTCCGACGGGAGGCGCTGGGATACTGGGGCCGACCTGAGGAGTCGCATGCCTTCACAGCTTCCTGATTACAGCGACTCGGTTCGGGCTGCTGTTGCCGACTACTGGGAGGTGCGGCGATCTCAGGCCGACGAGTCTGAGAGCAGGGGCGTGCTCAACACTGGCATCCGTGCCGAGGTGACGGGAGGGCGCCATCTGGACGCTCTCCACGAACTGGTGGTGAGCGTCTTCGTGGATGCGGGTATTCCGGCCCAGCTGATCGACGTGAAGAGGCGCCCTATCGCCGGCTACTTCCGTCGCGACAAGAGCTGGGACATCGTGGTGATGGTGGCTGACCGGGTAGTCGGGATCGTCGAGCTGAAGTCGATGGCGGGCGGCAGCGGGGGCAAGAACTACAACAACCGCACCGACGAGGCGCTGGGCCAGGCCGTGGATGTCTGGAAGGCGGTCGAGCGGGAGATCATCCGTCCGCTGCGCCCATGGCTCGGCTACTTCATGCTGTTGGAGGACAACAAGGCCTTCACGACTCCGGTCGCGCCACGAAGGGCGGTGTGGGAGCCGGATCCGGTCTTCGACGGTGCCAGCTACGCGGACCGGTACGTGATCTTCTTCGAGCGGATGGTCCGTGAGCGGCTGTTGGACGCGGCCTGCGTGGTGCTCGCCGACAAGGACTCAGCGGCGGTGCGGTTCCCTTCGGACTCAGTGAGCTTCCAGGCGTTCGCGGCGGCCATCCACGGCAGGTGCCTCCAGTTCATGGCGACCAATCCCGACATCGACTGGGGAGCGGGGGAGTAGCTGAAGCGAGCGCCGGGCCGTGCCGGCGGGGTCTAGGCAGCGGCGTGGCGGAGGTCGGAGCGGTCGATGCCGTAGAGGGCCGCGGCCACGTCGCTAGCCGCAACTCGGTCTCTGTCTCTGAAGGACTTAGCGAGCGCGGATGCGGCCGTGGCGTCGATGGAGTCCGGGGCGGGGACGCGGATCTTTCTGAGGTACTGGGCCTGGAACCGGTAGGTGCCGCCGCGCATCTTCACGCAGTAGGCGCCGACGAACAGATTGGCGACATCCGACAGGAGGAGCCCTCCCAGCACCTCGAGGTCCCACTTGTCGGACACGACGTAGTACAGGTTGTGGTGGGGGTAGAACTCGCCGGTGTCCAGCACGGGGTGAGCAGCCGTCTTGAGGTCGGGGAGAAGCAGCTTCGGCCGTGCTTGGAGATCGGGGTCCACCCGATCAATTGTGCGGTACCAGGATTCCGGCCGGTTACGGGCCACGTACCGCCCTTTGATCCTGCTGGCGTGGCGCCGCAGGTATGAGGCAAGGCCGGGGTAGGCCTCGAGATCGACGAGGCGGCCCTCGTCCCACGGGTTCACGAGGTGCCGTCCGCTCCATCGCGGCACGCCTGAAGTGATGTCGTGCGCGGTCAGCATCGGCAGCAGGCGACTGGGCTCGACCTCCGGTGCGTCCCCGACAACGAAGACCTCGTCGCAGCCTGTGGCAACGCCGATGCCGACACGGGTACCTGTGCGCCAGTCCTCCAAGGGATCGAAGCGCTTCTCCAGATCCGTGATCAGCTCCAACGCGCCGGGTGATCCAGACGGCCAGTGGCCGCCGCCTTCGAACCATCGCTCAAGCGTCGCGACCTGGAAGTGGCCTTCATCAGGAGTGTGATCGTCGCCATCGTCGAGCCTTCGCGCGAGTCGGCCGCCGTCGGTTGCGTTGAAGTCGTCGGCGGCCTCCACCACATGGGCCGGTCCTTGGCACCCGTTGCGCAGCACGGTGATCGCCGGATAGGCCGACACGGACTGCTCGAATGCGTCCACGCTGTGCATCGCCACAACCGTGTCCACCGCATACTCGGAAGCGACCAGCGCCCGGAGTCGCTCGCCGTACTGGTTGTGCATCCAGCGATCTGCGCAGATGAACGCCAGCCTGCCGCCAGGGCCGAGCAGCGACAGGCCCTTCTCGAAGAAGCCGACATAGATGTCGGCCCGCCCCCGCATGGTCGCGCACTCGGACCGGTAGGCGTCGCTGACTGTGGTTGGGATGTCCTCGAGCCTCACGTAGGGGGGATTCCCCACGACGAAGTCGGCCTCCAGGGGACCGTCCAACCCAGCGCCGAGAAGGAAGTCTCCTTGGGAGATCCATTGCGAACTGAGACTCGCTGCGATGTCGTCCGGCTGGCCAAGCTCGACAAGCCGAGCAGCCACGGACTCCCGAGCAGCCTCGACGTTGCGGTCGAGCACATCGAAGGCTCGAATAGCGGAGCCCATGTCGGCGAGAGACCGGCCGTGCTTGGTGCAGGACTCCATCAGCCGCTCAGCGATCGGCACGAGGAAGGCCCCGGCACCGCAAGCAGGCTCCACGATCACCGAGGCGCCTAAGTCCTCAACAGCCCGGTATCCCGCCAAGTCCAGAATCAGCTCGACCACCCAGCGGCGGGTGAACACCTCACCGTGCGCTCCGTCCGGATCGACGGTCCAAGTCGGCATCGCCCTGGCAGCCTCCATCAACTTGGGCTGGTCGTACCGGGTCATCGGCACGGCCCCGTGTCACTCAAACTACATGAACGCCATTTCACGGACGGGCACCCTAAGGGTGCCATGTGACAGCGCCCTTGGGGCGCTAGTCGGTGCTTCGGCTGTTGCGGCGCAGCCGGATCGCCGTCAGGAACGATTCGTCTGTGTAGTAGCGCACGGCGACCTCGTGCTCTGACACGTCGGGCCCGGTGCCGACGCTCGCGTCCAACTCGGCGAGTGTCACCGGCTCCTCAAGCGGATCGTGACTAGTGTCGGCGACAGGCACAGTTGTCATGGCCGTTGATCCTCTCGGTAGCGCCTTGCCGCATCCAGGATATTGCCTTCGACCGCCACCGGCCGTGCCGGATTCTCGGTGCGACCACAGGCGGATTCTTCTAACGGATCTTCTAACGGACGGTTCGTTATAGGGGGTTATCCGCAGGTACGGGTTGTTACATCGATCTTGTAAGACCCTACGTCAGATGGGATTTTCGGTACTCGTTGGTACCGCTGCAACAGCTCTTTGGCAACTGGGGGACCGAAGGTCGGGAGTTCAAATCTCCCCAGCCCGACAAACAAAACCCCAGGTCAGAGCACATTTCTGATCCGGGCGTTTCGATGGGTCATGCGGCTCGCGCGATCGGCGAGCACCACCGCTGTCGAGTTTGGGGCGTGGCGGGTCTGATCGTCGATCAGCGGCTGTCTCATGTTGAGACACGGGGCCTCCACGAGGTGATGTACCCTTGACGTGGCGCTCGAACCTCTGGGGAGCGTTCGGGCGGCTCGACATCGGTCTCGGTACACCGGGGGAGGTGCGGTCGGTGTGAAGACATCCACGACGACGGTCGGGATGATCGCCAACCCTGCCTCGGCACGCGATATCCGCCGCCTCGTCGCCCACGGAGGCGCGGTGACCACCCACGACAAGCTGAACCGGCTCCAGCGAGTACTGGCCGGTCTCGCCGCTACCGGTGTGGAACGGGTCATCTCGATGGCCGACCAGGCTGGCATCATGGACGGCCTCGGTCGTCTCGCCGAACGGGCATCCGCCGAGGGTTGGCCTGCGCTGGAGTTCGTCGACCAGGACATCGCCCAGACCGGTGCCGATACCACCGCCGCCACGCGAGCCATCGTCGACGCGGGAGTCGGCTCGATCGTCGTCCTCGGGGGCGACGGAACCAACCGGGTCGTGGCGGCCGCATCGGCGGATGTCCCGCTGGTCTCGATCTCGACCGGAACCAACAACGCCTTCCCGCGACCGGTGGAACCGACCGTCGCCGGGCTGGCGGCGGGGCTCGTCGCCACCAACCCGCACAGCCGTCAGGCTGGCACCTACCGAGCGAAGAAGCTCATCGTCCACTGCGGCGATCGTGTCGAAGAAGCCCTGGTCGACGTCGCCATCACCGACACCGACGGTGTCGGCGCCGGTGCGCTGTGGGATTCGACGTCGGTCTCGGAGCTGTTCATGTGTTTCGCTGAGGCCGACGCCATCGGACTGTCGGCGATCGGCGGCCACGTGCAACCGACACCGCGCCGTTCCCCGACGGGGTTGGCACTCGTCCTCGGAGAGCCGGTGGCCACCATCGTGCGAGCGCCGATCGCGCCGGGACTCGTCGAGCCCGTCGGCGTCAGTTCTGTCTCAGTTCTCGAGCCCGACTCGACCGTCGTCGTGCGGGCCGCTGGCGGTGTCGTTGCCATCGATGGTGAACGCATGTTCCGCTTCGGACCGGCCAATCGTCCCGCGATCACGCTGCGTGCGGACGGCCCCGTCGTCGTCGATGTGACCACAACCCTCGAACATGCCGCCGCCCACGGTCACCTGGCGGCAGCTGGCGTCGTCGGCCGCGGAATCCGCCCCGGTCCCGAGGCGCTCCCGACGCCCGTGGGCGCAACCAAGCCGAACCCAAGGAGGTATCAACGTGAAGACACCGAACCGACTCGACCTTTACACCGAAATGGTCCGCATCAGGCAATACGAGTCCCGAATCCTGCAGGAGTACCACGCTGACAAGGCGCCGGCCTGGGACATCGGGGCCGGTCTGATCCCGGGGGAAATGCATCTCTCGGCTGGACAGGAACCGGCCGCTGTCGGTGTTTGCGCTCACACGAAGAAGGGTGACGCCATCACCGCGCCACACCGGCCTCACCACTTCGCGCTGGCTCACGGCGTGGACATGAATGCCATGACGGCCGAGATCTACGGCCGCACCACCGGTCTGTGCAAGGGCAAGGGCGGTCACATGCACCTGTTTGATCCGGAGAACCATTTCTCCTGCTCAGGGATCATCGCCCAGGGCTACCCCGTGGCCTGTGGCCAAGCGCTCGCCATGAAGCGAAACGGCACCGACAATGTCGCCATCGCCGTCGCCGGCGAAGGGGCGGCCAACCAGGGAGCGTTCCACGAGTCGCTCAACCTTGCCGCGGTTTGGAACCTGCCGGTCGTCTTCGTCATCGAGGACAACGACTGGGCGATCTCGGTTCCCCGCGCCGCGTCGACCGCCATCAACTCCAACGCCGATCGGGCGGCGGGCTATGGCATCCCGGGCGTGCGGGTCGAGGAGAACGATGTCGAAGCAGTCTTCGAGGCCGCCGGGGCCGCCATCGACCGGGCCCGGGCCGGAGAGGGTCCCAGCTTGATCGAGATCCACACCCTGCGGCTCTGGGGGCACTTCGAGGGCGACGCGCAGGCCTACCGAGGAGCCGATCTCGACACCGTCGACGAACGCGACCCCATTCCCCGCTACGCCGCCGCACTCGTCGAGTCGGGCGATCTGGCCGAGGCGCAGATCGACGACATCAAGAGAGCCGCCGACGCCGAAGTCGACGCCGCGATCCAATTCGCGGTCGCCAGCCCCATTCCCGCCCCCGAAGACGCCCTGCTGCACGTCTTCGCCTGAGCAACCAGATCGACAGGAGAACAACGCAATGACTACGACTGAGACACCCACCCGCCGGATCACCGCGGCCAAGGCAATGGCGGAAGCCATCGGTCTCGAGATGCGTGCCGACCCCGACGTGTTCGTCATGGGCGAAGACGTCGGCGCCTATGGCGGGATCTTCGGATCTACCACCGGCCTGTTCGACGAATTCGGACCCGAGCGGGTGATCGACACCCCGATCTCGGAGACCGGCTTCATCGGTGCCGGCATCGGCGCCGCAGTGGAAGGGCTCCGCCCCGTCGTCGAGCTCATGTTCGTCGACTTCTATGGCGTCTGCATGGACCAGATCAGCAACCACATGGCGAAGATCCACTACGAGTCCGGCGGCGCGGTGAAGGTGCCGATGGTGCTCATGTGCGCCACCGGCGCCGGCTACTCCGACGCCGCGCAACACTCCCAGTGCCTCTGGGGGATGTTCGCCCATCTCCCGGGGATGAAGGTGGTCGTGCCTTCCAATCCCTACGACGCCAAGGGTCTGATGACCTCGGCCATCCGTGACGACAACCCGGTCCTCTACTTCTTCCACAAGGGCGCTCAGGGCCTGGTGTGGATGGAGAAGAACCCGCGCTCGGTCGCCCACGTCCCCGAAGAAGCGTTCACCGTCCCGATCGGTGAGGCCGCCATCGCACGCGAAGGCAGCGATGTCACCGTCGTCACGCTCTCGCTGTCGGTGCAGCACAGCCTCGACGTTGCCGAGGAGCTCGAAGGCGAGGGCATCAGCCTGGAGGTCGTCGATCTGCGAAGCCTCGTACCTCTCGACCGCCAGACCGTGCTGGAATCGGTGGCGAAGACCGGCAAGTTGCTGGTCGTCGACGAGGACTACAAGAGCTTCGGGCTTACGGGCGAGGTCGCAGCCATCGTGGCCGAGACCGACCCGACGATGCTGACCAAGCCGGTGTCCCGTCTTGCCGTGCCCGATGTCCCCATTCCCTATGCGCGCTCGCTCGAGTACGGGATCCTGCCCACGCGCGAAAGGATCGCCGCTGCGGTCAAGGACCTGATGTCGTGATCACCGAGGTCCCGTTCCCGATCATGTCGGAGAAGGACCCCACCGCCGAAGGCGTCGTCGGAACCTGGTTCGTCAACCATGGCGAGCAGGTGGTCGCCGGCCAGGTCATCGCCGAAGTCCAGGTCGACAAAGCATCCCAAGACGTCGAAGCCCCGGTAGCGGGCGTCATGTACCAGTTCGTGGCCGAGGGTGTCGCCATCACCCAAGGCGCCTTGCTGGCCCGCATCGACTCCTGACTTCACCCGCTGGCCGGCACACCCGCAACGAGTGGACTCACAAACGGGCCCCCTCATCCGAGCGATGCAGACAATAGGTATCTAGGTGTCTTGCATTTCCGCTACCAGAGTTCCAGATGATGCTGAAGCGCAACCTTCGGCGTCACGAGGAGCTGCTGAACATGCTCGCGGACGGATGACGTGAACTACCTCAAGCTCGACGATGTGCTGACCATCGCGTGCGAGGTTCTCGGGCTCGAGGTGAACGCACTCCCGCACGTGACCGATGAATCAGCTCGTACTGTTGCTATTGCAGGTCGAAGACCGTTGTGAGCGCGGCGGCCGCTATTGCAGGTCGAAGACCGTTGTGAGCGCGGCGGCTGCTATTGCAGGTCGAAGACCGTTGTGAGGGCAGTGTCGATGCCCCACTGCTCCTCTGGGCGCAGGCGGCCGACCAGGTCGCCGAGGCGGGTGACGTCGACGGCGCCCACATGCTCGACGAGCACGGTCGTGGCTGTCCCGTCCACTTCGATGACCGGCCGGAACGAGGCTGGCCGGGCGCTGGTCGAGGTTGGCGCCACCTGCACCACCGATCGTGGCAGCAGCGCGTCGGACTGCACCACCACCCCGAAGCGGCGGCCTCGCTGTTCATGTCCCACGCCTCGCGGGAGCCGCAGCTCGAAGATGTCACCCCGGCGCACGGAGCTGTTCCATGAGAGCCGCGACCTCGCGCATCTCGGCCCGGTCGGCCTCGTCGGCCTCGAGGGCGGCTACCTCCGCGGCCAGGGCCCGCCGAGCCCGGATGCGGGCCGCTTCATGCACCAACGAGGACCGGATGGCCTCGGATTGCGTCAGGCCCTGAGCCTCCAGCTGGCGCAGAGCGCGCTGGGCGTCCTCATCGAGACGAACCGATATCAAGCGGGCCATGACCAGACTGTATCACGATATGCAGTACAGAAGCCTGTGAGAGGGCCAGCGCGGCTGCGCATGCCTCCGGCTTGGGGATGGCACTCCTCAGGTGGTCCGTTGTTGCCCGCAGCCGTGACAACGACGGCCCAGCCAAGACGATCGGTGACACCGACGCGCATGCTTCCTACTATCGCCGGAGGTCCGACGCCCGTGCCTCAGCGGTGGATCGTGAAGGCCTGGTGCAGGCCCGGGCCGAAGCGGTACACGGCGAAGTCGATGTCGAAGGCCACTGCCTCGGTGATGCCGCAGCGCTCCATGACGGCCCAGCTGGTTCTGTCGACCATCGAGAAGTCCTGGTCGGCGAAGGTCTCGCCGATCCGCAGGGCGGTGGAGATGTCCTGGGGGGTGGCGGTGAGGACTTCGGCAACGTTGCGCTCGACGATGGTGGCCACCAGTTCGTCGGCGGCGGCGCGATGGCGCCGGCTGCGGGCAACGGCCCAGGTCTCCACGAGCACGTGGTCGGTGGTGGCGAGCCGCCCTTGGTGCTCGCCGAGCAGGCGCACGGCGAGATGATGAGAGGCATCGTCGGGTGCGGCCAGCGCGTACCAGGCGCTGGTGTCGACGAAGACGCGGCTCACCCGGGACCGGTTCGGGTCGGCTGCTTCTGGTCGAGGTTCTCGCCGAAGGCCCGCTGGACCATCTCGTGCTTGTCGCGGGCGATGTCGGTGGGTTCGGTGCCGGTGCCAAGCATGCCGATCAGTGGCGTGATGTCGCCGTCGGTGGCGCGGGCTGCTGCGTCGTCGGCACGGATCAGCTCCCGGATGTAGGCCGAGACACTGAGGCCTCGCTCGCTGGCCCGGCGCTTGGCCGCGGCCCGCAGGGCAGGATCCAGCAGCACGTTGGTCGGCTTGGCCATGCCGTCACGCTAACGGGTATGCGCAATATGCGCAACACTAATTGCGCACACCGTCAGTCGGTCGCGGCCGCCGCTGGCTGAGAGCCGCTTCAAGGTCTGGGCCGGGCGCGCTGGGAGGGCTCCGGTCGGTAGATTCCGGTGACCGATGACGCCGCGCTCGCCAGGACATCCTCGACTACCACTCAGGTGTCGTCGAGGCAGCCCAGACCGCGGCCCGGGCCCGAGCCAAGCGGCTCGTCCTCACCCACCTGGTGCCGCCGCCGACGCCCGAGCAGTACCCGGAGTGGGTCACCCGCGCCGCCGACCACTTCGACGGAGAGATCGTGATCGGCGACGACCTGACCACCATCACGATCTGAGCACCATCACGATCTGAGCACCATCACCGTCTGACACCGCCGCCATCTGACACCGCTCGGACGAGAGCCAGCCCGTCAGCTACAGCACTCGGCGGGCTGTCGAGCAAAGGCCGCGACGATGAGCCACGCCTAGCTCATCGACGTCGCCAGTTTGTGGCGAGGAGTTCTCCTCAGCCCAGGGCGAAGCCTTCGCCGTCCGGCGGTGTTCGCGCCACGATCTCCTCTGACAGCCCGAACGTCTCGATCAGTTCCCTGTCCCGAGTCTCGTGGTCGAGCTCGGCCATCTCGACCTCGCCGCCCGCGCCGATCGAGATCAGCGCGCCCCGGCCTATGGTCCGGACCCCGCCGGGCACGCTCTTGCGGATGTAGAGGGCGTCGTTGAACAGGCTGCTGCCTCGGCTCACATCTGAGCGGTGCGCCCAGAACTCCATGTCGCGGCTCTCGCCGACGCCGGGGCCGTCGAGCTTCATGACGATCTCATCGCGACCGTGGCCGGGCAGCCAGTGAACCTGCCAGGTGTCGCCCACCCATTCGGTCTGGGTCTCGTTCAGCGGGAAGTCTGTCGAGGAGTCCTCGCCTTCGACGAGCGAGATGGGGACGTGGTTCAGTATGGAACTGTCGACCATCAGCGTCTGGCCCTCGATGTACACCACGGTCGAGCCGTGGTTGGGCTCCTCGAGGGGAACCGGCACGATCATGTTTCCCGACACCCGGTGAGCGTCGAAGCCGAGCCCGTGCATCAGCGCCCACAATCCGTTGCTGCTGGGCCAGCAAGTCCCGCCGGTGCCGTGGGTGACGAGGTTCTGGAGGAACTCCGAGGGCTCGATGCCCGGCAACGGCCCGGTGCGGTTCTCGCCCATGTACACACGCTTTTGCACGTTGTCGAACGACACCGACTCGCACCAAGCGTTGTAAGCGGTGCTCAAGCCCTCGACATCGAGCTCCGGCCGCTCCGAGAGGCCGATCTTCTCCAGTACCTCGTCGAGCAGGTCGGGCTCGACGGCATCGGTCATCGCCATGTTGATTCCCCCTTGTCACAGGGCCAAAGGCCCCGGCGGTAGCGCGCAGTCGAGCAATGTTGACCGCAGCCGCAAATGTTGTCAAACGACCCGTGCCGCGGCCTGCCGGGCGCCTTGACGAGGCCGGAGACGCCTTGGCAGACTGGCCCCATGGGTGCAGCTACCGGGAGAATGGGTGCAGCCTCTGGGGGGACCGGCGGCGCATGGTTGAGCCTCCCATAGACCGGCTCGTCGGCGACGGCCGGGCCCACCGCTCGCTGTACACCGACCGCGACATCTTCGAACTCGAGCTCGTGCGCGTCTTCGGCGGGACGTGGGTCTACATCGGCCACGACAGCGAGATTCCCGGGCCCGACGACTACGTCACCCGGACCCTCGGGCGGCGACCGATAATCCTCACCCGCAGCCGCGACGGCACGGTGCACGCCCTGTTCAACCGGTGCACCCACAGAGGGACCACCTTGTGCCAGGAGCCTCAGGGCAACAGCAGGCGCTTCGTATGCACCTATCACGGATGGACCTTCACCAACGACGGGGCCTGCGTCGCGGTTCCGTACCCCGCGGCGTACGGGCCGTCCCACGACAAGTCCACCCGCGACCTGAAGCGGGTCCCGCGGCTGGAGTCGCGCAGAGGCTTCTGGTTCGGGACGCTCAATCCCGACGCTCCACCGCTGGACGAGTTCCTGGGCCCGGCCAAGCACTGGCTCGACGTGTTCGTGGACCGGGCGCCGGAGGGAACGATCACCCTGCACACGCCCTACCGCATGACCTACCGCGGGAATTGGAAGCTGATCTGGGACAACGGCTCCGACGGGTACCACCCCGCCTTCTCGCACCTGTCCATCCTCAAGATGACCCACATCCGCTACGGCGGCGGCC
This sequence comes from Candidatus Poriferisodalis sp., assembly GCF_965204125.1. Taxonomy (GTDB): domain Bacteria; phylum Actinomycetota; class Acidimicrobiia; order Acidimicrobiales; family Poriferisodalaceae; genus Poriferisodalis. The sequence goes on along the minus strand of NZ_CBDBEB010000001.1, from coordinate 31,970 downwards.
GGTCGCTGTCGAACTTCGGAGCCGAGGACCCCGACGAGGGCCACATGTACAACCAGACCCTGGGCCACGGCCACACCATGCTGGACCAGCGCCCGGGGATGGGGGAGTCGCTCTGGAGCCGTGCCCGCCCCATGCCGTCGAAGGAGCCGCAGTACGCCGCGCTGGTGGAGCAGTACGGCGAGGCGGAAGCGTCCCGGCTCGTCGAGATGGCGCCCGGGCCCGGGCTGAACCTCACGGTGTTCCCGTCGTTTCATCTCATCGGCAACCAGGTTGTGGTCATCACCCCGCTCGAGGTCGACCTCACCGCGGTGAACTGGTACCCCACCACCCTCGACGGAGCGCCCGAGGTGGTCAACGAGTTGAGGATGCGCATCGCGGAGGACTTCCCGAACTTCGGCGAGGTGGACGACTTCGAGAACTTCGAACGCCAGCAGGCCGGTCTGTCGATCCCCGAGATCGAATGGATCGACACCAGCAGGGGCCTGGAGGTGGACCGGTCCTGGACCGACCAGCGCGGGATACGCACAACCCCGGTCACCGACGACGGGCCGCTGCGGGCGTACCACGAGGAGTGGAAGAGGCTCATGACCGCCGAGATGAACCTGACCGCGGGATGAGCGAGCTGCTGGCGGGCGATCCGCAGCCGAGCGTGGTCGGCGCCGGCTTCTACCGGTGGCTGCGCGAGGCGCCGACGGTGTGCGAGGGCCCGCCGGATCCCGACCTTCGGGCCGTGTTCGAGGCGTTCCTCTACCACGAGGCCGACCTGCTGGACCGGCGCCAGTTCGAGGCGTGGTACGACCTGTTCACCGACGACGGCCTGTACTGGGTGCCGATCGGCGACGACACCGATGACCCGGCCCGGGCGGTGTCGGTGGCGTTCGACGACCACCGCCGGCTCGGCGACCGGATCGCGTGGATGAGCACCGGCAACGTGTACTCGCATCAGCCCCCGTCGGTCACCCAGCGCATGATCTCCAACGTGATGGTCTGGGCCGTCGACGCTCACACGGCCCTGTCAAGGTCGGCGTTCACGCTGCACGCCTACCGGCGGGGCGTGACCGACACCTTCGCCGGCCGCTACGAGCATGTGCTGCGCATGGACGACGGGCGGCCCACCATGATCCGCATGAAGAAGGCTGTGCTGATCGATCGGTCCAGCCCGCTGCACAATCTCACGATGATCCTCTGACGCCGAGCGGGAGCCGAGTCCCTTCGCAGCGGCAGGCTCACGGTCTCCGCTGCCGGCGACTAGACGGGCACTATGTCGATGCGCCGGTTGGTGGTGGCCGCGAGCAGGGCGAGGTCGTCAGGATCAGAGGTAATGATCTGGTCGCCGTGGTCGGCGAGGGCCGCGAGGGCGGCGTCGATGGCGTCCGCGAGGCCGCTGCGGGCCAGCAGCACACCGCTTCTGCGCCCGAGTTCAGCGTCGAGGGGCACGATGTCGAGAGACTGCAGCGCGCCGGCGAGCCGAGCCTGGCGGCCGGCGCCGCCCCGCCACACCTGGGCCACCACGCCGCCGTGGGTCCGGGGCGGATCCTGGGCTTGAAGGGCGGCCTTGAGGCGCCGCCACATCGGTCGGTCGTCGTTCTCGAGCGCGATCAGCGCGCCCGAGTCCAAGATGTCGGTCATCCGGCCTGGCGAGCGGCGGCTCGGAACGACGCGGCCGCGTCACGGTCCCGCTGGGCTTGATCGGCGATCTCTTCGTCGGTGATGAAGCCGTGCTCGGCCTCATACTCCGCAACCAGCCTGCTCAGCACGGCGAGCCGCTGGTCCCGGTCGTGTCGTTGGGCCATGGCCTCGCCGATCCACTCGCTCACCGAGCGGGCCCGTCCCTCGCGCACAGCTGCAGCGGCTGCGTCGACCAGGGGTTCGTCCACGGTCACCGTCACACGCTGCTTCTGCATATGTCTATCATACTATCAGATGCGGTAACGCATACGTCGATTCTTGGGAGCGCGGTCAGACCGGGATCAGTTCGAAGGCGACTGCGAACCGGACGCCGAGCATCTCGCCGACTGCTGCGCAGCTGCCGCGCAGGAACGTGTCGGGGTCGAAGTCCGGGTCGCCGAGGCTCTCGATGTAGACGCGGTGACGGCGCAGCGAGTCCACGCCCTCGTCGAGATGGTCGGTCACGTCCACTCCGTGGGTGGCCGCCGGCGAGGACGCGTACGCGATCCAGCTGACCCCGCTCCAGGGCTTGCCGGCGTCGGTGAACAGCCAGCGGTTGGCCGCGTCGCGGACCGCGTCGGGCAGGGCCCGGCCGAGCTCGCGGTGGTCGACGTGGTTCCAGGGACCCGTCTCGCCCCACCGGTCGCGGTAGTTCGACCCGATGATCACCTCCGGCCGGTGACGGCGGATGGCCGCGGCCAGATCCCGTCGCAGGCCGATCCCGTTGACGACCATCCCGTCGGGGTGGTCCAGGAACTCCACCACCGAGACCCCCACCGCGGCCGCGGCCTCCACCTGCTCGGCCGAGCGCAGCGGACCGGTCCGCTCCGGGGCCATCGAATCGATGCCGGCCTCGCCCCGGGTGGCCAGCACGTAGCGGACGTCCTTGCCCATGGCGGTCCAGCGGGCCACCGCCGCCGACGCTCCGTACTCGAGGTCGTCGGGATGGGCCACCACCGCCAGCGCCCGGCTCCAGTCCTCGGGCAGCATGTCCAGGGCCGGGCCCGCCTCATCGGGATGCTGCCGCCCGGTCGGGTCGCCGCCGCTCACCGAGTGGAAGCTAGCGGCTTGGAGTTGGTTGTGGTCAGATCGAGGGCCCGGAGCAAGTGGCGGCCCTCGTAGCCATGACCTCGGTCCAGAACGCGGTCATGTCGTCGTAGAAGAGGGGCACCAGTTCGGGATTGCCTGAGATGTGGGCGCCTCGCACTCCGAAGCCGGCCTCGATGGCGTAGAGGAAGCCGTCGCGGTCGACCAGGCCGGGGTCGGGAGTGTCCGATGTCGGCAGGATGAAGGCGCCGTCGTCGGCGATGTAGTAGGTGGGCGCGCCGGGGGTCACCGAGGCGTCCGCGATGAACTCCAGCGGGGTGGTGCGGTCGAAGCTGTGGTTGGCGCCGGCCACGATCCGCACGGTGGCGTCGCCGCCCGCGGCCCGGATGGCCTGGATGTGGGCCTGGACCTGCACCGGCGGGCACCAGTCGTCGCGGTCGCCGATGATGGCCCGGATCCGGGTGGACCCGACGGAGGGGTCGAGGAACTGCTGTCCCGACCACGGGTAGGCGGCGTACACCCCGGCGAGCTTGGGGGCGCTGGACGCGGCAGCAAGGTGTACCGATGCGGCGCTCAGCACGGCCGAGCCGCCCCGGCTGTGGCCCTGGGCTCCGATGCGGGCCGGGTCGATGTCGGGGCGGGCTGCGAGGACCTCGGCGGCGGCGAGGACGTCCCAGGCGCTGGCCGCGAAGGAGAACTGGACCTGGTTGTGAACGGTGGTCACGACGCTGCGGTTGCTGAACGGGTCGACCGCGCAGGCCGCCATCTGAATGCCGGTGATCGCCGCCGCGATGGTCATGTGGTGCTGCTGGAGCCCGAGGCTGCCCGGGGCGATGATCACCACCGGGAACGGACCGGGCGCCTCGGGCACGAAGAGCTTCGCCCGCAGGTCCTGGCGGGCCATGTCGTCGGGCCGGGAGATCGCCGCGTGGAAGTTCCTCGGGTTGGCCGACGGGATCGTGAGCGCCTCGCCGGCCAGCCCGTTGTCCAGGCGGAAGTCGTCGCCGAAGATGGCGTCGTCGTCAGTCATCTATATCGGGGTCGATGGATCGGATCGAGCCCGCCCCGTAGCAGACTGCCGGGAGCTGTCGTTCATATCAAGGGAGAATGTAATGGGCAAGGTCGTGCTGATCACGGGAGCCTCGGCTGGAATGGGCCACGAGGCCGCGGTCCTGCTGGCCGAGGGGGGCCACCGGGTCTATGCCGGCGCCCGCCGGCTGGACCGCATGGCCGACCTGGCCGGGCACGGCGTCACCGCGGTCGCGCTGGACGTCACCAGCAGCGACGACAACGAGCGGGTCGTCAGCCAGATCATCGAGACTGAGGGACGGGTAGACGTCTTGATCAACAACGCCGGCTTCGGGCTGTACGGGCCGGTCGAGGACATCCCGCTCGACGACGCCAGATACCAGTTCGAGGTGAATCTCTTCGGCCTGGCCCACCTCACCCAGCTCGTCCTGCCCCACATGAGGGCGCAAGGCGCCGGACGGATCGTGAACGTCTCGTCGGTGGGCGGGAGGGTCTACTCGCCGTTCGGGGCCTGGTACCACGCCACCAAGCACGCCCTGGAGGGCTGGTCGGACTGCCTGCGCCTCGAGGCCGCGCCGTTCGGCATCGATGTGGTCGTCGTCCAGCCGGGCCTGATCAAGACCGACTTCGGCGAAGTGGCGGCAGAGCAGATGAGCACCTACGTCGACGGCAGCGCCTATAGGGCTCAGATCGAGCCGCTGCTCAGGATGAGGGCGAACCCGCGTGTCACGGACCGCGGCACCGACGCCAGGAAGCTGGCCGAGGTGTTCGTGGAGGCTGCGACCGCGGCCAGGCCGCGCCGCCGGTACGTCAAGGGAATGCTGGGCAGGCCGGCGCTGGTCGTCAGGAAGTGGCTCGGAGACGGGTTCTACGAGTTCATCCTGCGCCTCGCCTTCCGCTGAGAGCGTTGCGAGGAACGCCCCCGGGGGCGTTACAGCGTCACTGCGTCACTGCGTTAGGGCGTCACTGCGTGACCGCGTTACTGCGTGGCGGCTTGGCGGGCAGAGTCGGGGCCCCTGGCGATGTCGCGCAGCCAGCGCCGGTACTCGATGGCGACCCGGTCGACGCCTGCGATCTGCAGCTCGGCGCTGAGGTCGACGGGCAGCTCCTCGGGACGCTGGGACTCCACGAAGGCGAGGTCCTGGCCGATGACGAGCGCGTTGAAGTCCAGCATCTCGGCGTCGGTGGCCTCGTCGAAGGCGTAGTCGCGGCCCATGAACGTGAAGCACCGGCAGGTGTTGCGGCCGGTGGGGCAGACGCTGAAGAACAGGATGTAGCGCTGGTCGACCGACGCGATGTACTGGTCGAGCAGGATGGTGTTGGGCATGAACAGCCGGTAGTCGAGCTTGACTTCGACGGCCCCGTCGATCTCGAGGCTCTTGTTCTTGCCCGAGTCGGGGGGCTCGGCCATGTGGGGGTGCTCGAAGCGCAACTCGTTGCGGTGTCGGCCGATGGAATGGTCGGGCACCTCGGGGTGGGCGGAGTCGCCCAGAACCCCGTCGTGCACCCAGGCAAAATGGCCGAAGTCGACGTAGTTCTCGATCCGGCGGGGGAGCGCGCACCGCCAGTTGTACGGCTCCACCTCGATGAGCCGGATGGACTCGGCGCCGAAGTACGGGTTCTCCGGCAGCGGGTAGACGGGATCGCCGCTGAGGCACACCCAGATCAGCCCCAGATGCTCAGCGGCGGCGTAAGCGGTGAGCCGGGCCCGTGACGGGATCTTGAGGTCGGGCCGGGCCGGGATCCTGGTGCAGCGGCCCTCGCCGTTGTAGGTCCATCCGTGGTAGCCGCAGCGCAGCCCGTCCTCGTCGACGGAGCCGAGAGACAGCGCGGTGCCGCGGTGCACGCAGATGTCGCGGAACGCCGACACCCGGCCGTCGATGCGGGCCAGCACCAGGGGCTCGTCGAGCAGGGTCACCGCCAGCGGCCCGCCGTCGCCCAGCTCCGATGCGTAGGCCACCGGGTGCCAGTAGTCCCGCAGCGCCCCGTACAGGTCGTCGTCGGCCGGCGACCGCTCTCGCCCCGGCGCTGGCCGCGTCTGCTCAGACGTCGTCTTCGCCGAGGTCATGGTGCCTTCTCCCGGTCGGCCGGCCTCGCTGGGGGGCCCGTGCCGTGGCCTGCCCGACCCTGGGTCGCACCGTTTCGTGGCATCAATGCGGGCTCCCGGCGGTGCCCGTGTCCAGTATCGGTCGGGTGTCGGGCTGTGGGATCGAGCTGCTGCGCAGCCGCTTCCGCCGGTGGTGCACGGCGGAGTACGTCAACCATCCCAGGCACCAGATCACCACCGATATCAGCAGGGCGTCCTCGCCGGCGGGGCCCAGGCCGCCGGAGTGGAACGGCTCGACGAAGTAGTGGGAGATGAAGCCGCCCTGGTACGGGGTCTCGCCGGCGAGGCGCCAGAGGTCCTTCTCCCACACCGTGAGCGGGCACGGGAACCGCCCGAGGTTCACCGCCGCGGTCGGCACCAGCATGACCAGGTACCACGCCATCAGCCGGGGCCTGCGGGCGGCGAACGGCGCGCCCGCGATGAGGAACACGGCCAGCGCCCCGTGAGCGAGTGCCATCCCAGCGGCCAGCAACCACCAACCCACGCCCTCACCCTACTGCGGCGCCCCCGGCGGGAGGAGTTGCGCCGCAGCCGGGACGCTCGCCCCGATGCGTCGACGTCACGCTGTGCAGAGCGCAGGCGCTTCGGGTATCGCTCACGGATGCTCGCGTGAGGCCGTAGCCTCTCTGGCCATGGCAGAACGCACTCCCGAGGAGCTCGAGGCCGGCTTGGCGCACGTGCTCGAGGCGCCGTCCGAGGAGGGGGACCTGCGGCTGATCGTGCGCCGGCCCGGAGTGGACGAGCGCGAGACCCTCGAGGAGGGTGCCCTCGACACCGACTCGGGCCTGGTGGGCGACAACTGGGCGACGAGGGCCTATTCCCGCGCCGAGGGAGGCGAGCCGAACGTGGCTGCGCAGCTGACCCTCATGAACGCACGGGTGGTGGACCTGATCGCAGGGTCGGTCGATCGCTGGCCGCTGGCCGGCGACCAGCTCTACGTCGACTTCGACCTCAGCAAGACCAACCTGCCCGCGGGCGCCAGGGTGGCCATCGGCGAGGCCGTCGTCGAGATCAGCGCCAAGCCCCACACCGGGTGCGGCAAGTTCGTCCGCCGGTACGGCCTCGACGCGCAGCGCTGGGTCAACTCCGAGGTCGGCCTGATGAACAGGCTCCGGGGCGTCAACACCCGGGTCGTGAGGCCCGGAGCGATCCGGGTCGGGGACCGCATCACCAAGGTGTGACCGTGACGGGGCGGCGACGCTTCGAGGCGGTGCTCCTCGGTCCAGTCGAGTCCGAGCATCACCAAGGTCTGACCGTGACGGGGGCGGCGACCCCGGAGGTCGGCGCCTAAATCGAAGCGTCGGACAAGTGGCCCTCCGAGATCGCCGCGCCACGGCCGGTGCTGCTGGGCGCGGGACTGACCGCGCCCCCAAGATCCTCGAAGGCAAGGGCCGGCGCCGCCGCTGACGGACTGCTTGCGGTTCAGTCGGGGATCCAGGACTCGGTCTCGATGCCGAGCCCGTCGGCGATGCGGTTGGCGTAGGCGTAGTAGCCGACGACCTCGGTGATGTCGAGGATGTCGCGGTCCGAGAAGCCGACCGTTCGCAGGTCCTCGACGTCGGCGTCGTCCATCGCGCCGGGCGTGCGGGTCAGCTTGACCGCGTAGGCCAGCATCGCCGTCCGCTTGGGCGACAACGGCGCGGTGGTCCAGTCCCGTTCGACCGCGGCCACGAGCTCGTCGTCGTTGATGAGCCGGCGCAGACCGCGCCGGTGGTGGACGATTCAATAGTGGCAGTCGTTCTCGAGGCTCACGACCAGCGCGACGAGTTCGCGCTCGACCTTGCGCAGCGTGGCCGTGCCGGCCATGGCCGACATGTACAGGCCCTGGTGGGCCGCCATGGAGCGGGGGTTCAGCGAGTGGACGGCGAGGATGTTGTCGACCCGCCCGTAGGCGGGATCGACCACCTTCGGGTGCATCTCGCCAAGCTCCCCCTCCCAAGAGTCGTCCGGAACAATCTCAATCCGAGCCATATCCCCCAGTCTCCCACGCCCCGGGGACCTTGCGCGCTCGAGGTCAGGCTGCCGAAGGCTCAAAGGACGACACGACGAACCACGCCCGCTGAGCGACCGCGCTGGAGAAGCTTCCAGCCTTGGCCTGCTGCTGAAGCTCCTCCCAGGTGCATCCTGCCCTAGCGAGGGCGTTGTCGATGGCGGTGCGGACGCCCGCCTCGTCCAACACGTCAACCTCGATGTCCGCGTAGCGGTCTTGTTCACTGGTCATTGCGGCCTCACTTCATCCGGCTCGACCAGATGTCCGTAGCGGCCCTTCGCTTCCTGATCTGAGACGCCAAGGATCTGACCGATGCGATTCCACGAAGTGCCGTCCTCCAACGCAGCCTGAACAGCTTCGACGACCTGCCTCTCGTTCTTGGCACGCTGCCTGACAGCTCGGGCCAGAAGGTACTCGGCGATAGGAACCTCCTCGGCCGCGTCCGGATCGAATGCCTCGAACCGATCAGCGAGCTCGTCAGAGCGGTCGAGTATCTCCTCGAAGGTCCACTTCATAGCCGCCACTCTAAGAACCTCCTCCGTGCCAGCATGGCATGAACAATAACGTCGATCCCTAGTTCCACGTCGGTCATGACCCCGACTTCCAGCAGTCGGCCGCTCTGATCTCCCCCGATGAGCATGTCAAGTTCTCCGAGCACGTGCACATGAATGGGATTGCGATAGACGTGGAGCATCTGGTCGTCGGTCACGCCGTGCTGGCGAGCGGAATGAGCGATCACCGGATCCACACTGCGACCATATCATGTCATAGTCTATGTCAATCAGTATCATATACAGTATTCCTCACGCGAGTCGTGGACGCCTGCCGCTACATCGCAGGTCTGCGGGTCGGCGCGCTGCACCGCGTCGAAAAGAATGGCCGCCTGGCGATCCGTGCGGCGGTCCGATCTAGCCTCGGGTACGTCGGGCGACCGGGAGAGAAGATGGACATGAGCGCATCTGGCCGCGGTGATCGGCCGATGGCGAACAGCTACTGGGTGGTTCCGGGCCGGTTCGCGGCGGGGGAGTATCCGGGCTCGTTGAACCGTGCCGACGCTGATCGGCGGCTGCGGAGGCTGCTGCGGGCCGGCATCGACCACTTCATCGACCTGACCCGGCCGGCCGACGGCCTGGAGCCGTACGAGCCGATGTTGCGGGAGCAGGCGTACGCCGAACGCATGGAGGTGCGGTGGGAGCCTCACCCGGTCGTCGACATGTCCGTCCCTTCCGTGGAGGCCATGACCTCGATCCTCGACGCCATCGACGGCGCCATCGACGCGGGCAGGACGGTCTATGTCCACTGCTGGGGCGGGATCGGCCGCACCGGGACCGTGGTCGGCTGCTGGCTGGTCCGCCGCGGGCTCACCGGCGACGACGCCCTCAAGCAGATCGCCGAGTGGTGGAAGCACGTCGAGAAGAGCCGGCGGGTTCCCCGTTCCCCCCAGACTCACGAGCAGCACGAGTACGTTCGCCACTGGGCCGAGCGGTGAGCCCGGCAGCCGCCTCACAGGTTGGTCGGCCGTCGGCCCGGGACCGGTTCCGGGGCTGCCTGCTGGGGCTGGCGGCCGGCGACGCGCTGGGCACCACGCTGGAGTTCCGGCCGCCGGGCACGTTCGAGCCGATCGACGACATGGTCGGCGGCGGGCCTTTCCGGCTGCGGCCCGGCCAGTGGACCGACGACACGTCGATGGCGCTGTGCCTGGCCGAGAGCCTCCTCGAGTGCGGCGGGTTCGACGCCGCCGACCAGATGCGGCGCTACGTGCGCTGGCGGAGCGAGGGCTACCTGTCGTCCACGGGGGACTGCTTCGACATCGGCAACACGGTGAGCGCCGCGCTGTCTCGCTTCGTCCGTGACGGCGACCCGTATGCGGGGTCCACCGACCCGCGCAGCGCCGGCAACGGTTCGCTGATGCGCCTCGCGCCGGTGCCGATGTTCTATGCCGGCGACGCGGCCGAGGCCCTCGCCATGGCCGCCGAGAGCTCCCGGACCACCCACCAGGCCCGGGAGGCCGTAGACGCCTGCCGCTACTTCGCAGGCCTGCTGGTCGGCGCACTGCACGGCACCGACAAGGAGACCCTGCTGTCGCCGGCCTACTGCCCAGTAGCGGGCCTATGGAAGCGCGAACCCCTAGCCGAGAAGATCGCACACATCGCGGCCGGATCATTCAAGGACCGCAACCCGCCCGAAATCAGAGGAACCGGCTACGTGGTCGAGTCCCTCGAGGCAGCCCTATGGGCCTTCCACCGGTCCTCCGACTTCCGCGAAGGCGCCCTCATGGCCGTGAACCTAGGCGACGACGCCGACACCACCGCCGCCATCTACGGCCAGATCGCCGGCGCCCACTACGGAGCCCAGTCGATCCTCCCACCCTGGCGCCAGCAGCTCACCATGTCAGCCGAGATCACCTCACTAGCCGACCAACTCCACACCAGGCCCGCCCTGCCCTGACTCCGCCTCGGTTCGCCGCTAGAGGAACCTCCAACGCCGTGTTGGTTCCTTTTCATCTATATTGTATGTTCTCATGTATGGCGACCGCTGGAGAGACTCCGAGCACGGCACACACCGGCCTAAGCGCTCGATCAGCTGGGATCGCGCGCCGCAGTGACCTCTTGGAGGAGGCCGACCGCTATCTCGCCGAACTGGTCGAGGAGGTCGGCGAGCCCTCGCAGCAGGAGGTAGCCGAGGCCGAGGAATGGTGCGATCGCATCGAGCGCCACCTCAAGCGGGCGCCTGATAATCGATGATGAGCACTGTCGTTCTCGACTCGGGGGCGTCCCCGGGGCATGGTGGGATGTGGGAAGCGATTCGGCCCACCGTTGACAGCTTGCAACGTTGTTCTATAATCGCACATATGGCCTTGGCACCCGGGGAACTGGGCGAGAGGATTGCGGCGGCTCGACGCGAGGCCGGCCTCACCCAGGGCGCGTGTGCAGCGCGTGCTGCCATCGAGCGCTCGGCGCTAGGAAAGATCGAGATCGGCGCCCGCAGGGTGGGAGCGGTCGAACTGGCCCGCTTGGCGGATGCACTCGACGTGCGGATCGAATGGTTCTTCGAGGACGCGCCGGCGTCGGTGGTGTCACGGCGCAACGCCGCCGAGGCCGGGGCTCCCAACCCACTGATAGACCGCTCCGTCGAGCGGCTGGCGCGGGAGGTCGAGTTCCTCCAGAGGATCGGACCGGATCTGGACTTGTCGACCTCCCCGGAACTGGCGGTTCCACAGACCATTCAAGAAGCCGAGACCGCTGCGGGTGAGGCCCGTCGCATGCTCGGTTACGGCGAAGGCGAGCCAGCCGTCGGGCTCGTCGAGCGAGCCGCCGGCCTCGGCCTGCTCGTGTTCTCGTTGGCGCTCGACGAAGATGCTGCCGACGGGGCCTCGATCCTTCTCAGCCGGGGAGGGGTGGCGTTGGTCAACGGCAGCCGCGCGCTCGGCCGACGCCGCCTGACGCTGGCCCACGAGGTGGGCCACTTCCTGTTCGCGGACGAGTTCTCGACCGACTGGTTGGTGGCCGATGATCCGACCACCAACCGTGAGGCCCGTATCGACCGTTTTGCTCGAGCGCTGCTGCTGCCGGAGTCGGCGCTGCGCAGCGCCTGGCAGCGCGACGAGGACACCCGGACTAGGGCAGTGCTCATCGCCAGCGAGTACCGAGTCGACATGTCCACGTTGTCGCGGCGTCTGAGCGAGCTGGGCGTCGCGTCTTCCGCCGAGGCAACCGTCGTCCGATCTACGCGCACCAAACAGGCCGACATCGTCGAGCACGCGCTGCTCGTGCCTCAAGACCTCGCGCCGCCCGAGTTTCCCGATGCCTACATCAGGGCCGTGCTGAATGCCTACCGCAGCGAAGAGATCTCCGCGGCCCGGGCCGTCGGCATGCTGCCCGAGACCTGGTCAGAGGACGACCTGCCGGACCTGCCGAAGCTGCCCGAGAACGCGGCCTGACTGACGTGCGGGGCGGTTCCCCGCCTGCCATGCGAAAGCAGTTCCGAGGTGAGCCCGAATCTCGAGCGGAGCGACCGAGCTACCTGCTCTTCGTTGCCTCAATGATCCCCGACTCGGGCTCGGCCACGAGTTCGGGCAGGTAGCCGGTGGCCGCTTCGATGACCTTCATGCGGTCGTGGTCGTTGCGTGTCCGCCACGCCCCGACCGCCGTGCGCGCCCGTTCGTCGGCTACCGCATCGAGCCGCTTCGCGATGGAGTCGCCTACGTTGCTCAAGACGTCAAGCAACTCCTGGAACGGAGCCGTGGCTGTCGACGCAGTCGAGGCCACCCATCCGGAGTCGCCGGATCTCACGATCCAGAGCGGCGGCATCACCGCGCCCTGTACGGCTTCTGCCAGGTCGTGTGTCGTGCAGTATGCCTCAAGCTGCTCGTGACCGAGGTCGGACCCCATCGAAGATCCTGAATCGATCGCCGCCTCGGCCGCCGCGAGCATCCGAGGAGCAACATCTAGGCCGACACCGAGAGGAGCCCCGTCCTCGATGGTGAGGTACAACCATGACTCCGCGAGGAACTCGAGGAGTTCTACCCAGGTCCACCCGAACCCGTGGTTCTCGTCCGCGCCGTGCCAGACGGCCCTGCCCCGAAGGCTCACCCTCAGGCGTCCTCTGGTCGCTTCGGCCGCGGTTGCCTTTGGACGCCTGGGGCACCAGGTCAGCACGAACTCGATGTCTCCGTCGCCCGATCGGGCTACCAGTTCATCCATCGCCGCACCTCCCTCTCGCATCCTTGATGCGTGGCGCGCTCCAGCAGTTCCTTCTTGACGGCCCTCGCGCTGCCGCCGCGCGGGAACTTTGACGGGTGTTCGGGGAACCCATGGTACGACGTCCCTGGATTCGTCGGTGCAGCCCGGTAGATGACACCGTCGCTCACTGCGTACAGGCGTGGGGGGTACGAGCGGCTCCAGCGCGGTGGGACGTAGGGGATTGCGTCATCGAGAAGCGCTTGGACATCGGACGGGCTCATCGTCGCGGGACACTTGCCAACGTGGTGGTTCAGTCCCACCTCGATAGATCCGTCCCTGGGGCTGGCTGGAGCGCTCGCCGTGTTCAGTGTCCGATTGTGCGGTAGTCGCCCCCGGTCGCGGCTACCGCGGCTCGAAGGCGTGGACCGTCGTCTCCTGTCCAGACGCAGAGCGGCGCGTCGAGGTGCTCCGATGCGGCGGTGGCCTCGGCGCTGAGGGCGGACAGCCGGTGCGCATGAGCTAGCTCAGCCATCCGGAATGCGACGGTGCGCATCGGCACGACGGCGATGTCGTCGGGGAGCGCGACGAGCTGGCGGCCTAGCGCCTGGCGGGCGTCCGCGGGCCATGAGCCTGTCAGCGCCCCGCCGGCGGCTGCGACCACGCTGCGGCACAGCCTCACGAGGTAGAGGTTTGTAGTGGCAGGCTCGTGGTCGGCCAAAACCGACGCCAGTTCCGAGCCCACGTCCCCAGATAGCAGGTCTCGCAGCAGGTGGTCGTCGAGGACGGCCTTGCTCACGTTGTGGCGAGTTCAGGGTCGCCGTCCAGAGACCGCACGAAGGCGGCGTGCCCGTCCCGGCTCAACAAGTCGCCCAAGAGGCGGCGCCCCTCGCCCCGGGGGAGCGTCAGGACGGCGAAACCGAGATCGACGACGTCGACCGGTCCGCCTCCGTCGAGATCCCACCGGTGGCGGGCTGCCGCCGGAAGCGACATCTGGCCCGACGAGGAGACCAAGTACTGACGAACCTCACTCATCCCCAACATCATACTTGGTAGCGAAGCCCACCCCGCCAAGTGCCGATGGCCTTGTCCTATGTCGGTGGAGGTCTTCATCGAGATAGACGATCAGGGTCTGCTGAGGGTGTGGTCGACCCGCGAGGACCTCTCGGGCCTCTTCGGCATGCTCCTGGACGCGGAGGGCCTGTTCACCGAGATGACGGATCAGGAGAGACAAGAGGCAAGAGCAGAGCTAGCCGGCGCCGAGTTCATCGTGGAGACCCATTCCGTCTACGAGACCGCCCCGGCCCTGGAGGTGCCCCTGCCTCCAGAAGCAACAGAAGACCGCACCGCCCAATGGCGCGACTTCCTGATCACGGCCGGGTTCGACAGTTGACCTGACCTCGGTCGTTCCGGAATCGCATCCCTCCCGACACTAGGGTGTTCAGCCGGGTGGCCTTCAGAGTCGTCCTAGGCGGCGCAGGACGGTTCGATAGACTTGAATGAACTCGTCGGGTTCTGCTTGCGAACCGTAGAACACCTGCGAATCGACTCCGTGTGGCTCATCAAGCTCAAGATCGTTCCGGATCTTGTTGAGAGTATTGCGTTCGACCTCTGTACCATCGCCACCGTATGCGACCTGGGTGTGGAAAACGCGAGTCCTCTTGCGCCCAAGCCGTGATTTTCTCTCTACCGGGCGCCGAATGTCTAGGCGGTTGCCCTTTCCGGTTGCGTGCTCAGTTTCGCAATCAAACTTAGTCAAGATGCGCTTAAGCCTAAGCCAAGGGATAGGTCTTTCTCCCCTTTCGACTCGCCTGCTATTGGATTTGATCCATTCAGCGATGCTAAGCACCTCGCGATCTGCAATCTGATCGCAGAACATTGGCACTAGGCCATGCTGGGCCACACGAAGTGTGAACCTGAATAGATCTCTCTCGCTACAGGTCGCAATCACGTTGTTGCGATCTAAGAATGCAAGCATAGATACGAGTCCGGTGCGCTTGTTTCCATTGTGAAAGGCGTGGTTCTGTACAACAGAATGAAGAAGTGCTGCGGCCGCCATCTCTACCGTCGGGTACTTGTATTCGCTTCCATGGGAGGTCTGTGGGCGGAGTATGGCAGAGCTGACGAGATTCGGAGACTTGATGCCAGGCGGAGATATAGGATCTTCAGCGCGAGCAAAATCCTCGACGAGTGCATTATGAATCTCCAATAGATCGTCTTCGTCCAGGAACGTAATCGGTCGGGGAGTGCCCACATCGTGCCATTCGAACGGAGGACATTCTTCCTCTTGTGAAGTCGGTGTGTATGGCGGCAATGCTCTATGCGCAAAACGCTTACGTACGCGGCGAAGACCGCCCTTTGGCAGCGTCCTCACGTTGGGTCTGATACGCACTCCGATGAGGGCGACCTCCTCGGTGAACTCCGCACGTGTCATTCCCGTCTGCTTCAGCCAGTAATCGATCCGGGTCTGTCGTCTAGGATTCTCGATCTCAAGGGCAGATTCAGCGACGCGTAGTAGCTGTGAGGGCACGATATCATCGGGTTCTTCGACGTCATCAATCCCGGCGACCCACAGACTCACGAGTACATCGTCCAAATCCATGTTCGCGCGAGCCGCGAGCTGAGCGACAGTGGCGGATCGACTCATCGAACTCCTCGTCCGCTCTTGCATCTGTTGTCGGGCGAAGCAGATGCCGGCACATCTACAACTGTAGTAAGTATGTGGGGCATCTTCTGTCGTTGCCAGAGGTGGCTGGTACTTGTCACGGCCGGAGATGCCAATCCTCAGATTGGGAGGCCGCGGCGGGTGGCTTCGGCTCTGCGGTCCACGACTTCGGCCATGTGCTCGTAGCTGCGAGCTAATCCCCTGAAGAGGGCTGCCGTACGGGGCCATTCTGCGAAGCTCCGGCTCTGTTGCCGGTATTGCTCGGCTAGGGCGCGTTCTTGGTCGCCGCCGCCGGTGGGGGAGCGGGACGTGGCACCGCGCTGAGCGAAGATGGCCTCGGACATGCCATTGTCGATGTCGTCGCGTTCGAGCCGCTCAAGCAGGCCGCGGACAGCCTCGCCGGGCCAAGCGTCATCGGGGTCTCTTGGAGACGCAGCGAGAGCGGTGCCGATCATCCTGTCGCCGATGTCGGTTCTGTCCAATTCGGCTAGCCGTTCGCGAGCATCGTCTACCCAGCGATTGAGCGATGCCTCGTCCATCCGGCCCTCGCCATCCACTCCGGGCGCGAATTGCGAACGTGGCCATGAGTGCAGCACCTCGTGGGCGTTGAGTGCAATCTGGACGCTCGCCTCGGTTGGCTCGGACGCATCGTCGGCAGACGCGCTGGCAGGCTTGTACGCAAGCTCAACCAGCCGAGCGAAGAAGCCGGGATCCTTAGCCAATGCGGTGTAGAGGCTTGATGGATGAGAGCCCGGCCGGTGTCGCAGTAACGGGAAACACAGCCATTCAATCGTTGCAGCGCGCCCGATGCCGAGATGCTCTCGATGGCGGTCGAGCACCTTGATGAGGCTGGCTAGCTCCCATGCAACCATCGTTGCCGGTGCCTCCGCTACCGAGCCTTCGCTTTGGAGCCACTGCTCAAGGCAGGCCGCAACCTCCTCTGCGAACTCAGGATCGGACTCGTAGTCGTCTTCGGCGCGCGACAGCAGCGTCCGGGCCAACTCGGGGCGTCCCGCCTGGCGCAAGCGGCTCGACACGGTGAGCAGTTCGCTCAGCTCAGACGTGACACGGATGTCGAAGTAGTTCGCCCGCCTCCAATATGCGTCTGCGACCTCTCTACCGTGCGCGTCGACCCGATTCCATGGCGCTTCACCTGCCGGGATTGCCCTGTGCAGGTCGGCGGCCACCTGCGCAGGTACCTCATAGCTCGCAATCAGGCCGTCGATGCCTTCCCATCCGAGTTCCGCGAAGCGATGTTCGAAGTATCCGAGGCCGACACTCGTGATCGGGGCGGGCGCGTCGACCATCGCATCGAGCACTGTCTTGTCGAGCTCCGGCTTGGCTCGCGCCAGAGCGATCCCGACTAGGCCAGGCTGCTCGACCTCCATCGCGAAGTCAAGCACCGCCTCAGGGCCTCCGTCGGCCAGGATCGCTTCGACAGCCTCGGTCTGCCTCGGCTCAAGCGCTGCCTCGAACGCCTCCAATCCGTCGATAGCTCCTACACCGTCGATGTAGCTCAGACTCGGCGAGAACAGCTCACCGTAGGAGGCACTGCGCCCAGAGGGACGCAGGCACCCAAGTATCTCGTCGAGGTCAGCCAATTCGGACTCGGGGAGTGCCCAGCGGGCATCGTGGTGCCGCCGGTGTTGCCTGACGAGTGTCTGGAGTCCGGTAAACACTCTCGACTTGAACGTCTCGTCAGGGCCGGCGACGGCCACGTGGCCCAAGGCCTCGATCGCTCGAGCGCGGATGTCCTCTGGCAGGGCCGCGACTTCCCCGATCAGGTCGATCCATCGACTGGGACCGCTGCCCACGTCCTCAAGGAGCATCTCAGCGATCACCATCACGGTCTCGCCGTACTCTGCTTGCGTTACAGCCGTCTCGGGTCTGTTCCAGTCACGGAACCGGGGGCCGTCCTTGCGCATCTGGGAGTGGCGGCCACCCGGGAGCATCGACAGCATGAGAGGCCAAGCGACCCGGTTGTGTGAACGCCTCAGCATCTGGACGGTCGTGAGTCGTTCGTCGCTACTGGCTGCGGTGTGGGGCATCCAGGCGCAGAAGACAGTGGACAGACTTTCATCGGGGCGGTTGGTATAGCGTCCGCCGGGATCGATCTCAGCAAGCCTGGCGAGCAGGTTGGCGACAGCCATCAAGTGGTCCGGTGACCATGCCATGACCTCTAGGGCGTTCAGAACTTGGATGTGCGGCGTGGGCGAGAATCCGAAGCCGCCGACTTCGCTGTCTGTGAACATCGCCGTGGCGAACTCGTGCTGTTCGGAAAGGCAGGTTCGCAGAGCCTCTAGCACGACTTCGGGGGCAGCCTCCGACAGCAGCGGCAGGACCTCGGCGACCGCCGCCCATGTCTTTGAACTCGCGTCCTCGTTGGCTGAGTTCAGCACTGCCCACACAACCCGGGTTGCGATACTGGTGTTGCGTGTGGTCGTGCCGTAGAGCGTCGGGGGATGAGCGCCCAGCAGAGCGAGGGTCGTCGCGATACCCCGCTTCAAGGACGGCGAGTACTTCGCCCTTGTCCCCCCGAACTGGGCGGCGATGAGCTCGTCGCCGGTGAGCCCGTGCAGCGGGTCCGGTTCGATCAGCACTTCGTGAGCGGCCTCGCAGAACGCCTCGATGTCGGCGCTGGTGAGATGATGTGCGAGCAGCGTCCACGAGTCCGCGGGCGCGACCAAGTGCCACAGCTCCCCAGTGGCGATCATCGGGGCGTCGCCGAGGTCGAGTTGGCGCAGGCCCTCTGTGACCGCCTCATACTCCTGACCGGCTGACTTCTCCACGACCTGCCTGTCGCCCTCGCGGCTGGCGTCCCAGCCACCGAGTAGCAGGCTCCGCCTGAGGGTTGTCGTGATCGGGCCCACGGCCCAGCCCGGCCTGTGAGCTTCAGGCTGCACGGCGAGGTGCCGCCTCAGCGCGAGTAGACTCATGCGTGCAAGGCTGCCGAGTTCGTGGGCTGAGGGGAGATCCCCGACCGCGGCGCGCAGATGCTGGGCCGCGCTGTCGGAGTCAACTGCCTCCAGCACGATGTCGGCCTGGTCACTGCCGGGAATCGGAACGATCATCTGGTGGCTCGCCCCGGCTGGCAGATGCTGCACGAAGTCTGCGGACGGCACGACGACCTTCACGGCCTGCTGAGGGTTCGGACTCGTTGATCCCGCGGGCGTTGCGGACGCCAGCAGGCGTTGCGCAGCCTCGTGAGCGTCGACGTAGAGCACATCCGCGCGGCCCGGCGCCGAGCCGTCTGATGCACACAGCGCAGCCGCGACGAAGACGAGGATCTCGTCGCGGTGAAGGACGCCACCGACTGTGACAACGCCCCCGTGTCGCTGACGGCAACGGTCGCGAAGACGCTCCGCCTGATCTTCACGCCCTGCGAGCACGACCCTGTTCTCGAGCGGGACCGTCGTCGAGGCCAGCCACTGCTCCCACCATGTCGAGAGCGGCCTGACTCCCACGACAGGCATCTCCAACAGCTCTCGCATCCACACCGTGGTCGTCGGTGCACACTCCAGCCAGGCTTCAATACGGTCCACATTCAGCGCCCGTACCGACCGGAAGTGTCCCTGCCGGGACTTCTTTTCCTCAAAATCACACGCTTCGGGCCAGCGAGCGCATATCAGGGCCACATACGTCGCATTGCTCCAGTCCTGCGGTGCACCATCCTCGACACGATTGTCGTAATCGCTGCGGGCCTTCCGGTCCGGGTCGGACTGCCCAGCGGAGAGCTCCCAACGAGATAACCCTGCAGGCACGAACTCGTTGCCCGCCGAGCATTCGACGGTGCCGTCCCAGCCGCGGTTCGCAGTACCGGTTCCTGCAGGGAAGTCGATCCGATGCGCCGTCGTGGTCTCTGCGACGAGCCGGCGGACGAGCCGCGGCAGCTCTCCTCGAGCGTCGAGGCCGCGGCTCCAGCCGAGCAGGTCGTCGCGGGTGATCCTCCACGGTTCGGGCACCACCGGCACCAGCCGAGCGGTAGGCAGTTGGGCCTCGGCGACGTCTGTGGCAAGTTCAGCGTCCTCTTCGGCGACCAGAGCCAACAGACCACAGCCCCGCAGTCGCTTTGTCACGCGACCCAGATCGCGGATCCGCATCGCGGGCTGTGGTATCCGGTCCGCGGCAGCAGAGATGTCGTCGCCCGCCGACAGGCAGGAGCGCAGGCTGTCGAAATCGGCGACGGAGCGGGCGAACGCCTCCCGCACTTCCGACATGGCTATCGCGGCGAGGTCGTCGCCTAAGGGCTGCTCGCCGCGGCGGCGCACCTCGCTGGCCACTTGATCGAGCCAACTCCGCCTCAGCCAGTCGTCGGTCACCTCGTCGAACACACAGAGGCGCTTGCCTGCGGCTGCGAGTATCCGATCACGGTCTAGGTGCGCGTCGGTCTCGCGAAGGGCCTCGACCCAGGCGTTCTCGAGCTCGTGCGGGTACATGGCGCTGTCTAGGCGCGCAAGCACCGAGTGGGCGGCCTCGGCTGGAGACGAATCGATTGCGGTCATGGTGTCCCCAGATCGTAGTGCTGCATGCCGTCGGGCCTGACCGGCAGCCCGGCTGACTCGAAGGCGGCACGCGCAATCTCCAGAGTGTCGGGCGCTGGCCTGTAGTGGCCGCTCATGTTGTTGAGCGCGATCACCTCCCAAGCGCCGTCGCGGTCGATCACCTCGAACTCTCCCGCAGCGTGTACTAGGTCGCCGCCGGCCAGCACAGCGTGGGAGATGTGCTCGCCACGGGCGCGTCTCTTCGAGACGCGAAGCTGGCCATCAACGACGACGTAGATCATCCGCTCGCCCTCAGCCGCCAGCCCATCGAACTGTGTGCCAGGCACCGCCGTCGGCACGACTCCGGCTTGACGGGCGGCGCGCAACTCTGCCTCGTACTGCTGGGGGTAGCGGTTGTGGTAGTGCCCGGGCACATTGCTGTATGTATCAGCATTATCAGTATCTTACATGATTTACAGCGATTTTTCGCTGTTCGGGACTCGGCTGTCGCAAACGGTCAGCCATCCCCCGGCACGGGTACCCGTACGCAGCCCTGACCACGACGGGGTCTCGGCCGACACGCTGTCCCGCGGCACGGGAGCCTTCGCGACAAGCGGCATCTGCAGGCTCGCCTCGGAGGGAGTGCGGATGCCAGCACGGCCGAATCATCCGATGTGCGAAGGAACATCAGATGGACGGAGATCTGACCAATCGAGTACGAGTGAATTGCGCCGGGTAGGGTGATCTTCCGACGCTGGAGGCGATCGGCCATGGGCAATCGGCATACGCGATCACAGCGGAAGCGGTGGGCCCACCTGACCAGGACGGTCCCGATTGACGAGGTTGCGGCCAGAGCCGGCGTGAAGGGCGGGACGGTGCGGTCTTGGCGGGCCGAGTTCGGCGTCACCGGCGGCGAGGTGGCCGTTCGTTCGGCTGCCGGCAGGATCAGGCTCGACCGTGGCCAGACGGGAGCCGCCGCTGGCACTCAGCCGACCAGCGCTCCGAACAGCCCGGACGGATGCGACATGGGGGCGGAGGTACGCCAAGCGACCCTGCGCTATGTCGAGCAGCACCGAGAGTGGTTTGACGATGCAGAGGGCCAGCGGTCGGACATGAAGGAGATGCGTGAAGTGATCGCCGATTGGGAAGGGCAGCACGGCCCGTTGACTCCCCAGGAAAAGGCAGAAGCTCGAACCGTTCTCGGTCGGTGAGCATCTTCGTCCTCGATTCTGGGGCGCTCATCGCGCTCGAGAGGAACCAGCGTGCCGTGTGGCGGGCTGCCAAGGGGGGGCGTTACGCGCGAGAGCCCGGCCACTCACCGTCCGGAGAGGTACCGGGCTGGGCATCGGTTCAGTCCGTGTTCGTCCTGCCCTCATTCTTGAGCGAATGTAGACCCATGTAATGCTCCTGGTTCATCATGAGTCCGGCGGTCCCTTCAGATCGGCGTCGATGCTTGGTCGCTCGACACGATGAAGGGGCCGCCACCCTCACGGGTGGATGGTCATCCGTCATCTCCCAGCCACTGAACACTCCAGCATTGACGCTCATCTGAGAATGCACGGATCCGTGAGCACCATGCTGTTAGATTCTGGCGCTTGCGCGAGGCACCAATCCTCGAAGGCGATGCTCTGAGGGCGGTTCAGCATCGTGGCTCCCACATGCAGATCATCGCGTCGGCGGGCTCAGGCAAGACCGAAGTCGTCTCGCAGAGGGTCGCTGACCTCTTGGCAGAGGATGCGCGGCCGGACGCCATCGTCGCCTTCACGTTCACCGAGCGAGCCGCGGCAGAACTGAAGGAACGCATCGAGGCACGGGTCACCGCCCGGCTGGGAGCCAGCGCTCTTGACCGGCTCAACGGCCTCTTCGTGGGCACCATCCACTCGTACTGCTTCCGACTGCTCCAGCAGCATGTTCCCAAGTACGAGACCTACGACGTGCTTGACGAGAACCAGCTAGCGGCATTCGTCAGCCGGGAGGCACGACGGCTCAACGTTCGGCAGTTCGACGCCAACAAGAGGTTGTTCGCCTCAGTCCAGAGATTCCTGCGGAACGTAGAGGTCGTGGACAACGAGCTGCTTGACCTTGAATGTCTGCCGGAGGACTTCCGGACGGTCTTGGAGGAGTACTACGCAACTCTCGCTCGATACCGCCTGCTCACCTACGGTCAGCAGATTCGCGCAGCCGTCGAAGAGCTTCGGCGGCCTGCGGTAGCCAGCCGGGTACACGAGACGCTCCGATTCCTGATCGTCGACGAGTACCAGGACATCAACCCGGCCCAGGAAGAACTCATCAGACGGCTCACTGGCCCCGACACCGAACTCTGCGTCGTCGGGGACGACGATCAGGCCATCTACCAGTGGCGCGGGTCCGACGTGGACAACATCGTGACGTTCGCGACCAGGTATGAGCCCGTGACTAGGTTCGAGATCACGACGAACCGTCGAAGCCGCCCTGAGATCATCGAGGCTGCCAACCGGTTCGCTCAGTCCATCCCGAACCGCCTTACGAAGGAGATGAACCCCGCTCGGCTCGCCGACGGATCAGATCCGCGAGTCGTCGTGTGGCGAGCGCGGAACGAGATGACAGAGGCTGGCTGGATCACAAACTTGGTGGTTGATCAACACGAAGCCGGGGTTCCCTTCACGGACATTGGCATTCTTGTTCGATCGCGAGCCGCATACGGACGGGTCCTTGAGCAGTTGGCTACGTTCAACGTGCCAGTCCAGCCGGGCGGACGCACGGGTCTCTTCGATCAGGCCGAAGCCGTCGCGCTGGCTAAGACCTATTGCTGGTTGAGTGATGTGGACTGGGGAGAGCGCTACCAATGGCGCGAACCAGTCGAACTCGCATCGCTGCTCGACGAGTACGCTACAGTCTTCGAGCTTCGAGGCAAGCCCCACGAGAACCGGGTCAAGCAGGTGCTCATGGCGTGGCAGACCCATTCGCGCAACAGCGAGCGGACCGCGGACCTGGTCGGTGACTTCTACGAGCTGCTCGATGTGCTTGAGGTTCGCGATTGGGACTTCGACGATCCGGTTCGCCTCAACGCGGTCGGCACTTTGGCGAGGTTCACATCACTCTTAGCGGACTACGAGAGTGTCCGGCGCCGTGCGAGGCTCGACGCTGAGGTTCACGGTGAACAGGTTGGCGGCGAATGGGGCGGCGAGTGGTACTACAGAAATCTCGCTCTCCACATCGTGAACTACGCACAGGGGGCTTACGAAGGATTCGACGGCGAGCCAGATCTGACCGTTGACGCAGTCGACATCACCACCGTGCATCGCGCAAAGGGACTCGAATGGCCGGCCGTCTTCATCCCGTCCTTGACCGCAAGGCGGTTCCCTTCCTCTCGCACGGGAGAACAGCAGGACTGGCTAATGCCCCGGTCACTCTTCAACGCAGAACGATACGAAGGATCCGACGCCGACGAACGGCGGCTCTTCTACGTGGCCGCGACGAGAGCGCGCGACTGGGTGTCTGTCTCTCGTCACGACCGAGTCACAACGAGGTCGGTGCAGCCAAGCCCCTACTGGGAGGAGCTTGAGGATCACCACATCGATCCAGACGACATTGTGCTTCCGCCGATCGAGACGCAGTCCGACCGCGACGAGAACACGCTGGCCATCACGTTCAGCGAACTGGCGTCGTTCCTCGACTGCGCGCTGGCGTACCGGCTGCGCACCCTCGTCGGCTTCCAGCCTCGGCTGGCACCCGAACTCGGTTATGGCAAGGCGGTGCATCACCTCCTTCGGCGGGTCGCGGAGCATACGCAAGCGACGGATGACGTCCCGACCAGCAGCGAGCTTGACCAGATGCTTGACGATCACTTCTTCTTGCCGACTGCCAACAAGGTCGGACACCGCAAGATGAAGGACGCGGCCCGACGCCTGATCGGGAACTACGTCACGAACCACGAAGCCGACCTGCGCCGGGTGTGGGAGACAGAACGGCCCTTCGAACTGCATCTCGACGGAGTCACCGTGTCGGGCCGAGCCGACGTGATTCTCGACATGGAGGACGGGACGCCCACCGGACTCGCGATCGTCGACTACAAGACGTCCACCGACGCCGACACCACGCCCTACGAGCTACAACTCCAGGTGTACGCCGACGCGGGCAGACGGGAAGGCCTCGACGTCCGCGCCGCCTACGTCCACGATCTCGGAGGCATACGTAACGGCGTCGCTGTCGACCCAGACAGCCTCGCGTCGGCTGAGCAGGCCGTCCAACACGCCGCCGTCAGGATCCGCAAGCGAGAATTCGATCCTTCGCCGGGCATCAGGTGTCGCCAGTGCGAAGTGCGCACGATCTGCAGCTCAAGGGCCTAATGATCTCTAGCGCACCCGGGCTGAAGGCCAGGCAATGCCCGTCTGCCGTATCGCTCTCGGTGGGGTTCAGGAGACTTCGTAGACCTTGACGACCTCGTCGCCGTAGTCGTTGATGACCTTGACGGCGATGCTGCCGGTTGAGGGCTTGGGGAAGGGCCGGCTCACCGTGGAGTAGAGGCTCTTCCAGGCGTCTTGGTCGATATCGGCCCTCAGGGCCGTCTTCAAGCGCTTGTATGGGTCCTGGCCGCCGGTGAAGTAGCAGTGGCGGACGAAAAAGCTCTCGCCGTCGTAGTCGGTGTCGATCATCCACAGCGCGATCCTGTCCGTTCTGTCGGATCGCACCGTTCCGGTGTTCGGGTCGTACACGTCGACGCCGTGCAGTTCGACGTGCACGTTCTCGTCTTCGACCGTGATCTTGATGTCGGGCTCACCGAACGTCGTGAAGAGGTTGCCGCCGGCCTTGGCCGCAAGCTGTTCGCCCATCAGCAGATCCGAGTTCATGCGCACCAGCAGGACCGGAACCCGGCCGAGCGACCGCACACCAGCTACGTCGAAGCCCTCATCCGCCGCCACGTATTCTTCGTCGGAGTTGAGCACCTGCGGATCGAACGCGAACGCCAGGATGCACAACAGGTCGAGGCTCCTGTCCCGTCCGGCTTCCCGGGCTGCATCCTTGACGAAGGCGGGTCCCACGGTTCCGTACTGGGGACCGATGCAGATGCCGACTCGGCCGGGGCCGTCGGGACCCGGAACCTCGCGTGAGCCGACGGCCTGGATGTGGGCACCCGCGTGCGGCTCGACCAGATCGAACTCCAGACGCTCGTCTCGAAGCCCGTTCTGGATTCCGGACTCGCGCAGATTCTCGAGGATCATGCCCAGGAAGTCAGTGTCAGCAGGCCCGTCATCGCCGGCACCGTCCTGAAGTGCCTGCTCCGGCGACCGGTTCCGGTGCGGAGACAGGCTCTCGACCGTGAACGGACCACTCACCCGGATACGGGAGTCGCCCTTGAAGGGACGGTCGAATAGGAGCTCCGTGTCAGCATGCCGGGCAATCGCCTCTTTGATCTCGCTGTGGGACATCCCCTCACGAATGTCGGGGTTGTTGGCAATCGACCCGAGCGTGATGCGCTTGGCGCGCGCGTAGACGAATCCCCTGCGTACGTCTCCAGCAGTCTCAGCGGCCGGCAGGGCCGACCCCGATAGCTCGGCCTCGAGGTTCCTTCCGGCTTCGCTGTCCGCGAGAACGAAGTACGGATGCAGCGCCCCGGCCAGTCGCTGACGAGCGATCGCCAGCGCCACCCGAGACGAGTCGACCGTGATCCAACGCCGGCCCCACCGCTCGGCGACGAAGGCAGTCGTGCCAGAGCCGCACGTAGGATCAAGAACGAGGTCGCCGGGGTCGGTGGCCAGCAGGATGCAGCGCTCGACGACCTTGGTGTTGGTCTGGACGACGTACACCTTGTCGTCAGTGAAGTTGCCCGTACCGGTATCGTCCCAGAAGTTCGTGCGGGCCTTGAAGGCGAAGTCGTCAGCGAATCGCCGGTAGTTGATGCTGTTGCGTGCCACGTGAATTCGGTTTGCCCATGCCAGCCGGTCCATGCCGCCCGGATACGAGGCCTTCCAATGCGAGTTCGCGCCGGGCATGTATTGCCTGCCGGCGAAGTCGTAGGGCTGTGGCTCAGAAGCGGCCCCCTGAGACTGAAGATTGTCCGGCTTGTATAGGCGCGCTCCTGCTGGAGGCTTGTCGGGAGACTCCTCCCTCTTCAGCCCGCGGTTCGTTCCGTCTTCGAAGTGCAGCCACCGATAGCCCTGCCGATTCTTGGCTTCCTCCCACAGCGGGCGGCTCTTGAGGTGATCGGAGTCCCTCGCATACCACAGGATGTAGTCACCCGTCCGGGGCAGTGCCGAGGCCTGCGTGAACCCGCTCGTCGTCACAAAGGAGATCATGCTGACGAAGTTCTCGGCCCCCATGACTTCATCGAGAACCGAACGGACCAGGTGCACGTTCTCGTCGCCGATCTGCACGAACAGCGACCCGCTGGCCGTCAGCAGGTCCCGGCTCACCGAGACCCGGTCGCGCAGATAGGTGAGATAGCTGTGGATCCCCAGTTCCCAGGTGTCCCGGAAGGCTCTGACCTGCTCGACATCGCGGGAGACATGCGCGATGTTGCCGTCCTTGACCTCGCGCCTTCGGGCCGACACCTGCCAGTTCGATCCGAACTTGATGCCGTAGGGCGGGTCGATGTAAATCATCTGCACCTTGCCGCGCAGGCGCTCGCGCTCGGCGAGGCTGGCCATGACCTGGAGGCTGTCGCCCAGGATCATGCGGTTCGACCAATTGGCGGCGTGCTGGTAGAACTCGACGAGATCGAGGGCGCTGAGCCCGTCGAAGGCCTCGAAGAGAGCAAGTTCGGGTTCGCCCTCCGTGGAGGTCTTGCGAAGGTTCTCGATCAGGGCTCGGGGGTCGATCTTCTCTTGGATGTACAGCGGCGGCGCATCGACCTGGAGGTCGGCTCGGTCAAGTTCCTCCTTGCCCTTCCACACCAGCATCGGCCAGCGGACCTCACGCGGGTAGGCGACCTGGACCAACTCCTCCACCTCGGGCGAGACCAAGTCGTGGGCATCGGCGGTGGGGAGGTTCGCGCGGGTGTCCTGGTGTGTGATGGCTTCGATCGGCGTGGGTTCCCTCGGTGTCCTCTTGCGCGCCACTGTTCTCTCCTTCAGGTCACCGGCTCGCCGATGATCGGGGCGTCGGCATAGAGCAACTCGACCGCGGCGGCGATTCGTCCCTCAGCGTCGAGCATGCTGTCGATCTCGGTGTAGCCCCAGCGGCCCCAGCCGCCGTCGTTGTTCACGGCGGTGCACCACTCGTTGCGCGCGGTCTGGGCCTTGGCGGTGGTGGGGCCGGGGCTCTTCTGCCCACCCGAGACCTCGATGACGAGGGTCCGGTCTACGTCGTCGTGCTCTCGCTTCTTGAGGCGGGCAAGGAAGTCGGGAATGTACCGGTGGCTCTTGCCTGCGTGGACATAGGGGATCTCGAAGCCGACGTGGTCGTTCTTCACATACGAGTGCACGTCGTCGTTCGCTTCCAGCAGCGCGGCCACGGTCTCCTCCCAAGTATTGCCGCGCACGCCGTCCAGCACCACGAGGTTGACCGGCGACTTCCTCGTTTCGACGACCGCCTTCCGGGTGACGAAGTCGACATCGTCGGTGGAGCCCTCGCGATCGAACCGTCGGTACAGCGGAAGCAGGACGTCGCTCCGAATGTCGGGGTACTGCACGATGGCGTTGTAGACAGCCTCGGCTGCCCACGCCTTCGGCTCGGCGAGCAGCAGCATGCCTGGCTGGGTGCCTTGAGCGAAGGCGAGCTTGTTGTCGTACCACTGCTTGGTGATGCGCAGCAGCTCGGGGAAGAGCCAGGGCTTGAGCGCGCCGTCGTGACCCGGCAGGTGTCGTCGCAGTACCTCTGCGGCCACGTTGAACACGATCTGCTGGCGGCGCGCGGCTTTGACGATCTCGAGTTCGGCTTCGTCGGCCTCGCCCACGATGCCCTGGGCCTCCGTCCAGGTTGCTACGAGCGATTCATCGACCGTGATGGCCGTCGTGTTCTCGTGATCGAACGTGACTGGCGCTTCGGGCAGCTCGATTCGGTAGCCGTCGAGCTTCGGGAACTCGATGCGGAGGTTGTGGCGGTCCGCGACGGCGAATACTTCAACCGCCGGCCGCTGAAGCCTGGGCACCGGTACCGCTCGGTCGGTGGGGATGAAGGCGAACGGCACGCCGTAGACCTCGGCGTACTCCGGCTCGAACCTTCCGGCCTCGTTCGGGGCGTAGCTGCGGCGTCGGAGGCCGCGGCCCACCACCTGCTCGCACAGCAACTGGCTCCCGAAGGCGCGGATTCCGAGGATGTGAGTGACGGTGTTGGCATCCCAGCCCTCGGTGAGCATGGCGACCGAGACGACGCAGCGAACTGTCTCGCCCACCTTGCCCCGCTTGCCGACGGTGTTGAGCACCTCGCGCAAGATGTCCTGATCCGTGAGCTGGTCGACATCGGCGCCGGGGTAGCGGGCGCGGTACTCGGTCTTGAAGACTTCTAGCTCCTTCTCAGCCGCCTCCTTGAACTCGCCCTTCAAGGCCTCGCCGGACTCGAGCTGAGCGGAGTCCACGATGATCGTCGGCGGGCGGCCGATCCAGTCGTCGCCGTCAACGTTGCTGAGCAGTGGCAGGTTGCCCGGGCGGATGACCTCTCTGCCATCCGGGAGTTCGACCTCTTGTCCGGCGATCCAGTCGTAGACCAGCTTCGACACGATCGTGTTCGGGCAAACAACGATCATCACCGGCGGAGGCTCGCCAACTGCTTCGAGTTCTGCCTCCCACTGCTTGAAGCGCTTCTCGTAGCTGCGATACAGCGACCTCAGCGCTCCCTCCAGCACGGGTGGCGGAACCCAGTCAGCGTCCGACTCGGCCTTCCTCCCCTTCTTCTTCGGAAGCAGATCGCCAACGTGCTCCCACAGCGTGAGATACGTCGGCAGTTCCGTGTTGTCGACGTCATCGTCGACGGGGATTCGAGGAACCTTCACGATGCCGGACTCGATGGCGTCCATCAGCGAGAAGTCGCTGACCGTCCACGGGTAGATGAAGCCCTCGTTGTATCCGGAGCCGCCGAGATAGAAGGGAGTGGCCGAGAGGT
Organism: Candidatus Poriferisodalis sp.; assembly: GCF_965204125.1. GTDB lineage: Bacteria > Actinomycetota > Acidimicrobiia > Acidimicrobiales > Poriferisodalaceae > Poriferisodalis. The sequence continues at coordinate 3,286 of NZ_CBDBEB010000001.1, read as the reverse complement.
CGTAGACAGCCTTCACCCCGACCCTCGCCGCCACCGCCTCGATCCCGCGGAACCAGACACGGGCACTCTCGTTCCGCTCCTTCTCGTCCTTCTTGAGCCTGGAGGCGCCCGTGCCGGAGTCGAGAGGCTTGTCCTGGTAGCAGTGATGTGCCTCGTCATTGATGACGATGACCTCGCCGCTGCCCCGACTGGAGAGGTCTCGCATGATGCGGTCGACCATGTCCTCGTTGGACTCGTGGAATCGAGCGCCGTCTTGGCTGCCTGTGAGGATCAGGCGCGTGTTCTTTGAGATGCCCTCGAACTCCTTGGCCAGCTTCGGCAGGAACGTGTGATAGTTCGTGACGACGATGGCGGCGTCGTCCAGCAGATCGCGTAGGTCGTTCGGGATCAGCCCGTGGAGGTCGTAGTAGTTGGCGTCGTCGTGGGGGAACAGCACTCGGAGACGGTCGCGGATGGTGATGCCCGGTGTGATGACGAGGAACCGGCTGGTGAAGCGAGCGTCGCGCTTGTTGTACGCCTTGTTGCAGACCTGCCACGCGATGAGCATGCCCATCACGATCGTCTTCCCCGTACCTGTGGCCATCTTGACGGCGATGCGTGGAAGTCCGTTGTTGTGGAGTTCGTTCTCCGGGTCGATCCGGGTCCGGAAGTCGGGCTCGCCGCGGCGCCCAGCGACCTCAGCGAGGTAGATCGCCGTCTCCGCAGCCTCGCGCTGGCAGTACAGGACCCGCTCTTCTCTGGTCGGGTCCGCCCAGTGCTGCATGAGCTTGCGGCTGATGGGGGTGGCATGCGGGTAGCCGCGGCCCCGCCACAGTTCGACACGCTGCCTCATGTCGTTGATGAGGCTGTTCTGCTCCCGACGCTCGCCGGTTGCGTCGAAGAGGTCCAGGGACTCCTGCTCGGGTACATCCTTCTTGCCGCGCTTCTTCTTACTGGCCGGCATCGGGATGAACGACTCGCTCGGCCGGCGACCGGGCAGGATCTCGCCCGTCGGCCCATTGGGCCCTAGGGCAAAGTGCCGCTCGGGCGGCTCATACGGCGAGTTGATGATCGGGTTGCTGAGCGTGTCCATCAGCGACCTCGATGCCGCAGGTACGTGGCCGCCGGGTCACAGCGCCTCTGTCCGGCGCCTGCGGCTACATCGCCTACTACGAGCCGTGCTCCCATGGGCGCAAGTCTACGGAGGCAGCCTGACAGCGTCGGGCGGTCATGCCTTATGCATCTTGCGACGCGAGACGGATGCCGCGTCGGCGCTACGGACGCTGGCAAGCCGTCAGCACGTCGTGGGCTGAATCCTCATGCCGCCGTGCGGCGCTAGGAGGGTGAAGGGTGATCGTCCTGCCGTCATCCGCTGACGTCGAGTCGTGGCTCGTCAAGGAATGGCTCAGCAACCGTCAAGCTGATCAACTCCGCCCAGCTGTGGCGCGTCGCCTGATTCTCGTACGTGAAGACGCGGTCGCAGTCGTGGATCGATGCTGACGCCAGATGTATGGCATCGGCGGGCTTGACCGTCTTCGTGCCGAGACTCTTCGACTTGCGAATGATCGCCCGTGCCTCGCGGGCGATCCTGATTGAGATGTCCAGAACATGGATGGGTGATGCAGGAACCCAGAGTTGATCGATGGCATCCTCGCCTCCGGCCGGGTCGTCGGGTTGACCGGTAGTGACGAAAGCGACCTCCGTGATCGACAACACAGAGGTGAACAGCTCGATCTTCTCGTCTCGCGCATCGTCCAGCACAGACTGGACGATGCCGGCCCGACCGTTCTCGTTCGCCACGTAGGCGATCAGCACGTTCGCATCGAGATACGCCCGAACCGGCCTAGTCTTCATCTCTCATACGCCTGACCAGAATCTCGGCCGGTTCAGAGGTGTGGACCGCTCCGCGAGCTCTGAGGTAGCCGTCGGGGTCGCCCTCGTCGACGGGATCTACGTTGGTGACGCGCCGAATCCATAGCGGCCTATCGGTCTTGGGGTCACGAAGGACCGTGCCAGTGACATCGGCGATGTGCCCCCACACGCCCCGCATCGTGCCCTCAAGATCCGGGTCCATGTAGCAAACGACTGCAGAGTCTGTGGTGAGTTCGTAGAGGCGGAAAGTCAGACCCCTGCGCCGGGACAGCGTCTCGACGCGTCCACGCACAGTCCCGAGCGACCTCGCCTCCACATCGGGTTCCTCAGCGGTGAGTGTCAGAGAGGGAATCCGTGCCTCGACAACCACCTGTGTGCGGTCCGTCTGGATCGCGATCGGGTGGCTCTCGTCGGCGAGGGCCATGAGTCCGTGCATTCTTCGATGTAAGGGAAAAGCGCGATCAAGGCCTCCGTCCCGCACGCGTCGCGCTGCATCGATGCAGCTGTCGTACATGACCGGGATCCTCTCTACGGCCTCGTCGTCTAGCGGGACGGCCCGAGCCGTCGCAGCCGCGCTCCCGTAGTCAAGCCCGGTGAGCATCCAGCGGACCCTTGCACCATGGGTCTGCCTCAGAGCATCAAGAACCTGCGAGAAGCGAATGAACGCATCGGAAAGCTGGTCGATAGTGACCTCGCCACCTAGGTGGAATTTCACATGATCTTCCATCATATCCTACATTGTATCGTCAGTGTCGGCGGACCGCTAGCGCAAGTCACCGCGGCACGGAGCCGAGTCCTCCGAATTCGAGTTGATGTTTGCCGCCACGCGGCGGAGCGCCATGGGCCCCGGATCGGTACCGTCGGGCGGGTGCGGGGTGATCTCATGGGGCCGTCTTCGGCGGGGCTCATGTATTCCGACAGCGGTGGGGACGGGCCGGCGGTGGTGTTGCTGCACGGGGTGTTGACCAACGGCACGCTGTGGGATCGCGTCGTGGCCAGGCTGCGGGACCGCTACCGCTGCATCGTGCCCGAAATGCCCTTCGGTGCCCACCGCACGCCCATGCCCGACGACGCCGACCTCAGTCTCGAGTCGCTCGGCCGCATGATCGCCGGCTTCCTCGTCGAGCTCGACCTGCGCGACGTGACGCTGGCGTGCAACGACTGGGGCGGCGCCCAGCTCGTGGTCGCCCCCGGCGGCTCGGACCGCGTCGGCAGCCTGGTGCTGGTGTCGTGCGAGGCCTTCGACAACTATCCGCCCGGCATCCCCGGCCGGCTGCTGTGCCTCAACGCGTCGCTGCCCGGCGGCACCTTCCTCACCGCGCAGCTCCTGCGCCCTCGCCTGATCAGGCACCTGCGGTTCACCTGCGGGGCGCTCACCAACAAGCGCCTCCCCAACGACCAGTTCATGAGCCTGATCGAGCCGCTGCGCCACAAC
>NZ_OZ241968.1:2610000-3401074 GCF_965204125.1 Candidatus Poriferisodalis sp. | reverse complement strand
AGTACCTGGTCTTCGAAGGTCTGCAGGCCGCCGACACCGGTGCCGTAGATCACGCCGCAGCGATCCGGGTCGGTCGCCAGTTCCCCTGCGTCGGCGATGGCCTGTGCCGCCGATGCCATGCCGAGCTGGGTCGAGCGATCTGCCCGTCGAGCCTCCTTGGGATTGTCGTAGTACGGCGACGGATCGAAGTCGGCGACGCGCCGTTCGCCCTCCGGCGGCTCGGAGTTCAGCCCGTGCCAGAAGTCGTCGACGCCTGTCCCGGCGCACGAGACGACGCCGAGGCCGACGACAGCTACCCGACGGCTGGCGCTCATTGCTGAGCCCTCATTGGCCCGCGCTCACTGTCCATGACGCTGCAGGACAGGGCTCACAGTTTCGATTCGACCAGCTGGATCGCGTGGGCGACGGTGGTGACGTCTTCCAGTTCTTCCTCGTCCACGCTGATGTCGAACTCCTCTTCCAAGGCCATCACCAGCTCGACCAGGTCCAAGCTGTCGGCGTCGAGGTCGTCGGCGAAGCTGGCCTCTGGCGTGACTTGCTCGGGATCCACGGCCAGCACCTCGACGGCGCAGTCACGGAACCGATCCAACGTGTCACTCATGCTGATCCCCTCATGTGTGGGCGGTCTCCGCACGAGCCCCCGACGGCCGTGCGAATGCGCAGTGTAGGTCCCGCAGCGCTACGGCCCTGCACGGTTTGAGTGTCGCTCAATGGCCCATTCCCAAGCCGCCGTCGACAGGTATCACGGCGCCGGTGATGTACGCGCCCTCGTCGGACGCGAGAAACGCCACCGCAGCGGCTATCTCGGACGGTTCTGCCACCCGGCCCAGCGGCACCGCATCGGTGATGGCGGCTTGCTGGTCGTCGTTCAGTGCACCGAACATCTCGGTGGCCACCGGCCCGGGCGCGACGACATTCGCAGTGATGCCGCGCGAACCGAGTTCACGCGCCAGTGATCGGGCCATGCCCACCAGGCCTGCCTTGGATGCTGCGTAGTTGACTTGTCCGGCCGAGCCCAGCAATCCGACCACTGAGGACACGAAGATCAACCGCCCCCAACGGGCGCGCAGCATCGGGCGGGCCGCCCGCTTGGCCATCCGGTAGGCGCCGGTCAGATTGGTGTCGACGACCGCCGCGAAGTCGTCGTCTGCCATGCGCAGCACGAGCTGGTCACGGGTGATGCCGGCATTGGCCACCAGGATCTCCACCGGACCCAGCTCAGCCTCGATGGACCCGTAAGCGGCATCGACGGCGTCGCTGTCGGCCTGATCGCATGCCACCCACAGCAGGCGGCTGTCGTCTGGGGCCTCGGTGCGGCTGGTCACGGCTACGCGGTGGCCTGCATCGGCAAACAACCGGGCGGTGGCCAGGCCGATGCCGCGGCTGCCGCCGGTGACGAGGACGGTGCGTGCCGTTGCGGGGCGCACTCGAGGCAGGCTCGTGGGCTGATTCATCGTGAGCCGTGTGCGTGACGCTCGGGGGCGATCAGCAAGCTCGGGCGGGGGCGCCCGACCAGCGCAGCAGTGCCGAAGCCGAGGTCATGCCGGCGCCGAAGCCGACGAGCAGCACATTGTCGCCCTCGTTGATCCGGCCGCTGCGCACGGCGTCGTCGAGGGCGAGGGGGATGGAGGCCGATGAGGTGTTGCCGGTGCGCTCGATCACCATGGCGGCCTTCTCATAGGGGATGCGCAGCCGCTTGCAGGCCGTCTCGACGATGCGGACGTTGGCCTGATGGGGCACCACCACGTCGATGTCGTCGGCCGTCAGGCCTGCCTGCTTCATCGACTGGCGCGCCGACTCCTCCATCACCAGCACGGCCTTCTTGAACACCGCCTGGCCGGCCATCTGGATGTAGCCGTCGTGCTCGCAGTACAGCTGCTCTTCCATGGAGCCGTCGCTCGCGACGTGCCAGCCGAGCAGGTCGGAGCCCTGCTCGCTGCGCTCGAGCACGGCGGCGCCCGAGCCGTCGGCAAACAGGATGCAGGTGGCCCGATCGGTCCAGTCGGTGATCCGGGAGAGCACTTCGGCACCGATGACCAGCACCCGCTCGTGACCCATCGCGATCATGCCGTGACCGGCCACCAGCGAGTAGACGAATCCCGAGCAGGCGGCGTTCACGTCCATCGCGCCGCAGTCGAGGCCCAGCGCCTCTTGCACCCGCGACGACGAGGCCGGAACGCAGCGATCTGGTGTCGTGGTGGCCAGGATCAACATGTCGATGCTCGACGGGTCGACGCCGGCGACCTCCATCGCAGCGGATCCGGCTCGTGCGGCCAGGCCGGCAGTGGTGCCGCCGATGTTCCGCTGCCTGATGCCGGTGCGCTCGATGATCCATTCATCTGAAGTGTCGACCATCTCGGCCAGTTCATCGTTGGTGAGAACGCGCTCGCCGAGTGCCGTCCCGATGCCGACAATGCGCGCGCTAGATGCGTTACCCACGCTGAGCGTCATCTGTGGCCTCCCCTTCTGGTGCCGGCTGTTCAGCTGCCAGCCGGCGTCCGCAGCCACGCAACGGGCTGCCGTGCGGTGACCCGTTCGCCTTCTACGGCCATGATCCCCATGACAGTACCCGCGAACGCAGAGCGCACTTCCTCCCCGGCCACATGGCCGATGACATCGCCCACCGCGATCTGCTGGCCGTCGCCGGCACCGGCGCTGAGTGTGAAGATGCCGGCGCACGGGCTCACGATGAGGCGCTCGGTGACGTACAGGTTCTCGCCGCCGAGCACGGTCGGTGCCGACGGGGCATCGGTTGCGAGCGTCTCCATCAGCGTGTCGATCTCGGCGGGTGTGCCGACCGACATAGATGTCGCACCTCGATGCGTCCGCTTGGTCATGCCGGTCAGCACCTTGCCGGGGCCGAGCTCCACAAAGGTGGTGACGCCGGCGTCGGCCAGCGCATGGAGACTGGCGCGCCACAGCACCGGGCTGGTGAGCTGCTGTGCCAGCAGGGTTCGCCATTCGTCAGCGTCGGCACGCGGCCGGGCGTCGACATTGGCGACCACGGGAACGCTCGGGGCCCGGATCTCGACTTCGGCCAGCGCCTTGCGCAGCCGATCCCTGGCCGGCTGCATGAACGGCGTGTGGAATGCACCGCCCACGGGCAAACCCATGAGCCGTTTCGCGCCCGCCGCCTTCGCTTCGTCGCCGGCGACGGCGACGGCGTCCGGTGCGCCCGCAATCACCACTTGGCCGGGCGCGTTGTAGTTGGCGACCCAGACGTCGCCGGGCGTGGCGTCGCACGCCTCTGCCACGAGGTTGTCGTCGAGACCCAGCACGGCCGCCATGGTCCCTTCCTGCTCGTCGGCTGCCACCTGCATCGCCTCGCCGCGCTCGGCAACGAGTCGCACGGCGTCGTCGTAGGCCAAGGCCCCGGTTGCGGTCAGAGCGCTGTATTCGCCCAGCGAGTGCCCTGCGGCACACGAGAACGTCGCGCCGGTGCGCTCGACCGCATCGAGCACCACCATCGACAGCACGAACGTCGACAGCTGCGAATTGCGCGTATGGCGCAGCTCGTCGGCATCGGCCTCCAGCAGCAGCGCGCCGACATCACGCCCGCAGGCGTCGGATGCCTCGGTGACCAGCTCCCACGAGTCGTGCGCTGTCCATGGCTCGCCCATGCCTTGCTGCTGCGAGCCCTGGCCCGGGAATGTGAATGCGAGCACTCAGCCTCCTACGCAGCGCCTAGGCGGGAGACCGGGTCGGTGCTCGAACCGCAGCGCAGTGAACGCACAATGGGATTAGGGCAAAAGGGTAGGTGGCGGCCCATGCCGAGAGCGACCTTTCCGGCCACCGGCGCCGCGCCGTGGATGGCTGCCTCTCGGCGCCGCCCCTCGGTACGCTGAGCCGCTCCACGGCCCGGGTGGTGAAACGGCAGACACGGGGGACTCAAAATCCTCTGCCCTCACGGGCGTGCGGGTTCAACTCCCGCCCCGGGCACTCGACGCCTGCATGAACTTCTGAGAGGCATGACAACCCGACCGGTAGGCTGACCGATCCGCACCAGCCCGGCAGGAGCTGCCTGCTGAGCGATCCTGTCCCGCGAGGGGAGCGCGAGTGTCGAAGCGAGTCGTGATCGCAGAGGACGAGGCCATCATCCGGCTCGATCTGCGCGAGATGCTCGAGGACGAGGGCTACGTCGTGGTGGCGGAGACGGGCCGCGGCGACGAAGCCGTGGAGCTGGCACGCCAGCACCAGCCCGAGATATGCATCTTCGACATCCAGATGCCCGGCCGCGACGGCCTCGATGCGGCACGAGAGGTCGCCGGCGACCGTACTTCCGCAGTGCTCATCCTCACTGCGTTCAGCAAGCGCCATCTCATTGCCGAGGCTCGCGACGCCGGCGTGCTCTCGTACCTGGTGAAGCCGTTCCAGCGGGAAGAATTGGTCTCGGCCATCGAAGTGGCGTGGGGTCGTTTCACCGAGATGCGAGAGCTCGAGGACACGGTGGAGAGCCTCGAGGACAAGCTGGAGACGCGCAAGGCGGTGGAGCGCGCGAAGGGCCTGCTCATGGACGAATTCCAGCTCTCCGAGCGCGACGCCTTCGAGTTCATCCGGAGTACGGCGATGGCTAACCGTGCGAGAATGCGGGACATCGCCCAGCAGATCGTGGATGGACTGCTGACCCCCTGAGCCCGCTCCTCGACATGGGCAGGCTTCCGCAACCGTTACCCGCCACCGTTGGGAGAATTCCCATGTCGAAGCTCCTCTTGCTCGACGGGAATTCGCTCACGTACCGGGCCTTCTTCGCTGTGCCCGAAGACATGGCCACCCGGTCGGGGCAACCCACCGGCGCCGTGTTCGGATTCACGTCGATGCTGATCAACCTTCTGCGAGATCACCGTCCTGACGCGATCGCGGTGTGCTTCGATCGCCGGGAGCCGACGTTCCGCCACACCGCGGCCCCCGAGTACAAGGCTCATCGCGACGAGACGCCTGCGACCCTCATCGAACAGCTGGGCCTCGTGCGTCAGGTGCTCGAATCGCTGAGCATCCCGGCGTTCGACTGTGCCGGCTTTGAGGCCGACGACCTGCTGGCGACGCTGGCCTCAGAAGCGGAACAGCGCGGCGACGATGTGCTGATCGTGAGCGGCGACCGCGATGTGTACCAGCTCGTGCACGACCCCAGGGTTCAGGTGCTCTACAACCGCCGGGGGGTCACCGACTACGCGCTCTACGACGAGGCGGGCATCGCCGAGCGCACCGGCGTTACGCCCGATCTTTACGTGCAATACGCGGCGCTTCGCGGCGATCCGTCCGACAACCTGCCGGGGGTTCCCGGCGTGGGGGAGAAGACGGCCGCCAAGCTCCTCAACAAGTACGGCAACGTCGAGGCGCTGCTGGCCGCAGCCGCCGAGCAGACCCCGAAGCTGGCCGAGAACCTTGCGGCTCACGGCGACAATGTGCGGCGCAACGTCGAGCTGATGACTTTGCGGACCGACGCACCGATCGACGCCACGCCCGTCGACCTGCAATGGAGCGGGTTTGACGCCGACCTCGTGACGCGCACGTTCGAGTTCTTGGAGTTCGGCACCCTGCATGCGCGACTGCGCGACGCCTTGGCGGGCACATCGTTGGACGGTCTGCTGGTGCCGAGCGCGAGTTCCCCCGAGGCTGCCCAGCTCGCAGAGGTACAGCTGCAGCCGGTGGATGCCGAGGGTGGCGCCAGTGCCGCTGGGCTGCTGAGCAAGCTGTCGCGCCGAGACGAGCCGGTCGCGCTCGGGTTCACCGTGGAGGCTGACGGCGGCCTGGGTGTGCTGGCTGTTGCTGCCGACCCATCGCAGGGCGAGGTGCTGGCGCTCGGTCCCCACGATCTCGTTGTGCCTGAGATCGCAGCGGAATGCGCTTGCCTGCTGGGAGCTGACGGGCCAGGCGTTCACGTCCACCAGGCCAAGGAGTTGATGCGTGCGCTCGGCTGCCTGCCTGGCGATCTGGACACTGGCGCTGCGCTCGCCGGGCTGGCCGTCGACACTTCGATCGCCGCCTATCTCATCCATCCTTCAGAGGGCCGCGACGAGCTGAGCGCGTTGCTCGCCCGGCATTGCGGCATGGAGCTTGCCGGCGGCATCACCGAGGGCCAGCTGGGCTTCGACGACCTCGACGCCGACGGGCCCACCGACGGCGTCGTGGCCGGTCGTGACGCCTTGGCGGTGGCGATGCTGGCGCCGATACTCGATCAGCAGCTCGACAGCTTGGGCATGTCTGACCTGTACCGGGATGTGGAGCGCCCGCTCATCAGCGTTCTGGCTCGCATGGAAACCGCCGGCATCGGCGTCGACCGAGGCGAGCTGGAATCGTTGCGCGACCATCTCACCGGCGAGGTGTTCGCGCTGGAAGCCGAGGTGCGCGAGCTGGCCGGCCGTGACGACCTCAACGTCAACTCGCCCAAGCAGCTTGCCGAGGTGCTCTTCGAGGACCTGGGGCTGACCCCCCAGCGCAAGACCAAGACCGGCTATTCCACGAGCGCAGCGGCGCTGGAGTCGCTGCGGGGCGAGCACCCCATCGTGGACCGGCTGCTGGCGTTCCGGGAAGTGGAGAAGCTGCGCTCCACCTACGGCGTCAGCCTGCTCGAGTGCGTCGAGCCCGACGGACGCATTCACGCCACGTTCAACCAGACGGTGGCGCGCACCGGCAGGCTCAGCTCCGAAGACCCAAACCTGCACAACATCCCGGTCCGCACCGAGCAGGGCCGGCTGTTCCGGCGTGCATTCGTGCCGGCCGAGGGCTGCGAGCTGCTGATCGCCGACTACAACCAGATCGAGCTGCGGGTGATCGCCCACCTGTCCGGCGATCCGGGCCTCGTGGGCGCCTTCGAGGCAGGCCACGACATCCACAGCGCGACCGCCGCATCGCTGTTCGGCATCGGCCCCGCCGACGTCGACCCGCGGCAGCGGTCGGTGGCGAAGATGGTGAGCTACGGCCTGGCCTACGGGATGGAGGCGTACGGCCTCGGCCAGCGACTCGGGGTGCCCACCGGCGAGGCGGCTGAGATCCTGGACGCCTACTTCGAGGCGTTCCCCAAGGTGCGCTCGTTCATGGACGGAGTGGTGGCGCAGAGCCGCGAGCGGGGCTACACCGAGACGGCCTTCGGCCGGCGCCGCCCGCTGCCCGAGCTGACATCGCGCAACTTCCGGGTACGCCAGGCCGCCGAGCGGCAGGCCATGAATGCTCCCATCCAGGGGCTCGCGGCCGACATCTTCAAGGTGGCGCTCATCCGGCTGGACGAGGCGCTGCAGGCCCGGTCCGCAGCCAGCCGGCTGGTGCTGCAGGTGCACGACGAGGTGATCCTGGAAGTGCCTCCTGCCGAAGCCGCCGAGGTGACCGAGCTGACGGTCGACGTGATGCGCAATGCCGCCGAACTGGCGGTGCCGCTGGAAGTGCATGTCGCCACCGGCGCCACCTGGGCAGACGCCAAGGGCTGACCCGCGAACAGGCCACGTCTGAGCGCTCTGGGCCTGATGGCCGCTGGCGCCGGTAGCCTTTCCGTGCGCTGTGCGCGGCATGCTCAGCCGCCTGCGCCCGTACTCCCGACCTGAGCATCCCCCCGTGACCGACGCCATTGCCCCCGCTCCAGACCTCGAAGACCCAGCACTCGCCGAGTCGCCGCCACCCGACGACTCGCCGGAGACACCGCCCGAGGCGCCAGACGGGGAGAGCACGAGCGAAGAGAGCGGTAACGGAGCCTCGACGGGCGACTTCGGCACCTTCACTGATGCGGGCGACTATGTGCCGCGCACGGTCACGATGGATGACCTCGGCGACACGTCGTTCGAGGACGCCGTCGCGCAGACCATCGTCGAGTTCGACGACGGCGACATCGTGGCCGGCACCATCGTGCGGGTCGACCGCGACGAGGTGCTGCTGGACATCGGCTTCAAGTCCGAGGGTGTGATCCCGTCGCGCGAGCTCTCCATCCGTCACGACATCGACCCGTCGGAGGTCGTGGACGTCGGCGATCAGATCGAGGCCCTCGTCCTCCAGAAGGAAGATCCCGACGGCCGCCTGGTGCTGTCCAAGAAGCGGGCGCAGTATGAGCGTGCCTGGGGCCGTATCGAGGAGATCCGCGAGTCCAACGGGGTCGTCAAGGGCCCCGTCATCGAGGTGGTGAAGGGCGGGCTGATCGTCGACATCGGGCTGCGCGGCTTCCTGCCGGCATCGCTGGTGGAGCTGCGGCGCGTCCGCGACTTGGCCCCCTACGTGGGCCAGGAGCTCGAAGCCAAGATCATCGAGCTCGACAAGAACCGCAACAACGTGGTGCTCAGCCGGCGTGCCTGGCTCGAAGAGAGCCTCAAGGAGGAGCGGGAGGGCTTCCTGCGGGACCTCCAGCGCGGCGAGCGGCGAACCGGCCGGGTCTCGTCGGTGGTCAGCTTCGGCGCATTCGTCGACCTCGGCGGCATGGACGGTCTCATTCACGTCTCGGAGCTGTCCTGGAAGCACGTCGATCACCCCAGCTCGGTGGTCAGCATCGGCGACGAGGTCACGGTGGAGGTGCTCGAGATCGATCGTGAGCGTGAGCGCATCTCGCTCTCGCTGAAGGCGACGCAGCAGGATCCGTGGGAAGCGTTCGCGAACTCCCACCGGGTCGAGGAGCTGGTGTACGGCCGGGTCACCAAGCTGGTGCCATTCGGTGCGTTCGTGCAGGTCGGCGACGGTATCGAGGGCTTGGTGCACATCTCGGAGATGTCGGCCCACCACGTCGAGCTGCCCGAGCAGGTGGTGACGCCCGGCGAGGAGCTCTGGGTGAAGATCATCGATCTCGACCTGCAGCGCCGCCGCATCAGCCTGTCGATCAAGCAGGCAGCCGAAGGCGGTGTGGTCGCGGAGGAATACCGCGAGGCATTCGGCGATCATGCCTACGACGAGGAAGGCAACTTCATCGGCGAGTTCAGCTACGAGACGCCTGCTGACGGCGAGGAGTCCGAAGCCGAGCGGGCGTGGCGCGAGTACTACGAGGAGCACGGCGAGGAGGCCTACCGCCAGGCCCTCGCGCACTACGAGAACCAGGGTGCCGACGGCGAGCCTGCTGCGGCCGCCCCAGAAGGCGACGCCTAGCCCGCTGGCTCCCTGCCGAGCCTGAACCTGCAGCCGTCGGGCTCCATTCAGTTGACTGCAGTCTGGTGATCACAATCGGACTGACCGGCGGCATCGGCAGCGGCAAGAGCACAGTTGCCTCGGGCTTTGCCCGCCGGGGTGCCGCGCTGATCGACGCTGACGCCATCGTTCGCGAGCAGCAGGCACCGGGCAGCCCGGTCTTGGCGGAGATGGTGGAGCGCTTCGGCGATCACATCGTGGCGCCCGATGGCACGCTCGACCGAGGCTCGGTTGCGGCCATCGTGTTCAACGACGCCGACGCCCTTGCCGATCTGAACGCGATCACCCATCCGCCGGTCGGTCGGGAGATCCGTCGCCGGCTGGGCGAGCTGGAGGGCACAGATCGACTGGTGGTGCTCGACATCCCGCTGCTCGGCGAAGGCTTGGCCAAGGGCCGGCCGCCGCGCTACCAAACCAGCGGGATCCTGGTGGTGGACACGCCGACCGAGGTTGCTGTGGAGCGGCTCGTGACCTCGCGGGGCTTCTCCGCCGATGACGCACGTGCGCGCGTCGCAGCGCAGTTGTCGCGTGACGAGCGACTGGCCATTGCCGACTGGGTCATCGACAACTCCGGCGGCCCCGACGAGCTCGAAGCCGCCATCGAAGCGGCTTTCAGCTGGGCCAGCGCACTCCCGCACGTGCCGACCTGAGCAGTCAGATGATGATCGGGGTTCCGCAGTGAGGGCAGCTCGGCTCGGGTGAGCGCGTATCGAACTGCGACGGCTTGATCAGCAGGAAACAGCCTTCGCAGAGGATCTCGTCTTCCTGCTTGGAGGCTGAACGGGAACCTGTGACCATGCCGATCTCATCGTCATCGTCGTCCTCGTCTTCGTCTTCCGACGCCAGCCGTTCCTTGAGGATCTCGCCGAGGTCTGCCTCGAGCTCCTCGTCGTCTTCGTCGTCGTCTTCGTCGTCGGAGGCGGGGCGCACCCCGGCGGGCACTTCGCGGCTCGGCCCGGCGTCATCGTCCGACGACGCTGTCTCGCCATCACCCAGCCCGTCCGTGTCCAAGTCGTCGACATCGTCGACGTCGTCGTCGAGGTCGGCCACGCCCAGCTCTTCGTCTTCGAGATCGTCGGGGACCGGCTCGAAGTCGTCGCCCAGCAGGTCTGGGTCATCCATGGCGTCGTCGAGCGCGTCGTCGTCGGACTCAGATGCGTCTGGTTCGTCGCGGCTCATGGGCGGTCTCGGGTCGTGAAGGAGTCGGGTTTCGACAGGTCGGCGGTCAGCGCGGCAGGATAACCACCCGGCCGGTCGCACGGGGGCACCGCTCCGGCGGGGTCGTTCCCCCTGCGCGCGAGCGGTTGATTGCTGCCGGAATCGCGTGGCGCTGCGGCCGTAGCCTCTCGGTCATGGCATCCGTCTCTACGGCGCCGTCGCAGCAGGACGCAGGCGCAGTCGAGCCCGGCCGAGCCCGCCCTTGGCTGCCCGAACCGACTGCCGCCCACCCGTTCCGGGTCAGCGCAGGCTTCGAGCCGGCCGGCGACCAGCCGCGCGCCGTGGCCGAGCTCGCGGACGGCGTCATCCGCGGCGACCGGTTCCAGACGCTGCTCGGCATTACCGGTTCGGGCAAGAGCGCCACGATCGCATGGACGATCGAGCGGGCGCAGCGCCCGACGCTGGTGCTCGCTCCGAACAAGTCGCTGGCGGCACAGCTTGCGAACGAGTTCCGCGAGTTCTTTCCCGACAATCGCGTGGAGTACTTCGTCTCGTACTACGACTACTACCAGCCCGAGGCATACATGCCGGCCTCGGACACCTACATCGAGAAGGACTCCAGCATCAACGACGAGATCGACCGGCTGCGGCACTCGGCCACGGCGGCCCTGCTGACCCGACGGGACGTGATCGTGGTGGCATCGGTCTCGGCCATCTACGGCTTGGGCGCACCGGAGGAATACCTGCGCCAGATGCTGTACCTGCGCGTCGGCGAGGTGGTCGACCAGCGTGCGGTGCTGCGCCGGCTCGTCGACATGCAGTACGAGCGCAACGACACGAACCTGGTGCGGGGCCGGTTCCGGGTGCGCGGCGACACGCTCGAAGTGCATCCGGCCTACGAGGAGTTCCTGGTGCGGGTGGAGCTGTTCGGCGACGAGATCGATCGGATCAGCCGCATCGATCCGGTAACCGGCGAGCGCCTCGGCGAGCTCGAAGAGGTCACGGTCTTCCCGGCGTCGCATTACGTCACCGGCGAGGACAAGATGCGGACGGCGATCGCCAAGATCGAGGCTGAGCTCGCCGAGCGGCTGCAGTTCTTCGAGAAGGAGAACAAGCTGCTCGAGGCGCAGCGGCTGCGCATGCGCACCGAATACGACCTCGAGATGCTGGCCGAGCTGGGCTACTGCAACGGCGTCGAGAACTACTCGATGCATCTCGACGGTCGGGTGTACGACGAGCCGCCGTACACGCTGCTCGACTTCTTCCCCGACGACTACCTGCTGGTGATCGACGAGAGCCATGTTGCCGTTCCCCAGCTGCACGGCCAGTTCGCCGGCGACCGGCGGCGCAAGGACACCCTGGTGGAGCACGGCTTCCGGCTGCCCTCCGCGCGCGACAACCGGCCCCTGCGCTTCGACGAGGTGATGGAGCGGCTGAACCAGGTGGTGTTCCTGTCGGCCACGCCGGGCGACTACGAGCTGCGCACGAGCAGCCAGGTGGTGGAGCAGATTGTCCGGCCGACCGGTTTGGTCGATCCTGAGATCGTGGTGCGCCCCACCAAGGGCCAGATCGACGACCTGATGGGCGAGATCGAGCGGGTCACTGAGCAGGGCCAGCGGGTGCTCGTGACCACGCTCACCAAGAAGATGGCCGAAGACCTCACCGACTACCTGCTGGAGCTGGGCGTGCGGGTGCGATACCTGCACAGCGAGATCGACACCATCGAGCGCATCGAGATCCTGCGCGACCTGCGGCTCGGCCACTTCGACGTGCTGGTGGGCATCAACCTGCTGCGGGAAGGCCTCGACCTGCCCGAAGTGAGCCTCGTGGCGATCCTGGACGCCGACAAGGAGGGGTTCCTGCGCAGCGAGACGTCGCTCATCCAGACCATCGGGCGAGCGGCACGCAACGTCGACGGCCAAGTGGTGATGTATGCCGACGAGTTCACTCCGTCGATGCACCGCGCGGTGTCCGAGACCAACCGGCGGCGGGGTTTGCAGCAGGCGTACAACGCCGAGCACGGCATCGACCCCCAGACGATCCGCAAGGCCGTCACCGACATCCTCGAAGTGCTGCGAGGCCCGGCCGAGACGGCACCGGTGCCCGAGAAGCTGGTGTCGGGCCGCGTAAACGCAGAACGGATGAAGGCCGCCTACGGCGACCTGCCGGCCGATGACCTGACCCGGCTCATCGCCTCGCTGGAGGAGGAGATGGCCGAAGCGGCCGCCGACCTGCGATTCGAGTACGCAGCCCGCCTGAGAGACGAGCTCAGGGAGCTCCGCCGGGACCTGCGCGACGCCAGCGCCTAGAGCATCACAACGGAGCGCAGCACTTCGCCGTGCTCCATTTTCTCGAACGCTTCCTCGACGCCTTCAATCCCGATCGTCTCGCTGACGAACTGGTCGAGCGGCAGGCGGTCCTGCAGGTGCAGGTCGATGAGCATGGGGAAGTCACGGCTCGGCAGGCAATCGCCGTACCACGAACTCTTGAGCGAGCCGCCGCGCCCGAAGACCTCGATCATCGGCAGCTCGATCTTCATGGTGGGGTTCGGCACGCCCACCAGCACCACCGTGCCGGCCAGGTCGCGGGCATAGAAAGCCTGCTCATAGGTCTGGGGCAGACCCACGGCCTCGATGGCCACGTCCACGCCGTTGCCGTCGGTCAGCCCGCGGATCGCCTCCACGACTTCGTCGTTGCTCAAGCCCGCCGAGTTGACGGTGTGGGTGGCGCCGAAGTCGCGGGCCCAGTCGAGCTTGCGGTCGTCGAGGTCGATGCCGATGATCGTGTGCGCTCCGGCCAGGCGGGAACCGCAGATCGCGGCATCGCCCACGCCGCCGCAGCCGAACACGGCCACGCTGTCGCCGCGTCCGACGCCGCCGGTGTTCATTGCGGCACCCAAGCCGGCCATGACACCGCAGCCGATGAGACCGGCAACCTGGGGCGGGGCCGCAGGGTCCACCTTGGTGGCCTGTCCTGCCGCTACCAGGGTCTTCTCGGCGAACGCACCGATGCCCAGCGCGGGGGACAGCTCCACGCCGTCACGGGTCATCTTCTGCGACGCGTTGTGCGTGGCGAAGCAGTACCACGGGCGGCCACGCTGGCATGACCGGCAGAGGCCGCAGACTGCTCGCCAATTCAAGATCACGAAGTCGCCGACGGCGACGTTGGTGACGCCGGCGCCCACTTCCGACACGACGCCTGCGGCCTCATGGCCGAGCAGGAACGGGAACTCATCGTTGATGGCTCCCTCGCGGTAGTGCAGGTCGGTGTGGCACACGCCGCATGCCTGGACGTCGACGATCACCTCGCCCGGCCCGGGGTCGGGCACCACGATCGTCTCCACCGTGACCGGTTCGCCGACTGCTGCGGCTACGACACCTTGTACTTCATGTGGCATGACGCGACCCTACTTCTGCCGATTGCAGCTCTAGAGCGTGCGCGGATTGGCGCACGAACTTGTGTTTGCGTCCGGGATGACTGGCGGGGTCGCAGGTAGGCTCCACCCGAATGGGCGGACGCCGGACCGACAGACGCCGACGGGGCGGGCGGCAGGATGGGTGAGCGGCTCATCGTTCGCGGGGCGCGAGAGCACAACCTGCGCAATGTCAATGTGGAGTTGCCCCGCGATCGCATGATCGTGTTCACCGGGCTGTCGGGCAGCGGCAAGTCGTCGCTGGCCTTCGACACCATCTACGCCGAGGGGCAGCGGCGCTATGTGGAGTCGCTGTCGGCCTATGCACGCCAGTTCCTGGGCCAGATGGACAAGCCCGACGTGGACTTCCTGGAAGGCCTGTCGCCGGCGATCTCCATCGACCAGAAGAGCGCCAGCCGCAACCCGCGTTCCACCGTCGGGACGATCACCGAGGTGTACGACTACCTGCGGCTGCTCTACGCCCGCATCGGCACTCAGCACGACCCGCAGACCGGCGAGATCGTCGAGCGCCAGACGGCCCAGCAGATCGTGGACCGGATCATGCAGCTCGGGGAGGGCTCCCGGTTCGAGGTGCTGGCCCCGGTGGTGCGCGGACGCAAGGGCGATTACCACACGCAGCTCGGCGACTTCGCCCGGCAGGGCTACGCCCGTGTGCGTGTGGACGGCGAGATGCTGGATCTCGGCAGCACCGACGAGATCGAGCGGCTGGATCGCTACGTCAACCACGACATCGAGGTGATCGTCGACCGGCTGGTCATGCGTGCCGACATCGAGCAGCGCCTGACCGAATCGGTGGAGGCTGCGCTGGGGCTGGCCGACGGGCATGTGTGGATTCACCAGGTTCCGGGCGGCAACGGTGTCCCGGACGATGCGCCCGAGATGCTCACCTTCAGCCAGCACCTGTTCTCGCCCACCACCGGCCGCTCCTTCGAGGAGCTGGCGCCCCGCAACTTCTCGTTCAACTCCCCGTACGGTGCCTGCCAGACCTGCGACGGCCTCGGCACCCGGTACGAGGTGGACCCGGAGCTGGTGGTGCCCAACACCGAGCTGTCGGTGGCGAACGGCGCGCTCGCCCCGTGGGCGGGAGCGACCGGCAAGTGGTTCACCCGGCTGCTCGAAGCGATCGGCGAGCAGCAGGGCATCCCGCTCGATGTGCCGTGGGCAGAGCTGGAACCGGGACAGCGAAAGCTGCTGCTCGAGGGCGCGCCTGCCGGCGAGCAGATCACGGTGCGCTACCGCAACCGCTATGGCCGCTCGCGCAGCTACACCACCCGCTACGAGGGCGTGATTCCCTTCTTGCGCCGCCGCCATGCCGGCACCGAGAGCGACTGGTC
This sequence comes from Candidatus Poriferisodalis sp., assembly GCF_965204125.1. Classification (GTDB taxonomy): domain Bacteria; phylum Actinomycetota; class Acidimicrobiia; order Acidimicrobiales; family Poriferisodalaceae; genus Poriferisodalis. The sequence continues at coordinate 3,386,059 of NZ_OZ241968.1, read as the reverse complement.
GCGCAACCGCATCGAGGGCTACATGCGCGAGGTGCCGTGCGGCACCTGCCACGGTGCGCGGCTCAATGAGGTGTCGCTGGCCGTGCGCGTGGCCGGCCGGAACATCTTCGAGCTCTGCTCGGCATCCATCGGGGAGGCAGCGAAGATCGTCGACGGCCTGGATCTCACCGAGCGGCAGCGCATCATCGCCGCGCCGATCATCAAGGAGATCGATGCCCGGCTGAACTTCCTGCTCGACGTCGGCCTCGACTACCTGACGCTGAACCGTTCGGCGGCCACGCTGGCCGGCGGCGAGGCGCAGCGCATCCGGCTGGCGAGCCAGATCGGCAGCGGGCTGGAGGGCGTGCTGTACGTGCTCGACGAGCCGTCGATCGGGCTGCACCAGCGCGACAACCGCCGCTTGATCGACACGCTGCTGCACCTGCGCGATCTGGGCAACACCGTGCTGGTGGTGGAGCACGACCTGGAGACCATCTCGGTTGCGGACTGGGTAGTCGACATCGGCCCGGGCGCCGGCGAGCACGGCGGCGAGATCGTTTACAGCGGGCCGGTGGACGGCCTAGCGGGTGCACCGGGCTCGGTGACGGGGGAATACCTGGCCGGTGTGCTGGAGATTCCGATGCCGTCGCTGCGGCGCCCCCGCGGCGATGACCGGCTGGTGGTACGGGGCGCACGCGAGCACAACCTGCGCAAGATCGACGTGGAGTTCCCCCTGGGCTGCTTCATCTGCGTGACCGGGGTGTCGGGCTCGGGCAAGAGCACGCTGGTGAACGAGATCCTCTACAAGGCGCTCATGCAGCGGATCTATTCATCCAAGCAGGTGCCGGCCTGCACACGGCAATCGAAGGCGCCGAGGCGCTCGACAAGGTGATCGACATCGATCAGTCGCCGATCGGCCGCACGCCCCGGTCGAACCCGGCCACCTACACCGGTGTCTTCGACCACATCCGCAAGCTCTTCGCCGCTACCAACGAGGCCAAGGTGCGGGGCTACCTGCCGGGCCGATTCAGCTTCAACGTGAAGGGTGGGCGCTGCGAGGCCTGCTCGGGCGACGGCACCATCAAGATCGAGATGCACTTCTTGCCCGACGTGTACGTGCCCTGCGAGGTGTGCAAGGGCGCCCGGTACAACCGCGAGACACTCGAGATCCGCTTCAAGGGCATGACGATCGCCGACGTGCTGAACATGCCCTGCGAGGACGCGTTGGAGTTCTTCTCTGCCCAGCCGCCCATCCGCCGTCACATGCAGACCCTCGTCGACGTCGGGCTGGGCTATATCCGGCTGGGACAACCCGCGACGACGCTGTCAGGCGGCGAGGCGCAGCGAGTCAAGCTGGCCAGCGAGCTGTCGAAGCGATCGACCGGCCACACCATCTACATCCTCGACGAGCCCACCACCGGCTTGCACTTCGAAGACATCCGGCGCCTGCTGGGCGTGCTCGACCGGCTCGTGTCGGGCGGCAACACCGTGGTGGTCATCGAGCACAATCTCGACGTGATCAAGACCGCCGACTGGATCGTCGACATGGGTCCCGAGGGCGGCATCGGCGGCGGCACCGTGGTGGCCGCCGGCACGCCTGAGCAGGTCGCGGCCACGCCCGAGTCTCATACCGGCCGCTATCTGGCGCCGCTGGTCGGCTGAGCATCCCCCAACGAATTCTCCGAACGAAGGAGCACTGAGATGAGACTGCCCGAGATCACTCCTGAAGAGCTGACCGGCGGCGGTCGCGAGGTGTACGACGCCTTGCGCAGCGGGCCGCGCAGCGCAGCCACAGCCGACCTGAACGTCAAGAGCATCGTGGGCCCGTATGGCGTCTGGGTGCGGGCGCCTGCCATCGGGGGGCCCACCCAGGCGCTCGGTGCCGCCGTCCGGTTCGCGGGCGGCCTGCCCGAGCCGGTCAAAGAGGCGGCCATCTGCACGGTCGGGGCGCACTACCGGTCGAAGTTCGAGTTCGCCGCCCACGAGCGCCTGGCTCAGATGGCGGGCATCGAACAGCGCCACCTCGATGCGCTCCGCGACGGCAGGCTCGCGGAGTTCACCGGGCAGGAAGCCATCGCTCACCGCGTTGCGGCAGAGCTGCTCGAGTCGCACGCCATGAGCGATGAGACCTACGCAGCTGCGGTCGAGGAGTTCGGCACCGAGGGCGTCATCGAGCTGGTGACCACGGTGGGCTACTACTGCCTGATCTCGCTGACGCTGAACGCCTTCGAGATCCCGCTGCCGCCCGATTGGGAAGATCCCTTCCCCGACGGAGACTGATCAGCTCGCCGGAGACGGTTCTTCGGTTTCGATCGGCTCGACGGGGGCTGCGCGCTCGAGCGGCAGCTCCACCGTGAACTCGGTGTACTCGCCGGGCTCGCTCTCCACCGAGATCTGCCCGCCGTGACCTCGCACGATGTCATTCGACATTGCCAAGCCCAGCCCCGTGCCCTCGTTGGTGGGCTTGGTGGTGAAGAACGGCTCGAATATGCGCTGAACGACGTCTGGCGGGATGCCGGTGCCGTTGTCGCGAACCTTGATCACAGCCGACTCGTCGGTTCGCTGCGTGCTGAGCCAGATCGTGGGGAAATAGGGCGTGCTGTCGCCGTCGCCCGCCGTGACCATCTTGCCTGGCTCGCCGCCAAGATCCCGCCAGCGCTCGTTTGCTGCATAGCCGGCATTGGTGACCAGGTTCAGGAACACGCGGCCCATGTCCTGCGGGATGACCTCCAGCTCGCCCACATCGGGGTCGAAGTCGCGCTCGATCGTCACGTTGAAGTCGGCGTCCTGCGCTCGGGCGCTGTGGTAGGAGAGCATTGCGTGCTCGTCGAGCAAGGCGTTGATCTCCACGGGACGTGACTCGCCGCCGCCCCGGCCCATCATCAGCATGCTCTCCACGATGCGGTTGGCCCGGTCGCCGTGCCCGCGGATGCGGGTCAGGTTCTCCTTGAGGTCGCCGGTGATCTCGGTGATGTAATCGGCCTGATCGTCGGGCGGTTCGGGATCTGCGATCGCTTCGAGCAGTTCTTCGAGCAGCTCATCGGACGACTCGGCGAAGTTCTTGACGAAGTTCAGCGGGTTGCGGATCTCGTGGGCGACGCCGGCGGTCACTTCGCCGAGCGCTGCCAGCTTCTCGTTGGCCACGATCTGGTCCTGCGCACGGTCGAGGTCGGCGAGCGTCTGCGAGAGCTGCTCGTTGCGCTCGCTGAGCTGGCCGGCGAGCTCCTCGACCAGGTTGAGCCGCTGCACTTCGAGTGCGGCCTTGCGGAACTGCTCGAGCGCGTCGGCCATCTCGGCAACTTCGTCGCGGCCCCTCGTGTCGACGGGGGTCTCTAGGTCGCCGCCCGCCAGGGCCCGCATGCGGTTGGACAATTGGCCGACGCGCCGCAGGATCCGCTTGCCCACGAACAGCCAGCTGATGAGCAGTGCGCCCAGAATGCCGACGATGCTGATGACGACCAGCAGCAGGCGCCCGGTGTTCACCGCCTGCTCCGAGGCCTCGGTGGCGACGTCGACATCGGTCTCCACCGCACCGACAAGCGACTCGATCTCGCCCACCAGCGCCACGCCCAAGGCCTGGTTCTCGGCGAGCTGCCGGCGCTGGGACTCCTCGATCTGCAGGCGTCGCTGGGTGACGTCGAACACGCTGCCGTCGTTGAGCCCGAGCGCGAAGAGGCGGTCGACGGAGGGTCGCAGGTCGTCGCCGGCGGCCTCGTCGAGTGTTGCCACGCTGATCTCGATGCGGTCTCTTGCAGACTCGAAGCTCTCCCGCAGCGGCTCGATCAGCGCCGACTGCGATGCGCTGAATGCGCTGGCCAGCAGCTCGGCAGACTGCGCCACGTCGCCGCCGAGGGCGGACCAGTGGCGGTACAGGCGCACCTCTTCATCGGAGCGGTGGACGGCGTCGGGGACCGGCGGGGTGTCGAGATCTCGCTGCCCGGCTACCAGGTAGAAGAGCTGGTCGTCGAGCGCCGGCACTATCTGGCGCTCGAGGTCGCGCACCGCGGCATCCACCTCGGCCCTGAGCTCGTCGGCCTCCGTCCCGAGATTGAAGTACTCGGGCATCTCGGCCTCGATAGCGGCAATGTTCGAGTTGAGCTGCGCGGCGTACCCGCGCATCTCGCCCAGCCACATCGAGCCCGTGCCGCGGTTCCACAGCAGCTCCAGCTGCGTCTCGAACTCGGATCGCGCCGCGGCGATTCCTGTCACGACGGTCTCGAAGTCGTCCGGGGTGGAGGACACGAGCGCCGGCCCGCCGGCTACCAGCCGGTTGCTCGACTCGGCGACGCCGAACGCGGCGCTCAGCTCCGGGATGGCGCCCTCGTTGACCTCCTTCTCCGCCTCGCCGACACGGGTGAAGGAGATCCAGGCGACGAGACTCGCCGCCAGCGTCAGCAGCAGCGGGGCGGCGATGCCCGCGTACATCTGGGTCGAGATCCGGTGATGTACGGACGGCTTGCGGTGCTCGAGCACCGCGTTGTCGTTGCTGCTCGGCGGCGTCTCGTCGGTGGTCGCTGCGTCGGTCATGGCTCTGTGCTGGTCAGCGTTTCAATGGATCGGTAGGCGCCGTCGGGCCCGATCTGGGTGACGAAGACAGCGTCGGATCCCTGGTTGTCTTCGGTAATGCTCTCACCGTCACCGAAGTTCATCATGAAGCCGTCGATGTCCAGTTCGTCAGCCCCCAATATGGAGTTCAGGAAACACTCACGCGTCACCGAGCTGCCGCACTGCTCCAGACCTGCAATCGCCAGCCTTCCGGCGATGTATCCCTCCAGCGACACGAATCCGGGAACCGCGTCGGGGTCGATCTCGTGCAGGGCGGCCTGGTAGGCCGCGACGACCGGCGTGGAATCGTCGAAGGGGAACGGCACGACCTGGGTGACCAGCACTCCCTCGCCCTCGGCGCCGAGCTGGTTGGCCAGCGCATTGGCTCCGACGAAGGACAGCGTGATGAACACGGGATCGAAGCCCGTATTGCGTGCCCAGGAAATGAGCGTGCCCACGGGTTCGTAGGCACCGACCATGATGACGGCCTCAGGGTTGCCTGCTCTCAAGTCCAGCAGCGCCGATTTGATGGCCGTGGTGTTGCGAGGGTAGAAGCCGATGGCGACCGGTTCCATGTCGCGTCGCTCGAGCGCGGCCAGTGCGCCGAAATAGCCCGCCCGCCCGAACGAGTCGTCTTGGAAGAGCACGCCGATGCGATCGATGCCGAGGTCGGTGGTGAGCCGTTCCACCATCTCCTCGGTCTCCTGGGCGTAGGAGGCGCGCAGATTGACGATGTTGGTCCAGTCGTCGTTCCGCAGGAAGCCAGCCCCGGTGAACGGCGCGACATACGGCACGTCGGCTGCCGCGGCCACCGGTGTTGCGGACCGGGATGTGGGCGTGCCCACGGCACCGATGAGAGCGAACACCTCTTGTTCCTCGATGAGCGAGCGGGTGTTGGCGATGGCCTCTTCGGGCTCGTACCTGTCATCGAGCGACTCGAGCACGAGCTGCCGCCCGTTCACGCCGCCGGCGCGGTTGGCCTCTTCGAATGCCGCTTGGATCCCGAGTTGCATGCCCAAGCCGAGTTCGGCTGCGGCACCGCCGAGGGCGGCGGACTGCCCAAACACGACTCGATCGGCGTATACACCGGTTTCGTCGCTGAGATTGTCGGGAACGGTCGGGCGAGCCGGCGCAGCGACGGTGCCGGTGGGACCTGAGGCGTCCGAGCCGCTGCTGTCTGGGTCGCTGCAGGCGCCGAGCAGGGCAGCGGCGGCAATGGCAAGAGCCGCCGCCGAGGCGCCGGCGCGCATTCTTGCCGTGCCGTCAGGCACCAGCCCGGGCGACCAGCGTCAGGTGGTTCTTGCCATCGGCGTGCTTGTACGCAAGATCTTCGGCCATCGTGCGCACGAGGTGCAGGCCCAAGCCGCCGATCGATCGCTCCTGCAGCGGCAGGTCGGTGTCGGGAGACGGCTCATCGTTCAGCGGATCGAATGCGGCGCCGTCGTCGACGAGGGTGATGGTGACCGAGTTCTCGCCGCTCTCCAGCGTGATCTCGATGTCGCTGAGCCCGCTGGTGCGCCCGTGCGTGAGCGTGTTCAGGATGAGCTCTTCGAGGATGAGGTTGGACCTCAGGACAAGGTCTGGCGCCCAATCGTCCAGCTCGGCCATCTCCTCCACGAATGCCACGATCCGCGGCAGCGCTTCGGCTGCCGCAGCGCCCGGCACTGGTGTGATGTTCAGCGAACGTCGCATGGCTGATGCTCCGTAGTGGGAGTTCTGCGGCGCGGCCGAGTGCGCATGAGCGGGTCAATCGCCGGACGGGCGCCGCTGAGCGTGAACCTGTTCATGAGGCATTCCGATGCAGCGCCAGGCAGGTGATGTCATCGGAGGCGGGGGCTTCGCCGGCGAACTCGTGAACCGCGTCGAATATCGCAGTCATTGCCGCGTCAGCGTTCTGGGGCGGGTTGCCGACGAAGAGATCGAGGAGTCGAGCAAGACCGAACTCCTCGTGGTCCACGTTCATGGCCTCGCTGACGCCGTCGGTGTAGAGAATGAGCGTCTCGCCGAGGCCCAGCGAGACCGTGTGCTCGCTCAGATTGGCCGTGAAGAGTTCCTCGGGCGCGACGCCCAAGGCGATGCCTCCGGTGGCGGGCAGTTGCTCGGCGCTCCCGTCGGCCCGGACCACCACCGGCGGGTCGTGGCCGGCGCTCGAATACGTGACGTCGCCGTTGTGTGGGTCGTAGACCGCCATGATGACCGTCACGAACATGAAGGTGGGGTTGTCGGCTTGGAGCACCCGGTTTGCTTCGATGAGGGCCTCGCGCGGCGAACCGGTACCGATGGCCGCGCCCTTGAGCGCCGTCCGGCTCGACATCATGAACAGCGCTGCGGGAATGCCCTTGTCGGAGACATCGGCAACTGTCGCGAACATCCGGTCTTCCGGAACGCCGACATAGTCGTAGAAGTCGCCGCCGACGTTGCGCGCCGGGACCATGTTGGCGTTGATCTCGTACATGGCCGTCGCCGGGAAATCGGACGGCAGGATCGACTGCTGCACGTTGGTGGCGATGTCGAGCTCGTTCTGGAGCGTGACCAGCTTGTCGCGCGATGCCGTGGCCTCCCGCCACTGCCGGAGATGCTCGACCGTGCGCTCGATCGTGATCTGCAGGTCGTCGAAGTCGACCGGTTTGGTGACGAAGTCGAACGCGCCCCGGTTCATGGCCGTGCGGATGTTGCCCATGTCGCCGTAGGCGGAGATGATGACGGCGCGCAGATCCTGATCGAGCGAGCCGAGCTGGGACAGCAGGGTCAGCCCATCCATCTGCGGCATGTTGATGTCGGACAGCACTAGGTCGATGCTGTCGTCGGCCCGCAGCTTCTCGAGCGCCTCCAAGCCGTTTCCAGCGAACTCGAATTCGTATTTGCCGCTGCGGATGTGTCTCCGCATGCGCTGCAGGACGAGCGGCTCGAGATCGGGCTCGTCGTCGACGACGAGGATGCGCCAGGGCTGGGACATGGGCGTGGCTACGCCAGCTGTGCCTTCGCCTCGTCGAGCGTTCCGAACACCGTGATGATCTGATTGAAGCCGCTGATGCGGAACACTTCGTCGACCGAGGCTGCGAGCGAGCAGACGGCGAACGGCGTCGAACTGCCGCCCAGATGCTGGGCGAGCAGCAACAGGACACGCAGGCCGGCGCTGCTGATGTAGTCGATGCCGCCCATGTCGAGGATGACGCGGTTGTCATCGCCCGAAAGCGCAGCCATCAGCGACTCGTGAAATTCGGCGGAATTCGATCCATCCACCCGGCCCGCGGGACTGATCACGTTCGTGCCTGCGTCCCGCTCCTGTGCGAGTTCCATATTGTGCAGCCTCCTGCGCAGCTACGAGATGCGGAAGTACCGCATCATGCCAGTCCTGAGGCATGCCCGATCCGACACCCCAAAGTTCAGGCCTTACGTCGGCGAAACCTACTACACGCCTTCGCGGTATCCACCTCATCGGCCCACCTCCGGGGCGCTTGCTCTTAGGACCCGCGCCGGTAGGTGAGCATCCACCGGTCGTTGTGGTGTCTCGCGTTTGATGGCGAGTGCATTCACCCACCAACGACCAGTGGAGGCTGTGGGGATCATGACACGCGCTATGGACCCGGAGGTGTCAGACGCGATCTGGGCGGCTGTGAAGCCGTTGGTGCCGCCGCCCGATGACAGCCATCCGTTGGGCTGCCACAACCCCAGAGTGGCTGATGAGGTGTGTTTTCGGGGGCTGTTGATCCGGCTGGTGACGGGCTCGTCGTGGACCGACATCGAGGCGATCATGGACTATGCGGTGTCGGACACGACGCTGCGCCGTCGACGCGACGAGTGGATCGCTGCGGGTGTGTTCGACAGGCTTCGTGCTGAGGCGCTCGCGGCGTTCGACCGGATCGTCGGCCTCGACCTCGGTGTGGTGGCGGTCGACGGGTCGATCCACAAGGCGCCCGGCGGCGGGGAGGGCACCGGCAAGAGTCCCGTGGACCGGGGCAAGCTGGGCTGGAAATGGTCCGTCGCCGCTGAACGGCACGGCATCCCGATCGGGTGGAGCATCGACGGCGCGAACCGCAACGACGTCGCTCTGCTGGGGCCCACCCTCGACGCTGTGGACGCCGCCGGTCTGCATCACGACATCGGCACCCTGAGCCTGGACCGCAGCTACGACTACCCCAAAGTGCGCGCAGCTCTCGCCGCCCGCGGGATCACCGATCTCGACATCCAGCGACGCGGCACCAAACCCCCGCCCGGCTCGCGGGGCCGGCTCACCTTGGGGCTTCGCTGGATCGTCGAGGCCACCAACACCTGGTGGTCCAACTACGGCCAGCTCCGACGCAACACCGACCGCAAACCCCTCCACCGCCACGCCGCCCTCTGTTTGGCCACCGCAATCCTGATCACCGCACGCCTCATCGACCACCGAAACCGCTGGACACGCAACTGACCAACACACCTACCGGCTCAGCTCCTTAACCTGCGAGTGTGGGTCTGCGTCCTGAGGGGGGATCAGTTCCGGATACGCCCGGCAGCTACCAGTTCCTGGACGCGGACGGGCGCATCATCTACGTGGGCAAGGCGAAGAGCCTTCGATCCCGCCTGAACAGCTACTTCGGCGATCCCGCCGGTCTGCCCCTGCGCACGGCGCAGATGGTTGCGTCGGCCGCGTCCGTCGAGTGGATAGAGGTGTCGACCGAGGTCGAGGCGCTCATGCTCGAGTACAGCCTCATCCAGCGGCACCAGCCGCGATTCAACGTGAGGCTGCGCGACGACAAGTCGTATCCATTCTTGGCGGTGACCCTGCTCGACGAGTGGCCCCGCGCCATGGTCATGCGCGGGCGGCGCAAGCGCGGCAACCGGTACTTCGGACCGTACGGGCACGCGTATGCCATCCGCGAGACGCTCGACCTGCTGCTGCGGACGTTCCCGATCCGCACGTGCAGCGACAACAAACTGGCCACCCACCAGCGCCTCGGCCGGCCGTGCCTGCTGTACCACATCGAGCAGTGCGCAGGGCCGTGCGTGGGCGAGATCGGGCGAGACGAGTACGACCGGCTCGTGCGGGAACTGGTGCGTTTTCTCGAAGGAGATACCGACGCGATCGTCAACGATCTCGAGCAGCGCATGGCCGATGCGTCGACCGAGCTCGAGTTCGAGCTGGCGGCCCGGTTGCGGGACCGGCTTGCCAGCGTGCGACGCGCCATCGAAAAGCAGCAGCTCGCCGGGACGCGCAACGAGGATTTCGACGTGATCGGCATCAGCGACGACGAGTTGGAAGCGGCCGTCCAGCTGTTCTTCGTACGCAAAGGGCGGGTGATGGGCCAGCGAGGCTTCGTCGTGGACAAGGTGGAGGCACTGGACGGCCCGCAGCTCGTCTCCCGCGTGCTCTCGGGGCTGTACCACGAGGAGAACCCGCTGGGCTGGCCCAAGCTCGTGCTGGTGCCGGAGCTGCCGTCGGACACGGCGGTGTACGAGCAATGGCTGAGCGAGCAACGTGGCTCCCGGGTGACGCTGCGCGTCCCGCAGCGGGGCGACAAGAGCGCCTTGATGGACACGGCGTGCCACAACGCGCGCGAATCGCTCGCACGCCATCGGATGCGTCGAGGCAGCGATCACAACAGCCGCGCACGGGCGCTGAATGAGCTGGCCGAGCACTTGGAGCTGCCCCGGCCGCCGCTGCGCATCGAGTGCTACGACATGAGCCACCTGCAGGGCACGAACTATGTCGGCTCCATGGTGGTGCTCGAGGACGGGCTGCCGCGCCGCAGCGAGTACCGGCACTTCCGGCTTCGCAACGTGGACGGCAACGATGACTACGCGGCCATGGACGAGGTGCTGCGACGCCGGCTGCGGAACTACCTGGCGGAGCGTGACCTGCCTGCATCCGAACAGGGCCGCTTCGCCTACCCGCCCCAGCTGCTGGTGGTGGATGGCGGCAAGGGGCAGCTCGGCGTGGCGGCTTCAGTGCTCGACGAGCTGGGGCTCCGCGAGCAGATCCCGGTGTGCGCTCTGGCCAAACAGTTCGAGGAGGTGTTTGTGCCGGGCCGCGCGGAGGCGGTGCGCATCCCTCGCCAGTCCGAGGCGCTGTACCTGCTGCAGCGGGTGCGCGACGAGAGCCACCGCTTTGCCGTGTCGTACCACCGCAGGCTGCGCAGCAAGGCCATGAAGCGGGGGGTGCTCGACGGCATCGCCGGGCTGGGGGACAAGCGGCGAGCGCGGCTGGTGCGCGAGCTCGGCAGCGTCGGTGCGGTCAAGTCGGCCTCGCTCGACGACTTGCGGGCGCTGAGCTGGCTGCCCGACACCGTGGCGGAGGCGGTGTACGCCGCAACGCACCCGGAGGCAGCGCTGGCGGGTCCCTGATGCTCAGCCGAGAGGCGCCCCGTACCCTCGGCTGCATGGCTGGGGGGCCGGAGTTCGTGATCGTGGCCGGCTCGTCGGGTGCGGGCCGGTCCACCGCGGCAAATGCGCTGGAGGACGTCGGCTGGTTCGTCATCGACAATCTGCCGCCGCACTTGATCGGTGATGTGGCGGACATGGTGGCTCGGCCCGGTGCGCGGCTGCGTCGCGTGGCGCTGGTAGCGGGAACCCGGGAGTACCGGGAGGATCTGGTGACGGCGATCACGCAACTGCGCGAGCGCAATGCCGCCGTGCGCGTCGTCTACCTGGATGCTCCCACCGACGTGCTGGTGCGGCGCTACGACGACACCCGCAGGCGGCACCCGCTGCATACCGGCGATCAACCGGCCATTGCCGATGCGCCCGAGCAGGCGATGGCGGAACCGGTGGCGGAGTCGGTCATCGACGCCATCGAATTGGAGCGTGAACTGCTGGCCGACGTGCGCGAGACGGCCGACGTCGTCATCGACACGGGCGACCTGAACGTCCACGAGCTGCGAGACCGGGTGCACGACGAGTTCGGGACCACCGGCGATGAACTCCAGATGCGCACCGCAGTCATGTCCTTCGGGTACAAGCACGGCGTGCCGCGCGAGGCCGACCTGGTGCTCGACTGCCGCTTCCTGCCGAACCCGCACTGGGTGCCTGAGCTGCGGCCATTTACCGGTCTGCATCCGGGTGTGCGCGACTGGGTGCTCGGCCAGCCGGCGACCATGACGTTTCTTGAGCACCTGATGCCGTTGCTCGCATCGCTGTTGCCGTCGTACCGGACCGAGGGCAAGGCGTACCTGACGATCGCGCTGGGCTGCACCGGCGGACGCCACCGCAGCGTGGCCATCGCGGAGGAAGTGACCCGGCTGCTCGCCGATCAGGGCCACGATCTGCACTGCCGCCACCGCGACATCGCCCGCTAGCCACCATTTGCCCGCTAGACAGCTAGCGACGGAATGGGCCGGGGCGCAGGCAGCCCGCCAGGCCCGCAGAGCGAAGAGGACAGCAGCAGATGAGCGTGCGCGTGGGCGTCAACGGCTTCGGCCGGATCGGGCGCAACTTCTACCGGGCGGCCGACCGCCCCGACTGCGACATCGAGATCGTGGCGGTGAACGATCTCGGCGAAACCGCCACCATGGCCCACCTGCTCAAGTACGACTCGGTGCTCGGCAACCTGCCGCACGACATTGCTGCTGCCGAGGGCGGCATCTCGATCGACGGCACGGTGCTGCCGGTGCTGTCCGAGCGCAACCCGGCCGACCTGCCGTGGGGTGACTACGACGTCGATGTCGTTGTGGAGTCGACCGGCATCTTCACGTCCCGTGACAAGGCGGCGATGCACCTGGACGCCGGCGCACCGCTCGTGATCGTGTCGGCGCCGGCCTCGGGTGCCGATGCGACGTTCGTGGTGGGGGTCAACGACGCCGACTTCGACCCCGAAGCGCACAAAGTGGTCTCGAACGCGAGCTGCACCACGAACTGTTTCGTGCCGATGGTGCAGGTGCTCGACCAGGCCTTCGGCGTGCAGCAAGGCCTCATGACCACCATCCACGCCTATACCGGCGACCAGTCGCTGGTGGACGGGCCGCATGGCGACCTGCGGCGGGCCCGAGCGGCAGCAGTGAACATCATCCCCACCTCGACCGGAGCCGCCCGGGCCACGGGACTGGTGCTGCAGGCCATGGACGGCAAGCTCGACGGCACCTCACTGCGGGTGCCGATCCCCGATGGCTCGATCACCGACTTCACGGCGACGCTGGACGCCAGCCCCAGCGTCGACGAGGTGAACGAAGCCTTCGCCGCCGCTGCGGCCAGCGGCCCGCTGGCCGGTGTATTGGACTATTCAGAAGACCCGCTCGTGAGTGCGGACATCGTGGGCAATCCGGCGAGCTGCGTGTTCGACGCTGGGCTGACCATGGCGATGGGGAGCATGGTCAAGGTGCTCGGCTGGTATGACAATGAGTGGGGCTACTCGAATCGGCTCGTCGACCTCGTGGGCATCACCTGCAACTGATGAACGACGTCAGCAGCCTGCCAGCGCTGGAGGATCTCGAACGGCAGCTCGGAGGCCTCGACGGCCGGCGCATCCTGGTTCGCTGCGACTTCAACGTGCCGCTGCGCGACGGCGGCGGTCGGCAGGAGATCGCCGACGACCTGCGCATCCGGGCGGCACTGCCGACCCTGCGCTGGCTGACTGAGCGCGGAGCTTCCGTCACCGCGTGCTCGCACCTGGGCCGGCCGTCAGGCGCACCAGATGAGCGCTGCTCGCTGGCCCCGGCGGCGGAACGTCTCGCGGAGCTGGCTCCCGGTGTCGCGCTGGCCGAGAATCTCCGCTTCAGTCCGGGAGAGACAGCCAACGACCCGGCCTTCGTGGAGGCGCTCGTCACCGGCCGCCTCCCTGTCCCGTTCGGCGGTGCGCCATCGGGCTCAGGTTCGGCTTCGGTCTCGGCTGCGTTCGATGGCTACGTGAACGACGCCTTCGGTGCGAGCCATCGGGCGCACGCCTCCATCGTGGGACCGCCACAGCACGTGCCCAGCGCGGCGGGCCGCTTGCTGGCACGCGAAGCCGAGGTGCTCGGCGGCCTGCGCACCGACGCCAGGCGGCCATTTGTGGCCGTGCTCGGCGGCGCGAAGGTGAGCGACAAGCTCGGCGTGGTCGAAGCGCTGCTGTCGGTCGTCGACACGCTGGTGATCGGCGGCGGCATGTGCTTCACGTTCCTTGCAGCGCTGGGTCACCCGATCGGCGACTCGCTGTGCGAGCCCGACTTCATCGAGACCTGCGAACGCCTGCTGGGGGGCGGCGCCAACATCGTGCTGCCCAACGACATCACCGCCCTCGATGCCGGCGGGACGGTGCGTCAGATGGGTCGCAGCCTGCCCGACGGCTGCCGCGGCCTCGACATCGGCCCCGGCTCGGCGGCCGAGTTCGATGATGTGATTGCAGGCGCCCGAACGGTGTTCTGGAACGGTCCGATGGGCCTGTTCGAGGACGAGCGCTTCGCCGCAGGGACCCGTGCGGTGGCCCAGTCGATGGCGGACTCCCGCGCGTTCACGGTGGTCGGCGGCGGCGACAGCGCCGCGGCCGTGGCCCAGTTCGGGCTGGCACCGTACATGGATCACATCTCGACAGGGGGAGGGGCCGGCCTCGAGCTCATCGAGCACGGCGATCTGCCCGGGCTTGCCGCCCTGCGAGACTCGCCGCAGCAGTGAGCCAGTCGGGAGAGCAACGATGAGCCGAACGCCACTGATCTCGGGCAACTGGAAGATGCACCTCAATCACCTGGAGGCCATCCAGCTCTGCCAGAAGCTCAGCTACGAGCTGGCCCGCCACCGCTACGACCAGGTGGAGGTGAGCCTGCACCCGCCATTTGTCGATCTGCGGAGCTGCCAGACCGTCATCGACGCCGACCGCTTGGAGTTCAAGCTCGGCGCCCAGAATTGCCACGATCAGGCTCAAGGCGCGTTCACCGGCGAGGTATCGCCGGCAATGCTGGCCAAGCTCGACGTGAGCTACGTCATCGTCGGTCACAGCGAGCGTCGAGCGCTGTTCGGCGAGACCGACGGGTTCATCGCCGCCAAGGCGGCGGCCGTGGCCAAAGCTGGCATGACGCCGATTGTCTGCGTCGGCGAAACGCTGACCGAACGCGAATCCGGACAGGCGGTCGACGTGGTCAGCACGCAGCTGCGAGGCAGTCTCGCCAAGCTCACCAAGGCCCATTTCGAAACCTTGGTGGTGGCCTATGAGCCCGTCTGGGCCATCGGCACGGGCCGCAATGCTTCGCCCGCAGACGCGCAGGAGATGTGTGCAACCGCGCGTGGCGTTGTCGACGACCTGCGCCGGGGAACCGGTGAGCACGTCCGCATCCAGTACGGCGGCTCAGTCAAGCCCGCCAATGCGCCCGAACTCCTAGCGCAGACTGACATCGACGGCGCCCTAGTAGGAGGCGCCTCCCTAGACCCCGTCCAGTTCGCCCGCATAGTCCACTCCGCGCTTCGACCCTGAACTGCCGATGGGTCAGGCCTAGGTAGCGGCAGTCGTCTGGGCCAGGGATGCTCTGGCGCTCGCGAGGCAGAGGCTGCGCGCTGGCCGCAGTGGTATCTGCCAAGGTATCTGCCAACTCGGGGCGACGCCCTCTCGTGCTGACGGCCCCGCGACTCCAAGGGAAGCGTGGTGCCTCGGCAGCCGGGAGTGAAGCCTTCCTCTGTGAGCGGGTTGGGGACCGCGTGTTCGACATCGCTCAGGAGCGACCCGGTGGTCAGGCACATGAGCAGGGTTACCGTGTTCATCGATATGCGATTGTTCCCGTCCCCATTGGCCCGTTCGTCCACCCAGTCGAGAATCGCCGATCATCGAGTCCGACGCGGGCGGTACGCGGCACTGGTAGCCGTCACGCTCATAGCACTCGTGATTGGTGTGCCGGCTTCCGGAGCGCAGCCGCGCACTGACGCATTCACATTGGGTTCGGAGCCGTGGACCGACTCCGATTGCGCCGGTGAGGTCGCAGTGGTCGCGGCATCGGACTCTCGCGCGCAGCCTGATCTGTACGGCGCAGTCACACTGGCGGCTGCGCTCGGCACCAATTGCGTGATCTTGGCAGGCCATCGCGACGAGTCGATGCCCGCAGCACAACGGGCGCGACTCACAGCATCGATCGGCACCGTGTACGTGGTCGGCGGCACCGCGGCGGTTCCCAACTCCAAGCTTGCAGGTCGAACCGCGGAACGCGTGAGCGGCACAGACCGCTGGCTGACGGCCGCCGCGATCGGAATGCGCGCCGCAGGCTTGCCGGAAACCGCCGAGCCGGCCGATGACAATCGTCCTGATTGGCCGCAACGCATCGAGTTGAGCGGCACTGGCGATGCAGTGAAGCACGTCACACTGCGACCAGGCCGCTGGCACATCAACGTCAGCCTCAAGGACAACCGCGACGACTATGGGGCTCTCGCCGCCACTATCGAGATTTCCGCACCCGACGGCGTGCCGTGTTGGCGTCCTTTCGTGGATCAGATCATCCCCGGCAGTGTAGCGACCGGCATCTATATGACGATCACCGCTGATGTCGATACCCACGAACGAGCTGTGTGCCGCGCAGGTCGGTTCGCCCTCATGATCGATACCGGCGGTCCGCTTCGCAACATAGGATCTTGGGCTGTCACGTTCACAGAACGGTGACGAAGAGGTTGCGGTTCGCTGAGTTCATTCCAGGCATCGTGACCTTCGCCGGAAGCGGTTTGTTGCTGACACCTGTCACGACCGCAGGGCTATCGCGGGCGCTGCATTTGGTCATGCCGACAGGTAGTGCGGGCCGGGCCATGGTGAGGGGACCTGTTGCGACCAGCGGTTGAGTGCGTCGGCCAAGTGATGAGGCAGCGCGCCATGTCGCCCGAATTCATCGCGATGGACGATGACAATCGGTACCGCAGGTCGCCCAGCTTCGAGGTCTGCTTTCGCGATCGGCACGAAGCCGCTGCGGTCCTCTGTTACCAGTATGCGATCCTCTGCGAGCGCCAGTTGGTACACGACCGAGTCTGGAGCCTGACGGAACCCCATGGTGGACACGCTGACTGCATCGTGACCGAGGCGACTCAATACCTCTGCAGCCGCGTGCGGAAGCATCTCGTCAAGAAGCCACCGCATGGTTGTCGGATCAGAGATTTGGGGCGGAGCGGTTGCCTCGCGACTTGGCTTGTGTGGATCTCGGTCTCTCTGACTGCGTTAGCGCAGCAGTCTGCTCGCGTTCGGCGATCATCTTTTCGATGAGTCCGACGGTGGCGGCGTCCTTGGCAATCATCTCATCGATCTCGTCTGGATACGACTCGTAGAACTGCACTGCACGCTCGACCTGCTGCGCATGCAGGTCCGATTCGATGCATACGGTCGCCACAGGATCGAACTCACTCGCCGGAACCGTTCGGAGCGCACGAATGACCTGCCAGACATCGGGGCCACCCGACAGGCACGCACGCCGGCCAGCAGTGCCGTCCATGTAGACGATGCCGGGATGTCGGCGCACCTTGAGGCCCTCGTCGAGCAACGACGCAGCCAGTGCAGCCGGTTCTTGGCCGCTGGATCGACCCTCGGCGCGCAGTCGCTTGGCCAGATCCTTGGAAATCGGCAGCGATCCAGCACTCATCACGACCCTAAGCGTAGGCGCAGGCCACGAGCACTATCCAGCGGTTATCGCGTGCGGGGCGTGCTGCCAGAGCGAGGTTGACGCTTTCCGCGCTTCGACCGGCTCGGGGACATCATGCGGGTGCAGCGTGAGCCGATGGAGTTGAGCCAGCGTCAGCTTGCTGGGAGGCCGCGGGTAGCGGCTCAGACCTAGAGTCTCAGCGTGCCTGCTGAAGAATCGTCCACCGCCGCCGAGATGCCGAGTCTGCGCGATGGCCTCGTGGCGTTTGTGAAACGCGATTGCCCCACCTGTCGCGACGTGGAGCCGGTGCTCGCCGAACTCGTCGACCACGCCGTGCGCAGCGGCACTCGCCTGACGGTGTTCACCCAGGACGATCCCGAGTTCATGGCTGGGCTCGGCGGGCAGTCTTCCGAGGTGGTGCACGACCACGACCTGTCTGTTTCCTGGCACCACGACATCGAGACTGTGCCGACGCTCATGGCCGTGACGGACGGTCGTGAGATGGCGCGCACCGTGGGCTGGGATCGCACGAGCTGGGAGGCGCTGAGCGGCGCTGACGATCTCGGCATCGAGCTGCCCAGCATGCGTCCGGGCTGCGGTTCGATGTCGGTGGACCCGTTGCTGGCAGATGAGCTGGCATTGCGTTTCGGCGCCACGTCGTTCGCGAGCCGCAAGGTGGAGCTGGCTTCGGCGGAGGACCCCGTCGAGGCGGCGTACGACCGCGGCTGGTCTGACGGGCTGCCGGTGGTGCCGCCAACCGAGGCACGGGTGGCTGCCATGCTGGCGGGAACGAGCCGAGCGCCCGACGAGATCGTTGCGGTGGTGCCGCCGACGCTGGCCGAATGCACGGTGGAGAAGGTGGCGGTCAACGCCGTCATGGCGGGCTGCAAGCCCGAGTACCTGCCCGTGGTGCTGGCCGCGGTCGAAGCTGCCTGTACCGACACGTTCAACATGCACGGCCTGCTGTGCACGCTGTGGTTCTCAGGGCCGATCGTGATCGTGAACGGCCCGATCCGGCATCGCATCGGCATGAACACCGACAAGAACGCCCTCGGCCAGGGCAATCGCGCCAACTCCACTATCGGGCGGGCCCTGCAGCTCGTGATTCGCAACGTCGGCGGCGGCAAGCCCGGCATCGGCGGCATCGACCGCTCGGCGCTCGGGTCGCCATCGAAAGTCGGCTGGTGCTTCGCCGAAGACGAGGAGGGGCTGCCCGACGGCTGGCCGCCGCTGTCGGTGACCCGCGGGTTCGAGCCCGGGCAGGACACGGTGACGCTGTTCGCCGGGCATGGTCCGGTCGGTTGCATCGACCAGGTGTCGCGCACGCCCGGCTCGCTGATCCGCACGCTCGCCCAGCAGCTCCTGTGCGTGGGCAACCGGAAGCTGCCGGCCGAGGCGATGGTGGTGATGACGCCCGAGCACATGTCGACGTTCGCCGATTCGGGCTGGACCAAGGAGCGCTTCTACGACGAGCTGGATCCGCTGCTGCAGATGGATCTCGACTTCGCCTCGTGTGGTGCCGGGGGCATCGAGGAGGGGCTGCCTGCGTCGTTCGTGCAGCACCTGAGGGGCACTGCTAACGCCGACGGCGATGGTGACAGCGGCGTCCCGGAGGACGGCGGGCACGTGTTCGGTTCGTCGGAGGGCACTGCCAGCGGGGGCTTGCGCAAGTTGCCGCCGTGGTCGCCCATGGTGGTGCGCGCCGGCGGGGGAGCGGGCGGCTTCAGCGCCATCATCGAGGGGTGGGTGCCCGGCGCCAAGGGCAGCATCCCGATCACCCACCCGATCACTCCGTAGCGACCCGCCCGAGCGGTCAACGCCCTCGGTGCTGGCTCAAGTGGCGCTTTCAGCCAGCCGACGTCGCATGCCTAGTCACGATTCGGACTCAGACCAGCAAATGTCGACTCGCGCTCGGCGAGCCACCAACCCGTGACGAACCTGCGACCAAGCCTCGTCGTCGCGCCCCCAAGTCCGTCGGAGAATAACAACTATCCTTCAAACTGAGCATCGCTCGTGGGTATACCGCTCCCGAGCGACGGGAGGTGCAGATGGCCGGGAGATGCAGCGTGGCGCCAAGTGCCTCCGGAGTCGGTTGTGGCTGAGCGGCGATCTCCGGTCGTGCCTGCAGGTGCTGCGCCGGCCAAGCGACAAGTCAGCACCCCGAAGCTGCTCGTGTGGCTGGCAGGTGCAGTGGTTTTGGCTATTGCCGTATTCGTCGGTATTCGCCTCGTCGGCGGAGGCGGTGGAGAATCACAGCCCGCCGCTACGCCGGCGACGCTTCCGCCCGATCCAGAGCCGCCAGCGACGACCACAACCACAACTCCGCCTACCACCACGACGGCACCTGCTGTCGTGGGCACCGTCGACGACTCGGAATCACCCGTAGGCGAGACGGAGCTCCTAGAGTCGGCGGAGCAGGGGGACGACGACCCGGAGAGCGCGACGGACGGCACGACGGCCGAGACCGGCGCTGTGCCGCCTGCGGCCGACGCTGAAGTCGTGGAGATCCGTGATGCGGGCGATTTCGGCACCGTGATGACGCTGCAGTGCATCAACTACTTCGTATCGCTCGAATGGCAGGTCGATCCCCCCTATGACCTGCCGCCTGATGCCGAAACGACGATCGGGAGAGTGCGGTCGCCGGCACCCTTGGGCAGCGCAGGCCGCTTGCGTCTCGATATCGACACGTTCGTTCCTGCAGATCCCGAGTCCGAGCCCGAGGCGACTGAGGAAGCGTTGCCGGATGATGCGAACGGGGATGGCGGGACGGACGATCCGGACACGCCCGAACAAGAATCGCCCGAGGAGACAGACGCCGAGCCCGGTCCCGAAGCAGCCGCCGAAGAGCCAACACTGGCGCGTGAGACCGTGCTAGTGCTGGAGGCCACAGACATCAGCGGGCGCGGACACAACCGCGAGGGCACAGGCGAAGCCATCGGGATTCTGCGGCACCGCTGCCCGACGCCGACGACTGCGGAATACGCCGAGTGGGCGCTGACGGTGGAGGCGCACGCGGAGGTGGCATGGGTGCTGTCCTTTGCGCCCGCACTCGATTACGACGACGCCGATATCGAGGACTTCATCGACGAAACCGCCCAAGAGATCGTCGATGAGATCGTCGATGAGATCTTCGAGGGGGACGAAGACGGCGCCGGCGACGACGAAGGTGCGGGCAGCACCGACCAGTGACGTGGGCGGGCCATGTCAGGGTGCCCTTCGTCGACGGACCATGCGAACGCCGCGTACGCCGGCCTGCATCGTCGTGACAGCTGTCGGCGGTAGCCTCAACAGCCGTGATGACGTGGTTTGTCGGTGCGATTCACCTGCTGTCGGCCTTCGGGCTGATCGGCTTGGTGCTGCTGCACAGCGGCCGTGGCGGCGGCGTGTCCGACATGTTCGGCGGCACCGTGGGCTCTACCGCAGCGGGCTCGACGGTTGCCGAGAAGAACCTCAGCCGCATCACGGTGGTAGTGGCCGTCTCCTTCGGCTTCACCACGCTGATACTCGGCCTCTTGCTCGCCTGACGGCACGGGCCTACTGCTCGCCTAGCGGCGACGTATCGTTCGGCTGGCCTGCGACAAGGAGCCCACATGGGACGTCACGCAATCAAGACACCGCCGCACCACGCCACGTGGCCCGAGTATCTGGCCATCTGGCAGGCCGCCGATGAGATCGAGGTGTTCGAGTCGGCGTGGAACTGGGACCACTTCTATCCACTGGCGCCTCCCTATGACGGTCCCAACTTGGAGGGCTGGACGATGCTGGCGGGCTTGGCGCAGGCCACTACCCGGATCCGCCTCGGAGCGATGGTCAACGGCATGCACCACCGTCATCCAGCGGTCACGGCGAACATGGCGGCCACGCTCGACCACATCTCGAACGGCCGCTTCGAGCTGGGGATGGGCGCCGGCTGGAACTTCATGGAGAGCGATGCGTACGGCATCGAGCTCGGGCCGCTGCGCGACCGGTCGGATCGGCTCGAGGAGGGCATGGAGGTGATCGTCAAGCTGCTGACCGAGACGACGACCACCCACAAGGGCCGGTTCTTCGAGCTCACCGATGCCTGGTGCGAGCCCAAGCCGATCCAGGAGCGCATCCCGATCGTGATCGGCGGGCAGGGTCGGGTGCGGACGCTGCGAACGGCGGCCAAGTACGCCGACCAGTGGGACATGACGTTCCCTCCCGATGTCGCTGCGTGGCGGGAGCTCGACGACGTCTTGCGGGTGCACTGCGAGCGCGTCGGGCGTGACGAGGCCGAGATAGACCGGTCGATCCACCTCGGTTTTGAGGCCGGTGGTGATGTCGACAAGGCGGTCGCGGGCGCGCAGGATTTCTTCGACGCTGGGGTTGACATCGTGGTGTGGTCGTGGCGAGGCGAGTTGGATCCGGTGCGCCTCGACGCCCTGGCAACGGCGATCAGCGAGGCCTGATCCCCGCCGAAAATCTGACCCTGCAGCGCTATGCTGATGCGCCCCGAAATGGCTGCCCACCGGCCGGTTTTGGGGCGTTCAGTCGGAGTGGCGGAATTGGCAGACGCGCTAGATTAAGGATCTAGTGCCCGAAAGGGTGTGGGGGTTCAAGTCCCCCCTCCGACACGAACCATCAGCGCGTAGCTACAGCGTCGGGGCCCGTTCGGGCGGACGCTCGGCCCCTTGGTAGAGGAGTTCGCGCAGTGCCACGCCGGCTCGCTGGTGGAACTCCACGGCGACCGGATCGAAGTCTCTCTGTGGTCGCGGGGTCAGCTCGAAGTTGCCGTAGTCGTCAGTGCCGCGGACGAGGGTGGCGAAGTCCCAGTCGACGAGGCGCTGCTTGGTCCGGGTGGGCATGTACTGCAGCGACACGCCGATGCGACGGTCGTCGGTGGTGTTCGGCCCCGATCCGTGGGCGAGCCGCACGTTGTGCATGGACATCTGGCCGGGCTCGAGTGCCATCGAGGCGACCTCTCGCCCGGAGACGTCGATCTTGAGTTCCTGGCCCCGCGTCAGCATGTTGTCCGCGTGGTAGGTCTCGTCGTGGCCGAGCAGTTCTCGGTGGCTTCCGGGGAGAACCGACATCGCACCGGCTGCCTCGGAAGCGGGTGAGAGTGCGATCCACGCGCTGACGAGTTCGTCGTTGTCGAGTCCCCAGTACTCGAGGTCCTGGTGCCAGCCGACGTAGCTGGGCGAATCCGCCTCCTTGATCCAGAAGATCGAGTTCCAGCACAGGATGTCCGGGCCGATCAGGTCCTCGACCGCGTCGAGCAGGGTCTCGTGGCGCATGAGTTCATCGAGCCAGGTCCACAGCAGATGGCCGCCCGCACGCTGAGCGCCGCCAAGTGGGCCGCCGCTGCGGGCCTCGTAGGCCTCGAGCTTCGCCCGCGCCTCGGCGGCCTCGCTCGCGGTCAGAAGATCGACCGGCGAGACGTAGCCCCGGTCGCGGTAGTGGCCGATCTGGGCGTCGGTCAGGTGCTTCGGCATCGCATCCCCCACTTCGGCCTGCCACGGCTGATCGCTCTGGTTCGTCTCCGAAACTACCGCTCGTCACGACCGGCAGGACGTGCTGTCCCGCGCTGCTGGGCGTACTCGCGCCTGGACGTACCTCTTAGCATCGCCTGATAGACGACGGTGAGTCCTCGTATTGCGCGACTGGGGGAGGCTCGCATGGTGAGTGCCGATGAGAACCGGCTCTTGACCGAGAGCGGTCCGGGCACTCCGGGCGGCGACGTGCTTCGCCGGTATTGGCAGCCGGCGGCCCTCACGGAAGAACTCGACAGCGATCGGCCGGTGGTCCCGGTTCGCTTGCTGGGAGAGGACCTCGTGCTGTTTCGTGACGACCAAGGCCGGCTCGGCATGATCGGGCGCCGGTGCCCCCACCGCGGAGTCGATCTGTCGTATGGCCGGGTGGAAGACGGCGGTCTGCGCTGCCCGTTCCATGGGTGGCTCTTCGATGTGACCGGTGCGTGTCTCGAGACCCCCGCAGAGCCGCCGACATCGACGTTCCACACGAGGGTGTGCCAGGTCCACTACCCGGTGGCCGAGCGCAACGGCATCGTGTGGGCCTTCCTGGGCGACGGCGATCCGCCCGAGCTTCCCGGGTTGGACTGCTTCGTGGCGCCGGGCCCGCAGGTGTTCGCCTTCAAGGGCATGTGGGGGTGCAACTGGCTGCAGGCCCACGAGGTCGGCATAGACCCGGCGCATGCCGCGTTCTTGCATCGCTTCCTCGGCGCAACCGACGGCACCTATGGGCTGCAGTTCCGCGACACCATCGCGGACACCGACGTGACCGTCGCCGAGCTGATGCGGGAAGCCGCTGCGCCCGACATCACGATCGAACCCACCCCGTTCGGCTTCCGGTCCCGGACGCTGCGCCGGTACCGGGATGAGTTCACCCATGTCCGAGTCTCGAACTGCATCTTCCCCAACGCCATCACGATCGCGATGAGCCGGGAGATGAGCATCTTCCAATGGCATGTCCCCATCGATGATCAGCGCTGCTACTGGTACTCGATGTTCGTCAGCTACGGCGAACCGGTCGATGCCGAGGTCATGCGCGAGCAGCGCGTCAACCAGGTCACCCTGCCGGAGTACCGCCCGATCGCCGACCGGTCGAACAGATGGGGGTTCGATCCGGTCGAGCAGCGCGAGCGGACCTACACCGGCATGGGCGCCGACATCAATGTTCACGATCAGTGGGCGGTCGAGTCGCCCGGTCCCATCTTCGACCGCACCGCCGAACACCTCAGCCCGACCGATGCCGGCATCCGCACCCATCGCCGCATGTTCCTGGCCGCCCTCCGCCAGCCCGACGCGGACACGCTCATCGGTACGGCTGATCCCGGCGGGCTCCGTGGCCCCGGCGCCATCGACGGTGTCACCACCGGCGACGACTTCGATGCTGCGTGGCGCAATCTCGAGACCCAACGACGCGAAGCCTCAGGGTGGGCTCCCGCGCTGGCGGACTGACCATTGAGCGACACACCCAAGCTGGAGGACCGCTGGGACGCCGAGTGGGCCGACGCTGCGGCGGCGGTCGAGGACCAGGTGCGCGACAAGCGGCTGCGCAGCGTTCGGGTCTCGTTCGCCGATCAGCACGGGTTGCTGCACGGCAAGGTGCTCGATGCGGCACAGATCCCGCAGGCGCTGCGGAGCGGTGTCTCGTTCCCGGGTTCGTTGCTCACCAAGGACACCGGCCAGGACTACGCGTTCAGCCTCTGGGAGCCCGACGGCGGCCCGACGCTCGCCTCGGTCATGGGGGCGCGCGACGTGCGCATGATCCCCGACCCCACCACGTTTCGCGTACTGCCGTGGCTGGACGGGACCGGGTGGCTGCTCAGTGACCTGTACAGCGTCGAGGGCGCTCCGATCGAGCTGTCGACGCGCCGAATCTGTGCCAGGGCGCACCAGAAGCTGACGGACCAAGGGCTACGGCTTCGGGCGGGTCTCGAGATCGAGTTTCACCTCTACCGCGTCGACGAATCCTCGGGTGACCATCAACGCGTCCACCCGGGATGGGATCTGCTGGCTGAGGACTACTCCGACCGGATCGAACCGCTGCTCGAGCCAATCCAACGCCACCTCACGGCGCTCGGCCTGCCGCCGAGGACCATCGAGGCCGAGCACGGACCGAGTCAGGTCGAGCTCACCTTCGCTCCCGCCGACGGCATCGAGCTGGCAGATCAAGCAGTCCTGATCCGCGCCGCGGTGAAGCAGATAGCGAGACGGCACGGCCTGCATGCGACGTTCATGTCCCGGCCATCAGGCGACGACACCTTCACAACCGGCTGGCACATCCATCAGTCGATCGTCAGCGTCGACGACGGCAGCAACCTGTTCGCCCCGACGATCCCCGGTGAAACGCTCTCGGAGCTGGCAATGCACTATCTCGGTGGGCTCCTCGCCCACGCCCCCGAGTCGTGCCTGCTCACCACGCCGACCGTCACCGGCTACAAGCGCTACCGGCCTTACAGCATCGCTCCCGATCGGATTGTGTGGAGCCGCCAACACCGTGGCGCCATGCTGCGCGTCATCGACGAGCCGCCGGGGCCTGCAACCAGGATCGAGAACCGCGCCGGAGACCCCGCCGCGAACCCGTACCTCTACCTCGCATCCCAGATCCTCTCGGGGCTCGACGGCATCGATTCGAGAATCGAGGCGCCACCTCCCAGCGAGACGCCGTATGAGGCCGAGGCCGGGCCCCTCCTGCCCCGCACGCTCGGCGATGCCATCGACGCGTTCGACCGCAGCGGCTTCTACCGCGGCACGCTCGGCGACGAGATCGTCGACTACTTCGTCACCCTCAAGCGGTCCGAGTGGGCGCGGTTCGAGGCAGCCGTGACCGACTGGGAACAGCGCGAGTACTACGACACCTTCTAGCCGCAGCGAGACTGCACTTTGGCGGCGAAAGCTGATCTTCCTCAGCCTGCTGCGGCACGGCCTCGAATTGAGCTGGCGCGCACCAACGAAGCACGCTTTGTACGTGAATGGCCGCGCGGTCGAAGCCAGGCCAACTGGACCGACTGCCGGGTCCCCGTCACCGCTGCACCGACCCCGGTTGGTTACTCGTTCACGTGGCACCGCTACAGTGCCGATTCGTGAACGCGGCGACACCACTCACTGCCGTCGCCGATGGGTAGCGCGTCGGTGCGGGCCAACTCGTCGATCAGTCCTCCGCTCCCGGTCAAGGGAATTCGTTGGGCTGAGGAAGAACGAGTCCTGGTGCTCGACCTCTACCTTCGCGCAGGTTCTCTCAGCAAGTCGGATCCGCGCGTCGAAGAGCTGTGCCGCATCCTCGACGCCCTACCAATCCACCCGACTCGTTCGGTCTCGGACCGCATTCGGAGCGCGGACACCGTTGTGCTCAAACTCAAGAACTTCGCTTGGCTCGACCCCGACGAAAACGGTGGCCTGCAGAATGCCGCAAAGGGCGACATAGATGTGTGGAACCGGTACGCATCAGATCGGGACGCGCTAGACACAGCCGTCGCTGCGATCAAGAAGGACGGCCGACTGCCGGCACGGCTGCCTGGTGAATCTCGCGGCTCAGATTGAGGCTGCGAGTCCCGATCCCGCTGATCAATTGTCGTTCGGCAGCCCTCGGCAGCCTTCTGGTACAGGCGTCGATGAGGGGTCGCTCGCTACGTCGACCCGGTCGGTGCCTCACGCCTGCGCGTTCCCTCAGGGGAGATCTGCCCGGCTGGCGCCGACATTCCTGGAGGACGCCGCGCAGCGCGTCCTTGGGTGGAAATTGGCGCAGACTTAGCCGCGGGTGTCTGGCTGAATCGTCCCAGGCTTGGTCGAGGCCTCTGGGGTGCCGAAGTTTCGATGAGGCGGACTACTGACTGCCGGTTTGTGTTGATATCAGGTCTCGACCTCAATCGGTGCCAGCAGGCCGAGGGGAGCATGGTTTCGCTGCCGGTTGCGCCAGGTTTTGTCGCCCTTGCAGATCGCGTTGGCTAGGTCGACGATCACAGATCGCCTTCCAGCAGTTGATCGATGCCTGTCGTCAGGTTCGAGGCCATGGCTCTCATCATCTCCTGGTCTGCCCGCAGCACAACCTCTGCCTCTACGCCGTCAGCCGTGATTCCCAGCACTGCTGCAACGACAAACGCGAGGCGACGGGAACCAGCAACTCCAAGAGGATGGACCTCGACGGTGTCGCCGTCGGCTGACGACGGCCGCACGGCTACAGCGACTGCGGCCTGTTCGGTGCCGGGCCGCTCGACGAACACTCCCCATGCCGACCGGTACTCCAGTTCTGGATCTGGCCCGCCGGGGACGCCTAGCGCCATGAGTTCCTTGAGCTGCGTCAGAGATATCGGAGTACTGCGCAGTCGCAGTAGCTCGGTCTCGGAGCCACTCACGTCACAATCCTATTGTCGGCTGTTGTCCCCCGGCCGCTTCAGTCGGACGCTCGGTCGAGACCTCGTGCATCACTGTTGGCCTGTGCAAGGCGAAGTCGCGGCGACTCGCGCAGTTCGCATCGCCGGACGCGCCCGGCCACTCGCAATGTGCATTCCAAGCCGGCGCGCCGGGACGGCCTTCGCTGACGCGGGGTTACGCTTGGGCGCCCGCCGTGAGGGTTTGAGGGATCGAGGAGGGACGCCGATGCCAGAGGAGGAGTTCGATAGCGTCCCCTTGGAGTGCCTCTCGCTGGATCCGCTCAACCCGCGCTTGCCCAACGATCGCGATTGGACAGAGGCCTCCGAAGACGATCTGCTCCGCTGGTTTGAGCGCCACTACAACCTCTTGGAGCTCGCACGTTCGATAGCAGACAAGGGCTTTCGGCCTCGTCACGCTGAAGCTCTGTTGGTGTTCGAGGATCCTCCCGACTCCCAGTCGTTCGTGACTATCGAGGGAAACCGGCGACTCGCGACCTTGAAGCTCCTGCTGAGCGAGGATCGCCGGAAGACTGCACGTGTCCGAAGCGCTGAATGGGAGGAACTGGCGGCGAGCGACAAGCTGGAGGGCCTTCGGGAGGGGGTTCCGGTCGTCAAGTATCCAGGCAGGAGCGCGCTCGACGACTATCTCGGATTTCGGCACATCACTGGGCCGACGCCTTGGCGACCAGAGGCGAAGGCGCGCTTTGTCACCAAGCTTCTCAGCGACGGCGAGACAATCGACGAAGTCGTTAAACGCATCGGCAGCAACCATCGAACCGTCCGACGGCTAGTCGATGCACATGCCGTCTACGTCCAAGCGCAGAATGCGGGATTCGCCTTGGAAGGCGTCGAGGCGGCGTTTGGCGTCTTCTACAACGCGCTTGACCGTCCGGGCATCCGAGGCTTCTTGGAGCTAGATCCGCAGAGCGCGATCATCGGCCTCGTGGTCGATCCTGTGCCCGTCGGCGCGATGGACAACTTGCGAGAGTTGATCGGATTCCTCTACGGCGACGACGACGGCCTCGAAAAGGTCATCATCGAGTCGCGCGAACTGAAGAAGCTCGAAGAGGTGCTGGCCGATCCCCGGGCTCTGTCAAACCTTCGAAGTCATCGCGATCTCGATGGCGCATGGCACGTCAGTGGCGGCGGTCGCCAGGAATTGATCACTTTGCTCGATGATGCACACAGGGCTCTGGCACGGGTAAACGGTCAGGCGTTGGAGTATTCCGACGACGAGGATCTCCAAGAGGAAGTGAGGCGTGTAAGGGATCTTGTCCTGGACATGGCTGGGCGCTATCGAGTCCAGGACTCCTGATGTTCGTGGTTCCCCAATCCGCGCTCGAACGCGCGCATGACGTGATCCGTCTGGCCGACTGGGTGGAGCTGAACCTCGTCATGGACGAGGAAGCGGGAATGTCGATCGCGCAGGTCACTGGCTGCCTCGCAGAGATGCCTCCGGATGACGCACGCGACAGTGAGTTTCGCTACTCCTACGAATCAGAGGACGACCCGAGTGGTGAGCTACGTCCGGGATTCTGGGAGATGGCGGAGGAACGGGCCGAGAGCAGTTTCACGGAGCTGACGGAGCGCGCGGCTTGGCTAGGCGACAGCTATCCGATGGAGATAGACGCCGAGACGGTGCAGCTGTCAGAGGACCCGCCGGGAAGCGATGTGTATCGCTTCCTCATGCTGCTGCGCGCACGGCAGCTCTACCCGGATGCCATCGAGGACGATGCCAATGTCTCGGGGCGTCTCTTTGAGTCCTTGGTGAAGCACGCTCTCGGTGCGTATGCGAATACCGTTGATCGAGTGCGCTTCGGCGTCGCAGGGGGTTATCGAGGGAGTGGCCTTCCCGATCCGCTTCCGGATGCCGTTGAGGCATTGCGCCGCATGATGCACGAAGAACCTGGCAGCGTGCCGTCGGGTGCGGAAGGGGACTACAAGGCCGACGCCATCGCGTGGAAGCCATTCGGCGATAGACGACCCGGACAACTCGTCGTGATTGGACAGGCAACGATCTCGGAGGGCGATTGGACCAGAGAGAAGGTGGCGAGGCGATGGACTGACAGGCAGCCCCCTGACTCCCGGCTCATCAACTTCCTCGCACGACCAGTCACTGTCGTCGCATTTCCGGAGACGCTGTCGCTCACGCCAAGCGAGGTATTGAATGGCCTCGTGTATTCGAGCATTCCGATCGATCGGTTGCGCCTCGCCAGCCTGCTCCGCGACAGCGACCTCCCAACCGACTTGCGCGATGAGATGAACTCGTGTGCGAGTGATCTCGGAAGCAGGCTGCCGCAGCAATGAGGCCACCTGCGGACAGTTCCAATTGGGTACGAGATCTGAACTCGGAGCTCCAGCCCAGAGAGCACCTAGGCCTGCAGGTGCTTGATCTGTATTGCGGAGCAGGTGGGCTGTCACTGGGGTTCTGGGCCAGCGGATTTGATGTCGTCGGCATTGACGAGAACCTTGATTCCGTCCGCACGTTCGAGCTCAACCTAGGAGAAGCTCGCCGTGAGACGCTCGATGAGGAGTCGACTCTTCCCGCAGCCGACGTCGTAATCGCAGGTCCTCCGTGTCAACCATGGAGCCGAGCTGGGAAGCGCCTCGGCGCAACGGACAAGCGCGATGGCCTGAGAGTTGTGTCGCGGGCAGTCGACTGCTTGCGCCCCTCGGCGGCAGTCATTGAGAACGTCCCAGACCTAGCCCGAAAGGGCCGACGAGGCCATCTTGACGACTTCAAGAGTGAACTAACGGAGATCGGCTACAACGTCCAAGAGCACGTCCTGAATGCGGCTGACTTCGGCGTGCCCCAGAATCGGCGCAGGGTCTTTGTCGTCGCAACCACTGGCGATCTTCGCGCCGATCTGTTAGCTGAAACGAAAGAGACTGTCACTGTGCTTGACGCCATTCCGGAGTCATGCAAGCAACACGCACCGGGTGCTCGCCTGCTCTCGGACGGGATGAGCGCATACATCGAGCGTTACGAGAAGGCCTCGAAATGTCGCACCCCTCGAGACCTGCACCTAGACCGGCCGGCGCGCACCCTCACAGTTCGCAATCTGAGCGGTGCGACAGGTGACATGATTCGGCTCAAGCTCCCGGATGGGGATCGCAGGATGCTGACTGCTCGGGAAGCTGCACGCATCCAGTCGTTTCCGGATTGGTTTCGTTTCGTAGGCTCCGATCGAAGCCAGCTTGCCCAGATTGGCAATGCGGTGCCCCCTCTTCTCGCTCTCGCGGTCGCCCAGTCGATTCGGGCGTGTGTTGTGGGATCAGAGCTGCAGGCCGTCAGCAGCTGAACAACAGGCCTCTTTCGTTGCTCGATTTGCCGAGTGTCCAGTCATGACAGCAGGGCGTAGCGCCGACCTGTTCAGGGCGGTCGTAGCAGACACTTTGCTGCATCCGTCGTTTCAGAGGTTGGCGGCAAGTCCCGAGTACTCCGGCGCGCGGACCTTGATGCAACGGACCTACGACCAGTGGGCGAGCGCCGATGCTCACTTCGTGCGCGAGCTTCAGACGAAGGGGTTCGATGCCCGAGTCTTTGAGCTCTACCTCGCGGCCGCGCTGCGGAGCATCGGACTCACGATCGGGCGCGAGGGGAACCGCCCGGACTTCCGCTGCAGTGATTCCGGACACGAGTTCTACGTTGAGGCCGCCACGGCCCACTTGCCCGACAATCCTGCCCCGCCCGCCACCGTCGAGGACTACTTCGCGCAGTTCGGGCTGCAAACGGAGAATGAGGACGAGGTCGCGGTCAGATTCGGCTCTGTGCTGCGGAGCAAGGCTGGCAGGCGATATGAGGAGTTGCCCCACGTCGCTGGCAAGCCGATCGTGCTGGCGGTTCAGGCATTCTTCGGGCCCGGTGCGCTGCTCCACAGTGAGCGCCCGCTCCTTCGTTATCTCTACGACTTGGCTCTCACGGAAGTCGACGACGATGGTGTCGTCACGCCGACCCATGCGGCCGTCGGATGCCACGTCGGAGACACCAAGACGATCCCGTCTGGCTGGTTCGACGGCGAAGAATCTTCCTACATCTCTGCGGTGTTGTGGTCCAACACGGGAACGGCGGCCAAATTCAATCGCATGGCCGCCGGTCTCGGCCTCGGCACACCGGGCTGGGAGATCCACCGCTTCGGCGTCGAACTCGATCCTCGTCCCGGAATGACCGAACCTGCGCGATTCGTCGAGAGAGTGGGGCCCGGTCGCCCAGAGCCTTGGGAGGAAGGCCTGGTCCTCATTCACAACCCAAGTGCGAAGTTCCCGCTTCCGGAGTCTGGACTCGCTGGGGTGACCCAGATACGCCGGGTCGGAAGCGATTTGTCGATCAACTCCGTAGGCCGCAGAATCTATAGCCAGATGTCATTCTTCCACCCAGTTTCCGACAGGGCCAAAATGCTCAAGCGGATCCATGACATCCTGAGTTCCGGCCACGTTCCCAGCTGAGCGCTGGAGCTGTGCCCAATGCAAGACCCACGCATGCTTCGGTCCGTCAAGGCTTGACTGCGACCCTCGGAAGCGGGAGAGTCTGTCAGCGTCGCACTAGCCGCTTGTCACGCTTCAACTTGGTCATGGCTTGCACCTAGCTCGCTGTATTCGACCTCGGTTCGGGTGCCTGTTGGCAGTCCCCAAGAGGCACGCAGTTCAGTCATGGTGAGCCGGTTGCCCTTCCTGCCGTTGCACGCGGCGCAGAGCAGTTGCAGGTTCGCGTCGATGTCCGGCCCACCCTTCGACCGTGGTGTGATGTGATCGAGGTGGAAGTCGTCGTAGTACTTCGCTCGGTCGCAGCCCGCACAAGGTCGTCTTTCGCCTTCACCAAGTGCCTGCCACAGCACGTCGCGGATGTTGGGCGACCTACGAGGCGCATCGTCGTCAGTGCGCTTCGGCGGGTTGGCGGGAAGTGTGACGGTCTGAGTTGACAGATCGAGAAACGCCGAGCCGTCAGCGTGTGCCTGCAACCGCTTCAGTGTGATGCCGGTAGCCACCTCGTCGATGTCCGCTCCTGCCCATTGTCTGCCCAGCCGTTCGGCGGCGACCATCGTTGTCGCGCACCCTGCGAACGGGTCGAACACCAGATCGCCCTCATTCGTTGACGCGGCGATGAAGTGCTCGTAGAGGGCGAGCGGTTTCTGTGTTGGCCAATCCGTCTTTTCGTTGCCCGCCACGGGCGGGATATGGGCGATGACGTCGCTTGCAGGGTTGCCGTGCTTGTTCGACAGGAAGCTCTTGTAGTTGGGAACCCTGGTCTTGCTCCAGTAGATCAGGTCGGCGGCATCGAGTGCAGCGCACTTGTCCAGCACTCCGAGAGTCTCGTAGTCGCCGGGCAGCCGCTCGCCTGCCTCGGTGGGGAACCGTTCGCGTCGTGGCGGCGCCCACGCTCGTCCCTTTGACGGCAGCACCCCATTGAACGGCTTGTAGGCGTCCGGCCCGCCTGCTTTGCCGCCGGTCAGAGGTTGCAGCCGGTAGCGGCCCAAGCCGTCGTTGTCGTCGTAGCGGTAGTTCTTGGCGACGTACTCGGGATCGTGGGGCCGGTACTGCTGATTCCACGTCCACTCAGCTGACTTGACGTAGTACAGGATTCGGTCGCTGTCGCGCGCATAGCGGCGCGTGCCGAGCGACTTCGTGCTCGTGCGCTTCCACACGATCTCGTTCATGTATCGAGCACCGAAGATCGCATCAAGCAGCTGCTTGAGGTAATGGCTGGCGTGCGGGTCGCAGTGCAGGTACAGCGCTCCGGTCGGCTTGAGAATGCGGTGAATCTCGATGAGACGCGGCGCCATGAACGACAAGAACGCTTGCATCGAGTCGCCTGCCGTCAACCCAGCGCCGACGATAGTGTGGAACAGGTCTGGGTTGGCAGCCTCCTGCAACTCAGCCCATTCCGCTTTCACGCTGTCCAACGTCCAAGTGTCATCAAACTGCGCTCCCGCTGCGTCCGATCCCAACGGCGCGTTGTAGAGCCGCTTGCTGTTGAACGGTGGATCGGTCGCTATCAGATCGACACATTCGCTGTTGATGCCTCGCAGTACCCGCAGGTTGTCGTCAATCCACAGCGTGCGGTTCGCGAAGTTCGGTTCCCCCATTGGCACACCCTAAACGGCTGAGTTGATCGCCCGACTTCTTCAGCCCCACAGGGGTTGCGTTGCGTCTGACTTTGCGCGGCAGGTCTTGCGCCTTCGGCAGCATCGGTCAGGTTTGACTGTCTCAGATGAGGAGGCTGCGCGGTCAGCCGCCGGCTTCTCGGATGAGGCGTGACAGCAGCGCGGGTCGGAGCGGCTTGGTGTTGACGTTGACGTCGAGGTCGAGCAGGGCGTCGGCGACAGCGTTGACGAGCGCGGGCACGGCGCCGATCAGGCCGCCTTCGCCTACGCCCTTGAATCCGCCGACGGTGTCAATCGACGGCGACTCGATGTGCGCGATCTGGAAGTTGGGAACGTCCACCGAGCTGGGAAGGAGATAGTCGATCAGCGTCGCCGTGCGCACCTGACCGTCCTCGTCGTAGACGAACTCCTCCATGAGCGCCTCGCCGATGCCTTGGGCCACACCGCCCATCACCTGACCGTCGACGATCATCGGATTGATGACGCGACCGCAGTCGTGCACGACGGTGTATCCCTCGATGTCGACGGTGCCGTCTGCCGCATCGACGGCCACTTGCGCGATGTGGGTGGCGTTGGCCATGGTGACCAGGGGCGGGTCGTAGAAGTCGGTCTCCTCGATGCCGAAGCTCTCGCCTTCGGGAAGGTCGCTGGTGTTCATGGCGTACGCCGTCTCGGCGACCTCTTGGAACGAGAGGGCTCGGCTCGGCACGCCGGCGACGTGCATCTGGCCGTCGGACACCACGATGTCTTCTGGCGTCGACTCGAGCATGAACGCGGCGATCCGCGCCAGCTTCAGCCTGGCCTTCTCCGAGGCGCGTATCAGCGCTCCGCCGCCCGTGACTGCGCTGCGGCTGGCGAAGGTGTTCGTGCCGTAGGGCCCGGCGGCGGTGTCACCCTCGACCACCGTCACATCTTCAAGTCGGGCCCCGAGCGCGTCGGCGACAACCTGAGCGAATGTCGTGAAGTGGCCTTGCCCCGAGTGGGCGTGGCTGACGAAGGCCGTCACCTTGCCGGTGGGCTCCACCTTCACCGTGCCGCTGTCGAACCCCGGCAGGCGAGTCAGCCCGCGGGCACGCCAGCCCGGGGCTCCCGTGCCGCTCACCTCGGTGAAGCTGCAGATGCCGATGCCGCGGTACTTGCCGTCGACGAGCCGGCCCTGCGCCTGGCTGGCACGGAACTCGTCGTAGTTCGCCATCTCCATCGCCATCTCGAGCGACTCGACGAAGCTGCCGGTGTCGTAGCGGACGCCGACGATGTTGGTCCACGGCAGCTCTGCTGTAGGCACCATGTTCCGCAGCCGGACCTCGGCTGGGTCGAGCTCGAGCCGGCGGGCAATCCGGTCCATGATGCCCTCGATCGCCATGAAGCAGACCGGTTGGGCCACGCCCCGGTACGCCAGCACCGGCGCGGTGTGGGTAGCGACGGCGGTGGCTGTGTACTCGTATTCGGTGATGCGGTACGGCCCGACGATCATGCGGGCGCCGCCGGTGGTCTCCAGCGTGCAGCCGAACGGCAGCGCTGAGTAGGCGCCGCCATTGGTGCGAATCTCGGCCCTCAGCGCGAGCACGATGCCGTCGTCGTCGATCGCGGCCTCCACCCGGTAGTGGTTGTCGCGGGCATGCACGTCGGTGAGCAGGGCGCCGTACCGGTCCTGGATCCACTTCACGGGCCGGCGCAGATGCAGCGCGAGCGCGGCGCAGACGAACTCTTCGGGGTACAGGGCGGCCTTGATGCCGAAACCGCCGCCGACATCGGGCACCACGACCCGCAGGGTCGACTCTGCAACGTCGAGGAACTCGGCCAGGGCCGTCCGCAGCAGGTGGTGTATTTGGGTGGAGGAGTAGAAGACCAGGTTGTTCGGCTGCTCGGGCACGGCGAGGCACCCGCGGGGCTCGATCGGAACAGCGGTCACGCGGTTCGAGTGGAAGTCCTCTGCGATCACGTGGGCAGCCGCATCGAAGCCGGCGGCCACATTGTCGGTGGCGAACCGGCCCTCGAAATAGACGTTGCCCGGCACGGTCGGGTTGACCTGCGGGGCGGCGGGATCGGTGGCTTCGTGAATGTCGGTGACGGCGGGCAGCGGCTCGTAGTCGACGTCGACCAGCTCCATGCCGTCTTCGGCGAGGTACGGGCTCTCGGCCACCACCACGGCCACCGCCTCGCCGGCAAACCGCACCTCGTCGACTGCGAGCACGTCGCGGGTGTTGAAGCTGTAGCCGGGCAGCTCGATCTGGGCAGCGATCGGCTTCACCATGGCCGCGAGATCCGCTCCGGTGAGCACGTCGACTACGCCGTCGAGCGCCATTGCTTCGCTCGTGTCGATCGAGGTGATCCGAGCGTGGGCGTAGGGGCTGAGCACGAAGGCGAGGTGCAGGGTGTTGAGCGGCGTGGGCAGATCGTCGACGAAGCGGCCCTGGCCTCGCAGGAGGTAGTCGTCTTCCCGGCGCAGGACGCTCTGCCCGACAGCGCCGTTGTGTTCGCTGCTCATGCCCCGTTCCCCCGGCGCAGCTCCACCGCGGCCTCGGCCACCGCATCCACGATGTTGGCGTAGCCGGTGCAGCGGCAGACGTTGTTCATCAGTGCCTCCCGGATGGCGGCTTCGTCGGGGTCGGCGGTGCGCTCTAGCAGCTCGACCGTCGTGAGGAGAAATCCCGGCGTGCAGAAACCGCACTGCAGCGCATGCTTCTGGTGGAACATCTCCTGGATCGGATGGAGCTGATGGAGGTCTGCCAGATCTTCGACGGTGCGGATGTCGGACCCGTCGACCGCCACGGCGAAGTGCAGGCAGCTGCGAGCAGTGCGGCCGTCGAGCAGCACCGTGCACGCGCCGCACACCCCTTGCTCGCAGCCGATGTGGGCGCCCGTCAGGCCGAGATCGTGTCGCAGGAAGTCGATGAGCAGCCTCCGGGGCTCCAGCCGCGCTTCCCGGCGTCGCCCGTTGACGGTGACGGTCACTTGGACTTCATCGCTCATGGTGCCTCGCTTTCCAGCAGGCCGCGTTCGAGCAGCACGCCGACCAGGTGTCGCCGGTAGTCAGCGTCGGCGTGGATGTCGCCGGTCGGGTCGACTGCGTTGCGGGCAGCCTCGACGGCAGCCGCGATTGCCGCTGGACCGAGATCGGAGCCGACCAGCGCATTCTCGGCGTCGACCAAGCGCTGGGCCACCGACCCCACGCCGAACGCCGCGATGCGTGCCATCGTGCAGACGCCGTCCGCGCTGGCCCACCGCAGCGCCACACCGCCCACCGGGAATGCGTGGCCCCCGTTCGAGACCTCGTGCAGAGCGCTTCGCTCACTTGGGTCCTGGCGCCTGAACGCGGCAGCCGAGACGACCTCGCCCGGCTCGATGCAGGTGGTCATCTCGGTGACGAAGAAGTCGTGGGCCGGCACCCGACGTTCGCCGGCGGCACTCGTGAGCACCAGCTCGGCCTCCAACGCAAGCGCAACGGCCGGCAGCTCGGCCAGCGGGTCGCAGTGGGCCAGGCTGCCGCAGACGGTGCCACGGTTGCGCGTGGCGGGCAGCCCGACGTGGGGGAGCGCTGTGGCCAGCAGCGGGCACTCGGCCTGCACCAGCGGGCTGGTCTCGGCATCGATCTGGCGCACGAGCGCACCCACGACGAGGCGATCATCCGCAAGCCGGATGTAGTCGAGCTCGTGACAGCGGTTGATCGACACGAGCACCTCGGGCCGGGCCAGCCGGAGGTTCATGAGCGGAACCAGGCTCTGGCCGCCGGCCAGTACCCGGGCGTCGTCGCCGTGCTCGGCGAGCGCGCTCACCACCTCGTCGAGCGATTCGGGGGCGACAAATGAGAACGGGGCGGGTTTCATGGCGGCTCAGACAACCGGCTGCAGTTCGGCCGCGAGCGCCACCAGCGACTCAGGGCCCACGATGGCGCCGTCTTCGACGACACGTTGGCCGTCGATGTCGATCGTGTGCATGAACAACACAGCGTCAGGGTGGTTCTCACCACCGCCGGGATCCCACCACGGCATGCCCATGCCGATGGCGTTGTTGCCCTGGGTACGGGTGTCCTCGATGAACGAATCGCCGGTGACTCGGGCCGTGGGATGGATGCCGTGGGTGAAGTGGATGACGTATCCGTAGTTGCCGTCGGAGCCCGCTCGCCGCAGCGCCCGGTCGGCGACAGTGTGCTCGTTGCCGCCGCCAGAGATGGCCCGGATGCGGCCGTCGACCTCGAGCGACATGGGTGCAGGCAGCCGGGTGTAGTACTCGTGGAAGATGGCGCCGATCTCGATGCGCCCCTTCACCGATTCGACCTCGGGAAACAGCGTGCATTGCCCGGGCACCAGCACCGTTCCTGGCTTGTCGGCCCGTCTCGGCTTGGAGAACCCACGCGGCCCGAGCGTGAAGCTCACGTCGGTGCCGCCGCTGTCGGTGATGCGCACGGTCTTGCCCTCGGCGTCGTTCACCAGCGCATCGAAGGCATGGTGCACCGCGAAGTAGCGGTCGAGATCGACCCGCCCGAACAGCCTCAGCAGGCCGCCGGCGTTGAGGTCGGCGCCCAGCAGGTAGCGGATGTGCCCACCCTCCATCGCCCGGTCGTGCAGCTCCGAGCCGGCGAGGTAGGGGAAGGTGAGGTCGATCCACACATCGGCGGCCAGCGCTGCAGCCGAGACTGCCGGCGTGAGGTACGGGTCGGCGAGGCGGCCCTGATACGGCAGCGGCGGGATCAGCATCACCGATGAATTGGCGTCGGCGAGCAGCGATGCTCGGTGGATCGCTTGCCACACCTCGGGGTCGCTGTCGGTGTCGGCGGTGATCACGACGGTCTCGCCGGGTTCCAACGCCATGTAGTCGCGCATCAGCACGTCGGCTGCGCCCGCAACCGTCGCGGTCATGGGGTCGCCCCGTCGACAATGCGGTCCAGGTAGCCGTTGAGGTAGTTGTGAATGCCCTTCTCCAGGGTGCTCATGCGCCCGGGCCGGTAGGTGGGCGAGCTCATCGCCTGCTGCATCGACTCGATCATCAGCCGATCCTCTTCGAGCACCAGGATCTGGTAGTCGTGGTAGATCTTCAGCGTCTCGTCGAAGTCGGGCCGGTCGAAGAACTCCTCGGGGAACAGGTGGTAGATGATCACCCGGGTGTGGCCCTCGTCGATCGGCCACGCGATCATCGGGCGGATGCAGTCGATGCGGCCGAAGAACGTCAGGTTGGGCGCCCTGAACGCAGTGCAGGCAAAGCTGTGCGGGCGGTCCTCTAGCCACGGCATCTTGCCCAGCAGCGGCTCGGCCCCGGGGGTGGGTGGGCCGGCGTTGTAGAAGATCGAGAGACCGCCGTCGGGCTTGATGTTGACGTGGTCGGGCTCGAAGCTGAAGTTGGCGCCGAAGCTTCCCGCGTGCAGCACACCGACGTGGTAGAAGTCCATCAGGTTCTCGTGCACGAACTTCCAGTTGCACGCCAGGTCGATGTCGATCTTGTTGCCCAGGCGGCACTTCTCCCACCCGAGGAATGAGAACTCCTCGTCGAGCACGGCCATCGCGTCGGCCAGCGGCCGGGCGTCGGGGTCGAAGTTGATGAACATGTTGCCCCGCCACACATCGAGCCGCAGCGGTGTCAGAGCGCAGTCGGCGACGTCGAAGTCCTTGGAGTCGGCCATGTAGGCAGCTCCCTTCAACTGGCCGTCGAGACCGTAAACCCAGCCGTGGTAGGGGCAGCTGAAGGCCTTGAGATTGCCCGATCCGTAGGCAACCTCGACGCCCCGGTGGACGCACATGTTGTAGTTGGCGTGCAGTTCGCCGTCCCGATCGCGCGACAGCAGCACGGGCTCGCCGACCAGGCGCAGCGCCATGAAGTCGCCCGGATCGGCCAGCTCCTCGACCCGTCCCACATACAGCCACTCGCGCTTGAAGTACTCGTCCACCTCGCGACGGAAGATCTCCGGGCTGGCATAGATCGCACCCGGCGCATGGCTGGCCTCGTCGAGCGCCGCCCTGGTTCCCCGCGGATCCAACTCGGACGAATCCGACATCGCGTCCCCCTTTCCCCCGGTAACGCAGTGCGAGATTCACTCCGCTCTCCGCTATATAAGCAGGGCATGACCTCGACCGCCGACGAGCGAACGACCGAGACCGGATGGATGGCGACTGCGAGGCGAGACGTGTCGGTCAGCTCCGTCGCCACGCGTCCAGCCGAGGACACACGGCGATCGGGAGAGGAACCGCATGACGTCACCGCTGCATGATCCTGTGCTGGAGGGGCTGCTCGACCGGCTGCATGCCCAGAGCGACGAGCAAGTTGCCGAGACGTCGGCGTTCACTGCGGAGCAACGGCGTGTGAGCGGCCAGGACCGGAGCCAGCGTGGCTTCGACGACAACATGCGTCGTTTCTATAGCGACAAGCTCGTCGCGCTCGATCGTGACAAGGCGACGTTCTGCTACCAGGTCGGCCGTGCGCTCGGCGCTCGCCGTGTTGTCGAAGCGGGCACGTCGCACGGCGTGTCCACCCTCTACCTAGCTGCCGCTGTGCGGGACAACGGACATGACGACGGCGTGGTGATCGCCACCGAGTACGAGCCGGCCAAGGCTGCCATTGCCCGGGCCAACTTCGATGAGGCGGGTCTCGCGCCGTGGATCGAGCTTCGCGAGGGCGATCTGCGTGAAACGCTGGTCGACTGCGGGGGACCGGTCGACTTCCTGCTCGTCGACATCTGGCACGTCGCGCTCGACGCGCTGGAGCTGGTCGCCCCAGCCCTGCGTCCCGGCGCCGTCGTCGTCACCGACAACACCATTGCGTCCGCTCAGGGCTACGAGCCCTACTTCGAGTTCCTCAATGACCCCGCCAACAAGCTCCGCACGATGACCTTGCCCTTCACGGGAGGCCTCGAATTCACCATCCGCGTCGGCGACTAGGAGTGACC
This sequence comes from Candidatus Poriferisodalis sp., assembly GCF_965204125.1. Taxonomy (GTDB): domain Bacteria; phylum Actinomycetota; class Acidimicrobiia; order Acidimicrobiales; family Poriferisodalaceae; genus Poriferisodalis. The sequence continues at coordinate 3,346,216 of NZ_OZ241968.1, read as the reverse complement.
GCCGAGGCAGCTGGGGAAGCCTCAGTCGACCTCGGGCTTGACTCGTCGCCGTGTACCCGGGAATGGGAATCATTACCATCTACGTCATGGTTGATGATCGAGTTCCTGTGACGGTGCTGACGGGCTTTCTCGGTGCGGGCAAGACAACGCTGTTGAATCACATCCTCACCGAGCAGCACGGCAAGCGGATTGCGGTGATCGAGAACGAGTTCGGCGAGGTGGGCATCGACGATGCCATCGTCCTCGACGCCGAAGAAGAGATCTTCGAGATGAACAACGGCTGCATCTGCTGCACCGTTCGAGGCGATCTGATCCGCATTCTGGGCAACCTGATGAGGCGCAAGGACCGGTTCGACCAGATCCTCATCGAGACGACGGGGCTGGCCGACCCGGCACCGGTGGCTCAGACGTTCTTCGTCGACGACGAGATGTCAGCCCAGTTGCGGCTCGATGCCATCGTCACGGTGGTCGACGCCAAGCACTTGGTTCCGCATCTGGACGAAGAGAAGCCCGACGGGGTCGAGAACGAAGCCGTCGAGCAGCTGGCGTTCGCCGACCGGGTCGTGCTCAACAAGATCGACCTCGCCGACAACAACGAGCTGGACCATGTGGAGACCCGCATCCGACAGATCAACCCGCTGCCGCCGATTATCCGGACCCAGCACGGCAAGGTGGACCTCGATGCCATCCTCGAGGTCGGCGCGTTCTCGCTCGATCGTGTGTTGGCCGATGATCCCGAGTTCCTCGACCCCGATGCCGAGCATCAGCACGACCTCAGCGTGACATCGGTGGGGATCGAAGCCGAAGGCGACCTCGATATCGACCGGCTGAACGAATGGCTGGGCGAACTCTTGCGCACGAAGGGAACCGACATCTTCCGCTCAAAGGGCATCCTGTCGATTGCCGGCTGGGACGAGCGTTACGTGTTCCAGGGCGTCCACATGTTGCTTGACGGCCAACCCCAAGGGACGTGGGGAGACGGCGAGGAACGACGCAACCGTCTCGTGTTCATCGGACGCAACCTCGACCGGGAGTCACTGGAGGCCAGCTTCAGGTCCTGCCTGGTATGACCGACACCGGCACAACACCCATCGCACAATGGCGGGTGGACGTCGACGACTACGTGCAGGTCCTCGAGGTGTGCCGGGACCAAGGCCAGGCGGTGATCGGATCCCTAGGCGGTGACGCTGCCCTCATCGACGTCGACGACGGCTCGGCCACTGCGCTGGAACGGCACGAGATGGGGGTGCTGAGCGCTGCTTGGTCGTCCGATGGCAGCCGCGTGGCAGTCGGGGGCCAGGACGGCTGCGTGCGGATCTACGACCGCACCGGTGCCGCTCAGGGCCTTGTCGACACGTCGGCCTGGGTGACGGCACTGGCCTGGTCACCGAACGCGCCCGTGCTCGCCGTCGGCGCGGGCCGGCACCTGCTCATCACCGACCACGACGGTGCGCTTCTCCATGACTTCGACGACCAGCCTTCGACGGTGACGGCGGTCGCCTGGTCGGCCGACGGCAGCCGTGTCGGTGCAACCGCATACGGCGGCATCGGTTGGCACGATGTCGTGGGGCCACGGACCGGCCGTCGACGTCGCTTCGACTGGAAGGGGTCGCTGCTGTCGCTGGCGATGTCCCCCGACGGAGCATGGGCCTGCGCCGGCGCCCAAGACGCGACCGTGCATCTGTGGCGGCTCTGGAGCGGCAAGGACCTCTCGATGTCCGGCTATCCGTCCAAGATCGAGCGAATCGGGTTCCGCCACGACAGCCGATGGCTCGCGGTTGCGTGCCTCGGCGAGATCACCGTCTGGGATTTCGGCGGCAAGGGCCCCGCCGGTACCGCGCCGGCCGCGGCCTCCGGTCACGACAAGCACATTGAGGACCTCGATTGGGATCCCTCCGGCAAGTCTGTCGCCACGGGAGGAGGAGATGGCCGCACCATTGTGTGGGCGGCCCCGACCCGCGCCGGCCAGGACCTGTCGCCGGTGACCGCACTGGAGTCCGATGCGGCGACCAGTCGACTCCGGTGGGTCAGCGACAACAGCCTCCTGGTCGGTCGGGCCGACGGCGGCCTGGTCAAACTGGCTGTCTAGAAGTACAGCTCAGAGGACCCCGGCGAGCCACTCGCGGGCGTCGATCATCATTTCGATGGTCTGGCTGTGAGCCATGTCATAGGCGTGGTGTCGCAGACTCCACCCGCCATCGTCAAGGGCCGCGATCACCTCTTTGGGCTGCTCTTGGCCGATGAAGATGTCGCGGGTTCCCCACTGGAAGAGCGCCGGTCGACCGTCGCCGTTGGACAGGTCGAGGTTGAGCCCCGGCGCGCTCGGAAGACCGCAGCAGATAGCCCACACGCCGGCGTAGCGGGGTGCACCAGCCCTGCCGGCGAGCGCCAGCGACAGGTAGCCGCCCTGGCTGAACCCGCCCACGATGCATCGTTCGAGCGGCACGCCGGCCTTGCCGGCCTCGTCCGCGATGAACGACTCGAGCATCTCGAGTGAGGGCATGAACTGCGAGATCTTCTGTTCGAACGTCTCGAGGTCGATCGACCACCAACCCGCACCGTCGCCGTCGGGCATGTCGATAGGACCCCGCGGCGCGATCGCGGTGAAGCGCTCGTCTGGGTCGACGAGCGGCACATACGACGCGAGGTGGTGCTGCTCGGCGGTGTAGCCGTGCATGAGGAAGAGCAGACGGTCTGCGCCGTCACGGTCAATCCGGTACTGGGTCAGTGGCATGGAAGGCAACGCTCCTGTGCTGCTCGTTCGATGAAGCTATGCGCTGACCGCAAATGCGGCACGGATCTCTTCGCGAGTGTCCGCGCTGGCGAGGCAGTCGACCATGGTGAGCGCCAGGGTGAGCGCACCGTCGATGACCGCCCGGTCGCCTTCCTCGCGACCCGTGTACACCTCGAATTCCGGTGTGTGAATCGGGGTGCCCTCGGGGGCGACCTTGATCATCGGGTGGATGGACGGGACGGCGTAGCTGACGTTGCCCATGTCGGTCGATCCGACCACCATCGACCCTTCCTCCGAGGGCAACGGATGACGCCCGACGTCCATGGCGTTGCGCACGTACACGTCGAGCAGCGGGTGGTTGTCGATCATGTCGTAGAACGGCGGATCGATCCATTCGGCCTGCATCTCGCACCCAGAGGCATCGGCGCCTCCCTGCAGGCATCGCTGCACCCGCTCCTTGAGCGTTTCGAGGCTCTCCATCTTGTGGCTGCGCACGTACCACTCGGCGGCAGCGCGCGACGGCACGATGTTGGGCTTGTCGCCTGCGTCGGTGAAGATGCCGTGGATCCGCTCGTCGGGTCGGATGTGCTGGCGCAGCGCAGCGACCGCGTTGTAGCCGAGCACGGCTGCATCGAGAGCGTTTCGGCCCCGGTGCGGTGAGGCAGCCGCGTGGGCCGCCTGACCGTCGTAGGTCACGTGCAACTGCTGGATGGCGATCGCGTGAAACGTGCGGAGGTCGCGATCGGCGGGATGCACCATCATCGCCAGATCGACATCGTCGAAGGCGCCGCGGCGGATCATGAATTCCTTGCCGCCGCCGCCCTCTTCGGCGGGCGTCCCGAGAATGGCGACCCGCCCGCCGAGGGCCTCGGCAACCTTCGCCACTGCGATGCCTGCGCCGAGCCCCGCTGAGCCGATGATGTTGTGACCGCACGCATGGCCGATCCCAGGCAGCGCGTCGTACTCGCACAGCACCGCGACCGTGGGTCCGTCGGCAGCGCCGACGCGGGCGTCGAACGCGGTCGGCATGTCGTAGGCGCCCCGCGTCACGTCGATCCCGTTGTCTTCCAACACGCCGGTCAGGGCTTCGTGGGCGTGGTGCTCTTCGAAGTTGAGTTCGGGGTTGGCGTGGATCGAGTGCGAGAGATCCAGCAGCGCTGGCGCCAGGCGGTCGATCTCAGCACGAACGATGTTCTTGGCATCGGCAGCGTCCATGACGGCGAGATTACTGAGGTCCCCAGAAGCAGGACGGTCGTGCTGGCTCACTTACATCGCCTGTTCGTACAGCGCATGGACTTCTTCCCGGCTCGGGTAGCGCGGCGTATTCAGAATGATGAGGTCGCGCAACGCGTCGGTGGTGAGCGCGTCGATGTCCTGCGCCGTGGCGCCGAGGTCGCTGAGGCTGCGGTCGGTCCCGACGGTCGCGGACAGCGTCTCGACTGCCTCGATGGCCGCCAGCGGGTCGCGGGCAACGCCGAGCGCTTGGCCCACGTCGGCGTAGCGGTCGGAGACCGACTCGAGGTTAAAGCGCATGATGTGGGGGAGCATGGTGGCGAGCGTCTGCCCGTGGGCCGCGCCGAAGGTGCCCGAGACGGGATGACCGGTGGCATGGACGAGTCCCAGCAGCGGGCCCGACGAGAACGCACGGCCGGCCAGGTGGGACGCGATCTGCATCGAGGCCCGGGCTTGCACGTCGCTGCCGACGGCGACGGCCTGGGGGAGCCACTGCCCGGCGAGCCGGATGGCCTGCAGCGCGAGGCCGTCGGCGTAGGGGTTCGACGCGGTGGACGTGTAGGCCTCGATGGCGTGCGTCAGCACATCCATGCCGCACACCGCAGTGGCACCCGACGGAAGCCCGACGGTCAGGAGCGGATCCAGCACAACAGCGCGCGGCCGAACGTCGGGGTGGCTGAAGGTCAGTTTGCGATGGTCCTCTGTGCGGGTGATCAGGCCACCGCCGTTGGTCTCCGATGCCGTGCCAGAGGTGGTGGGCACCGCGATCGTGGGCACGCACGGCGCACTGGCCCGAGCCGGCGGCGCCAGGGTGGCGAAGTCGATCCGGTCGGCGTCGTCGAGCTCGGGCGAGAAGGCAAGCGACGAGTCCTCGATGCCTGACGGAGCTGCCATCGCGATGTACTTGCCGCAGTCCATGACCGACCCGCCGCCGACGAGCACGATCACGACGTCTTCGGTGCCGAATCCTCGCAGCGACTCCACCCCAGCGGCCACGTTGGCATCGGTCGGATTGGGGTCGACGTCGTCGAAGACCGTCCACTCGAGGCCATCGGCTGTGAGCGCGTCGATGACCGTGTTGACGATGCCCGCGGCGCGCACGCCCGGGTCGCTCACCACGAAGGCGCGGCTGCCGTTGGCCCGTACGTGCCCGGCGAGATCGGCGACGCTGCCCTCTCCCACGAGGGTGGTCGGCATGGGTTCAAGCGTGTAAGTGCTCATCCGTTGGGAAATCCCCCTGCTGCTGTGACCACGCCGGGTGATGCCCGTTCGTGGCGGGAAGTTGATGGCCCAGTCGGCGGGCCTTGGTCTCGAGGTATCGGTGGTTGTGGAGGTTCGGCACGACCGCGAGCGGCACGCGTTCCACGGCGATCCCGTTCTCGCGGAGGCTCTCTGCCTTCTGGGGGTTGTTCGTGAGCAGCTCGACGTCAGTGATGCCGAGGTCACGAAGGATCCAGGCCGCGGGCGCATAGTCACGCTGATCGGCCTCGAAACCCAGCGTGGTGTTGGCGTCCACGGTGTCGAAGCCGGTGTCCTGGCACTGGTAGGCCCGGATCTTGTTGGCGAGCCCGATCCCGCGGCCCTCCTGGTCGAGATAGAGGATCGCGCCGGCCCCTGCGCCGGTCACGTGTTGGATCGCGAGCTCAAGCTGCTGCCCGCAGTCGCACCGCAACGAGCCGAACACGTCACCGGTGACGCACGAGGAGTGCATACGAACCGGGACTCTGCGACGCGAGTGCGGATCGCCGAAGACGAGTGCCACGTGTTCGCCCGCGCCCTCTCCGGTGTAGGCGAAGATCGTGAACAGGCCGTGCTTCGTGGGGAGTTTGGCCTCGCCCACCCGTTCCAGGGTGTGCGGGGTTTCGTCGGGTGCCGTGCTCATGGGGGTGTGTTTCGACGATGGAAGCCGGACAGGGACTCTAACCAGAATGAGAACGGTTCCTACGAGACTGAGCACGAAGGGCGCCGGTGTGCGGGAGTGCTAGAACCGCGCCCGTGCCGAAGTTCGCTGGGTCAGAGGGGTCGATTCACTACGAGCGATGGGCTCCCGACGGCCCGACCCGCCGCATAGTGGTGGTAGTGCACGGCTACGCCGAGTACGCGGCCCGCTATGACCACCTGGCCGAGCGGCTGATGGCCGACGGCGCAGTGATCTACGGCGAGGATCACATGGGGCACGGTCGCAGCGACGGCGAGCGGGCGCTCATCACCGACTTCGAGCACGTGGTCGACGACCTCCGGACGCTCGTAGATATCGCGCAGGCCGAGCATCCGGAGCTGCCGATGGTGATGATCGGGCACTCGATGGGCGGGCTGCTCGCTTCAAGATTCGCCCAGGAGTACCCCGACGATGTCGCCGGCATCGTCCTGCTTGGCGCAGTAATCGGCGACTGGAACTGGGCCCGGGAGGTTTTGGCGCAGCCAGAGCTGCCTCCCGCCACGACCGACTTCTCGGGCATGTCCCGTGACACGGCCGCTGTCGAGGCCTACGCCACCGATCCGCTCATCTACCGAGGCAAGTACAAGCGGCCCTTGCTCGAAGCCGAGGTCATCGCCCTGGACCGATTCCGGGCCCAAGTCAGCGCCCTCACGATGGCTGTGCTGTTCTGCCACGGCACTGATGATCCCTTCGTCGACTACCGCACCTCGCTCGAGGCGGTGCAGGCGATGCCCAGCAACGACAAGACCATCCGCCTCTACGAGGGCGCCCGCCACGAACTGGTGAATGAAACCAACCGGGATGAGGTGATCGATGAGATTGCCGCATTCGTCGCCCGAGTCACCGCATAGCGGCCGCGCGATGCCTTCAAGCTGGCGTAACCAGCCTCGGTAGAATGTGCTGATGGGCGAGCGACTCGCCGAGACCCACGAACTGGTGTCGGCCCGCCTGAACGAAGCCGGGCAGCTCTACACCAAGGGTAGGCGAGAACTCGTGGAACTCCTGGTTCGCGCCGCTCGACCGGCGACCATCCCCGAGATGCTCGAGCTCCGGCCTCGCCTCACCCAGAGCTCGCTGTACCGCAACATGGCCGATCTCGAAAGCGTGGGCATCGTCCGGCGTGTCGTCGGGATCGATGACCCCACTCGCTACGAGTTCTCCGAGGACATCATCGGCCGCCACCACCACACGATCTGCACCGTGTGCGGCACGGTGGACGACTTCTTCATGCCCGCCGCGGACGAACGCAGCCTCCAGACATCACTCGACCAAGCGCTGGACACCAGCGGGTTCCAGCCGAACACTCACCGGCTCGACGTCTTCGGCATCTGCCCCGACTGCACTTGACGTTCGGATGAAGACCTTCGACTGAAGGACCGGAGGCGGCGGCTGCGCGGCGCCGTCGACAAGCCATTCGCACACCGCATCAGTGAGCGCTGCGTCGTTGATGCCGCCGAGCCACACCGATGTCCCGTCGCCGCGGCGGACGATCACGACATTGGAGTACGCGCACTCGTCCACGCAGTCCACCACGCGAGTTCGAGCGACGGCCGCGATTGCGGCGAGCTGCCCGTCGTGATCGGTCTCGGGGTGCTTTCGCTCGGTTCCGCAACAACAGCCGCGGCAGACCTGGACACGTATGGAGGCGGGGAAAGCCCAGCCGTTCGGCGCGGTGTTCATCGCTCGCTGCCCATCACGGCGAGAGTGGGCCGAACGCGAAGTGGGAGTGGTGCCCGTCGGCGAGTCGTCGCACCTCGATGCCGTAGACGGGTTCGAGCAGCTCGCTTCGCAGCACGTCGTCGGGCCGGCCCTGGTGCACGACCTTGCCGTGGTTGAGCAGGGCGAGATGATCGCAGTAGCGGCTGGCCAGGTTGAGGTCGTGCAGCACGACGATGCTGTCGATCTGGAGGTGCCGGACCAGCGCGAGCACCTCGTGCTGGTAGCGGACGTCGAGATGATTCGTGGGCTCGTCGAGCAGGATGACCGGGCTCTGCTGCGCGATGCAGCGGGCGATCATCACCCGTTGGCGTTCGCCGCCTGACAGGTGGTGGATGCTGCGGTCGGCGAACCCCGACATGTCCACCATCTCCAGCCCGTCGAGTACGGCTTTGCGGTCGTCGTCGGTGAAGCCTTGATGGTCGCCGCGATGCACATGGCGTCCCAGCAGCACGAACTCGCCGACCGTGATGTCGATCCCGTCTGCTGAGGCGTCCTGAGTGACGACGGCGACCGCACGGGCAATCGAGCGCTGCGACATCGAACCGATCGCTGCGTCGTCGATGAGAACGGCGCCTCTGTGCGGGCGGAGCATGCCGTACAGGCAGCGCAGCAGCGATGACTTGCCGCTGCCGTTAGGACCGATGAGGCCGACGACCTGTCCGGGGCGCGTGCTGAGCTGCGCCCCGGACAGGACATCGACGGCGCCGAGCCGCAGTTCGATGCCGGTGGCCTCAATCACGGCTTCGTCATTCGGTGATCTGGTCGCTGAGCTCAGACAGTCCCTTCACCACGAGCGGCGTCGGCGGCTCCGCCCAGTTGAACAGGAGCGGGTACACAGCGCCGTGCTCGACCGCGGTGATGCTGCTGGCACCGGGGAGGTCGGTGACCAGTGCGCTGATCTCGTGGGGGGTGAGGCCGAAGTCGTCGTAGAGCAGCACCAAGATCTCGGGGTTGCGACCGATGACCTCTTCGATCGACACCTCGGGCACCCGCTCGCTGAGCTCGGCGAACACGTTGGTCATGCCGAGGGCCTCCATCAGCGGATGCACCATGCCGAGCGAGGAATAGGCGTAGATGGCGCTGCCGTCGGAGCTGACATACAGCGCAGCAGCGGTCTGGCCCTCGGCAACCGGCGCATCGGCCACGGAGGCCACGGCGGCCTCCAGCGCGTCGGCGCTCGCATTGGCGGTCTCGGAGGTGCCGAAGAGTTCCCCGTAGAAGCGGACCTCGTCCAGAATGCTCTCGAACGACGGCGTCGGCGGGTTGTCACAGAACGGGGGCATCACGTAGAGCTGGATGCCGACGTCGGCGAGCGAGTCGTGGGTGAGGGTGGCGGTGTCGTAACCGATGACCATGTCGGGGTCGAAGTCGATGATGGCCTCCACCGATATCTCGACTCCGCCAGTCGAGGTGTGCTCGGCCAGCAATGCTGGGATGTCGTTGAGCACGGCCAGCTCGTCGGCGGTGTAGTACTCCTCGGGGAAGTCCTCGATGCGGGCGATCACCCGGTCCATGGCGCCGGCGGCGAACAGCAGTGAGGGCGCCGCAGCTTCCATCAGCATCACGCGCTCAGGTGGGGCGTCGAGGGTGAACTCGGTGTCGCAGTTGGTGAAGGTCAGCGGGAAGCCGTCGTCTTGAGCCATTTCGGTGGGGGAGTCGTCGCCCCCTCCACAGGCTGCGGCCGCAAATGCGACCACGAGGAGCAATGCGATCGCTCGACGTTTGAGGGCTGACAGTTTCACGGGGGTCTCCTTGTTCATAGGGGGCTTCCTTTCGTGGAGGGGGGTAAACGAGCGCAAGCGCGCTCAGGAGTTGTGACTGAGCTTTCGGACGAGAGCGACGAGGACGGGGGCTCCGAGCACGCCGGTGACGACACCGATGGGCAGCTCGCGGGGCTGCAATGCCATGCGGGCCGCGACGTCGGCCCAGACCAGCATGAGAGCGCCGAGCGCTGCGGACGCCGGGATCAGATGGCGGTGGATCGGGCCGATGATCCGCCGCGCGATGTGCGGAGCCGCGAGACCCACGAATCCGATGCCGCCCGACAGCGACACGGCGAAGCCGACGCACATCGCGACCACGACCACGAGCTGCAGCCGGGTGCGTCCCGGATCGACGCCGCTCGCCATGGCCGTCTCGTCGCCGAGTGCCAGCAGGTCGAGCCGACGGCGCCACCAGAACACCAGCACCATGCCGCTGCCCATGCCGAGGTAGCCGAGAGGCAGCGTGGACCAGTCGGCGTTTGCGAGCGAGCCGAGCAGCCAGAACATCACCGCCCGGGCACCCTCGGCGCTCTCGGCGAAGAGGATGAGCAGGCTGGTGATGGCACTCAGCAGGTAGCTGACGGCCACGCCGGCCACGAGCATCCGCGAAGGCGTGATGCGACCGGAGGAACGGGCCAGCGCCAAGACGAGCGCCAGGGCGCCGAGGGCGCCGAAGAAGGCCATCAGCGACACCGATTCGCGGCCCAGCCAGGAGCCGACTCCGAACAGGATTGCTGCGGCCGCGCCGGCGGACGCACCCGAGCTCACGCCGAGGATGTACGGCTCGGCCAGCGGGTTGCGGACCAGGGCTTGGAGGGTCACGCCCACGACCCCGAGGGTCGAACCCACGATCGCGCCGAGCAGCACCCGTGGCAGGCGCACTTCCCAGATGATCGCGTCGTCGGTCCGGGCCCAGCTCTCGACATCGAACACGCCGATCACGTGGTGCCCGATGATCTGCACGACCGTCGGAGGTGCCACCCCGATCGGACCGAGCCCGATGGCCACCACCACCGACGCCACAGTGAGCAACCCGAGGCTGATGAGGGTGGGCCGGCGGCTCCACGCCCAACTGGCGGGTGACGCAACCGGAGCACGATCTGTCGCCTCGAGGAGAGACACGGCGGGGGAGCATAACAGGAATAGGAACGATTCCCATTTAGTGCCAGTGTGTGGATTCGTTCTGCTCGACGGCAGCAATGGGGATGGGCGTATGGGAATGGCACCTATTCCCAATCGGGCGGTACGGTTCCGGCGTGAACAGCACCTCCGACGGAACGCAGAACCTCTCGACGCACGCGCTGATCGGCCTCGTGACGGTCTCGGACAGGGCCAGCCGCGGCGACTACGAAGACCGGGGCGGACCGGCGATTCGTGACTATCTCGAGCGCGTGCTGGCCTCGGAGTGGTCTGCGCAGGCTGCGCTCGTTCCCGACGAGCAGGACCAGGTGGCCCAAGCGATCCGCGAGCTGGCCGCAGCAGGGTGCTGTCTCATCCTCACCACTGGCGGCACGGGCCCTGCCCTGCGCGACGTCACCCCCGAGGCCACCGAGGCGGCCTGTTCCAAGATGCTGCACGGCTTCGGCGAGGCGATGCGCACCGCGTCGCTGAAGGCAGTGCCGACTGCGATCCTGTCGCGTCAGACTGCCGGCATCTGCGACGGCGCCCTGGTGATCAACCTGCCGGGTCAGCCCAAGGCAATCGCAGAGTGCCTCGACGCGGTGTTCGCCGCAGTCCCGTACTGCGTCGACCTCATCGGCGGCCCGTACATCTCGACAGTGACCGAACACATAGACGCGTTCCGGCCGGCTTCAGCCATCCGACCAGCCGCAGTGGACTAACGGCAGAAACCGCCGACAGCGAGGCGTCTCGGCAGGGATCGGCTTCCGACACCCCAGCGACGGTGTCGTGCGCGGCTGAGAAATAGGGTCAGGTGATGAGTGACGAGCAGGTGATGCACCTGGGCGTGACCGCCGCCGATCTGGACGGGGCCACGCTGGCGATCGTGCCTGGCGACCCTGCTCGGGTGGCGAGGATCGCCGAGACGATGGACGAGCCGGCGCACCTGGCCTCCGTCCGGGAGTTCACGACCCATCGAGCGTCGATCGACGGCCAGCCGGTGGTGGTCTGCTCGACCGGCGTCGGCGGGCCGTCGACCTCGGTCGCGGTCGAGGAGCTGGCCCAGCTCGGCGTGCGGACGTTCCTGCGGGTCGGCACCACCGGCTCGATCCAGGCCGATCTGCGGATCGGTGACCTAGTCATCACCCAAGCCGCGGTCCGCCTCGACGGGGCGAGCCGGCACTTCGCCCCGCTGGAGTACCCGGCGGCCTCCTCGTTCGAGTGCACCCGGGCTTTGGTCGATGCCGCGGTCGCCCTCGACGCTCCCCATCAGGTGGGGATCACAGCGTCGAGCGACACCTTCTATCCCGGCCAGGAGCGCTACGACACGGTGGCCGGCGATGTCGTCGGGTGGCTGCGGGGCAGCTTGGCCGAGTGGCGCCGGATCGGCGTGCTCAACTACGAGATGGAGTCGGCCACGCTGTTCACGATGTGTGCGGCCAACGGCTGGCGGGCTGGGTGCGTCGCCGGGGTGATCGCCCAGCGCACCGAGTCCGAGGCTGTCGTCGACGAGGCCCGCATCGCCGCCACCGAGGAGCGGGCAGTCGGCGTGGTCGTTGGGGCTGCCCGCCGCCTGCTGCAACAGGAATCTCACCGAGGTGAACCATGAGCAAGATCAGCCGCATCGTCGTTCAGGCCTACACGTACCAGCTCCGCGACGTCGGTCCGACGATCTGGACGTACTCGCCTGGGGCGGAGACGAGCGTTTCGAAGTTTGTGGTGTCGATCGAGTCCGACGACGGTCTCACGGGCGCCTACGCACCCCACTACGGCGCGACCGAGCACGCCATGGCGCAGGTCTGCGATATGGCGCCGCTGCTGATCGGCAGAGACCCATCCCAGCGCGAACGGATCTTCGAACTCCTCAAGATCCAGTTCCGGCACTTCGACAAGGTCGGCATCGCCGCACTCGACACCGCCCTGTGGGACCTCGCGGGCAAGAAGTACGGCGCCTCTATCAGCCAGTTGCTGGGCGGGTACCGCGAACGGCTGCCGACGTATGCGAGCACGACCCCGGGCCAGCAGACGCCCGGCGGCCTCGACAGCATCGAGAAGTACGCAGACTTCGCCGAGGAATGCCAGGAGCGTGGATTGCCGGCGTACAAGATTCACGGCTTCTTCGACGGCAGCGTGAGCAATGAGATCGGCATCATGACAGCCGTTCGCGAACGCGTCGGGTCCTCGATGAAGCTGATGACCGACCCCGCATCGTCCTTGGTGTCGTTCATGGACGCCGTAGAAGTCGGTCGGGCGTGCGATGACTTGGGATTCTTCTGGTACGAAGACCCCTACCGCGATGCCTCTTCGAGCGCCGCTGCACACCAGCGCCTGCGGGAGTTCATCCGCACGCCGATGCTCATCGCCGAGCACATCCGGGGATTCGAGCAGAAGGCCGACTTCGTGCTGGCTCGCGGCACCGACATCATGCACGTCGATCCCGAGTTGGATGGCGGCATCACTGGCACGATGAAGCTGGCCCACTTCTGCGACGCCATCGGCATGGAGGTGCAGCTCCACACGGCCGGCCCGATGCACCGGCACTGCATGTCGGCCATTCCCAACACGATGTTCTACGAGCTCGGCTTGGTCAATCCCGACACGTCGCAGAACTGCCTGCAGCCGCCGATCTACGCCGACGGGTACGGCGATGGCCTCGACGACGTGGGCGCCGACGGATGCGTCGCGGTGCCCACCGGCCCGGGGCTGGGAGTGCAGTACGACTGGGACAAGATCAACGCTTGGGAAACAGCCAGGCGCACCTTCGAGTAACCCGACTCGCCGTTCGTCTCAGCGACTCGGCTGTTGAGGGTGAAGCGTTAGGGGCTCGGTGCCGAGGCTTCGCCCGCCCGGCTCGGGCGCGCGGCCGGCGGGAACGTGCTGGAACTCGCGGTTCACCCTGCGGACAGCCGGTGTGATGGCCACGGCGTAGCCGACCAGAGCGAGCAGGACCCGGCGAGCCGGCAGGAGCACGAAGCAGATGGCCCACGCCGCGGCGAAGCCGATGAGCCGTGGCTTCATCGCGGATATGCGCGCAGATGGCTTGTCGTCGGGTCGGCCGAGCGGGAATCGCTTCGGCTTGACGAACCATCCATGGGCAAACAGCTGAGCCACGAAATACGGCCAGAAGGCCTCTGGGGCGTCGAGCGGGGGATCGGTATCCCATGGGGCGTCGGTGTCGCCGGCTAGCCCGTCTCGGACGCGAGACCACATATGCGACGCGGTGACTCGACCGGAGGCGCCGCCACGGTTCTGGTGAGTCGGGCGACAGTGCCACCGGTACAGCACCCGTCGGTCCTGGGCGAGGGCCAGAATTCCGGCCTGGAAGATGCCGTTCGGGTGCGACGACCAGTGTCGCTCGAGCACGCCGGTGTCGCCGATGTAGAGATCGAACCGGCCATTCTCACGGCAGTCGTCGAGGATCTCGTGGTGCGGGTCGCCGACCGCCTGATATTCCAGTTCCCATGTGTCCTGGGCTTCGCTCGCGAGACTCTGGGGCTCACTGGTGACGGCGAAGATCTCGCCTCCAGCAGCCCGGATCTCCTCGACGACTCCCGATCTTCCAAAGCCGCGCAACTCGCGGCGGCATGGAGGTCACCACAACCCGCGGTAGAACACCAACACGACAAACTTGTGCTTGTCGAGTTGGGCGTTGAGCCACCCGGTGCGTACTCCGATCGGCGGGTCGAGCAGCGGCGGGATCAGCGGATCGTCAACTTCGGCGGCCGACACGCGAAAGCCCTCGGCTGATCGTTCGACCACCACCTGCTCACGGGCACAGACGTCGCCGTCGCACAGCACCAATCCCAGCTCGAAGGACCCTGCTCGCGCTCGTGCCACGGTGTCTTCGGCGTCGATGACTCCGGTGATCTCGTAGTGAGACTCTTGCGTTGCGTTGGTCCACTCGAGAGCGGCCTCCGAAGCAGCCTGAAGCTCAGTGGGGGTTTCTTCGCTCACGTTCATGTGTCGCAGTGCCTCGGATTCCTCGAGTCGACGGCCGATCGTCGACCTTGATCGAAGGGCGGCCGATCACGCCGGTGTGAAGGTACCCGGGACGCTGCGGCCTCGCAGTAACGGCTACCGGTGATTGTCGAGGAAGAGCCGGGCCGCGTCGATGGCGACCTCGGCGGCCAGCGCCATGGCCTGCGGCGTCGTCGCAGCGGCTGCCGTGTCGGCGGTGGTGTGGAACAGCGATGACCCGCCCAGGAACGACAGCACCGATGCGCCGGCCTCGAACCATGTGCCGCCTTCGCCGGGCCACGGATTCGCCTTGCGCAAGCGCCAGTTGGCTGCGAGCACCCGGCGGTCGATCTCGTCGCGAACCTCGCCGCTGGCTGTCGCCAGCACCATCCTCTGATTACCGAGCCCGGCGGGGCCCGTCGAATCGGGCTCGATCGCCCCCACCGATGCGCCAAGGTGGACGACCGGCCAGCCGGCCACATCGCGGCTGGCGAGATAGTGCTTGAGACCGGTGTGATCGATTTCGTGGCCGCTGCACACCGAGAGCGTGACGTGGTGGTCGGCGGCGAGATCGGAAGCCATCGCCAACGCGACCGCGAGACCAGTGCCGCGTTCGCCGGCGGCGGGGGTCCAGCCGGTCAGCGGCGTGGTGATATTGATCGCTGGCGCGTCGGCTGCGCCCAATGTGGCGATGACGTTGGCGCTGCGATCCGCTTCGGCTGTCGCCGCGAAGGTCAGCTCGGCATCGGCGCCTCGGACACGGTCGGCCCAGTTGCCCGGGATGATGACGGCGGGACGCCCCGGAATTGTCGGCATCTGCGGCACCCGGTTGCACTGCACGGGGTGGTCGTCGAGCCCGCCGATGGCCATGACGAGCGCCGCTGCGTCAGGGTCAGCATCGAGGTAGAGGTCGAGCCCGCGCGGGTTGCCGACGATGCCGACATCGACGTCGACAACGGAGAGGTTCGTGGTGCGCCACTCGCCTGCCGCGCAGTAGAAGACGGGCAGCGCAGGTACCACTTGGCCGGCGACCCGCAGCTCGGAGGTGCAGACGAACCGGTCGAACTCAAACCGGTCTTCGTGCACTGAGGCACCAAGACTTCGGAGGACGTCGGTCAGCCAGGCGGTGGTCTGAGTATCGGCCGGGGTCCCGGTGTGGTGATTGCCGAAGCTCGCGTAGGTCTCGACGATCTCGTACAGCTCGTCGGCGCTGAACCTCGCGGTGGTCATCAGGCTCCTTGGTCCGCCAACTGGTTCGCGAGCTCGACCACCGCCGCCTCCATGGGCGGCTGCCTCGGCGGGTCCCACCCCGGCGTCGATTCGTGGACCGTGGTGCCAACCTTCGGTGTGCTCAACCGTGCACCTTCCCCCGCAGACCCGCGCAGACACCAGTGCCCGCTCTCGGAATGACCCTAGGTCAGCAACCCCCGCAACTCAGGAGCGACGTGGTGGGTGATTTGTCGCTACTTCGTGTATCGTCTGTGTCGAGGTCATCGGAGCACGAAGTGCTCGCCAAGATGGTCTGAGCCACGAGAGTGGCTTACGAGAGCCCCCTTCATTGGGGGCTCATCGTGCTTTTGGGGGTAGCCGCGGATGCCAAGCCGCTGTGCGAAGCACGGGAAGCCAACGGCATCGATGCCACCAGGCCAGACGTGACCTGGAGTGTCGACTGTGGGTAGCAGCTTGAGGTAGGCGTGTTTGCGCAGGTATGAGTCTGCCGACCCGATACCACGGTCGTTCAGCACCGCATGGTGCGCTGAGTGGGCGATGAAATCGCTCATCTGTATCAGATGACTCTCGGAGCTGTCATAGCCCATTGGGTCTTCGAGCACACGCCGCGAGTACGGAAGAGATCGGTGCGTGGCCCGGGTCGATCGGGCCAGACTCTCTGCTGTGCCGTCGTACCAGATGATGGCGTGTGAGTCATGGAACTTGCAGAACTCCTCGACAAAGGCGACAAGCCGTGGGTAGAGGCCTCCCGAGCCCTCCGGAACTGGCGCAAACTCAGTCAGGATTCGCAGTTCTGCGATCGACCTGATCGTGCTGAGCGCAGCACGCGTGATCTTGCTTCGATCGCCCGGCTCGAGGCTCGGCAACTGGCCCCGTCCCGCGTTCGAATTGGTGCCAAGGTCCAGCGCATGCAGCTCGGTATCGGCGTGGATGCCAAACTGCCGCGCAACCCAGCTTCGGAACTTCTTCCATGCCTGCAGCGTGTCTGCCCACACCGTTGCCGGGATCGCCAGCGCAGTGAGGAGATCCTGGGATTCATCTCCCGAGTCATCGACGTAGACAAGGTAGGTCGTACCGAGCAAACCGCCCGGCACGGGGTTGTTTGGATTCGTGTCGGGGAATGGTGGGCACACGGGTCACGTCCAGGCAATCGAGGGGGAGGAGTCGGACAGGAAATCACTATGCCACGGAGCGCTTGCGATTGCTACGTTAGTCCATTGTCTAAGCTATACGTTAGCATGAGGTGTCACTATCCCGTCTATAGCACTCACGCGGACTTAGGCTTGAGCGAGGTATAACGGAACGGCCACTACATCACCCCGGCATGAGTCCTGCCCCGGCCAACGCAGGCGACCAAGTACCCAGATGCGATGAACTCAAAGCTCGCTAACCCGGCTACCAGTGCCTATCTCTCGGCACATGATCGGCTACGGCTGGAACTTGCGCAGGAGGCTGGTGCCAGGCTGGCGCAGCGGTTGAGCCGTCGGCACAGGAATCTCCGCGACTGCCCTGTCCGTACTGAGTTCTTGCGTCGCAATAGTGAGCGAGCGTCTGCGCCGCCGATGATGGAAATGCTCGGGTCAGGTGGCGGTCGCGGCGGTGACGTACGCCTCAAGCTGTACCTGTCGCTGTTATGGGCAAGCCCCGGAGGGGAGCACGATACGAAGTTCGTTGCGACCGATTGGGCCCAGTTGCTGGGGCTGCCACAGTTTGCGACGAAGGGCAAGAGGCGTGTGTACGAGGCCTTGAGCTGGCTCGCGGCCCAAGGCTTCATCGAGAAGGAGGAGAGGCCTGGCCTTCCGTCGAGAGTGACGGTCCTGCACGAGTCGGGATCGGGGGAGCGATACAGCAAGCCATCGTCGCAGGCCGCCAAGGGTGGAGAACCGACGTACCGCCGGCTCCAATCAGCATGGTGGACGAAGGCATGGATGGCAGCCACGAGTGGTCGGGCGCTCGCGTTCTGGCTCATCCTGATGGACGAATCGAACAACGACGCCAAGACGGACGCGGTGTGGCTGTCGGAGAGTCAAACCTCAAGCAAGTACGCAGTCAGCCCGTACCTCAGGCAGCGCGCCATGAGGGAGTTGAAGCACTTCGATCTGATCACTACGCGCCGACAGTTCACCCGCGAGGCCTTTGGCGTGACGTCATCGAGGACCAGCATCAGAGTCCACGTCGAGGAGCTAGAGAAGCCGCCGATCGAGCGCCTCGACTGAGGGTCGCGCCGCACAAACTCGTGGTTTGGGGTTCCGGTTCCCGCGCTGCTTCCTTGTCGAGCTCATGGAGCCAACTCGGGCCACGGTTTCGGGTGCAGGTCTTCGAAGGTCTTTCCGGTGAGATCCGTGTACATGGCCGTGGGATCGAGTTCCAGCGCATCGTCCTTGCCCCAAGCGATCGCGCCATGCGGCCTCAGATGTGCACTCTCGAAGAAGGCCGCATCGGACCAGGCAGCGAAGTTCCCTCGAGTTGACCACTGGGCGAGCTCCACGGTGCCGCTCACGCCATCGTCAAACCTGATCCACAGCTTGAACGGCCGCCGTGCCTCAACCTCTAGGGCCTGCGGCAGGCGCGACGTGTCCATGTCGAGAACGCTAGGTGTGTTCGAGGCCGGGATTGATCGCCGCAGGGGTGTACTCGTCGGCGAGCCGGACCACGGTCACACCCTCGATCGACTCGAGTTCGGCGACTGCGGTTAGCACGGCGTCCTGAAGGGTGTCGGCCTCGCGGTCGAAGTCGGCGAACTGGAGGCCGTCCGCTCGGCCGAGCAGCGCGTCATCGCAGCCAGCCTCGAACACGTCATCGGCGAGTTCGCCTGCCTGTAGATCGGGGCCGTCAACGATCAGAGTGAAGGTGTGGGTATTCATAGTCAGGTGTCATTGTCTCGTTCTCGAACGCGATTGCCTCGGTTCGGCGCTCGTCTGATCTGGCGGGCAGGGTTGCCGGGGCTGTGTCATGCGGGTGAGATGGATGCTTGGCAGTCCGATTGGCCGGATTCGCCCGGGAACTAGGAGGAGTACGCGCAGGGATTCGTGCCTTAGCCCCCATCCGACCTAGGTGCGCACAGTCCACTCCCCGGCGCTCAGGCCGCGCCGCGGTGCAACTGGATGCTCCGGCGCCTGCTGCCGTGACCAGTGCTCCCTGGAGACCTGCCGCTACCGCGTATGTCGTGAGCAGCACGCGCGTATCGTCAAGTCGGTGACAGACGCTGCGGTTCCAGACTCGGTCACGATGAGATCAGGGCCATACCGCGTAGGGGTCCCTCTTCATGAAGTACGTCTGACGGACGCCCTCGAGGCGAGCTCTAGGGATCTGTTTCGTCCTGGCGCCGGCCGCAACGCGATCACGGTCGTGGAACCCGACATGCCCGCCGGTCGCCCCGACCTCGTCGTGATCGCAGTCTCCCGACGCACTGTTGAGTTCCGCCACAGCCGAGGCCTGCGACTGTCGACGCACTCTGAGGCGCGCGTGCTTGCGAGGGCCGTCCACTCGGAGGGAACGACTGGCTTGTCCGGAGGTAGCGAAAGGGAGATCCGGCTTCGTCTGCAGATCCGAGGATGGCTCCGACCGAACGGTTCGCCGGCCGTGCCTGTTGAGCGGCGCGTGAGTGATTCGCTAATCGTCGAGGCAAAGGTGTCCAATTGGAGACGGGCCGTGAGCCAGCTCGCACGCATCCGGGATGCCACCCATCGAAGTGCACTGGCCCTTCCTGCGGAGTGTGTGGGGCGCGTAGGGCGCGCGTTCCTGAGGAAGAACCAGCTGGGTTTGGTGGCCGTAGACCGGAGCGGAGGCGTCGCGTGGAGACGCAGTTCCCCTCGGCGTGAAATCTCGTTGGCAGCAGACCTCTGGCTTGTCGAGTTGGCGATTCGCAAGAACGAACGCAGTACCTAGACGAGACCTTCGTGCTCGGCGAAGCTCTTGAGGGCCTGCCGGAGCTGGTTGACACCCGTGTGATAACGGGTGGCGAGAGCGATACCGAGCCTCTCCGTTTCGGTGAGGCCAGCTTGGGCAACTGCCAGGAGCCCGTCGACGCGTTCCACGAGACCTAAGGCGTCCGAGGCGCTTCGTGCAGGGCCCTCGCTACCAAGATCTGCGGCCATTGCTCCGAGTGCTTGAAGGTGTTGGAGTCGCGCCTCACCCACCGGCATTGATTCATCGTTCGACAACCGCGAACGCAGGGCGCGATCTGGAAAAGCTGTCTCACCAACAGATGAGCGCGCGATGGGTCCGCCTTCACCTAGTGCTTCAACCGGAGACAAGAAACCGGGGCTCAGGACGCGAGCCGTGGGAACGCCACCACCGGTCTTTGGGACCCATTTGGCGCTCGTGAAGTTTCGCAGCGAGTAGAACCATCCGCACCCGAAGGCATCGGCACCGGCCGCGAGCGACAAGAGGCCAGCGACGTCGGTGAAGCCCCAAATGACCGTGTATCGATTCAAGACGCCCAGCCGGTACACGATTCGGAGCAGGTTTGTGAGAAGCGCTGCGTCCCAGATCTGCGGATAGGGACGATCCCTGCGCGCTATGACGAGGTAGAAGCCCTCGCAGTCGAGAGTGGTCACCTCGTTGAGCCACTGGGCGATTGGGTTCCAGTCACCAAGCGCCGACTCGTCGACCACGACCGAGACATATGTTGGGGTTCCGGCGAGCCTCATGGTCTCGCGCGCATACTGGAACGTCACCGACGCCCATGTGTCAAGGAATGCCGTTTGCAAGGGCGCAGGGGCAATGACGGCAGTCGTGCCGACTCGATGGTTGAGGTCCAGTATCTGCTCGACATGCGCATGAACGAGTTCCGTACCGGCCGACCAACGAACTCCGGAGAAGTCCAAGGAGTTGACTTCATGGCGGCGTGCGGTGCCATCCGGGATGGTCGATACGTACAGCTGGGGATCCAGTAGCACGGTGGCCCCGAAGCCCCGGGCGTCCGCAGCCGTCACCGCGAGACCGTCGGCAGTCTCGTCGGCAGGACTTAGCACGACGCCAGAGGCGTTGCCCTCCCGCAAGAGCCGCTGGACCTTGTCCCCCTTTCCGTATCCGTGTTGGACATACATCGTCATCGACAACGCTCCAATTCTTCGACCGCCATGGCGATCTTGCGGTATCTCTGATTGGGTTCCGGTAGCAGTAGTCGGGTCAGGAGCTCCTGTAGCGACCGACGGCAACGGCCGCGCAGCTGGTCAGTGTCGAGATTGCCCCTGGACATGCGTTGGTACCAATCCTCGTCGGGGTACCCGAAGGGATGAGTTCCCGTAAGCGCTTCGAACGCAACAACTCCAATCGAAAAGAGATCCGATCGAAAGTCGAGCTCCACTTGGCCCCGCAGCAAGAATTGCTCGGGAGCGGCATACTGCGCCGTCCCGGGCCCCGTAAGTGATTCGGATGTCAGCGGGTCGAGGTCTTGGTGCAGGGCTGAGTCAAGATCAAGCAATACGGGTCGGTTGTCCTCGTCGAAGACGATGTTCGTTGGCTTGATGTCGCGATGCACCAGATCAGCCGCAGATAGTGCGGACACCGCGGCGAGTAGGTCGTGAATCAGATCGACCACGCGATCTTCGGGCCATTCCGGGCTCATACGTGTTCGCAGCGTGTCGTCGCTGTAGCGCTGCTCAAGGAAACTGAGGAACTGCTCCTCGTCGATGACGCGAACCTCGGGGTCTCTCAACACTCGGGCGACGCGGGGTGAATTCACCTTGGCCAATGCGAGAATCTCTCGCTCAGTGCGCTCGGGAATCTGTACTGTCCCATCGGAGTCGTCAACGAGCGCTGCCTTCACCAGCTTGAGAACGACCGGAGTCCCGCCCCATGTCGCGCCGTACGCGACCTTGATCCTGCCTTCACCCAAGGGGTGCCGATCAATTTCAAGCTCAGGAAATGACCCTTGGAGCGCGGCGTGATCCATGTGCGTTCACCCTTCGAGGCCCGGATCACGGTATGTGCTCGTGTCAGTGGACTTGGTGACCCTTTCTGTCCACAACCGATTCAGGGTGGCACCGGTACCGAAGCCGCCAGCTCGGACAAAGGGAATGCTCGTCCCGCGAGGCCCCCGCGCGGTGACGAGACTGGCTCGTCTGTTCGCATGAGGATGTGCGCCACCCGGGGTGCACCAAACGCCAGACCTGGCCGCCGCATAGCGGCCGCCAGCTTCCGAAGCTGTTTCGGAGCTCATCGATGAGCTAGGGACTGTTGGCTATTCGACGCTTCGAGTTGCGCTTCTGTCGCAGCACGACCATCTGAACATTCCCTGGATGTGCCGGATCCGGAGTTGAGGGCTCCCACATCACGTCTTCACCGAAGTCAGGCGATCTCAAGTAGGGCACCGTAATATGCGGACCGGATACTCTGAGCGATCGCGTGACGCCGTACGAGTTCATTAGCAAGTGGCGAGAATCCACGCTGACGGAGCGCTCAGCGTCGCAGCAGCATTTCCTTGATCTCTGCGACTTGCTCGGCGAACCCAAGCCGGCGGAGGTGGACCCGCACGGCGAGTCGTACTGCTTCGAGCGCGGGGCTCGTAAGGACTCGGGCGGCGACGGCTGGGCCGACGTGTGGAAGCGCCACCACTTCGCCTGGGAGTACAAGGGCAAGCGGAAGGACCTTGACGCTGCGTTTGGGCAGCTCCGGCAGTACTCCCTGGCGCTGGAGAACCCGCCTTTGCTGATCGTCTCAGACATGGAGCGGTTCCGCATCCGCACCAATTGGACGAACAGCGTCAGCAAGGTCTACGAGTTCGACCTCGCGGATCTTGCAGACGCCGAGACGCGCGACCTGCTCAAGCGGGCCCTCTCAGACCCTGAGCACCTGCGGCCGGACAACACTCGGCAAGCACTCACCGAGCAGGCGGCGGACTCCTTCTCGACAGTCGCGCAGACGCTTCGGGGACGCGGGCATGACCCGCACGAGGTTGCGCACTTCGTCAACCGGCTCGTGTTTTGCATGTTCGCGGAGGATGTGGGGCTACTGCCCGATCACATGTTCACGCGGTTGCTGAAGCAGGTGCGTCGCACCCCGGCGCAGTTTGCAGAGCTTGCTAGCGATCTGTTCCGGGGGATGGCCACCGGCGGACGGATCGGCTTCGAGTCGGTCGCTTGGTTCAACGGCGGCCTATTCGACGATGATGCGGCGCTGCCGCTGGAGGCATCCGACATCGAGACCGTGCTGGCGGCGTCGAGTCTCGACTGGTCGGAGATCGACCCGTCAATCCTCGGCACGCTGTTCGAGCGTGGGCTCGACCCGGACAAGCGCGCCCAGCTTGGGGCGCACTACACGGACCGCGACAAGATCATGATGATCGTTGAGCCTGTCGTGGTCCGCCCATTGCTTGCGGAATGGGAAGCGGAGAAGGCAGAGATCTCCGAGGTCTTGGAGCGTGCGGAAGCAGCCGAGGCGGCGGCTGTCCGCACCAGGCGGCGAAATGAGGCCACACAGCAATATCGCAACTTCTTGAACCGTTTGAGGGCGTTCACGGTGCTTGATCCTGCGTGTGGCTCGGGCAATTTCTTGTATCTGGCACTGCAGGCGCTCAAGGATCTCGAGCATCGGGTGCAGTTCGAGGCGGAAACGCTCGGTCTGGAGCGCGCCTTCCCGGAGATCGGCCCGGCGAATGTGAAGGGCATCGAGATCAACCCCTACGCCGCGGAGTTGGCGCGCGTGTCGGTGTGGATCGGCGAGATCCAGTGGATGCGGCGCAACGGGTTCGCGGAGTCGCGCGACCCAATCCTGAAGCCGCTTGACACCATTGAGTGCCGCGATGCGATCCTGGCACCGGGCAGCACCGAGCCGGCCTGGCCAGAAGCCGATGTCATCATCGGCAATCCGCCGTTCCTCGGGGGCAAGCTGTTGATCGGCGGCCTAGGTGAGGATTATGTGTCGCAGCTGTTCGCGACCTACGCCGACCGGGTACCAGCGGAGGCGGACCTCGTCTGCTACTGGTTCGAGAAAGCTGGCCAGCAGATCGCGTCTGGCAGGGCGAGCAGGGCCGGGCTTGTTGCAACCAATTCGATTCGAGGCGGCGCGAATCGCAGGGCCTTGGAGGCTGCGACGGAAAATCGGCGGATCTTCGAGGCGTGGAGCGACGAGCCGTGGGTGATCGACGGAGCGGCGGTGCGGGTGTCGCTGGTCTGCTTCGCGCGTGCCGAAGACAAGTTCGTAACCGCGGCGCGCCTCGATGGCGCCACGGTGGATGTGATTTTCACCGACTTGACGGCCCAAAGCGGCGGGATCGGCATCGACCTGACGAAAGCCACCCGTCTCGCCGAGAACGAAGGCGTGGCCTTCATGGGCAACACAAAGGGTGGCGCCTTTGACATCGATGGTGACCAAGCGCGCGAGTGGCTACTACTGCCGGCGAACCCGAACGGCCGGACGAACGCTGACGTTCTCAAGCCATGGGCCAATGGCATGGACGTGACTCGGCGATCGGCAGGCAAGTGGGTCATCGACTTCGGGGTCCAAACAGGCGAGTCCGAAGCGGCCCTGTACCAAGAACCGTTCGAGTGGGTCGCCGAGCATGTTCGCCCCCGCCGCTTGGAGAACCGGCGCGACTCGTACCGCAAGTACTGGTGGCGCCACGCGGAACCACGACCAAGAATGCGGCATGCGCTTGAACGCTTGCATCGCTGCATCGCAACTCCCACTGTCGCCAAGCACCGCCTGTTCGTCTGGCTCGATGCCCGCGTCTGCCCCGATCATCAGCTGATCGTCGTCGCTCGTGACGACGACACGACGTTCGGCGTTCTCCACAGCCGATTCCACGAGATCTGGTCGCTACGTCGCGGCACTTGGCTCGGTAAGGGGAACGACCCGCGTTACACGCCCACATCCATCTTCGCTACGTTCCCATTCCCGTCCGGCCTAGCGCCGAGCGTGCCAGCGGCCGAATACGCGTCCGATCTCCGTGCAGCAGCCATCGCCGAGGAGGCCGCACGTCTCGTGGAACTGCGCGACCGCTGGCTCAACCCACCCGAGTGGGTTGAGTGGATCGATGAGCCGGCGTCCGGCTATCCGAAGCGCCCCGTGCCCCGCGACGAAGAGGCGGCGATGGCACTCAAGGAACGCACGCTGACCAACCTTTACAACACTCGCCCGCAGTGGCTGGCCGACGCACACCACGCCCTCGACGCGGCGGTGGCTGGAGCGTACGGCTGGCCAGCCGACATCGCAGACGATGAGGTTCTCCGTGAGCTGCTGGCGCTCAACGGCGGCGGTCCGACCAATCGGTAGTCGACAATGGACAGATGGGCGTCGAGTGGACTACAGGCATGAGTGCCTGATCGGGACTTCGGCCGGGAGCGATAGCAAACGAACGGCGCACCGTCTCAGCAGGTGAGCCGCCATTGGTCGAGACCATCGGAGACGCAGAGGCACGAGCGGTTGTGCGTACGAGACGCTGAGGTAGCTTCGCCGACGTGACGACAGTCGAGGAAGCCAAGGCCGTATTGGGCGCGCATGGGTGCTCTGTCATCGAAGAGAGTTCATTTGATCACGGCGTTCGACTTCGCTGCGACGGCGGCCAAGTCGTCAGCGTGTACGACACGGGCACGGTTGTTGTGCAAGGGAAGAACATCGAGGGACTCCAAGGAGAGTTCTCATCTACCCCGTCCACTGGTGCTCCCAGGGCTTCGAAGGCGCCTTCATCACCGAAGGACGTGTTTGTTGTGTATGGCCACGACGAAGATGCCAAGAACGAGATCGAGCGCATGCTGCGCCGGTGGAACCTGAACCCGATCATGCTCGACCAGATTCCGGCCGAGGGCCTGACCTTGATCGAGAAACTGGAGAAATACATCCAGGAGACGCAGTTCGCCGTGGTGCTTGCGACTGCCGATGACGTCTACCTCAGCGATCCCGACGACGACACCCAGAAGGAATTTCGTGCCCGTCAAAATGTTGTGCTTGAGCTGGGAATGATGCTGGTACACCTGCGTCGTGAGAATGTGGCGATCTTGCTTGAGGACAAGGTGGGCATGAAGAAGCCTTCCGACATCGACGGTCTCGAGTACCTGCCGTTCAAAGAAGATGTGGTGGAAGTCGGAGTAAGGCTCGCAAAGATGATGGCGAATCGGGGCTACCTCATCGACATAGGCGACCTATGAATCCCGAGGTCACCACAGCGGCAACCGACGGATCTTCGCTAGGCAATCCCGGTCCCGGGGGATGGGCTTGGGTCACCGAGGATGGTCGTGAGGGCTTCGCCGGGGCGCGACGCTCAACGAACAACCGCATGGAGCTGCGGGCCGTGCTTGAGCTGCTCCTCGCAGTCGACACTGGCGGACCGCTGGTCGTGCAAACCGATTCTGCCTATGTCATCGGCGTGTTTACTGAGTGGCTCGCGCGCTGGCGCGCTCGTGGAATGCGAACGGCGTCCAACAAGCCTGTCGAGAACGTCGATCTGATCGAGCTGATTGATCGAGCGCTACAAGGGCGAGATGTCACCTTCGAGAAGGTGCTCGGTCACTCCACTCATGTGCTCAACAACCGAGCTGATGCGCTGGCGCACGGCGCAGCACAACGGGCGAAACAGCGTTTGGCGCGGGAAGTACTCGGTCAGTGACGGCCCACACGACCAATACCGCACGGGTCCTCACCGACGCCGATCTCGATGCCATCGCCGAAGAAGTCGAATCGACCGGCTACGACGTCGAGGCGCTCAAGACTCGTCGGCGTGACCGTCCTTCCATGGGTTCGGGTCCGGCCGAGGTCGTGCCGGTGCGAATCGATCCTGAGCTGAAGGCGGCGGTCGAAGCCCGAGCAGCGGCCGATCACACCACCACCAGCGAGATCATCCGAGCAGCTCTCCGCGAGTTCCTCGACGTCGCCTGACCCCAGCGGGGCTACCGCATTGGGTGGTCATTCAGCCGTCGTTAGAAGACGGGGGTGTTGCTGGAGCGCTTTGCTCGGGTCAGGGCGTAGAGGACGCCCCAGTCGCCGTTGCGGTCGCTGGAAATGTCGATGTGCACCTCGATGATGATGGCAGCGCCCTCCGGGTCCGTAGCCAGTTGGCGGCACTTCGCCACGGTGGCCTCGTGACCGATAGCCGATTCGGTGGCGGAGACATCCTTGATCTGGTCGTGGATGGGGGAGTCGAAGGCGGCGTGGAGGTAGGTGACCGCGGTGAGCAGGTCGTCGTCGGGGCGCCGGGCTTACGCCCGGGTGTGCGGTGGCGGGCCGCGTGGCCCGGTATGGGGCGCACAACTTGCAGGCGTTCATTTGTGCAGGTCACAGGCTTGTGGCGTGTCGTAGCTGCGTGGGTAGTCGAAGCGTCGCGAAACTCGTGTCGTGAGCCTCTACGAATCCGTCGAGCAGCGTGGTCAGCAAACAGCGAGTCTGGCTGGCCCTCGGCGCCGCAACCGAAGAGTCCTCTCCACGCAACACATGGTCATAGCGGACACTGATGCTCAAGAGATGGAGGACGAGATTCGTCGTCACGAGCAGCAAGGCACGGACCTGCCCACGGTTCCGCGAAGCGACCTGGAAGCCTGCTTTCCAGACAAGCTTGCCGACTAGCCGTAGCGGATGGTTGGGAGCGGCTTCCTGAATCCCTTGAGCACCTTCGGCGCTTGGGCAATCGTCAACCCGAGTTGGTGAGACGCTGCGCCTGGAACGCTGTGGATCGAGTGACGCGCTCGGCCAGGGTTGGTCGCCCGTGGGACCGCTGAGGGCTACAGCGTGGCTTTGAGTTCGTCGAGGCTTGAGTATTCGGTCAGGTTGTCGGATTCCCGAGCCTGTCGCAGGGCTTCGATGGTTTCGGCGGCGACGAATGGAACGCCGGCAAGGTGCAGCATGTGGTGCTTGGCTAGGCCTGCACGACGGTGCCGGGAAGTTGATTGGAACCCGGGGTCTGCGAGCATCGCCAAGAATGCGGAGCGTGTCGGGAAGTACATCACGGCGGCGATGTCGAAGTCGAGTTCGTCGGGGCCCATCATCACCTGATCGACGGTGGTGCTGAACACAACCCTGCCGCCGAGGTCTTCCAGCTTCCTTCCAGCCTCGGCCAGATAGCGGCCGAGGGCCTCTTCGCCGCTGACTTCAGCGAGTGGCGTGCCGAATTCTGGATCCCCCTGCTGATACTGCGCTCCCTCGTTGAGCTTGAAGAGATTCAGCGCCGCGAGGGGCGCGTCCATGGGCAGAGATTGCAGTCGTGCCAACTGCGCCTCGGTTGGTGCGTCGCTCGTGGACATGAGTGTTCCCTTCGGTTGGCAACTAGAAGACGGGGAAGACGGTTCCCGTGGAACGCTCTGCTCGGGTCAGGGCGTAGAGGACGCCCCAGTCGCCGTTGCGATCCCGGGCGATGTTGATGCAGATGTCGATGATGATCGCTGCGCCCTCTGGGTCGGTGGCTGGGCGAGGCTGGCCGATGCTGACGGCAAGGTCGTCGAGATGGAGGAGCACTTCGATCAGCCTGGTGCGGCAGAAGTCGTCGAGCGTGAGCAGTCGGCCTCCCAGCGCGGCGACGAGACGGTCGGCGGGTTCCTCGGCCAGCCGTGTTTCGAGGTCGGTGGCCAGTTGGCGGCATTTGGCCACGGTGGCTTCGTGACCGATGGCCGACTCGGTGGCGGAGACGTCCTTGATCTGGTCGTGAATTGGAGAGTCGACCGCGGCGTGAAAGTAGGTGACCGCCGTGAGCAAGTCGCCGTCGGGGCGCCGGTCGGGCGGGGTGCGGTCGAGGTAGGCGATGGTGGCGCCGGCGGCGCGTACGAGGTGGGCCGAGAGTGCCCCGACCGTCATGCCTTCAAGAGCCGAAGGCTGGTCCCATCGCTCGGCTGCGGCAGGGGTGGCGATGAGCTCGGCCGCTTGAGTGCCGGCTTCGACCACGAGGGCCCGGACGCGGGCCGAGTCGTTCGACGGGTCGGTGGCAGGGGTCATGGGCTGATCTCGCTTCGTGTCGTGATCGGTCCGCTGGACTCGGTGACTCCACGGCAATTGGATAGGCGAAAGTAGTCGGACTGGGCCGTTGTAGTCCTGTGACTAGCCGAAGAGATCGCTGTGGGTGCCGGTTCGGACAAGCACCAGAGCGTCCTCTTGGCGATCCCAGATCAGCAGCCAGTCAGGCTCGATGTGGCATTCCCAGGAGTTCGACCACTGTCCCGATAGGCGATGTGGCCGGTGCCGGGAGTGCAGTTCGCCGTCTGCCAGGAGTACCTCGAGAACGGCCCAGAGCTTGTCGAGATCCTTGCCGCGCCGCTTGGCGCGCTTGAGGTCTTTCTCAAAGCGACTTGTGGTCCGCAGGATCACTGCGGGCTACAGCGTGGCTTTGAGTTCGTCGAGACTTGAGTATTCGGTCAGTTCGTCGGGTTCCCGGGCCTGGCGCAGCGCTTCGACCGTCTCGGCGTTTGGGATGCTGACTTCGAACGGGACGCCTTGCCGGAGCACTACCTGCCTATAGAACAGCGTGATCGCCTCAGTGGCCGACAATCCGAGTTCGCGAAGGACGCGCTCGGCTTGCATCTTCAGATCCGGTTCAACGCGAGCACGGATCGTCTCGGTCTTGGCCATGGTGCGATCTCCTGCGCCGTGTCCCGATTGTACCCCAGATGGGGAACATTGTTGTTCGGGACGCCGGTTCGGGATCAGTATGTCGCAGGGTGTGATGAGGTCAGGAGCCGTTTTCCGTGAGGACGGGGTCACCAATCGGAACCTGGGGCGGTGCCCATAGTCGCGTCAGCGGGGGTGGGGGTAGGTGGGGTGCAGGTGACGTTGGCCGGGGCCGAAAAAGTTCTCGCGGAAGGTGGTGCCTTCGTAGCTGGTGCGGAACCGGCCTCGTCGTTGGAGCTCGGGCACGAGATAGTCGACGATCTGGGAGAAACCCCAGGGGACGGGTGCCGTTGTCACGTTGAACCCGTCGACTCCGGTGGTTTCGATGAACGCCTCCAGCTGATCGGCGACAGTGGTGGGCGAACCCACGAATCCCAACCCGCCGGCGGTGTCTGACAGCCGCCGGGCGACATCACCGACGGTCCAGACCTTGTCGGGATCCTCCAGCTTCCAGCGCTCGACCTGGGTGCGGATTGCGTTCGCCTCGATGTCGTCGATCGGCGTGTCGGGTGGGTGCCCGCCGAGGTCGATGCCCGTCCAGCCGCAGTACAGAGCCAGGTAGCCGTCGACCGAGAACAGCCGTGACCACTCGTCGCGCATGGCCCGGGCCTCTGCGTCGGTCTCGGCAACCACCACCCGTGCCACCTGCAGGGCGCGGATGTGCTCAGGGTCACGACCGGCCGCCGCGGCTTGCTCGCGCAGCGACGCCACGACGGCGGCGCCCTTGTCGTTGCCCGGCACCGACATGAACACGACCTCGCCGGTGTTGGCTGCGAACTCGACGCCGCGTGCCGAGTTCCCCGCCTGGTACAGCACCGGCGTGCGCTGAGGCGAAGGCTCGACCATGTGCGGGCCTTCCACCGTGAACCACTCGCCGGCGTGGTCGATCTCGTGCACCTTGGCCGGGTCGGTGAATGTGTCGGCCTCGACATCGCGAACGATCGCCCCCTCGTCCCAGCTCTGCTCCCACAGCTTCAAGCAGACATCCACGTACTCGTCGGCCCGGTCATACCGGGTGTCGTGGGCGAGGATCTGGCCGAGCCCTTGACGTTCGGCGTCGGACAGGTACGAGGTCACGATGTTCCAGCCGACACGGCCGCCGGTGAGGTGGTCGAGCGTCGAGAACAGCCGGGCCGTGTGGTACGGCGCGTGGTGGCTCGTTGAGAAGGTCACGGCGAAGCCAAGGTGCTCGGTGCATGCCGCCAGCGCCGGGATCAGCAGCGTGGGGTCGATGCCGGGAATCTGGACCGCTCCGCGCAACGCAGCCTCGCGACTCGCCCCGTACACGTCGTAGGTGCCCAGCACGTCGGCGAAGAAGATCCCGTCGAAGCAGCCCCGCTCCAGGGTGCGCACGAGGTCCTGCCACCAGCTCAGCGTCCGGTACCCCCACGACGTCTCGTCGGCAGGGTGCTTCCACATCCCCTTGATCTGATGATTCGGCGACGCCTGGATGAATGCGCTCAGATGCATAGCGCCACGCTCCATCGGCCGAGGTGATCCCATGCCGGGCGTTCTTGGCGCCGCTGGGTTGTCAGCAAGTTGCACCTCATGCGGACATTAACTAGCTGCTCACGGCGGCGTTGCTCATTGCGTCTCACCGTTGAGGCCTGTAGCGCCGCTGACTGCGATATGGGATGCGAGGTAGAGGTCGAGACGGTGGTCCGGGCTGTCGATGGCCGAGCCGACACGCTCGCGTATCTGGTTCATGCGGTAGTTGACGGTGTTGGGGTGGATGCCGAGGGCGTGGGCGGTGGCCTGCGGCCGGCCATGGTGGCAGAGCCATGCGTAGAGCGTTTCGACGAGTTGGGGGTTGTCCTCGATCGGTTGCAGGAGACGGTGGCTGAATGCCTCCGCAGCTGCGACGTCGGCGAACGCGACGAGATCCAGTTCGCAGTTCGTGCTGTCGATGAATTCTGGCCGACTTCTGCCGCTGGCCAGGGCGATTGCGCGACGTGCAAGGCGGGCGGAATAGGCGGAATTGCCGATAGGCGTTGGCGGCCCGAGGGCCGCGACAGCGTCGTCGGCAGAGCTATGGCGGATGGTCGTGGCGTGAGCGGCGGGAATGAGCGCAACGAGTTCGTCATCGAGGTCGGCGGCGATGCTGCCTGAGGGGAGGCGCCGACGGTAGTGGTCGCGTCCGGGTCCGCGGGCGACGAGTACCCGGATGCGGGGCGCGGGCCGCCAATTCGCGGCTTGAGCCGCCGCTAGAAGCGCGTCGCCGGTCGGAGCAGTGTCGGCCAGGACGGTTCGCAGGAGGTGATGCCGGCGGGCTTCGAGTTGGCTGGAGCGAGCAGCGGTCTCGTCGTTGTAGCCCTCGCTGAACTCGATGGAGATTTGGTCTGACCACTCAACGACAATTTCGTTTGTCTCATGGCAGGCGTCCACTGAGATGCCGAATTCGGCGGCCCGATCATTGACGAACCGGATAATCGTCCGCGATGCGACCCACGGTGCTCGCAGGATCTGCCCGAGCGGCCGTCCGTAACGCCGTTCCATCCGGCCGAGTTCGACGTGTTCGCTCCAGTCCATCGGCTCGACGACGATTCCGTGCCGGGCGTCGATCGCGTGAATCATCCCGGTGAGACTGAGTCGCAACGCCGCTTGGCGCTGCCGCCGCAGCGGGTGCTTGGCATTCTCGATTCCGTCGTTGAACCCAGGGATGGCCTGGGCGATCTCGGTGACCAGCAGTGCAAGGAGCTCGTCGTAGTCATGGCGAAGCAGGTCTGCACCGTTCATCGCAGAATTGTACTGAGAACACAAATGGGTGTCTGATAATCGGGCGAAGATCCCAAGATCTTCGATCAGTCCATCCATATGTTGGTGCGCGTGACACGAATACACCCGCAAACAGAGCCCGATTCACCGACGGCTGCAGCCGAATCGATCGCCCAGCTGCTTCGCACCCACGCCCCGGAGTCCGAACGGCTCCGCCACGTCGCACCAGAGTCCGTCCGAGCGATGGCGAATGCCGGCTTGTTTCGTCTGCTCACCCCCGCCGTCCACGGCGGTGCCGAGGCCGGTCTCGGCGCCCAGATCGCCAGCCTCTTCGTCGTTGGCGCCGCCGATCCGTCTGCTGGCTGGGTCCAGATGGTGTCCAATGCCCATGCATGGATGGTTGGCAGCTTTCCTGTGCAGTGTCAGGCCGAGGTGTTCGCTGAAGGGCCCGACATCCGGGTCCCCGGAACGCTCGCGGCGCAGGGCAGGGCCACGCGCGTCGACGGCGGCTGGCGCCTCGACGGTCGGTGGCAGTTCGCCTCTGGAGTCGACCACGGCGACTGGCTGCTGATCGGAGCCGTCGCCGACGTGCTTGCCGAGAGCCCGACGCGGGCCCTGCACGTCATGGTTCCCAAGTCAGAGGTCGATGTCGACGACACCTGGTTCACCCTCGGCCTTCGAGGCACCGGTTCAAAGGACATCGTCGCTGACGACGTATTCGTCCCCGACCACCGATCCATCGCTACCAAGATGCTCTTCGACGGACACAGCCCCCACGGCGAGGGCGGTGCCACGTTCGCCAACCGTCTCCCGGTGCTGGTATGTCTCTCCGTGCAGCTCGCGGCGGCTGTGGTCGGGATCGGTCGCGGTGCCCTCGACCTGCACATCGAGCGAACCGCCGCTCGTCGCGAGGTGTACACCAAGTCGTCCAAGGCCGAAGACCCCGGCGCCCAGATGCGCGTTGCCGAATCGGTCACCGAGCTCGACCTGGCCCGTGCATTGATCGAGCAGGCCGCCGACCGCTGTGACGAGGTCGCCCGCACGGGCGAACGCCTCGAGCTGGACGACAGAGCCGAACTGAAATGGCACGCGGCCTACGCCGTCGAGCTGACTCGTCGATCCGTCGACCGAGTCTTCGCAGCCGCGGGTGCCCACGGGATCTACGACGACAGCCTGCTCCAGGCTCGCTACCGCGACGTCAACACCGCCAGTCACCATGCCATCGTCGACTTCGACGGCAACGCGCGGCTCTACGGCCGCATTCGGCTGGGTCTCGACCCCGGAACTCCCCTCGTGTGATCCCAGCGGCCGTTCAGGTCGTTGCCGCGCCGCTTGACGCGCTTGAGATCTTTCTCGAAGCGATTCGTGGTCCGCAGGATCACTGCGGGCTACAACAGCGGGGCGAGGTCAAAAGCCCAGCACCTTGTCGGCGACGACGTAGCGGAGCGGTTCGCCGGCGAGCAGGCGGCGGCAGTTCTCGGCGATGAGCTCGAAACGGCGCTGCTCGATGTCAGGGCCGACCATCGCCACGTGCGGCGTGATGAGCACGTTGGGCAGCGCCCAGACGCGGTGCTCGGGCGGCAGCGGTTCCTGGTCGAACACGTCGAGACCGGCGCCGGCGAGCTCGCCGGCTTCCAGTGCATCGACGAGATCGTCGAGCACGACGGTCTGGCCGCGGCCGATGTTGATGAATACCGCCGTGGGCTTCATCAGCTCGAAATGGCGCCGCCCCAGCATCCGTTCGGACTCGGGAGTGTGGGGAACGGTCATGACGACTGCGTCGGACAGCGGGAGCTGAGCCTCGAGTTCTTCGGCTCTGAATACGGCGTCGATGGCCCCGCCCGAGGTGGTCTCGGGGCGGGCGTCGACCGCGACAACCCTCGGTCCCCACGGCTGCAGGTAGCGGGCTGCCTGGTGGGCGACGCCGCCTGCGCCGATGAACAGCACCGTCGAGTCCGCGAGGTGCAGTACCGGGGCGACCCCGCCGCGGTACTTCCGAACGCGCTGTTGGTGCGCGTAGTGAGGCAGTCCGCGGGCGAACGCAAGCAGGAACGCCATCACGTGCGTGGCGATGTGGTCGTTGTACACGCCGCGCATGTTGGTGACCACGACGGGATGGGCGGCGAGTTCGGGGGTGAAGTAGCCGAGCGGCGGGTTGGCCATCGGAGCCTGCAGCCAGCGCAGCCGCGGCGCATGCCAACCCTGCGGCAGCACGCCGTATGCGGCGTCGGCATCGCCAAGCTGGTCGAGCACGTCCTCGTCGGTCACGGCGATCACGACGTCGAGATCATCGTGCCCCGAACGAAGCGCGGCCGCCCACCCCTCGAGCACATCC
Organism: Candidatus Poriferisodalis sp.; assembly: GCF_965204125.1. Classification (GTDB taxonomy): domain Bacteria; phylum Actinomycetota; class Acidimicrobiia; order Acidimicrobiales; family Poriferisodalaceae; genus Poriferisodalis. The sequence goes on along the minus strand of NZ_OZ241968.1, from coordinate 3,311,942 downwards.
ACGCTCGGCACTGCCGGCGCCCCAGGCGGGGCCATCAACACGAACTTGGCGGTCATGCTCACGTCAGCTCGTGCACTCGCTAGGTAGCCGCGACGGCCGGGCGTGTGGTCAGCAGGTCTTGGCAGAGCAGTCCGGCTGCGCGGTGGCGGTGCATCTCGGCGTAGTCGGCATGGTTCAGGGTCGCGATGAACGCAGCCCGGTTGGGGAAGTGCATGATCAGCACGGCGTCCCAGTCGCCCTGGCCGATGAAATAGCGCTCGGCGTGGCCGTAGAGCAGGCAGCTCCCGCCGACCTCGGCAGCGGCGGCCCGGAAGGCATCGACGTAACGCTGGTAGGCGGCGACGCCGGACTCGTCGTTTGCGTGCTCGGGCTCATCTGGCCCGTAGGCGGCCTTGACCCGGAACTTCAGCAGGTTGACCTGCGCGATGGGCCCATCGTGGGGGTCATCGCGGAAGGCGCGGAACTGGTCGGCGGTCGGCTGCATTGCAGGCATGGCACCTCGCTGTCGGTTCGGGGCTGTCGCACGGATCGTGCGAAGCGAGCCCCCTCAGTGAAGCGCACGACGCTCGCCGCCGCTGACCGATGCGAGTGCGGTTGAACGCACCGGCGTGATGCTCCTGAAAGGATGGCGTCCATGAGCCACTGGACCGAGTTCGGGGTGCGTCACATGCCCCCGATGAGTGCACGCACGCGCGTCACCGACATCGCTCCGCCGCTCGTGCCCTTCGTCGATGAGCGCATCGCGCACGGCCACGAGCCGTTCACGGGCGTGACCGTCGACGGTGCGGTCCGCCAAGGCCTGTTCGGTCTCGCGCCGACCGGCGTGTCGACAGCGCCGCTCGTCGAGGCTGCCCAGGCATTCCTCGGCGCCTTGACGAGCGAGCAGCGCCAGCGCGCCCACCAACCGCTCGACAGCGACAACTGGCGCACCTGGATCAACGTGCACATGAACTTCTTCCGGCACGGGGTGATGCTCGAAGAGCTCGACACAGCGGGTCGCCGCCTCGGCCTCGACCTGCTGCGGGGGACCCTGTCGGCCCGGGGCTACGGCCAGGCGCGCGACATCATGCGGCTGAACGAGCTGATCGCCGAGATCTCCGGCAGCCCCGACGAGTACGGCGAATGGCCGTACTTCGTGACCGTCTTTGGCGAGCCCGGTCCCGATGAGCCCTGGGGCTGGCAACTCGATGGCCATCACCTGGTGGTCAACTGCGCCGTCGTGGGCGACCAGCTGGTCATGACGCCCACGTTCATGGGGGCCGAGCCCTGCCATGTTCACGACGGCCCCTATGCCGGCACCCAGGTCTTCACCGCCGAGGAACGATCGGGGCTCGACTTGATCCGCTCGCTCGACGCCGAACAGCAGGGCCGCGCCATCCTCCGGCCATCAATCCACCCCGACGATCTGCCACCTGAGCTCCAGCACCCCTTCGACGGCCGCATGCAGGGCGGCGCCTTCCTCGACAACGCCGTCGTTCCCAACGAGGGTGTCGTGGCCACCGACCTGTCCGACGCCCAGCGGCGCATCCTGCTCAATCTCATGGCGACCTACGTCGGATGGACCCGCGACGGCCACGCACAGATCAGGATGGACGAGGTCGCTCACCACCTCGACGAGACATGGTTCTCATGGATGGGATCGACCGGCGACGACGGGCCCTTCTACTACCGGGTGCAGAATCCGGTGGTGCTCATCGAATTCGACCACCATCCAGGCGTGGTGTTCGACAACCTGGTGCCTTCACGCAACCACGTCCACACGCTGGTCCGCACGCCCAACGGCGGCGACTACGGGGCCGACCTGCTGCGCCAGCACCATGACCGCTACGACCACTCCCACGGCGACCACCGCCACCGCCACTGAGCCTCAGCCGGCGGGGGCTATTCGTGGAAGATGGCGCTTGTCGGGGTGATGCGGATGACGGTGCGCTGCTGCTCGTTGAGCATCGGCACGATGGCTGAGGGATCGGGCCGTTCCTTGCCCATGAGCCGGGCGAAGACGTCGGCGGTGAGCTCGGCGCGCAGCGGATCCTCCGAGATGGTCTCGGCCGTGCCGTAGACCACCAGGTGGACTCGACCGTCCGGAACGCACAGGCTCACCGACGGCTGGCGCACGGCGTTGTGCCACTTGGCCGTAAAGCTCTTGGCCGAGATCACGATGCGGCCGTCGTCGTCCACGACGTAGCCGATCATCGATTGCTGCGGCGAGCCGTCGCTGCGGCCGGTGGCCAAGATGGCCCAGACGTGCTCCGCAAGGAAGCCACTCTGCTGTTCATCAAGCACGGCCATGTCTCGACGCTCCTGTTCATTCCTCGCCCGCGACGATCTGCCGAGCTGAATCGTCCGGTCGAGCGGCGGCTCAGTTGGTTGCTGGCCGACCGGCTGCAGTCAGGCCCAGCCGAGCTGCTGCAGCGCGACGCCGGAGTGCCAGATCTTGGTCATGTGGGAGATCTTGTCGCCCTCGAACCGCATGTCATACACGTAGTCCGAGCTGACCGACTTGCCGGTCGGCGGCACCGGCCCGCCCTCTCCGGTGTGGGTGCCGTTGAACACGGCGTAGGCCAGGACGCTGCCGCGTTCGCTGTCGATGGCCCACGACTTCAGGTCGTAGGTGGCGTCGGGCAGGATCATCAAGGTGCCCTTCATCCACTCGGCGTACGAGCGGAGGTCGGTGAGGTCGCCGATGGCCTCTGACTGCGCTGAGAACGTTGCGTCGTCGGCGCAGTACTGGGCGCAGCCGTCCCAGCCTTGGCCGGTCTCGCAGGCGTCGAAGAACGCTGCGGCTACGTCGTTGATGTTCGACATGGAATGACCCCCTCGGTCGCTCGTACTCCCGTCGGCGCAAGCCTGACAGACCTCGCGGGGCATGTCCATGTGCGACCGGACGGTCGGCGGTGGCGCTAGTTGGCGCAGACAGCCGGCGGGTATCTCACACCATGAATCTGCTGGTGGGCTGGCCGAGCAAGAGGCGTCCGTAGTCGGCGTAGCGGACCTCGCGGTCGAAGATGAGGTGGTTGGAACCGGTCGTGATGTCGCGCAGCGCCCGCTGAATGGGGTTGTCCAGCCGGCTGCCGCCGGCGCCGGTGACCGAGCAGATGTCCCTCACGGCATCGCGGCACATGTACACGGCGTGGGTCAGGCGCGACAGCCAGATGCTGCGGGTCTCGAAGGATGCGCTGTTGCGCTGGGCCATCACATCGGCGAGCACGTCGCGGAACATGAGCTCGGCTGCGTCGATCGACAGCGCGGCCCGTGCGGCGATCGCCGGCTTGCCCTGGTCGCGTTCGGGGCCGCCGATCCCGGGGTGGTTCGCTGCGATCTTGGCCTTGGTCTGGGAGCGGTATTCCTCCAGCGCCATCTGGGCCGCGCCGAGCATGGGCAGCCCCGCGGCGAAGCCGAGCACGGGAATGAGCGGCGTGCGGTACAGCTCTCCTGAGTGAACCCGGGTTGATTCGCCGGCTGCGTTCATCAGCCCGACCATCGAGACGACCCGATCGGCGGGCACGAAAACGTCGTCGACGCGGATATCCCACGAACCGGTGCCGCACAGGCCCATCACGTACCAGGTGTCGACGGGCTCGACGTCCTCGGGCGGCAACGCGAAGAAGTTCGGCAGCACCCGCCCGTCGCCCTCGTCGATCATCGCGCCGACCAGCACCCAATCGGCATGGACGATGCCGGTGCCCCATTGCCACTGACCGTCGAGCCGGTAGCCGCCCTCGGTGGGGGTCGCCCTGCCGCCGCCTGCGTTCAGCGTGGCAGGGGCCAGGATGAACTGGCGCTCGGCGAACACCTCCTTCTGGAAGCTCTCCGGATAGCCGCACATCCAGAAGTTGTGCTCGATGTAGAACGAGATCAGCCAGCCCATCGAGGCATCGGCGCGAGACAGCGTCAGTGTCACTTCGAAATAGGTGTCGAGGTCGGCTTCGTGTCCGCCGTAAGCCTTGGGAACCATCAGTGCGAAGAGCCCGCTGTCTCGGACAGCGTCGATCACCCGGTCGAGCGGGCGTCGGGCCAACTCGGCCTCGCGGGCTGTCTCGCGCAGCAGCGGAGCGAGCTCGTTCGCAGCATCGATCAGCGCCGCAGAACTCATCGGGGAGTTGGTCATGTCGCGCCCCAGCGGTTCGTCTCAACCCTGCGATATCGACCGGAGCACTTCTTGACCGCTCGCCCGGTCGACGCCGGTCACCGTAGCCGGATGCGATTGCGAAATCGCCGTGGTGTGACCGTCGGACCACTTCGTCTTCGCCCGCAGGCCTGACAGACTGCGTCGGGCATATCCGCGCCGTGCCGACGGCGAGGAACGGGTGCGAACGTTGGGATTGGACGATGCTTGATCATGCGGAACGGGTCGCGGCGGCGCGGTCCGCCATCGACTACATCTGCGGCCGCAGCGATGAAGAGCAGGCAGCGCCAGTTCCGAACTGCCCGGGCTGGACGGTGTACAACGCGGCGTCGCACATCGGCCGTGTCGGGATCGCGTGGGAAGAGATGATTACCTCGACGCCCGACGACCCTGAGTCCCGGGCACGGGGTTACGAGCGCGCCGGTCGCAAGCCGGCCGGAACCTCTACGGCAGGACTCGCAGCTTGGGCCCACTCAGCCATCGATCAACTCACCGACGACCTCGACCGGCGCTGCTACTTCTCGATGACCGGAGGCGAAGGCAATCCGCGGCTGTGGGCCTGGCATGCTGCCTCCGAGCTCGGCATGCACCGCCTCGACGTCGAGGCGGCACTGGGCCACGAGCATTCCATGACGCCGTCGCACGCGCTCGACGCCGCCGACTACACCTGCCAGTTCTTCCTGCAGGCGATGCGCCGCGTCCTCGAACGAGATCCCGGCGGGCTCACCGCTCGGCTCATCGACGCTGGTGTCGAGGTCGGCAGCGTGTCCATCGAGCCCCTGCCCGAGTCCGAATCGCCCGCATCAGCCGTGGTCGAAGGCCCGCCGATCCAAGTGCTGCTCGCACTGTGGGGCCGCCCCTACGCCAGTGTCGAGGTAACCGAAGGCGACCCCGACGTCTGGCAGCAGTGGCGGACCCTGCCCACCGAAGCCTTCCAGTTCGGCACCTGGGACTAACCCAGCCCGCGAGCTCCGAACGGACAACTCAATCCGAGGACAGGGAGAGGGTGGCGAGGAGTTGGGCGAGGCAGTCTTCTAGGGGTTGGGTGGTGTCGATGGTGATCTCGGGTGCGGGCGGCGGTTCGTAGGGGGCGGAGATGCCGCTGAAGTCGGGGATCTCGCCGGCGCGGGCCTTGACGTAGAGGCCTTTGGGGTCGCGGGCCTCGCAGAGTTCGAGCGGGGTGTCGACGAACACCTCGATGAAGGCGCCCTCGGGATGGATGGCCCGTACCTGGTCACGGTCGGCGACGTAGGGCGAGATGAAGGCTGTGAGCACGACGACGCCGGCGTCTTGGAACAGGCGGCACACCTCGCCGATGCGGCGGATGTTCTCGGCGCGGTCTTCGGGCGAGAAGCCGAGGTCACGGTTGAGGCCGAAGCGGACGTTGTCGCCGTCGAGCACGTAGGCGGCGATACCGCGTTCGAGCAACGCAGCTTCGAGAGCGAACGCAAGGGTGGATTTGCCGCTGCCAGACAGCCCGGTAAACCACACCGTCACCGCACGGTTGCCGAAGTGTGCCTCGCGGTCGGCGCCGCTGACGTGCCCTTCGGCGCGCACGATGTTGCGCGAGACCGGTTCGCTCCCGGCGCCGGCACTCATGGCGTGTTCTGCCCTCGCAGAAAACCGCGCTCGGTCAGCATGCGCACGATGGCGTCGATGCACTCATCGACGTCCTGACTCGAGGTGTCGACGCGCAGATCGGCATCGGTCGGCCGGTCGAAGTCGGCGGAGACGCCGGGGAAGCGGGGGATCTCGCCCCTGTCGGCCATCGCGTAGAGGCCGTGAGGGTCACGCTCGCGGCACACCTCGATTGGCGTGTCCACGAAGACCTCCACATAGCGATCCGCTCCCACCAGGTCACGGGCACGCTGCCGCACGTCACGGTCGGGGGCCACCATTGCGGCGATCGCGATCAGGCCCTGGCCGTTCACGAGTCGTGCCACCTCCGACACCCGTCGCAGGTTCTCCGAGCGTTCCTGGGTGCTGAAGCCCAGATCACGAGAGATGCCCATGCGAACGTTCTCGCCGTCGAGTCGGATCGACACCTTGCCCCGATCGAACAGCTCCCGTTCGAGGGCCGTGGCGAGCGTGGACTTGCCGGCCGCCGTGAGCCCCGTCAGCAGGATGGTGCACGGCTGCTGGCCGAAGCGGATCGCCCGCTCCGCATCGCTGATCTCCGAGCGCTGGCGAACCAGTGCCGCATCGGGCGTGCGGTCCCACGCAGACGCCGCGCCCATGATCATTCCTGCGGCCACTGTGGCGTTCGTGAGCCGGTCGACGAGCACGAACGAGCCGGTCGCCCGGTTGGCGCTGTAGGGGTCGAAGGCGAGCTCCCGGTCTGAGGTGATGACGCAGTGCCCGATGTCATTGAGCCCAAGGCCCGGGGCCTGCTCGTGTGCGCCGGTATTGATGTCGATCCGGTGCCGGACGTTGCGGATGGTGCAGTTGGAGACCGTGTTGGCCGTCTGCAGCAGGTAGGAGCTGCCGGACTCGGCGCCGGCCTCAGACATCCACACCACCATGGCGTCGAGGTCGTGTGCCCGCTGGGGTTCACTTCCCGGAGTCACCAGCAGATCGCCTCGGCTGACATCGATGTCGTCAACGATTGTCACCGTGACCGCCCGTCCCGGCCCGGCCACATCAAGGTCGCCATCGAATGTCGCAATCCGTTCCACCGTCGAGCCGAGCCCCGAAGGCAGCGCCACCACCTCGTCACCGGGCCGGAGCACGCCCGAAGCTACGGTCCCGGCGTACCCGCGGAAGTCGGCATCGGGGCGGGAGACCAGCTGCACCGGCATGCGGAAATGCTCCAGCTCGACGCTGGCATCGATGTCCACCGTCTCAAGATGCTCCAGCAGCGGCGGACCGTCGAACCAGCCCAGATTGCCGCTGGCGTCGACGACGTTGTCGCCCAAGAGCGCGGACATCGGCAGGAAGTACGGCTCGCCGAAGCCGAGTGCTTTGGCGAACGAGCGGTAGTCCTCGCAGATCTCGGTGAACCGATCGTGCGACCAGCCGATGAGATCCATCTTGTTGACCGCCACGACGACCTGACGGATGCCCAGCAGGCTGGCGATGTGGCTGTGGCGCTTGGTCTGGGGCAGCACGCCGTGGCGGGCGTCGATGAGGATGACCGCCAGATCGCAGGTCGAGGCACCAGTCGCCATGTTGCGGGTGTACTGGGGGTGCCCCGGGGTGTCGGCGATGATGAATGTGCGGCGGGCCGTGGAGAAGTAGCGATAGGCCACGTCGATGGTGATGCCCTGCTCGCGTTCGGCGCGCAGGCCGTCCATGAGCAGCGCCAGGTCGACGTGGTCGCCTGCCGAGCCGTGGGCGGCCGAATCGGCTTCGAGGCTGGCGAGCACGTCCTCGTAGATCAGCCGCGAGTCATGCAGCAGCCGCCCGATCAGCGTCGACTTGCCGTCGTCGACGCTGCCGCACGTCAGCAGGCGCAGCAGGTCCTTTTGCCGGTGCGAGGCCAGGTATGCCTCGACGCCCGACCCGTCGAGGTTGTCAGTGCCGGGCAGCTCAGAGGCCATCAGAAGTACCCCTCGCGCTTCTTCTGCTCCATGGAGCCCGACTGGTCGAAGTCGATGACGCGGCCTTCCCGCTCGGAGCGGGTGGCCACCAGCATCTCGCCGATGATCTCCGGAAGCGTGGTGGCCGAGGACTCGATGGCACCAGACAGCGGGTAGCAGCCCAGCGTGCGGAACCGCACCAGCCGCTGCTCAGCCACCTCGCCCTCGTCGAACACGAACCGGTCGTCGTCCACCATGATCAGCACGCCGTCGCGTTCCACCACCGGTCGTTCGGCCGCAAAGTACAGCGGCACGATCGGGATCTGCTCGACGTGGATGTACTGCCACACGTCGAGCTCGGTCCAGTTGCTCATCGGGAACACCCGGATCGACTCGCCCTGGTTGACCCGGCCGTTGTAGAGATTCCACAGCTCGGGCCGCTGATTCTTGGGATCCCAGCGGTGATGGGCATCGCGGAAGCTGAACACCCGCTCCTTGGCCCGTGACTTCTCCTCGTCGCGCCGGGCACCGCCGAATGCCGCATCGAACCGGCCGGCGTCGAGCGCTTGGCGCAGCGCCTGGGTCTTCATGATGTCGGTGTAGTTCTTCGACCCGTGATCGAACGGGTTGATGCCCTGCGCGACCCCCTCAGCGTTGGTGTGCACGATCAGCTCGAAGCCGATCTCGTCGGCCATGCGCTGGCGGAACGAGATCATCTCGCGGAACTTCCACGTCGTGTCTACGTGCAGCAGCGGGAACGGGATCTTGCCGGGATAGAACGCCTTGCGGGCCAGGTGCAGCAGCACCGAGGAGTCCTTGCCGATCGAGTACAGCATGACCGGCCGCTCGCACTGGGCGACCACCTCGCGCATGATGCCGATCGCCTCGGCTTCGAGCTGCTGCAGGTGGGTCAGCCGCAGCTCGGCGGGCAGCGTCGCGCTCATTGCGAACCTCTCGATTGCTCCACCATGGCCTGGCTGGCTTCCCACAGCTTGGCCCCGTTCGCGGTGTCCGCGGCGCTCTCGGACACCTGCTTGCGGTGCATCAGGTGCAGGTAGAGCCCGGTTGAGCTGCCGGCCTCGGGCGCGCAGCACAGCCAGACGATGGGCTCGACGGCGTCATCTGGCGACCGGAAGAACAGCCGAAGCAGCGGGTCGACGACCGATCGGAGCGGCGCAGGCGCGCCGCGGGTGATGTTGGTGGCGACGCCTCCTGGGCACAGCGCATGCACTGCCACCTCGCCTTCATGGTGCTCGGGATCGCCAACGCCATCGCCGCCTTCGCCGGGGCGATTCAGTCGGCGCGACAACTCCGTGGCGTAGGTGCACAGCGCGAGCTTGCTCAAGCCGTAGTGCCGCATGCTGTCCTTCATGCCGTAGGGGGCGAACTCGCCGAGCCGATCGAAATCGATGGCCGCACTGGATCGGTGAGCTTCCGAAGAGACGAACACGATCCGTGGCGGGTCACCGCCCGGAATTGCCGGAACGACGACGCCATCGGACAGCCAGCGGTCGATCATCACCCGGTTTGCCAGGAAATGGACTGCGAACATCTCGTCATAGCCCTGCGCAGAGCGCCTTGCTGCCGGCGTCATCAGGCCGGCATTCATTAGCGCGATGTCGATGCGGACCCCACGATCACGCAGCTCATCGCAGCAACGGTGCACCGACCGGAGATCGGCAAGATCAACGTCGATCAGCTCCACCGACACCGAACCGGACTCGCGCTTGATCTCCTCGACGACGCCGTCGTGGCCGGGGCGGCAAGCCAGGATCATGCGGCCGCCACGCCGTGCGAGCTCGATGGCGGCTGACCTGCCGAGCCCGCTGTTGGCGCCGGTCACCAGGCAGGTCTCGCCGTCAATCCTCACGTCGTCGGGGACCGGTTCGATGTCGGGCGCTGCCGGATTGCGAAGGTCGCGGACAGCTGTGGCCAAGGCACCGACGAAGCCGCGGTCGCCGATCCCGCGTTCCGGCTGTCCCTCGGCTGCAGGCTCCTCGCCCTCCGCCGACGGTGAGGGCGGGGCATAGACGCTCGCCGACTGGTGCCGGTCGTCTTCGAACGGGATCGCGTATGCCTCGCGGTACGCAGCGAACGTCTCGTCGATGCCTTGTTCGGTCAGCCCGAAGTCTTCGAGCCGGTAGTCGTGGGTGCCGAACCGGTTCTGCCGATTCGCTGCCATGAACTGCTCGGCATCGCGCTCGGCCACCGAGTCGAATCCGACACCGGCCGCCTCGCAGATCCGTCGAACTTCGTTGATCGGGTCGGCGATCAGGTCGTAGTACGACACGTCGACGAACTGGCGGGCCGGTGACCCGGCGCGAACCTGCATGGCCCGCTGCACCATCCGCTGCGTCTTGCGGCACCAGTGCCGGCCGATCTCCGCAGCATTGACCGAATCGCTGAAGATGCCGTGGCCGTGGGCGACCATGCTGCAAAACGAGGCCAACGTGACACGGGGGTCGCGGTGGGCCTGGACCACCGTGGCGCTCCCGAACACCGTGCAGAACGCGTCGAGGTGCTCCAGGTGGTGGGGAGTCTTGAGCACCCAGGCACCGGTGGGCCGCTGCCACGCAAGCACCTGCAGCACCCGGCGGAAGAACTCGTAGTTCTGGGTGTGGTCCTGACATTCCAGCCAGCGGGAATAGCCCGGCACCGTCATGGTGGCCTCGGCTGTCTGGCTCATGAAGTTCAGGTCGAGCAGCAGGACGTCCTCTTCGGCTTGGTCGTGCCCCACCGGGTGGATCGCCTGGAAATCGGGCGCCAGATACGAGACGGTTCGCTGGGCGAGCATCGCACGCCACCTGCGGGACCGCTCGGAGCGTTCTGCGGTCTCGCCCGTCGCCACCGGAACGAGGGCTTCGGCGCCGGTGATGCCCCGGATCTGCGGGTGCGAGCACAGCAGCCGCTGCAACAGGGTGGTGCCGGTGCGCTGCAGTCCGGTGATCAGAATGATCGTGCCCAGATCGATGTTCTCGATCTCGGGGTGCCGCGTCACCAAATCCTGAATCCGCAAGCGCTGCACCAGGGCATCGGTGAGCCGTGATTTCTGGATCAGGCGGCCGGCCGCACTCAGGCGGGCTTCGGTGTTGATCGAGGTGACCAACACCTCGAGCGCTTCGGCGTGACCGTCGTCGCCGAAGTCGCTGAGACGGGTCTTGCGCCGTGCAGCGTCACGCAGCGCCTCGGCGTCCAGCCGGTCCGACCGCCCGACGTATGCGCCAGCCCTGCCGAGCCGGTTGAGGAGCCTGACCGGGGCCGGGCGGAAGGGATGCGCGTAGTCGGTGGAGGTCACCACGCCCCCAATATGCGGAAGAAATCAGTCACCCGGCTGGCCTCGCAAGCTTGCGTGCTTGACCACCCGGCAGTTCGGCTGGGGATGCTCGGCGGCTCGAACCCAGCGGAAGCACATCGTTCCCGACGTGTGGCCTGCAGTGTCGATCCAGTTCGGCAGGCCGGGATCGTCGTGGGCCACCACGATGCGTACCGAGCCGTCGGCTTCGTAGATGGCCAGGTGGTTGTTGGTGTGGATGGTGAAGTGCCGGTAGTCGAGCGATTCCATCCAGTAGTTGTTGAGCTGGAAGTTCCAGAGTTCGCACTCCGGCGGCATGGCTTCGATCACCAGTGCTTCGTCGGGCTCGAGCGCCCAGTGGCTGTGGTAGTACGCGATGTTGGGGTCGCCGCCGGCTGCGAGCGACACGTCGGGGTCGAAGCGGGGCAGTTCGTTGGTGTGCTTCTGGAAGTCGCGCGCCCACTTCGCAAACAGCAACGGCGCCCCCATCACCAGCGAGCCGGCATTGCGGAGCCCGTGATCCAGAGATGCCGCCGTCACGTATGAAGGACGGGCCTCGCTGGGGGCGCAGTTGATGCGCTCGATGGTGAGCTCGGCAGGAGTCTCCGCGTTCCGGTCGCCGAAGGTCTGGCGCACGACCAGAGCGCCGGTCTCGGGTGTCATCGGCAGCCAATTGGTGTCATGCGGGGTGCTGCTGAGGATCAATTCGAAGCACCCGTCGGCATCCATCTCGATGTCGTCGGACTCGATGTAGCCGGTCGGCGGCAGGCCGCCGCCCTGGCCATAGTGCCCCGCTTGGGTTCCGAAGCTCAGGTAGGCGATGTCGTTGCGGCGGCCTGAGATCTTGTAGTCGTACGACCCGTCCAGCACGGCCGTCAGGTAGAAGTTGTCGGGGTTGTCCGCGCCCATCTTGGTGGTCTCGCCGACCACGCGGTGCAGTGCCGGCGCCTTGGGATCGGCGTGCTCGACGAATGCCATCAGCCCCGCTCGGGCGATGCGGCTCAGGTACCGGTAGCCCTCGGCCTGGTTGAACGCATCCCGCGGCGTGCCGGGGAAATGCAGCGCAGCTCCCGCTGCCTTGAGCGAATCGCAGAATTCGTCCCAGGACTGTCCGGTGGTGATCCGTTGCTCGGCCACGTCGTCGGGTGACGTGCCCCGGAGCTTCCACACCCACCCGGAGATGCCCCGAATCGCAGCCAGCAGACCGATGACGAACCTTCGCATGGCGTACATCTACTGACTAGGACGGCTCGGAAGCAACGGGCGCTGTTGCTACGGCGCGGGCCGGAGCCGGTGGGCGGCCATGGCGTGGTACAGCGGCAGGCCGCGCTCGTACATCTCCGCCAGGCGTGGCGAGTCGTCCAGCGGCGGGTACTCGGTACGCGGCGTCGTGATGCCGGAGCTGTGCCGCAGGTTGTCATGCCACGGTCCCGTGCCCTCGCCGTACCAGCTCACCTCTGAGCGTTCGCCTGGTTCCCACGACAGCGCCTCGGGGATGAACTCGATGCCGACCGCTGCGCAATAGTCCCGGGTGGTGCCCTGGGGATCGCCGGTCAGGTCGGCGGCGTCAATGACTGGCGGGGGAACGCCGTCGCGCTCAGCGATCCGGCAGAACAGGCGGTGAAGCGACTCGAACCCGACCTCGTCCCACGTGCAGTCGGGCCAGTGATGGGCAAGACCCTGCACGACCCGCTTCGGGTCGCGGATGAGAAACGTGTGGGTCATGGCGGCGAGCTTGCGGTCGTCGAGGTCGTGCTCGACGGAGTAGGCGAAGTCCTTCACGAAGACGTTCTGCGACTGCGAGAGTTCCGAGAGGCGGTTCCAGAGCGCTGCATAGGTGTGGCCAGGGCGCGCCTCGACGTGGGCGTCGCGCTGCGACCGGCGGTCCTCGCCGTAGTAGTAGAGCTCGTTCCACGGCTCGTGGAAGCACTCGAAATCGCCCCGCTGGCGCATCATCCACTCGAAGGCCGTGGAGACCGAACGAGGCGTGGCCCACAGTGTCAGGAACATCGAGCCACCTCCCCGTCCAGCTTGCACGAACCTGATCGGGCCTGCGAGTTCAGCGGGCCTTGGTCCGCTTGCGGGAGCGGTGAGACAGCGCTGTAGCGCCCTCTGGCGTTCCGTCGTGGAACGCACCGATCAGCTCGTCCAGCGGCGACTCGTAACCCCCGTAGTTGCATTCGATGAACCGGTGATGGATCTGGTGGTGGAAATCGCCCAGCTCGAACCGCGCTTGGCGACGGGTCCGCGGCCCCAGCAGCAGTGCGTCGTAACCGGTGTGCGACAGAGGTGCCCCGAGGCCGTGGTGCATCATCATGAAACACAGGTGCAGCGGGTGCGACGGCACCAGGAGCAGCAGCCCCACGTCGGAGAAGAGCACGAGGTGCTCGACGGGGTGCATCGAGAGCCCAGACCACGGGCCGACATTGGTGTTGCGGTGGTGCCACGAGTGGATGTGACGGTAAGCCGGGCCGGTGTGCAGCAGCCGGTGGTGGGCTGAGAAATACAGGATCGACCACCACGGGATGACCACTAGGAACAGCACGAACCAGACAGGGTTGCTCTCGAAGGTGATCAGGCGTGCGTGCCCATTGGCGTACGCCCACAGCAGCAACGACTCGAATGCGGTCCAGATCAGCACAGCCGGCACGAGCGTGAGGAAGACGTTCTCCCTCACCTGATTGCCGAACAGGAACACCCGCTTGTTGCGTCCGAACGGGCGGGAGTCGTAGCGCAGGCCGTCGCCCTGACGACGCACGACGTAGAACCAGACGTGCAGTCCGCCGGCGACGAGTGTCACCAGGATCAGGTTGCGAAGCCAGATTCCGAAGATCCAGCCGAATTCGAGGCTCTCCGTGCGTTCGAGCGACGGCATGAACCACGCCCAGACGGCGAACGCCACTGCGAGCATGAAGAAGCGGGACCGCAGCGGCAGCCATGTGCGCCCGAGGTGTTTCGCAATGGCGCCCGGTCGGGGAGGCCAGTGCAGGAATGGTGCCGTGCGCAGCGGCAGCTCCGGCGCGAAGTTCCACATCGCGCGGCCGCCGTCAGGCGACGATGACGTCAAGGGCATCGCATCACCCCCGAGCAACCCCACGCTGCTGCCGTCAGGCCTGTCAGCCTGCTACCTACACCAGTGTATGTTCGGAAATGAGGTCGCCGACCGCCATTTCACGGCCCAAAACGGGGCAGCATGAGCGAACCGCAGTTCAACGAGCACGGGGCCGAGGTCACGGGCTGGCGCATCTTCCGCTGGGACGAACTCCAGACGACGCGCTGGGATGCCGATCGGGTTGAGGCGCAGATCCTGACCGGCGAACACATGCATCTGATCCGGGCGGTGTACGAGCCGGGTGCGACCTATGAGATGCACAGCCATCCCCACGAGCAGTTCAGCCTGCTGCTGTCGGGCCGCATGCTCCTGACGGTGGGAGAGGAGACCCGTGAGATCGGGCCGGGCGACGGCTGGTACGCGCCGGGCGGCGTGCCTCACGGCGGCGAGGTGCTCGGCGACGAACCGGCCGTGTTCATTGACGTCTACTCGCCGGCGACCACCTGGATCCTCGACGTGTTCGCCCAAGGCAGGCGTGTCGACGGGGACCAGGCACCGCCTGCTGGGTAGCTCAGCGGCTCACCGACCACCAGTGAGCGAAAGTCTGAGAAGCTAGGGGGATGGGCGAGCAGACGGCGCCGCAAGCCCAGCCGGTTGAGGGGCGCAGCTTTCCGACCACGGCGCGCGGCGCGAGGCCGACGTTCTTCGATGACGATGGTGCGACTGATGCGGTCTTGGCGATCGTGACGGCGCTCGCGGCCGAGGTGTGGGCGTTGCGTGAGCGGCAGACCACGCTCGAGGCGGTGCTTGCCGAGGCCGGCATCGATGCTGCCGCAGCGATCGAGGCGTACCGGCCTGACGGCGACGAGACCGCAGCCCGTGCTGCCGAGGCGGCGGCCTTCGCCGGTCGCGTCTATCGCGTATTCGAGGAAATGCGCGAAGAGGCGCTGGCCGGCGACACACAGGGCCGGTATCTCCAGATTGTCGATCGCGCATTCGCAGAGCTCTAGATGGGGGACAGCCAGATGAGCCAGCAAACACACCCGCTCCTGCCCACCGAGACGCACGACGAGAGCGCCCGGGAGGGCTTCGTGCAGGCGCTCAAGTCACATATCGCGACCCGGGTCAGCCCCGGTGTGCGTGAGATCTACGATCGCCGGGTCCGCCAGCAATGGGTCGACGAGCACGGCGACGAGCCGGCGGACCGACATGAAGTCCGCGAAGCACTGAGCTCTGACACCTACTACCGGCTGTGGAGCTCGGTGCGCCGATCCAGCCAGCACCTGCTGTGGAGTTCGGTCGGCGATGCCATTGCACGCCAGGCCGGCGAGCTCGCACAACGCGCCCGATCGGCCGATGCGGGGCTCGGTTCGTTGCGCCTCGACCCCGATCTGGAGATCCCCTGGTACAACGCCGAGGTCGACATTCACGCCATGCCGGGCGGCTACCGGGGCGAGTACATGGACGACGACGTGTCGGTCGGTGCGCTGTTCGACCGCGGCGTCTACGTGTACGCGATGGGCCAGATGGGCGCACTCAACGACGACTACGGGCAGTCCGTCTGCCAGAACTTCCTGGCGGTCTCCCATCCCGAGTTCTCACCGCGACGGATCCTCGACATGGGCTGCACTTCAGGCAATTCCACGCTGCCCTACGTCGATGCGTTCCCCGAAGCTGAGGTCCATGCCATCGATCTGGGCGCACCGGTGCTGCGGTACGCCCATGCGCGCGCCTCCTCGCTCGGGCGGGCAGTGCACTTCTCCCAGCAGAACGCCGAGTGCACCGACTTCCCCGACGGGCACTTCGACTTGATCGTCTCGCACATAGTGATCCACGAGATGTCGCCTGCGGCGCTGCGCCGGATGTTCACTGAGTGCCGCCGCCTGCTGGCCCCGGGCGGGCTCATGGTGCACGCCGACTTCGCCGGCTATGCCGGCGTCGACCCGGTCACCCAGGCGATGATCGACTGGGACACCTACTACAACCACGAGCCCTTCTGGGGCCCGATGCGCGACATGGATCTGGTGGCCGAGTCAGTCAGTGCTGGCTTCGACGACGGTGCGGTGGAGATCACGTCGGTACCGACGGGCCGGATGCTGCAGACAGGCAAGCAGCAGAAGACCGGCCAGCTCACCCTGCTCGTCGGCCAAGCCTGACGTAGTTGACTGATGGGGCCGTTGCCCACGACAGGAGCGTGACCCGATGGAGGTCGTCAACGAAGTGATGCCCACGAACCCCGAGCGCATCGACGAGATGATGCAGCCCGGGCCTGACGGGCCGATCTACATGGTCAACCTGCTGAAGTTCAAGGACAAGGCCGAGTATGAGGACGGCCGCGAGACCGAACTGACCGGCTTCGAGGCGTACCAGCTGTACGGCCGGGCAGTGTCGAGGATCATCCGCGACTACGGCGGCGAGATCCAGTTTGCAGCGAACGTGACGTTCCTGTCGCTCGGCCAAGTCGAGGAATTGTGGGACGAGATCGCCATCGCCAAGTACCCGAACCGGGGAGCGCTGCTGGCGATGTCGTCGTCACCGGAATGGCGCGAGGCAGCGGTGCATCGCACGGCCGGGCTGGCTGGCCAGTTGAACATCGAGACAGTCGCCCAGTTCGTCCGCGAGTGAGCCCGGGAGGGCTTGGCCGCACAGGTTCTTGCTGGCCGGTCCCTCGTGGGATTCCTTCCGGCTGGAAGGTTGAGCATGGGAGGTCGGGTACCGTCCTACTCATGAGGATCGGCGAGCTAGGCGATCGCTGCGGGGTGAGCACGAAGACGATTCGGTATTACGAGTCGATCGGATTGCTCGACGAACCCGACCGGACGGCGAGTGGGTACCGCGAGTACGCAGGCGACGCCGTCCAGCGGCTGCGGTTCATTCGCGATGCGCAGGCGACGGGACTGACGCTGGCGGAGATCTCCTCGGTGCTTGAACTCAAGAGCGTCGGCGAGCGGTCGTGCGCACACACCACGGCACTCATCGAAGCGCATGTCGACGCTATTGACGTTCAGATCGCCCAGCTCCGCTCGGCCCGCGACGAGCTGGCCGCACTGCTGAAGCGGGCGCAGGGCCTCGATCCGGCGTCATGCACTGATCCCAACCGCTGCCAAGTGATCAACGGAGCCCGCAAATCCACTTGACCTTCCAGTTGGATGGAATGTTTAGAGTGGCCATGTGACCGCAGCAACCGCTCGATCCGACTTGGCCATCGACGGGATGACGTGTGCTGCGTGCGCGAACCGGATCCAGCACCGGCTCGACGAGCTGGACGCCGTGGCGGCGGCGCAGGTGAACTTCGCCACCGGGCGGGCTTCGATCACCCACGACGGGTCGCTCGACGAAGCCTTCGTCGCGGCGGAGATCGCAGCGCTGGGCTACGCGGTCATCGAAGAAGGCGAGAGCGAGGCGGCCGAGCGGCGCCGCCAGACCGACCTGCTGGGCCGGCTGGTCACCGGCGCCGTGCTGACGGTGCCGTCGGTGCTGATCTCGATGATCCCGGCGTTGCAGTTCGGCGGCTGGGAATGGCTGGTCGCTGTGCTGGCGGCCGCGGTGATTGTGGGAGCGGGCTGGCCTTTCCATCGAGCCGCAGCGGTCAACCTGCGACACGGCGCCACCACCATGGACACGCTCGTGTCGATGGGGTCGATTGCGGCGCTGGCGTGGTCGCTGACGGTGTCGATCACCGGCATCGGCGACGGCCACGTGTACTTCGAGACCGGCGCCGTGATCGTCACGCTGATCCTGCTGGGCAAGTGGCTGGAGCTGCGGGCCAAGCGCCGCTCGGGCGACGCCATCCGGGCGCTGGCAGATCTGGGCGTGCGGACCGCCCGCCTGGTGGACGGGCGTGAGATCGCGATCGCCGATCTGGCGGTCGGCATGCGGTTCGTGGTCCGGCCGGGGGAGCGCATCGCCACCGACGGCGTGATCACCGACGGACGCTCGGCAGTCGATGCGTCGATGGTGACCGGCGAGCCGGTGCCGGTGGAGGTCGGGCCCGGCGACGAGGTGATCGGCGCCACGATCAACGCCAACGGAGCGCTCGTCGTCGAAGCGGCCAAGGTGGGTGCAGACACGGCGCTGGCGCAGATCATCCGCTTGGTTGACGAAGCCCAAGGCAGCCGGGCAGAGGTGCAGCGGCTCGCCGACCGGGTGTCGGCGGTGTTCGTGCCCATTGCCATCGTCATCGGGATCCTCACGCTGGCGGCGTGGTTGCTGCTGGGCAACGAGGCCAGCGCTGCATTCAGCGCCGCGGTGGCAGTGCTGATCATCGCCTGCCCGTGCGCCCTCGGGCTGGCGACGCCGCTCGGGATCATGGTGGGGACCGGCCGGGGCGCCCAGCTCGGCGTGATCATCAAGGGGGGCGAGGTTCTCGAGGACACTCGCTCAGTGGACGTGGTGCTGGTGGACAAGACCGGCACGATCACCGAGGGTGCCATGACGCTCGCCGGTGTCCAGTCGGGACAACTTCTGGCTGCCGAACGCGACGAGGTCCACCGGCTTGCGGCATCGGCCGAGGCCTTGTCGTCGCATCCGATCGCTGCAGCCATCGCGGGCTCGGTCGACGAGCTGGCCGAGGTGGACGGGTTCGAGACTGCGCCGGGCTCGGGCGTGACCGCAACGGTCGACGGGGTCGAGATCCGGGTGGGTCGGCGCAGCCTCTTCGACGCTGTGCCGGCCGACGTGGCGACGCTGGCTGCCGACGCTGAGGCCACCGGAGCCACGGCTGTGCTCGCTGGCCGCAACGGCACCGCGGAGATCGTGCTGGTGGTTGCCGATCGCATCAAGCCGACCTCGGCGGAGGCCATAGCGGCGCTTCGAGACCAGGGTCTGGCGGTGACGCTGCTCACCGGCGACAACGAGCGCACTGCACGAACCGTCGCCGCCGAGGCCGGCATCGATTCAGTGATCGCCGAGGTCTATCCCGACGACAAGGCCGCCGTCGTGCAGCGGCTTCAGGCCGCCGGCAAGCGAGTGGCGATGGTGGGGGACGGCATCAACGATGCCCCGGCGCTGGCCCAGGCGGATCTGGGCATTGCCGTCGGCACCGGTACCGATGTGGCCATCGAGGCGTCCGACCTCACCGTCGTGAGCGGCGATCTGCGGGCCGTTGCCGATGCCATCGCTCTGTCACGCCGCACCCTGTCGACGATCAAGGGAAACCTGTTCTGGGCCTTCGCCTACAACGCCGCCGCGATCCCGCTAGCGGCATTCGGCATCCTGAACCCCATGATTGCTGCCGGTGCGATGGGCGTGTCATCGCTGTTCGTCGTGACGAACAGCCTCCGTCTGCGACGCTTCACAGGCAGCCGCCAGACTGTCTGACTGAGTGACCGGCGACACGTGGACAGCTGAGGACATTCCCGATCAGTCGGGCCGGGTCGCGGTAGTGACCGGGGCCAACTCGGGGAACGGCTTCGAGACGGCGCGGGCGCTTGCCGGCCGCGGTGCGCTGGTGGTGCTGGCGGTCCGCGACCTCGTCAAGGGCGCCGCAGCGGCCGACGCCATACGCGCCGAATATCCCGGCGCCGAACTGGCGTTGCAAGAAGCGGACCTGGCGTCGCTCGATTCGGTGCGGGAGGCGGCTGCGGCCATCGCCGATCGGTTCGAACGCATCGATCTGCTCGTCAACAACGCCGGCGTCTTTCACACACCCCGGCGGCAAACCTCCGACGGGTTCGAGATCCGCTTCGGCACCAACCACCTTGGACACTTTGCGTGGACGGGCCTGCTGCTGGATCGTCTACTGCCCGTCGCCGGCTCTCGGGTCGTCACGGTGAGCAGCAACGCTCACCGGTACCGCGCCCGGATCGACTTCGAACGCTTTGGGGTGGCCCAAGGTCGCAGCCAGTCGGCCGCCTACGGTCGTTCAAAGCTGGCGAACCTGCTGTTCACTCACGAACTGCAGCGCCGGTTGGCGGCAGCCGGGGCGGAGACCATCGCATTGGCGGCCCATCCTGGATGGGCCGAAACGGAGATCCTGCGTCACTTCCCGTTCATCGGGCTAATGCGGCCGCTGATCCGTCCGCTGCAGCACCGTGCGGCCGCAGGGGCCTTGGCCACGCTGCGGGCCGCGACCGACCCTGCCGCTGTGGGCGGCGAGTTCTACGGGCCTGACGGTCTGTGGGAGATGCGAGGCCATCCGGTGCTGGTGGGATCCAGCGACCGCTCACGCGATCCAGGGCTGCAGCGGCAGACGTGGGAGGCGTCAGAAGAGGTCACCGGGATCAGCTTCGAGGTGTGACCCGCTGCGTTCTATGCGGGTGATCGCACCAATGCGAAGCCTTCGTCGAGCCAGCCGATAGCTCCGCCGATCAGTCGAAGGCGATGACGGTTCGGCCTTCGCTGCCGCTGAGCATTGCGTCGATGGCGTGCTGCACGTCGTCGATGCGGTAGCGCCCTGAAATCAGGCGATCGACGGGAAGCCGGCCTTCGAGGTAGGCGTCGCACAGATCGTCAATGGAGCGCCCGGCGTCGGTTTCGGCGTAGTAGCTGCCCCTGACGGTCTTGCT
This sequence comes from Candidatus Poriferisodalis sp., assembly GCF_965204125.1. Taxonomy (GTDB): domain Bacteria; phylum Actinomycetota; class Acidimicrobiia; order Acidimicrobiales; family Poriferisodalaceae; genus Poriferisodalis. The sequence continues at coordinate 3,291,448 of NZ_OZ241968.1, read as the reverse complement.
CTGGCGGGACAGCTCCGCGGCGTTGAACGGTGTCATCTCGTCGTTGCCCGGTATCCCCACGAGGACGAGCGCGCCGCCCGGCCGCACGCCACGGATCCACTCCTGCTGGAGCCGGGAATTGCCGATGGCCTCGAACACGACATCCGCGCCACGGCCGCCCGTCAACTCGAGCACCCGGTCGATGGAATGGCCGATGGCGTCCCCGTCAGCCCCTTCGTTCGCCTCGACGAAGTCCGTGGCACCGAGCGAGGCCGCCAAGTCGCGTTTGGTGGCTTCCCGATCTACGGCGATGATCCGTTCGGCTCCTGCCAGCGCCGCGCCCATGATCACGCTGAGCCCCACACCGCCTGCGCCCACGACTGCCACACGGTCTCCCGGCGCGACGTTGCCCCGGTACCGAGCGGCCCCGACGCCGGTCGCGACCGCGCAGCCGATGAGCGCGGCAACCTCGAATGGCACGTCGTCGTGAAGCGGCACACAGCACTCTTGGGCAACGACCATGTACTCGGCCCATGTCGAGACACCCGAGTAGTGGCGGATCATCTCGCCGTTGCGTGACAGCCGGCTGCTGCCATCCATCATGAAGCCCGGCCAGAGGCTGCCGACGACCTCACGGCAGAGATGCTCCTGGCCACGGCTGCAGTAGAAGCACGCCTTGCAGCTCGGCAGCCAGTTGAGCGCAACACGATCGCCGGAGCGCACCCTCTCGACGCCGGATCCGACCGCCGCCACTTCGCCTGCGCCCTCGTGCCCGAGGACGCACGGCAGGTCCGCGCTGTGGCGGCCGGTGATGACGTGCTGATCGCTATGGCATACGCCGGAGGCCCGCATCCGGACCAATACCTCACCTTCCCGCGGCTCAGCCAGATCCAACGTGTCGACCCGCACCGGCCCGCCGACGGCGTCCAGCACCACCGCCCTGATCTTCATGCCCCTCCAGCTTGCCGGAGCCGTCCCTGCCCGAATGACCGGCCGACACGTCGGGGCGCCGGACGCCGACACGTACGCGAGCCGTCAGCAGGCGCCCTCGACGAGTGCAGCGTCGGCCACGACCTCGCCAGTCCAGCAGTAGAGCAGCACCGTCGGAGTCGCGCCGAAGTCCTGCTGGTGCGGCTGCCACGGTGCGTGATGCACGGCGTCGCCGGGCTGCGCGGTTCGAGGCACGCCGTCGCCGCTGGTGAACGTCGGCTCGCCGGCCAGCACGTGGTACAGCTCCTCGGCCTCATGGTGGTGGCTGGGGTAGTGCAGGTTCGGTCCCCAGACGCCGATGCCGACCCTCACCGAACGGTGCTCCACGATTGACGTCGGGCCGATGAGCTGCACGTAGCCGTAGTTGTCGTGGAACTCCTGGCTCAGCACGCCCCGATAGCCGGCGGTCTGGATCCACGGCAACGCTGGAGCGAGAGCGAGGAACTCCTCGAGCACGGCATCAACGGCGCCGTCGCCGCAGAGCTGGACGGCGTCAAGGTGCCGCAGCACGGGCAAGTGGCGAGCTTCGACCAAGGCCGGACTGCGGGCCTCGTCGAGCGCATCGAGCACCCTGGCAACCATCGGGTACTCGGGGACAACCGCACGGCTGCGGTGAAACTCACCGATCCGCCGCAGCAGCTCATCAATGACACCCGCCACATCGCAATTGTCCCAGCCGCAGCCAGTCATCAGTGCACATACGGCTTCGCCGGTTCCGCCTTCCGTTGACTGGGCGGCGCCGGTCAGCGAACCCAAGACGCGCTCGCTGGCGGCTGGACGACTTTTGTTCCGTGCTGGTTTTGGACTTAGTCCAGAATCTGATATAGTCGACACATGTCTCAGGACACCGTGCAGATGCTGCGGGACCGTGGGATCCAGGTGACCGCTCAGCGGTTGGCGGTGCTCAATGCCGTGTCTGCTCGACCTCATGCTGCTGCTGACGATCTGGTCGACGATGTGCGTGCCAGTATCGGGTCAGTATCCAGACAGGCAGTATTCGACGCATTGGCCATGTTGACCGAAGAGGGTCTGATCCGGCGCATCCAGCCGGCACGGTCGGCGGCCCGATACGAGGACCGGGTCGACGACAACCATCATCACCTGGTGTGCCGGGCCTGCGGCCGGATGGTCGACGTGGACTGTGCCGTGGGGTACCGGCCGTGCCTGGAGGCCGCCGAAGACCACGGCTTCACAATCGACGAGGCCGAGGTCATCTATTGGGGCATCTGCCCGGTATGCCAAGCAGTGCCCGCCCTCGCCGAGAGTTCACCATGACGACGGCACTTTTGATCCACCGAACCATTCCACATTCCGCAAGGAGCAGAAATGACTGACACCAGCACCACCGACGCAGCGACACCCGCCGCGGGCAGATGCCCAGTGCTGCACGACCAGGCAAACATGGGCTCACTCGCCAACCAGCAGTGGTGGCCCGAGCAGCTGAACCTGCGACCCTTGGGCAAGAACTCACCGCTGATCGACCCCACCGACGAGCAGTACGACTACGCCGCCGAGTTCGAGAGCCTCGACCTCGCCGCCGTCAAGGCCGACCTCGCCGAGGTCATGACTAACTCGCAGGACTGGTGGCCGGCCGACTTCGGCCACTACGGGCCGCTCATCATCCGCATGGCATGGCACAGCGCCGGCACCTACCGCATCCACGACGGCCGGGGAGGCGGCGGCTCGGGCACGCACCGCTTCGCACCGCTCAACAGCTGGCCCGACAACGCCAACCTCGACAAGGCCCGCCGGCTGCTGTGGCCGGTCAAGCAGAAGTACGGGCGCAAGATTTCCTGGGCCGACCTGATGATCCTGGCTGGCAACGTGGCGCTGGAGTCGATGGGCTTCGAGACCTTCGGCTTCGGCGGTGGCCGCGAGGACGTGTGGGAGCCCGAGGAGGACATCTACTGGGGTCCCGAGAACGTGTGGCTCGACGACGAGCGCTACAGCGGCGACCGGGATCTGGCGAACCCGCTCGGCGCCGTGCAGATGGGCCTCATCTACGTGAATCCCGAGGGGCCGAACGGCACGCCCGATCCGCTGGCCGCTGCCCGGGACATCCGCGAGACGTTCGCCCGCATGGCCATGAACGACGAGGAAACCGTTGCGCTCATCGCCGGCGGCCATACGTTCGGCAAGACCCACGGCGCCGCCGACGGCGACGCTCATGTCGGTCCGGAGCCCGAAGGCGCTGCCTTGGAGGAGCAGGGCCTGGGCTGGACGAGCACGTTTGGCAGCGGCAAGGCGGGCGATGCGATCACCAGCGGCCTCGAAGGCATCTGGACGCCCACACCGGTGACGTGGGACAACTCGTTCTTCGAGGTCCTGTTCGGTTACGAGTGGGAGCTGTCCCAGAGCCCCGCCGGCGCTCACCAGTGGGTGCCGACCGATCCCGCTGCGGCCGGCACCGTGCCGGACGCGCACGATCCGTCGAAGCGCCACGCGCCGGTCATGCTCACCACCGACCTGTCGCTGCGGATGGACCCGATCTACGAGCCGATCTCGCGGCGGTTCCTCGAGAATCCCGACGAGTTCGCGGACGCATTCGCCCGGGCGTGGTTCAAGCTGACCCACCGCGACATGGGACCGGTATCGCGCTACCTCGGTCCGGAAGTTCCCGACGAGCAGCTCATCTGGCAGGACCCGGTTCCCGCTGTGGATCACGATCTGATCGACGACGCCGACATCGCAGCGCTTAAGACTGCGATTCTCGAGTCGGGCCTGTCGGTGTCGGAGCTGGTGAAGGCGGCGTGGGCCTCGGCGTCGACGTTCCGCGACAGCGACCTGCGCGGCGGCGCCAACGGCGCACGCGTCCGGCTTGCTCCGCAGAACGGCTGGGAAGCCAACGATCCGGCCGAGCTGGCGGCGGTGCTCACAGCGCTCGAAGGCGTCCAGGCAGCGTTCAACGACACCCAGAGCGACGGCAAGCGAGTGTCGATGGCCGACCTGATCGTCCTCTGCGGTTGCGCCGGGGTCGAGCAGGCCGCCCGCACCGCTGGCCACGACGTTGTGGTTCCGTTCTCGCCGGGGCGCACCGATGCCTCGGCCGACCAGACCGACGCCGAGTCGTTCGCCGTGCTGGAGCCCTCCGCTGACGGGTTCCGCAACTACTGGCGGGCCGACGACAAGCGCCGCCCCGAAGTGATGCTGGTGGACCGGTCGAGCCTGCTGTCGCTGACGGCACCGGAGATGACGGTGCTGGTCGGCGGCCTGCGAGTGCTCGGTGCAAACACCGGCGGCTCGTCGCTGGGCGTGCTCACCGACCGTGCCGGAGCGCTGACCAACGATTTCTTCGCGAACCTGCTGGACATGGCTACCGAGTGGCAGGTGTCTGACACCGAGCACACCTATGAAGGCCGTGACCGTGCCTCCGGCGATCTCAAGTGGACTGCCAGCGCGGTCGACCTCGTGTTCGGCTCCAACTCGCAGCTGCGGGCGATCGCCGAGGTGTACGGCTGCGACGACGCGGAGGCCAAGTTCGTGGCCGACTTCGTGGCCGCATGGGCGAAGGTCATGGACCTCGACCGGTTCGATCTGAGCTGAGCCACGCCGCCGGGCGCGGCACTACGTTGGGCGGCGGGGGATGATCCCATGACCGAACGCCCGCGACCGCTCATGATCGGTGCCACGGCGGCCGATCCGAAGCGAGCCGTCTTCATCTGGAACGCCATCCGCAAGTACTTCAACGAGGCCGGTCTCGAAACGGAGTACGCGCTGTATTCCACCTACGACGCGCTGTGCGGTGCGGTGCTCGACGGCCACGTCGACATCGCGTGGAACGCTCCGATGGCCCACGCCCAGCTGCTGCTGCAGGCCCCGGGAACCTGCCGGACTTTGGCGATGCGAGACACCGACGAGGACGTCCACTCGCTGATCGTCGCTAGGCCGGATGCCGCCATCGCCGATCTCGACGACTTGCGTGGGCGGCGCCTGGCATTGGGTGTGGACATTTCCAGCGAGCTGTATCTGTTACCGACGGCCCAGCTCGCCGAGGACGGCTTCGACATCCGGTCCGATTGCGAACTTGTCGAGCTTGACCCCACCGAGTACTCCAACCTGCAGATGTGGGTGGACGACCGGACGATCTTCGGGGCCGTCATGGACGGCCGAGCCGACGCAGGGGTGATCTTCGAGCCATGGCTCGGATATCTGCTGCGCCGCCACGAGCTGGCCCCCGACGACATCGTCGAGGTGTGGCGCACCCGCCCGTACTGCCATTGCGCCTTCACGTCCGGTCCTGGCCTGAGCGACGAGACCAGCGAACGGTTCACCGAGCTGCTCGTGGCAATGGACCCCGACGACCCTGACATCGCCGAGATGATGCGCATGGAGCACCTCACCAAATGGGTGCGTGCCGCCGACGACGGTTGGACCGACCTCATGACTGCCGTCGAGCAAGCCGATCTCGTCGGCAAGATCTTCTAGATCTCCCCAAAAGGAAAGGCATCTGACATGTCGAAACCCGCGCTCGGACTGCTGCTTGGCTTTGAGGACACGATGGCCGACTTTGTGGAGCTGGCCCGTGAGGGCGAGGCCGCGGGGATGGACTCGATGTACACCGTGGAGGCGGGGCGCAGCGCGTTCGTCTCGGCTGCTGCGGTGATCGCGGCGACCGAGCGGGTCACCGTCGGCACGTACATCGCCAATGCCTATGCGCGGGAACCGTGGCTCACGGCGATCGCCGCCCGAGACCTCGATGAGATGAGCGGTGGACGCTTCACGCTCGGGCTGGGCACTGGCAACCGCCACTTCAACGAGTGGTACATGGGCGTGGACGACTTCCGGCCGCTGGGCAAGCTGCGCGACTACCTCGAGATCGTGCGCAGCGCAGTGGCGGGCCGTGCGGGGGAACCGGTGCGCTACGAGGGCGAGCACCACCGGATCCGCTGGCGGGCGAGCTGGGAGCCGACGCGGCCGTCGATTCCGGTGTACCTGTCGGCATCGGGACCCAAGATGGTGCGGCTCGCGGGCGAGGTGGCCGACGGGGTTGGCGTGGGCGTGATGTCGTCGGTCGAGTTCATGCGCGACATCGTCCGGCCCGCGGCGCAGCAGGCTGCCGGCGAGGCAGGCCGAGACCCCGACGGCGTCGGATTCCTGATGGGGTCGTTCCTGAGCGTCAACGACGACGAAGAGCTGGCTCGCAATGCGGCCAAAGCAACTATCTGTGGGCTGTTCCACCCTGTACCGCACCCGTACTACGACTCGCAGCTGCGGCAGCTCGGCTACGCCGAATTTGCCGACGCCGCAACCCGGCTGATGCCCGAAGGCCAGATGCGCGAGGCAATCGGCCTGGTGCCCGACGAGGTCGTCGACACCATGACCATCACCGGGACGCCCGCCCAGTGCGCCAGCCGCATCGCCGACTACAGCGGTCTGACCGCTGAGATCATCCTGTTCCGGGTGCCTCAGCGCACCGACCGGCCAGGGCTCGCCGGCTACGAGTCGCTATTCGAGGTGGTCTCGCTCGCCAGCGCCTGACATAGCCATCGCCAGCTCTCGTCGACCTTCGGCGGCACTGGCGAGTCAGTAGGCGACCGGCGTTGTCCAGCGCGGATCGTCGTGGGCGTCCCAGTAGGACTGCCGAAGCTGCATCGTGATCGGGCCGGGGGTGCCGTCGCCGAGCGGCTGACCGTCGATCGACGTGACCGGCATGACCCCGCCCGCCGTGCTGGTCATGAACGCCTCGTCGGCCTGGCCGACATCGGCGACCGGTAGCGGGGCCACATGGGCAGTTAGTCCCTGCTCTGCGGCCAAATCGAGGACGGTCCGGCGGGTGATGCCCTCCAGCACACCGGCATCGGGCGTGCGGAGTTCGCCATCGACCACAAGGAAGATGTTGAACCCGGGTCCCTCGGTGAGGTTCCCGTCGAGGTCGGGCAGCGCCACCGTGCTGCCGCCACGCTCGCGAGCTTCGAAGGCGCCACGTGTCAGGTCGCCCCAGTGGAAGTTCTTGACCGTCGGATCGACTGAGGCTTCGGGAATGCGCACAGTGTCCCGGGCGATGATCAGGTGCGACCCGGCCTCCTGCTTGTCGGGTTCGACGATCCAGATGTAGGGAATGGCGTAGGCGTAGAACTGGTTCTGGAAGGTCCACGGGTCGCGGGCGCCCCGGCCCGGCCGGCCCCTCGTCGCGATCATCTCGACGTACGACTCGCGCAACCCCGACCGCCGGACGCATTCGTGCAGGATCTCTGAGATCCCGGCACGGTCGAGGCCGAGGTTCATGTGGAGGTGCTTCATGCTCCGCTCGAACCGGTCGAGGTGCGCATCGAGACGGAAGAACTTCCCGTCCCACACGGCAACCACGTCGTAGGTGACATCTGATCGGCTGAAGCCAGCATCGAGCAGTGAGATCTTGGCTTCGCCGACCGGCACGTACTCACCCTGCACCCAGGCGCAACCCCGGCTGTAGGGGCTGCTGTCGGCGGCGGCGGGTTCGGTCACTGGTCTTCGTCCCTGGACTCGGTACCGGCACGGCGGTCGATCAGACGTTGGAAGTGCTGCGCGCCGTTCATTGCCGGCACCCGGCCGACGCCCGGGCCCATGTCGCCGAGCACCGGGAAGCCGGCCTCAACCCGGAAGCTGAATGGCATCGACTCGGGAAGGAAGCACTCGACGTCGTCGCAGGCCTGCCAGCGGACCTGACCGCTGATGGTGACGAAGCGTCCGTCGTCGTCCTTCTGCATGTTGCGTGCGTTCTGTGCAACAGGCAGCCGCAGGACGACATCGCCCTCGTACACGGCAAGCGTGTCGCCCGAACCGGACAGCGTGAGCGATCCGGTCGGCGGCGTCACTGGCTCATAGGACAGGATCCCGTCGTTGTCGTCGAGCTCGATTGCTGCGGCCACCAAGCCGTCGGGCACTGGCTCGCTGTACAGATGCTGACCCTCGGGGACCCGGAACGTGGCGACGATCTGGCGGGTGACACCCATCGGCAGCCGATCGCCGTCGATCTGCACGTCTACGGAGACCCGGTCGGCCGGTTCGCCGCCTCCGGGAGCAGATGCCTCGAACTCCTGGTCCAGCGCGGCTGCGAGCAGCTGCTCAGGACCGGAACGAATTGCGAAGTTGTGCTCGAAGAACTTCGCCACGATGGTGCCGTCCGCGTCGATCACGTACGACCCGGGGAAGGGCAGGCCGTACCACGGGTGGTCATCAGGCGGGATCAGCGTGTTGAGGATCCCGAACGACGTGATCACCTCGCTGTCGGGGTCCGACAGCAGCGTGAACGTGGTGTCGTGGGCCGCCGCGTAGTCAGCCAGCGCATCGGGTTCGTCATAGCTCAGCGCATACAGCCGGACGCCCGCTGCCCGGTAGTCATCCATGCCTCGTTCCAGCTCGACCAGCTGGGTGCGGCACGGCGGTCACCACACAGCCGAGCGGTAGAAAACCACCACGGCAGGCTGCCCTGCCCGGTCGGCGTGCACATCGACCAAGCGGCCGGCCTGGTCAGTCGCCACGATGTCCGGCAAGCGGGACCCCACCTCGGGGCCGGTCGGGAAATCGCCTAGCGGGATCCGTCGGCTCCCGTTGCCGGGCGGCTCTGGCATGTTGAAGCCTTCGGCATCCTCGAAGTACGGCCCGTTGGAGGGGCCGCCCCTGGTGTCGAGTTCGATCTCCATCGCTCGCTCCGATCGTCTTGCGGGAAGTGCTGATCTGCGGCGCCGATCATTGCATGCCGATCCTCGGCGTTCCCGATTCGGGTGGCCCGCCCCGATCGCGGCGGTTGCCGCAAGAGGCTGAGCCGATAGGCGAGGCCGGGGAGCTACGTTGCGGCGGTGGTCGACACACCATTCGAGGGACGGCGGGAAGACGAGCCGCTGCTGCGAGGACAGAGTACGTTCATCGACGGGTTGGACGTTCCCGAGCTCGCGGGTGCAGCGCAGGCCGTGTTCGTGCGGTCGGCTGAAGCCCATGCACGTCTCGCCTCGGTAGATGTGACCGACGCCCGACAGGCCGATGGCGTGATCGCCGTGTATCTCGGGCCGGAGGTGGACGGCTGGCCGTTCCCGCCGCGGTTGCCGTCGATGAACCGAGACCTGTGGCGACCGCTCATGGCCTACGACACGGTCCGATTCGTCGGTGAGCCCATCGCCATGGTGATCGCCGAGACCCGTGCAGCGGCAACCGACGCCGCCGAACTCGTCATCGTCGACTACGAGCCGCTGCCCCCGGTTGTGGACCTCGACGCCAGCCTCGCCGGTGAGACCCTGCTGCACGAGCATGCCGGGACGAACGTCGCCCTGGCCTGGGAGCTCGATCCCGTCCCTGATGAGGTGTGGGATGGCTGCGACGTGAGGATCGAATTCGATCTGGTTCATCCACGGCTCGGTCCGCATCCCATCGAGCCACTGGCTGGCGCTTCGGCCTGGGGTCCTGACGGGCGCTGCACGGCGTGGGTGTGCTCGCAGCGGCCTGCCGGCGCCAAGCACGTCATCGAGACGCTGCTGGGCCTCGAACCGGGCACGGTGCGAGCCATCTCGCCCGATGTCGGCGGTGGCTTCGGCGCCAAAGGCGGTTGGGGCTGCTACCCCGAGGATGTCGCTGTGGCGTGGGCGGCCCGCGAGCTGGGCCGACCGATCCGCTGGGCGCAGACCCGCTCAGAGGCCTCCCTTGCGATGGGCCACGGGCGGGCGTCGCGCCATCGCATCCGCATCGGCGGCGACCGCGACGGCACCATCGTGGCTTACGCGGTCGATGCCCTCCAAGACAGCGGGGCCTACCCGGCAATGGGCACCAACGTCACCAACAACCTCCGCAACAGCGGCACCGGCGTCTACGACATTGCGCACGCCACGTTGCGCGGTACCTCGGTGGTTACCAGCACCACGCCGACCGTGGCGTTCCGGGGCGCCGGCCGGCCCGAGGCGGCGTGCTCCATCGAGCGGGCGGTCGATCGGTTTGCCGCAGCAATCGGCCGTGACCCGCTCGAGGTGCGCCTTGCCAATCTTGTGCCAGCCGACAGGTTCCCGTACCGCACTGCCGTGGGTGCCACCTACGACAGCGGCAACTATCCCGAAGCCCTGGCCAAAGCGGCGGAGCTGGCCGACTACGAGGGCTTGCGGGCCGAACAGGCCGCCCGCCGCGCAAGCGGGCACGACGACACCGTGCTCGGTATTGGCGTGAGCTGTACTACCGAGATCACTGGCGGCGGCGAAGGCGAGCGGGCGACAGCACTGCTGCTCGACGACGGCACCGTCGACGTCGTCGTGGGCACGTCGCCCCACGGGCAAGGGCACGAGACCACCTTCGCACCGCTCGTAGCCGCGCAGCTCGGCCTCGACGTCGACCAGATCGTCATTTCCCACGACGACTCCGATCGCTCGCCCATCGGCGGGGGGACCATCGGGTCCCGCTCAGCACAGCTCGGTGGCTCAGCCGCCCACGGAGCCGCCATCGACCTGGTGGCAGCGGCCCGTGAGCGCGCAGCCGAGCTGCTCGAAGCCGATCCCGACGATGTCGTGCTGGATACCGACCGCGGGTTGTTCCACGTGGTGGGCACCCCGGCCCGCTCGCTCGGCTGGGCCGACCTGGCCGGTCACGGCGAGCTCAGCGTCGACCACCACTTCCGGCCCGAAGGCGGCGCCGGCTCGTTCTCATTCGGTGCGTGCGTAGCCGCCGTGGAAGTCGACACTGCTACCGGCGAAGTGCAGGTGCGGCGCTTGCTGAGCGTCGACGACGCCGGCGTGATCCTGCAACCGGAGCTGGCTCACGGTCAGGTACACGGCGGCTTGGCGCTGGCAGTCGGTGCCGCGCTCTACGAGGAGATGCACTACGACGACGATGGGATTCCCATGACGGTCGGGCTTGCCGACTACGCCCTGCCGTCCGCCGCGGAGCTGCCGTACTTCGAGACCCACGACACGGTGACGCCCTCGCCGCTCAATCCGCTGGGCGTCAAGGGCCTCGGCGAGTCCGGGACGGTGGTGGCAACCCCGGCCATCCACAGTGCAGTGCTCGATGCGCTGGCGCCGTTCGGCGTCGAGCACCTGGATCTGCCGCTGACTCCCGAGAAGATCTGGCGCGCTCTGCGGACCTAGCGGTCATCAGGATCGCCAGCAGCTCCCGAGCCTCCTCGAATTCTCAGTTGGCGATGCCGTCCGCGCCTGGCAGTCAGTCGGCTTCGGCTGCGGCGCCGACGTTCGGCGTGAAACCTGACTTGGGCGTCCCCACACCCTTCAGCGCCTCGGCGGCCCGCTCGTTCTCGAAGATCTTCGCCAGGATCGCCTTGCCGGCCCGATCGAAGTACTCCCGGTTCTCCATCACGAACTCGTTGGACTCCTGCATCGAAGCGAGCTGTCCGTTGACCGCGGGCATGACGTGGCGCGTCACCAGATCCCAGCTGCGGAACATGGCCTCGGGCTCGGCCCAGTCGTTGACGAAGCCCATCATCACGCCGAACCCGCCCGTGATCTCCTGCATCCGCAGAATGTTCTCGATGAGGTCGTCGGGGGTGCCGATGACGCCCGCGGCGGAGTCGGGGTCGGCGTAGAAGTCGATGGCCTCCGCCGTCGAGGCCAGCGGCTCCAGCCCCGGCCGCTGGAGCGTCGCGACGTTGTAGTCGTTGTGCCAGCGCAGCAGCCCGTGCTCGACATCACGGCGCGCCTGATCGCGGGTGAGCGCCACGTGAAAGTTGAACATCACCCGCCAGTCGGCGCGATCCACGACACGGTCATGCTTGGCGGCAGCTTCCTCGGCGAAGCTCCACTGCAGCGGCAGCGATGCCAGGCCTTCGGTGGACATGGAGCCGATCGACAGCACGCCCATGCCGTGCTTGCCGGCGAGCGTCATGCCCGACGGGCTGATCATCGACGCCGTCACCATCGGGATCTTGTGCTGATAGGGCGGAATCTGCAGCTTCGCGTCGTACAGCGAGAACCAGTCGCACTCGTAGGTGAAGCGCTCGCCGCCCGCCAGCAGGCGCTGGATGACCGGGATGGCCTCGTCCTGGCGGTCACGCAACAACATCGGGTCGATGCCCAAGGTGTGGGCGTCCGACGGCAGCGCACCGGGCCCGGTGCCGAGGATCGCCCGCCCGAAGCTCATCTGGTCGAGCTGCACGATGCGCTGAGCGACCATGAACGGATGGTGGTAGGGGATCGAGGTCACCCCGGTGCCCAGCTTGATGCGGCCGGTGCGTACCGCCGCAGCAGCCAGGAACATCTCGGGCGAGCCGATCGTCTCCCATCCGGTCGAGTGATGCTCACCGCACCAGAACTCGTCGTACCCAAGCCGGTCGAGGTGGGTGACCAGGTCGAGATCCCGCTGCAACTGCAGCGCCGGACTCTCCCCAGGCAGATGATGCGGTGCCAGAAACGCTGCGAACTTCACCGCGGGGACCCTACCCAGCACGCTGCGCCGAATGGGCTGTCCGGTGCTAGCTGATGCTGCGGCCGCCGTCGACGTCGAGGCAGACGCCGGTGAGGAAGCCGGCCTCGTCGGAGGCCAGGTACATCACGGCGTTGGCGACATCGACGGGATCCGACATCCGGCCCATGGGGATGCCCTCGACGACGCCTGCTCTCATTTCGTCGGTCATCGTGTCCAAGCCGGTCGCTCGCTCGAAGAAGCGGGTCTCCGAGGCCACGGGCGCGACGCAGTTGATGCGGATGTCGGGCGCGAACTCCTCGGCCAGACCCCGTGTCAGCATGATCGTGGCCGCCTTCGAGGTGTTGTACGGCGTCAGGCCCGGGCGGGGCCGCTTGCCGCCGATCGAGGCCGTGCTCACGATCGAGCTGCCTGGGGGCATGTACGGCGTGAAGTGCTTGGCGGCGAAGTAGACGCTGCGGGTGTTGACCGCCCACATGAGGTCGAACTCTTCGGTCGGGATGTCCGATGTGGAGCCCATCCGGTGGGCGAACCCGGCATTGGCGGCGACGATGTCGATGCCGCCCCACGTGTCCACCATGAGCTGCGCGAGCTCGGCGTGAGGCGCTTCCTCGGTCACGTCGAGGCGGAACGATTCGGCGCCCTCGAGGCCCTTGGCCACCGTGGCGGCACCCTCGGCGTCGATGTCGGTGACCATCACCCGCGCACCGCGCTCGGCGAATCCCTCGCTGATCGCCCGACCGAAGCCCGAAGCCCCGCCGGTCACGATCACCCGCTTGCCGTCAAACCGCATCGTCGCCCCCTCGCTGTCGTGCGATTCCCGCCCGACCCCTGGGCGGATGCTAGGTCGGGCGCCTGCATCGGGCTGTTACGCTGAGATTCAGAGGCCAGCCACCCCGGAGTTGGCAGAGCAACCCACTTGGGTAGCAACCGGGGGGCTGGCCCTTTCGCGACCGTAGTCATGTTCCGCTGCGCACTAGCCTGAATTTCGATGTATTTCAAGGCGTTGTCAGCACGCCGTCGCTGATGAGGCCGTCGATGGCCGCGGCGTCGTAGCCGATCTCGCTCAGTACCTGCCGGCCGTGCTCGCCGATCTTCGGGGCGGCTCGCCGGACGCTGGGCGGTGTCTCGGAGAACTGCTCGGGTGGTGGGATGACCCGGTACGGGCCCGCAACCGGATGCTCGTCGATTGGGAGTTGCGACACGAGTTCGTCGAGCGTCGCCGCCTCGGTTGCGGGGATGCCGTTTTCTTCGCACAGCTCCAGCCACTCGGCCGTCGTGCGCTGGCCCAGCACTGACGCGACGTCGCGGTACAGGCTGTCGCTGTGGGTGACGCGCTCGATGGGCGTCGCGAAGCGTTCATCGGCGGCGAGATCGTGCCGCCCCCCGGCCTCGAACAGCGCGACGTAGTGCTCCTGGTCGTAGGGGAGGATGTTGATCCACCCATCCGCGGTCCGTTGGGGCTTGCGCTCGGGCGTGAGGATGCGGGCATACCCGGCGCTCGCCACAGGCGGCTCGGAGATGGCCCCCGCGCCGTGCTCGGCGAGCACGAAAGCGCGCATCACATCGATCATCGGGATCTCGATGCACTGGCCCCGGCCGGTCTGTGCCCGGTGGTACAGCGCCGCGGTCACCGAGTTGGCGATCGTCAGCCCGCAGAACTTGTCGGCGACGAGGCTGGGCAGCAGCATCGGCTCGGCGCCCATGCGGCGGAACAGGTCGCCGATGCCGCTGGCGGACTGGATGATGTCGTCGTATGCGGGCGCATCAGCCTGCTCGCTGGCAGACGGGTAGCCGTGTGCCCGGCAGAACACGATGTCGGGGCGAACTTCCTGCACGGCCTCGTAGTGCAACCTGAGGCGGCGCAGCGGGCCTGGGCGGAGATTCGTGATCATCACGTCGCACGTGGCGACGATGTCGAGAAACGCCTGGCGACCGCGTTCGTGCTTGAGATCCAGGGAAATGCTGCGCTTGTTGCGCAGCAGGTTGAGCGAGACGCCCGAGAACCCGTCCACCGGGCCTGAGCCCATGCTCCGATTCCGGTCGCCAGCGGCCGATTCGACCAAGATGACGTCAGCGCCGAAGTCGCCGAGCGTCCGTGTCGCCGCAGGTCCCATGAGCACCGACGACAGGTCCAGCACCCGGACGCCCGCCAGCGGCCCCGCCGCTCCGTCGCCTTCGTTCTCGCCTGTGCTCATCTCACCCCATTACGTCGCGAAACCGGAGTGCAGGACTATCAGATGTTCTTGCTGTCCGTACGGGTCGGAGCCTTGTGGGTGGTTCCTAGGCAATAGCTTCGGCGTATGGGCGATGGCCTGGATGGGCTGCGACGCGAGATTGCAGTTGGGTGCCGGGTGATGGCGCATCGCGGGCTGGTCGAGAACATCCTGGGGCACATCAGCGTGCGGATCGGCGGGGGCCGGGCGTTGGTGCGATGCCGCGGCCCGCACGAGGCTGGGCTGCGGTTCACGACGCCTGACGATGTGCGCGAGGTCGACTTGGCCTCCGGCGAGATCACCGACGATCCGGCCGGGGACTACGCCGTGCCGGGCGAATTGCCGATCCACACCTCGGTGCTCGCGGCCCGGCCCGATGTGACCTGCGTGGTCCACGCGCACCCGCCCGACGTCGTGGTGGCCAGCCTCGCCGGCATCGAGCTCGAGCCGATCTTCGGTGCCTACGACATCCCAGCCGCTCGCCTTGCCGCCGCAGGCATACCCGTCCACCCCCGTTCGGTCCTCATTCGAAACGACGTGCTTGCCGCCGAGATGGTGGCCTCGCTGGGCGATGCCCCAGCGCTCGTGCTGCGCGGCCACGGCGTCGTGACCGCCGGCGAGGACGTGGCTGATGCCGTGCTGCGGTCGCTGCAGCTCGACACGCTGGCGCGCCTCCACCTGCGGGTGCGCGCCGCGGGAGCGACCCCCGAAGCCATTCCCGACGCCGACCTGGAGGAGTTGCCGGACCTCGGCAGCGCCTTCAACCGTGAGACCCTGTGGGGGCACCATGTGGCTGCACTCGAGCACGACGGGCATGGGCTGAACTGGCTCACAGGCAGGGGAGGAGACGACATGGCACCGGCCGAGCCCAACGGCATCGCCGACATCACCGGCGCCGTGCGTCAAGGCCTCATCCCTGCCTTTCTGTACAACGACGCCGAGGTGCATGAGCTGGAGCGCACCCGTCTGTTCGGCAGGTCGTGGAACTTCCTGGCCCACGAGTCGGAGATCGCGCAGCCCAACGACTACGTCGTGCGCAACATCGGCGACGACTCGTTCCTGGTGACCCGCGACAGCGACGGCCAGATCCACGTGATGTTCAACATGTGCGTCCACCGGGGCATGCAGGTGTGCCGCGCCGAGCGCGGCAGCGCCCGCACGTTCCGCTGCCCGTACCACGCCTGGACCTACAAGAACGACGGCCAGCTCGCCGGGTTGCCCTTCCATGCAGATGCCTACGGCGGCGAAGCCGGATTCATCAAGGAAGGCCAGGCACTGCTGCGGGCGCCCTCGGTCGCGATCCGCAACGGCATGATCTTCGCCAGCCTCGACCCCGACGCTCCCGACTTCGAGACCTGGCTGGGCGACTACGCGTTCTATCTCGACTTCTACACCGGCCAGAGCGAGGCCGGCATGGAGTTCCGCGGGCCGCAGCGTTGGCGTGTCGAGGCCAACTGGAAGATCGGCGCCGAGAACTTCATGGGCGACAGCTACCACACGCCCCACACCCACGCGAGCGTCGTGGACATCGAGCTGTTCGGCGAGCCGAAGCCCTACAAGCGCAAGGAAGGCGTGCTGTGGCACGCCGGTCCCGGCGGCGGCACCACCTACAAGCTGCCGCCCGGCAGCGACTTCGGGTCGGGACTGGCCTACGTCGGCTATCCCGACGAGATGATCGACCGGATGGCCGCCACGCTGAGCCCCGCGCAGCGAGCGCTCGTCGACGAGCCGGGCTTCATGCCGTCTGCCTCGACGCTGTTCCCCAACCTGAGCTTCGTGCACAACTGGCCCCAGACCGACGCCGAGGGGCGGATCACGCCGTTCATCTCCGTGCGGCTGTGGCAGCCCGTGGGACCGGGGGAGACCGAGGTGTATTCGTGGTTCTGCGTGGCGGCCGACGCGCCTGACGACTACAAGGCAGCGTCGTACAAGGCGTACCTGATGTGCTTCGGCTCATCAGGCATGTTCGAACAGGACGACGTCGAGAACTGGGTGTCGATCACGACAATGGCACGCGGCTCCATGGCGCGGAACCTGCTGCTCAACAACCGCATGGGCCTGACGCTCGACGGCGAACCGATCGTCGACCAGTTCGAGGGCTTCGGCGGCCCGGGCACGGCGTACCAGGGCTTCGGCGAGCACAACCAGCGCCACTGGTTCTCGATGTGGGCCGACTTGGTGTCCCGGCCAGCGCCCGCCCGCGAACCCATGGCCTTCGGCATGGGGGAGCAGCCGGCGTGAGTTCCGGGCAGTCTCAGGCACCGCTTCCCTACACCGACGAGCGGCACCAGATAGCCGCACAGTTCCTGACCGAAGAGGCACACCTGCTCGACACGTCCGACTTCGAGGCATGGCTGGGGCTGATGGACCCTCGGATCCGCTACCGCATGCCGGTGCGAGTCACCGCTGTCAAGGCTGCCGACGAGGTCGACGTGCAGACCATGCATCACTTCGACGAGGACTGGTACTCGCTGCAGAAGCGCGTGCAGCGTTTCCAGACCGACTACGCGTGGACCGAGGACCCCCAGAGCCGCATTCGCCACCATGTCTCCAACGTGCGGACCTTCGAGGGTGCCGGCGACGAGCTGATCGTGGAGTCGGCGGTGATGCTGTACCGCTCACGCGGCGACCGCACCGCCCCGAGCCTGCTGTCGGCGGGGCGGACCGACGTGCTGATCCCGACGGAGGATGGCCTGCGCCTGCGGCAACGCGACATCGAGATCGATGAGTCGGTCCTGCGCACCCAGAACCTGGCGATCTTCCTGTGAAGCAGCCGTGTGACGTCTCCGAGAAGGACCCGCGATGAGCAGGCTGGCAGGCAACCGGGCGCTCATCATCGGGGCCGGTTCGGGCATCGGCCGAGGAGTACACGATGCCTTCCTGGCCGAGGGTGCCAGTGTCGGCTCGCTCGAGATCGATCCGCACAAGTGCGAGTCGCTGGCCGCGGCATCGGCCGGACCGGTGATCCGCGGCGATGCCACCAGCGCAGACGACAACGACATCGCCGTCGCCGCGATGGTGGACGCATTCGGGGGCATCGACACGCTGGTGAGCTGCGTCGGGCTGTTCGACTTCTACCTCGGGCTCGGCGAGCTGCCCCGAGATGCGCTCGACGACGCCTTCGCCGAGATCATGAACGTCAACGTGCGCTCCATGCTGCTGGCCGTCCGCGCCGCAATCGAGCCCCTGCGGACCCACCGGGGGTCGGTCATCCTGACCGGCTCCACCAGCAGCTTCATGCCGGGCCGCGGCGGGGTCCTCTACGTGGCCAGCAAGTTCGCGGTGCGGGGCTGCGTGGAGTCGCTGGCCCGCGAGCTGGCGCCCGAGATCCGGGTCAACGGCGTCGCCCCGGGCGGCACCCACGGCACCGACCTGCGCGGCCTGCGCTCACTCGGCCTGCACGACCGATCCTTGGGTCAGGAGCCCGACCGGGTCGAGTCCATCCGTCGGCGGAGCCCGCTGAGTGTAGCTCTCGGCCCCGCAGACCACGCCGAGAGCTACGTGTTCCTGGCCTCGGAAGCCTCACGGGGCATGACCGGCCGCTTCATCCACAGCGACGGAGGCGCCAATCTCCCCGAACTCTGAGAACGGCCTGGTTGATCGTTTCAGCCGGCGGATGGAAAGCGGACCGGCAGGCAGCGAGGGCCGCGGACTTGTCCCCCTGCCCAAGTGACGGCGTCGGGGTCACTCACTTCGAAGTCCGGGATGCGCTCGAACCAGGTGCGCAGTGCAATGTCCATCTCAAGCCTGGCTAGGTTCGAGCCGGCGCAGCGGTGAATACCCGCACCGAACGCGATGTGCCGGTTGTGAGGCCGGTCCAGGATGACCTCATCGGGTCGCTCGAACACTTCCGGGTCGCGGTTGGCTGCGGGGAAGTTCATCAGCACTTTGCTTCCCTGCGGAATCGTGACCCCGCCATAGGACACGTCCTGGGCTGCCCGGCGACCCATCGTCACCGGCGAGTAGAAGCGCAGCAGCTCCTCGATGGCTGTCGGCCACAGCTCGGGCTCGGCCACCATCCGCTCGCGGTCGGCAGCGTGGGTGCCGAAATGCCACAGAGCCGAGCCGATCGAGCTCCACGTGGTGTCGATGCCTGCGATGAGCTGCAGGTTGAGCATGCCCACCACCCTCATGGGATCGACCGGCTCACCGTTGTCGCCGGTACCGGCCAGCAGCGCCGAGACGAAGCCGTCATCGGGGTTGGCCAGCTTGTCCTCCACGACTTCCTGGAAGTAATCGCGGATCACTCTGCGGTACTTGAGGCGGAGTTGTACGTCTGCCAGACCCAGTTCCAAGATGCACTGCACCCAGTAGGTGAAATCGTCCACTCGGCTCTCGTCGACGTCCATCAGGTGCGCAATGACCCGGGGCGGGATCTGCTGGGCGTACTGCCCGGCGGCGTCGGCGGTGCCTGCGTCGATGAAGTCGTCGATGAGGCGGTTCGCGAGGTCGAGCGTGTACTGGCGGTGAGCCTGCACGGCCTTCTGCGTGAAGTGCGGTAGCAGCAGGCGTCGGGTCCAGCCGTGGACGGGCGGGTCTTCAGAGATGGGGGCGGCGTTGGCGCCGTACCTCTCGAACACCGGGTCCAGCATCAATTCTTCGATGATCTCCGGAGGGGGTGTGGTCACCAGCGGGTCCGCGCTGGACAACTCGGGCACCATCTTGGCGAGCGCCTGCACGTCCTGGTAGCGGGTCGGCAGGAACGAGCCGCCCCAGCGCTCCGTGTGTGCGACCGGGCAGCGTTCCCGCAGCTCGTCCCACACGGGCGCCGGGTCGCGTACGTATCCGGAGTCGAAGATGTCGTAGTCGGTGCCCCAGTCGTCGACGGGTGCCGTGTCGGTCATCGATGGTTTCCTCGGGTCGTGACCGGCCGGTCGAACGGGCCGATCAGGTGGCAGCCAGCCGGAGCGCGGCGAGCGGGCTGATGGGCTCAGCGTAGGACCTGCGTTGATGCTTCAAGCGCTCCGTTGCCGTCTCGCTGCTGGCACTTGGACTCAGGGTTAGTCTCCGTCCATGGCAGGCAAGGTCATTCGTTCAGAAGCGCTCATCGAGGCGCATCCAGTCCCCGAGCTGATCCGTTCCGGGGCGTTCGCGCCGGCGGTGAGGGCTGGTCCGTCGGTTTATGTCTCGGGCTGCATCGCCAACGATCTCACCAAGGACATGGGCGGTCAGACCGAGGAGATCTTCGAATACATCCAGCTCGCGCTCGCCGAAGAGGGCTTCGAGATGTCCGATGTCGTCAAGCTGCAGGCGTTCATCACCGATGTTGACCAGTACGGCTCCTACAGCGCCGCCCGCAAGAAGTACTTCCCGGGTGAACCGCCGGCGAGCACGACAGTCATCGCCGGCATCATCATCCCGGGGGCGCTCATCGAGATCGAGGCTGTCGCCTACAAGGAGTAGCGGCCGCCGATTGTGGTTAGCTGAACCATCAGGAGCGGCTGCGCCGTGCGCTGTGTGCGCCGCTGGGAGGACATGACGTGCGTGTCGATGCGGTGAAACCGGGGGACTACAACCGCATCCGGGTGGAGCCGCTCACGGGTTCGATCGGTGCGGAGATCGCCAACGTCGACCTCCGAGAGCTCGACGACGAGCTCATTGCAGAATTGCAGGAGGCCTGGCTGGCTCACAAGGTGCTGTTCTTCCGGGACCAGCAGTTGACCCAGGCCCAGCATGTGGCCTACGGGCGGGCGCTCGGCGAGCTGGAAATCCACCCGTTCGCGCCGCACGTCGAGGGGCACCCGGAGATCTTGGTGCTCGAGTCCACAGCCGAGAGCTTCTATGCCGCCGAAACCTGGCACTCCGATGTGACGTTTCGCGAGTGCCCGCCGCTCGGCTCCGTTTTGCTGGGCCGCATCGTGCCGCCGTATGGCGGAGACACCTGCTTCGCGAACATGGAGCTGGCCTACGAGCGCCTTCCCGACGATCTCAGGGAACAGATCGACGGCAGCTTTGCGATCCACTCCTACGTCAAGGCATTCGGCCGCGGCATGAGCGACAGCAAGCGGGCTGAGGCCGCGGAACGATTCCCGGATCAGAAGCACCCTGTCGTGCGAACGCACCCGGTCACCGGACGCAGGAGCCTGTACATCAACCGAATCTTCACGCTCACGATCGACGGAATGACGCCCGATGAGAGCCGCTCGCTGCGCCAGCGCCTCTACGACGAGGCTGCGACACCTGAATACCAATGCCGGTTCCGGTGGCGGCCCGGCTCGATCGCGCAATGGGACAACCGGTGCACCCAGCACTACGCCGTGCCCGACCACGGCGGCATGCACCGGCGCATGGAGCGGGTGACGCTCATCGGCGATCGCCCGGTCTGATCGGCGCTGCTTAACTCTTGGCGCGTCGCAGGATGTGCTCGACGATCTCGGGGCCGTGGGTGAACTGCAGGAAGTGACCGGCGTCTGCCAGCACGTCGATCGGCGCATTCATCTGGCCGGCCCAGGTGCGGCCCCAATTCTCGTCGAAGCCCTCGTCTTGGGCGCCCCAGATGAAGTGGGCGGCCTTGTCCCAGCCCAGTAGCACCCGGTAATGCAGGTCCTGCCCGGCACCGTTGCCGCTGTCGTAGTTCCCGACGGGGATGGAGAGCGGGAACCACCGGGCGCCGTTGAAGCCCTCTTCGGGCAGGCCCCGGAACGGCGCCGAGAACCCCGCGTACCGCAGGGCCGCGTCGCCCTCGAGCTCGGGTTCGACTCTCGCTTTGATCGCGGGCACCACATCGCGTGATCGCACCATGCGTCCCGCCAGCAGCGGCACGAGCCCGATGCTCGGCTGCGGGTGGGCATACCGGCCGCCCGGCTTCCAGGCGTCGATCCAGTGCAGGAAGCTCTCGTCGTAGTCGAACTCCGGGTGGTGGAGCCACGTGTTCATGATGATGAGGCGGCTGAAGCGATCGGGCATCATCGCTGCTTGGGCGAGGCCGATCGGGCCGCCCCAGTCCTGGCAGACCACCGAGATGTCTGTCAGATCCAGGCCGCTGACGAGCGAGCTCAGCACCTCGGTGTGGCGGGCGATCGAGTACCAGTTCGGATCGGTGGGCTTGTCGCTGCGGCCGAATCCGAGATGGTCGGGGGCGATGCATCGGTAGCCGGCGTCGACGAGTCCGGGGATCATCGTGCGGTACAGGTATGCCCATGTCGGCATGCCGTGCAGCAGCAGCATGACCGGCCCGTCGGCGGGCCCTTCGTCGACGTAGTGGATGCGCAGGTCTTTCCACTGGTGGTAGCGGGGCTCGTAGTCCCAGTCAGTCAGTGCGTCGAAGTGCGCGTCGTCGGTGCGAACGAAGTCGGTCACGTGTGGTCTCCGGGTATGTCGGGGCCAGTGCCGGGCACCGGTGTCGGGTTCGGCGCTTAGTTCAGCGCAGATCGAGCGACATGCGCTGTTCCATCGGCACGCCGTGACTGTGGGGAATGGGCGCGACGGTTTGGGCCAGCACCTCGAAGCCGAAGGCTTCATAGAACTTGACGGCGGGATTATCCGACAGCACGTCGAGGTGGACAACCCGGTACCCCTCGTCGGCGGCCCGATCGATGGCGTCCTTCATGAGCGCTGCGCCGATGCCCTGGCCGTGCAGTTCGGGCCGCACCGAGAGCGCGTGGACGTAGTAGGCGCTTGCGGGTATGACCACGTTGAGATAACCGGCGAGGTAGGTGCGCCGTCCCAGCTCGGCAAGCTCGTCATGGGTGACGACGCCGTCCTCGATGATTGGCGACCACAGCGGGCGCAGTGTCTTCTTGCGGTGCTCGAATTCCGGGCCTGCGAAGCCGATCTCGATGCCCAGCAGGTCGTCGCCGTCGAGAGCGACGGTGGTCTCGTCGTAGCCAAAGAGGGTGCCTTCAGCGAGCCATGAGTCGCCGACCAGGCGGTTGAAGACGGCCCGCGAGCCGAATTGGTAGTCGTAGGTCGAGGGACCGGTCGCGTGAGCCAGCTCAACAACTTCGGCGGTGAACTGTGCCGCCCGCTCGCCGTCGACGGTCACGATCTCCATCTGTGCTCCCAACGTCGGGCGTCGCCGCCACTTCGTCAACAGTGGACGCTAGCTCTGCTGTAGAGCCCGGCCCGAGGGAGCGCCGCGGTTCATCAGTTGAGAATGACGTACACCACGAGGGTTGCATAGAGCGCCAAGAAGGCCAGTGGCACGGCACGTTCGATTCGGCCTTGCTCCGAGTAGCCAAGCTTCCATCGCTCAGGCCTTAGGCCCTTGAGGTGGTCCCACTCGTCATTGAACGTCTGGATCGGGAGATGTTGGCTCTCAATACGTCCGATCACCTCGAACTTGGCGGCATTGAGATCACGATACGAACGGAGTAACAGCCACCACGCTCCGGCGATCACAACTCCCGCGAGGGCAGCGAGAGCCAGGACGAATCGGTCAGGATCGGCATCCTCGCCTTCCGGTGGGCGAACTGCGAATGCACCCAGTGCGATCGCGAGTCCGGCCTGCACAGTGAAGAAGTAGCTGTTGGCCGACGCCCGGCGCGCCGAGACACGATCAGCCATCTCTACCGACAGCCGGTAGAGCTCCAGTACTTGTTCTCCGTCATGTCCGTTCCGAGCAGCGGTCTCACTCACCGTCCACCGCCGACCAAGATCTTGAGATTCTCCCAAGACCACGAGTAGATCTGGTCTTGGGTCGTTGCGTTCGCCGGCTTTCGGCAGATTGCGTGAGGTCGCCCCCAGAGCAGGAAGTAGGGGGCACGCTCGTCTTGTGCAATCGATAGCTCAGTCGCAACTCCGGAGGCGGTGTGCGTGTGTTCTCCGCAGATCACTGCAACGACGTTCGACGACCGGATCCGTCGTCGCGCATCTTGTCGCCAGCTTGGGGAAGCAGACTTGATTGACCAATCGGCGATCTCGAAAGGCGAATCGGAGTTCCTCGCTTGTCCGACGAGGAGGTTCTTCAGGTCCACGTCGTGGTCGTAGTCAAAGCTGACGAATAGCCGGGTCCTGGTCATCGTGCACCAATCACTCGACGCGCATGGCGAGAGTAGGGAGGGGGAGCAACAGTCATGTTCTTGAGGCCGTTGGTTCGTAATTGGGCTGGACCTCGCCAAATGACGAGTACGTCACACGGGGTGCGTAGCGTGCCCATGCATGAAGCTACACACTTGTAGTTTGATTGAGGAAGCGGACGGTCGGCGATGAAGGGTGCGCAGTTGGCCTTGACGAGCGTGGTGCCTCCGCCCAGTGTGAAGGCCCCTGACCCCGGAAGCGAGCATGGAGAGGTGTTCACTCGCCGATGGGTCGTCGAGCTCATCCTGGACTTGGTCGGGTACAGGCCCGAGGAAGACCTCACCGCCTCCAAGATCATCGAGCCGTCCTGCGGCTGCGGCGCGTTCATCATCCCAGTAGTCGAGCGACTGTGGCAGTCCTGCGCTCTGCACAGTCGCGATCTCGCTGGCTGCGATCAGGCGATTCGGGGATTCGACGTGCTGCCGCATAACGCTGAGCACACGCGGAAGGCCGTAGCGGCGAAGCTGCTGGAACTCGGTGAGTCCCTTTCTGTTGCTGAACACCTGGCCCAGTGCTGGGTCACGACGGGCGACTTCCTGCTCACCGATCATGGGCACCTCGCCGCCGACTTCGTGGTCGGCAATCCGCCGTACGTACGGCTGGAGCACATTCCCGACGAAGTCAGCGCCGCGTACCGATCCGAGTGCGCGACGATGCGAGGCCGAGCGGATCTCTTCGTCGGCTTCTTCGAGAAAGGCCTGGAGCTACTGCGACCCGGTGGCCGTCTCGGCTTCATATGCGCTGACCGGTGGATGCGCAACCAATACGGTTCCCGACTGCGGCGGTTGGTGGGTGACCGGTACGCCGTGGAGACCCTGATCGAGATGCATGACGCAGATGCATTCGAGGCGTCGGTGTCCGCCTACCCGGCTATCACCGTGCTCCGCAATGCGCCACAGGGTCCCGTCAAACTCGTGGAGGCTGGTTCGTTGTTCGACGAGCCAGCGAGCCGTCGTTTGGCGCCGTGGCTTCGCTCTGATGGCGATGTGGAGCCGATCGACCCAGCCTTCGAGGCCGCAGAGGTGGAGGCGTGGCCCCAAGACGGCGATCACTGGCCGAGCGGGTCACCGCACATCCTCGAAGTCTTGACCGACCTTGAAACTCGATTTCGTCCGCTCGAAGATCCGTTGACCGGGACACGAGTCGGCATTGGCGTGGCGACCGGGTGCGACGAGGTCTACATCTCCGATGCTCAACCAAGCATCGAGAATGATCGGCTGTTGCCGCTTCTGACGGCGAGCGACATCGCGAGCGGGGAGACTGACTGGTCGGGGCGTTACCTCATCAACCCGTGGGAAGACGGTCGCTTGGTCGACCTCGCCCGGTATCCGGGTCTTGCCGCCCACTATCGAGCTCACGAGCCGCGCCTTCGTCGTCGACATGTTGCTCGGCGACGGCCTAGCAACTGGTACCGGACGATCGACCGCGTGACGCCCGGGCTACGCGAGCGGGCCAAGCTGCTGCTACCCGACATCAAGGCGACTGCGCATCCGGTGCTCGACAAGGGGCACTACTACCCGCACCACAACCTCTACTACGTCGTCTCCGACACTTGGGACCTCGAGGTCTTGGGGGGACTCTTGCTCTCCGATGTCGCGAACCTGTTCGTGGGGGCCTACTGCGTCAAGATGCGCGGCGGCACCTATCGGTTTCAGGCGCAGTACCTGCGCAAGATTCGAGTGCCACCTCAGTCGTCGATCAGCAGGAGCGACCAAGACCAGTTGCGCCGAGCCTTCCGGTTGCGAGATCGTGCCGCCGCGACCGCTGTCGCCGAGCGCATCTACGGCGTGACGCTGCCCGTGCTAGCGAAGGCCGCTTAGTCTCGCACGAAGCACATCGGTGGGTCGACAGGGGTCGCCATGTCACAGCCGCAGAAGCTCGACCGCTTCGATGCACTTGTCCCGCGAGAGCCGTTCGTCAATCCATGGCAGCCCGACGGCACCTACGTTCCAGACTTCAAACTGCTGGAACTCTTGCTGGGAGCGGCGATCGGCACAGAGCAGAGTTCGGGCATCGTGGCAGGAGCCACCGATGTCTGGGCCGCTGAAGAGCTTCGGAGGGCTGGCTTCGAAGCCGATGATGTTTGGCCTCGGCGAGAGAGCCCGCGTGTCCTTCCGCGCGATGTACGAGAGTTCGTCGAGAGGGGTCTCACGCGCAAACTGCGTGCCGAGATTGAAGGTCGGTACAACATGCCAGGCGCACGGCGCGCCCTGCCGGCTGAGGCGCGCGTCATGGGCAGCGCCTATCTCAAGCAAGGGGACGTCGTCATCGCGTCGTGGGCAACCGGAGTCGAGGTCCTGATCTCAACGAAGACGATGTTGTCGAGCTACGCGAAGAACTTGCGGAATCGGTTCGAAGAAGGTTACGGAGATGCCAAGAATCTTCGAGGCCGTCATCCGTTGTCTGCGCTCGGCTTTCTCTTCGTGGTTGGCGCCGACATAAGCCATGACGAGCTCGGCTTCGCCGTTGACATGCTTCGAAAGCTCAGATCAGAGCCTGATGTCTACGACTGTTCCTGCCTGCTGATACTTGACGAGGAGCAAATGACTGATATCAAGGACCGGGATCTCAGTGGCGCCACGTTCGCGCAGGAAGGGACACTGCGGCCACCGGGCGCGGTAGTCAAACTAGATCTCGACAGAGCGCCTGAGGACCTGTCGGCGGGTGTCTTCTTCCGGCGCCTCGTCGAGAAAGCCCTCAGCCACATGCCGGTCGATGTGTACGAGCAGGTGCGGCAACGCCAAGCACACGCACGGTCTTGATGTGTCGGGTGAATGCGTTGCCCGTGGCCAAGCGAAACAGCGCTAGCCCTGCTGTAGAGCCCGGGCCGAGGGAGCGCCGCAGTCTCGCTGAATTGCGGGTCGGGAGGTAGTTTCTGGGCAGACGGCCCGACGGGCGGGCCCGGATGTCGAGACGTATCGCCATGAGCAAGACCGCTGTTCGTTCGTTGCAGAGGACTCCGGCCTCAGCGGGGCTGGAGCCGATTCTTGAGGCGATGCGGGAGGACGGCGGGGTCATCGTCGAGGGGATGTTCGGCGCCGACACCATCGCCCAGATGCGTGCCGCCGCGGACGAATTCGCCCAGGGCATCCAGCCGGGCGGCGCTACTCAGGGCCTCGGCGATGACGGGAAGCGCTTCGTTGGCGCTAACACGATCCGCTTCTCGAGCCTGGCCCGGCTGACTCCGGCATTCTTCGACGTCCTCGACAACGAGCTGTACGCGCAGATCGCCGATGCCGTGCTGCTGCCGATCTGCGGTTCGTACTGGCTGAACACGGCGCAGGTGATGTACATCGGTCCGGGCGAAACGGCGCAGATGCTGCACCGCGACGCAAACAACTGGTGGGCATTTGTCAAGGCCACCTGGCCCGATTCGCCCGAGGTGACCGTCAGTGCCATGATCGGCTTGGAAGAGGTCACCGAGGAGTTGGGTGCGACCCGGGTCGTGCCGGGCAGCCACCGCCAGAGTGAGCTGGCTCGCTACGAAGAGCGTGAATCGGTGCCGGCAGAGCTGGGGCCTGGCGATGCGCTGGTCTACTCGGGCTACGTGCTGCACGGGGGTGGCGCCAACCAGACAACCGACCAGTGGCGCCGGGCCTTCCACGTCAGCTTCGTCGCCGGCTGGTTGACGCCCGAAGAGGCAAGCCCGATGGATTTCAGCCTGGGAGAGCTCGCTGGCCAGAGCGAGCGAGTACAACGTCTGCTCGGCCACAGTTCCTACGACCCCCGCCCGTATAACGGAGGCGGGCTGTGGCTGCGCCATGCCCGCGAGATGCAGGACGTGATCGCCTCGAACGGCGACGCCGGCTGAGACCGCTTCACTCGACACAACCCGGATTGATCGGCAGTCGCGGCGGTAGCGTTCGCGCCCGGCGCTGCGGCGCAGCTCACCCGACAGGCAGGAGCCTTTGATGGACTTTCTGAAGATGAACGAACCCGTGATCAAGGAGTTCCGCGAGAACGAGGGCAATTGCAGCGGCTGGCTCAAGGGTGCGCCGAAGATCCTCGTGACCATGACGGGGGCCAAGACCGGCCGCGAGCTGTGCTCGCCGCTTGTGTACTCGACCGACGGCGACGACATCGTGATCATCGCTTCCAAGGGCGGCGCCCCGACGAACCCGAACTGGTACTACAACTTGGTCGCGAACCCAACCGTCACCGTCGAGGTGGGCACCGACACCTGGGAGGCCACGGCACACCTCACCGAGGGCGACGAGCGCAAGCGGCTGTTCGACGCGCAAGCAGCGCTGATGCCGCAATTCGCTGACTACGAGAAGAGCGCCACCGAGCACGGCCGCGAGATCCCGGTCTTCCGCCTCGTCCGCAACTGATTCGTAGTTGCGGACGAGCTTTCGGCTCCGACGTCTCGGGCCGGTGCAGCGCGTTCTGTTGCCCGACTGCGCGTCATCCCGCATGCTGTGTCGGTGACGAGGCCGCCGTTGAGGTACGTGGCGAAGGCACTGTCGACCGAGGGCGTACCCCCGAGCGAGCTCGGCATGTCCATGGCGCCGCACCCGCTGAT
Organism: Candidatus Poriferisodalis sp.; assembly: GCF_965204125.1. Taxonomy (GTDB): domain Bacteria; phylum Actinomycetota; class Acidimicrobiia; order Acidimicrobiales; family Poriferisodalaceae; genus Poriferisodalis. Next base: position 3,263,395 of record NZ_OZ241968.1, on the reverse strand, counting down.
GTACCAGGAATTGGCGCACGATCCCGAATACCAGATCTACAACGGTCGCCTGACACCGGTGCGCTTCGCCGACGTGTCAGCAACCGAGATGTACTGGAAGGTGCGCCGGGAAGTGATCTTGCGGCACACCGGCGAGTTGCCCATCGAGCTGTTCGGGCCCGATGCCGAGCGGCTGGCGAATCGGGTCTTCCCGAGGGATATATCGAAGGTGCGCGCCCGACGCTGCAGTTACCAGTTCGCCTGTTACCACGACGGCGGGATGATCAACGACGGGGTGATGCTGCGACTGGCCCCCGACCGGTTCTGGATGGCCCAAGCCAACGGCGACCTATACAGCTGGTATCGGGCCCACGCTGCTGACCTCGATGTGGAGGTGCGTGACCCTGACGTGTGGGTCAGCCAGGTGCAGGGGCCTCGCTCGCTGGATGTGCTCTCCGCGGTCGTGGACGGCGACCCGCCCGAGCCATTCCGCTACTTCGACATCGCCGAGGTCTCGATTGCCGGCCAGCCGCTGGTGATCACCCGCTCGGGATTCACCAATGAACTCGGATGGGAGTTCTACCTCGGCCCCGAGATCGACCGCGAGGCCGTAGGGGACCGCATTCTCGCGGTGGGCCAGCGGTTCGGCATGATCATCACCTCGGCCCAGGTGTTCCGAGCCCGCCGGATCGAAGCCGGACTGCCCAACGCCGGTGCTGATTTCGACCAGACGGTGACACCGTTCGAAGCGGGCCTTGGCCGATTCGTCGATCTCGACAAGCCTGACTTCATCGGCAAGGAGGCGCTGGAGCGAGCCGATCGGCGCTGCCGCACATGGGGGCTGCGCACCGAAGGTGGCATCGCCCAGCTCGGCCGCACCCTGAGCAGCGATGGCGTCGCCATCGGCCAAGTGACCTCCACCGCATGGTCGCCCTACCAGCAGTGCGGTGTAGCCATCGCCCGCATGGACGACCCCTCCAACGGACCAGGCACCCTGCTCGACGTTGAGTCTTTCGAGGGCCAGAGGCTGCGCGGCGAACTCTGCACGCTCCCGATGTACGACCCCGACCGCCTCATCCCCAGAGGCCACCTAGTCGACATCCCCGACCGGCGCTGACGGCGAATCACCGGACACCCTGAGGAGCAGACAGCTATGTGGCGGTCGTTGATTCGGGATGTGCCGGACTTTCCGCGGGTGGGGGTTGTCTTCAAGGACATCACGCCTTTGCTGGGGGATCCGGCAGGGCTCAGCGCGTGCGTGGCTGAGCTGGTGGGGCCGTTTGAGGATCAGGGTGTTGAGCTAGTGGCTGCGCCGGAGGCCCGGGGCTTCGTTATTGGCGGGATGGCGGCAGATCGGCTGGGTGCCGGGTTTGTGCCGTTGCGCAAGCCGGGGAAGCTGCCACGGCCGACGCTGGGTGCCGACCACGAGCTGGAGTACGGCGTAGAGCGCCTGGAAATGCACGCCGATGCCATTGCGGCTGGGGCACGCGTGCTGATCGTGGACGACGTGCTGGCCACCGGCGGGACTGCCGCAGCGTCGGCTCGGCTCGTCATGCACGGCGGGGGTGAGCTTGTCGGTTTCTCGTTCATCGTCGAGCTCGCTTTCCTCGACGGCCGTCGCCAGCTGGGCGATGCACGCATTGAGTCAGCGCTCGTCGTCGAGTAGTTGAAGGGATCACCCAGAGATTCCTTTGCGAGCAGGCGCGGGGTAATCGCTCACGCGCTTACGGTGAGCGTCGGCACGATGGCCAGATCACGAAGCGAGGGATTCCATGACTACGCCGACTCCGAAGGTCATGAGCGCTGAAGCCCAGAACCTCGTACGCAGGCCGAACTTCGCACATCTTGCAACCATCCGGGCCAATGGCTCGCCCAAGCTCGATCCGGTCTGGATCGAGCTCGTCGACCCTTCCACGGTGATCATCGCCACGGGCGGGGACTCGCTCAAGACGCAGAACGTGTTGCGTGATCCCCGGGTTGCCATCTCCATCGTCGACATCGACAACCCCTATGAGGAGCTGCAGATGCGTGGCACCTGCGTGGTGGAGCCTGATGCCGACATGGCCGCTCTGGACGCGCTGAGCCACAAGTACACGGGCAAACCGTTCCCGGAACGTGGCGATTCCGGCGTCGTGCTGCGCATCACCGTCACCCAGTACCTGTACCAAGATCTGCCGTTTGAGCACACACCGGCGTAGATGGTTTCAGCCCCGGACCCGGCACGAAGCTCTTCCTGCCGCTGTCATGGGCACCGGTGTCGCGGGGTGCTGGCGCATCACGGCTGGTTGGCGGCCCCTGGAGTGGGGGTGTCGACCGTCTCGAATCGGCCGGTGACGTCAGGCACGCGGGCGTAGCTCTGGTCTTCGCCCGCCTGGCCATCTTCCCAGTCGACGCTGGCAACGAGCGTGCCGTCCAGCAGCCAGATGCCCAGTTCCTCGTCGCTCCCGAGCGCGAAGCCGGGCCAACCGTCCTTGTCGAGGCTGAACTGCATGTATGCGCCCGGCTGAATGACGGTGCCGGCCGGGAGGGGCACTCGCTTGCCGACATCGGTGAGATCGTCAGCCATCTCGAAGCCATCGAGCGCTATCGGCACTCGCGACGCGTTGTGCAGCTCGAACCAGTCGAGCGGGTCGCCCTTGGCGGCCACCTCATTGATGACCAGTCCGACATCAAGCGGGGTCTCCGAGCTGTCGGCGCCCTGTGCACTTGGGTCGGCGTCGCCGGATGTCGGTGGGGACCATCCGTAGGCCCCCGAGAAGGCGCCGGCGATCACCGCGCCGGCAGTCGTCCCGCCGCTTGACAGTTCCAGCGCACCCTCGGTGAAGGGCGAGAAGCTCTCCGGCGACGACGCTCCCGGCGGGATCGACCAGATTCCTCCGGCGATCGCGTCCACGCCGATGACCAGCGTTCTGCCCGCCGCGATTTCGCGGGGGTCGACGACCAGCGACATTCCGTTGACCGAGCCGTCGGGACCAAGCCCAGCGACGATGATGGAAGCGGGCACGTCGACGCTCGGAAGCAGGACACGCTCCTCGGGATTGGCGTGACCGGCAAAGACCCCGGTGCGTTCGATCGCTTCGGGGGCGCCGTTGAGCAGCAGGCTGTGGACCGTTCCCTGCCCGAGCGGGTTGGGACTCGAGCTGCTTCCCCAGGTCGTCTCGAAGATGATTTCGAGGGTTCCTGAACCCGCAGCGGATGGCGCGGAAACCTCGGGCTGGGGCCATTCGGGTGGCTCTGGCGAGAGGTCCGCCAGGATCTCGTCTCTGCGCTTGCCGATGAACGTCCGCACCCGCTCGGTGTCGGCTTCGGCCGCCCTGGCCTCGGCGGGAAGGGCATGTTGCTGCACGATGGCAGCCATCGCATCGACCGCAGACAGCAGATCCGTCTCGTCCCAGGCGTCGTCCAGGATCTGCTTCAGCCGGGCAACGTATTTCGCCCGCCAGTCAGGGTGGTTGTAGAGGCGGTTGGGGATCGCAGTGAGCGCCAGCACCGACGGCGGCGGATCGGAGATGTTGTCGAAGGGATTGGGGTCGTCGGAGAGGTGGAACGTGCCGTCGGTGCCCCACGGCAGGAACACGAACCGGCCGCCGGGTACCCGGTAGAACCAGTAGTTGTTCCGGTCGCCGGCGTAGCCGTCCCAGTGACCCACCAGCACTTCCGTCGCCCAGAACGAGAGGAACCGGTCGAGGTCCACGATCGACTCCAGCGCCGTCAATCCGGCATCGGATGGGTCGCTCAAGGCGGCGACCACGGCGTCGACGTCGGACCAGTCGTCGGGATCCTCGTTGGTCTTCTTCTCGAAGGTGCCGCGGAACTCCAGCGTGAAGTCGCTGACGGTGCCTTCGTACAGGTTGCCCTCCGCATTCCCGAAATGGTGCGACAGGAAAGGAGCCTTGAACTCCTCCACGTGCACATACAGCCCCAGATCGGTGCCGTTCACCGACACGGTGGCGAAGTTGCAGCGCGGTGCGGGATTGCCGGCCGCAGCGAACACCCGGTACGACAGGCAGGTGTTGACCATCGAGGGGTCCTGGACGCTGTTGTTCAGCGTCATCCGGTTCATGCCCCCCGGAAGGGACTGGCCGTCGACGTACTTGTCGAAGCGGAGCTTCAGGGACGGCTTGGTGGAGCTCTGCGAGCCGACGAAGCCCTTCTTGCGCACTCCCACGTCGGCGTGCGTCTGACCGTCGACGGTCACCGTGGCGCTGAACCACGTGTAGATGTTGGCGAAGGGCCGCGAGAGGCCGTATTCCTCGATCTCAGCGAATACGTCCGCGAGAGTGCGCGTCTGATGGCGCAACGTGTTCCAGTCCTCGACATCGATCTCGATGCTGATGTCGAGCACGCGGTCGAGGGCGAAATAGGCGTCGCGCGGATCGGTCTCGACGTGGTCTTGGGGCGCTGAGCCGGGATCCGTGGCAACGGGGGTTGCGTCGGCAGCGAGAGTCGTGGCCGCGGTCGTCGTGGTTGCCGCTGTTGTGGCGGATGGGGCCGTGTCGGACGTGGGCGTTGCGGCCGGGAGAGCGCCGTCGTCGGTCGCATCTGTGCAGCCGGCTGCGACGAGTGCCAAGGCGACCAGTGCGACGGCGAAGCGACGCTGGCGGCGAGGTTGTCGCATGCGGCCTGCCTTCACGTGCAGGTAGGACGTGAGCGGACCATACAGCTAGGCCCCGTCCGCAACGCCTCAGAGATATTGTCAGAAATACTGGCAAAAGAATGCTAGGGTCCCGCCGATTCACCGAGGCTTGCCTGGATATACAGGGCCGTCAGGGGAGTGTCATGGACATCGTGCTGACCGGGACCGGTTCACCGCTGCCCGACGCCAACCGGGCCGGGCCGTCCACGCTCGTCAAAGCCGGCGACACGCACATCCTCGTCGATGCCGGCCGCGGCGTCGTCATGCGCATGGCCGGCGGCGGCTCGCTGCCGGTCTTCCTGAGCGCCGTGCTGATCACCCACCTGCACAGCGACCACGTGTGCGCGCTGAACGACGTGATCACGACGCACTGGGTCCTGGGTCAGGGCAACGCCACGCTGCAGGTCTACGGACCGCCCGGCACAGCGCAGTTCGTCGAACGGCAGCTCGGCGCACTGGAAGCCGACATCGGCTACCGCATCGCCCACCACGACGTGCTCGTCAACGAGCCGCAGGTCGACGTGATCGAACTCGAAGCGGGCGAGACATTCGACGTCAACGATGTGAGCGTCAGCACAGCGGCAACTGAGCATGCGCCCGTGCGGCCCACGCTCGGCTACCGCCTCTCCCACGACGGCGCGGTCGCCGCGATCGTCGGAGACACCATCCCCTGCGACGGCGTCGACCAACTCGCCGCCGGCGCCGATGCCTACGTGCAGACCGTCATCCGCAAGGACCTCATCGGGCTGAGCCCCAACCCGATGGCGCAGGACATCCTCGACTACCACTCCGATGTCGTCGAAGCGGCACAGACCGCGGCCAGGGTCGGCGTGAAGCGGCTGGTGCTGACGCACATGGTTCCCGCGCCCACCCCCGAGCAGTACCCCGAGTGGGTCGATCTGGCAGCGGCACACTTCGACGGCGAGGTCGTCATCGGCGACGACCTCACCAATGTCACGCTGTGAGGCAGCGCAGTCGCGCCAACTGGTTTCCGGCATCGTCCCAGGAGCTTCGATGACACATCCGATACTGCCGACGCCGTTCGAAGGCCGCATCGGCCGCACGCTCGCCGAATCCGAACCGCACTTCACCTCCCGGCCGCACCCCGGGCCCGATGCGCCCAACGTCGTCGTCGTGCTGCTCGACGACACGGGATTCGCCCAATTCGGCTGCTTCGGCTCCGACATCGACACCCCCCATGTCGACGCGCTCGCAGCCGCCGGGCTGCAGTTCACCAACTTCCATGTCACCCCGCTGTGCTCGCCGACGCGGGCGTCGCTGCTGACCGGCCGGTCCCAGCACGCCGTGGGCATGCGCTCGGTGTCGAACCACCGCACCGGCTTCCCGCACCAGCTCGGCCACATCACCAACCACGCCGCGACCGTGGCCGAGGTGCTCGGCGCACAGGGATACGCCACGTTCTGCTGCGGCAAGTGGCATCTGGCGCCGACCGAGGACATCTCGGCCGCCGGGCCGTTCGACCAGTGGCCGCTGGCACGAGGGTTCGACCGCTTCTACGGCTTCCTCGAAGGCGAGACAGACCAGTTCCACCCTGAGCTGGTGGTGGACAATCACCACGTCGACCCGCCTGCGGGGCCCGACGACGGCTACCACCTCAGCGAGGACCTCGTGGATCAGCTCCTGCGCATGATCAACGACAGCAACGGCGTGCGACCGGACCGGCCGTTCTTCGCCTACCTGCCCTTCGGGGCAACCCACGCGCCGCATCAGGCACCGCAGGCCTACCTCGACAAGTACCGGGGACGGTTCGACGACGGCTGGGATGCGGTTCGCCAGCGCTGGTACGAGCGACAGCTCGCGCTGGGGATCATCCCCGAAGGCACCCAGCTGGCGCCCCGCAATCCCGGAGTGAAACCCTGGGACGAACTGCCAGACAGCCATCGCCGCTTCGCCTGCCGCCTGCAGGAAGCCTTCGCCGCCTTCCTCGACCACACCGACGAGCAGATCGGCCGCCTTGTCGACGGGCTGCGCCAGATGGGCCAGTTCGACAACACGATCCTGATGGTGCTGGCCGACAACGGCGCCTCCCAGGAGGGCGGGCCGTTCGGCGTCATGCACGAGATGAAGTACTTCAACGGCATTCTCGACGACCCCGACGACGTGATGGAAAGGCTCGACGACATCGGCGGGCCCAACTCGCACACCAACTACCCGTGGGGATGGGCCCAGTGCGGCAACAGTCCCTTCAAGTGGTACAAGCAGAACACCCACGAAGGAGGGGTGCATGTGCCGCTGGTGGTGCATTGGCCGGACGGCCTCGCCGCTGACCAGCAGGGCACCCGTCGGGATCAGTTCGTGAACGTGTCTGATGTCGTTCCCACGATCTACGAGCTCCTGGGCATCACGCCACCCGAGGTCTTCGGTGGTTACGCACAGCTTCCGGTGACCGGCAGCTCGTTCGCCTCGGTGCTCGCCGATACGGACGCACCGGCCACCAACACGCTCCAGTACTTCGAGCAATCCGGATCCCGAGCGCTCGTGGCCGAGCAGGACGGTGTCACCTGGAAGGCGGTGGCGCGCCACATCAGGGGCGATTCCTTCGACGACGACCGCTGGGAGCTGTACGAACTGTCATCGGACCGTTCCGAGTGCAACGACCTCGCCGAAACCGAACCCGGCAAGCTGGAGGAACTGATCGGCCTGTGGTGGGCCGAGGCCGAGCGCAACGGCGTCCTGCCGCTCGACGAACGGATGATCGAACTCTTCGTCGCCCGCCTCGATGATCACTCGCCGCACCCGACGAGTCGGCGCTACCGCTACCGCCCGCCGTTGTCGCCGATCCCCTCGGCAGCTTCAGCGTCACCGTCAGGTCGATCGTGGGAACTCACCGCGCACGTGAGCCGCGCCGCCGACGATGCGGGCGTGCTGTGGGCGACGGGCAACGCCAACTCGGGCATGTCGGTGTTCGTGCAGAGCGGCCGTCTCGTCGTGGACTACAACTCGTTCGGCGAGCACACCGTCGTCGAGTCCGCCATCGAGGTGCCCGACGGCGATTGCGTCTTGACGGCACGGCTCCGCCGCACGAGCCGCACCGAGGGCGTCATCGAACTGGCGATCGACGGCGAGCCCTGCGGGAGCGCGGAGCTTCCCTACATGATGCGCATCATCTCCTCGATCGGCTCCAGTGTCGGTTTCGACCACGGGCAATCCGTATCGCCGCGCTACGAGGCCCCATTCGCTTTCAGCGGGGCCCTGCACGCCGTCGAGATCGACCGGAGCGGTGCGTCTCAGGCCGATGCCGAGACGGCCGCACGTACCGAGATGGCCCGCCAATAGGGGAACGCCGATGACCCTCACCGCCGATTCGATCCCTGTTGCGTACACGCCGGCAGGCGGCTGGACGCAGTGGCCGCCGCCGGTGTTGGCCGGCTGCACGCAGCCGCTCTGCGACGGCGCGCCCGACATGCGGGGCTTCTGGCAAACCGTGGGGGTGTATGTGGACGGCACTGCGCAGCCCGGCCATCCTGCCATCGGACATGTGCAGCGCATCGAGCAGGCCGCCGACCGGGTGGTGGTGACCGGTGCGGGCATCATCCACGACATGCGCTGCGACGGGACGCTGGAGAACGGCGTGCACGATGTCGCGGAGTTCGACAAGTCGACCGAGATCCACGTCGTCGCCAGCTTCGAGGACGGTGTGCACGTGCTGCGCCCGCACGGTCTCGATGTGGGCACCGGCCCGATCGAGGTTCGCCGCTGGCGCGACGGCCAGCACCTGATGTGGGACTACATCGGCTTCACGGCCCGCCTGCGCCAGCTCGCATCGCCCGACGCCGACCCAGAACTCGTCTTGGCCCAAATCGAAACACAGGAGCAAACACCATGAAGACCCTTCGCACGCCCGACGAGCGCTTTGCCGATCTGGACGGGTACGACTTCGAGCCGCACTACGTCGAGATTCCCGACGGAGAGGGCGGCTCGCTGCGAGTCCACTACCTCGACGAGGGACCGCCCGACGCCGACCCGGTGCTGCTGCTGCACGGCGAGCCATCGTGGGCCTACCTGTACCGCCACATGATCCGGCCCATCGCCGATGCCGGGCGCCGGGTGATCGTGCCCGACCAGGTCGGCTTCGGGCGCAGCGACAAGCCCGCCGAGCAGTCCGACTACAGCTACGCCCGCCACGTTGCGTGGATGTCGAGCCTCGTGTTCGACGTGCTTGACCTGAGCGGCATCACCTTCTTCGGCCAGGACTGGGGCGGCCTGATCGGCCTGCGGCTCGTGACCGCGCAGCCCGACCGATTTGCTCGGGTAGCCGTCGCCAACACCGGTCTGCCTACCGGGGATCGTTCGCCCAGCGACGCCTTCATGAACTGGCAGACGTTCGCTCGGGAGTCGCCGGTCTTCCCGATCGGCGACATCGTGAACGGCGGCAGCCTCACCGAGTTCGCTCCCGAGGTGATCGCTGCGTACGACGCGCCCTTCCCCGACGATTCCTACAAGGCAGGAGCCCGCGCATGGCCGTCGCACGTCTGCACGTCGCCCGACGATCCTGAGGCGCAGCCGAACCGCGAAGCCTGGGGGGTGCTGCAGCAGTTCGACAAGCCGTTCCTGTGCTGCTTCAGCGACCAGGACCCGGTGACTGCCGGGGCAGATAAGCCATTCCGCAAGCTCGTGCCCGGCGCGCAAGGTCAAGCGCACGTGACCATCGAGGGCGCTGCGCACTTCCTGCAGGAAGACAAGGGTCGCGAGCTGGCCCAGGTATTGATCGACTTCATCGACGCCAACTGAGCGCAGGCACACCTGCGCCACCACGGCAACGGGCCAACTACGGTCGCCAGATGATCGCGGGTTACTGCTGGCCGCACAGCGGCGTGGCGGGGGACACCATCGACCTGATGATCAGCGGCGATGGTGGATCCTGCCGCGTCGAGGTGCTGCGGATAGGCGCCGCCGAACAGCTTGTCGAGACCCGGGACCTGGCGGTCAGCGAGCAGTCGGTGCCCGACGACTGCGCCACCGAGGGCTGCGGCTGGACCCCCTCGCTCTCGCTCCGCATCGACCCGGCGTGGCAGCCCGGTTTCTATCTCGTGCGCCTGCACGGCACCGACGGCGAGGTGGCCGAGGCGTTCTTCGTCGTGCGGGCCGCCGAGCCGGGCGAGACGCTGCTGGTGCTGTCCACCTCGACGTGGGCTGCCTACAACGACTGGGGCGGGCCCAGCTTTTACACCGGCGGGCACGAGTCGTCGCAGCACCGGCCGCTGCCACGGGGATTTCTGGACAAGCCCGATCCGCATCGCTATCGGGTCGCCCGGTTCGGGCAGCTGCCACGGCCCGAAGTCGACGAGTACTTCGACAAGTACTCCTACTGGTCGGCCGCTGCCGGGTGGGCGAACTGGGAACGGCTCTTCGTGAGCTGGGCCGAGCGCAACGGCGTCGCGCTCGACTACGCGACCAGTCTCGACCTGCACTCCCGCCCCGGTCTGCTCGACGGGCGGCGGCTGTACATCAGCGTCGGCCACGACGAGTACTGGTCGGCCGAGATGCGCGATCACGTCGAGGGCTGGGTGGACAGCGGCGGCGCGGCTGCGTTCTTCTCGGGCAACACGTCGTTCTGGCAGGTGCGATTCGGCGGCGACGACCGGGTGATTGGCTACAAGCTCGACTTCGACCTCGACCCGGTGATGGGCACCGATGAGCAGCACACCGTGTCCACCATGTGGAGCGACCCGCTCACGAGACGACCGGAGAACGAGATGACCGGCGTCTCGTTCACGCGGGGCGGCTACGCCCACTGCCGCCGCGCCCCGAAGGGATCCGGCGGGTACACGGTCTGGAGGCCGGGTCACTGGGCGTTCGACGGCTTGCGGCTGATCGCGGGCGACGTGGTCGGCGGCGAGCCGGTCGTGGTGGGCTACGAGTGCGACGGCTGCGAGCTCGAGCTGGTGGACGGACTGCCGATCGCCAAGCCCACCGGCGGCACGCCGCCCAACTTCGAGGTGCTCGGCACGGCGCCTGCCCACCTGTGGGAGACCGCGGAAGCGCCGCCCGGAATGCCCGACAGCTACATCGGCGAGCTCAACTGGGTGACCGAGCGTCTCGGCGGCGGCGACACGCCCGAGAACCGGGAGCGCTTCGCACACGGCGCGGCCGTGATGGGCTGGTTCGAGCGGGGTCTCGGCGAGGTGTTCACTACAGGTTGCACCGATTGGGCCTACGGCCTTGAGCACGACGACGTGGCCACCGTGACCCGCAACGTGATAGGCCGCCACATAGACCTCGCCGCCCGCCAATCTGGGAGCCCGCAATGACCGACACCGCCGAAGCTCGGCCTCAGAACACCTACAGCGAGGGCAACTTCGCTCCAGTGTCCGAAGAGGTCACCGCGTTCGACCTAGAAGTGATCGGTGAGATTCCCGCGTCGCTGGAAGGCCGATACCTGCGCAACGGGCCGAACCCGATCGCGCCCACCGATCCGGCGACGAGCCACTGGTTCGTCGGCACCGGCATGGTGCACGGCGTGCGGCTGCGCGACGGCCGCGCCGAGTGGTATCGCAACCGCTGGGTGCGCGGCCAGGACGTGGTGGAGGCGTTGGGCGAACCCGCGGTGCCGGGGCCTGTCGGCACGCTCGACTTCTCTGCGAATACGAGTGTCTGGGGCTTCGCCGGCACGACGTGGGCGCTGGTCGAAGCGGGCGTGGTGCCGGTGGAGATGGGCTACGAGCTCGAGACGGTGTGTCGCAACGACTTCTCCGGGACGCTGAAGACCGGTTTCACAGCGCATCCGAAGCTGGATCCCCGCAGTGGCGAGCTGCACGCCGTCTGCTATGCGTGGCAGGACCTGTTCGATCACGTCGAGTACGTCGTGGTGGGCGCCGACGGTCGGGTGCGCAAGACGGTCGATGTGCCGCTGCCGGGCATGCCGATGATCCACGACATGTCGCTCACCGAGAACTACGCCGTCATCTACGACCTGCCCGTCACGCTCGACCTGGAACTCGCGCTCAGCGGCAAAGCGTCGTTCCCGTTCCGGTGGGACCCTGACTACGGCGCCCGGGTCGGCCTGCTGCCCCGCGATGGCACCGCCGAGGAGATCATCTGGTGCGACGTCGGGCTCTGCTACGTCTTCCACCCGCTGAATGCCTACGAGGACAGCGACGGGCGGGTGGTGATCGACCTGTGCCGCTACGACAAGATGTTCGACCGCGACAAGCTGGGCCCGGCCGGAGATTCCCGGCCCACGCTCGATCGCTGGACCGTCGACCCGGTGAGTCGCAGGGTCAGCGAGGAACGCGTCGACGACCGGTTCCACGAGTTTCCCCAGGTCCGCGCCGACCGGACCGCACGCAAGCATCGGTTCGGATACACCGTCGGAGTCGGCGACGGCCTCATCCCGGGGGCCAACTACAAGTTCGACTACGACAGCGGCACGGCCGAGTACCACGACCACGGCCCCGGCCGGGGCAGCGCCGAGGCTGTGTTCGTCCCTGATCCCGAGGGCAGCGCCGAGGACGACGGCTGGCTGATGTCCTACGTCTACGACGAGATGACCGACGCCAGCGAGCTGGTCATTCTTGATGCCCGCGACCTCGGCCGCCCTCCAGTGGCCCGGGTGCCGCTGCCGCAACGCGTGCCGTACGGATTCCACGGCAACTGGGTGCCGGATACGGAGGCGACATGACCGACACAGCGATCATGCCTGAGACTGCGACGCCGATCGTGAAGGCCGTCGACATCGCCTACATCCGTTTTTCGGCGCCCGATCTGGACGCCATGGAGAGGTTCGTGAACGACTTCGGTCTCGTTGTCGTGCACCGAGACGACGAGGTGCTGATCTCCCGGGGCCTCGAGCCGATGCCGTTTCTCCATGTGGTGCATCGCGGACCCGCGAAGTTCATGGGCTGGGCGTTCGAAGTGGAATCTGAAGGCGACTTGGATGCACTGGCCGACGCTGTTCCCGGCTGCTCGCCGGTGCACGACATCGGCGGCGTCGAAGGCGAGCTCGGCGGCGGCAAGCGCGTCCACTTCGTCGAGCCGATCACCGGATTCGTGCTCGAAGCCGTGCACGGCCAGCAAGCCGAGCCGCTTGCACCCCGCCGCGATCGCATCACCTACAACCACGCTGGCGTCGACGACCGAGTAGGCGTCGAGCAGGATGTCAGCGGCAATCGCTACCCGATCAAAAAGGACCCCGGTCCGCCCGAGGTGTATCGGCTCGGTCACGTGGTGGCGGCCGTGCCGCCAGGAGCGCACCAGGCCTTCATGCGGTTCCTCGAAAACACCTTCGGCATGCTCGTCAGCGATGCAGCCCGGATGATCATCCCGCCGGGGGCCGAAGAGCACTTCCCGCCGCCGCTCGTGGAGCTCATCAAGTCGACGGGCTCCGATGTGATGTTCCAGTTCATGCGGATGGACCGGGGCGCGGCTGAAACCGACCACCACAGCATGCTGGTGCTGCCGCTCATGGACGGAACCCCCGAGGCGCAGTTCAGCCACGCAGCGTTCGAGGTGTTCAGCATGGACGACGTCTTCCGGGGTCATATGCACTTCCGGGAGCGGGCGGCGGAGGGCGCGCCGTATGCGCTGGCGTGGGGCGTCGGACGTCACGTCTACGGCTCGCAGATCTACGACTACTGGCATGATCCCTACGGCCACGTTCACGAGCACATGTGCGACGGCGACCGGGTGGATGCCAGCTATGGGCCGAACACGATCGACATGACCGATCCGGGGCAGCTCGGCGACAACGGCGGAAACCAATGGGGTCCGACCGTGGAGGAATCCGGGGTTCACAATCTCAATGGCCCCCAGTGCGACCCGAGGTTCGCGGACCGGCCTGACGAGATCCGAGCGTCGTTGCTGTCGCGGGACCTCAGCGAGCTCCAGCACGTCGTGGACGCGATCTGAGCGGGCAGTGAGCGCCCACGAGAACGAGTTTCCGAGGGACCGGGAAGCCAACCGGGCCCACCTGCTGGCGGCGGTCGATTCGGCCGCCGATGCGCTGACGGCCGGTCGGGACGAGTCCGAGAAGTTGCGACGACTGTCGCCGACCTCGGTGGAGGCGCTGCGATCTTCGGGACTGTTCAAGATGAAGTCGCCGCACGAGGTGGGCGGTGCCGAAGCGCATCCGGTCACCCAGATGGACGTGATCGAGGCCGTGACGATGATCGACCCAGCGGCCGCGTGGTGCATGTTCATCACCTCAGCCGTGACCGGCGGCGTGTTCGCAAGCCTCTCCGACGACTCAGTTGACGAAGTGCTCGCGGACGGCTTCCCGTTCATGGCCGGCTCGCTGCGAGCCGGCGGCCAAGCACGGCGCGTCGACGGCGGCTACCGGGTGTCGGGCCGTTGGGCTTGGGGCAGCGGCGTCGAGCACTCCGACTGGGTGGCGGTGCCGGTCTTTTCGGATGGACCGCCAGTGATCAGGGCGCTTGTGCCCACCAATGAAGTCATCCTGCACGACAACTGGGACACGCTCGGCATGCGAGGCACCGGCAGCTGCGACTACGAGCTCGACGATGTCTTCGTGCCCGATCGATTTGCCATCGATGCACTCGGCGGTGGGCCGCCACGGGGTGGCGCGCTCATGCGGCTCGGGCTGCCCGCCTACGTCGTGAACGAGCACGGCAGTTTCGCGTACGCACTCGGACGCCTGGCGCTGCAGACGATGACCGAGACGGCCATCGAGAAGAAGCGGGGCTACCTCGGCGGTGTCAGCCTCGCCGACAGGCAGGTATTCCAGCGAACTATCGGACAGGGCACCATCCGCATGAACGCGTGCGCGCTGGCAATGGCCGAATCGCTCGAGCGCATGTTCGACTCGGCAGCTGCGGGCCCGCCCGATCCAGCGCTGGTCACCGAGGCGCAGGCAGCGGCCGTCTGGTGCACCGACGAGGCAGTCGATCTGGTGAGCGAGCTGTTCCGCTTCACCGGCGGGAGCGCGGTGATTGACGGCAACGAGATGCAGCGCATCCTGCGCGACATCTACACCGTGCAGTCGCACCTGATGGTGTCGGCTGTCACGTACGAGCAGTACGGTCAGATAGTGCTCGGTACGACCGAAGGCGGAGCGCTTCCCTGAGTCTTGGAGCCCGACCTCTCGCGGTGCAAACGTGATCATTCTCGCCAACGACCAGACGACAGAAGTCGCACAGCGCACGGATGCGCCGAGCGGGCTCTGGGTGCGGCTCGACGAGCTGCAGAAGGCCACGGGCTGGCAGCTGAAACCCGAAGGGGCGTGCCTTGGCGAGTTCTGCGTGCCGCTGCCGGAGGCCAAGCGGGAAGCGTGGATCGCGGACGCCGACGACTGGGTGTGGCTCCACTACTCGGCCTTCGCCGACATGATCGGCCAGAGGTACGTGCGCGACGGCGACGTGTGGAGCGTGGGGTCGGTGCCCGAGGTTCGCCGTGTCGGGCTGGAGTCTGGCGTCGCGCCCGATTTCGAGATGGTCGAGCGCAACGGGAACGTCCTGCGGCTCTCCGACCTGCGAGGCCGCAAGGTGGTGCTGTTCACCTGGTCGTCCTGGTGAGGCTGCCGCGTCAGCCTGCCCGTGTGGCAGGAGCTGTACGAATCGATCGGCCCGGACCGGGTCGAGCTGATCAGCGTGGCGCAGGACTCGGGCGGCGAGGATGCCGTGGCCAAGTGGTTCGACCGCGCCTCGCCCACGTACCGCTGCATCGTCGATCCCACCCATCAAATCAGCTCGCTGTTCGGCTGGGTGAATGTGCCCTCAGCGGCGTGGATTGACGAGGAAGGTCGCATCGTTCGCAGCAACGAGGGCGTGTACCCAGCGGAGACGACCATCAAGTTCGGCCTTGGCAAGGTTCGGCTGGGTGACAACGCGTTCGCGCGGGCGACCCGTGACTGGATCGAACGGGGAGCCGACAGCGAGCACATCTGGTCGAGCGTCGACCTCGCCTCCCGGCTCAAGCCCATCGACGACGACGCGCTGCTGGCGGAAGCAACCTTCAAGCTGGCGCTCTACTTCGAGGCCGCTGACGACAGCGAGCGGGCGCTGAAGCACTTCGCCGCGGCACAGGAGCTGGCGCCCGACAACTGGAACTACCACCGGCAGGGATGGACTCACAAGGGGACCGTCTACGCCTACCTGCAGGTGCTGAAGCGGACGAACAATCTCCGCAAGAACACCGACAAGAGCTACTACGACCCGATGGGGCTGCCCGGAGAGGACTATCGCCGCTTCACCGAGCCCGAGTGGTTCTGGACGCCGGCCGTCCGCCGCGTCAAGAGCCTGCTCAGCCGCTGACTGCCACTCCCGGCTCTGCCGCTGTCGGATCGCCGTTGCCTGCGGTGGTTCTCTGCGGCGCAGTCGCAATACGATAAAGGTATGACGAAGCGTCGGATTACCTTGACGATCGATGCAGATCTCCTTGATGAAGCCCGTGCTGCGGTGAGCGACGGCGACGTCTCGTCAGTGAGCGCCTGGGTAAATCAGGCGATGGCCGACAAGAGCGAGAACAGACGCCGCCTCAAAGCACTCGGCGAGGCAATTGCGGATTACGAAGCAGAGTTCGGCAAGATCACCGACGAAGAGCTGGAAGAGCGTCGCCGGCTTGATCGCGAAGAAGCAAGCCAGTTCCGCAAGGAATGGCAGCGACAGAGGGCCGAGCGTGAGCTTGGTGCTTGATGCTGGGGCGCTCATCGCCTTGGAACGCGATGCGTCGGCGCTCTGGGAGCGCATGGAGGAAGCCCACCGGGTCGGCTACCCGCCTTTGACTCACGGTGGCGTTGTGGCGCAGGTATGGCGTGGTGGCTCAGGTCGTCAGTTCCGGCTAGCGAGAGCCTTGTTCGGCACCATCGTCGTACCTCTCGATGAGAGCCTCGGACGCCGTGCCGGTGTCTTGCAAGCGCGGGCCGGCAGGTTTGACGCCATCGATGCGGCTCTCGTCGCGATGTGCAGCAGCGGCGACCAGATTGTGACCTCGGACCCTCACGACATCGCGGCGCTTGCCGACGCGGCACGACTCGACGTCGACATCCTGCTGGCGTGACAGTTGTGGCCAGAGCGAGCCTGCTGGTGCCATTGGCTCGGTTGCTCGGAGCGCTGTGCCGTCGCACGCCCGGGCGGCAAGCTAGGACTTATCGGCGGTGGGCTTGGTGATGAGCATGGCCAGCAGCAAGCCGATGCCGGCGGCGCCGAGAATGAGCGCCGAGTAGGCGGTGTCGTCGTGGATGCCTTGGTCGAACCAGTCGTTGTAGTAGGTGGTGGTCAACGCATCGAGGCACATCGCCGGCGCGAACAGGGCGATTGCGGCTGAGCTGCGCCATTGCCGGGGTGTTTGCAGCAGCCGGAAGCACACGAACATGGTGATGACCGTCACGATGGTGCCGACGATCAGCCAGACCCACCACACGGTGCGGGACACCGATGGTTCGTAGTTGTCGGTGAAGATCAGCAGGAACAGCCCCAGGAACACGGCCCAGCCGACGACAGCGATCACCATCATCAGGACCATGTGCTGGATGTATGAGAGTCGGCTCTGTTCAGGCATTGAGGGCAGTCCTTCGGTGTGCGGCCTCAGCCGCTGCTCTTGGGGGCGACGATGGTGGTGGTGCCCTGGGCGACGGCAACCATGCGTCCTTCGTTCTCGATTTCGACACGCAGGACGGCCAGCCGCTTGCTCATGGAGATGATCTCCGCGGTGGCGACACAGGTGCCCCCGGTGACGGGTGCCAGCAGATTGATCTTGAACTCGGTGGTGGCTGCCCAGTAGCCGGGCGGCATGACGGGGTACATGACCACACCCAGCACGTGGTCGCACATAGCCGAGAGGCAGCCGCCGTGCATGGTGCCCATCATGGTGACCAGCTCGTCGGTGACCGGCATCTCGCACACCAGGCGGCCGGCCTCGAACTCGGTTGCCCTTATGCCCAGGTAGCCGTCGATGCCGCTGCGCGACACCCGGC
This sequence comes from Candidatus Poriferisodalis sp., assembly GCF_965204125.1. Lineage (GTDB taxonomy): Bacteria > Actinomycetota > Acidimicrobiia > Acidimicrobiales > Poriferisodalaceae > Poriferisodalis. The sequence continues at coordinate 3,245,891 of NZ_OZ241968.1, read as the reverse complement.
CGATCACCTTGTCGGCCCATTCCTGGTTGAAGGTTTCGAACGTCGGGCGGCTCATGCAAGGACTCCTAGCGCTCGGCTGGACTTGGTGCGAACACCCCGTGCTGTGTTTGATGGTTCATGGCGCGAAGACGCCATGAACTGGCGGACTGCCGGGGCGTTCGCCGGCGAGCGTCTGGATGAGGGGCTCGAGGTCGTCGAAACCCGCTACCTGGCGCGGCAAGTCCGCGAACGGGTAGCGGCCCGACACCAGCAGGTCGAGCGCCTTGCGGTAGGCGGTGACATCGACGCCCAGCGCTCCGAAGATTCGCAGCTCCTTGTAGACGATGTGGTCGGGGTCGAAGCCTGGCGTTTCGGGTGTGCCACGGGTGCCCGCAAGCACGATCGTGCCACCGGGCCGAGCGAGCTGGACCGCTTGTGCGAGAGCGGCGGGTGCCTTGGCCGTGACATCGATGACGACGTCGGCCTTGGCGCCGGCGGCGTCACGCAGCGCCCGGTTGGGGTCGGTTTCGGCGACGTCTACGGCCAAGTCGGCGCCGAATGCCGGGGCCAGCGCGAGACGCTCGGCGTCACGTTCGCCCAAGCCGGTCACCATCACGAAGCCGGCGCCTGCTTCCTTCGCTGCTGCTGCCGAGCACAGACCGCGCACGCCAGGGCCCAAGATGGCCACCACATCGCCGGGCTGGGTGTCGGGGATCTCCACCGCCCAGCGGATCCCGGCGCCCAGCGGGTTGAACAGCGTGGCGGTGACCGGGTCCAGCTCCTCGGGTACCGCCATCAGCATCGAGTCGGGCCGGAGATAGAGGTGCGAGGCGTACCCGCCGCCGAGACCCGGCGGCGTATCGGCGTCGGTGAAGCCGACCATCGTGGCCAGCCCGTTGCGTTCGCACCGCCGGTAGAGCCCCAATCGGCACTGCTCGCAGTCCCGGCACGACAGGAACACTTCGACCGCCACCCGCTGCCCAGCGTTCACGCCCCACCGCTCTGCGGCTGCGTCGCCCAGCTCCTCCACCACGCCGATCACCTCGTGCCCGGGGATGAACGCATGCCGGTTGGTGATGTGCCCGGTGTACTGCTCGTGATCTGTGCCGCACAGCCCGCACGCCTCGATCCGCAACAGCCCGTCGTCCGCTCCGACCTCCGGCAGCTCGAAGCTGCGCTGCTCGAACGAGCGCGGTTCGGTGAGCACGAGTCCGGTTGCGGAGGTCATGTGCGTTGCTCCGTCACGAGTCCAGATACAGCATCGCAGGGCTCACGAACTGCGCGAACGTGACGCTGGCGAGTCCTTGGGATTGGCCCATCCCACCGTCATGCCGGCCGAGAGGCCGCCGTCCACTGGCAGGTCCACCGCATTGACCCAGCCCGAGTCTCCGACCAGCAGCCAGGTCACCACCTCGGCCTGGTCCTCAGGGGTGGCGACCCTGCCCACCTGTTCGTTCAGCCACGCCATCTGCTCGACTCCCGCGTCCTGTTCGAAGTACGGGAACAGGGGAGTGTCCACCGGACCGGGGCTGACCGAGTTGACCCGGATGCCTCGGTCGATCACCTGGCCCGCCAGATGCTTGGTGTACGACACCACCCATTCCTTCGACAGCGTGTAGGCAGCGGGTCCTCCCCGCTCATAGGACTGCGCGACCTCGATGCCTGCAGCGAAGTCCTCGGCTGCATCGAGCTCGGCGATGCGATCGCGGTGCCGATCCCACACCATCCCGGCAAGCGATGCGATGTTCACGATCGACGCTCCATCGTTGATCTTGCCTGCAGCCAGCAGCGTCTCGGTGATGTGCCGCAGCCCGTATACATTCACTCGCAGCACCAGCTCGGCGCCCATGCTTCCCGCCACGCCGGCGATGTTGCCCAAACCGTCGAACGTGCCGTCAAGACCGGCTACCACGCTCTCGATCGAAGCCGGGTCCGACAGGTCGCAGTGATGGTGTTCAGCAGCGCCGTCAGGAGCGTCCTTGATGTCGAGGTTCACGACCTCGTGACCGGCAGCGACGAGACGCTGCAGGGTTGCATTCCCGATTCCCGTCGAGGCTCCGGTGAGCAGGATCCGCTTGGACATGTTGTTGTCTCCGTTCGTTGTCGCACGTGCGAGCACTCGGCTCGGCCGAGTGGCGTGAGATTAGGCCCACGAAGCCTGTCGAGTCCCGGCCCCGCAGCAGTGATGTCGGCTCATTGTTCGAAGCCGAGGCGCTCCTGCTCGGCGCGGATGAAGCTGATCACCTTCTCGATCTCAAGATCGGTGATGCCCTCCACGGGTGGCATGTCGCCGAACCACCAGTGGTGTTCCCGAGTGCCGTCACGGATGGCCACGCGATATGCGAAGTCGCCGTGATGGTTGGGCTCGTAGATGATCGAGAGCTGAGAGGGACCCTTGTCGGTGCCGCGCAGGTCTGCACCGTGGCATTCAGCGCAGTACTGCTGGTACACCGCAGCGCCGTCGGGAACAACCAGAGCAGCAGCAGTCGTCGGAGGCGCAGGTGCGTCCGACGTGACCGTGGGTGCCGGTTCGGCGGGCGATGCGTCGCCCGCATCGTCGGCATCGGCAGCGCACGCAAGGGCGATCGCGCACACGGCCACCATGGTTGCTGCCCATGGGAGCGCGGTTCTGAAACGGGTCACAGGGCGGACGCTCCGACCAGGAACGCGGTGACGACGCCAGCCGCCACCAGGACGGCGGCTTCGGTGCTCACGGCCCTGAACAGGCGCTGCTGAACCAAGGGCTGCGCTTGCAAGCTGACGTGCTGCGCCGCTGCTGGCATGTGCACCCAGCGGTTGCGCGCACCGATCACGGCGGCCAGGGCCACAAGGGCGATCTTTGCAATCAGCAGACGACCCCACCCTGTTGACCATAGGTCGGCGAATCGATCCATTACGAGCAGCGCCATGACGGTGCCGGCGACACCGGCAAGCACGAGCGACACGGACGCCAACTGCGAGAAACGCATCAACGGCCCGACCAACCCGGCGTCACGGCGGCGGCGTCGGAGCAAGTCGGCGAGCAACACCAGGCCTCCGCTCCACACAGCGGCAGCAGTCACATGGGTCGCGTTGGCCGCGGCGTGCAGCAGTCTCGGCCCCTCAGTGACCGTGTGACCGTCGAAGGAATACGAGACGATCACCAGCGCCGCGCCAATGAGGCCGAAGGCGCGGCGCCGGATCCGGCTGCTATCTGCAGCATCCAGGCAAGCTAGGGCAAGCACCATGAGGCCGCCGATCACGCGCAAGCCCACGGCGATGCCGAAGGGCGCAGCGAGTACGTCGGTGATCGCATCCACCGACACGACCGCACTCCAGTCGTCTTCGATCACCACCGCTTGGGTCAGCGCAGCGGCCACCGCCGCGGCGACGAGCGCGATGCCGCTGTCGAACAGCACGCGCTGCACTCGGGCTCGCTCCGATGGCTCATCGCGCACGATGAACGACGCGAACGCGAGCCCGCCGACGATGGCCAGCGTCGCAAGCAGTCCCACGATTCGCAGAGCCTCAGCGAACCGTTCAGCGCCCGCGGCTCCCGAGTTGCTCGGCGCCAGGCGTGGCGGGTTGCCCTCAGATGCAGCACTCGATTCCGCAGGCGCTGTGGCGCCCGATGTCGCCGAGGATGAGGGCGTCGTTGTGGCCGCCGACCGTGTCCCGTCGCCTGCTCGAAGTGTGGTGACGGACGCCGGCGGACCCGATTGGATGGTGTCCGACTCGGGAGTCTCCGCCGCCAGCTCCTCGGCGGCATCTGCTCGTGCGGCAGTGCCATCAGGAGAACCCGCTGTTGAGTCTGCGGTCGAGTCCGACGGTGCCGTGGTCAGGGACTCGGCCTGAGGAACATCGACGGTGAATCCGAACATGCCCTCGACGACGTGGCCATCCTCCGCCGTCACCCGCCACGAAACCTCATAGACGCCGTTGCCCAGCGGCGTATCGAAGTGCAACCGCCACACCCGATTGTCGGTTGAGCTCAGCGAGTCAGGCAGGAATTGGGGGCCTAGTCCTTGGGACACAGTGAACCCGTCGCCCGCTGGCTCGACCGGGCGATTGAAGGTCAGCGAGATGCTTGCGATTGGCTCAACGACGACCTGCCCGTCAGATGGTTGCGAAGACTCCAAGCCGGTATGGGCGGCAACTGGCGCCGCCGTCGTCACGATGAGCACAGCGCTGACGGCCAAGGCCAGCATGAGCGCTGTCGAGCAGCGCGATCTCAGGCTCACAACGACCGAGTCTTGTCCGGGAATCTGGCAACCGTCTGTGAATGCTCGCAGAATGCGATGTCACTCCGCGGTCAATCTGCCAGCGCCGCCTCGTAGGCGCTCAGTGCCTCGTCGTTGAAACAGACGAATCGGACCAAATCGACTGCTGTCGGCGTGCTACGGACGGTGTTGACGGCGATCTGTGTGGCAGGTGCCATCGGGTAGCCGTACACGCCGGTCGAGATTGCCGGAAAAGCGACGGAACGGGCACCCACCTCGTCGGCCCGGGCCAACGATTCCCGGTAGCACGAGGCCAGCAGCTCGGATTCACCCACGCCGCCGCCGTGCCAGATCGGCCCGACTGTGTGTATGACCCAGCGGGCCGGCAGCCGGAAACCGGGCGTGGCCTTGGCTTGACCAGTCGCGCAGCCGCCGAGCGTCCGGCAGTGCTCGAGCAGCTTGGGTCCGGCGGCGCGGTGGATGGCGCCGTCGACGCCGCCCCCTCCCAGCAGGGTTTCATTGGCCGCGTTCACGATCGCATCGACCGGTTCCGCCGTGATGTCGCCGACGGCCAGCTCCAGTCGTGGCGACGGCTGATCGCGGTTCATTCGAGCGCCTCGGCCACGGCCAGTTCTGCGATGCGGTCGGTGTCGTAGCCGAGCAGGTCTTCCAAGATCTCCATCGCATGCTCGCCGTAAGTGGGGCCCGCCCAACTGAAGCCATTGTGCGCAGCAGACAGCGTGTAAGGGATCGCGTCGACGACGGTTCGGCGTGCGTAGCCGTGCGGCGCCCACTGGAAGTGGCCGCGATGGGCGAGCTGCGGGTCGTTGAGGCAGGCGCCGGAGTTCTGCACGTGGTGCGCGGCGATGCCATGGGCCTGCAGGCGATGCGTGAGGCCAGGGCCGTTCTGGCGAGAGGTGAACTCCGTCACGATCTCATCCAGCTCAGCCTGGCGCTCTCGCCGGACAGCGCTGTCGAGATCGGCGAGATCTTCCCGCCGCATCTCGATGGCCAGCGAACGCCATGATTCGTCGCCATCGGCGGCAATGGCGATCCACTCGTCGTCGCCCATCGTCGGGTACACGCCGTGCGGAACCATCTCGTCGTCGGCGTTGCCGCGGCGACTGCGCATTTCCCCGGTGGCCTGCATCTCGGCGATCGCAGGCGCCAGCAGGTGTACGGCTGCTTCCATCTGGGAGAAGTCCAAGTGCTGGCCCTCACCGGTTCTGCGGCGGTGGTCGAGCGCAGCGAGCAGCGCGCACACGGTGAAGCGCGGTGAGCAGTAGTCGGTGTAGGCCAGATACGGGCCGGCCGGCCCACGGTCCCCCCAGCCGGTGATGTCGAAGAACCCGGCAATCGATGCCGCCATGTTGCCGAAGCCCGCGAACTCCCGGAAGGGTCCTGTCTGACCCATCACGCAGCTCGAGACCATCACGAGATCCGGATTGAGCTCCCGGAGGTCGTCGTAGCCCAAGCCCCAGGCCGCCATCGTGCCCGGGGTGAACGACTCGACGACAACGTCTGCCCAGGCGGCCAGATCACGCACGACCTCACGAGCCTCGGGCTTGGACAAGTCGAGCGAGATCGTCTTCTTGTTGGCATTGGTGGAATGCCAGGCGATGGCATTCTCCTGATCGGGCACGTCATCGCGATGGCCCAATGCGCCCCGCAGCAAACAGGGCCGGTTCTGCGTCTCGACGCGCACGACCGTGGCGCCCCAGTGGGCGAGGATCTTCGTGGCGAGCGGGGCTGCCGCCACCCAGGCGAGGTCTGCGACCTTGAGCCCGGCCAGCGGCCGGTCCGACGGTGCATCGGCTGGCAGCGTCTCGGTCGGCGACGGGTCCGCAGCGGCGTTGTTCCATGCCGCAGTGACGTCAGCAGTGTGAGCACCCATCTCGGGAGCCGAACTGAGCGGCACAAGCGGGGTGCCTTTGGCGAGCACGAAGCGCCCCGGAAGCCGGAGGCCGTCGACCTGGTCCCAGAAGTCACGAGCCGCGAGCTGCGGGCTGTCGAGCACGTCACTCAAGGTGTTGACCGGGCACACCAGCAGCGAGTCCTGCAGGCCGCGTTCGATCATCTCGGCCTTGGTTTTGGTCAAGCAGAAGGCGGCGATGTTCTCCATCAGTTGCTCGATGACGCCGATGCTCTCCTCGCCGCTCTGCAAGAGCAGGGCGAAGTTCACCCAATCCTTGTTCAGCATGTCGTCGTCGCAGAAGCCCTCGGAGTGCATCCACGACAGGAACCGCTGCACCATCGGCCCGATCATCGGCCCGAAGGCAACGGTGACGATCATGTAACCGTCCTTGCACGGGTAGATCGTGCGCAGCATCAGGTTGCCGAAGCGCACCCCGCCCGCTTCCCGCTGCACCTCTTCGAGGCCCGCCGGGGCGTAGAGGATGGCCGACAGGGCGGTCTCGCAGACGGCCTGCTGCGCCGACAGATCGACGTGCTGGCCGCGGCCGCTGCGGGCACGATGCTCCAACGCCACGGTCGCCGCGACGGCGGCCTGCGCGCTGGCATGCAGCCAGGCTTGGGGAATGCTGATGCGCACCGGCGGGCGGTCGCTGTCGCCGGTCACCGCCAGCTGGCCGCTGGAGGCGAACAGCGTCAGATCCGTGGCGCTCCAGCCGACTTTCGGGCCGGTCTCGCCCCACGGTGTGATGTGCACCGTGATGAGCTGCGCATTGGCCTCTCGCAGCGCATCCAGATCGACGTCGAATGGCATCGCGTCGTTGTGGAGCACTACGTCCGCGGCGGCTGCCAGAGCGGCCACCTCATCGGCGTCGGCCGCTGCCACGGAGCGCTTGCCGCGGTTGTAGGCGTCATGCGCGTATCCCCGTGGCCAACCGCCCGGAGGTTCCACCATCACCACATCGGCGCCGAGCTGGGCCAGCAGGTTGCCCGCGAACCAGCAGCGCTCGTCTGTCAGATCCAGCACCCGATACGGACCAAGCATCCCGCCCCCGATCTGTTGACCGTGCGGCGGCCACTGTTCCGCCGCTCTGTGGCCCGGACACTACTTTCGCCACGTTGGTTGTCTCGTTGCCTCGGTGGCCGCCGGCGTGCCTGGATGCGAGAAGCCGCTTGCCCTCCTGACGCTGCCCGACCCCGCGCTACTCAGGCGTGACGTAGGCGGCGGTGAGGCCGCCGTCGACCTGCAGGTTTGCACCTGTCATATATGACGCATCGTCCGACGCCAGGAACAGGGCGGCCGATGCCATCTCCTCCGCTTCGCCGAAGCGGCCCATCGGCATATGCACCAGGCGTCGCTGACGCTTCTCGGGCGTGTCCAGGAATGACATCAGCAGCTCGGTGCGCAACGGGCCGGGAGAGAGCGCGTTGACGCGGATGCTCTCGCGGGCGTGCACCACCGCCAGTTCCCGGGTCAGCGAGAGCACCGCGCCCTTGGATGCGGTGTAGGCGATCTGCGGCGTGGCCGCTCCCACCGACGCCACGAACGACGCAGTGTTGATGATCGAGCCGCCTCCTCGTCGCCGCATGGCCTCCACGGCATACCTGCACCCGTACAGGACGCCCTTGACGTTGACATCGAAGGTGCGGTCGATGGTGTCGTCGGCGGTGGCCACAGCGTCGGTGTCGCCGTCGAGCATGATGCCCGCATTGTTGAATGCCACGTCCAGCCCGCCGTAGTGCGCTTCGGCACGGCTGAATGCGGCAGCGACATCGGATTCGGCTGAGACATCGGCGTGCACGGCGATGGCGTCACCGCTTGCCGCCTGTACCTCGGCCACCGTGTCGGCGACGGAGTCGGCAATGTCGACTGCCACGATCTGCGCTCCCTCTGCGGCGAAGCGCAGAGCGGTGGCACGCCCGATGCCGCTGCCGGCTCCGGTGATCAAGGCCACCTTGCCTTGCAGTCTCATGACAGTCCTCCCCGTGAGACGGCGTCGTTGTCGCGAGCCATTGTCCCCGACAGCAAATGGCCGCTCGTGCGCATGCCTTCACAGCGCCGGGCAGCCGGAGCGGAGCCTGCCATCATCTTGGGCGTTCCACTGAGGCAAGAGCCGCCCGACTTCTTGCGGGGTACGCCGGCAGGACGGTGATCGATGCGCGATGCATACGACGTGGTGATCGTGGGCGGGGCGGTGATGGGGTCGTCGATCGCCTGGGCGCTGTCAGCCAGCAACGGCTTCGACGGATCGGTGCTGGTGGTGGAGCGGGATCCGACCTATGCGACCGCATCCACCACGCACACGAACAGCTGCATGCGACAGCAGTTCTCCAACCCGTTGAACGTGCAGATCTCGCGCTTCAGCGCCGACTTCGTGCGCAACTTCCGGGAACACCTCGGTGGCGACCCCGAGATCCCCGACATCTTCACCCACCACTTCGGCTACATGTACCTCGCCGCCGATGAGAGCTTCGCAGACACGCTGCGCCGAAACCAGGCGATCCAGGCCGAGCTGGGCTCGGGCACTCGCATCATGAGCCCGGCCCAGATCACGGCCGACTATCCCTTCTACAACGTCGACGACATCATCTGCGGCAGCCACAGCCTGACCGACGAGGGCTACTTCGACTCGGGCACCATGTTCGACTGGTGGCGTCGCAAGGCGCGCCAGAACGGCGTCACCTACATCACCGACGAGGTCGTGAGTCTCACGACAGCCGCGGGACGCGTGACCACAGCAGTCCTGGCGTCGGGGCGCGAAGTCGGCTGCGGAACCCTGGTGAACGCCGCTGGGCCGCGCGCAGTCGAAGTGGCCCGTATGGCAGGCGCGACCTTGCCGGTGGAGCCGCGCAAGCGCTACACGTTCATCTTCGACGCAGCAGAGCCGCTCGATCGCGCCCTGCCGCTGACCATCGATCCGACCGGTGTCCACATGCGCAGCGACGGCGATGCCTACATGTGCGGCTGCACGCCCGACGCGGACCCCGCCGTCGACTACGACGACTTCGCCATGGACCACGACATCTTCGAGGACAAGGTGTGGCCGGTGCTGGCCCATCGCGTGCCAGCCTTCGAGCGCCTCAAGGTCACCAGCCAGTGGGCCGGTCACTACGCCTACAACACGCTCGACCACAACGTGGTGGTGGGGCCGCACCACGAGACTGAGAACTTCATCTTTGCCAACGGGTTCTCGGGTCACGGCATGCAGCAGTCACCAGCCATCGGTCGGGCCGTGTCGGAGTGGATTGCCTACGGCGAGTACCGCACGCTGGATCTCACGCCGCTGGGCTACCGGCGCATCGTCGAGAACCGGCCCTTCGTGGAGAGCGCCATCATCTGAGTCGGCATCGCGCCGTCCCCGATGGCGCTGGCGGCACAGCACTACTCTCGCCCCGTGCGGTTCGGCATCTTCGATCAGCTGGAGCAGCCGGGCGATGTGCCCTGGCACGAGCTCTACCGGCACCGGCTGGACCTGCTCGCTAGGGCCGAGGAGGCCGGCGTGTGGGGGTGGCACAAATCTGAGCACCACCTGATCCCGCTGGATGCTGCGCCCAGCATCAACGTGTTCCTGGCCGCCGCCATCGAGCGCACCCGCAGCATCCGCATCTGCTCGCTGGTGCACCTGCTGCCCTTCTACCACCCGATCCGGCTGGCCGAGGAGCTGTGCATGCTCGACCAGCTCTCCGAAGGACGGCTGGAGTTCGGATTCGGCAAGGGCATCAGCGTGCCCGAGCACCTGCTGTGGGGTCTGGACCCTGACGATGCCGTCGCGCAGACAGACGAGTCGCTGGAGCTGATCCTGGCCGCCATGCAGACCACGGGGAACTTCAGCTTCGAGGGCCAGTTCTACGAGTTCCGTGATGTGCCGATCGAATTCGAGCCCTGCCAGCGGCCCTACCCGCCGCTGTGGCGACCCGGCCAGCTCGAGACTGCCGCCGAGATGGGCGTGCGCACCATGGCCGCCGGACCGCTCGCTGCCGTGGCAGCCAGCACGGCCCGCTACCACGAACTCCTCGGCGCGGACGGCATCGGCCGGTACCACGCGCCGATGATCGGCGGTCTGCGCCGGCTGATCGTGGCACCCACCGATGCTGAGGCCGACGAGATCGGGCGCCGTACCTGGGCTGCGTTCACCGAGCACTTGACACGTCTGTTCAGGCGCTACGAGATGACCCCGCCGAACGACCCGACCCTCGGCGGCGACTACGACAAGGCCAAGCAATTCCAAGCCGTAGTCGTGGGTTCGCCCGAGACCGTGCGTGAACACTGCGAGCAATTCGCCGAAGAAGCCGGCACGGACTATTTCGTGGGCGTGTTCGCGTGGGGCGACCTCTCGGCATACGAGGTGGACCGCTCATTCGACCTCTTCGCTGAGCAGGTGATTGCCCCGCTGGCGACGTCATGACTGCGCCCTCACTTACATTTCGCTCTGCGCCGACCAGCAACCGAGGATGACGAACGATGAGCCAATGGAGCCGTGCCGAGATCACCGAAGCGCTTGCCACCTATCAAGCGGCAAGCAAGAAGGCGGGCCAGACCGGTGACTGGCGCGACTGGGCCGACTGCTTCACCGAGGATGCCACCTACGTCGAGCACTTCTTCGGCACGATGACCGGACGGGAGGCCATCTACGAGTGGATCCAGTCGCAGATGAGCGAGTGGCCGGGCTCCGAGATGGTCGAGTTCCCGATCGAGTGGTACATCATCGATGAGGAGCGGGGCTGGGTGGTGTGCCAGATCTGGAATCGCATGGCCGATCCCGGCGACGGTTCGGACCATCGCGAGTACAACTTCTCGCTCCTCAAGTACGCAGGCGACGGCCTGTGGAGCTACGAAGAGGACATCTACAACCCAGAGCGGTTCTTGGAGATGGTGGGGAACTACGAACAGCACAAAGAAGCGCTCGCTGCGGGCGCGGAGCAGCCTTCCTCACCCGGGTCGTGACGGCTGCACCACCAGATTTCTGAACCCACTCAGGTTCGAAGTGAGGGCTGGGCGAGGCATATAGTCGCAAGCGAAGAGGGAGCCATTCGAATGACCGCATTGCATCCCAATGGTGTGAACCATCTCGCCCTGTCCACCCGCGACATGAAGGGCCAATTGGAGTTCTGGTGCGATGTGCTGGGGCTTCCGCTCAAGGCGCTCTACTGGATGCACGGTGTAGACGGCACCTACCACGGCTTCGTGGAGCTGGCGCCCGACAGCTACGTGGCCTTCGTCCAGCACCCGGACAACGCCAAGAACATCGAGCTCGGTGTCACCCACGCCGGCGGCCCGGGCGAGCCGGTGACTGCCGGCACGATGCAGCACGTGGCGTTCAACGTGGACACCTTCGAGGATCTGATGGCGCTGCGAGACCGCATCCGCGACCGGGGTGTGCAGGTGTTCGGCCCGATCGACCACGGCTTCATCCAGTCGATCTATTTCGCGGGTCCAGAGGGACTGGCGCTCGAGGTGGCCTGCGGGTCGGCCATCCCCGTCGAGCAGTGGGTGGACCCTGAAGTCCAGGACCTGTGCGGGATCTCTGCGGCTGAACTGGAGCAGTTGAAGTACCCGGTGGAATACAGCCGCCCGGTCGAGCCCGTGCCTCAGCCGTCGGGGGATACCGGCATGCCGCGGCTGATGCCCGAAGACCACTACGACATGGTGATGAGCCTGTCCGATCAGGTGGTGTGGGACCGGATGAGCGAGACCACGCCGCCGGTCGCCGCCGACTGAGCACTGCGCGACGCGGAGCGAGTGTCGGCGGCATGACTGACACGCAGCCGAGCCGCAAGCGCCGGAGCCTTTGAGTGCTCCAGTGCGGGCGCGCCTGACTGAGGGATGGCTGCCGCATGCGCCTGTTCTCACACCGCAAGCGAGCCGCAGCGGCGGGTCCGCTGCCTACCGAGCTGCTGCCCCGGCTCTCGCCCGGGGCGTTCGACGTGAGGAAGGAAATGCCCGACCCGCCGCCCGCACCAGCCTCACCGGGAGAGTGGGGCGTGGCTGGCGTTCTCGGCGACATCGTTGACGTCTTCACAGCATGCCGGACAGCAGATGTGCTGGCGGCGCCGGCACCGATGCCGAGTGCACAAGCTGCGGTGGACAACATGCGCGGGTATTGCTTCTTCCTCGATGCCGACCTTGCGGGCATCTGCGTGCCGTCGCGGCAGTGCTGGACCACCGAGCCGATCGAGGGGCACCGCAGTGCCATTGCCATCGTGGTGAGGCTGGGGCGGTCCATCCGGCCCGGAGAGCCGGGATACGAGTGGATCAGCGGCTCTGAACAGGACAACGCCGACCTGCGTGCCACCGAGATCGCCACCGTGCTCACCCGGTATCTCGGCACGCTCGGCTATGCGGCCACCGCACACACCGCGACGGCTTCCGATGTGGACCGCTTCCGGGTCGGCGTCGAAGCCGGGGTGCTCGAGGCCGGGCGTCGCGGGCTGGGACATCCCTTCCTGAAGCGGGGGTTTGCCCTTGCGGTGGTCACGACGAATCTGGAACTCACTCCCGACGGCCCGCTCGCGCCGCGCAATGTGGTGCAGAACCTGCGCATCTCCCTCCGGCACTGGCTGGGCTGGGGTGGCACCCGGCCGGGGTGGAGCCGTCTGGACGGGCGGCACCGGCCGTGGCACCTCGGCCGCTACCCGATGGAGAAGGTGAAGCGGGTCGACGAGCCGACGACGCTGGTCATACCCGAAGAGGTCACGCGACCTGCGGCGCGGCACAACTTCTTCGTGCGGGCCGGCGCCGGCGACCTGGGCCCTCGCCCGCGCAAGGAGGTGGCTCGCTTCATCCGCAAGGCGCCGCATGGCATCGCCTCGCAAGAGATGTTGCGGCGGTTGGTTCCGCTGCAGCGGGGCGAGGCTGCCCCCGAGGTCGGCCCGGGTGCGGACGACCCGGCAGTGAACGCCGACGCGGTCAAAGCGCTGGGTCATTTCATCGGCGCGGACATGACCGGCGTGTGCGAGGCGCCCGAATATGCCTGGTACTCCCACCGTCCCGACGGCTCGCCCATCGAGAAGCTGCACCGCAACGCCATCGTGTTCGTGCTCGATCAGGGCTTCGAAACCATGGAAGGCGCCTCGGGCGACGACTGGATCAGCGGCGCGCAGTCGATGCGGGCCTACCTGCGGGCGTCGATCATCGCCAATGCGATCGCCGCGCAGATCCGCCGGCTCGGCTACGACGCGCAGGCGCATACCGCCGCCGACGACGAGATCAACCACATACCGCTGCTGCTGTCGGCCGGCATCGGGGAGCTGTCACGCATCGGCGAGCTGGTGCTGAACCCATTCGTGGGGCCGCGGTTCAAGTCGGGCGCCATCACCACCGACATGCCACTCACGCCGGATCGGCCGATCGACTTCGGGCTGCAGGACTTCTGCACCAAGTGCACCAAGTGCGCCCGCGAGTGCCCGGTGGGGGCCATCCGCTTCGGCGACAAGGTGATGTTCAACGGGTACGAGATGTGGAAGCCCGACGTCGACCGTTGCGCCCGTTACCGGATCACCAACATGCGTGGCTCGGCCTGCGGGCGCTGCATGAAGACGTGCCCGTACAACGTCGAAGGAGTGCTGGCCGAGCGCCCGTTCCAGTGGGCGGCGATGAAGTTGCCGTTCGCCCGCTCGTGGATCGCCCGGCTCGACGACAAGCTGGGCCGCGGCGAGATCAACCCGGCGAAGAAGTGGTGGGTGGACATCGAGGTGCTCGAGGACACGCCCGTGGAGCCGCCGAAGGGCGCGAACACAAGAGGCTTGAATCTTGAGCGCAAGCCGCGAGACGAATCGGGCTTCGCGATGTTCCTGCCCGAGATGGCCCCACCCGGCCCGGACGGGATGGCACCGTTCCCGCTGGATCGTGAAGCCGGCATTGCAGCGTCGCAGGAGGCCGAGTCACCCGGGGCAGCACGGGAGCGCGTCGGCCAGTGAGGTTCTGCAGGGTCCGCAGTGTCGCCGAGGCGGTCGACGAGCTGAGCCGCTGGGGCACCGAAGGCCGGATTCTGGCGGGTGGAACCGACGTGATGCCGCAGCACCTGCGAGGCGAGCTGTCACCGGCTGCGCTGATCGACATCAGCGGAATCGACAGCCTGCAGGGCATCTCCGAGGTCGGCGGGGCGACCAGCGTGGGTGCGTTGGTCACGTTGCGCAGGCTCGCCACGGCGTCGCACGTTCAGATGCAGCACCCTGCACTGGCGCAAGCGGCGGCGGCCGTCGGGGCGTGGCAGACCCAGACGGTCGCCACGGTGGGCGGCAACGTGTGCACCGCGGCACCGTGGGCCGACACGCTGCCAGCGTTGCTGGTTGCCGACGCTCAGCTGACGCTGGTGTCGAAATCGGGCCGGCGACGCATGAGCCTCGGCGAGTTCCTGGAGGCACCAGGTGCTACGGCACTGCGGCCGACGGAACTGCTGCGCGCCATCGAGTTGGAGCCGCTCGGAGAGCGCAGCGCCGAGGGATACGTGAAGGTGGGCCGCCGCAGTGCCATGGACCTTGCGGTGGTGGGCTTGGCGCTCCGGCTGTCGGTGACGCCGACCGGCGTCGTCAACGATGCTCGAATCGCTGTGTGCGGCGGAACCCGGCCGCCGCACAGAGTGCCGAGCGCAGAAGCTGCAGTCGTGGGCACCCAGCTTGTCGACGGTCGTCTCGATTGCACCGACGCCGGCACAGAGCTCGCGAGTGCCGCAGCGCCCGAACGGGCAGGAGCGGCTGAGTACAGGCGGCGGGTGCTCCCCAGACAGCTGAGCCGGTTGGCGGAGCGATGTGTCGCAGGGATCTCCGGGGTGGGAAGCTGATGCCTGGCGCCGCGGGCGAGCAATCCGTCTCGATCCGGCTCATCGTGAATGAGCGGCGCCACCAACTCGACGTAGGTGCGGGGGAGACTCTGCTCAGCATGCTGCGGGAGCGCCTCTCGCTCCTCGGACCGAAGGAAGCATGCTGTGAGGGCGAATGCGGTGCCTGCACCGTGCTGATGGACGGCGCTCCGGTGGCTTCGTGCATATTGGCCGCCGGTTCGACGAACGGCCGGACGGTTCTCACGGTCGAAGGGCTCGCCGGGACAGGGGAGCTCACTGCATTGCAGCAAGCCTTCGTCAACCATGCCGCCGTCCAGTGCGGCTATTGCACGCCTGGCGTGCTGATGGTGCTGACAGCCTTGCTGGAGGACACTCCGGACCCTTCCGAGGCCGATGTCCGCCGAGCACTCGCAGGCACCATCTGCCGCTGCACCGGGTACCAGCAGATAGTGGAAGCGGCGCTCGACGCCGCCCAGTTGATGATCCGGGCGGCAACATCGTGAGTCTGCTCGGGTCCAATCCCGCCCGGAGCGATGCCGACGCGAAGCTTCGTGGCGAGGCGGTCTTCGGTGCCGACGTTGCAAGGCCGGGGATGCTGTGGGCGTCGATCTCGAGGTCTCCGGTTGCGGCGGGCCGCATCCGCTCGATCGACTCGGGACCGGCACTCAAGGTCGACGGCGTGCTGGATGTGCTGACAGCTGCCGATGTTCCCGATGGGCGCACCGGTGTCATCGTGAACGACATTCCCTTCCTGGCGGCCGACTATGTGGCTTACGAAGGCGAACCGGTGGCGATCGTGGTGGCGGACAACCGCGCCGCGGCCGACGCGGGCGCTCAGGCGGTTGACATCGACATCGAACCGACCGAGCCCGTATCGACGCCCGAACAGGCACTGGCGCCGGGTGTGCGGCTGGTCCACCCCGATTGGAACCGCTTTGCCGTGACTGGCGGCGCTGACATTGGGCGTGACGGCAACGTGGTAGCCGAAGTGGTCCACGACCCGGGAGACCTGGACGAGGCGTTCGCGGCCGCCGACCTCGTCGTGGAGGGCACGTACCGCACGCCCCGGCAGTACCAGGCGCATCTGGAGCCCAAGATGGCGCTCGCGACCTACGAGTCGGGCCGCTACGTCATCGAGGTGTCCCACCAGTACCCGTTCCGGCTGAGAGACCGTGTCGCCCAGATGCTGGGCGTGGCGCCTTCGGCAGTGCGCGTGGTCGGCCATCACATCGGCGGAGGCTTCGGCGCCAAGCTTGATGTCAGCCTTGAGGCCTTTGCCGCGCTGCTGGCTCGCCGCTACCGGCGTCCGGTGCGCATGCAGCACGCCGCACTCGAAGAGCGCCTCGTGGCACCTTGCCGGGCCAATGCGCTGGTCTCAATCCGCTCTGCGGTGAGCGGCGACGGCACGATCCTGGCCACCGACGTCGAGATCGTCTCTGACAGCGGTGCCTACGCCAACAACGGCCCGGCGCTATCGGCCATCCCGATGTTCGTCTTCGGCTCGATCTACAGGGTGGGCACTGCGCGCATCCGCACCCGCAACGTCTACACGAACACCGCTCCGACCGGTGCCTACCGGGGGGTGAATGGGCCGTGGCTGGTGTTCGCCAACGAGCGGCACATAGACGCCGTTGCCGACGCCTTGGATCGGGATCGCCGGGAGTTCCGGTTGGCATCGCTAGCCCGTGACGGCGATCTGATGCGCAACGGCCAGCCGCTCGAAGAGATCTCGATCCTGCGAGAAGCCTTCGACCGAGTCGATGAGCTAGCGCCCTGGCAGGGCGCGGGCACAGGCGCGCTGCGAGGCGTCGGGCAGGCGGCGGCGGTGTGGCTGACCAATCCGATGCCCGGCCACGCCACGGTGAAGCTCAACGAGGACGGCACCGCCACGGTGATCACTTCGGCGACCGAGAACGGCTCGGGCGCCGTGGCCACTGGTTTGCGGCAGATCGCGGCCGAGACGCTCGGTCTTGCTGCTGACGCTGTGACGATCACCATGCCCGACACGGACGCCACCGGCTACGACGCCGGTTCGCAGGGCAGCCGCACCACCCACGTCGTCGGCCGGGCCATCGCTGATGCTTCAGCCGAGGTTCGTCGCCAAGTGCTGGACCGGGCGAGCCAGATGCTGGAAGCGGCCCCCGAAGACTTGACGATCGACGACGGTGTCGTGGCGGTTGCGGGCGTGCCTGCGGCGAACCTGACGCTAGGTGCGGTCGCACAAGCGGCCACCTGGTCTGACGGGCCAATCACTGCGGGCGCTTCGTATGTCACGCCGACGCCTCCGCACGACCCGGCGTGCGCCACCGGCATGCTGATCAAGGGATGGCCGACGCCCACCTACCACCTGCACCAGGCCGAGGTGAGCGTCGACGTGGTCACCGGCCGGGTCACCGTCGACCGCTACGTCGTGTGCCAGGAAGTCGGCCGGGCCATTCACCCCGACGCCATCGCAGGGCAGATCCAGGGCGGCGTCGCTCAGGGCTTGGGCTTCGCGTTGAGCGAGCGTGTTGATCTCGATCACGGTCGCTATGTCCAGCGCACGTTCAAGGAGCACGGCCTGCCGCTCGCCGAAGATGTCCCGAAGGTGGAGATGATCGTGATGGAGCATGCCGACCCAGCGGGACCGTACGGCGCGAAAGGCGCTGCCGAGCCCCCGATCGTCCCGGTGGCGGCGGCTGTCGCGAATGCAGTTTCCGATGCCATCGGCGTGCCGTTTGACACGCTGCCGATCACGCCCGAAGCCGTGCTGGAAGCTTTGGAACGGGCGTCGTGAGCTCACCGGAACCGGCAGCGCCAGCGATGTTGCGCATCGGCGTGGACGTGGGTGGCACCAACACCGACGCGGTCGCCATGTCCGGCAGCGAGGTCGTGGGGTGGTCCAAGGCGGTCACGACGCCGGACGTGACCGACGGCATCGTGACCGCTGTCCGGGCTGTGCTCGACGACTGCGGCGCGTCGCCCGACGCGATCGGTGCGGTCATGATCGGCACGACGCACTTCACCAACGCCCTGGTGGAGGGTCGTCGCCTGGTGCCCACCGCCGTCGTGCGACTCGGGCTCCCTGCCACGCGGGGACTGCCGCCGTTCATCGATTGGCCCGAGCGGCTGCGGGCCGTGCTCGGCGACCACGTCTATCTCTGCCACGGCGGCCATGAGTTCGACGGGCGGCTGATCAGCCCTATCGATCACGACGAGCTGCGAGCAGCGGCGCAGGACATCGTCTCGAAGGGCGTGAGCTCGGTGGCGGTGGCCTCGGTCTTCTCGCCCGTCGACGACAGCTTCGAAGCCGAGGCCCGTGATGTCCTGGCCGGCGAGGCACCGGAACTCGACATCAGCCTGTCCAGTGAGATCGGCCGGCTGGGGCTCCTCGAGCGTGAGAACGCTGCGGTCGTGAATGCGTGCCTGCGACCGCTCGCCGAGCGCACCGTGTCCGGGCTGATCGGGGCGCTGGTCGAGCTTGGCCTCGACTGCCCGCTGCACGTCAGCCAGAACGACGGCACCCTGATGAGCGCCGACTTTGCTCGCCGCTACCCGGTGGCCACATTCGCCTCGGGCCCCACCAACTCGATGCGGGGAGCGGCATTCCTGAGCGGCATCCGGGACGGGGTGGTCATCGACGTGGGGGGCACGACGTCTGATGTGGGCGTGCTGGTGCACGGCTTCCCCCGAGAGGCCTCGACGGCGGTCTCGGTCGCGGGAGTGCGCACGAACTTCCGGATGCCCGACGTGCTCTCGCTGGGACTCGGCGGCGGGAGTCTGGTGCGCTCCGGCAATGGCGCCGACGGAGATGGCGGCGACGTGACAGTGGGACCCGACAGCGTCGGCTACGAGCTCACCGACCGGGCGCTGGTGTTCGGCGGCGGCGAGCTGACCGCAACGGACATCGCCGCTGCTGCCGGTATGGCCGACATCGGCGACCGATCGACGGTCAGCGACGTGGACGCTGGGCTGGTGGGCAATGCGGTCGAATGCATGCAGGACATGCTGGCCACCGCAGTCGAGCAGATGAAGACGTCTGCCGACCCGGTACCGGTCGTGGTGGTCGGGGGCGGGGGAGTGCTGGTGCGTGACGGCTTGGCGGGAGCGTCGGAGACGATACGACCCGACTATTTCTCGGTTGCCAGCGCGATCGGCGCAGCCATCGCCCAGGTTGGCGCCGAGACCGACCGGGTGTACTCGATGGCGTCGATGACCCGCGACGAGGCAATGGCCGAGGCCCGTTCGGTCACGTCCCAGCGCGCGGTCGACGCGGGCGCTGACGCGGCCACCGTCGAGATCACCGACATCGATGAGATCCCCCTCACATACCTGCCGTCGAACGCCATACGGATCCGCGTGAAGGCAGTCGGTGACCTTGCCACTGGCAATGGCGTATCCGGCGGGGGAGTTGGCACATGAGCACGCAGGGCAAGATCGGCCTCATCCTCGGCAGCGCGATCGCCCCTGAGGACATCGCTGGGGCTGCCACGCAGGCCGAGGACAGCGGCTTCGATGAGATCTGGCTTGCGGAGGACTATTTCTTCACGGGCGGCATCTCCGGTGCCTCCGTGGTGCTCGGGGCCACGAGCGAGATCACCGTGGGCCTGGGCGTGGTGTCGGCGGTGGCCCGCCATCCCTCGGTGCTGGCGATGGAGCTGGCCACGCTGAGCCGCTCGTCGCCCGGGCGGCTGATCGCAGGTGTGGGCCTGGGAGTGCCGGCATGGGTACGCCAGATGGGCCTGCATCCCCGTTCGCCGCTGCAGGCTGTCCGGGAGTGCGTGACGGCGGTCAAGTCGCTGCTCGGCGGCGACACGCTGGACCGGCACGGCGGCGTGTTCGACTTCGACAACGTCAAGCTCACCTTTCCCGAGACGGGACCGCCGATGCCTGTCCGCCTCGGCGTGTCAGGGCCGAACATGCTGCGGCTGGGCGGCGAGATCGCCGATGGCACGATCCTGTCGGTGTGCTCGAGCCTGCGCTACGTGGAGTGGGCCGCCGAGCGCATCGACGAGGGTCGCGAGATCGCCGGCCGCACCGATCCTCACCCGATCACTGTGTTCGCGCTGTACGCCGTGGACGACGACGGCCAGGCAGCTCGTGACTCGGCACGGGCATCGCTGGCCTTCTACCGCCAGCACGGCCCCAATGCCCTCACCGACGTGTACGGGATCTCCGACGAGCTACAGGTGCTGATCGAGCAGGGTGGCTACGAGGCCGTGCGAGACGGCATGCCCGACCAGTGGGTCGCCGACCTGACCGTGGCGGGTACCCCGGCGGAGTGCGCCGACAAGATCCGGGCGCTGCTGGCCGGGGGTGCCGACTCGGTAGCGCTGGCTCCCATCGCGACCGACCGGCTCTCGGAGATCATCGACCTCACCGCGAGCGAAGTGCTGCCCCTCACGCGTCCGTAGATCAGCAGTCAGACCGCAGGTACGTACTCGGCGTCGATGCCGAACGCGTGCGGGCCTACGACCGCCAGTGCTTCGGGGGTGCGCAGTAGCTCCGGCGCGGGTAGCACCAGCACGTCGGCACGCACGCCGAATCGCAGCAGTTCGGTGGTGATCGGCTCGCCGGTGTCGGTGGTGACCAGCGTGATGAGGTCGGGCACCATCACCTGGGGCACGTCGTCTTCGTAGATGGCGAGGTTCTCGTTCTGGAAGTCGATGCGGATGGTGCGCCCGGCATCGTCGCCGATGCCGGCCACGGTCATCTGGCCGCGCGCAAACCCGGCCGCGTTGCGCCGGTGCACGTCGGTCACCTTGCCGCGCAGGTACCGCATCCCGCCTGCGACACCCAGGATCGCTTCAGAGGGATCGTCCTTGACATCGCGCGCACGGTGTACGGCATGGCCGATTTCGCTGGCGAGCCGCAGCGTCTGGGAAATGATCGAGCGGCGGCAGTAGGCACCGTCCATCACCGCGGACGCCAGCCCAGTGTGCGCGCCCATCTCGACCGTCGCAGCCCGGGCGATGCGCTCGAGCCATTTTGCGTCGAGGACGTCAGAGATGATCACCTGGTTGCCTCGCTCATCGGCAATGGCAGCGGGATAGGGGCTGCCGCCGTAGATGAGGTAGGTGATCATCTGCAGTTCAGGGAAGGCCCGGCCCATGCCGTCGCCGTTCACGATGGGGATGTCCATCGCGGCGGCGACCACCATCGGCACCATCGAGTTGCTGCCGCCCATCTCGAACGGTGCGATCGCGTCGAACTTCCGGCCCAGATGGCCTTCGAGCGCTCGGGCTGCCACGGTCTCCTCGTCGCCGCCGGCCAGCTTCTCGTGGCTCACCATCGGCGAACCCATGCCGCCGACGGCCACCAGCAGGTCGTCATCGGCGATCTCGTCGGGCTCGATGACCCGCACCCGGCCGCCGTTGCGCATCACCTGCAGCACCCGCAGCCGCCCGAGATACGGGTTCCCACCGCCGCCGGTGCCCAGCACCGCAGCCCCCAGGGCGATCGGTGCGAGATCGGGCTCAGTGATCTCCCACACGGCACCCCTCCTGCCCCCGGCCCACCAGCACAGCAACCGCCGACGCTAGCCCCCGTCGAGCAGACGCCGGCAGCCGCCCAGCACTCCGCCCAGCAGCTGCTCGAATTGACCGTCGGGCCATTCCACCTCTGGCCGCTGGGCCTTCCAGCCGATGATGGCCATGCCTCGAATCAGCTCAAACAACGGCACCAAGGCCAGATCGTCGTCGCTGATGGCCCGCACATCTCGGTAGCCGTTCAAGAACTCCGTCGCAGCCGTCTCGAAGTCGGGGGCGGCCCGCGAATGGAACATTGCCACGGCGATGTCGTACTGGTGCCAGCCGAACCCGGCGTCATCGAAGTCGATGACCGAGAGTTGACCGTCTGACAACAGCAGGTTCGCTAGGTGTAGGTCGGCGTGGATCATGCTGAACGTCCGCTCAGGCTCGCCGTACCGGTCCAGTGTTGTCCGGCAGGCATCACGAGCGGCCATCAGAAGGTCGCGCTCGCCGGCAGTCAGCCTGGGGTGTTCCCAGAACGGCCCCCAGAAGGGGGCATCGCCGAGCAGGCCATCGCGGTCCAAGCGGTGACGGCTGAACGACGAGGGGGGCGTCCAGGCTGTCGCCTGGTTGTGCATAGCTGCCATCAGTCCACCGAGTTGGCCGAACGACTCCGATATCTCCGAGAGTGCTTCGTTCGTGCCTCCGGGCTGGGTCAGCAGCACGCCCACGATCTCTCCGTCAACCCACAGATTGAGTCCGGCGTTGCGGACCTCGCTGGGTCCGGTTTCCACGGGCACGAAGTAGCGACCGTCGGGGGCGCAGACCGGCGTGGGCACGTAGATGCCCGAGTCGCGCAGCGCTGCCAGCCAGACACGCTCGGAGTCGAGCTCAGCTGCTGTGTGGTAGCCGGGCCGGTGCAATCGCAGCACATAGGTCTGTCGGGAACCGGCTTCGACAGCCCGGAAGGTGATGTTCTCGCTGACTCCGACTAACTCGAGGTGGCTCGCTTCCACGCCGAACGCTTCGAGCGCTTGATGTGCCGCGCTGAGCCAGCGGCTATCCATCGATGTCGTCGATGACTGCGTCGAAGGCTGACAGGAACTCCTCTGCGTGGGACTGCTGCAGCACCAGCGGCGGGCGAAGCTTCAGCACGTTGGCGAATGCGCCGGCATTCGAAGCGAGGACGCCACGCTCTTTCAGCCGGTCGGTGAACTCGACTGCTCGGGACCGGTCTGGCACAAGGTTGCCGCCGCGCTCCACCATCTCCACACCGACGAACAGCCCATGGCCGCGGACATCGGCAATCCATTCGTGTCGCTCGGCCCGTTCGGTCAGCGCAGCCTTCAAACCGAAGCCAAGCTCTGCGACGCTGGCAGCCAGCCCCCGATCTTCGATTTCGTCGATGACGGCGTGACCGACTGCGGCTTGGAGCGGGCTCGCGCCGTAGGTGTTGAAGTAGCGGGTGGCGCCCCGGAAGCGCTCTACCAGCTGCCGGCTGGCAACGGTCGCCGCCAGCGGCAGCCCGTTGCCCATGGGTTTGCCCATGACCGCAATGTCGGGCTCGAAGCCGGTGACCTCATATCCCCACCAGCGACCCGTGCGGCAGTAGCCGGCTTGCACTTCGTCGGCGATCACGAGGCCTCCGGCCTCGCGTACCAACTGTGCGGCCTGCGCCATGAAGTTGCCGGGGATGTCCGGCAGGCCCTCGTTGGCCTGGATCGAGCACAGGATGATGGCTGCCACGCCCGCACCGGAGGACTTCAGCCGCCCGATGGCGGCGGCCAGCTCGTCGAGGTAGGCGTCGGCCAGTGCCGCGCCAACGAGCCCGTCCCGGATCGGTCGCAATTGCTGCGGAAACGGGAAGGTCGCCACCTCGGGATGCTCCTCGGGCTGCGACGCCGCCAGCCGCAGCGCGATGACTGTCTCGGTATTGCCGTGGTACGTGGCGTCGGTGGCGATGACCCCCCGGCGCCCGGTCGCGATGCGGGCCATGTTCATGGCCACTTCGACGGCCTCGGTGCCTGTGCAGCTGATGACTGCGCTCTCGATGCCGTCGTGATGCAGCGCCACCAGGCGCTCGGCGAAGCTCACGATGCCCTCGTGCAGGTACCGGCTGTGTACGTTCAGCGTGGCCTGCTGGGCGGCCATCGCCTCGGCCACCCGAGTGTTGCCGTGGCCCACGCAGGGCACGTTGTTGTACATGTCGATGTAACGGCGGCCGTCGGCGTCGAAGAGCTCGACGCCGTCGCCCCGCACGATGTGCAGGGGCTCGGTATAGAACAGCTGCGCGCCGGCGCCGAGCGCCTGTTCCCGGCGCTCAAGCAGCTTGCTGGCAGCCGGCACGCTCATCGAAACGGTGATGCGTGTCGATGCGGTCGTTGGCTGAGCCGGTGCAGGGCGACTCAGTTTCCGACGATCAATGCGGAGTTGTCGTGCTTCGAGGTCGGCTTGCGGCCGAGCACTATCTCCGGAGTGAGCAGGTCAACCGGTCCGGGCATGCCGTCGGGGTCGGAGTAGTAGCCGAGCGCATAGTTGCCCATCGAGTAGCCCATCAGATCTGCCAGATCGGGATCGAGGTCTTTGGCGATGCTCGGCGGGCACGAGAGGAACTGGTTCTCCTCGGTGCGCAGCCAGCCGAGCGTGTAGGTGATGTTGATGCCGGTACGTTCGGCATCGCTGCGGTTCTCACCGCCGCCGTGGATCACCGAGCCCGAGTACAGCAGCACCGATCCGGCCCCCATGGCGGCCTGAGTCTTCTCATCGTCGTCGGCCCTGCGCTCGGGATCCCATCCGGGGCTGCCCGGAACGATGCGAGTGCCGCCGTTGGCGGGTGTGAAGTCGCTGAGCGCCCACATGGTGTTGAACTGCGGATCAATCTCCCTGGGGACGTAGCCGCCCCATGCGTCCCGGTCGCGGTGCAGCGGCTGGGTGCCCTGGCCGGGCTTGATGTTGATGACCTGGGTCAGGTGCAGCTGGATCTTGTTGGTGTAGGGGCCGAGGAACCGGTTGGCCATGTCGATGACCTTCGGGTGCATCACCAACTCACGGCATGCGGGCGAGCGTGCGACCAGCGCCCCGGTGCGGGTCGTGTTGTGACCGGAGAAGTTGTCGAGCCCGCCTGGGGTTCGGTCGATCCACGGCCGCAGCTCGGCCTCGAGCCGGTTCAGCATGTCGACATCGATGGCGTCCTCGATGATCGCGCCGCCGTCGATTCGCACGACCTCGACGATTTCCTCGTCCGGCGTGTCCAGGTTGAAACGCGCAAGCTCAGCCATGCCGCAACAGTACGCGTTGCTGCCATCACGTACCGGCCCGGCGTCGCGCTCGCATCGCGGAGGGCAGGGTGGCCGGGGAGTTGGCAGTGCGGGCCGGTTTGGGGCGCCATGCGGTGTCGGTTGCTCTTCGATCGTGAGATCGCTGTCGCTCTGAGGCACAGGCACGGCGTTCTGGCATCGCTCTCGCCCCGATCATGTGAGAGACCGCCACGAGGCCGTGGTGAAAGAAGCGGTCATTTGCATCGCTCCACACGCCGTATGCGTCGAGTTCGGCGCGCATCTGCGCCATCTCTGCGTTGACCCTTCGCTCATAGTCGTCCATGCGCTGTTCGAGGCGCTGCAGCTTGGCCTCAGTGTCGGTGGCCAGGCGGCGTAGGCGCTGCACGCTCCGGAAGTGGCACAGGGCGGACAGCGTCACGAAGATCGCCGACCATGCGACGAAGATCGGCGTCGGGATGCCTGCCGCGAGCAGCGACGTGTAGGCCGCCGTCACGATCGGGCCCCGACCGTGCTGAGTACGAGAGGTTCATGTACGTGTGGAGTCATGCTGGCACTCCAGCAGATTGAATCTGTGAAATCAATTGAATTTATGGAAATTGACTGTAACAACACAAACAAGGATCCAGTGGCACCGTGAAGGTGGGGTTCCGTGTCCGAGCGCGGTGCCGGCCATGCGAGCGCTCGCCTGTGCCCCCGATCACGCTCCGGCCGGTCGTTCTACGCTGCGGGCCGTGAGCCAGGCATCCGGCAGCATTCCGGTCTTCACCGCTGAGGACGACGGTTTTCACGCCGATCTGCGAGGCGACGATTGGTGGTTCACCGAGACAGCCTGGTTCTCGTTCCATCACCGGGAACGGCGGCTCGGAGGCTGGCTCTACACGCTGGCTCGCCACAACATCGGCACAGTCTCGGGCGGGGCCTGGGTGTGGGACGGCACCGCACACCTGCCCTGGGAGGTGCCCTACAGCTCCAATCTCACGGCACTGCGCCTGCCGCCCGAACTCGATCTGCGGGATTCGACCCTGCCCAACGGCGTCAGCATCAAGGCCGAGACGCCGACGATGGCGTACCGGCTCGGTTACGACGACCCTGGACGATTCAGCGCCGATCTGCGTTTCGAGGCCGTGCTGGCGCCGCGGCCGTTGACGGCGGGAGGCTCGACATTCGGCCACTCGGCGCACTTCGACCAGATCGGACGGGTCACCGGCTGGATCCAGCTCAACGGCGAGGACATCGACATTGACTGCTGGTCGATGCGCGATCGCACGTGGGGTCGACGACCCGAGGACCGTCCCCGCCAAGCGGCCTACGTCACCGGCGCTGGAGACGACGGTTCGGGGTTCCTGGCGGTCACCAACACCCGAGACGGGGTCGACCGTGTCGCGTATGGGTTCGTACAGCGCGGCGATGCGCAGGCGAGCCTCGTCGACGGTGAGCGCACGGTCCGCCGGAGCCCCGATGGCTGGATTTCGGAGATTCGCATCGATGCTGTCGATGCCGCCGGCGAGCGCTTCGTGGCGACCGGCAGCCCGATCAGCCGGATCATCATCAACCGTCACAGCTTCATCGACATCAACAGCCTGATCCGCTGGGAGGTCGACGGGGTGGGTGAGTGGTGGGGCGAGGATCAGGACATGTGGCCCACCCATCGCTTCGCCGCCGCCAAGCGCAGCGGGGATTGGTCGCTCGGCGGCGGCAGATGAGCTTTGAGAGCCATGTGCTGCTGGAGCGGCTTGCCGGCCAGATGCGTCGCGAGATCGCGCCGGCTGTTGACGACGAGTATCAGCGCACACAAACCCACATGGCCGGTGTGATCCTGGAGCGGCTTGCTCGCGAGGCGGCGGTGGGAGAGCGGCACCGGGCCGCCGAGGCTGCCGATGTGACGCGGTTGGCGGCGGAATTGAACGACATCTTGGATGTCGCCCCGACGTCGACGACGGACGCCGTCCCGCAAGAAGTTCGCGGCGCCGTCGCACGGTTGCAGTCGGACCGATCGGTGATGTCGTTGAGCCCGCTGTTGGAGGCGCTCTATCGATGGGGTCCTGATGGGCCAGTGGCCGCATCCGCGCTCGACGCGATCCGCCAAGTGCTGCGCTGCGACATCGACCGGCGCATGGAGGTCGCCCGGTGAGTGCGGCGGGTGACGCTGACGTCGGCCTGGCGGGTGTTCTCAGCGACGGCTGGACGCCGCTGGACCTGTTGACATCAGCGGCATGGAGCGCATCGCAGTCGGCTGGTCACACGAGACCTGGCTGTTCGATGCTGTGTGGTCCGACGGCGCCGATGAGCAGCGCCAGGCGTTGTGCCTGAGACGCGATCCGGGCAATGCGCTGCTGCGGCACGAATCGGATCTCGGCGAGCAGTTCCGGGTGCTGAAGTGTCTCGAAGAGACGGATGTGCCCGCCCCGCGTGCGTTCTGGTACGAGCCTGACCCTGCGGTCCTCGGCGCCCCCGCCATCGTGATGGAACGGGTGCCCGGCGAATGCCCGAGTCCATGGCGCAGCGCCGGCCGCGAGTACTACGCCGCGGCGGCCGAGCGGGGGGTGCTGCCGGCCAGCTTCACCGATGCGCTCGCTGCCGTGCACAACGTCGACTGGCGGGCGGCGGGTCTCGACTTTCTGGGCGTGCCGTCGGGGGGCAGCGACTTCGCGTTGCGCGAGATCACCAAGTGGGAGGCACTCATCGATGAGTCAGGCCATCCGGGCCACCCGATCCTCGCTGACCTGATCGGCTGGCTGCGCCACCACGCGCCCGCCACCGAACAGCTCACGCTCGTGCACGGTGCGTATCGCACCGGGAATGTGCTGATCCATGAAGACCGCGTGTCGGCGGTGCTCGACTGGGAGCTGCAAGTCATCGGCGATCCGATGTACGACGTGGCTTACGTGCTCACCGAGCTCAACCGTGAGGGCACCGAGCTGCTCTCGAACGTGGTGCCCCGGGAACTGTTCTTCGAGCGCTACCAGCAGGCCACCGGCATCGAGATCGACCCCGAGCGCTGCGCGTACTACCAGCTGCTCTATGCCATGCGCTCGGCAGCATTCTGGATGAGCGCCGCAGGGCTGTATGCCGACGGTTGCAGCAGCGACCTGCGGCTGGCCCGCACACACTGGTCGGTCACCGTGGCACTCGAACGCGCCGCAACCGAGCTCGGCTACTAGTCGGGCCCGGAACTCAGGCGGCGAACGCGTCGATCATGGCGTGCACGTCGCCTAGCGGGTACAGGATCGGGCAGGTGGCGCCGGTGGCGAGGTAGCCATCGACGGCTTCGCGGGCCTCGGCGGGCGTGCCTGATGCCGTGAGCATCTGGACGATGTCGTCGGGCACCAGACGTGATGCGGCCTCGACCTGCTCAGCGGTCGCCGGCCAGGTGAGCACCTTGCCGACCTCTTCGAGCAGGGATTCGGGCACGCCGGAGGCCTTCATGATGTGCGGCTGCTGACCCAGGTACTGGGTGACCATGTTGCGGGCCATGTCGAGCGCCGTGCCCCGGTCCTCATGCACCGAGCACACCACGAGCTGGGGTCGGTCCAAGTCGTCGACGCTTCGCCCAGCAGCGGAGGCACCACGCTCGAGAGCGTCCATGGCCCGGCTGTTGTAGTCGGGCGAGACCAGGTAGTTGAGCACGACGCCGTCGGCGATCTCGCCGGTCAGCTCCATCATCTTCATGCCCGTGGCACCGATGTAGATCGGCACGTCCTTCGGTCGCCGTTCCTGGTACACGTAGTCGAGTTCGACGTCGTCGAGGTGGACGTGGTCGCCGTGAAACGTCACATTCTCGTTGGCGAGCAATGCCCGCACCACTGTGGTGACCTCGCGCATCGCGCCCAGCGGCCGGGCACGGCTGATGCCGACCTTGGCCGCCAGCGGATTCCACCAGGCTCCCAACCCGCAGATGATGCGACCCGGTGCCAGGTCGTCGAGCGTGGAGAACATCGACGCCAGGCGAGCCGGGTTGCGGGACCAGATATCGATGACGCCTGCGCCCACCTTGATGAGCGAGGTGGTCGCAGCGAACGCCGCCATCGGCACGCTGGCCTCGCGCACCAGCCGCGAATCGGCCTGCCAGACGGCCTCGAAGCCGCGTTCCTCCGCGTACTGGGTGAAGCCCATTGCCTCGGTGATGGTGTGCGCATCCTGCAGGTACAGCGCATTTCGTGCTCTTGTCATGGGTTCACGTCCTCCCGTGCACTCTGTCGGCGTCGCCCCCGCGCGCATCAGGGTGCCGCTCGCGGAACATAGCCTCGGTTCGGTATGGCCAACCACACGTCGTCATCACAGGCATCCGGGCCGAATGGAGCGCCCGCTGCAGCCTTCCCCGCCAGTTACAGCGCCCAGCTCGCCACAGAGGTCACCGATCCTGGTGGCCGGGCGCATGTGGTGGAGCGATTCCGGACCCAAGGCATCCGGCTGCCGACCTTCGCCGAGCTGGCCGATCCGACGCTCATCGACCCCGACGTGGACACTGCGCTCGCCGACGTCGACCACGATTTCGCCGATCCCCTCAATCTGTTCCGGGTGCACTGGTACAACGACGGCGTCGGCGGGCGCACCGATGTGCCCGAGCACGTCGTGCTGCCGAGCGAGCTGACCGGCACGCCGGCGAAGGTCGTGGTGCTCTTCGGAAACCGCTTCCCGATGATCGGCGCGCACAAGGTGCTGGCCGCGTATTCCTGCCTCGCCCCAAGGGTGGTCTCGGGCCAATTCGACCCCACCCGCCACCGGGCGGTGTGGCCGTCCACGGGCAACTACGCCCGCGGCGGCGTGGCGATCAGCCGGATCATGGCGTGCCGCGGGGTGGCCGTGCTGCCCGAGAACATGAGCCGCGAGCGTTTCGAGTGGCTGGAGCGCTGGATCGCCGACCCTGCCGACGTGATCCGCACCCCCGGCTCGGAGAGCAACGTCAAGGAGATCTACGACGCTTGCGCAGAGCTGGAACAGGACCCCGGCAATTTCATCCTGAACCAGTTCAGCGAGTTCTCGAACCACATCGGGCACTACGAAGTGACCGGCGCTGCGCTGCTGGCGGTGTTCGAGCACCTGCAGCAGGGCGCACCCGCAGGCAGCGAGCTGAATCTGGCTGCGTTCGTGGCTGCCAGCGGTTCGGCGGGCACGCTCGGCGCCGGCGACCGGCTCAAGGACGCCCACGGCGCCCAGATCGTGGCTGTCGAGGCGCTGGAGTGCCCGACCATGCTCTACAACGGCTATGGCGAGCACAACATCCAGGGCATCGGCGACAAGCACATCCCGCTCATCCACAACGTCATGAACACCGATGTGATCGTCGGTGTCAGCGACCATGCGACCGACGGTCTCGGGCTGGTGTTCAACACCGAAGCAGGCCGTGACGCGCTGCGCGAGCACCTGGGCGCGGCGTCGTGGGTGCTCGACGACCTCGGGCACTTCGGCTACTCGTCGATCTGCAACTCGCTCGCCGCCGCCCGTGCCGCCAACGAACTGGGTCTCGGGCCCGACGACGTGGTCATGACCGTGGCAACCGACGGCTTCGAGATGTATTTCTCCGAGCGCGAACGCCACCTCGCAGAACGCCACGGAGACAGCTTCGACGCTGGGACTGCACGCAGCATCATCGACCGCCATCTCGCCCCGGATGCACGCAGCGACGATGCCCCTCACATCGAGGTGCTGTCGGACCGGGGCCGCGACCGCATTTTCAACCTCGGCTACTACACCTGGGTCGAGCAGCAAGGAATCCCGCTGGACGACTTCGAGGCACGCCGCGACCAAGCCTTCTGGGACTCGCTCAGAGGACTGCCACAGCTCTGGGACGACATGATCAACGACCTCAACGACGAAGTAGCCGCCACCTTCGTGTAGGCCGCCGAGCAATATGGCATTGCCGAGGCACGAGTGGGCCGGCGTCGAGCATGATGATCCGGAGCGCATAGAGGCGTGAATTGGTAGTCCAAATAGGCGAGTATTAGTAGCGTTCATGGACAAGTATCGGTAGTGTTTGTGGTCAAGAATTAGTAGTGTTCTTAGCCGAGTATCGGTAGCACTCTTGTCGAGAGCCGGTCGTAGCTCGGGGGATGGCAATGGCTGACTGGAACGAATCCGACTACCGGCGGCGCGTGGTGGACGACGAACTCGACTTCCTGCTCGGTGCATTGCCGGCGGTCAGCTTGGAAGGCCCCCGGGCAGTGGGCAAGACATGGACCGCCCAGCGTCGAGCGCGCACGGTCTACAACTTGGACGACCCTGCGACGCTCGCCCTGATCCAAGCGAACCCTGACCGTCTGACCCAGGGCGAAGAGCCGATCTTCATAGACGAATGGCAGCGCTACCCACCGGCTTGGGATCTCGTTCGGCGGGCGGTGGATACTCGATCGACGCCGGGGCGTTTCTTGCTCGCCGGCTCCACCGCACCGGCCACCCCGCCCACGCACTCTGGGGCTGGCCGCATCGTGACATTGCGCATGAGACCGCTCAGCATCTACGAGCGGCAGATCGAGGTGCCGTCAGTGAGCCTGCAAGAGCTGCTCGATGGCGGCCGTCCCCCCCTCAGCGGGCACACCGACGTGGCATTGGAGCGGTACGCCGACGAGGTGTGCACCGGGGGCTTCCCCGGCTGGCGCTCAGCAGACCCGAAGGTTCAGCGGGCAGTGTTCGGCGGCTACCTCGACCGAGCTGTCGATCACGATGTCGCGCTGATGGGCCACCGAGCAAGACAGCCCAGCGTCGTTCGTCGCTGGCTCACCGCATACGCCGCGGCGACGTCCACCACCGCAACCTACGAGACCATCCGGGACGCGGCGACGAGCGGCCAGGGAGACAAGCCGGCCAAGAGCACAACGATTGCGTATCGCGACCTGCTGGAAGCCATGTGGCTGGTGACCCCGGTGCAGGCGTGGTGGTCGGCAGGAAATCCTCTCAGTCGCCTCAAGCGCGGACCCAAGCACCACCTGGCCGACCCTGCGTTGGCTGCTCGCCTGCTGGACGTGACCGCGGGCGATCTTCTGAGTGCTGCTCCCGCCACGGTCGGGGCATTCCATCCCGGCCCCCTGCTCGGTGCGCTGTTCGAGTCGCTGGTCACGTTGAGCATCGAGGTGTACGGGCAAGCTGCCGGGGCCCGGGTGAGTCACCTGCGAACGTGGAACGACACCCGGGAAGTCGACCTGATTGTGCAGGGGCATCAGCGGATGCTGGCCATGGAGATCAAACTGGTATCCACTCCGACCCGTCGCGATACCCGGCACCTGCGCTGGATCGCAGAACAGATGGACCCAGAGGTTGTCGACACCGTCATCGTCACCACGGGTCAGCACGCCTACCGCGATCAAGACGGAATCGCGGTCGTGCCCGCCGCCCTGCTCGGTCCTTAGCAGGGCGCTGGTGGTGCAGAGGCTCCCATCGGTGCCGCCCGGCGAGTGGAGCAGTGGGCGCCGAGCGAGGCACCTGCGTCTGTGGCCTGAGGGGCGGCTGCGGCTCGGGCGGGCGGCGGTGAGAGAATGAGGCAATGAGTGGATCGGCTGGGGGAGCGCCGCGGATTGACGGCGAGCGTCTGATGAACCGGCTGGACGAGCTCGCGCAGATCGGCGCAATCGAGGGCACGACTGGCAACTGCCGCCTGGCACTCACCGACGAGGACCGTGCCGGTCGTGACCTCGTGGGCACGTGGATGGCAGATCTGGGGCTCGATGTCACGGTCGACGGGCTGGGCAATGTCGTGGCCTGCACGGAGCCGGGACGCATTGCCGACTCGGTGATGATGGGCAGCCACATCGACACCGTTGCCACCGGCGGCCGCTACGACGGGAATCTTGGCGTGCTGGCCGGGCTGGAGGTCATCGAGTCGGTACTGGCGAGGGGCCAGATGCCGGCTCGCCCCCTGTCGGTGGCCTACTTCACCGACGAGGAAGGCAGCCGGTTCGCGCCCGACATGCTCGGCAGCCTCGCCTACGTCGGCGGTATGGCACTCGAGGAAGCCCTGGAGATCACCGACCGCGACGGCATCGCCGTGGGCGACGAGCTGGACCGCATCGGCTACCGCGGCTCGGCACCGGTACCCGGCACGGTGCCCTTTGCCTACATGGAGCTGCACATCGAGCAGGGCCCGGTGCTCGAATTCCACGAAACGCAGATCGGCGTGGTGGAAGGCGTGCAGGGCATCTCGTGGACCGAAGTCACGCTCGGCGGCCAGTCGAACCACGCCGGCACCACGCCGATGCCGCTGCGGCGCGATGCCGGGCTCGCTGCGTGCCGTATCGCCGGCGAGGTGCGCGATCTGGCCCACAACATCGGCGACTCGCAGGTCGGCACCGTCGGCTCCATCTCGCTGGTGCCCAACCTGGTGAATGTCATTGCAGGCTCGGCGGTGATGACAGTGGATCTGCGCAACACCTCCGAGGCGATGCTGCAGCATGCGGAGTCCCGCCTCGACGAGATCGTTAACCGCATCGCCGACGGGGAGCACCTCGATGCCTCTATGCGGCGCACTGCACGCTTCGAGCCGGTGGAGTTCCATCCAGCGGTCATCGATCTTGTCGAGCGCTGCGCTGCCGAAGCGGGCCTAACGCACCGTCGCATGCCGTCTGGCGCAGGCCACGACGCGCAGATGCTGGCTCGTGTCTGCCCGACCGCAATGATCTTCGTGCCCAGCTTCGACGGGGTCAGCCACAACCCCGCCGAGTACACGTCGCCCGAGGACATCGAGGCAGGCGCGAATCTGCTGGCTGACGTCGTCTGGCGACTGGCCAGCGGCGACATCGACGGCGAGCTGACCGCCAACGGAGCGCCAGCGTGAGGCTCATCAACGTGGGAGCCGCACAGCTCGGGCCCATCGCCCGCTACGAGACCCGCGCCAAGGTCGTAGAGCGGCTGATCGCCTTGCTGCATCAAGCGGCAGATCGGAGCTGCGACGTCGTGGTGTTCCCGGAGCTCGCGCTCACCACGTTCTTCCCGCGCTGGTATTTTCCCGACGACTCGCCCGAGTTGCTGGCGTACTTCGAGACGGAGATGCCCTCGGCGGAAACCCAGCCGCTGTTCGACGAGGCCAAGCGGCTCGGCATCGGCTTCCACCTGGGCTATGCAGAGCTGACGCCTGACGGCCGCCGTTTCAACACGGCGATCCTGGTGGACCGAGACGGCAGCCTCGTGGCCAAGTACCGCAAGGTGCACATTCCCGGGCACGAAGAGCACGAGCCGCAACGCCCCTTCCAGCACCTCGAGCGCCGCTACTTCGAGGAGTCGTCCGAGGGCTTCAGCGTGTGGCGAGCCTTCGGCGGCGTCATGGGCATCGCGCTGTGCAATGACCGTCGCTGGCCCGAGACCTACCGGGTGATGGGCCTCCAAGGCGTGGAGATGATCTTCATCGGCTACAACACGCCGCTGTTCTACGCTCCCGACCCAACTCAGGATCCCCTTCAGGCCTTTCACAACCACCTCGTCATGCAGGCTGGCGCTTACCAGAACGGCACCTGGGTGGTCGGTGTCGCCAAGGGCGGAACCGAGGAGGGCGTGGAATCGCTAGCGCACTCGGCGGTGATCGCCCCCTCAGGCCAGATC
Organism: Candidatus Poriferisodalis sp.; assembly: GCF_965204125.1. GTDB lineage: Bacteria > Actinomycetota > Acidimicrobiia > Acidimicrobiales > Poriferisodalaceae > Poriferisodalis. The sequence goes on along the minus strand of NZ_OZ241968.1, from coordinate 3,211,770 downwards.
GTGGCGCAGGCCGTCACCGACGGCGACGAGCTCATCACCGCCCAGTGCGACCTCGACTGGTGCTCGCACTACAAGAACACCTTGTTCAACTTCGACCGCTACCGCCGGCCCGAGACCTACCAGCTGATCGGCCAGCAGAAGGGCGTCATCCCCCCGCCCTGAATCAGACGATATGGACGGCTGAGCGGCAAAGAAATTGCGACGTACTGCTTCGGTGGTCTGAGCGGCAGACGCAGCTCCGCTCTACGAGGACTGTTCGGACGACAGCGTCGGGGCGTGGCCGGGTGGGGTTGGGGTCAGCGGGTTTTGAGGTGGATTCTGACGATTTCGAGGAACTGGGCTTGGGTGATCTTGCCGGTGAACCAGTCGCTTTTGACCTGCTGATACTCCGACCCGTCGATGGCGCCGTCGCCGTTTGTGTCGTAGCGGGCCGCGATGCCTGTCAGCGTGGACTGCGGAGCGGGCTGCGGGGCGGTGACGGTGATCTCGAAGGTGTCGCTGACCTGGTTGCCGTCAGCGTCCTCGGCGATGACGGTGATCGTCACGGTGCCCTCGGCGAAGGCGGTGAGGGTCAGCGTTTCCTGGAAGGCGAACGCGTTCGCGAGCGCGGCGTCGGTGGAGTCGGTGGTGAACCTGAGCGCGTCGCCGTCGGGGTCGTCGAACACGCCCGACAGCGATATCTCCAAGTCGGCTCCGATCTCCAACGTCACGTCGCCGAGGGCTGAGGCCACTGTGGGCGCGGACTTCACCGTGACGGCGAACGTGTCCTCGACAGTGCCCCCCGCGCCGTCGTCCGCGGTGACGGTGATGGTGGCGGTGCCTCGGCTGCGGGCGGTGACCGTGAGGCTGGTGTGGTCGGCGGCGACGGTCACGGTCGCGACGGCGGTGTGCGAGGACGCGGCGGTGACGGTGAGCGTGTCGTTGTCGGGGTCGGCGAACACGCCTGCCAGTGACACTGTGTGGGTGCCGCTGTGGTGGGCGATGGTGGCGTCGTCGATGGCTGAGGCCACTGTGGGCGCCTGGTTGACCGGCTGCTGCTCCTGTTGGGGCGGGGGCGGGGTGGTGTCGGTGACCGACACCCGCACCGTGGCCGCGAGCGCCGCTGTGTAGTTGGCGTCGCTGCTGGTCACCCGGTGGCTGACCGTCACCGACTCGTCATTGGTGTCGCTGTCGGCCACGCCGGTCACGGTGAACGTCACCGGGGTGTTCCACGTCGAGGCCGTGAACGTGTGCGACGCCGGCGACACCGACACTGCGCCGGTGTCGCTGCTTGTCGGGGTGACGGTCACATCGGCTGTGGGCTCGCTGGCGAGCACCACGGTGTAGGTGCCTGTTGCGCTCTCGCTGACAGCGATCGGGCTGGCCGCGTTCACGGTGATGGCGGCGGTGTCGTTGTCGGTGATGGTGAGCGCGGTGTCCGCGGCGAGGGTGGCGTAGCCGGTGTCGGCGAACACGGCGAGGTCGAGCGTCTCGGCTGTTTCGTCGATGTCGTCGTCGACGACAGTGACAACTACGGTGCCCGATCGCTGTCCCGCGGCGATGTCGATGCTGGCGGGCATCGTGTAATCGGCGCCTTGGGCTGCGGTGGAGGTGTTCGCCGGGTAGAGCCGCAGGCTGATCCCGCTGCCGTCGACCGGGGCCGGCTCGTCGAGGGTGGCGGTGACCGTCACCGTCCCGACGCTCTCCGCCACCGCGGTTCGGCCCAGCGACAGGGTGACCGTTGTGGGCAGCGCGGCGGTTGGCTGTTCGGGCGGGTCGTTCTGGGTGTCGCTGTTGGTGGAGGTGTCCTCGGTGCTGGGGTCGGTGACGGCCGACGCGGTCTTGGACCAGGTGCTGGTGCCGTCGTCCCAGGTGATCCGCACCCGCGCGTCATAAGCGACGCCGTCGTCGAGGCCCGAGACGGTCATGGACCGGCCGGTGCCGGTGTGGCCGGCGTCCACCCAGCCTGTCGCGGGGTTCCCGGTGGCGGTGGCGCGCCGGTCCCGTGCTGTGCTCAGCTTGTAGTGCACGTCGTAGCCGACGGCGTCGTCGGCTGTGTCGTGCCACGTCAGGCGCAAAGCTCCGTCGCCGCCGGTGGCTGTCAGCTCGGGCACCAGCACCTGTGGCTCGGTGGGGGCGGGGTCGCCCTCGGTGACGGTCACCCACACGATCGCCGGATGGCCTGCTTTGGCGAAGTCGCGGCTGGGAATCCACCGGATCAGCACCGCGAACGTCTCATCGTCACCATCTGCGTCGCGGAAGGTGGGGATCGTGACCGACCCGCTGTGGGTGTACTTGGGGATCACGATCCGGGTCGCGGTGCCCACGTCGCCTGTCTCGGCGGTGCCCAGATGCATCGACAGCAGCACCTCGAGGTCCTGCTGTATCGCGATCGGCCGCCTGTTGTGCGTCACCGTCGCGGTGATCGTCACCGCGTCGCCCTCGCGCACCTCCACAGCAGACGCCGACAACGACACCAAGTACGGCGCCTGCCCAGCCGTGCCGGACCCGACTGTCCAGGGGCCGGTCCCGAAGCTGTTGTAGGCGCGCACCCGCACCCGATAGGCCGTGCCCGGCGTCAGATAGCCGATCCCGTACTTGGGGGCGATGCCGGTCTTGGGCAGCGTCACCCAGCCCCGGGCGGGATTGCGGTTGACCACCCGCCCCCAACGCGGATGCTCATAAGAACCCGCCGGAGCGTCATCAGCCAGATCAGCCCCGGACATCGACGTGTAGTGCACGTCATAGCCGTCCACCGACACGCCCGGCGGCGTCCAGGTCGCATCGAGGCCGTGCGAGGTCGGGGTCACCACCAGGCCCTCTAGCGCGGACGGCTTGGCGGCCACGTTCACCGACACCGTGTAGGTCTCGGTCACCGTCGTGCCGGCCACAGTCACCGCCACCCGAACCTCGATCGCGTTCGCGCCGCGCACCAACGCGATCGGACCGCTCTCGACGCCGCTGGCCACCGACACCAGACTGCCCGCCTTGCCGACCTGCAGTGTTGCGCCGGTCTCCAGCGCCGTCGCCGTGATCTTCGCATGAGTCACATCACGAGCCGCGGCCACCGAATACGACGTCGTGCCCGCAGCAAACCCCGGCGACAGCGTCCGGGCGCTGTATGTGCCGGTCTCGCTGGTCGCCACCTTCACCACCAGCGCTGACAGATCAGCAGACGGCTCCCGGCGGGTGACCGTCACCCGGTAGGTCTTCACAGTGCCGTTCTCCGCGGTCACCTCCACCGCCAACCTGTTGACGCCCACCGCCAACGCGACCGGATCGCTGTCCGCGCCGCTGCGCACCGACACCAGACTCCCCACCTTGCCCGCCTTCAACGTCGCAACCGGATCATCGCCCGTGCCAGGCTCCGCCGCCGTCGCCGTCACAATCGCATGCGACACACTGCTGCCCACCGTCGCCGAATAGGTCGTCCCGCCCGCAGAGAACCCCGGCGACAGCGTCAGACCCGAATAGGTGCCCGTCTCGCTCGTCGACGTGGTCACCACCAGACTCGCCAGATCCGCGTTCGCCGACTGACGGCGCACCGTCACCGTGTAAGTCTTGGAGCGGCCGTTCTCCGCGGTCACCTCCACCACCAACGCGTTGTCGCCCACCGCCAACGCAATCGGATCGCTCGTCGCGCCGTCGGCCAGCGAGGCCAAGGTCTCGCCCTGCTTGCCCACCTTCATCGACGCAATGCCCGTATCAGCCACCGACGCGGTCAGCTTCGCGTGCGTCACGTCGTTGCCCACCGTCGCCGAATACGACGTAGTGCCCGCAGCGAAGGAACTCGGCGACAGCGTCAGACCCGAATACGTCCCGTTCCTGCCCGTCGCCGTCTCAGCCGACAGCGCCGACAGATCATTGTTCGACGACGTCTCCGGAATCGTCAGCACCACCCGAATCCGATCCGACGCCGCCCACGTCATGTCGGTGCTCGACCAGCTCGCGGTTGAGCGATGCTCGGAAGCGGTCTGACTGGTGGTGGCATGGACCGCCGTCCCGTCCGCAATGGCGAACGCCTTGTTGCCGAGGTGCAGAGTCAGATCCTTGAACGCGGCATCGGCTATATCAGGTCCCACCACCAAGTTGAGACGCCGGGAGCTGTCCGTGGCGCTGTTCACATGTCTCAACGAGGTCACGCTAAAGCTGGTGTCCTCGTAGGCGAAGTCGGCGTTGGAGAGAACGGTCGCCACCGAACACTCGGTAACGTCCTCCTCGCAACCAAATGTGTCGAAGCCGGGATCGAGATCAGCCGGGGTGAGCGTGGCCGAAAAGATCGGCTTGCCGGTGCCCTCTGGGCGGGCGGAGCCTTTGACGGCGATCTTCATGGACAAGCGGCCGCCGTGTCCAGTCCACGTCGCCGCTCCCGGCGAGTGGGGGTCAGCCGCGTTGATGAAGTAGAAGATGTCAGCGACGCTCCAGCCTGCGGCCGCGCCGGAGTCCTCGGCATCCGCACCAGTGGTTCGCATCGCTATGGCCTGGTTGGCGGTCGTGTAGATCACGACGTTGTAGGAGGTGTCGGGGGCCAGCACGGTCCCCGCCGGCGCGGTCAACGAGTTCACCCCCACCGACAGCGTGTTCGGAACCGTCAGGGCCTCCAAGAAGGCATCAGGGCGGCCGTTAGCGGCAGACGACCACAGCTCGGCTTTGACCTTCGCAGCCGCCGTGGCGTCCAGCGCCGCATTCACTTCCACGTCGATGCCCGACAGCACATAGCCCGCGGTGTTGTCACCGGTGGTGAACCCCTGCGACCCCGACGCGGTGCTGATGGTGGCGATAGTCGTGTGCGTCGCTTGCCCGGCGTTGCCCACCAGCGTCGCAGGCTCCGCCTCGCCCAGATAGCGGAACACCGCGAAGTCGTTGTCGTTGCTGCCGGCGGCGACGATGCGCCCGTCGGGCTGCAACGCCACCGCAGTGGCGGTAGTGGTCGTAGCGCGGTGCAAGGTGGTGACCTTGCCGCCGGTCCCGAAGCCGGCGTCGAGCGTCCCGTCGGCGTTGTAGCGGGCCAGCGCGACATGCGTGCTGGTGATATCGGAGAACCCGGCGACGACGATCTTGCCGTCAGGCTGCACGACCACGTCCTTCGCGTCGTTCAGATCTCCGGTTTGCCCGCCCGAGCTGAAATCGATGGCGTCCATGCCGTCGCCGCTGAACGTCGTGTCCGGCGCCCCGGCTGTGGTGTAGCGCAGCACCGCCAAGTCGTAGTCTTCGCCGTCGGCGTCGCTGGCCAGGCCGGCGATGACGATCTTGCCGTCGGGCTGCACCGCCACCGCGTTGGCGATTCCGTAAGCGTTGGTGCCCGTGACGCTGGTGGTGACCTTGCCGTCGGTGCTGAACGTCGAGTCCAGATCGCCGTCGGCTTCGTAGCGGACCACCGCGAAATCGTCGCCGCTGTACCCCGCCACCACGATGTTGCCGTCGCCGTCGATGTCCACCGCATGGGCCTCGTCAGTAGTGGACGACCCGATGTCGGTGACGACGTAGCCGGGCCTGCTGCCGCCGCTGGCCGGGCCGAAGCCGGTGGTGCCGTCAGTGTCCAGCGCCCCGGTTGCGGTGTAGCGGGCCACCACGAAGTCGTCGTCGCTGGTGCCCACCACCACGATCTTGTCGACATTGCCACTGCTGTCGTACTGCACCACCATCGCATTCGCCGTGTCATCGCTGCCCGAACCGCTGATATCGGTGACGACCTTGCCGTCGGTGTCGAAGTTGGTGTCGAGCCTGCCCCGGTTGTAGCGGACCACCGCGAAGTCGCCGTCCTCGAACCCGCCGCTGCCGTCGGGCTCGCTGCTGGTGCCGGCCACCACGGTAATGAACTTGGAATCGGCCACCGCGACGGCAGCGTCCCTGGTGCCCGTGCCGATGTCGGTGCTTCTGAAGGTGGTGACATGGCCGCCGTTGGAGTAGTAGATGGCCACCGCGAAGTCGTCGTCACTGGTCCCCGCCACCACAATCTGGCCGTCGGGCCGCAACGCCACCGCGTTGGCCTCGTCCATGGTCACGGTGCCGATGTCGGTGGTGACCACACCGCTGCCGCCGCCGAAGGTCGCGTCCAAGCTCCCCGCCTTGTTGGGCATCGCCTCGGGCATCACCGTCACCCAATCGCTCCAGTCGCTCAGTGTGTGGGTGTTGCCCACGTCGCGGGCCTGGACGCGGAACACGTAGAACTGCCCGTTGGTCAAGCCCGTGATCGTGGCCGACGTGGACGGGGCAGCGATGACGTCTCTCGTCGGGGTGTCCGTGCTGAACTGCTCGCGGTGCTCGACCCGGTACCGGTTGGCGTTGGTCACCGCCCCCCAGCTCAGCTCCACTTGGCCGTCGCCGGCCGTCACCACGACGGTGGGCGTGTCCAGCTGGTGGGCCGCCCCGGCGGGCGGCGCGGGCAGCACTGTGAGCAGCATCGCCGTCGCGGCGGCCAGCAGGAACGGGGCGCGGCGCAACAGCGGGGTGCGTGTCATGCCGGGAGCCCGGCGCCGCAGCAGTGCTTTACATGGGCGCTTCTCTGGGGGGGGGGGGGATATGGGTCATAGGTGCCCGAAGCTATATCGCCCGACCGGCTGCCACAAGCACAGCCACGACACCGACGCTTTTGCCATGACGGTCACATGCGCATGTCGGCGGTTCTCTGACCGGCATCGACGCGAAGCAGATCTGCGTTCTCACCGAGACGATGCGGTGTGGGCTAGCGGTGGGTGAGCACGACGTTGTAGGACGTGAGGATCATCTCGAGGTAGAGCCGCGCATTGCCCGAGTCGAGGGCTCGATCATGGGGCGGGAGCGGCAGATCGCCGACGACCTCGGTGAAGCTGTCCGAGTCGCAGCGGTCCTCGAAGAAGACGTATGCGAACCCGGCGGGCTCACGGTGTGACTGCCAGGTCATTCCGCATGCCCAGGGTGCCCAGCTTCGGATGGCGGCGGCCCAGGGCTGAGTCGACGAATACTGCGAGGCGGGTGCCGATGTAAGCCAGGTGTCTTGACCGACGGCGCCCAGGTCCGCGCCAGACCGGAGCCGTACGAGCTCCAGGTCACGGGTCGCCTCGATCTCAGCGATTCTCAGATTCTTGATCGCTGCTTCCGGGAGAATGCGGGCACCGTGACTTACCGTCGGCAGATCGCGCAGGAGCTTCTCGCTGATGGCTGTTTCGGCGTCGGCGGCGGCATACAGGTACGCGTACGGGTCGCTCGGCGTCGAGTCGAAACGGCCGCCTTCGAGTGAGTGAGTCGCCACGGTCGGGTTGAACGCCGTGGCGTCGAAACGCGCGCGGTGGACTCGTACGAGCCGGTCGCCCTGCTGCACGACGTGGCGGCGGGGCTCTCCCGTGTAGTTCGGGGGCGGCTGCTGGCGGGGAGTCAAGCGCTGCTAGCCGACCGGCTCCGCGACCGCACGTGCCAGCACCGGCAAGTCGTCTGCCCTGTCGGTACCGACGAGTTCCATCGGGGCAGCATCGACGCGGGCGTTCGGCGAGACCCACCACGATGCGACACCCCAAGGGTCGGCAACGGCGCCCAGCAGCTCGTTCACGGAGCGGACTTCGGGGAAGATGTCTTCGCGCAGGTGGTCGAACTGAAAGACCGGGTACAAGTAGCCGCGGCCTCTCGGCAGGCCCAGCAGCCAGGAGCGCACGCGCCGCTGGCGGACGATCTCGCGGTTGGCGGGCTTGGCCCCCAACGCGACCGCGGCGCCGTTGGGCTCGAGCATCGGCAGCAGCCAGACGGCCTCCATCGCCTCGCCTCGCAGCCGTGCCTGGATCAGCTCCCGGTACGCGGCTGCATCGAACACCTCCCGCGGGGCGCCGCCGATCTGCCCGGTGAGTTCACGGCCGGATGCCAGCATCGCCAGCAAGGACCGCACCCGGCGTTCATCGTGCCCCAGCTCGGAATGGCGGGCAGCGAACCGAGCAGCAAGGTCCAGCCAGAGAGAATCGTCTGCTTCAGTCAGCCCGAGAGCCAGCAGGTCGACAAGCTGGCGGTATTCGTCGGTGCTCAATCGTGCTGCTGCCATAGCTCTTTCCTGACGGATATGACACAAAATAGTTTACGTCAGGAACGTCAGGACCAACGCTGCCAATCGACCCGGGCATCACTCGCGCGCAGGCACTTCAGCGCCGAGGCGGGTGGAGGGGTCGGTGGGCGGGTGGCTGTGGTCAGCCGGATGAGAGGTAGGCCCGGACGACTGTGAGGAACTCGTCGTAGGTGACCTTGCCGGCGAGCCAGTCGGTTTTGACCTGCCGGTATTCCGTCGCGTCGATCACGCCGTCGCCGTTGGCGTCGTAGCGGGCCACGACAGGGACTGCCCGTGTTGCTATGAGTGCAGCGGTTTCCGTTGGACCATATGCGGCTTGGTTGGTCTGGAAGACTCGGGGCAGAGATCGGGCGAATGCGGTAGACCGCGCGTTGCTATGCCGGTCAAGGGATGATCGCCGCTCCAATGACTTCGGGCTGCAGTATTGGTCATGAGAATCATGCAGGAGCCTGTTCCGGTGCCGGTTCGGTCTCATGAGGCATCGGGATAACGCGCAGCTCGTCTCGGGGCGGATCTTGGGCTCGCCTGGTCAGTGCGTCATCCAAGCGCGCAGGATGCTTGCGCGCAGCCCGCCCGATGCCTCGGCCTCGTCGCGGTGATCGTCTGCGGCGGCGTAGTAACGGTTGCCGAAGTCCCGAAATGCCCGGTCGATGCTCTCCTCATCGAGCGCTTCGGCGGACTCGTCGACGCCGGGGGATCGAGGCGGCGGATCGACGCTCGCAGCCGCTGCATCGGACGGCTCGTCGGCCGAAGTCTCGGTAGCCTGAGCACGCCCGGCAGGCTCAAGTTCTGCCCGCGATTCGATCGCTGTCGAACTGAGGTCGGGATCGTCGGCGAAACGCCATTCGCTGAGTGCCTCATATCGCGACGCGAACTCGGCGAACGCCTCCTCGACGAGGCCCACCGGCAGCTCCTTGGCAGACGCCCTCTCGCGCAGACCGGCCGTTACGAAGATATGCAACAGGTCCGCGGGCGAAATCTCGGTGTCCGCGGCGTGTTCGCTGAGCAGTCGAGCCTGCGCGGGCGTCAGCTCCACTCGAAAGCGCGGCATGACCCGCAGCGTACCGACACCTTCGAACCCCAACCGACCGCGATGCGAATCTGATCAACAGGCCTTCCCCCCAGATTTAGAAGGGGCGGTCAGTCGGTGAGGGGCTGCAGGAGTGGGTCGGCGAAGGTGATGACTTGGTCTAGGAGGTCTGCGAATTGCTCTGGGGTGGTGTGGAGGGCTTGGCGATTGCGCCAGGCCGACCATCTGCTCTGTGCCAGGTCGGCGTAGCCGTCGAGGACATCGGCCAACGGGCGGATGCTCACTTGTCGATGGTCCGCGACCATCTGCAGGGATGCGCTGAGGTGGGTCATGTCGAGCTGGGCCTTGGCGAGCGAAGCGATGTCGACGAAGTCGCGCCAGCGCGTTGATGCTGTCCCGCGCTGGATCGCGGTGACGATCTTCTCGGCCAGGATCAGCTCGGCGGAGTAGGCGCGGACAGCGATTGGCTCGGCGTCGAGGAGTTGGGGAAGCTCGACGAGGTCTGGTTCGGGCCAGAGCGGGTCACCGATGCTGATGTCGACGTGGAAGCGGAGCCTCGCCCGGTCCAGCTGTCCGGTGACCGTTGCGCGGATACCTGGATAGGACGCGCTGTCGCGGATCTCCTCCACCTTGGCGATGACGAGCCGGTCGAGGCCGTCATCGAGATTCACGTTCACGATGTCGGCGACGATGCTTGCGATGGCGGTGAGGTCGCCATCGATGTCGGTTCCGGCTAGGTCGATGTCGCGGGTTGGTCGTCTTTCGGTGTATGCGGCGAGCAGGACACCGCCTTTGAGGACGAACGTTGCGGCGTGGTCGGTTTCGACGAGGCGGCGGAGGAAGCCTTCGAGCGCGTAGAGCTGGAAGAGTTCGTCGACTGGTCGACCTGTGGCACGGGCGGCGGCCTGGAGGTCGAGATAGGCGGCGCCAGCGGTTGTGTCTCGGCTCGGCTGGGGGCTCATTGAAGGGTTTCGATTGCAGCGCGAAGTGCTGGCATGGCGCGCCGGAACGATCTGGCAAGTTCGAGGAGCTCGGAGGGATGGTTGCCGCGTTGGTCGAGCCAGCGGCGCAGGGCTGTGTGTGCGAGGTCGATGCCGAGTCGATGACGGAGGCGGTAGGCGTCGATGATCGAGCGCGCCGGACTGTAGATGGCAATGGTGATCGTGTCGGCGAGGTGAAGATCGTCGCGTCCGATGTGGAAGGTGTCGCGGTCGAACCGATGCCAGGTCACCGGAGCCCGTGTCTTGGGCTGCCAATGGTGACGCGGCAAAGCGGCGTCGATCGTGCGGGGGATCTCGTCGGTGAGGTCGTGGTGAGCGAGGGCGGTCGTGAGGCAGAGGGTCGTGTGAGGGCTGCGCAGGGCCAGCTCGAGAAGGTCTGGGTCGACACCGTGTCCGGCGCGGGCGTAGATGCCGCGCGCAATGCGTTGCAGGGCGCCCTGTGCGGTCAGCTTCGCGAGGTCGCGGTTCGAGATCCCGAGGTCACGGGCCTGGTCGTGCGTAAACGCGATCGGAATGGCTGTCGGCGGCATGTATGAAATCATAGCCAGAAGATAGCTATGTGGCTAGGAATCGATTCATGCGTGGATCTGACGTCGGCGGCGTCGGGGAAGAAGAAGTCGAGGTCAGTTCAGGAGAACAGGCCGCGCGAGCGCAGGTGGCTTGCCCATTTGGTTCGCCCCGGCCAAGGGAGAGGAACTGGGGGTCCCTGACTTCGGTGGAGGCGGATTGCTGGATTCATGCTGCCGGTTGATGTTGATGTCGACGGGATACTCGCAGCTTTCGATTCCGCGGCACACGACGACAGCCATGGTGCGCTGCTCATGCGCAAAGATTGCCTCGCTAGTTTTCTCAACGAAATACAGTCAGCCCTCGTGTGGGCCACGATCGGCGAGAAACAGGTGATCAGGCCCCGGCAGCGTCGTGATCCGTGGGTCGGATTCTTGCGGATCACAGACGCCGTCGTCTATGGGGCCGGGTGCCTTCGGGGGAATCGCACGACGCGACTCGAGATAGTCGACCGCGATCGTTAGGTGTCGGTTCGCGTGAGGTTCTGTGCGCGTGATGCGGGTGGGCCGCCAACAGCGGTGGCAGGTCGATATTTGCGGGTTGGCTTCGGCCATGCTGGGGGATGAGCGTTTGTGACCGCTCTCAGAATGGCTCTTCTTCCGGACTCGGCCGCTGCTCTAGTCAGGCAGGACACTTGGCGGCCATCTCCTATTCCTCCGATGCAGGTCCGCGATCGCTGTGCAACGGTGCTGTCGGGTGTGGCAATTGACCGCGCCAGTCGTGAACCCAAGTGCGCAGCCGTTCGAAGTCCTCATCGTTGAGGGGGAAGTCTTGGCGGGTGCGATGGTCGAACATCCCGAGGGAGTCGTGGAGGTGGCCCAGATCGAAGCCCGTGTCCTTCTCCCTGGCGAGCGCGTAGAGCTCCTCGCGGCTGAAGTGTGCGGAGAGGGCGAACACGTCAACGAAGTCGCGTGCCTCGGCGCGGCTGAACAAGGCCGCCATCTTGTCGCCCGCCAGGTCCTCGGGCGCGAGCACTTGGCCGCTCTCAGTTTGGGCGGGGGGAAACACGCGCCGCGAGAGTCCGAAGTCGATGGCAGCTTCGTCGTGGCCGTCCCTGACGTTGAGACGCACGAAGGTGGCACCGTCACGTACTACATCGACGCGGAAGCCTGCACCTTGGAGAACGCTGAGCGCTGCCTGGGCCGTGGGCCTGACGTCGGCGGTGTCGGGGAAGAAGAAGTCGAGGTCAGTTGTGGCGCGGTCGACGATGCCATGCACGATGAGCGCGCCACCACCGGCGAGCACCGCTGACTCGGTACTCGGCAGCGAGCCGACGGATTCGCTCCTGGAGGGGCGTGAGCACGCTTCAGGAGATCAGGCTGCGCGAGCGCAGGTGGTCTGCCCATTGCTCGCGGACATGGGGAGCGAGCCACATCGTGTCCCACATGCCCAGCAGCGCCTCGAGATCGACATAGGTACGCACATCGTCCTCGTTGCCCTCGGTCATCACCAGTTCGTACACGCGCATCCGGTGTTGCGGGTCGTCGAGGTCGTACTCGCCTTGGCCGCTCCACGCGATGTGATTCGGGAGTCTCACACGCCCGGTTTGGACCGCGGCAGGACGCTCCCCGAGGTCGTCGGGGATCTCCACAGGTCGGGAAAAGCGAGTCGCTGTCACTGACTCCGAGTCTAAAGACCCCGCCGAGTTGCCCCAGAGCGGGGCTCGTGCGGTGGAACCAGATGCGGCATCAGGCGGTTCGCCCTGGCCGAGGGCGAGGAATCGGGGGTGGAGGGGTTGGTGGGCGGGTGGTTGTGGTCAGCCGGATGTGAGGTAGGCCCGGACGACTGTGAGGAACTCGTCGTAGGTGACCTTGCCGGCGAGCCAGTCGGTTTTGACCTGCCGGTATTCCGTTGCGTCGATCGCGCCGTCGCCGTTGGCGTCGTAGCGGGCCACGACATCATCGGGCTCGGGCACCGGTTCGGGCTCCGGTTCGGACTCTGTCTCGGGTGCCGGTTCGGGCTCCGGTTCGGGCTCCGGTTCGGTCTCGGGCTCGGGTGCTGATGCTGGCGCTGTGTCGGGCGCCGGCTGCGAATCGGCCGCTGACTCGTTCTCGGGCTGTTCAGCCTGCTCGGTCTGCTGGGGCTGCTGCTCTTGGGTCGGGCGGGGGAGCACTCCGATCTGGGGGCCTCCGCTGTTGAGGGCTGCGGTGGTGGAGACTGCGACCGAGCTCCAGCCGCTGAAGCAGGCCTGGATGGTGCGCGCATTGACCCCCACCGTGTAGTCGGTGCTCGCCGACAGGCCCGAGATCGTGTGGCTGTATGTGGCAGGCTCCCACCCATAGGCGCTCACGTACTGCACGCCGGAATAGGACCCGTCAGCTGCTGCCGTCCATATCAGGAAGTCGGTGATGAAGCCCTTGTTGCCGTCGGCGTTGGTGCCGTAGTCGGGCGAGTCCCAGTGCAGGGTGATGCTGTCGTGGGTCGAGGTGAAGCTGGTGATCGGCGCGAGGCCGGGCGGGGTGGCGCCTCGGTGGTTGCATCTGCCCGCGGGGACCGTCGGCGTGGAGGTGCTCTGGGGGGTTGCGGTCAGCACCTGTGAGGCCGCGCCGACGGAGAGGTCGGGAGCAATCGGAGCGACCCACAGGTCGTACTCAGTGCCCGCAGTGAGCCCGGTCACCTCGGCGGTGGTCGTGTCGGCACTGACGGCATTGAGGGACCGCTTGATCTGCACGCCGTGCTCGTTCACCCAGCGGTATCTCACCCGCCAGCCGGCCACGATGGCGCCCTCGATCGGATCGCCGGCTTCCCAGGTGAGCGTTATCTTCCCCGGACCGGGCACAGCCGAGCGCGCGATCGGCGGATTGGGCTTGCCCTCCGGGCAATCTCTCGCCGTGCGCTCGTCGGCGCTGGTGGGCACTGCCCATGCGCTGTAGGTCCTGGTGTTCGTGGGGCCCTTGAAAGCCCGAATGCGCCACCGGTACTTGGTGCTGTCGGTCAGCCCAGTGAGTTTCGCCGGCTGCGCGGTGCCGCTGTAGGTCACGTCGGACCAGGTGCCCCAAGTGGCGCCGCTTTGCGAACTGATCTGGATCTGGTAGCCGGTCGCTCCGGGCGACTCATCCCAAAACAGATAGAAGCCCGAGCACGACCGCCACATCAGCGACGTGACGGGCGCGCTGAGCGTCTGCGCCTGGGCAGGCGGCGCATCGTGGCCGACAGCGACCCCCAGCACCACCAGCGCCGCAGCAGCCAGCCTCAGCCGACACAGAAGGGCACGGCCGCGGGCCGCGCTAGAAGCCATACGCCGGGGGGGGGGGGGGTATCAAGATGCATCAACAGCGCCTCTCTGCGGCAGGTGCGGGAGATGGCGTGCCCGCGCCGGGTGTGCCGGTTCCATCCGGCCGAGGCGGATTGTTACCAGATCGTGTCTATGAGTCAAGGGCGAACTGTGGAAGACATGTGAGAAACACAAGACCGAGCATCGCTGTTCTCGCGTGGCTTCGCACAAGAGCACGTCCCCGGGCGGGACTGCCGCCATGGACAGTTCCGCCCGGGTTCGGCGGCCCGCTGATGCGCACCTAGTCGGCGGTGGCGGCGGTGGTGCGGGTGCGGTCGCCTTTGCCTGCGCTGTTGTGCGCTCGCACCCAGATCTTGTAGACCGTGCCGGGCTCGAGGCGCTTGAAGGTGACGCTGGTCCTGTCGGCGTCGACCCGCTTGGTGGCGCCGCTGCCTTGCTTGCCGCCTTGTGGGCGGATGTGCACGATGTAGCCGTCGGGGGCGCCGCCGCTGTCGGGCGCGTCCCACGCGACGGTGATGCGGCGCCGCTTGGCGTTGGTCTGCAGGCCGTCGGGGTCGATTTCGCCGGGCGGCAGGGGCTGGCGGGTGATCGTCACGGTGTAGGTGCGCTGGTAGCCGTTCTCGGCGGTGACCTCGATGCTGACCCGGTTGGCGCCCACCTCGAGCTGCACCGGCGTGTCGGGCGTGTTGCCGTTGACCGTCACCGTCGCCTCAGCATGGGCGGGCGATGCGTCAACGGTGACCGAGGTGACGTCGTTGGGGACCGTGGCGGTGTAGCCGTGCTGCTCGTCGTCGAACGGCTCCGACAAGTCGATCCGCACGCTGCCCGAGCCGCCGCTGCCGTCGAGCTGCGCAGTCGCGTCGCCGCTGTCGCCGCCCGCTGACGCGTCAGCGCCGGGAGACGCGTCCATCGTCACCGCCGACACGCCGCCCGACGCGGCCGCGCTGTGGCCGCCGAAGGTGTCCGACACGGCGTGCACCGACGAACGCGCAGACAGCGTCAGCACATCCGAGGCTCGTCGCTGCGGCACGCTGTGGGCGATCTGCTGGTTGGCGGGCGAGGACTGGGCGCCGCTGCCCAGCAGCACGATCCGCTGCAGGTAGTTGTCCGCCGACGCCCACGTCTCATCAGGCGTGATCAACAAGTTGTACGTCGAACTGCTGTCGACCTGGATCTGCATCTTGACGGGCCCCGAGATCGGCACGCTGTAGGCGTCCGAGCCGGCGATCTTTATGTGGTTCGATTGGCTGCCGCTGGTGGACACCGCGTTGGTAGCAATGAGCCTGTTGTTGGTGTAGTTCGCCGTGGTGCCCGCGACTCGGCTGATGTTCGCATCCAACCAGGTCGGCGTAAAGCGCACGCTGCGGGTGCCGGGCGCGACCTTGACCGCATAGCGCAGCTCGGGCCGGTCGCCCTGGAAGCCGTCGGCGTTCGCCTCGACCGGCAGCAGCACCAGATCGTTCGTGCCGTCATCGAGCGTGAGCCCGGTGAGCTTGCCCGCGGTGGGCGGCGTGTAGGTCATCGTGGTCCAGGCGCTGTTCACGGTGCCGTTCTTGGCGCGCACCCGCACGTGATAGGCGGTGTCGGCGGTCAGGCCGCGCACGGTGTGGGAGTACTTCGAGTCCGACGCCCCCGACGCCAACGTCGTCCAGGTCGTCGTCGAGGTCGGCTTGTAGGCCAGCTGATAGGCGTCCGCGCAGATCGCGGAGCCCCACCGCACCGTCATCTCCGTCGCCGACACGTGATCCATCCCGTAGATCGGCGGGGCGGGCGGCGCGTCGGTCGTGTCGGCCGGCTCGGAGATGTACACCGTCGCGGTGCTGCGCGAATCGAACACCGCACTGTTGGTGCGGCCGGGGTCGGCGACCGCGACGGTGAAGGACCGGGTCGGCTGGCACACGCTGTCGTCGATCGTCGCTATCGAGAACCGGCGCACCCCGTAATCGCCCAGATTCGCGGGCGTGATCTTCTTGAACAGCGAGGCAGGCGGCGCTGTGAAGTCGGTGCCCGCCCGGGCCGAGCCGTTGCGCGCCACGAGACTCAAAAGGTTCAGATTGTCCCCCATTGACGCCTCCGCCAAAGGAGGGGGCAGGTCGTAGATCTTGGAGCGCAGCCCCGTGGAACGCACGCTGCCTGTCAGGGTGTCGCCCTCGGTCACCGAATACGAATTGCTGCTGAACACCGGCGTAATCGTGGTGTCCTTGATCGTGACCCGCAACCGGTCCGCGCCCGCCCGCACAGGGCGGAACAACGACGCGTCCAGCCCCGGGCCCGTCGGCGGGCCCACCCGAACCTCGAAGACCTCATCACCCTCGAACAGGCGGTCGGCGTGGATGATCAGCGGCAGAATCTGCTCACGCGACGTGTCCCCCGCGTTCAACGCGTCCCACCCTTGCAACGGGAACGTGCCGCTAACGAGATCGCTGTTGTTGGTCGAGACATGATGCGTACTGGCATTGAACACCGTTGTTTCAACAAGAGGCGGATCCATCGGATCGTCGGGCGGCGGCGCATCGGGCATCGGCGGCGACACACGCAAACCCACCTCAAAGACCAAGCCCTCCGCTGCCACACTCCCCGACCGAAAGAACAGCTCATAGGTGCGCATCGTGGTCGTTCCCGCACCCGCGGGCACCGCAGCCACCACCGCCGCCCCCGCGCACAACACGAGCGCGGCGAGCGCGCACAGCCACCGCACCGGACCCGGCCGGCCCCGCCGCCTGGCCGGGTTCGGCGACGCCGGCCCAGCCCCCTCCGAGACAACCGATGAATCCTTCACAGGGTTTCCTCCCGCATCGCTCACAAACGGGATTTTCTACCCCCCCCCCCCCCCCCCCCCGCGAAAAGCAACAACCAAACCTGCTTCCAGACCATGATTTAGCCCTCTGACCAGCAGTTTTAGAAATTCAATGCACTCCCGCATCGGCGCGCCACAGGCACGATTTGTCGCGCTGCCGCCAGCACAGCTTCCACCAATGCCGGGGAGATTCACTGATGTGCAGAGCCATTCATTCGCAGAATCGCGCATGTCCGGCAGAACTCATAGATTGAGCCGACTACGCTCGGCCCATGTCGGGCAGATGGCAGCCCGCTCCGCGGGTTGTCGCCGCGCCCCTTGCCGAGTGCCCGGTCAGAGCGCCAGACGCCGACCGTGGGAACGGCCCTCGGCGTCGAAGCCGTGTTGTCCCGGCGACGGTCGGGCGGGCGTCTGCCTGCGATCGATCCCGAGGGAGGGTCTGAGACGAGGACGAAGAGAATGCTGGCGGTCGCCTTGTTGGCCGCGGTGGCGCTGGCAGCACAGTCGGCGGCGGCGGCAGCGCAAGACGGTGCACAAACGGGGGCACCCGGCGAGGTCGACCCGGACGGCCTTCGATCAGCTTGCTGCACCCGATCCACAACGGCTTTCAGATGTACTGGTACCCGCCGGCGAGCGTCGGCGACAGCGTCACCGGCTACGACGTCGAGTACCGGGCGTACAACGCAGTCACCTCGAGATGGGGCAATTGGTCCGACGCCGGCCACACCGGCACCGACACGTTCTTGTTGCGCACCGGCCTGAATGCGCAGACAAGGTACGAAACACGGGTACGCGCGTGGATCGGCAATCGATACAGCAGGTGGTCGCTTCACGGATCGGACGCGAACAGGGGCACTGCGAGGAACTATCAGGGTGCTGGCCGTCCCGACCCGCCGACGGTGCCCACTGCCACCGCCGACCACGGAAAGATCACGGTGCTGTGGACCGATCCGGGCACGGCCAACAACTCAGTGGCAGCCACGGTGTATCAGGTGGCTTGGCGCTCGGGTTCGGAGATCAAGTACTCGCCGAGGCTGCCCGCGACGACAGGCGGCAACGGCCCGCTCACCTACCGCTTCGACGTGCTCTACGGCGTCGACCTGCGGCACTCAGGGTTCGCTTTCGACCCGGCCACCCGCGTGCTGTCCAGCATCACCGGCGATGGCGTCTCGCCCTATGCGAGGGTGCAGTACGTCGCATACACGGTGACCGACTCCACAGGGGAGACGGGCCGGGCGCAGTGCTTCGCCATCATGAGGATTCACGCCGGCATGACCATGAACACCCCGACGGGCGACTAGGCGCACTGCCCACAGACGCTGTTGACGCGGCTGGCGGCTTGCGCTGGCGAGACGCTGCCGGCCTGCCGCTTTGACCTGCCGGTATTCCGTCGCGTCGATCACGCCGTCGCCGCCGGATGCGCCACCGGTACTTGGTGCCGTCGGTCAGCCCAATTCCCGTGTGGCTTCGCACAAGAGCACAACCCCGGACGGTGGCTGCTACGGGACGGTGACCGTGGTCTTGGTCCACTTGCCGCCGCCTGTGGCGTTCTTGGCCCGCACATAGACGGTGTGCGTTCCGGCCTTGACCTTGCCGAAGGTCACGCTGGTGGCGTCGGCGTCGACTCGCTTGGTCTTCGCCTTGCCCTTCTTTGCGGTCTTCAGCCGCACGACGTACGTGCTGGGCTCGCCGCCCTGGGGGGGCGCCGTCCACGACACGGTGACCTTCGAGCCGTCGACCGTGGTCTGTACGTCCGCCACTGCACCGGGCTTCTCGGGCGGGTCGGATTCGGCGGCGTCCTCGGTGGCGTCCTCAGTCGGCTGTGCCTGCTGCTGTTGCTGCTGTGCCTGCTGCTGTTGCTGCTGTGCCTGCTGCTGTTGCTGTTGCGGTGCCTGTTCCTGCTGTTGTTGCTGTTGTTGCTGTTGTTCCGGCGGGCTGCCCACCAGCTCGGCGGGCGTGGCCAGGACGGTCTCGGACCAGTTGCCGGTTCCGAGGGCATTGCGAGCCAGAACCTGCACCTCGTAGACCTGATTGTTGGCAAGGCCCGTGATCGTGTATGAATCCACGTCGCCCACGTCTCGGCCCACCGAGTCTTCCCACGGGCAGCACGGGTCGTCGGGCAGGGCACGCCAGCGCACGCTGTAGCCGCTGATGACCGCCCCGGGGTAGCCCTTGTCGGAGGGCGGATCCCAGCTCACCGCCAGCGACGCGTCACCCGACGCAGCCGCCACATTGAGCGGCCAGTAGGGCGTGGAATGCGCCGTGAGGGTCGCCGTGGCCCATGCGCCGGTGCCCGAGCTGTTCTTGCCCGCTACCCGTACTACGTAGTCGTCGTTGTCGTGCAGCCGGGTGAAGATCTTGCCGCCGCTGGTCGTCAAGTCGATGACGCCGGCGGTGCTCCATGCCGGCGCCGACTGGTCGCTGCGGAGCTTGCCGTACTCGAGCACCGCTTCGGTCGCGCCTGTGGGCAGTGTCCACGACATCGTGACGCGGTGCTTCCCGCCGGCGGCGTCCTGAGCGAGCGTGAGGCCGGTCGGCGCCGCGAGGCTTCCCGACGGGGCCGCACGGATCACGTTGACGCTGTAGGTGCGGTAGTACGCGCTGTATTCGGCCGCCACCCGGATCTGGAAATAGTTGGGACCCGGCTCCAGGCTGATCGCAGCGCTGGCAGTGCCGCTGGCGATCTCGGCGCCGTTGTAGGTGATCGTCGCGTTCGCGTCGTTGGCGGTGGGCGTGAAGGTGACGCTGGTGACCGAGTTCGCCACCGTCGCCGTGTAGGTGACATCGCTCCATCTCTGCGGGTCGAATGCCGGCGCGAGCGTCCCCGACGAGAGCGTGAGCGACTGCAGGCTCGAGTCGTTCGAGGCGACCGTCAGGGTCGTGTTCAGCGTCACCCAGTCGCTGTAGGCGCCCTGGGACTCCGAATAGGAGCGAACCTCGAAGTCGTAGGACTCGCCGATGGTCAACCCGTCGATGTCGTGATAGTCGCGGTACCTGGGGGCAATGGCGCCCTGCTCGCTCGGCTGCCACGCACCGGCCGGCTGGCTCCCCTTGGCAGCGACGCGCCAGCGGACGTAGTAGCAGGTGATGTGGTCGCGGTTGGTCGGCAGGTCCCACTGGACATATGAGTCAGTCCGGCTGACGACCTGGTTCTGATCGTCGAGCGAACGGTGTACCCGGCTGATCGATCTCAGATCCGACGGCGCCTCAGGCTGCGTTGAAGCGCCGACGGGCGTCGCAGGAAACACCAGCAACGTCGCCAGCAGAGCGGCCGCCATCGCAGCCATCGATATCCGAGCATTCCGCATCCCTGGGTTCCTTTCGCCGCGAGCCGGGCTCGCAGCGCCAGAGCATGCCAGATCGTTTCAATGAACGAAACAGTATCGAGAGGAAGTTTGTAAGAAACCCAGGATGGCTCTGTGAACAGCTCTATGACTGGCCGGGGGGCATGCGGTAGCCGACGCGTGGCTCGGTGAAGATGTAGCTGGGGCTGCCGGCGTCGTCGCCGAGCTTGCGTCGGAGCCGCTTGATGACGTCGCGGACCAGCCAAGGCTCGCCGACTCGCTCAGGCCCCCAGACCCGGTGCAGCAGCGCGCTGTGGGTCAGCACCCGGGGGGCGTTGGCGGCCAGTTCGTGGAGCAGGTTGTACTCGGTGGCGGTGAGTTCCACCGGCTCGCCGGCCACCGCGGCGCGGCGCTGGGCGTAGTCGATGCTCAGCCCGGCGGCTTCATAGGGCGCCGACGGCTCGCCCTCGAGGAGGTCGACCTGCTTGCGCAGCGCTGCGCGGACCCGGGCGGTCAGCTCGGTGGGCGAGAACGGCTTGACCACATAGTCGGTTGCGCCCATGTCAAAGGCTCGGGCAATGGTCTCGTCGTGGCCGTATGCCGACAGGAAGATGACCGGCACGTCGGCCCGTGACCGCACATCGGTCATCACCTCGATGCCGTCGCGGTCGGGCAGCACCAGGTCGAGCAGGACGAGGTGGGGTCTGTGCTCGGCCATGATGCGGCCGATGTCGGCGGGGTTGCCGGTTGCGACGGTCGCATAGCCGGCCCCGCTGAGGATGTCGGTGATGTAGCGCAGCGCCTGGGGGTCGTCGTCGACGGCCAGTACGCGGACTTGGCGTTGTGCCGACGGCCGCGACCCGCCCGAGCCCGCTGCCGCAGCGGCGGTCGCGGCCTCCGCCAGCGGCAACGTGAAGGTGAAGCGCGCCCCGAGGCCCGCCCCGTCGCTTTGTGCCCAGATGCGCCCGCCGTGTGCCTCCACGATGCCCCTGCAGATGGCGAGCCCCAGGCCCGCCCAGGCGAGGCCGGTTCCGTGGTCTGGGCCGTGTGCACGCGAGAACTGGCGGAACAGATCGGGCATCTGCTCCGACGGAATGCCCCGGCCCTGATCGGTGACCGAGATCGCGACGTGCGCTCCGTCCCGGGCAGCGGTCACCTCTACCGGCGACCCGCCAGGCGAGTAGCCGGCGGCGTTGACGAGCAGGTTGCTCAGCACCTGGGCGATGCGCAGCCGGTCGGCCATCACCAGCGGCAGATCCGCTGCCAGCTCCACGTTGACGGGGTTCGGGGCATCGCCGGCAAGGAACCTGCTCATCGCATCGTCCACCAGCTGGTGCACGTCGGCCGGTTCGGGGGCGACGGGCAGGGTGCCGGTGTTGATGCGGGCGACGTCGTGCAGATCGCCGATCAGGTGCCGCATCTGGTCGGACTGGTCGCGGATGATGCGAAGGAACTGCGCGGTCTCCGCAGGGTCCAGCCCGCCGGGGCTGTCGAGCAGCGTGGACACCGAACCCATGACCGCGGCGAGGGGCGTGCGCAGCTCGCGGCTCACCATCGCCAAGAACTCGGCCCGCAGCCGCTCCTGCTCGTCCAGCGGCGTCATGTCCTGGAGCGTCACGACCAACGACACCGCCGCACCGTCATCGGAGAGGATCGGTGTGAGGTTGAGCAGGGCGCTGACGCTCGGACCGTCGGCAACCCGCAGCGAGATCCGCTCCGCCCTGATCGTCTCCCCAGCCCCGGCCAGTTCCATGAGCGACAGTTCGCCCAGCGTCACCACCTCGCCGTCGGCCCTCACACAGGTCACCATCTCCAAGAGATCCTCCAGCGACCGGTTGTCCTCGCACAGGCTCTCGACGATGCGCTCGGTCTCGCGGTTGACCCATACCAACTCCTCGGATGCGACATCGATGACGACGACGCCTACCGGGGAGGTATCCACCAGCGTCTCCAGATCGGCCCTGGCTCGCTGCAAGTCGCGGTGGCTGCGAGCATTGGCGATGACCAGCGCCGCCTGGGAGGCGAACATCACCAGCGTCTCCTCGTCGGCGCCGGTGAACTCGGCTCCGGCGTCCTTGCCGCCCACGAAGAGGTGGCCCACCGGGCCTCCTTGGTAGAGCATCGGCACCGCCACGAGTCCGAACGCGTCCGCCGGCACCGGGATCTCGAATTCGGTGAATCCGAGCGATCGGACATGGGACTCCAGATCGTCCACTCTCAGGGGTCCGGCGATCTCGGTCAATGACTCGAAGATCTGAGGACCGTCCGGAGTGAGCAACAGCCGTTCATCCTGCTCGGCCGTGGTCCCCGAGGACAAGAAATCCTCTGCCTGCCCCCCCTCGTCGAGCAAGGTCATCACCCCGTAATGCGCGGCAGTGACGTCTCTGGCCGAGTCGAGAACATCCTGGAGCACTGTGCTGAACTCCATGCCCCTAGTGAAGCGCAGGCTGGCCTCGCTGCGTCGCGCGATGCGCTCTTGGAACGTTTCGAATTCTTGATTGGTCTGGTGGTGTTCGTTCATGACATCCGTTCGGTCTTGGGCGCAACTGTGCCCCGGAGCGAGTCGATGATCACAAGATCCATAGCCAAATTATAGAGTTATTCACATATGCAGACATGTAATGTGCATATCCACATGAAAACTGCCGAGCATGCGGTTGCGGCGCACTGGCATCGGCGAGTGCTGTGGTGCGAATGGCTGCGCAACGATGCGACAATGGCCCTTGGGGAGGGGACAGCACGACACCGCTGTCCCGGAGACGAGGTTGCCGATGACGGCAGAGAGTTCGGTGACAGAGTTCGTGCTGAATGGCTCGCCGGTCACCGTGGCCAGCGATCACGAGCATCTGCTGGCGGCATTGCGAGACGAGCTGGGGATCATCTCTCCCAAGGACGGTTGCGCGCCGTCAGGTCAGTGCGGCTGCTGCACAGTGCTGGTGGACGGCAAGGCCCGGGTGGCCTGCCAGACCAGCCTCGAGCGCTCGGCCGGCACGGAGATCACCACGGTCGAAGGTTTCGATGAGGCCGAGCTGGACGCCATGGCGAACACGTTCGCCGCGCACGGCGCTCTGCAGTGCGGATTCTGCACCCCGGGCATCGTGGTGCGGCTGAAGGCCCTGCTCGACCGCAAGGGCTCGGCGCTGACACGTGAAGAAGCCAGCCGTCACCTGGGCGGGCACCTGTGCCGCTGCACCGGCTACACCAAGATCCTCGACGCGGTGGAATCGCTGGCGGCGGGAGAGGTGCCGGTGGCGCTGCCGCCCAAGGGCGTCGGCAGCTCGGGCGTCCGCTACGAGGCTCGCGAGCTCACGCTCGGCAGCCGCCCCTACATCGACGACATGTATCCCGACGGCATGCTGCATGGGGCGTTGCGGTTTGCCGACCATGCCCGCGCCGACGTGCGGTCCATTGACACCGGCGCCGCCGAAGCCGAGCCCGGCGTGCATGCCGTGTTCACCGCTGCCGACATCCCCGGCGTGCTGCGAGTGGGCCTCATCCACAAGGACTGGCCGGTGATGATCCCCGTCGGCGGGCGCACGTCCTACCTCGGCGATGTGCTCGCCATCGTCGTGGCCGACAACCGGCCTGCTGCGCGACGTGCTGCAGAGCTGATCGAGGTGTCCTACGACGTCCTCGAACCCATGACCGACCCGGTGCGAGTGAAGGACAGCGATATCGACGCCGTCTGGGAGCTCGACGGCAACATCCTGTCCCGCTCCACCTACTCCCGCGGCGACGTCGACGCTGCGCTGGCCGCCTCCGCGCATGTCGTGACTGAGACATTCCAAACCCAGCGCATCGAGCACGCCTATCTCGAGCCCGAATCCACCCTTGCCGTGCCCACGCCCGCCAACGGGGTCGCCGCCGGGCTGCACGTGTACACCGGCGGGCAGGGCATCTGGGACGACCGCAACGACATCGCAGCGGTGCTGGCGCTCGACCCCTCCATCGTGACGACCGAGCTGGTTTCGAACGGCGGGGCGTTCGGCGGCAAAGAGGACATGTCGAACCAGGCCCATACGGCGCTGGCGGCATGGCTGACGGGTCGCCCGGTGCGGATCACGCTGTCGCGTGAAGAGTCGCTCCTCATGCATCCCAAGCGGCACCCCATCCGCATGACCTATGAGGTCGGCTGCGACGCCGAGGGCAAGCTCGCTGCGGTACGGGCCCGCATGTTCGGCGACTCGGGTCCCTATGCGTCGGTGGGCATGAAGGTGCTCGAGCGGTCGGCCGGGCATGCCACCGGGCCGTACCTGGTGCCGGCGGTGGATGTCGAGTCGGTCGCGGTGCGCACCAACAACCCGGTGTGCGGTGCGTTCCGGGGGTTCGGTGCCAACCAGGCACAGTTCGCCATGGAAGGCGTGATGGACCGGCTGGCCGAGGCGGTGGGCATCAGCGGGTTCGAGATGCGCCAGCGCAACGTGGTGGTGCCCGGGGGAGTGTGGGGACCGGGCCAGATCATGGACGACGGCTGCTTGGGCGCCCAGGCGTGCCTCGATGCTGTGCGCGAGCCGTACGAGGCGGCCCGTGCTGCGGGCAAGCCGGTCGGGATCGGGCTGGGGCTGAAGAACTCCGGCTTGGGGAACGGTTTCAAGGAGATCGCCAAGGCGATTGTGCGCTTCTGCGGTGACGGCACCGTCGAGGTCCGTCACTGCTGGACCGAGATGGGCCAGGGCGTGCACACCGTGGCGTTGCAAGTGGCCGTGGAGGAGCTCGGCGTCGACCCGGAAGCGGTGCGCGTCATCGTGGATTCCACACGCGAACTCGGCGCCGGCCAGACCACTGGCAGCCGGGGCACGCTCATGGGCGCCGGCGCAGTAGCCGATGCGTGTCGTGCTGCACTCGCCGACGGCTGCCGGCCCGAGACGGACTACGAGGGCGAGTACCGGGTGGACTGGACGAACTCGCTGTCGGAGGGCTTGGAGCACCCGATCATCCATTCGACCTTCGGCTACGCCGCGCAGGTCGTCATCCTCGACCCCGACTCCGGCGACGTGGAGCGAGTCATCGCTGCTCACGATGTGGGCCGAGCCGTGAACCCGGTGCTGTGCGAGGGCCAGATCGAGGGCAGCGTGCACATGGGCCTCGGCTACGCACTCAGCGAGGGCTTTCCTGCCGACGCCGACGGGCGGCCGCTCAATTCCACGCTGCGCAGCCTCGCGATCATCCGGCCCAAGGACATGCCCGACGTCGAGGTGATCCTGGTGGAGTCGCCGCAACCCGGTGCTCCCTACGGCATCAAGGGCGTCGGCGAGATCGGCCTCGTGCCGACGGCAGGCGCAGTGGCGGCTGCGCTGCGCGAGCACGAAGGCGTCTGGCACAACGAGTTGCCGATGCGCAACCCGTCCAACCGCGAACGAGCCGACGCCTGGGTCTAGCCAGCTTCGACAACTGGCGGCATTGGGGGCTCAGCCACCCTGCCAGCGGGGAGAGCGTCCTTCCGCGAAAGCGCTGGATCCTTCGGAGGCATCGGAGGAGACCAGCATCGCCT
Organism: Candidatus Poriferisodalis sp.; assembly: GCF_965204125.1. Lineage (GTDB taxonomy): Bacteria > Actinomycetota > Acidimicrobiia > Acidimicrobiales > Poriferisodalaceae > Poriferisodalis. The sequence goes on along the minus strand of NZ_OZ241968.1, from coordinate 3,186,360 downwards.
CATATGCCGCCAAGCCGCCCGATCGCAACAACTCGAATGCGTCCGCGAGCGGCAGGTGCTTGGTGCGGTCTCGTATCTCAGCGATGGCTGCCACCGCCAGCGGGGCGGCCTCGGTCACTCGGGCGGCGAGCGCGCGGGCCTCGCTCATCAAATCGTCGGCACTGACCACCGCGTTGACCAAGCCCCAACGCAGCGCTTCCGCGGCATCGAGGCGACGGCCTGCGAACAGGACCTCGTTGGCCACGACCGGCGGCAGCATCCGCCCCAGGCGCACCGATCCGGCGTCGGGCACGATGCCCAGGTTGGCCTCGGGCAACCAGAAGCGGGCGTGGTCGGCGGCCACCACCAGATCGGCGGCCATCACGATCTCGAACCCACCGCCCACGGCCATGCCGTTGACCGCCGCGATCACGGGTTTGTTCAAGCCGGGCAGCTCGCCGAGGCCACCGAAGCCTCCGTCGCCGTAGTCGGCCTCGTACTCCTCGCCCTCTGCGGCGGCGTTCAGATCCCAGCCCGCACTGAAGAACCGGCTGCCGCCGCCGGTGAGGATTGCCACCCGCAATTCGGGATCGTCGCGAAAGGCAGCGAACACCTTGCTCAATTCTCGGCTGGTGGCGGCGTCGATGGCGTTGGCCTTGGGGCGGTTGAGCGTGACCTCCAGCACCGGAGGATGGGCGACGACCTGTACCGCGGTCTGCCCAGGGATTGGCGTGGGGGTCTGATCAGTCATTTGCGACCACCATCAGGGCATCGGCTGCCACCGCTGCATGCGGGGTCACGAGCAGCGGGTTGATTTCGATTTCGACGATGCGGTCATCGTCGCGCACCAGCGCCTCCAGCAAGCTGACGGTGTCGACCACAGCATCGACGGCCCCAGCCGGACGACCCCGGTAGCCGGCGAGGACAGGCCACAGTCGCAGACTGCGAAGCGCTTCAATCGTGTCGCCTGCCGCAGGCAGCAGCAGGGAAGCAGTGTCGTCAAGCACCTCGGTCAGCGTGCCGCCGGCGCCCACCGTCAGCATCATTCCCACCGGCGGTGATGAGCGCACGCTCACCAACAGCTCGGCCACCACGTCAGTGATGCACGACTCCACCATGACCGTTCCGCCTCCGACGGAGGCGGCGACCCGCTCAGCAGCTGCGGCAACCGAGGCGGCATCGGCGAGCCCGACCACGACGCCACCGGCATCGCTCTTGTGCGCTGCACCGACGGCCTTGACAGCGACTGGGTAGCCGATCTCATCTGCGGCAGCCGGGGCCTGCTGCGGCTCGACCAGCCGACCCATCGGCACCTCGATGCCAGCCGCCGCCAGACGCGGCTTTGCCTCGTGCTCAAGCAGGACCGATGTGCCGAGGGGAGCCTCTCGAGCCTTCACCACCAACGAGCCCGCCTCGGCTTCCGTGTGGTCGAGATGGTGCCCCCATGCGGCGGCCGCCTCCAATGCAGACAGCGCGTTGTCGATGTCGCCGCAGGCAGCCAGCCCCCATGCGGCGGCTTGAGAGCGGGCCTCGTCGGGCAGGTTCTCTGCCAGCGATACCGCCACGACGCCGGGAGTGTCGCCGTTGGCGCAGGCCGTGGCGAACGCCTGCATCGTCGGCCACCAGCGCGAGCGATCCAGCCCCTCGGCGGGGAAATCGAGCAGCAAGACGGCGGCATCGAACGGTGCGCCGTTGCCGGAGGCACCCAGAACAGATTCGAAACAGCGACTCAGCCTGTCCAGGTCGCCCCAGATGAATGTGTGATAGTCGAGCGGGTTGGTGACCGCGACGCGGCCGTCCAGCGCAGCCGCCACGCGGGCGGCGTGGTCGGGTGCGAATTGCGGGAAGCTCAGGTTGCGCCCTTGGCTGCGGTCGGCCACCAGCGCCGCCTCGCCGCCCGAGCAGCTCAATGACACCACGCGGTTGCCCCCCAGAGGGCCGGTGGAACAGAGGGTGGACAGAGTGTCGACCAACCCGTCGATGGATTCGACGCGGTGGATGCCCAGCTTCCGAAAGAGCGCGTCGTAGGCAGCGTCGTCGCCCACGAACGAGGCGGTGTGGGTGACCGCGATCGCGCCCGATGACGGCGAGGCGCCGACTTTCACCGCCACTACCGGAAGGCGTCGCCGACGAGCCACTGCCGCGGCCTCGACGAAGCGCTCGACGTCGTTCAGGCCTTCCATGCACAGACCCACGCCGGTTGTGGTGTCGTCGGCGACCACTGCCTCGAACGCTTCTGAGATCCCGACGTCGGCTTGGTTTCCCAGGCTGATGACCCAGGCCACATCGAGACCGCGGCGACTCATGGTCAGGTTTACGGCGATGTTCCCACTCTGGCTCAGCAGTGCCACGCCCCTGGTGCGACGAATCAGACCGTGGACGTCCGGCCACAGGGCGGCGCCGGTGGGCGCTGAGAGCATTCCGTAGCAGTTGGGCCCCAGTACCGCCATCGCGCCCGCTGCTTCGACCAGCTCGACTTGGCGGATCTTGCCGGCCGCGCCGACCTCGGCAAACCCCGAGGCATGACAGACAGCGACGCCCACACCGGCTTGGGAGAGGCGGCGCACGGTGTCGATCGTGGCGTCGTGGTCGACGCCGACGAACGCAGCGTCGATGCCTTCGGGCAGCTCGGCAACGGAGGCGACCGTGGGCAGGTCGCCCAGGGTGCGGTGAGGGTTGACCCCCCACATCTCACCTGCGAAGCCGAATGCCCGGCAGGCGTCAATCGACTGTTCGGCGGCGATGCCTCCGACGAATGCCAGCGACCGTGGCCGCAACAGCCGATCCAGCCGACCAGTCATGCCGTCCCAGTCATGTCGCTGCGATGACTTGTGTCATGGCGGTTCAGCAGCCGAGGGGCCGCAGCATGTCACGAGACACGATGTGGCGCTGGATCTCGCTGGTGCCGTCCCAGATGCGATCGACCCGGGCGTCGCGCCAGATTCGCTCCAACGGAAGCTCGTCCATCAGCCCCATGCCGCCGAGGATCTGTATGGCCTCATCCGACACGAACTGCAGCATCTCGGTGGCCGACAGCTTGGCCATGGCGGCGTCGGCGTCGGTCATCTCGGCCCGCTCGGAGAGCCACGCGGCCCGGTACGTCATCATCTCGGCTTGGGCGAGGCGGAGGCGCATGTCGGCCAGCTTGAACGACACGCCTTGGAATCGCCCGATCCGTTGGCCGAACTGCTCACGGGTGGCGGCCCAGTCGAGCGCCACCGACAGTGCCCGGTCGGCGCGTCCCAGGCACACAGCGGCCACCTGCAGGCGGGTGCTTCCGAGCCACTCGTTGGCAACGTCGAAGCCTCGATGTTCCTCGCCGAGCAGCTTGCTCGCCGGCACTCGGGCGTTGTCAAAGTTCAGGATGAGGTTGTGGTAGCCCCGGTTTGACACGCAGTTGTAGCCAGGCACCCGTTCGACGCCGGGGGTGTCGAAATCCACCAGCAGGGCTGAGATCAGCTTGCGGGGACTGCGGCCCGGCGTATCGGCGTCTGGAGCATCGATGCCCGTGGTCGCGAACAGGATCACATAGTCGGCCAGATCCGCGTGGCTGATGAAGTGCTTGGTGCCGTTCACCACGAATTCGTCGCCGTCGCGCTCGGCCCGGCAGGACATGCCGCGCAGGTCAGAGCCAGCGTCGGGCTCGCTCATGGCCAAGCACTCCACCCGTTCGCCTCGCACGGTAGGCACCAGGTAGTCCGAGATCTGATCACCGGTGCAGGCCCGCAAGATGTTGGAGGGGCGGGCCACGATGTACTGCAGGGCGTAGGACGTCCAGCCGAAAGCCCGCTCGGCCATGGTCAGCGTCAAGTCGTCAAGCCCCCCGCCGCCGAGCTCGACGGGCATGTTGGCGGCGTAGAGGCCAGCATCGACGGCCCTGTTGCGTATCTGCTCCACCAGATCGGGCGGAACCTGACCGGAGCGCTCCACCTCGTCCTCATGCGGCACGAGTTCGCGCATGGTGAAGGTGCGCACGGTGTCGACCACCATCTGCTGGGTGTCGTCGATCGAGAAATCCATCGGTGTTGCTGTCCTGGCTGTTGTGGCGCTACAGGTGAGCGCGTTGGCGGAGTGGTGCGTGCAGTGCTACGTCGGAAGCAGCGCCATGCGGCTGCCGGCCTGCGGCGGCGTCGGCATCGATGCGTGTGCTGCAGTGATGGCCGCAACTGCCGCTGCTGGGCCGTCTGCCAACGGAGCACTGCGCCCGGCGGCCGTGTCGACATGAACCAGCATCTGCTCACCGACGCACAGCACCTCATCGTGTTTGTGGTCGCTGTGGTGTTGCTCGTCGCGCTGGCGTTCGTCGTGGCCGTGCCGGTGCCCGTCGCACCTGTGCATCGTGTGGAAGATGTGCAGGCGCTTGGCATCGCTGCCCAGCACTTGGGTGGTGATCCGCAGCGGCTCGCCTGCCGACGCCTCGCGCAGATGAGTCAGGTGGGTCTCGGCTGTGTAGTACGAGTGGCCGGCGGCGCGGTAGGCCTCGTCGATCCCGATGTAGCGGAACAGGGCATCAGCCGCCCAGCCGAACGCGGTCAGGAACGCCCACTCGGTCATGTGGCCGTTGTAGTCCACCCAGTCGGGCATCACGACGGTCGAGTACAGGTCTAAGGGAGCAGCCACTTTGCTGCTCGGCGACCACCGTCGATGCTGTGCATTCGCGGCTACCAGAATGCGAGCCTCCCGCTCCGCCATCAGACGGCCTGCACCCAAGCCGCTGGGCCGGAGCGCCCTCATCACTGCCAGCAGGCCGTCGTCGCGCAGCCGTTCGAGTTCGGCAATCGACCGTGGGCCAGCTTGATCCTCGCAGCCGGCGGCCATCGCCTCGATCAGCTCGGGGGTCAGCTCCGGAGCCTCCAGCCGTGTCCACGGCAACGCCAGTGCCGGGCCGAACTGGCTCAGCATGTGGCGCATGCCGCCGTCTCCTCCGGCGAGGTGGAACGTGAGATTTGTGCCCATGGCTGCCCAGCGCAGACCTGGGCCGTAGACGATGGCGTCGTCGAGCTCCGCAGTAGTAGCGACGCCGTCGTTCACCAAGTGCAGATTCTCGCGCCACAGAGCTTCTTGGAGGCGGTCAGAGAGGTAGCCCTCAATCTCGTTGCGCACGACCAGCGGGTGCATCACCAGATCGTCGTAGTGCTCCAGGGCCGCGGCCAGTGTCTCGTCGCTGGTGGCCTCGCCCCGCACTACCTCGACCAGCGGCAGCAGGTACACGGGGTTGAACGGGTGGCCGATCACGAGCCGCTCGGGATGAGCGAGCGACTCCGCCAGCTTGCTGGGCAGCAGTCCCGACGAGCTGCTTGCGATCGGCGTGCTGGGATCAGCCGCAGCGTCCACTTCGGCCAGCAACGACTGCTTCAACGATTCGACCTCTGGGGCGCTCTCTTGCACAAAATCGGCCGAGGCGGCCACCTCTTGCGCGCTCGAGGCCCAGCGCAGCCTGTCAGGATCGGCATCGGGGAACAGTCCCAGGTCAGCCGCCGACGGCCATGCCCGCTCGATAGCCGATCGCAGCCGCTGCTCAGCGCCATCACCCGGATCCCACGCCACCACGTCATGGCCCCGTGCCAAGACGCGAACAGCCCAGCCGGCGCCGATGACCCCAGTGCCCACGAGCCCGATGGTTCGCCGACTGTTCTTCACCGCAGCAGCGCCCTCCCCCGACAACCCCAAACTAGGTTGCGTGCCTTGGCGAGTCACCCTGTTTCTTGTGCAGGCCCGTGGGGAGTCCCTGCGTGTGGCGGAGGCTGTGCGTGGCGCGAGGTGGCAGAGTGCTCGCCATGACGTCACCTGGATCAATCACGTTCGGTCTGCTGCTGCCCTCGCGAGAGCTGGCGATGTATCCGCCGCACGACGGCGATGCGCGCCGACTTGTCGAATGGGCTGTGCGAGCGGAAGAGCTTGGTTTCGATGCCGTGTGGATCGGCGACTCCTTGCTCGCCAAGCCGAGAGCGGAGCCGCTCTCGGTGCTGGCGGGTGTAGCGACGGCCACCGAGCGTGTCGATCTCGGCACGGCGGTGCTGCTGGCCTCGATGCGCAGCGCCACCCAGCTCGCCCAGCAGGCCGCCACGGTGGATGCTCTCTCGGGCGGCAGGCTCATCCTGGGTGTCGGCGCAGGCCCACCCGGAGCGGAGGTCAACGCCGATTTCGACCTGGTCGGCGCCGATTTCAACCGGCGAGGCACCCTGATGATGGAAACCGTGCATCGGGCTCGTGAGCTCTGGCGCGCCGAAGGCACACCCACCCAGCGGCGGCTGCAGCCGGTCTGCGTCAGCGATGGCGGGCCGCGCCTGTGGCTGGGGGGCTCAGGCCCGCGCGGACTCGAGCGTGCAGGCCAGCACTTCGACGGCTGGTTCCCCACGGCACCGGCCGCGGACACCTTCGGCGAACAGCTCGCGACCGTGCGCAGCCATGCGGCCGACGCAGGCCGCGATCCGGCATCGATCACCGCCGCGGCGTACCTGACGGTCAACATCGGCGAGCCGGAAACCGCCGCCGCGGAGGTGGCCGAGCATTCGAAGCTCTACTACGGGGTAGAGATCGAGGTGCTCCGGCGCATAATGGGCACCTACTCGGGCACACCTGCCGAGGTTGCCGCCTGGCTGCAGGGCTACATCGACGTTGGCTGCGAGCACATCTGCATCCGGTTGGCCTCGCCAGACGTGGACACCCAGCTCGACCGCCTTGTCGCGCTGCTCCCCGAACTCCGTCAGTAGGCGGATCGGGCCGTCCGACCGCTGCTCAATCGACGCCGAGGCCGGGGTTACGCTCGCAGCCGTGAGCGAGGAGGGTGCGACGACGCCGGGACTGGTGTGCTCGCATCATCACCTCTACTCGGCGCTGGCCAGGGGCATGCCTGCACCGCCGCGCACGCCAGGGGGCTTTGCCGAAATCCTCGAGCTGGTCTGGTGGCGTCTCGACCGAGCGCTCGATCTGGAGATGCTGGGGTGGTCGGCGAAGCTCGGAGCGCTGGAAGCGCTGGAATCGGGCTGCACGGCGATCGTGGATCATCACGAGTCTCCCAACGCCATTGAGGGATCGCTCGACGTGATCGCAACGGCGTGCGCCGAGGTCGGCGTGCGGGTGAGCTGTTGCTACGGCGTCACCGACCGTCACGGCAGCGACGGCGCCAGGCGCGGTCTGGCAGAGAACGAGCGCTACCTGGCCGCCGGCGGCCAGGGCTACGTCGGCGTCCATGCGTCGTTCACCTGTACCGATGACACGCTTGCGTCGGCGGCGGAATTGGCAAGCCGGTACGACGTGGGCGTGCACATTCACGTGGCCGAAGGCCCCCCGGACGCGGATGCCGCAGAGCGGCTGGCCGGTCTCAGCGACGATCGCTGGCTGCTTATCCATGGCGTGCACCTGCCCACCGAACACGGTCTCGCCGGGACGATCGTGCACAACCCTCGCTCCAACATGAACAACGCAGTCGGCTATGCCAATCCCACGCGCTTCGCCGCCGCGAACCCCATCGCGCTCGGCACCGACGGCATCGGCGCAGACATGCTCGATGAGTTCCGGGTGGCCTACGCCCGGCTGCGTGAGCACGACGTCACCGCTTCGCCCGACCCGCCGTGGGAATGGCTCGCACGAGGCTGGGAGCTGATGCCCGACGCCCGCAACGACACGGTGCGCTGGTCGTACCCCAGCGCCGATCCGTGGCACCTCGCCTATACGCCTGGCGTGCACCCCCTCGACATCACGATCGACGGGGAGCAGGTGCTGGCCGGCGGCATCGCGACGCGTGTTGATCCAGCTGAGGTGCGGGCCAAAGCGGCCGAGCAGGCCCAGCGGCTATTCGCGTCGCTCGACGAACTCGATTGAGACCGAACTCGACGGAGACACGGATTGGGGAGGTCAGCAATGGGTGCTCTGGTCAACCGGAACCCACTGTTCGACGGGCGCGACTGGCCAGCTGTGTCGCCCGAGGTGATGGCGTTTCACCGCCGGCTGCCTGCATATGCGCCGACCCTGGTCATCGATGCTCCCCGGCTGGCCGACAGTCTGGGCGTGGGGCAGGTGCTGGTGAAGGCCGAGACGCAGCGCATGGGCCTGCCCTCGTTCAAGATTCTGGGTGCTTCGTGGGCTTCATACCGCGCTGTCTGCGAGCACATCGGCCAGGAGCCCCCGCCTTGGGCCAACATCAACGAGTTGGCAACCAGCTTGGCGCACCTGCGGCCGATGACGCTGGCGGCTGCCACCGATGGCAACCACGGGCGAGCGGTCGCGTTCATGGCACGCCTGCTGGGCTTCGACGCGCACATCCTGGTGCCCGACGGCACCTCGGAGGCTCGCATCGCCGCGATCGAGGGCGAGAGCGCCACGGTGACCGTCGTGGACGGCACCTACGACGACGCCATCACCCAGAGCGCCGAGATGGCCGGCGATCGCTGCCTGGTCGTGTCGGACACCTCGTGGCCGGGGTACGAGACAATTCCCGCCAACGTCGCCGAGGGCTACACGACGATCTTCGCCGAGGTCGACGACGCGCTCGCCGCCAATGGCATCGACCAACCAGATCTGGTCGCCGTCCCCGTGGGTGTCGGCGCCTTCATGGCTGCGGCGGTCACCCACTACCGCAGCGGGGAGCATCGGCCTGTGCTGGTGTCGGTGGAGCCCGACGACGCCAACTGCGTGCAGATGTCGACGATCAACGGGGAGATCACCGAGACTCCCGGCCCGCACCGGTCGATCATGGTCGGCCTCAACTGCGGGGTGCCCTCGCCGCTGGCGTGGCCGATGATGGCGAGCGGCGTCGACTGGTGCGTGTCGGTGAACAGCGACGCAGCCGGTGCGGCCATGGCGGATTTGGCCGATTCGCAGGTGGTCGCCGGCGAGACCGGCAGCGCCTCGCTGGCCGGCGTGCGAGCACTCCTGGCCGATGAGCAGGGCTCAGCGGCGCTGGACGACCCCGCAAGCGCCACCGTGCTGGTCATGGTGACCGAGGGCGCCACCGACCCAGCGAACTACGAACGCATCGTCGGCCGCCCACACACCCAGGTTGGCCGGGTGCTATCCGCAGTACGTTGAGCGCCAGCCAAGTGGCCTGAAACACGGGGGAGGCTCGTCATGCCGCTGGATCAAGCGAACTATCAGGCAATGCTCATCGACAAGCGTGACAACGGCGTCGCCGTGGTCACGCTGAACCGCCCAGAACGGCTCAACGCCGTGAACGGCCAGATGCACCACGAGATGGCCAGCTTCACCCGCGACGCCCAGACCGACGACGACGTGAAGGTCGTGGTGCTGGCCGGTTCGGGCCGTGCGTTCTGTGCGGGGGGCGACTTCAGCGACACCGGCGGGCCGGCAGTCAGCTTCGAAGAGGGGCGCCAGATCGTCGATCACCTGCTCGAGCTGCGCAAGCCGATCATCTCCGCCGTGCAGGGCTACGCCATGGGCCTCGGCGCCAACATCGCCCTGCTGTGCGATGTCGTGGTGGCAGGGCACAGCTCGGTGTTCGCCGACACGCACGTCAACATGGGCATCGGCGCGGGCGACGGCGGCCAGGTGATCTGGCCGCTGCTGATGGGGGTCAACCGGGCCAAGTGGCATCTCATGACCGGCGAGCGGGTCACCGGCCAGATGCTCTACGACATGGGGCTCGTCAACTTCCTGGTGGACGATGACGCGATTCTCGACACGGCCGTCGAGAAAGCAGACCAGCTAGCGGCTGGCCCGCAGAAGGCCATCAGCGCCTCGAAGGTGCCCATCAACAACTGGATCCGGCAGATGTCGGCACAGATCCTGCCGCTGTCGCTGAGCCTGGAGGGCGAGACGTTCCACAGCAGCGACGCCCGGGAGGCCCAGCGGGCGTTCGTGGAGAAGCGGCCGCCCAAGTTCGACTAGCCATTCATGGCGCTGCTCAGATGATGAAGGGCAGGTTCGGCAGCGGCGACGTGGAGTTCACCAGCTCCACTGTCTTGGCCGCCATGCGCAGTCCGTCGGCTGTGCGCCGCAAGCGGTGTGTCGCCCGGCCTGCCCATAGGCGCAGGTGCCCGGTTGCCTGAACGGCGTGCTCGTAGAGCACGAAGTTGCTGCCAACCTCGAACTCGTCGCCTTCCGCGCTCAGGATCTCGATGTTCGACACCACCCGGCGCATCGATGACGGCGGGTCCTGTGCGTGATGAACGCCAGTGGCGAGCTGCCGGATGCGGGTGCCCAGGCGGGCCCGGTTGTCGTTGATGTAGCTGACCCGGGTGCCGGGCTCGTAGTCACCCGGGCCGAACGGCACCCAGTAGTGCATGTCGTCGGTGACCAGCGCCTCCCACTCGTCGTAGCGGGACTCGTCCGCCAGCCGGGCTTCGAGATACACGAATGCCTCGATGTCGCGACGCGTTGGCTCGTCCACGGTCGCCATCGCAGTTGCTCAGACGCCGTTGTGCCGGTCGCCCACCACGCTGGCCATGACCTCGCGGTAGTGATGCCAGAAGCCGCGATTGGTGGTCTCGTCGGTGATGTCGCTCCAGCGCTGACCGTCTGCCGACTGTTCGCGCTCGAGGCCTCGGCTGAGATCGACCCAGCCGTCGTCGCCGACAGCAGCCCCTTCGAAGGCCCGGTGCATGCGTTCGGCGATCACGGCATCGTCGGTCAGGAAGAACGATGCAGGGCCCATTGCCGCTTCGGACTGCAGCACCAGCCGCCGGTTGACGCTCTCGTCGGTGCCCTCGACCAGCAGGGGAGTGTGGCGGTGCACCGTGACCCCCGGTGCGACCGGTTCGATCCGAGCGATGTTCATCTCGGCCAGGAACAGGTTCGGGAACACCAGGGCGTGCGGCGGGCCGTCCCACATGATCGTCTTGGCCTTCTCGGGGCCATAGGACCCCTCGAGAGCATCGCAGTAGTCGGCGACCTTCTCGCGTGTGGTGCCGAGCCAGGCCAACTCAGCGGTGTAGCTGCGGCGGAAGTCGAGTTCGAGATGACCGCCGTCGTAGGCGCGGGTGGCCGACTCTGAGGCCTCCTCGCCGGTCATCACGATCTCGTCGTAGTAGGTATCGGGGACGGCCCGGGCCATGGACGCGTGCGTGAAGTTGAGGTGGTAGCCGTCGTGGTCGCTCTCGGGCCACATCTTCCAGTTGGAGTCGATCCGCTGACCGATCCAGCCCGCAGAGAGGCGGACCCTGCCGGTGGGCGACATATTCGAGGTGCGATCGATGAGATCAGTGCCGCCTGCGCCGAGATGGTCGCTGAGCGAGCCGGCGGTGCCGCTGCGATTGGCGAACACGAACCCCCGGTAGTCGTCGACCTGGCCGGGACGGTCGAGCCCGAGATCGGCGGTGTCCTTGTGGAAGCCCTTGGGCCCGGGAACGCCGAGCAGCGTGCCGTCGAGGTCGTAGGTCCAGCCGTGGTAGGCGCAGCGGAAGTTGCGGTTGTTGCCGTCGTTCTGCGGGCAGAGCGTGGTGCCGCGATGGGCGCAGCGGTTCGCCACGACGCTGATCGCGCCGTCACGGTTGCGCACCATGAGCACCGGCTCGGTGCCGAGGCGCCGGGAAACCCAATCGCCTACCTCGGGCACCTCCGATTCGTGGCCCACGAACGCCCAGCCGTCGGTGAAGATGCGTTGCATCTCGTCTGCGAACACCGCCGGATCGGTGTAGAGGCTGCCGTGGATGCGGTCGTCCTGTACGAGGTGCCGGTAGTCGTGCGATGCCGGTGAGCTCTGCACGGTCAGTGCCATCGATGTTCCCCCTCGGTGTCATCGAACGCTAGGCGCTCAGGCCCAGCTGTTGCTGATACCTGCTAGATCCCGGGCGTCCGGTAGCCGTCGCGCCGCCACAGGATGGGGAAGTGGTTCTCGTCCATCTCGTCGTCGGCGAGCCGCGCATAGCGGGCGTAGATCGGGCCGTTGCCCTCGCCGAAGCCAGCCCGGTCGAACCGGGCCTCGCTGGAGGCGCAGTGCAGCACGAGCGCGCGCCGGTGCCGATCAGACTCATTCGGCCCCGACCCGTGCCACGTCCAGCCGTGATGGAACGATCCGCCCCCGGCGGGAACTTCCACCGGCACGAGGTCGACTTCTGCACCGCTGGCGCCGGCGGCAGCCGCCACGGTGGCCCGGTAGTCCTCCGGTGCATGGAACTCGCCCATCTGGTCTCCGCCGGTCGGCCATCGGTGCGATCCCCGTGCGATCTCCATCGTGCCGCCTCCGGCCGCCGTGTCGTCGAGTGCGATCCAGCACGAGAACATCTCGGTCGGCGTGTACCAAGCCAAGTAGGCGTTGTCACGGTGGAAGCCGACAGAACGTGCGCCGGGGGGCTTCCACAGCACGTTGTCCTGGATGATGCGGGCGCCAGTCCAGCCAGCCAGCGTGGCCACGGCCTCGCCCAGGCGGGCATCGAGCACCGTCGAGGCGATCAGCCGGTCAGCCTTCCAACCGTTGCATATCTGCCTGGTGAGCGTCGGATCGTCGCGGCCCGAGAGCCAGTTGACCTCATCTGGGGAGATGCCGGTCTCGAAGTCGCCGCAGAACAGCTGCTCGAACCGCTCCCTGAGCGGCTCGAGCAGCTCGGGGTCGATCAGCGAATCAACCGTGACGAAGCCGTTGGCCTCGAACGATGCCACATCGCCGGCCGTGAGCATCTTCCCAAGCTAGTTCCGGTACGTCGCCGTACTCTCGAAGGGCGCATCACGAAAGGATCGGAGTGACATGACGGCTGAGCCGGCCTTTGCACCGGGCACACCTGGCTACCGGGCGATCGTGGATCATGCGCTGATGACCACCCGGGGCGTGCGCCAGCGCCTCGACTTCGACAGGGATGTCGATGATCAGATCATCCTCGACTGCATCGACGTTGCCGAGCAGGCACCGACCGGTGGGAACAACGGCAGCCGCCGGTGGATGATCATCAGGGATCAGCAGACCAAGGATCGGATGGCTGATCTGTACCTGTCGGCCGGCGTCGACTGGGTGATTGAGACGGCGAAACGGCTGGAAGGCAGCGGCCACCCGAACGAACGGCTGATGGCCGGTGCACGTCACCTCGGCGAGAACATCGCTAGGACGCCGGCGCTCGTGATCCCCACGATTCTCGGGCGCCACGACGGCAGCGGACGGCCCGGGCTGTTCGATTCAGTGATCCAGTCGGCCTGGAGCTTCATGGTCGCGTTGCGGAGCAGGGGCCTGGGGACCGTCTGGACCACGATGTACCTCAACGAGGCGCCTGCGGTCGCCGAGCTGCTGGAGCTGCCAGACCATGTGACCCAGATCTGCCTGTTCCCGGTGGCCTACACGGTCGGCACCGACTTCACGCCGACCTCTCGGCGCTACCCGGCTGCTGACATCGCCTACTTCGACCGTTATGGGCGCACTAGGACGCCCACCGGGCCGGGTGTCGTCGATGAGATTGATCTCAAGGCCAAGCCCGACACCGTCCGGGCCGCCATCGAATCGCTCGACTCGCCACCCGAGCGCTGGCGGTTCGACCTCGAGCAGGTACCCGGGGGCAGCCGACTGCGCCTGCACGCCCCGGTCGATCCTGGCGGCGACGCATCGACGGTAATGGCCGAGGTGCGACAAATGCTGGACGCGCTGGCCCAGCAGCTCAAGAGCTAGCTCATCCGCCGTATCTGATGTTCAGGATGTCCTAGGACATCCTGAAATCGGGATCGTGGCGGCGGAGCTCGCGGCGGGCGATGGTCATCTTGTGGACCTCGTCGGGACCGTCTGCGATCCGCAGCGTCCGCATCTGGGCGTACATCTCGGCCAGCGGGAAGAACTGGGTGACGCCGCCGGCGCCGTGGACCTGGATGGCCCGATCGATGATCTTCAGCGCCATGTTGGGCACCACCACCTTGATGCCGGAGATCTCCTGCGCGGCGGCCTTGTTGCCGATGGTGTCCATCAGATGTGCCACATGCAGCACATACTCGCGGGCCTGGTCGATCTCGATGCGAGCCTCGGCGATCCAGTCCTGGATGAGGCCTTGCTGGGCGACCGACTTGCCGAAGGTGTGGCGCTCGAGCGCCCGCTTGCACATGTACTCGAGTGCCCGTTCGGCCACGCCGATGGAGCGCATGCAGTGGTGGATGCGTCCGGGGCCCAGCCGGGCTTGGCTGATGGCGAAGCCCTCGCCCTCGCCTCCCAGGATGTGGTCCTCGGGCACCCTCACGTTCTCGTACACCAACTCGGGGTGACCGCCCCGGTGGTGGTAGCCGAACACCAGCGGGTCGCGCTCCACCGTGATGCCCTCGGCGTCTCGGGGCACCACGATCATCGACTGCTGGCGATGGCGCGGTCCGTCGGGGTCGTTCTTGCCCATCACGATGAGCACCTTGCACTCGGGCCGCAGCGCGTTCGAGGAGAACCACTTGCGCCCGTTCAGCACGTACTCGTCGCTGTCCTTGTCGATCCGCAGGCGGATGTTGGAAGCATCCGAGCTGGCAACCTCGGGCTCGGTCATCGAGAAGGTCGAGCGGAACTCTCCCTCCAGCAGCGGTGCCAGGTATTGCTGCTTGACCCGCTCGGAGCCGTACAGGTTCAGGATCTCCATGTTGCCGGTGTCAGGCGCCGCGCAGTTCAGCGCCTCGGAGCTGAACGACACCTTGCCGAGCTCTTCAGAGATCGGCGAGTAGTCGAGGTTGGAGAGCTTGGTGCCGGGCGCCTGCGGGTCGAGGTGGGGGATGAACAGGTTCCACAGGCCACGCTCGCGTGCCGCCGCCTTGAGCTTCTCCATGATTGCCGGGGTGGCGTGCACCTGCCCGGCGGCTACGAGCTCTTCGTACTGCTCGTTGTACTCCTCCTCGTTGGGATAGATGTGGTCGTCCATGAACGACTTGACGGCCTCCTGCATCTCGAGGCCCTTGTCGGTGTAGGCGTGTGCCATGTCGGTGCTCCCGTCTCGTCGGTGCGGTGGGGCGAGGTCGGCACCCTTCGGTGAGCGGGCGCCACTGCGCCCCGAAAGCTAGCCCGCGGACGTGCGACGTTTCAGAGCCGCGGCCGGGCGGCGGCGACAGCGGGTGTGGCCCACGGGCGCGGCACGCCGCGGCAGATCAAATTGTGGAAGGTCAGATGTAACTGGCGACGCCGCCATCGATGGTCAGGCAGCTGCCGTTGATGTAGTTGGCGGCATTGCTGGCCAGGAACACGATCCCGGAGGCAACCTCTTCGGGTGTGCCGTAGCGGCCTTGGGGCACACCGGTGGAGTTGCGGGCGAAGATGGCCTCGGCATCGGTGTCGTTGGCCTCGGCGATCTCCGCCGCGGCTCGTTCCCACATATCGGTACGGATGAGGCCGGGGATGATGGTGTTGGTGAGGACGTTGTCGGCGCCGTACTTCGTGGCCAGCGCTTTGGCCGTCGCGACCATCGCAGCCTTGGTTGCGGCGTAGTCGATGAGGGCAGGGTTGGGTGAGAATGCGGCACCTGTCGCCACCATCACGACCCGTCCCCATTTCTGCTTGCGCATGTGGGGCAAGCAGTGCCGGGTGCATCTCACCGCTGACATCAGGTTGAGCTGGTGCAGATCGCTCCAGTCGTCGTCAGACATGAACAAGAAGTTGCGCGACGGCGATGCACCGACGTTATTGACCAGGATGTCTGGCGGGCCCGCATCGGCAGTGGCGGCATCGAGGAACTGCTGCGTGGAATCGGCATCGGCCATGTCGGCGGTATATCCCCGGACCGCGCCGGTGCCCGATGGGGGCGAATAGGAGGCCAGCGACTCCACGGCCTCGCTGCCTCTCGCGCAGAAGGCCACCGATGCTCCGTGGTCGGCCAGCAGCCGCACGGCGGCCTCGCCGATGCCCTTGCTGGCACCGGTCACCAGCGCCACTCGTCCTGACAGGTCCATGTCCAGCATTGCGTCCTCCGCAGTCAGATGTTCTCGTTGTTCGACGATCTCGTGGGTGACGGGGCCGATGGAACGGCTGAGGTCTCAGTCGGCGGCGGCCAAGGCAGTCTCGCCGGAGCCGTCAGCGTCTTCGATGTGACTCGAAACCGCATCGAGTTCGGCGACGCCCTGCTTGATCCGGGGGATGAGCTCGCGGCCGAAGTCGACGGCGTCGTTGAAGGGGTCGAAGCCCCGGATCAGCACGTAGCCCACATCGCTCACGCCGCCGCCCACCGGTATTCCGAGCCGGTAGTAGCGCAGGATCGCATCGGCCACCTGCTCGGGCGTGCCGACGAGGCACGAGGTGTTGCCGGGAGCGCCGGTGGCTTCTGCGATCTTGAGCCACAGCCGTTCGTCGTGCACGTCGCTCGCGGCGGCATAGCCCAGCATCCGCTCGCCGCCATGGTCGTAGGGCTTGCCCCGGTGGCTGCCCGCCACCGTCAGCTTGTCGGTGCCGGCAGCCTCGATGCCGCTCAGAATGCGATGAGCCCGATCCCATGCCTCTCCCTCGGTGTCGCCGAGGATGGGCCGGACGCTGACCGAGAATCGTGGCGTGCGCCCGTAGGCAGCGGCCCGGCGGCGGAAGTCGTCGAACCGCTCGGCGACCGCGGCGCGTGGCTCTGCGTAGATGGCGTACACGTCACAACGTTGTGCCCCCATTTCCAGCGCTTCCTCGCTGGATCCCCCGAAGAAGACGGGCGGCGACGGCTGCTGCAGCGGCTGTACATCGGCACGCACGTTGCTGAACCGGTAGTACGGCCCGTCGTGGTCGAACGGCTCGGTTGACGTCCAGGTACGGCGCATCACGTCGATGTACTCGCCGGCACGGGCATAGCGTTCGGCTTTCGGCAGGTAGTCGCCGTCGCGCTGATTGTCCTTGTCGCTGGCCCCGGCGATGATGTGCAGTGCGAAGCGTCCGCCGCTGAGCTGGTCGAACGTGGCCGCCTTGCGCGCCGCCAGCGTGGGGGCCACGAAGCCCGGCCGGTGCGCCACGAGGTAGCCGAGCCGCTCGGTCACCGAGGCTGCGTGGGTTGCGACCGACCATCCGTCTGCCGAAGTGGAGGTGTAGCCCACCAGCACCAGGTCGAAGCCGGCCTCGTCGTGTGCACGGCTGAAGTCCTCGAGGAACTGGCGAGATAGCCCACCCTCGATGACGTGCACGGTCGAGTCGTCCTTGGGCGGCGATACGCCGATCATCCCGATGATGTCGAGCGGCACGTCACCACGGTACGCGCCGTGCTGAACCGACGCAGCGGCCGTGCGTTATGCCGCGCGCGAGAGCGGGACGCCCCATAGGTCCCCCGGGATCTCCGGCGCAAGGAACCGCGAGCGGAATACCATCGATACCCGTGCGGATCGCCGGCAGCGTCCGTGCGTACCGTCACGATTCCGCGGCGGTTGCCAGGAGTGGAGCGCCGACCGACATGTCAGAACGACCACCTGTCACCGACTGGGCAACAGACTTCGACCATCTCAGCGAGGAGTGGGCCGCGAATGGACCTGAGATCCTGGCCGACCTGCGCGAGCGCTGCCCGGTCGCCCAGACCGAGCGCTTCTACGGCGCGTACCTGGTGACCCGTCACGACGACATCGTCGAGACCGCCCGTGCCACCGAGACGTTCTCGAATTGCATCACGGCGGTCAACACCAACCACCCGGACAACATCAAGCTGGATCTGTCTCCGATCACGCTGGATCCGCCCGAGCACGGCCCGGTGCGCCGGCCGCTGCTGCCGTCGTTCAGCCCGAAGGCCACCGATGAGCTGGAGCCGACCGTCGTCGCCATGGCCGAGCGGCTGCTGGACGACATGGGCGATCGCAAGCTGGTGGACGGCGCCCTCGACTTCGCACAGCTGCTGCCCGTCGAGGTCATGGGCCACCTGTTCGGGGTCTCAGCAGAGATGGGTCCGACATTCCGGCAATGGGTGGACGGGATGCTCAAGGAGGGCCAGATCGACCTGGACATCGCCCGCAAAGCCGCTAGCGAAGTGCAGCAGTTCTTCGCGGCCCAACTGGCGGATCGTGAAGCAATGGGCGACGACGCGCCCGACGACCTGGTGACCATGGTGCTGAACGCCGAAGCTGAGCTGGGCGACGGCAGCACCCGCCCGTTCGGGCGCAAGGAGCGCATCGGCGCGCTGTTCGTGCTGATGCTCGGCGGCATCGACACGACGTGGTCGACGCTGGGTTCCATGTTGTTCCATCTCGGTTCGCACCCGGACGACCTCAAGCGGCTGGTGAACGAGCCTGAGCTGATGCCCACGGCCATCGAGGAGTTCCTGCGCTACTACAGCCCGGTCACGATTGCCCGGTACATCACCGAGGATGCCGACATCGCGGGCTGCCCGGTGTCGGGCGGCCGCCGGGTGCTGCTGTCGTACCCGTCGGCGAATCGCGACCCGGACTACTTCGAGAATCCCGACGAGTTGATCCTGGACCGCCAGAACAACCGGCACATGGCGTTCGGGGTGGGAGTACACCGGTGCCTGGGCTCGAACTTGGCGCGCATGGAGCTGCGAGTGGGGCTCACTGCCTGGCTGGAGCGCTACCCGAACTTCGAGCTGGCCGTCGAGC
Source organism: Candidatus Poriferisodalis sp. (assembly GCF_965204125.1). Taxonomy (GTDB): domain Bacteria; phylum Actinomycetota; class Acidimicrobiia; order Acidimicrobiales; family Poriferisodalaceae; genus Poriferisodalis. Next base: position 3,167,988 of record NZ_OZ241968.1, on the reverse strand, counting down.
CCGATGAGGTGAAGTGGTCGGTGGGTCCGATCCGCGGCCCCCGCAGCGTGCCCATCCGGATTCTCGACTGAGCTGGCGAAGCAACAAGCCCATGAAGTGCGGCCCATGAAGCTCGGCGCCGTCCTGCCGACGTGCGAGATCGGCTCGGACCCGCTCGCCCTGCGCGACTGGGCGCAGGCCGCCGAATCGCTCGGCTTTTCCCACATCGTGACCTATGACCATGTGCTCGGTGCCGAGCACGCCGGACGAGAGCCGGCTTTCTGGGGCCCCTACACCGAGCACGACGACTTCCATGAGCCGTTCGTGCTCTTCGGCTACCTGGCCGGTGTCACCAGCACGATCGAGTTCGAGACCGGCATCATCATCCTGCCGCAGCGACAGGCTGCACTGGTGGCCAAGCAGGCGGCCGAAGTCGACGTGCTGTCGGGCGGGCGCTTCCGCCTGGGCGTGGGCTCGGGCTGGAACTACATCGAGTACGAGTCGCTCGGCGCCGACTGGGAGCGGCGCGGCGCGCTGCTGGACGACCAGATCGCGGTCATCCGGGCGCTGTGGGACAACGACGTCATCGACTACGCCAGCGAGTTCCACCGCATCGACCGGGCGGGCATCCAGCCCCGCCCTGCACGGCGCATCCCGATCTGGTTCGGCGGCTACACGCCGGCAGCCCTGCGGCGCGCTGCGCGCCTGGGCGACGGCTTCACCTTCGGCGACTCGGGGCCCGACACCGTCGCGTTGGCCGACCGGCTGCGGGAGTTGCTCGCCGAACAGGGACGCGATCCGGCTGGGTTCGCCTTGGAGGGCGAGGCCAACTTCGGCATCGGTCCTGAACGATGGACAGCGCTGGTGGATGAGTCTCGGTCGGCGGGCTTCAGCCACTTCTCCATCAACTGCCAGAGCACCACGTGCGAGTGGGGCGGCAATCCGGCTGCCAACTTGCAGAGCACGGCCGAGCACATCGCCGCACTGGAGACCTTCATCTCGTCGGTGCGCTGAACTAGAACCGGGTGGGACGCCCACAGCACGAGCGGGGTGGCGCATGGAACAGATCACGGTGTACCCGGCGGCCCGGATCCACACGATGGATCCCGGCAGACCCCACGGCAGCGCCGTCGCCGTCGCAGACGGGCGCATCGTGTCGGTGGGCTCGATGGAGTCGATGCAGCCGTGGCTGCGGCGCTACCCCTACGACGTCGACGACCGCTACGCCGACAACGTCATCTTCCCGGGTTTCATCGACCCACACACTCACCTGCGGCTGAGCGGCACTTACATGGGGCTGCACTACGTGGGCCCGATCGACTCGGCCTCGCCGACCGGAATACGCAAGGGGCTGCCGAGTCGTGACGCCGTGCTGCATCAGCTCCGGGCGCTGGCCGCCGAGCATGCCGATCCCAGCGAACCCCTCACGGCCTGGGGTTACGACCCCGCCAGCCAGAACGGTCACCTCGACCGTGACATGCTCGACGAGATCAGCGACACCGTGCCGCTGTGGGTGTGCGCCTACGCGCCGCACATCGTCTACGCGAACTCGCCGATGCTCGAGCTGATCGGCGTCGACGACGACTCGATTGGGCACGGCTTAGGCCGCTTCGCCGACGGCCGGCTGAACGGCTGGTTCGTGGAGACCGAGGCGACCGCGCGGGCCAACCGGCCAGTTGCGGCGTCGATCTTCGGGCCGGGCACCGGCCGGACTGCCATTGACCGCATGGGGGCGGTGGCCTGCGCTGCCGGGGTCACCACCACGGCCGATCTGGTGTGGGGGATGGCCGACGGGTTCGAACCCGAATGGGACGACCACGCAGCGGCCATCGCCGAGGGCACGTTTCCGCTACGCATCTACATGATCCCCTTCGAGCCGAAACTGGTGCGCACCTACGGCACCGAGATGCTCGACTTCCTGGCTTCCAAGCGAGCCGAGGGCGACGACCGCCTCAACACCCACGGCGTGAAGTACGTGAACGACGGCTCGTACCCGTCGATGACGCTGGTGATGAACTCGCCCGGATACCTCGACGAAGACACCGCCCACACCGGCGAGGTTCCATGGGAGGACATGGTGGAGCGCATGCGGCCGTTCTGGCAGGCGGGCGTGCAGATCCACTCCCACGCCAACGGCGACCGCACGGTCGACATGACGCTCGACACGCTCGCTGCGCTGCAGGCCGAACAGCCGCGATTCGACCACCGCTTCACCATCGAGCACTACTGCATCTCGACACCGGCGCAGGCGAAGCGCCTGGCGGCGCTGGGCGGGCTGGCCAGCGTGAACATCTACTTCGTGCACTTCCGTGCGCAACTGCACGCCGATCACGGGTTCGGTCCTGACCGCAGCGAGGCCACGGCCCGGCTGGGCTCGCTGGAGCGGGCCGGTGCCACGTTCGCGCTGCACAGCGACTTCAACCTCGTCGTCACGCCGCTGTCGCCGCTGTTGGCCGTGTGGTGTGCGGTCAACCGGGTGGGCGCCGACGGTGAGACCGTCATGGCGCCAGGGGAGCGGATCTCGGTGGATCGGGCGCTGCGTGCAGTCACCATCGACGCAGCCCACGTGCTGGCCCGCGACGACCGGTTGGGGTCGATCGAGGCCGGCAAGCTGGCCGACTTCACCGTGCTCGACGACGATCCCTACGAGGTCGACCCGCTGGCGCTGCGGGACATCGACGTGGTGGACACGGTGCTCGGAGGCGAGCCGACCTCGTGAGGCGACGCCAGCGTTCCCTGCCGGACAGATATGGGGCATGGGCCGTGGTGGCCGGCGCTTCTGAGGGACTCGGCGCGGCGTTCGCAGCAGAGCTGGCAGCACGGGGCATGAACCTGGTGCTGGTGGCACGCCGGGGTCACCTGCTCGCCGAAGTCGCCGGGGAGCTCACTGAGGCTCACGGCATCGAGGTTCGCTGCGTCGTGGCCGATCTGGCTGATCCGGCCTTCGTCGAGCAGCTCGCAACGGCAGCCAGCGGCCTGGACGTGGGAGTCGTGATCTACAACGCGGCATTCGCGCCGTTGGGCCCGTTCCTGGACAATTCCGAATTCGGGATCACCCGAGCGGTGGATGTCAATGTGCGCGGCCCGATGCTGGCAGTGCGGGTGCTGGCTCCGGCGATGTGCGATCGGGGGCGGGGAGCCGTGGTTCTGATGTCCTCGCTGTCGGGCCTCCAGGGGACGCCCCATATCGCCGTCTATGCAGCGAGCAAGGCCTTCAACACTCACCTCGCCGAGAGCCTGTGGTACGAGCTTCGGTCGAGCGGTATCGATGTGGTTGCCTGCTGCGCCGGGGCCATGCCTACCCCGGGATACCAGAAGAACTTCGGCAAGAAGGTGCCCGGCATGCTGAGTCCCCAGGAGGCCGCTCGTCAGACCCTCGATGCGCTCAGCCGGGGGCCTCGCTTCGTGCCGGGATTCGTCAACCGCATGACAGCGGTGCTCATGGGGCGGCTGCTGAGCCGCCGCAGCGCCGTGCGCGTCATCGGCAGGAGCACGAGAGACGTGACGTGATCGACTTCTTGGCGGGCTTCTTCGCCCCGTGGGCCGCCTTTGCCGTCATCGGCGTGCTGCACCTCGTGCTTCCGGCGCGGCGTGTGACCGGCTACGCGCGCCACGAACGCAGCGGCGAAGCGCTGAGCTACCGCATCAACGGCCTGCTGGTCTTCGCGGTCACCGTGGGGCTGTGGTGCGTCGCATGCGCCACCGGCGTCATTGCGTGGGACTGGCTGTGGCACCACCGCTGGTCGGGGGCTGCAGGTGCGGTGACGCTGGGGCTGCTGGCATCGGCTGCGGTGGTGCTGGGGGCACCGCCCGGGGGAAAGCGGCTGCTGGCTGAGCTCTATCTCGGTCGCCGGGCCAACCCGCAGCCGTTCGGCGGCCGCGCCGACGCCAAGATGTACCTGTACCTGGCGGGCGCGACGCTGCTCGAGCTCAACCTGCTCTCGTTTGCCGCCCATCACGTCGAGACGTACCCCGATGACGTGTCACCGGGAGTCGTGCTGTATGTGGTGCTGTTCAGCTGGTTCGTGTGCGACTACCTGTTCTTCGAGCACGTCCACCTGTACACCTATGACCTCTTCGCGGAACGGGTGGGGTTCAAGCTCGTGTGGGGCTGCCTGTGCTGGTACCCGTACTTCTACGCCGTCGGGCTGTGGGCGGTGGCAGATCGCCCGAATCCGCATGCACCTGCCTGGCTGGCGGTGCTCGCCGCCGTCGTGTTCCTGTTCGGATGGACGCTGGCGCGCGGATCGAACATGCAGAAGTACAGCTTCAAGCGAAATCCCGAGCGGTCATTCCTGGGGCTGGCTCCCCGGGCGCTGTCCGACGGCGAGCGCCAAGTGCTCGCCAGCGGATTCTGGGGTCTGTCTCGGCACGTCAACTACTTGGGCGAGATCGCGATGGCGACCGGGCTCGCGCTAGCCCTGGGTTGGCCTGCGGTGGTCTGGCCGTGGCTGTACCCGCTGTACTACGTGCTGCTGCTGGTGCCGCGTGAACGCGATGACGACCGGCGCTGCGCGGCCAAGTACGGCGAGCTGTGGGAGCGGTACCGCAGCGAGGTGCCGTGGCGCATCGTGCCCCGGATCTACTGAGGCATATGAACACCGAAACGAACTCGGGCGATCCGGGGCTGCTGCGAGCGCAGCCCGGGGGCATCGACGAGTTCGACGCTGCGTGGCAGACCACAGTCGGCTCGATCGCAGCGGCACGGCGGCGGCCCGGCGACAGCGGTGCAGAAGACGTCGGCGTCACGGTGCTGACGGGCTTCCTCGGCAGCGGAAAGACCACGGTGCTGCGCCGGCTGCTGGCCGAACCTGCCGGGCTTCGCATCGCCGCGGTGGTGAACGACATCGGGCCCGTGAACATCGACGCTGCAGCTATTGAGGGGTTGCAGGTCGCGTCACGAACGCCTGATCGGGTCGAGCTCACCAACGGATGCGCCTGCTGTGCACTGGTAGACGACCTCGCTGAGACCTTGGAAGAGTTGGCTGGCGCCCGAATGAGCGATGCCATCGTGGTGGAAGCCAGCGGGGTCGCCGATCCCGCCACGCTGGCGCTGGCAGCCGAGGGGGCTGCGGGCTGCATGCTCGACGGTGTTGTTGCCGTGGTGGACGCGCAGCAGCTGGCTTCACAGTTGGGCGACTTGCGCGTCGGGCCCGCCGTACGTCGTCAGATCGACGTGGCTCACCTAGTGGTGCTGTCGAAGGTGGACCAAGTTGACGGCGACGAGGTTGCGGCTCTCACCGACCGACTCGGCCGGCTTGCGCCCGGCCGGATGGTCGTTCCCGCGGTGCACGGCCGCATCGACCCTCGGCTGCTGCTCGGCGCTGCTCTGCGTGGAGCGACCTTCCCAACCGACGTGAGCGATCACCCCTTCGACGTGGCAAGTGCTGTCGTGACGCCGGCAAGACCGTGGGAGGTGGCCGAAGTCGCCCGCTGGTTCGAATCATCACCGCCGGGCCTGATGCGGGCAAAAGGCTGGTTCTCCAGCTCTGACGGAGGCTGCCACGAGGTGCAGGCCGTAGCCAGGAGCTGGCGCATCGTGCCTGCCGCCAGCGCGCACGACCCGGCGATCGTGCTGATCTGCAGTTCCCAGGAAGCCGTCGACGGCGCAGCCGCTTCCCTGCAGCAGCTCGGTTAGCTGAGCAGCCAACTCAGCAGAACTGTCGGCTATTCGGGCGCTCCGGCCATGTGCTGGCGCATCTCGGGCGAAGGCGGGCCAGCCGTGCCCCAGCGGTCGGACAGCTCGGGCGTGCGGGGCCAGGTACGCGGCACCCACGTCGCCTCGTCGACTTGCTGGACTTCGGCGGTGATCTCGGGAACGGTGCCGGCGGGGTCGACGAAGTAGCCGAAAGCGTTGTTGCCCGGCCCGTGGCGTCCGGGACCCCAGCCCACGGTGTGTCCAGCGCGGTTGAGACGTCCCAGCGATGCCATGTAGGCGTCCAGCGATGGGACTTCGTACGCGACGTGGTTGAGCGAGGCCCACTCGGCCCGGTTGAACGCGATGGAGTGATGATCGGCGTTGCAGCGCAGGAACACCATCTGGCGCTCGCTCCAGTCGCTCACCCGGAAACCCAGCACGTCGCACCACCAGGTGCGCAGCGCTTCGATGTCTGCGGTATTGAGCACGACATGCGCGAGCTTGAACGGCGCGGCACCGGTGTCGAGCGGTTTGACCGCCTCCGTGCGGGCAGCCAGCTCGACAACACGCCCTTCTGGGTCCGCGATCCGGAATCCATAGCCGCCGCCGGCACGATCCAACTCGGCGGGCTCGCTCAGCAGTGCCACGTTGCGTTCTGCCAGCCCGGCTGCCGCAGCGTCGACGGCACGGTCGTCGGCGAGACCCAGGCCGATGTGGTCGATGCCGTTGCGATCTGCTCGATGCAGCTCGAGCACATGATGCTCTGGGCCTGTTGCCCGCAGCACGGCGGTGCCGTCATCGGAATCGGCGAGTCGCTGCAGCCCCCACGGCCCGGCGTAGTAGTCGACGCTCTCGTCGAACGCCGCGCAGCGCAGCGAGACATGGCGCAGATGGGTGATCGCCCACGATGCTGGCTTCGCGGCAGGGCTCATTGCCCACCCCGTGTTTCATCCAGCGCGGCGAGCACGGTTTCCGGAGTCAGGGGCATGGACGTGACGCGGGCACCAGTCGCGTCGGCGACGGCGTTCGCGATGGCCGATGCGATCGGCAGCATCGCTCCCTCGCCGAGGCCTTTCGAGCCGAACGGTCCCGGGCCGTGGCCCTGCTCCTGGGTGATCGACACGAACTCCGCTGGAAGGTCGCTGGCCCGTGGCACCCGGTAGTCGACGAGCCTGCCGTTGGTCAAGTCGGGGCCGTCGAAGCGCATGGTCTCGAACAGGGCACCGCCTAGCCCCATGATCGCCGCGCCCTCGTCCTGCCCCCGGCAGGCGCCCTCGTGCAACACAGCCCCGGCATCACCCGAGACCACTAGGCGGTGCACCGTGACAGCGCCGGTCTCGGCGTCCACCGACACCTCCGCAGCGCCCCAGCCGTACTCCCACGACACGCACGGCGATTCCAGCGGGGCCCGGTGGTCTGTGGGCGCTTTGAAGAAACCCTCGCCGGTGAACTCGTAACCGGTGCCGCCGTAGAAGCCCATGACCAAGGGCGCGAGCGGGCGGCGCTCGGGCTCACCCGAGCCGTCGGGAGGTGTCACGATCACGAAACCGTCCCGGAAATCGACCTGCTCGACCGGGACGTCCAAGGCCGTGGCGGAGAACTGCAGGACACGCAGCCGGGCTGCCTCAGCGGCCTTCTGCACCGCCTGTCCCATCACAGAGATCGCCGACGATGCGTTGGTGCCCTGGTCGAAGGGCGTGTGGTCGGTGTCGATGTCTGACCAGTGGACCCGCTCGCGGCTCACGCCGAGCACGCGTGCAGCAACTTCCCGCAGGGCGGTCTGTGCGCCTTGGCCCATCTCGACCGTGCCGCACTGCACCCAGGCGTCGCCCGAAGTGGCCACCTTCACCCGGGCCTGTGCCGGCTTGTTCACCCCGCCCGAGTCCTTGAAGCCCACCGCCACACCGCGACCCCGTCCCACCGGACGTGGGCCGTCCATCCCGATGTGCGACGCCACCAGATCGAGGCCTTCGATGAGATCGGAGTCCATGGCCGACTCGCCCGGCACGTACGACTCGCCGAGACCGATCAGGTTGCGACGGCGCAACTCCACCGGGTCCATGCCGAGCCTCGCCGCGATCATGTCGATCTGGCTCTCGCAGGCGAAGTTGGCCTGCGTGCCTCCGAAGCCCCGGAACGGTCCGGCCGGCGTGGTGTTGGTGAGCACTGCATCGGTGACCGAGCGGATGTGCTGCCAGCGGTACGGCCCAGCGACCCGGTAGCCGGCCTTCTCGGCCACCAGCGGGCTGGCATCCGCGTATGCGCCGGCGTCGAGCAGCACTTCGGCGTCGCGGGCCACCAGCGTGCCGTCGGCCATGACGCCGGTGCGAAGCGTCAGGCGGGCATTGTGCTGGCGCATCGTCCAGAAGCCTTCGTCGAGCGTCAGGCAATAGCGCACCGGCGCGCCAGCCTTGAGCGCCAGCAGCGCTGCGATGGGCTCGGTCTTGCAGCCGTTCTTGGCCCCGAAGCCGCCGCCGAGATAGCCGACGTGCATGCGTACCCGCTGCTCGCCGATGCCCAATAGGCGGGCCATCTCCTTGCGAACCGGGAAGGGGTTCTGGCAGCTCGACCACAGCTCCAGCCGGCTGTCGTCGCCGGTCACCTGCGCCGACCACCTGGCCACGGCCACGAAGGGTTCGAGGTGGAGATGCTGCTGGCGGCCGTCGAACGCGAAGACGTCAGTGAAGACGTGGTCGCAGCCCTCGAAGGCTGCCGGGTCACCGGTCTCGTAGCCGAAGCGGTAACAGACATTGGGGCGCGGCCTGGCACCGCCGCTTGCACCCTGTCCGTAGGCGGGCGTCATCCCCAGCGGCGCTTCGGGGAAGATCTCCGACGCCCCATCTGCGAGCGCTTCGTCGAAGTTGGTGACCGCCGGCAGCGGCTCGTAGGTGACGTGCACCAGCGAGAGCGCCCGGGCCGCATCGAGCTCGGTCTCGGCGGCGATGGCGACCACCGGGTCGCCGATGCAGCGCACGCGCTCGAGCGCCAAGATCGGCTGGTCCTTGATGAAGTAGCCGTAGCTGTGCGCTGCGACGAGTGGCGCATCCGATGGGCGGTGCTGGAGGTCAGCGGAGGCCCAGCGGCCACGGTGCTCGCCGTCGAGCAGGTCACGGCGGGTGAGCACGGCCCGCACACCGGGGGCCTGCTCGGCGGCGGCCGTGTCGATGTGGGCGACGAGCGCATGGGCATGGGGAGAGCGGAGCACTTTCGCGTGCAGCATCCCGGCGAGCGCGACATCAACGGCGTACGGAGCTGTGCCGGTGACCTTCAGCGACGCGTCCGACCGGTTCATGTCGCCGGTTCGGGGTGTGCGTCGGTCCGGTCACGCAGTGCAGCCCCCGCCGCCTCGACCGCTTCGATCACCATCAGGTAGCCGGTGCAGCGGCACACATTCGAGTCGAGCCAGTCCACCATCGTGCTGCGGTCGGGATCCGGATGGTGCGCCAGCAAGGAGCTGGCCGTGAGGATCAGGCCAGGTGTGCAGTAGCCGCACTGGAATGCGCTGGTCTCGGCGAACGCATGCTGCACCTCGCGCACGACGGCGGGAAGGCTCTCGGTCGGCTTGACGACGGCGCCCTCGTTGGCCGCCTCGATCGTGTGAATGTCGCACCCGGCGGCCTGCCAAGCGAACGTGGAGCACGACGCCGTGGGCAGACCGTCGACCAGCACCGTGCAGGCACCGCAGACGGCCTGATCGCAGCCGACGCGAGTGCCACGGAGGCCGGCCCGGGAGCGGATCGTGTCAACCAGCATCTCCGAGACCGGTGCAGCAGCCTCGAATGGGCTGCCGTTCAAGTGCATCTGAAGATCCACTGAGCCGGCGTTGCCGGCCGTATGACCGTCGCCTCGTCGTGTTGTCGCTTGGCCGGGTTGCCCTGTCGGCGCCGCGCTCTCACGCCGGGCATCGTCGCCGGGAGACAGTTGTCCGGCATCATCGCCGGGGCTCGCTGGCGCACCTGCTGCGTGCGCTTGCACGCAGCGCTCGATGAGTACCTCGATCACGCGGCGCCGGTATCCGGATGAGGCATTGGCGTCATCCAGCGGCTCGCCGAGCAAGTCCAATGCTGCACGCACGGCGTCGAGATCGACAGTTCCATCGGTGCCGTGGGCACCGTCGGCTCTCTCAGCGCTGTTGGCATCGAACTCGAGTTCGATGATCTCGACGTTGCGATACGCGCAGCCGATGGCGGTGTACCGATCGCCGACGGCCACCGAGGCGACCGGCTTGAGCGATCGGTCGTACACGACACGGCCTTCAAGCGGCACCTCGCAGCCCACCAGCAGCCTGCCCGCGGCCCGATCGGCCACCGAGCAGCGCTGCTCGGTGCCGCCGGGGTCGAGGAAGATCAGCTCGGCGCCTGCCGCTGCAAGGATCGGTGCCGCGTCGTAGCCGGCGTCAAGCGACATGAGGTTGCCGCCGACGGTGCCGGCGGTGCGGATGCGTATGTTGCCGATCGTTCGCCACGCGGCAGCCAGATCAGGCCGATGGGCACGCACGAGCGCGTCGGATTCGATGCCGGCGTGCGTGACTGCCGCCCCGATGAACAGCGCGCCGTCACGCAGCGAGATCTCGGTGAGCGTCTCGAGGCCACCTAGCGGCACCATGGACTCGGTCGATTCGCCGTTCCGCAGGCGCTGAGCAACGTCGATGCCGCCCGCGTGTGCCCACGCCCCGTTTGCTACGCCGGCCGCCGCGTCGGCCAGCGACGCCGGCCGGGTCAGCGTGAACGGTTCGATACCCAGGTGGCTACGCGAGATCAGCCCGCTCGATGACGGACCCGCTGAGGATCCTGGCTCCACGCTCACCGCAGCTTGTCCCGACATCTGTCGGTTGCGCGAGTGGTCATCGGTCCACCGAAGGCATCTCGACCGGCGGCACGAACGGCACCGGCATCGGTCCGAGTGCCTCGCAGTCCACCCGGATCAACTGCGGGCTTCCCGCATTCATGGCTGCCTCGAACGCACGGGCGAAGTCGTCAGGCGTTAACGCATCGGAATAGCCCATGTCGAATGCCGTTGCTGCCGAAGCAAGATCAGGGGCCAACAGATCGACGCCCGAGCGCCGGCCGAGGTGTCGGTCCTGCGTGTTGCGCAGCACGCCGTAGCCGCGGTCGTCGAAGACCACGACTGTGACCGGCAGGTTCTCCTGGGCGAGGGTGGCCAGCTCGCCGAGCTGCGGCGCAAGACCGCCGTCGCCGACCATCACCATGGTCGGCTCAGTGGGACGGGCGACTGCGGCGCCGATCGACATTCCCACAGCCTGACCGATACCGCCGCCGCGGGGCACCACGTTGGTGGCGGGGTCGATGATCGGCAGCAGGCGGTTGCCCCACGAGCTGTTCGGGATGGTGATGTCGCGGACACGAGGTGCCCCATCGCTGAGCACGCTCGTCATGATGTCGCAGATCTTCGAATAGGGCCCGATGTCGCGGCGCAGCTGCTCTCTGCACTGCTCTCGAGTAGCGGTGATTGCAGCGCTCCACGATGGTGTCGTCCGCGGCCGGCTGTTGGCGAGTCGTTGGCCGAGCGCATCGAGCACGACGCCGGCCTCGCCCACGATCCCGACATCGGCCGGGTACGCCCGCCCGACCGCAGCGGAGTCGACATCGATCTGGATGTGCACCGGCGGCATGGCGAGCCGGTAGCTGCGGGTCTCGTTGGAGCGGAAGTGCGTACCGACCGAGACCAGCAAGTCGGCCTCGGCCAGCAACTCGGCACCCGCCGCCGAAGCCGCGAAGTTGCCGATAACCCGGTCGTCGGTCTCGGGCAGCACGCCCCGACCGGCGTTGGAGGTGAACAGGCCGGCGCCGGTCTGTCGCAGCAGATCGTCGATCTGTTCCCCGCAGCCGACCGCACCGCCGCCCGCCCACACCAGCGGCCGTTCCGCAGTTGCGATGAGTTCGACGGCCCGATCCAGCGCGGCATCGTCAGATTCGGGCATTTCGACCGAACCTGACGAGAACGCCGCAGTGCCTCCCGTCTGTGGCTCGAACGGGGTCGTTTCGCCGTACTGCAGGTCGATCGGCCACTCCAGGCTGACCGGTCCACGCGGGTGACAGCCCAAACGACCGGCAGCCGCAGCGAAATTGGACAGCGCATCTGCTCCGATGGTTGCCGCGGACACCGAGCAGGCCTGCAGCAGCCCGAGCTGGTCCCGGGTCTCATGGATCACACCACGGCCGCGCCCTAGGTATTCGCTGGGAATCTGGCCGGTGACGTGGAGTACCGGCGTGCCCGCGGTCAGGGCCTCGACAAGTGCACCGGCTGCATTTGCTGCACCGGTGCCGGTGGAGGTGACTGCGCAGCCAGGTGTGCGGTTCACGCGGGCGTAGCCGTCGGCGGCGTTGACGGCTGCTGCCTCGCTGCGGGTGGGCACCCATCGCAGCTGATGCGTCAGGGCATCAACCAGCGGCAGGTTGTGCACGCTCACCACGCCGAACGCAGCCTCGACGTCGAGTGTCCTCAGCACCTCGACGAGCAAGTCGCCGCCGTTGCGAGCGGGTCCGTCACTCATGGCATCACGAAGCCGCCGTCAACGACGATGGTCTGACCGGTGATATAGCCGGCGTCTTCGGACAGCAGGAACGTGACTGCGCCAGTCACGTCCTCCGGCTGCTGGGGCCGGCTGATGGCCCGGTTGGCGGCGTACAGAGCATGTCGCTCCGCAGGGATCCTCTCGGCCGAGGGTCCTTCTGTCAGCCCTGGTGCCACAGCGTTCACGGTGATGCCGTGGTCTCCCAGTTCTCGTGCCATGGCCCGTGTCAGAGCGATAAGCGCTCCCTTCGAGGCGATGTAGTGCGCAAGCCGCGGCGATCCGTACAGCGCCGCATCCGAGGCGATGTTGACGATCCGGCCTTCGCCTGCGCCGATCATCTGCGGGGCGAGCGCCCGGCTCACCAGCCACGGCCCCCGAGCGTTGGTCGTGTGAATGCGGTCCCACTCGTCGGGCGTGATGTCCCAGAACGTCTTGCCGCCCACGGCGTCGGCCAGGCCGGCGTTGTTGACGACGCCCCAGAGGCCGCCGCTGCCCGAGACATGAGCTGCGAGATCGGCGACCGACGACTCGTCGCTCACATCGGTCGGGACGAACTCGGCAGCACCGCCGGCAGACCTGATGTCGCTCGTGACCCGCTCGCCGCGCTCGGGTACCTGCTCGGCCACGACAACCGACCCGCCCTCGGCTGCAATCGCACGCGCCATGGCTTCGCCGAGACCGCGCCCGGCGCCGGTGACGACGACGCGGCGACCGTGCAGGCTCATGCTGGAGCCGGTCGCGCTGACGATTCAGTCCCGCGTGATCCCCGCCATGGGGGAGTGCGGGGGATAGGTGGGCAGCTGGGGCTTCGATGCACCCAGCATGACGACGAACAGAGCGTCTGTTTTGCCCACATTGCGCAGCGATCGAGCAGTGCCCGCCGGGATCTTGATGAGATCGCGGTAGCCGAGCAGCCGGCTGGCGGAGTCATCGCCGTCGTGGATTGTTACCTCGAGCTCGCCTTCGAGCACGAAGAACGCTTCCTCCACGTCGTGGTGGGTGTGCTCAGGGCCTTCGGCGCCCGGCGGCAGCAGCATGTTGGAGAAGGTGAAGTGCTCGGCGGCCAGCGCCCGCTCGTCACCCTCGTGGTTGCCGGTGCCGCCCGAGCCGATGTAGCGGATCTGCGCGCGCCGGTACTGCGGGCCTGCCTTGGTCTGAAACGCCAAAGTGTCCCAGTCCTCGCGCCGGCTGTCGCGCATGGCGCACATGTCGTCGATCCGAGCCTCCAGCTCGGCAGCTCCGGCGGCGGTCTGGGTCATCGTTGGTGTCCTGTGGTGGTCGGCGGTCGCAGGTTACGTGAGGCCCGGCATCAGTCAGCCAGGGCAAGAGGTTCCGGGGGCGTCGGCTCGTCGAGGCCGAAACGCTGCCGTTGCGCCTCGAAGTCCGGCTCGAGCGCCCGACGCAGGTGCACCACGGGCCGGTCAGCCTGGGCGAGGTGCTCGTCGCGGCGGGCTTCCTCGACGGTGCGCAGGCCCTCCAGCATCTCCTTGTCTTGATTGAGCACGTGCAGGTGGGTGCCGCGCAGGCGCAGCCGGTACAGCGTCCGCCAGATACGACGCTCGCGGCCCGACACCGCACGGAATCGGGGAAAGTGCACGAGCGTCGCGGCATTGTCACGCGGGGTCAGGAATCCCAGGATCCGCAGCGGCGGACCGGGCCCGGCGCTGGGCGGCAGCGGGATGTCCAAGCGGACGTACGCAAGCTCGCCGGTGTGGATGTCGATCCAGTCGAAGTTGGTGCCCGCCTGGTCTCGCCGGCGGACCTCGAAGCCGTCGTCGTGATCGTCGACCACCACCCGGTCGTTGGTGATCCCCTCGTTGAGGGTGATCGAGCGGGCGTGCAGGAACGGCGCGTGCATCAGATCCACGAGGTTCTCGAGCGCCAGCAGCCAGTTCGCGCCCCATTCCACGGTTTCGGGAAACGTCGAGTAGCGCTCGTCGGTGAACTCAGGCGGAAGCTTGAGCGGGGCAGGCTCGTTCTCGCCGATCCACGCCCACAGATAGCCGGCCTGCTCACGGACGGGATAGCTCACGCTGACGCGGGTGCGCTCCGCCAGCGAGCAGGCGCCACCCTGGGACGGCACCGATATGCACTGGCCATCGCCGTCGAACCGCCAGTGGTGATACGCGCACTGCAACTGGCCGCCGACGACATCGCCGACCGACAGCCGGGCGCCCCGGTGCGGACACAGGTCGGCCATAAGTCGTACCGCGCCGTCACCGTCGCGCCACGCCACCAGGTCCTCGCCGAGTAGGCGTGTCGGCACCGGCTGGCTGCCGACCAGATCGGCCACACCCAGCAGGTACCAGCGATCCCGCAGTCCGAGACGGGGGTCGCCCTTGGGCAGTTCTGGGACCGGCGGCCAGATCGGCGGCCGTCGGGCCGCACGCCGCGCACCGATACCCGAATACTGGGAGATGCGGCGCCGACCGAGCTCAACCAGCGCCTCGGCCTCCGTTCGAAGCGTCCGAAGTGCTGGCGAAGTGGCCGCTCGCGGTGCCGACACCATGGCTTGTCACTGTATTCGTCCCAGTCGCCGGACTCGTCGGGCCGAGGCAGCACTCAGCGTTTGCGCAGGTTCAGTCTCCGGTGAGGTGTGCCACCCGTGGCATGACATCGTTGGCGAGCAGGTCCATCGAGCGGCGCCATGCCTCGGCAGACTCCGGTGTTTCGGAGTAGTCGAAGCAGAACAGCAGCAGGTGACCAAAGCCGCCGACGTCGGCGTACACCTTCTCGATGCTCTCGGCGACGGTCTGCGGCGAACCTACGAACCAGTTGTTGCGGGCGCAGTACTCCACGGTGACGACACCGTCCGCAGGCGGGTTGCGCTCGTCGATGAGGAACTTGTGGAAGTCGAAAGCGCCGAGCAGCGGGATGAAGTAATCGGTCATCATCCGGCCCATCATCCCGCCGTAGGACAGCTCCCAGGCCTCCTCGTCGGTCGGGGCGACGAAGACTTCGCGCACCATGCGCCAGTCGCTGCGGTGCGCCTCACGGCCCGCTCGCTTCGCCCCCGCCTCATAGGAGTCCCAGTGGCCACTGACGTACTGCGGATTCAGATTCAAGCTGAGGGGCAGCCAGCCCTTCTCGCCGGCCATCTCCAGCGTCGGCGAGGGCGAGTTCAGCCCGGCGACGCCGATCGGCGGGTGAGGTTGCTGCAAGGGCTTGAGGTGCTGCACGAGCTCCATGTCGGGCATGCCGTGGGGCACCGCGCCTTTCCAGTGTTTGCCTTCATGGGTCCAGCCCGGCTCTTGAGTCCACAGGTTCATGATGAACTCAACCGATTCCTGGGTCATCTCGCGGTTCTCGCCGGCCATGCCGTCCACCCCGAACATCTCCCAGTCGCTCGGGAGCCCGCTTGCGGCCACGCCGAAGTTCAGCCGGCCTTGCGAAATGTGGTCGAGCAGCGAGATGCGGTTCGCCAGCTCGGCCGGGTGGTAGTAGGGCATCAGGAAGCCGCCGGGGCCGATGCGGATGTACTTCGTGCGCTGCAATGCGGCGAGCGTCAGCAGGTCCGGCGCAGGATGCGGCTCCCACTTGGCCGCGTGATGCTCGCCGATCCAGGCTTCGCCGAAGCCGAACTCATCGGCCCACTCGATGACCTGAAGATCCCACTCCCATCCTTCGCGCAGGTCGCGCTCGGGCGGGTGGCTCGGCATGGTGAACAGTCCCAATTCCATCGTGGTCCCCTGTCAGTCTCAGCGGCGCCCAGAAGCCTGCGCCTCGCCGCCGAAACTTACTGCGGCCACCGAACCCCGTCATCTGTGCCCATCTAGCCTCCTCTTCGATCTCATATCGCAGCGAGATCACTCGTTGGCGTCGAGCGGGGAGTTCGCAATGCCAGTTGATCCGGATCGGGAGACGTGGAAGCCGGGGATGTCCTGGGAGGACGCGATCGCCGAGATCGCGTACCTCAAGGAGCTCGCGGCCGAGATGGGTGGCCCTGAACGCATCGACCGCCAGCACCAGGGCGGTCGGTACACGGTGCGCGAACGCATTGCCAAGATGGCCGACCCGGGCACGTTCATTGAGATGGGTGGGCTCATGGGCGGCCCCGAGTACGACGACGAGGGCAACATCATCGGGTTCACGCCCGGCGGCTACGTGATGGGCCTCGCCGAGCTCGACGGGCGACCGGTGGCGATCGGCGGCGACGATTTCACGATCTCGGGTGGCAGCCCCCACAACGTCCACAAGATCCCGCACCAGTTCGCCCAGCCGCTGGCCATCACGTACGGCATCCCCTATGTGCAGCTGCGCGAAGGCGTCGGCCACAGCTCACGGTCTGATGAGGAGTCGGGCCAGATGGCGCTGCCGGAGGGCGACATGTGGTGGCAAGGCGTGGAAATGCTGACCAAGGTGCCGGTGGCTGCGGGAATCATGGGTTCGGTCGCGGGCTGGCCCGCCGCTGCGGCGCTCATGTCTCACTTCACGGTGATGGTGAAGGGCCAGTCGCAGATCTTCCCGTCAGGCCCGCCAGTGGTGCAGCGGGCTACCGGTGAGACGCTGTCGAAGGAGGAACTCGGCGGCTACCGGATGCACGTGTACGAGAGCGGCCAGGTGGACAACGTGGCCGAGAGCGAAGAGGACGCGTTCGACCAGATCAGGCAGTTCCTCTCGTACTTGCCCAACACGACCGCGCATGTGGCACCTCGCGTGGACACCGGTGACCCGCCTGATCGCCGGCCCGAGGAGTTACTGAACATCATTCCCACCAACCGGCGAGCCGGCTACGACGCCCGGGCGCTCATCCGCCACGTCGTCGACAACGGCGAGTTCTTCGAGATGCGGCGCCACTACGCCGGAGCGATCATCACCGGGTTCGCCCGGCTCGACGGTTACAGCGTGGGGGTGGTCGGCAGCGATCCGATGCGGCTGGCCGGGGCTATGGACGGCGACGGCGCCGACAAGTACGCGCACTTCGTGGACCTGTGCGACGCGTTCAACCTGCCGATGCTGATCTTCCTGGACATGCCCGGGTTCATGCTGGGCTCTGCTGCTGAGCGCAAGGCCACCATGCGCCGGGGCGTGCGTGCCTTGATTGCATCAGCGGAGGCGAGCGTGCCCAAGGTGGAGTTCAACGTCCGCAAGTCCTACGGCGTGGCCGCCGATGCGCCCAACAGCATCGGCCTGCCGCATGCGCTCAACCTGCGCTTCGGTTGGCCTGCGGGGGAGTGGGGCGGCATCCCTATCGAGGGCGGCGTGGCGGCGGCGTACCGGCGTGAGATCGACGCGGCACCCGATCCAGAGGCGCATCGGGAGATGATCGAGGAGCGGCTGCTGCGGCTCCGCTCGCCGTTCAAGGCCGCGATGCACGGCGATGTCGTCGACCTCATCGATCCACGCGAGACCCGGCGCCTGGCCTGCACCTTCGTGAAGCTGGCCCAGCCGGTCCTCGAAGAGCTGGCCCGCCGCCCCAACAAGCGCGCCGTCCGCCCCTGACCCCACCATCGGGTGAGGCAGGTGCAAAACGCCGGGCTCGCCCAGCGGCGATCGCGAGCGCGTCGTTAGTGTGACGCCGTGACTGGGGAGAATTCGCTCAGGTTCGGGTGGCTGTCGCCGTGCATCGGCAACCGGTGGAGCGATCACCGGCCGATCGTGGCCGACCAGGTGGAGTGGCTGCTGCCCGAGGTGATCGGGCACTTCGACTCGCTGTGGATCGCCGATCACTTCTACGGGTTCGACGCCAAGACTGATCCATTCCTCGAAGCGTGGACAACGATCACCTGGTGTGCGGCTCGCCTGCCCGATGTGCAGCTGTGCCACCACGTGCTCGGGCACGGCTACCGGCCGCCGGCCTTGACAGCCAAGATGGCGGCGACACTGCAGTACCTGTCGGGCAACCGATTCATCCTGGGCATCGGGGCGGGCTGGCGCGGCGACGAGTACGAGGCGTACGGCTACGAATTTCCCTCGCCCAAAGTGCGGTTTGCCCAGCTCGAAGAGGTGGTCACGATCTGCCGGCTGATGTGGACGCGGGATGACCCCAGCTTCGAAGGGCAGCACTATCGCATCGACGGTGCTGCAGCGCCACCGCTGCCTGAAGTTCCGCCGCCGATCTGCATCGGAGCCTCGGGAGAGCAGATCGGCCTGAAGGTTGCCGCCCGCCATGCCGACATCTGGAACACGCCGTGGCGGCGGGATCTCGAAGCGCTACGGCGCAAGTGCGGCATCGTGCTGGACGAGCTCGAGCGTCTCGGACGCGATCCGGCTGGCCTGGAGATGTCCACCACTGTCGAGCGCGCACTGCCCACAACTGACAGCGAGTCTGCCGAGTACGCCGAGTTCCTGGCTTCGCTGGTGAATGTGGGCATCCGCCACTTCGTGCTCGACTTCGGCAACCCCGACAGCGCCGAGCCAGCCCACCGCTTCGCCGAGCAGGTCATCTCCCCGCTGCGTGCGGGTAGCGGCTAAGCGAATGCAACGACGCTGGTGCCGGTGAACTCGACAGCGACCGAGTCGCCGCGACGTACTTCGGGATCGGGTCCGCAGCGCACGCGCAGTTGAGTGCCGTCGAGATTCGCCACGACCATCGAGTCGTGCCCGTAGAACTCCACCAGTTCGACTTCGGCTGTGGCGCCCTGGGCCAAGCTGAGCTGCTCCGGGCGCAGCATCACGTCGACAACTCGGTCTGCGGCGTTGGATGCCGTCCCGTTGCCGCTCTCGCCGGCGGCGTTGCTGAGAGGGAGGCGTCCGAGCGGGGTGTGCGCAAAGCCATCCGAGGCACCGCAGCGCAGCCATGACGCTGTGCCCACGAAGTCGGCCACGAACGGGTCGACAGGTCGGCGGTAGAGGCCATCGGGTGTGTCGACCTGCGCGAGACGGCCCTCGCAGAGCACGCCCACGCGGTCGCCGACCACAAAGGCCTCGTCCTGGTCGTGGGTCACGAAGACGGCCGTGATGCCCAGTTCGATGAGCAGCCGCCGGACCTCGCTGCGAACGTCCTCGCGCAGCGATGAGTCGAGATTGGAGAAGGGCTCGTCCAGCAAGAGCACACCAGGGCGGGGCGCCAGCGCTCGCGCCAGCGCGACACGCTGCTGCTGCCCGCCCGACAGCGTGGAGGGCATGCGTTCGGCAAACCCGGACAGACCCACTAGGTCGAGTGCTTCGGCGATACGGCCCGGCGTTCGTGTCGACCGTTCGAGCCCGTAGCCGACATTCCGGCCCACGGTGAGATGCGGGAACAGCGCCCAGTCCTGGAACACCATCCCGACACGGCGCGACTCGGGAGCCACCCAGGAACCGCCTCGCCCCGGCGGTCCCGAGACGAACCTCTCGCCGAGCTGAATAGTGCCAGCCAGGGGACGTTCGAGGCCTGCGATCAGGCGCAGCAACGTGGTCTTGCCGCAACCGCTGGGGCCGAGCAGCGCGACCGACTCGCCGGGCTCGACACGCAGCGACAGGTCGTATACCGAATAGCTGCCCTGGGCGATTGCGTCGGCGGGATCGAGGCCTTTGGGGGAACTGACTCCGTGGGCCTGGCTGTACGAGTGGGTGACGCCATCGAGGATGATCGAGCGTGCCCCCGGCCAGTGTCGACCTCGGCCGTTCCGGGCCAAGTCATCCGGCGCCGCCGGGTCGGCGTCTCGCCGGTCTCGCTTTGACCGAAATGCCCGGACCGTGCGCACCAATCGAAGTATAAGCAGGGGACTCGGCACGTATCCAGATGGCCGAATGCTGAATAGTGACGGTGCCTGCTGCAGTTCAGTAGGCATAGCTAACGCCCAGAACGAGCCGACACCCCGAGGGCCAGAGCTGCGCGAACCGCGCCGCAGTAAGTTGACGCCAACAGGCCGGCAGAGCACTGGGGGAGAGCTGTGGCACTGACAAATGACGACCGAGTCGAGATACGGGACCTCATCTCTCGTTACAACAAGGCGATCGACACCGGCGATGCCGACGGGTACGCCGATACGTTCGCTCCCGACGGGCAGTTCATCGGGATCGTCGGCACCTTCAACGGCCGGGACGAGCTGCGGGCGTTCGCCGCCGCGTACTCGACCGAAGAGCAGTACGCGGAATTCGCCTCGGCACAGCACTGGGTAACCAACGTGGTGGCCGACGGCGACGGATCCGAGGCCACTGTGTTCAGCCACCTGCAGATGGTCAAGCCGCTGGCTGACGGCGGCAGGATCCTGCTGGTCGGGCACTACGACGACATCGTCCGCAAGGTCGACGGGCGATGGCTGTTCGCCCAGCGAATCGTGGTCTCGGACGCCTAGCCGAGCCCGCCGAGCATCACCGGAGAGAGCATCGTGCCGCAGACCGGCCCACCGCACGGCAACGCGCCAGCGAGCGCGTTCGACATGGCAGCCAAGATGGCCGAGGGCCTGCCTCAGCCGGCGGGGGCGTGGACGCCCATCCCGCGCTTCAGCTTCGTCGGCGGGAACAACGACTCGCCGAGCGTGCCGGTGGGCGGCCTGACCGAGGCGGCGATGGCAGTTCTCACCAAGCACGGCTCCGAGCTCGCTACGTACAACCTCGGCGGCAATCCGCAGGGCTTCGACGGGTTGCGTGAGTTCATCGCCGGATCGCTGGCAGCGAATGCACACATGCCGACGAGCAGCGAGCAGGTGCTCGTGGTGTCCGGTTCGTTGCAGGCGCTCGACCTCGTCAATGCGGCGTTCCTGCGCCCGGGCGATGTCGTGGTTGCCGAAGAGGCGACGTACGGGGGGATGATCTCGAAGGTCGCCCGGCGAGGATCCAGATGCGTCGGCGTCGAGCTCGACGACGACGGGATCGTTCCGGAACGGCTTGCCGGCCTGCTCGACGAGCTGGCTGCGGCCGGCACGCCGCCCCGTTTCATCTACACCATCCCGACGGTGCAGAACCCCACCGGATCGGTGATGCCGGTCGAGCGCCGGCGGGAGATCCTGGCCATCGCCCGGCACTTCGGCGTGCCGATATTCGAGGACGAGTGCTATTCCGATCTCCAGTGGACTGGCGAGCGTCCACCGACGCTGCGTGCACTGGACTGTGCCGAATCCGGCGGACAGAGCGCAGTGATCTACTGCGGCTCGTTCTCCAAGTCGATCGCGCCTGCGCTCCGCGTCGGCTACATCGTGGGCGACGTGCCCATCGTGCGCCAGCTCATGGCCCTCAAGGACGATGCCGGCACCGGTGCAATCGAACAGCTCGTGCTCGCCGAGTACGCAGCAGCCCACTTTGACGACCACGTAGCCCAGCTGCGGGAAACGCTGCGAGAGAAATGTGCGGTGATGCGCCACGCCGTGAACACCCACATGGGTGCGCTGTCACAAGTGGCGATCAAGCTCGGCGGACCGGTGCAGGTGACCGACCCCAAGGGCGGCATCTTCGTATGGCTCACATTCCCAGCCGGCACCGACACGTCGAGCTATCTGGCGCCAGCGGCCAAGCGAGGCATCCAGTTCAACGAAGGCGCAGCCTGGTCAGTAGAACCCGCTTGGGGCGCACGCCGTATGCGCCTCTGCTTCGGCAGCCTCTCCCAAGACGACATCCAAGAAGGCGTCGCCGCCCTCGCCCAAGTCATCGCCACGACTTAGTCGCGCACTACCACTGCGCCAAGGTAGGCGGGGTGGGTGGCACCGAACGGGGCCCCCGCAGCCCGCAGCTTGCGAGGACTGCGGGGCGCGCGGGCGCTTGCGCCCGTGCAGGGAACACAGTGGTGACAGGACCCGCCCCGCCGGGCGGCACAGAAGCTCTAACCGCGGCCGTGGCGCAGGAGCTTGCCCGGTGTGGCGCCCGTGCACTCCCCGTCTTGGAACGTTTCGACACCGTTCACCAGGATGTGCCGGTAGCCATGCGCACGCTGCACGCGGCGCCACTCGCCGCCGGGCAGGTCGTAGACGGCCTCGCCGATCCATTCGGGATCGATGGCCAGCTCGTCCATGTCATAGACGAGCACGTCGGCTGGGGCGCCCTCCTTCAGTACACCGCGATCCTGGAATCCGGCCGCATGAGCTGCAAGCGCCGACATCCGGTAGTGCGCCTCCTCGACCGTCAGCCGCTGCTCGTCACGCACGATCCACGCCAAGAAGTCCGTCGTCCATGCACCGCCGGTGAAGAACTTGGTGTGCGCACCGCCGTCGGACACGCCAGGGATCGTGTACGGCGAGTCGGTGTACACCGCCGACATGTGGTCCACGTTGAACTCGGGACCCTCGCCCAGGAACTCCGTCTTCAGATCGGTCTCGAGCGACAGGTCCAACATCACGTCGATGTAGTGCTTGCCTTCCATCTCGGCGATCTCGCCCAGCGACTTGCCCACGTACTTCTGCAGGTCTTGACGTCGCGCCACGCCCTGCACGACCAGCTTGCGGGGTGGTCCGCCGACCGCGCCCTGCGTGTTCGCGAACAGCGTCGCCGCCTCGTCGGTCTCGGCACGCAGCCGATCCCGCACGGCAGGGTCTTTCATCTTGCGGATCTTGTCCTCGAGTGAGCCCGTGGTTGCTTCGCGCCACGCCGGGCTCGAGTCGTACAGGTTCCACTCGTCGAGCGAGAAGGCGAAGCCCGTGCGGATGGAGGCGCCCTGGCCGAAGATGCGCAGCCCGTCGTTGTGGGCCTGTTCGAGCCATTCGAGCCGTTCCTCGTGCACCCGCGGGTTGCGCTGGCTCACCGGCACCACGTTGTCGATGATCGGTCGGCCGCTGACCTCGGCCAGCCGCCGCTTGAAGTCGAGATCCTCCGGATTGTTGACGTCGGGGCTCGTGGCCTGCGTGAGCTGGATGAAGCCCTCGTCACGCTCACGCAGCACTTCGGCCAGCACGAAGATGTCGTCGTCGATCATGGTGTCGGTGACCATCGGCGAGCCGTCGAAGTCGGCCTGAGTGGAGTTGGGTCCGAGACGCTGGATGGAAAAGCCGCATAGGCCGGCGTCCATGCCCTCGTGCAGCAGGCGCTGCATCTCCTTGCGCTCCGCATTGTTGGCCGGACGGGTCTTTGCCGCTTCGAGGCCCATCACGTAGATCATCAGCGACGCCGTCGGCATGTACTGCAGGACGTTGACGCCCTTCGGCGTGCGGTCCAGCGAGTCGAGATACTCCGGGATGGTCTCCCAGTCCCACTTCGGCAGCATGCCCTCCTGCATCGCCGCCAGCGGGATCGCCTCGGTGCGCACCATCGTGAGCATCGACCGCTCGCGGAAGTCGGGCTTGCAGGGAGCGAACCCGAAACCACAGTTGCCCAGCACCACCGAGGTCACCCCGTGCCAGCTCGAGATGGAGCAGTAGGGATCCCAACGGATCTGCGCGTCGTAGTGGGTGTGCAGATCGATGGTGCCCGGGGCCACGATGCAGCCACCGGCATCGATGACTTCCTTGGAAGGCTTGTCGGGACGGCCGCCGATCTGGGCGATCCGCCCGTCGGAGATCCACAGGTCGCCGCGGAAGCTCGGCACGCGTGTCCCGTCCACGATCGTGCCGTCCTTGATGTGAATGTCGTATTCCTCCACGATGTCCCCCTCGTGACTCAGCGCCCAGCTCGCTGTGGCACCGAATGCGGCATCGCTGTGGGACAGCGCAGTCGCTCGGATGGCGCGAGCCGGAATCCCCGCGCCAAAAAACCTAACACAGCTTCGTAAATCGATGACGCACGGCGAATTGCACGAGGCGTCAGAAGATGCTGAAACCGCCGTCGATCTTGATGACGTCGCCGGTGTGCCAGCGGGCTGCGTCGCTCATGAGATATACCGCGATGGCACCGAAGTCGTCTGGCACGCCCCATCGGCGCATGGGTATGCGGGGCATCACGTTGTCGACGAACTTGTCCCAGGTGAACAGCCGCTCGGTCATGGCGGTGTCGATCCAGCCCGGAATGACGGCGTTGGCGTTGATCTTGTAGCGGGCCATCTCGACCGACAGGCCCATCATCATCGCCAGCATGGCGCCCTTGGTGGCTGCATAGGCCTGGCCCCGGGCAGCGCCCTGGATCGCTGTGCCGCTCGAGGTGAGCACCAACGAGCCGCCTTCGCCTTGGGCGATCATCTGGCGGGTGGCGGCGCGCAGCGTGAAGAACACGCCGTGCAGGTTCACGTCGATGACGCTGAACCAGTCCTCGTTGGAGTGCTCGTGGAAGCCCTTCTGGTTCTGCGTGCCGATGCCGGCGTTCGGGAAGCAGGCATCGACCCGTCCGTAGCGCTCGACCACTGCCGCCATGGCCTCTTCCACCTGCTCCTCGTCGGAGACATCGCAGCGAAGGGCACTGGCGGACGGGTTGATCTCGCGCAGCTCGGCCTCGGCCGCCGCGTTCTTGTCGGGATTCGTGCCCCAGATGCTGACGTCGGCACCCGCAGCAGCGACACCGCGGGCGTAGCCCAGCCCGATGCCGCCGTTGCCGCCGGTGATGACAGCGACTTTGCCAGTGAGGTCGAATCCCTCGTACTGGTAGGCCACGCGGTTTCAGCCCTTGATCTGGCGCATGAACATGCCGTTGTCGAAGTAGTCCCGCCAGAAGGTGATCAGGCCGTCGTTGACTTCGAAGATCCCCATCACCGGCAGCTCGATCAGCCGGCCGGAGCCGGTGTGGAAGCGGTCGACCCGCTCGTTCATCACGGTGTTGCCGGTGGCCGTCTGGCGGACGACCTCGAACTCCACGGGCCCGTCGCCCTTCGTCAGGCCGCTCAGGAACTCCTTCATGGCGTCGGGGCCAGTCATATCGCCCACCGGCACGTTGTCGTAATAGACGTCGTCGGAGACGTGGGCGGCCGCCCCGTCGAGGTCCTTCGCTTCGATGCAGGCGATGAACTTTCCGACGACCTCGGTCGGTGAATCGGCGGAATCAGTCATGTCGGGGCAACCCTCCGGCTTGGCCTGGCGGCAAGCGTTTCCCGCCGCCGGGATCTTGTCCTAGCACGCGCCGCCGGCCGGTGCCGCGGCTGCTGTCGCTAGCGATACTGAGCCCAGTCAGCTGGCACAAGTCCCGCAAGCGGCCGGGAGTAAGGTCACCGGGCTATGGGATCGGAGCACATGAGGTGTCATCGATGACGGCGAGCGCTGACCGCAGACCGCTTGCAGGGATCCGGGTCTTCGAGATCAGCATTGCGGTGGCAGCGCCGTGCTGCGGCAAGGCCATGGCTCATCACGGGGCCGAGGTGTTCAAGGTGGAGGCCCACAGCTATCCCGACGTGGCGCGAGCGTTCGGCTCCGCATGGGCTCGCGATCCCGATTTGGCGGATGTCTTCTGCGACACAGGTCCCTACGTGCCCGAGATGTCGGCCGGCAAGCGCTCGGTTGGCCTCGAGCTGAAACAGCCCCAGGCGCTTGAGGCTGCGAAACGCCTGCTGGCCACGTGCGACGTGTTCCTGACGAACTTCGCGGCGCCGGGCATCGCCGAGCTCGGACTCGACTACGAATCCGTCAAGCAGGTGTGCCCCGACATCATCTATGCAGGCATGACCGGGTTCGGCGTCGACCCCGACAAGCCGTACTACCCGTTCCGGGCCTTCGGTCCGAATCAGGCACCGCTCGTGGGATGGGACGCGCTCACTGGCTTCCCGCACGAGGAACCCGCCGGCATTCCCTCCATCGCCCCGCCGGACTACATGGGCGGGCTGCACACCATGCTGGCGATCGTCACGGCCTTGCACGAGCGGGACAGCACAGGTGAGGGCCGGTTCATCGACATCAGCCAGCTCGAGACCACCGTGTCGTTCCTGGGGCCATACCTGGTCGGCCAGGACCTCGGCGTGCCCGAGCCGTTTCGCAATGGCAACCGGGTCGCGTGGGCGGCACCTGCGGGGATCTACCCATGCGCGGGCAACGATCGCTGGATCGCCGTCGAGGTGCCCGACGACGAGGCGTGGCAGGCGCTGGCGGGTTTGGCCGAATGGTCTGATGTGCCTGCGCACGACGCCGTCGACCAGGCTGCGTTGTCCACCTACCCGCACGCCACGCTGGCCGATCGCATCGCCAACCACGATGCGATCGATGCCGAACTGTCGGCCTGGACCAGCCGCCGCAGCCCCCAGCAAGCGGCTGCGGAGCTGCAAGCGCTGGGCATTGCGGCGTACGAGGTGCTGAACCACACGGGCGTGCTGGCCGATCCCCAGGTGCACGACCGACGTCCGTACTCGATCGCCCCGAGTCCACGACTGGGTCGCGACCTGTTCGTTCGCAACCCGGTGCGCATGAGCGAGTCGCCCCCATACGTGACCCGCGCCGGCCCCAACATGGGTGGCGACACCGTCGACGTCCTCACCGAGATCGGCTATGCGCACGACGACGTGGAGCAGATGGTCGCGGACGGGACGGCGTTCGTCGATGCCCGACCCGAAGTCGTGCTGGAGCGGCCGTTCGACCGCTGGTACGAATCGGTCGGGATAGCGGAGTTCTACGACGCCGAGGGCAACGTCACGGGCGGCGTTCAATGAGCCTTGCACAGCAAGGCCACGGGCCATGGAGCGGCGTGCGGGTGCTCGATCTGACCGGCCTGTCGGGCGCGTACGGCACCCGCGTCTGGGCAGCGCTCGGCGCCGACGTGATCTGCGTGGAACCCCCTGGGGGAAGTCCCATCCGCAACATGCCGCCGCTGGCGCCGGGTCACGAAGGCCCCGAGGCCAGCCTGTGGTGGGCGTACTACGCGGCGTCGAAACGCAGCGTGGTGCTGGACCCGACCGATCTGAACGACATTGACGCACTCGTGCAGCTCATTGCCAGCGCAGACGTGGTGCTCGACGACGCGATGCCCGCTGCACAAGAGGGCTACCCATGGCTGGCGGACGTCGGCGAGGCAGGGCTCGGTGTCTCCGGCATCGTCGAGCGGTACCCGCACCTGACGTGGGTCTCGATCACGCCGTTCGGGATGACAGGGCCGCGACGTCACTGGCGCTCGTCGAACCTCGTCGCCTGGGCATCGTGCGGCTTGGCGTCCACCGTGGGCTTCCCGCATGGCCCCCCGCTGGCGCCAGCCGGCGAGATCGGCGTGCTGATGCACGGAGCTTCGCTGCATGCGGTGATCGGCTCGATGATGTCGGTGCGCGCACGCAACTTGGCGGCAGCGGCTGGTGAACCGGCGCTCGGCCAGACCATCGACCTGTCGCTGCAGGAAGTCGGATTGTGGCTGTCGCCCGAGACCGGTGTGCCGCTGTACCTCGACGATCAGGTGCCGCGGCCCCGGGCGGGCAACCGCCGCCCGGTGACGAGCCCGATGGGCATGTACCCCGCGTCCGACGGCTACGTGGCGATCATCGCCATCCAGCCGGCTCACTGGAACGCGGTAGCGCAGTGGGTGCACGAGCTGACCGGCAACGAGGGCATCCTCGACGAGATCTTCATCGACATCGTGGTGCGCCGTGAGGCGCTGGAAGCCGTGGATGCGTGGGTCGAGGAGCTGACCAGCCGCTTCACCAAGCAGGAGCTGTTCGTGGAGGGCCAGCGACGGCGCATCCCGATCACCCCGGTCAACACTGTCGGTGATCTGCGTCACGACCCGCATCTCGAAGCGGTGGGCTGGTGGCGGCCCGAGGAGCACCCGGTGCTCGGCACCTACACCGTGCCAGGTTCGCCGTTCAGCACCGACGGCGATTGGTGGGCGTGGCAGCGCGCACCGATGCTGGGCGAGCACACCGACGAGGTGCTCGCGACCCTCGCATAGCGATCCGCCCCGCCTAACAGTGTAGGTCGGACGCCGTACCGATTTCGCCGCGAGCGAGGCTGTCATCCGGGGCTGATTCCGACGGTCGAGCGCTGTCCTGCGGCATTGCCGACGTTCTTGGGATGCCCGGACCGCAGTGATGTGGTGCTATTCCGTCGATTTTCGTTGTTCTTCGGGCGTCATTTCCGGGGTGCAAACCTCGGCCCCGGACCCGCGCGGCGGCCTGAACCTGCTGGTCAGAGGGTGTTTTGGGGTGTGCCTTAATCGTTCGTATTGTGCACAGGCTTGATGTGCTGTGTCAAGCGGGGCGGTGATGGTGTCTACGCGGCGTGCCGCTTTGGCGGGTCGCCGTCGTTGTCTGATCGCGTGAAGGCCTGTTGGTGTGCTTGGGCGGCGGTGTCGTGGTCGATGGTGCGCAGCAGGGATCTTGCCGATGAGCGACTCCAGGCGGTGCTGCCGGTGGGGGTGGCGATGCCGGCGTCGGTGAGCGCTGCTGCGATCTGGGCGAGGCTGTGGCCGGCTGAGCGCAGGCGGGATGCGAGCTTTTTGGCGGTGTCGCTGTGGCGGCTGGGTCGTCCGAAGCGGGTGCCGCGCTGTCGGGCGATCTCGAGTGCTTCGCTGGTGCGGACGCGTGCCATGTCGGATTCGAATTCGGCGACGAGGGCGCGGAACCCTATGCACATGCGGCCTTCGGGGCCGCTGAGGCCCGCGGGGAAGTCGAGCACGGCGAGGGTCCAGCCCTCGGCCTGGGAGCGTTCGTAGAGGCGCAGCAGCTCGATCGTGGAACGCGCGAGGCGGTCCGAGCGGGCTACGGCGAGTACCTGGACGTGGCCGTCGCGGAGTTGCTCGAGTGCTGCTTGCAGCAGCGGCCGCTGCTGGGTGGGGGTCGTGCCTGACACGGCGCCGTCGGTGATGCGCTCCACGATCTGCCAGCCCTGAGCAGCTGCGGCCCGTTCCACGGCGCGGTGCTGCGCGTCGGTGCTCAGGCCCGACGCGGCCTGAGACCCCGTAGATACCCGCGCATACGAGATTGCCTTCAATTCGTCAAGTTCATATGTGTGTTCATCCATTCGGGGACTGTGCCTGAAGTGAACGATTCGCGCGCAGGCCGGCCCGTCGGGCGGCATCAGTTGCATGGGTCCCCTTCCGGGACCGGCGTGCGCGCGGATCACCCACACGCCAACCCGTCCGGAAGGAACCCGCCAATGCCCAAACGCCTAGGAGCTGCGCTCGCCGCGCTGCTCACGTTCGCTGCCGTGCTCGCGGTAGTGCCGCTCGTCAGCGCCGAACCCGCCGACGCGCACACCAAGACCATCCAGCGCTGCTCCTATGATCCCTTCGCGGGCCGCCAGTGCTGGAACGAGTCCGTAGCCCACACACATCCCAAGCCCAAGCCCAAGACATCGACCAACTACTCACCCCCGCCCGACACCACGCCGCGCACCACCACCACGACCACCGCGCCGCCGCCCACGACGGCGCCGCCGCCCAAGACGTGCCCGTCGGGCACGACCGGCACCCCGCCGAACTGTCTGCCGGTCCCGTCTGACAACTCCCGCACTACTCCGAAAACGTGCCCGGACGGCACGACCGGCACCCCGCCGAACTGTCAGCCGATCCCCTCCGACAACTCCAACCGTGATGCGAACACGTGCCCGTCGGGCACGACCGGCACCCCGCCGAACTGTCAGCCGGTGCCCTCCGACAACTCCAACCGCGACGGCACGGAAGCCGGCGACGAGACCGCCAGCGACGAGACCGCCAGCGACGAGACCGCCAGCGACGAGACCGCCAGCGACGAGACCGAAGGCGACGGCGCAACATCGACCGCGGCAACGGACCCATGCAAAGCATGGGCCGAGCGCACCCGCAACCTGCTTCACACGCCCGGCCCCAGCGGCTCGCCCGCAGTCACCCCCGCACCGGCAACGTGCGGCACGACAACCCGCGAGATGCTCACAAAACTCGGGTTCACGGAGGCCAATGCGCTGCGCGTAATCGAGTGGCTGAGGAAGCTGGAGGAAGCCCCCGATCAGCTCGATCAGCAGGTACAAGATGCAACCGAGAAAGTCGGTGACGGGCTAGGTAAAGCCCTCAAGCACACGGACGCCGCGGTGCGCGAAGCCGCCCGCAAGGCCATGGAGGCGGGCCTGAAAGCGCGGGACGCCGATAGAGATTTCAAGAGAATGACCTACAACCAACTGCTCAACGCATGGGACGCTCTCCCGTTGGAAGCGCAGACGTTCGTCGCTGGCGTCGCTTGTGGCGCGCTCGGAATCGGCGCGGGAACGCTTGCCACTCCGACCGGCCCAGGAGCGGCAGTCGTCGGCGTCTTGGTGTCCGCGTCTTGCGGCACGGTTGTGGTCGCCTTGGATAGCCGACTGCCGAGGAACGTCAGCGGCGACGACAGCAGCGACAGCGGCAGCAGCGACAGCGACAGCGGCGGCAGCAGCGGCAGCAGCGACAGCGGCAGCAGCGACAGCGGCAGCAGCGACAGCGGCAGCAGCGACAGCAGCAGCGGCTCGGCGCAGCAGCCGAACACGCCCAAGCCGGACCCGACGCCCGAGTCTGGCTACATATCGCCGGGTGACCTAGCGCGGTATAACGCAGAGCATAACGCCGGCCGCCTCACCGACGAGCAAATGGAAGCCATAAAGGCTCGCTTCCGCTGTCAACTCGGCATAACTAGCTACTGCAAATGAGCGCGAGGAATAGACAAGCCATGAGCGCAGCCAACTACCCTGACACCATGACCGCCGCACAGCACCCCAAACGGCGCGGACCCAGATTCTGGATCACGTTGTGTATTGCCTCGGGCGCTGCGAGCTTCGGCGGGATCTACGGGGCCAGAGCGGTGTACCGGACCGGCAGTCTTGTGCTGGAGACGGCGACGGTGATGGCCGCAGCGACGGCCGCAGTGATGGCCATCTGCATCGTTGCGTACAAGCGGTGTGCGTAGAGCGTCAGCACCGCACCCCTACAAACTGACAACGCGCAAGAGCGCCCTAGCCACGTTCGGCTAGGGCGCTCGCGTGTTCGTTGCTGTGATGGTGCCTCCCGGTTGTGATTGCCGGGGGGCACCGTGCGGCTGAGTAAGGAGCCTGGAATGATGTTGCGGCGTCCGTCGTGGTTGGTGCTGGCGCGTGACCGGCAAGAGACAGCGGTGGGGCTTGCGAATCTCGCTGTGATGGTCGGCGGCGGGGTGCTGTTGGCGTTCGTGGTGGGCTGGTGGGCGCTGGCTGTGGTCGGCGTGTGGTGGTGGGTGTCGCTGGTGCTCATCACCTGGTGGCGGGTGCGGCGCTCGCGGCGGCGCTGACGTTGGGCTAGCGCTGTGGTGTGTCGCGGCTTGGGGGTGGTGATGGCACCGGCTAGCCGCAGCGCCCCGGCGGGTACCGGCGGGGGGGTCTTGCGTTCACACACTCGCCGGGCCGATGCGGCCCGATGGTGCCCCGTGGTACTGGGTGGGCTGTGTGGCCCCGAGGGCACCACGCCCGCCCGAGGGGACCCCTGCCGCGTGTGCGGCGGCGCTGGGGTGGGGGCGTAGGGGTGGGTGCCGACGTTCACTCATCACGGCCCCGGCTCGACGCCGTAGGGTCGCGCTGTGGGCGATGCGAGCGAACACGACTGGCCGGACTGGCTGCCCGAGCATGACCTAGACAACCTGCCCGAGCCGTCCCGCGTGCTCGGCGTGAATCTGGTGCTGAAGCTGCTTGCCGCCGACGGCGTGGGGAATCGCACGGCAATGCGAGTCGAGTACGACGCTGCGCTGCTGGGCCGTGCTGACGTGGTGCGGCTGCTGCGCGAGCACGCCGATTTCCTAGAGGCGAGATAGCGGGCCGCGACGCCCCCGGCTGTGGTGATGGCACCGGCCCGGCGGGCAGCCCCTCGGCGGCGTCGTGGGGGTGAGTGTTGCGTGCACACGTTGGGGCTGCGGGGCGCGTCTAGCGTCGGTGCTCCGCTGCCGCGGCGTGATTGTCCGCTGTTCCCCCGCGCCGTGGCATATCGCAGCCCCACGACGGGCGGGGCACGGCCCCAACCTGTTGCCCCGAGGGCTGCGCCCGCAGGCATCCCCTCGGGCGCAGCGGGCGCGCCGGGGGCGCGGCTAGCTTCGCGGCCCATGACTCGGGCGAGCGCGTCGGGCGCTGCTGCGCTGTCGCCGTGCGGGCGCTGGGCGGGCCGCTGTGATGCCCGCAGGGGGTTACCGGGCGCGCTTGTGGGTAGCGGTTGGGTAGCTGCGGGCGAAATATCGCCGTGACCTGCGGCGATGTGTACCGCGACGAGGTGCTAGCGACCCTCGCATAGCAACCCGCCTCGCGTATCGGTGTAGGTCGGATGTCGGTACTGATTCTGCGGCGAGCGAGGCCGTCACCCGAGGCTGATTTCGGCGGCTGGGTGTTGCGAGCTCGGCGTGCAATCGAGGTGCGAATGAGGGAACCGCTGAGAATGAGTGAGAGGTACATTCAGGCCATGACCCCGGCGCAGCATCCCGAGCCGCCGAAGAGCAAGCTCTGGTGGATTACCGCATTTGTCGCCATAGGCGCGTCCGGTGTCGTTTGGGATGCGGCGTATCGGGCGAGGAACTGGGTGCTGGTGACGGCGCTGTGGGTCGCTTTGGTGACCTACGTGGTCGTGTCCTACAGGTCGTTCGCGAAGCGCGAGCGCCAGCGCCGCATGTCGCAACCTGCCGAGACAGTGCCGCCGAATCACGCTGGGACCGTGAGCGCGGCGCAGGATCTCGGCCCGCCGAGAGCCGGGATGAGGCTCGGGCTCCGGTGGTTCGCCTTCATGGTCGTCTTGCTCGCTGGGGTTGGCGTGACGGCCGGCCTCGGTGGTCTGGCAGGTTTCTTGGTCTATGCCGTCGTCATGTTCGTGATCTTCACCGCGTGCGACCGGCGGCGGCATCGCTCCCCGCGGGCTGCACGACAAGGCGGCTGACGTGCGAGGCGCTTGGGTCGTGTTTGGCCGGGACGTGCTGATGTGTCGGCCCGATTGCAGCAGGCTCGCATGAGAGATGCCGACTCGCCGACGTCGGCGAAGCGGTGGGGTTGGGGCACGAGACCCCGCGACGGCCGCGAGCTTGGAGCGTACGCTGCGATGATTCTCGCGGTGCTCGCGTGGTGGCCGTTGGCGGGGCCGTTGGGCAAATGGCAGGCGACGATTGGGATGGCGGCCATGGTGGTCGTGTGTTGGCCGGTTTACGCCGGTTGGTGCCGTCGCCGCTGCCCGTGAGGGACGAGGCGCCATGAGCGACGAAGTTGCTACCGACCGGCCGAGACCCACGTTCGGACTGGCGTCGGCGATCGTCTTGTTCCTGTTGAGCAGCGGTACGTACTACGTGTTCAGCGCGGCGTACCGGACTGGCAGTTTCGTGTTGGTGGCGGCGACATTTGCCGCACTGCTGACCTGCTGCGGGATCTCCGGGATCGTGTGGTTTAGGTTCGCGAAGCGGAAACACCAGCGCCACACTCCTACCGACTGACGACGCCCAAGGAAGCTTGGGACCAAGCCATGCGCGACTACATCATCGGCAAGCTCGCCCGCTCTGGGTTAGAGGCAGCGGTCAGGCGCCATCGGTACGCGCTGGGCGTGCAATCGAGGTATGAGTGCGGGAACCGCTGAGAATGGCCGAGAAGCATATTCAGGCCATGAGCGCAACGAACTACCATGACACCATGACCGAGACCGTTACGACGGCCCAGCGCAAGCAGCGGTGGCACAGGCCGCGGCCCGCGCTGCCGCCCGGCCACGAACCCGAGGCCACGAGCCGCTGGAGCTGGCGCTGGAATTGGGTGCGGCCCCGCGATGCACGCGAGTGGCTGGCCCGGCTAGCGCTAGCCCTCATCGTGCCCGCGTGGTTGTTGCTGGTGGACCCGCTGGGCAACGTGGCCTTGCTCGGCATGATCGGCTCGGTCGTCGTTGCCTGTCCGGCGTACGCCAATTGGCAGCGCAGACGCACCCCAGCAGGCAGTGGCAGCTAGCCATGAGTACCGCGAGCGCAGAGAGTTACGCTGGGACCGTGGGCGCGGTGCAGATTCCCGGCCCGCCGAGGGCCGAGATGAGGCTCGGGCTCCGGTGGTTCGCCTTCATGGTCGTCTTGCTCGCTGGGGTTGGCGTGACGGCCGGCCTCGGTGGTCTGGCAGGTTTCTTGGTCTATGTCGTCGTCATGTTCGTGATCTTCGACGTGTACGACCGGCGGCAATCTCGCTGGTCGCCGCCCAAGGCGCGCACAATGCCGAAGTCATGGCAGAACTCGGCGCCAACCCCGACCAAATAGCCGACCTGGCCGATCGGGGCGTGCTCCGCTCCGCCGATTCGTCGGCCTGCTGCTACAGGCCGGCTCGCCGGACTATTCGGGAAGGTCGGCGGGCAAGAGTGTGAACGGCTGACCGGTCAGCGATCGAACGACGCGGAAGTGCCGTTCGTCGAGCGTGGCGATCTGGTGGGTTCCGTGGCGGTGGGCGAGGACCACGAGTGACGCGTCGGTCAGGCCCAGCCGCAGATCCCGGTATCGCTCAATGACGGCTCTCGCACGGATGAGGTCGACGCGTTCGAACGGGGCGAGTTCAAACATGCCCGACCCGAGTTCGTCCAGAATCGCCAGTTCAGCATCGACGCCGGCGATGCGTGCGGCGAAGTAGTCGATCTCGGCGAGCACGAGCGGTGAGACCACCAACGACCGTGCAGCCGACAGAAGCGCCCGGCAGGGGGCATGCTGTTGCTGACCACGAATCGACGCCGCCAGGAGAACGCTGGTGTCGACGATCACGAACCGAAGCGCAGTTCCTCGAGGATTTCATCGACCCGTTCAGCCAGCGTCGGGTCGCCCCAGTCGTCCTCGAACAGCGGAAAGTTCGGCCGCCTCTCGCGACGTGCGATTGCTTCCTCCAGCGCTTCGCGGATGATGGATGCCTCAGTCCGATTTTCCTGCTTGGCGATCATCTTGAGGTCGTGCTTGAGTTCTTCGGGCAGGTAGACCGTCGTCTGCTTCATCAGAGGTTTCACAAAAGGTATTGTACTAGGCATTGCGTGGGCCTTCTGTCCGGCGAATTCGGGCGCGTCAGATGGGTTGGGAGGCCCGACTGATGTACCCTGCTGATAGCTCTGACGAAAATACAATGAAATCTACTGAAATAGGCAGAGATTATTGTCAGATAGTGTTGTGCGTGGCTAGTGAGGCGGGTCGAGCAGGGGTGGACCGGTGGCTGTGACGGTGACCGGGTCGCCGACGGAGACCACAGCGCCGTCGGGGTCGATGGTGCAGGCGATGCCGAACATGGCATTGCCCTCCAGCATCCCCCGCATGCCTGGCGAGAAGCCTTCCGCGACCGAGCACCAGCGGTGCTTGCGCAGCACCAAGGCGGGTTCGCGGTGGCGCTCGCCGGTGTCCTGATCGATCTGGGGGACGGCGCAGCGGGGCCACACCACGCGAGCGCTGAGCTGGGCCGGGCCGATCGAGAACTCGGTCCAGGTGTCTTCCGACCAAGGTTCGTCGTTGGTCACGATGAGATTCGCCCGGAAACGCTCGATGCCGAACGGCTCTGAAGCCCGCGCCACCAGATCGTCGAGCGAGGCCGTATTGGCCACGAGCACCGGCGCCGCGTCAGCGAAACCGGTGAGGCGTCCCCGGAACAGCCGCATCGGACGGGATGACTCAGGGGTGAACGCTGCGAGTCTGGCCGGGAAGCCGAGCACCTCGCTGAAGAACTCGGCCGCCTCGTCTCCTGCATCTGCACATGCCACTTCATCGCCGATCAGGGCAAGGACGGTGGTGTCATTGGCGTCGGGGCGTTTCACGTCAATAGTGCCCATGCCGGGTGCGCTGATCGTCAGGCCGCCGTCGATCGGCACGGGGGCGACGGTGGCAAGCGCCGCGTTTCGACGTTGGGTGACCGCTTCCCCGAGTGCGTTGGTGCCGTCGGGAGCTGTCACCACCTGCCATGCACGGTCGCCCTCAAGCC
Organism: Candidatus Poriferisodalis sp.; assembly: GCF_965204125.1. GTDB lineage: Bacteria > Actinomycetota > Acidimicrobiia > Acidimicrobiales > Poriferisodalaceae > Poriferisodalis. The sequence goes on along the minus strand of NZ_OZ241968.1, from coordinate 3,132,308 downwards.
CGGTTGCGGTGACCAGAGCCGAATTGAGCTCGATGCGGCGACAGCCCTTGATGGGGTGAATGGTGATACCGGTGAGCGTGCCGGCGGCTTCGCCGTCATGTTCATCTGTGGCCATGCCCAGACCCTAGGCTCGCCGCGCACCGGTGTCTCGGCCTCGCCGCGACGCATTGCGGACCTTGGGAGGGGTAAGCAGGCATGGCACTGCACGGGCGCGAGCGTCGCCACCGACCCAAGATCGGTGTCGGCCGGGCCGAACCCCCCGAGTGGCTGCTGGACCACACCGACCTCAACATGCACGCGCTTGGCCCGGGTGCCGATCTGGAGGCAGAGTGGGTGGCTGCGGGGTTGCAGCTTCCCGACCTCTCGGCGCTGCGCCGGTACCGACTGACACGGGTCCGCGAGCAGTTGCGCCGCGCAGACTGCGATGCGGCCCTGCTGTACGACCCGTTGAACATCCGCTACGCCACCGACACCACGAACATGTCGCTGTGGACCATGCACAACGCCGTCCGGTATGCGTTCGTTGCGACAGAGGGTCCTGTGGTCGTGTTCGAGTTCTCCGATGGAGAGTTCCTGGACGCGCACTCAGAAGCAGTCGATGAGATCCGGCCGGGGACGTCGTACATCTACTTCAAGGCGGGACCGAGGTCGGAGGAGATCGCAGAGCGCTGGGCATCGGAGATAGCCGACCTGCTGGCGGCGGCTGATAGCGGTACACGACGGCTGGCGGTGGACCAGCTGGATCTGACGGGGTATCGCGCCCTGGAATCCCGCGGCATCGAACTGGTGAACGCAGGTCCGATCATGGAATTGGCACGTGCGGTGAAGGGTCCCGACGACCTCGCCGCCATGCGCTGCGCCATTCACGCATGCGAATCCGCCATCGGCGAGATGCAAGCCATATTCGAGCCGGGGGTGAGCGAGTTCGATCTGTGGGCGGAACTGTGGGCCGGCAGCTTGCGTCGTTACGGGGAGTGGATCGAGACGAGACTGCTGTCGTCGGGGCCGAGAACGAATCCGTGGTATCACGAGGCCAGCAGCCGTCGGGTCCAATCTGGGGAGCTCATGGGTTTCGATACCGACCTGGTGGGTGCGTATGGAATGTGCGTCGATATGTCGCGCACATGGCGCTGCGGGGGCGGCGCCCCAACGTCGGCACAACAGGACTGCTGGTCGCTCGCCGTCGAGCAGATCCATCGCAACACCGAACTGCATCAGCCCGGGGCGACCCTGCGCGAGATCACCGAGAAGGCGTGGTATCCCGACCCGGACAGCTACCGCGGCTACACGGTCATCTCCCACGGGGTCGGGCTGTGCGACGAGTACCCGGCCATCTACCACCGTCACAAGTGGGACGCCGGTGGCTACGACGGCGTGCTCGAACCCGGCATGGTGATGTGCGTAGAGGCCTTCATCGGCGCTCGGTCCGGCGGCGAGGGCGTGAAGCTGGAAGAACAGGTGCTGATCACCGAGACCGGCAATGAGGTGCTGACGACCCTCCCGCTCGGGCTCGTCTAGCTGGTTGGACCTGTCGAGTCACGTCCTCTGTGGCGGGCTGTCAGCTCGGATCCGCCGGCAGCTCGCGCTCGTGCTGCTCGAAGGTGACGAGGAGTTGGTTGGCTTCGACGGCATCGCCGGTGCTGCAGCGGACCTCTGCGACTGTGCCGGCCCCGTGCGCCGCCAGCGAGTGGAGCATCTTCATGGCCTCCACCACCACGACCACGTCGCCGGCGGCCACCACATCGCCGATGACGACGGGCACCTCGACGACCACGGCGGGGAACGGTGCCGCGACTGCGTCGACGGAGCCCGTGTCGTCGGTCGCGGTGGGTGCCCACGCGTCGGACCGCTCGGGCACTTCGAAGGTGACGGTGTGCCCGGCGATGTTGACCGCCACCGAACTGGCGTCGGCACTGCTGGCCGTGGCGAGAGCTTCGGTGCCGGCGCCGTTCAGCGCCCCAGCGGCCACTTCGTGCAGCTCGCCTGCACTGTCACGCAGCAGCACTGCTGCCTCGGCACGGTGCTCGGTGAGGCGGAAGAATCCCAGCGCCGACCACGGGCTGGCAGTCTGCGCAGCCCGCTGGCTCCTCAGCCGTGCCATCCATGCCGCCGCCGCTGCGGGTGCAGCGTCGTCGCTCGACGGAGGCTCGCCCATCTCTGCGGGTCCGAGTGCGTCGATGACGTTGGTGGTCATCTCACCGCTTCGCAGCGCGGGCATGTCGGTCAGCCATCGCAGGAAACCGGCATTGGCAGGAACTGGCCCCACGATGAGCTCATCGAGCGCATCGCGCAGGGCATCCAGCGCCGATGCCCGGTTAGGGCGCGTGACGATCAGTTTGGCGATGAGCGGGTCGTAGTAGGGAGTGACTTCGGATCCCGCTGAGACTGAGGCATCCCAGCGCACGCCGTCAGGTACCGACAGATGGCGCACTTGGCCTGCCCGCGGGCTGAAGCCGTCGTACGGATCCTCGGCGTTGATGCGGGCCTCGATGCTGTGGCCGGTGAACGTCACATCAGACTGGCCCAGGCCCAACGGCTCGCCGGTCGCCGCCCGCAGTTGCAGTTCCACGAGATCGAGTCCCGTGATCGCCTCCGTGACGGGATGCTCCACCTGCAGGCGGGTGTTCATCTCCAAGAAGAAGAACTCGCCGCTGGCGGCATCGACGATGAACTCCACCGTGCCCGCGTTGTCGTAACCGATGTGCCGGGCCAGCGCCACGGCGGCCTCGTGCAGGCCGTCGCGAGTGGCGGCAGGCAGGTTCGGCGCCGGGGCTTCCTCGATCAGCTTCTGGTAGCGGCGCTGCGACGAGCAGTCGCGAGTGCCGAGATGGATGACGCTGCCGTGCCGGTCGCCGACCACCTGCACCTCGACGTGCCGGGGCCGGGAGATGTAGCGCTCGACGATGACGCGATCGTCGCCGAAGGAGCGCAGCGCCTCGGTGCGTGCCTCACCCAGCGCAGCGTCGAAGTCGCCAGCCGAATGCACGATCCGGATGCCCTTGCCGCCGCCGCCGGCTGAAGCCTTGACCAGCACCGGGAATCCGATCTGATCTGCAGCAGCCGCCAGGTCGCCACCGCTCGCGCCCGGAATCGTCGGCACTCCGGCTGCTTCGGCCAGGGCACGTGCTTCGATCTTGGCTCCCATCTGAGCGATGGCCTCCGGATGCGGCCCGATCCAGACCAGGCCCGCCTCGGTCACCGCTTGGGCGAAGGCTGCGTTCTCGGAGAGAAAGCCATAGCCGGGATGCACGGCATCTGCGCCGGTCTCGTGCGCGGCCGCCAAGATCGCATCGGCATTGAGGTACGAGCGGTCCAGTGCAGCGGGGCCGATGCAACAGCTCTCATCTGCCTCTGCGACGAACGGAGCCTCCCGGTCCGGCTCGGCCCATGCGGCCACCGTGCGCCAACCCAGCCGACGGGCGGTGGCGAATACCCGGCTCGCAATCTCTGCGCGGTTGGCTACCAGCAGCTTCACGTCATTGATCCTCGTGCCGATGCAGCTGGGCTACATCCGGTAGACGATGCCGCTGCCGGGAGCCGGGGCATCCTGGCGTGCCGCCAGCGCGAGGCACAGACCGAGCGTGTCGCGGGTATCGGCGGGGTCGATGAGCCCGTCGTCCCACAGGCGGGCAGTGGCGTAGTACGGGTCGCTCTGACGCTCGTACTGGTCGGCCACCTCGGCTCGCATGGCGGCGATCTCCTCCTCGGTGGTCTCGGTGCCGCGCATACCGGCCAGCCGGATGTCCACCAGCACGGTCTGGGCAGTCTCGGCCGACATCGTGGCGATGCGGCTGTTCGGCCAGGCGAACAGGAATCGGGGGTTGAAGCCCCGCCCGCACATGCCGTAGTTGCCGGCGCCGTAGGAGCCTCCGATGAGCACCGTGTAGCGGGGCACAGTGGCGTTGGCGACTGCGGAGACCATCTTCGCTCCGTGCTTGGCGATGCCCGCCGCTTCAGAGTCGCTGCCCACCATGTAGCCCGTCGTGTTCTGCAGGAACAGCAGCGGCACCCGGCGCTGCTCGCAGAGCTCGATGAAGTGCGTGGCCTTCAATGCGTCGGAGGAGAAGATGATCCCGTTGTTGGCGATGATGCCGACTTGGAAGCCCCAGATACGGGCGAAGCCGCAGGTGATGTGTTCGCCCCATTCGGGCTTGAACTCGCCGTAGCGGGAGCCGTCGACGAGCCGGGCGACGATCTCGCGGGCGTCGAAGCCGATGCGGTCGTCGGCGGATATCACGCCGTAGATCTCGTCCGGATCGAAATGCGGCGATCCCGGCTCGGTCCACGACAGCCAGTTCTCACGATGATCGACAGCTCGCTGGTTGGCGGCTGCGCACAGCTCCCGGAGCTTGCCGTAGGCAGACCGCTCATCGGGCGCCATGTAGTCGGACACACCCGAGATGCGCGTGTGCAGCGCTGCCCCGCCCAGGTCGTCGGGCTCGATGATCTCGCCCAGGGCAGCCTTCACGATCGGCGGGCCGCCGAGGTAGATGCGCCCGATGCCCGACACCATGATGACTTCGTCGCTCAGCGCCGGCACATACGCCCCGCCGGCAGTGCAGCCGCCGAGGACCACCGAGACCTGCGGCAAACCCTGGGCGGACAGGCGAGCCTGGCGGTAGAAGCTCCCGCCGAAATGGTCCTTGTCGGGGAAGATGTCGTCCTGCAACGGCAGGAACGCCCCGCCCGAGTCCACCAGGTAGATGACGCCGAGGCCGTTCTCGGCGGCGATGTCCTGGGCTCGCACGTGCTTCTTGATGCTGATCGGCAGCAGCGAGCCGCCCTTCACCGTGGCGTCGTTGGCGATGAACATCCACGGCACGCCATGGACCACGCCGATACCGGTGACGATGCCGGCGCCGGGGGCGCTGTTGTCGTACATGTCCCATCCCGCGAGCGTGGAGAGCTCCAAGAACGGCGTGTCGGCGTCGCACACCAGATCGATGCGCTCGCGCGGCAGGATCTTGCCGCGGCTGTGATGGCGCTCGATGGAGCGCTCGCGGCCCGCACCGCCCGAGATTGCGAACTGCTGGCGATCCCGCAGCGTCGCGAGCAAGTCGGCATAGGCAGCCGCGTTCTTCTCGAACTCGCTGCTGCCAGTATCGATACGGCTCTCGAACTGTCTCATCTGCGGGCGGTGTCCCTCAGCCGGGGCGTTTCCGTCGCCGAAGATCGTACGGGGCGCGCCGGTGCGCGTCCCCTTCTCCTAGAAGTTGGGATCGTTTGAGTCGAGGCCGAGGAGTACGCGGCCGGCGGTGTCCATCTGGTAGCTGCCGACCATGAAGTGGCCGGCGACGGCCCTCACGTCGTTCAGCAAGCCGCCGAGCGGCGACGAGGTGTAATTGGCGGTGCTGCCAGTGGCCGTCACCAGCGTCTCCACTGCAGCGATGCAGTTCTGCACGCTCCATGAGCACGCGAGGCGCGCACGGGCATGCTGCGCCGGCGTCACGTTGCCGCAGGCAGAAGCGGTCTCCCAGATCTCCGACAGCACCTCGGCAACGAATGCCCGGCCGGCACCGGCGAGTGCGGCGGCGCGGGCCATGGCCGTCTGGGCGTCGGGCCGATTGGCCAGCGCCGAGCGGTTGTACAGCGGGGTCTTGGCCGTGGCCAGGGCTGCGAATTCGTCGATCGCCCGATCCGCGATGCCCGATGCCACACCGGTCTTGGGGAACGGGAATCGCAATCCCGACGGCAGGCGGTAGTAGGGGTGCTCGTTGGGCTTGGGCAGCGAGTAATTCTCGACGACCGAGGCCCGCTCATCGGGCACGAAGTGCTCATTCAGCACGACGTCGTGGCTGCCGGTGCCCCGCAGGCCCACGGTGTGCCAGGTGTCGTCGATCAAGGCTGCATCGGCCGGAATGAGCACGAAGCACAAGTTCCTCGGCCGGGTGCCGTCGACGATGTTGGCCAGGATCCACCAGTCGGCGGCGGTGCATCCGCTGACGAATGGCCACCGGCCGTCCACGACCCAGCCGCCGTCTGCAGGCCGTGCCACTCCCTTGGGCACCCCGGAACCGGCGATGACTGCGCCTGGGTTGGTCGCGTAGAACCCAGTCACCGTGTCGGGCTCGAGGTAGGCGGCAAAGATCTCGGCTTCCTCATTGCAGGTCATGGCCACCCAGCCCGTTGACGGGTGCTCGTAGGCAACTCGACGGCTGAACTCGATGAACTCGGCGGGATGGCGCCCACCGCCTCCGAGCTCGGAGGGCACCAGCAATCGCATGAGGCCGAGCTGCCCCAACTCGGCGATGATCTCGGCGTCGGGGTTGCGCTCGGCGTCGCTCTGCTGGCCGCTGGCACGAACCCGCGCCAGCAACTCGTCGGTGAGTTCGGACGGAGGCGGGTGCCGCCACGGCGACGGGCTGTCGGCCATCTGGGCAAGCTAACCGCCGCGCAACAGCGAGCGCCTGCGTATCGTCGTACCGGCCCGCACTGCGCAGGACTCGTTCCGGCGCAGCGCCAGACACATCACGAGCGTGAGTTCAGGGACCCACATGACGGCACTCGAAGCCTCCCAGCACACGGCATCCACGCCGCTTGCGGGCATGACCGTTCTGGATCTCACCGATCACCGCGGCGAATTCGGGCCGTGGTTGCTGGGCGAGCTCGGCGCCGATGTGATCAAGGTCGAACCGCCCGGCGGCACTGCGGGCCGGGCGGCACTGCCTTTGCGGCCGCAGCAGGGGCCCGTCGGCGACCTGCGCAGCTGGCAGTTCTGCGCGTACAACTCCAACAAGCGCTCCATCGTGCTGGACTTGGACGACCCCGACGACCGGCAAGTGTTCGAGGGCTTGGTCACCCACAGCGACTTCATCTACGAGTCGGGTGTGCCGGGGGCGCTGGCTGCAGCCGGGTACGGCCACGGCGACCTCGCAACGCTGAACGAGCGGATCGTTCATGTTCAGGTCACTCCGTTCGGACTCGACGGACCTCGCAGCGGCGACCCGGCCTCAGAGCTGTCGCTGGCGGCACTCGGCGGACCGGCGAACATGCAGGGGATCTTCGAGCGGGCGCCCGTGAAGGCCTCGATCGCACAGGCGTGGCGTCATGCGGGTGCAGAATCCGCCGCGGCGGGGCTCATGGCCCAAGCCCGCATGCGCGTCACCGGTTCGGCACAGCACGTCGGCGTGTCGGCCCAGGCGGCGATGACCTGGACGCTGCTCAATGCCATGGAGACCCACGCGATCTGCGGGCGCGACTTCAAGCGCTCGGGCACGGTCGCGCAGCTGGCCGTGCCGCTCGAGATGCGCTACCGCACCCAGGACGGCTGGGCGATCGGTGTCGCCCGGGGCGTGGCGACGGGTCGGCTGCTCGACTGGTACATCGAAGAAGGCCTCGCAGACGAGAGCTGGCGAGCCGAGGAGTGGGACACCTACGACCTGCGTGCCGCGGCCGGCGAACCGATCAGCCGGACGTTCGACGAGCTCTACCAGGCGATGGTGGGGCTGTGCGAACGGCACACGAACGGCGCACTCCTGCAGCGTTCGATGGTGCTGAAGGAGACGATTGCGCCAGTCCACACCGTGGCCGACCTTGTCGAGTTCGAGCACCTGCGCGTGCGCGACTTCTGGCGGCCGATCCAAGAGGGGGACGCGGCGGGAGTCGAGCTTCCCGGCGGCCCTGCGACCATCGACGGTGTCCGTGTCGGCACGAAGCGGCAGCCGCCGCGCCTCGACGAGCACGGCGCCGAGATCAGGGCGCAACTCGCTGAGGTCAGCGCCGATCCCGTGCCGCCGGCCCAGGCGCCCGCTCAACCGACAGCGTGGAGCGTGGGTGATGCCGATCTGCCTTTCGCCGGCCTGCGCGTAGCGGACTTCAGCTGGATCGGCGTGGGGCCCATCACGGCGAAGGCGCTCGCCGATCACGGCGCGACCGTGGTGCGGATCGAATCCAGCTCTCGACTCGACGGCCTGCGCGCCAACCCGCCGTTCAAAGACGACGTCATCGACATCGACATGGCCCACTTCTTCGGCACGTTCAACACGTCGAAGCTGAGCATCGACATCGATCTCAAGACGGCTGCCGGCGTCGATATCGCCCGCCGGATGATCGCGTGGGCAGATGTGGTGGTGGAAGCATGGACACCGGGCACCTTTGCGCGCACCATCGCCAGCGACGAACTGATCGCCGAGCTGAACCCGAAGGCAATCGTGGTGCACACATCACTGCTGGCCAGCGGCGGGCCGATGTCGGCGCTCGGCGGATTCGGCTATCACGCGGCCGCCATCGCGGGCTTTTACCCGGTCGTGGGCTGGCCCGATCTGCCGCCCGACGGCCCCTACCTCGCCTACACCGACACCATCTCCCCGCGGATCATCACCACCACACTGCTGGCGGCGCTGGATCGCCGTCGCCGAACCGGCGAGGGCTGCGTCATCGAAGCAGCGCAGCTCGAGTGCGGCTTGCAGTTCCTGGCTCCCGAGCTGGCGGACTACGGGGAAAGCGGCACCGTGGCCACCCGCATGGGCAATCGCGACCCCGACATGGCCCCGCAGGGGGTGTACCGGTGTGCGGGGGAGGACCGGTGGTGCGCAATCACCATCGCCGACGATGAGCAATGGACAGCACTGGTGAAGCTCATGGATGCTCCGCAGTGGGCCCTCGCACCTGAGCTGTCGACGGTGGAAGGGCGCCTCGCAGCCCACGATGCGATCGACGATGAGATCGCGGCGTGGACCGCCGATCAGGATGCAGCCTCGCTGGAACGGCAACTGCTCGATGCCGGGATCGCGGCAGGCATGGTGCAGCGCAGCAGCGACCTGCTGGCCGACCCGCAGTATGCGCACCGCGGCTTCCATCGGTGGCTGGAGCATCCCCGGATGGGGAAAGTGCCCTATTCGGGCCACCAGTACAAGATCGCCGGGTACGACCATGGACCGAGGTTTGCGGCGCCCATGATCGGGCAGCACACCTACGACGTGCTCAGCGGCGAACTGGGCCTCAGCGATGACGAGATCGCAGAAGCCGCTGCAGCCGGCGCGCTGGGCTGACACCTCGGGCCACGGCTTCGCCCTGTGCTTCCCGCTCTTGTTCGCTTCGCTCACGGGCCGCTCGGGCCCGGGGCTCAGCCTCTTAGCCTGACGCCGTGAGTGCTGCGGAACCCCTGCCGTTGGGTGTGCTGGATCTGGCGACGGTGTCGCACGGGGCGACCAGTGCGCAGGCGCTGGCAGAGACCGCTGAACTGGCTCGGGCTGCAGACCGGCTGGGGTACCGGCGGTTCTGGGTCGCTGAGCATCACAACATGGACACGGTGGCGAGCACGTCTCCGGCCGTGCTGATTGCGCACCTGGCCGCGCAGACCGCCCAGATCAAGCTCGGTTCGGGCGGGGTGATGCTGCCCAATCACAGCCCAGCAGTCATCGCTGAGCAGTTCGCCATGCTCGAGGCACTGCATCCGGGCCGCATCGACCTCGGAATCGGCCGGGCGCCCGGCAGTGACAGGCTCAGCGCGGCCGCCGTGCGCTCGGGCGGCTCGCCCGCGGACGGGCCCGTGGCTGACCCGTGGCAGGTTGATGACTTCCCGTCCAATCTCATCGACCTGATGGGCTATCTGGGCGATGCGCGTACTACTGACGGCCCGTGGTCCGACTTCGCCGCCACGCCGGCCGCTGAGACCATGCCACAGGTGGTGTTGCTGGGTTCGAGCGGCTACTCGGCGCAGCTCGCTGGGTATCTCGGGCTGCCGTTCGCCTTTGCGAACCACTTCGGCGGCGGCGGAACGGCCCAAGCCGTCGAGCTGTACCGGCAGCGGTTCGAACCGTCGGCCGTGCTCGATGAGCCGTACGTCATCGTGAGCGTGGCGACGGTGGTGGCTGAAGACGCGGAGCGTGCCCGCTATCTGTCGGCACCGGGACGGCTGCGACGCTGGGGCATCCGCACCGGCCGCTTCTGGCCGCTGTACTCGCCCGAGGAGGCTCAGGCTCATCCCGAATGGGAGCGCGCAGCCGCCATGCCCGGCAACTCCGTGGTCGGCGATCCCGACGAGGCGGTTGCCGGGTTGGAGCAACTCGCTGCCGAGACCGGTGCAGCCGAGCTGATGGTGCACACCACCACGTTCGGTCTGCCCGAGCGCATCGAGAGCCTCGAACTGACGATGCAGGCATGGCAGCGGCGGGCAGTCGACGCAGCGGTGCGGGACGAAATGGCAGAGCCCGCCATCTCGGACGTCTCGGTCTCCGTCCCATGAGCAGGCAGGGCGGCGTAACGGCGCCCGACGTGCGCACGACGGCCATGGGGACGCACTTCGGGTCGTTCCTGGTCGACTCGCGCGACGGCGAAGTGGTGGCTGTGCGCGGCCATCCGACCGACCCCGAGCCGTCCCACCTGGGGGAGTCGCTGCGCCACTTCGCGGAGAACCGGGTGATGCGGCCCGCCGTGCGGCGGTCCTGGCTGGCCGACGGGCCCGGCGCGGCCACTCACCTGCGCGGTGAGGAACCTTTTGTCGAAGTCGACTGGGACACCGCACTCGACCTCGTCGCCGCCGAGCTGACCCGGGCGCGCGACAACCATGGCAATGCGTCGATATTCGGCGGTTCCTACGGGTGGGGTTCTGCAGGGCGATTCGGTCTGGCGTCGAGCCAGCAGCACCGCTTCATGCGCTTCTTCGGCGGCTGCACCGACCAGAAGGGGACGTACTCATCGGCCGCTGCCGAGGCGATCTTCCCCTACATGGTCGGCACGGGCTATCACGCCGGACTCGCACGGCAGACATCGTGGTCGGTGATCTGCGAGCACACGGACCTGTTCGTGTGCTTCGGCGGCATGCGTGCCAGCAACAGTCACGTGACCTACGGCGGTCAGGGACCGCACCATCACAACGACTGGGTCGCCCGTGCGAGCAGAGCAGGGGTGCAGTTCGTCAACGTCGGACCTCTGCGCGACGACTTCGACAAGTCGGCCGACGCTCGCTGGCTCCCCATCCGGCCCGGCACCGATGTCGCGCTGATGGCGGGAATCATCCACACGCTCGTCACCGATGGGCTCGCCGATGAGGACTTCCTGGCAAGCCACTGCGAGGGCTGGGACCGGCTGCGCGCTCACATTCTCGGCGAGGGCCTCGCCGCCGCCTGTGGCGACTGGCACGGCCCCACGCCGTGGGCCAGCGCCGTCGACTACGACACACCCAAATCGGCACAGTGGGCGGCAGAGGTGACCGGCATCGACGCCGATGACATCGTCTCGCTGGCGCACGAGATGGCCGCCAAGCGCGCGCTCGTCAACCTCTCCCTGTCCACCCAGCGGGCCCACCACGGCGAGCAGCCGTACTGGATGGCGCTGGCCCTGGCGTGCGTGCTCGGCCAGGTCGGCCTGCCCGGCGGGGGATACGCCTTCAGCTTCGGCACGCAGGGAAACACCGGCGCAGGGCAGACGCGGGCGCGCATCCCGGGCCTGCCGGTGCCGATGCGCCAGCCCGGGCCTCCCACCATTGCCGTCTCGCGCATCACCGAGATGCTGGAACGGCCACTCGAGCCGTACGACTTCGACGGTCGCAGGGGTCGCTTTCCCGACATCCGGCTCGTGTACTGGTCGGGAGGGAACCCTTTCCACCACCACCAGGACCTCAACCGCCTGATGCAGGCGTGGCAGCGGCCCGAGACCATCGTGGTGCAGGAACCGTTCTGGTCGCCGGTCGCCCGGAGGGCCGACATTGTGCTGCCAGCAACGACGCCGCTCGAGCGCAATGACATCGGCGGCGCCGAGACGATGCTGATCGCCATGGCGGCCGTGAGCGAACCGGTGGGGGAGTCTCGCGACGACTACTGGATCTTCGCCCGCCTCGCAGAGCGCCTCGGCTTTGGCGAGCAGTTCACCGAGGGACGCACGGCCGACGAGTGGATCGAAGTCATCTACGAGATTCACCGTGCTGCTGATCCACAGGCTCCGACGTACGAGGAGTTTCGCGCCGAGGGCTACGTGATGGCCCCCGGCAAAGTGCTCATGGGGGAGCCCACGCAGGTCTATCTCGAGGCGTTCCGCGCGGACCCGACAGCCAAGCCGCTGCGCACCCCGAGCGGGCGGATCGAGTTGTGGAGTGAGACAATCGCTGGCTACGGCTACGGCGACTGCCCGCCGCATCCGGCCTGGATGGAGCCCTTCGAGCGGCTGGGCGGTGCGCGAAGCGAGCGATGGCCATTGCACCTGGTGTCGAATCAGCCTCGAGCCCGCCTGCACAGCCAATACGACCACGCCGCGCCCAGCCAGGCGACGAAGGTGGCGGGCCGTGAGCCGGTGCGCATGCACCCGGTCACTGCCGCGGCCCGCGGCATCGCCGACGGTGATGTCGTACGGCTCTACAACGATCGTGGCGCATGCCTGGCAGGCGCGGTTCTCGACGACTCCGTCATGCCCGAGGCGGTTCAGCTCTCGACCGGTGCCTGGTACGACCCCGCACCCGACGGCACCTGCCGTGCCGGCAACCCCAACACGCTGACCGCCGATGTCGGGACCAGCCGATTGGCGCAGGGACCGTCGGCACACACGTGTCTCGTCGAGATTGAACGGTACGACGGCGAACCGCCTCCGGTGGAGTCGTATCTGCCGCCGGAGATCATCCCGCTCAACCAAGGCTGACTGCTGATCTAGAAGTCCAGTCCCACGGCCCCGCAGAGGAATGCCATGAGCGGGCGCGTCTCGTTGCACCATGCCGTGATCACCGATGGGAACTCTGGCTTGAGTGCCACATCGTGGTCGAAGTCGCGCACGGCGATGAAGCTCTTGCGCTTGAGATCCTCGATCATCGGGTGATCGGCGGACCAGTCACGGGGCGAGCGCTTGAGCCGCTCGCCTTCCATGCGCCAGCCATCGGACTGGCAGGTGTCCCGGGCACCGATCCACGCGGCAGATCGCTCGTCGATCGCAACCCGGTAGGCCGCCAGCGCGTCTCGGTCCGGCATCCAGCTGCCGGCACCGAAGAAGCAGTTCTCGGTGTCCAGATGCACGTAGTAACCAGGCGCGTGCACATCGCCGCCCCGCACATGGCGGAACTGGATGCCCACGTTGGTCTTGTAGGGCGTCCTGTCGGCGGAAAAGCGCGTGTCGCGGAAGACGCGCATCAGCGAGCCTCCGACCTTCGTGTCGCGTGCGGTCATGTGCGGTGAGATCTCGCCCAGCAAGGCGCCCATGGCACGGATGAAGTCGAACGCAGGCTCGCGCACTTCCTCCTCATAGCGCTCGCGGTTCTCGTTGAACCACTCCCGGTTATTGTTCGCTTCGAGCTCTTCGAGAAACTCGAACAGCTCGGGTCCGAAAATCCCCTCGTCGCTCATCGGTGTCCTTTCGGCTGCGGATGCCAACTGCCGGGTCCGCACCGTAGCGATCCAACGGGAGCGGGAGAGCCTGAATTGCCCGCAACGGCGCGGTCCGCCAAACGTACGCTGTGGCGATGAGCGACGAGACGGGTTCCGGACCGCCGGGCACGACGGCGCAGGAGTGGCTGGCGGGGTTTGCCGAAGTGATCGGTGCTCCTGCTCCGGGCGAGAACATCACCGAGGCGCTGCTGAACCTGGCTGGCGCGGCAGCCCACGACTCGGAGCGGATAGCGGCACCTATCGCCTGCTGGATGGCCGGCGTCGCCGGTGTGGGCCCGGCGGAGGCCCTCGAACGTGCTCGGCGGTACGTCGAGAGCCGGGCCGGCTAAGAGGCTTCCCACAGTTACTGCAGCGGCCGACCTCGGCGCGGGAGGCGCCCGTCGTAGGCTGCTCGCGATGAGCGACCACCAGTTCGGCTTCCGCACCCGCGCACTGCACGCGGGCGGCCGGCCCGACGCCACGACTGGGGCTCGTGCGGTCCCCGTGTACCAGTCCACGAGCTTCGTCTTCGAGGACGCGGCGGACGCTGCCGACCTGTTCGCCCTGCAGAAGTACGGAACCATCTACACCCGCATCTCGAATCCCACCGTCAACGCGTTCGAGGAGCGGGTGGCAAGCCTGGAAGGCGCGATCGGAGCGGTCGCAGCTGCCTCGGGAATGGCTGCTGAGTTTCTTACTGCCGCGGCGCTGTGCGAATCCGGCGACAACTTGGTCACGTCCTCGGCGCTGTACGGCGGCACACACACCATGTTCGACGTGACCCTTGGACGGTTCGGCATCGAGGCCCGCTTTGTGGACGGTGACAGCGTTGACGCATATGCCGCCGCCATCGACGACCGCACCAAGTTCTGCTACACCGAGATTGTCGGCAACCCGTCGGGATCCATCCCCGATCTGGCCGGCATCGCGGAAGTGGCGCACGCTCACGGACTCCCGCTGGTCGTCGATTCGACATTTGCTACGCCCTATCTGTGCCGGCCGATCGAGCACGGCGCGGACATCGTGATCCACTCCGCGACCAAGTTCATCGGCGGGCACGGCAACTCCATCGGCGGGGTCGTGAGCGAGTCGGGCCGCTTCGACTGGGGCAGCGGGCGTTTCCCGAACATGACCGAGCCCGTGGCCAGCTACAACGACCTCCGGTTCTGGGAGAACTTCGGCGAGTACGCCTTCTGCACCAAGCTGCGCGTCGAGCAGCTCAGGGACATCGGGGCCGCCATGTCCCCGCTCAATGCCTTCCTCCTGCTGCAAGGCCTCGAGACGCTGCCCCAGCGCATGGACGAACACGTCGCCAACGCGCAGGCCGTGGCCGAGCATCTCGAAGCCCATCCGGCCGTGAGCTGGATCAGCTATGCGGGCCTCGAGTCGTCCCCCTACCGGGAGCTCGCCCGCACCTACATGCCTCAGGGCCCCGGCGCCATCTTCACGTTCGGCGTCAAGGGCGGCCGGCAGGCCGGCGCCGACTTCATCGAGGCCCTCCAGATGATCAGCCACCTCGCGAACGTGGGGGATGCCCGCACGCTCGTCATTCACCCGGCCTCGACGACGCACCAGCAGCTGTCCGACGAAGCGCTGGCTGCGGGTGGCGTGAGCGCCGACATGATCCGGCTCTCGGTCGGCCTCGAAGACCTCGACGACATTCTCTGGGACCTGGACCAGGCCCTCGCGAAGGCGGTGCCCTCATGACCATCACCCATGAACCTGTCGACGGCTGGACCGAGCCCAGCGCAGCCGACCGGCTGGCGCTCATCCAGCGCACCAATACGGTGGCGATGGTGGGCGTCTCGGCCAATCCGGCTCGCCCATCCAATTTCGTCGCCACCTACCTGCTCAGCTCGAGCACCGATTTCGATGTGTACTTCGTGAACCCGGTGGCCGACGAGATCCTGGGCAGGCCGTGCTACCCGAGCCTCGCCGATCTGCCGGTGGTGCCCGATCTGGTGGATGTCTTCCGACGGCCAGCAGACCTGCCCGGTGTTGCTGAGGAGGTCATCGACATCGGCGCCAAGGCGTTCTGGGTGCAGCTCGGCTTGTGGAGCGCTGAAGCCGCACAGCTTGCGAACGACGCCGGCCTCGACGTTGTGATGGACCGCTGCCTCAAGATCGAGCACGCCAGGTTCCATGGCGGCCTGCATCTCGCCGGATTCGACACGGGCGTAGTGGACTCGCGCCGCACCGTAGGCAGTCGCTAGCCGGCGACCGGCCGGTACCGATGCAAGCATTCGAGCGGGGGACCGGCCGGCGACGGAGACGCGGCTTCGGCCTGCTCGCGGCACTCCTGCTAGCGGCCGCCTGCTCTTCGCCCGAGGTGAGCGAGCCGGCGACCGCGTCGAGTGAGGCCGCTGTGGCCGACGCTGATCCTGCAGCGGCGGTCGCGGCCACGGCCGACGACGACCAGGTTGCGACAACTGACGGAGCTGGAGACAGCGAGGAGACTGCCGTCGAGCCGGTCGAGTTGACCTTCGAGGGCGGCCCGGCGGCCCCAGAGTTCCCGGCCGGCTACGACTGGTTCAACGTGAGCCGGCCGCTGTCGATGAGCGGCGACCTGCGCGGCAAGATCGTGCTACTCGACTTCTGGACTCAGGGCTGCATCAACTGCATCCACATCATCCCGGATCTTCACCGGCTGGAGCAGGAGTATCCCGACGAAGTGGTGGTGATCGCAGTGCACTGGGCCAAGTTCCCCAGCGAGCGCGAATCCGAGGCGGTGCGAGAGGCATCGATCCGGTACGGCCGCCAGCACCCGATCGTGAACGACGATCAAGAACTGCTGCGCCGGGCGTACGGCATCAACGCCTGGCCGACCGTCGTCGCGATCGACCCGTTGGGCCGGGTGCTGGGTCCCGTTGCTGGCGAGGGCGTATACGAACGGCTGGCACCCGCGATCGGCGTCATGGCCGATGAGTACGGCCACAACGGCCTCATCGATCCGACGCCGCTCGGTGAGCTCCTTGAGATCGAGCCGGCGCTGCCGACCGTGTTGAGCTTCCCCGGCAAGGTGCTGGCCGACGAGGCCGGCGACCGGCTCTTCATCGCCGACACGGGCCGTCACCGGGTGCTCGTGGCCACGCTCGACGGCGAGCTGGTCGACGTGATCGGCACGGGCGCCGAAGGCCGGACCGACGGCGGCTTTGCCGAAGCGTCGTTCCGGCGCCCGCAGGGCATGGCCCTGGCGGGTGACGGCAACACCCTGTACATCGCCGACCGTGAGAACCATCTGATCCGGGCTGCAGATCTGCGCACTCGCGAGATCACCACGATCGCCGGGACCGGCGAACCGGTCACGGTCTTCCAGGCCGGGCCTGCTGCGCAGACCGCCATCGCCTCGCCGTGGGACCTGCACCTCGAAGGCGAGGTGCTGTACATCGCGGGAGCGGGCCGCCATCAGCTCTGGCTCATGAACACCGCGAGCGGGGTGCTCGACTTCTTCGCCGGAACGGGCGCCGAGGGCCTCGATGACGGCCATCGCCTCTCCGCCACGCTCTCGCAGCCCTCCGGGCTTGCGGCTGGGTACGGCGTGCTCTACTTCACCGATCCGGAGGCCAGCGCGGTACGGCAGGTCTCGCTCGGCCTCGACGGGCAGCTCGACACGCTGGTGGGCAAGCACCTGTTCGTGTGGGGCGACGAGGTGGGCAGCTTCGACGACACGCTGCTGCAGCACGCCGTGGGCATCGAGTTCGTGCCGGGTGCGCAGGGTGCAGGGCTGCTGTACGTCGCAGACACCTACAACCACCGGATCAAGGTGCTCGACCTCGACACGCAGACATCATCGGTGCTGGTGGGCGGCGGCACACCGGGACTGCAGGACGGCTTCGGCACCGACGCGCTGCTGGCCGAGCCGAGCGGGCTCAGTGCCACCGCCGACACGCTCTACGTGGCCGATACGAACAACCACCGCATCCGCACGCTGGATCTCGCCACCGGCGAGCTGACCACGCTGGCACTGTCGAATCTGGAGATCGCCACGGTGACGATGGCCGGTGTGATTGACGACAACGTGGTGCTGCTGCCCCAGCGAGTCGCCCCCGGGAATGTCGAGATCGTCCTCGATCTCAAGGTGCCTGAGGACTACAAGTTCAACACCGATGGGCTGTTCGAGTTCGAATGGTCTGCTGAGGGTGATCTGGTGAGTCCGGAAGGCGCCGCCCGCTACGAGGCTCGGGGGCCCGAGATGCCGGTCCGGCTGGTTGGCACGGTCGGCGCAGACAGCGGCACGGCGGTTCTGACGGCCACAGCGGTGGTGTTCTACTGCCCGGCGGTCGATGAGTCCTTCTGTCTGATCCGGGATGTGAACTTCACAGCACCGATCGAGGTCGACCCCGCCGGTGGGAACAGCATCCAGCTCACGCACCAACTGCTGTCTGCCGAGGAGTTGGAACAACGCCTGGGAACAGGTTGACGACCAACGGCGACAACCCGTCCGAGCCGCCGCGCGCGTCGCTGCGGTATAGGCGATCACGAATGAGACGGGTCATCTCGGCGTCGACGGCACTGCTGATCGCAGCCGGCTGGTTCGCAGTACTACCGGACGCGGCTGCACAGACATCCAGCGAGTCGGAGACCCCACCGCTCGTCACCGTCGCGCCCGACGGGGAGTCTGGGGATTCTGAGGGTGAGCCGTCCCTGCCTCGGGTCGTGGCCGTACTGCGCGGTCCAGGTGGGATCGGTTACTGGGTGATCGGCGTCGACGGCACGATCGAACCGGTCGGCACATCGATCCTGCCGATCGTGGGCGAGCGGCCTCAATTGACCGCCCAAGTTGTCGGCGCCCGTCTCGGGGCACCCGGGGCACTCGGGGTCTGGCTGCAGCTCGCGGACAACTCGGAGGTGGCCATCGGCGATCCGGGACCGACGGTCTTGACAGGAGAGGAGCGGCCCTTGGGTTGGCTCTCGGGAGTGGCGGTCCGTCAGCTGCTCTCAGGCGCGTGGTGGACCGATGTCGATCGGTGGTGCACCAGCGAGCTGACGCTGCCGGTACGGATAGGGCAGACGATCATGACGGCTCTCGGCGAACGCTCGCTCGGATTCGCTGTGGAGGAGGCACGTGACCGCCGGATCGCCGGCATCTTGGTGCAAGGGCCGGTGACCGAGCATGTCTGGCGCCGCATCGCCGAGCTGCAGGATTTTGCGGGCCGCGTTCCGCTGATCTTCGCCGTCGATGAGGAAGGCGGCCGCGTGCAGCGCCTCGCCGCGGTGGTGGGGCGCTTGCCCTCGGCCGCGGCCCAGACCGCCAAGTCGCCCGCTGAGGTAGCTGAGGTGGCCGCGGATCACGCTCGCAAGATGTACCGACTCGGTTTCACCATGAATTTCGCGCCGGTCATCGATGTCGGTGCAGGGGAAGGCATCGGGGATCGCTCATTCGGCAACGACCCGGCCACCGTCACCGAGTACGGCATGGCGACAGTGGAGGGTCTTAGCGCCGGGGGAGTGGTGCCGGTGGTGAAGCACTTCCCGGGCCATGGCGCGGCCACTGCGGACACCCACGACAAATTGGCCTCCACGGCCCCCCTTGACGAGCTGCGCCAGCGCGACCTGATCCCATTTGCAGCAGTCGTCGGGGCCACTGACGCGGCGGTCATGGTGGGGCATCTGAACGTCCCCGGCTTGACCGGGGGGATGCCTGCCTCGCTGTCGCCTGCGGCGATCGACGGGGTGTTGCGGAACGAACTCGGCCACTCGGGGCTGATCGTGACGGACTCGCTGGTCATGGGCGCGATCCGCAGCCAGTGGTCCGTGAGCGAGGCGGCGCTGCTGGCGGTGAGTGCGGGCGCGGATCTTGCGCTCGTCGGCGGCCTGGAGGACGCCGATGCAGCCTTTGCTGAGATCACCACAGCAGTTGCCGAGGGGCGATTGAGCCTGGATCGCATCGATGCCGCGGCAACCAACGTGTTCCGGGCCAAAGGCGTCTACGCCTGCACTCTCGTCGGCCGCGACGGCTTGGGCCGCCCAGTGCTGTACGACCCGACGCTGGTCGGCCGCTAGGCCGACAAATGAGACAGGGCCGCTAGGCCGAGCAGTGTGACGGTGGGCGCTAGGGGAGGGTGACGGTCACTTCGGGTTCAGGGGGCGGGGGGCCGGTCTCGAAGTTGCGGACCACCTGGCTCCAGGTGAGCTGCCATTCCTTCCAGTGGGCCCCCACATAGGCGGGATCGGGCCGGTATGGGTGCACGGTCACCCCGAACTCATTCCACTCAGGCGTGCTGACGATGTCGCTGCGGGCAGGTCTCGAGCCGAAGCGATCGCTGACGCCGAACTGGAACAGGGGCTCTCCCATGGCGTCGATGAGCCGACCCCCGAGAGAAGCGTTCTGCGCTCCCGCGACCACGCCCGCATAGAAGCCGATCCGGACGCAGTCATCGGTTACGACCGCTATGTCCAGTGACGGTGGCAGCCCTGGCTGGTACTGGGCGTACACCGACGGCAGTCCCGTCGTGCCCCAGGTCATCGGCAATCGCCCGCGCAACGATTCAAGTGTCACCGGATCAGGCTCGTCCTGGCTGATTGGTCGCTCAGCGGGCGGCTCCCCGCCGGCAAAACGTTCGAACGTGGCGAGCTCCCAGCTGGCGGCAAGCTCGACGTCCCACCTCAGCATCTGGTCGAGAACCTGGGGCCATGGCGTCGTTTCCTCGTCATCGCGCTCGGGATGCAGCCGCTCGAGCGCCACCAGCAAATACACGCCCATCCTGCTCGTTGCAGCATCCGGGATCACTGCGCTTCCCGCATGAGCCGGATCCCAGAGCGCATCCAAACCGCCAGGCACCGGCGGCGGCAAGAGCTCAGCGTCAGGCAGCTCATCGATGCGCCGTTCGGGCACGACGTAGAACGAGGGCAGGTAGTTCAGGCAGGCGTCGATGTAGCTGATGGGCGTCATCGCATGATCGCCCACCGCCAGATCCTCGACCAGCGGACCGGGTGCCAGCGGCACATACGGCTGAGTGAGCCCGCTGTCGATGACGTGTTGAAGGTCCAACGTGTCGACGCCGACCACCACGTCTGCGACCGGATGGGCTCGGCTGCGTTCGAGCAGATCGATCACGTCGTCAGGTGTGTCCTCCCGGTACACCACGATCTCGATGCCCGTCTCCTCGGTGAAGGCTTCCAGCGCGTCGACAGGCAGGTGAAAGTCACGATGAGTCAGAACGCGTACCGCGGCAGATCCCTGCCCGGTCTCGGTGCACCCGGCTGCCATGAGGGAAATCGCGCACACGACGGCGGCAAGCGGCAGCGCGATCAGGCGATTCACGAGCATGCGCGCATCGCTACGGAAGCGGCTTGCCATGTGTCTGCATCGCCAGCACGGTGCCCGATTGGACCCTGACGTGGGCCTCGGGTTCAGTGAGTTCGTTGCTCAGGCCGAGCGATGCCGCGCTGGCCAGCGGCGTTGCTCCTGTCAAGTTCCAGCGAAGCCCACTCGTGTGCAGGCTCGCGGTGCCGCCCACTGCCATCAGCGTCAGCAGGTTCCCGTCGTCGGCTGCCAATCTCATGTTCATGTCCGACGTTGCCGCCTGGACGACGCTCGCACCGATGTAGGCAGTGAGCGGCAGCGCGGCATACCGGGGCCGTGCCAGCATCGTCACCGAGATCATCATGTGGTCGAGCCGGCCGCCGCCACCGCCGGCCAACGCAATCTCGGCAGGGTCTAGCCCCCAGGCGAAGCTCAGCGCCAAGTCAAGATCACTGTGCGCTTTGTGTCGATCGTGTCGCTGGATCACCAGATCGGGCCACTGCTCGTGTGTCCGCTCGAGCGTCGCAGCGTCAACGGAGTCGAAGTCGCCGACCACAACGTGAGGCCGCAGCCCCAGCCGCAGCGTGTACGCCAAGCCACGATCCACCGCAATGACGCACGAAGGCTCGCCAGGCGGGAGCCGTCGAGGCGCCACAGGACCCCCATCGATGATCCAAACGCAACGCGCCTCAAGGTCCGCCACATCCGCGCTCACGCCACCAGTGTGACTCCAAGGCGCACGGAGCAGATGTCATAACGGGCGCACAGAGGCGCACGGCTCTGCCCGGTACCTTGCAGTTCAACGTGGACCTCGCCCGCCGGCTCGCCCGGCTGCCCCTGCTGGCCGTGATGATCGCGGTCTGCGCAGCCGTCGTGACGATCGGCGCCCGCGCCTCGGCGCCGCACGCAGCGCGCACGCTCGATGCGGTCGAACGAGACCGAGATCACATCACCATCGATCTGCGTCCCGGTGCCCAGCGAACCCAGGTCTTCGACTCCGACGGCAATCCGATCGGCATCCTGGTGAACGACGTCGACCGCGAGATCATCACGCTGGACCAGGTGCCCGATGACGTGATTGCCACCATCGTGGCGGTGGAGGACAGCAAGTTCTGGCTTCACAACGGTGTGGATCTGCGGGCGACGGCACGCGCCCTGGTCTCGAACGTGTCCGCTGGCGGGATCGCATCGGGCGGCTCCACGATCACCCAGCAGATCGTGAAACTGCGTGTGGTGGGCAGCGAGCGCAGTTTCAACCGCAAGATCCGCGAGGCGGTCATCGCTGCCCGACTCGAGGAAGACTTCACCAAGGAAGAGATCCTCGAGTTCTACGTCAACGAGGTGTATCTCGGGAACGGGGCGTACGGCCTGCAGGCCGGGGCCGAGACCTACTTCGGCAAGGACGTCTCGGCGCTCGACGTCGGCGATGCAGCTTTTCTCGCGAGCCTGATTCGCAGTCCCGGTTTGTTTGACGGGTTCGACCAGAACATCGACACGATGACGCGGCGCCGCAGCAGATCGCTGCAGCAGGCCGTCGACGCGGGGATTATCACCGAGACCCAGCGGGATGCCTTCGAGCGGAGACCGCTGCCGAGCCGCAACCTGTCACCGCGCCGCACCGACGTTGCGCTTCGGCGTGATTACTTCCTGGTCGAGGTGCGGAGGTCACTGCTGGCAAACCCGGCGCTCGGCGACACCTATCAAGCTCGCTTCAGCCAGGTGTTCGGCGGAGGTCTGCGGGTATGGACAACGCTGCGTCCCGAATTGCAGCGGGCTATGCGCACGTCGGTGGCAGAAGTCCTGCCGGAAGGCACAGGCGAGTTCGAGGTGTCCATCGTCAGCGTGGATCCGGCGACCGGAGCAGTGCATGCATTCATCGGCGGCCCTGCCTTCAGCGATTCCGAGTTCAACCTCGCTACCCAGGGACGGCGCCAGCCAGGGTCGTCGTTCAAGACGTACGTGCTCGCTGCAGCGATCGAACGCGCTGGTCTGTACCCGTTCGACACCGTCAGCGGACAGGGCCCGTGCGTGTTCCCCAATCCACCGCTCGACGATTACGAGGTGAGCAACTTTGCCAACAGCCCGGGCCGGGTGGCCACGCTGGAGGAACAGGCCACCGCCAGTTCCAACTGCGCGTTTGTCCGGTTGGGATTGATCACCGGTCTGAACGAGGTGGTCGGGATGGCGAACCGGCTGGTCGGGCGATCCGACGCAGACAGCTACCTGCCGTACCCGTCCATCTCGCTGGGAGCGCAGGAGATCACCCCGCTTGAGCAGGCTGTG
Organism: Candidatus Poriferisodalis sp.; assembly: GCF_965204125.1. Taxonomy (GTDB): domain Bacteria; phylum Actinomycetota; class Acidimicrobiia; order Acidimicrobiales; family Poriferisodalaceae; genus Poriferisodalis. The sequence goes on along the minus strand of NZ_OZ241968.1, from coordinate 3,109,493 downwards.
GCATACGGCACCTTCGCCAACGGCGGCGTACGGATGGAGCCGTTCTATGTGACCCGCATCGAGAACAATTTCGGCGAGGTGCTCTACGAGCATGTGCCACACGGCCGGCGAGTGGTGTCGCAAACGACAGCCGACTGGGTGACATCGGTGCTGGAGGAGAACGTGCGGTCCGGAACCGGCACGCGTTCGGCGCTGGAGAGCGGTCAGGTCTCGGCAGGCAAGACCGGAACGACCCAGTCATTCCACGACGCCTGGTTCGTGGGCTTCACACCGCACATGTCGACCGCCGTGTGGATGGGCCATCCAGACGAGCAAGTGCCGATGGGAGAAATCCAGGAACGGCGGGCCACTGGCGGCTGGATACCGGCGCGCATCTGGTCTGCCTACATGGAGCGGGCGCTGACCGATGAGCCATTGCGAGGGTTCGCACCCGCGCCGCCGCCGCCACGGGCTAGCCAGTACCTCTTCCTGTCGGGGGACACCTGCTCGGTCGCCATCGCCGTGTCGCCCTCGGAGCCCCCGCTGGAGTTCAACCTGCCATGCAGCATGGTCCGCCCGACCGATGACAACGAGTTCGAGCCCCTGCCAGATGCGCTGTGCAAGGTTGCCGTCCCCGACACCGGCGGCGAGTCCAGGTTCGAATGGCTCCGCTGCACCCAGATCGCTACCGAGCTCGGGGCGCGGGCGACCGAACCCGTGGGCGATACTGACGAGTCCCTGCCGCCCGACAATGCGGACGAGACCGGTGAGGACAGCGGCGTGGACAGCACTGACGAGGACCAAACCTGAGCCCGATGCACGTTCACTCGACGGACAGACAGCAATGACGCCCGAGTCCGATGATTCTGCGCCTGGCCCCGTTTCCGGCGACGAAGTTCCCCGGACGAGCCCGCTCGAGGTTCTTGCCCAGATCGGCGATCTCGACGTGCGGCTGGACCAGATCATCCATCACGTCCGAAACCTGCCCGAACGCGAGATCCGGGCTGCTATCGAGGCCGAACTCGGCGTGCTGGCATCCGAAGCCAAGGTGCTCGACGCGCAGATCGCAGATCTGGAGCGCCAGCAGCGCAAGCATGAAGATGAAGTTGCGCGCATCGAGGCCAAGCGCGCCCACAATTCCGAGCGGCTGTACGGCAGCCACCTGACATCGCCCAAGGAAGCCGAAGCGCTCACGGCCGAGGCAGACGCCCTCGGGCGGCACCAAACCGACATCGAGGATCAGATCCTCGAGCTGATGGAGGAACTGGAGCCGCTCACTGACGCCCGGGCCGACCTCGCGCAGCGCCAATCCTCGGCCGCCGGGCGGATGGCCACCGTGGACGCCGCAATCGGGGCAGCTGAAAGCGAGGCGGGCGGCGAACGTGACGAGGTGCTCGACGAGCGGGCCGCGCTCGTTGCCTCAGCCGACCCTGCGTTGGTGTCGATCTACGAAGACCGCCTGGCTGCTGCCCGGGGCACACCCGTGCTCGGCCGGCTCATCGGCCTCACCTGCAGCGCGTGCCATCTCGAGATTCCCTCGGTCGACTACGAACGCATCACCAACCTCGATCCCGACGAACTTGCGGAGTGCCCCCATTGCGGGGCACTGCTCGTGCGCTGATCTGTTGGATCCGCCGGTGCGCTGGCGCAGGGGGCCGGGCTGATGCTGCTGTGGTTTGTGGCGACCTCGCTCGTGGCGATGCGCTGGTGCTTCGGAGATCCAGCGATCGATCATCGGCTCATCGTGGCGGGAGCCCTCCTGCCCGACGTGCTGCATGCCGCAACTGGCGGGGCACCGCTGGCTCACTCGCTGGCGCTGCCGGTGTGTGGCCTCGTTGCAGTGATGCTGCTGACCATCGGGCGCCGGCGGGCACGGCGCAGGTGGCTGGCGTTGCCGATCGGTGTTTTCTGGCACCAGGTGTTCGACGGCGCATGGACGCAGCCGGCGCTGTTTTGGTGGCCTTTCGCCGGCGATGCCGCCGAAGCAACGCTTCCGCTGGCCACACGAGGCATCTGGTTGATCTGCATCATGGAGCTCGCAGGTCTGCTTGGCTGCTGGTGGGTCTGGCGTTCCGCCGGCATGGCGCACAAGCCGCAGGTTCGAGCCGACTTCTGGCGAACTGGACGCTTGGCGTACGGTGCAGGCCCGCAGTACCGGCGAGAAGGCGGTTGATAATGGTTCTCGCAGCCGAGCGGCGGCCATGCTGATCCTCGTACGCCACGGGCGCCCATGCTGATCCTCGTACGCCACGGGCGGCCATGCTGATCCTCGTACGCCACGGGCGCCCATGCTGATCCTCGTACGCCACGGGCGCACGAGTGCCAACGCGGCGGGCTTGTTGCAAGGACGCGTCGACAACGAGCTCGACGAAGTAGGCGTGCAGCAAGCGAATCAGATCGCCGCAGCACTGGCCCGAGCCGATCAGCGTCTGGATCGGATCATCTCATCACCGCTGTTGCGAGCACATCAGACTGCCCAAGCCACCGCAGAGCTGACGGGGCTGGAGATCGCCATCGACGAACGCTGGGCCGAACTCGACTACGGCGAATGGGACGGAATCCCCATCTCGGAAGTACGAGCCTCTGACTGGCAGCACTGGCGTGCTGACACCGGCTTCGCGCCGCCCGGAGGCGAATCGCTGGCACAGCTCAACGACCGTGTCAACGCAGCGTGCAATGAACTGACCGCTGCGGCGGCGGGCCGGAATATCGCCATTTTCACCCACGTCTCACCGATCAAATCGGCAGTCAGATGGGCACTGGGAACCTTCGATGAGATCTCGTGGCACCTGCACGTGTCACAAGCACAGATCAGCACCATCGGTTTCCGGGGATCTGTGCCAAGACTCACGTCCTACAACGACACGTCCCACCTCGACGCCTGAGGCACCGAATCGACAGCAGCGCAGGCGGCACAAGCGGTGAGTCGGCCTGTAGGCGGGATTCTGTCCGTCGGCTGCTGCCGTCGGGGTGGCCATCCATCTGAGCGGCCTACCCGGGATCTTCGGACGGGCCGCCCGATCCCTGCTTGGCCTTGCTCCGGGAGGGGTTTGCCGATCCGCCGGAGTCGCCCCCGGCGATGGTGCGCTCTTACCGCACCGTTTCACCCTTGCCTGTGACCGGACACCGGGCCCAGCCCATCGGCGGTCTGCTCTCTGCTGCACTTTCCGTCGCCTCGCGGCGCCTGGTTGCGAGCCAGCTCCCTGCCCTGTGAAGTCCCGACCTTCCTCGAACTGCGCCTTTCGTACTGCTCCGCACGCTGCGGACAGCCGAAGCAACCCAATCCGCGGCCACCCGGCCGACTCACCGCAGGCTCGAATGCTACTTCTGGCGACGGACTGCTCGGTCAGGGCCGGCGGCGACGCGGCTCACGGGCATCCAGCAGCGACCGCCGTCGCCGCTGGGCGACGCCGGCCAAGATGCCGCCCAGCGTGGCCAGCGACGCTGCGAGGAGCATCACGAGGGGGAGACCAAGCGGCGCCACTGCGTCTCCCGAGCCGAAGCGGCGGATCAACTGCACCACAACGGCCAGGACCATCACCGGGCCCGAACTGAGGACTGCAGACAGCAGCTGGTGGTTCGTTGCCCGGGCTGCAGCAACAGCGCCTCCGGCAATCATTCCCGCGAACAGCAGGCCGTTGACGGCGTACGCCGCTGCAGTTCGCTCCGCCACCCAGCTCCCGGCTACGACACCCACCACCAGCGCGGTTCCGGTGGACACCAGCGCGCCGCCGATGACCGCCCGCCGTTCGACGGTTCGACCGAACACTTGCAACAAGCTGCGCATCACGCTCCATACTGAACGCTCAATAAGGTCTTGACAAACACCAGCGCATCGGCAAGATTGCGCGTCAGATGCCTCCTGTCACAGCACCGGCCCCCTCCGCCACGCGGACCGCGAGCCCACGTTCAACCGCTCCTGACCCCATCCGAGTTGTCATGGACCAGCACGGTGGGCTCTCCACGGATCTGCTCGCCTGGCAGCGTCATGCGGCGTGCCGGGGTCTGGAAGCCGAGATCTTCTACCCGCCCGACAGCGACGGCGATGACGAGGCTGCCTTCGAGGCGAAAGCGGTTTGCGCAGCGTGTGCCGTGTCTGGCGAGTGTCTGGAATACGCCATCGCAGTGCGGGAGAAGGAAGGCGTTTGGGGTGGGCAGACCGCGGCCGAGCGTGTGCGCATCATCCGCCGCCGCCGCCGCGCAGCTGCACGCGCCCGCAATGCTCAGGCGGCTGCCGCATCGAACTGATGGCCTACTCGATCTAATGGGACGGGCTGATCCTGACGAGGCTCATCCCCTCGAGCATTACGGCGGATGGAAGTCGGTCCTCACGGATCTGGTCGCGGGCATCGACTTGAGCCCGGAGGTGGCCCGGGCGGCGCTCGGCAGCATCCTCAGCGAACGCGCAACTGACGCCCAGCTGGCCGGTTTCATCATCGCCTTGGGCATGAAGGGCGGTTCGGTCCCCGAGCTCACGGGCCTCGTGGACGCCATGCACGATGCAGCAGTTCCTCTGAAGGCTCCCGATGGCGCCATCGACATCGTCGGCAGCGGCGGTGCTCCGGTCCGGCAGCGGCACGCGCTCAGCGTGTCCACCATGGCAGCCTTCGTGGCCGCGGCAGCCGGCGCCGTGATCTGCAAACACGGATCCGTCGCAGCCACTTCCTCGTCAGGTTCGTTCGACACCCTCGGAGCACTCGGCCTAGTGATCGACCTCGACGGACCGGACGTAGAGCGGTGCATTGCGGACATCGGCTTGGGATTCGCGTTCGCCAAGAAATTCCATCCGGCGATGCGCTTTGCGGGACCGGTGCGCACCGAGCTCGGCGTGCCCACGACGTTCAACTTTCTCGGGCCGCTGTCCAATCCGGCGCGCGTGAAACGGCAGGTACTGGGCGTGAGCGACCCGGTCATGGCGCCACGGGTCGCCGGTGTGCTTGCGGCCCGCGGCTCGGAACGGTCACTGGTCGTGCACGGTGCTGACCGGCTGGATGAGATCACGCTGACCGATCTCACGCGCATCTACGAAGTGCGCGATGGCGAGATTGTGAATGAGTACCAGTTCGATCCCACGTCGATCGGGTTGGAGCGCGTCAATCGAGCGGAGCTGTGGGGCGGAAGCCCGCAACGGAATGCGGAAATTCTGCACGCGATCGTCTCCGGAGACGAGACCGGGCCCCGAGCCCAGATCGTGGAACTGAATGCCGGCGCGGGATTGGTCGTGGCAGGGCTGGCGGAGGACTTCGCCGACGGCTTCGAGATGGCGCGTGACGCCGTGGCTGACGGACGTGCTGCGGCAAAGCTGGAAGCGGCAGTCAAGCTCACGAATGAGCTGGCCGCCGGCTCAGCCTCTTGACGTGGTTGTCGGTCTCTCCCTGCCGTTCGGGGTCGGCGACATCATCCGATTGGCAGACACCTCCGATGACCGCCGCGCCTCGCTGGTCGGCACTACCGGCACCGTCGTCGGGGTGCGCCCGGGGGATCGGCGCGTGATGGCGATCGTGGCCTTCGATGAGGGGCCGGCAGAGACGGTCCTGGTGTACGGGATCGATGAAGCCGAAGTAGTCGAGCGCTACCGCCATGGGGTCGATTGAGCTTGCTCCGCTATCGCCGCGGCACTACTCGGTTTAGGTGCGGCTGGTCAGCCTTCGCAGGAGACCTCGGCGTCGTTCGTTCTCGTGGGCGGGGATCTCTACGGTTGCCAGGGCGGCAGCGAGGTCGGCTCCGCTAGCGAAGCGTTCTTCGGGGGCCTTGGCCATGGCAGCCAGGATGATCTCGGCGAGCTCGGCGGAAACGCCTCGCTCTGCGGGGTCAGGCGGCGGCGTACGGACATGTGCGTGCAGCAGGTCGTTCCTTTCGCCGTAGAACGGCGCTGAGCCCACAGCGAGCGCGTACAGCGTGGATCCGAGCCCGTAGATGTCGGTGCGAGCATCCACCGGCTGCGCCAGTGCCTGTTCGGGCGATAGGTACATGGGTGATCCATAGACGCGGCCGGGCGGAGACGGGGGCCCGTCGAGATCGTGTGCCAGGCCGAAGTCGAAGAGCACTGCCCGATCGCTGCCGTCGGGCCGAGCATCGAGCATGATGTTCGACGGCTTGACATCGCGGTGGACGATCCGGTGCTCGTGGACGTGGTCGAGTGCTGCGCAGATCTGCTGGACAATGGCAATGCTCTCGGCGAGGCTCGGCGGGTGACGGCTGGAGCACCGGTCGGCCAAGGTCTCGCCCTCCACGATCTCCATCTCCATGAAGTGGGCCCCGCCGATGACGCCGGCGCCGTGGACAGCGAGGACGTTCGGATGGCCCAGCCGCGCCATGAGCTCGTATTCCTGCTCAAAGAGTGAGCGGATCTCCGCCCGTGCCTCGGCGAACGGCGTGAGCACCTTGAGCCCGACTTCGTCGCCTCTCAGCGTCATCGCCCGGTAGCAGTGCGCCACGGTGCCGCGGCCCAGCACCCCGGTGATCTTGTACGGGCCGTATTGGCGGCCAACCCAGACGTCAATTTGGTCTTCGTACATTGCACCGGCCGCGGCTCGAGCGCCGCTCCCAGCATAAAACGGAGGGAGAACAAGCGAGCCTCATCCTCACGGCACACTGGGGCGATGCCGTGGCCCGAGCGGCCCGTGAGCGTTAGCGAACTAGAGCGGGAAACGACAGGTGCGACAACGAGAAGGTTCACCCGACCGCGCAGCGGCTCAGCGAGCGAACCGGTTGCTGCTTGAGCAGATCCGACACGCTGCAGCGAGCGCCGGTCTCGATGCCGTCGGCGTAACCGACACGGCGCCATTCGCACAGGCGCGGCGAGCCATCGACGAGCGCAAGGCGGCCGGTCTGCACGCCGGCATGTGGTTCACCTACGGGCGGCCGGAGCGCTCGACCACTCCTGCCGGCATCCTGGCCGGTGCCCGCAGCATCGTGGTCTGCGCTCGCAGATACGATCCGCCGGATCCCCACATACCTGAAGGGTCTGGGACCGCCCACAGCGGCAGAGGGGCCGTGGCGGCATATGTGGCGAGCGATGCCTACGGGGAGTTGCGAGCTGGCCTCGAGCGAATCTGCGAGGTCCTGCAACGCAATGGTTTCGAGGCCGTGACCGTCTGCGATGACAATCGCTTGGTTGATCGAGCTGCTGCGGCCCGTGCCGGACTCGGATGGCTGGGTCACAACACCATGCTGCTTTCGCGAGAACTCGGCTCCTGGACCGTGCTGGGTTCGGTGGTCACCACTGCCGAGCTGCCGCGCTCAGACGACGTTCAAGCCGACGGCTGCGGCACCTGCCGCCGCTGCCAGACGGCCTGCCCGACGGGTGCGCTGGACACTGCGGGCGTGCTCGATGCAAACCGGTGCTTGGCGTGGCTGGTCCAGGCGCCGGGAGTCTTCCCGCCGGAATACCGCGTCGCCCTAGGCGATCGCCTCTACGGCTGTGACGACTGCCAGACCGTCTGCCCCGTCAACGACGGCGCAGCCGCACCAGCGCGCGGTCAGCCCGTCGAGCTCGGCATGCACAGCGACGGTGCTGCCCCTGGGAGCTCTATCGGTGTCGTCGAATTGCTCCAGATGACCGACGATGACCTCATGGCCGCCTTCGGGCATTGGTATGTCCCCAGGCGACGTCCCGAGTACTTGCGACGCAATGCCCTCGTTGTGCTCGGCAACGTGGGCGATCCTGGCTCGCGCGCCGTCGACGGTGTATTACGCAGGTCGCTCTCGTCATCTTCGGACGTGGTCGCAGCTCATGCCGTGTGGGCTGCTCGCCGGCTAGGGCGGGACGAACTGGTCGCCGAAGCACGATGCGCTGGGATGGGAAGCCACGACCCTGACGGCCTGGTGGCGGCTGAGCTCGCCCGCCCGGTGCCCACACGGCACGCGACGGCCTGATGCGCCGCCACCTCCTGGTCACCAACGACTTCCCGCCCAAGGTCGGCGGTATCCAGAGCTACCTGTGGGAGCTGTGGCGCCGCCTGCCGCCCGAGGCCACCACGGTGCTCACGACACCCCACCGCAACGCCGCTCCGTTCGACGCCGCGCAGCCCATGCGGATCGTGAGAACCCGGGATCGTGTGCTGCTGCCGCATCCGGGCTTAGTTAGGCAAATCCGTGCCCTGGCCGACGAGGTCGGCGCCGAGATCGTGCTGCTCGACCCGGCATTGCCACTCGGCGCGCTGGGACCATTGCTCGGAGTGCCCTACGGCGTGGTGCTCCACGGTGCGGAGGTGACGGTGCCGGCACGATTGCCCGGCCTGTCTGCAGTGCTGTCACGGGTGCTGCGAGATGCCTCGCTGGTGATCTCAGCCGGCGGGTACGCGGCCGGCGAGGCGGAGCGATGCGCATCTCGTGAGCTGCCCGTCACCGAGGTGCCCCCGGGGGTCGATACCGACAGGTTCGTGCCTCTCGGGGCCGAAGATCGGCTGCGCGCCCGCCGCAACTTCGGCCTGGAGCGGGGGCCGCTGGTGGTCTGTCTGAGCAGGTTGGTGCCGCGCAAGGGTTTCGATGCAGTCATCGACGCCGTCTCGCGTCTGAAGTCGAAACACGCCGGGTTGCAGCTGGCAATTGCGGGAGCCGGGCGCGATCGGCGACGGCTGGAGCGGCACGCCCGGCGCCTCGGCGTGCCCGTCGTCTTCTGCGGCCGCATCAGCGGCGATGACGTGCCGTTGTTCATAGCGATGGGAGATGTCTTCGCAGCTCCGTGCCGCAGCCGGTGGGGAGGGCTCGAGCAAGAAGGATTCGGCATCGTGTTCGTCGAGGCTGCTGCTTGCGGTGTGCCTGCGGTCGCCGGCCGATCAGGTGGAAGCCATGAAGCGGTGAACCACGGCCGGACCGGCTTGGTGGTGGAACGGCCAGCGGATGCGAGCGATGTCGCCACTGCCATCGATGACCTGCTGTCCTCGGAGCACGGACGGGCAGCGATGGGCAAAGCGGCGCGTGCATGGACAGAGGAGCAGTTCTCTTACGACGGGCTGGCAGCCAAGCTCGAAGCGGCCCTGTCCTGATGGCAGGTGCCGACGGCGGGAACAGCGGATGTCAGAACCGTGAAGATGCTGCGAATATGAGCCACTGCCGGCCGCGATCCTGAGACAATGGAAGCCGGCACACAGGATCCATGACACAGGACAGAGCACGCAACGATGATCGACGAGATGACGATGACCACGGTCGTGACCGCGTCGCCTGAAGACTGCTACGCGCTGATCTCCGACATCGAGCAGTACCCGGAATGGGCAACCGACGTTTCTTCGGCCACGGTGATCGAGAGCGATCCGGACGGGCGGGCTGCCCAGGCCTCGTTCCGCGTCGAGGCACTGGGACGGTCAGCGAGATACACGCTCGCCTACGACCACGGCGGGGCACCTCACCGCCTCTCGTGGAAGCTCGTCGACGGCGATGTCGTCAAGCAGCTCGACGGCAGGTACGAGTTCAACCCGGCAGCGGAGCCCGGTCGCACCGAGGTGCTCTACCAGCTCGCCTTGGAGCTGGCGGTGCCGCTGCCCGGCTTCGTCAAGCGCCGTGCGGAACGGCGCATCGCTCATACCGCGCTGGCCGACTTCGCGGCGCGTCTCGAATCGGGTCCCGCGAGCTAGGGCGCCGAGGACCGCCGCCAGCGCTATGGAATTCCGCCGGATCGGTGGCCTGCCGCCGTATGTGTTCACGATCATCGACACGCTGAAGATCGAGCGTCGGCGCGCCGGCGCTGACGTCATCGATCTGGGCTTCGGCAATCCCGACCTGCCGTCGCCCGAGCGTGCCGTGAAGAAGCTGGCGGAGGCTGCTCTCAACGCCCGGAACCACCGGTACTCAGCCAGCCGGGGCATTCCGAAGCTGCGGGCCGCAGTCGGCGACCTGTACCGGCGCAAATGGAACGTCGAGCTCGATCCCGACACCGAGATCATCAACACGATCGGTGCGAAGGAGGGTTTCTCGCACTTGATGTGGACGCTGCTGGCGCCCGGCGATGCCTGCTTGGTGCCGGCGCCGTCCTACCCGATTCACATCTTCGGTCCGCTCTTCACGGGCGCGAGCGTGCGAGAGGTGCCGCTCGACACCGGCGACACCTTCTTTGAACGCCTGGTGGAACGCTTCGAGTACTCCTGGCCGCGGCCGCGGGTGATCGTGCTGTCATTCCCGCACAACCCCACGACCGCCTGCGTAGACCTGGAGTTCATGCAGCGCATCGTGGACTTCGCGCGTGAACGTGAGGTGCTGCTCGTTCACGACTTCGCCTACGCGGACTTGGGTTTCGACGGCTACGAACCGCCGTCGATCCTGCAGGCCGAGGGTGCCAAGGACGTGGCAGTGGAGTTCTACAGCCTCACGAAGTCGTTCTCGATGGCGGGCTGGCGGGTTGCGTTCTGCTTGGGCAACGCCGAGGTGATCGCGGCGCTCGCGAAGCTCAAGAGCTATCTCGACTACGGCACGTTCCAGCCCATTCAGATCGCCGCCACGGTGGTCATGAATGAAGAGCAGGACTACCCCCGCGAGGTGCGGGAGACCTACCGCAACCGGCGAGATGTCCTGGTGCGCGGGCTGGGCCGCATCGGCTGGGAGCTCCCGCCGCCGAAGGGGACCATGTTCGCCTGGGCCAAGATCCCCGAGCCGTACCGGCACATGGGGTCGGTCGACTTCTGCAGGCTGCTCGTGTCGGAGGCGAACGTCGCACTGTCCCCGGGGGTCGGCTTCGGCCCAGGAGGCGAGGGCCACGTGCGGTTTGCGCTGGTCGAGAACGAGCATCGGATCCGCCAGGCCATCAGCCAGCTCCGCGGTGCCCTCGACCAACTGACACAGCCCGACTGACGCCTATTGATTGCCTTCGTCGGGCGACCAGCGCAGCGTCCGTTCGAGTGCTCGCCGCCACTGCGCATGAAGTCGATCAGCTTCGGCTGTGTCTCCTGACGGCTCGAAGCGCCGGTCCAGCCGCCATACGGACGCTGCATCGGCAGGAGACGACCACACACCCTCCGCCAGTCCGGCCAGCATCGCCGCCCCCAAGGCGGTGGTCTCGGTCACCACCGGCCGGCTCACCGGCGCCCCCAGCTGGTCGGCCTGGATGCTGCACAGCAGGTTGTTCACTGCTGCGCCTCCGTCGATCCTGAGCTCGGCGATCCTGCGCCCGGCAGACGCGCTCATCGCCTCGACGACGTCGCGGGTCTGCAGCGCCATGGACTCGATCGTGGCCCGCGCGATATGCGCCGGCGTGGACGCGAACGTGAGGCCCATGACCGCCCCCCGCGCCGTCGGATCCCACCATGGGCTGCCCAAGCCGGCGAACGCCGGCACGACTACAACGCCGGCGCTTCCGGGCACGCTTCCGGCCAGGATCTCGATCGCTGCAGCGTCAGTGGCCCCATCCAGGATCTCGGTGAGCCAACCCACCGCGGAGCCCGTCGCGAAGATCGAGCCCTCCAGCGCGAATGTGGGTCCAGACCCAAGATCCCAGGCCACGGTGGTGAGCAGCCCGTCGACCGGCTCGGGGCATCGGTCACCGACATTCATCAAGACGAACGACCCCGTTCCGTAGGTGTTCTTGGCCATGCCGACTTCGTGGCAGCCTTGGCCGAACAGCGCAGCCTGCTGGTCTCCGGCCACACCGCTGACAGCGATGCCCGGACCCAGTGCGGTGGTGTCCGCGGTGACGCAGAAGCGCCCGGCTGACGGGCGTATCTCCGCCAGCGCCCGCATCGGCACCGAGAGCAGATCGCACATCGGCTCCGACCAGTCACCGTCGTTGATGTCATAGAGCAGTGTGCGCGAGGCATTCGTGGGGTCGGTGACGAACGCGGCCCCGCCGCTGAGCTTCCACATCAGCCAGCTGTCGACGGTGCCCAGAGCCAGCGCTGCACTTGCCGGAACGCCGCCATGGCGCAACAGCCACTCGGCTTTGGTGCCGCTGAAATAGGGGCTGAGCACGAGGCCGGTCCGTTGCCGCACTTCTGGCAGGTGACCGGCGGCCTGCAGCTCCTCGCAGCGCGACGCTGTGCGTACGTCCTGCCAGACGAGAGCCCGTGCAAGCGGCTGCGATGAGCGACGATCCCATGCCACGACGGTCTCGCGCTGGTTGGTGATGCCGATCGCTGCCACTGTGGGCATCTGCCCGTCTCCGAGTGCCCGGAGGCTGGCGCAGAGCTCGTCGAGGGTGGCGACCGTGGCATCCCAGATCTCGTCCGGGTCGTGCTCGACCAGGCCGGGCGCCGGATAATGCTGGGGAAACGACCGGTAGGCGTACGCCACCTCGCTGCCGGTCTCGTTCACCGCCATCGAGCGCACGCCGGTGGTGCCTGCATCGATCGCTATCACGAGCGCCATGGAGCCTCCCGCCTCATGATGACTTCTCAATCCGGTGCCCCGAAGTAGGGTCGCCCATTGTGAGGATTCTCGTGGTGGGGGCCGGCGAGGTCGGAAGCTACATCGCCGAGCGCCTCAGCCGTGAGGGCAACGATGTGATCGTCATCGACCAGCACTCGCGGCGCCTCGATGCGCTCGCCTCCGAAGTCGACCTGCTTACCGTGAACGGGAGCGGCACCAATCCCAGCGTGCTGACCGAAGCCGGTCTTGAACGCGCTGAGGTCGCGGTGGCCGTCACCGATTCCGACGAGGTCAACCTGCTTGTGTGCATGCAGGCGAAGCAGGCAGGCGTGCCGGCGACGGTCGCACGGCTGCAGGACGGCGACTTGCGCGGCACGCCGGGTCGCAGCCTGCGCAACGCGATCGGCGTCGATCTGGTGCTCGACCCCGATGAGCAGACAGCCGATGCCATCATGGACCTGCTCGTGTACCACGGCGTGACCGACATCAACGAGCTCGCGAACGGCGAAGTGCTGGTCGTGGGTGCGCGCCTGGCGGAAGATGCCCCGCTGGTCGGCAAGACCATGGCCGAGATCGGTGCGTACTACGAGCCGGAATGGGACTTCATCTTCGGCGCGCTGTCGCGAGGCGGCGATGTCACCGTCATGCGCCGCGAGACCACGCTGCAGCCCCACGACCTCCTCAGAGTGGTGTGCCGGCGCCAGGGGCGGCGTGAGCTCATGGAGATCATGGGGCTGAGCCGCTCAGAACTGCGCCGCGTGATGATCCTGGGCGGGGGGCGCACAGCTGGCCTGCTGGCCGGTCGGCTGCTCGAGCGCCATATCGAAGTCGTCATCATCGAGCAGCACCACGAACGCTGCCTCGAGCTGAGCGAGCGCCATGCGGGCGCGCTCGTGCTGCATGGCGACATCACCGACATCGACGTGCTCGCACGCGAGGGCGTCGGCAGCTTCGACGCTGTGGTGGCGGTGACCGGAGAGGACGATGCCAACGTCTTGGCCTGCCTGTATGCCAAGTCCGAAGGAGCCACCGAGACCATCGCCGTCGTGCATCGCCTGTCCTTGCTTCCGTTGCTGGAGCAGGTGGGCATCGACGCGGCGCTGTCGCCCCGCACAGCCAGCGCCAACATGGTCCTGCGGATGGTCCGGGGGGACGTCACTGCCGTGGCGACCTTCCTCGAAGGCGATGTCGAAGTGCTCGAGTTCGAAGTGGGTGCGGGTTCGAGTGCTGATGGCTCGTTCGTTCGGGAACTTCACCTGCCCGGCCAGATGCTGCTCGCAGCGATCGTGCGGGACGGCAAGGCCCGCATTGCCCGGGGCCGGAGCGAGCTGAGGGCGCGGGACCACGTGGTCGCCTTCGTGACGCCTGACTGCGTGGACGAGGTCAAGCAGGCCTTTCGGTGACGCCCCGTCCGGCTCGCCGGGCTCGAGAGCGCGAGAGGCTTCGCCGTTTGGTGGTGCGAGCGGTGCGGGCCGCCGACGGCCTGCTGCACAGGTGGGCACGCGGACCGTACGAATCGACTCTTGCCATCACGGCGCTGGTCGTGCTGGCCGCCGCCGCGCCCGTGTTTGCGGCTTGCGCCGTATTCGACTGGCTGTTCGGCGGACGGGTTGCTGCGAGCGGGGAGTTCGGGACTGACTCAGTCCCGCTGCTGCTCGCGGGAGCTGCGATCGCGCTGTTCGCCCTAGGCCTCCTGCGACTGTGCCGGTTCGAGCGGCGTATCACCGAGCGCCAGACCCTGACGGCGCTGGTGCTCGGATCGTTCGCGGCCGTGGCCGCCGTCGCGGTCGCTCACCTCGCGACCGGTGCAGTGGAACCCTCTGCGTTGGCAACGGCATTTGCCGAGGCCGCCGCCACGATCACCGGCACCAACAGCACGACGATCGCAGGATCCGACCTCGGCGGCGGGATGCTGGCACTGCGAGCCGTGGGGCAGTGGCTGGGCGGAGCAGCATTCATCGTCGTGCTCGTCCGCGTGCTGCCCCATCTGGGCGTCGGCGGCTTGGACACGGACGGGGGAGTGGCAACCCGGTCGGCTCGCAGGCTGGCACCCCGCAGCGCCGGCACGATGGGTCGCCTCCTGCTGCTGTACGGCGCGCTCACGGTGCTGGTTGCGGTCGGCTTTGCACTAGCCGGCATGCCGCTGCTGCAGAGCGGGCTGCACGCATTGACCACAGCCTCGACCGGCGGCTTCTCCACGCAGGCGGATTCGCTGGGCGCGTTCGACTCGGCAGCCATCGAATGGGTGGCAATCTTCGGCATGGTGGCAGGAGGCGTGAGCCTGCCGCTCATGTTCTTGGCGATCCGGCGTCGTGACCCGGCCCGGTTCATTCGCAGCTACGAGTTCCGGCTGTACATCACGCTGATCGTCTTCGCCACGGTGGCGGTAGCGCTGTTGCCACGTGACGGCGTCGGCTGGACGCACCTCCTGCGCCCGGATCACATCCGTGAGTCGCTGTTCGCGGTGGTGTCGGTGATCTCGACAACCGGCTTCGAGACCACATCGCTCGTAGACCTGTCGACGGGCAGCCAGGCACTGCTGATGGTGCTCATGCTGATCGGCGGCATGAGCGCGTCGATGGCCGGTGGTTTCAAGGTGGTGCGCCTGCTGACGCTGGCGTCTTTCATCGGGCGGGAGCTGCGTCGCGCCATCTACCCGTCGCTGGCCGAACGACTGCGCCTGGGTCGCTCGACCATCTCCGAAACGACGATCAGCCGCATCACGGGCGAACTGCTGCTCGCAGCGCTGCTGATCATCCCTGCCTCCATCGTTCTCGGCGCCAGCGGGTTGAACATCGTCGACGCGCTGACCTATGCCGTGTCCACGCTGTCGAACGTCGGGCCAGCCATGGCACTCGCGGACTCGACCGGGCATCTGGCTGTTGAGGGCTCGAACGGCCATCTTGACGCAGCCAACTGGTTAGGTCGCATCACCGCCGGGCTGCTCATGATGTGCGGGCGTATGTCGGTGACCGCGGCAGCTGTGGCGCTGAGCGTTGCGGCCTATCCGGCGGTGGCGGCCGTGCGGCACGGGCAGTGGCGCCGGCGCCGCCCTCACGGAGTGCGAGTGCGATGAGCGCGACAGTGCCGGGGGGACGACGCTTCGAGTCCACGCCAGTGCACATCAGCGGGGTGGCGCTGATGTTCGTGGCGATCGGTATGGCGGTCTCCGCGTGCGTCGCACTCATCGATGGCGGGGGAGGTGCGTTCGCGCTAGGGGCTTCAGCAGCAATCACCGCAGGCGTGGGCAGCGCCATGATGGGCAGCACGACGGCGTCGGACCGGGCGGATTCCCCGCTGGCGTTCGCCTCGGTGGCATGGGCATGGCTGGCGGTCTCGATAGCCGGCACGATGCCGTACCTGTTCAGCGGTGTGATCGGATGGAGCGAGGCCGACAACGCACTGTTCGAGTCCATCTCAGGATTCACCTGCACCGGTGCCACGGTCCTGGCCGACATCGACGGGGTTGCCCACGGGATCCTCTTCTTCCGCAGCATGACTCAATGGTTCGGCGGCATGGGCTTGATCGTGCTTGCCGTGAGCGTGCTGCCCGCACTGAAGGTGGGCGGCTTGGAGCTCATCGCCAACGAGGCGCCCGGACCGACTGCTGATCGCTTCACGCCCCGCATCGCCGCTACGGCCCGACGACTGTGGATGCTGTACGGGGGATTCACGCTGGCGGTGGCGCTCGCCCTGCTGGCAGCGGGAACGAGCCTGTTCGACGCGGTGGCGCACGCTTTCACCACAGTGGCCACCGGGGGCTTCTCGACTCACTCGGATTCGATCGACTACTTCGACTCGGTGGCTGTCGAGCTGGTGTTGATCGCGGGCATGATCACCTGCGGCGCCAGCTTCTCGATCCACTGGCACCTGATCACGCGCACCAAATCGCAGCGCCGGAGCTACTCGGAGTTGCGCTGGTATCTAGCGCTCATCGGCGGTGCCGCCGTCGGGCTGCTGGTGCTGAATTCCGGCAAGCTCGGTCTCGGCGACAACCTCCGGGAGGCGGCGTTCTACGCAGCGTCGCTGGGGTCGAATACCGGTTATGGCCTCACCGATTATGCCCACGAGCAATTCTGGACACCCTCGGCACAGCTTGTGCTGCTGGCGCTGTTCGTCATTGGCGGCATGACAGGTTCGACCGCAGGCGGCATCAAGGTGCTGCGCCTGCAGATCGTGGCCCGTTACGCGATCCGGGAGGTCATCCGTGCCCGCCACCGCAGGGCCGTGCTGCCGATGCGCCTCGGTGACACCACCGTCGCCGAAGACGTCGCAGCCCGGGCGCTGGGCTTCGTGCTGCTGTATCTGGGCCTTGCTCTGGCAGGCGGTGTGCTGATGACTGCGCTGGGCAACGATCTCGAGACGGGATTCTCCGGTGCAGTCTCGGCTATCGGCACCGTGGGCCCGGCGCTGGGCGAGGCCGGGCCGACGAACTCGGCCCTGGCGTTCGAGCGCGCCTCGCGGCCAGTGATGATGGTGCTCATGCTGTTCGGTCGGCTCGAGGTGTTCCCCACGATGCTGATGTTTGTGGCGGCGGTGCGTGCCGGCACCCGCTCGCGCTACCAGCGGCCGACCAACACGCGCGGAACGCGCCGGCTCACCCGGCTCCCCGCGCGCGAAGGGGGTTGATCATGACGAGACCGAGCGCAGCGGGGTCAGCGGCATCAGCTCGCTGAAGTCGTCAACCCGCAGCACGCGGGGCAGTTCACCGGGCCGTACTTGAGCAATGGTGCCAGCGCCATCGGGAAGCGACTGCGCCACCCCGTCGAGAAAGAACAGCACGCCCTGGCTGTCACGTGCGAGCGCCGAGGCGGTGAGCACCAACTGCGCCACGGCGCGTATTCGCTGTGCTCCCTCGACTTCGAAGAAGACCTCATTGAGGTGGATCGACACGACGTTGTTGCGCAGGAGCTGCACGTCTACGACCTCGGTGCCGGCCGGGATCGCTGACTCGAGCCCGTTCTCGGCTTCGGTCGGCGTCGGGCCGGCGAGCAGGTTGTTGAGCGGGGCATCGAGGAAGACAGGGGCTGCGAGTGGCCGCTGTAGCTCCACGAGCAGGCCGTCACGCAGGAAATAGACAGCGTGCAGGGATGTGGTAGGCGTGTCAGGTTCCGCACCCACCACTGGTTCGTTCCGGTCGGGAAACACTCCTGCAGGCACTTCGATGTGAGTGGGCGCGTCATCAGTGGGCAGACCGCACGCAGCGGCTGCGAGCGCGCACACCATCGACGCGCTGAAGCGTCCCAGCGCGCGCCTGCCCAGCATGCGCCGATGCCACTTGCGGCTGGGGTGTCTCACCGGTGCCCCGCAATGGGCAGCTCGACCACGAAACGGGCGCCGCGCTGGCCGTCATGCCGTGACTCGACGCGCACTGAGCCGCCGTGACGCCGGGTGTGCTCGTACACGAGGGCCAGACCGAGGCCGGCACCGGTACCCGCTCCCCGCTTGCGCGCTGCGGCCCCGCGTGTGAATCGCTCGAAGACCAGATCGCGCTCGGACGGCGTCACGCCGGGCCCGTCGTCCTCAACGGCCACGCGCACCAGGTTGCCCGGCCGTGAGATCCCCACCCGGGTGACACCGCCGCCGTGCTTTTCGGCATTGCGCAGCAAGTTGTCGAAGACCTGTGCCAGCCCTCGCTTGTCGCCGATCACCACGGCATCGGTTGCAGCAGCACTGATGTTCAGCTCTACATCGGGCCCGAGTGTGCCGACGCGATGCTGGACCAGCTCGGTGATGTTGACGAGACCGCGTTCGAAGACCGATCCGTCGGCGTCGGGTCGGGAGATCTCCAGGAGATCCTGCACGAGCTGCTGGAATCTGTCGACTTCGGCTGCGAGCAGATCCAGTGCCGTGGCCCCTTGAGCGGATAGCTCATCGCGGTGACCGTTCAGATAATCGATCGAACTTCGCAGGGTCTGCAGCGGCGATCGCAGCTCATGGCTGACATCGGACGCGAACCGCGCGTCGCGCGCAATACGACGCTCCATGGCATCAGCCATGTCGTTGAAGGATTCCACGATCACCGCGAGGTCGGGGTCATCGCTGCGCTCGACTCGCGTGTCGAATCGGCCGTGCGCGATCGAGTTCGCAGCATCGGACACGGTCGCGAGCGGCCGCAGCAGGCGCCCCCCGGCCCAGGCTCCGACGGCCACACCGATCAGTACCGTCAGCGCCGCTCCGACGCCCAGGATCAGTCGCAAACTGGCAAGCGTGGCCTCGATCTCCGAGAGCGGGACAACTTCGAAATACAGCGTCTCGCTGAGCTGCGAGACCGCAGCCGGGCGCAGACGCAGGCCGAGAGCGAGCTGTGGGACGCCGTCGAGCCGGTACCGCATCGCATGGGCCTGATCAGATCGCTCGACTGCCTCCACGAGTTCATCCGGAAGGTCGCTAGGCACGAGGGACGGTGACCGCCAGATATCGGGCCCGGTTCGGACGATCGAACGGCTGCCGCTGAGGCTCGGAAGCGATTCGAGCAGCACGGCGAAATCAGGGCTCTCCGCACGCAGCGAGCCCTGCACTTGGGTCGCATTTGCGAAGAACTGAGCCTCAGAGGAGTCCTGGCGCAAACCCAGCATGGAACCCCGGGAGAGGCTGTAGGTCATCACCACCAGCAGGAACGCCGCCAGCATCGCGCCGAGGGTGAAGGCGCCCACAACGCGGGCGCGAAGCGGCAACCGACGCAAGGGACGCGGCCAGCGCAGCCTCATGTCACGCCTGAAGTCCGGTTGCCGCCATCAGGCACATCAACCGGCGCAGGGGCCGCGGCCAGCGCAGCCTCATATCAGGCCCGCAGCTTGTAACCCAGGCCGCGAGCCGTCGCCACGTAGCGCGGGCTGGCCGGATCGTCCTCGATCTTGAGGCGCAGCCGGCGGACGTGCACGTCCACCAGGCGGCCATCGCCGAAGTAGTCGTAGCCCCAGACTCGTTCGAGCAGCTGCTCGCGACTCATCACCTTGCCGGGATTGTCGGACAGCTCGCAGAGCAGCCGGAACTCGGTCTTGGTCAGGTGCAACTCGTCGCCGCCTTTGGTCACGACGCCCTCGTCGGGATAGATCTCGAGGTCGCCGACGGTTCGTGGCAGGCCGCTGCCGTCCACCGTCCTGCTTCGCCGCAGCAAGGCCCTGATGCGCGCCGACAACTCCTTTGGTGCGAAGGGCTTGGTGAGATAGTCGTCCGCGCCGGCTTCAAGTCCTGCAACGACGTCGTGTGTGTCGTCGCGAGCGGTCACCATGATGATCGGCACATGGCTGATCCGCCTGATGGAGCGGCACAGCTCGAACCCGTCGAGACCGGGCAGCATGATGTCCACGAGCACGACATCAGTGCTCTCAGGCGTGAATCGCTCGAGGGCTTCTTCGCACGACTCGGCCTCGCTGACCTGCCAGCCCTCGTCCTCGAGCGCGAGACGCAGCGCCGTGCGGATCCGCTCGTCGTCTTCGACTGCGAGAACATTGGTGGTCAACGCCGTGCTCCCTTCTTGCGGACTTGTGCCGAGGCTTGGTCGGCCCATTCGCTCATGGAGCGCAGCACGAGGGCCGCGAGCGCAGCCACGCCTGCCGCGGCCGCCAGGGCGCCGATTGCCGTCCCGCCCAGCGCCGGCCCGACGCATCCTCCGCTGCACTGCAGGGCGCTCGTCGCATAGCCCGCGAGGCCGCCGCACACTGCCGCAACGACAATTGCAGCGAAAGCCAAGGCCCTGGCCAGAACCGAAGGCAGCGCGGTGGGCGCCGCAGTGAGCCCAACACTGTCGCCGTCGTCGTGCATGCTCACCCGCGCCATGGTACGGCCAGGCGTACAGCACATCGTCAATCGCCCATTATTCCCGTTCATGTTCCCCGTCTCCGCTCGGTACGGGTTCACGGGCCGATCAAGCGCGGAGCTCAGCCTCGCGCCTTGCGTGGCAGACTGCGCCAATGTCGGCTGACGTGCATCGATGGGCTGTCGCCGGCGGCATCCTCGCGCATGGTGATGCCGTGCTCATGGTCAACAACCGTCGACGCAACGGCAGCACCGACTGGAGCACGCCGGGCGGTGTGGTCGATCCGGGCGAGACCGTGCTCGGAGCATTGACGCGAGAGGTAGCCGAAGAAACCGGCCTGCAGGTTTCGGCCTGGGACGGCCCGCTGTACACCGTCGAGGCAGATGGCAGCGACGGGCCCGGCTGGTTCCTGACGGTCGAGGTGCACGGGGCCGAGCAATGGAGCGGCGATCTGGATATCGCTGATCCCGACGGCATCGTCTTCGATGCCCGGTGGGTACGCGTCACCGAACTCGAAGATCTGCTCACCGGCCAATACGCATGGATGGCTGAGCCATTGCTGAAGTACCTCGCAGGCGGAGCTCCGCGAGGCCATGTGTTCCGGTACACGGTGACCGGGGATCATCGCGACGGATTGGTGGTGACGCCGGCAACCTCATGAGCCAGCCACAGCGTCGACCGCCCGATGAGGCTGAAACCGGCGAGCTGCCGATCCTTCATGTCGACATGGACGCGTTCTACGTGGAAGTCGAGCGCATGCGCGATCCATCGCTGATCGGGCGACCCGTGATCGTCGGGGGATCCGGAAGGAGAGGTGTCGTTGCATCCGCCAGCTACGAAGCCCGGGCTGCAGGCGTGCACGCAGCCATGCCGACAGCGCAAGCACGTCGCCTCTGTCCGTCCGCCGTCGTGGTCACGTCAGACTTCTCCGGCTACATCGAAGCCTCATCGGCGATTGCGGAGGTCTTCGAGTCAGTCACTCCCCACGTGGAGCCCATCGCACTGGATGAGGCCTTCCTGGATGTCTCCGGTGCCCACCGGCTGTTTGGTTCATCGTCGGACATCGCCTGGCACTTGCGCAACGCCGTGCGGGAAGCGGTGGCGCTGGATTGTTCCGTGGGCGTTGCGTCGAACAAGACCCTGGCGAAGCTCGCGTCGGTCGCGGCAAAGCCGGCAGTGCACCCCGATGGACCCCGGCCAGGGCTCGGCGTCTGTGTGGTCAGTGTCGCGGAGGAACTGCATTTCTTGCAGGCTCATCGTGTGGAGGCGTTGTGGGGGGTCGGCCCCGTAACGCTCCGCCGGCTGAACGAGATCGACGTCTACACCGTGGGCGACCTGGCGGCTGTGCCGCTGAACCAGCTGGTTTCGACTGTCGGTGCAGCGCACGGCGCGCATCTCGCAACGTTGGCGCAGGGAATTGACGATCGGCCGGTCCATCGGGGCGGGCTCCCGCGTTCGGTGAGCCACGAGCAGACGTTCGAGACCGATCTGACCGGTGTCGAACGCGTCCGGAGCGAAGCGGTACGCCTCGCCGATGCCGTCGCATCACGCCTGCGCGCCAACGGGCTGTCGGGACGAACGGTGACCGTGAAGGTCAAGCATCCCGACTTCTCGTTGCGGACGCGAGCACACACGCTTCCCGAACCGATCCAGACCGGACATGCGCTCGCCCATGTCGCGCAGAAGCTGATCGGAACGCTCGCCCTCGACGGAGGAATCCGTTTGCTGGGAGTTGCAGTGTCGAACTTGGAAGAATCGTCGTCTGCGGAGATGGCGCGTTCGACGGGGTCGCTCGACGAGCGCGATGCTGCTTCAGCACAGCCTCACCAGCTGGCTTTCAGCCTGGACCTGCCGCCTGATACTGCGACTGAGTCCGGTGACGAGGCGGTGTGGGGCCCGACGGGTGACACCGAACTCGATCTCAGGCTCGCTGATGCCCTCGATGCCATTCGAGACCGTTTCGGCCGATCCGTGATCGCCCACGGCTCGGCAGCTCTGCGTGATGGCACCCCGGGCGAGCGCCGTTGGGGCCGCTGAATGGTGCCGTACATCGGGGGTGCGTGGAAGTAGTGCCGGGCGCGGTCCTACACTGGCAGCAACATCGGCAATACAGCATTTGGAGCCTGTGCGTGCCGCTATCGGAAGACGAACAACGCATCCTGCTCGAGATCGAGAAGGACTTCTACGACACCGATCCGGAATTCGCGCGGGAGGTGTCGGAGACCACGCTGACCCGCCATGCGCTGCGCAACATCCGCTGGGCAGTGCTCGGCGGAATCCTCGGATTGGTTGGCATCGGCTTGGGTCTGCAAGTGCACTTTGCGCTGTCGTTCGTCGCGTTCCTCGTGGTCTTCGCCAGCGCGGTGGTGATCGAGCGCAATGTCCGCAAGATGGGCAAGCTCGGGCTCGAGAAGGTCTCAGACTCGATCGCTAAGCGCTCGCGGCCGAGTAACCCGGATTCCTTCGGCGACCGCATGCGGCGCCGCTTCCGCAACGACCCCAGCTAACCCCTGCCGTTCAGCCCGACTCGGTGCCGACGGCGCGAGCGGGGTCCTGCTGTCAGCGCGGACGGGCGGCATGCAGTCCCGATGCGGTCCCAGCGGCTGCGCGCAGACCGGATGCGCCCTTCGAGATGCTGTGCATCCAGCTTGGCTTCGCTGACCGTCTGCGGTGTCGGGGGCTCGGCCGCGTAAGCAGCCTGCTGAGCGGCAGCCGCCAATGAGCGCATCTCGCCTGAATCGATGCGCAGCCGACGGTCGACGCGATCGGCAAATTCGGCATGCGTCTCGACCGCGCGCTGGTCGAAACCGAGGTTGAACAGCGTTTCAGCAACGTCATCCCATGCGGCACTGACCGCGGCGCGCGCGTCGTGACGGGCGCGCCGATGGTGCAATGCCCGACGGACTCGCACGGCCGACGGCACCATGATGAGCCAGCCAATCCCGACTGCCAGCACCGCATAGAACGGCACAACGAGCCACTCCGACCAGTTCCCCGTCGGTGCCTGCGAGCCTTCGAAGTCAAGGACATCCACGAAGCCTTCGAGATCGCCTGAAAGGCCTTCCAGATCCTCAAGGCCCAGCTCGCCGATGAATCCCGAGCCCGCTTCGCCGGCCGCCTCGGGATCGCCCGGCACCACCTGCTGGGGGGCCACACCGGTGTAGACGACAGCCCCGGGGGCACCTCGCCCCGGAGTCGGCTCGAAGTACACCCAGCGTCCCGCAATCCAGACCTCGGGCCAAGCGTGGTAGTGCTCGCCCCTGACCACATAGACGCCGTCGATCAGTTCGCCGGGCGTGAAACCCACCGCCACGCGCGAAGGCAAGCCGATCGCCCGGGCCATCGCAGCGTAGGTGCCAGCGAATTGCTCGCAATAGCCGCGCCGTTCTTCGAACAGGAACTGTTCCATGCGTTCGGCATCGTGGCCGCTGGGCACTCTCAATGCGTAGACGAAGTTCTCGAGGAAGAAGTTCTGCAGCGCCAGGGCCTTCGCGTACGGGCCGGCTGCGTCGGCTGTGATGTCGGCCGCGAGGCCAACCACGCGCTGGTTGAAGTCTGATGGCAAGTCCAAGTAGTTCTCGGCGATGTCTGAGGGCACGTCCCCGCTGGCGGCCACGAGCCCTGCGACTGAGGGAACATTGACATTCGAGTTGACCGTGTAGGTCATGCCCGACTCCAGCTCGCTGCTGTGCTCGGTGACCAACGTGCCGGTCTCCGGGTCGTACAGCGCATCGGGGCCGTCGTAGGCGACTGGCTCGTATGCGGCGGGCAGCCAGATGCTGTCGAGTGCTCCGATGGTGAATTGCTGGGTGAGCGATTCGTCGCTGGCTCGCCCATCCAGGTGCCCGGATGCATCCCCATAGAGCTGCTCGGATCCCCAGAACGTTCCGTCGAAACGGCTGAGGCCTGAAACCCTCCAATATGCCGGGGCATCTGCCTCAACTCGGAACAACTCGGCACCCGAGGTGCCCACCAGGCGACCTTGGGCGTTGACCAGGGGGCTGATCGTCACCCTCGACGCAGGCGAGCTGCCATCGAGGTCTTTCCACGAGACGATCGCCGGAGCGTCGCTGCCAGGCAGCAACGGCACCAGCAGCGCAGCGCCAAGCGCTGCGAGGATTCCCAAGCGCAGCGCCGTGCGCATAGGCACGGCTGCACGCCGCCTGTCAGTCGCGCCCACCGATGTACGGTCGCCGGTGTGGTGGATGCCGTGTGCGGCCACGAACGCTGCTGCACAGACGACCATCGCAGCGGCACTGCGGATTCGCCATGCATCCGTGCCCAATGCCGCCACGAATGCGAGCACGCCGAAGGCGGGAAGCAGCCCTTCTCCTACTGATTGCGCGCGCAGTGCCAGTGCGTCGGCGACAAAAGCGGCGAGCCAGATGACGGCGCCGCCGACCAGCAGGAAGCCCGCGGTGGCCGGCGTCGGTGCTTCCACTATGCCGAAGGCATCCCAGGCCGCAGTCACGTCGGCCGCCGCTTGCCGCAGCGTCTCCGCTGTGGGAAGCAAGCGCAGCCAGAGTGTGTCGGAGTACAGGGCCAGTCCTTCGACGATGATCAGCATCACCGCCGATGCCGTCGCGGCCGCCGCGAATGGCCAGCGCTGGCGCCGCGTGACTGCAGCCGAGGCATGACCGCCCAACGCCATCATGAGCCACAGCGGCGCGTAATCCCAAGCGTCGAACAGGCGGCGAGCAGTGAGAACCGAGAGCAGGGTCAGCAGCCAGAGCGAGACCTCCACCTGCCACAGGCTGCGCCCCTTCATGTGCGCACCGCGTTCGTTTGGGACGATGTCTGCGCTGCAGCCCACTTGGGTCCGAGGTCGGCGAGCGTGCTGATGTCGACAACTCCCGGGCCACCCGCCGGCAGGGCATCACCAGAGCTGCACACGCGGATGACGGTCATCGACGACGTGCGCGAGCCCGCCGCCGAGATTGCTTCGGCATCTCGCGCCGCATCGAATGCGGTGCCTCCGAGCACCACGACCACTGCGCCTACGGCCGTCGCGGCGGCTGCCGCAAGCGTGCTGCGCAGGGATCCCTGCGCAGATGTGGAGACATCGGCGAGATGATCGAACAGCTGCGCCAAGCCTTCCCCGGAGGTCACGAAGCCGGTATCTGCGCCCGCCACCGTCAGCAGTCGCAGCGGGTCATGCCGAGTAGCGCTGGCAAGCACGACGCTCGCGGCGGCAGATACGGCAAGCTCGAAGCGCCCATCGGCGAGCGGGTCAGCGTCAAAAGCGGTGCTGCGAGTGTCGAGCACCACCGTGACCCGGCTCCGGCGGGGCACCTCGTCTTCCCGCACCATCGGGCGGCCGAGACGCGCCGTCGAGGGCCAGTGGATGCGGCGAACATCGTCGCCGGCGGTGTAGTCGCGCAGCGCGTAGAAATCCTCGCCGATGCGCTGCAAGGTGTGGACATCTGCGGCAAGGCCCAACGGCTCAGGCCCGCGAGCCAGGCGCGGCGGCACCAGAGTCTGCGTCGCCGGATAGACGACCAGCATCGTCCGCGGGCCGTCTCCGACGGAGGTACGGGCCAGACCGAGCGGATCGACGATATCGACCTCTGCTGGTCCGATCTCCAAACGGCCACGGCGTTGAGTGGGCAGCAGGTACGACGTACTCAGACGCTCGGCGGCAAGCAGCGGGCCGACTCGCAGGCGCGCGCCGAGCGTGCCGGTCACCGGATCGGTGAGCTGGAGCACGGGGGCATGTCCGCCCAAGTTGGTGAGGACGAGCTGCACCCGTGCCTTGCCTCCGGCATGGACACGCGCAGGCTGGACCGAACGCTGGATCCTGAGACGGATCCGTCGCGTCCGGGTCCACACCACCGCACCCGAGATCAGTGCGATCCCCGCCAATGCGAGCACTAAGAGCTCACCCATGCCGAACAGCCGACCGGCCCCGGCGGCGACTGCTGAGCCGATCCCGACGGACCAGCCCCGTCGCGTCAGCATTCGGCCCAGCCTCTTAGCCGGCGGCGGTGGGGACAGCGACAGCGTCGAAGACGTCGCGCAGGGCCGTCTGGGGGGTCAAGCCCTGCAGTTGCGCATCAGCACTCAAGCGGATCCGGTGACCGAGCACCGGCTCAGCGACGGCCTTCACATCGTCGGGCACCACGTAGCTCCGGCCGGCGGCGAGTGCGCGTGCCTGTGCAACACGCTGAAGGTCGAGCGTGGCGCGTGGGCTGATGCCCAGCGTGATCGTGCCGCGCTGCCGCGAGGCATCCGCCACAGCGACGATGTAGCGGCGCAGCACCGGGGCAACGTGGACTTCGGTGACAGTGCGAGTCATTGCCAGCACCTCGCTGGCAGTGGCAACAGGCTCGAGCGTGATCTCGCTGGTGCCGTCGTGGAGATCGAGCACCTCGACGGCCGAATCTGCATCCGGGTAGCCGATGCTGACGCGCATCAGGAACCTGTCGAGTTGAGACTCGGGCAAGGGGTACGTGCCTTCGTGCTCGATCGGGTTCTGCGTCGCAATCACCATGAACGGCTGACCGAGCGGTCGTGTGGTGCGATCGGTCGTGACCTGGCGTTCCTGCATTGCTTCGAGCAATGCGGCTTGCGTCTTCGGCGAAGCCCGGTTGATCTCGTCGACCAGCACGATGCTGGAGAAGAGCGCGCCAGGACGGAACTCGAAGGTGCGCTCACGTTCATCCCAGACGTTCACGCCGATGACGTCAGACGGCAGCACGTCAGGTGTGAATTGAATCCGGCCGAACGGTGCGTCAATCGATGCTGCCAGTGACTTGGCGAGACTGGTTTTGCCGACTCCCGGGACGTCTTCGATCAGCAAGTGTCCGTCGCACAGCAGGCACAGCAGCGAGAGCCCGACCGCGTCGGGCTTGCCGCGAATGACCCGCTCCACGTTCGCAGAGATGCGCTCGAACGTCTGCCGGAATGTCTCGGCATCGGCCACGTGCGTTTGCGGGGCAGTGTGATTGCGCACGGCGTCTGGCTTTCGGGGCTGGAGAATTCCGTGTCGCCGGCCTCTGGGCCGGGACTCGGAGAACGCTGTGAGGCTACTCAGCATCACTTCACCCTCACCGTCGCCTCCCGCTGCGTCACGATTGCTTCCCGCTCTTGTTCGCTACGCTCACGGGCCGCTCGGGCCACGGCTTCGCACTGCACTTCCGCTCTTGTTCGCTGCGCTCACGGGCCGCTGAGGCCCGGTGCTCAGCCTCTAGGGTGGCCCGGTGCGCCGATCACGGACTCCACGCGGCCCCCGTATCGGGGCGGCTCTCGCGGCCGTGGCAATGCGCCCGCGGCTGTGGCTCACCGCTGGGCGAGCCATGAGGCGGCTCATCCCGCCGCGATGGTGGATGCGCCCTCCGTTCTTGCCGGTGCCTCACCGCGACTATGTGCGATTCCGGCTGTTGACCGCCGTCGGCTCTGACGGAAGTGCGGCAGCCGAACCTGTTGATCTGATCCAATGGCTGGAATGGTGCCGACGCTGGCCTTCCGCTGCTGCGGTACACCCGTCGCATGAAGCGCGTGGCCCTGAGCCGGCGCCCCTGAGGCCGTGACATGACTCCCGTTCGAACCATCGCTCACGCGCCGCAGCCTGTCAACGATGCGGCGAACGGGAACGGTGCAATCAACGGTCATGCGGTCCTTCGTGATGGGAAGGTCTCGCGGCCCCGCACCGTGCTGTCGGAACGGACACTGGTGCTCAACGTCACCTACCAGCCACTGTCGATCACGACCGTGCGGCGCGCCCTGCTGCTGGTGCTGGCAGGAAAGGCTGATGTCGTTCACACCAAGCCCGGCAGCATTCGCTCGCCGCGTCTGACGATGTCGGTGCCTTCGGTCGTGCGCCTGAACTATCACGCACGGGCGCCGTACCGGAGGCGCGCCCCACTCCACCGGCGGGCCGTGTTCGCGCGCGACGCCTACCGCTGCCAATACTGCGGGAACCGGGCCGAGTGCATCGATCATGTCCACCCGCGCAGCCGCGGTGGCGAACACACGTGGGAGAACGTGGTGGCCTGCTGCCGGGCTTGCAACGTGGGCAAGGGGGATTCGTTGCTGTCGGAGAGCCGGTTCCGGCTGCGCCAGACTCCCTACGCACCCGAGCCGCTCGCCGTGGTGGCCGCGATGCGTGGCGATAGCCCGACTGAGTGGACCGACTACCTCGGCGACCTGCGACCTCAACTCGTCTGAGCCGCGCGATCCGACGGCAGGGACACCGTCTGCCATCGTGTGCCTGTGGCCGCATGGGTACGCGACGAATGGCACGCAAGCGCCGAATTGCTGCACGCCCGTCCAATGCCGCGCGACGGCCGACGTCGTATCTCCTGGTTGCGCCCGACCGCATCGGCAGTGATCCTGGGTTCAGCCAGCCCTGACCCCTTTGTCGGCAGACGAGATGATCTCGTCCGGCGGCACAGCGGCGGGGGACTGGTGTGGCTGGATCCTGAGATGAGCACATGGCTGGACTTGTTCGTCCCGGCTGGCGATCCCCTCTGGCATTCTGATGTCGGCAAGGCCTTTCATTGGCTGGGCCGCGCGCTGGCCGCGGCTTTCTCGGGTGCCGGTGTGCCCGCCAGCGTCCATTCCGGCCCGTACGAAGCTGGGCCGTCAGATGGCCTGGTGTGCTTTGCATCGCTCGGCCCAGGCGAGGTGGTGGTAGGCGGCCAGAAACTGGTCGGCATCTCCCAGCGTCGTACACGTGAGGGCAGCCGTTTCCAGTGCATCGCCTATGACCGCTTCGAGCTCGGACCCCTCGCATCCGTCGTGGATTCCGCTACGGCCGCTCAGGTCCGCGACCGAGCAGTGGGCTGGGCCGATTTCGGCATCACAGCCTCACCCACCGACATGGCAGAACACATGGTGAGATTCATCACCACCCACTACATCGAGTAGCGCCCCCGCCCTCCGCAGTGGGCGCGGCACATCTAGGGGTGGACAGTGTGGGTGCTTTGCCCATAAAGTGGTGCAAAGTGGTTTGCAAGGGCAGAGATGCCCACGCGAATCAGGTTCCCATTCGGACGCTGCGGAGGCCCTGCGGTGGAGAGTCTGTTCGTCGGTCAGCACGAGCACTCGCTCGATGCCAAGGGCCGCATCGTGCTCCCGGCGAGCTTCCGCAGCGCATTTGAGCCGTCCGGCTTCCTGATCAAGCACAGCGAGGGCTGCCTCGCACTCATGACGCCAGACCGATTCGGTGAGATCGCCGGCCGGATGTCCGAGCGCTCCCAGTCCGGCGGACCGCACGGTCGCGCAGCCAAACGCTCATTCGGAGCAGGTGCCGCCCGTGTCCTGCCCGACAAGCAGGGCCGCATAGCGGTTCCTGAGGAACTGCGCCGCTTCGCCGGCCTGCAGCGCGAATGCGTCGTGATCGGCGCGATCGACGAAGTCGAGATCTGGGACGCGGGGCGCTGGCACGAGATGAACGCCCAGGGCGAATCGCTCCTGGCGGCACCAGAGAGCGGCATCGAAGCAGCGGAGCAGGCGTGAGCGTGTCCACCGCTGCCCGTTCCTTCCACGAGCCTGTCATGGTTGACGAGATCGCCGAAGTGTTCGCCCCTGTAGCCGGTGGGCTGTTCGTGGACGCGACCTTGGGTGGCGGCGGTCACGCCGAGGTGCTCTTGCGGCAGCATCCTGAGCGACAACTGCTCGGCATCGATCGCGATCCCGAGGCAATTGCAGCAGCACAGGAACGGCTTGCGGCCTTCGGAGACCGAGTCACGCTGCGCTGCGAGCGGTTCGACCGACTCGGCGAGCTGGTCGATGCGGCTGCGGGAGGCCCGCTCACTGGTGTTCTGTTCGACTTCGGCGTCAGCAGTCATCAACTGGATTCGGGTGAGCGCGGTTTCTCCCACCGTCACGACGCCCCGCTGGATATGCGCATGGACTCCCGCTCGAGACTCGATGCGGGCGTCGTCGTCAATACCTACGAGTTCGCTGAACTGCGAGATCTGCTGCGGCACCACGCCGACGAGCGCTACGCCAACCGCATCGCTGCGGCGATTGTGGCCGCCAGACCGCTGGGCACAACCCGCCAACTGGCCGACACCGTCAAGGCCGCGGTGCCAGCTGCAGCTCGGCGCGGCCGCCGTCATCCGGCGATGCGCACGTTCGCGGCAATCCGCATCGAAGTCAACGACGAACTGAATCTCATCGAACCCGCCATGCGAGCAGCGCTCGCGCGCCTGCAGCCTCGTGGGCGCCTCGCAACGCTCGCCTATCACTCAGGAGAAGACAGCATCGTGAAGATCATTCTGCGAGAAGCGGCCGACGGCGTGTGCGAATGCCCGTCGACGTTGCCATGCATCTGCGGCGCCGCGCCCACCGTTCGCCTGCTGCGCCGCAAGGTCACACGGCCCAGCACTGCAGAGGTCGAACGGAACCCGCGCGCCGCCAGCGCCGTGATGCGCGCAGCAGAACGCCTCGAGCCTGCCCGCCGCTGATTCCAGCGCCCCCAGAGAACCGAGCTTCGCCCGATGGCCCTCGCAACTGCCCACTTCACCGTCGCGGATACCCCGCCGGGACTGGTACAGGCGCCGGTGGGTCGCGCCGTGGGGTTGCGTCTCGTCGGCGTCACTGCGCTGCTGGCGGCCGCTGCCATCACCGTGCTCGCAGGTCTCGCGGTGTTTCACTCGATGCTGGCTGCGGGGCAGTACCGGCTGTCGGAGCTGGAGTCGGAGATCGCTGCAGAGCGAGAGCGCCTGATCGATCTTCGCTACGAGCTTCAGACGCTCCATGGTCCCGCGGAGATCGAATTGATGGGGGTGGGGGCGCTCGGCCTGGTGAGCGCGACGGATCCTGTCGATGTGCGGATCGAGCCTCGGCATATTGCTGCCGTCGACCCACCGCAGCGAAGCATCCATGAAGGTGGGGACTGGCTCTCGATCAAGACGCTGCTGACCGACGCGTCCACAGCGCATGACCGACGTTCTTGAGCACTCCGAGCGCCATACAGCTCCGGCGCCATGGCACCCGTCGATGGGTGCTCCGCCGGGGCTGCGATCGCCAGCTGCCCGCTCGCGGTCCGCGTCGCGTGCCGGTCAGGCATCGCGTGTGGGCGCAACGGCAGCTCGACAGGCTGATACGGCGAACGCGCGCGGGTGGCATCCGTCGTCGGGAGCGAAGGGACCGTCTGGCGAACTGGGGACAGCATCTGCCACGGAGCGGACCGAACGCGGCGCGCGCCGGCGCACGGCTCGCGCCGGACCGCCGCGCCGACGGGCGCTGCTGCTGATCATCGCCTCAGGCGTGGCGCTGGCCACCTTGGGTGCGCGCCTGGTTCAGGTGCAGGTGCTCGACCGCAACACCTATGCCGCTCTCGGCGAGCGTCAGGGAACCGCACAGTGGGAGCTCGAATCGGTCCGCGGTGCGATCCTGGATCGAAATCTGAATCTGCTCGCGGTGTCGGACAACTTGCCCACGGTCTGGGCCGATCCACGCCTGGTGACCGACCCGTACCAGACGGCTGCTGTGCTGGCGTCAGTGCTGGACATAGACGCTGACGTCATCGCCGAACGGCTCGCGAGCGACCGTCACTTCGTCTACGTGGCGCGTCAAGTGAGCCCCGAAGACGGGCTGGCAGTGCAGGAAATGCAGCTGGCTGGCATCGGCGTACGGGGCGAGTCCTCACGGCTGCGACCGAACGGGGACGACTTCGCGCGCGGGCTGCTCGGCGCCACCGACATTGATCAGAACCCGCTGGGCGGTGCTGAGAAGCAGTTCACGGAGGTGCTCGACGGGACAGACGGCCGTGAGGTCGCTCGCATCGCCCAGAGCGGGATGCCGTTGCCGACCGGGACCGAACTCTTTGAACCTGTCAGTCATGGCGACGACGTGGTGCTCACGCTGCACACCCAGATGCAGTGGGTTGCGGAGCGATCTATCAGCGAAGCTGTCAAGGCGACCAGTGCCAAGGGCGGCATGGTGGTAGTGATGCAAACCGATACCGGCGATGTCATGGCGTTGGCGGCGGTCGCCCGCGATCGGGACACGGATGAGGTCAGGCCGGTGGCATACAACCCGGCATATACGGACGCATTCGAGCCAGGCTCGGTTGCCAAGAGCTTCACGGTCGCCACGGCACTGGAAGCAGGACTTACCACGCCGGTCGAGGTGCATTCGACGCCGGCCGCGTACACATTCGCCGACAAAGAATTCATCGAGCCGTATTCCAAGCCCAGCGCCGACATGACGACCTCGGAGGTCCTCGTTCATTCATCGAACATCGGGACCATCAAGCTTGCCGAACGGATTGGCGCCACTGAATTGCAGCGTTCCCTGCGATCATTCGGCTTCGGCCGCCTGACCGGAAGCGATGACGCGCCGGCGTTGCCGGGCGAGAGCAGAGGAATCCTGCGTGCTGCGAAGCAGTGGCGCGGCACCGACCTCGCCACGATCGCGTTCGGCCAAGGCATCGCCATCACTGCGATTCAGCTCACCGCTGCGTACAACGCCATCGCCAACGACGGCGTCTACGTCACGCCGCGCCTCGTGCTGGGCAGCGTGGGAAGCAACGGTGCACTGCAACCCGCGGACAGCATCCCGACACGCCGGGTGCTGTCCGAGCAGACCGCGCAGCAGATGCAGACCATCCTGGCTGAAGTAGTCCGATCGGGAACGGGCAAGCGGGCCGCCATCGACGGCTATCAAGTGGCAGGCAAGACCGGCACTGCGCAAAAGCCCAGCCCTGACGGCGGTTACTCCTCCGACGCATACACCAGCTCCTTCGCAGGATTCCTCCCTGCTGACCGACCTGAGCTCACCGTGGTCGTGGTGCTCGACGAGCCGGATGAATACCGGGCCGCCATCGTTGCCGCGCCGGTATTCGCGGAGGTCGCCGAGTACGCCCTGCGCATGCTCCAGGTGTCGCCAGATGCCTGAGCAGCGCAGCAGCTCGCCGGCAATGCCGATATCGGTGGAGGAACTGGCTGCGGCAATCGGAGGCACCTGCGTGCTGCCCGCGAACCGACGAAGCGGTCAAGCCACGGATTCCGCTGTCGTCGTGCGCGGCATCACCCACGACAGCCGTTCAGTCACGCCCAGCACGCTGTTCGCCTGCGTCGTAGGAAAGCACCACGACGGCCACCACTTCGCTGCAGACGCGCTGCACGCAGGCGCTGCGGCGCTGCTGGTGTCACAGGTGCTCGATGTCGACGTGCCTCAGATCGTGGTGGCCGACGTGCGAGCGGTACTCGGGTCTGCATCAGCTGTGGTCTGGGGGCACCCATGGCGCCGCTTCCCGGTCGTGGGCGTCACCGGGACTTCCGGCAAGACCACGGTCACGCACGCAGTCGCCGCCATCGCGAGCGCGTGCGGTACCACTTGTGAGGTCATGGGCACGCTGGACGGAACCCACACCACGCCCGAGGCACCCGAACTGTGCCGGCGTCTCAGCCAGGCTGCCGATGCGGGAACCGGGATGGTCGTGCTCGAGGTGTCGTCTCACGCGCTCGCCCAAGGCAGGGTCAATGGCGCCAGCTTCGCTGCCGGGGTGTTTACGAACCTCAGCCATGAGCATCTCGACTTCCACGAGTCGATGGAGGAGTACTTCAACGCCAAGGCGCGCTTGTTCGACGGTCGCAGCCAGATAGCGGTGTTGAACGTTGCCGACACATGGGGTCGCCGCTTGGCATCGATGGCCGCCGGCACAACGGCCGAAGTGGTCGAATGGCAGCCTTCCGACATCGACCAGGTCGTCGTGAGCACAGAGGGCCTCAGCGGCCGATGGCGCGACCGAGCCGTGCACTGCGGGCTGCTGGGCCGTTTCAACGCCGCGAACGTGGCCGCTGCAGCAGCAACCGCCAGCGCCCTCGGATTCGACGACGACGCGATTGCCGGAGCGATTGCTGCGGTGTCCCCGGTACGCGGCCGACTGTGGCCCGTCAGCGGTCCGGCTGATGACATCACTGTCTTGGTCGACTACGCCCACAAACCCGATGCACTTGCTGCCGCATTGGCCGGCGCGCGGGAGCTCGGCGCCGCAGGCGGCCGTCTGTGGGCAGTGTTCGGAGCGGGCGGTGATCGGGATCAGTCGAAGCGGGCCCTTATGGGCGCTGCAGCGGACCGCCATGCCGATGTGCTCGTCCTGACCTCCGACAATCCCCGCAGCGAGGATCCTGCTCGGATCGCATCCGATATTGCCGCAGGCGTGGTCAGTCGACGCGACGCAGACGACGGTTTGTACGTGGAACTGGACAGGTCGAGCGCCATCTCCTACGCCGTCAGGAACGCTCAGGCCGGCGATGTCCTCGTAGTCGCAGGAAAAGGCCACGAGACCGTGCAGGTGACTGCGGGGCATTCCGTACCTTTCGATGACGCAGTCGTTGCGACCGAGCATCTGCGACAGCGCAGGAGCGCACAAACATGATTGCGCTCCTCATCGCCGCCAGTTCGGCCATGTTCGTGTCGCTGGTGGGCACTCGTTACCTCATTCCCTGGCTGCAAGCGCGCGGCGTCGGTCAGCCCGTCCGCCTCGACGGCCCGCGAGGTCACATCACCAAGGCGGGTACGCCGACGATGGGCGGCGTCGCAGTCGTCACGGCAGCCGTCGTGGGATACGTCGTCAGCCACCTGCGGGCCGAGACCGTCATCACCCGGTCGGGCATCGTGCTGCTGGCAGCCGTCTGCGCTGCAGGCCTGGTCGGCTTGGCCGACGACTGGATCAAGGTCAGCCGCGAGCGCAATCTGGGGTTGAACAAGCGAGCCAAGCTGATCGGGTTGATTGCCGTGGGCATCGGTTTTGCCGTCGCGTTGGTGTGGTGGGTGAACTTCGATACCGCAGTCGGCTTCACACGGCTGGACGGCAACTCACTGCGGCTTCCTGCCGCCGTGTGGATTCTGTGGGCAGTCATCATCGTCCTCGGCACGTCCAACGCAGTGAACCTGACAGATGGCCTGGACGGCCTTGCCGCAGGAGCTGCTGCGGTGGCGTTCGCTGCCTTTGTCGTGATCGGCTACTGGGCGTTCCGTCACCCCATCTCCTACGACGTCAAGCACCCGCTGGACCTCGCCATCGTCGCTGCCGCAATGGCCGGAGCGTGTGCAGGGTTCCTGTGGTGGAACGCCCCCCCGGCGCGGATCTTCATGGGCGATACCGGTTCACTGGCCATCGGCACCGCGATGGCCGGCCTCGCGATGCTGCTGCACGTCGATCTCCTGCTGCCTGTCATAGGCGGCCTCTATGTCATCGAAACAGCGTCGGTGATCATCCAGGTCGGCTCGTTCAGGCTCTTCGGCCGGCGCCTGTTTCGGATGGCGCCGATGCACCACCATCTCGAGTTGGGCGGCTGGCCGGAAACCACCGTGCTCATCCGTCTCTGGGTCGTCAACAGCCTGCTGGTCGCGCTGGCGCTGGGCATGTACTACGCGGATTTTCTGAGCCTGGATCTTGTCGAGATCCCGGCAGGTTCGTTGTGAGCGCGCCGGCTGCCCAGGAACCGGCGTGCGACGACGTCACGCCCGCAGACGGGCCGGTCGTCGTGGTGGGCATGGGAGTGACCGGATGGGCAGTGGCCTCCGCGCTCGCAGCACGCGGTCACCAGGTGATCGCTGCGGATGACCGACCCGGCGAGGCGGCGCGCAGAGGGGCGGGGGCAGATGTTGCATTCGGCGAGATCCACGACTCCACTGATGCGACCCTGCTCAGGGACCTGATCTCGGACGCCGCAGCCGTCGTGCCAGCTCCGGGAGTGCCGCCGCGACACCCCACTTACACGCTGGCAGCAGCGACCGGAGTGCCGGTGCTCAGCGAACTGGATCTGGCAGCGCAGTGGGACAGTCGACCCCTCGCAGCGATTACTGGCACCAATGGCAAGACGACGGTCACGGTCCTCACGGAGCGAATGCTGAACCGGAGCGGAATCTCCGCTGTCGGCGCAGGCAACACCGACATCGCTCTGGTGGACGCGATCGACCGTGAGGTATCCACGTTTGTGGTGGAGGCGTCATCATTCAGGCTGCACCGGGCGCGCCGATTCGCTCCCGCAGTCGCTGCGTGGCTGAATCTGGCCCCAGATCATCTCGACTGGCATCCTGACCTGCGCGACTATGCCGCTTCCAAAGCGAGGATCTGGGCGGCGCAGGGTCCCGACGATGTTGCGGTGGTTCCATTTGGCGACACCGATGTCGAACCGTGGACCTCCGGGATCCGTTCGCGACGTGTGACCTTCGCGACGCCCCAACAGCTTGAGGCGCCATGCGATGTGCGCTACGAGCGCGGCATTCTGGTCGCGCATAGTGACAGCATCGTGGCGGCGGCGGAACTGCCCCGACGGCGTCCCCACGATTTGTCGAATGCCGCCGCTGCAACGGCTGTTGCGCTGGAGATGGGTGCATCGGTCGAATCGGTGGCAGCAGAGCTGCATTCGTTCGATGGGCTGCCTCACCGGCTCGCGTTCGCGGGCCACATCGACGGCGTGAGCTTCTATGACGACAGCAAGGCGACAGCGCCGCACGCGACGGTCGCGGCGCTGCGGGGCTTCTCCGATGCGGTGCTGATCGCGGGCGGTCGGAACAAGGGCCTCGATCTCGGGGAGCTGGTTGCTGTTGCCGAGCATGTTCATGGCGTCGTGGCAATCGGTGAGGCCGCCGGCGACGTGCTCGACTGCTTCAGTCAGCCTGCATGCGGCCAGATCGAGCTCGTCCGTGCCGATTCGATGACCGAAGCTGTGGAGGCTGCCCACCGGATGGCGCAACCCGACCGCGACGTGGTGCTGTCGCCCGGATGCGCGTCCTTCGACTGGTACTCGAGCTACGGCCAGCGAGGCGAGCACTTCAGCAGGGCTGTGGCTGAGCTCGCTGAGCGAATCCGCTCAGGGGTGCCGAACGGGGGACAGCAATGAGCAAGCTGGATCTCCCACGCACTCCTTCAGGTCGACCTCCATCGGGCCCGTCGGTGCGCTACGCCGCACTCCTGTCTGCGGTGTTCCTGCTGCTGCTCACCGGCGTCGTATTGGTGCTGTCGGCTACGTCGGCGACCGGAATCGAGTCGTCCGACCGTCCTTTGCAGTACTTCACCCGGCACCTGTGGTCGGTCGGGATCGCTGTTGCCGTGCTGCTCGTCACGCTTGGCGTTGACTACCGGCACTGGCGGCGCATGGCACTGCCCCTCGCAGCAGCGAGCGTGACCTTGTTGGTGATCGTGCTCGCGGTCGGGAAGCGCTCCGGCGGTGCTCGTCGCTGGATTGAAGTCGGCCAATTCAGCGTTCAGCCGTCGGAGATAGCGAAACTGGCGCTCATCGTTGCGTTGGCTGCTTTTTTGGATGCCCGCAAAGATCAGATCGAGCGTCCCGACCGGATCCTGCGGCCCGCGATGCTCCTGCTCACTGCCGGGTGCTCGCTGGTATTGCTGCAGCCGGATCTGGGAACCACCCTCATCCTGGCAGGCATCGGCGTCGGCATGCTCTTCGTCGCGGGCCTGCCAGGCCGCGATCTGGGGAAGATCGCTGTCATGGTCGTAGTGGCAGCACCGTTGCTGGCGTACGCGGCGCCGTACCGCCGCGCACGGCTTGCGGGCTTCCTGGATCCGATCTCTGAGCGAGCCTCGAGCGGCTACCAGACGTTCCAGAGCCTGGTGGGTCTGGCACAGGGAGGGCTGCGGGGCACTGGACTGGGGGCGGGCCAGGCCAAATGGGGCTGGGTGCCCAATGCACCCACCGACTTCATCTTCGTCATCGTCGGCGAGGAGATGGGGCTCCTCGGCGCCCTCGGGCTCCTGACACTGCTGGGGGTCGTCGGCATCGGAGGGCTCCGAACGAGCCAGAAGGCGCCAGACCTGTTCGGTTCCCTGCTCGCAGCCGGAATCGCGATCTGGTTCGTGCTCCAGACACTGGTCAACGTCGGCGGTGTGGTTGGATTGCTGCCGGTGACTGGTGTGACACTGCCATTCCTGTCCTTCGGCGGTTCGTCACTTGTAGTGACAGCAGCGGCCGCAGGTCTGCTGCTGAATGTGACGCGGCGATCCGGTTGAGCCGTGGCGACACCCGGCAGCGCCGCTGACGCTCCCAGCGTTCTGATCGCGGGGGGCGGCACCGCGGGGCACCTGATGCCCGGCTTGGCGGTGGCCTCCGCCCTGACCGAGCGTGGCTGGCCAGCGGAAGGCATCCATTTCGTCGGCAGCGCACGGGGAATCGACGCAAAGATCGTGCCGGATGCTGGCTTCCGCGTGACCTTGCTCGGAGGCCGGGGTCTCACTGCACGCAGAGTGAACCTGACCAACGCGCGCGCTGCAGCGAGCTTGGCGTGGGCCACCTTGCGCGGCATCGCGCTCGTCGGGCGACGGCGTCCAGCTGCGGTGCTGTCGCTAGGTGGCTACGCCGCGCTTCCCGCAACGGTGGGAGCGGTGATCTGGCGCGTGCCGTTGGTGATCGCCGAGCAGAACGCAGTCGCATCGGCAACGAACCGCCTGCTGGGCCGATTCGCACGCGCCGCGGCCGTGCCCGTCCGCGGGACGGGGTTGCACAGGGAAGTCGTGACCGGGAATCCCGTGCGTCCGGCAGTCGTCGAGGCCGCAGCTCGAGCAGGCGACACCCGTGCCGAGCTCGGTTGGCCCGCAGATGCAACCGTTGTAGTGGTGTTCGGCGGTTCGCTGGGCTCGCTCCGGATCAACACAGCCATCTGGGCGACGTTGCCGTCACTGCGGGATCGCGACGGCTTGTTCATCCATCACGTGGTGGGCGAACGCGACTGGGCTGAGCGACCGCCTCCACCGCCACTGCGACCCGATGATTCGCGGATACGTGACTGGTACCGCGCGGTGCCGTTCGATGAACAGTTGCCTGCCGCCTTGGCTGCGGCTGACGTCGCGATCTGCCGTGCTGGGGCATCGACGGTGGCAGAGCTGTCGGTCATCGGCACGCCTGCTGTCCTCGTGCCCTTGCCGATAGCGACCAACGACCACCAACGTCGCAACGCCGAGGAGCTGGCCGCCACCGGCGCGGCACGCGTGGTTGCCGATGCCGAATTCGACGGGCAACGGATGCTCGCAGAGCTCGAACAGATTCTGGAATTGCGAAACCAGGTCCCCCCGGAGCGTCCCCGCGAGGGGACCTTCGGTCGTCGAGACGCTGCACAACGGGTGGC
The DNA here is from genome assembly GCF_965204125.1 of Candidatus Poriferisodalis sp. Taxonomy (GTDB): domain Bacteria; phylum Actinomycetota; class Acidimicrobiia; order Acidimicrobiales; family Poriferisodalaceae; genus Poriferisodalis. The sequence goes on along the minus strand of NZ_OZ241968.1, from coordinate 3,070,408 downwards.
GCAGCTCGTGATTCAGCACAGCTCAGCAGTTCCTGGCTCCCTGGTACACGAGGATCGTTTGCCGAGAGAGCACACAGCGTGAACACCTCGCCGTCCATCGAACCGGCGCTCCTTACCCGGGAGCCGTCGGGGCGGTCTCCTGATCTTGGAGAGCCTCGCAGCATCCATTTGGTGGGAGCCGGTGGCGCCGGCATGAACGCCATCGGGTTGGTGCTCGCCGAGATGGGCCATGCCGTCAGCGGCAGCGACCTACGAGCAGGCCCTGGCATGACGCGGCTCGCAGCGCACGGTGCCCGGGTCGTCATCGGGCATGAGGCCGCCAACATCGGCTCGGCGGACATCGTGGCGCACTCGAGTGCGGTGCCCCAAGCCAATGTGGAGCTGGTCGAGGCCCGCCGCCAGGGCATTCCGGTGCTCAGCCGGGCTGAGTTGCTCTCAGGAATCTGCCAGGGCAAGCAGACACTGGCGGTCGGCGGTACCCACGGCAAGACGACTACCTCGTCGATGCTGGCGTTGTGCCTGGTAGCAGCCGGTGAACACCCCTCCTTCCTCGTGGGCGGCGAGGTGAACGAGATTGGCTCCGGTGCCGTTTGGGACACGGCGGGGGAGTGGTTCGTCGTCGAAGCAGACGAGTCTGACGGGACGTTTCTGGAGTTGGGCGCCGATGCGGTGGTCGTGACGAACATCGAGCCTGACCATCTCGACCACTACGGCAGCTTCGACGAGCTCGCGGCTGCATTCGAGGCTTTTGCCGGCGGTGCTGGAGGGCCACGCATCGTGTGTGCCGATGATCAGGGGGCAGCCGCGATGGCCGAGCGCATCGGCGGATGCGTGACGTACGGCAGGGCCTCCCACGCCGACTACCGGATCACCGACGCGCACAGCTCTCGTACCGGTGCGGGCTTCGAGCTGGTCACCGGCGCGACGTCGATCGGCCGTTGTGAGCTGCCGTTGCCTGGACTGCACAACGTGACGAATGCGGCTGGTGCTCTCGCTGCGGCACTTGAGCTCGGCGCCGCCGCGTCACCGATGATTGACGCCCTCGGTCGATTTGCCGGCGTCGCTAGGCGATTCGAACGACGCGGCGAGCGCGACGGGGTGTCGTTCATCGACGACTATGCCCACCTGCCGACCGAAGTAACCGCTGCAATCGCCGCAGCCCGCAGCGGAGGCTGGAAGCGGATTGTCGCCGTCTTCCAGCCGCATCGCTACTCGCGGACCGCGGCCCTCTGGCAGGATTTCGCGGACTCCTTCGCTGATGCGGACCAAGTGGTTCTCACCGACATCTACTCCGCAGGCGAAGTGCCTCGGCCCGGTGTGTCCGCCGAACTGCTGCTCGGCGCCGTGCTCGATGCCCATCCGTATGCATCGGTGGCGTATCTCCCGGGCCGGACCGAGCTGCGGTCTTACCTGCGAACCAATCTGCGCTCTGGCGACCTGTGTCTCACATTGGGCGCCGGTGACCTGACGACGCTCGCAGACGAGCTGCTGCATGTCTCCTGAGCGCTGGTCAGACCCAGATGCAATTCGCCGTGCCGCCACCGTGCTCGGCGGTGAGGCTCGCGTCAACGCCCCTCTGGGTGCGTTGACCACTTCGAGAGTCGGTGGTCCCGCGGCGGTGGCGTTTGTGGCAAACGGCCCGTCCGACCTGCAACGCGCCGCAGAGGCCGCAGCGGCTTCTGGGTTGGAGATTCTTGTGGTCGGGCGAGGATCAAATCTGCTGGTCGCAGACCAGGGCTTCGAGGGCATCGCACTCTTCCTCGGCGACGCCTACGGCGAGATCGAACTCGATCATGCGAACGCAACGATCACCGCAGGCGCATCTGTGGCACTGCCCGTGCTTGCGCGCCAGTGTGCCTCGGCGGGCATCGGCGGCCTGGAATGGGCCGTCGGTGTTCCGGGTTCCGTGGGAGGCGCCGTGCGGATGAACGCTGGAGGACACGGCAGCGATATGGCGTCGTGCTTGATCGACGCTGACATCGTCGATCTGCAGGCTGAGCCCAGAGATGTAGCCGAGGCCCGTGACGTCGATGCCATGGACTTGGGTTATCGCAGCAGTGGCCTCCGAGACTGTCACGTGGTGGTTCGCGCGCGGTTGAGCGGTCGGCCATCGTCACCGTCGACGGCGATGGATCAGATCGCGGATATCGTCCGCTGGCGCCGGGAGCATCAGCCCGGCGGGCAGAACTCCGGTTCCGTCTTCGTGAACCCACCTGCTGAGTCCGCGGGGGCTCGTATCGACCAGACAGGCCTTCGCGGCTTGCGCATCGGTACAGCCGAGGTATCGCGTGTGCACGCGAATTTCATCGTTTCGGATCCCGGCGGCACCGCAGCAGATGTCGTCGCGCTCATGGCTGAAATCCGGCGCCGTGTGACTGAGTCGTCCGGGATCGTGTTGCAGCCCGAGATCCGCATGGTGGGCTTCGAATCGGCACCGACGCCATCTTGAGCGATGGCCCCGGTTGAAAGGAAGCCTCCGGCACGGGCAGGGCGTCGCCGGCGATGGCTGACCGTAGCGGCGCTCGGCGTCATCGCGACATCAGTCGCCACGATTCTTCTTGCAGCAGGCACATTCGAAATAGACCACATCCACTTCAACGGTCTGCATCGCGTGAGTTTTGACGAGGCAAACAATGCTGCGGACATCCGCACTGGGGACTTCATGGGAACTCTCGACACCGGCGAAGCTGAACGGTCGCTCGAGGAACTGCCCTGGGTCGCTGACGCTCGAGTCCGGCGGCGATGGCCTGCAAGCGTGGAAGTGGACATCGCCGAGCGCACCGGCGCGGCGATTGCATTGGCCGCTCCCGACAGCTGGGTTCTCATTGACATCGAAGGTCGTGTCCTCACTTCGCCGCTCGCTGTCTTGCCCGAGCATCCGCGCTTGTCGGGTATTGCTGCGGCGCCGGGACCGGGTGGCTTCCTCGCGAGCGATGCGGATGCGCTGCTCGCCGCGTTGAGCGCAGCTCGCGGGCAACCGGAGTATGTCGTTGCTTCGCTGTGGCGGGACAGACGCGGCGACATACGCGCTCGCGTGCGCCAACAGCCCGGCGACCTCATGCTGGAGGTGACGCTGGGGGACGAGTCGGCGATCGGGGCCAAGACGGCGGCAATTGCTGCAGTCATCGGGGAGATGACGACATCTCATGCCACCTTGGATGTGTCGGTTCCGCACCTGCCGGTGCTCCGCCCGTCGGGCTAAGCAGTTGAGCGCTGGGTCTTGCTGATCGGCAGAGGCGTCAGTACTGTCGTCAATTGCGCTATTTTCCCCTAGAAGGTGCCCGTCGCCGGCGCGTTTAGCGTCGCGGTCGGCCAGTGAACGCAAGGAGCCCTGTGGCCTCACCACAGAACTACGTGGCAGTCATCAAGGTGGTGGGCGTCGGGGGCGGCGGCTCGAATGCCGTCAACCGGATGATCGATTTCGGTTTGGGCGGAGTCGAGTTCATCGCCGTCAATACCGACGCTCAAGCCCTGCTGTTGAGCGACGCCGATGTCAAGCTGGACATCGGCCGCCAGCTCACTCGCGGGCTCGGCGCCGGCAGCGATCCCGAAATCGGCACCCGGGCCGCAGAAGAGCACCGTGATGAGATCGCCGAAGCACTGCAGGGTGCGGACATGGTGTTCATCACCGCCGGCGAAGGCGGCGGCACCGGCACTGGGGGCGCTCCCGTGGTGGCAGAGGTCTCCAAGGAGGTAGGAGCGCTGACCATCGGAGTCGTGACACGCCCGTTTGCCTTCGAGGGCAAACGCAGGCAGATCCAAGCCGAACAGGGCATCGAGCGGCTGAAGGAGCGTGTCGACACGCTGATAGTGATCCCGAATGATCGGCTGCTGACCGTGGCGAGCGAGCACACGTCGATCATCGATGCGTTCCGCATGGCGGACGACGTGCTGCGCGAGGGCGTGTCCGGCATCTCGGGCCTGATCACCACGCCGGGCCTCATCAATACCGACTTCGCTGATGTCAAGGCGATCATGTCGAGCGCCGGTACCGCCCTGATGGGAATCGGTCGCGCCCATGGCGAGAACCGCTCTAAGAATGCGTCTCGACAGGCAGTCTCGTCGTCGCTGCTCGAGGAATCCATCGACGGTGCCCGCGGCATCTTGCTCAACATTGCCGCGGGGCCAGAACTCGGGCTGTTCGAGGTCAACGAAGCGGCGGAAGTCATCCGCGAAGTGGCGCACGCCGAGGCCAACATCATCTTCGGCACAGTGATCGACGATTCACTCGGAGAGGAGATCCGCGTAACGGTCATCGCTGCAGGGTTCGATCGTTACGGACCGGGCCGCTCCGGGAGTGCCGCGCTGGGCGACTACGCCGCCTCGGAGGAAACAGGCGATGTAGCCGACCCGTTCGGCGACCTCGACGAAGACGACGAGTCGTTCGACGTGCCCAGCTTCCTGCGGTGACGCCTGGGCCACATCACAGCTACCCCAAACTGCCGCACATCGACGTAAATCGCGACCCCGCGGCGAGGCTGTGCGGCTCAGCACGCCACACTGGCAGGCGCTTCGGATGCTGACGCTTCGCCGCCGCTGCGGGAACAGCCTGGTGTGCATCTCGGTCAGTGAACGCTCCGACGGCGACTGCGCTCCGACGGACGGCACTGCCCCCGGCAACGTGACCGTCCTGCGGCAGGTCCACGGCACGCGAGTTGTCGAGGTCGGACAACCAGGAGAGCACCAGGGTGTGAGCGCAGACGCGGCGTGGACGTGGACGCCACGAGCCACACTGGCCGTGCGAACTGCCGACTGCGTGCCAATAGCGCTGTACGGGACCGATGCAGCCGGTCGAGGGGCGGTCGCGGCGGTGCACGCGGGGTGGCGTGGCCTGCTCGATGGCGTCGTTGCTGCGACCTGCGCCGAGCTCGGCCGCCATGGAATTCGTGGCCTACGCGCCGTCGTCGGACCTCATATCTGCCCCCAGCACTACGAATTCGGTGCCGATCAGCTGGACGCAGCCAGCGAGGCACTCGGTCCATCGGTGTCGAGCACAACGAAATGGGGCAGTCCGGCGCTCGATCTGGGCGAGGCCGCACGGCTGCTACTGCGACGGAACGGGGCCGTCATCGACAGCGAGGTCGGCCGCTGCACTGCCGCCGATGAGCGCTATTTTTCGCACCGAGCTCGTGGCGAGCAGGGCCGGACGGCGCTGCTGGTGTGCCTCGAGGCTCAGCAGGAAGGCCTTCACGATCGATGATCGACGCCGATGACGTCCGCCGACGCACGGAGCGCGTCCAGCATCGGATAGCTGACGCCGGCGGCGACATCGCTCGCATCGGCATCGTGGCAGTGACCAAGGGATTCGACAGTTCGGCCATCGAGGCTGCCGCTCGTGCTGGTTTGTCCATGATCGGCGAGAACTACGCCCAGGAGCTGCACGGGAAATGGAACGAACTTGGCACTGCGACCAAGACCGCCGTCGAGATCCACTTCATTGGGCGTCTGCAGTCAAACAAGGTCCGGCAACTCGCTGGAGTGGTCGACGTGTGGCAGAGCGTGGACCGGATGCGGTTGGTTTCCGAGATAGCGCGCCACGATCCCGGAGCTTCCATCTTCGTGCAGCTCGACGTGAGTGGCAGCGCCACGCAGGGTGGCTGCCGGCCGGATGAGGCTTCGCCTTTGGTCGCTGCCGCCCGTCGAGAGGGACTTGATGTGGCGGGTTGCATGGCCATCGGCCCGCAGAGTTCGCCGCCTGAAATCGAAAAGGCATTCGGCGAATTGGCCCGATTCGCCGACCGCCACCAACTCGAGCATCGCTGCATGGGCATGAGCACAGATCTCGAGGCGGCGGTAAGAGCGGGTTCGACCATGGTGCGAATTGGCACTGCGCTCTTCGGCAATCGCCCGCCCCGAAGTGCCTCAGCTCAGGGTGCCTGACCGCAACTTGACAAGTCGGTACCCTGTGCGATCGAGGCAGCCCTTGACCGAGGCTGTCGTTTATCGAGGTTCTGCATGGCATCGTTCATGAAGCAGGCAATGAGCTATCTGGGCTTGGGTCCGGATGACAGCTATGCGCCGCCACCAGAACGCGCCATGCCTGGCGAGATACCCACGGCAGAGGCATTTGCCGATCAGACCGGCCAGAGCGGCGTCACCGTCGTTGAGCGACCGACGGCAGCAACACCCCAGGCCGCACCCGCTGCGCCGACTTCAGCCGTGCGCCGTGTCGCCACATCCACAGCGCAGCCGTTCGTGCTGATGCCCCGGATGTTCGATGATGCGCAGCAGATCGGAGACCGCTTCAAGCGCGATCAACCGATCATCTTGAATCTGCAGGGGCTCGATCGCGATACCGCTCGCCGGCTCCTCGACTTCGCCAGCGGCCTGTGCTACGCCCGTGATGGAGAGATGCGCAAGGTCGCGAACGCCGTATACATGCTTGTGCCCGCGAATGTCGTGGTGAGCGATGCCGAGCATCATGCAGTTGCTGCGCAGGACGCCTCCGCGCAGGACGTCGGCCGCTGAAACGCTCCAGCGCGGACCCCCAAGCGGAGCGATGAGATGCTGTGCACGCTGATATCGCTCTACGTGTTCGCCATCTTTGCGCGTGTGCTGTTCAGCTGGATCCCGCTTGCCCCGGAGAGTCCGGTCATGGTTGTGCGGACTTGGCTGGTACGCATCACCGAACCGGTCATGGGTCCGTTGCGGCGAGCACTGCCCGCGGTCCGACTGGGCCGCGTGGCACTCGACCTGTCACCGATAGTGCTGATCATCGGACTGCAAGTCTTTGTGGCGGGCATGCTGCTGGGATGCTGAGACGCTGGTACATTCCGCGCCATGGCGAGCCCTGATTCTCCTTCCGTCGAGCCTTCCGATACCGAGGGCGAGGGCTTGCTCGAGACCATCGGCGCGCAGCTTGCGACGCTCGCGGCGCAAGTGTCCGAGATCGACCAGCGCATGAGCAGCGTGGAATCGGGAGCGCCATCACAACCGGTAGAAGTACGGCTGTCGCCCGAGACGGTGGCGCAGATTGCCGATGCACTCGCTGCCCTGCAGGCGGCAGGCACTCAGGCACTGGACGAAGCGTTCAAGACGGCGAGCGACGACCTCACCGAGGCGCTGTCGGGTCTCGTACGGTCTGAGATATCGAGGACGCTGACCGACGCCGGTTACACCGTTGAGGTCACTGAGGTCGCTGAATCGGATATCGACGACGAGCCGTTCGAGGACAGCACAGTCGCCGATACTGCCGCCGAGAGCGACGTGGGCGAGCTGTCTGAGCCAGAGCCGATCGCGGCCTCCGTTCGCTCTGGTCCAGATGCCGGCGCCATGCCGTCGATCGTCGCTCCGCTGGCCGCGGCCGAGCGGGTCGACGCTGCGTACGAATCGATCAGTTCCGGGCCGGAGAGCGACACGGGCGACGAGGAAACCGATGACGTCGACGGCGATGTCATCGACACGGACCGGGCCCCGCTCCGGATCGACGAGCTTGATGATCCCTTCCTGGAGGCGCTGATCCGCAAGGAACCTCTGTCTGCTTAGACAGCCGCCCGCGAGCAGACCGCCAGATCGACGTCGGGTTCGTCGCTGCCGTCGAGCCAGCGGATCTCCTCCGCCAACACAGCTGCTCCCACCAACGGCTCATGCTGACGGATCGCATCCAGGTTCGGCGGGCTCCAGCGGATCGTCAGGTTGATGCGGTCGGTGACCTCGAGACCGTGCTCCTTGCGCGTTTGCTGGATGTGGCGGATCAGATCGCGAGCTGCACCCTCCGCTTCCAACTCAGGCGTGACCGTGGCGTCCAGCGTCACGACCAGTTGCTGATCTTCCAACACCGATGTTGTGGCCGGGTCCGCTGGTTGCAGGGTGAGCTGGTACTCGCCCTCACGCAGCTGGTGGCCTCCAGCAATCACCGCACCCTCGGCTGTGACGCGCCAATCGCCCGTTCGGGCAGCCACGAAGACTTCCTGAACATCTGCGCCCAACCGCGGTCCCAGCACCGAGCCCTCCGGGCGCAGCACATGGGTTGCGAGGTCGTCAAGCTCATCGCGGAGCTTCACCTCCCGGACGTTGATCTCCTCGGCCAGAAGCAGGGCGAACGGTTCGAGCTGCTCAGCACCGGTGCCGGCCACGGTCACGCTGCGCAGCGGCAGCCGGACGCGCAAGCCGGCGTCTTCGCGCACTCGCAGAGCTGCGGAGGCCGCAGCGCGCACCGCATCCATCCGCTCGACAAGGTCAGGATCCAGCGGGAGCATCTCGGGGTCGGGCCAGTGGCTCAGGTGCACGCTGTCACCGCCGGTCAGCCCGCTGTAGATCTCTTCGGTGATCATCGGCAGCAGCGGGGCCGCCATGGCAGCAAAGATCCTCAGCACCGTGTACAGCGTGTCGAAGGCGTCAGGCTCGCCCGTGTTCCCGCCTTCAGCGGACAGGACGCGGGTGAACTCGCCCCAGAAGCGCGTCCGGCTGCGGCGGATGTACCAGTTGTTCAACGCGTCGATGAATGCCTGCAGCTCCGCAGCGGCCCCCGGCAAGTCGTACGCGTCGAAACTCGCCGTGACTGATTCCAGCGTGGCCCTGGTCTTGGCCAGCAAGTAGCGATCGAGCACATGAGGAGAGTCGGCTCGTACCTTGGCTTCGTAGCCATCGGCATTCGCGTACAGCGTGAAGAACGCATATGAGTTCCAGATCGGGATCAGCACCTGCCGGGCGACCTCGTCGATGCCGCTGTCGGAAATGCGCGTATCGCCGCCCCGCACGATGTTCGTCGCCATCAGGTACCACCGCAGTGCATCGGACCCCTGATTGGCGAAGATGTCGGTGGGCTCGGTGTAGTTCCGCAGCCGCTTGGACAGCTTGTTGCCGTCGGCGGCGAGCAGCACGCCATGGCAGATCACATTCTGGAACGCTGGCTTGGAGAACAGCGCGCCCGCCAGAACGTGCAGCGTGTAGAACCAGCCACGGGTCTGGTTGATGTACTCCACGATGAAATCGGCGGGGAAGTTCTTCTCGAACCACTCCGAATTCTCGAACGGGTAGTGCACCTGCGCGAAAGGCATCGAACCCGACTCGAACCAGCAGTCGAGCACCTCCGGCACACGTCGCATGGTCGAGCGGCCCGTGGGGTCGTCGGGGTTCGGGCGTGTCAGCTCGTCGATGAACGGCCGGTGCAGATCCGTCGGGCGCACGCCGAAGTCGGCTTCGAGCTCGTCGAGACTGCCGTACACATCGATGCGGGGGTAGTCAGGGTCATCGCTCATCCAGATCGGGATCGGCGAACCCCAGAACCGGTTGCGACTGATGGACCAGTCACGGGCACCTGCCAGCCATTGGCCGAATCGGCCGTCGCGCACGTGGCCGGGCACCCAGTTGATCTGCTGGTTGGTCTCGGCTAGGAGTTCGGAGATCTCGGTGACCTTCACGTACCACGAGCTGATGGCCTTGTAGATGATCGGCGTGTCCGTGCGCCAGCAGTGCGGGTAGTTGTGCTCGTAACTGTCGTGGCGCAGCACCCTGTCGCGTCGTTTCAGCTCGGCGATGATCTGCGGGTTTGCCTCGAAGACGTTGAGATCAGCCCACGGCGTCACCGGTTCGGTGAAACAACCCCGATCATCCACCGGCACGGCATCGCCGATGTCAATGCCGTGGACTTCGCAGAGTGACTGATCCTCCTCGCCGAAGCCAGGCGCCAGGTGAACTACGCCGGTGCCTTCCGATGTGTCCACGAAGTCGCCGACGAGCACCCGGAACGCCTCAGTGCGATGGGCGAAGAAGTCGAACATCGGCGAGTAGCGGCGGCCTGCGAGATCCGTGCCGCTCATCGTGCCCACGACGGTGTACGGCTCGAGGTGGGCCGCGTACTGCTCGAGACAGTCTGACGCGAGGACGTAATGGCCACCGCCGAGCGCCTCCGACTGCACCACGGCATAGGAGATCTCCTCGCCGACGGCGACTGCGAGATTGGACGGCAGGGTCCACGGTGTGGTCGTCCATGCGAGCAGTCGCAACGGACCGTCTGTGATGGCTGTGCCGGCCATGCTGCTTTCGCCGGCTGGCTCATCGGCTTCATCGAGTTGGAACCAGACCGTGATAGCAGGATCCTGGCGAGGTCTCGTGGCGTCGTCGAGCCTGATCTCGAAATTGGACAGCGGGGTTTCTGCGCCCCACGAATAGGGCATGACCCGGAATGCCTGGTAGACGAGACCGCGGTCCCAGAGCTGCTTGAACGCCCACATGACCGATTCCATGTAGGGCAGGTCCATCGTCTTGTAGTCGTCGTCGAAGTCGACCCATCGTGCCTGGCGGGTGACGGTCTTGCGCCACTCCGCCGTGTACCGCAGCACCGAGTCACGGCACTGGGCGTTGAAGCGCTCGATGCCGAAGTCCGTGATCGCAGCGCGCCCGCTCACGCCGAGCTCGCGTTCGGTCTCCATCTCTGCAGGCAGGCCATGGCAGTCCCAGCCGAAACGTCGGTTGACGCGGCGACCGCGCATCGTCTGGTATCGAGGAACCACATCCTTGACGTAGCCAGTCAGCAGGTGGCCGTGGTGCGGCAACCCGTTGGCAAAGGGCGGACCGTCATAGAAGACGAACTCGTCGTCCGCGGACCTGTTGGCAATCGACGTCTCAAACGTCCCCTGCTCGTGCCAACGCGCGAGTATCCGTTCCTCGATCTGCGGGAAGTCCGCCTGCGCAGGTACACGTGGGTACACGGTGTCGGTCGGCTCTCGCTTCACCAGCGCCTCCTGGACTTCGCCTGAGCCCACGAGACAGCGAGGGTACCCCTGAGGCAGGGAAATCAACGGGGTTGCGAACTGCCAAACGCAGTCGAAATCGGCGACCTAGACTGCCGCGTCGCTTCTGTGGGGAGGAGCCATGGCCACTGCGAAGAAGGCTTCCGCCCGTAAGGCTGCCGCGAAGAAGGCTCCGGCACGGAAGCAGGCAGCGAATTCCTCGAAGACCAAGACCGCCGCGAGAAAGGCAGGCGCAGCCAAGAAGGCAACCGCAAAAAAGGCTGTTTCGAAGAAGACTCCCGCGAAGAAGGCAGGCCCCGCCAAGAAGGCAACCGCCAAGAAGGCCGCACCCCGCCGCAACGCTCCAAAACCCCGCTTCGGTGAGGTATTTCTCGAGAAACAGCGACAGGCGCTGCTGGCTGAACGCCGTCGCTACACGGAACACGCCGAACGGTACGAGGCCGAGGCCGAACAGCTCGTCAGCGAGCGCGAACCGGGTGATGTCCAGTTCGATGAGGAGTCGGGTGAGGGAGACTCCATCGCTGTGGAGCGCGATCGGGCGCTGCAGATCTCAGCTCGCGAACGCGAGGAGATCGCCGAGATCGATGCGGCCTTGGCGCGCATCAAAGACGGCACCTACGGCATCTGTGTCGTCTCGGGCAAACCGATCCCCAAGGAGCGCCTGGAAGCGATCCCGCACGCTTCCATGCGCGTGGAGGTCAAGAGCAGCGGTCCGGCGTGGCGTCGGCCGTAGTGGCTGAGCCGAGGTGTTCGCAAACGTTCCATCAGCCCCCCAAGCCCGCGTGACGCGCAGCATCGCCATCACCGTCACCTCGGGTGTCGTCCTCTGCCTGGATCAGACCACCAAGGCGTGGGCCGTGGCTTCTCTGGACGACCGCGTCATCGACCTCGTGTGGACGCTGCGCCTGCGGCTTGTGCACAACACCGGTTTTGCCTTCTCGGCGGGCCAGCGCCTCGGCCCGGTGCTGGCGCTCGTGGCCATCGTGATCGTCGGAGTGCTCTGGCTGTCGCGGCGTCGCGTCCAAGGCCAATGGGCCTCCATCGGTCTCGGTGGGATCATCGGGGGAGCGCTGGGCAACCTCGCCGACCGCGTCTTTCGCGGCGCAGCCTGGGGGCGCGGCGCGGTCGTGGACTTCATCGACCTGCAGTGGTGGCCGATCTTCAACGTGGCTGATGCGTGTATCACCGTCGGGCTCGTCATCGTGTTGGTCCACCTGTATCGCAGTGAGCGGCGCCGGACCGGGGCCTCCCGAGAGGCGCCTGGGTGAGCAACCGGCCGACACGCTTCGAGATACCGGAGTCGCTGTCCGGCGAACGCATCGACCGTGCGCTGTCGCTGTTGACCGGGCGGTCCCGATCAGACACGGCGAAGATGGTTGCCGAGAGGTGCGTTCTGGTCGACGGCCAGATCGCTCGGGCCGGCTCGGTACGGGTTGCTGCTGGCTCGACCGTAGAAGTCACGGACATGCAGCTTTCCAGAGCATTCCGGGAGCAGCGCCGTGAGATTGCCCCCATCGATGTGCTGTATGCCGATGGCGACGTCGTGGTCGTCGACAAGCCGTCCGGAGTCGTCACCCATCCGGGAAGCGGGCACCCTGCGGGCACGCTTGCGGACGCATTGGTCGAGCGGTATCCAGATATGGCCGGTGTCGGTGAGCCCGGCAGACCCGGCATAGTGCACCGGCTCGACCGGGGGACCAGCGGCGTATTGGTGTGCGCACGCAGTTCGCGGGCATATGACGCGCTTGTCGAGCAACTCTCGAAGCGACAGGTTCACAGAACTTATGCAGCCCTCGTACGGGGGCACCCCTCTTCGCCGACGGGCACGATCGATGCGCCGATCGGCCGGGATCGCGAGCATCGCACGCTCATGGCCGTCAGCTCCGAGGGTCGCGAGGCCAGGACGCACTACAGCGTCGTCGAGTCCTATGTGCATCCTGCGGAAGCCTCGCTGCTCCGCTGCCGGCTCGAGACTGGGCGGACACACCAGATCCGCGTGCATCTAGCCAGCATCGGGCTGCCGTTGCTCGGCGACCTGACCTACGGCGTGCCGGATCCATTCGGCATCGGGCGCCCGCTGCTGCACGCGATCCGGTTGGCCTTCGAGCACCCTGCCACAGGCGTGGAGATGAGCTTTGAGGCGGAGATGCCAGGCGACTTCATGGAGGCGCTGAGACGCCTCGGTACCGAGCCGTCGGTTTTCCCGACGGACTAGACCGCTACGGCGATTCGACGGCAGGCCTGGGCCATGGCGCGCGTCCCTGTGCGATCTCGGCCACAGCAGCGAGGCTGTAGGAATCCAATTCGGCACGCATGCGATGGCCGACCGAGTCCCAGATGGCGAGCAACACGCACTGACCTTCGTGGTCGCAGGCACCATCTTGATGAGGCTGGCCGAAATCGCCGAGAGCGATCGGGCCGTCGACTGCTCGAATGATCATCCCGATCGTGATCTCGGCTGGGTCGCGAGCCATGACGTACCCGCCGCCGACGCCGCGCTTGGATCGCACCAACCCGGCCCCTTTGAGCGCAAGCAGGATCTGCTCGAGATAGGGCTGGGGCAGACCTGTGCGCTCTGCGATGTCGCGCACCGAGGTCGGCCGGCCGTTGTCGTTGAGGACCAGGGACAGCAACGCGCGGCTTGCGTAGTCTCCCCGCGTCGAGACCGCCACGGTGGCAGCGTAGCCCCGCTGCCGGCTCAGCCTCCTAGGGTCAGCATCGTGGAGGACGACGCCGTCGAACACAGCGGGAGCAGCGAGCCGCTGGCGCTCGACCGCACACTGCCGACGTATGACGACCGGTGCGTCACTGCTGTGGCTCCGGCTCTGTGCGCCGGCGTGGAAGCTGATCTCGTCAGCGATGCTGCTGCAGCAGCACGCACGGTGGTGCTGCTGGTCGTGGATGGCCTCGGCTGGCACCAGTTGCGCCGCCATCGATCGCTCGCACCGTCGCTTGCTGCGGCGAGCGACGCGACGCCGCCGATCACCACGGTTGCTCCCAGTACCACCGCGACGGCAATGACGTCGCTGACCACCGGGGCAGCGCCGGGTGAGCATGGACTGGTCGGTTACCGCATTGCGACTCCTCTCGGGCTGCTCAATGCGCTTCGCTGGCGGGCCGGCGGTCGGGATGTGCGAGCTGCGCTGCCGCCTGACGAACTGCAGCCCGTCGCACCCTTCTGCGGCCAGCCCACCGCTGTCGTGACGCGTGCCGAATTCCGCCACAGTGGCTTCACCGGTGCCCACCTGCGAGGGGGAACGTTCTGGGGGTGGCACGACCTGCCTGGCTTCGTCTCCGCGGTGCGAGCAGCGGTCAACAAGGGATTTCGGTTCGTCTTCGCCTACTACGACGCTGTCGACAAGATCGCTCACGAGTTCGGACTCGGCGAGCACTACCGCGCTGCCCTCGCAGAGACCGAGCGTCTGGCTGTTGCTCTGCGCAGTGATCTGCCCACCGAAACGTCGCTCATCGTCACTGCCGATCACGGCGTCGTCGAGGTTCGCGAACCGCCGGTGATGGTCGATCCCGAGGTTGTCGCCCTGACGGACGGCTGGTCGGGCGAGGCCAGGCTGCTGTGGCTGCACGCCCGCGCCGGCACCGAGCCCGAGCTTCTGGCCGCCTGCGAGCGCTACGCCGGTTTTGCAGAGATCGCGCCTGTCGAGCAGGTACTCGACGAACAGTGGCTGGGTCGTCATGTCACCGAGACCGCCAGGGGCCGGCTCGGTGATGTGGCGCTGGTGCCCAGGGGCCTACGCGCCTTCACCATGCCCGATGAGGACCAGCCCCACCACGCACTCATCGGCCGTCACGGGGGCCTCACCGCAGAGGAAATGCTGGTGCCGTTCGCGCAGCTCTGAACGATCTGGGCGGTAAGGCTGGGTCAGCGTGTACCCAGTGTTTATGCGGCCGGGAGCACTGCGGCCCGGCGGGGATGGAATTCTCGCCAGATAGCATTTTGCTGGTGGTCGGCGATCCAGTTCCAGACCCAGAGCAGGGCGAGTTGCTGGAGGGCGGACCACTCACAGAAGACGACATCGACGGCGAGGCCTTCGTTCCCGAACCGGCGAAGCTCATGCGCATCGGCGGCATGATTCGCAAGCTGCTCGAAGAAGTCCGCCACGCGGAACTCGACGAAGCAGGTCGCGATCGCATGCGCGACGTGTATCACCTATCGGTTGACGAACTGGCAACAGCTCTGTCCGAACCGCTCGCTGACGAGCTGAACCGGATTGCGCAGCCGTTCGACGAGGACATCCCGTCAGGACCTGAGCTGCGGATCGCCCAGGCTCAGCTGGTGGGATGGCTCGAAGGGCTCTTCCACGGCATCCAAGCTGCGGTATCAGCGCAGCAGATGATGGCAGAGCGCCAGTTGCGCACGATGCGTGGCAACGCACTCGAAGCCGGCGGGCAGCCCCAAAGCTCGCCAGCGGCGGGGCGGGGCGGTGTCTACCTGTGAGCAATCACTGAAGGCAATCACCAATGGAATCAGCTGGCCGGCACCGGGGGATCGGCCAGCGAGCATCGCAGGGAGCGAGAATCACATGGCGCTCGAGGTTGAGACAAAGGACTGCACGGCACTCAGCGATGCTGAGATCTCCGAGATGGCCGAGCTGGTCACCGGCGAGAACGTCCACTTCGACGTCGGCCACCTGTCCAAGCAACGCGATGCGTGGGTGCTCATCACCCATGTCCGAGACGGTGCCAAGCTCGCTGCGTACGGATTCTGCACGCTTGAGCGGGTCGGCGGCGACCCGACCGTGCTGATGGGCGCCGGCGCCACACGGCGTTCGGCTCGCCGCGACAGCGCCCTTCGGGCGATGATGACCGATCAGCTGCGGCGCGCCGTGCTGGCCTTCCCCGACGAGGACGTGCTGGTGGCCTGCCAGATGGCAGACGCAGCTGCGTTTACGGCATTCAAGCCGCTTGACCGGGTGGTGCCCCGTCCCGGCTACGAGCCGAATGGCGAGGACCGCGCATGGGGACGGCGACTGGCCAAGCGCTTCGACGTGCAGGGCGAGTACAAGGCACGAGAGTTCAAGGTGTATGGGGACGGCGGGCCGTCATTTGTGCTGAATCACACGGCACCACGGCCTGAGAAGCTGGATCCGGCGATGATCGGGCTGTTCGACGGCTTCGATACGGCCAACGGCGATGCATTGATCGCGTTCGGCTGGGCCAGCCGGGAAGATCTGGCGAAGCTGCTGTAGCGCTCGCCACCCCTCGGCTCAGCCTCTGCGGGAAGCGCATGTGCTGGTGACCTCATCATTCAGCAAACTCGCCCGTCGCCGCAGGATGACACGGCATTTCCTGCCGGATCGGATCGATGACAGCCTGCTTGAGCGAATCCTCGACACCGCCCGCCGTGTCCCGTCGGCTGGCAACGCGCAGGGCTTCGATTTCGTTGTGCTCCGTGGCCCCAGCGAGACGGCCCGTTACTGGGATACCACCCTGCCCCCAGATCGCCGCGAGAGCTTTCGCTGGGACGGGTTGCTGGTTTGCCCAGTCCTTGTCACGCTGTGGGCCGATCCGCAGGCATACATCGATCGTTACGGCGAGACCGACAAGGAACGCTCCGGACTGGGCTCGGGCACGGAGGCCTGGTCGACGCCGTACTGGACCGTGGATGCGGCGTTCGCGGCGCTTGCGCTGCAGTACGCGGCGCTCGACGAGGGCCTCGGGGTGCTGTTCTTCGGCATGTTCGAACACGCTGCAGCCCTAGCAGCTGCTCTCGGTGTGCCGTCAGCGCACCAGCCGGTCGGCGTCGTGGCACTGGGCTGGCCCGATCGAGCTGCCGAGGCGTCCAGCGGTCCCGCGGCGAGCCAGGACAGGCCCCGCCGCCCGCTGTTCGTCGACGAGCCGGGCGAGGCGGCAGCTGCCGACCGCCCGTTGGTGCACTGGGGTCGCTGGACCGGTGGCTGAGTGCCGCTGTTTCGCCTCGCCGCTCAACCTCAGGAACAGGCGCCTGCCGGTGAGCCGCTGGTAAGTTGCTGCGGGAGCGGTCGCCGAACATTATTCGGCCCGCGCCCATCCCGACCCGGGAGGAACGCTGACGTGGCCGATGAGACTGCGCCAGATGAGTGTGGGCCGAAGCAGATGGCGATGGTGGAATATCTCAAGCTCGGCGACGATCCGCACTTGGTTGCGTATGTCTGCGATGCATGCGGGGCCAGTTACTTCGACCGACGAAATGCCTGCGCCGCCTGCGGGGCACGCGAGTTTTCGACTGTCCGGCTCGCCAACACCGGCGCAGTGCGGACCTTCACCATCGTGCATCGTGCTGCCCGGGGCGTGCCGGCGCCCTATGTCTCCGCTGTCGTCGATCTGGACGGGGGCGGCCGAGTCAAGAGCAACATCATCAACATCGAACCCACGCCGTCCAGCGTGAGTCTCGGCATGCGTGTGCGCCTTGCCACCTATGTCACCGCCACCGACGACGACGGCAACGAGGCCGTCGCCTTCGGCTACGAGCCCGAGGCGGCCTGAGCCTGCACACCACACCCGCCCGACCCTGCCAACCGACAAGCAACTGCATCGGCGACAGACCGCCTAGTGAATAGGGAGCACCCATGAGCAACCAAGACCCAGTGTGGATTCTCGGCACCTCCATGACCAAGTTCGGCCGCTACGCCGACAAAGACCTCATCGACCTGGCCGCAGAGGCCTCGCACGGAGCGCTCGATGACGGCGGAGTATCCATGGCAGAGATGGACGTGCTCGCCGCCGGTTGCCTGTACGAGGCCAACGGCGGTGTCGGTCAGCGTCTCCAGAAGCAGCTCGGCCAGACGGGCATTCCCGTCTACAACGTGGCCAATGCCTGTGCAACGGGGGCGACTGCAGTCCGCACGGTGATGATGGCGATCAAGGCCGGCGAGGCGCAGATGGGCCTCGCGGTCGGCGTCGAGCAGATGGGCAAGATGGGCATGCTCGGTGCCGATCGCGCTGCCCGCTCCGACAAGCAGGTCTTCGAGCGCAAGGGACGCTTCGGCTCCGTCGTCGGTGTCGAGGGGCGTCTCGGCACCAACATGATGCCCGGTGTGTTTGCCCAGGCTGGCATGGAGTACGCCTACGAGAACGACGGCGTGGGTTTCGAGCAGTTCGCCAAGGTGGCGCAGAAGAACCACGAGCACTCCACGCTGAACCCGCTGGCGCAATATCGCAAGGCGTTCACGCTCGACGAGGTCATGAGCTCCGAGGTGATCGCCTACCCGAACACCCTGCTGATGTGCTGCCCGACCGGCGATGGATCGGCGGCTGTGGTGCTGGTCTCCGACGAGAAGCTGAAGACGCTGCCGCGTGAACAGCAACGGCGCGCGGTCAAGGTCTCGGCTTCCGTGCTGACCTCAGACCCCTGGACCGAGGGCTGCCAGGTGCAGCCCGACGTCAACACGCTCACTCGCAACGCCGCTGACGCGGCATACGAGGATTCGGGCGTGGATCCTGCCGATCTCGACCTGGTGGAGCTGCACGACTGCTTCGCAACCGCCGAGCTGCGGCACTACGACAACCTGCGGCTGTGCGAACCCGGCGGCGCCGGCGAGTGGATCGACAAGGGCGGCCCGTGGCGCGACGGGGAGATCCCGGTGAACGTGTCGGGCGGCCTGCTGTCGAAGGGGCACCCCATCGGCGCAACCGGCGTGGCCAACCTGTTCGAGGTTGCCACCCACGTCCGCGGCGAGGCCGGCGACCGCCAGGTGCCCGACGCCAAGGTCGGCCTCGCCCACGTGATCGGCCTCGGCTCCAGCTGCGGCGTGCACATCCTGGAGCGTTCCGGCCTCTAGCCCTAGTCTTCGAATGCTGCGAGGGTGGGGGCGAGCTCGTCGAGGTACTGCAGGGTTTCGTCGGCTGAGGGCAGGTCGAAGTTGACGGGCGTGAGAATGAACTGGCTGACGCCGGCTTCGGCGTAGGACTCCAGCCGGTCCATGCGGGGTCGGCCCCAGATGTAGAGCGTGATCGGGATGTCGTCGGCGTTCTCGCGCCCCGCTTCGGCAGCGAGGCGGCGGAATCGTTCGATGCCGCCGAGCACGTCCGGTTTGCCGGTGGTGTTCATGACGCCCACGTCGATCGGTGCCCATTCGTCGGCGTACTCCGCCGCATGCTGGATGCCCAACGGTCCGGCGTTGCCGAGAGCGATGGGCACGGTGCCCTTGATGGGTTTTGGGTAGATCCACGACTCGCTGTAGCTGTCCCACTCGCCCTCGAAGGCGGGCACGGGATCGTCTGCCCAGACAGAGCGCATCGCCGCGATGCGCTCGCGCATGGCGCCGTAGCGGCGGCTGAAGGGCATGTCGGGGCGATGGTCGGCTAGTTCCTCCTTGTTCCAGCCGACGCCGACGCCCAGCACCACACGGCCGCTGGCCAGCACATC
Organism: Candidatus Poriferisodalis sp.; assembly: GCF_965204125.1. Classification (GTDB taxonomy): domain Bacteria; phylum Actinomycetota; class Acidimicrobiia; order Acidimicrobiales; family Poriferisodalaceae; genus Poriferisodalis. The sequence goes on along the minus strand of NZ_OZ241968.1, from coordinate 3,051,349 downwards.
GGCGCTGGCGACGGTGCGGGCGAGGTCGATGAGGTCGTGCTGGAGGATGAGGCAGATGCCAGTGCCGAGCGTGATCTGGCTGGTCCGTGCAGCGGCGACGCCGATGGAGACGAACGGGTCCATCATGTGGAAGTAGGTGCCGGGGAGCTGGCCGCCGTTCGGATAGGGGCTCTCGCGGGACGTCGGGATGTGGGTGTGCTCGGGGTACCACACCGATGCGAAGCCGCGTTCTTCGAGTTCTTGCGCGAGGTCGCCTGGGTCGATGCCGCCGTGGTGATTGCCTGTCAGGTATCCGAACTTCATGCCGCGCAGCCTAGGAAAAAGGACCGAGCCGCGGCTGTGCTTGATGCGCCGCGGTCAACCGCGGCCGACGAGGGGCATGCCGTTGGCCATCACGGTCATGGTGAGCACGTTGGTGTCGGCGGGCAGTTCTGCCATGTACAGCACGGCACGGGCTACGTCGTCGACGTCCATCAGCGGCTCGGCACGGATGCGGCCGTCGGCCTGGGGGACACCCGTGGCCATCGGGGCTGTGAGGGGCGACTCGGCGTTGCCGATGTCGATCTGGCCGACGGTGATGCCGTGATCCCGCCCCTCCAGCGACAGGGCCTTGGTGAGCCCGGTGATGGCATGTTTCGTGGCCGTATACGGGGACGAGTGCGGCCGGGGAGTCTGTGCCGACACTGATCCGTTGTTGATGATCCGCCCGCCAGAGGGCTGCTGGCGCTTCATCTGCGCGAACGCGGCGCGGGCGCACAGCCACGAACCGGTCAGGTTCACCCCGACCGTGGCCATCCAGTCGGCGATTGGCAACTCGTCCACCGGCACCGGGCGGGTACCCATGCCGGCGTTGTTGAACAGCAGGTCCACACGACTGAACTGTTCGACGGCGGCGGCGAACAAGGCGTCCACGTCAGAAGGATCAGACACATCTGAGGTCACGGCAAGGGCGTCGGCAGCGCACTGATCCACCACCTCGTCAAGCAGCTCTCGGCGGCGGCCGCAGACAACGGTCTTCCAGCCGGCTTCCGAGAGTGCGAGCGCACACGCCCGGCCGATGCCGGTGCCGCCGCCGGTGATGATCGCTACGCCCTTGCTCATCGTCGTATTCCTTGCTGTTGCTGGCGTTTCTGGATGTTGGTCCACTCGTCGCGCAGGCCGACGGTGCGGTGGAAGAGCGGTGCGCCGGGACTGTCCGGCCCTGAGCTGTCGGCACAGAAGTAGCCGAGGCGTTCGAACTGCACCACGTGGCCGGGCGTGATGTCGCCGATCGCGGGTTCGGCGACCCCGGCACAGAGTTCGCGTGAGTTCGGGTGCAGATCGTCGAGCGGATCACCGGTGCGCTCGCCCGGCAGCTCGGTGTGGAAGAGCCGTTCGTACAGTGCCGCTTCGATGGGCACGGCGTGGTCGGCACTGACCCAGTGGATCGTCGCCTTGACCTTGCGACCGTCTGGAGCCTGCCCACCAGAGGTCTTGGGGTCGTAGGTGCAGCGCACCTCGGTGACATTCCCGTCAGCGTCGGTCACCGCGTCGGTACAGCGAACGAAATAGCCGGCGCGCAGTCGCACCTCGCGCCCAGGCGTCAGCCGGAAGTACTTGGGCGGTGCCTCCAAACGGAAGTCGTCCTGCTCGATCCACAACGTCCCGCTGAAGGGCACCTGCCGGGTGCCCGCCGATGGATCCTCGGGATTGTTGACCGCTTCCCGGTACTCGACGAGGGGCTCCCCGTCATCGTCGGTCGGCCAGTTGGTGATCACCAGCTTCAGCGGGCGCAGCACGGCCATCCGTCGAGGCGCGGTGGCGTTCAGCTCGGTGCGCACGAATGATTCGAGTAGCTCGGGTGCGTGCCGGCTGTTGGTACGCGCCACGCCGATGAAGCCGCAGAAGTCTCGAATGGCCGAGGGGGGATAGCCGCGCCTGCGCAGGGCCCGCAGCGTCGGCAGCCGGGGATCGTCCCAGCCGTCCACGTGACTGTCTTCCACGAGACGGCGAAGGATTCGCTTGGAGGTGATCGTGTGAGTCAACTCGAGGCGGGCGAATTCGGTCTGATGCGGGCGGTCGCCCCGATGACCCAGCTCGGCGAGGGGCAGGTGCTCCAAGTACCAGTCGTACAGCGCCCGGTTGTCCCTGAATTCCAGCGTGCACAGCGAATGTGTGACGCCTTCGATGGCATCGCTCTGGCCGTGTGCCCAGTCGTAGGTGGGATAGATGCACCAGCGGTCGCCGCTGCGGTAGTGATGCTCGTGGCGGATGCGGTACATCACCGGGTCGCGCATCTGCATGTTCTCGTGCTGCATGTCGACACGGGCACGCAGCACCCTGCTGCCTTCGGGATGCTGACCGGCAGCCATCTCACGGAACAGGCGCAGGTTCTCGGGGGCTTCCCGATCCCGGTAGGGGCTCTCGATGCCTGGCTGTCCGAAGCCCCCGCGCCCAGCCGAGATGGTCTCCGCGTCCTGGTCGTCGACGTAGGCCAGCCCCCGTTCGATGAGGTATTCAGCCCATGCGTAGAGCTGTTCGAAGTAATCAGAGGCGAACCGGATCTCATCGGGCTCGAAGCCCAGCCACCTCACATCGTCGACGATGGCATCGACATACTCGGGGCTCTCGGTTGCGGGGTTCGTGTCGTCAAAACGCAGAACGCAGCGGCCTCCGAACTCGGAGGCCACCGTGAAGTCCAGGCAGATCGCCTTGGCGTGACCAACGTGGAGATACCCATTCGGTTCCGGCGGAAAGCGGGTCTGAACCCTGCCTGCGAAACGCTCCGACCCCAAGTCCGCCTCGACTTGATCTCGAATGAAGTCGCGACTGCCGCCGTTCGCGGACTCGCTGGTAGGGGCGGCTGAGCTGGAGGGCCCGAGGGGGTCAGGCACAGGTCCTCAGGCGTCGACGGTGACGTGCGGAGGCGGCCAGACGCCCGCCACGATGTCAGTCTCGACCAGGTAGCCCATGATGCGCTCAAGCTGTCCCAGCAGGACCTCGAGATCATTTGGAGGCAAGGCATCGGCCGCGGCCAATGACAGCCGGTCCGTGTCATGCTCGACCGCCCGGCGAGCAGCGTTGCCTTCGGGAGTTTGCTCGCCGTCAGCCGTGGTCCAGCCGCGATCGATAAGTCGTTGGCAGGCAGCATCCCATTCGTCGGCGTCCCAGCCCCGGATCTTCTGGATCGTGGCCCCGTTGCCATGCCCGCCGGTGGTCATCATCACGTGGCATTCAACGGGATCCAGATCGCCGGCGGCGAGCGCAATGTTGTGGCCGTCGAAACGGAACTCTCGCAGCAGCGTGCAGCCGTGCCAGAGGTCCATGACATCACCGCCGCCAGTGCTGTCGCCCGGCCACGGCTCCGATGCCCACCCTGCATACAGCGGTCGAGCCCCGGTCGGCAGATCTCCTGCGAAGCTGCGCAGCGCAGACGCGGCTGCGGCAATCTCGCCCTGATCCGGGTACTCGCCCAAGGCCCGTTGCATCGCCGCCGTCGTGAGCTCGAGCTGGCGTGCACGGACAGCGTCGGGCTCCATGATGTCCCAGCAGCTCGGCACAGCCCGTTCCACCATGCGTGGGGCGAAGTTGTAGAACACCGACGTCACGGTCGCAGCGCTCACCCTGCCCATGGGGGCCGAGCGGTACGCGAAGTACGCATGCCACCAGCCCTTGAACCCGTCGTCGTTGAAGCCGTAGATCTCAGGCGAGTAGTACGCCACGGTGTGAATCGGCTCAACCGTTCGCCCGAGCCGCCGGATCGGGCTGCGACGGTCCTCGGTTCGCGGGATCTCGCCCATCTGTGCTCCTCGTTCCCGTAGCTCTCGGCATCGGCGGCAGCGGGTGGCAACACGGTCGCCGCGGTCGCCGCAATGGTATGGCGCGGCGGGCTGCATTGCGGTGCCTTGTCGGGGCCGTAGCCGACTCCTGCGCCCATACAGGCGGATGAAACTACGGTTTCGCCCATGACCGTTCATGGAATGCAGCACGAAGCAAGCGTCGACATCGCGGCCACACCCGATGCTGTCTATGCCTTGGTGTCCGACGTACCCCGGATGGGGGAGTGGAGCCCGGAGAATGCCGGCGCGGACTGGACGAGCGACACACCCGGTGCAGAAGGCTCGACGTTCGAAGGGCACAACCGAATCGGCGACCGCACCTGGAGCGTGCCCTGCACGGTCACCGTGGCCCAGCCGTCGGAGTGCTTCGAGTGGGTGACCCGTCCACAGGATCCTGATGGCCCCTACGTGCGCTGGACCTACCGCATGGCACCCAATAGCGCGGGCGGCACGTCGCTGACTGAAATCTGGGATGTCCTCAGCCTGCCGCCTACGCTTCAGCCGCTGAGTGCCGAACAGTTGGCGGCGAGGGCAGACGTCGTGCGCGCGGGCATGGTCGAAACGCTCGCGGCCATCAAGGCAACCGCCGAGTCATAGCTCGTTTGGGAATTCAGGAGGACGCAGATGGACGCCATGGACCTGGGAAGCCTGAACTGGTGGGCGATCATCGTGGCGATCGTGTTCAACCAGGTGCTTGGGGCGGCGTGGTACAGCACGCTGGCCAAGCCGTGGATGGCCGAAGTCGGGCTGACCGACGAGGACATGGAGGCGATGAAGGGCACCCCGCGCCAGTGGTATCCCTACGTGCTGGCCATCGTCCTGGCATTCATCTTCACGCTGGTGCTGGCACTGCTGGGCCAGGGGCTCGGTGTCGACAGCTTTGGTGAAGGTCTCGGCCTCGGCTTGTTGGCAGGGGTGGGCTTCGTGCTCACCTCGCACGGTGTGAACTACGCCTTCGAGGGCCGCAGCCTGCGGCTCTGGGCGATCAATTCCGGCTACCCGCTGATCTCCTACTGCGTCATCGGTGTGCTGCTGGCTCTCTGGCGCTGAGCGCTGGCGTCGCTTTCTGCCGTCACAGGCTGGCGATGTGGCGGAACGCTGAGTACTTGGGCTGATCGATTGCCACTTGGTGTGCGACTGAGGTGCGCAGGTAGTCGGCAAGCCCATGCGCATCAAGCGGCATCGTGCCGTCTCGCAGTGCATGCACGAGACGCCACCGCAGCTCCGTGACCTGCTCGGCGACCTCCGCGTCGCCTGCCGAGCGGCCGCCGGCCGACGCCATGCCATCACCGACCAGCGCAGTGAGGCGCTCCAGCTCGTAGCGGTGCAGTTGGGGTCCGATCAGACGTTCGCGCAACGCGATGTCGATGGAATTGCCCGCCACGAGCGCCAGGAAGTTCGTGCGACCCTCGGTGGCTTGACGGACCTCGCCATGGAGGAAGTCGCGCACGCTCTCGAGCAGCTCGTCCACGCGGGGCATGTCGCCGACGGCCGCATGCGCCTGAGCACTGGTGTGACTGCCCCCAAGCGGCGACGGCTCGCTCGGCCTCCGGCCAAAATCAGGTTCAAGCAGGCCCAGTTCGCGCACGGCGGGTTGGAATTCCACAGACCCCGGGATGATCAGGTTGACGCAGTCGAGCTGGCATTCCGAGCTGCGGCGACCGATACCTGGCCGCTCCACGGTGGCGTCGGAGCCCATCCGGTAGCGATCAGCCATGCCCAGGCAGCCCACCGCCCACCAGAACGAGCCGAACACCTCCCAGTACTGCACACGATCCCGATCCACGGGGCGGCCGGCCACGCTCTCATAGCCGGCGAACAGGTCCTCGTAGTGGCCGAAGCCGCCGACCGGCAGGTGCCGCTGACCGAAGCGCCACGAGTTGGTGCACATCCAGCCCAGGTCGCGCATGGGGTCGCCGATGTGCGCCGTCTCCCAGTCGAGCACAGCAATCAGGCCGGCATCGGCGTCCACCATGATGTTGCCGTTGCGGAAGTCGTTGTGCACCAGGGTCAGGTCGACCGATCCGCGCCCTGAGAGCTGCTCGGACAGCCAGCGGGCCGCGTAGTCGATCATCGGCTGCGGCGTGGGCATCTCCTTGCAGCGATCCCATGTCTCAGCCAGGTAGTCGGCCGGATCGAAACGGCGGAGCACCGGGGCGAGTCCCGCCGCGTCCACGTCGACATGGTGAATGCGCGCCATCTCCTGACCGCACTGGAACGCCAGCTTCGAGCGGGCGTTCTCCAATTCGGGCAGCCGGGCGATGCGCGCTCCGAGCGTCACGCCGTCCAGCCACTCCATGAGAAATCCCGCGCCGACACCGTCGTCGGGCGTCAGTACGTACAGCACCTCGGGCTCAGGAACCCCGGCAGCGCGGGCTGCGGTCATGCACTGCGCTTCGGCCACTACACCGGTGACGTTGTCGCCCTCGCGGTCTTCGCCGTCAGGACCCCGGCGCAGGCAGATGACGAAGCGGGCATCGGTGTCGGACGCTCGCCGGCACACCAAGCGGTACGTCTCCATGCTGGCCCCGCCGCTGAGCCGCTCGGCGTGCTCCAATCCGGCGCAGTCAGCCATCTCCCGACGTACTACGACATCAAGTGCGTCGAAGAAATCGGGCACGGGGTGATGATGTTCGGCGGTCACCCCAAACTCCAGATCGTGCCTAGCGCAGTTCGCAATTCAGCTGTCGAGAGCGTCTTTCTGCTGGGAGCCGAAGATCGTCGGTGGGCCCTTGCGCGACCAGTCGGGGGCACCGTGCATCTGGCGGCCGTCGATCGTGAGCATCTGGGACGCCTCGCCGCCGCAGATGCGGCCGCCGCTCGAACCGAGGACGCCGTTCGCGCCGATGTGGCTGATCGGGTAGGAGTCGACGGCGGAGTAGGTCTGCAGCAGCAGGGGGCGGGGCCGCGGCGAGTTGTTGGGCAGCGAGCCGTGGATCGTGCAGCAGTTGTGAACGGTGACTGAACCTGCCGACCCGCCCAGGTACACCATCTGGTCCAGATCCAGAGTTGCCACATCGGCATCGGCCATCGATCCCGCCCAGCTCCCGTCGGGCGCGTACTGGTCGAACAGCGGACCCCGGTGACTGCCGGGCAGCACGCCCATCGGCGACATCTCAGGGTCGACATCTTCGAGATAGACGCCGATCGTGAGCGGGGTGAAGTCGGTGTGAGGCCAGAACTGGATGTCCTGGTGCCACTTCACCTCCTCGCCGCCGCCGGACCATTTGAAATTGAGCTTGGAGTGGTGGTAGCGCACCGGGCCGCCGAGCAGGGCCGAGGCAAGCTGTGCAGGCGGACCCTCGAAGGTGAACCTTGCGTAGGTCGGGTGCTGGTCGACGGGGGAGATGAGCCGCCGCAGCCGGGGCGCATCGGCAGTGTGCGTGGGTTCGAGATCGAACACCTTGCCCGAGGCAATCTCGGCACGGCTGGCATCGATGAACTCCGCCGTCACAGCACGGAGCTCGTCGAGCCATTCCGGCCCGACAAAGCCCGGCAGGCACAGATAGCCGTTGGCTTCGTAGCTGGCACGCTGGTCGTCCGAGACGGCATCGCTGGCAGGCGGGGCAACATCGGCAAGTGTCATACCCAAACGGTACCGGGCGATCTGCTCTCCATTCTGTGTGCAGTGTCGGACGTGTGATGGTGCAACGCCCGCCATGACGCCTCGTTGCTTAGGGTGAGGCGATGGCTGCAGATCTGGCGATCTTGGGGGGTCGATTGGCAGTACCGGCTGAAGCCGCTGAACCCGTCGATGTCGTCATCGAGGGCGGGCACATCGCGGCAGTGGTGCCCGCTGGGGAGGCCCCGTCGGTGCAGCGAACGCTGGACGCCTCGGATGCATGGGTCATGCCCGGATTTATCGACATCCAGGTCCATTTCCGCACACCGGGCGCCACCGACAGCGAGGACATGGCTTCGGGCGCCGCGGGTGCGGCGATGGGCGGCGTGACGGCCTGCGTGATCATGCCCAACACCGACCCGCCGATCGACACTCCCGACATGGTCAACGAGGTGCTCGCCCTGGCCGCCGGTGTGCCGTGCGATGTCCGGACATCGGCGGCTATCACTGCAGGACGAGCGGGGGAACGGCTCGCTGATCTGGCAGCGTTGTATGAGGCAGGCGTGCGCGTGTTCACCGATGACGGCGACTGCGTGGCTGACGGAGCGCTGATGGAAGCCGCTCTCGCGGCAACCGTGCGGCTGCCCGGCGCAGTGATCAGCCAGCATGCGGAAGACCCCGCGATGGTCGCCGGGGGAGTCATCAACGCCGGCGCTGTGGCCAACCGACTCGGACTACGTGGGCGGCCTGCCGAGGCAGAGGTCTCAGTGGTCCACCGGGACATCGAGCTCGCCCGGCGGACAGGAGGTCGCTACCACGTGTTGCATCTCTCGGTTGCCGCGGCCATGGATCTGGTTGCCCGGGCCAAACGAGACGGAGTGGCGGTCACGGCGGAGGTCACCCCCCAACACTTGGTGCTCACCGAGGACGACGTCGAGCGGCTCGGCACGACAGGCAAGATGAACCCGCCACTGCGGTTGGCCGATGACGTGGCGGCGCTCCGCCAGGGCATTATCGACGGCTCGCTGGATGCCGTCGCGACCGACCACGCCCCCCACCATCCTTCGCTGAAGGATCGGCCGCTGGCCGATGCCCCGCCAGGAATGATCGGCGTGGAGACGATGGCGCCAGTGGTGTGGTCGGAGTTCGTCGCTACCGGTCAGATGTCACCCGCGCGTTTCGTGCAAGTGGTCTCAACGACACCCGCCCGCATCGCAGGCATTACTGACCACGGCCAGCCGATCCGCCCCGGCAGCCTCGCCAACGTCACCGTGTTCGACCCAACCGAGATCTGGACAGTGCGCGCCGCCGAACTGCAATCACGCAGCCTGAACTCGCCCTGGGCCGGCCGCACGCTGACCGGCCGCGTGCGTCACACAGTGCTGGCAGGCAATCCCGTTGTGGCCAACAACGAACTGGACGGGTGAACAGCAACGCACAGAGGCCCTAGCTGCGGAGGCAGCGGGAGGCTCTGCAGCTACCAGGCGCCGGCCTCGCGCCACGCTTCGAGCTGTTCCCACTCGGCGCCGGCCTCGAGCAGCGCCTCTTCGGTGTGCTGGCCCAGCTCGGCCACATCGATGCCAGGCCGCGTGGGCGTGTCCGACATGGTGATGGGGCATCCCACCCAGGTCTGCGTGCCCCACTCGTCATGGTCGGCCTTGACCAGATAGCCGTTGACGTACGGCTGCTCGTTGGCCACCACTTCCGAATGGCTGCGCACGGCGCAGAAGCGCTGTTCTTCGGCTTCGAGCCGCTTCGACCATTCCTCGGTGGAACGGGTGGCGAACACCTCTGCGAAGAACGCCCGCAGCTCCAGTGCTACTTCCCGAGGCACGAAGTAGGCATTCCACTGCGGATGGTCTTCGAGGTCGGGCCGTTCGATGGCCCGGCACATGCCCGGCCACAGATGCTCGGGGCAGCCCGCCATGGCGATGGCGCCGTCGGAGGTGGGGAACACGCCGTACAACGCGTGCACCAACGGATGCCCGCCATTGGACCGGCCTGCTTCCTCACCGGTCAGCAGCAAGTGGGTGTACTCCACGGCTTGCAGCCAGATCTGTCCGCCGAGGAGGCTCACGTCGACCCGCTGCCCCCGGCCCGTGCGTTCGCGGGCGTACAGCGCAGCAAGAATCCCCGTTTGCAGGTTCTGCGCGCCGCAATGGTCGGCGACGAGCGCTCCATAGGTCGACAGCGGTCCGCCGTCAAAGCCGCTCGAGGCGATGACGCCGCCGGAGGCCTGCCCCGCGATGTCGGCGCCCTCACGATCCGCCTCCGGACCGTAGGGACCCAAGAAGCTGCCCGCCGCCCAGATGATGCCCGGATTCACGGCTGCGAGATCGTCATAGCCCAGACCCCACTCGTCGAGCGTGCCCGGCTTGAAGTTCGAGAGCACCACGTCGGAGGTCTCGACCAGCTTCAGAAAGGCCTCCTTGCCGGCGTCGACACGCAAGTCGAGCGTCACCGAGCGCTTGCCACGGTTGCACGCGATGTAGACCGACGAGTGGCCATAGTCCTCGAGGACGTCGACGTGGCGGCCCACGTCGCCGACCTGGGGCAGTTCGATCTTGATCACCTCGGCGCCGAGACCGTGCAGCATGGCTGCTGCTTGCGGTCCCTGCACCAGCGTGGACAGATCCAGAACTCGTACTCCATCGAGTGCGCCGGCCATGGTTTCCCCTTGGTCACAGTGGTCTCACAGCAATTGGTGACGATGGTACTGAGCACTTGCCGATGCCCCCGCACGACGACAGATCGGCCAGCTCTTCGCAGTGCACCATCGCAGCTCGCTGCTGCGAGAATGGACCACCGTGACAGATACCGCTGCTGCAGCTTCGGAGCTCGAAGAAGCATCCGCCCGCACGCTGCGGTTCTCCATCCTGATCTCGGCCATTCGCTGCACGCTGGCGTACGTGATCCTGCCGTTCGTGGCGCCATTCATCGGGCTGGCGCCGGGTGTCGGGCCCGCGGTGGGCATACCCATTTCGCTGATTGCACTGTGGGCGAACATCGCGAGCATCAAGCGGCACTGGCACTCCGATCACCGCTGGAAATGGCCGGTCAGCGTGCTCAACGTCGGGATCATCGTGCTGCTGGTGATCCTGCTCGTTCTCGACTTCGGGCAGCTGCTGTAGCACGCCACGGTTCGGCACCGGCGGAAGCGTCTGAGACATGTCCGAAGTGAGGTTCGCCGGATGCACGTGCTGATCACCGGGGCCGCGGGAATGCTCGGCCGCAAGCTGACCAAGCGATTGGTGAATGTGGGCACATTACGGGGAGGCTCGATCGACCGGATCGATCTCGTTGACGTCGTCGAGACAGCCGCCGAGGACGGCATCTGTAGCGCGAACGTCGCCGATATCTGCGAGCCCGGCGTCGCCACTGAGTTGCTGCGACCAATGCCGGATGTGATCTTCCATCTTGCCGGTGTCGTCTCCGGTGAAGCAGAAGCCGATTTTGACAAGGGCATGGCGGTCAACGTCGACGGCACCCGGGCGCTGTTCGATGCGCTGCGCCTCGCCGAGGGGATGCCACGGGTCGTACTCACGTCATCCATTGCGGTGTTCGGTGCACCGTTTCCCGATCCGATCCCCGATGACTTCCACCTGACGCCGCTTACCTCCTATGGCATGGAGAAAATGGTGGCCGAGGCGCTGCTCGCCGACTACACCCGCCGCGGCTTCTTCGATGGCATCGGCATCCGGCTTCCCACCATCAGCGTTCGTCCGGGTTTGCCCAATGCCGCCGCATCCGGATTCTTCAGCGGCATCATCCGCGAGCCGCTGGCTGGCACCCCGACGATGCTGCCCGTTTCGAGGGAAGTGCGCCATAGCCATGCCAGCCCCCGAGCCGCAGTCGGGTACATGCTCCACGCCGCGGAACTCGACAGTGAGGCGTTGGGAGCACGGCGCAACCTCACCATGCCCGGTGTGTCGGTGACCGTCGGCGAGCAGATCGAAGCACTCACCCGTATCGCTGGCGCCGAAGCGGCGGCGCTGATCGTTGAGTCGCCTGATCCGACGATCGCTGACATCGTCTCTGGATGGCCGGAGCGATTCGATACCCGGAGAGCTCTGGATCTGGGCTTCACGCCCGATGAGAGCTACGACGCCATCATCCGCGCCTATCTCGAAGACGACGTCGCCTCCGGCTGAGCCAGGGCCCGAGCGGCCCGTGAGCCCCATCACATGAGAATGGGGAACAGGAGCGGGAGAAACAGTGGCACCGCGCAGGGTCGCGCGTTTGGCACACTGGCTGAACATGCGGGTATATGTCCCGGCGGCTGCTGCGGCGGCGCTGTGACCGCACACCCTGTCCTAGCGGTGACGCCGATGCGCATTCTGTTTGCCGACAAGATCGACACCGGACGTTTGGGCCGGCTCGAGGCGGCGGGCCATGAGTGCGTCGTCAAGCCCGAGCTGACGGCGGACGATCTTGCCGACCACATCGAGGGCATCGAGGTTCTTGTGGTGCGCAGCACCGAAGTGAAGCGCAAGGTGTTCAAGGCCGCCGACCGGCTCAGCATGGTGCTACGAGCCGGTGCCGGCACCGACACAATCGACTGTGACGGGGCCAGCAAGTACGGCATATACATCTGCAACGTGCCGGGCCGAAACGCCGTGGCTGTCGCCGAGCTGACCATGGGCTTGCTGCTGGCGGTGGACCGGCAGATCCCCGATGCCACGTCAGACCTGCATGAGGGCCGTTGGAACAAGTCCCAGTACATGGGAGCTACAGGTCTGAAGGGCCGCCGGATGGCGATCGTAGGCATGGGCGCCATTGGCATCGAGGTCGCCCATCGCGCTGCGGCATTCGGCATCGAGCTCTCGGCGCTGTACCGCTCGGATCGCTCCGCGAGCCTGCTGGCTGAAATGAAGCAACTCGAGATCGAGATCCATCCCGACTGGGACAGCCTGTTGGCAGGCGCCGACATCGTCTCGGTACATCTGCCCGCCACGCCCGAGACGTGCGGACTTGTCGATGCCGACTTCCTGGCGAAGATGCCGGACGAGGCGATCCTGCTCAACACCTCCCGTGGCGAGATCGTGGACGAGGAGGCGTTGCTGCGCGCCCTGGACGAGCGAGGGATGCGGGCAGGACTCGATGTGTTCCGCGGGGAACCGCCCGGCGCCGACCCAGACTGGCATTCGCTGCTGGCGTCCCACCCGCGGGTCACCGGCACGCATCACGTCGGCGCGTCCACGGTGCAGGCGTCCGAAGACATTGCCGACGGCGTCGTCGAGGTACTCGAGGCATTCACTGCAGGCGATGTGGTCAACTGCGTCAACCGCGCAGAGCGGCCATTGGGTCGCAGCACCATCGTCGTCCGTCACCGCGATCAGGTGGGCGTGCTGGCGGGGATCCTCATGGCCTTGCGCGCCAGCGGCATCAACGTGCTGCAGATGCGCAATGAGATCTTGGCCGGTCCCAAGCACCACGCCGCGGTAGCCACCATCCGGGTGTCTCGCCGGCCGTCACGCAAGGTGCTGAGCGAGCTGGGCGAGATGGAAGCGGTGTACGGCGTCCGACAGATCAACTCCCGCTGAGCAAGCATCGGACCCCAGCCATACCCTGATCCGGTGCGCCCCGGGACCGGCAAGACCTCGATCGCGCCGATCCTGATCACTGGGAGCATCATCACAGCGCTGACGCTGGGTGTGCGGGCCACCATGGGTCTGTTCCCCGACGCCATCGATCGAGCACTCGACGTGGGCATCGGCACGGTCGGGCTGACCGTTGCGCTGCAGAACCTCGTGTGGGGCCTGGGTCAGCCGCTTGCGGGCACCATCGCCGATCGATACGGCGCAGCGCGCACGCTGCTTGTGGGCGCCATCGCCTATGCGGGGGGCCTGCTGGTGATGGGAGCAGCCAACGGGCCCGCTGGGTTGCATCTCGGCGGCGGTGTGATCGTCGGCCTCGGCATGTCTGCAGCGTCGTTCGCGGTCGTGCTCTCTTCGATGAGCCGGTTGGTGGACCCCCACCGTCGCTCGATGGCGCTGGGCGTGGCCACCGCCTGCGGCTCGCTCGGGCACTTCGTGCTCGTGCCGCTGACCGGCGCGGTCATCAGCGCCTTCGGCTGGCGGAGTGCACTGACCGTCTTGGCCGTCGTGACGGTGTCCATCGGGTTGTTCGTCGGGCCGTTGCGCACCCGATCTGGCCCTTCCGAATCCGTCGAAATGCCACCACAGGACGACGAGTCACTCCTGACAACGCTGGCGAGGGCGGCCCGCCATCGCGACTACCTGCTGGTCAACTGCACGTTCTTCGTCTGCGGCTTTCACGTCACGTTCATCGGCGTGCACCTGCCCAAGACGCTCACCGACGCCGGCCTCGATACCGCCGTCGCCAACATGTCGTGGTCGCTTGTCGGCCTGTTCAACATCGTGGGAGCGTTTGCTGCTGGTGCGCTGGGCATGCGATTCGCGAAGAGCCGGCTGCTGAGCATCATGTACAGCACCCGGGCGCTGGCCTTCGCCGGCTTGGTGCTGCTGCCGGTGACTCCCGTCGTGGCCCTCGGGTTCGGCGTGGTGATCGGGATTGTGTGGCTCGCCAGCGTGCCCTTGACCTCGGGCATCGTGCTGGGCCAATTCGGCGTGCGCAGGGCCGGAACGCTGTTCGGCTTCGTCTTCCTGTCCCATCAGATCGGCGCATTCCTCGGCTCCTGGGGAGGTGGCGAGATCCGCGAGCTCACTGGCTCATACGACCTGTGGTGGTGGCTGGCGGCCGCACTCGGTGTCGCGGCCGCGGCAGTCCACTTCAGCATCTCCGAAGAGCCCGCACCTGCCCTGCCGGAGCACCGGCGCAGAGCGTCGCCTTCAACCGCCTAAGGCGCTGTAGCTGCCGTCGACGACGAGGCGGATGGAGACGTACAGCCCCAGCAGCGGCACCACGATCCAAGGCGCGTTGAAGCTCAGGATCATGCTGTACAGGTCGCCCCTGCTGATGTCTCGGTGGCGCTTCGCAATGAAGAAGCTCACCAAGTAGATGGACGTCGCATACGTCCACTGCCAGAAGAACATGATCCCGAGGATTCCTGCCGCAAGCGGCGACAGGAATTCCGTCGTGAACGCTGCGTACAAGATCAGCGTGGGCATGGCCGTGATGAAGCCATTGCCCACGTCCACGTTGAATCCGTAGGTACGGCGATCGGCATACGAACCGTCGTACACCGAATAGGCGGCCCACACGTCGGCCCAGACAGTCGGGGAGAACGCTGACCGCAGCGGAACCTTGGACGTGAGGAACGCCAGTGCCGGGCTCCTGCCGGTGTGCAGCCGTTGCTGTTGCCAGTAGGCAGACCGCGACTCGATGTAGTCGCGCCGGAAGAAGAGGCAGATCTCCCAGAAGCAGATCACGAGATTGGTCGACAGGAACATGGCGAAGACCACGTAGGTGATCCCGACATCACCCTGCCAGTACACGCGATGCGCGATGCCCAATGCTGCGAGCAGTGCTATCTCGAACCCGGCGAGCAGCCCCGCCGGCAGCGTCAGACGGCTCGTGCTCACCTCCGGCGTGAGGAGGTCTCGGCGAGCGCTGTCTCGCGCCAAGCGACGGTGTCGGCGATCGCGTTGAAGGTGAAGACGTGCAGGCCGGCTATGTCGAGCCGCTCCGCGTGGGGGGCGATCCGGTCGACCAGCCCGCTCGGGTCATAGCCCCCGGGGCGCAGCATGCGAGCCACAGCCCCGGTGTTCTTGCGCAGGTAGCGCAGGGACGCGCCGACTCCCAGCCGAGTGCCGATCCGCAGCAGCCGTGCCGGATCGACCGCTCCGGGAATGCCGAGATGCACGGGAAGGTTGAATCCGCTGTCGCGCTCGGCGGCCAGCCATTCCAGGATGGCCTTGGGGTGGAAACACATCTGGGTAGCTGCGTGGCCCTCGATACCCGCCTCGGCGAGCAGCACCTGCTTGACGTGCAGCGCTTCATGCAGCACCGCGTCGGTGATGAGCGCATGCCCTTCGGGGTAGGACGTGACGCCGATGTGAACGAGCGAGTGACTGACTTCGCGCAGCGCTTCGAGCAGCCCGACGGCACTGTCGAATGGGCCGGCAGGCGAGGTGACGTCGCCGCCGACCAGGAATATCTCGCTGAGGCCCATCGCTTCGATGCGACCCAGCAGTTCCTCCAGGTGATCACGGCTGGCGACCATGCGAGCTGCGACATGGGGCACCGGGTGGTGGCCCAGTGCACACAGCTCGGCAGTGAGGTCCAGTGTGTCCTCGAGCGTCTTGGACGCCGACGCCGTCACCGATACCGGTGACTGGGGAGGCAGGTGCGGCAGCTGCTCCGCCAGATTGCGCAACGGGATGAGCTCCCACTGAGCGTGCTGCAGCAGCCGACGGCGACCAGAAGCATCTTTCAACAACAACGGCTCCGATCAGCTCAGGCCGACGATGTCGCCATCGGCATCGAGGTCGATGTGGCGCGCCGCCGGGTCACGTCCGAGCCCGGGCATCGTGCGCATGTCGCCGCAGATCGGGTACACAAACCCGGCACCAACCGACGCCCGCACTTCACGCACCGGCAGAGTCCAGCCGGTCGGGGCGCCCTTGAGCGAGGCATCCGACGAGATGGACAGGTGGGTCTTGGCGATGCACACCGGCAGGTTCCCGAAGCCGTTGCGCTCATAGCCGTCGATCTCGCGGTTCGCCCGGGCGGTGTAGCTCACATCGTCTGCGCCGTACACGTTGGTCGCGACAGCGCGGATCTTGTCGCGCAGCGACATGTCGTCGGGGTACAGCACCGAGAAGTCCGTCGGCTCCTCGGCAGCCTCGGCCACGGCTTCGGCAAGGCCGGCCGCGCCGGAGCCGCCGTCGGCGAAGTGAGTGCAGCGGGCCGAGCGGGCGCCGTACTCGGCGGCGATGTCGGCGATGGCGGCAAGGTCGGCCTCATGGTCGCCGGGGAACTGGTTGATCGCCACCACCGGCGAGACACCGTGCATCCGCACGTTCTCGAGCTGTTTGCGGAGGTTGTCGCCGCCGGCGTGCACCTCGTCAGGATTGGCTTCGAGCAGGGCCGGCGGCAACGGTCGCCCGGCCACGATCCGGTGCTTGCCCGAATGAGCCTTGAGGCCACGCACGGTCGCCACGATCACTGCGGCGTCGGGCGAGACACCCGAGTACCGGCACTTGATGTTGAAGAACCGCTCCGCACCCATGTCGGCACCGAAGCCCGCCTCGGTGAGCAGGAAGTCGGACGTGCCGATGCCGATCTGGTCGGCAACGATCGAGGAATTGCCGGTCGCGATGTTGCCGAAGGGACCCGTGTGCACGAGTGCCGGGGATCCTTCCAAGGTCTGCATGAGATTGGGTTTGATGGCTTCGCGCAGTAGCACCGCCATCGACCCGGCGGCGCCGATGTCCTCGGCGGTCACCGGCTCGCCGCCTTTGGTGTAGCCCAGCACGATGCGACCGAGCCGGGCACGCAGATCTGACATGGAGGTGCACAGCGCGAGCGTCGCCATCACCTCCGAGGCAGCGGTGATGTCGAAGCCCGACTCGCGGGGGATGCCGTCGAGGCGGCCGCCCAATCCAATGGTGATGTTCCGCAAGGCCCGGTCGTTGACATCCAGCACCCGGCGCCAAGTGATGTTGTGAATATCGAAGCCGGCCTCATTGCCGTGGTAGAGGTGCGCATCGAGCATGGCGGCGCAGAGATTGTGCGCTGCAGTGACGGCGTGCATGTCGCCGGTGAGATGCAGGTTGAACAGGTCCATCGGCACCACCTGGCTGTAGCCGCCGCCGGCCGCTCCGCCCTTGATGCCGAAGGTGGGACCCATCGACGGCTGCCGGATGGCGATGGTGGCGGTTCGCCCAATGTGTCCGAACGCCTGCCCGAGCCCAACCGTGGTGGTCGTCTTGCCCTCGCCGAGCGGCGTCGGGGTGATGGCCGTCACCACCACGTAGCGCCCGCGGGGCCGGTCAGCCATCGCTTCGACGGCCTCCAGCTTGACCTTGGCCACGCCGGTGCCATACAGCTCCAGGTAGTCCAGCGGGATGCCCGCCTCGTCCGCGATCTCGGTCAGCGGCCGGATCTGTGCAGCCGATGCAATCTCGAGATCACTTGGAAATCCGCCTGTTGTCGCCATGCCGTGCACCCCCACACGAATTGAGCCCTCTACACCCTGCCAGAACCTCGCGGCCTCGCTGCGCCACCGGTTCGATGTCGTCAATTGCCGGGTCGTTCGGCTACTGTTCCCCTAGTTGCTGTTCCGCTGAGCGGAACTGTTCCATCATACAGAACAGCATCGATCCATAGCAGCGATATGCGGCAGCGGTGCTGCGGCATGCTGTTGACCAGCAATGGCGGGGGATGAGAGCTATGAGTGACTTTCCGGCGCGGGCAGATTGTGTCGTCATTGGTGCAGGCATCGTCGGCAACTGCCTGGTCGGCCATCTCAGCGATCTCGGCTGGACCGACATCGTGCTCCTCGACAAGGGCCCGCTCCCCAATCCGGGCGGATCCACCGGCCACGCGTCGAACTTCATCTTCCCCGTCGATCACTCCAAGGAGATCGTCGATCTGACGGTCGACAGCCAGCACCAGTACGAGGCACTGGGTCTGCAGAACACGTGCGGCGGCATCGAAGTGGCACGCAGCCCCGAGCGCATGGAGGAGTTCCGTCGCCGCATGACCTCGGCGACGTGCTGGGGCATCGAGTCGAAGCTGCTCACGGTCGACGAGGTCGTCGAGATGGTGCCGTTCATCGACGCCGATGTCATCTTGGGCGGCTTTTACACCCCCAGTGTCTCGGCAGTGGACTCGCTGGAGACGGGTACACAGATGCGCCGCCGAGCCACCGAGGCCGGCCACCTGCAGACCTTCGCCAACACCGAGGTGCTCGACATCGAGACCGTGGCCGGACCGAACCGCCCCCGCATCTCCGCAGTAGTGACCGACCGCGGCCGTATCGAGTGCGACACGGTGGCGATCGCCTGCGGTGTGTGGAGCCCCAAACTCGCGCAGTTGGCCGGGGCCACCATCCCGCTCACGCCTGCGGTCCACCAGATGGTCGATGTCGGCCCGTTCGACGTGCTCGTTGAGACAAATCAGGAGCTGGCCTACCCGATCGTGCGTGACATGGACACCTTCTGCTATGAGCGCCAGTCGGCCGGCTCCATGGAGGTGGGCAGCTACGCCCACCGGCCGATCCTGCACCGTGTGGAGGACATCCCTTCCAACGAGGAAGCAGCCCTCAGCCCCACCGAGATGCCGTTCACACCCGATGACTTCGACGAACAGCTCGAGCAGGCCATCGAGCTGATGGAGTTCCTGGGTGACGGCGAGATCAAGTACGCCATCAACGGCCTGCTGTCGCTGACGCCCGATGCCTCGCCGGTCTTGGGCCCGACACCAGAGGTCGAGAACCTGTGGTCGGTGGCGGCGGTGTGGGTCAAAGAAGGACCCGGTGTGGGGCGCTTGATGGCCGAGTGGATGACCTACGGCTATCCCCGTATGACTGACCCCCACGGCTCGGACGTCACGCGCTTCTACCCACAGGACCGCAACGTCATCCACATCGAGACCAGGGCCGACGAGCACTTCAACAAGACCTATGGCATCGTGCATCCTCGCGAGCAGTGGGCGACGCGCCGCAACCTGACCTGTGGGCCGGCCAAGGCCCGCACCGATGACCTCGGTGCCTACTACTTCGAGGCCGGCGGCTGGGAGCGGCCGCACTGGTACGAATCGAATGCCGACCTCGTCGAGCACTACGGCATCGAGGGCCGTACCCACGAGTGGGATGCTCGCTGGTGGAGTCCCATCACCGATGCCGAGCACTTGCACCTGCGGGAGCACTGCGGGCTGGTGGACATCTCGCCGTTCCAGGTATTCGAGGTGTCAGGCCCAGGCGTCGTGCCCTACATCGAGAAGATGGTGGTCAACAAGTGCGACCTGCCAGTCGGACGCTCGATCTACACCCCGGTGCTCACCGCCGACGGCGGCTTCCGTTCCGACCTCACGATCGTGCGCCTGTCCGAGGACCGCTTCCGCATTGCCACGGGCGCATTCGACGGCGGTCGTGACGAGTACTGGTTCCGCCACAATCTCCCCGCCGATGGCGTTCACTTCGAGAATCGCACTGAGGCTCTGGCCACCTACGGCGTATGGGGCCCCAATGCGATCGCACTGCTGCAGACGCTGACCGAGACCAGCCTGTCTCAGGAGGCTTTCGGCTACGGCCAAGTGCGCGATGCACTGCTCTCGGGGATCCCGGTGCAGATGTTCCGCATCTCCTATGTCGGCGATGCGGGCTTCGAGATCTACTGCCCGACGAGCGCTGGGCTGGCCCTGTGGGACGTCATTGCACAGGCCGGGCGCGAATTCAACCTGCGGCCCGTCGGTGCCGGGGTGTACGGCACCACCGGGCGGCTTGAGAAGGGTTACCGGCTCATGGGTGCCGAGCTCGAAAGCGATTACAACCCGGTCGAAGCGGGCCTGGCCCGGCCGCGGGTGAAAGCTGTTGATTTCGTCGGCAAGGAGGCCTACTTGGCGGCCCGGGAGGCGCCGCCGGCAGCCCAGCTCTCCATGTTGCGCTTCGAGAGCCTGCGCTGTGCCGAGGGCTACGACCGCTTCCCGATGGGGGCCGGCAACGAGCCTGTGCTGACAGCGGCGGGGGAGCGGATCGTCGACTCGCACGGCAGGGTCAGCCGCGTCACCACCGCGGGCAACGCACCATCGCTCGGCGCCTACCTGGCAATGGCCTACCTGCCGCCGGAGCTGGCCACCGTGGGCACGGAGCTGTCTGTCATGTATCAACATGAGCAGTACCCGGTAACGGTGGCGGCGACGGGTGCGAATCTGGCGCTGTTCGATCCCGACGACAGCCGCATGAAGGCCTGAGGGCGCGCCGGTGCGCATCCTGGTGTGCGTGAAGCGAGTGCCCGCTGTGGGCTCGCGTATCAACGTGACCGAAGACGGCCAGCAGGTCGATACTGCCCACTTGGGCTTTACCACCAGCCCGCATGAGGAATGCGCGGTGGAGGAGGCCGCGCAGATCGTCGAGCGGCTCGACGGCGACGACCATGCCGTCGTGGTGCTCACGCTGGGTCCCGAGGCGTCGACCGAGCAGCTGCGCTATTCGGCCAGCGTCGGCGGCAGCGAGTTCGCACTGGTGATCGCGGACGGCGGCCTCGACTGGGACCCTCAACGAACGGCCGTCGCGATCACCTCCGCTGTGCGGGAGCTCGAGGCCGCCGGTGGGCAGTTCGACCTCATCCTGTTCGGCAACGAATCTGCCGACGGGGGCAACTTCCAAGTCGGCATCCGGGTGGCGCACGCGCTCGGGCGCCCGATCGTGAACGGCATCAAGGGCATCGACCCCCACGAGCGAGGCTTCACCGCTCGCCGCGAGACCGATGCGGGCTACGAGGTGTACGAGCTCGAGGCCCCCTGCGCACTCGGGGTCAAGGAAGGCATCAACCTGCCTCGTTATCCGACCATGAAAGGGCGTCTCGCCTCGCGCAAGGCCCAGATCCAGGTGCTCGACTGCGCCGCCGATGCTGACGCGGGCGGGCAGTCACGGGTTCGGCTGCACCGGCCGCCCGAGCGTGCCAGCACCACCGTGCAACTCGGCGACAGTGCCGCTGCAGCACCCGCTGTGGTGGACCTGCTGGACGAGTTGGGGGTGCTGTGAGCGCCGTCGCTGTCCTGATCGACCACGACCGTGGTGTCCCCTCAGGCGGTGCCCTGGAAGCCCTGACTGCGGCCCGCTCGCTCGCCTCGGACCTGAACACGGATCTCGTAGCCGTCATCCTGGGCGACGGCGACCTGTTCGATGCGCACGGCGCCGATCTCGTTGCCGCCTGCGCCGACTATGGCGCCGCTGTGGTGCACTGCGGACGCCATTCGTTCCTGGCCGACTACGGACCCGATGCCTGGGGCGCTGGGCTCGCGATGTTCGTCGAGGCTGCGGGGCCTGTGGCCGTCGTGGCGGCGGGAACCGATCGTGGTGCCGAGGCCATGGCCCAGCTCGCCGCCCGCACCGACCTGCCGCTCGTGGCCAACTGCGTGAACGTGTCGCCAGCAGGCTCGCTGGCCGATGCGCCGTCCGGCCCCCCCGGCGGCGATGCGTGGCACATCACTCGCATCCAGTGGGGCGGCTCGCTGCTCGAGGACGTGACCCTCACCTCGACCTTGCCGCTGCTGACTATTGCGCAGCACTCCATCGAGGCCGAGCCGTGCGAAGGCGGTCCCGTCCCAGCGGCTGTTGCCGATTTCGAGCCCGACCTTGGGCCTGAAGTGCAGCAGACCCTGGTCCGCGATCGGGTGACGCTGGCCGAGGGCGTCACGCTGTCCACCGCGCCGGTCGTGGTGTCGGGCGGCCGAGGCGTCGGCTCAGCAGACGGGTTCGCAGCGCTCGAAGAGCTTGCGGAACTGCTCGGCGGCCGCGTCGGTTGCTCGCGAGCGGTGACCAACAACGGCTGGCGCTCGCACGCTGACCAAGTCGGCCAGACCGGCACCCGCATCGCCCCGGAGATCTATATCGCCTGCGGCATCTCGGGTGCCATCCAGCATTGGGTCGGCGCCATGGGTTCGAAGAACATCCTGGCGATCAACATCGACCCGGAAGCCAACATGGTCACCAAAGCGGGCTACGCCGTCATTGCAGACCTGCACGAGGTCGTGCCCGCGATCTGCGACGAGATCCGCCGCCGCCGCGACCGCCCCAGCTCAAGCTGAGTCGGCTACACCGGCAGCGGCGCTCGTCCGGCCAGGTGCTCGGCCAAGTTCGACGCAGCCTCGATGAGCACAAGGCCAATGTCGTGGGTGCTGTTCGGATCGGGGAAACGGTACGCGGGGCCGTGAACATGCAGGGCCGCCACCACCGCCCCCTCTTCGTTCAACACCGGAGCAGCCACCGAGTTGATCCCGATGGCGAACTCCTCGTACACCCAGACATATCCGGCACTGGCGACTTGGCTCAGCCGAGTCTTCAACGCCTCGGCATCGACCATGCTGTTCGCGGTCGTTGCCTCGAGGCCGGCGCGCACGTACTCGTCGAGTGCTCCCGGGCTGAGATGGGCCAAGAACACGAGCCCCGAAGGCACCAAGTGCATCGGGCAGTACTCGCCCGTCCACGACCGCACCTGCACCTCGGATTCGGGCTCGACCTGGTCGAGGTAGTACACCGTCCGATCTGCACGAACGCTCACGCCGGCCGTCTCGCCGACCTGGTTGACCAGGCTGTGCAGGTGCGGTCGTGCCGCGGCCAGCAGGCTCCGATCTGCACCGGCAGCCCCGATGATGTCGATGAGTCCCTGTCCGAGCCGGTAGTCGCCGCCTGCGTCGTCCTGGACGACGGCGTCGACTGCTTCGAGCGATGTCAGCAGCCGGGCCACCGTGCTCTTCGGCAGCCCGACGTGATCGGCTACGTCGGTGACACCCTGCGGACCCACGGCCAATGCCCGCAAGACAGCGAACGCGCGAGAGATCGACTGCACCGGCTCCACGGTAGCCCGCGGGCAGCATGGACCTGTCGGTTGACGGTATTTTTGTGCCGTATTGTGGAACTGTTCTGCTCTACGGAACGCCACACTGCCGATACGGGGCAGCAAATCTGTAGTCAGGGTGAAACTGTTGTAGTCACGGTAAAGAGTCCGGGGACAGCATAGAATTCTGGATCACGGCACTCAGGCGTATCGAGGAGGGGCGATGCCTCGGGGGAACAGTGCACGATCAGGGGGGCGCCAGGCACCTCTCGCGCGACTCGACACGCCCCTCGTGCGCGACGGCGGCGTCCTGCGCCCTGCGAGCTGGGACGATGCGCTCGACCGTGCCGCATCGGGGCTGCGGGCGGCCACCCAGCAGCACGGCGCCGGCGGTGTCGGCATGTTCTCGTGCTCCAAGAGCACGAACGAGATGAACTACGCAGCCCAGAAGTTCATGCGGACGGTGCTGAAGTCCAACAACATCGATTCCTGTAACCGCACCTGACACGCTCCGTCGGTCGTCGGTCTGGCGACAGTGTTCGGACTCGGGGGCGGAACGTGCTCCTACCAGGAAATCACCGAGACCGATGTGATCCTGCTGTGGGGATCGAATGCCCGCGAGGCCCATCCGATCTTCTTCCATCACCTGCTGCGCGGCCTCGACAACGGCGCTGCCATGTACGCAGTGGATCCCCGCCGAACCTCCTCGGCCGAATTTGCCGACGTGTGGCTCGGCCTCGACGTGGGCACAGACATCGCGCTGTCCAACACCGTGGCTCGCGAGATCATCGCCCGCGGAATGCACAACCAGTCCTTCATCGATCACGCGACGACGGGGTTCGATGCCTACGCAGCATCGGTGGAGCCATTCACGCTCGACGAGGGCGAGCGGCTGACCGGCGTGCCAGCAGAGGCCATCGCGGAGATGGCCCACCGTTATGCCACGGCCGACCGAGCGCAGATCCTGTGGACGCTGGGCATCACCGAGCACCACACGGCGGTCGAGAACGTGCTCTCGCTGTGCAACCTGGCGCTGCTGACCGGCCATGTCGGCCGGCGCGGCTCGGGCCTGGTGCCCCTGCGAGGCCAGAACAACGTGCAGGGCGGCGGCGACATGGGTGCCCTGCCCGATCGACTGCCCGGGTTCCAGCTCCTCACTGACCCCCAGGTCCGGGCTCGCTACGAGAGCACCTGGGGCTGTGAGCTGAATCCCGTCCCGGGAAAGCACCTCACCGCGATGTTCGAAGCCATGGAAGACGGCGAGCTGCGGGCCCTCTATGTCATCGGGGAGAACCCGGCCGATTCCGAAGCCAACGTGGCTCACGCCCGCAAGCTGCTCGAAGGGCTGGACCTGCTGGTCGTGCAGGACATCTCGCTGACGCGTACCGCACGGATGGCTGACGTAGTGCTGCCTGCGGCTGCGGGCTGGTCCTCCAGCGAGGGAACGGTCACCTCCTCCGAACGCCGTGTCCAGCGGGTGCGTGCTGCGGTGCCTCCCCAGGGTGACGCACGCGACGATGTGCACATCATCAGC
Organism: Candidatus Poriferisodalis sp.; assembly: GCF_965204125.1. GTDB lineage: Bacteria > Actinomycetota > Acidimicrobiia > Acidimicrobiales > Poriferisodalaceae > Poriferisodalis. Next base: position 3,027,007 of record NZ_OZ241968.1, on the reverse strand, counting down.
GAGTTGGCACAGCACATGGGCGCGCGGTGGACGGCCACGTCCGCGCAGGAGTTGTGGGACGAGATGCGATCGCTGTCGCCGTTGCATGGCGGCATGAGCTGGGAGCGTCTCGAGGCGAGCGGCGGCCTGCAGTGGCCCTGTCCCGACGACGACCATCCCGGCACCGAGTTCCTGCACGGCTGGCTCTGGGAACCCGACCTCGACGGCCATGCGCCGGCACCATTTTCGACCGTCACGCATCTTCCTCCCGCAGAGGCACTGAGCGAGCAGTTCCCACTGCGCCTGACGACTGGCCGGGTGCTCGATTCCTACAACACGGGCGCGCAGTCTGCGGGCTATTCCTCGCCCATCCGCTCCGGTGATGCCATCGAGATCAGCCCTGCCGACGCGTCGGACATCGGGATCGTCGAAGGCGACACGGTGCGTGTGAGCTCACCCCGGGGCTCGGTGGACATGGACGTGCATGTCACCGATCGCCTGCCCACAGGCCTGGTCTTCACGACGTTCCATTTCCCGGAGCTGGTGGATGCGAACCTGCTCACGAACGACGCTTGGGATGCCCGCAGCGGCACGGCGGAGTTCAAGGCCGCCGCCGTTCGCATCGACCCGCTGCCGCCTCTCACTGCCGCCGCTGGCGGTACATCCGACCCAGCCGTCGCCGACCGCGCATCTGGCACCGCAGCGGCAGGTGGCGCTGGTGGCTGACCTGCACTTCTCCGATGCGGAGCCCACCGCATCGGAGCGACGAGCGGTGCTGGCTGCACTCAGCGTCGACGAGGCGAGCGACGGCGCCGTTGTCGTCTCCCATCCGCGTGTTGTGCGCGCAGGGATGCAACGGCGAAAGCAGATGCGGCACCAGTTGCTGCCTGCGCTGCATGCTCTCCAGCGCGAGGCCGGGTGGATCTCGCCGGGCGGCCTCAACTTCGTCGGCCGGACGCTGGGCGTGCCACCGGCGGAGGCCTACGGCGTGGCCACGTTCTACGAGATGTTCCGCACCGAAGCCCCCGCCCACGAGCTCAGCGTTCGCCATGTCTGCGTCGATCCCATCTGCGCGCTGGCAGGTGCCGCACCCCTGGCGGAACACCTGCGCTCACAGGGTCATGCCGTGCACGAAGGTCCCTGCCTCGGGCAGTGCGAACGGGCGCCGGCGGTGTTCATTCAGGGTCGCCGCGAGCCCGACCGCGTCCCCGCAGACGGCAGCGGTCCTGATTCGCTGCTCGTGAGCGTCACGGCGCCGGCTCCCGAAGCCCCCAGCCTGCTGCGGCACATGATCGGACGGGACCACGGCGGCAGCGAGAGCATGTCGATGGAGGCGTACCGGGAGCGAGGTGGGGGAGCAGCTCTCGACGCAGCGCTGGGCCTCGGAACCGACGAAGTCATCTCCCAGGTGACCGCAGTCGGGCTGTCGGGGCGCGGCGGGGCCGCCTTTCCCACCGGCATCAAGTGGCGAGCGGTGGCCGACGGCGAAGGTCCCAAGCATGTCGTCGCCAACATCGACGAGTCCGAACCCGGAACATTCAAAGACCGGCTGCTCTGCGAGCTGGAGCCCTTGGCCATCATCGAGTCCATCGCTGTGGCCGGCCTGACCGTGGGCGCCGAGCACGGCTGGATCTACATACGCGGTGAATACCCGCTGGCCACCCAACGCCTCCGGCATGCCATCGCACAGGCCCACAGCGCCGGCTGGCTCGGCGATGACGCAGCCGGGTCCGGGCAACCGTTCGACATCGAGTTGCGCAGGGGTGCGGGCGCCTATATCTGCGGCGAGGAGACGGCCCTATTCAACTCGCTCGAGGGATTCCGGGGAGAGCCGCGCAACAAGCCGCCATTCCCCACGACCCATGGGTTGTTCGGCCGCCCCACGGTGGTGAACAACCCTGAGACGCTGCTCAACGTGAATGAAATCCTGCGCATCGGTCCTGAGGCGTACCGCAGCGTGGGAACTGAGGGCTCACCGGGCACGAAGCTGTTCTGCCTGTCCGGCCACGTCGGTCGGCCCGGACTGTACGAGGCTCCTTTCGGGATGCCGCTGGGCGAGCTGCTGGAGTTGGCCGGGGGTGTGCAGGGAACGTTGGCCGCTGTGCTGCTGGGCGGTGCTGCCGGCAGCTTCGTCGGATCTGACGCCGGGGAGATGCCGCTCTCCCTGGAGGACACCCGGGCTGCAGGCACGACACTCGGCTCGGGCCCGGTGATGGTCTTCAACGACAGTGCCGATATGAGCGCCGTGGTCGAGCGTCTGGCCAAGTTCTTCCGCGACGAGTCGTGCGGCCAGTGCGTTCCCTGCCGCGTGGGCACGGTCCGCCAGCACGAGCTGGTGACACAGATCCGTCGCACAGGACGGTCCACGGAGCCTCAGCGTGAGCTGCTCGGAGATATCGCGGACGCAATGGGCGACGCGTCCATCTGCGGGCTCGGCCATACGGCGGCCTCGGCGGTGCTCTCCGCCATGCGGCTGGGTCTGCTAGGAGACACTGCGTCATGACTCGTTCCGGCGAGAGCCCCCGTCCCGAAGCCGAGCCAGCACGGGTGACGCTGAGCATCGACGGGCACGAGGTGACGGTGCCCGAGGGGGCGACGATCCTGGCGGCCTGCACGGCAGCCGATGTCGAGACGCCGACCATCTGCTGGGCGCCCAACCTCACACCAGTGAACGTCTGCCGTGTCTGTGTGGTGGAGCTCGAAGGGTCTCGCACGCTCGTGCCGGCGTGCTCACGACCAGCTGAGGCGGGCATGCAGATCAGCACCGACTCCGAGCGGGTGCGTCACAGCAGGCGCATGGTGCTGGAATTCCTCGGTTCGGCGAACGACCTCTCACAGGCGTCGGAGATTGCCGACTGGTCACGAACCTACGGCGCCGATCCCGACCGCTACGGCGGCTCAGGCAGCGACGGCGGCGCCGATGTCTCTGTGCCCGGCGGCGGGGATCCGCTTGAAGAGTCCGGACCGGAACGGGTCGATGAGCCCGTGCGCATCCAGGACGACTTGTACATCCGTGCGTACGACCGCTGCGTGCTCTGCTACAAGTGCGTCGAAGCCTGCGGCGACGATGCCCAGCACACCTTCGCCATCGCAGTGGCTGGACGTGGTTTCGATGCCCGCATCCGCACCGAATACGACGCCGAGCTCCCCGACAGCGCCTGCGTGTACTGCGGCAACTGCGTGGCGGTGTGCCCCACTGGGGCATTGCAGTTCCGCACCGAGTTCGACTTGCGCGCCGTGGGGGAGTGGCGCCCCGACGATCAAGCCGTCACCCGCACGGTGTGCTCCTACTGCGGTGTGGGATGCAATCTCGAGCTGCATGTCCAGGACGAACGCATCGTGAAAGTCACGTCGCCTGCCGATCACTCGGTGACCAGCGGCCATCTGTGCATCAAGGGCCGGTTCGGCTGGCAATACGTGCACGCACCAGCGTTCGAGCCCCCCACAACATCGGCAGCGGAGCACTAGTCGCAGGTGTCGGCGCAGACGCCAGCACCTGAACCGACCCCGACCTCCGAGGACGGAGCAGCGAGCACTGCACGCCAGACGCGGCGAGCACGGGTGCGGCGGCGTGCACGCACACTGGCCGCCGAGCAGCAGCAACAGCAGCAGTCGAGCGACGTCGATCAGGCCGCGCCGGTCGTCGGCGGTCCGGCGCTCGCCGGCCGGTTCAGCCGGAGCGCCGCGCTGTTCGGCGGCATCACCCTGCTCATGGCCGGGCACGGGCTCCAGAACACACTGCTGGGCGTGCGGGCCGAAAGCGAAGGCTTCAGCTCGACAGTGGCTGGGCTGGTCATGGCCATGAACTTTGCCGGCTTCCTGGTGGGCGCAGCGCTGGCGCCGCGGCTGCTGCGTCAAGTGGGTCATGTGCGTGTCTTCGCCGCACTCGCCTCGCTGGGCAGCAGCGTCACGCTGGTGCAGGCCGTATTCGTGACCCCGTTGGTCTGGGGCGCATGCCGGCTGGTGTGGGGCATGTGCCTCGCGGCGCTGGTGGTGGTAGCCGAGACATGGCTGAACGAGCTGGCCACCAACCGCAACCGCGGTCAGATGATCGCTACTTACATGGTCGTCACCATGGGCTCGATCGCGACCGGCCAGTTCCTGGTCACCACAGCCGACGTGAACGGTTTCACCTTGTTCGCCATGTCCTCGGTGCTGGTATCGCTGGCACTGGTTCCGATGTCGCTGTCGGCTTCGGCCAACCCGCCAGTGGTCGTGCCCGAGCCGCTCAGCCTGAGGGCAATGCTGCAAACAGCGCCGACCGGGGTGATCGTGGCATTCCTGGTCGGCGGAGCGCTGGGCTCCATCTCGGGTCTCGGAGCGGTGTACGCCGCCAACCGGGGGCTCACGCCCTTCGAGGTCGCACTGTTCGTGGGTGCGCCGATGATCGGCAGCCTGTTCGGGCAGATCCCGCTTGGCCGCCTGTCCGACAGCGTGCCTCGGCGCCTGGTGATCCTGCTGGCTGCGCTTGCGGCGGCATCGGGCTGCCTGGCGATGCTCGCACTCGACGAGCGCACAGTTGCAGGCCTCGCCGTGATGGCTCTGATGGGAGCATTCGCCTACCCCATCTACTCCATGGCCGTGGCGCAGACCAACGACTGGCTGCGAGATGAGCAGCGCGCCAGCGCCAGCGCCGTGCTCGTGCGCATGAACGGCGTCGGTGCCCTGATCGGGCCGACGGTGGCCGCGCTCGCGATGTCGGTGACGCTGAATGCGTTCTACCTCGTGATGGCCGCAGCGCATGTGCTGATCGCGCTGCTCGTGACGGCACGCATCGTGCTGGTGGCTGGACCGAGCGTCGATGCTCAAGGCAACTTCTTGCCCATTCCTGCTCGAGCCTCAGCGGCCGTGGCGACCCTGCTGAGACTCCGCCGGTGAAACCTCGTTTGCGCGCAGAGGCCTGCTGATGGGAGCGCTGTTCGGCCTGCTCACGTCGTTGAGCATCGGCACGAGCGACCTGTTCGGGCGCCGGGTGGTGACCCGTTGTCACGTGCTGTCGGCGATGATCGTGTTCCAGGGCGCTGCTGCGCTGATGGCGATCGCAGTCCTGCCTTTCATTCCGGGCTCATTCGCCGGGGACGACTTCGTACGAGGATTGGCGTCGGGCTTCGGGCTCGGTGCCGGCCTGGCGCTGTATTACACGTCGCTCGACCGGGCCGGCTCTGCGATCGCTGCACCCATCGTGGCGACGCTGTCGGCCGTCATCCCGTTCGCCTACACAGCGCTGCGAGGCCACGATCCGCCGCTCATCGGCATCATCGGTGCCGCCGTCGCCTTCGGAGGGCTCGGCCTGGTGACAGCAGGAGGCACTCGGGGCAAGCACGTCGGGGCCGGAACGGTCTGGGCAACGCTGTCCGGCCTCGGGTACGGCGTGGGGCTCAGCGTGCTGGTCGATCTGTCCGAGAGCTCGGGGGCTTGGCCTGGGTTCGGCCAGCGGCTGACCTCAGTGGGACTCATGGCCGCTGTGGTCGCGCTGCGGGGTCTCCCGGCACTGCCCCCGCCCGACGTGATGGGCTTCGCGTTGCTGACGGGTGTGGCCAGTGCCGCGGCGACGATCTTCTACATCGTCGGCATCTGGTTCGACCCGCCTACGACCGTGGTTGGGGCATCGATGTTCCCGGTGATGAGCGTCATCGTCGGCAGGGTCGCCTACCAAGATTCCCTCAATGCGCGCCAGTCCATCGGAATCGTGGCCGCCGTCGCCGGCGTCACCGCCGTCGTCGCCACCTGAGACCGTGTGCAGCTACACGATGGCGTCGGGCTCTTCGGCCTTGCGTCGGGCGATGTAGTCGCACAGCTCGGCGTCAATCGCGTCGTCGATGGGCGGCGCCTCGTAGTCGGCGAGCATCTGCTTCATCAGCCGGTTGGCTCGCTGGGCCGCATCGAGCGAGCCCTCATCGGACCACTGCTCAAAGCTGTTGTTGTCGGCGATGGACGATTGGTAGAAGGCAGTCTCGAAATTGGCCAGGGTGTGCGGATGGCCCAGGAAGTGGTCGCCGTGGGGGTTCGTTGTGAACGCCTCGACCGCCTGGCCGTTATCGGACATGTCAACGCCCCGGGCGTACACCTCCATCATCCCGAGCTGGTCGGCGTCCATCAGCAGCTTCTCGTAGCTCAACGTCAAGCCGCCTTCGAGCCAGCCCGCTGCGTGCAGCACGAAGTTCACCCCCGCGGCGATCGTCGGCAGCAGCGTGGATGCCGATTCGTAGGCCGCTTGGGCATCGGGTGCCTTGGACGACGTGAACTGCCCACCCGAGCGGAACGGCACCCCAACACGCCGTGCCAGCTCGGCCATGACGTAGATCGCCAGACCTGCCTCGGGCGTGCCGAACGTAGGCGCACCGGTGGCCATCGACATCGAGGATGCGAACGTGCCGAAGATCACCGGGGCCCCTGGCCGCACGAGCTGGCAGAACGCTATGCCCGACAGCGCCTCTGCCAGCGCCTGGGCGGCCAACGCCGCCACGGTGACCGGCGACATGGCGCCGGCCAGGATGAAGGGCGAGATCACGCATGCCTGGTTGTGCTGCGCGTACACCTCGGCTGCGCCGAGCATGGTGGCGTCCCAGCGCAGCGGTGACGAGGCGTTGATGAGGCTCGTCAGTACGGTGCGATCGCTCAGATCGCCGCCGAAGGCGATGCGGCAGAGTTCCACCGAATCGGCTGCGCGCTGGGCTGCCGTCACCGAGCCCATCAGTGGCTTGTCGCTGTAGCGCAGGTGCGCGTACACCATGTCGAGGTGGCGTTTGTTGACCGGGACGTCCACCGGCTCGCAGACCGTGCCGCCGCTGTGGTGAAGGTGGGGGAGCATCCAGGTCAGCTTCACCACCTTCTCGAAGTCGCCGAGGGTGGCATACCGGCGTCCGGCATCGAGGTCAGTGACGAACGGCGAGCCGTAGTTGGGGGCGAACACGGTGGCGTCACCGCCGATCGGCACCGACCGAGCCGGGTTACGGGCGTGCTGGACATAGGTGGCCGGCGCGGTGGCCTGAATGATCTCGCGGCACATGCCGCGCGGGAACCGGACCATCTCGCCGTCGACCTCTGCGCCGGCGTCACGCCAGAGCTCAAGCGCCCGGGGGAAGTCCTGGAAGGCGACCCCCACCTCGGACAGGATCGTCTCGGCGTTCTCCTCGATCTGGGCCAGGCCCTCGGTGTCGAGCACGTTCACCGGCGGCAGCCTCCGCTGTACGTGGGTGTTGAATGCCACGTCGGCTGCCGTTCGCTGGGCCTGGCGGGCCGCTCGACCGCCTCCTCGCCGTCGTCGCTCGCTCATGCTTCCTCGCTCATCGGGACCGCCCGGCGTCGTCTCGTGCGGTGGTGGGGACTCGCAGTTCTACGGGGTGAGCTGGGCAGGTCCACCACTGCAGCCAGCAGCGGGTTGCGGGCCGTGGCATGGGGGAGTGCCATGGCAGCCACGAAGAGCTCCTGGAAGCGGGGCTCGGTGGCGGTCTCGATCTTGCGGATGCTGCGGACCACCCGTTCCATCTCGGTCCGCTGGCTTCCCGACAGCAGCGCACGCACAGCTCCGGTGCCAGCTGCGTTGCCGACCGACCGCACCTCATCCGGGTCGCAGTCGCCGATGAGCCCGAGCACCATCGCCCGTACCGGATCGATGTGCGCCCCGAAGGCTCCAGCGAGCAGCACACGGTCGGGGGCCTCGATCGCGGCGTGCTCGCACAGCAGGTCGATGCCGGCGCGCAGCGCCGCCTTTGCCAGCTGGATGGCCCGCACATCGTTCTGGGTGATGGTGATGGTGGGCCCGTCGGCACCTTCGGGGGGCTCGTACAGCACGAACGACGACGTCCTGCCATCGGAGGTCACACGGGACGCCCGCTCGCCCTCGCCCGGCGGCGCTGCAATGACCCCATCGGGCGACAGCACCCCGGCGAGGTACATCTCGGCGATGACCTCGATGATTCCGGAGCCGCAGATTCCCGTGACGCCTGCTGCCGCGCTGCGAGCGCCTACGGCGACTCGCCGTTCGACTGCTTCCGCGAAGCCGGGCTCATCGGACCACAGGTCGCAGCCGATGACGCGCACCCGAGGAGCCCAGGTTGCCGGATCGATGCGCACGCGCTCGATCGCTCCCGGCGTTGCGCGCTGACCGCAGCTGATCTGCGCGCCCTCGAATGCGGGCCCGGTCGGGCTGGACGCTGCCCACAGGCCATCCGAGTTGCCCAGCACGATCTCGGCATTAGTGCCCACGTCCACCAGGAGGGTGATGGCTTGGTCACGATACGGCCCTCCAGCGAGCACTGCCGCCGCAGTGTCGGCGCCCACATGACCCGCAATCGCGGGCGCGACGTAGAGGCGAGCCGATGGGCACGGCAGGTCCATCTCCGGCCCGTCAACCTCGACGGCCGCGTCGGTCGCCAAGGTGAACGGTGCCTGCCCGAGCGGGGTCGGGTCGATGCCGAGGGCGATGTGGATCATGATCGGGTTGCCGACCAGCACCACCTCCAGCACAGCGTCAGGCTCAGCACCGGCATCAGCGCACAGCTCGGTGATCAGCGCCGCGAGCGAGTCTCGGACGAGCGCAGTGAGTTCCTGGGCGCCGCCGGGGTTCATCATCACGTACGACACCCGGCTCATCAGGTCCTCGCCGAGGCGGATCTGCGGGTTCATACGGCCGGCGGAAGCCAGTACGTCACCGCTGTGCAGGTCGACCAGGTGGCCCGCAATGGTCGTCGAGCCGATGTCGATCGCAACGCCGAGCGCCGCTGTAGCTATTCCAGGCCATACCGCGGTCACCATGCCGGTGCGCTCGCTCCGCTCTGGTCCGCTCCAGCGAACCGCAACCGTCACCAGCCGGCCGCCGGCGTCGTCGGGGGAGCCGGCAGCGACCGATGCGTGGAGCCCCGCGAGTGCGCCCGGCAGGATGCCGGCCAGGTGAACGCCCCATTCGTCGGCCACGCAGTCGATCACGACCTGGGCGAGCCCGCGACGCTCGTCGAGCGTCGGCGGCGGCACGGTGACGGCATGCAGCGTCGCCAGCGGGTCGAGCGCTATGTCGCCGACATCGACGGTCTTGCGCACCACCGGACCGTGCAGTTGGCTCTCCGGCGGCACGTCCACCACGACATCGGCCTGCACCCGCGCCTGGCAGCCCAGCCGTGCGGATGGACCCAGCGGGCGCCGGCCCGCATACGCGGTCTCGGTGCCACCCGGCGAGCTGAGCGCTTCGGGGCCGGCGGTGATGGCCCACTTGGGAAACGAGCCCACCGACGGCTCAACCTGGCAGCGGCCGCAGATGCCGCGCCCGCCGCACACGCTGTCGAGATCGACACCGAACTCCCGTGCGGCATCCAGCACAGTGGTACCGGCCTTCACTGCGCCCGCCCGCCCGCTGGGGGTGAACACCACCCTGACCGGCTCCGGGTCATCGGCGGACGTGAGCGAGCCCGTCGGCATCGGGGCTCCCCTAACCAGTGCGCGCGCGACGTCCGCCCCGTCGGCGGGGACGTTCGCCGGACCCTGCGCTGGCAGCACTGTCGGCCCCCATTGCGCTGCGGTCGCGGTGCTCGGAGATCCACGCCGCACAGTTCTCGTCGTTGCCTGCCAAGACGTCGCCGGCCATGACTGCTGCCTTCACATCGGCATGGAGCGGGTTCATGATGGCCGAGGTCATCCCAGCACCGATCGCCATGGCCAAGAAGGTGCCGGTGATGACGTGCCGGTTCGGCAGGCCGAAGCTCACATTGGAGGCGCCGCAAGTGGTGTTGACGCCCAGCTCGTCACGCAGCCGGCGCACAAGATGGAATACCTGCCGTCCTGCTGTGGCCATCGCACCGATGGGCATCACCAGCGGGTCCACAACCACGTCTGCTGTGGGAATGCCATAGTCGGCTGCTGCGCTCACAATCCGCTTCGCTACGTCGAAGCGGACGTCAGGGTCCTCGCTGATGCCGGTCTCGTCGTTGGAGATGGCGACCACTGCCGCCCCGGCCCGCGCCACCAGCGGGAGCACCCGCTCCATCACCTCCGGCTCTCCGGTCACGGAGTTGATGAGGGGCTTGCCCACGTAGGCGTCCACGCCGGCTTCGAGCGCCTCGATGATCGACGAGTCGATGCTGAGCGGAACATCGGTGACCGACTGCACCAGCTTCACCGCCGCTGCGAGCAGTGCAGGCTCGTCGGCGAGCGGCACGCCGGCATTGACATCGAGCATGTGGGCGCCGGCCGTCACTTGTGCCAGTGCGTCAGCTTCGACCCGGCTGAAGTCACCCTCCTTCATCTCCTCCGCAAGCAGCTTGCGACCGGTGGGATTGATGCGCTCACCGATCATCACGAACGGTCTGCCGAAGCCGATCACCACTTCACGCGTGGCAGAGCTGATGACGGTGTCGGTCACGCGGGCACCTGGTGCTCGTCGCTGCGCTTCGGCGCAGCGAGCTCAGAAGGCACGGTGCTGCGTCTTGGCGCAGGGACGCTGGTCAGCGTGGTCTCGAGATCGCCGTAGCCGGTCTCGACGATCTCTAGTGGCAGGCCGAGACGTTCGGCCCCGGCGCGAGCGCAAGCCTCAATGCGAGCGCGCTGAGCGCCATCCGGCGTTTGGGTCAGCAGCACCACCCGGCGGTAGTTGCCGAAGTAGAGCTCTGCCAGCTCGGGATGGTCGGCAATGCCGAGGCCCTGCCAGACCAGCAGGTCGAAGTGACGGGCCAGATAGTCGGTCAGGTAGAAGGTCGCCGGTTCGGCTTCGGACATTTCGTCGAATCGCGGGGCCGTGGCGAAGAACTCGTAACAATGCGCGCCGGGCACTCGGGTCATCGAGGGCCCGTCGCCTGCCGCATGAGCTCGCTCGAACTCGGCGCACAGGTCGTCGATGGCTCCAGCGCTGCCGCAATCGCCATAGCCGAGGAGTATCTGTTCGTAGGTTCGACCCTGCTGTGCGAGCCGGTCCAGCCGTGCGCGCACTTCCGGCGCAATGAGCGCAGGACGGTTATGCAGCTTCGCTGGCAGGCACTCCACATCGATGTGTTCGAGGCCTCCGCTGCCGACAATCGCCTGGAGCTCGTTGGCGAGTGCACCGCAGCCGAGTACCAGCACGCGGCGTGATCGGCTCTCTGCTGAGGCGGCAACCCGTCGCGGTGCGCGCCGCGCGGCCGCCGGTTTCGCTGCAGCCTCGGTTACCCGGCGCGCACGCGAGCGCCGTCGCCGGCGAGCGGTGGATTCCGGAGACGAGGTGGCTGTCATCTCACGCAGCGGCAGCGCGCCGGGCCCTGATGAGGTCTGTGGCGGTCTCCGCCGCGACCGCAGCATCGCGGCAGTAGGCATCGGCTCCCACGGCTTCGCCGAACTCCTGGTTCAGCGGGGCACCGCCGACGATGACGAGGTAGTCGTCGCGCAAGCCCTGCTCGATCAGCGTGTCGACGACCACCTTCATGTACGGCATGGTGGTGGTCAGCAGCGCTGACATGCCCAAGATGTCGGGGCGATGCTCAGCGAGGGCGCCGAGGAACTCGTCGACGTCGGTGTTGATCCCCAGGTCCACCACCTCGAAGCCCGCACCCTCGAGCATCATCCCCACCAGGTTCTTGCCGATGTCATGGATGTCGCCCTTGACGGTGCCGATGACGATCTTGCCGATCGGTTCTGCGCCGGTCTCGGCGAGCAATGGCCGGAGCACCTCCATGCCGGCCTTCATGGCATTGGCGGCGAGCAGCACTTCGGGAACAAACAGGATCCCGTCGCGAAAGTCGATGCCGACGATGCGCATGGCCTCGACCAGCGCCTCATTGAGGACTTTGTCGGCCCCCCAGCCGCGCCCGAGCAACAGCTCAGTACCTTCGACGATCTCGGGGCCGAGCCCGTCATAGAGATCGTCATGCATCTGTGCGATGAGATCGTCGTCGTCGAGGGCTGAGAGGTCGATGTCCTCATCAGCATCGGCGCTGTCGACGGTTGCCGCATCGGCCATGCCTTGCCCCCTCGCCATGGTCATGACGTGTGCCGGGCACCCCCGTCCCGGTCAACTGTCCAAGATTCAGCATGGGTCCTGCGGCCGAGTCGTCCCGCTGTGCTGTTCAGCAGATTGCTGTTCCGCATAGTGGAACTGTGCCGCAGAACGGTACAGCAGTACGGTACCACGAACCCCGCCAGAACAGCGACATTGGCGCGCACAAATGTCCGGCAAATCGCCCGCGTCTGCCCGCGTGTTTCAACGGCGATGAGCGGCGATCTCTCCGGCCGTCAAGGCCGCCGCCTCGGCCACCGCGAGCAGGCGCGTCTCGCGGGCCGAGCGTTCGGTCAGCTCCACGTTGCCCTCCGCGAGGCTGCGTGCACCGACCGTGAGCCGGTAGGGCACGCCGACGAGCTCCGCGTCGGCCAGCTTCACACCCGGCCGCAGCGGTCGGTCGTCATACAGGCAGTCGACCCCGAGCGCCGCCAGTTCGCGCTGGAGCCCCTCGCCGGCTGCCGACTGGGCTTCATCGGCAGGATCGAGCACGGTGATGACTGCCTCGAACGGCGCTACAGCGACAGGCCAGATCAGGCCGCGCTCGTCGTGATGGGTCTCGGCCACCGCGGCCATCGCCCGCCCGATGCCGATGCCGTAGCTGCCCATAATCGGGGTGCGGGCCTCGCCGTTCGTATCGAGCACCGACACGCCCATCGCCTCGCAGTACTTGCGGCCCAGCTTGAAGATGTGACCGGCCTCGATGCAGCGCACGATCTCCAGCGGCTCGCCGCACACGACGCACGCCTCGCCTGCTGCGACTTCGCGTAGATCAGCCCAGCGAGGATCGATGATGTCACGCGCCACATCCACTTCACGCAGGTGCCAGTCGTCTTCATTGGCCCCGGTGGTCATCGAGGTTCGGCCCCGCAGCGCCTCATCGACATAGATCGGCAGATCTTCGACACCGACCGCTCCCAGGCTTCCGGGACTGGCGCCGAGCTGCGCCACCGTCTCGGATTCGGTGGCAGGACGCACATCGGTCACGCCGCTGCAGTCAGCCAGCTTCTGCAGGTTGAGCTGATGGTCGCCTCGCAAGACCACCAGCGTGAGCTGATCGTCGAGGACCATGACCATGGTCTTGAGCTGCCGATCGGCGGGCGCGCCGCCCTCGAACGACGCAAGCGCGTCGATGGTGCGGACGCCCGGTGTCGCGAATCGCTCAGGCGGCCCGGTGGGGGGCGGATCAGCGATCGGCGGCACCGCCGCACGAGCCCGCTCGATGTTCGCCCGGTACCCGCAGTTCGGACACCGCGCCACGTCGTCCTCGCCTGCGGGCGACTCCACCATGAACTCGACGCTGGCATCGCCGCCCATGGATCCCGAGGAAGCTTGTACGGCCATCACGTCGAGATCGAGTCGCCCGAAGATCCGCAGGTAAGCCTCGCGGTGCGCCTCGAATGACACGTCGAGGCCTGGCTCGTCCATGTCGAAGCTGTATGAGTCCTTCATCATGAACTCGCGCACCCGCAGCAGGCCGCTGCGCGGGCGCGGTTCGTCACGGAACTTGGTCTGGATCTGGTACCAGGTCTGGGGCAGCTCCCGGTACGAGCTCATTTCCGCCGCCAGCGTTGCGAAGACCTCTTCGTGCGTCATGCCCAGCACGACATCGGCATCGTTGCGATCGCGCAGGCGGAACATCTCCGAGCCCATGACGCTCCACCGACCACTCCGGCGCCACAGATCGGCCGGGTGCATCGCTGGCAGCAGGAACTCCTGCGCGCCGATGGCATCCATTTCCGCTCTGACGACATCGGCGACCTTGTTATGCACGCGCAGTCCGAGCGGCAGCAAGCTGTAGTGCCCCGAGTGCAGCTGGCGGATGAAGCCAGCCCGCACGAGCAGCTGATGACTCGCGGCGGTGGCGTCGCCGGGCGCATCGCGCAGCGTCGGGATGAACGAATCAGACCATCGCATTAGACGCAGGGTAAGCGAGCAACCGCGTTGCGATGCAATGCGTGTCCGGTACCCTCAGTCGGCGTAGCCGGCGACTGCACACCGGCGACCGTGCATCGGTCGTGCGGTCTCGGCAGCGGACCAGGGCCACAGTGCCGACCACGGTGACTGTGTCCGCAGCAGGTCCTGCATCGACGGTTCGGGCCATGCCCCCAGCGCAGTCCGGACAGGCGTTGCAGCCCACCTGCCCGTGCCCATGCATGACGCGATGAGCGACGAAGACTCACCGACCCATACCCCGAACCGGGGCGCGCCGACGCTTCAGCAGCTCGCGCCTGCCGATGGCGTCACTCGCAACGGCGACACCTCAGGTGCTGCCGCAGTGCCCGAGGGCACAGGGCGCAATGGCGCGGCGCCGTCTGTTCTCGCGTCCATGCGCTGGTCCCAGATTGCGCGTCTCGTCTGGGCCGAGGCGCAGGGCACTGCCGGGAGGGACGACCTCACCGCGCTCGAAACCGACCGGATGCGCTGGGAACGAGTTCTGCTGGATCTGCTCGACCAGACGGAATCCTCGCTGTCAGGAGCCCGCCGGCTGCCCCGGCCGATCCGCCGGCAAGTCGTGCGAGACTTCGAAACCGACTTCTCCGAGCTTGCCGCCGCCTACGAGCGCCTGACGGGCCTCGATGCCACCGAGTCGCCCGATGACGCAGCCTCGGATCCTGGCACCGGCGATGCCGCAGCAGGTCCGCTGCCCGAACCGGCCGCACTGCAGCTGTCGTGGCAGCCCGGCCGGATCGTTGCGTGGGCTGCAGGCGCCGGCACCGAGCCCGACCCCACAGATCGGATCATGGATCGCCTGGTGGCCACCGGAGCCCCAGACAGTGTCTGGCGCCCCCATCCGAACATCAAGCTGCCGGGCGGGATGAGCGCCGAGGCACTGGTGGCTGACGTCGGCGACGTCCTGGGCTGGCTGGTCGGTCTCCAAGGTCCGGCGGCCGGCAGCTCGGCCGGCTCGTCGTCGATATCCGGAAGCTCTCCCGGCGTCGCAGCCGACAGCGATTCAACCAGCGACGACGAGTCCCTGCACGGCAACGAGCAGCCCGACACTGCCGAGAGCGGACCGAACGGCGACCTCTTGCTGGGTGCCAGCGCACTCTGGCTGCGAACCGCGGCCAGGACGGCGGTGGAACTGGTGGCAGGTGGGCGAACAGTGCCGCGGCTCCACCGAGTCCGCAAGCGTCGCAACCGCAAGCGGCCCGACACGGCGGAATTCTCGGTGCAGTGGCAGCCCGCCTCGCCGCCGGCAGATCAGCTGACAGCGCTCATCGACTGCCTGCCAGGTGCAGTGGCCGCACCCGAACCCAAATCTGAGGCGCGAACCACGGTGCAATCGGCCCTGTCCGGCATGGTCGACGCCATCGTGACGAGTGCCGCAAGACGGCTCGATGTGCCTGCCGCTTCGCCCGAGCCTCGGAGCCGGGCGGAGATGGCAGAGGCCTTCCTGGCATACCTCGACGGCACCCGCTTTGTCGGCTCGGCAACGCAGGGCTCCGATCTGGCCCGACGCATCGAGCTGTGGGCCAGGCCGGTGACTGCCGCCGCCCGGCAGTCGCTGGTCGTTCGGCTGGACGAGCCCGACGACGCCGGGGCGTGGCACATGGAGGTGCTCGCCACCAGCCCCGAAGGCGCGACCGAGCCCGTCGAGGTTGCGATGGTGAGCGGCGTCAGCTCCCATCGCACCGAAGTGCGCGATCAGCTCACTCGCCTCGAACGGCTGTTGCCAGTGCTGATGCGCCCCGGAGGCAAGCGACGGGGCGAAGTGATTCTCAGCCAAGACGAAGCATGGGAGCTCATGTCGGTGACGGGACCGGCACTGCAGTCCGCGGGATTCACGGTCGAGGTCCCGAACCTCTCCCGGGAGCGCCCGGCGCCCTCGCTCCGGCTCACCGCTACCGAGGACGCCGACAGCGCCCTAGGAGCGCAGCAGCTCACGGCCGTGAGCTGGACAGCGGTCTTCGGCGACGTGGAGCTGACCGCAGATCAGATTCATGAGCTGGCCTCCCAAGCACGGCCGCTGGTACGCGACCGGGGCCAGTGGATTGCGCTGGATCACGCCGACCTGGCCGAGGCGGCCGCCGCACTTGCCGAGCGCGAGGACGTCACCGCGCTCACCGGTTCGCAGATGCTGCGCCAGGTACTGGGCCTCGAAGGCCCGTCGGTACGCGGCGGCATCACCATCTCCGGCAGCGGCTGGGCGGCCGACCTGCTGCGCTCTGCGTCGGAGATCTCGTCCGCGCCACGGCGCAGCCCCGAGGGTTTCGTGGGCGAGCTTCGCAACTACCAAGCCGAAGCGGTGGCCTGGCTGGAATTCCTCGACGGGGCCGGCCTCGGTGGCTGCCTCGCCCTGGACATGGGTCTGGGCAAGACCCCCACGGTGCTCGCTCGCATTGCTGCAGACCGGCGCCAAGGCCCCGCCCTGGTCATCGCTCCGCCAGCCGTCGTCAGCAACTGGGCAGCCGAAGCGGCGCGCTTCACACCGGGGCTGTCGACGATCATTCATCACGGCCCCGCCCGGCGCGAACCCGCAGAGCTGGTCGAGGCCCTGCGCGACGGCGCCGGCTCGGTCGAGAACGGGCAGATCGATGTGGTGATCACCACCTATGGCACTGCTGTTCGCGACATCGACGCCCTCGAAGATGTGGCCTGGGACCGGATCGTGGTTGATGAGGCGCAGGTCATCAAGAACCACACCAGCGAGACCGCCAAACAACTGCGCAGGCTCTCAGCCCGGATCCGCCTTGCCTTGACCGGCACCCCGATCGAGAACGGCCTCGGCGACCTCTGGGCGATCATGGACTTCTGCAATCCAGGCCTGGTCGGGTCCAGGACACCGTTCATCGCACAGTTGCAGCGTCCCGGCGACGCACGCGGCGCCGCCGAGTCGGCCCTGCATGCGCTCAATGGAGTGCTGGTGTTCCGTCGTACCAAGGCAGAGCCGCAAATCGCGGCCGAGCTGCCCGACCGCATCGACGAGCTCGCGCATTGCGCAATGACGCCAGAGCAGATCGGCCTGTATCAGGCGGTGCTCGACCAGCTGATCGTCGACACGGCCGAGAGCGAGCAAGCGGGCGAGAAGCGCAAGGGAGCCGTGCTGGCGGCGATCACCGCCCTCAAGCAGATCTGCAACCATCCGCTCAACTACCGGCCCGACGACATCGACGAGCAGATCGAGGGGCGCAGCGGCAAGCTCGACCGACTGCACGAGATTCTCGAAGCAGTCTTCGCGGCGGGGGAGCGGGCGCTGGTGTTCACGCACTTCGCCACCTGGGGCGAGCGGCTGGCCGCTCATCTGACACGGCGGACCGGTCTGCAGATCGACTGCTACCACGGCGGGCTGGGTCGCGCTGCCCGCGATCGCATGGTGCGCCACTTCCAGTCCGAGGACGGGCCCGGGGCGATGGTGCTCTCGCTCAAGGCAGGCGGCACGGGCTTGAACCTGACCGCAGCGAGCCATGTGGTGCTCTACGACCGCTGGTGGAACCCCGCAGTCGAGGACCAGGCCCGCGACCGGGCCTGGCGCATCGGTCAGACCCGTACAGTCATCTGCCATCGCCTGGTCTGTCCGGGCACAGTGGATGAACGGGTGGAGGAGGTCGTGGCCGGCAAACGGCGCATCGCCGACATGGTGCTGCCGAAGTCCAGTTCCATCGGCGATCTCGACGCCGAGCAGCTCCGGCACGCCTTGGGCATCGATCCTGACGCGCTCCTCGCCGACGATTCCAACGGGATCGACACCAGCACGCCCCCGGTGGCAGACCTGGTGCCTGCAGGCGCGGGTGGGTCATGAGCAATCGCCGTCGCCGCAAGACGTCGCGTACCCGCCGTATCGACGGGGCTGAGGTCCAGCAGCGGCAAGCCGCCGCGGCGAGCGCAGCGTTCTGGCATGGCGCGGCGGGGGCGACGCCAGAACAGCCTGATACAGCCGCCGATGGAACTGCAGACGCATCGGGCTATGCCGGACCGGTGCAGCAACCCGACATGCTCACTGAGACGCGCCGTGTCTCGGTCACGACGGATCCGACATCGACCGTGCGCTCGCTCGGCAAACCGCCGCTGGCGGGACGCGAGGCAGCCGCGGAGCACTACTTCGAAGCGGTCTATCAGCGCGCCGTTGCGATGGCCGGGGCACTGGCGGCAGCGGGCGGCCTGCTCGCTTCAGACGACGAGGAGTTCACGGCGTCCTGAGCGCTGTCGAGACGGCCGGTCCGCTGCACCTCGATGTGCACGGACCCGGTCGGCGTCACCCGAGCTGGATGCCCTCGTAGCCGTCAGCGGCGATCGCGTCGACCTTGGCCCGGTAGCGCGGCGCTCCGCCGAAATAGGCTTGATAGCGGACGCTGCCCTCTTGGTGGCCGGCGACGTTGGAGTTGTAGCCGGTGAACCAGCCCTTGCTGCGACGGAACAGCATCCGCTCATGGGCACGGATTACCTCGTTCACCCATTCCAGCTCGGCCCCGAGCTCGGCCTCGACCCTGCTGTGGCCGTTCTCGAATGCATAGGCCACCAAATCGGTAATCCAATCCACTCCCGTCTCGATCGCCCGGGGGAAGTTCGTCGACCCTGACACGCTCTGAGGTCCGGCCACCATGAACAGGTTGGGGAACCCGTGCGACAGCACGCCCAAGTACGTGCTCGGTCCGTCCCGCCAGCGCTCGGCCAGCGAGGTGCCGTCGACGCCGAGAATCTCCACGCGGTCATACGCTCCGGTGATGGCATCGAACCCGGTGGCATAGACGATCAGATCGAGGTCGTAGTGGGCGCCGCTGGTCTGAATGCCCGTCGAAGTAAAGTGCTCGATCGGCGTTTCTCGCAGATCCACCAACTCCACGTTGGGTCGGTTGTAGGCCTCGAAATAGCGGGTTTCCAGCGGCAGGCGCTGGAGCCCGAAGCCGTGGTCTGTCGGGATCAGCTTCTCGGCCACGGCGGGGTCGTCGACCCGGCCGCGAATGCGGTCTGCGATGTAGTCGGACAATTCCCGGTTCGCCGTCTCGTCGAAGAAGATCTCCGCGAAATTCGCGGCCAGGATGGCGAAGCCGGACTGCGAATAGAGCTCATCCCAAAAGGCGCGGCGCTCGGCCGCCGTCATGTCCCAAAACCCCCACCGTGGCACATGCTCGAAGCCGCCAGGAGAGGCTGCGCAGTTGGCGAAGATCTCGTCGTAGCGCCCCCGGATCTCGTCCATCTCGGCGTCGGAGATGGGGGAGTTGTTGAGCGGAGTGCTCCAGTTGGGCCGGCGCTGGAACACCTTGAGCTCCGCAGCCTTGTCAGCGATCTCGGCGATCACCTGGATGCCCGTCGCCCCGGTGCCGATGACGCCGACCCGTCGCCCCTCCAGCGCAACCGGCTCGGTAGGCCAGAAGAAGGTGTGAAACGCCTCGCCCTCGAATGCGTCCATGCCGTCATAGCTCGGCAATGTCGGTGCCGATAGGGGGCCGAGGCTGGTGATGACAAAGCGCGCCGTATGCGAACCGCCGTCGCTGAGCCGCAGATGCCACTGCCGTGCACTGTCGTCCCACGCCATCCGCTCGACTCTGGAACCGAAGCGCATATGGCGACGGAGGTCGAACTTGTCGACCACGAAGTTCAGGTAGCGCAAATTCTCCGGCTGGGACGAGAAGCGCTCCTTCCAGTGCCACTCGTCGAGCACCTCCTTCGAGAAGGAGTACCCGTACGTGTAACTCTCCGAGTCGAACCGGCAACCCGGGTAGCGATTGCGGTACCACGTGCCGCCGAGATCATCGTCGCCCTCGAGGACGACAGCATCGATGCCGAGGTCGACGAGCCGCTTGATCTGGTAGATGCCCGACACCCCGGCGCCCAGCACCACGACATCGCTGTGCCGTGCAGGGTCCATTAATCAGTCCGCTGCCGCAGGCTCGAAGCCGACTTCCTTGCCGCGGTTGATGCTCACCCAGTCGCGTGCCTCGAGGTACGGCCTGAAGGTGTCGAAGATCTTCTTCTCGTCGCGCGGCATGTGCTGGATCTCGTACAGGTGCGGGAACTCCAGCCAGCCCAGCACCAGGTCCCACATGCGCAGCGCTGCGTCGCCAGTGGGCGGGTCGAGCAGCACCGGTCCGAAGATCGCCGTGTCGCCGAAGTACAGCGTGGGCACGCCGAAGCCGCCTGAGTCGATGACCCGCTGGTGCTCGGCCTTGATCTCGTCATGGGTGCTCTGGTCGTCGATCGAGAGGTCGACAATGCCGGGATCGGCGCCGATCTGTTCGAGCAGATGACGGGCCACGTCGGGATTGTGGGGACGGTTGCCGTCGACATGGAGCGCCTCGCCCGACACCGCATACCACTGGTCGAGCAGATCCATCGACTCTCGCCGCAGGATCGCCCCAATGCGCATCATCGACCAGCCGTAACTCCAGTCGCGCTCCCAGGGATGCTTCTTGCCCTCGCGCAGGTTCACCTCTTCGAGGCTGAAGAACTTCCAGTTCACCGTCAGCCCCAACTGGTCGCGGACGTCGCGCATCCAGATGGACGTCTGGTATGCCCAGGGGCACATCACGTCGAAGTGGAAGTCGACCTCGGTGGGGCCGTCGTAGGTCTCAGGAGTGATGGTCATGCGGGTGTCTCCAATTCAGCCGTGCTGTGTCTTGCGGGCCGCTCAGCCGCGGCCGTGACGCAGCAGCCGGCCGGGGGTTGCGCCGGTGCATTCGCCGGACTCGAAGGTGACCTCGCCGTTGACGATGATCTGGTCGTAGCCCTTGGCCCGCTGGACCCGGCGCCACTCGCCGCCTGGAAGGTCGTGCTCGACGTTGCCGATCCACGGCGGGTCGATCTCGAGCTCTTCCATGTCGTAGACCACAACGTCGGCGGCGGCGCCCTCGCGCAGCGTGCCCCGGTCCTTGAAGCCGGCAGCATGGGCGGCCAGCGCCGAGAGCCTGTAGTGCGCTTCCTCCAGAGTCACGGTGCCTTCGTCGCGCACCAGCCACGTCAGGAAGTCGGTGGTGTAGGAGCCGCCGCTGAAGAACTTGGTGTGCGCGCCGCCGTCGGAGACACCGGGGATGGCGTACGGCGACTGCATCATCTCGCCCATGAACTCGGCGTTCGAGCCCTTGTCGGGGCCCAAGAACTCCACGTTGAGATCGCCCTGCAGCGACAGATCCAGCATGACCTCGACGGGGTGCTTGCCTTGTTCTTCGGCCAGATCACCGACCGAACGGCCGACGTACTGCTGCATGTCGGCCTGGCGGTTGACGCCCTGGACGACCAGGCCCTTGGGGTTGCCGCCCACGCCTGCTTGGATGACCTGCAGCCGGCGGTCGGCTTCCTCGGCTTCGTCCACGAGCGCCTTGCGCAGCTCCGGATCGGACATCTTTTCGATCTTCTCCTCCTTCGAGCCCGTGGTGACCGCACGCCAGGCGGGGGAGGCGTCGTAGAGGTTCCAGTGCTCGAGCGTGAAGGCGAAGCCAGCGCGGCCGGTGCCGCACTGTGCGTAGATCGGCAGCTCCTGGTTCCAGCACTTGTCGATCCAGCGCAGCGGCCGGCGATGCACTTCGGGATCCTTGCGTGCGGGCGCAACCACGTTGTGCAGGATTGGCCTGCGAGCGGTGCCGGCCAGCACTTCGAGGAACTTGATGTCGGCCCGGATGTCGCCGGTGCCTTGGGTGATCTGGATGAAGCCCTCGTCCCGCTCAGCCAGCACACGGGCCAAGTTGAGAATGTCCTCGTCGCACATGATGTCGGTCACCATGGGGGAGCCGTCGAAGTCGGCCTGCACGCTGTCAGGGCCGAGGCGTTGGATGGAGAATCCGCAGAGACCCGCGTCCATGCCTTCGTGCAGGAGGCGGGCCATCTCCTTGCGCTCAGCTTCGGATGCCGGTTCGCCCGCCTTGGCCTTGTCGAGGCCCATGACGTAGGTCATGAGCGACGCCGTGGGCATGTACTGGATGACGTTGACGCCCTTGGGGGCACGTTCCAGCGAGTCGAGATATTCGGGGATGGTCTCCCAGTCCCAGTCCATGCCCAGCCGCATCGACTCATACGGGATCGCCTCAGTACGGGTCATGGTGAGCATGGAACGGTCGCGGAACTCGGGCTTGACGGGGGCGAAGCCGAACCCGCAGTTGCCGAGCACCACCGAGGTCACCCCGTGGTAGCCCGAGATGGTGCACCACGGATCCCAGCGAATCTGGGCGTCGTAGTGGGTGTGCAGGTCAACAAAGCCGGGCGCCACGATCTTGCCGGTGGCGTCGATCTCGCGTTCGGCCGTGCCCTGCGGGCGGCCGCCGAGCTGGGCGACCTTGCCATCGCGTATCCAGACATCGCCCTTGTAGCGAGGCACCCGTGTGCCGTCGACGACCGTTCCGCCCTTGATGTGAATGTCGAACTCAGCGCTCATGGCATGCCCCCGTACTGCTCGGCGTGATCTGATCGCGCCGGTTGCACCCGGGCCAGGCGCCCGAGCAACCGTCTCATCACGCTACCCGTCCCGCTCCAGGCCTGCCGGGACGCTGACAGCTCTCAGCGAGTGTCAAGCCATAGGCTCCCGCCTCGTTTGCCGACCCCCCCAAGGCAATGTCCCCTCTCTCACAACATCTCAAACGCATCGCCGCGGCCACGGTCTGTGTGTCGGCCGTCGCCACCGGTGCATTGATCTTGGCTGCCGCCAGCTCACCGGAGATGGGCACCACGTCGCCCCCGGCGAGCCCATCCGCGCAACGCTCGACGCTGTCATCAGCAGATTCGGTCTCGACGGCCCTACGCAGCCCGCTGACAGCACCGCCGGTCATCATCGAAACCAGTTCCGAGCTGGCATCGCCACGCAGGGAGGGAGTGGAAGACAACGCAGTCGTCGAGCATCCGAATCTGCCCGCCTCGCCCATCGCGACCGCATATGAACTCGTCGAACCGAGCCAGCACTTCCGCCGCACGGTTGCGCCAGGAGTGTCGTTGGCATGTGACCGCTACCGATCTCAGGTTCAAGAAATGGGGGATTGGGACCCCGACGTAGTCCTCGCGTTGATGTGGCGAGAATCGCGCTGCACCGAACGCCTGGTGTCTGTGACCAACGACTGGGGCCTCCTCCAGCTCAACGCCACCTGCTGGGCCGGCAAAGGCATCGATCGACTTCCCGAGGTTGCCCGTCTGCCCGACGACATCAATGCGCCGGAACTGCGCTGCGACGGCATCACCACGGCTACACCCGCCGCGCAGTGGTGCTTCCATGCCAAGGAGGAAGGGCGACGTACAGGTCGTCGACCGTCTTCTCCATGCGATCCATGGCTGCAACCGGAGATCAACCTCCAGGTTGCGTACGACATGTGGGCTATCCGGGGATGGCAACCCTGGTGCTTTGACGACAGCAGCCGGGCCTCACCAGCCTGCGAAGCCGCCGCAGACGCACCGGGTCCGTCGCCGACCACGGGCTAGCAGCCTGCATCCCGGCAACGGAACCGGAGCCCAGCCTCTCCGTGCGGGCATGGCCAAGTTGCATAACTTGACATAATGTCTATTATCGGCGTTCCGAAACCGGTCCGATAGCCCCAGAAATGGACCCGGCCTCGGCGCTCGTGACAGGGCGTTTCAGATGTCGAGTGCCTGGCCGTAGTCGCTGCTGTGCTTCACGATGAACTCGCGGCGCGGCTCGACAGCGGCGCCCATCATCACCGAGAACGCCCTTTTGGCCTGTTCCTGGGATGCGCGGGCTTCGCCGAGGGTGATCTTGCGCAGCACTCGTGTCTCGGGGTTGAGCGTGGTCTCGAACAGCTCGTCGTCGTCCATCTCGCCGAGGCCCTTGAATCGTGTCAGCCGGTAACGCCGGCCCGCGGTGTCCAACTCGGCCATCAGTGCATCCCGTTCCGCTTCTGAGTACACGAACCGTTTCTCCTGCCCGATCGTGAAGGCGTGAGTGGGCGGCTGGGCCGCGTACACGCGTCCCGCTTCCAGCAGCGGGCGCATGTAGTGGTACATGAGGGTGAGCACCAGACAGCGAATGTGGCTGCCGTCGACGTCGGCGTCGGCCAGCAGCACCACGCGCTCGTAGCGGCAGCCGTCGGCGTCGAAGTCCGGCCCCGAGCCGGCCCCCAGCGCGGTGAATAGCGCTGTCGCCTCCGCGTTGTCGAGCACAGCACGCAGCGTGCCCTTGCCAGCATTCACCACCTTGCCCCGCAGCGGCAGCACCGCCTGCCAGGCGCTGTCACGGGCACGCTTCGCCGGTCCCGCCGCGGAGTCTCCCTCGACGATCAGCAGTTCCCCGTCGGGATGCAGCCGGCAGTCGGCCAGTTTGTCGGGCATGCCGTTGCTGCCCAGTGCGGCTGCCTTGCGTCGCTGGTCGAGCGCCCGCCGCGACTCCACCCGGTTCAGCACGGCGTCTGCCAGCTTGTCGATCAGCGCTCGCACGTGCACCTTGCGCGAACCGGGTGCGCTGCCGTCGAACCAGGCGCGCAGGCCCTCCCGCACCACGTTGGCCACGATCCGCTGCACCTGCGGGGTGCCGAGTTCCCGTTTGGTCTGGCCACGGAACTGCGGCTCGGCAAAGGTTGCCCGCACTACCGCGATCAAGCCCTCCTGGGCATCTTCTCGCTGCGCCCGGGCATCGTCCTTGAGACGCCGCAGCTTGCGGGGATCGGCCTCGCTCAGCGCGGTGTTCACCGAGGCGGTGAGCGCCCGTTCGAATCCGGCGATGTGCGTGCCGCCCTCCGGCGTCGGGATCGTGTTCACGAAGCCGACGATGCGAGTGTCGTACGAGCGAGTCCAGCGCATGGCGATCTCGACGTCGCACTGACGTTCGACGTCGGTGAGCTTGCCGTCCACCGGAACCCGCTCGGTGAAGGACTCCGAGCCGGTCAGGCGGATCAGCCCGGTCACCGGTTCGTTGTCACCTGAGAGCTTGTCGACGAAATCGCCCAGACCCCCGCTGGACACAATCTGTTCGACGACGGCTGGGTCTCGGCGGCGATCGGCGATGCTGATCTTGACCTTGGGCACAAGGAAGCAGACCTGTTCGATGCGCTCGCGTACCTCGTCGAAGTCCACCGTGGCGGCGGGGTCGAAGATCCCCGCGTCGGGCCAGAACCGCACCCGCGTTCCCGTGCGCCCAGCCGACACCCGGCCGACCCGCTTGAGCTTATGGCTCGCTCGGAAGCGGCCGGCGCTGTCGGTGTGGCCAGCGATGCGGTCTTTGAACTCCAGGCGGTGCGTAGCGCCCTTGCGGTTCACATCCACCTCCATGCGGCTGGACAGCGCGTTCACCACCGAGGCGCCCACGCCGTGCAGCCCGCCGGAGGCTCCGTAGGCCCCGTTGCCGAACTTGCCGCCGGCGTGCAGCTCGGTGAACACCACCTCGACAGCGGTGATGTTGTCGTGCTTGATGTCGATCGGGATGCCGCGGCCGCGGTCGATGACCTCGTAGGAACCATCGTCATGCAGCGTGATCTCGATCAGCTTGCCGTGGCCTGCAGCGGCCTCGTCGACGGCGTTGTCGATCATTTCCCACAGCAGGTGTGTCAACCCGCCCGAGCCGGTGCCGCCGATGTACATGCCGGGGCGCTTGCGGACCGCTTCGAGTCCTTCGAGGACTTCAATAGCACTCGCGTCGTAGTCGGGCATCTTCTCGGACATCTTCGGTGTGCGGGCCCTGCTGGTGATCGACGGTGATGATGGTGCCATCAGAACCGGTACTCCCCCAGCGCAAGGATGCGCTCGGCGATGTGCTTGGCCTGCCCGTTGCGCCGGGTCGGAGCGAGTTCGGGCCGCTGCGGTATCGGGTCTGGTGACCCGATGTCGTCGTGGGGTGCCACGATCGCGGCGATCTGCCGGTTGAGACCCACCCATCCGTAGGCAACCTGCGTCTCGAAGCCAGCCAGCTTCACTGTCGGCGAACCGGCGGTTCCCCGTCCTCGTGAGGGAATGTCGGAGATCTCGGTGACCTTCATCGCGCCTTCGTCGGTCACCAGCACCACCACGGCCCCGAAGGAAACTGATCCAGCTGCCACGACGGTGCTGCCAGCTCGCAGCTTGATGCCAGCGACACCGGCTGCGCCGTGACCTCGCACGGTGAGCGCCTCTGCCCCGAACCGAAGCACGTGACCCGTCGTGGACACCAGCGCCACCTCCGAACCGTCGGAAGCTTCGAAGGCAGCAACGACCCGATCGCCGTCGCCGAGCGAGATGACGGTGTTCCCGCTGCGCACTGAGATGAGCGACCCAGCATCGAGACGCTTCGCGATGCCGGCGCGCGTCACCAGAGCGATCGGTGCGCCAGCGTGGCCGAAGAGCGCCACCGGCTGCTCGCCACGCGCCAGCGAGAACATCTCGCGCACGGGTGCGCCACGACTCCCCCGCAGCATTTCGGGAACCGACCGCACTTCGGTGCGCAGCACCCTGCCTCGGTCGGTCACCAGGTGCACCACGTCGAAGTCCGAGGAGGTCGCCGTCGCCAGGAGAACGTCGTGGCGACCTGGCTTGGCGCTCAGGGGATCCTCCTCGTGCCGGCGGCCCAGCAGGCCCGACGTGGACAGCGTCACGAGACTGGTCCGCTCGTCACCGACGATGTCGCGTTCGAGATCGAGGGTTCCTTCCGCGCTCCCCTCCCCCACCGCTGGCGCAGCGCTCACCATCTCGTCGCGATGGCTGATCTGGGTGCGGCGCGGCACCGCGAACTGCTCCACTAGCTCGTCCAGCTCACGCTCCACGATCGTCCTGCGCCGTGCGTCCGACGCCAGGATCTTGCGGTAGCCGTCTATGGCCTCGCGGACCTCGGCGAGTTCGTCGCGCAGGCGTTGCGTCTCGAGGGCGGTCAGCCGCCGCAGCTGCATGTCCAAGATGTGGTTGGCCTGGATCTCGGTGAGGTCCAGGCGCGCCATGAGCTCAGTCCGTGCGGCCGCCACGTCGGCTGCTCCCCGGATGATCGCGATGACCTCATCGATGTCGTCGAGCGCAACCAGCAGGCCCGCCAGGATGTGCTCCCGCTCGGTCGCCCGGTCCAGCCGGTACTGGGTGCGCCGGACGATCACGTCGAGCCGGTGAGCGATGTAGTGCTCACACAGCGCCAGCAGGCCGAGCTGGCGGGGCACCCCGTCCACCAAGGCCACGTTGTTGATGCCGAATGTGTCCTCGAGCGGCGTCAGGCTCCACAGGCTCTCCAGCACGGCGTGGGCATTCACGCCCGGCTTGCACTCGATCACCAGCCGCAACCCGTGGTTGCGATCCGAGAGATCGTTCACCGCGGCCACGCCGTCGAGGCGCCCGCTGGCCACCAGCTCACGAATCTTGGCTTGCACCCGTTCGGGACCGACCATGTGGGGCAACTCGGTCACCACGATGCCGTCGCGGCGGGCAGTCAGCGGCTCGATGTGGGCCTTCGCCCGGATGCGAATGGTGCCGCGGCCGGTCTCGTAGGCCTCTGCGAGCGCATCATCGACGATGACGACCCCGCCGGCAGGAAAGTCGGGTCCGGGCACGTGGGCCATGAGCTCGGCGATCGTGGGCTTGGGACGGCGCTGGCGCAGCACCAGCCTCAGGGCGGCGCAGATCTCGGACAGGTTGTGCGGCGCCATGTTGGTGGCCATGCCCACTGCGATGCCGCTCGCTCCGTTGACCAGCAGGTTCGGCAGCAACGCCGGCAGGCACGCCGGCTCGGTCCGTTCGCCGTCGAAGTTCGGCACCAGATCGACGGTGTTCTCGTCGATACCAGTCACCATCGTCATCGCGGCCGGACTCAGCCGAGCCTCGGTGTAGCGGTAGGCGGCCGGTGGGTCGTCAAGGCTGCCGAAGTTGCCCTTCGGCTCGACCAGCGGCACCGACATAGCGAAGTCCTGGCCCATGCGCACCATCGCCTCGTAGATGGCGCCGTCGCCATGGGGGTGGTATTTGCCCATCACCTCGCCCACGACCCCAGCCGACTTGCGGAACGGCGTGCCGGGCCGCAGGCCCAGGTCGTCCATCACATAGAGAATCCGCCGTTGCACCGGCTTGAGGCCGTCACGAACGTCGGGAATCGCCCGGGCCGTCGTGACCGACAGCGCGTAGGGCATGAACGAATCACGCATCTCATCAGCGACGTCGACCTCGTGGATCTCGCGTGCGATCGTCGTCGGTGCGGTCGGTCCGGCCATCGTCGGAGGCCCTTTCAGGGACTGGTGGTGTCGTAGAGCTATAGGCGTGCGTGAGCGCGCCACCAATGCCTAGGTGAATCGCTGTAACGCGGGACACCCGGTGGCTGCTTTCGAGGGTACGACGATTACCGTCCCCCTCCGAGGAATTTTCTCGCAGGCCTCCGATCGGGCTCAAGAGCACCTGCGGCGCTGCGTGATCCAGTGCCGCCAAACCGGAGGCACGCCACTAACCTCCCGCGAGTGTTGGTGAAGGCGCCGTGAGCCGTCGCCTCGAAGTCGAGTTGACGAGCCGGCGTGACGACGGCTCGTGGACGTGGCGCGCTGCAGGCGCGAAGCAGCCCAAAGGCGTGCTGGACGGTGAATTGCTGCCGAAGGGCGCTGCTGCGGGCGATGTCCTGCGCGTCGACGCTGAGTTCGAGGTCGACGGCATCTTCGTCACCGAGGTGCTCCCGCCCAAGGCCCGCAGCGGCAAGCCCCCCGCGGAACGCATCGAGATGATCGGCCCCCCTGACCGTGGTGCAGGGACCACCACCGCCCGCGTGAGCCGCAGTCGTGACAGCCGTAAGCGCACCGGCGAAGGCGAGCGAGGACGTCGCCGAAGCGGCGAACGAGACTCACGAGGTTCCCAGCGCAAGCGCCACGGAGATCGTCGGAGCCGCGACGGCGCCGCCGACTCGAGCGGTGACAAGCCCCAGCAGCGCAAGCGACGCGAGGGCGACGGTCGTCGCAGACGTGACGGCGGCGGCAAGCGGCAAGCGCGAGACGCCGAGGCCCAGAAAAAGCCCGATACCCCCGAACGCCCCCCGCGCCCCAAGGCGCGCAAGCTCCGCCCTAGTCGCAAGCACCGCGATGCGCTCATCGCCTCGCTGCCGGCTGAGCAGCAAGTCGTGGCGGAACAGGTGGTACGCGGCGGCCTGGCTGCAGTGCGTGCCGGGATCACCGAGCAGAACCGCAAGGCGGCTGCCGAGGGTGCGCCCGAAGTGCCGGCTGAGGGTGTGCTGCAGCTCGCGGAGTCGCTGATCGGTCCAGTGCAGATCGCCGAGTGGCGCGACCGCGCCGATGCCGCCATCGCCGGCATCGAACGAGTCGACCTGCGCGACCTTCGCTCTGTCCTCGTGGCCGCCGAAGACCATGCCCGCGACGCAGAGGCCCGGGAGCTGGCCGAGAAGATCCGGGAGGGGCTCAACGAACGTGTCGAGCGCAGTCAGCGTGAGTGGCACGACGAGCTGCGGACCACGCTGACCGAAGGACGCGTCGTGCGAGCGCTGCGCCTGAGCTCCCGCCCGCCCAAGGCGGGAGCACCGCTTCCGCCCGAGATCGCTCAGGAACTGACGTCCCAGGCCAACGCCGCGCTGGGCACCGGAGCTTCCCAGCACCGGATCGCCGTCGTGCTCGAAGCAGTGGCGTACTCGCCGGTGCGGCCCTATGTGGTGCTGCCTGCTATCCCGGAGCAGCCGACAGAGGAGCTCCTCGAAGCCGTGCGCAAGGTGGCGTCTCGCCTGCCCGAGGTGGCAACCGCTCTCGGTATCGACCCGACCGAGGCAAGCCAGCGCAAACAGCCGCGGCGCGGCCGCTCTCGCAGATCCAAGACCGGGCAAGCTGCGCCATCCGAGGACAGCAGCGATACCGAAGCCCCCACCGAAGACGCTGTCGAAGATTCAGTCGCCGAAGACGTGGCGGTCGAGGAAGTCACGCATCCCGCGTGAGAGCGGGAGCGCACCCGCCCTGATCTCGTCGAATTCCACGAAACGGGCATCGGCCGCGTCGTCGCCGGCGACCGGTGTCGCATCGGCTGGGCACTCCACGGCGTAATCCAGGATCACGAAATGCAACTGCTCGCTGATGTGCTCGGTCACGCCGACGAGTTCGCCGCACCGCACCACGAGCCCGGTTTCTTCGGCCAGTTCGCGCTCGACGGCGTCGCTCAGACACTCCCCGGGCTCGACACGCCCCCCTGGGAACGCCCACAGTCCCTCAGCCGGCGGGCGGCCACGGCGCACCAGCAGCACGGAGCGGCCACGCACCGCAACTCCGCCGACGCAAACTTCAGGAACCGGCTCGCTCACGGCGATTCGGGAGTCGGCTCGCTTGGAGACTCAGCGCCAGGCGCCAGCTTGCGGTGCAGCACCAGCAGACGTGCAGTGAATCCGAACGTCTCGAAGAAGTTCTTGGTGGCACGGTTGCCCGGCAGCGCCAGCGAGTCGACGCCCACGCAGCCCCGCTCAGTGCACCACTGCAGCACCTCTCCGATCAGCGCCTCCCCGACGCTGACCTCGCGGGCACCGGGAGCGACATACAGGTCGGCCACGCGCCCCAGCATCTCTCCGGTCTGCAACGGCTCGACGGCGGCAACGGCGTAGCCGACCGGCGTGCCGTCGATCTCTCCGATCCACACGGCGCTGTCAGGGTGCTCGAGGGCCTCGGCGAAGCTCTCCTCGAACGGCCTCGTTCGCACCTCCCGGCGCGACCAGACCCAACCGCCGCGCGCATCAACCTGCTCGGCCACGGCGTCGGCCGCCATCTGCGCGAGCACTCCCACGTGCTCACGGTCGGCAGGGCGGGCCACTACGTCCATGCGGAGCATTCCATCAGGCGAGATCCCCGGGGCTCGACCGTCAGGCAGGTTCGGCAGATTGCCGTCGTGCCGTGGCTTCCTCTGCGCCCAAGCGCCCCAGGATGCCCTCGGACAGATCTACGTGCGTCAGCATCGCAGCCACCGCCCGGTGCCCTGCGGTCTCGGCAATCTGGCGATACATCTCGGTTACGACCCGCCGGTAGTCCTCATGCCCTTGCGGCTGCGATCGCAGCTCGATCATGTGCATGGCCTCACGGGCGTTGAACTGCATGCTGTAGCGCACGCGGTAGGCCATCGACACGGCGTAGGACGCCTCGAGAGTTCCGACCGCTTCTGCGAGCGTGTCGTACAGCTCGGCTGACAGCTCCATCACCTCGTCGTAGGCCTCTCCCCCGCCGGCCGCATCCACGAGCGCCGGCACGGAGTACCCATGCTGTGGGCTCAGCGGCTGCCATTCGATGGTGAGCAGGCGGTGCCGCTGCAGGTCGCGGAAGCTGCCGTAGTCGGCGAGCACATCGAACCGGTAGTCGAGGCGTTCGAGCGCCCGGCCTGGTCGGTGGCGCCGGTTCGTCCGCTCGCCGCAGTATCGCTGCACCAGCTCCATGCGCTCGGCTTCGGTCATCTGGGCCACACGGGCAGCGATCTGCGGTTCTCCCAGCGACGTGTAGGGGTACAGCATGGCCGCCAGCATCTTGTCCTCGCCGGAGGGATCCCAGTCGGTCAGCTGGACCTCGGGCACCGGCTCCGGTTCGTCCTCGGCGAAGAGGTCCGCGGCAAATTCGGACATCGCGACTCGGTTGGCCTCGAGGTAGTCCGACCACACGATGCCCCGGTCGGGCTGATCAACACGCCGCAGGAACGACGGGATGACCTTGCGCAGCTCGGTCAGCATCATCTGGACGTAGCTGCGTGCCTCGGGCAGCGGGTGCGACCGCATCCGCAGCAGGAGCGCTTCGTAGGCCTGCCCGCTGCCGAAGATGCCGACGTTGGACAGGCTGGCCGCCGGCAACAGCCCCCGGGCTGTGTCGAACGCCTGGGCCCGGATCGCCCGACGGCGGGCCAGGTCACCGGCCTTGGCGGTGACAGTTGACGAGGTGCTGCCCTTGGCGGCACCGGCCGCCGCATCGGGATGCTCGGTCAGCCAGGCCGTCATGCGGCGGACCAGGTCGCCGTAGGAGTCGAACATGCGGTCCACGTCGCCGACGAATCGTGTCCCCGCACGCGAGCCCATCACCTCGGGCGGCCGGTGGTACCGGTACCGCCCTTGGACTCGCTCGTCGTAAGCGAGGTAGCGGGTGGACTGTTCGAGGTACGACATCAGCCGCCCTCGTTCGAGGATCTTGGTGAGCAGGTTGGAGGCCTGCTCGCATGCAAGGTGCACGGCTCCGAGCTGCGCCACCGAGTCGTCGCCGTATTCCACGAACACGCGCTGGTACAGCTGCTCGGCGCGGGCGACGCCCACCGTGGCGTCGATGGTCTCATCGCCGGAGATATCCAGATCGTCCACGAATTCGTCCAGCAGCAGCCGTCGCAGGCTCTTGTGCGTCCTGGAGTAGCGGGCGAACAGTGCCCCCTTGACCACTTCAGGCAGGTTCACGAGTGCAAAGACCGGCTGTCGCAGGTTCGTCACATACCGCCGCAGGATGTCCTGCTCGGCGGGCGTGAACGTCTCGGCGGTGTAGTGGACTACCGGATCACCGGTGGATCGGGTCGGCGGAGACACTGCGCCGATGGTATGGCCCGCACGACCGCATCCTGCGGACCGGCAGGCACTGCCTGGGCTCAGAACACGATCACTGCGGCATCAGGTCGGATTGCGAGAGCAAGTTCACGGCATCTGCCGACCATCTCGCCGTCGAGCCACAGTCCGAGCGGCCGATCGAACCGATGCTCCCAGCTCTGCACACGCCGCACGGCGATGGCCGGGTGCGGTACGTGAGCTCCCGACCTCAGCCGCCGTCGGGCCAGTAGTCGTTGGGTTGCGCTGAGCGTGGGTTGATCCAAACCGGTGCTGAGCACGTGCAGCCGTCCGTCGTTGGGATGGGCTGCGGGTGCCAGTCGCCACGGCCCGAGCGATTCGGCACTCATGGCAACCACGACGGGGCCTCGCCACCACGAGTTGCGCGCGATGGCCCCGACGCAGGCCCAGTGCGTCTCGCCGTCCGCAGTTACCTCGATGAGGTCGATGGCCGCTGTTCGCGCGTGTCCGGAATGCAGGCGATCCGCACCGCCTGCCGGTGCGCCCACCACGCGCCACAGGTCGCCGCCGACCACGCCGACCGGCGCCGCTGGTGCGTCACCGGTGCGCTGGCAGGTGGTCAACCGGCGCAATTCGGCATTGCTGCTGGCGATCGGCGCCCCATCGGGCAGCATCGCTGCGATTCCCCACGGCTCGTTGCGCCGGACGGTCACGTGAGCCTGCGCGTGCGTGTCACCACCGGCAACGACACGAAGCCGTCTCCCGACGCCGCGGTGACAGATTCCCCCACCCGGCCATCGGAGACTCGGGCAGCTGCAGCGACGACACCGTGGTCGAGTGCCGAGCAGGCATCGGCTGCGGCGCGCCGTGTGCGCTGCTGGAAGGCAACGCCTGCGATCCGGTCGACGAGATCGATGAGCTGCCGCATCTGGCGAACGAAATCGCCGCCAGAGGGCACTTGGTCGCCCCCCGCATCGCCGTGCCACAGATCGGTGTATGCCGTCCCGCCAGCCCAGGCATGGGCAATGGCGAAGAACGCTGCGTCGGGCGCGCGCGACGGCGCCACGCTGTGCTGTCGCTCAGCGCTGTTGATCTGTGACGCCAGCTCGAACATGTGCGCTGCCCTCTCGCGGGAGTCGTTGTCGGGATAGCGGGGCGGCGGCGGCGGCTGGCTGCTGCGATGTTCGTAGGTCAGCACCGACACCAGGCCGGCGAGTTGAGCGGGCGCCACACCGTCGAAAACGCCGTCGCGCAAGCACAGCACCGTCAGCAGATCGCACTCGTGGAAGACAGACTTCAAGCAGTCACCGGTGGCGGTCAGCGACCAGGCATCCGCACAGCCGAAGATGTTCAGCACCTCGTTGGTGGCGTCGAGCTGGCGGGCCAGCCCTCCCTTGGCGAGTTTGATCCGATCCTTCAGACGGCTCACCCGTGCTCCCACGCGCTCGGCGTGACGCTCCGCATCGACGAGTGCCCGGTCGGTGCGGCGGTCGGCAGGCCTGCCGCGCCGGTGCCGACCCGAGCCCGACGACCTCCCGCGTGCCGATGCGTGCGACTGCGAACGGCCACGACCGCCCCCCATCGACCGCAGTCGTGCCCGAGCCTCGCGCAGCGCTTTGCGTTCCACCTCGAGTTCCGCGGTCCACTGGCCGACCCGGCGATCAGCCCGCCACTGGGCGAACGACCGCTGTAGGAGCTCGACTGCCTCGTCGTGGCTGCGGCTGGCGATGAGGTTGGCAACCATGTTGTAGGTCGGCCGGAACGAGGACTCCAGTTCGAAGTCACCGCTTGCGGCCAGGCGGGCCGTCTCCTCGAACGCCGTCTGCGGATGCCACAGCGTGTATGCGAAGCCCGTCTCATCGATACCGCGGCGACCCGCCCGCCCGGTGAGTTGGGTGTACTCGCCCGGTGTCAGCAGTGCAAAGCCCTCGCCCCGGAAGCGGCTGAGCTGCTCGATCACCACCGAGCGAGCAGGCATATTCACGCCCACCGCCAGCGTCTCCGTTGCGAACACCACTGCCAACAGTCCGGCCGAGAAGCACTCTTCGATGGCCTCCTTGAAGGCCGGTATCAGGCCCGCGTGATGAGCCGCAACGCCGGCTGTGAGCTGCTCCAGCCACTCGTGGTAGCCGAGCGCGTCGAGATCTCCCCCGTCGAGATCCGCCGTGTGCGCCGCCGCGATCTGCCGTACGCGATGCTGCTGAGCGGCATCCAGAAACGCCGCCCCCTCAGCGACCAGCGTCCGGGCGGCGTCGTCGCAACCCTGGCGGGAGAACACGAACACGATTGCGGGCAGCCTGGCGCCGGCCGCCAGATGCTCGACGATCTCCGAGCGGCGCGGCCGGGCCGGTCGCGCACCTGCCCGGCGATGCCGGCGCTGGCCGCCGGATCGGGAACGTGCCCCCTCGGCCATCCGCTCGATCTCGGGATTCGGGCGGCCGTCCCGCAGCGTCGGCAGGTCCACCAAGCGGCGGCTGTGCCGTTCGTAGAGCAGGAAACGGTCCTCGAGAGGCACCGGCCGCTGCGAGCACACCACCGCCGTGCACCCGCCTGCGGTGGCTTCGACCCATGAAGCGAGCTCGTGCGCATTGCTGACCGTGGCCGACAGGCACACCAGTCGCATGTGCGGCGGCGTGCTGATGATGACCTCTTCCCAGACCGCTCCCCGGTACGGATCCTGCAGATAGTGGACCTCATCCAGCACGGCCACGCCGAACTGGGCGATGTGCGGCGAGCCGGCGTACATCATGTTGCGCAGCACTTCGGTGGTCATGACCACCACGTCGGCATCCGGGCTGATGACGTTGTCGCCGGTGAGCAGGCCGACCCGCTCGGAGCCCAGCCACGAGCGCAGCTCGCGCAGCTTCTGGTTCGACAGCGCCTTGGTCGGTGCGGTGTAAGCGGCGCGCTTGCCTGCTTCCAGGGTTGCCGCGATCCCGTACTCCGCAACGAGGGTCTTGCCCGACGAGGTCGGCGCAGCGACCAGCACCGAGTCGCCCCGGTCGAGCGCGGCGAACGCCTCGGTCTGAAAGCCGTCTGGCGAGATGCCCCGCGCATTCAGGAGTTCCGCGAACAGCGGTGGCCCTGCCGGCCGGTTCGAGGTCACGGCGTCAGCCCGCCGCCTACGGCGCCCTGTTCGCTCTCTTTCGGCAGCCGGCGGAATCGGCGCCGCAGCGGGGGTTCACCGCTGCGGCGGCGGAGTATCAGGTAACCGACCAGGATCGACAGCTCGTAGAACACATACAGCGGCACCGACAGTGCCGCCAGCGTGATCGGGTCCCCAGACGGCGTGATGATCGCCGCGCCGGCGACGATGCCGACGATGGCATAGCGGCGGGCTCTATTGAGCTGCCGCGGGGTCACAATCCCAGCGAGCTGTGCGAACACCAACAGGATCGGGAACTCGAAGCCGATGCCGAATGCCAGCATCATGAACGTCACCAAGCCCAAGTAGGCACCTGGCCCCAGCAGCGGATCCACGACATCACCGCTGACGGAGATCAGAAAATCCAGCGCCCGCTCGAAAGTGAAGTAGGCGAGCAGCACACCGGACGCGAACAGCAGGAACCCGACGATCACGAACGGCACCGCCCATCGCTTCTCCCGGCGGTCCAGAGCCGGAGTGATGAAGCGCCACAGGTGCCACAACAGCACCGGCATCGCCAGCACTACGCCCAGGTACGCCGAGACCTTTATTCGGGTGCGGAATCCTTCCAGCGGCGAGGTGATGATCAGGCTGCAGGAGTCCCCCAGCACGCTCGCCGGAGCGTCACGCGCTTCAAGGACTCGGCAATACGGGGGCAGGAAGACCGCCTCCAAGAGCCAGTCGTACACGATGAGCCCGACAACCATGCCGAGCCCGATGGCCACGATGCTCCAGATGAGCCGGTTCCGCAGCTCGGCGACGTGATCCCAGAAACCCATCACCTCCGGCCGTGGCCGGCGGCGCCATCGAAGTCTCACGCAGCGCCGTCTCTGGTCACGTCATCGCCGGCCGGTCCCGCAGCATCAGGCTGCTCGTTGTCGGCCTGGTCACCCTCCGGCTCTGCCTCTGGGTCTTCTGACGCGGGGGGACGTGCGGGCGGCGATGCGGGCTCGACTATCGGCGGCGAGATCGTGGCATCCATTTCCTGGCGAACAGTGGTCGAGAAGTCGCGTACCTGCCGGAAGGCGCGGCCGATGCCCCGGATTGCGCCCGGCAGCCGCTTGGGGCCGAGCACGATCAGCGCCACGAGCACGATGATCAGCACCTCGTTGGGCTGCAGGCTCACGGCTCGATGGTAGAACCCCGGCCCCGCGCGGCGGTTCTGTGCCGCGCACGCGCAGGCGGACCCGTGTGCAACGACTGCTGACCCATCAGAAGGGCAGTACCCGGCGAGCAGCCCACCGCACCGCCATGCCGAGCGCTCGTTCGGCAGTGGCTTGGCGCAGCGACGGCACGTCCAGGCTGTCGATTGCGGCGCGCGCTCGCATGACGTCGGCACGCACCGTTGCCGCCGCGTCTGCGATGGACGCCAGGCTCTGTGCCGTCGCCCGCAGCTCCATCGCCAGCCGTCGGATCATGACGATGCTGAGGGCGGCGAGCACGCCGAAGGCAACGATGGGCAACAGCCATATCGCCGGCACAAGTGGCACGATAGAGGCGTGCCCCCTCAGCCGCTGCCGTCACTGCGCACGCCTCCGATCGCGTTCGCGCACCGTGGCGGACGAGCGCACGGCCCCGACAATGCCCTGGACACGTTCGTCCTGGCCCTGGACATGGGAGCAACCGGCCTCGAGACCGATGTCTGGCTGAGCCAGGACGGTCATCCCATGCTGGACCATGACGGCGTCGATTGGCACCGCGGTGTTCGCCGTGCATTCAGCTCGTTGCAGCGCGATCGAATCGGTGCCGAGATTCCCACGCTTGCGGACATGTACCAGGCGTGCGGCACCGACTTCGAGCTGTCAGTCGATCTCAAAGACCCTGCGGCGGCGGACGCCGTGATCTCCGCTGCCCGTTCCGCCGGTGCGGAGGACCGTCTCTGGCTGTGCCACGGCGACTGGGATCTCCTGGTCGACCTGCGCCGGCGCACTTCGGCCCACATCGTCGATTCGACTCGGGTGCGGCGCATGAAGGAGGGCCCAGAGCGTCGGGCTGCCGCGATGGCCAATGCCCGCATCGATGCGGTCAACCTTCCCGCCAAGGACTGGACGGGCGGCCTCGCGGCTCTCTTCCACCGATTCGAGCGCCTCTGCTTCGGCTGGGACGTGCAGCACACCCGCCTGGCGACCGCACTGCGGAACATGGGCCTCGATGGCCTGTACGGCGATCACGTCGACCGCCTGCTCGCTGGCCTCGAGTCATCGAAGACTTCGGAGGAATCAACCCCTGCAGGCGACATCTGCGAGACGCAGCCCGCCTGACCGCGTTCGGCACCGATCACCGCGCCGCAGATCTACAAGCCGCCGAGCCGCGTGGGCGGCCAGAAGCGAGCAAATGCCCTGCCGACGATCTCGCTCTCCGGGATGGCGCCGAAGACACGGCTGTCCTGGCTCGAGCGACGGTTGTCGCCCATGACGAACACGTATCCGGCAGGCACCAGCACTGGACCGAAGTCGCGCGTGTACACGTCGGCGGACAGGTACTGCTCATCCACCGGCGATCCGTCAATGACGAGTCGGCCGTTCACTGCTTCGACCTGCTGGCCGCCGACGGCAACAACTCGCTTGATGAGCTCTGCGGTCTGCGCCGGCTGCATCGAGGGCGGGGTCCGGAACACAACAACATCGCCGGGTTCGGGATCTCCGATGCGGTAGCTGAGCTTGGAGACCAGCAGTCGATCCCCGATCTCGAGCACCGGTTCCATCGACTCGGACGGGATGTAGAACGCGGCGATGAGAAACGTCCGCATCAGCAGCGCGAGCATCACCGCCGCCAGCAGCACCCATGTCCACGACAGCAGGCTGCGCGTGCGTCGGCTCATAGCCCGCCGAACGCGCGGCTGCCGAGGCGGCGGCAGATCCTCGGGTTCGTCGGGAATGGTCATGCCGGTGCCGCCAGCCAGGCCGCTGCGGCTCCCAGCCATGCGCATGCACGCCGGTCATCTGTCAGTGGTCGGCCCATGGAGGTGACATTCAGGCCGCAGCGGGCAAGGGCATCGGCGACGGCAACCGGCTCCACGCCGACCGCGCGCTCCCCCAACGCCTCGATCCACGCTGCTTCCCCGGCTGCCTTGCCAGCCGCTGGTCCTGCCGGGACTGGCACAGCTGTCCGGGCGGGAGCCAGCGCTGCCATCGCGCGAGTGTGATGGCTCACGCCACGGTGCCGTGAGCGCTCATCAACAGACGAAGCACGCGCCGCCAGTGCTGTCACCGCCCCGAGTGCGTCCAGCACGGCCGCGTGGCCGACGAGATCCAGGGCCGAGAAACCCAGAGGGCTCGCGGTCCCGAGGTGCCCTGGCCCTGGTGCGATGACCACGCGCTCGACGCCTCGCTGCGCCAGTGCAGCCACGCCGGAGGCAACAGTGACCGCCTCGAGAGGAGCCCCGAAGGCCTGCCCGGCGCTGACCGCCGTCGCTATCACCCCTCGTTCCAAGCACGCCGCTGCGAGATCGCTGAGCACGAACGGCAAGGCTCCGCCATCGGTCATGACGTAACCCGGCGCCGTACCGGTGGCATCGCGGACTGTTGCAGCCAGCGCCAGCGCGTGGCTGTGCAGCACGCACAGCACCACCCGCACGCGCGCCAGCGACGGCAGCGTCTCCACGTCGACATCGTCGGGCGCATCGCCCGTCGCTTCCTCATACGCGTCGACGGGCAGCTGCTCTGCGAGATAACGGGCCTTCATGATCCGGCCCGGAGGCGCTGGATCTCCAGCGCCGCGGTAGGGCGCACTGAGGTTGGTGTGAACCACATGGGCTCCGCCGCTGCCCAGATGCAGGTCCAGCGCGGCCGTGTTCACGAGCAGCTCGTCGCCGGCTTTGACCGGGCCGCACAGATCCGTCAGCGCGTACGCCTCGCTGCCGTCCGACAGGGTCATCCGCGCCAGCCCGGGCCGCACGTCACGGACCTCGGCGGCTCGCAGGCGCGCAAAGCGCGGCATCTGCTGCCTTCAGCCAGCGGAGCGCCGAAGCGGGCAGACCGCGGTGCGCATCACAGCGACTCGATCAACTTGTCGACACGCTCGTCGTGGGAACGGAACGGGTCCTTGCACAAGACCGTTCGCTGAGCCTGGTCGTTGAGCTTCAGATGCACCCAGTCCACGGTGTAGTCGCGGCGCCGCGCCTTGGCCTCGCGAACGAACGCACCGCGCAGTCGGGCTCTCGTCGTCTGGGGCGCTTCCTCGGTCGCCCGACGCACATCGGCGTCATCCAGGACCCGCTCGACCAGGCCGCGCCGCTGCATTACATAGAAAACGCCTCGCGTCGAATGAACATGGTGGTACTGCAGATCCAGCAGAGCAATGTGTGGGTCGTCGAAGCCCACCCCAGCACGATCGGCATAGCTCGTGAGCAGTTTGTGCTTGATGACCCAGTCCACCTCACGATCCAGCTGCAGCGGATCGTCGCCGATCGCCGTCATGGCGTGCTCCCACATCTGCAGGGCACGTGATTCCTCCTCCGTGAGGTCGTTGGTCTCGGCAAAGCGCAGGGCTCGTTCCAGGTACTCCGACTGGATATCGAATGCGCTCACTTCGCGCCCATTGGCCAGGCGCACCTTGCGTCTGCAGGTGATGTCGTGGCTGATCTCGCGGATCGCCCGGATGGGGTTCTCCAGCGTCATGTCCCGCAGCACCACGGAGGGATCCTCAAGCATGCGCAGCATGAGTGCCGCCGCGCCGATCTTGAGGAACGATGTGTACTCACTCATGTTCGAGTCGCCGACGATGACGTGCAAGCGTCGGAAGCGCTCCGCATCGGCGTGCGGTTCGTCGCGGGTGTTGATGATCGGACGGCTGCGGGTGGTAGCGCTCGACACGCTCTCCCAGATGTGCTCCGCTCGCTGGGTGATGCAATACCGGGCACCCTTGGCCGTATTGAGCACCTTGCCCGCGCCGGCGTAGATCTGCCTGGTCACCAGGAACGGGATCAGCACCTCGGCGTAGTTCGAGAAGTCATCGGCGCGGCTGGTCAGGTAGTTCTCATGGCACCCGTAGCTGTTGCCGGCCGAGTCGGTGTTGTTCTTGAAGAGGAAGATCGTGCCGTTGAACGCCTCCTCTGCCAGTCGCTCGGTGGCGCTGGCGACGAGCTGTTCGAGGATCCGCTCGCCCGCACGGTCGTGGCACACCACGTCATAGACGGAATCGCATTCCGGCGTGGCGTACTCGGGATGGCTGCCGACGTCGAGATACAGGCGCGCCCCGTTTGCCAAGAACACATTGCTGGATCGGCCCCACGACACCACCCGGCGGAACAGGTAGCGCGCTACCTCATCGGGGCTGAGGCGCCGCTGCCCCCGCAGCGTGCACGTGACGCCGTACTCGTTCTCGACACCCATGATGCGCCGCTGCACGGCGCTCACCGTACTTCCGATCTAGGAATCTTCCTGATCGGAGTCGTCGTCGCCGAGGGCGGCCGCCACCTCGTCGTCCTCGAGACGCCGGAAGCACCGGCGGCGGTGTGTTGCGTCTTCGAGGTTCGACTCGAGCAAGGCCACCTCGAGATCCGGTGCAGCGATCTCACGCTCGGGCCCAGCGAGCGCCGCACGAGCCAGCCGGATGGCAGCGTCGGCATCGAGCTCAGGGTCGTAGCCCTCGGCCACCCGCTCGCGCACCGCGTCGGCATCGCCTCCGATGCAGCAGTACGCCTCCTCGTCCATGACGGTCCCGTCGTACTGGATCCTGTAGAGCTGGTTGGCCTCGTCGCCGATCCCCACCTCCACCACCACGATCTCGACCTCGAGCGGCTTGAGCTCATGGGTGAAGAACTGCCCCAGCATCTGCGCGTACTGGTTGGCGAGGCTGCGAGCTTCCACGTCTGAACGCGAGTACTGGTATCCCTTCAGCTCAGCGTGGCGGACACCCGCGATGCGCAGCTGGTCGAACTCGATGTAGCGGCCCACGCCGCCGAAGGCGATCCGGTCGTAAATCTCCGACACCTTGCGCAGCGTTGCGCTGGCGTTCTCTGCCACCAGGGCGATGCCGTGGCCGTATTCCAGCGTCACCAGCGAGCGTCCCCGGGCGATTCCCTTGCGGGCGTAGTCGGCCCGGTCTTGCATGAGCTGCTCGGGACTGACGTACATCCCCGGCATGCTCATCGCGGCACCTCGCTGCGGCTGCCTCCGGCGGAACTGGGATCGGCGCCGGCTGAACCGGACCGGGCCGCTCCCCCGCTGCCGCCGGAGAGCTCGGCCTGCAGATCAGCGAATACTGCTCCTGACTCGGCGTCGCTGAGCTGGCGGAATCCCACGCTCCCGATCGCCGCCAGCACCGGGTAGATGCCGCGCACAGGATCGGGACCGCCGGTGGCGCTGTCCTCATCGGCGGCATGCCACAACGCCTGCACGCTGAGCGTCAGTGCCTCCGGCTCGCTCAAGTCGTCACGGAAGCCGAGCTTCAGGACTGTCCCGGCGTGCAGGCTGCCCGAGCCGGCCGTGGCGTAGTCCTGCTCCTCATAGCGGCCGCCGGTCACGTCGTATTGGAAGAGCCTGCCCCTCCCGTCGACAGGGTCGAATCCGGCGAAGATGGGCACCACCGGGAGACCACGCATCGCCTGCGGCAAGTGTGCCCGCAGCATTTCGGCCAGCTGGTTCGCCTTGCCCTCCAGGCTCAGCGGCTTGCCTTCGATTTTCTCGTAGTACTCGAGCTGCAGTTGGAAGAGACGAACCATCTGCACGGCAGGGCCTGCTGCGCCGGCAATGGCGACCGCCGAATAGGAATCGGCTGGGAAGACCTTGCGCATGTCGCGATGGCTGATGAGGTTGCCGCTGGTGGCCCGCCGGTCTCCGGCCACCACCACCCCGTCGGAGCTGCGCACGGCCAGCACGGTGGTGGCGTGGGAGCCCTCGAGGGCGCCGAAACCCCCTTCAGCGCCGGGAACCTGCGCGAGCCCGGCGAATGGCTCGCTGCCCGTGCGCCGCAGCAATTCGAGGAAGCTCGCCCCGGGATCGTCGCCTGGGGCGAAGAAGGGCATGGGGGTCACTCGCCGCCCTTCTGCACGTAATTCTTCACGAACTCCTCGGCATTGGTCTCGAGCACATCGTCGATCTCGTCGAGCAGGTCGTCGAGCTCCGCCTTCAGTTCGGTCGCTCCTTCAGACGAGGTGTCCTGCGGTGCGGGACTCTCGGTCTCCCTCGGAGCCGACCGTCGCATCTGCTCGCGTTCTGCCATCTCGGGCCTCCTCCGGTGTCGATTGCTTGGGTCTCGAATGCGTGAGAGTTCCGATTGCCGCCTGCGTTCGAGGCTGAACCCAGCGGCTAATTTCCCAGCCGGCGCAGCAGCTCGGCTGCGTCCCGGCACTCGTCCAACAAGCTACCCACGTGCGCTTGGGTTCCTCGCAGCGGTTCGAGCATCGGCACGCGCCGCAGCGGGTCGGTACCGATGTCGAACACCATCGAGTCCCAGTTGGCAGCCACGATCTCGTCCCCGAACTTGTCGAGGCAACGGCCCCGAAAGTACGCGCGCGTCGTCGGCGGCGGTGCAGAGACCGCCTCGTCCACTTCGTCGTCGGTGGTGACCCGTTCAAGACCGACGCGTCGGGCCAGCGACTTGGACGGCCGCAGGTCGTGATACTGCAAGTCCAGGGCGGCGAGCTTCGGATCATCCCAGTCGAGGTCGTGCCGCTCGGCGAAGGCCTCGTACAAGCGCAGCTTGGCAACCCAGTCCAATTGCGTCGCAAGGCTCATCGGATCCGATTCCAGCCCGGTGAGCACCGCTTCCCAGCGATCCAGGATGTCATTGCCGATGTCGTCGCCGCCGACGGGATCCAAGCCATGGCTCTGCGCATACTTCCGCGCCAGCTCCAAGTACTCCCATTGAACCTCGATGGCTCGCATGCGACGGCCGTCGACCAGTTCGATCAGCCCCGACAGGGCAGTGTCGAAGCTCACCTGGCGCAGCGCCGCGACCGGCACGAGCGGCGTCAGGGGCTCGGGCACGAAGTCGTCGTCGATCATCGCCAGCACCAGCGAGGTGGTGCCCAGCTTGAGATACGTCTGGAGCTCGCTCATGTTGGCGTCGCCGATGATGACGTGCAGGCGCCGGTACTTGCGCGTGTCGGCGTGCGGCTCGTCCCGGGTGTTGACAATGGGCCGCTTGAGCGTGGTCTCGAGTCCGACTTCCTCCTCGAAGAAGTCGGCGCGCTGGCTGATCTGGAACGGCCGGTCTCCGAACGGTGCCGGAGAGCGGTCATCCATCGGGACCTCGATGCCCAGCTTGCCTGCACCGCAGAAAATCTGGCGGGTCACGAAGAAGGGCAGGATGTGCGTCACCACCCGGCCGAACGGCACATCGCGGTCCAGCAGGTAGTTCTCGTGGCAGCCGTAGCTGTTGCCCTTGCCGTCGCTGTTGTTCTTGTGGATGACCAGTTCTTCGTCGTCTGGCAGGAGATTGTTTGCCGCCTGCATGGACCGGATCAGGATCTCCTCCGCTGCCCGGTCGTACACGACGCATTGGCGCGCGTCCGAACACTCGGGAGTCGACAGCTCAGGGTGCGCGTGGTCGACGTAGTAGCGGGCGCCGTTGGTCAGCACGGCGTTGACCAGGTGCGTTTCGATCTCGGGCGCTAGCGCGTCGAACTCGTTGAATCCCCTCGCGTCAGCCCCGGGTTGCTCGTCTTCGAAGTCCCAGCTGACGCGCTGGCACAGGAAGCCGTTGACGTAGGCGTTGATGATCATCGACGACGCCGCCACGGGATTGGAGTC
Source organism: Candidatus Poriferisodalis sp. (assembly GCF_965204125.1). Taxonomy (GTDB): domain Bacteria; phylum Actinomycetota; class Acidimicrobiia; order Acidimicrobiales; family Poriferisodalaceae; genus Poriferisodalis. Next base: position 2,982,935 of record NZ_OZ241968.1, on the reverse strand, counting down.
GCCGTTGCAGCGATGGATGATGCCGAACTCAGTCTCGATGCCAACGACCTTGTGAACCGCCACCGCGCGAGACCCTAGAGGATGCGCGGAGAGACGCGCCTTCCCGACGCGACCTCTGTTGCTGCCTGTTGAACGTGCAGTGCTCTACAGGTACTGGCTGGTCTGCACTCGCTCGATGGCTCGGCCGCCGAGCGCATCGCTCTCGTCGGGATCGACGAGCGTCCGGATGAACACGATCCGTTCACCCTTCTTGCCGGAGATCTTCGCCCAGTCGTCGGGATTGGTCGTGTTGGGCAGGTCTTCGTGTTCACGAAACTCCTGGCGGATCGAGCCCATGAGGTCGTCCAGCCGGATGCCGTTGCTGCCGGTGGCAAGCGACCGCTTGATGGCGTTCTTCTTGGCCCGGCGCACGATGTTCTCGATCATCGCCCCCGACGCGAAGTCCTTGAAATACATGACTTCCTTGTCGCCGTTCTGGTAGGTGACCTCGAGGAAGCGGTTGAGATCGTCGGGGCGGTACATCTCGTCGACAGTCCGCTCGATCATGATCCGCACGGCTTTGTGCGGATCGCCGCCACCCAGGTCGGCCACTTCCATCGGGTCGATCGGCAGCGTCGGCGTGAGGTACGTGCTGAAAATCGACAGCGCCGCCTGCTCGTCTGGCCGGTTGATCTTGATCTTCACGTCGAGGCGGCCAGGACGCAGGATCGCCGGGTCGATGAGGTCTTCGCGGTTCGAGGCGCCGATCACGATCACGTTGCGCAGACCCTCGACGCCGTCGATCTCCGCAAGCAGCTGCGGCACGACCGTCGACTCCATGTCGGAGCTGATGCCGCTGCCGCGCGTGCGGAACAGCGACTCCATCTCGTCGAAGAAGACGATCACCGGCCAACCCTCGGAAGCCTTCTCCCTGGCCCGCTCGAAAATGCGCCGGATCTGGCGCTCAGTCTCGCCCACGTACTTGTTGAGCAGCTCGGGACCCTTGATGTTGATGAAGAAGCTGCGTGCGCCCTGCTGGCCGGAGACCTCCCCCACCTTGGCTGCCAGCGAGTTGGCGACCGCCTTCGCGATCAGCGTCTTGCCACAGCCGGGCGGGCCGTAGAGCAGGATGCCCTTCGGGGCCGGAAGGTCGTAGGTGCGGAACAGGTCTTGATGCAGGTACGGCAGCTCCACGGCATCGGTGATGAGCTCGATCTGGGTATCCAGCCCGCCGATGTCCTCGTAGGTGACGTCCGGCACTTCTTCGAGCAGCAGATCGTCCACTTCGGGTCGTGGCAGACGCTCAAGCACGATGTTCGAGCGCACATCGAGCAGCAGGTTGTCACCCGACCGCAGCGGCTCGTCGCGCAGGTCGCCCGCGAGCTCCACGATGCGTTCCTCGTCGGCGCGGCCCGTGACCAGCGCACGGAAGCCGTCGGCGAGCACCTCGTTCAGCGTCACTACCTCGCCGGATGTCTCGGGCCCACGCGCCAGCACGATGTTGTACGACTCGTTCAGCACCACCTCGCTGCCCTCGACTAGCTCGGTCTCCGCCAAGTCGGGGTGCAGGGCGACGCGCATCTTGCGCCCGCTGGCGTGCACATCCGCCGTGCCGTCGTCATTGCGGGACAGGAACGTGCCGTAGGCCGACGGCGGCTGGGTCAGCTTGTCGACCTCTTCGCGCAGGGCTGCGATGTGCTCACGCGCCTCGCGCAGGGTGTAGGTCAGCTTCTCGTTCTGCGAGACCGCTGCCGACAGCTGACCCTTCGCCTCAAGCAGACGTTCTTCAAGCGTGCTGACCCGCGCCGGCGTGTCGGCCAGCTTGCGCCGAAGCAGTGCGACCTCTTCCTCGAGCGTGCGCATGCGGCTGCGGAGCACGCCCGCATCCGCTGCGCTGCTGCGCTGGGTGTCGTCGTCGCCCTGCTCCATGCGCGGCCGACACTACCCTGACACTGCTGGCAAGACGCGACGCCCGCCCGCTTGCCAGTCCGGCCGCTAGGCCGGGGGCGATCAGTGCCGTGCAGGACGCGCGCCGACTCGGTAGATTTCATAGGTGGCTCGGTTCCCCCCTTCGGGCCGCCCCACAGGAAGGGTCGTTACACGATGAAGGTCTGGATCGATCAGGATCTGTGCACCGGTGACGGGCTCTGCGAAGAGATCGCACCCGATGTCTTCACGCTGCTCGACGACGGGCTTGCCTACGTGAAGGAAGGCGACAAGATCTTCTCCGAACCGGGCGGTGTCGAGGGGCTCGCAGAGTTTCCCGACTCGCAGCTCGACGCCGTGATCGAGTCCGCCGAAGAGTGCCCCGGGGAGTGCATCTTTATTGAAGCGTGAGCTTCAATAAAGCGACAAGCACAGATCGAGGCGTGAGCTTCTGGGCACTCGTCATCTGAGGCGGCAGTCGCCGCTGGAAGCCACGCTGAGACTCGCTGGCTGAGTATGGATCACCGCATCGCCACGGTAGTCAAATCCCACATCGACTCCCGATGAGGCCAGGAAGCCCAGCAGTTCGCCCCGGCTGAGCGCATACCCGACATCGTCGGGTCCAGTCGCACTGGCGAATGCCACCCCGACAACGCCACCCCGGTCGACCAACGGCCCGCCGGACTGGCCCTTCTGGACGTCGGCAGCAAGGAAGTACACGTTTCGCCCGATTCCGTCACCCCAGAGCCCCGACGCCCGCACCAGATGCTCGATGCGCGCCGGCGACACTTCAAGCTGCTCACCGTGCAGGTAGCCGAGCACTGCTCCGGTGCTGCCGAAGCGCACGCGTTCGATTCGCAACGGCGGCACAGCAGCATCGGAACGCAGCAAAGCGAGGTCTCGTGCCGGGTCGAACCCGACGATGTCCGCCGAAGCGGTGACGAGCTCGTCGCCGCCTGCGTTCCATGCAACCTCGACGCTCGATGCTCCGGCAACAACATGGGCCGAGCCGACCAGCAGTCCCGACGCGACAGCGAACCCCGAGCCATGAGACACCGGTCCGCAGCCAAACGCACGCACTGCGACGACCGCGGCTAGCACGCCGTCATCAACTGTCACAGATGCGGGCGGTGCACCCAACCAGACGGGACCGTCGGCACTCGGGATCGAGGCGACGCTGGCGACCGGCAACCTGGCCCGGCCGGAGTCGTCGGGATCGGCTCCGCAGGCAATCATCGTGCCGACCAGCAGCACAGCACCCAGCGCTCGTGTCACGCCTCGATCAATCGGGCGTGCGTCAGGAAGCCGGTGTGGGCGACCATACGGTGATCCGGCCGCACCGAAGCTCCCTTGACGTGCCAGCTCCGGTGCATGACCTCGATGGTCTCGATGAGTGCCCACGGCCCTTCGTCCAGCGTGCGGCGCAGTTGCTGCACCTGGGTCACCGACGGGTTGTACGCCACCAGGATCCCCCCGCGCCGCAAGCGTTCTGGCAAGTGCACTGCGACACGCCAAGGCTCGGGAATGTCGAGCACGGCCCGGTCGTACCGGCACTCGGAAGAACTCGCCTCTCCGGCAGCCGCCGTCCCGGTCTTGCTCTGTGGCGGACTGCTGCGGGGCGGATCGACCGATTCGTAGGCATCGCGGAGCTGTACGTCATAGCGATCCAGCGCCTCGGCACCGGCGATGCTCTCGACGTTCTGGACAGCTCGCTCAGCAAAGTCCTCCCGCAGCTCGTAGCCGGTGACAAAAGCGCCGCAGCGGAGCAGCGTCGCCGACAAGGCGCCTGAACCCACACCGGTTTCGAAGACTGTCATGCCGGCTCGAACGTCGGCCAGCATCCAGATCGCACCGAGATCCTTGGGATAGATCACTTGTGCGCCTCGCGGCATCTTCAGAACCTGATCAGCGAGCGTCGGGCGCACCGCCACGAAGCGGGCACCCGAACCGCTGCGGAACTCCGAGCCTTCGGGCGAGCCGATGATCTGATCGTGCTGCACGACTCCGGCGTGAGTGTGAAACTCGCCGCCAGTTCGCAGCACCACGAGGTACCGACGCTGACGACTGTCGACCATCAGCACTGTTTCGCCGGATTGCAGCTCGCCGTCTTCCAGCTCGTCAGGTTGCTTCACGCCCCCTCCGCCGCCGAACTGCCGCCGGCGTCATCCGGTGGCACGTGACGGATCGTGAGTTGTTCGCCCGCTGCCAATTCGCCGCGGTAGACCACCTCGCGCTCGCGCTTCGACCACCGAACAAGCAGCCGCAGCCCGCTCGCCATGATTGCAGCGGCCAGCCATACCCCATTGCCGGTCCGCGCCCGTCGCCATAGCGCATCGGTGGCTCGGGCTGGCATTCGCCTCAGCCACTTCGCCATGGGGCTCAGCCTCTTATACCCGAACGATTTCGACGAGCGTGCTCCGTCGGCGGCCCCTGCGACGGCCGAACAGGAATGCGGCCAACACGAGGCCGGTTCCGACAGCGGCAGCCACCGCCACTACTGCGCTCGACACCTGCTCGGCCGCGTCACCCGCTCCGCCGACGAGCTGTCGCACGCGATCGGCGATATCCGACGGCGTGATGCGCTCGTCATCTGTGCTCGATCCCGCCCCGGTGCCCCTATTGCCGTCAGCCATCGTCATCCTCTGCTGCATTGTCGTCGGCACGCTGCGCGGCCGGATCCGGCGCAGCGAATTCGGTGCGTTTCGGCCGGATGGCGCGAATCAGCAACGCAATCGCCAGCAAGAGAACGACGGCCCCGGCCATATGGGGGACGAATGACCAGTTCGCATTGAAGAGGTCCGTTTCCGCCTGCAGCACGCGCACCACACCCAGCGCCCCGAAGACCACTCCCAGGCTCACCCCGATGGCGCCGATGAGGCCGAACAGCACATACCGGCCCAGCCCGCGCAGCGGGCCCACCGTCTCTTGGACGATGTATGACCGAAGCATGCCGACCAATTCGGAAATCTCAGCTCGCAGGCCGGAGTCTCGTCGAGGCACAGTCATGGCGACGCTACCGTTCGCCCAGCAGTTCTTCTACGCCGTCGAGAATCTCTGCGATGACATCCACCCGGCTGGCGGGGTCGGGGGCGCACAGCAGGCTGTGGCGGTCGAACGGGCCAGCGGGCACGAGCGACGCGAGCTGGAACGACCACGCTGATGCGTCAGCCGGGGCCTCGGCGAGCTGCGCTAGCTGGTCGTCGATGGCGGCCGACTCGGCCGCGGTGACTCCGAGCGCTCCGATCTCAGACGCCCGTGCGCGCAGGCGGCGTAGTCGGGCCACGATCGCCTTGCGCTCCTCGGCGGGCACATCTGCAGGATCGTCGGGCCAATCTGACACCAGCGCCCGGGGATAGGGATCATCAGCCAGCCACTCGACGATCCTGATCCGCCAATCGCCGGTGGCCAGCATCACCCAGCGTCCGTCAGGCAATTCCTGGTGCTGGGCAATGGAGGCCAGGCAACCCACGTCGGCGCGCACATCTCCGCCGCCGACTTCGCTGCCGCGCTCGATCATCACGACGCCGAATGGCTCATCGTTGCTGGTGCACCGCTGGGCGAGCGCCCGGTACCGGGGCTCGAAGATGTGCAGCGGCAGCACAGCGCCTGGCAGCAGCGGCGACCCGAGAGGGAACATGGGTCGAATCTCAGGCGGGGCCACGGGTCAATCCTCGCAGGGCAACGGCGTCTCCCACCGGGTAGCGCAGGAGCTGTCCGGCCAATGACTCCTGCAGTTCCAAGCCGAGGCGGCCCTCAGGCGGCACGCCGTTCAGCATCTGCGCGAACGTCACCGTCCCGCTGTCGGTCTCGATGAACCCGGCGAGAGCGTTCACACCGGTGAGCAGACCGGTCTTGGCATGAAGCCGACCCGCTGCGGGATGCTCGGCGAACCGGTGCGAGAGCGTTCCCGTGCGTGCCGCTACCGGCAACCCCGCCGCGAAAGCACCATCGGTGCCGAAGTGATCCAGGAGTGCCGCGAAGAAGCTGCACGTGACCATGTTCTGGCGATCCAGCCCCGAACCGTCCACTACGGCCGGCCGGGACTGATCGGGCACCAGATCCGACACGATCCGCTCGGCAGCCGCGGCGCCAGCCGGCGTGGAGCCCTCGCCTGCACTTCGCAGACCGATCTCGCGCAGCATCATCTCCGCGGTGGTGTTGTCGCTCTCGCGCAGCATCTGCTGGATGATCTCCACCAGCGGGGGCGATGTGAGGCGAGCAATCTCGCTCATGCCGCTCGGCGCTGCGGACACGTCGATCTCGACGTCCACCGCAACGCCTCGGACCCGCAGCAGGTCCGCCAACGTAGACACGAACCAGCGGGCCGGATGCTCGGCCGCAGACAGTGTTGTCGTGAAGCCAGTGATGCCGTCGTTGAGGTTCAGGGCCGACAGTGGGCCGCTGTTCAGCTGCGTGATGTACCGCTGCGGCCATGTCTCGGGAAATCGCGTTGTGTCGTAGCGAGACTCGTCGGCAATGAGATTGCCCCGCAGCGTCTCGAGGCCGAGCCCGACGAGATCATCAGCGAGGCGTTCCATCGGGGTGCGCAGCTGCGGTTGGCGCCGGTGGGAATCTGCGTAGGACAAGGTCATGATCAGCGGATCACCGCCGCCGACAACCCAGACGGTGCCGTCGAGGACGCCGTCGACGATCTCCGCATCGGTCAGCACCTGAGTGACCAACCGCTCATCGGGATCCACGACGGACAGAGCCGCGGCAGCAGTGATGAGCTTCTGCACCGATGCGGGGATCACCGGATCGGGATTGCTGGAGAACATTTCGACGCCGTCGATCCAGATCGCAAGGCAGTGCGGCTCGGGCCAATCGGAGCTGAAGGCGGTCATCTCGTTGCCGATGTGATGCTGCTGTGCCGCTCGCCACAACGCTTCGGGTGCGCGCTCAGCCCGCAGCAGCGGCAGAGCGGACGTCGCTGCTCCGGTCCCGCCTGCGTCGTCCGGTACAGGCTCATCCAGCGTGGAGGCCAATACGGGAGTACGCAGCGAGGCTGCATGCGTTGCCGCTTCGTCGGCTGACGAGTTCATGCGCACGGCCGCCACCGTGGGCAGCAGGCCAGCCGCTGCCGTCAACAACACCAGCACGGCCGTGCGCAGCGGTTTCACGTCACTCGACTAACAGCGCCGCCCAAGGCGGCACTGTGACCCTGCGCGCCGCCCAAGGCAGCACCGTGACCCTGCGCGCCGCCCAAGGCAGCACCGTGACACTGCGCGCCGCCCAAGGCGGCGCCAAGCGCCGCAGAGAGCTCGCCTGCTTCGGAGGGCACGATCCTGGGGCGCGATTCGGCTGATCGGCCGATGAGCAACGCCGCCACATGTTGGTCGGTGGACGGCGCCAGCAGATCCCAATCCTCGCTGAGCCCGCCGCCGATCACCACCATTTCGGGGTCGGTCAGGATGCACAGATTCGAGATGCCCAGCGCCAGCCAGTAGGCAAACTCATCCAGCACTTCGAGCGCGGCAGCATCACCTTGGCGTGCTGCGGCAGTCACCTCTGGCCCGCGGCATGCGTCGCCGAGTCGCTCGACAGCCATCCGGTCCAGCGCGGAACCGGATGCGTACATCTCCCAGCATCCCCGTCGCCCGCAGGCGCACAGGCGGCCACCTGCCTCGACGATCATGTGCCCAGGCTCGCCCGCCAGCCCACCGGAACCTCGCAGCACCTCGCCGTTCAGCATGAACGCTCCCCCGATGCCCGTGCCGAGCGACACCATGACCCCATTGCGAATGCCGCGCGCTGCACCGGCAGACATCTCCCACCGGGCGGCACAGTTCACCTCGTTGTCAAGGAACACCGGCATGTCCAGCAGGTCGCTGAGTCCTGACCCGATGTCCGCGCCGTCGACATCGGTGAGGTTGGGCGAGACCGTCACGCGACCGTCGAGCGTGATCAAACCGGCCATCCCGACACCAACGGAAACCGGGCGCGATCCGGTGCCGAGCCGTGCCGTCATGTCCGCCAGGGCAGTCATGAGCGGCGCCGCGCCGTCGGGCGTCGGCTCGCGCAGAGTCCGCTGCACGGCACCGTCGTTGTCGGTCACCGCGCCGAAGATCTTCGTGCCGCCGACATCGAAGCCGATGTGCACAGCCGATGCCGCTTCACCGACCACGTCGGCAATCTCCGGCGTGCTGATTGTCATGAGCGCCGGGACGCCCGCCGGGCTCGGATCAGAGCTTGCCCAGAATCGAGGCGCAGCTCGACACGTCGACGGCGCCTGCCGGCTCGACCTCGAGCGCGGTCACCGTCCCGTCCTCGATGACCGCCGCATAGCGCCGCGAGCGAGAACCCAGGCCGAAGCCCGAGCCATCCATGACCAAGCCCATGGCCTCGGCGAAGTCGCCGTTGCCGTCCGCGGCCATCTCGATGCCTTCCGCGCCTTGGGCCTGTGCCCAGGCATTCATGGTCCACGCGTCGTTCACCGAGACACAGACGATCTTGTCGACACCCTTGCCCGCAAGCTCGGACGCACCCTCGATGTATCCCGGGAGATGGACGTTGCTGCAGCCCGGGGTGAATGCGCCCGGCACTGCAAACAGCACCACCTTGCCGCTGCCCAGCATCTCACCGGACTGCACGGGCGCAGGCATGCCGCCCTCGTCCAGTACTCGCAGTGTCACATCGGGAATCTGGTCGCCGACCTCAATCGCCATTGCTTCGCTCCGTCCCTGCTCGTTGTGTGGGGAACATGTGGCTCGCAGCGTATCCGCCGTCCGAGCCCCAGGGCTCAGCGGGTGGCCGGCACCTGCACGCACTCGATCCAGCGCAGCAGGTCGCCGTAGCTGGACACCGACGGCAGGTCCGGATTGGCTTCGGCTACCGCCTCGGGACATCGGAACAGGCTTGCCGCGTCGGCCGCTCTCAGCATCGTGAGATCGTTGTAGGAGTCGCCGATGGCGGTCACGTGGTAATTCAGCGCGCGGTACGCCTCGACGGCACGCCGCTTGGCATCGTCCACCCGACGTCTCCACCCCGCCAAGCGCCCGTCGGCCACGTCAAGACGGTGGCAGAGCAGGTGGGGGTAGCCCATCAATTCCAGGAAGTGATCGTCGAACTGCTCGAACGTGTCCGACAGCAGCACCACGACCCAGCGCTGCCGGAGCTCGTCGAGAAACTCCCGCGCCCCCTCCAGCAGGGGCAGCCCAGCGATCACATCGCGGATCTGCTCGAGCGACACGCCGTGCGTGTTGAGGACGTCGATCCGGTACCGCATGAGCGCGTCGTAGTCCGGCTCGTCACGGGTCGTGCGTCTCAGCTCGTCAATCCCGGTGCGTTGGGCCACCGCGATCCAGATCTCGGGCGTCAAGACGCCCTCCATGTCCAACGCGATGACCCTCTGCACGAGCGCCGATTCTGTCACGCACACAGCAGGCACACGTCTCCGAACGACGCCCAGTTCTTTCTAAGATTGATTAGATATTGCCGCTCGCCCCGGCGGCGCACGACACAGGAGCGAGGCTCGAATGAGCAGCAGCACCATGAGCCCAACCCCAGTGACTGCGATCGCCGAGGCAAGCGAACCGGCAACGCTGGAAGAGGCCTTCCTGCCCGATATCGACTTCGATCCCGACGAGCTGCGCGATCGTTACCGGGCCGAACGCGACAAGCGGCTGCGTGACGACGGCAACGAGCAGTACGTCGAAGTGGTCGGGGATTTCTCCAACTATGTCGACGACCCATACACCGAACGTGTCGAACGCGAGCCGCTCTTCGACGAGGTGGAAGTCGCCATTATCGGCGGCGGCTTCGGCGGTCTGCTGATGGGCGCCGAGTTGCGCAAGGCGGGCTGCGAGAGCATCCGGGTCATCGAGAAGGCAGGCGACTTCGGGGGCACTTGGTACTGGAATCGCTACCCGGGAGCTATGTGCGACGTCGAGTCGTACTGCTACTTGCCGTTGCTCGAAGAGCTGGCATACATGCCGAAGCACAAGTACTCGTTCGCTCCCGAGATCTTCGAGCACTCCAAGGCCATCGCCCGCCACTTCGGGCTATATGACAACGCATGCCTGCAGACCTCGGTGGCCGAGATGCGCTGGGATGACGATCAGGCCCAGTGGATCATCTCCACCGACCGCGGCGACCGGATGCGGGCCCGCTTCGTGGCCATGGCCAACGGGCCGCTCAACCGGCCCAAGCTGCCCGGGATCGCGGGCATCGACTCCTATGAGGGGCACACGTTCCACACCAGCCGGTGGGACTACGACTACACGGGAGGCAACTCCGAGGGCGGTCTCACCAAGCTCGCCGACAAGCGAGTGGGCATCATCGGCACCGGCGCCACCGCGGTGCAGTGCATCCCCCACCTCGGCGAGTCGGCCAAGGAGCTGTTCGTGTTCCAGCGCACGCCGTCATCGATCGATGTGCGCGCCAACCGCGAGACAGACCCCGAATGGGCCGCGTCGCTGGAGCCCGGCTGGCAGCGCCGCCGCATGGAGAACTTCAACATCCTCGTGAGTGGTGGGGACCAGGACGTGGACTTGGTCTCCGACGGCTGGACCGACATCTTCCGCAACCTCACCGGCATTGCGGCCAAGACAGCCGCTCGGCGGCTCGGGCGCCGCCTCACCGGGTCAGAGAAAGGCCGCCTCATGGAGCTGGCCGACTTCCAGAAGATGAACACGGTGCGCTCGCGTGCCGCCGAGGTGGTGGAAGACACCGAGACCGCGGAGGCACTGCAGCCCTGGTACCGGCAGTTCTGCAAGCGGCCCTGCTTCCACGACGAGTACCTGCCGACGTTCAACCTGCCCAGCGTGCATCTGGTCGACACCGACGGCCGTGGCGTGGAGCGCATCACCTCACGGGGCGTCGTGGTCGGCGGCACGGAATACGAGGTTGACTGCATCGTCTTCGCGACCGGTTTCGAGGTGGGCACGACCTACACCCGGCGCGCCGGCTACGACATCATCGGACGGGGCGGCCAGACGCTGTCGGACAAGTGGTCCGACGGGGTCAAGACCTTCCACGGCCTGACTAGCCACGGTTTCCCGAACTGCTTCTTCCTCGGCTTCACCCAGAGCGCTGTGACCGTCAACGTCCCGCATGCGCTAGGCGAGCAGGCCGCACACGTCGTGTACATGCTCAATGAGGCTGCTGATCGAGGATGCACCCGCATCGAGCCCACGATCGAGGCCGAACAGTGGTGGCAGGACGAGATGGCCGACAAGGCTCGTCTCGGTGTGCAGTTTTATGAGGCGTGCACCCCCGGCTACTACAACAACGAGGGCAAGCTCGGGAACCCCAACGGATTCTTCTCCGCGATGTACGGCGCCGGCCCGATCAAGTTCTTCCGCATGCTGGACGAGTGGCGCTCCACCGGCCGGCTGGAAGGCATCGACCTGAGCTGAGCACGTCGAGAGCTCACCGCCCGGAGCAGATCTCCGAACGCCCGATACTGTTGAGGCCCGGCGGCCGCCATCGCCGCTGACGGTCGTACCGGAGAGGTTGTCCGGAAGGGTTACCCGAGGAGTTGTCATGGCGTCGCAAGCCAACGTTCCCCAAGTCCGCCTGCCGACCAAGATGGCTCATTGCGTGTTCCGCACTGACGACATCGCAGCAGTGCGCGATTGGTGGTGCACCGTGCTGGGGGCGCAGGTGGTCCACGAGAACGAGTTCATCTGCTTCATCTCCTATGACGATGAGCATCACCGCATGGCCTTCGTCAACCGGGGCCAGCCGGGTCGCTACGAGTCGCGCAAGGGCACCCTCGAGCACATCGCTTACACCATGGGCACGTTCGGCGACCTCATGGACCACTACGAGCGTCTGCGTGCGGAGGGCATCCTGCCGGTGCGCACCATCAATCACGGGCCGACCACCTCCATGTACTACGCCGATCCCGATGGCAACGGGGTGGAGTTCCAGGTCGAGAACTTCGCGACGATGGCCGAGTGCATCGAGTTCATGAACGGACCGGTCTTCGCGGAGAACCCCATCGGAGTGCTCTTCGACGCCGACGTGCTGCTTGAGCGGTTCCGCCGCGGCGACCCGCTCGCCGAATTGGTTCAGCAAGGCTCAGCTCCGGCTGCGTAACCCCCCCCCGCCCGGAGGCAACCAGTGAGCAACACCGTCCACCGCAACGTCTACATGACCGACGAGCTGCAGGCGATCTATGACCAGACGGTCGCTTTCGTCGCCAATGAGGTCACACCAGTCGGCGATGCCTGGGAGGAAGACGGCCAGGTGCCCCGCGAGATCTACAAGCGCATGGGCGAACTGGAGATGTTCTCGCTGCGGGTGCCCGAGCGGTGGGGCGGGCTCGGCCTCGGCCCTCTTGCCTCAGCGACGTTCGCCGAAGCGCTTGGCACCTCCACCTACGCAGGCTTTGAGGCGAACATCCTGGTGCACACCGACATGGCGTTGCCACACCTGCTCAATGCAGGCACTGATGAACAGCTTGAGCGCTGGCTGCCGTCGATCCAGTCCGGGGACACCATGATGTGCATCGGCGTCACCGAGCCTGACGCAGGATCCGATGTGGCGGGATTGCGCACAACCGCGGTGCCCGACGGCGATGGGTGGCGTCTCAACGGCACCAAGACGTTCATCACCGGTGCCGTGTACGGCGACATCGTCGCACTGGCGGCGCGCACGAACCCCGATGACCGCTACGGGATCTCCATGTTCCTGGTGCCGACCAACGCGGACGGGTTCGAGGTGGCCAACAAGCTCGACAAGCACGGCTGGCGCTGCTCGGACACTGCCGAGCTCGTGCTGCACGATGTGTGGCTGGGGAGCGATCACCTGCTCGGCGAGGTGCACCGGGGCTTCTACGCCGCCATGCAGAATTTCCAGAATGAGCGGATGGTCATCGTGGGGATGGGCATCGGCGCGGCGCAGGTCGCTATCGATCTGACCAACGCGTACACCCAGCAACGCAAGGCGTTCGGCGGTTCGCTCTACGACTTGGGGGCCATCCGCCAGCGCATGGCGATGAATCAGGCCAAGGTCGACGCAGCGCGCGCCTCGATGTACCACGCCGCATGGCTCAAGGAGCAGGGCATCGATGCCACCAAGGAGATGTCCGGCGTCAAGGCATTCGGCGCCGAAGTCGTGAATCAGGTGATGTACGACTGCATGCAATTCCACGGCGGCATCGGCTACATGCGCGAGTCGACCATCGAGCGGATGTGCCGCGACGCACGCATCCTGCCGATCGGCGGCGGTGCCACCGAGGTCATGCTCGAAGAGGTCGCGAAGCGCAGCTACATCGACGGCTAGCGGGATTCGAGCAAGTCTCGTACCGAGCCGGCGAACCGTGCTGCCGGGGCGCCGTCGAAGGCTCGATGGTCCCAGGTCAGTGAGAGGGTCAGGACGGGCCGAGGCTCAGGCGCGGCACCTGCCCACACGGTTTCGTTGCGGATGCGACCCACGCCCAGGATCGCCGTGTTGGGCGAGTTGATGATCGGCGTGAATGCATCGACGCCGAACATGCCCAGGGCAGTCACGGTGAACGTGGCGCCTTGGTAGTCGTCGTATCCGAGTGTGCCGTCGCGAGCCCCAGTGGCGAGGCGCGTGGTCTCCGAAGCGATCTCATCGAGACTGAGCCGGTCGGCGTGGCGGACAACCGGCACGAGCAACCCATCGTCAAGCGCGACAGCAAGCCCGACGTGAATGTCGCCCAAGAGCGCCACCGCATCGTCGGTGACCTGAGAATTCACCCGAGGGTGCCTACCGAGCGCAGCCGCCGCCGCAGCGATCACATAATCCGTGTAGCCCGGCACCACCGCTACGACAGCATCTGCGTCCCCGTCACGCTCGTTGGCGTCATCGCCACGAGCAGCTTCGACGAGGTCAGCCCGCTCTGCTACCACGGCGCTCATGTCGACATCCATCGTGAGCGTCAGCTGGGCCATCGAGCGGAGCGAAGCGCTCATGCGCTCGGCGATCACGCCCCGCATCCCCCGCAGGGGAATCTGTTCGGTCGGGGCCTGCGACAGGGGCGGCGCAGCTGAACCTTCATCGGCGGATCGTGAGCTGAGATCAGCCAGCAAGGTGCGGACATGCGCGGCCACATCGGCACGCGAGATGCGCCCGTCTCCAGCACTGGCGGGCACGCGGCGCAGATCGACGCCGAGCAGATCGGCAAGTTGGCGAGCTGCGAACGTCGCCGGCGGCTGCGCCGGCGCGCCTGGCTCAGGTGCCGCGGATCCCGCGATGCCGGCCGGCCCGGCCGCGGGCGCTGTGGCCAGAGCCTCGTTTGCCGCTCGCACATCGCGCTCGGTGATGCGGCCCTTGGGTCCGCTTCCGGCAACCGTTGCGATCTCAACGCCTAGCTCTCGGGCCAGCCGCTTGGCCGCCGGCGACGCCAGGATCCGCTCGCCCGGCGCACGCACCGGCGCTGTGGGGACAGCTTGCGGGGAGGGCTGAGATGCGGGAACGGCCGCCGCTTGCACGTGCGCAGCGGCCGGCGCTGCATCGGCCGGTGCCGGCAGTTCCTCGCCGGCTTCCAAGAACCAACCGATCTGCACGCCGCAGGGGTACTCCACGCCGATCTCGCCGGTCTGAGCGAGGACACCACTGCCCGAGGCCTCGATCTCGGTCTCGACCTTGTCAGTCTCGACCAGCAGCACTGCCTGCCCTGCGGCGACCTCGGCACCGTCAGGGACGAGCCAGCGCAGGATCGTCCCCGACTCCATCGTCAGGCCCAGCTTCGGCATTGCAAACTCGATGGCCATCGGCGTCCCTTTGCTCAGCCGCCCGCAACCGCAGGTTCGAAGGGGTAGCGCCGTCGCTGTGCCGCCGCAACTGCAGCGCCCACGTCGATCACCTGCGGGCCATCCGGATTGACGCTGACATCCGCCATCTTGCCCCGGCCCAGCACGATCTCGCGTTCTCCGTCCAGGGTCAGCACGCCGGGACCCGACAGCGTGACCGGCTGGCCGAAGCGCAGCTGCTCGCAGTGCGCGATGCCGATGTCTGAATAGCTGCCGGGCATTACGGCCGCCCGGATGAGTCTGTCGCTCTGCGCGCCTCGCGCATTCCGGGATGTGCACCCCAAGCGGACATGCACCCCGCCGACTTCGTTTCTTCTCACGGGTGCGGCGGCCGCAGCGATGGCCGAGAGTCCGACCGAATCCGGCTCGGCAATGGCAGCCACGATCTCGCTCACCGATCCCAAGTCCCAAATGGCGCGTGCTCCCACGAACGCTCCCCGCACCAAGCAAACGTCCACGAGCGCCACCTCCGCGCGCTGGCCTCCCTCTGCCATGACATCGATGATCTTCGCTTGCGAGGTCACCTCGGCAGCGTCGGCGTGACCGCTCGCTACCGCACCCGCGGCGAAACCAGCGACGGTGGCCTCGATCTGGAATGGGAAGACATTGTTGGTGCCGACGGCCAGCGGCACGAGCGGTACCGCACGCCAGCCCGTTGCGACATCTCGCTGGGTGCCGTCGCCGCCGAGCGCAACGATCGCCCCAACGCCCATGTCACGAAACTGTGCAGCTGCCAACTGGGAGTCGCGCCCGGTGTGCCAGCCATGGGGTTCGGCAACCTCCACCGACCCCGGCACCTCCAGGCCCGCCAGAGCACGTTCCCCCAGCCGTGCTCGGTCCCCGCTGATCAGTACACGTTCGGCGCCGCCTTCGACCGCACCAACCACGGCGCGCCGTATTGCACCGATCTTGACGGCGTCTGAGACCGGGGTCGCCCCCGAGGTCAATCGCCTGACGTCTTTGCCGGCCAGCGGGTTCGCGACGATTCCGACTGCTGGGCCGGCAGCCTCGCTCACGCGGCCGCGAGTGCTCGGATTCGCTCGCCGATCATCTCAGCGTTGGGAACCCATTCCTTCTCGAGCACAGGGCTGAACGGCACCGGGCTGAACGGAGCTCCGATGCGCTCGATCGGAGCGTCCAGGTAATCGAAGGCCTCTTCGGCGATCTGCGAAGCGATCTCGCCGCCGAGGCCGCCGAATCGGACGGCCTCGTGCACCACGGCAACCCGGCTGGTCCGCTGTGCCGACTGGACCACGGTGTCCATGTCCAGCGGCTGCAGGGTGCGCAGATCGATCACGTCGCACTCGATGCCTTCCGACGCCAGCGCGTTGGCAGCCGATGTCGCCTCGTGCACCATCCGGCCGTACGTCACCACGGTGATGTCGTCACCTGGTCGCACCACTTCCGCCGCTCCCAAGGGAATCTCGTACAGACCTTCGGGAACCTCGCCTTTCAGTCCCAGCAGGCGCTTGTGCTTCACGAACACCGTCGGGTTGTCGTCGCGGATGCACGAGATGAGCAGGCCCTTGGCGTCATGCGGGTTCGACGGCATGACCACCTTGAGCCCCGGGATGTGGCACAGCATTGCCTCGAGGCTCTGGCTGTGCTGGGCCGCCGCCGACAGCCCGGCGCCGGCGCTCGTGGTGATCGTCATCGGCAGCGTGGCCTTGCCGCCGAACATGTACTTCAGCTTCGCCGCCTGGTTCACGATCTGGTCCATGGCCACGAGCATGAAGTCCATGAACATCACGTCGACGACGGGGCGCAGGCCGCTCACTGCCGCGCCGGTGCCCAGACCCACGATCGCCTGCTCGCTGATCGGCGTGTCCACGACTCTCATGTCGCCGAAGCGCTCGTTCAGCCCGCGGAACGAGCCGAACACTCCCCCAGCCCGGCCCACATCCTCGCCTGCCACGAACACGTTCGAATCGGCGTCCATCATCTGCGCCAACCCTTCGGTGAAAGCTGCTCCGTAGGCGATGCGGCGCTCCTGGGTGTCGGTCGGGGGTGTCATACGGTGGCTCCTGGGTGCGCGGTCTGCGTATAGACGTCAACTAACAGGCTGTCGGGATCCGGCAGCGGGCTCTCCTCGGCGAAGGCGATCGCAGCTTCGATGTCTGCCTCAGCTGCGGCGTGAACAGCTTGGGCGCCGTCGGCGTCGAGCACGCCGGCGGTTGCCAGCCGATCCTCGAACAGCTCGATCGGGTCTCGCTGCTTCCACTGTTCGAGCTCGTCGTCGGATCGGTACTTCATGCCGAGGGTCTGCACGCCATGATGGTTGTAGAAGCGGTAGGTCTTGGCCTCGATGAACGAGGGTCCTTCGCCCCGACGAGCGCGGCTGACGGCCTCGTTGGCCGCTTCCCACACGGCCACCACGTCCATGCCGTCGACGATCGCCCCCGGCATCCCGTAGCCGGCGGCGCGGTCCACCACATCGGTGATGGCCATCGTGCGGTCACGGGGCGTGAACTCGCCGTACTCGTTGTTCTCGCACACGAACAGCACTGGCAGCGACAGCGCAGCCGCCATGTTCGCGGCCTCATGGAATGCGCCGATGTTCGAGGCGCCGTCGCCGAAGAACACCACCGAGACCCGGTCGCTGCCCCGGTACTTGTTCGCGAACCCGGCGCCCACGGCGATCGGCACGCCGCCGCCCACGATGCCGTTCGCACCGAGCATTCCCAGATCGAGATCGCAGATGTGCATGGAGCCGCCCTTGCCCCCGCAGTAGCCGGTGGCCTTGCCCATCAGCTCAGCCATCATCCCGCCGTAGTCGCCTCCCTTGGCCACCAGGTGCCCGTGCCCTCGGTGGGTCGAGCTGATCTGGTCGTCATCGTCGAGGTTGGCGCACACCCCGGCGGCCACGGCCTCCTCCCCCACGTACAGGTGCAGGAACCCGGGCAGCCGGTTCTGCTCCGCGAGCCGGCCGGCGGCTTCCTCGAAGTGGCGGATCCGCACCATGCGCCGGTGCAGATCCAGCAGTGTCTCTGGACTCGGATCCATGCGAACCCCCTCGTGGCACGGCTCCAGCGCGCCTCACCATAGTTCTGGGCCTGTGCGGCGATCACGGCCACACTTGGCGGATCGTTCGCTGGGGCGAGATCTGCGATTCCGTCGCCATCACGGGCGACGCGTAGTGTGGCCCGGTGGCTCCCGAACCAGATGTATCTCCGAATTCCGAACCTCGTTCGATTCATCCCAGCGGGCCCGATCCCGGCATCGGACGCGGCGGCCTGCGCTCCGCAGCCTGGTTCGACATCGAGGGCGATCCGCTCATGTCGGCGTTGTACCTCGAGCGCTACGCCAACTATGGATTGACACGCGAAGAACTCCAGTCGGGCAAGCCGATCATCGGCATCGCCCAAACCGGCTCAGACCTGTCGCCGTGCAACCGGCACCACCTCGAGCTGGCCAAGCGGGTGCGCGAGGGCATCCGCGAGGCGGGCGGCATCGCTTTCGAGTTCGGCGTGCACCCCATCCAGGAGACCGGTAAACGGCCCACGGCGTCGCTCGATCGCAACCTGGCGTACCTGGGCCTCGTCGAGGTGCTGCAGGGGTACCCGCTTGACGGCGTGGTGCTCACGATCGGCTGCGACAAGACCACCCCGGCCTGCCTGATGGCAGCCGCAACCGTGAACCTGCCGGCTATCGCACTGTCGGTCGGGCCGATGCTGAACGGCTGGCACGAGGGGCGCCGCACCGGTTCGGGCACGGTCGTGTGGAAGGCGCGGGAGCTCTACGCGGCCGGCGAGATCGACGACGCCGGGTTCATCGACCTGGTGGCGTCCTCGGCGCCGTCGGTCGGCTACTGCTCCACGATGGGCACCGCCACCACCATGAACTCGCTCGCCGAGACGCTGGGCATGCAGCTGCCGGGCTCCGCGGCGATCCCTGCCCCGTACCGCGAGCGGGCGCAGATGGCGTACCGGACTGGTCTGCGCATCGTCGAGATGGTGCGCGAAGACCTTCGACCGGCGGACATCATGACCCGCGAGGCCTTCGAGAACGCCATCGTGGTCAACTCTGCGATCGGCGGGTCGACCAACGCCCCGATCCACCTCAACGCGATCGCAGCGCATCTCGGCGTGCCGCTCGACAACGACGACTGGCAGAAACACGGCTTCGCAGTGCCGCTGCTGGTGAATCTCATGCCTGCCGGGGAGTACCTCGGCGAGGACTACCACCACGCCGGCGGTGTGCCCGCGGTGGTCGGCGAACTGATGCGTGCCGGGCTGCTGCCGCACCCCGAAGCGCTGACCGCCAACGGCTGCAGCATCGGCGAGAACTGCGCGGACGCCGAGATCATGGACACCGATGTGATCCGCGCTGCCAGTGAGCCGCTCCTGGCCGACGCGGGCTTCATCAACCTGTCGGGCAATCTGTTCGACAGCGCCATCATGAAGACCAGCGTCATCTCCGACGAGTTCCGCCAGCGCTACCTGTCTAATCCCGACGATCCCGACGCCTTCGAGGGCCGCGCCATCGTCTTCGACGGGCCGGAGGACTACCGGGCCAACATCGACAATCCCGAGCTCGGCATCGACGAGCACTGCATGCTGTTCGTGCGCGGGACCGGCCCGGTCGGCTACCCGGGCGGCGCTGAGGTCGTCAACATGCAGCCGCCTGCGGCACTGCTGGTGCGCGGCGTCCACTCGCTGCCGTGCATCGGCGACGGTCGCCAGTCCGGTACGTCAGGCTCGCCGTCGATCCTGAACGCCGCGCCCGAAGCCGCCGTCGGCGGCGGTCTGGCGCTGCTGCGCACTGGCGACCGCGTCCGGATCGACTTGCGGCGCGGCAGTGCCGACATGCTGGTGGATGACGACGAGCTGGCCCGGCGCCGCGCCGAGTTGGACGACGCCGGCGGTTACCCGGTGCCGCCGTCGCACACCCCGTGGCAGGAGATCCAACGAGGGATCGTCAGCCAGTTCGACGAAGGCATGGTGCTGCGCCCAGCAGTGAAGTACCGGGACACCTCGCGCACGCACGGCACACCGCGCCACAACCACTAGCGGCCGGATGACGACACCCGGCGTGCCAGGACGGTCTCAGCGATGATCTGGGCACTGTTGGCGCTGCTGGCGGGACTGGTCCTGCTGGTGGTTGCCGGAGATCACTTCGTAGCGGGTGCGTCGCGCCTGGCGACGGCGCTGCGCATGCGGCCGGCCGTGATTGGCGCAGTGGTCCTGGGATTCGGGACCTCGGCCCCCGAGATGGTCGTGTCGGCGCTGGCCTCGATCAACGACAACCCGGCGCTGGGCGTGGGCAACATCGTGGGCTCGAACGTGGCAAACCTGAGCCTCGGCCTCGGTGTGGCGGCATTGCTGATGCCCATCCCGTTCTCGCGAACGGCGCTGCGCCGGGATGTGCCGTGGTCGGTGGCTACGGCAGCCATCTTCGCCGTGCTCGTAATGGACGACTACCTCAGCCGGCTGGAAGGCGGGTTGCTGGCCATTCTCATGGCAATCACGCTGGTCTGGCTCATCCGCACCTCACGTGATGACGAGCGGCTGCCCGATGCAGGTGGCGCTGCCGGCACCACGGCACGCGACGCCGGGGCAGCGTGGCGCAATCTGGTACGAGCAGTCCTGGGCCTGTGTGGCGTGATCGTGGGTGCCCAGCTCGCCGTGGAAGGTGCCATCGCCCTTGCCAAGCACTGGAATCTGAGCGGCGGATTCATCGGCTTCTCGATAGTCGCACTCGGCACTTCGCTGCCCGAGCTGGCGACCGTCGTGGCGGCGGCTCGCAAGGGCCATACCGAGCTGATCGTGGGCAACCTGTTCGGCTCGAACGTCTTCAACAGCCTCGCCGTGGGCGGGGCGATGGGTCTCGTGGGCGCCGGCGCCATCGACGACCCCTCGCTCACCGGCCTGGGCATCGGGGCGATGATGGCCGTGGTCGTGCTGGCCTACCTGGGTGCCCTGGTGGGCAAGCGCGCCGGACGCATCGACGGCGTCGTACTGCTGGGCATCTACGTCGCCACCATGATCCTGCTCGGCACCGGCTAGCGGGCAGCGACCGGACGACCGCCTGCGTCGCCGACGAGGCAGAACGCGGCTATTCGTACCAGCCGGTGCCCACGAGCAGATCACCTCGTCGGACAACCCAGGAGCGCTTGGGCGCGTCGTCGCCCGTGAGAGGATGGGTGAACAGATAGCTCACCCATGCACCGCCGCCATCCTCGGTGATCCGCGTGAAAGCCTCCCCATAGTCAAAGCCGTTCGCGTCGACAAACTCACCAGTGGTGCCTGCCAAGTCGGGACGTGTCGGCGTCGCCTCGGCATAGAGGGCCCCGTTTCGCTCCTCCATGATGAACACATACCAGGCGCCGTCCACGCTGGCAGGATCGTTGTAACGCTCGACGGCACTGTCTCGGCCGTTCTCGTCGAGATACTCGACAGCCTCGCTGATCAACGTCTGGGCGTATTCGTCGAGTTCGCGTGCCTGAGCCTCGCCCATCACAGGAGCAGACGAACCGCAACCCATGGCCATCAATGCCGTCACGGCTACCACGCTGATCGCTCGGGCCCGGTGCTGCCTCGACCGGCCCATTCCGCCCCGGTCGAACCTGCTAGCCCTGCACACGGCATGAGGTCTTGCGTTCGGGTATCGAGTAGTCGCCATCGAGGGCGGAACCCTAGACGATGCAGTCCCGCCTGGATCGAATGGTGGCTATTCGTACCAGCCGGCGCCGAACAGCACGTCGCCGCGGCGCACCACCCACGAGTGCTTCGGTGCGTCTGCACCGGTCACCGGATGGGTGAACACGTAGCTCACCCAAGCGCCACCGCTGCCCTCGGTCACCGCAGCGAATGCCTCGCCGTAGTCGTAGCCAGTGGGGTCGATGCGGTCACGGGTAGTGCCCACGAATTCGGGCCGTGCCGGATTGGCGACCGTGTACAGAGCACCGTCACGGTCCTCAAGAACGAAGACATACCACGGTCCGTCGGCGCGGCCGGGGTCGTCGTAGTGCTCGATCGTGGCGTCGAGACCGTGCTCGTCGAAGTGGTCGACTGCGTCGCTGACCAACTGCTGTGCGTAGTCCTGAAGCTCTCGCTGCGGTGCCTCGCCCATGGTCGGCGCCGACCCGGAGCACCCGGCAATCGAGACAACGGCAATCGCGCACAGCAATCCCGACCAGCGCCTCACGCCTCGCATCGACATCACCCTCCTTGAAGGACTCGGCAGCGTACTGCTACGGGCCGGCCCGAGAAATGCCCCGCTGCCAGATCCACAGCAGCACGATGCCAATGGCCGACATGGTCGCCGATGCGTAGAAGGCACCGACGGTGGCACCGACGACCCAAGCCGTGACGCCCAGGATCGGCCCACCGATCCCGGCCGAGAGCTCGAAAAACATTGTGAAGGTGCTGACTGCCTGGGCGCGTTCGTTCGGCGGCACGCCATCCACGGCAGCGACCATGAGCGCCGGGTAGAGCAGTGATCCACCCAGAGCCAAGATGACGGTGCCGACATAGAAGCCAACTTGCGACACGAATGTGCCCATCACTGCCATGCCCACCGTTGCGCCGACGAGTGCCAGCGTCGCTGTGCGCTTGGTGCCGAGCTGGTCGGGCAGCTTCCTGCCGATGACCCGCAGGACGAGCACCAAGATGCCGTAGATGAAAAAGATCGATCCGATGAAGTCGGAACTCCAACCCTGCTGCTCGGCAATCTTGGGAAGGAAGCCCCACAGCGCTGGGAAGATGATGATGCCCATCGCGAGGACGATCCCAGGCCACAAGGCCGGTTTGTAGAAGATGCGTCCGGCGTGCTGAGAGGCCGCCGGCGCTCTCGACTTCCCGGGCTCCAAGAGCGAGGGACTGCTGCCTTGTCGGCCGACCAATTCGAACACCATCGGGCGAGCCGCTGCGGCAAGACGCGTCCGATGCGCGGGTGCCCCTGCAACGCCGTTCACAGGTTGTTCCGCATCGCTCAAGTTGCGATGCGGCGCTGAACCAGGTGAGTCGTTGGGCAGCAATCGGGCCACCAAGGCCCCTATCAGCATGAGTCCTCCGGCGACGAGGAACGCCGTGTCGAAGCCACCGATCGGCGACCACGTCTCTGCCCAGTCATTGACGGCAACCCCGAACCACGGTCCCAGAGACATGCCGAGGTAGATCGACACCGAGAACCAGCTCAGGGCCTCGCCCCGACGATGCTCAGGCGCCAGATCGCTGACCAATGCTGCACTGCCGACAAAAAAGGCGCCTTGGAATCCCCCCGTTAGCAAGCGCATGACGAGCAGGACGGCGTACGTATCAGCCCAGACATGAGCGGCGAAGGTCAACGCGGTGGCAAGACTTCCCACCACAATCAGGTACCTGCGTCCACGGGAGTCGCCCAAGCGGCCGATCGTCGGCCGGGCGGCGATCGCAGTCACGGCGAAAACGCCGATGACGAATCCGATAGCCACATCCCCGCCGCCGAGCTGAACCGAGACCAGCAGTGTCGTCACCGGCAGCATCGCGGAAAACGACACTGCCGAGAAGAGCGCGCTGATGTTCAGAATGAGGAACGGAGCGCTGAACAGGCGCGGCGAGTCGTCAAGCGGCGGCGCGGCGGCCGTGGCCCCCGTGAACGTCGTCTGTGACATGGGCAGATTGCCTCGTGCACGCTCCGCCCAGGATTCATCGACGGCGCGCTGGTCTGGTTCAGCCATGCTAGGGGCGATGCTTGAATCGCTGCGGGGAATTTCCAGTCGATGAATGCTGCGATGAACGCTGCGACGTCTGTCGTGCGCGGGGCGTGCCATCACGACTGTCCCGATACCTGCGCTTGGGAAGTCACGGTGCGCGACGGCGTGGCCGTGAACCTGCGCGGCGATCCCCGCCAGCCGTTCACTGACGGCCAGCTCTGCCCCAAGGTGAACCCGTTCCTCGATCGGGTGTATCACCCGGACCGGCTGCTGCGGCCCCTACGACGCGTCGGGCCCAAGGGCGAGGGCCGGTTCGAGCCGGTCGACTGGGATGCCGCGATCACCGAGATCGCCGACCGGATCGGCACCGCCGTCGCGCAACATGGTGGCGAGACGGTGCTGCCGTACTCGCTCGACGGCACCCAAGGGCTCGTGCAGAAGGGCGTGCTGGCCGATCGGTTCTTCGCAGCGCTCGGGGCCACGCAGCTGAACCGGCACATCTGCGGCGTGACCGCCTGGCACGGGGCTGCCGAGGTGCTCGGCGTGCCGCTCGGCGCAGATCCCACCGAGATCGCGAGCGCCCGCACCATCGTGCTGTGGGGCACCAACACGCTGCTCACCAACCGCCACCTGTGGCCGTATGTGGAGCAGGCTCATGGCAACGGCGCCAGCGTCATCGTCGTCGACCCGGTCTCCACGATGACCGCTCAACGCTCCGACTGGCACGTCCAGCCGCGCCCCGGCACCGATGTGGCGCTCGTGCTGGGCATCATCGGCGTGCTGGACCGGGACGGTCTCATCGACGAGGAGCGTGTGAGCGCCGCCGCTTCGGGCTGGGCCGAATTGCGTGCCGAGGCCAGGGCGCTGGGCCTTGAGAGCGCTGCCTCGATCACCGGGCTCGCCGAAGCCGACATCATCTCGTTGGCTCATCGCATTGCGCACCAGCAACCTGCTGTGCTGCGTGCGCTCATCGGCATGGAACATCGTGAGCACGGCCAGGACATTCACCGCGCGGTGGTCGCCCTAGCCGTCGTGTCGGGCTCGGTGTACATGCGCTCCACGCAGGTGTACTTCGACACGGCATTTGCCGATCTCGTGCCGCCGCCGGGACCACAGCGGACCGTCAACATGTCAGCTCTCGGCGCAACACTCACCGATGCCAGCCTGCGACCGCCGGTCACGGTGCTGCTGAACTACGGCTGCAACCCTGCTGCCATCACACCCGACCAGAACCGGGTGCTGGCGGGCCTTGAGCGCGACGACCTGTTCACGGTGGTCATCGAGCAGTTCATGACCGATACCGCCCGCTATGCCGACATCGTGCTGCCCACCACCACCCAGATCGAGCATCTCGACTTGATGAACGCGTGGGGTCATCTCTACGTGTCGCTGAACCTGCCGGCCATCGAGCCGCTCGGCGAGTGCCTGCCGAACACAGAGATCTTCCGGCGACTGGCCAGCGCGCTGGCCCTCGACGCATCCGGCCTCGCCGACAGCGACGAACAGATGGCGCGGGACCTGCTCGCGAGCGGCCACCCCTGGCTCGACGGCATCACCTACGAACGGCTCCAGCGCGACGGCTGGGCGCGGCTCGCAGTGCCAGCGGGCTGGTCTGCGCTGGCCGACCGGGAGGTTCCTCTCCCGCCGTCCGGGGCAGATGCCGACGGCGATGTCGTGGCGCGATCCCGTTCGCTTGGCCCGCTCCGGCTCGGCCCGATCCGCTACCGGCCTGCTGCTGAGTCAGCGGACGGAGATGCCCATCTCGCCGAGCGCTATCCCCTAGCGCTGATGTCGCTCAAACAGCACCAGCGCTTCCTCAACAGCCATTACGGCGGGTTCGAGCACCACCTGCCCGACCCGCCCCGGCCGCGCCTCGACATCAGCGCCGCCGATGCCGAGGCGCGTGGCATCGCCGAGGGCGAGCGAGTGCGTGTCTACAACGGCCGCGGCGAGCTGTTCACCACTGCTGCCATCTCCGACCGCCTGCAGCCCGGTCTGGTGACGATGCCCTTCGGCTGGTGGGCTGGCGAAGCCCATGCGCGCACGGTCAACGTGCTCACCAATGCAGCAATTGGCGGCGACGATCCCGACGTCGGCTCGGCCGCGTTCCATGACACCCTCGTCGAAGTGGAACCTGCCCCCGATGCGCAGCAGACGGTCAACGGCTCATCGTCGTAGCCTGCGATGGCGATGAACGTCGCTCAACTGCTCGAGCGTTTCCCGCACGACGACGCCGTCGTGCTGATCGACCGCTCAGCCACACCGCCCGAGCGGGTCACCGCGTCTGCGCTGCGAGAACGAGCTCTGCGCTGCGGGGCGGGCCTCGCTGCCCGCGGCCTGGCGCCGTTCACCCGCGTCGGTCTGCTCGCTGCCAACTGCGGCCAGTACTACGACGTGATGTTCGGGGCGCCCGCTGCGGGGCTGGTCTTCGTGCCGCTCAACACCCGGCTTCCCGCGGAGACGCAGGCATACATCCTCGACGACGCCGACGTGCGACTGGTCATCTCCGATGCCGAGCACGCACCGCTCGTACCACCCGACATGCCCCACATCATCATCGGCACACCCGAATGGGGCGCCCTTGTCGCCGCCGATCCCCTCACCGCGGTCGCCGATGTGGACGACGACGACGTCGCCGTGCAGATCTACACCTCAGGCTCTACCGGGCGGCCCAAGGGCGTCCTGCTGACGCACCGCAACATCACCTTCACGGTGCTGGAGTACGGCGCCGCGATGCCGGGCGAGGTGATGCTGGTCTCAGCCCCGCTGTACCACAAGAACGCTTCGATGTCCTCCAAGCTGGCGTTCGCAAATGGCGGCACGGTGGTGCTCCTTCCGGGCTTCACGGCTTCGGGCTACATCGAGGCCATCGAGTCCCACCGGGTCACCATGTGCTCGGGCGTGCCGACGATGTTCGCCCTCGTCACCGCCGAGATCGCCTCTCGTGTCGCAGCTGGTCAGGAGATGCCGGACTTGTCGTCAGTACAGAGGGCTTTCATCGGCTCGGCGCCCCTGACTGAGGCCCTGTACGACGACGTGCAGCGTTTGCTCCCACAGGCGGTTGTCTCCAACGGGTACGGCACCACCGAGGCGGTGCTCGAGTTCGGTCCCCACCCCGAAGGCAAGCCCAGGCCCAAGATCTCCGTCGGCCACCAGCACCCCAAGGTGGAGTTGCGGCTGGTCGACCCCAACACGGGCGAGGACGCTGACGCCGGCGAGCTGTGGGTGCGCTCACCCGGTGTCATGACCGGCTACCACAACCTGCCCGATGTCACCGCCGAGCGTCTCACCGACGGCTGGTACCACACGGGCGACCTCATGACTCGCGACGAGGACGGCTGGTACTACTTCGTGGGCCGCGTAGACGACATGTTCGTTTGTGCCGGCGAGAACATCTACCCCGATGCCGTGGAGCAGATGCTCGAAAAGCACGCCGCGGTGCACCAGGCCGTCGTGGTCCCGGTGCCCGACGAGCTAAAGGGCCAGCTGCCAGCAGCGTTCGTGCGTGCCGAGCCCGGCCACACGCTCACGGTGGACGATGTCAAGCAGTACGCGCTCGCGAACGGCCCCGCGTACGCCCATCCCCGCCACGTGTGGATCGTTGACGAGATCCCGCTGGCCTCGACCGCCAAGATCGACCGCAACGGCTTGGTCGCCCGGGCCGCCGATCTGGTGAAGGCTGACTCCCCCTGAACAGCGAGCACGCCGATTCGAATAGCACGGCCGACGCTGCAGCGCGGCCTCACTCGCCGGAGAATCCCCCCGTGCCAGCGAGCCCTACATCGAGGCTCCGCAAGCTGAGTCGCAGCGCCCTGAATATCGCCAACGAGGTCCGCCAGGACTGGGCTCAGCACCGCATCGCCGGGCTCTCCGCCGAGATTGCGTTCTTCGCCCTCCTGGGGCTCTTCCCCGCCGTCATCGTGTTCGCAGCGCTGCTGGGATCGCTCGACGTGCTGATCGGCCAGAGCGCGGCATCCGGCACCGAGGATTGGCTGCTGCAACGGATCAGCGACACCTTCGGAGACCAGAATACGCTCGACGCCACGGTCGCCGATCTCTTCGATCGCTCCGACGCACGGGTCGTGACCGTCGGCATCGTCGTGGCTGCCTATGCGTCGTCGCGCGGCTTCATCGCCGTGGTGCGTGCCTTGAACGTGACCCGCGGCCACCACGGCGCTCGCAGCTGGCTGTCGACCCGCTTCGTGGGCTTCGCCCTGACATTTCTGACGTTGGTGGTCGCCGTCGTGGTGGCGACGATGGTGGTCGTGGGGCCGCTGTTCGGCGGCGGCTCCGAGCTGGCTGGCCGACTGGGCGCTGGAAGCTCGTTCAGCACGGCGTGGGACTGGCTCCGGTGGCCCGTCGTCTTCCTGGCAGTCGTGGCGTGGGCGGCAACGGTGTACCGGATCGCCCCGCGCCACAAGCTCACCTGGCGACGAGAAGTCCCGGGAGCCCTGCTGGCGACGGTGTGGTGGCTGGCCGTATCCGGCGGGTTCGGTGCCTACTTGCAGCTCGCCTCGAACGGCGTCAACGCCGTCTTTGGCCTGCTCGGCGGCGCCCTCAGCCTGCTGCTGTGGCTCTACCTGCTCGCCATGGGCCTCCTCGCCGGCGCCCAGCTCAACAGCCTCCTCGACCGACATCGCCCGTCCGGCGCGTCCTCAACTGACTGACGTGCCCGACGTCTCGACGAGATGTTCGGCGAGTGCGGCGATCTGGCCATCAATGTCGCTGGGGCTGCCTGACAGGTTGATGGCGACGGCGTGAAGTCTCGTACCCGCGTGTCGAATCGTGATCGTTGACGTGGCCAACGATTCGTTTGGGAACTGCTGCTCGACGGATGCGTCTTCGTTCGCGTCGGCGCAGTAGATGAGGGTGCCTTCTGTCAGCTTGAGCGCCGTCGTGTAGGCCAGCAGTTGGTAGTAATCGCCGTGCCGGGCGAGAGGTCCGCCGGTGTCCGCCGCACTCGAGTCGCCGTCCGTGAGCTTGTACTTGAGATCGGCCACTCCAATGGTCTCGCCATGATGGAGAAAGGTGAGATCCGGTCTGATCTCGACGCGCTTCTCGACGTCGAGGTGAGGTCGGCTCTGGGCCTTGACTTCGAGCTGCCCGCGCAATGCGCGCTGCAAGCGAGCGGTGATGAAGTCTTCGAAGAGCTGATTCATGTCCAACATGAACGCCGACGCCGCAGTGTCGCCGTGTTGGTCTTGCAGGGTGCAGTTAGCCAGGATCAGCCGGGCCAGCCGCAATGCGGGCCGATAGTGCTCGTTGAGCCGGGTGTATTGGATGCGGTCGAGACGATCCAGCGCCACCGTCGCTGTCGGTTCCGCCACGCCGTCGAGCGCTGCGAGCAGCCGGCGAAGCCGCCGCCGATCGTCGTGTGGTACGTCGGGCACACGCAGCGCCAACCGAATTGCCGCAGTCAGGCAGCGGTTCTCGTCGACATCGGCGGTGAAGTCATCCCAAGAGCAGGCCATCGGCACCAGTACCCCGCCCCGCCGGAACTGTCGCACGAAGTCGATGCGTCCCCGCAGCGCAAGCAAGTCGTCCTCCTCGTGCCGGTAGTGATGGAACAGCCCACGTGCCAGCGTGGTTTCGGCGGTGCGTGCGAAGAACGAAACCAGCGCCGGCAGCAGCTCGTCGTTGGTTGCGTAGTCGATCGCTTCGGCCCGCCAAGCCTCAGACGGCAACCCCACTTCCAGCAGTAAGAACAAGTTCTCGGGCTTGATCTTCGGACGAACGATGACCCGCAGATCACCCAGCGAGAACCCACCTACCCACTGCCGGGTTGAAACCTTCCACCACCCAGGCTCTTGGTCAGTCGCCACCGAAACCCACGGCGTCTCCCCGAGGCAACGCGCCATCCCGTCATCGAGTTGCCAACGTTCGGTGCTCCACTCGTGGAGCACGATCTGCTGTTCCCCGCCCAACTCGGGAACCATCTCGGAGACATCCGGCCTCACCGAACTATCGACGACCGACATCTACGAGTCGCCGTGGCTTTCAGGGCTCTCATCGTGGTTGGATGCGGGCTCAGCTTCCTCACCGGATCCGTCGGACGTTCCCATATCCGAGGCCGGCACGGCCGCACCGGGGCCATCGCGCCTCCAGACCTCGCCGAACCGATAGCTGTCGATCACCACCTGCCGACCGAAGAACTGGTCCTCGATGAGCGGTTCAATGTTGTATTCCCAGATTCGCCGCAAGCCGTTCTCGTCCAGGTCTTGCTTCATGAAGTGGCTCGGCCCGATCAGCATGTAGTCGCCTCCAAGATCGGCCCGGAGCCGTTCGTTGACCGCATCGAGCAGGTCAGCCACCCAATCCTGTTCGAGCTCCTTGTCCTCGTACCACCTCCGCAGCAGCCCCGCCGTCGGCTCACGATCTGGGAAGAACGGCACAAAGTGGAACCGCCGCCGCATAGCAGCGTCAATCAGCGCGATCGAGCGGTCTGCCGTGTTCATCGTGCCGATGAACCACAGGTTCTCAGGCAGCGAGAAGTCCTCCTCCGGTCGGTACTGGGTCTGGATCGGCTCTGTGCGGTACTCCAGTAGGTACAGCAGTTCGCCTAGCACTCTGGGCAGATTCGCCCGGTTGATCTCGTCGATGACCATGACGTGCAACTCGTCTGAATGTTCTTCCGCGCGCTCGGCGAGCCGAACCAACGGCCCCGGCGTGAGCTTGTAGGTCATCCGTCCGTCCTCATCGACTTGAGGTCGGAACCCCTCGAAGAAGTCCTCGTAGGAGTACGCCGGGTGAAACTGCACCAACGAGTACCCCTCGTGGACCTCGTCGTCGCCGTATTCCGTCAGTTTCCAGGCGAGCTCTCCCGCGAAGTGGGTCTTGCCCGTCCCGGGCGGTCCATAGAGAATCACCTGCCCCTTGTCCTCCAAGAGCGCCACGATGTCCTTGAGGAATCCCACGTCGCACAGCAGGTCGTCGGCCAGAACCGCTAGGTCGACTTCGTCGATCCATGGTTCGTCCGGCTCGTCGTCGTTCGGGTGCCGCTCCATTACCCAGTAGAGGAACTTGGACATTCCCCATGTGTCGACATCGACGTTGTCAGAAAAGTGCGGACGCAGCGTGTCCAGCAGCAGGTCGTTGGCCCGCATCACCACTGCCCCCGAGTTCAGGCCCGCCGTTGGAAGCGAGAGCAGTTCGTGAACCCCCTGCTGATCGTCCTCGCCAATGAGACCCAATCGGTCAAGGACCTCGATCATGTCGATCACGCCCGGGTACTTGCGGCTCTTGCGCAATAGGTAGATCGGGATGATGTCGCGCGGCTGACAGATTGCAAGCAAACGCGTCCCAGTCACGTACCGCACGCCACTCAGGACTCCGGACGCTGCGGCTCGATCAAGTCGCGTGGCCTCGTCATCGCTGCCGAAGCACACTTCGGCTAACTCGCTACGAATCAGAGGCCAATCTTGCGCGGATGCCTTGTTGACGAGCTTGTTGGCGCCCGCGCCTGCATACCCCACGCTGCCGTAGTCGAACTCAGCAGGGTTCCACACCGCCTTGACCGCCTCGCGTTCGTCATGAGCGGTTTCTGGTAGCGACCTCAGAATCTGCTCGAACTCGGCTCGCGCTAGCTCGTGCTGGTGATCATCATCGCTGGGATAGCCGGTGGCGCGAAACTCAGCCACCAACTGCGCAAGCCGCACCGACTGGTCCTGGTCGGCCGGCGCCTCCGCATCTTGAGGGCCGGGATCGACACCGTGTTCTGCGATATAGCGGACTCGGTACGCCGCATCACGCGTGCGAAGGCCGAAGACAGTCCCCGAACTGTCCATCGAGTACAGGAGATCCTGCCTGATGACATCGCGCTCAATTCCGGTTCTCAGCCAAGTGACCCTTCGGCGCTTCTGCAAATGATCCGGTTGGCTGCGGTCGTATTCGAATGAGCCGTCGACCCGGCCGACAGCGATCGGGTTACCGTCCGTCCCCTTCATTGGCATCACGACGAGGTCGCCTGCCTTGATTCTGCCGCCGAACGCCCATATCTGCGTGAGGGCGCTCTGCCGGTCATTCTCGGACAGATCCCCAAACCGCTCGTCGATGAAGTCCCTGAGCGCATCACGGGATTCGCAACCCTCGACGCCGCTCCAATCGCCCCACCCGGCCCAGGCGATAGTGACGACGTCGTTACGGAGGTTGTGCTCGACAGCCTCGCCCTCGCGCCCTGCCCGTACGACCCAGCAGTTGGGCAACTCTGTCACCGCTGAACTGCCCTCACACCATCTCCACCACCGTCGGACGCGTGACCGATAATCCCCCTGAGGTTTGATTTGGAGATCGAGCACCCTCGTCACCCACTCCGTCAAGAGCGGTTCGTTTCGTTCATCAGGACGGGCCTGCTGGCCGAGTGCATACGGGATCCAACGGTTCACAACACTTCGAAGGTTCCCGATGAGCCCGGCCGGGTCCGTTGCATTGGCAGTGTCCTGCACATGGTCAAGAAATGCACCTAGGCGTTGCATCCAAACCTGCTCGTCGTTCATGGCGGCGAAGCTACTGCGAGGGTGCGACACGCTGTCAGGGTCCGCTCTGCGAGTGCGGTCGGCCTTCCGCCGTTGTCGGCGTGGCAGCAATTGGTCCGTGGATGACGAGACCGATGACACCCAACCGCCCACGCCGGCTGTCGTGATGTCGGCGCGTGAGGCGGCGTTGTTGCGCAATCCTGAGCTGGTGGCACAGATCGAGGCCGATCAGGCGGACCCATCGCGGGCTGTCCGCTCCGAAGCCAGGCGGCCCCGCCAAGACTCAGGGAAGTAGCCACCCCCCCCGGAGTCGACGGCGACACCGTCACATTGCTGCTTGATCTGGGCTGCGGGAATGCGCTCAGGCCGCCCGTGTTGCAAGCGGCCATGCAACCGGACGGTTGGTCGTGCACGTTCCATTTGTGACCAGGTGCGCAGGTGGGTTGTTCCCTGATTCAGTAGGCCCGCAGCTGCTCAGCGGTACTCCGACCCGATTGCCGACATCGAAACGAGGAGATTCGGATGCGCGCGAATGTTTGTTTGTACGAACATTTGTGTGTATACTCGTCTCATGTTCACCGAGTTGCGCTTCGAGCACCGTGCCGGCAGCCGTGTTGCCGTGCCTGAAGTGCATCCGGTCGGTCGATCTGACGATCCCGCAGAGTCGGGAGGTGACGAGCCGGACTGGGCCGAACTCAACCGTGAGGCTGCCGAGGTCCGGGCCGGTGCTCGGGGCGCCGAGCGCGGCCCGTTCATTGAGGCGCAGTGTGCGGCGAGGTTGGGGCTGGAGTCGCTGACCGACAGCGATCTGTTGGACCGTGTCGTCAAGCTGACGGCGGAGCGGTCCCGCATCGAGGCGGAGTATCTGGCGGCGGTCGGCGAGCTGGTGTCCCGAGACGGAGCGCAGTCTGCTGCGTGGCAGCTGCGCGAGTACACGCGCATGAATGGCGCGCAAGCTCGCAGCGAAGCCCGGCTCGCCGAATCGCTCGCCGAGCACTCCTTGGGAGACACGCTCGATGCGCTGGCGGCCGGCGAGATCCACATGTCCCATGCCAAAGTGATCGCCCGGGAGACTCCCAAGACCCACCGCCGCGGCGAGTCCGACTTCTTGGGGCTGTGCCGTGCCTATCCGTCAGATGTGGTGGCCCGCCACTCCCTGGCCTATGAGAGCGAGCAGGTCTACGCCGACCTTGCTGCGGAAGCCGCTGCGGCAACCCCAGGGGGAACCGTTGAGCCCGCTGACGCCGAGCTTGCCCTCCAACGGCACCAGCGGCGCTGCTCGATGCGGCTGGGCGACGACGGCATGTGGCACCTGAACGCCGATCTCGACTACCTCGTCGGCCGCCAAATCAGCATGCAGCTCGCTGCGGCCGAGCGCGCCGTGCGCCAGCGCGACGACTCGGCCGAGGACACGTTCCCTCAGCGCAACGCCGACGCCCTGTGCGATCTGATCCTGGGTCGCCAACGTCCCGGCGCCAGCTTGGTGATTGCCGCCGACTATGACAGCGTCTCCGGGCAGCTCGCCAACCCTCGGCTCGATGACGGCACGCCTATCTCGGCGAATCAGCTTGCCGAGCTCGCCGCCGACGCCAAGATCCTTCCGGCCATCTTCAACAGCGACTGGAGCCAACTCGCCTTGGGCCGAGTCCGCAGCGCGTCCGAGGCGCAACGGATCATCCTGGCCATCCGCGACGGCGGCTGCATCGCGTGCGCCACCCACTCCGAGCAATGCCACGCCCACCACATCGACTACTTCGAAGATGGCGGGAACACCGACATTCCGAACCTCGCCAACCTGTGCGAACCCTGCCACCTTGACCATCACCAACGCCACTGGCCCATCGAAACACCACCCGGCGGCCGACCACGACGAGCACCCCCCGGCGGCCAACCCAGCCCGCCTGCACCTACCGAACCATCCGGTCGAGACCCCACGGCATCACCCAGCCGAGATCACGTCCGGCTACCTGACCCGGCCATCACCACAGACTCCGATCCAGCAGCCGCAGCCTGACCGACCAACCGCAACGGTCCGCTCAGCCAGCGCCGGACCCATGGATTCCCGAAGCTGGGCGACGATCGGCACAGAGCCATGTGCGAGGTAATTGCTGATGTTCGAGGGCTGCTGCCTCGGCATCTGCCTGCCACCCGGGTCGGCGGCCCAGCTGCGGGATGTATGTGGAGTCCTGCGGCGAGCGGGCACCGTGCAGGCCGCTCTCCTAGGGTGGCGGGCATGTGGATTCGTCTTCGTCAGATTGCTGTTACTACTGCCGACTTGGCCCAGACCTCGGCGGACATCCAGAGCGTTCTCGGCGTTGAGCCGTGCTTCACCGATCCCGGTGTCGGCATCTTCGGCCTCAAGAATGTGCTGTGGCCGGTGGGCACCCAGTTCCTCGAGTGCGTCACGCCGATCCAAGAAGACACTGCTGCCGGCCGGTACCAGCAGCGGCGCGGCGGCGACACCGGGTACATGGTCATCACCCAGGTCAGCGACGTTGCTGCGCGCCGTGCCCACGTCGACGAGTTGGGCATCCGGATCGCATTCGAGATGAACTTCCCAGAAGAGGGCCATGTCGGCATGCAGCTGCACCCGGCCGACACCGGCGGTGCCTTCTTCGAGATGGACCAGATGACCGGACCCACCGGCGACGACGTCGGAGGCGCTTGGACGCCTGCCGGCTCCTACTGGGAGCCCTACGTCTGCACCGACAGGGTGAGCAACATCGCCGCCGCCGAGCTCCAGAGCCCCGACCCGCAGCGCTTGGCCGAGCGTTGGAGCCAGATCGCGCAGATCGACCTCGACACCGATGCCGACGGCCACCCCACGATCCAGCTCGACAACGCCACCCTCAGATTTGTGCCGGAAGCCGACGGGCGCGGCGAAGGCCTCGGTGCCATCGATGTCACGACTGTCGACCGCGCAGCGGTGCTCGCAGCAGCCCGCACGCGGGACTGCTACGTGAACGACAGCCAGGTCGCGCTCGCTGGCCTGCGCGTCAACCTCGTCGACGCCGACTGAACGGGCTTGCCGGCACTTGCCGGACCGCGCGTCAATCTCGTCGACGCCGACTGACACGGGCTTGCGGGCGCTCGTCGGCCTACCATCGGCATCCGCCGCAGGTCGCCGCTCGGTTGCGACCACACAGGGAGGTTCTTGCCGATGAGCGAGATCGTTGACCAATTCAAGCGCTCCGTCGAGCTCTTCGACTCGGTGGTGGCCAGCGTGCCCGACGATGCCTGGGCCAACGACACGCCGTGCGCCGACTGGAATGCGACCGAGCTGCTGCGTCACCAGTGCGGCGTGCTCGACGCGCTCGCCGGCATCGCCCGCACCGGCGAGGTGGGCATGCCCCAGATGGCCGACGACGCCGGCGATCCGCCGGCCCAATGGCAGACCACCCGCGACGGCGTGCTCGCCGCAATCGACGGCGCCGACCTCTCCGCCGAGGACAAGTACTGGTTCGGGCCGATGAGCTTCGAGAACTTCGTGGGCATGGTGCAGTGGGATCCGCTGACCCACGCATGGGACCTGGCCCAGGCCAGCGGCAACCCCATCGACCTGCCCGACGACCTGTGCGAGGCCACCCTCGCTCGGGTGCAAGCCTTGGGCGACATTCCCCGCAAGTGGAGGCTGATCACCGATGCGGTCGATGTGCCCGACGACGCGCCGATGTCGCACCGCTACCTGGGCTACGTCGGGCGCCAGCCGTGAACGCCGCCGCTGAGAGCGAGGCCGACCAGACAGACGCCGGCAGCGAGCGTGCCGAGCCGCAGCACTGGCAGATCGGCGAGGTGTCCATCACATCCGTCTCGGAGGCCGCCACGCCAACCTCGCCTCGCTTCCTCTACGACGGCGTCAGCAAGGGCGGCGTGCTGGCCCGAGCGGAAGCCGCACCGTGGCTGCGCCCGCATTTCGTCAGCGACGACGGCTACCTGCTGCAGCGCATCCATACCTGCGTGATCTCGGCAGGCGAACACCGCATCGCGGTGGACACCTGCGTCGGCAACGACAAGGAACGCACCAACCCGCTGTGGCACCGCCAGCAAGGTCCGTTCCTCGACGATATGGCCGCAGCGGGCTTCCCGCCCGAGTCGATCACCCATGTGGTGTGCACCCACCTGCACGTGGACCATGTGGGCTGGAACACCTGCCTGAATGCCGACGGCGAATGGGTGCCCACATTCCCCAACGCGGAGTACCTGTTCTGCGCGCCCGAGTACGACTACTGGGCCAATCACGAAGACCTCTTCGGGGATGCCGTGTTCGAGGACTCGGTGGCTCCCATCGCCGCCGCGGACCGCGCCAACATGGTCGAAGCGGTCGACAGCATCTGCTCAGAGGTGTCGTTCCAGTCCACGCCGGGCCACACGCCGGGGCACCTCTCGGTGGTGATCTCCAGCGGCGGTAAGCGAGCGATCATCACCGGCGACATGGCGCACACCCCGATGCAGCTGGCCGACCCCGACCTCAGCTCGATGTTCGACACCGACCCAGACGAGGCCCGCCGCACCCGCCACGTGGCGTTCGGCGACTGGGCCGACGGCGAGACCCTGGTGATCGGCACCCACTTCGGGGGACCCACCGCCGGCGTCATGGTCCCCCACCAGGGCGCTTACCGCCTCGACTGCGACTGAGGCGTCGCCCAATCTGCGCCGCCTCGCAACGGGACTAGTGGCCGCCGCGGAGAAACTTCGCAATCCCTGACATCAGGCGATCCGGACGGTCCGAGCGCAGTTCGCGCTCATCGGCAATTCCGAGCAGAGCGCGGCTGGCCCGCACACCGAGCCAGCGCAGCGGCTCCGGCTCCCACCGACGCGAGCTCACCCCCACCCAGGGCAGGCTCGTGCGCTCGGTATCGCGCTCGGCGATCATCTCGGCCATGGTGCGGCCAGCCAAGTTGGACGCTGCCACGCCCTCGCCCACGTAGCCGCCCAGCACGCCTTCGCCGTTGCGCGGGTCGAAACGCACGCCGGGCAGCCAGTTGCGCGGGATGCCCAGCACCCCGCCCCAGCGGTGGGTGACACGCGCCTCGGCCACCTGCGGCAGCATCTCGGAAAGCACCCGCCAGATCCGCCGGTGCATACCCAGATGCGTCTCGGCAGCGGGCACAATCCGGGAGCCGAAGCTGTACGGCTCCCCGGTGGCGCCGAAAGCGATCCGGTTGTCGGCAGTGCGCTGTCCGTAGGTGACCATGCGGCGATCGTCGGCGAAGCTCGGCCGGTTGGCGAGGCCGATGTCGTCGAAGACTGCATCAGGCAGCGGCTCGGTGGCGATCATCCGCGAATAGACGGGCAAGATGTCCCGCCGCAAGCCCTGCAGATCTCTCGTGTACGCCTCGGTGGCGCGAACGATCACCGGGGCCCGAACTTCGCGGCGGCCGCGGCTCATCGGCGAGCCACGAGCGCCCTCTGCGGCAATCTGCACCGCACCGCCGTCGAAACCGGCTACACGAGTCTGCTCGTAGATCTCCACCCCCGCCGCTTCGGCGGCGCAGGCCAGCCCCAGCGCCAGCTTGGCGGGATCCACTACCGCAGAAGGGCCGAGCAGGACACCGCTGCGCACATCGGTGGCGTTGAGCTGCTCGCGTGCTTCGTCAGCATCGAGCAGGCGGATCTCGTCTTCGGTCAGCCCGAAGCTGCGAGCTTCGGCTATCTCGGCGACCTGCCGCTCCGCTTGGGGACCCGTGCGCGCCACCCTGATGGTGCCGCCTTTGGCGTAGTCGCAGTCGATGCCCTCAGCGGATGCCACACGCCCGATCTCGTCGACGGCGTCGAACACGGCTCGCAGCAGGCGCCGAGATTCGGTCGGGCTGGAACGCCGCGCGTAATCGGCAACCGAGCCGGCCAGCTCCCCCACCGCCCAACCCCCGTTGCGCCCCGACGCACCGAAGCCGCAGTGGTGCCGCTCCAGCACAACCACACGCATCGCAGGCTCCAGCCGCTTGAGGTAGTAGGCGGTCCACAGGCCGCTGAAGCCGCCGCCCACGATGGCGACGTCGACGTCGAGATCACCCTCGACAGCGGGACGGGGCGCGACAGGCGGCTCGAGCCGGTCGATCCACAGCGGCGTCGTCGATGCCGTCTCCAGCGACCAAGGATCCGAGTCCAGTGCAGCGGCCATCCCCTTCGAAAACTACTGCCGCTGCCAGCCGCTTCCCGGCGCAGGGATAATCTCTCAGCCGGCGGCTGAGTGCGGCAGGCGCCGCGGGGGTGCTGCGATGCGTGAGATCGAAGCCGTGTCAGTCGGCGAGCGCTCGGGCCTGCGATACGCCCGGATCCTCCCGGAGTGGGCTGCCGAACTGGAGGCCCTGGAGCTGGCCTCCCACCCGACCGCAGACCGCGCCGACCTCTATGACGCCCAAGGCTTTAGCCAGCTGGCGCAGGACTTCCCCGAGGGCTGCTTCGCAGGATTCGACGGCGACGAGCTCGTGGCCATGGGGGTCGGCATCTGCTGCGACTTCGACTGGGAGAACCCGATTCACACGATCGCCGATCTGGTCCCCGAAGACCACAGCGCCAGCGGGCACGATCCCGACGGGCGCTGGTACTACGGCACCAGCATCGCCACCCGGCTTTCCCACCGGCGCAAGGGCATCGGCGCTGAACTCTACGTGCTGCGCAAGCAGGTCTGCATCGATCTCGGCCTGGACGGCATCGTGGCAGGCGGCGTCATCCCCGGCTACGCCGAGCACAAGGAAAACATGAGCGCCGACGAGTACATCGCCGAGGTGCGGGAAGGCCGGCTGTACGACAGGACGCTGAGCTTCCAGATCGAGAACGGGTTCGAGGCAGTGTGCGGCCTGCCGAACTACATCGCCGATCCGGCAACTGACAGCTGGGCTGCCTTGATCGTGTGGCGCAACCCACAACTACAGAGCGGCGCGTGAGCGACAGCACCGATCCCGCGGCGGGCGGAGGAGGCTTGATCGCCGGCTCCGACGCCGAGACGCTCGGCGACCAGGCATTCCGCTCAGACGACCTTCACGGCCGCAAACCCGAGATGACCTATGGCGGCGCGCTGTCGTTCCTGCGACGCCGCTACACCCGCGACATCGCCGACGCCGACATCGTCGTGTCGGGCATCCCGTTCGACATGGCGACGTCGAACCGGCCGGGTGCTCGGCTCGGTCCGCGCGCCATCCGGGCAGCGTCAACAGGACTCGCCGAGCTCGACGCCTACCCCTTCGGATTCGATCCGTTTGCCTTTCTCGCCGTGGTCGATTACGGCGACTGCTTCATCGACTACGGCCACCCCACCGAGGCCGTCGAGCGAATCGAGGCCCACTGCACGGAGATCCTGGCTCACGGCGCGCAGATGGTGACGTTCGGCGGCGACCACTTCGTCACCTATCCGATCCTGCGGGCCCATGCGGCCAAGCACGGGCCGCTATCGCTCATCCATTTCGACGCGCATCCCGACACTTGGCCCGACGACGAGGGCCGCCTCGATCACGGCTCGATGTTCCTGCGAGCGCTGCAAGAAGGCATCATCGACCCGTCTGCGTCGGTCCAGATCGGCATCCGCACCCACAACGACGACGACTACGGGTTCACCGTGCTCGGTGCGCCCTGGGTGCACCGCAACGGACCCGCTGCTGTGCTCGAGGTCGTGCGGGAGAAGGTCGCCGACCGCCGGGCCTACGTGACCTTCGACATCGACTGCATCGATCCGGCATTTGCCCCGGGCACCGGCACGCCGGTGTCAGGAGGGCTCACCACCGCGCAATCGCTGGAGATCGTGCGGGGCCTCGCCCCCTTTGACATCGTGGGGATGGACGTGGTCGAGGTCGCCCCCGCGTACGACATATCAGAGATCACCGCCTTGGCGGCTGCAACGCTCGCTCACGACTTCATCTGCACGCAGGCCGTTCGTGCCGGGGCGCCTGCACAGCCGCTGGGGCTGACATGAGCAGCGAGGACATGTTGTCCGCGCCACCGCCCGATGCTGGTTCCGGCGTGCCCGCCGTGGAAATGCACGGCATCTCCAAGCGATTCGGTGATGTCGTGGCAGTCGACGGCGTTGACCTGCAGATCGGCGACGGCGAATTCTTCGCATTGCTCGGGCCGTCAGGATGCGGCAAGACCACCACGCTGCGGATGATCGCCGGCCTCGACATCCCCAGCGAGGGACGCCTGGCGATCTTCGGCGAGGAAGTCGCATCGTGGCCTCCCGACCGGCGACCGGTCAACACCGTGTTCCAGGCCTACGCCCTCTTCCCCCACATGACGGTGGCGCAGAACATCGCATTCGGACTGCAGATGCGGGGCATCCGCGGCCCCGATGCCGACCGCCAGGTCGCTGAGGCCACCGCCCTGGTGCAACTCGAAGGCATGGAGCATCGCCGGCCTTCGCAGCTCTCAGGCGGCCAGCAGCAGCGCGTCGCTCTCGCACGAGCCCTGGTGAATCACCCCAAGGTGCTGCTGCTCGACGAGCCGCTCGGAGCGCTCGACCTGAAGCTGCGCCAGGAGATGCAGGTGGAGCTGAAGGCCCTGCAGCGCGAGGTGGGCATCACGTTCGTCTTCGTCACGCACGATCAAGAGGAAGCCCTGGCCATGAGCGACCGCGTGGGCGTCATGTCAGAGGGCCGGCTGCTGCAGGTCGGCACGCCAGCAGAGGTGTACGAGCATCCCGCGAACCGCTTCGTAGCCGACTTCATCGGGCGCACCAACCTGCTCGAAGGCGTCACCGAGAGCCCCTCTGTGGTGCGGCTG
This sequence comes from Candidatus Poriferisodalis sp., assembly GCF_965204125.1. Lineage (GTDB taxonomy): Bacteria > Actinomycetota > Acidimicrobiia > Acidimicrobiales > Poriferisodalaceae > Poriferisodalis. The sequence goes on along the minus strand of NZ_OZ241968.1, from coordinate 2,942,487 downwards.
GATGCCGGCGCAGTGGTAGCCGCCGCGAACGAACTGGCTGTCGGCTCCCCGGCAGCGCTGAGCGTGCGCCCTGAGCAGGTGCGGCTGCATCGCCGCAGCGAGGCGCCAGCGGGCGCCCCTTGCCTCGACGGCGTCATCACCGACGCCACCTATCTCGGGCACGCGTTCGTGTACACGGTCGCGATCGGCCCCACCGCCGGTGCCAGCGGGACGCACGCAGGCGAACGAGCGGCCACCATCACCGCACGCTCGGAAACCGGCTCAGCGGCGCTTACCGCCGGTGAACCCGTCTCGGTCAGCTGGTCGCCCGAGGCGACGACGGTGGTCGCAGACTGATGCCATCGCTGCGTCGCGCCAAGCCTGCAGCGGCGCAGCCGACAGATGCTGGACCCGATACGCCACCATTGTTGACCCCTGCAGAACTGGCCGCACAGCGCAGGAAGCGGCGCACCGGCACGCTCATCGCCACGCCCGGAGCGCTGTACCTGCTGATCTTCTTCGTGGTCCCGCTGGGCCTCATCACCGTGTACTCGTTCGCGACCCGCACGTCCACGGGCCGCACCTCGCTGAGCGGCTGGAACCTCAACTCCTACGAGCGCATCGCCGACGACGTGATCCTCGGCATCATCGCCCGCTCCGCCTGGCTGGCATTCCTCACCACCGTGCTGTGTCTCGTGGTCGCCTACCCCTTCGCCTACTACCTGGCCACCCGTCCTCCCCGGCTGCGCGCCCGGCTGCTCGTGCTGGTGATGATCCCGTTCTGGACCAACGGTCTGGTGCGCATCTTTGCAATCCGTTTCCTGCTCGGGTCGAACGGCCCCGCCTCGGCGCTCAGCGAGGCGATGGGTTTCGGCACGTTCCGGATCCTGTTCACCCCCACTGCGGTGGTGCTGGGCATGGTGTACGGCTTCCTCACCTTCATGGTGCTGCCGCTGTACGTGGCGCTGGAGCGCATGGACTGGCGCCTGGTGGAGGCCGCCCGCGACCTCTACGCGAGCGGCGCGAAGGCCTTCTGGCGCGTCACCGTGCCGCTCACCCGCTCGGGCATCGTGGCGGGCTGCGTGCTGGTGTTCGTGCCCAGCTTCGGCTCCTATGTTGTGCCGGAGATCCTGGGCGGCGCCAAGACACTGCTCATCGGCTCGTACGTGGCACGCCAGTTCCAGGCCGCTCGCAACTGGCCGCTGGGCGCGGCGCTGAGCGTGCTGGTGATCGTGGCGATGCTCGTCGCGGTGGCCATCAACCAGCGGAATTCCGCCAATGCCGAGCGAACCCAGGGCGTCACGCGATGAGGAGTCACAGGTCATGAGCACCCTGGGCACCGCCGGCACCAAGCGCTCGGCCAGACACCTGCTGAAGGCCAATGCCTGGTTCGTCTTCGCGTTCCTGTATGTGCCGATCGTGGTGCTGGTGGTCTTCTCGTTCAACGACTCCGAGCGGGTCAACGTCTGGCAAGGCCTTTCGGCGCGCTGGTACGGCGAGGCGCTGGGCAATACGCAGGTGATCAGCGCCCTGCGTGTGTCGCTCATCGTGGCGATCAGCTCGACCGTCGTGTCCACGGTGCTGGGCACCGCTGTGGCGCTGGCGCTCGACCGCTACCGCTTCAAGGGCCGGAGAGCGCTGGACGGCACCGTCTACCTGCCCATCGTCATCCCCGACATCACCATGGCCGTCATGCTGCTGGTGTTCTTCGCCGAGGTTTTCAAGCTCATCGACACGATCGGCCCGAGGTTCACGCTGGGCGTCACGACCATCGCGCTCAGCCATATTGCGTTCAACATCTCATTCGTGGCTGTGGTGGTACGCGCCCGTCTCGATCAGTTCGACCGCACCCTGGAGGAGGCAGCGCGTGATCTGTACGCCACGCCGTGGCGTACGTTCAGGAGGGTGACGCTGCCGCTGATTGCGCCAGGCATCGCCGCGGGCGCCCTGCTGGCGCTGACGCTCTCGCTCGATGACGTCGTCATCTCGGCGTTCACGGCAGGGCCTGGCGCCACGACGCTGCCGGTGTACGTGTTCAGCACCATCCGTCAGGGCGTCACGCCGGAGCTGAACGCCATCTCGACGCTCATGCTGGCCACGTCGATCACGCTGGTGGTGGCATCGCTGGCCCTCCAGCGTCCGAGGAGCACGACGCCATGAGCCCGACTGCGCCGCCCAGGCGCACAACCCACCGCGCCGCCAGGCGCACAACCGACACAGTCCCGACAACGCAAGCGAGACAGCGACGCTCGACAGGAGCGTCGACAAGGGAGGAACCATGAACAGCCTTGCGAAGTGCGCATCCCCGACACGCTGGGCACGGTGGCTAGCACTCGCCGCAGCCGCGGCGCTGCTCGTCAGTGCATGCGGCGGCGGAGGCAGCGACAATGCCGCCGACGACTGCGAGCCCGGCGAGACCGACGGCGACCTCGCCTTCTACAACTGGGCCGACTACATCGACGAGGAGCTGCTGCTGGCCTTCGAGGAGGAAACCGGTGTCAGCATCGATTACACGGTCTACGAGTCGAATGAGCAGATGCTCAGCCAGGTCGAATCCGAAGCGGCCATCTACGACCTGGTTGTGCCGTCGGACTACATGGTTGCGCTGATGATCGAAGAAGAGCTGCTGCTGCCGCTCAACTACGACGCGCTCCCGAACTTCTCCAACATTGACGATGCGTGGGACAACCCGCCGTTCGATCCGGAGCACCGCTATCACGTGGCGTACCAGTGGGGCACCACCGGCATCGGCATGACCTACGACGCGCTCGACGCGATCGGCGGCGAGTCGTCATGGGCGGTCATCTTCGATGCCGACACCGCAGCGCAGGTTCCCGGGGGCATCTCGATGCTCGACGACGCGCCCGAGGCCGTGTCGGCGGCGCTCAAGTACTTGGGCTACAGCATCACCGAGACCATCGAGTCAGGCAACGAGGACGCCATCCGCGAGGCGGGTGCGCTGCTCAAGGCCACCAACGACCGGCTGGTCAAGTACGACTCGGTGACCTACGGCGACGACTTGGTCAACGGCGAGGTCGACGTCGCGCACGGCTGGAGCGGCGGGTTCGCCCAGGCGTTCTTCGAGACCGACGCCTATGAGACCCACGTGTACACGATCCCCGTCGAGGGCGGCGTGCGCTGGGTGGACACCATGGCCATCCCGCACAACGCAGACAACGTGTGCTCGGCCCACGCCATGATCAACTACCTGCTCGACGCGGAGAACGGTGCTGCGCTCACCAACTACACGTACTACGGCAGCCCGAACGAGGCGGCGACGCCGTTCATCCTCGACGAAATCCTTGAGGATCCGGGCATCTACCCGCCGCCGGACGTCTACGAGCGGCTGGAGCTGATCCCCCAGATGGGTGACCTGGGCCTGATCGTGCAGGACATGCTCACCGAGGCCAAGAGCTGATCATGTGACCCGCTGGGTGGGCGTGTCTCAGTTGCGGGGCACGTCCACCCAGGGCACATCCTTGTCGATGCGGGGCTCGCCCGGCAGGCCGAGCACCTGCTCGCCCAGGATGTTCCGCATGATCTCCGAGGTGCCGCCCTCGATCGAGTTGGCGCGCACCCGCAGGAACCCGTGCTGGACGCCGCCGTCGGAACCGTCGACCGACAGATCCCCCGGGCGGCGGAACGTGTAGTCGTACCCGACGAGCCCGTCGGAGCCCATCATGTCGACCGCGCAGGTCATGAGGGCCTGGTTGAGCTCGGCGAACGCCAGCTTGGCGATCGACATCTCCGGCCCGGGGTTGCCCTTGCGCCGATTGGCACCCGCACGCATATTGGTCAGCCGCAGCACTTCGGCACGGGTCCACAGCTTTGTCAGCCGATCACGGGTGACGTCGTCGCGCTCGGCATCGTCACGCTGGTTCCACAGCTTCACCAGCACCGAGATGGGCCCGGAGCCTCGCTTGGGAGGGCCGGCACCGCCCGCACCGATCGCGTTGCGCTCGTTCATCAGCGTGGTCAGCGACACCCGCCAGCCGTCGCCCACGTCGCCGATGCGGCTCGCATCGGGCACGCGCACATCGGTCATGTAGACCTCGTTGAACTCGGCCTCGCCGGTGATCTGGCGCAGCGGGCGCACCTCCACGCCCGGCGACTTCATGTCGAGCGCGAAGTAGGTCAGGCCCCGGTGCTTGGGCACTTCGGGATTGGTGCGGGTCACCAGCATCCCGTAGTCGCCGAGATGAGCCAAGGTGTTCCAGACCTTCTGGCCGTTCACCACCCACTCTTCGCCGTCGGCAACCGCCCGGGTTGCCAGCCCGGCGAAGTCGCTGCCCGCACCCGGCTCGCTGAAGAGCTGGCACCACACTTCCTCGCCGGTGAACATCGGCCGCAGGAAGCGCTGCTTGACGTCGTCGCTGCCGTGGGTGTGAATGGTCGGCCCGGCCAGATGCGCGAAGAAGGTCACCGGCTTCATGGGCCGGGCGCCGGCCGCCCGCAGCCGCTCTTCCACCCCGCGCTGCAGCTTGGGGCTTACGCCCAGGCCCCCGTGGCCCTCATCGAAGTGCACCCACGCCAGGCCGGCGTCGAACTGTGCACCGCGAAACTCGGCATAGCTGAGCTGCTTGGGGTCGTGCGAGGCGAGCAGTTCGTCGATGGCTGCGTCAACCCGTGCAGCAGCGGGGTCGACGGCCGCGTCGGCAGCCGGGGCGTCAAGCGTGTCGGTCATGGCGCCAGTCTGCCAGCAGCCGGCGTACTTGGGGTCAGTAGCGGTCGCCGGAGAAAGACGGGTCGCTCTTGGCCAGGAATGCCGCTGCCCCGTCGGCCATGTTGCGCGGGATCAGCACCGCTTGGTGTCCCATCTCCACGTCGAGTTGGTCGGTCAGATCACGCTGCGTGGCGCCGTCCACGGATTCCCGGATGCGGCTCATGGCGGCGGGCGAGCTGCGCCGCAGCACGTCGGTCACCTGCCCCACGGCTACGTCCAGTTCCTCGTCATCCACCGTCTTCCACACCAAGCCCCAGTCTTCGGCCTGATCGGCAGTCACCCGCTCACCAAGCAGCGCCATGCCGAGCGCACGGGCACGGCCCACCCGCATCGGAAGCTGCCAAGTGGTTCCCAAGTCAGGAACGATGCCCAACCGGGGTCCGAACGTCGCTACAAAGAACGCCGAGCGCGCCGCGATCGCCACGTCACACGACAGCGCCAAACCGATGCCGCCGCCTGCGGTGACGCCGTTGATGCGAGCCACCGTCGGCACCGGGCACTCGGCCACTGCCCGGATGGCCGGGTGAAACACGTTGTCCATCGAGTCGGTCGTGGCCTCGCCCGCTGCATCAGCGTCGAATCCTTCGGCGTCGCCAGCGGCCGCATTGCGCAGATCGGCGCCTGAGCAGAAGCCGCGGCCTTCGCCGGTGAGGACCACCGCTCGGATGCCGTCGTCGGCAGCAACCATGCCGAAGGCCTCGGTGATGTCGTTCATGAACTCGTCGTTCATGGAATTCAGCGTCTCGGGACGGTTCAGCGTGACCGTGGCGACGTCGCCCGCCGCATCCCGCTCAACGCTGTACATAACGGTGCCGTTGGACGGCTGGGTGGTGGCGCTCATGACGGCTACTTGTAGCGATACGTGATGCGACCGCGACTGAGGTCGTATGCCGAGACTTCGACTTGCACCCGATCTCCGGGAAGGATCCGGATGTGGTGCTTGCGCATCTTGCCGCTCAGGTGCCCCAGCACCTCGTGGCCGTTGTCGAGCTCAATGCGGAAGTGCCCGCCCTTGAGCGCTTCGACGGTCTTTCCTTCTAGCAAGATGGCGTCGTCTTTGACTTTCGGCACGTGGTTTCCCTGGTCGGCGGGCAGAAAATGCGTGCCCACCGCGGTGAACACGCAGGCCCCGAGAGGGGCGACACATCATGGTAGCCGAGCAGGTCTGAAACCGCCCACGGACCCTGTCTCCTGCAGGAATCCAGACCTGGCGACGCCGTCAGTGGCGCTTGACGCCGCCGTATTTCATGCGTGTGTCCGACATCGAGGCGAGCCGCACTTCGTCGTCGTTGATGCCCGCCGCCACGAGTTCGCCCATGAACAACGTGTGCGTGCCCAGATTCACGCTGTGGCGCACCTCGCAGTCCATCCATGCGGCAGCATCGACAAACACCGGTGCCCCGGTTGCAGCTTCGTACACCGACCAGCCGTTGAGCGTTCCTGTGCTTGTGCCGTCAGCAACGGCTTCGTATGCGGCGGGTTTGGAGAATTTTACGAACGGCCGGGTGTTCTCGGCGTCCCAGAGATTCACCGTGAAGGAGCCGCCGTCAGTGATCAACCGGTGAGTCACGGCCGTGTTCTCCACACCGATGCCGATGATCACCGGCTCCATCGACAGCTGGGTGATCCAGCTCGTCGTCATCGCATTGCGCTCGTCACCGGACCTCGATCCCACGAGCGCCAGCGCATTGGGAATCTTCCACGTCACCCGGTTGACCAACTCGTCGGGCAGCTCCGCAGCAGTCATGGCTGCACACTAGGCAGCGGAGTGTCACCGGCCCGCACCACTGCTCCTCAGGGACCGGCGAAGAGCGCGCGGCTAGCGTAAGCGGCACGGCCTCGGGCTGACCGGCTCGAGGGCAGTGAGCGCGTACGCGGCGAGCACGGGGACGGCGACATGGCATATGACCTGAAGATCACGGGCGGCACGATCATCGACGGGACCGGAGCGCCCCGCTACCTCGGCGATGTGGGCATCTCCGACGGCAAGGTGGTGGCGCTCGGCTCGGCCCCGGCAGAGGCCGCCGAGACCATCGATGCCACCGGGCGCATCGTGTGCCCCGGCTTCGTCGACATCCACACCCACTACGACGCGCAGATCATGTGGGACCGCCTCGTGAGCTGCTCGCCGTGGCACGGCGTCACCACCATCGTGATGGGCAACTGCGGCTTCTCGGTGGCGCCCACCCGGCCCGAGCACCGCGACCTCATCATGCGCACGCTCGAGAACGTCGAGGGCATGAGCGTCGATGCGCTGCGTGCTGGCCTCGGCGACTGGGGCTTCGAGACGTTCCCGCAGTACCTCGATGCGCTCGAAGCCAATGGCGCTGCGGTGAACATGGCGGCACTCATCGGCCACACCGCCGCCCGCATGTACGTCATGGGCGAAGAAGCAACCGAGCGTGAAGGCACGCCCGAAGAGATCGCCGCCCAGCGCGACCTGGTGGCAGAGGCGCTGCGGGCCGGTGCACTCGGCTTTGCCACGTCCAAGGCATCGACCCACGTCGGCTACGAAGGGCGACCGGTACCGAGCCGCGCTGCCACAACTGACGAGATCGTCGAGATCGCCCAGGCGCTCGGCGATGTCGGCGGCGTGATGCAGGCAACGGTGGGACGGGGGCTCAACCACGACGAGTTCGCTCGGATTGCCGAGACCACGGGAGCACATGTGAGCTGGACGGCGCTGCTGGGCTCAGCTCGGGGCCCGGGCAGCCATCGCGCTGATCTGGAGCGTGCCCGCGAGATCGCCGACCGGGGTCTGCCGGTCTTCCCGCAGGTTGCGGTGCAGCCGATCCAGTTCGAGATGAGCTGGAAGGCGCCGTTCATCTATGAAGCGCTGCGCTGCTTCAACCCGGTGTCCCAGAGTGATCTCGAAGGCCGCAAGCGCTACTACGCCGACGCCGATTGGCGGGCCGAGTTCAAGGAGAAGGCCGGCAATGGCGGCAAGATCGGTGACCGCTGGGCGCGCACCGAGATCAGCTACCTGCCGCACAACCCCGCACTCGAGGGCCGCAACATCCAGGAGATGGCCGACGAGGTGGGTCAGGACCCGGTGGATTGGGTGCTCGACGTGGCCCTCGAAGCCGACCTGGAGATGCGCATCGTCCAGGACGTGATCAATCACGATCCTGACGACATCGACGAGCTGCTGCACGATCCCACGACGGTGATCGGGCTGTCCGACGCCGGAGCGCACGCCAGCCAGCTCTGCGACGCCAAGTACTCCACGGAGTTCCTGCAGACCTTCGTGCGAGGCCGCCAGAGCTTCGATCTCGAGACCGCCATCCACATGCTGACCCAGCGTCCTGCTGAGGTGTTCGGCATCACCGACCGGGGCACGCTCACCGACGGCAAGCCCGCCGACGTGGTGGTGTTCGACGCCGACGAGGTCGGCCACCTGGGCAAGCGGCGGGTGTACGACCTGCCCGCCGGCGCAGACCGGCTGATCTCCGATGCGAAGGGCATCGATGCGGTCGTGGTGAACGGCACGATCATCCGCCGCGACGGCGCCGATGCGGTCGATCCGCACGGCCCGCTGCCGGGCAAGCTGCTGCGCAACGGCAAGGGCTGAGCAACTGAGCTGAACGGGTCCATCTGATCGGTCTTGCCCGGGCCTACTCGTTGCACGGCGTAAGCCGCATGGCAGGCTTGCTGCCGTGATCGACCTGCGCTCCGACACTGTTTCCAAGCCGACGCCCGAAATGCGGGCGGCCATGGCAGCCGCTGATGTCGGCGACGACGTGTGGGGCGACGATCCCACGGTGAACGAGCTCGAGCGCTACACCGCCGAATTGCTCGGCAAGGCGGCGGCACTGTACGTGCCGAGCGGCACCCAGTCGAACCTGTGCGGGCTGCTGGCGCATTGCGAGCGGGGCGACGAGTACATAGTGGGCCACCACGCCCACACCTACATGTACGAAGGCGGCGGCGCAGCGGTGCTGGGCAGCATCCAGCCACAAACGGTGCCGACCGACGAGACGGGAATGCTGGATCTCGAAGCGGCCGAAGCAGCCGTGAAGCCCGACAACAGCCATTTCGCCCGCACCAATCTGCTCTGCCTGGAGAACACAATCGACGGCATGGTGCTCACGCCGGCCCAGCATCAGGAGGCCCGCGACTTCGCCGACCGTCACGGTCTCGGGCTGCACCTCGACGGTGCCCGCCTGTGGAACGCAGCGGTGTCGCTGAGCTGCTCCCCCGCCGAGGTGGCCGACCCGTTCGACACCGTGTCGGTGTGCCTGTCCAAGGGCCTGGGCGCTCCCGTCGGCTCAGTGCTGTGCGGCACCGATGAACTGGTCGGCCGGGCCCGTCGCTGGCGCAAGGTGCTGGGCGGCGGGATGCGTCAGGCCGGCATCATCGCTGCCGGCGGGCTGCATGCCCTGCAGCACCACATCGACCGGCTGGCCGACGATCACGCCAATGCGCAGCGGCTTGCAGCCGGGCTCGCAGCCATCGACGGCATCACCGTCACCGGCTGCAACACCAACATGGTGTTCTCACAGCTCGATCAGAACGACCCGACGCTCGGCAAGCGTGTCGAGGGCCGCGGCGTGCTGGCCGACTGGCGTTTCGGCCGCTCGCGTATGGTGCTGCATCTCGACATCAGCGAAGCCGACGTCGACACTGCCTTGGAGGCCATCGCCGCTGAACTGGCCACCTGAATTCCGGCGGGCACTGCTGCAACCGCTGCTACGATTCGCAACTAGAGGGCAGGGCCGCCGGGCAGAGTGGACGATTTTCTGTGCAACGGCGGCCCCGCCCGACTGCTGAACATAGCCACGGGCTCAGGCGCAACGCCGTTGAATTTCAGTTGATATCGATCAGTCGGCGACGAGTTCCCGGTCGGCTGCTCGGGGCTCGCAGACGTAGTCGTCGAGATCGGCCTCTTTGGTCATGTCGAAGTAGTCGACGTTGCGCCATGGCGAGTTGACCACGATGCGGCCGGCCTCGTTGCGGTAGTAGCTGGTCATGCCGGGATGCATCCACACCATGTTCTCGTGGGCATCGTCAACGCGGTCGCGATACTCGTCGTGGACATCTCGCCGCACTTCCACCGAGCCGAGCCCTTCGGCGCACATCTTGGCGATCATGTCCATCACGTAGCGCACCTGCATCTCCACCACGAAGATCAGGCTGCCGCCGTGGCCGGGCTGCAGGTTCGGCCCGTACAGCGTGAAGAAGTTGGGGAAGTCGGGCGTGACCGTTCCCAGGTAGGCGCTGGCGTCGTCGTCGCCCCACGATTCGCGCAGGCTGCGGCCCGAGCGGCCGGTTGCCTCGTAGGTGGTGATGAACCGCAGCACGTCGAAGCCGGTGGCCAGCACCAGCACGTCGGCATCGCGCTCGGTGCCATCCGCGGTGCGGATGGTCTGGCCGGAGATCTCGGCAATCGAATCGTCGACAAGCTCCACCTTGGGGTTGCGCAGCATCCGGTACCAACCGTTGTCCATCAGCATGCGCTTGCCGAAGGGCGGGTACGTAGGCAGCACCTTGTCCAGCAGCTCGTCGGCCCGGTCGCCCAGCTCGTCGATCACGTAGCGGGTGAAGTAGGCCCGGTGGGCGTCGTTCTGGGCGTTGAGCGACCGCTCGGGGTGCTCCCAGTCGGGGTCCTTCTGCAAGGCGGTGTGGATGCGGTCGTTGAACGTCCAGCCCAGCCGCACCCGGTACCAGGCCCGGTACAGCGGCACCGCCTCGAACAGGGTTCGCATGGCGTCGGGAACCGGCTTGCGGAACTGATCGAACGGCGCAGCCCAGTGGTTCGACCGCTGGTAGATCGCCAGCGATTCCACGTCGTGCTGGATCTCGGGCGCTGTCTGCATGCAGCTCGCCCCGTTGCCCACGATCGCCACGCGCTTGCCGGTCACATCGGCATCGGCAGGCCAACGTGCGGTGTGCCACGTTTCGCCGCTCCAAGTCTCGAGGCCATCGATGTTGGGGCGGATCGGCGGGTTGAAGATGCCCGCGGCGCTGATGATGACGTTGGCCTCGATGATCTCGGTGGGACCGTCGACGCCTTGAGCATGTCCGTTTGCGCCGGGTGCCGTTGCTGCGCCGTTGTCGCGGCGCCGCAATCCGGTCTCGTCGGGCGTGGCGCTGAGGCCGAGCCGCCCGGTCTCCCACCGGCCTTCGTTGTCGGCCACGTGGCGCACCTCGGCCTGCCAGACCTGTCGCTCGGCGTCGTAGCTGACGCGCTCCACCGAGGTGTTGAAGCGGATGCTGCCGCGCACGTCGAAATCGTCGGCCACCTTCTCGAGGTAGCCGTGCAGCTCGTCGCGCAGGCAGAAGTACATCTTCCAGTCGTGCGGCGCGAACGAGTACGAGTACAGGTGGTTCGGCGTGTCGACACCGGCTCCCGGGTAGCGGTTCTCCCACCACACGCCGCCGACGGTTCCGTTGCGCTCGACCACCTCGTAGGGCACGCCGGCCTGCTGCAGGTTGATGGCAGCGCACAGCCCAGAGGCACCAGCGCCGATCACCAGCACCTTGAAGCCAGGTGGCACGTTGATCGGGTCGTGGTCGAGGAACTTGGCCAGGCCGAGCTGGGCGGCAGTGAAGGCGCCGTACTCGTCGGGCACGTGCTCGCCCATCGCCGTGCTGAGCATGCGCACGATCAACGCGTCGTCAGGCTCGCCGATCGCCATCGGGCGGCCGTCCCGCCATGCGGCGATGGCTTCGAGCGCAGCCTCCCGAACCTCTTGCTGATGCTCGGGAGCCAGGCCGCCCGTGTCGTTGTCGCCGAGTCCGGGCTGGCGCTTGGGCCGGTAGGGATCGTCGAGCCAATGCAGCTCGCCCGTCATCTGCACCAGCACCATCAGCAGCGTCGGGATGTTCGCTACCGCTACCGCAGCCGCCAGCGTCTCGTCGTCCACATCGGGGCGGCCCGCTGCCGTCGGGGCGCCGTAGTCGGCCGCATGGGCTCCGTTTGCTGCACTGGTTCCGGACATCTCTGACATCGCTCCCCCTCTGACCCAAGGGCCAGCGTAGGACGTTGCGCCGGAGCGGACCCGGTGTGCCGCAGCCGCGGCGTCGCAGCGATCTTTGTCAGTGCTCGCTGATCCGGCTGTGTCAGGCCAGTTTGGCCAGCTCGCCGCGTAGGTGGTGCAGGAGTTCGGGGTGCCCCACGGCGGCCATCCAGAGCTCGGAGATCAGCGAGGCGTCGTCGGTCCCCAGCCCGACAATGCTCAGCTCCCGCCGCACCGAGGTCACCTCTTTCGCGCTGGGCGTGAGGCCGACCTGCGAGCTGCGGAGTTCGATCGTCAATCCGTCGGATGTGGTGCGGACCGTGCCGAGGCAGATCTCGACAACGCCGGACGGCTGTGCCAGCGCGAGTTCCAAATCGCCCCCGGGCAGGACCCGCAGGTAGCCCGCCTCCGAGTGCAACGGCTCACCGGTCTCGCGGTTGCGCGTGCGCTGGATCATCGACACAAACGGCTTGCCGACGTGGCCGAACGTCAACTCTTCGGTGTAGGCGAAGTCGTCGATGGTCGGGTACTGACCGGTGCCGCCACCCTGCCAGGTGCCCAGCAGCGGGGCGAGCGGTTCGCACTGCGGATGCAGCTCAGGCATTCCCGCAACCTACTGGGGCGGCGCCTGACACTTCGCCAGAGCGCGTCTTCTACAGTTTGCCGCCATGAGCGGAGCCATCGAAGTCGGATTCACCACAAGCGAGACCCACCGGGTCACCGACGAGATGTCCCCGCCGCACCTGCCCAACAAGGTGCTGTCCACCCCTGACATGGTCCGTCTCATCGAAGGCACCTGCCTGTTCGGCGTTCAGCCGCACCTCGACGAGAACCAGACGACCGTAGGCATACACATCTGCGTCAGCCACCAAGCCGCTGTGTCCTCGGGCGAGGACGTCGTGGTGTCGGGCGAGATCAGCGAAGTCGACCGCCGCCGTCTCGTCTTCGACATCCGGGTCACCCACGGTGACACGCTCATCTCTGAGGGCACGCACCAGCGGTTCATCGTGGGCGGGTAACCGCCCAGCAATCAGCACAGGGCGGCTAGCCGCCGAGCAGTCAACACGTGGCGGTTAGCCCTAGCCCTGGCGCTGCCTCATCTGCTGCACGAAGCGGATGATCCGCATCGTGTCGAGCGCGGTGAACCGTCCGATCGGCCCCGTCGAATAGCACGCTTGAGCCACCTTGCCGCCCGGGGACAGGATGAACCCGGTGGCGTGCAGGATGCCCCGCCCCTCTTCGGTGTAGGCGCCGGTCAGCGACGACACTTCAGCCATGTCTGCGCTGTGCAGCATCTTCACCGTGCGCAGCTGCAAGCCGTCGGAGAGGCCCTGCGTGGTCTCCTTGTCGTCCACGGAGAGCGCCACGACGCTGGCGCCGAGCGACTTGAGCAGCGAGCCGGCGCCGTCGAAGTCAACCAACTGTTGACGGCAGTACGGTCACCAGTGACCCCGGTACACCAGCACCACACCCCAGCCATCGCCGAAGACGCCGGGGATCGTGACCTGCTGATCCTCGAGGTCGGCCAGTGTGAGTTCGGGGAATCGATCCCCGCTGTCGAGTTTCATCGGTTCACGCACCTTCCTACAGTTGCTGCCGGACGCTACTGCCGAATGCGCCGAGGAGTCCCTCAGCGGCAGGCCGTTGACGGCAATACTGGCGGTCTGCGCATAGATGCGTGAGAAGGGGTGCAGATCATGATCGGCTGGCTCGGCATCGACCATCTGTTCGAATTGACCGCCGGTGAGGCGGTGCTGGGGTTCCTCACACCGCTGTTCGTCTGCGCCTTCGCCTTCGTGGCGCACATGATCCTGCCCGCCCGGCGCGTGACCGGCTACGCCACCAACCGCGACACCGGCGAGCCCCGCAGCTACCGACTCAACGGCATCTTGGTGTTCGCGCTGGCGCACATCGTGTGGGCGTTCGAGCTCTTCGGGCTGCCGCGCGACTGGTTCTACCGCTCGACCATGTACGCGATAGCAGGCGGCGTGATCATCGCCGCCATCGCGACGGCCATCGTGGTGTTCAGCCAGCCCGTGGGCGAGCAGAAGAACCCGTTGATTGCGTTCTATCTCGGACGTGCGCAGGAATTGCAGTTCTTCAACAACCGCTTCGACCTCAAGATGTACTTCTACATCGTCGGCGGAACGATGCTCTCGCTCAACGCTTGGTCCGCGCTGGCCTGGCACGTCGATGAGGTCAACGACGTCAACCCCGGCCTCGTCCTCTACGTCATCATCAACTCCTTCTACGTCTTCGACTACTTCGTGTGGGAGCGAGTGCAGCTCTACACCTACGACCTCATCCACGAGAACGTCGGGTTCAAGCTGGTCTGGGGCGGGCCCTTCGTGTGGGGCTGGATGTTCGTGCTGCCGCTGTGGGGCTTGGCGAAACACCCCGATCCGGGTTTCTCAGGCGGCCCGATGTACCTCTGGCTGATCGGCAGCGCAGTGCTGTTCGTGGCCGGCTGGGTGATCTCCCGCGGCTCCAACATGCAGAAATACACGTTCAAGCGCTGGCCCGAACGCTCCTTCCTCGGCATCAAGCCGGAGGTGATCGTGGCGGGCGACCGCAAGATCCTCTGCAGCGGGTTCTGGGGGAAGGCCAGGCACTTCGGCTACTTCGGCGAGGCCCTGTACGGGCTGTCCAATGCGCTCGCGTTCGGGCACTTCACCAACCTGTGGGCCTGGAGCTACTTGATCATGATCGTGACCTTCTTCGTTCCCCGCCAGTTCGAGGACGACAAGGTCTGCGCCGAGAAGTACGGCGCGGAGAAGTGGGCCGAGTACCAGGCCCGGGTTCCATACCGGATCCTTCCCGGCATCTTCTAGCGACAACCGGCTGCGCCGGTACCGGAAAGGAGGCCACCCATGTTCGAGCGACTCGGCATCGGGCACCTGACAGAGCTGACTGCGGGCGAAGCGGTGTTGGGCTTTCTCACACCGCTGTTCGTGATGGCCGCGTTCTTCGTGCTGCAGATGGTCATTCCCGGAAAGCGCGTCCCCGGTTATGTCACCGACACCGAGACCGGCCAGCCCCGCAGCTACCGCCTCAACGGCCTGGCGGTGTTCGTGGTGGCCCAGGCGCTGTGGTGGTTCGAGCTCACCGGCATGCCGCGCGACTGGTTCTACCGCTCATCGCTGTACGCCGTAGCCGGCGGAACGGTACTGGCCGTGATCATGACCCTGATTGCCGTGTTCAGCCAGCCCGAAGGCGACGTCAAGAACAAGTTCCTGGCATGTTGGTTCGGCCGCGCCCAAGAGATGCAGTTCTTCAACGACCGCATCGATCTCAAGATGTACTTCTACGTCGTCGGCGGCACGATGCTGTCGCTCAACGCCTTCTCCGGCGCGGTCTGGCACTACGACAAGTTCGGTGACGACGCGAATCCAGGCGCGTACCTCTTCGCGGCGTTCTTCACCCTCTACGTCTTCGACTACTTCGTCTTCGAGCGAGTGCAGCTCTACACGTTCGACATCATCTACGAGCGCCTCGGGTTCAAGATGTTCTGGGGCGGCCTGTTCGTCTACGGCTGGATGTTCATCATCCCGATGTGGGGCATGGCAGCGCATTCCGATCCGGGCCACTCAGGGGGCTGGCGGGCGCTCTGGCTGATCGGCGCACCGGCGCTGTACCTGGCGGGCTGGTGCGTCAGCCGTGGCGCCAACATGCAGAAGTACACGTTCAAGCGCTGGCCCGAGCGCAGCTTCCTGGGCATCAAGCCGCAGATCATCGAAGCCGGCGAGCGCAAGATTCTGTGCAGCGGTTTCTGGGGCGCATCCCGCCATCCCAACTACATGGGCGAAGTGTTCTACGGGCTGGGCCTCGCCGTGGCGTGGGGTCACTTCGGCAACCTGTGGGCGTGGCTCTATCTGATCTACGTGTTTGCGCTGTTCAGCTACCGGCAGATGGACGACGACAAGCGCTGCGCGCAGAAGTACGGCCCCGAGAAATGGGCCGAATACCGCGAACGGGTCCCCTACCGCATCGTTCCCGGCATCTACTGAGCCAGCCGCCGACCGGCAATGCAATCGGTCGTGGGGCACGACGCAGATCGGCGAGCTGAGGCGCGCCGATGTGCGAGCCTGTTACTGCGAGACGGCTCTCGAAACGATTATGCCGCGCCAATCCAGCCCCGATGATGTAGCGCTGCGGTCAAGAGTTCTGCTGCGCCGATGGCGGTGATGCGGTCGGCGAGCGGGAAACGGTGGGGGCCGGCGTACACGATGAAGAGGTGGTCGAGTCCGAGGTCGGCTAGGGCGACGTGCATCGACTTGGTGACTGCGGGCTGAGCCGTGCGCTTGATTTCGAATCCGAGGACTCGTCCGTCGATCTCCAAGCGCAGGTCGAGCTCCGCTCCCCCATGGGTCGACCAGTAGGACCCTTCGGCCGGGGCGAACCTGGTCAAGATCTGCTCGATGACCATGCCCTCCCAGCTCGCGCCCAGCATCGGGGATCGCTCGAGGTCGTACATCGTGGAGATGCCGAGCAGGCGGTGCAGCAGGCCCGAGTCGCGGATGTAGACCCGGGGCGATTTGACCTGGCGCTTGGAGATGTTGGCGAACCACGGCGGCAGTTGGCGGACCACCAAGGCGTCGCTCAGCGCGTCGACATAGCGCCTCACGGTCGACTCCGAGACATCAATCGACCGGGCGATACGGGCCCCGTTCCAAGTCTGCCCGTGATAGTGGGCGAGCATCGTCCAGAAGCGCCGCATCGTCGTGGCCGGGAACCCGAAGCCCAGCGCAGCCAGGTCGCGCTCCAAGAAGGTCGAGATGTAGTCGTCGCGCCACCGGTTGGACGCCTCATCGGTGGCTGCCACGAAGGGCTCTGGCAGGCCTCCTCGCAGCCACAGGTCCTCGAGACGCTCGGGGCCGACATCGGCAAGCCGAAAACCGCCGAGCTCCACGAACGTCACCCGGCCGGCCAACGACTCCGAGCCGAGGCCGACAAGATCAGGAGACGCGCTGCCCAGCACCACGAACCGGCCCGGCCTGCGGTTCTCATCCACCAACACCCGAAGCGTGGGAAACAACTCCGGCATCCGCTGGGCCTCGTCGATGACCATCGTCTCGCCGGTGTCGCGCAGCGCCAGCGTCGGCTCGGCAAGACGGGCAAGGTCACGATGGTCCTCGAGATCGAAGAACGCTGCCGGCGACGAGCCGACGGTCTGGCCCGCCAGCGTGGACTTCCCCGCCTGACGAGGACCGGTGAGCAACGTCACCGGCGCATGCGACATCGCCTCGCGCAGCCTCTGAGCATCAACAGTCCGGGCAATCAGTGGCACCCAGCCAGTTTATCCTTGAAATTCCGCTGCGCAATAATGGATTTTCAAGGAACTGGCCTGTGGGCGCTGCAGGACTCGAACCTGCGACCCCCTCCTTGTAAGGGAGGTGCTCTCGCCAGCTGAGCTAAGCGCCCCCGGTCGGCCGGGTTTCGCAGGCTACCGGCCGCCGCCTGAGCCGGACCCCGGCTGCCGAGCGTGTCGGCTCAGCCTCTCAGCAGGGCCGCCAGTTCGGGCGTGCTGGCAGCGATGGGGCCCCGGCGCTCGCTGTGGCTGAGGTGGAACAGCTCCCTGCCGCCGGCCTCGCCGTACCATGCGCCCGCTTCGCTGCAGATCAGGATTCCTGCGGCGTAATCCCAGACGCCATGGTTCGAGTTGAGGTCCAGATACGCGTCGAGTCGGCCGCAGGCGACTGCACAGAGGTCCAGCGCCGCAGAACCAAGCACCCGCACCTGCCAGACCGGCAGCTCGGAGCTGGGCCTTCCCGATACGCCGATCACTGCACGCGCACCATGCTCGCACCCGCTCGGAGTGATCGGACGACCGTCGAGATGCGCTCCCTCGCCGGCAACGGCGGTGAATTCCTCACCCGACACGAGGTGGCGGACAAGCCCGGCCACAGGCGTTACGACCGTGGCACCGGTCCGGGCCGTGGCAGCACCAGCGTTGCCGCTGTCCACGACGCAGAGGCTGATGCAGTAGTGCGGGATGCCCCGTGACGCATTGGTGGAGCCGTCCACCGGGTCCACGATGACGGTCTCGCTGCCCGACCCAGCGCGCAGCCCGGACTCCTCGCTCAGCACGCCGACGCCGGCTGCAGCGAGCACGCCGAGCGCTGCCGCGTCGGCCACCTGATCGAGCGCGTACTGATCGGGTCGCTCCCCGCCGTCCTGCCAACGGTCGAAGCCAGCCAGCGCCGCCTCAACCGCATCGGCAGTGCGCCGCAGCAGCTCCAGCCAACCGTCGTTCTCTGAATTCACTCGTCGAATGCTGCCACCCGGCGCTATAACCTCCGCGCATCACCTCAGCGCCGCATGGGGAGCATCCCGATGGCAGCGATCGACATCTCTGGCTACATGGCGAGCCTGAAAGACCATGCGCATGCGCACGGCTTTCACATTCACGACGAGCGGCAGTTCATCGAGACCTACAGCCTGCGCCAGACCTGGGAGGTCGACCTGCACCCCGCTGAGGCCTGCGGCGGCCCGCTCGACCTTCACCTCACGCTGGAAGCCGATCCGCGCACGATGCTGTCATTCGAGGAGGTGCTGTGGGCGACGCCAGAAGACGAGCTGCCGCCCGATGAATTCTGGTTGCCCCTGATGTTCACTTGGGCGCTCCCGCCGCTGGATCGCAGCCCCGACATGCTCGTGCTGGCGACCGACCTGGCCGGCCTCGGCGGCACAGCCCTGCCGGTCGAGGTGTCCGCCATCGATTCGCTCACATCTGTGACCGACGCAGCGAAACGGACGCTGATGATCGTGGCACGCAAGGAATTGTCGCTACAGGCGCTGCTGCAAGGCGAGGACGACATGTGCGAGCCCTTCGACCTGTGCACCAAGATCTGCGACTACCTGCTGCACCACGCACACGACTGGTACGAAGAAATCCCCTCGTAGCGTCGCTCTCGCTAGGTGGGGTTGATCACGACCCCGGCTTCGCTGACCCGGCCCGATGCGATGTTGCGCTCGAACGCCTCGGCCGCCTCGGGCGTACCGACCGGGTAGAAGCAGCGGTACAGGTGCACGCCTGCCGCGGGGCCGGGCTCGTCGTCGTCATCGCTGCCGGTGATGCTTGATCGAGCGGGTGCCGCCTTGGGCACCTCGATGAGCGCCGGTTCCTCGGCGAAGCACAGATCCTGCGCGTACTTGCAGCGGGGAGCGAACTTGCAGCCGGTTGGCAGATCGGTCATCTGGGGCGGCTGGCCGCCGATGATCTCCAAGCGCGCATGGCTGTCGTCGGTGACCTTGGGGATCGACCGGAACAGCGCCTCGGTATAGGGCATCCTCATGTCGCTGAACAGCGTTGCGGTGGGTGCGCGCTCCACGATTCGCCCTGCGTACATCACGATGATCTCGTCGGTGCGGCCAGCCACGATTCCCAGGTCGTGGGTGATGAGCACCAGCGACATGTTGCGCTCGGCCCGCTGAGCTTCGAGCAAGTCCAGGATCTGGGCTTGCACAGTGACATCCAGCGCCGTGGTCGGCTCATCCGCGATGAGCAGGCGAGGGCTGCACGCCAGGGCGATGGCGATCACGATGCGCTGGCGCATCCCGCCCGAGAGCTGGTGGGGATACTCGTCGATGCGCCGGTGCGGCTCGGGAATGCCCACCTCTTCGAGCAGATCGAGCGCAGCGCTGCGTGCGGCACGCGCCGACAGGTCGCGATGCACCCGAAGACCCTCGCCAACCTGCTTGCCGATCTTCATGACCGGGTTCAGCGAGCCCAGCGGATCCTGGAAGACCATCGCGAGCTGGGGTCCCCACATCTCGAGCAACTCACGACGGCCCAGCGACATCATGTCGATGCCGTCGAAGCTGACGTTGCCGGTCGAGGTCACCCGGGATTTGGGCAGCAGCCGCATGATGGATCGGGACATGACCGACTTGCCCGAGCCGGACTCCCCCACCACGCCCAACCGAGCGCCCCGGCGCAGCGACCATTCGACTCCGTCGACCGCGACCAACGGGCCCACCGGGGTGTGGAAGGTGGTGTGCAGCTCAGCGACGTCGAGCAGCGGCCTCCCGTCAGACCCCGACAGATCCGGCACCGAGGCGTCGCTCACGACTCCCCCCGCGAGGCTGACGCCATCTCGACGCGCACCGGCGCCGTTTCGCCGACGAGCGGCGTGTGGCAGGCCACATACCGCCCGGGGGCGATCTCTCGCATCTCGGGCTCTTCGTCGATGCAACGCTGCGCCGCATGCGGGCAGCGGGTACGGAACCGGCAGCCCGACGGAGGATCCATCGGCGAGGGCAGCTCGCCGCCGATGCGCCCCGACCCCAGCTCAGCCTCCGGATCAGGCTGCGGAATCGCCGCCAGCAGTAACTCCGTGTACGGATGGGCGGGCTCATCGAACATGGCATCGGGCTCGCTGACCTCGCAGAGCTTGCCCAAGTACATGACCGCCACCCGGTCGCTCACGTTCTTGACCACCGCCAGGTCGTGCGCGATGAACACCAGCGTCAGGCCCATGAGGTTCTTGAGGTCTTCGAGCAGGTTGAGAATCTGCGCCTGCACCGAGACGTCCAGCGACGACACCGGCTCATCGCAGATGATCACCTGCGGCACGCTCACCAGCGCACGGGCGATCGAGAGCCGCTGCGCCTGACCGCCGGAGAACTCCCACGGCCGGCGGTCCATGGCGTCGTCGGGGTTGATGCCGACGTATTCGAGCACCTCGCGGACGCGCGGCTCAGCCTGCTCGCGCTCGGCGTCGCGGTTCACCCGGTAACACCGCAGCACCCACCGGAACAGGAGGGCGTCGACGACCGCCGAGGCCACCAGCACGGCCAGCTTGATGCCTCCGTCGAGACCGGCGACGTAGAAGACCTGAAGAACCACCATGGCGCTCAGCGTCGTCGCGACCCCACTGGCACCCGCCCGCTCGGGCTTCGCAACCGACAGCACGAGCCATACGGCCAGTACGGCGGTGAGCAGGATCAGCCCGCCGGAGTTCAGCCATTTCGCCCAGCCCCCGAAACTCGACCAGGTGCGCCACAGCATGAAGGCGCTCGCGCCCGTGGTGACGACCACACCCGCGAGCCCGACAGCACTGGACACCTCACCGAACTGGCGCGACATCAAGCCAAAGGGCAGCATCACTGCGAGCAGCACCCAGGTCAGGCCGAGCAACAGGGCAATCGCGCCGGCCAGCAGCAACAACGCGAGCGTCGGGAAGCCGATGATCGCTGCAGGCACCTGCGTCCAGCCCAGCCACGGTTCGGCGGCGCGCTCCTCGACGGTCTCGGAGAGGATCCACAGCACGAACGCCACCGAGGCCAGCCGGCCCACGATGCGCAGCGGGACTGCAGCCCGCCGCAGCAGGTTTTGCAGCAGCTCGCCGATGCGGTCCTGCCACACCGCCATGGCGGTCCGCCTCGACACGTTCTCCAAGGCGATGAACAGCGGCTCGGCCACGATGTCGCGCACGCGGCGCCGTGGGTTCAGCGACGAGATCGGATCTTGGTAGATCATCTGCAGCCGCGGCCGCACCTCGCGTATGGCGTCCTCGTCGAGTTCGGTCAGCTCTTGGCCGGCGAGCTGCACGGTGCCCGAGGTGGGCCGTGGCAGCTGCAGGATCGCCCGCCCAGTCGTGCTCTTGCCGCAGCCCGACTCGCCGACCAGCCCGAGGGTCTCGCCCTCGGCCAAGTCGAGCGACACACCCGAGACCGCGTACACCGTCCGGCCGCCGGCCGCCGGGAACTCGACCACCAGATCCCGCGCGCTCAGGAGCGCATCCGGGCGCAGATGGGCGTTTCCGCTGCCTGCCATCAGAGACCAGCTCTCACAACCGGGCCCTCGCAGCCCTGCCTTGGCAGCGAGGCCCTCACAAGACCGATTCCCTCGGCTCGAAGTACTGCTGCAGCTTGTCGCCCACGAAGTTGAGCGCCAGCACCGTCACAAACATGACGATTGCGGGCATCAGGCTGATGTGCGCGGCCACATCGAGGTTTGTGCGCCCCTTGTTGATCATGTCCCCCCAGGTGGGCGTCGGCGGCGGGACGCTCAGGCCCAGGAACGCCACCGAGCCCTCCACCACGATCAGGCCCGCCATGATGATCAGCGAGTAGCTGACGAATGAGGGCGCCACATTCGGCAAGATCTCACGGAACAGCACCCTGCCGTCTCGGGCCCCGAGAGTGCGGGCCGCGAGCACGAAATCCTGCCCGGCCCAGCTCAAGGTGGCGGCACGCACCACTCGCGCTATCGGCGCGATCGACAGCAGCACGAAGGTGAACACCAGGATGAAGATGCGCCGCTTCGCTTCGCCGTCCAGGAACAGCACCAACGCCAAGAAGAGGATCAGCGGCGGGATCACCAGCGATGCATTCAGCGTGGCCGTGAGCCAGCGATCGACCCGGCTGCTGAAGTACCCCGAGACCATGCCGAGCAGGCCGCCGATCACCAGCGCCAGCACGGTGCCGACGGTCGAGATCACGAGGCTCACCTGCGCCCCGTAGATGACGCGGCTGAAGACATCCCTGCCGACCCCGTCGTTGCCGAACCAGTGCGTCAGGCTGGGCCCCTGTTTCGAGGTGCCCGGGAAGGTCTCGGCAGGATCCTTGATGGGCAGCACGTCGGCGAACACGGCCGCAAGGGCGAGCACGACGAGGTATGCCACCGCCACCCAGAAGACGAACCCCAGCCGCTTACGCACGAGCGCCCACCTCCCGGCCGCGCAGCCTCGGATCCAAGGCCAGGTACAGGAAATCAGACATGGTGAGCACCACGATGTAGAGCGTCGAGATCACCAGCACACCGCCTTGCACAGCGATGAAATCGCGTTGGGTGACGCCCAGGAAGATGTACGCCCCCACGCCTGGGATCGTGAAGATGAACTCGACGATCAGCGCGCCGCCGATGAGCAGACCGACAGTCAGCCCCACCACGGTCAGCAGCGTGAAGCTCGACGGTCGCAGCGCGTGGCGCCACAGGATCCGTCGCGTCGGCAGCCCCTTGCTGCGAGCCAGATCGATGAACGGCAGGCGCAGCGTGGCGATCATGTCCGACCGCAACAAGCGCATGAACACGGCCGCTTGGCCCATCGCCAACGCCAGCGACGGCAGCAGCATGTGCTTGAAATGCAGCACGACGTCCTCGCCGAGCGGCACATAGCGCGCGGCCGGCAGCACGCGGAATCCGATCTCGTTGCCTGCCACGCTGAGCCCACCGATGGACAAGAAGAGCACGAGCATCACGGCGAGCACGAAGTTCGGCGTGGCCAGGAATCCCAGCATCACGTTGTTGATCGTGCCGTCGGTCTTGGTTCCCTGCCGGTAGCCGGCCCAGATGCCCAGCGGGATGGCGAAGCCCAAGGCGATCACGACCGAGTAGGCCATGATCTGCAGCGTCGGGGTCATCGAGCGCGAGATGCCGTCGGCGACGTCCTCGCGCAGAACGATCGACGTTCCGAGGTCACCCGTGAGCACGCCGCCCAGCCAGTTGCCGTAGCGGTTGAAGAACGGCTCGTCGAGGCCGAGCTCGGTGCGGACGATCGCAATCTGGTCGGCAGTGGCCGCAGGGCCCAGGATGTTGATGGCGGGGTCGCCGGGCAGGCTCGCCATCAGCGCGAACACTACGAACGACACCCCCACCAGCACCGGGATCACGCCGGCGATGCGACGCAATGCGTAACGGCCGTCCGCGATGCCGGCCCCGACGGTGCCGATGACGACGAGCACGCCGAAGGTCCAGCTGAACGGGGGCCGCCACAACCACGCCCACGCGATCGTGGCCAGCAGCGCCACCGCGACGATGCGGCCGAGCTGATCGCGGACTGCCTGCTTCATGCCCGTCGTGCCCCCCCCAGCTGGTTCGCCCATTGTTGCCCGCTCATGTTCGCTCCGCTCACGGGCCGCTCGGGCCACGGCTTCGCCATGCGGCTCAGCCTCTTGCACCAACGCATCGCCTCAGCCCTGACAATCGCCGTCATCGCACCAGATCTGGGCGACATGGTGTGCCCCGGCGTTCACGGCGAACGCGCCGACGTCGCTGCCCGGGATCGGCAGGTCGGTGAGGTTCTGCACCCGGGGGTTGGCGATGACACCCCACAGCGTCCAATGCGTCCACAGGTTCCAGACGTTGCGCCCGAAGGCCCGATTCACCTCTTCTGCGGCCTCACGGCGAGCTTCGGGGTCGGGATTGTGGCGGATGACGTCGTACGCGGCATCGATGGCAGGGTCCTGGAAGCGCCCGAGGTTGGAGGCCAGCTCAGGCACGGTCGGGTCGATCGGGAGCGCAGTCGACGAATTCCACCAGAGCCACTGCTCGATGGGGTCCACCCCGCCGTGGGCGCGCAGCCCCATCATCTCGTACAGCCCGGCCAGCGCCAGGCCGAAGTACTGGCCCTGCTCGATGGGCTGGATCGTTGCCGCGATCTCGTCGCCGAAGGCTGCCCTCCACATCGACACGATGAGCTCATTCGACTCGACGTTGAACGGGTCGTTGGTGGAGTTGAACCCGAACGTCACCGGGTTCTGGCCGCTGTCGGCCTTGCACTGGGCGAACTCGGCCCGCGCGGCATCGAGGTCGAAGGACGGGTAGCCCGAGTCGTCCAGGTAGCCCATGCTGCCGGGCGGGAACGGCCCATTGGCCGCCCGCACCAAGCCCTGGAACCGTTCGCTGACGAATCGCTCGCTGTCGAATGCGTGCGCCAGTGCCTTACGGCAGCTCAGGTGCACCAGCGGGTTGGCCGCATTGAGCCCGTGCGGGTCCATCTGGATCGGCTCGTCAAGACCCCGCAGCTCGGCGAGCACCGGGTTCACGCCGGATGCCACGTTCATGAGGCTGAAGTTGGTCTCGCCGAAGTCATTGGCCTGCAGCAGCACGAAGTCGGGGTCGCCTTCGTACTTGGCGATCTCGTCCGCATTCGACGTGTGGATGATGTCGAATTGGCCCGCTCTCAGGCCGTTGGAGCGGCCCACGATGTCCACGGCCACCACAAACTCGATCTCGTCCAGGTACGGCAGGCTCTCACCGGTGATGCCGTTGGGGCCGCGCCAGTAGTCGGGGTTGCGCTCGGCGATGAAGCTGTTGCCGTTGCCCGGCGTGTACTCCACAAACTTGAACGCCCCCAGCCCCACCGGTGCCGACGGATCGCCGGTGGCGCTGGCGAGGCCTGCAGTCCGCTCCTCGGCCGACAACGGCGAGAACGGCGACGTGTACATCGGGTTGTTCGGCAACGTCTCGAGCCATGCCGGCGAGAACATGAAGCCGCAGCCCTGCGCCCTCGATGCGGGACCCGGCCCGGTCGCGAAGGGGATGGACGTCTCGTAGTACACGTACTGGCCTTCGCCCCAGACGTTCTCGATGCCTAGGTAGCCGGGCCCGGTCTGCTGGCTGAAGCGGCACAGGTTGATGTTGTACGCCACGGCCTCGCCGGTCAGCGGCGTGCCGTCGTGGAACGTGATGCCGTCGCGGATCCGGAGCGTCCATGTCAGGAAGTCGTCGCTTGGCGTCTCAGATTCCACCAGATACGGCACGATGTCGCCGTTGGCGTCGGTGACATACATCGACTCGGTGACCGCACGCATGATCATGCGGCAGCTAATCGCGCACAGCGCCGCGTAGGGCGCGAACGGGTTCGCCGTGTCGGCCTCGATGCCGTACACCAGCCGGCCGCCATGCACCGGGCCGGATGAGACGTCGCGAGTGTCTTCTCCCGTGGCCTCTCCGGCCTCGCGTGCCTCAACAACCTCCGCCTGCGACTCCCCCAGCGTCGTCGCGACCTCACCGGCTGCGTCGCCTGCCGAGCCCTCGTCCGGGTCGGATGGGATGCCAGAGTCCCCGCCGCCGTCTCCGGCGGAACAGGCGACGGCAATCAGCGCGAACGCTGCCGCTGCTGCCAGCGAACGCGCTCGCGCCAACTGCCGCCTCCTCCTTCGTTCTGGTAGGTGCTCAGCCCTGGCAGTTCCCGTCGGTGCACCAGATCTGCGCCAGGTGATGCTTGCCGGAGATCACCGGGAAGGCGCCCTCAGCGTTGTCGGGGATCGGCAGATCGGTGATGTTCTGCACCCGCGGGTTGGCGATGACCCCCCACAGGGTCCAGTAGGTCCACAGATTCCATACGTTCTTGCCGAACGCCCGATTGACCGCCTCTGCCGCTTCACGCCGGGCCTCTGGGTCCGGATTGTGACGGATGACCTGGTAGGCAGCGTCGATCTCGGGATCCTGGAAGCGCCCGAAGTTCAGCGCCAGCTCAGGTACGCCGGGGTTCACCGGACTCGCCGTTGCCGAGCTCCACCAGTACCACTGCTCAGCCGGATCCACGCCGCCGTGGTTGCGCCAGCCCTGCATCTGGAACACTCCGGCCAGTGCAAGGCCGATGTACTGGCCCTGCTCGATCGGCGCGATCGTCACTGCCAGCTCGTCGCCGAAGGCATCGTCCCACATCGACACGATGAGCTCGTTCGATTCCACGTTGAACGCGTCGTTGGTGGTGTTGAACGAGAACGTCACCGGGTTCTGGCCGCTGTCGGCCTTGCACTGCTCGAACTCTGCCTGTGCAGCCTCGACGTCGTAGGTCGGGAAGCCGGAGTCCTCCAGGTGGCCCACGCTGCCCGGCGGGAACGGGCCGTTCGCGACCTGCACCAAGCCTTGGTGGCGTTCGTTGGCGAAGCGCTCGCCGTCGAACGCGTGGGCCATCGCCTTGCGGCAGCTCAGATGCACCAACGGGTTGGTCGAATTGATGCCCAGCGGGTCCATCTGGATGAGTTGGGACGCATCAGTTGGGTCGCCCCCCCTCACGAAGGTGAGCACCGGGTTCACACCCGACGCGACGTTGATGAGGTTGTGGCTGGTCTCGCCAAAGTCGTTGGCCTGCAGCAGCACGAAGTCCTCGTCGCCCTCGTACTTGGCGATCTCATCGGCGTTCGCCGTGTGGATGATGTCGAACTGGCCGGCTTTCAGACCGTTCGAACGGCCCTGGATGTCCACGGCCACCACGAACTCGATCTCGTCCAGGTACGGCAGGTTCTCGCCCGTGATGCCGTTCTCACCACGCCAGTAGTCGGGGTTGCGCTCGGCGATGAAGCTGTTGCCGTTGCCCGGCGTGTAGCTGACGAACTTGAAGGCACCCAGCCCGACCGGCGCCGAGGGGTCGCCGGTGGCGGCCGCGAGGGCAGCCTCGCGAGCGGCCTCAGGCAGCGGCGATGCCGGCGAAACATACAGCGGGTTGTTGGGCAGCGTTTCCATCCATGCCGGGCTGAACATCTGGCCGCAGACTTCGGCACGGCCTGCCGGGCCGACGCCGGTCGCCAGAGGCTGGCCGGGGCTGGCCGTGACCGTCACCGTCTGGCCTTCGCCGGTAACGCTGTCGATGCCCAAGAACGCCGGGCCGGTGAGCTGACTGAGGCGGCAGAGGTTGATGTTGTAGGCCACGGCCTCGCCGGTCAGCGGGGTGCCGTCGTGGAACTTGATGCCGTCGCGGATCGTCACCGTCCAAGTCATGTAGTCGTCGCTGTGCTCCTCCGACTCCACCAGCAGAGGCACGATCTCGCCGTCGGCATCGGTGATGTACAGCGAGTCGGTGATGGCACGGAAGATCATGCGGCAGCTGATGGCACACGACGTGGCGTAGTGGACGAACGGGTTGGCCGAGTCGGCCTCGATGCCGTACACAAGCTTGCCCCCGTGGACCGGGCCGGTCTCGGTCTCACGGACGTCCTCGCCCGTGGCTTCGCCAGCCTCGCGGGCCTCGACTACCTCTTCTTCCTGCTCAGACAGTGTGGTGGAGGGTGCTTCCACGGCAGCCTCGGTGGTGTCCGGCTCCGCCGGCGCCGCACCGTCGCCGTCGCCGTCGCCGTCATCTGTGCCGCCGCAGGCGACCGCGATCAGGGCGAAGGCGGCAAGCACCACGCCCAGCCGAATGCCGAACGAGCGCCGGGACCCTCGGCGGCGCCCGCTCATGAGTTGATCGGCGTGGCGCCGCGAGTGACCTGTGTGCATCGTGGATGCTCCTCCCCAATGGCGCCACCGCGGCGCTTTGCGCGAAACCTACTAGCCCTGCTGTGGGGCTCTGAACCGGGTCCTGTTCTCGGTTCAGGGCCTCGTTTGGCTCGCGACCGACTCACTCGCTGGGCCGGTACGGTGCGACCGGGCCGGTAGCTCAGTGGTCAGAGCAGGCGACTCATAATCGCTGGGTCGTGGGTTCGATCCCCACCCGGCCCACTCACTGTCGGCGGCGCGCGGCGACCGTGCCGTCAGCGGCGCACGACGAACGCGCCGTCAGCGGCGCACAACAACTCAGTATCGTTGCTCCGCACGTTCGAGGCGCTGCGCGACTCGTTCGGTCCGGGGTAGCTCAGTTGGCAGAGCAGCGGACTGTTAATCCGTTTGTCGTGGGTTCGAGCCCCACCCCCGGAGCACTCTCGGCCAGCCGGTTGGCGCCCTCAACTGGCGCGCAGCCATTCCGCCACTGCCTCCGCCGCTCCGACCCGCAAATCGGGATTCAGCAATTCGGTTTCGCGTTCGCGGAGCCAGACAAGCCAGCCGTGGCGCAGACGCAGTCGCTCGGTCTCCGACTGCTGAGAGTCGGATTCGGCGCCCGGAATCTCGGCGCCGTTGCGGATGAGCTGAATCGTCTCCTGGACGTGTCGATGCAGTGCCATCGCCACTCGGTCGAGTGCCTCGCCCTCCCTGAACTCGCTGGCCCCGGCAGCCGCTTGGGCAAGCAATTCGCGATCGGGCACGTCGGAATTCAAACGATCACGCCAATCGGGCTCGCCGACAACGCGCAAGTACGCCTCACGAGTCTCAGGCAGCGAGAACAACTGGGGCACGATGAGCGACATAGCGTCACTGTCCGCCGAAGCGGCCGCTTCGAGCAGGGCTTGCTCACGTGCTGCAACGCTTCGTTCGAGGCTTTGGCCCTTCGATCTGTGCGTCGTCGGCGATGGTGCCTCGGGCGGGTCCCACCTGTCGCCCGGGTACGCGTCGTCGAAGTAGCCCTCGTCAGGCTCTGGAGGCGGCGGCGCATCGTACGAGTCAGCAGCCGGGGAATTCGTCCGGTCGGTCAGTCGCTCCCGAGCCGATTCGACGCGCTCGCGCAGGTCCGCGACTGCCATCGGGATGAGCCGTGCAATCGGCTCCAAGTCAGCGTCGATCAGTACGTCGGCTGGGTACACGGCGAACACTTCGGCTGCTTCGTCTGCTGCGCGATCGCGGCCTGAGGGACTGTCAAGGTCGGCTCGCTCCAGGATCCGCTCGGCCCGGAAGGTGTGCAGCGGTTGGGCTTCGTCCAATGCCCTGCGCAGCGCAGGCGGGTTGGTCGCTGCGAGGTCGCCCGGATCGGAGCCAGGCGGGAGCGCCGCAACGAAGATGTCGAGGCCGAACTCCCGCTCCCATTGGTGCACCCGCTCGGCGGCAGTCTGGCCCGCAGCATCCGCATCGAACGCCAGCACGATGCGCCTGGCGGAGCGCGACAGCAGCTCGGCGTGCTGCTTGGTCAGCGATGTGCCGCACGTGGCGACTGCCTCGGAGATCCCCGCGAGATCGCAGCCGATGACGTCGGTGTTGCCCTCGCACACCACGATTCGCTCCGATGTGCGTGCCGCCTGCTTGGCCAAGTGCAGCCCGTAGAGCACCTTGCTCTTGTCGTAGACGGCAGTGCCGGCGGTGTTCTTGTACTTCGGCCCCTTCGCCGGCGGCTCGCCGGACCGGGGCAGGATGCGTCCGCTAAAGCTGACCACCCGGCCGCTGGCGTCGCTGATAGGGAACATGACCCGGTCCCGAAAGAAGTCAGGCGCCTGTTCCGCTCGACTGCTGTTTGCCGAGTCGGCTTCGACACCCGTGCTGCTTGCCCGTCGAGAGACCTGGGACGCCAGGCCGGCCATTCCGAGCAGATCTGCCGGCGCATCGAGGTGCTGGCGCAGGGCATCCCAGAGCGGCGGGGCGTAGCCCAGGCGCCACTTCACCACCGTGTCGCGGTCGTAGCCCCGCCGTCGCAAGTACGCCCGCGCCTCGCCCGCATCGGGGCTGCTCATCAGGCGCTCGTGGTAGAAGCGAGCAGCGCGTTCCAGCAGGTCCAGGAGCTCTTTGCGGCGCTGGTTGGCGCGCTGTGCGCCAGGGGCGTCGTAGGTGAGCTCGATGTTCGCCGCAGCTGCCAACTGCTCGACTGCCTCGACGAAGTCCAGGTGCTCGGTCTCGCGCAGGAACGTGATGGCATCGCCCGAGGCCTTGCATCCGAAGCAGTGGTAGAAGCCCTCAGCGCCGTTGACGCTGAATGACGGCGTCTTCTCGGTGTGGAAAGGGCACAGCCCCACGTGACGGCTGCCGACACGCTTCAGGCTCACCCGCCTGCCGATGAGCGCGACAAGATCGGTCGCCTCGCGCACACGCTGCACGTCGGAATCCCGAATGCTCATCTGCCGATGACGCTAGTAACTGCCTGCAACACACCCCGGCGAGGGGATCGCGTTCAAGTGCCTCAATTCGCCGCCAACAACACTTGGGCGGCGGCTAGGCGGGCTATCGGGACGCGGTAGGGCGAGCACGACACGTAGTCGAGGCCTGCTTGTACTGCGAATTCGATGCTGGCCGGGTCGCCGCCGTGCTCGCCGCAGATGCCGGCACGCAGGCCTGGATTGGCGGCGCGCCCTCGTTCCATCGCAGCGCTCACGAGCTCGCCCACGCCGGCACGGTCGAGCGAGGCGAACGGGTCGGCGTCCAGCAGCCCGTCAGCGAGATAGGGCGCAATGACCTGTGCCGCCGTGTCATCGCGGCTGTAGCCGAAGGTCATCTGGGTGAGGTCGTTGGTGCCGAAGCTGGCGAACTCCACGCCGCTCGCCAGCTCGCCTGCGATGAGGCAGGCACGGGGCGTCTCGATCATGGTGCCGATCGGCGGCGGGGCACCGGCATCGGCGCTCTCCCACGCCGAACGCACGGCACCCACCGCAGCCGCAAGCTCAGGGGCCGTGGACACCAGGGGCACCATGATCTCGGCACGGGGGTCGCCGCCTGCGGCACGACGGTCGGCCACCGCCCCTGCGAGCGCCTCCACCTGCGCGGCATAGAGCTCGGGGCGCAGCAGGCCGAGTCGCACGCCGCGCACGCCCAGCATCGGGTTGTGCTCGTGCCACTGTGCGGCCTCGTCGGGGTCTGCCCCGGCAAGGAACTCGTGCATGGGCGCATCGAGCAGCCGAACGGTGACCGGCAGCCCGTCCATGGCCGCCAGCAGCTCGCGAAAGTCGGCTCGCTGGGCCGCTGCGAGATCGTCGACATGCTCGACGTGCCCGCGCAGCACGACATGCTGCACGATCTCCAGCCGGTCGGGCTCCAAGAACATGTGCTCGGTGCGGCACAACCCGATGCCCTGCGCCCCAAGCGCTCGCGCCGTCGCTGCATCGGCCGCTGTGTCCGCATTGGCGAGCACGGCGAACCGGCCGGCCGCAACCCGATCCGCCCAATCCAGCACCTCGGCGATCTCCGCCGGCAGCACCGAACCCGGCCCCGGGCCAGCCCCTGCCCCTCCGACAGCCGACCCCGCGATCTCACGGTCCCCCAGCATCACCTCGCCGGTGGACCCGTCGATCGAGATCGGCGTGCCGTTGGCGATGCGCCGGTGGTTGATCACAAAGCAGTCAGCCTCCACCGTGATCTCGCGGGCGTCGCACACGGCCGGAATGCCCCAGCCCCGCGCCACCACCGCCGCATGGCTCGCCAACCCGCCCCGGGCAGTCAGAATCCCCGCCGACAGGCCCATCGCGGCCACATCGGCAGGCGTCGTCTCGGTGGCAACCAGGATCACCGTGCTGCCCGCCGACGCCAGGTCCAGCGCCGCCTCCGAGCCCACCGCCACCAGCCCCGATGCCGCTCCTGGCGACGCCGCCAATCCGGTCGTCAGCACTACACCGCCGTCGCCCGCGAACGTCGGGTGCAGAGCCGCGGTCAGCTCCTCGAAGCTGAGTTCGGCCACGGCCTGCTGCTGGCGAGCGCTCAGTCCGATCTCAGCGTCCGCCATGGCGCTCAGAGATCCAAGCGATCAGCCAGATGTTCGACCAGAGCGCCAATGGGCACACGGTCTTGGGCCATGGTGTCGCGGTCGCGCACGGTGACGCAGCGGTCGTCGATGGAGTCGAAGTCGACGGTGACGCACAGCGGCGTGCCGATCTCGTCCTGGCGGCGGTAGCGGCGCCCGATGGCCTGGGTCTCGTCGTAGTCGCACATCCAGCGCGGCTGGCACAGCCCGAGCACCTCGGTTGCCAGCCCGGGCAGCGGCTCCTTGCGTGACAGCGGCAGCACCGCCACCTTGTACGGCGCCAAGCGCGGGTGCAGGCCCAGCACCGTTCGCACTTCGTCGTTGACGTTCTCGGTGCGGTACGCAGCGAGCAGAAATGCCATGAGCGCCCGCGTCGCCCCCGCAGCGGGCTCGATCACGTGCGGCACGTACCGCTCGCCACTGGCCTGATCGAAGTACTCCAGCTTCTGACCCGAGTGTTCGGCGTGCTGGCTCAGGTCGTAGTCGCCGCGGTTGGCGATGCCCTCGAGCTCGCCCCAGCCCCACGGGAACAGAAACTCGACGTCGCTGGTGCCGCTGGAGTAGTGGCTGAGCTCATCGGCGTCATGGGCGCGCAGGCGAAGCTGACGGGCGGGGATGCCCAGGTCGGCATACCACTGCATCCGCTCGGCCAGCCAGTACTCGTACCACTGCGGCGCCTCGGCGGGCGGCACGAAGAACTCCAGCTCCATCTGCTCGAACTCGCGGGTGCGGAACACGAAGTTGCCCGGCGTGATCTCGTTGCGGAACGACTTGCCCACCTGGGCGATGCCGAACGGCGGCCGCTTGCGGCTCGTCTCCAGGATGTTCTTGAAGTTCACGAACATGCCCTGGGCGGTCTCGGGCCGCAGGTACACCTCGGCGCCCGCGCCCTCCACCGGCCCGGCCTGGGTGCGGAACATGAGGTTGAACGCCCGGGCCTCGGTGAACGTGCCGCTCCGGCCGCAGTTCGGGCACACCTCGGGGTCGTCGAGCTGGTCCTGGCGGTGGCGGGTCTTGCAATAGGTGCAGTCCACCAGCGGGTCGGTGAAGTTCTTCAGGTGCCCCGAGGCTTCCCAGATCTGCGGCGGGCCCAGGATGGATGCGTCGAGGCCCACCACGTCGCTGCGCATCTGCACCATCGAGCGCCACCAAGCGTCCTTCACGTTGCGCAGGAGCTGCGCCCCGATCGGCCCGTAGTCGTACGCGCTGCGGAAACCGCCGTAGATCTCGGCCGAGCCGAACACGATGCCGCGGCGCTTGCAGAGATTGACGATCTTGTCGAACAGCGCGGGATCAGGGCCCGGCTGTTCGGATTCGGCGCCGGCGGTGTTCGTCACGGGCGGCAAGGGTACTGAGGGCCTGCAGGGGCGCCGGAGCGAATTTCGGCGGGCGGAGCTTCACCGGCCGCCCGCCGCTCATTAGGATCGGTGCTATGCGGTTGCGCGACACCACCGTGGTCTTCCTGTGTGCATTCCTCGGAATGATGGTGCTGTTCTTGCCGCTCCCGGTCTTAAGCGGCCCGTATGAGGACATCCAGGAAGGTCAGGTCCACTGGACCTGCTCGATGCCGCTGCTGAGCCTGGCCCCGCCCGATGTGGATCTTGACGAGGTTCGCAACGCAGTTGACGACGCTATTGCCGAGATGCGTGCCACCGGGCAGGACTATGTGCCGCCTGAGAGCCAGCATCCGCTGTGCGGCGGATTGGCCCGCACGCAGGTCGTGCTGGCGCTGCTGGCGTTCGCCGGGGCGTTCTGGCGAGGCCGCAGGTGGTGGCGCTCGACCGCCGACATACGAGCAGAGAAGCGCTTCAAGCGGCTCCACGAGAGCGTCGAGAACCCCGACAGCCGCCCCCGCCTCTTCCGCTAGGCCAGCTCAGCCGAGCAGGTCGGCGCTTCGGAGGCGCCGGTCCATGTGGTACTCCCACATACGGGTGACGGCCGCCGCGGCCTCATGCGTGTCGGAGGACAGCTCGATGTCGAGCACGGCATTCACCCGCCCGTCGATGATCGAGCGCAGCATCTTGAGCGCTCCGGCAGACAGGGAGCGGCCTCGGCGATGGGTGGCGCAGGTCACACCGCCGCTGGCGGGGTCGAAGGCCACGATGGGCGCACCGTCGCAGCCGCTGCCCACCACGCACCCGTCGAGCATCGGCGCAGTGCCCTCGTGTGCCAGCAGGCGCAGCAGGAACGCGGGCAGCAGCATCTCGGAGTGGGCCTGGTCGAGGCGGCCCAGCGCTCCGACGAGCATCTGGTACGGCACCGGATCGTCGCCCCGGTCGTGCACCGACTGGTCCACTGCCTCGGCGAGCGTCATGGCTGTGCCCAGCCGGTCGAGATCCGAGCGCAGCGTCGGCCAGCGGTCGAGCGTCACTGCGCCGGTCACGATGTCGAGCTCGCCGCGTCCCCGGTAGAGCTGCAGATCGACATGCCGCAGCGGCTCGACGTGGCCGGCCAGCTTGCTTCGAGTGCGCCTCGCACCCTTCGCCACCGCGCGCACCTTGCCGTGCCCGGAGGTGATGATCGTGATGATCCGATCGGCCTCGCCGAGCTTGGTAGTGCGCAGCACCACCCCCCGATCCCGGTACTGCATCTGCGGAGGCTTCCCCTTCGCTGTGTCGGGTGGGCGTCGCGGGCGTGCGGCCTCAGCGGTTCAGGCCGCCGAAGCGCCGGTCACGGGCTTGGTAGATGCCGATGGCGTCGAAGAGGTCTCCCCGCCGGAAGTCGGGCCAGAGCGTGTCGGTGAACAGCAGCTCGCTGTAGGCCATCTGCCACAGCAGGAAGTTCGACAGCCGGTGCTCGCCAGAGGTCCGGATCATGAGGTCGACCTCGGGCATCTCGGCGTCGTAGAGATGCTTGACAAGCGCTGCCTCGTCGATCTCGTCTGCGGGGACACCCGAGCGCACCAGGCCGGCGGCAGCGTCGACGATCTCGGCCCTGCCGCCGTAATTGAACGCCACCGTGAACGTGAGGCCGGTGTTGGCCGCCGTCAGTTCGACGGCCTCGTCGATGCGGGCGCGGACCCGGCGCGGGATACGGGCATCGGGCCGCCCGACAAAGCGGATCCGCACGTTCTGCTCGTGCAGCTCATGGCTGCGCCGCACCAGCAGCGACTCGTTGAAGCCCATGAGGAAGCGCACCTCGGCAGGCGGGCGACGCCAGTTCTCCGTGCTGAACGCGTACACGGTGAGCCACTGGAGGCCGATCTCGGCCGCGCCCTCGACGGTGTCGATCAGGGCCTCCTCGCCGGCCGCATGACCTTCGGTACGCGGCAGCCCGCGCGCCTGGGCCCAGCGTCCGTTGCCGTCCATCACACAGGCCACGTGAGTCGGCAGGCGCGACACATCGATTCCCGCACCTCGGTTCACACTGCGCAGGGTAGAACCCTCACCGCCGCAGATCGTTGCGCCCGCCGTCCAGAATGGAGCCAGATGTCCGACGAGCCATGGGACCTTGCCCCTGCCACCGGCGCCGACGATGCCGCTGCAGTACTCGGCCAGGTGATCGCAGGGCTTCCCGGCGGCGGCGAGCAGCGAGACGGCCAGGCCGAGATGGCAGCCGCAGTGCATGACGCGATGGCCGGCGGTGGAACGCTGCTGTGCCAGGCAGGCACGGGCGTGGGCAAGTCGCTCGCCTACCTCATACCTGCCGCGCTCGCTGCGGCTGGGGGCAAGCGAGTGGTGATCGCCACCGCGACGTTGGCGCTGCAGGACCAGCTCGTCGGCAAGGACCTGCCGCTGGTGGCCGCCGGGATGGCCGAGCGGCTCGGGCGCCCAGTCCGGTGGGAGGTGCTCAAGGGGCGCAACAACTACCTCTGCCGCCATCGCTTCGGCGCGTACGCGCAGCAGCAGTTCGACCTAGGTGACGGCCCGGCCACGCCCACCGAGCTGGCCCGGCGGCAGCAGCTGTCCGAGATCCAGCAGTGGGTGCCCCGAACGCGCACCGGCGACCGTTCGGAGCTGGCGGTGGCGCCCGATGCACGCGTGTGGTCGTCGGTGTCGGTGACCAGCACCGAGTGCATCGGCGCCGAGCGCTGCCCCGAGGGCCACCGCTGCTTCGCCGAGGAAGCCCGGGCCCGTTCCGCGCGGGCCGGAATCGTGGTGACCAACCAGCACCTTTACTGCATCGACCTGTTCGGCGACGGCTACCTGTTCGGGCCGCACGATGCCGTCGTGTTCGACGAGGCCCATCAGCTCGAGCCGGTTGTCACCCAGGTGGCCGGACTGGAGATCACACCGGCGGGATTCACACGTCTGGCCACCGAGGCGCGGGCGGTGGGCGCCGCGGGCACAGCTGCGGATGCCGTCGCTGATGTGTCGAACCGACTGGCCGACGAGCTCGGACCGCTGCGCGATACACGCCTGGGAGCGATCACCGGCGACCTGGCCAGCCTGCTCGAAGTCGCCGACAGCAGGGTCGCCGAACTCGCCTCCGAGCTGCGGTCGGGGGCAGACGGCGACGCAGCCGATCTGGAGCGGCTACGCGTCGGGCGGATCGCAGCGGAATCACTCACTGCGCTGCGCGCCGCGCTGGACCCCCCGCAGGGAACGGTCATCCTGGTGGAAGGCCGAGGCCGGCTGCGCTTGGCGCCGCTCGACGTGGGAGACCTGCTCGCGAGCCGGCTGTGGGGCCGCCACGCGTGCGTGCTCACCAGCGCGACGCTCGGCCCGCACTTCGTCGGCCGGCTCGGCGTGCCCACCGCCGACCACACGTATCTCGCAGTGGACAGCCCGTTCGACTACCGAGCGAATGCGCTGCTGTACTGCGCCCGGCACCTGCCCGCCCCCACCAGCGATGCGTACCGGGCAGCAGCCATCGACGAGCTGGCAGAGCTCGTCGTCGCAGTCGGCGGGCGCACGCTCGCGCTGTTCACGAGCTGGCGCGCACTCAATGACACCGCTGATGCGCTCGCTGAACATCTCAACGGCATCCGGGTGTTGCGCCAGGGAGGCGAACTGTCGAATGCCGCTCTGCTCGACGCGCTCGGTGACGATCCCGCCACGGTGGTGTGCGGCACGATGAGCTTCTGGCAGGGCGTGGACGTGGCCGGGCCGGCCCTGTCGCTGTTGGCGATTGACCGTCTCCCGTTCACCCGGCCCAACGAGCCGCTCGCGGCAGCCCGGCGCGAGGCCGCGGGCAGCGATGCCTTCATGACTGTCGACGTGCCGAATGCGGCAGACATGCTGGCCCAGGGAGTGGGCCGGCTGATCCGTACCACGGTCGATCGCGGCGTGGTGGCGGTGCTCGACTCGCGGCTCGCCACTGCCGGCTACCGCTCGCGCCTGCTCGATCCGCTGCCGCCCATGCGCCGCAGCATCGATCAAGTCGAAGCAATCGAGTTCCTCAGCTCGATCCGCAACCAGCACCCCGCCTGAGGCGCGAGCAGACCAGGGCCCTCAGTCGAGAGGCTCGGTGGGGGCCTCGGGTGCGAGCATGCGGGCGACTGCATCGGGGGTGCGCTGCCAGTCCGGCTCCACGCGGACCCGCAGCTCCAGATAGACACCGTCGAGGCCCAGCTCGCGGCGTGCCGCCGTGCCCACCTCTCGCAGCATCCGCCCGCCCTTGCCGATCACGATGCCCTTCTGCGAAGGCCGCTCCACGGCAATGTCGCAGCGGATGCGGTCTGGCTCCCATTCGGTGACACGGACCGCGATGCTGTAAGGAAGTTCGTCACCCAGTCGCGCCAGCAACTGCTCCCGCACCGCCTCGGAGATGCGCCACGCATCGGGCAGATCCGTGATGCTCTCGGGAGGAAAGTACGCCGGTCCCTCGCTCAGGCCGGCCGCCAAGTGGTTGATCAAGGCATCAGTGCCCTCGCCGCTCACTCCCGACACGGGGAAGTACGCATCGGCGTCGAACTCCGCGGCGGCGGAAAGCTGGTCGAGCACTTGGACCCTCGACGCCCGGTCGCACTTCGTGACCGCGACCACTGTGGAGATGCCCGGCGGCAGCAACTCCCAGATCAAGCGGTCGCCACGGCCGAGCGGTGCTGTGGCGTCGAGCACCATGCAGATCACGTCCAGCGGATCCAGCTCGGTGACGGCGGTACGGGCAGTCTCGTTGAGCTGCTCCCCCAGCGGCGTGACCGGCTTGGCGATGCCGGGCGTGTCGACGAAGACGATCTGCGCGTCGGGCAGGTGCCGCACGCCCATGACACGCAGCCGAGTGGTCTGGGGCTTGGCGGAAGTGATGCTGATCTTGCTGCCCACCAGGCAGTTCAGCAATGTCGACTTGCCTGCATTCGGGCGCCCCACGAGGGTCACAAAGCCTGAGCGCACCGCCCGCTCCGGGCCTACCCGGAACCCGCCGGATCGGCACCCCGCCGGGCGCCGACGAGGTTGATACGCCGGCCTGCCACCTCGAGTGCAGACAGGCACCAGCCATCGAGTTCCGTGGTCTCGCCCGTCTCTGGCACATGGCCCATGCGGTCGAGCACCAAGCCGCCGACCGTGTCCCAGTCGCCCTCGGGCAGTCGAAGCTCCAGCACCTCGGCCAGCCGCGACGCGGGCAGCCGCCCCGAGAACATGAATGCGCCGTCGTCCGCTTCCTGGACGAGCGCCTCGTCCGCGTCGTACTCGTCGGCGATCTCGCCGACGAGCTCCTCGATGATGTCCTCCAGCGTCACGAGGCCTGCCACGCCGCCGTACTCGTCCACGGCGATCGCCAGGTGCGACTTGGACTCCTGCATCTCGCGCATCAGGTCGCTGACCCGTTTCGTCTCCGGCACGAAGGTGGCCGGCCGCAGCACCTGTGCGCACGTCACCACGCCGTCCGAGCTCGGCCGCTCCGTTGGCGTGCCGTGCAGGTAGGCGGCAACGAGATCCTTTGCCAGCACGATTCCCCGAAGGTCATCAACACTGGCGTCGGTCACCGGCAGACGTGTGAAGCCTGAGGCGATGACTTTCTCCAGCGCATCAGCGACGCTGTCGTCGAGGCTCACGGTGATCATGTCGGGGCGAGGCACCATCACCTCACGCACGATGGTGTCGCCGAGCTCCATGATCTGGCCGATCAACTCGGCCTCGCTGTCCTCGATCAGGCTGGCCTGCGCCGCAGCCGATGCCAGTGCTACCAGCTCGTCTTCGGTGACCTCGCCGCTGTCGCCCTGCGTCGCAGCGGGACCCACGGCTCTCGCGGGGAATGCCAGCAGCCGGGCCACCCAAGCGAGCGGTCCGGTGCGGCTCAGCACCCGAGCAACCGGCGCGAGCACCCGCGCCATACGGTCGTTGGCCTCGACCCCCCAGCGCCGGGGCATCGCCTCGGTCACGCCGAACAGCACGACGGCCGTCACGGCAATGGCGGCCACGATGCCCGCCGCTCCCGTTCGGCTCGCGGCAACCCAGGTGACACCGCCCACCAGCGTCACCTGGGCCAGCACGCGCAGCAGCGAGACCGGACCCAGCACCACCTCGCGGTCCTCCACGAGCTGCTCCAGCGAGGCCTTCGGCGAGGCGCTCGGGTGCCCGTTGTCGCGGTCGCCGTTGTGACGCTCTCCGTTGCCGTTGGACTCGTCGAGGCCCGATGCGCGGGCTCGGCCCAGACGCACGAACGTCGCCTCGACCAGTCGCAGGAACATGGCCGCCGCGAGCAGGATTGCCGCCGCGACAATGCCCAGCACCCAGTTCATGAAT
This sequence comes from Candidatus Poriferisodalis sp., assembly GCF_965204125.1. Taxonomy (GTDB): domain Bacteria; phylum Actinomycetota; class Acidimicrobiia; order Acidimicrobiales; family Poriferisodalaceae; genus Poriferisodalis. Next base: position 2,903,216 of record NZ_OZ241968.1, on the reverse strand, counting down.
GGCTCCACAAGCTGTGCAAGTGCTCAGTCTCGCGAGCGCGCATGGCATCGGCTTCGGCGGGCTCCGCGTGATCCATGCCGAGCAAGTGCAGCACGCCGTGCACCACGAGCAAATCGATTTCCGCGGCGACGGTACCGTCGTGGCCCGGGCGAGACCCCTTGCCTGCCTCCGCGTTCACCGCAGCGATGGCTGGGCACACGACGATGTCGCCGGCCAGCTGAACGCCGGTCTCGTCGGGCGCCTGCGGGCCCGGCACCAGATCCAGCGGGAAGGCGAGCACGTCGGTCGGCCCGGCGTGACCCATGTGAGCTTCATTCAGCTCGGCCATCTCGTCGCGGCCCACGAACGTCACGGCGGTTTCGGTGCCCGGCGGCACACCCTCGGCCTCCAGCACCTGCCGCACCAGCACGCGGTAGCGCCGGGCATCGATCTGCACGTCGTTCTGACGATCAGCGATCAGCACGCCGTCATCGCCGGTGCAGCCACCAGCCACTCGTTCACTCGCTGCCGTTGCGTTTCGCGTCACGCCGGTCATACGCCGCCACGATGTCGCCCACGATGCGATGCCGGGTGATGTCCCGCCTGCCGAGGCGCGCAAACGCAAGCCCGGGAATGCCGTCCAGCGCCTGTTCCACGTCGATCAGCCCGCTCTTGCCGCCGGGCACGTCGATCTGCGTGCGGTCGCCGGTCACCACCACCTTGGAGCCGAAGCCGATGCGGGTCAGGAACATCTTCATCTGCTCGGGTGTGGTGTTCTGCGCCTCGTCGAGGATGATGAAGCTGTCGTTGAGCGTGCGGCCGCGCATGAATGCCAACGGCGCTACGTCGATCGTCTTGCGCTCGAGCAGCTTGGCAGCGGTCTCCACATCGAGCATGTCGTACAGCGAGTCATACAAAGGGGCCAGATACGGGTCGATCTTGGCCATCAGATCCCCTGGCAGGAAGCCCAGCCGTTCGCCCGCTTCCACTGCCGGACGGGTGAGCACGATGCGCCGCACGGCCTTCGACATCAGCGCATCGACGGCAAGCGCCACCGCAAGCCACGTCTTGCCGGTGCCGGCCGGCCCGACAGCAAACGTCACAATGTTGGAGCGGATCATCTCCACGTAGCGCTTCTGGCCGGCGCTCTTGGCCCGCACCACCCTGCCGTTGGGCGCGCGCACGATCGGGGCGGACAGCACGTCGCTCGGGCTCTCGTCGGCCTCGACCATGTCAATGACGCGGTCGAGCATCTCGGGCTCGATGCGCTGGCCGGCCTCGAGCACGTGCACCATCTCCTCGAAGACCTGCCCGACGAGCGCTGCGCTGGGCCCGGCCACGGTGATCTCGTTGCCGCGCACGTGGATGTCGGCATCTGCAAAGTGGTCTGCCACCAACCGCAAGTGCTCGTCGCGCTGTCCCAGCACCCCGACCATGAGGTGATTGCCCGGCACGTGTATCCGGACCTGTGTGTCGGTCACTGGGCTCCGGCGCAGTAAGTCGTCAGCACAGCGCTCATGAGTCGACGGCGCGCAGACGGCAACCAGACTTGCCGACGGTTGGTTCGGTCACGATGGTCGCAAGGCTAGTCGCGTCCCGCGATCTGCCATTGTCCAATTTCTTGCGTCACGAACGCAGGCCGGCGTAGATCTCCTTGCAGGCGGGGCACACCGGGTAGCGCTCGCCGTCTCGCGTCGGCACCCACTTCTTGCCGCACAGCGCCACGACCGCTTCGCCGCTGACGGCCGAGCGGGTCAGCGCCGTCTTGTTCACGTAGTGAGAGAAGCGGTCGTGATCGCCCTCGGTCGTGCGGGTGTCGGGACGCTCGATGACATCGGGACTGCCCGCGGCAGAACCGCTGGCGACTGGACTGCTGCTGGCGCCGTGGCTGAGGGTCTGGGCGGTCATCTCGCTGGTCCCCTCCGAATCTGAATCGGCTCCTGCCGGTGCAACGGTACGGCAGTAATGTGCCCGTTCGCGCCGCTGGTGAGTCGACAGCGGCGGCGCTGACTGCACAGCACCGGGCGTACGACCTTGAGCACAACCGCCGACGAGGGCGTCACCGCCCGGAGCCTCCAGCTGGACTCGGCTGCGGGATGGGCGGTCGCGCTGTCGGCCTCGCTCGCCACCTTCGCAGTCTTCGGTGTGGCCTACAGCTTCGGAGTCGTCCTCGACTCCATCCGCGACGAGTTCGGCATCGGCACCGGCCTGGCCTCGCTGCTCTTCGCGATCCCGACGTTCCTCTATTTCGTGCTCGGTGTGTTCACCGGTCGCCTCGGCGATCGCTACGGACCCAGACGTGTGCTCTTCGCCGGTGCCGTCGCCCTCGGAGCCGGTCTCTGGGCGACCAGCCTGGCCCAGAGCCTGTGGGTGGCGATGACCTCCTACGTGCTGGGCGTGGGGATCAGCGTGGCGTGCGCGTACGTCCCGATGGTCTCGGTGGTCGGCGGCTGGTTCGAGCGTCACCGCACAGCGGCGCTGGGTGTCGCCGTGGCCGGAATCGGACTGGGTCAGTTCGCCGGCGCCTGGGGGGCCGAACGGCTCATCGACGTCTACGGCTGGCGGGACACCTACCAAGTGCTGGCTGTCGCATCGACGGGATTGCTCATGCTGGCAGCGATCGCCGCCCGGCGGCCGCCTCATGTGGCGCCCCCGAGCGAGATGCCGTCGCTGCTCAGGCTCATGCACAACCGGCGCTACACGCTGCTCTATTTCTCGATGATGCTCCTGAGTGCCAGCCTGTTCGTGCCGATCATCTACATCAAGGACTACCTCGACGACCTCGGCAAGCCGGGCGGTCAGTGGCTGATCAGCATCATCGGCCTCGCATCACTGCTCGGACGGTTGGTGCTGGGAGCACTCGGGACTGTGCTGCCGCTCATGCGGCTGTACCAGCTCGCCTTCACGATCATGGGGCTGAGCTACCTGATCTGGCTCTTTGCCGGCGACAACTACACGGTGCTCGTGATCTACGCGCTGGTGATGGGCTGCAGCTACGGCGGGTTCATCGCACTGTCGCCAGCGGTTGCGGCAGAGCTCTTCGGGCTCGCCGGCCTCGGCGGCGTTTTGGGCGCGCTGTACACCGCTGCAGGCATCGGCGGGCTCGCCGGGCCACCGCTGGCCGGCTTGCTGATCGACGGCGCCGGCTACCGCGTGACCATCGTGGCGGCGATGATCGTTGCGCTCACATCGGTGCCGTTGCTGGTCGCTTCCGGTCGCGCCCGCATTGTTCCCCTCGCCACGGTCGGCGCCAGTGACGCCGCTGGGCTCGGGCAGCGCAGGCCGGTCACCGTGCAGTCGTTCCGGGCAGCGCCGGCGGAAGCCGCCATCGGGTCCTCGTCGGTCGATTCCGTGCTGCTGCTGTCGTTCGGGGGGCCTGAGGGTCCTGACGACGTGATGCCGTTCCTGCAGAACGTCACCCGGGGACGCGACGTGCCCGCCGAGCGACTCGCTCAGGTCTCCCAGCAGTATCTGCGTCATGGCGGCGTGAGCCCGATCAACGAGCAGAACCGCGCGTTGCGGGCGGCTCTGTCGGGCGAGCTGGCTCGCCGCAGCAGGCCATTGGCGTGCTATTGGGGCAATCGCAACTGGCACCCGTACCTGCGTGACACCGTCGGCCAGATGGCCGGCGAAGGCCGCCGCCACGCGGCGGTGATCGTGACCTCCGCATTCAGCTCGTATTCGGGCTGCCGCCAGTACCACGAAGACCTTGCACGAGCTGCCGACGAGCTGCCCGGAGCACCACGCCTGTCGCGGGTGCGCGTCTATGGCAATCACCCCGGATTCGCAGGCGCCATGGCCGAACGCATCCGTGAGGCACTCGACGGCGCTCGCCTGCGCAGCGATGTGCACACCCTGTTCACCGCGCACAGCATTCCGAGCCGGATGGCTGCATCGTGCAACTACGAGGCGCAGCTCCGCGATGCCGCCGAGACAGTCGCCGGCATGGCGGGCCTGACCGGTGACATCGAGGTGGTGTACCAGTCGCGCAGCGGCCCGCCGCACGTCCCGTGGCTGGAACCCGACGTCAGCGACCGTCTCGCCCAGCTCGGTTCGGCAGGCTGCCGTACCGCCCTCGTCGTGCCGCTCGGTTTCGTCTCCGACCACATGGAAGTGCTCGTCGATCTCGACACCACAGCACGCGCCACGGCCGCTCGCGCCGGCATCACCATGGTGCGAGCCCGGTCGGTCGGTACGCATCAGCTGTTCGTGGAGGCACTGGCGGATCTCGTGGAGGAGACGGCAGGCCTGCGCGCCGACCGGCCCGCGGTCGGACATCTCGGGCCACACCCGGACAGCTGCGCTCCGGGGTGCTGCCCGATCGAGCGAGGCGCCTGACGGCCTCGCGGCTCAGCCTCTCAGCCGCAGCCGCTGGTCGCGCCACAGGAGCGGCAGGCAAAGCACGAGCCGGCGCGCACCATCCGGTCGCCGCAGGTCATGCACAGCGGTGCATCGGCATACCAGCGGGCCTCAGTGCGGTGCGACGGCGGGTCGGGCGCCGGTTCGACACCGATCGCGCTCTCGACCGTTGCGCTCTCGAGCCCAGGCAGCGGCGGATCGGTGCGCTCGTCGACGCTGAGCACGCCCAAGTCGGTGCGCTCGTCGAACGACAGGTACTCGAGCGCCAGGCGGCGGAAGATGTAGTCGACGATGCTCGTGGCGATCCGCAGCTCAGGGTCGTCGGTGAGCCCCGCAGGCTCGAACCGCATATTGGTGAAGGCCTCCACGTAGGAACGCAGCGGCACCCCGTACTGCAAGCCGTGGCTGACCGAGATGGCGAATGCATCCATGATCCCGGCCAGCGTGGACCCCTGCTTCGCCACCGTGAGGAAGATCTCGCCGGGCCGGCCGTCGTCGTACTCGCCGACGGTCATGAAGCCGTGGCAGTCGGTGACCCGGAAGGAGAACGTGCGCGACTGGCGGCTGCGCGGCAGCCGGTTGCGCGGCGGCACCACGGCACTCCCCAGCGCGGCGGCAGCGGATGCCGCAGCCCCCTCGGCCGACGCGGCAGTGGCCGGTGCACCGGCCGACGAGGTGGCCGGGCCGACCGACAGGGGCTGGCTCACCTTGCAGTTGTCGCGATAGATCGCCACCGCCTTGAGCCCGAGCCGCCACGACTCGACGATCAGGTCCTCGATGTCGCCGACGGATGCCGATTCGGGCAGGTTGACGGTCTTGGAGATCGCACCCGAGACGAACGGCTGGCAGGCAGCCATCATCGCAACGTGGCCCTGCGGCGAGATGGCATCGCTGCCGATCGAGCAGGCGAACACCGCCCGGTGAGCGCTGGCCAGGTGCGGCGCGCCGGCGATGTGGCCCGTAGCGAGGATGTGCGCCTCGATGTCGGCGATCTCCGAGAGCGAGTAGCCGAGCCGGTTGAGCGCGACGGGCACCGTCGAGTTCACGATGCGCAGATCGCCGCCGCCCACCAGCTTCTTGTGCTTCACTAAGCCCAGATCGGGCTCGATCCCGGTGGTGTCGCAGTCCATCATGAACGAGATCGTCCCGGTGGGAGCGATCACCGTGGCCTGAGAGTTGCGAACGCCATGAGACTCGCAGCCCGAGGTGGCACGGCGCCAGCGAGCGCGCGCCGCGGCACGCAGCTCCTCGGTGAGCGCTGCCATGCCTGTGCCGGCGTCCGCCGGGTCGGCACACGGCTCGATGCGGTCCAGCGAGTCGCGGTGGCGGCCCAGCACGCCGCACATCGCCTCCGCGTTCGCGTCGAAGCCGTCGAAGGCGCCGAGCCGCTCAGCCAGGTCGGCGGACGTGGCGTACGCCTCGCCGCACATGAGCGCGGTGAGCGATGCCGCTAGCGCCCTGGCCTGCTGAGAGTCGTAGGGAACGCCCGCTGCCATCAGCAGCGCCCCGAGATTCGTGAAGCCCAGCCCGAGCTGGCGGAAGCTCCGGGAGGTCTCGCCGATCAGTTCCGTCGGGTAGTCGGCGTGGCTTACCAGCACGTCCTGGGCGATGAACGTGATGCGCACCGCCTGACGGAAGCCCTCGATGTCGAACTCGCTGCCGGCGGCGTGGTCCCCGAAGAAGGGCAGCAGGTTGACGCTCGCCAGGTTGCAGGCCGAGTTGTCGAGGTGGACGTACTCGCTGCATGGGTTGCTGGCGCTGATCTGGCCGTGGGCGGGCGCGGTGTGCCAGCTGTTGATCGTGGTGGAGAACTGCACGCCAGGGTCGGCGCATTCCCAGGCGGCTTGGGCAATCTGGGCAAGGAGGTCGCGCGCACGCATGACAGCGGTGACCTCGCCGGTCGTGCGGGCCCGCAACTCCCAAGTGCCGTCGGCAGCGACCGCCTCCATGAACTCGTCGGGCAGCCTCACCGAGTTGTTCGCATTCTGATACTGCACCGAGAATGAGTCGGCGCCGTCGACATCCATGTCGAACCCGGCGGTGGCCAGCGCCCGTGCCTTGCGCTCCTCGCGTGCCTTGCACCACACAAAGGCCTCGACATCGGGGTGATCGGCGTCGAGCAGCACCATCTTGGCGGCCCGCCGGGTCTTGCCGCCGCTGCGGATCGTGCCCGCCGACGCGTCGGCGCCACGCATGAAGCTGACCGGGCCGCTCGCCGTGCCGCCACCCGACAGCAGCTCGCACGATGCCCGCAGCGCCGACAGGTTCACCCCGGCACCCGAGCCGCCCTTGAAGATCCGGCCCTCGGTGACGTACCAGTCCAGGATCGATTCCATCTCGTCGTCGACGGCGAGTATGAAGCAGGCCGACGCCTGCTGGGGCACGCCCTTCACGCCGATGTTGAACCAGACCGGGCTGTTGAAGGCCACCCGCTGGTGGACCAGCAGCCACGCCAGCTCTGCCTCGAAGGTCGCCGCCTCAGCCGGCGACGCGAAATAACCGTCGCTGACCGCCCACCGGGTGATGGTGCCGGCAACGCGGTCGATTACCTGGCGCAGCGACTGCTCCCGCTCCGGCGTGCCGAGTGTGCCCCGGAAGTACTTCTGGGCAACGATGTTGACTGCCGTGGGGCTCCAATCGGCGGGGAACTCGACATCGGGTTGCGAGAACGCAACTGATCCGTCGACCGCGTTCGTGATGGACGCATCGAAGCGCTCCCACCGCACGGTGTCATAGGGGTGATCGCCGTCAGCGGTGAAGTGCCGCTGCAGGCGCAAGGGCGCGCCGGCAGGCCGGTGCTCGGGGCCGTCGTCCCGCACCCGCTGCGCCTCGGTCATCGCCACGTACCGCTGACCTCCTGCACCAGTGTCGCAAACCGATGTCGACCCGCTGGGACGCGCCTGCCGACCCGTGCAGTCGCCTGCGACAGGCGCACGCTACGACCGCTCGCTTGTGGATCGGAAGTGGGCAACGCACAGCCCTTCATGGGGACTTTCCTGTGCATAACTGCCGACTGCTGTGGATAACCGCCCACAACAGCGCCCGCCGAGGGCAACGGGTGGCAGACTCGCCGCGTGCACCGGCTGTACCCGCTGCCGCCCGAGCCCGTCGATGCTCTGCACGCCGCCGGCCCCCAACGCGCACCGCACGCCGACCGTCCCTGGGTGATGCTCAACATGGTCGCGAGCATCGACGGCGCCGCGGCGATCGACGGCCTGTCGGGGGGACTCTCGAGCGAGCCCGACAAGGCGATGTTCGGGGCGCTGCGCGCGCAGGCCGACACGATCCTTGTGGGTGCGCGCACGGCAAACGCCGAGCGGTACCGCCCGGCGCGGCAATCTGGAGCCCGCATTGCCGTGGTCAGCGGTTCGCTCAGCGTCGACCCAGACTTGCCGCTGTTCAGCCAGCTGCCAGACCCGCCTACAGCACCGTTGCCGCTGGTGATGACCACCGTCGACTCGAACGGCGACGCTGCAGAACGGTTGGCGGACCGAGCGGAGCTTGTACGCGCTGGCACCGGTTCGGTGGATCTGGTTGCCGCCTTGCGGCACCTGAGTTCGCTGGGGGCGCGCGTCGTGCTCTGCGAGGGAGGGCCAGCGCTCAACGCCAGCCTGCTGGCAGCCGATCTCGTGGATGAGGTGAACTTGACCCACGCGCCGCTGGCCGTGGGGACCGATGCCCCACGCATCGCCTCCGCGCCCAGCGGCGGTTCACCGGCGGCACCACCCCGCGCCTTCGCGCTGGAGCACGTGATCGCGCACGATGACGTGCTCTTCGTGCGCTGGGTGCGCTCTGAGCGCTGAGGCTTCGAACAAATGCGCGCTATCCGGAACATTTGTTGTTAGTGTACTGGCCGGAACGAGAGTTCCTTCCCGACGACGAGGTCATCAGAGCACGCCGGGCAACAGATGCCGGGCTGCAGGGACCGATCTGAAAGGTTCACCATGCCAACAACCAGCGCCGCAGGTCAGCGGGTCGCACATCTCAACGAGCGCCAGCGCGCCATGCTCGAGTTCATCGACGTGATGCAGCGCGAGCGCGGCTATCCCCCGTCCGTGCGCGAGATCGGCGACGAGGTCAATCTCAACTCGCCCGCGACTGTGCACCGCCACCTGCGAACGCTTGAGGCCGACGGATGGATCCGGCGCGACCCGTCGCGGCCCAGAGCGCTCATCATCAACTGCGACTGGCAGACAGGGGTGAAGGGCGAGCGGCGACCGGCCCGTCACGTGGCGCTCATCGGAGAGGTCGCGGCAGGCACCGACGTGCTCGCTCAGCAGAACGTCGAGGAACTGCTGCCGCTGCCTGCCGACTTCACCGGCAGCGGTGAGCTCTTCATGCTCCGGGTGCGGGGCGACTCGATGATCGATGTCGGCATTTGGGATCGCGACTACGTAGTGGCGCGCCACCAACCCGAGGCGGAGCCTGGCGACATCGTCGTCGCTGGCATCGATGGCGGTGAAGGCACCGTCAAGCGCTACCGGCGCGATGGCGACAACGTCGTCCTAGAACCGGCAAATCAAAACCACAGTCCGATCGTCCGCCCCGCCGACGAAGTCACCATCTACGGCAAGGTCGTGACGGTCATCCGGCGCCTTTAGGCGCCGGTGCATCAAACACAGCGCCGCCTATAGCGGCGGACAATTCGACACAGCGGCGGCTGTAGCCGCCGGAGCATCAAACACGGCGCCGCCTGTAGCGGCGGACCATCAGACACAGCGCCTATAGGCGCTGTGTGGTCAACTTGACCGGTGTTCACGGTTCTGACGCAGCCGCCTGACGACCTCGACGACACGTCGCGCGTCTGGATTCCTATCCGCTCAGGCACGGTGTTCACCGAGCCGGGCAGCGGCCTGTGCGCGAGCTCCACGGCGCCCGTCGGCAACGGCTCGCCCCCTGCCTCATTCCTCGGCGTGCTCGATGGCCGCGGCGTCTGGGCTGTCGACATGGACCCCGCCGACGCACCGCCGCTCGACGAGGGCGACCTCGAACCCGTGCCGCTGCGCAAGCTCTACGGCCGCATTCCCGACGAGCATTGGCAGATCGCCGGCCGCGCCGCACAGATCGTGGAGTTCGAGCGAACCCATCGCTATTGCGGGCGCTGCGGCAGCCCGACCACCACCAACCCATCCGATCGGGCACGGGTCTGCGGCGAGTGCGGGCACATGGCGTTTCCGAGGCTCAGCCCCGCCATGATCGTTCTCGTCGAACGCGGCCCCGAGGTGCTGCTCGCATGGGGCCGGCAGTTCCCCGGCCGCTTCTACAGCGCGCTCGCCGGCTTTGTCGAACCCGGTGAGAGCCTTGAGGACGCCGTGGCCCGGGAGGTCTACGAGGAAGTCCAGGTCACGGTCGGCAACGTCCGCTATTTCGGAAGCCAGCCGTGGCCCTTCCCGCACTCGCTGATGTGCGGCTTCACCTGCGAGTGGGAAGCCGGCGAGATCGAGATCGACCCCGAAGAGATCGTCGAAGCCGGTTGGTACACCGCCGACAGCCTGCCCCCGTGTCCGCGTGGCGGGATGTCGATCGCCGGCTGGCTCATCGACGACTGGCTGAAGCGAACCGGCGCCGGCTGATCAGGCGCGGTGCCAGGTGGCGCCGTCGGGGCCGTCGGCGACCACGATGCCTGCGGCCGACAGATCGTCTCGAATGCGGTCGGCGGTGTCGAAGTCGCGAGATGCTCGCGCCGATGCCCGTTGTGCCAGCAATGCGTCCACCTCGGCATCGGCGAGCTCGCCGTCACGGTGATCTTCGCATTCGTCGTCACCGCAGCTGAGCCCCAGGACGCCGAGCAGGTGCAGCGCCGTACGAGCAGATCTGGAAGCTTCGACAGGCACTGCTTCGTCCAGCGAAGCGTTCGCACGACGCACCATTCGAAAGATCACATCGAGGGCTGTGGGTGTGGAGAAATCGTCGTCCATAGCCGCTGCGAACGCCGCTACGGATTCGACATCCACGTCGGGAACGGCGCCGCGTTCGATGTCAGGCCGCCGCACTGCTGCGTCGATGCCGTCCGCGATGCCCGCAGCGGCGATCCGCCGGGCAAACGCATCGAGCCGGCCGACAGCGCTGCGCGCTGCTTCAAGCGAGTCGGACCCCATCTCCATCGTCCGCCGGTAGTGGGTCTGCAGCACCAGCAAGCGCACAGCGCGGGGGCCGACTGCGTCGATCGCGTCGGCGAGCTGGGTGTAGTTGCCCAGCGACTTGGCCATCTTCTGGCTGCCGACGTTCACCATGGCGCTGTGCACCCAGTAGCGGGCAAACGCTTCGCCCATGGCGATCACCTGGGCGCACTCGTTCTGGTGGTGGGGAAAGACCAGGTCGTCGCCCCCGCCGTGGATGTCGAAGCCGGGCCCGAGCGCGCTGAGCGACATCGCGACGCACTCGGTGTGCCAGCCGGGCCGGCCTTCCCCCCACGGCGTGTCCCAGCGCGGCTCCCCCGGCTGCGCTGCCTTCCACAGCGCGAAGTCCAGCGGCGAGCGTTTGTCGGGATCGACATCGACGCGCGCGCCAGCGTCGGCGCTGAGCTGCTCGATGGTCCGGCCCGCCAACTTGCCGTACCCGGGGGCAGCGTCGACAGCGAAGTACACCCCCTTGCCCGGCACGTCGTACGCGGCACCGAGCGAACGCAGCTCAGCGATCACGTCGATCATCTGCGAGATGAAGTGGGTGGCATGGGGCCGCGAATGGGGCCGCAGCACGCCGAGCCGGCCCATCTGCTCGTCGTATGCGGCAGTGAACTCGGCGGCGACATCGGCCTCGGAGCGCTGCTCGCGCTGGGCGCGCTCCACGATCTTGTCGTCGATGTCGGTGACATTCGACGCCACCGTCACCTCATATCCAGACCACTCCAAGTACCGCCGGATGACGTCGTAGCTCAGCGCGGTGCGGCCGTGGCCGAGGTGAGGTACGTCATAGACCGTCGGTCCGCAGACATACATCGAGATCTCGCCCGGCGTTCGCGGGACGAAGGCGGTCTTGCGCCGCGTCATCGTGTCGAAGATCTGCAAGCTCACTGATGGCGGAGTCCCGATCAGGCTGAAGGGTACCGATGCGCCGCAGAGGCGAAGCCGGGGCCCGAGCGGCCCGTGAGCAAGGCGAACAAGAGCGGGAAAAGCGGCGGACCCCGGGATTTATCAGCCGGCGGCGGTAGTCACGCTCCAGACCGCGAGGTTGTGGAACGCGTGCAGTACCAAGCCCGCCCACCAGCCATACCGCACCCGCGCGATGGTGAACATGAGGCCCAGCCAGATCTGCGGGCTCACCACCAGCGGTGCCACGACAACCGTGGCAAAGGTCCAGTTCACGTCGTAGTTGGCGAGATGCACGACGCCGAACGCGGCGAGCGAGCACCACACCGGCCAGCGCGGATGAGCCTCCCACCAGCGAGCAACGCTGTCACACCAAGTCGGAGGCTCCGGCCCGGTCTCGATCGCGGCGTCGGGCCGCGCTACGCCGGCGACGAGCGACTGGATCCACAGCGCTCCAGAGAGCAGCACGATGAGGGCGAAGACGGCCGCAACGACGGTGACGGGACCGTCGCCGCCCGCAAAGTTCAGCAACCCGAAGGCCCCGGTGGCTGCGAGCACGCCCAGGCGCAGGCGGGCGGCCAGAGGGAGCCGGAACACGAGCTCCTCGATCACGGGCGCGATCAGCGCGACGAGCAGCAGTTGCTCCACGAGGGGCCGTTCGAGCAACTCGGTCTCGAGGGTGTTCACATAGCCGGTTCGCGCCGCGAGCAGCGATACCGCTAGCAACGCGAGCGAGCCGCCGAGCCCGATGACGAACAGCAGGGCGAGGCCCCCGGGCCAGTGCCTTCGATTCGCAGCGGCGCGCCAATCGGGAGTCGCGCCGAAGCGTGGGCTGATCGTGCTCCACACGCCCCCTGGCGCGCCGGCGTCAGCGGGTGGAGTGGCCTCGCTGCTCAAGCGCCGTCGACCTACCCGGCTTGTTCGTCGTCTTCGTCGGGATCGTCCGGACGAGCTTCGGGATAAAGGTGCTCGAGGCTGCCCGGCTCGACCCTGCATTCCTCGATGAACGTGTCCACATCGCTCAGCCGCAACCGGATGACACGTCCGAACCGGTACGCCGGCAGGTCACCCCGGTCAATGAAGCGGTACAGCGTCCGGGTGGTGATGCCCATGCGGTCTGCGGCCTTCAGCGTGGACAGCCAGACGATCTCTTCGTAGGGAACCTGGTGCTGTTCTTCGCCTGCTGCACCGTTGTCGCCTGATTCGGTCGGCTCCTCAGCCATCTCGCACCTCGCAGTCGGTCGGCTGTTGGCGCTCGAGGGACGTGATCGATCCCTGCGGGCCAACGCTAGTGCGCGAACCGGCGGCCAACGTGCATTTCAACATCAACCATTGATATTACGCGCTATACCGCCATATCTATGCGACCTACTGAGTCAGTTTGCTGAAGTTTTGATAATTATTTTGTGACTTCACGCCAGCATGGTTAAGTCTGCGGCGTGCCCGCAGATCCGTTGTCGCCAACCGATCATCGGGCTCTGCCGCCTGCACCTGCTGCACACCGCCCCAGCGGTGGTGGCCGGTCATCGCTTCGCCCACGCGTCATCGCGGGTGGCGTCTTGTGCGGTGCTGCAGCACTGGGACTGTGGTGGGCGTTCGAGCAGTCAGCGGCTGCGCCCGAAACCAGCTACGTGGTCGCGCGGACGCGACTCGCTCCGGGCAGGGTGATCGAGCCGGCCGATGTTGCCTTGGTCTCGATCCGCCTGCCAGCCGAGATCGAAGCGACCGTCTTCGGCGAGGGCGACGGCAATGACGTGGTGGGCAGCGTGGTGCTCGAGGCCATTCACGCCGGGGAATTGCTCGCCCGGGGTGACGTCGGCTCGCGCCGATCAACTGCCGGTCGAGACGCTGGCTATGCCGTTGCTGTCGAGCTTGATCGTCCCGGGGCCCTCAACGGGCTGATTGCTGCCGGTGACCGCGTCGACGCCGTAGTCACCGATCGCAGCCTTGCTGTCACAACCGGCTCGCAAGCGCCAGGTCTGGTGGCTGCCGGCGCCATCGTGCTCGATGTCGATGACCTCGCTGGCACAGGGCAGCTGTCGGACACGATCACCGTCACCCTGCAGGTGCGCGACCGCGCCGCCGCGGTCGCGCTCGCCGCAGGCGCCGATGCCGGCGCCATCACCTTGATCCGGCCCTGGGGGGCTTCGGCGCAGGCAGCGCCATGACCGATCCGGCGACACTCGCGGAGATCGAACAGGCGGTATCGGAGCGCGCCCGTCACACCGGCCTGGACCCGCGTGCACCAGGCGCGGATCTGGCAGTCACCGGGCTCGCCCACGAGGAGATCCGTCGCTGGAATCTCGGATTCAAGAGCGGCGTTCACGGCCATGCGATCGACGACGCCGACGCCCTAGCCGACCGGATCGTGCGCAACCTGCTCGGCTACGGACCGCTCGAAGCGCCGCTGGCCGACATCGATGTCTGGGAGATCATGGTCAATGCGCCACATGAGATTTTCGTCAAGCGCCACCGCGGTCCGAGCGGCCGGCACGACGAATCGTTCCACGACGACGAGCACGTCCGCCGCACGCTGACGAGGATCATCGATGACGCGACGGCATCCCATCGCAAGCTGGATCCCAGCGAAGGACTGCAGGACGCGCAGCTCGACAATGGCGCCCGCCTGCACATCGTCCATCCCGACATCGGCCGCGGCGGCCACCTGATCTTCAACATCCGCAAGTTCACCGGGATCGCCTTTTCGAGCCTGAACGACCTGGTGGCGATCGGCACGCTGACCGATGAGATCGCCGAGTTCCTTCGCGGTGCTGTGCGTGCCCAACTGTCGATCCTGTTCGCGGGCGCACCCGGCAGCGGCAAGACGACGCTGCTGGGATGCTGCGCTGCTGAACTCGACCCGCGCCTGCGGGTGGTCACCGCCGAGGAAGTGTTCGAGCTCGACATCCCGCTGCCCAACGTCGCCGGGATGCAGACCCGGCCCGGCCGGACCGAGCGAGCTCCGGTGGACTTGCGGCGCCTGGTGGCCGGCTTCCTGAGGATGGCACCCGATGTGGCCATCGTGGGCGAAGTGCGGGACCGCGAGGCAGTCCCTTTGCTGCTGACGCTGTCCAGCGGGGTCACCGGTTACGCGACCGTCCACGCGGGATCCGCACGCCAGGCGCTCGGCCGGCTGCGGCTCATGTGCCAGCTCTCCCCTGACGTGCGCGAGATGCCCGTTGCGGCGATCACCCAGCTCGTGGCCGAGTCGATCGACATCGTGGTGCACCTGCGGCGCGGTCCCGCTGGTGTGGAGGTCACCGAGGTCGTAGCGGTAGAAGAGCCCGAAGGCGACGGCAGCATCTGCTTCGACACCACGCCGTTGTATGCGCCGGCACGCCACGGCCATCCCCCCGAAAGGACCCCTCACGTCTCGGTGCGGGTGATGTCACGGCTCACCGCCGCAGGGTCGGAGGTGCCTGCGCCCGGCGAGGGTGGGGCAGGTGCACCGGCATGACTGCCTTGGCATTCATCGTCGCTGGCGCAGCGGGCGTGTGGCTTCTCTCGACGCCGGGCGGCGGCACATCCAGCTCCGCCCGATGGCTGCCCGGATCGATGCGGCGCGCAACGTCAGCGACGACTCGGGCATCGGTACCGCTGCTTGGCCGCGTGCTGGCCGGCGTCGCAGCGGGCGTCGCCGGCTGGACCGGCGCCTGGACGCTCTTCGGCGGCGGCGTCGCACCCACCCTCGTTGCCGTGCTCAGCGCGGCAATCCCCCCGTGCGCTGCGGTGCAACGGCACCGTCGCCGCGCAGCCGCCTGCTGGCAGGCGTGGCCGCGTCTGCTCGCGGAGATCCGGGTCCTGGTGGCCCACAGGGGTCAGTCGATCCCGGCCGCACTGTTCGCCGCGGGAATGCAGGCCCCAATTGGCATGCGCCCAGCGTTCTCCGAAGCGGCGCGCACGTGGTCGTTAAGCACAGACTTCGAGACCTCGCTCCGTGTCCTCAAGACAGCGCTCGCCGACCCGACGGCGGACGCCGTCTGTGAGACGCTGCTGGCCGCGCACCAGATTGGCGGGGTGCGGATCGATGCCCGCCTGCGTGCGCTGGCCGAGGCGGCCCAGGCTGAGGCCGCCGCTCGCTCCGACGCCCGGGCCAAGCAGGCCGGTGCCCGATTCGCACGCAGCTTCGTCGCGACGGTGCCCGCTTTCATGGCCGTGATCGGCCTGAGCATCGGGCGCGGACGGCAGGCCTACGAGTCGAGCAACGGTCAGCTGCTCGTGGCGTTCAGTGTGCTCGCCGTGGCCGGCTGCTGGCTGTGGGCCGGGCGGATCATGGCGATCCCCGTGCGGAAGCGAGTGTTCCTGCAGTGACCACCGCGGCCTCGTTCGCGCAGCGCATCGCCATGCTGGCGAACGCCGATGCTGAACTCGCTGCACGGCTGCGCGAAGCCGGCATGGCCCGGTCCCCGTACGAGTTCCGCGTACGGCAGGTCGGCGGTGCAACCGCAGCGCTCGCCGCCTCAGGGGCGGCGCTCGCCGCCGTCAACGTCAGACCGCTGCTTGCGCTCGCCGGGGCGGTTGGGGTGGCTGCCGCTGCCTGCGGCGCGTCCGAGTACCGCCTCCGGAGCTCCACGGCGTTGCGACGAACCCGGATCACCGAAGAGCTGCCGATCGTGGCCGAGCAGATCGGCATGCTGCTCGCGAGCGGCATGTCGCTGACCAGCGCCCTCGATGCCGTTGCCCGGCGTGGGCACGGCATCTGCGCCGAGGGGTTGGAACGGGTCGGCGCCCGCGTCGCCGGTGGCGCTGCAGTCGAGGTGGCACTGGCCGAGTGGGCCGACGAGGCCGGATCGGCGGAGATCCGCAGGTTCGTCGGCGTGCTCACCCTGCACGAGGATGCGGCCGACGTGGCCGCGCTGGTGTCGGACGAAGCCCGTTCGGCACGCATGGAAGCGCACCGGTGCCTCATCGCCCACATCGAGCGCCGGAGCGAGCAGGTGTGGATTCCCGTCACCGTCGCGGCGCTGGTGCCCGGGTGCGTCCTGCTCGCCATCCCGTTCAGCGACGCCCTCAGCGGGTATGCGGCGCTGTGAACCAGCAACGAAAGCCAGCAACGAAAGGACAACCCCATGTACGACAGCCTCATCTGCACCGTCCCGATAGCAACTGCGCTCGGCGCGGCATGTACCGCCGCACTCGCCGCTGCGGGCGCCGCCCGCAAGGACGCACGGCAGGGCGAACGAGGCGAGGGAGTGATCTCGGCGGCCATCGCTGTGCTGATCATCGCCTCGCTCGGCGCGCTCATGTGGGTCGGCTTCAGGGCGCTCTGGGAGAACGCCGAGGAAACGACGAACTCTGAGATCGCGAAGATCGGCAAATGACCCGTCGGCGCGCGAGCCCATACCGCGATGAGCGCGGCGCTGGCCTCATCGCGCTGCCGTGGGCCGTCTTGGCGTGCCTGACCTTTCTCACGCTGGCGGTCCAGATTGCCGTTTACTTCTACAGCACCTCGGTGCTCACGGCGGTGGGCCACGACGCAACGCGCCGGGCGGCGTTCGGCGGCGGCCCTGCGGCAGTCGCAGACGCTGAGCGGTGGCTGCGCTCGAGCATCGGTCCCTCGGTGGACATCGAGCAGCTCCGCTGGAGCACCACCGGCGAGACCGTCGCACTGGAATTGGCAGCGAGGCCGCCGTCGGTGCTCATCGACGCCGCCGCACTGATCGGCCTGCGCAACATCGAGCGCCGGTTCGAGGTACGGCGCGAGCTGGCTCGCTTCGCCGGTTCGCCATGAAGCACTTCGCCGCGAGGCAGTTCCGCATGAAACGCACCCGGCATGATGCTTCCGGCGTCGTCGGGGCCGAGGTGCTGCCCTTCGTCGTGCTCGTTTTCATCGGGGGCACGCTGGTGTTCGCCCAAGCGTGGGCGGCGCTGGACGCCAAGATCGCTGCAGTTGCCGGCGCCCGTGAGGCGGCACGGACCTTCGTCGAGCATCGCGGACCTCGCTTCGGCGATGCCGCCGACGCCTCAGTCGCCGCCGGCATGCAGGCGATGTCCGGCCACCGGCTCAGCGGTGAGGCATCGGTTCGTCCGGTCGGCACGACCCGGCTGCGCCGATGCGAGCGGGTGACGTTCGAGGCCGCGCGGGAGGTCCCCCGCCTGGCGCTGCTCGGCAGCCGATGGTCGCCCGTGACGGTGGGCGCTCGCGCCAGCGAGATCGTCGATCCCTTCCGGCACGGCCTCCGCGGGCGGGCGCCCTGTGCGCAGTGAGCGAGGCTCGGCGCTGCTGCTGGTGCCTGCCGGCGTGCTGATCGTGGCATTGCTGGGCAGCATCGCCGTCGACAGCGCGGCTGCGTTTCTGGCGCAGCGCGAGGCGCAAGCGGCAGCGTCGTCGCTCGCGAACGACCTCGTCTCGCTTGCCCTCGACGAATCCTCGCTCCGGCATCAGGGGTCCTACCGCGTCTCCCCTTCCCGGCTCCGGCGGCTGGGCCCGTGGAGCCAGCGGATCGCTCAGGAGCGGTTGTCGGCGGTATTCGAGCCCGGATCCGTCTCGGTGAGGATCAGCCCTGCGGGCCCGGCGGCCGTCCGGGTGTCGGTGGAAGGCTCCGCGCGGAGGGTCATCGGCTTGATCGGGAACGTCAGCGGGCGAGCGAGCCGCCCCGTCGCCGCAGCGGCGGTCGGCCGTGCGCGGCTGTCGGGCTAGGTCAGCTACTGCTCGGAGGGAAGGCCGAGCCGCACGGCCACTTCGTTGGCGAGCAGACGCCCGCGGGAAGTCAGCTTCAGGCGGCCCCCGCCAGCAGGCTCCAGCAAGTGCTCCACGTCTTCGGGCACTGTGTCGGCAGGGACACCGACCGAAGTGCGCAGCGCAAGCTGCAAGGCCTCTGCACGGCGCTCGTCAGGCCCCAGTTCCTCGCTGCCGGCCACGGGCGAGGTGCCGGCCGAGATCGCCGCAATGAACCGCTCGGGCGTGCGAACGCTCCAGAAGCGGCGCCCGTCGCGATGGCTGTGCGCGGCGCAGCCGATGCCCGCATAGGAGCCCTGCTGCCAATACAGCAGGTTGTGCCGGCACTGCGCACCGGGCCGAGCCCAGTTGGAGATCTCGTAAGTCTCGTAGCCCGCCCCGGCGAGCAGCTCGTCGGCGAGCAGGTACTTGTCGGCCATCTCGTCCTCGTCGGGATGCCGTGACGGGTCATCGCCCAGCGGCGTTCCAGGCTCCGGCGTCAGGCCGTACACGCTCAGGTGGTCGGGCTCGAGATCGATGACCTCGACCAGGGTGCGCTTCCAGTCGGTCAACGACTCAGCCAGCGAGCCGTAGATCAGGTCCAAGTTGAGCTGGCCGATGCCGGCCTGGCGGACTGCGTCGACCGCGCCAGCCACCATCGGCGGGTCATGACGACGGCCCAGCGCGTCGAGCACGTGCGCAACTGCCGACTGAACACCGAGGCTGATGCGGTTCACGCCCAAGGACCGGTATGCCTGCATCTGTTCGGGCGTGACCAGGTCCGGGTTGCACTCCACCGTGATCTCGGCCCCGCGCGCCAGGGGCAGTTCCGCCAGCACATCACCGAGCAACGACGGCTGCACCAGGTTCGGCGTTCCGCCGCCGAAGAACACCGAGGTCACCGGCGGCATGCCGGCCGCCAGCTCCCGAGCCTGCGCCCGGCAGCTCGCCATGTAGTCGCCGATGAGGTGGCTGCGATCGGTCCAGGTCGCGAACGCGCAGTAGTCGCAGCGGTGCGTGCAGAACGGGACATGGCAATAGACACCGAATGCGGGCGATGCGCTGCCGTTGTCAGTCACAGCCAGTCACAACACTGAGTCGGGCGGGTAGCGCTGCGACGCCACATGGCCCACATCGCTGCCCTGATCGCCGCCTGGCAGCAGCTCGGCGGGCGGCACACCGTAGAGCTCCGCCAAGCGCAGCAGCCGATGCACGGCCAGCCCACGCTCGCCGCGCTCATAGGCACCCAGAACCGACGTTCGGAACTCGCCGCGGGAGGCCTCCTCGACCTGCGCCAGCGTCATGCGCTGTCGTTTGCGCACGGCCCGCAGCCGCTCCCCCACCAGCGTGTGAACGTGCTGGCGGTCGACGGGCATCTCAGCCCTTGCTGCGACGCGTGCGCCGTTGCCGGGTTTCAGTGCTGCTCCGAGCCTTGGACCGCTCAGCCCGCGCCTCGCTACGCGCTTGTTCACGATCAGGCGGGTCGGCCGGCACGGACCGATCAACGACGATCCCGTCCACCTGCTCGCCACGTGCGCTGGCGACGTCCCGCAGCTTGGCCGCGTCCGACTTCGAGAGCTTCTTCGGGATGTCCACCCGCACTACCACATGCAGGTCGCCGCGCCCGCGCCCGTTGGCGCGCGGCACGCCCAGCCCGCCCAACCGGATCGTGTCGTTCGGCTGGGTGCCCGCCTTCACCGTCAGATCCCGCGGCCCGTCCAGCGTCTCGAACGTCACCGTCGCTCCCAAGGCAGCTTGCAGCATCGTCACCGGCAGCTCGGCCACCAGGCTGTCACCCTGCCGCACGAACTCGTCCGATTCGGCGACGCGCAGGTGCACGTACAGATCGCCTGCAGGCCCGCTGCGAGGTCCCACCGATCCGCGGCCGGTCAGGCGGAGCGTGGCACCCGAATCGACGCCGGGCGGCACCCGCACAGCCAGGGAAACATGCTCGGCCCGGCGGCCTTCCCCCCGGCAGGATCTGCACGGGTTGACAATCTCCATGCCAGTCCCGCGGCACTGGCCGCACGGCGCCGCAGTGACCATCTGGCCGAGCAGGCTCTGGCGCACCTGGCGCACCTGCCCCGCGCCCCCGCAGACGCTGCACACCGTCGGCGACGTGCCCTCCGCGGCACCCGAGCCGCCGCAATCGTCACACGACACCAGCGTCCGCACTTCGATCGGGCGGTCGACGCCGAAGACAGCCTCGGCGAAATCGAGATCGACCACCGTCTCGTGATCATCGCCGCGCGGCGGGCCTGACGCTCGGCGGGACCGGCCGCCGCCGAAGGGGTTCCCCCCGAAGAACGACTCGAAGATGTCGCTGAGATCGAAGTCGAATGCCGGGCCGCCCATGCCGCCGCGCAAGCCCTCATGCCCGAAGCGGTCGTAACGGGCCCGAGCTTCAGGATCGGAGAGCACCGCGTATGCCTCGCTGATCTCCTTGAAGCGGGCCTCGGCCTGCGCGTCGCCCGGGTTCGCATCGGGATGGTGCTCACGGGCCTTCTGCCGGTACGCGCGCTTGAGGTCGCCCTCGCTGACATCGCGGCTCACTTCGAGCAGCTCGTAGTAGTCGGCAGGCATCTGTGGCAGGTCTATTGCGGGGCCGCGGGCGAGATGCCCACGGGCGCCTGCGCGACGTCGCCGTCGCCGAGGGTATGCGCGACGTCGCCGTCGCCGAGCGAGGCCGACAGCCGCCGGCTCACCGTGTGCACCGCCGCGAGCGCCTTGGAGTAGTCCATCCGGGTCGGGCCCAGCAGTCCCACGCTGCCGACCGTGCGGCCGTCGACCTCGTAGGGCGCGACCACCACCGAGCAGTCGGCCAGCGGCTTCATGCCCGTCTCAGACCCGATGGCCACGCTCAGGCCGCGGTCGACGAGGCTGCGCAGCAGCGTCACCACCATCAGCTGCTCCTCCAGCACCGACAGCACCGAACGAAGCGATGACACGGCCTCGAATTGCTCGGTGATCTTGGCTGTCCCGCCCACGTAGAGCTCGCCGGGATGCGACTGGTCGTCGGCCAGCGCGGCCAGGGCCGCCCCCACCAGTGCATCGGTTGCCGCATCGCCGGTCTCAGGAACGTGCACCGGCTGCGATCGAGTACGCCCCACCAGCGCTTCGGCCAGGATCGCCGAGGCCGCCCCGGCGGCCGGGCCTTGGGCCGCGTCGGCCAGTTCACGGTTGTTGTACACGTCGACGTAGGTGCGCTCGACGACGCCCGACGACATCACCAGCACCACGAGCAGCCGGCCGCCGCCGAGGTCCACCAGCTGAGCCGACCGGATGCTGTCTCGATCATGGCGCGGGGCGACCACCATCGCCGCGTATTCGGTCAGGTCCGACAGCAGCCGGCTGGTGTCGGCGAGCAGCTCCTCGATCTGCCCCTGGGCATGAGCGAAGAAGGCCCGCACCTGCCGGACCCCGGTGTTGTCGAGCGATCCCGGCCCGAGGCCGTCCACGAAGTACCGGTAGCCCGCTTCGGTCGGCACCCGACCGGCGCTGGTATGCGGCTGCATCAGGAAGCCGCCGGCCTCCAGCGCCGCTAGATCATTGCGGACGGTCGCGGGCGACACATCGAGGCGGGTCATCTCGAGCACTGCGGCCGATCCGACCGGCTGCGCGCTCTCGATGAAGTTCTCGACTACCGCCTGCAGCACCGTGGCTCTGCGCTCGTCCATCACTCCTCCGCAGGCCGTACCCGCAATGACCCGATGCTACCGATGCCCCCCGAACCACCAGCGGGAACATCTCACTGGTCGAGGCGCAGCGCAGAAACGAAGGCCTCATTGGGCACTTCGACACGCCCGATCGCCTTCATCCGCTTCTTGCCTTCCTTCTGACGCTCCAGCAGCTTGCGCTTGCGGGTGATGTCGCCGCCGTAGCACTTCGACAGCACGTCCTTCCGCTTGGCCTTGACCGTCTCGCGGGCGATGATCCGCCCGCCGATGGCGGCCTGGATGGGCACGTCGAAGAGCTGGCGCGGGATGAGCTCGGCCAGCTTCGCCGTAATGGCCTTGCCGTAGGGATAGGCGCCGTCACGGTGGCAGATCGCCGAGAACGCATCCACCGGCTCGCTATTGAGCAGAATGTCCACCCGTACCAGGCGCTCGGCGCGATAGCCCGCGTAGTCGTAGTCGAGGCTGGCGTAGCCCTGGGTGCGGCTCTTGAGCTGGTCGAAGAAGTCGGTCACCACCTCGGCCAGCGGCAGCTCGTAGCGCAACTCGACCCGTTCGGGCGACAGGTAGTCCATGGACGTCATCGAGCCCCGGCGCGACTGGCACAAGTCCATGACCGCTCCGGTGTAGGCGCTCGGCGTCAGCACCGACACGGTGAGCATCGGCTCCGCGATCTCGGCGATCTGGCCGGCCGGCGGCAGGTCCGACGGGTTGTCGACCTCCA
The DNA here is from genome assembly GCF_965204125.1 of Candidatus Poriferisodalis sp. Taxonomy (GTDB): domain Bacteria; phylum Actinomycetota; class Acidimicrobiia; order Acidimicrobiales; family Poriferisodalaceae; genus Poriferisodalis. The sequence goes on along the minus strand of NZ_OZ241968.1, from coordinate 2,880,794 downwards.
GCTCCTCGTCGTCGTCGGTGCGCACCCGGTAGGCCACCGAGGGCGCGGTCGCGATCAGCGAGAGCCCGAACTCGCGCTCGAGCCGCTCGCGGACGATCTCCATGTGCAGCAGGCCCAGGAAGCCGCAGCGGAAGCCGAACCCCAGCGCACCGGAGGTCTCGGGCTCGAATGTCACCGAGGCGTCGTTGAGCCTCAGCTTCGCCAGCGCGTCACGCAGGTCGGGGTACTCGTCGCCGTCGACGGGATACAGGCCGCAGAAGACCATCGGCTTGGGGTCGTCGTAGCCGGCCAACGGCGCATCCGCCGGCGCTGCCGCCGAGGTCACCGTCTCGCCCGAGCGGGCCTCCGCCACGTCCTTGATGCCGGCGATGAGATAGCCCACCTCGCCGGGGCCCAGCGCATCGGTCGGCGTCACCGCGGGCAGGCGCAGGCCCACCTCCTCGGACAGGTGCAGCCCGCCGGCTTGCATGAAGCGCAGCCGATCGCCGGCGCACAGCCGGCCGTTCATGACACGCACCGAGGAGACGACGCCGCGGTACTGGTCGAAGTGGGAATCGAAGATCAGCGCCTGGAGCGGGGCGTGCGGGTCGCCGCCCGGCGGGGGGATCCGCTCGATGATCGCGTCGAGCAGCGCTTCGACGCCCTCGCCGGTCTTGGCCGAGATGGCCAGCACCTCGCCCGAGTCGATGCCCAGCACACGCTCGATCTCCGATGCGTACAGATCCGGCTCGGCCGCGGGGAGGTCGATCTTGTTGAGCACCGGGACGATGGTGAGATCCGACTCGAGGGCCAGGTAGCAGTTGGCCAGCGTCTGTGCCTCGATGCCCTGCGCTGCATCGACGAGCAGCACCACGCCTTCGCATGCCGCGAGCGACCGGCTGACCTCGTAGCCGAAGTCGACATGTCCGGGCGTGTCGATGAGATGCAGCGTGTGACGCCGCCAGCTCACGCGGACGTTCTGGGCCTTGATGGTGATGCCGCGCTCGCGCTCGAGCTCCATCGAATCGAGGTATTGGGCGCGCATCGAGCGCTCCTCGACAGCACCGGTCAACTCCAGGATCCGGTCCGACAGCGTCGACTTCCCGTGATCGATATGGGCGATGATCGAGAAGTTCCGAATCGATCCGGTTCCGGCGCCGCCGTCGGGAGGGGGCACGTGGGGCATCGCAGGCCGCACGGTACCCTGCGGGGCCGGTTTCGAGACGGAGAGCATGCCTTCGTGGCCAACATCAAGAGCCAGATCAAGCGCAATCGTCAGAACGAGGCGCGACGGGTGCGCAATCGTGCCGTCCGCTCAGAACTCCGGACGCGCGAGAAGGCGGTGATCGCAGCTGCTGAGGCGGGCGAGCCCACCGACGAGCTCATCCGGCTGGCTCAGAAGCGGCTCGACAAGGCCGCCGCCAAGGGTGTCATCCACCGGAACGAGGCGGGCCGGCGCAAGTCGCGCCTCATCACTCGCACAGCATCCCGCAACGGGGCGTAGCACCTCCTTCAGCGGGCCCCGGCGGCGAGCCGCGCACAGAGGATCTCGGCAACACAGCGAGCGTCGAGTCCGGACCGTCCGCGCATGTCCATGTCTGCCTCTGCGAGCAGCTCGACAGCTCGGGCAATCCCGTCGCTGCCCCGCCGTCGGCATCCATCCATTGCCTTGCGGGCCGGAAACGTGGAGCCGCGCAGGCCGAGCACGGCAGCGGCTTCCTTCTCGTTCGTGGCGCCGGCACCGTCCAGCCGGGCCATCCGGGTGATGTGGTTGGCGACGGTGGCCGTGACGGCCAGGGGGTGCCGGCCCGCGCCCCACATGCGCTGCAGCACTGCGAGGGTCGTATTCACGTTCCCCCGGTCGATCGCGTCGGTCAGCTCCCACGGTGGGACGTCGCCCTCGGCCCCTAGGTAGGGCAGCACGTCGTCGGCGTCCAGACGGGCGCCTTCGCCGAAGACCGCCGCCAGCGTGTCGAGCAGCGATCCGAGACGGCTGAGTTCGGCGCCGAGGTGCTCGGCGACGCTGGCGCGGGCTCGAGCATCGAGCTGGACCGGTGCCTGCGCGAGACGCTCCTCCAGCCAAGTCCGGCGATTGCGCGCCCCGCCTGGCACGTCGGATGCGACCCGGTGGCCCCCGCTGGCCTCCACGGCCTCGGCGAGCGGGCGCGGCACGCGACCGGAGTCCCACTCGACCACCAGATCGGTGGTGGGGCAGGGATCGTCCAGCCACGCGATCAGCGGGGCAAGATCCGCCGCGCCGAAGCGGCTGAGCCCCCGGGCAACGACGACCCGGTGGGTTGCCAGCATCGGCGGCGTCGATGCCGAGATGACGAGATCTGCCAGCACGTACTCGTCGCCCGAGAACTCGTCGAGCACTTCAGCCCGGTCGGCATCGCCGACAAGTTCGGCCACGGCAGCCAGCACCGCTTCGGCCGTGAGGATCTCGTCGGCGCCGCTGATCAGCCGTACGGTGCCTCCGGGCATCAGCGCCGCGGTCCCGGGGCGGCGGCTCGCGCGCAGAGATCCGAGTTCACGGTGCTTGCCGCCACTCGGCCGACGCTAGTTCTGCTGAGACATGCAGGCGCTCTGCAGCGGGCTCAACCGTGAGCCCTGCTACGACGACGGGCTCAGTCACCACCTCATGCGGCACCCGGCCGCCGAGGCCCGCTGGCGCGAGGACCTGCCCGATGTCGTGACGGGCGTGCAGGGCACGTACGGCCTCACGGCCTGCGCGGCTGGCCGAGCGCGCCACGAGCACGTCAATACGGTCGATCCCCGCGACGGCGAGCTGGCCGAGGGCACGTGCGGGATCGGGGCGATCCACCACCACGACCACGGGATCAGCGACAGCCGAGCCGGTCGCGGCAAGACCGGCCGGCGCAGACTCTGCGTGCTGGACGGCAAGATGCGGCCCCACCGGAGGCGCAGGCCGGTGCGTGCCGGCCGCCGCACACACCCCGACGCCGGCCGCGACGACCGCCAGGCTGCGCAGGGCGCCGGCCAAGTTCCCGAACACGTGCGGCGCCACAGCGAACAGCCCGGCGCAGCATCCCACCACTGCGGCCGCGGCGGCCAATTCGGCAGCCTCGATCTGCGGCCAGCCCAGCGATGCGCCCCAACGCGCCACCCCCGCGACCCACCCCATCATCAGCTTGGTCGGCAGGTGCAGTACCGATGCGACCGCGTCGCCAGCGAGGCCGCCCGTGAAACCGCCGATGAGGCCCCAGACCATGGCCGGGCCTGCCACCGGTCCCGCCAGCACGTTGGCGGGAATGCTCACGAGCGGCAGCGAGCCGAAGACGGCCAGCTGAACCGGCAGCACTCCTGCCTGTGCGCAGAGGGTGGCTGCGAGCGCCAGACGCAGCCACGCCGGCCCCCACAGCAGGGGAGCGACGCGGCGGGCTCCGATCACGATGGCGGCGGTCGCGGCGACCGAGAGCTGGAAGCCCACCGAGCGGACGAGCAGCGGGTCGACAAGCAACAGCACGATGACCGCCAGCGCCAGCAGCCGCGTCGCAGATGCTCGCCTGCCGACGGCGTGCGCGCCGACAGCGAGGGTGGCGAGCACGCATGCCCGCAGCACCGAGGGCTCACCCCTGGTCAGCACGGCGAACTGAACGAGCAACACTGCCACGGCGACCAGCCGGGCCCGAGGTCGCAGCCCGGCCAGCAGCGGGGCGAACAGCAGCAGCACGAAGGCCACGTTCGAACCCGAAACGGCGAGCAGGTGGGTGAGCGATGTCGCCCGGAAGTCGTGCACGACCTCCGGCAACTGCCCCCGATCGTCGCCGTACACGAACCCGGCGAGCAGCACTGCGTCCCGCTGCGACAGCGATTCGCCCGACGCCTCCACGAGCCAGCGCAGCGAATTCGCGATGCGGAACGGCGCGCTGCCGCCGTCGAGATGGTGCGCTGTGCGGATCACCGCAGTCCCAGCGAGGTGCCGGGGCCACAGGAAGGGGCGGTCGCCGGCCTCGGCAGGTTCTGCGCTCACGCCCAGGCGCCAGCGCTCCCCCATGACTGCGTCTTCCAGCCGCCATGCAGCCGGGCCCCGTGCCCAGCCCTCCCACCGGTGCTCGGCGCCGTCGATCGATGCGCTGAATGGCACGACCAAGGCTCCGGCACGCCAGCGGGGATCGCCGACCAGTTGCACGTCGCCTTCGAATTCGCCTCCCGTCACGGCGCTGAGCTGGGCGATCTGGGCTCCCATGGCGACCGCTGCGAGCACCAACAGGCCGGCCGGGATGAGCACCCGCGCACGGCTCGCGATGCCGGCGGCGCCGAGTCCGATGCCTAGTGCGGCGCCCCACCGCCACGACCCCCACCACAGCGACAGCGGGGGTGCCCACAGCGCGCCTGCCGCGGTGGCGATGGCACCTGCCACCAGCCACCGGTCAGCAACGGCGCTGAGCCCTCCGAACCGGCGAGGCGCAGCCCGTGGCGGGCTCCGCCAGTCCGGCAAAGCAGGCACGGTCGGCGGGTGCGGCGACAGCTCAGACTGTCGCATGGGGTCGTAGCCGGGACAGCTTGGAGGGTCCGATCCCGGGCACCTGCTCGAGCGCATCCAGCGTCGCGAACGGACCGTGCTCGGTCCTGTAGGCGATGATCGCCGCCGCCAGTGACGGGCCGATGCCCGGCAGCTCGTCGAGCTGCGATGCCGTGGCGGTGTTGACTTCTATCGGTCCGGCGGAATCTGAGCCCGACCCGTCACCCGCAGGCAGCTCTCCCTCCACCGGCACGTAGATCTGCTGCCCGTCGCTCAGCCGTTCTGCCAAGTTGACTGCTGCGTCATCGGCGTCGGCTCCGAGCCCGCCGGCTGTGTCGACCAGGTCGCCAACCCGCGACCCGGCAGGGACGTCGTAGAGCCCTGGCTGCCGCACCGCGCCGGCAAGGTGCACCTTCAGCAGCGACGGCTGCGTCGTCGCTACAGGAAGCGGTGCTTCGTCCGCAGCAAGCGGCAGCTCGATGGGCTCGGGCGAGCCATGCCGGACCCCGGCCAGAAAGCCCACTGCAACCACTGCGCCGACGGCGCCGAACAACACCAGCACGGGCACGACACCGATCCGCCGTGCGAAACCGGCTGTCTCCGTCGCTACGGAACGCCAGTCGGTAGAGCGCCCGTGTGCTGAGGGCCCTGCGCCCGGCGCCCGCATGCATGCGACCCTAGTGATGCTGTGCGATGACCTTTGGTGGAATTTTCACTGCTTTCAGCCGTAGCATGGCGATCGTCGCGAGGATCAGGCAGGCCACCGCCCAGCCGCCGAACAGCCAACGCGGCCCGAACTGGCCGTACAGCGGCGGGCCGCCGAATGCGGCGCCAGCCGCGACGAGCAGGCCGACAGCTTCCAGTACCCCGGTCCCCATCGCCGCCTGCTCGGCACCCGTGGCCTCGAGCACGAGCACTTGGGCACCCATCACGCCATACGACTCAGTGACCGCTTCGGCGATGCCCACGGCGATGAAGCTCGCCAGTCCCCCGATCCAGCCATACAGCAACACTGCCGGGACGAAGAGCAGCAGTGCGGGGACACCGACGCGACCTCCGCCGAGGCGTTCGGCCAGAGCGCCGGTGTAGGGCGGCAACGCCATCAGCGGGATGCCGATGATGAGCAGCCCGACAGCCAGCTCGCCCGACGACAATCCCACGTCGGTGAGGTAACGGTCGACGGTCGCATCGAAGATGCCGATGAGTCCCCAGATGCCAACGTGCACGCAGATGGCCGCCTGGACCCGAGGGCGGCGGAGCAGGTTCGAGAGGTCCGAGTAGTCCACCGCGGCCGCAGCAATGGGCGACTTCGAGATCAGCACAGCTGCAACCGGCCCGAGCAGCAGCATCAGCGTGCCGGTGAGGAGGAACGGAGCCTCGAACGAGACACCGCTGAGTGCCGCCCCGATGGCTGGACCGCTGATGAATCCCGCCACAGCGCACGACAGCAGACCCCCCACCTTGGCACCGCTGCCGCTGATGTCCCGGCCGATCAGCGCCTTGCGGGCCACTAGGCCGAACAGCCCGAAGGACAGGCCGGCCAGGGCCCGGCTCGTCACCAGCGACCACGTGGCCTCCGCGAACACGAACCCGAAAGCGCCGAGCACTGCCGCTGCCACCGAGATCCATGCCACGAGACGGTGGTGACCCCGGTCGACCAGCGGCGAGAGCAGCAGTTGCGACAGCAAGCCGGCGACGAAGCCGGCGGCGGCCACCATGCCCAGCTCCAGGTGGGAGAGGCCGTATCGATCCTGCAGGTCCGCCAGGTAGGCGAAGATGACGCCCATCGATGCTGTGACGAGGAACTGCGTGGTGTAGATCGTCACGAACAGCACCGGCGAAGCGTAATGGTGTGCGTCGGCACCGGGCCGTTGCACCGGCTAAGCAGCGCAGCGAGATCTAAGGGCTCATCCGACGCTGCGGTACCCCTGCGGCCATGATGGGGGCGGCGGCTGCCGACCGAGGGAGGCGATGACGGTGACGAGCTCAACCCACTCCACCGATGACGGTGCTGTTGCCGGCATCGACGCCAGGCCGGTCACGGCATGGCTCGCCGACCGGGTCGAGCTCAGCCCGCCGCTGCAGTTCGAGATCATCGCCGGCGGCCACTCCAACCTCACCTACCGCGTCAGCGACGCTGCGGGGCGCCGGTGGGTGCTGCGCCGGCCGCCGCTAGCGCACCTGCTGGCCGGGGCGCACGACATGGTGCGCGAGCACCGCTTGCTGTCATCGCTGGAGCCCACCGAGGTCCCCACGCCGCCGGTGGTGGGCCTGTGCACCGATGCCGAGGTGAACGGCGCCGATTTCTACGTGACCGGCTTCGTCGACGGCACGGTGCTGCGCTCGCTCGACGACGCCGAAACGCTCACGCCCGAGGCCCGCGGGGAGCTGAGCCGGCGGATGGTGGAGGTGCTCGCCGCCATCCACAGCACCGACTTGGAGGCGACCGGGCTCGCCACTCTCGGCCGGCCGGAGGACTACGTCGCTCGTCAGATCCATGTCTGGCGACGACAGTTCAACGCCATGACGTCACGGGATCTGCCGATCATCGAACGCGTCCACGATGTGCTGGTGGCCTCGATCCCGCCGCAGGCCGAGGCCACGCTGGTGCATGGCGACTACCGCCTCGACAACTGCCTCTCCACCACCGACGGAGACTTGGCGGCCGTGCTGGACTGGGAGATCTCCACGCTGGGCGACCCGGTCGCCGAGCTGGGATTCCTGCTCGGCTACTGGGTCGAGCCCGACGACGGCTTCAACCCGCTCGGCCACGACGCCACCGCGGCCGAGGGCTTCTGGACCCGCGACCAGCTCGCTCACTCATATGCCGAGCTGACCGGCCGCGACATCAGCAGCATCGAATGGCACTTCGCTTTCGCGAGCTGGCGCCTCGCCTGCATCCTCGAAGGCGTGCATGCGCGTTACGTGGGCGGCGCGATCCCCGAGATTCCGCCAGAGGTCCACGAGTTCCCGCAGAGCATCGTGTCGCTGGCCGAGCGAGCCGAGTCGGTGCTCGCAAACCTCTAGCCGCTACTCTCCCCGCCATGAAGGTAGACGGCGGCCTCGGAGTCACAAGCGGATTCGACAACCTGATGGAGTCGAGTCGAGAGCAGGAAGCGTTGGGGTACGACGGCTTGTGGGTGCCGGAGACCAGCCACGATCCGTTCACGATGCTCCCGCTCATCGCGCACGCGACCGAGACGGTGGACCTCGGCACGAACATCGCGGTGGGCTTTGCCCGCAACCCGATGACGCTGGCCTACAGCGCCAACGACATCCAGACGCTGTCGGAAGGGCGGTTCGTCCTGGGGTTGGGCAGCCAGATCCGCCCGCACATCACCCGGCGGTTCTCGATGGAGTGGTCCAAGCCGGCTGCTCGCATGCGCGAGATGATCATGGCGATCAAGGCCATCTGGGACTGCTGGAACAACGGCGAGAAGCTGAACTTCCGGGGCGACTTCTACGAGCACACGCTGATGACGCCGTTCTTCGATCCCGGGCCGAATCCCTACGGACCGCCCCGGCTGGCGCTGGCGGGCGTGGGCCCGCTGATGACCGCTGTGGCGGGTGAGACCTGCGACATCTTCCTGTGCCACGGCTTCACCACCGAGAAGTACCTGCGCGAGGAAACGATCCCGGCGCTCGAGCGCGGTGCTGCCCGGGCCGGTCGCGACCCCAGCGAGATCACGATCTCGGGGCCGTCGTTCATCGTCACCGGCAACACCGAAGAGGACATGGAGAAGGCGCGCCAGGCGACGAAGCAGCAAGTGGCGTTCTACGGCTCCACGCCGGCATACCGGCCCGTGCTCGACTGCCATGGCTGGGGCGACATGCAGACCGAGCTGAACGCCATGTCCAAGGAGGGCCGCTGGGTCGAGATGGCCAACCTGGTCGATGACGACATCCTCGATGCGTTCGCCGTGGTGGCCGAGCCCGAGCAGGTGGCCACCGAGCTGAAGCGCCGCTTCGACGACGTCGTCGACCGAGTCAGCTTCTACGCCCCCTACAAGGGCGACCGCCAGCGCTGGCAGACCATCTTCAACGACCTGAAGAGCTAGCCCCAGCCGGCTCGAAGCGTCGTTGAAGCATCAGGCGTAGCAACGGACCTGGAGAGCTAGCGCCCGCTGGCTCAGGCGCTGAGCGGGGCGCAGTCTGAGCTGCAGTTGGGGTTGGTCGCCGGAGTGGCCGGCGTCGCGGGCCGGTGCAGGACACCATTGGTCGGCCGCAGTTCCAGTTCGAGCCCGTCGGCCCCGTCGACCGTCTGTGCCACGGCGTCGACGATCATCGAGTAGCCACCGGGCTCGTACGGCGGCCACAGCACCGAGATCGTCGGCCGCTGTGCCACGTTGGCCGCCGCCGAACGGCTGGCGCCACAGCGCAGCACGTCACCGTCGAGCCGCATCGCCAGGTGGGCAATGTGCGGCGTGGCATCGTCGCGCACCGTCAGCACGTACGCAGCGTTGCCGAACTGCTCCATCTGCTTGCCGATGTCACCGGGCTCCACGGGAATGCTCATGTGTCCGACGATATGCCCGCAGCGCACGGCTTGCGCGCCGGATCGCCCCTTCGATCCACTCTCAGTTCTGAGCAGCGCGCTGGTATCGTCGTGGAGCCTCGGGGCTATAGCTCAGTTGGTAGAGCGCTTCCATGGCATGGAAGAGGTCAGGGGTTCAATTCCCCTTAGCTCCACTCCCGATTCGGGTGATGCGGGCGACCGCGATGGTGGTGTTGTCGATCAGGCCGGCGAACTGGGCGGTGTCCATCAGCGTGTCGGCTACAGCGTCTGCGGAGCCTCGCTGGTCGGGAGGCAGGGCGAAGCCGAGGCTGAGATCGTCGGGATCGTCGCCGAACCAGCCCCTGTCGTGAGCCATCAGGACCGGGTCGAACAGACCGTCGCTCGCCAGCACCAACAGCAACCCCTGATCGTCGATCCAGCCCTCAACACGCTCGGCGGGCACGTCGTCGCTGAGGCTCTCAAGATGGCCCGGCGGTAGTTCATAGCTGTCGCCCCTGCTCGCCCGGAACATGCCGATGCCGCGGCTCACGAACCCCATGGGGCCGCCGTGCGGGGTGCTGTGCCACCCGGGCCCGCCCGCGATCGGCACCAGAAACGCCATCGAATCGCCCACCCACGACACCAACAGGCCACTCGGGGGAGTCCACGCAGCAACCACCAACGTCGTCAGCGCGATCACCGACGACACGCCCTCACTGGGGCTTCTCATCTCCGGATGCAATGCCCAAGCTGCCGCATTCGCCGCGTCGAATGCCGCCTCCATCTCAGCGGGGCTGCTGATCCGTTCTGGCAACGCATCCACGGCCGCCTGTGCCGCCTCATCTCCGAACGGATGACCGCCCAGCCCATCGGCCACCGCCAACACCCACGACCGGTCGCCGTTCACGACCGACCGAACGCGATCTTCCTGCCGGTCCCGAGGACCGATTTCGCACCGTGTCGCGATGTCAGTCGAGACTGGGGCTTGGGAGCTCTCGGGCATGGCTGTGCTCCGATCAGGATCGCCTCAACGACCGTACTGAGGTGTATCGGCCCCAGCAGCATGGTTTTCGAAGTTCTGCGAGGGTCGGCCAGCGTCGGGCAAACTTGGCTCATGTCCGACCATGTCCGGCTCGAGATAGACGGCGCCGTCGCCGTCGTCACGATGGCCAAGCCACCGCACAACCTGCTCAACGGCGCCTTCATCGACCAGCTGATCGGGGCCTTCGAGAGCGCAGCCGACGCCGGCGGCCGCTCGATCCTGCTCCGCAGCGAGATGAAACACTTCTCGGCCGGAGCCGACGTCGACGGGTTCGGATCCGAAGAAGGCCGCTCCCAGGACGCGGCCGCCGTCCTCGAACGACTCGAAGGCGTGCCGCTTCCCACCATCGCCGCCGTCGGGGGCCTCGCGCTCGGTGGCGGATTCGAGGTCGCCTTGGCCTGCGATTTCATCATCTGCGGGGCCTCGGCCCGGCTCGGACTCGTGGAAGCCACCCTGGGCCTGATGCCGTTGCTCGGCGGAGTGCAACGCGTCGTGGATCGAGCCGGCGCGAGCCGCGGCAAAGAGATCGCAATGTTCGCTCGCCGCCACGATCCTGTGCTGCTCGAGAAGTGGGGCATCGTGAACGTCGTGGTGGAGGACGACGAACTGGAGAATGCGTCACTGTCGTGGGCCCGCCAGCTGGCGACGGGCCCGAACGTCTCCTACGCCGCCATCAAACGCCTGGCTGCTATCACCACCAGCGAGGGTGTGCGAGCCGCCGATGTGGTCCAGGACGAGGCCGCGAAGCCCGTGTGGGCCTCAGAAGACCTCCAGACCGGCATGACCGCCTTCGCCGAGACGGGTCCCGGCACCGCGATCTTCCAGGGCCGATGACCGCCCCGCTGGACGGCGTCAAGATCGTCGACTTCACCCGGGTGCTCGCCGGCCCCCATTGCACCAAGCAACTGCGCGACCTGGGCGCATCGGTGGTCAAGATCGAGCCCCCCGCGCCGGACACGGGCCGAAGCGGCCAGCCCCACGTCGGACCGATGTCGCTCTACTTCGCCCAGCAGAACAGCGGCAAGCGCGCCATCAGCTTGGACCTCAACTTCGTCGAAGCCCAGGACATCGTGCGCCAGCTGGTGGCCGAGGCCGACATCGTGGTGGAGAACTTCCGGCCCGGCACGCTCGACGGCTTTGGCCTCGGATACCAGGATCTTCTCGCCGTCAACCCGACGCTGATCATGGTGTCGATCAGCGGATACGGCCAGACCGGTCCGTGGCGCAACCGGCCGGCGTTCGCCCCGACGGTGCAGGCCGAGTCGGGGTTCACAGAGATCATCTCGCGCCACTATGGCGACACGCTGACCTCGGTCGAGAACGACGCGTACAACCACGCCGACGTCTACACCGGCCTCCAGGGCGTGATCGCCACGCTGGCCGCGCTGGCGCACCGCGACCGCACCGGCGAAGGGCAACACGTCGACGTGGCCATGGTGCACTCGATGCTCGCTGTCAACGACCGCGTGAGCTACGAGTTGTCGGACATCGACGTCGAAGGCGAACCGCTGGCCCTCAGCGCGCCTGAATCGCCGGTGTTCGAGCTCCCCGACGGCCAGCTCATCACCATTGCGGCCAGCCCCGTCGCCACGTTCGTGTTCCAGCGCTATTGCGCCATGATGCGCCGCAACGACCTGCTGCTCGACATCCGGTTCATCACCCCCGGATTCCGGCGCGAGAACTGGGCCGAGCTGCATGCCGAGATCCGCGATTGGGTGCTGACGTTCCGCACCATCGAAGAGCTCGAGGCCCAGGTCAGCGAGGCTGGGCTAGCGGTAGGCACCATCCGCACGGTGTCGGAGATCGCCGAGTCCGAGTGGGCCACCGAGCGTGGAGCGATCCGCGAGGTCGACGACCGTGCCGGGGGCACCGCTCGCGTCCCGTCGCCGCCCTGGAAGTTCAGCGCGGGCGAGCTTCCCCCCGCCGGCTTGGCACCGTTCCAGGGCGAGCACAATCGCGAGGTCCTAGCAGAGCTGGGGCTGTCCGACGAGCAGATCGACAAGTTGCACGACACCGGCGTGATGATCGACGGCGTGCCGTCGGGCCTCGGCTGACCGGCGAGGCGGCGGCAGGAACGGCGTAGCGAACCTCAGCGACGAGGCGGCAACACGTGGCGCGCCATGTAGTCGACCTCGCGGGGCCACTCTTCCTGGCCCATCGTGAGCACCTGGCGCTTGCAGATCCTCCAACCCGCGTCGGTGCGCACGAACGAGTCGACGTAGCGGCCGAAGATCCACGCGTTGTCGATGTCCTCGTGGAACTCGTGCCACGCGTCGAGATAGGTCACCGTCTCGGCCGAGTCCTCGCCGTTGAAGCTGACCTCGATGTTGCTCACGTAGTGCGCAGACCGCTTGTAGATCTTGTCGGTCCCCGCCCGGAAGAACTTGTACGCGTACGCCTTGTCGTTGAACGTCCCGAGATCGCCGCCGTAGTCGTACTCGCAGTCATCGGTGAACAGCTCGACCACGTCGTCGGGACGGTTGTCATCGATGGCGCGGCAGTACGAGTGCAGGACGTCGCGGATGTCCTGGAGGTCCGACAGTTGTTGTGCGGTGTAGGGCATTGGCTTCTCCTACTGGTCGGGGAGCTCGCTGAACGCCAGACCCCGGGTTGGATCAGGCTCTTTGGGAAGACCGAGTTCTCGCTCACCGATGAGGTTGCGCTGGATCTCGTCGGTGCCGCCGGCGATGGCCATGCCCTGGGCGAACAGTGCCGTCTTGAGGAAATGGCCGCCGTCGGGCTGATCGTCGCGGCCGAGCTGTGCAGGCATGCCCTTGCCGGAGAAGCCCAGATCGCGCAGGGTGCGGCACAACAGCGAGTTGGCGAGCTTGCCGAGCGACGGATTCACCTGTCGAGCGCCGTTCCAGTCCAGGACAGCTCGTTCGATGTGTGCGTTGGCCAACGCCTGTCGCAGCAGCGGATCGGTTCGGTCCTCGTCATCGAGCAACGATCGGACGACCCGGTCTTTCATGGCGCCTGTGGTGTAGCTGAAACCCGAGATGCCGGTGCTGGTGGCCTGCTCATGCTGGACCACCCCGACAGGCGCCGAGAGGTCGACGTCGTTGACGACGTCGCCGCCACCGTCGTGGCCCACGGCATCGAGCTCGCGCTCGACGGCCAGCATCGTCATGGCCGCCCGCCAGCCGTTGTTCAGCCCGCCGATCGCATCGTCGTGACGCACGCGGGCGTTGTCCATGAAGACCTCGTTGAACTCGCAGTCACCGGTCATGTCCCGCAAGGGGCGAACCTCGATGCCGGGCTGGCCCATGTCGATGCAGAAGAACGAGATGCCTTGGTGCTTGGTCACATCGGGGTCGGTGCGCGCCATCACGACGGCCCGATCGGCCGTGTGAGCGGCAGTGGTCCAGACCTTCTGGCCGTTGATGATCCACTCTTCGCCATCTCGCTCGGCGGTGGTCCGCAGCCCTGCCAGGTCCGATCCGGCGCCGGGCTCGGAGAAGAGCTGACACCAGAGCTCTTCACCTGTGGCGATCTTTCCCAGGTAGCGATCGAGGAGCAGGTCGGGACCGTGTTCAAACAGTGTGGGCGCCACAAGCGTCACCGACACCCCGTTCGGAGGCCCGAACGCCCCGACGTCATCTCGGGCGCGATCGGCTTCGGTGGCTTCGACGTGGCTGAGGCCGCGACCGAACCGATCGGCCGGCCAGAACGGGTAGCCCCATCCGGACTCGGCGATGAGCCGCCACCAGTCCCCCACGGGCATCTCGGCATCCCAGTGAGTCGAGTACCACTCGTGCGCTTCGTCGTAGACCGTCATGTTCGAGCCTGCCCGTCCCCGCGGCCTCCGCTGAGACACTAGTGCCGTGGCGTTAGTCGGGATCTTGGGCGCGGGCCTCAGTGGCGTGGTGATGGGCATCCAGCTCAAGCGTCTGGGCATCGACGACTTCGTCGTCTATGAGAAGCAGTCCGATGTCGGCGGGACGTGGCTGCGCAACACCTACCCCGGACTGCACTGCGACCTCCCGTCGCACATCTACTGCTACAGCTTCGAGCCCAACCCCGACTTCTCGATGGTGTTCTCCGGCCAACCCGAGATTCAGGCCTACATCAGGTCGTGCGCCGAGAAGTACGGCATCGCCGACCACATCCGGCTCAACACCACCGTCGAACGGGCATCGTGGCAGCCTGAGGACACCTGCTGGGAACTCGAGCTGGCAGAGGGCGAACGACTCCGCCACCGCTTCGTCGTCTCAGCCACCGGCGGCCTCACCGAACCCCACTACCCCACCCTCGACGGCTTCGACTCCTTCGAAGGCCTGGTGTGGCACGCCGGGTCGTGGCGCCACGACGTCGAACTCGCCGGGCGTCGGGTCGCGGTGGTGGGCAGCGCAGCGGCCGCGGTGCAGGTCGTTCCCGAGGTGGCGAAGGACGCGGCCGAGGTCTTCGTGTACTCGCGCACGCCCAACTGGGTTCGCCCTCGCCGCAACCGCTTCTACACCGATGAGGAGAAGGCGGAACTGGCCACCGACGAGGGTTGGCACCGTGCTCGGCGCCAGCAGTACCGCGACACCATGCTGTGGCAACGAGCGTTCGAGAAGAAGGCCGATGCGATCGAGGAGCTGCGCGCTGAGGTCATGGCCCAGATGCGCGCTGCGATCTCCGATCCGGACATGATCGCCGCACTGACACCCTCGTTCGACCCGGGATGCAAACGCATCCTGGTCTCCGACGACTACTACCCCGCCCTGGCGCTGGATCACGTGACGCTCGTTCCGCACGGCGTCACCGCGCTGACCCCGAGCGGCGTGGTCAGCGCCGACGGCGCCGAGGTCGATGTCGACGTCGTCATCTTCTGCACCGGGTACAAGCTGGGCGGCCGGGCCGATGGCGGGCCTGCGCTGGAGATCTGCGGGCGCGACGGCCTCGATCTGCGCACAGCCTTTGCTCGGGCGCCCGAAGCATTCCGGGGCGTCGCCATCCCGGGCTTCCCGAATTGGTTCACCGTCGCTGGTGTCAACGGATCCCCAGGCCATGCTCCGGTGTTCATGACGGCCGAGGTCGCCACCAACTACATCGGCCGCTGGATCCAACACCTGCTCGCCCGCGGCGCCAGCGCCATCGAGGCTCGCCGAGACGCCACCCACGAATGGGCCGAAGCCACCCAAGCGGAGCTGCAGGAGATGAGCTGGGCGGGCGACTGCCCCGGCTGGTACCGCGACCGCAACGGTCGCATCCTGCCGTTCTTCCCCGGCAGCTGGGCCCGCTTCCGTCGCGAGATGCGCGACCTTCACCTCGATGCGTTCAAGGTGCGCTGACGCCGACTCACATCACCGAGCGGCGATAATCCGCGACGCGCGGAGCCTGCAGGTCCCGTGAGGCGTCCGCACCAATAGTCTCGGACCCAAGTGCTGTTGGCTGCGTCGGCACCGCCGTTGTTCACCGAGCTGGCGATCCTGCTGGTTGCGGGGACGCTGATCGCCTTCGTGTCGACGCGTCTTGGTGTGGTGCCGATTGTCGGCTTCCTCGCAGCCGGCACGATCATCGGGCCCAGCGGCACCGGCCTCATCAGCGACATCGATCTGGTCAACCAATCGGCCGATAT
The DNA here is from genome assembly GCF_965204125.1 of Candidatus Poriferisodalis sp. Lineage (GTDB taxonomy): Bacteria > Actinomycetota > Acidimicrobiia > Acidimicrobiales > Poriferisodalaceae > Poriferisodalis. The sequence goes on along the minus strand of NZ_OZ241968.1, from coordinate 2,865,229 downwards.
CGGTGTGATGCTGCTGCTATTCACGCTCGGCATCGAGTTCAGCCTCGAACGCGTCCGGCGGCTCGCGTCGCTGTTCCTCGTTGGCGGCGCGGTGCAGGTGGGCCTCACCACCGGCATCGTGGCCGGGCTCGTGGCCGCCTTCGGCGTGGACTGGCGAACGGCAGTGTTCACCGGCTTGCTCGTGTCGCTCAGCAGCACGGCGATCGTGCTGAAGGTGCTCGCCGAACGCCGGGCCACCACATCGCCGGTGGGCAATGTCTCGGTGGCATTGCTCATCTTCCAGGACTTGGCGATTGTGGCCATGGTGCTGGCGGTGCCGTTGCTGGGCGGCGAGATCACCGGCCCCTCCGATGTGCTGATCGCCTTCGCCAAGGCGGCCGGGATCGTCGTGGCCGTGATCGTGGTGGCGCGCACGCTGGTGCCCGCCGTGCTGCGGTACGTCTCGCGGATCCAGTCGGCAGAGGTTTTCCTGCTGACCGTGCTGGCCATCTGCTTCGGCACGGCGTACGCCACCAGCCTGCTGGATGTCTCGATCTCGCTGGGGGCGTTCCTCGCCGGGTTGATGGTCAGCGAGAGCCGGGTGGCTGCGCGGGCACTCGGCGAAGTGATGCCGCTGCAGATCCTGTTCTCGGCGACGTTCTTCGTCTCCATCGGCATGCTGCTCGATGTCGGCTACCTGGTGCGCAATCTGCCGCTCGTGATCGGCTTGGCCGCAGCCGTGGTCGTGGTGAAGATGCTCGCGACTACCACGGCGGCGCTGCTGGTGCGCCAGCGGCGTGCGGTGGCGATCTCGGGGGCGATCGTGCTGGCACAGATCGGCGAGTTCTCCTTCGTGCTCGAACGAGCCGGCCAAGACGTCGGGCTCGTTCCGGCGGGACTGGCCGACGGCACCGACGCATTCATCGCCGTCACCGTGCTGCTGATGGCATTCAGCCCCTTCGGCGCTCGCTGGGGCCAGTCGCTCGCAGCACGATCCGACGCCGACCTCAGCGGCGGCCGGCGCGGTCGGCCGCACGACAACGACGCCGTCAGGCCGTCCGATCAGCAAGATCCCGGCGACTATGAACCCTTGCAGGACCATGCCGTCGTCAACGGCTTCGGCCCCCGGGCACAGCGCATCGTCTCGGCGCTCGAATTGGCGCACATCCCGTACACCATCGTGTCGCTCGACCCCGAAGCCCAGCGGTGGGCCGCATCCACGGGACGGAGCGTGCTCGTCGGCGACGTATCGCGCCACGTGATCGCCGAGCGCGCGGGGCTGCGTGACGCCCGCATCGCGCTGGCGGTCGACAGCCCGCCCTCAGCGGTCGAGCAGTTCGCCCGCATCGCCCGCGAGCACAACCCCGATATCGCGGTGCTCGCTTGGGCGGCCGATCCCGCCGATGCAGCCGATCTCGAACGCGACGGGCTCGTCGATCACGTCGTCGCGGAGCGCCAAGCCGCCCACGACGCGCTCATCGCCCATGCGCTCGGCCACTTCGAGCTGCCCGAACCCGACACAGAAGCCGTCACCCACGCGGTGCTCCACTCAGAGCTCCGCCCCGACGAAGCCAGCGACGACGACTCATGACGTTGCTGTCGCCGTACCGGGTGCTCGACCTGACTGACGACCGCGGGCATCTCGCCGGGTTCATCCTGGCGAGGCTCGGCGCCGAGGTGATCGCGATCGAGCCACCGGGAGGCTCCCCCGTTCGGCGGCTGGCGCCGTTCGATGCGAGCGGCACCTCGCTCACCCACGCCTCCTACGCACGCGGCAAGAAATCTGTCGAGGTCGACATCACCACTGCCAGCGGTGCCAATGCGCTGCGGCAGCTCGCGGCTGGTGCCGATGTGCTCATCGAATCTGCCCCGCCGGGCCACATGGCCTCGCTCGGTCTCGCGCCCGAAGCACTCGCCGAGATCAACCCCGCACTCGTCACCGCCTCGATCTCGCCGTTCGGCCAGACCGGTCCCAAGGCTGGTTGGGCGGCAACCGATCTGACCGTGTGGGCATCAGGCGGCCCCATGCACATGTGCGGCGACGAGGACCGGGCGCCCTTGGGCGTCGGCGTGCCGCAGGCATTCCTGCACGCAGCGGGCCAAGCCGCCACAGCGACGGTGCTCGCTCTCCTCGAACGCAACCAGTCCGGGCTCGGCCAGCACATCGACGTGTCAGCCCAGGCCGTGGCGATGAACTCGACGATGTCATCAGTGCTGTGCTCCCTGGTCAATGCCCCGCTGACGCTGCGGGGCGGCGGCGGCATCCGCAGCGGACCCATCCGGCTGCGGGTCGTGTACCCGGCCAAGGACGGGTACGTGTCGTTCACGCACGTCTTCGGAGCGGCGATCGGGCCGGCAACGGGCCGGATGATGGCGCTGGTGCATGAAGCGGGCTTCTGCGACGAGGCCACAGCCAACAAGGACTGGGTGCAATACGGGATGGCGCTCGGCGACGGCAGCGAGACACTCGACAAGTTCGAGCGGGTCAAGGACTGCGTGGCTGCGTTCACGGCCTCGCGCACCAAGGACGAGCTGTTCGCTCTCGCCCTCGAGCGTCGTCTGCTGCTCGCACCGGTCGCGACCACGGCCGACCTTGTCGCCTCCGAGCAGCTCGCTTCACGTGACTACTGGGACGTCGTCGACGGCGAGCGCTACCCGGGGCACTGGATGAAGCCCGAGCCCAGCGACGGCTCGGCCCACCGGGTGCCGGCCGCGGGCGATCACACCGCCGAAGTCCTGGCCAGCTCGCGCCAGCCTGCAGTGTCCGCGCCGCCAGCACCGTCGGAGCCCGAGCGCCCGCTCGAAGGGCTCAAGGTGCTCGACTTCATGTGGGCGGTGGCGGGGCCCACCGTGTCTCGCCTGCTGGCCGATGCAGGCGCGACGGTGATCCGGGTGGAGTCGTCGGTGAAGCTCGACGCCGTCCGCACCTTCCTGCCGTTCATCGACAACGACCCTGGCCCCGAGAACGGCGCCACGTTCAACAACATGAATGCAGGCAAGCTCGGAATCACCCTGAATCCCGCCACCGACGCAGGCCGCGAGGTCGCGTACGACCTCGTGCGCTGGGCCGATGTCGTGTGCGAGTCGTACACCCCGCGCATCATGCGATCTTGGGGCCTCGACTACGACAGCGTGCGCCAGCTCAACCCCTCGGTAGTGATGCTGTCGAGCTGCCTCTACGGCCAGTCCGGCCCGCTCGCCAACTTCGGCGGGTACGGCAACCTGTCGGGCGCCATGGTCGGCTTCTACAACATCACCGGCTGGCCTGATCGTGCCCCCGTCGGCCCCTACGGCGCCATCACCGACTACACCTCGCCCCACCCGGCCACAGCCAGTCTGCTCGCCGCCATCGACCACCGGCGGCGCACCGGTGAGGGCCGCTTCCTCGACTTCTCACAGGCCGAGGCGTCGGTTCACTTCATCGCTCCTGTGGTGCTGGAGTACCTGCGCAATGGCACCGTGGTGGGAGGGCGCGGCAACCAGAGCGAGCACCACTGCCCCCACGGCGTGTTCCCGGCCGCCGGCGACGACCGCTGGGTGGCCGTAGTGGCCCAAGACGACCACGCTTGGACGGTGCTGGCTGGGCTGATCGGGCGACCCGACCTCGCAGCGCTGCCGCTGGCCGATCGTCTCGCCCGCCGCGAAGAACTCGAAGCCGCAGTGTCAGCGTGGACCAGCCGGCTCGACGAAGCCGACGTGGAGGTGCAGTGCCAAGCATCGGGCGTCGCCGCGCACCGGGTGCAGAACAGCCCCGAGCTGGCGGTCGATCCCCAGCTTGCACACCGAGGCCACTGGGTCGACGTCCCCCATTCCACCCACGGCACCACGATCATCGAGGCACCCCGGTTCACCATGTCGCGCAGCCGTGTGTGGCCCGAACGGGCCGCACCCGCACTCGGTGAGCACCTGTACGAGGTGCTCACCCAGCACCTGGGCTACGACGCCGACAAGGTGGCCGAACTGGCCGCAGCAGAAGCCTTCGACTAGCGCCGCCGGTGCTGACGGGCCCGCCACCCGTGGCTAACGTGCCCGCATGGCAGCTATCGATCACATCGTGTACGCAGCGCCCAATCTTGCGGCCGGCACCGCAGCCGTGGAGGCGCTGGTCGGCATGTCGGCCGCGCCGGGCGGACCTCATCCGGGCATGGGCACCCGCAACACGCTCATGTCGCTCGGCGACGACGTCTACCTCGAGATCATCGCTCCCGACCCCGAACAGCCCGATCCGCCGAACGGTCGCCCGTTCGACATCGACGCCATGAGCGAGGGCCGGCTGATCACGTTCGCCATACACGCATCCGAAGGCGAGACCATCGAGGACGTGACCGCCGCCATGGCCGCCTGCGGCGAGGATCCCGGCCCGATCTCGGCGATGAGCCGGGTGAAGCCCGACGGCGAGGAAATCCACTGGTCGCTGACCATGTCAGCGGGACCGGGATTGGTCCCGTTTGTCATCGAATGGGGGAACACCACCCATCCAGCCACGGTCACCCCGACTGGCTGCACGCTCGTCTCGCTCAGTGGCACGCATCCCGACCCCGACCACATCAGGGCGCTCCACAGCGCGATCGGCATCGATGTGGACGTAGCGGCAGGCGACACGGTGAGCTTCGCGGCAACGCTCGACACCCCCAACGGCCGCGTCACGCTCCGCTGAGGACCAAGAGGCGGTACCGCCGGCAGGCTCACCGCGCCGGACGGTTGTTGCGCGCCTAGGTATCGCTCTCCCGCTAGCGGGACCGGTCGACCTCGACGGTGACGATGTCGATCCCGCTGTACTTGCGGTGCCGCACCGTGGATGCGAAGTGCCTCAGCAGGTGCAGCGAGATCGTCCGCTCCTCGGGCACCTCGGCTCGCTCGCTGAGGCAAGCAAGCTGCTCTTCGAGGTTTTGCTCCTCCAGCGCCGCCAGGAACTGCAGTTCGATCGAATTGGGGGCAGACCGGGCGATCACCACCAGTCGGGCGTGTGACGCATCGCTGCGATCCTCAAGCAGGCTCGCCAGGGCTTCCTCGCCGACCAGGCGCAGACGATTGCGCGACACCTCGCTCCACCCGGTACCAGCGGCGAGCGATTCCAAGAACTCGCTGATCGGCCCCAGCGAGTCGATGTGCAGCTCGACCTCGAGCCGCTGGCGACGCCGGCCACTCACCTCCACGAAGGCCGTGAGAGCGATGGCTGCGATAGTGCCCGCCACCATGCCGTTGCCGAGCAGCGCCCCCCACGCCCCACCGATCAGATCGGCCACCACGCTGCTGCCCTGCAGCCCGAAGCCGATCCCCAGCGAGATTCCCACGATCAGGGCCCTGTGGCGCGCCAAGCCTTCCCTGGCTACCGCCCGCATCCCTTCCACGAAGACCATGCCCATGATGACCAGCAAGTATCCGGCCGTGACTGCATCGGGAATCGAGGCCAGCACTGCTGTGGCTTTCGGAGCGAATGCGACAGCCACCAGCATGGCGCCGACGCTGTACCCCACCCGGCGCGATGCGACGCCGGTGAGCGTCGTCATGGTCGCCGACGTCGGGCCGTAGACCACAGTGGGCAGCGCACCGAAGAAGCCTCCGATCAGGGTCGCCGCACCGTTGGTGTTCATGGCGCCTTGAACCAACCGGAAATCGGTCACCGGCGGGTTCCGCCACGAGACCTGCTGAATGATGACTCCGCTGCTCATCGCGAGCAGCCCCGCAGCCATCGACACCACCACGAACATCGGCAGCAGCGACCAGAACTCTGCGCTGGCGGTCAGTCCGACACCGGGCAGCTGCGGTTCGGGCAGCGCAATCCACCGAGCGGCCGACACCCTCGTCGAGTCGAACAAGCCGAACATCGCCGCCACGACACACGCCACTGCGATGCCGATGAGCGGCGACCACAGACGTACCCGGCCTTTCGCTCGCAAGCCCAGCATCGCAGCGACGGCGACGGTGAGCGCAGCCACCGCCGGGCCTGCGCTCGACGCCGTGCCGCCGGGCGGTCCGGCCAGCCTGCCAACCGCCACGCCGGCCACGGTGACCGCTATCAGCATCAGCACGATGCCGCCAACCGACGGTGTGATGATCTGCCGGGCTCGAGGCAGCCATCTCGCCAGAATGAACTGGACGCACGACGACACAACGATGAGCGTGGCCAACGTGCGTGTGTCGGACCGCTCAGCGGCGAGCAGCGTGACGGCGAGGTACGACGGTGCTGTGCCGACCATCAGAACGTGCCCGCAGCCGATCGGCCCGCCGCGCGTCGCCTGCGCCGCAGTGGCGACACCGTTGACGGCAAGCGCGACGAAGATCATCCACGACCGGTCGTCATCGTCGAGCCCGGCAGCGTTGGCAAACAGCGAGATCGTCAGTGCGGTGGTCGTGACCGACAGCAGGAGGCCCTGCAGCCCCATGCCCAGCGTCAGGCCGGCAGGCAACCGATCATTCGGCTCGTAGAGGACGGAGGCGTCGTCTGTTGTCACTGAGTTGTGGAGCCAGCGCGAGGCCTGTCGGCGAGTGCCGCGTCGCCTAGAGGCCCTCCACCATGAATGCCACCGACTCGACTGATGCGCGGCGTTCCAATCGGAGCTTGATCACATCGTCCTGCCCGAATGCCGCCTTGAGGTCCTCCAAGGTCTCGAACTCCGAGACGGTGATGCTCGCCGGGGGCGCACCGGGCCCCAGAGACAGGGTCGGAGTGCCGCGGATCAGGTACTTGCCGCCGCGGGCTTCGATGAGCTCGGCGATGCGCATCGAGAGACTGTCTGCCTGTTCACGATCATGCACCTCGCTGTCCACCACGATCATGTATGCAGCCATTCGCTTCCCCCCGGTTTGCTACGACTCCTAGGAACCTGCCCAATCCGCATCTGGCCCGCTTGGTGACGCCAGCCAGCGTCGAACAGAGCCTCCTCAATGTACTGAACGCTGGATGACCGAGTGCCTGCGCTGCATCAGCCCTGGAGGCTCCAGTCGACTGGCTGGCGGCCGGCGGCTGCGAGGGCGGCGTTGGCCCGGCTGAAGGGCTTGCTGCCGAAGAATCCGTTATGCGCGCTGAGCGGCGAAGGATGGGCCGACTCGATGACCACATGGCGGGTGAGGTCGACGAACGATTTCTTGCGCCGGGCAAACGCGCCCCACAGGATGAACACCACGCGCTCGGGCTTGGCGCTGACCGCCCGGATCACCTCGTCGGTGAACGTCTCCCAGCCGGCCGAACGGTGCGAGGCAGCTTGGCGGGCACGCACGGTCAGGAACGCGTTCAGCAGCAGCACCCCCTGGCGCGCCCACCCTTCCAGGTTCCCGTGCGACGGCGGCTCGACGCCGAGGTCGTCGCGCAGCTCGGCGAAGATGTTCTGCAGCGACGGCGGCTGCTGGATGCCATGCGGCACCGAGAAGCACAGCCCGTGCGCCTGGCGGGGGCCGTGGTAGGGGTCCTGGCCGAGGATCAGCACCTTCACATCGGCGTAAGGCGTCAGGTGCAGCGCGGCGAAGACTTGGTCGTGGGGCGGGTACACCGCGCCCTGGGCACGCTCGTCGGCCACGAACTGCTGCAGGATCGGCCAGTACGGCTTGTCGAATTCCCCCCGGAGGATCGGGTTCCAGTCGGTGCGCGGCATGCCCCGCTAGGAGATCGTCTCGGCGGCGGCGGCCGACAGCTCGATGCCACGCCCGATGCGGGCCCGGTACAGGTCCAAGTCGACATCGTCGGCAGGCTTCTGGCCGCGCATGTAGCGGGCGTACACGCCGTGGATGATGCAGGCCGACTTCCAGTGGTTGAAGCTGACGTAGTACGCCAGGTCTGACAGATCGGCACCCGTGCGCTCCTCGTAGCGCTCGATGAGGTCGGCGCGGCCGACGAAGCCGTCCACCAGCGTCGGCGGGTCGGAGCCTTCCAGGATGTCGTCGCTGGGCTCGGTCCAGCTGTTGAGCGCATAGGCGAAGTCGGCGAGCGGATCGCCGAGGGTGGAGATCTCCCAGTCGAGCACCGCCTGCAGCTCGCCGGCGGGGTTGAACAGGCAGTTGTGCAGCCCGTAATCGCCGTGCACCACCCGGGCGGGACCCTGGATTGGCTTGCGCTCCTGCAGGAAATCGTGCAGTTCATGCACGACCGGCGTGTCGTACGAGGCCGACTCGGCCGAGGCGGTCCACGAGCGGTACCACGTGCGGATCTGCCGCCCGACGTAGTCCTCCTTCTTGCCCAGCTCGCCCAGCCCGACGTCGTCGGGATCCACCGAGTGGAGCGCTGCGAGCACGTCCATGAACGACATGCCCACATGGGCCCGGCCCTCGGCAGTCAGGTGCTCGCGGGCATCGGCAGACTCGAAGAGCGGCTTGCCCTCGACGTAGCTCATGACGTAGAAGTGCGCCCCGGTCACGTCGGGGCTCTCGCAGTAGCCGTACGCGATGGCCACCGGCACATCCGTGGGCCCCAGACCGCTGATGATCGTGAACTCCCGCCCCATGTCGTGCGCCTTGGGCAGCAGCTCGCCCATGGGCGGGCGGCGCACCACCGCCGTCGTGCCGTCGGCGGCGGTCAGCTTGTAGGTGAGATTGCTGTGGCCGCCTTCGAGCTGCGTCCAGTCGAACGGCGGCTCAAGACCGTCGACGTTCTCGCTGATCCACGCTTCGACGGCGGGAACGTCGTACCCGACGACACCCGAAGTCGCAGCTGCGCCTGCCGCCCCGTCGGTCATCGCGCCTCTCCTTCTCGCTCAGCCCGCACACACTACGGCAACGACCGGCGGCGGCTCAGAGATGGGCCACAAGTAGCGTCGGCACCATGGACGCGACCGAGCCCGATGGGTCCGCGGGGCCGACCTCGCCACCGCCGCACATGACGCCGGAGGAGTTCCGTGAGCACGGACGGGCGGTCATCGACTGGATCGCCGACTACTGGGAGCGCATCGAGTCGCTGCCGGTGGCCTCGAGCGTGCAGCCGGGTGACATCAGGGAGCTGCTGCCCCAGTCCGCGCCCGAAGAACCCGAGCCGTTCGACGACCTGCTTGCCGATCTGGATCGGGTGGTCGTGCCAGGTGTCACCCACTGGCAGCACCCAGGCTGGTTCGCCTACTTCCCCGCCAACAACTCGCCGCCCTCGGTGCTGGCAGACACGGTGTCGGCCGGTCTCGGGCTGATCGGTCTGCTGTGGGCGGCCTCGCCGGCGCTGACCGAGGTCGAGAGCCACATGCTGGATTGGCTCGTCGACCTGCTCGACCTGCCTGAGCACTGGAAGACGACGGCCAGCGGCGGCGGCGTGCTGCAGGGCAGCGCGTCGGACGCCACCCACGTCGCGCTGGTGGCGGCCCGCCACCGCGCTGCCGAGCGCAGCGGCCAGCCCGCGACGCAGATGGTGGCCTACACCTCGGCGCAAGCGCACAGCTCTGTGGAGAAGGGCGCCAACGTGGCCGGCTTCGGCACCGTGCGCCTCATCGACACCGACGAGAGCCTGGCGATGCGCCCCGATGCCCTGGCGTCAGCGATCGAAGCCGACCTCGCCGCGGGGCTGGTGCCGGCCTTCGTTGGCTCGACGATCGGCACCACCGGCACCACCGCGGTCGACCCCGTGCGAGCCATCGCTGACGTCGCGATCAGGCACAGCCTGTGGCACCACGTCGACGCGGCGTACGCGGGCACAGCGATGATCTGTCCCGAGTTCCGCCATCACCAAGACGGCGTCGAGCTCGTCGACAGCTACGTGTTCAACCCGCACAAGTGGATGATGGTGAACTTCGACTGCTCGGCCTTCTACGTCGCCGACAAGGCGGCGCTGACTGACGCTCTGTCGATCGACCCGCCCTACCTGCGCAACACCCAGAGCGATGCCGGCAACGTGATCGACTACCGCAACTGGCAAGTGCCGCTGGGCCGGCGCTTCCGGGCCCTCAAGCTGTGGTGGGTGCTGCGCAGCTACGGCGCAACGGGGATCCGCCAGATGGTGCGCCATCACGTGACCATGGCCCAGGAGTTTGCGCAGCGGCTTCGCGAAGACGACCGGTTCGAGATCGTGGCCCCGCACCCGTTCTCGCTGGTGTGCTTCCGCTGCCGGGCTGCGGACAGCAGCGATGCCGCGGCCGAGGCCGCCGACCGTGCCACCGATGCCATCGCGGCAGCGGTGAACGACAGCGGGGTGGCCTACCTGACCCCGTCGAAGCTCGACGGGCGCAGCATCATCCGGGTCGCCGTCGGCCAGTCGCGCACCGATCGATCCCAGATGGACCTGCTGTGGAAGGCGATCAGCGAGGCCGCTGTCTAGGCGATGCCTGACTCAGCCAGCCCGGCTCAACCGGGCTGGTCGAACGGTCCTAGTGCCGCCAGCAGCCGGTCGTTCTGGGTCGGAGTGCCCAGGCTGATGCGCACGCCCTCGCCCTCAAAGGGGCGGGTCACCAAGCCCTGCTTCTCCAGCCGGACGAACAGTTCCATCGCCCCATCGCCGACCGGCAGGTACACGAAGTTGGCTTGGCTGGGCACCACCGGCCAGCCCAGATCGGACATCGCAGCGCTGACGCGGTCGCGCTCGGCCAGGATGCCGGCGACACGCTCCTCCAGCTCGGTGCCGGCCTGCGGTTCGAGCGAGGCCAGCGCCGCTACCTGAGCGATACCGCTCACGATGAACGGCAGCGCCACCTTGTCGAGCGCACCGATGACATCGGGGTGCCCGACGCCGTAGCCGACCCGCAGGTTGGCCAAGCCGTACGCCTTGGAGAACGTGCGCAGCACCAAGGCGTTGGGGTGATCCGGCAGCACCGTCTGGATCGGGTCGGCCACGGCGGGATCGGTGACGAATTCCCGGTAGGCCTCGTCGATCACCACGATCACATCGGGCGGCACCGCTGCCAGCAGGCGCTGCAGCTCCGCGGTGCTGCAAACCGTGCCGGTGGGGTTGTTCGGCGTGGAGAGCACAACGAGCTTGGTGCGATCGGTCACAGCGACAGCGACGCCGTCAAGATCGAACGCGTGGTCGACCAGCGGCACCGTCATCGCCTGAGCGCCCGAGATGGCGCAGAACACCGGGTGCACCTCGAATGAACGCCACGGATACACCACCTCGTCACCGGGATCGATGTAGGCGGCGAACAGCTGCTGCAACACCCCCACCGAACCGGAGCCCACCGTGACCTCATCGAGTCCGACGCCGTGCCGGTCGGCCAGCGCCTCCCGCACCTCCATGCAGCGATGGTCGGGATAGCGATTCATGCCCAGGGCGGCCTCGGACACTGCCTTGGCCACCGACGGCAGCGGGTCGTTGGCATTCTCGTTGGATGCCAGCTTGATCGCCTCAACCAGGTTGTGCTCGGCTTCGGCCTGAGCCGCGGAGCGGCCGGGCTTGTACTGCGGAAGGCCCTCCACCGCCGCTCTCGGTCGTCCGATCATGCGCTCGCCTTCCCGCTCCCGTGATGCGCCAGCATCAGCATTGCCTCGTGATGCGCCAGCATCAGCATTCCCCCATGCGCCAGCCGCACCAGCATGTCGCCGTGTCGGCGGCAAGCTACCCGCTGGCTGCTGGCTGTGGTCCGCAGACCGCCGGCTACAGACGACGACCGGCGCGGTCCCCCGGCGTGGCAGCAGCCCGGAAGTCGTCGGCGACCTGGGCCATGGTGGCGAACGTCACGCCCGGCTGCGCCGCCATGTGATCGATGAGCCGCTCGAGCATCAGCATCCGGCTGCCCCGCCCGATGCACTGAGGGTGCATGGTGAGCACGAACACCCCGCTGCCGACCCGGTCGTTCAGGTAGTCGAACTCGGCCGACCACACGTCGTAGACGTGATCGGGCGTGCGCAGCCCCTGCACGGTCGGCCCGTCGTAGCTGAAGTACGGCCAGTCGTCGAGGATCCAGTCGAACGGCAGCTGCACCAAGTCGACCTCGTCGCCGAACTGGTGCGGGCCGTCGGTGGTGGGCACGTCGCCCAGCCGGCACCACGTGGCCGCGTAGTCGTTGCGGGCCATGGAGGAGTCGTAGGAGAAGCCGTGCTCGATGAGCAGGCTGATCCAGCGGTCGCCGCAGTTGCCGCCCGGCACCCGGTGCCCGACCGGCGGCCCGCCAGCGAGCCGTTCCAGGCAGTCCATCGAACGGGTCAGGATGGCCCGCTCGTCGGCTTCGTCTCGCTTCGACGAGGGCGCTTCGTGGCAGTAGCCGTGGTAGCCCACCTCGTGCCCGTCGGAAGCCACCCGGGCGCACACGTCGCCGAAGGTGTCGATGGTGTGGCCGGGGATGAACCAGGTGGACGGGAGGCTGCGCTCGTCGAGCAGGTCGAGCAGGCGGTGCGCGCCGATGGTGGCGAACTCGCCGCGGGCGGTCAGGTTGGGCGATCGTGACCCTCGGGGGCCGGTCCAGATCGAGACCGCATCGAAGTCGAAGCTCAGACAGACGGTGACGCCGTTGTGCTGACCGTTGGACGGTTGTTCGGAGCTCATCTTCGGACCCTACTGAACCCCCGTCTGAGCCCGCCACAGCAAGCACAGCAGCCCCGATGTCGGCCCGGTGTGCCGGGGCCGCCGGACGGTACCGTGATCCGATGCCTGCCCCGGCCGATGGAGCCGCCGAGACTGTGCCGCCGCCGCTCGCGGGGATGCGTGTGCTGGAGCTGGCCACCGGCATCGCAGGGCCGTATGCCGGACGGCTGCTGGCGGGTGCGGGGGCCACCGTGGTCAAGGTGGAGCCGCCGGGCGGGGACCCTGCACGGAGTCAACCGGTTGACGATGTCCCGCTGGGGCCCGATGAGATCAGCCCGCTGTATGTGCATCTGAATGCGGCGAAGCTGAACTGCGCCGCCGACAGCGTGGAGGAGTCGTGGCCAGACGTGGTGATCGCCAGCGACACGCTGGCCGGGCTTGCCGGCGGGCCGTGGGATCCCGAGCGTTTGGCGGCCCGTGCGGCAGAGGGCGAACGCGTGCCCAAGCTCGTGACGGTGACGGCCTGGGGTGCTGATGCCGACGACCCTGGCGTCATCGCCGACGAGCTGCTGGTGCAGACCGCCACGGGCTTCCTGGGCTTCAACGGCGACGAGGGTGCCGAACCGCTGCGCCTTCCGGGCTGGCAGGCCCAGTACTGCGCAGGCGGTCTTGCCGCCTGGGCCGCGCACCTCATCCGGCGACGGCCCGAGACGCACATGGATGTGTCGTGGCTGGGGGCGCTGCTGACCGCCGTCGAGCTCTGCTACTGCGATTCGCTGCACTGCCAACGCCGCCGGCCGCTGGTGGGCCCGCACCCGCCCACTGCCTACCCGTCGGGTGCAATCCGCTGCGCCGACGGCTACGTGTGCCCGGGCTCGATCCGGCGGGACGACTGGGAGATGCAGTGCCTGCATCTCGGCATGCCCGAGTGGATCGACGATCCCGAGTTGAGCCACCGCCACCGCCGGGCCCGCCACATCGACAAGATCCGCGGGGTCATCGAGCCCTGGTATGCCGCCCGGACCAAGCGAGAGCTGTTCCAGTTCGCGCTCGAGACGCCCTGGGCCGTCGGCATGGTGATGACGCCGCTCGACGCGCTGGTAGACGAACATCTCACCGAACGCGGCTTTCTCGGCGAGGTCGAGACCTCGTCGGGAACCGCCTTGGCGCCCATCCAGCCCTTCGCCGCGCCAAGCCTGCCCGTGCCGGGGCAACGAGTGAGCGATCAGGGTGCTGACCCGTACCCGCCGGCCGGTGCCGCCACAGCGGCGCTGCGACCGGCGCGCGAGCTGCGGGTGATCGAGATGACCATCGCCTGGGCCGGGCCGTACATCGGCAACCTGCTGACGCCGCTCGGCATCGACGTCATCAAGATCGAGGCGCAGAACCCGTTCGACGGCTTCCGCACCCAGCGGCCATACGACCACGGCATGGCACCCGGCCTCGAACACCTCGTGCACGACAACCGCTTCTACGAGGCGGGCGGGCATTTCAACGCCGTCAACAAGGGCAAGCGCGACTGCGTCGTCACGCTCGCCACGCCCGAGGGCCGCGCCGCCTTCATGGAGCTGGTGCGCAACTGCGACGCGCTGGTCGCCAACTTCTCGGCCCACGTGCTGCCCCAGCTCGGGCTCGACTTCGAGACGCTGGCCGAGGTCAACCCACGCATCGTGCTGGTGCGCATGCCCGCGTTCGGTGTCGACGGCCCCTATGCGGGCGCTGTGGGATTCGGCTCGATCATCGAGGCCATGGGCGGGATGGGTCAGCGGCAGGGCTACGAGCACGAGGGCGCCCGCATCTCCAACATCTACTTCCCCGACCCCATCGCCGGCATCACCGCCGGATTCGCCCTCCTCAGCGGCCTGCACCACGCCGAGCACACCGGCCACGGCATCGAGATCGACGTCTCCCAGCAGGAAGGAACCTGGCAGCACAGCGGCGAAGCACTCGTACTCGCCTCAACAGCAAACCGAGACATAGGCCGCATGGGCAACCGAGAACCCAACACCGCCTGGAGCGGCTTCATAAAAGGCACAGACGGCTACCTAGCCGTCATCGCCGACAGCGATGCTCACGATCCGTCACTAGGGCCCAACGCCGTCAACGTGATCGAGGGCCTGGTCGACGAAATCGAGAGCAATGGCGGCAAGCCGGCCCGAACTCGAGCAGACCTGCAAACAGCACTGCACTCCACCGGTGCCCGCACAGAGTTCTGCTGGGACCCGTGGACCGCACCCGGCCATCAGCCAGTGGCCGACCGGATCGAAATAGTCGATCACTCAGTCACCGGCCCTATGCGCCACATCGCGTCACCGTTCACTCTGGATGGAGCCCGCCCAACCCAAGCCGGCCCCTCCCCGCTCTTCGATCAACACACAGACCAGGTCTTCGCCGAGGTAGCCGGCCTCGGCCCGGACCAGATCCAGAGCCTCCGCACCGATGGCCACATCGGCGGTGAGCTGCCGCCCCCCGCCGAACTCGGCTTCATCTACGACTGACACCTGCGCCTGCCCTCGCACACCCCGGAGGCAAACGACACCAGCCGACTACGGTGCTCGGATGCAGATCGAACCGTTCCAGATCAACGTCCCGGACGAACAGCTAGCCGACCTTAAAGACCGCCTCGCAAGAACCCGCTGGCCAGACGCCGAACCGGTGGACGACTGGTCCCAAGGCATCCCCCTCGCCTACGTCCAGGAAGTCTGCGACTACTGGGCCAACACCTACGACTGGCGAGCCCGCGAAGCCGCGCTCAACCGGTTCGACCAGTACACGGCCGACGTCGACGGCATGAACGTGCACTTCATCCACGTCCGCTCGCCCGAGCCCGATGCGATGCCGATCGTCATCACGCACGGCTGGCCCGGCTCGGTGGTCGAGTTCCACAAGGTCATCGAACCCCTGGCCGATCCGGTCGCACACGGAGGCAACGCTGCCGATGCCTTCCACGTGATCTGCCCATCGCTGCCCGGGTACGGCTTCAGCGCCAAGCCGACCGAGCCCGGCTGGGGCATCGAGAAGATCGCCGACTGCTGGGCTGACCTCATGACCGGTTTGGGCTACGACCGCTTCGGAGCGCAGGGCGGCGACTGGGGATC
This sequence comes from Candidatus Poriferisodalis sp., assembly GCF_965204125.1. GTDB lineage: Bacteria > Actinomycetota > Acidimicrobiia > Acidimicrobiales > Poriferisodalaceae > Poriferisodalis. The sequence goes on along the minus strand of NZ_OZ241968.1, from coordinate 2,849,785 downwards.
AGCCGTCACCAGTGCCCTCGGCAGCCGTCACCCCGACCGCTGCATCGGCATCCACCTGAACATGGTGATGCGCGGCAGCCGCCCCAAGGACCGCGAACCCAACGACGAGGAGATAGCGGCCCTCACAAAAGCGAAGCACTACAACGATTGGGACTCCGGCTACTCGAAGCAGCAGTCCACCCGCCCCCAGACGCTGGGCTACGGCCTCACCGATTCGCCTGCCGGGCAGGCAGCGTGGATCCTGGAGAAGTTCTGGGCCTGGACCGACTGCGACGGGCATCCAGAGAACACGCTGGGCCGCGACGAGATGCTCGACAACGTCATGCTGTACTGGCTCAATGCCAACGCAGCCTCGTCGGGCCGCCTGTACTGGGAGAGCTTCCGGCAGCTCCCCCGCATGACGGTGGACGTTCCCACCGGCGTTGCCAAGTTCCCAGCCGAGATCATCCCCCCGGTGCGCTCATGGTCTGAGCCGATCTACTCCGACATCCGCCACTGGACCGACATGCCCGCGGGCGGCCACTTCGCGGCCTTCGAGCAGCCCGAGCTGTTCGTCGACGACGTGCGCGCCTTCTTCAGCTCGCTCCGATGAGCGCAATCCCCCAGCGACTGGCGCGGACTCGCTGCAAGTGACGGCAGAACCCGTCGAGCCCACCCTGCTCGGCAACACTATGGATCGGCCGTTGCTGGTCTCGAGCCTCATTTCCTATGCGGCCCGCAGCCATGCCAGCACCGATGTGGTGTCCGTGGACTCAGCGGGCGTCACCACGCGCAGCACCTGGCGGGAGGTGGCCGAGCGAGCCCGCCTGGTGTCCGGGGCGCTGGCTGCCGACGGCATCGGCGCAGGCGACCGCGTCGCCACCATCGCGTGCAACGACCACCGCCATCTGGAGGCCTACTACGGCATCACCGGCATCGGCGCGGTGCTGCACACGGTCAATCCCCGGCTCCACGATGACCAGCTGGCATTCATCCTCAACGATGCCGCAGACAGCATCGTGCTCGTTGACCAGTCGTTCATCGACATCGCTACGCGCCTCGCCTCGCGCACGTCGACGGTCCGCCGCTGGGTGGTGCTCGGCCGGCTCGATGCCCCTGCCGGCCTGCCCGACGAGATCGCTTACGAAGACTGGATCGCAGCCGCACCGGGCCCCGCTGCGTGGCCCGATTTCGACGAGCGTGCGGCCGCAACCCTCTGCTACACGTCGGGCACCACCGGCAACCCCAAGGGTGTGCTGCAGAGTCACCGGTCGATCGTGCTGCAGACCTGGGCCACCTGCACCGGCGACGGCCACGACGTGCACTCGGGCCACGCCGTGCTCGGCACCGTGCCGATGTTCCACGTCAACGGCTGGGCACTGCCGTTCGCCACCGCGATGAGCGGCGCAAAGCTCGTGCTGCCAGGCCCCGACCTCAGCCCCGAGGCCCTCGTGAACCTCATCGAGGCCGAGGACATCACGTTCTCGGCGGGAGTGCCCACGATCTGGCTCGGCGTCGTGCAGTACCTGCAGGACACGGGTCGAAGCGTGCCCTCGCTCCAGAAGGTGGCCGTCGGGGGTTCAGCCGCGCCGCGGGTGCTCATCGACACGCTCGAGGACGATTACGGCGTCACGGTCAGCCACGTCTGGGGCATGACCGAGATGACCCAGGGCACGTCGGGGCGCTTCACGCACCGGGTCGAGCGTTCCAGCCGCGACGCCCAACGCGACCGCCAGGCCAAGGCCGGCCGCGAGCTGTACGGCATCGAGCTGCGTGTGGTCGACGCCGACGGCAACGTCTTGCCCCATGACGGTCGCAGCGTCGGTGAGATCCAGGCACGCGGTCCGTGGATGTGCGGCGCGTACTACCTCGGCGAGCTCGCAGACCCCGGCGCATTCGCCGACTCGCACCTGCCGCCTTCCGACGGCGGCTGGCTGCGCACAGGCGACGTGGGTGCTCTCGACGCCGAGGGCTACCTGACCCTGACCGACCGATCAAAAGACGTCATCAAGAGCGGCGGCGAGTGGATCAGCTCGATCGAGCTCGAGAATGCTGCGCTTGTTGCGCCGGGCGTGGCGGCCGCTGCGGTCATCGGCTTGCCGCACGAGCGCTGGGGCGAACGGCCGCTGCTCATCATCGAACTTGCCGCGGGCGCCACCCTCGATGCCGGCGCTGTGCTCAGTGCGATCAGGCCCCGAGTGGCGTCGTGGTGGCTTCCCGACGACATCGTCGTGGCCGACGAGATCCCGCTGACAGGCACAGGAAAGATCGACAAGAAACTCCTGCGCACCCGCTATGCCGACCACGCCTGGTCGGGGACCTGAACCGCCGGCCTGCATCTGAAATCAGGCAGGTCGCCAGTAGCATGGTCCGCTGGACAGACGCGAGGTATTGACATGGCTGCCGGTCGCACAACGTTCGAGAAACTGCAGAGAGACCGGGCCAAGAAGGCGAAGGCCGAGGCCAAGCGCGCCAAGCGCATGGGCAAGATTCCCCAGAGCGGTCCGCTGGTCAACGAGACACCTGAGCCCGAGGGCACGGGCGCTGTGCTCGACGGCAACCTCGATGAGGAACTGTCTGCGGCAGATCTGATCCGCCTTGTCGAAGAGGTGCAGACCCAATTCGACAACGACGAAATCAGCTTCGACGAGTACGAGGAGCGCAAGATCGAGCTCCTCGCCCGCCTGCCTACCGACTGAGCGTCAGCCTGTGAGGCGGTGGACCGACACCGCGTAGTCGCCGCCGTCGAACGGGGCGCCTTCCCACGTTGAGTAACGGGCGTCGAGCTCGAGCCCATTGCGTTCGGCGAGTGCGTCGTACACGTGCAGCGCCAGGTAGCCGTCGCTGAGCTGGAAGCCCGCCACGAGCGCACCCCCGGGCCGCAGGTGCGAGGCGATGTTGGCCACCACCGCGGCCTCGGTGCCGCGTTCGAGGAAGATCATCACGTTGCCCGCGGCCACCGCAGCGTCGAACAGCCGGCGCTCGTCGGCGTCGCCCGAAATGACGGAATCCCTCGATATGACGGTGCTGGCCAGGTCGCCCTGGATCCACGCAAGTTCGGGCGCCTTGTTGCGTGCGAGGTCGAGCATGGCGGGGTCCAAGTCGACGCCGACGACGTGATGGCCACGCTGGGCCAGCTCAATGGCGACGCGGCCGGTGCCGCACCCTGCGTCGAGCACGCTGCCGCCTGGTGGCAGCAGCGAATCGACCAAGTCGGCTTCGCCGTGAATCGACTCGCCGCGCGCCGCCTTGCGAGCCCAGCGGTCGTCGTACTCGGCGCCGCGGGGTATGTCGCCTCGTTCGGCCCAGCGGCTCAGCGGTCCTCCCAGTTCGGGTCACGCCGCTCGGCAAAGGCGGTCGCGCCCTCGATGGCATCGGACGATGCGAAGACATCCTCGAGCGCCGGCTGCTGGAACGCCCAGAAGTCGTCTTCGGACACGCCCAGCACATTGCGGATCAGCGCCTTGGAGGCACGCACGCCTTTCGGTGCATTGCGGGCGATGCGCTCGCCGAGCTCGACAGCCACGTTCACTGCCTCGCCCTTCGGGCACACCCGGTTCACCATGCCGTGCTGGTGCGCGACTTCGGCCGTGATCGGCTCGGCGGTCAGCGCCATCTCCATGGCCAGGCTGTACGGAAGCTGGCGCGGCAGGCGAAGCAGCGCGCCGGCGCCGGCGAACAGCCCGACGCCCACCTCGGGAATGCCGAGCATGGTGCCTTCCGACGCCACGATCAGATCGCACGAGAGCGCCACTTCCAGCCCTCCCGCCAGGGCGAAGCGCTCCACCGCGGCAATGAGCGGCTTGGCTGCGCTGCGCTCGGCGATGCCGCCGAAACCGCGGCCAGCCGGGTTCGGCATGGCGTCGATCCCGCCGCCGCTGACGAACGCCTTGAGGTCCATGCCCGCGCTGAATCCCCGGCCTGCGCCGGTGATCACGCCGACGCGCACATCGGGATTGGCGTCGAGCTCGTCGAGTGCCTCGCCCAGCGCTTCTGAGAGCGCCATGTTGAATGCGTTCATCGCATCCGGGCGGTTCAGCGTGAGGATCTGCACGTAGCCGCGCTGTTCGACCAACACCAGGGGTTCTTCGCTCACCGGGATTCCTCTGTCTCGGGCGGGCGCACCGGTGTGCCCCGCGTGTGGCGCCGCTGCGCCGGTGCCGGCGGCCCCGGCAGCGGTTCAGGCGCCGACAGTAGCCTCGCGACGCGACCAGGCACGATACGGAACTCGGAGCGAGGAATGAACGGCAGCGGCGACGAGGTGGGCGATCTGCTGGCTCGGATCGAGATGGCCGAGCCTGCCGAGGTGCCCATGCTCGTGCAGCTCTTGGCCCGCACACCGGAGCTGCAGCAGGCCCAGGGCGCGAATGCCCTTCGAGCAGCCCGAGCGCTGAGCGTCCACGGCGGCCCGCAGATGTTCTCGATCGCCGGCGAACTGGCTGCCCGCGCCCACCGCGACGGCGTGCCGGGCGCCGGCGCCGTCTTCGCAGAATGCGCCGACAAGATGAGCCTGCTGAGCGGCAGACCCCAGCAGTTCGGCACGGTGGTCACGACGCACCTGGGCGATCTGGTGCTGGCACCCGTCGACGGCAGCGTCGACGACGACTCCCGTGCGCGGATGGGGCTGCCCACCCTCGACCAACGGCGCACCGAGATCGACCGGCGCAACCGGGAGCTCGCCCGCGAACGGGCCGCGGACGGCGGTCTGCCGCCGGGCCAGCGCATGTGCCGCGTGTGGCGCGACCCGTCGCCTGAATTCCTGAATGCACAGCTCGCCGCACACCCCGAAGGCTGCTGGGCCGACGGCGACGAGCTGACCTTCGCATGCCGCAGCGACGCCGCCGGCCTGCTGCCCGGTCCCGTCATCGAATTGCCCATGTGGCGAGTCGGTGCCGGAAACGGCAATGCCAGCGGCACCGACAGCGGCGAAAGCGACGTCGATCTGTGGGCGCTCGGCGTGCGCATCGAGCGTCTCAGCGAGGCCGTCATCGGCTACGGCTTCTGGCCGCTCGACGCCGGCGGAGGCTTGCAGGGCGGCCAGCGCGGCCCGGTCCCGCACCGCTTCCGGGGCCCCGACGCGCCTGCCGAACTCCCGTCCCACCCCGACGACGAACTGCGGGGCGACACGCAGACGCACGCGCTCGACAGCACATCCCTGCGCACCAGGCGCACGGTCACCGTGTACCTGCCGCCCAACCACTCCCCTGCCGAGCGGCTGCCGGTGCTGTATGCCACCGACGGCGGCATGATCGGCCCCTACATCCGGCGGCTCGACGCCGGCATCGCCAACGAGACAGTTCCCCGTTTCGTGCTGGTCGCAGCCCACTCCGCGCCGATGGGCGGCTACGGGAACGAGCGGGCCATGGAATACCTGCCGGGCTTCGACAACGATCGCTTCGACCGTCACCAGCGTTTCTTCGTGGAAGAGCTGTCGGCCTGGGCTGAGCGGTCATTCGGTGTCTCCGACGACCGCAGCCAGCGGGGCGTGTTCGGCGCATCCGACGGCGGCGGCCACGCCTTGGCGGTCGGACACATGCACCGCGACAAGTTCGGTCACGCCATGGCGTATTCCACGGGCATGCCGCCGAACGAGCAGATGAACTGGAATGCCGCCGAGGCGCCATTCGTGCACCTGTGCGCCGGCACGCTCGAGGGCGGCTTCCACCAGGCCACCGAAGCGTGGGCGGCATGGCTGCACTTCGCCAAGTCGCCGCACGACTGGACCGAGCGAGTCTGCGGCCACGATCTCATCCAGTGGATCGAAGAACTCCCCCGCGCTGTTACACGCGCCTGGGGCTGACGCCCCAGGCCGACACACGCGCCTGGGGATAAACAGACGGACTAGCTGCGAAGCAGGTAGCGCTTGACCTTGCCGGTGGCAGTGAGCGGCAGTTCGTCCACCACGTCCACCCAGCGGGGGTACTTGTACGCCGCAAGCCGCTCACGCACATGCGCCTGCACCCGCTCGGCCAGCGTGTCGCGCTCCGCGCCCTCGGTGGGAACCACGAACGCGTGCGGCTTGGTCAGGCCGGCATCGTCAACGCCGCCGACCACAGCGGCCAGCACCACGTCGTCCATTTCCAGAATGCAGCCTTCCACCTCGATCGGCGACACCCAGATGCCCCCCACCTTCAGCATGTCGTCGGAACGCCCCATGTAGGTATAGGTGCCGTCGGGGTTGCGCATGTAGGTGTCGCCGGTGGCGAGGAAGCGCCCCTGGAGCGCCGCACGGGTGCGCTCCGTGCGGTTCCAGTAGCCGGTCATCACCGAACCGCCTGCCACATGCAGCGCACCTGGCTCGCCATCGGCCACCTCAATGCCGTGCTCATCGCGCAGCGACACCTCATAGCCATCCAGCGGCGTCCCCGTCGTGCCGGGGACCGACGCGCCCGGCCGGTTGGAGATGGCGATATGGGCCAATTCGGTGGTGCCGATGCCGTCGAGAATCTCCACTCCGAAGCGTTCGGCGAAGCGCCGATGAATCTCCGGAGGCAGCGGCTCGCCGCCAGAGATGCCCTGCCGCACCGACGAGAACGTGTCTGCGGGAAGATCTGCGGCCAGCAGCTGCGCGTAGTTCGTGGGCACGCTGAAGAACAGCGAGGGCTGATGGGTGAGAACGTGCTCGGCGACGGCCGCCGGCTCGGGCCGGTCGGCGTTCAGCACGGCTGTCGCGCCGGTGCCCGACGAGAAGTAGCCGGAGTTGCCCAGCCCGTAGGCGAAGAACAGCTTGGGCACCGAATAGACGACATCGTCCGGTCCCATGTCCAAGACGCCACGGGCGTAACTGTCGGTGCAGACCGACATGTCGATGTGGCGGTGCATGGCGCCTTTCGGCTGCCCGGTGGTGCCTGAGGTGTAGAGCCAGAACGCGATGTCGTCGTCGATGGCATCGAAGGGCTCGGGGGCTGCGCTGGGATCGCCCAGCAGTCCCTCGTCGGAATCGTCGAGCGTCCAGCGCAGGAACGGCTGGTCGTCGGCTGCGGGCACCACCTCGGGCGCGAACGGGGGCGAATACACCAGCCCGACGGCGCGGCTGTCGTGCAGCAGGAACTCGTAGTCGTGCCGGCGGACCATGGTGGAGACCGGCACCGGGACGGCGCCGATCCACATCGCGCCCCAGAACCACCACAGGAACGCTGGCGTGTCGGCCGCGCACATCATCACCCGCTGCTCCGGCTGCACGCCGCGCTCGGCCAGCGCCGCCGCAGCCGCCCTGGCACCCGCAACCAACTCGGCCCGGCTCGTGCGCTGCCCGCTTGCAGCATCGATGATCGCCGTGGCCCCTGGGTTGGCCTCTGCCGGTTCGATGACGAATCGGTGCACGGCGTTCGCACTCATGCTGCCCTCCTCGTCTGGTCGACCTCATTAAGGCACGCGGGTGTCGAAGCGAACACTAACGATGCACACTCATCGTGTGAGCACTGCACAGACGCAGGCGGCAGGCGCCGGGGTATACCTCGACTTCTTCGGCGATCTCCGGCCGTGGAAGCACTGGACGCTGCAGGTCGACGGCCCCATCGCCACGCTGTTGATGCAGGTGCAGCCCGACGGCGGCATCTTCGACGGCGCCGAGCTGAAGCTGAACAGCTACGACATGGGCGTCGAGCTGGAGTTCGCCGACGCCGTCCGACGCATCCGCTTCGAGCACCCCGAAGTGGGCTGCGTGGTGATCGGCAGCGGCTATGAGGGGGTGTTCTGCGCGGGAGCCAATATCCGGGCGCTGGCGGCGGCCACCCACGCTCACAAGGTGAACCTGTGCAAGTTCACCAACGAGACCCGCCTGGAACTCGAAGAGGCCTCGGCCGCCAGCGGGCTGCGATTCCTCGCGGCGGTGGGAGGTGCATGCTCGGGGGGCGGGTACGAATTGGCGCTGGCAGCCGATCACATCTTGCTGGTGGACGACCGGAACACCGCCGTGTCGCTGCCCGAGGTGCCGCTGCTGGGGGTGCTGCCGGGAACGGGCGGGCTCACCCGGCTGACCGACAAGCGCCACGTGCGCCGTGACCGCGCCGACGTGTTCGCCACGCGAGCCGAGGGCCTGCGGGGCGAGGTGGCGCTGGAGTGGGGCCTGGTGGACGAGTTGGCACCGCGCACGTCGTTCGACGAAGCAGTCAGCGTCAGAGCCGCTGCATTGACCGAACACAGCCGCGCCGCAAGTGCCCCGGAGGCTGAGCCGACAGGCGAAGCCGTGGCCCGAGCGGCCCGTGAGCGCAGCGAACAGGAGCGGGAAGTACAGGCTGAGCCCGTAGAGCTGGCACCGCTGGGCATCTCACCTACCCCGGACGGCAGCGTGATCGGCGAGTTCGTCGCCATGGCACCAGACCGCGATCGGGCCTGCGCGGAGGTGCTGATCAGCGCCAGCGCCGATCCCCGCTGGCCGCTGCGAGCGGCACGGGAGCTCGATGCGCTCTTGTGCCATCTTCGCTTCAACGAACCCGAGCTGGGCACGGTGGTACTGCTGACCGAGGGCAGCCACGGCAGCGTCACCGCCCACGACCGGGCGCTGTGCGAGCCCGCCAACCATGCCGAACGTGAAACCGCCCTGCTCTGGCGTCGCACCCTGTCGCGGCTCGACCTCACCGCTCGCACGCTCATCGCCGCCGTCGAGCCCGGCTCGTGCTTCGCGGGCGTGCTCGCCGAGGTGGCACTGGCGGCCGACCGCACCTACATCTTGGACGGCGAATTCGTCGACGAGCGGCCCGACGATGCCGTGGGCATGGCCGTGCGAGCACTGCGCGGACCCCAGAGCCCAGAGGCCGACCTGCCGGCGCTGGCCATGACCGAGATCAGCCTCGGGTCGATGCCCATGGCGAACGGCCTCACACGGCTGCAGTCTCGTCTCTGGGGAGATGACGCAGCCTTCGCCGCCGCCCGCGACACCGTCGGTTCGGCTCTGGATGCGCAGGCAGCGGCAGAAGCCGGGCTGGCAACCGCGACCCCGGATGATCTCGATTGGGATGACGATCTGAGGCTGGCGATCGAAGAGCGTGCCGCTTTCTCGCCCGACGCGCTCACCGCGATGGAGGCCAACCACCGCTTCTGCGGCCCCGAGACGATGGCAACGAAGATCTTCGGCCGGCTGTCGGCCTGGCAGAACTGGATCTTCATCCGCCCGAACGCCACCGGCCCAGACGGCGCGCTGACCCGCTACGGCACAGGAACCCGCCCGAGCTACGACACAGACCGTGTGTAAATTCGACTTCCGCGGCGACGACGGGGGACGCCCGTGAGCAAGATCGACTACAGCGAGCGCATCCCCAACAACGTCGGGCTTTCCGAAGACCGCCGGCTGCAGCGGGCGCTGGAAGGGTGGCAGCCCAAGTTCGCCCGCTGGTGGGATGAGCTGGGCCCCGCCGGTTTCTCGGGAAACGACGTCTACCTGCGCACGGCCACCGACACCAGCGCCGAGGGCTGGGCCCATTTCGATTACGTCAAGATGCCCGACTACCGCTGGGGCATCTTCCTGTCGGCTCCCAAGCCCGATCGCCGCATCGGTTTCGGCGAATCGGCGGGCCAGCCGGTGTGGCAGGAAGTGCCGGGCGAGTTCCGCAGCGACCTGCGCCGCCTGATCGTGGTGCAGGGCGACACCGAGCCGGCGTCGGTGGAGCAGCAACGGCATCTCGGCCACACAGCCCCGTCGCTGTACGACCTGCGCAACCTGTTCCAGATCAACGTCGAGGAGGGCCGCCACCTGTGGGCGATGGTGTACCTGCTGCATGCGCATTTCGGCCGCGACGGCCGTGAGGAGGCCGAGGCGCTGCTGGAGCGGCACTCCGGCGATCCCGACAATCCCCGCATCCTGAACGCCTTCAACGAGAAGACCTCCGACTGGCTCTCGTTCCTGGCGTTCACCTACTTCACCGACCGTGACGGCAAGTACCAGCTTGGTGCACTGGCCGAGTCGGCGTTTGATCCGCTCAGCCGCACCTGCGAGTTCATGCTGCGCGAGGAGGCGCACCACATGTTCGTGGGCGCGACCGGCATGGGACGCGTTGCCCAGCGCACCTGCGAGGTGATGGTCGAAAACGACACCGACGATGTCCGGCCATTCGGCGTCGTCGACTTGCCGACGCTGCAGAAATACATCAACTTCCACTACGCGGTCTCGCTCGACCTGTTCGGCGCGGAAGCCTCGACGAACGGCGCCAACTTCTACACCGCCGGCCTCAAGGGGCGATTTGATGAGTCTGCTTACGATGACGATCACGTGCTCACCTCCACGACGTTCGCCTGTACCGAGGTGGTCGACGGTGCGCTGGCAAGCGTGGAGCGGCCTTCGCTGCAGGTGGTGAACCTGCAACTGCGCGATTCGTACTCCGACGACTGCGAGAAGGGGCTGCGGCGCTGGAATCGCCTGATCGCCGAGGCCGGCGTCGACTTCGAGCTCAAGCTGCCGCACCCGGGCTTCAACCGTGCCGTGGGCGTGTTCGCCCCGCACGACATCACTCCCGACGGCAGGGTGGTCAGCAGGGCCGAATGGGAAGCATCGTGCGGCGACTGGCTCCCCACCGACGACGACCGCAGCTACATCACGTCGCTCATGTCGCCCGTCTACGAGCCGGGGCGCATGGCCGGATGGATCGCTCCCCCGGCTCGCGGCATCAACACCAGGCCGGTCGAATACGACTACGTGCGCCTGTAGCCGCGATGAGCTCTGCAGCAGGCGAAGTCAACGCAGGCAGCGCTGTCGCCGTGGACGGCCGCCTGCAGGTTGACTCGGTGGGCATCGCATACCGCCGGATCGCTCCCGGAGGCGCCAACAGCCGGCACAGCGGCGGCGGGAACAGCCCGGTGATCGTGATGCTGCATGAAGGCCTCGGCAGCATCACTCAGTGGCGCGACCTGCCCGACGTGCTGGCGCGCCGCTGCCGGCTCGAGGTCATCGCCTACGACCGCAGCGGCTACGGCCGTTCCGACCCCGTGCCCGAGGCCTACAGCGACGGTTTCATGGAACGCGAGGCCACCGAGGTGCTGCCCGCCGTGCTCGACGAGCTCGGTATCCGATATCCCATCCTCATCGGGCACAGCGACGGGGCATCTATCTCGCTGATTGCGGCAGGGTCGGGCTCGGTGGCGCCGCTCGGCGTGGCCGTCATCGCGCCGCACTCGTTCATCGAGGACATCTGCATCGACGGCATACGCGCCATCGACGGCCAGCGCGAGCAGGTGATCTCGGGACTCGCCCGCCATCACGACCACCCCCGCCTCGCCTTCGAACGCTGGCGAGACGTCTGGCTGACGCCGCGGTTTCGCCACTGGGACATCCGACCGCTGCTCGCAGGCATCGACTGCCCAGTCCTGGTGCTGCAGGGCGAGGGCGATCAATACGGCACCGAAGCGCAGGTGTCGACGATCGTCCAGTCGGCGCCGAACGCGACCGGCCACCTGCTTGCCGACTGCGGCCACGTCGCCCATCGCGACCAGCCCGAGCGCATCGCCGGCTACTTGGCCGACTTCGTCTCCGGCTGCGCGGCCGCCGGTTCCTGACCCAGCAGGGTCGCCAAGGCGTCGGACGCGATCACATCGGGCGCCTCGAACGGCCCGAAGTGCCCTAGCCCGTGATAAGTGATGAGCCGCGAGTTTCCCAACGCCTCGTGCGCTGGCACCCCGATGTCCTCGAACGTCATCTCGAGTCCTTTGCCGATGACCACCGGCGTCTGGCCGCCTTCGAGGCGAGCCGTTGTGGAGACCCACTCGCCGTCGTAGGTTGCCGCCTCGTCTGCAGCGCGGCAGCGCAGCCGCACGGAGCCGTCCGGCAGATCCTCGAACCCGTGGGCCAGGTAGCTCGCCAGCGCATCGGCCCGCACACCGCTGAACGGAGGCCGCGATGCGAAGCGCTCGAAGGCCTCGCCGCGTGAGGCAAACTCCTCCCGGCGCTTCGTGGTGAGAGCGATCAACGGGTTCTCGCCCGGCCCGAATTGATCTTCGATGCGCCACACCACCGGCTCGTAGCCATACATGCGGCGGATGGTGCCGGGCCGCTGCGCATCGGCCAGCAGCAGCGTCGCGGCGCCGATCGAATGCCCGACGCAGGCCAACTCGCCGTGAGCGATGCCCAGATGATCGACGATGCCCAGCAGATCATTGGCCAGCGTCGTCCAGAGGAAGTCCCGATCGGCGGGCGGTGGGCTCCAGCCGTGGGCGCGGAGATCAGGCGCCCAGACAGTGAAGTGCTCGGTCAGGCGGCTGGTGAGCGGACCGTAGGTTCGGCCGTTGAAGCCGGTGGCATGCACGAACAGCAACGGCGGCCCGTCGCCGCCCAGCCGATGCAGCGCGAGCTCGACGCCGTCGGCTACCTCGACCATCTCCGGCGCCGGCATGCCACCGTCAGGACCGCTCATGTCTGGACAGCCCATGTGCTAGCCATGCGCGCATGAGTACTACACGGGGAGCCGAGGGCGCTGAGGCACCTCCCGATCTTGAGTTCTTCTGGGATCCGGTGTGCCCCTTTGCCTGGATCACGTCGCGCTGGGTCGAGAAGGTGGTTGCCCAGACGGGCTACTCGGTGGACTGGCGTTTCATATCGCTGCGCATCCTGAACAAGCACCGCGACTACGCCACTGAGTTTCCGGCCGGCTACGAGCAGGGCCATACCGCTGGACTGCGCATGCTGCGGGTGGCTGCCAAGGTGCGAGCCGAGCTGGGCCGTGACGTGATGGGCCCGCTGTATGACGCGATGGGCCAGCATTACTGGGAGATGCCCAAGGGCTCGGGCCTGCGGGATCGCATCGGCACCGCAGCGCACACCGCTGAGGCGTTGGCTACTGCCGGTCTGCCGACGGACTTCGCTGCAACGGTCGACGACGAGTCGTGGGATGCCGAGATCGAAGCCGAAACGGAGCTTGCCCTGAGCCGCACCGGGCGAGACGTCGGCACGCCGATCATCACGTTCGAGCCGCCCGACGGCCTGTCGTTCTTCGGACCGGTGATCTCGCGGGTTCCCTCCGACGAACAGGCCGTGCCGCTGTGGAATGCCGTCATCGAGCTCGCTCGCTTCCCGGGCTTTGCAGAGCTGAAGCGTTCGTTGCGCGAAGCCCCGCAGCTGAATGTGCTGGGCACCATCACGGAAGCACCCGAGATGGAGGACTGGGAAGCAGGTTCCCGCAAGGCGCACAAACCGAGCTGACGCCCGGCTCAGGAATCGAGGCGGTAGGCCTCGGAGGTGGGCTTGAGGGGGCGTGCCAGCCACGTCGGGCGGCGCAGACCGCCTGGACCGGGAGCCGGTCGGGTCATCGCCAGCCACTCCTCATAGGCGGCCCGGGCGCGCTCGGTATCGACCATCACATCGCCGTAGCGGTCGCCGGGTTCGGCCGGCCCCACGCGCACCCGCTGGTGCCAGCACTGCATGCCCGAGACCGGGTCAGGCTGCACCGAGAACGTGAGGTTCTGGTGGACGCCGGTGTCGTTCCACCAGACCCGCTCAGAATCGGGGTCGTCGGAGGCGAACGGCGCCATCGACCCGGTGCGCCGGAGCAGCCACACGGTGCCGTCGCGCTGGATCTCGGCAGGACCGCCAGCCCAGGACCTCGGTCGCTCGTCTGGGGGCTCAGTCTGTGATTGAGCGGCGGGGTCGAGGCGCCAGCGACCCATGTGGTGCGAGGCCGCCACCACGCCGGGGCGGATGCCTTCGGTGCGCCAGGCCGAGATGACGAAGTGGCCGATGCGTGTGCTGATCCGCACGAGGCCTCCCACCCCTATGCCGAGAGCCTCGGCGTCGGATGGGTGGATCCACAGCGGATGGCGGTGGCTGATCTCCGCCAGCCACTTGGCATTCGCCGACCTGGTGTGGATGAGGGTCGGGATGCGGAACGTCGGCACCAGGATGCGCTCGTTGCCGGCCAGATCGAGATGCTGCCAATGAACGTGGCTGGGTATCCAGCCGGGGGTCGCATGCTCGGGCCAGCCCCACTCGGCCAACGTCGTCGAGTACAGCTCCAGCTTGCGCGAGGGCGTCGGGAACCCGGCACGGGCCGCTCCTGCCACCTGCACCGCCACGGAGCCGTCGCCGAACGGGGGCAGCGACGTGGTGACGCCGCCGATGGTGTCGCGCGACGGCCGGTGGACGTCGTCGTCGCCGAGGACGGTGCCGGCCAGCTGCGAGGGCTGAACAACTCGCTCGTGATGACCGTAGGGATCGCCGCGCACTGCGTAAGCGCCCCGGTCGCGCATGAACTCGAGCGGCGTCTGCCCCGCGGCTGCGGCGTCGTCGGCCAGGCCGGGCACCTCGTCGGTGAAGATCGCCTCGTAGTACTCGTCGATGCTGATGGGCTCGCCAGGGCGGGACGGGCTCTCGAACCACTGACGGATGCCGAGCGAGCCGTCGGGGTCGATCCGCCATGACAGGTCGATCCAGAACTCGTTCTCCTCCCAGACCTCGCCCGGGTTGAATTCGTGGGTCCGGCTGTCGGGGCCGAGTTCGGCGCCCCGCAGCTCGGCATATCGCCGCATCACCGGCTGGCGGAAGCCCAGCCATTGGCCTGCATGTGTCTCGAACGACGCCAGGTCATGGCGCTCCGAGCCCACGCCCATCGGAAGCACGTAGTCGGCAAACCACGCCGTCTCCGACCACGTCGGCGTGAGCGCAACATGGCAGCCCACCCGCTCGGGATCGCTCAGCGTCTCCAGCCAGCTGAACCCATCGGGGTTCGTCCACACCGGGTTGTAGACGCGGGTGAAGTACGTGTCGAGCTTGCCCCTGCCCTCACGCAGGAAGTGCGGCAGCAGGATCGACATCTCGTGGTGGCTGAGCGGGTACTCACGCGGCCACGACAGCTCGTTCCAGTGCTCCACCGGAGGCGGTCGCAGCGGCGGCACCGGCTTCATCTTGTGCCAGCCGGCCCCTGTGGTGCCCCCTACCGTGCCGACCGAACCGGTGAGCACGTTGAGCAGGAACAGGCACCGCGCGGTCTGCCAGCCGCCCAGGTTGCCCGCGCCGGCGGCGCGCCAGTTGTGGGAGGCGAAACGGCCGAGTGCCCCGCCGATCGCATGCGCAATCTCACGCAGATTGTCCGCGTCCACCCCGCACAGCTCTGCGGCCCGCTCAGGCGTGTACTCCGCGTAGGCGTCACGCAGCGCCACCTCGACCGACTCGAACGTCGGCGGCAGATCGGGCCGGGTCTCGGCCAGGTAGGTCTGCCAGTTCGTCCAGCGGTGCACGAATGCTCGGTCCCACGTACCTGCTTCGAGCAACAGGTGGGCCAGGCTCAGCAGCAGGACCGGTTCGGTGCCAGGCCACGCCGGCAGCCAGTGATCGGCCTTAGCCCCCGTGTTCGACAGCCTCGGATCGACGCAGATCACCGTCGCACCCCGTTGCTGGGCCTCGATGATGCGCTGGGCGTGCGGGTTGAAGTAATGCCCGGCCTCGAGGTGGCTCGAGATCAGGAAGATGACCTCGGCATTGGCGAAGTCCGATGAGGGCCGGTCGTGGCCCATCCATGTCGCATAGCCGACACGGGCGCTGGAGGAGCAGACGTTGGTGTGACTGTTGTGCCCGTCGATGCCCCACGCCGTGAGCACTCGCTCGGTGTAGCCGTCTTCGCCCGGCCGGCCGACGTGGTACATGACTTCGTCGCGGCGGCCTTCGACGATGGCCGTCCGGATGCGTGCAGCGATCTCGGTCAGCGCTTCGTCCCAGCTGACGCGTTCCCATCCGCCGCTGCCGCGCTCACCCGTCCGGCGCAGCGGGTACAGGATGCGCTCGGTGTCGTGCACTTGGTTGATCGTGGCGGGGCCCTTGGCGCAGTTGCGACCCCGGGACGCGGGGTGTTCGGGGTTGCCTTCGAAACGCACGACCTCATCGGTGTCTCGGTCGATATAGGCCACGAGACCGCAGGCCGCCTCGCAGTTGAAGCAGGTGGTGGGCACCAGGGTGTAGTTGCGCTCGACACGTTCCGGCCACGCTGCGGCGTCGAGCTCAGACCAGTCATGCCATTGGTCGTGAGGAGCCGCCGAACCGAGGTGCATTGCCGGGCTGGCTGCTGGGCCTGGCGGGGAGCTGTGTTCGCTGGTGCGGTGCTCGCTCATGACAGGGGCACCGCCTGGGCCGCACGCAGATAAGCCCGGTCGTGCCGGTAGAGCCATGCCAAGACCGCGGCAGCAACGACTGGAGCCCAAGCAAAAGCTGCGGCGTTCGCTCGGAGGACCACAAAGGCCCCCCACACCGCGCCGCCTCCCAGCAGGGCCTCACCCACCAGCCGGCCGATGAGCAAGAGCACCGGCCGGTCCGCCCACAGCACCCGACCTCGGCATTGGCGCAGCAGCAACGCCGTGTACGCAGCGGTCAGCAACGAGAACACCGCCGTCGGGCCGATCAGCACCACGAACCAGGTCGAACCGCCCCACAGGCCCGCGATGCCCCACAGCATCACCAGCGTCGCGTCGATCATGATCACCCACGCCCCCGCGGTGATCCAGCTGCGGAGCCGGCCCTTGGCGAACAGGTACCAGAAGCGCTCGGGCCGTTTCAGATCGGCGATGAGCAGCACGCCCGTGACTGCCAGCGCCACCAGGGCGATCACCGCCGGTCCCGTGGCGACGGCGGCACGGTCGTCCCAGCCCAGCAACGCCGCGGCAGCGGCCCACAGCATCACCCCGGCCGCCACCCCCTTGGTGACCATGTAGCCGGCGACTTTGGCTCCCCACGGCTCGTCGTGGGACACCGTGTAGGCCGTGCGTGCCGCCGGGGCCGCCTGTGAGGCGGCCGGCGCGGTCGGCCAGGAGGCGCTGCCGGTCCAGTCGGCCCAGATCAGCCCGTCGTCAGCCACCGGGCGCGCCAGCGGATCCAGGGCCTCGGGCACGGTGCCCGCGTAGTGCACCTTCGGCAGCGTGCGGCGCTCGGGCGCCCGCACCGGCAGATCCTCGGCGCGGATGCGATCGGCAGCCGGGTCCGCCGGGTCGTCGTGATCGACCACGGTGATGGCCCGAGTCGGGCAGACCGACACGCACGAGGGCTCGAGCCCGACTTCCAGCTTGTGCTGGCAGAAGTTGCACTTATGAGCCGTGCCGGTTGCCGGCGAGATGTACAGCGCGTCGTACGGGCATGCGTTCATACAGCCCTTGCAGCCGATGCAGCGGGAATCGTCGAAATCCACCACGCCGTTGGACGCCCGGAAGAGCGCGCCGGTCGGGCAGATCGAGATGCAGGGCGCGTCGTCGCAGTGGTTGCAGCGCATCACGGCGAAGTGCCGCTGCGTCTCGGGGAACTCGCCGGTCTCGACGTAGTTGACCCAGGTCCGGTTGACGCCGAGCGGCACGTCGTGCTCGCTCTTGCAGGCCACCGTGCACGCGTGGCAGCCGATGCACGCGCCGCTGTCCAGCAGGAACCCCAAGCGCGTCACGGCCAACAGGATCGCACAGGTTTGGCCGCTTCCTGTTCTTTCGCGATCGCAAGCGATTTCCGCTGCTTCCAGGCGGACGCAAGCGGATTACCGACCGGCGCTCGCGGCGCGCCTAACGTGGCAGCCGACAAACCAGGGGGGACACATGAGCGACGACGCAGCCAACGGAGCTGCCGAGGGCGACGAGATCATCCGCCTCAGCGATGTCTACAAGATCTTCGGGCCGCAGCCGAGAGGCCGCGCATTCGAGCTGGCACGCTCCGGCGTGCCCAAGAACGACGTGCAACGACTCTCCGGGCACGTCGTCGGGCTCACCGATGTGAACTTTTCCGTCAAGCGGGGCGAGATCTTCGTGGTGATGGGCCTGTCCGGTTCGGGAAAGTCGACAGCCATCCGGATGGTCAACAAGCTGCACGACGTCACCCACGGCGAAGTGCTGGTGGACGGCGTCGACGTGCAGAAGCTCGACGGAACCGACCTGCAAGAGTTCCGTCGGGAGAAGATGGGCATGGTCTTCCAGCACTTTGCTCTCTTTCCGCACCGCAAGGTGCTCGACAACGTCGGCTACGGGCTCAAGGTGCAAAAGGTCGATCGCTCCGAGCGGAACGAAGCCGCGATGCGGGCACTGTCGCTGGTGGGGCTGGCTGCGTTCGCCGACCACCGGCCCGCCCAGCTCTCCGGTGGCATGCAGCAGCGTGTCGGTCTGGCGCGAGCGCTGGCCTCTGACCCCGACATCCTGCTCATGGACGAGGCGTTCAGTGCACTCGACCCCCTCATCCGGCGTCAGATGCAGGACGAGATGATGGAGATCCAAGCCGAGGTCCACAAGACGATCCTGTTCATCACTCACGACCTCAACGAGGCGCTGCGCATCGGCGACCGGGTCTGCATCATGAAGGACGGCGCCGTGGTGCAGATCGGCACGCCCGAGGAGATACTCACGGAGCCTGCCACGGGTTACGTGGCCGAGTTCGTCCAAGATGTCGACCAGGGACGGGTCATCAAGGCGCACGAAGTCATGAGCGAGCCCCGGCCGATTCCTGCTGACATGTCGCTCAGCGATGCACTCACGCTCTGCCAGGACATTGCCGGCCGCTTCTGTTGCGACTCGTCAGGCAAACCGGTCTCGCTGCTGACGGCTGCCGACGGCCTGCGCGCCCGCAGCATGGGCAGCAATGACCTCAAGAAGGCGCTGAGAACCGATTTCGACAAGTGCAGCCCTGACGCCACGCTCAACGAGCTGTATGCGGCAGCGGGACGCGGCCTGTCCATCGCAGTCGTCGACGAAGACGGCAAGCTCATCGGCAACGTCGATCCCCGCTTGATCATGGAGGAGATGGGCCGGGTCGAGGGGCTCATAGAGGGCTTCGAGCGGGAGGTGTTCATGTGAGCGCCGCCATGCTCCTCGCCCAGGCCAACGGCGAACAAGCAGACGATTCGGGCCATTTCTTCGACGAATTCGTGGACACGATTACGGCGCCCGAGGCGGGCGATCGCATTGTCGACTGGGTGACCACCGGCATCGAGTGGGCGTTGCTGCTGGCCATCTTCATCGTGCCGGCGCTGCTGCTGTTCGGGGGCGCTATCGGACGCCGCTACGGACTGGCGGCCGGCGGTCTCGTCGGCATCGTGGTCATGTGGTGGTACCGCGTCAGGCCCGAGGAGACGGTGGCCTCGGGCAATCGCCTCTTCTCCACACCCGACGGCGTCATCCAATGCCGGGATGCCATTGTCGACTCAGAGGACGAGCTCGTCGAATGCTCATCGGGCGTCGTCGCCCAAGTCCGCCAGAACACCGTGCTCGACAACTGGCAGATACCGGTAGGCGACTGGGTCGAGCAGGTCGTCTTCTGGGTGGACAACAACATGAAGGCCACCTTGGAGATCATCGAATGGCCGTTTCGAAGCCTGCTGAGAGTGATCGTCGACGAATGGCTCTTGCAGATGTCGTGGCTGACGGTGTGCATCGCCGTCTTCCTGCTCGGCTGGTTGTTCCGCAACTTCCAGGTGGGGTTCCTGGCATTTGTCGGGCTGCTCATCTGCGGTTTGCTGGGTGAGGCCTACTGGCGTGAGACAGCGCTGACGATCGGCTTCATCGGCGTGGCCGTGATCCTGTGCGTTTCGATCGGGATACCCATCGGCGTCTTGTGCGGCCGCGTCGACGGTGCGTGGAAAGTGGTGCGGCCGGTACTCGACGCCATGCAGGTCGTCCATTCCTTCGTCTACATGCTGCCGTTCATCTTCTTCTTCGGCGTCGGAGTCGTCTCGGCGACGATGGTGACGATGACCTTCGCGTTGCCGCCCCTGATCCGGCTGACGAATCTCGGGATCCGGCAGGTGCCCGAAGATGTCGTGGAGGCGTCACGTGCATACGGCGCGCCGGAGTGGCGTGTCTTGACCGACGTGCAGCTGCCCTTGGCTCGGCCGGCGATCATGACCGGTCTCAACCAGACCCTGCTGCTGGCAATTTCGATGCTGGGCATCGCTGCGATCATGGGCGCGGGCGGCCTCGGCCGGCTGCTCTTCCAGGCCATTTCCAATCTGGACATCGCGCAGGCCGGTTCCGGCGGCTTGGCGTTCTTCTTGGTGGCAGTCGTGCTCGACCGGCTGAGCCAGCCCGAAGCCGGGGATTCGGGCAACCTCATCACCCGGATCGCGCAAGCGTGGCGGAACCGCCGGACGCCGGAGAATCTGCTCGCGGAGCGCGAGGAGGCCGACGCGTCGGGATCGGTTCCTGATGCCGAACCCGACGCACCAGATGAGGCATTCGTGACGGCGGGCAGTCGCGAGCGGAGCGCTGTCATCGTCACCGCGGTCGGCGCTGTCGTTGCCCTCGTCGCCCTGCTGCTGCCGTGGAACTCCGATGCGGGCCTGGTATCGGCCTACGCGCGCACCACCGATGTCGATCTCCGTACAGAGCAGTGCGCTGGCAACTGGGTCGAGGCACGGTCTCTCGACCCGCTGGCGGCCGACGGGACAGAGTTGATCTGTGACACCGGCGCCACGACCTTCGTATCGAACAGCTTCAACGGTGTCTCGGCATCTGGCGGTTCGTGGTTCGGCATCTTTCTCGCCATCCTCAGCGCGGCGGCGCTGTTCGCCGCCCTCAACACGCTGCTGCGGCCTGGTCAGGGCTCGCGCTGGCTGTCAGCTCACGGTGCCGTCGTCTTTTCGCTGGCATCACTGATTCCCGCCGTCGCGTACATGTTCGCCCGACCGCCTGACAACGTCGCGGAACTGGGCATCTACAGCACCGGCGCAGGCGTGTACATCGCAGTCATCGGAACGCTCATCGCTGCGGTCGGCGCGCTCGTGTGGGTGTGGTCGGCACCGATGACTGCTCGCAGGCCCTTGTCGGCAAATGTGGGCTGGGGCCGCCTGCTCGGCGGGTCATTTGCCGTCCTGCTGTTGGTGATGGGCGGCTACGCCGGATGGAGTTTTGACACTCGCGCCGAGTCAGTCATCGACGACGAACTGCAAGCTGAGCTTGATCAGATAGCTGCCGAGGGCGCAGCGGCGTCAGAGGCGGCACGCGTCGCAGCGATCGCTGCGGACGAGGCTGAGGCCGCCGGAGACTTGGACTTGGCACAAGAGCTGCAGAGCGAGGAACGCCGTCAACTCGCACTCGAGGGCGTGAGGGCTGCAGACATTGCAGCGAAGATTGAGCAGGCCCAGCGACAGGGTGACATCATCCACGACGGATTCGAGTCCGAGGGCGCTGGCTTGGGCATCTGGACGCTGATAGCGGGTATTGCGGCCCTCGGACTGAGCATCCCGGCGATCGGCCTGCTCGGCATCGACGAAACGTTCCGTTACCGGTGGAGCACCGTGGTCGCCGGACTCGGTCTCGGCATAGCGGTAGTTCCCCTCGCGTGGATCGTCACGATTGTGCGTGTCGCCGACACCAACTTTGTCTCGGGTGTCGGAGCGATGTTCGTGCTCACTGCCGGGGTGACGGTGTTCGCCACAGCCCGTGGAACTCTCTCAGAGTTCGAGCGCAACAAGATCTACGGCGATATTCCCGTCAACTCGGGCTAGCAATCGCTCCCCACCGCCCAAAGCACTCCGAACATGTATGCGCGGTCTAGGGTGTTAGGCGCGCACAAGGCCCGACTACGCTGCTGCGCAAGGAGCCCTCGTCGAGCCGGGCGAACGGCGCCGCACATGCGTGGTCGCAACACGGTGCGCCGCGTGACGCAATCTGTCGCAGATCAGGGAGGATCTCCGCAATGAAATCGAAACGATGGACCAAGCTGCTGCTGCTACTAGCAGCCTTCGCACTGTTCGCTGCCGCGTGCGGCGACGACGATGACGGCGACGCCACTGCCACTGCTGAGACAGAGGCTCCCGCCGCCACGACCGAAGCCATGGTCGAAGAAGAGCCCATGGAAGAAGAGATGTCGATGACACCCGGTGAGGGTGTCAGCGTCACCATGGGTCAGGCCAATTGGAGCACCGGCTACTTCCAAGCCCAGCTGTACCGCCAGCTGCTGGAGGAGCTGGGCTACACGGTGAGCGACCCGGCCGAACTCGAGCTCGGGCCCAACAATGCCTACATCGCCATGGCCGAGGGCCAGATGGACTTCTGGGCCAACAGCTGGTATCCGGGGCACTTGGCGTGGCTGGCAGGCGAGCTGCCTGACGGATCACTCGTCGGCGATCACCTGACGGTGGTCGGCGAGGAAATGATCGCCGGCGGCCTGCAGGGCTTCCTGGTGACCAAGTCGTTCGCAGACGAGTACGGCGTGTACACGATGGATGCGCTGAACAGCAACGCCGACGCGTTGGCCGCATTCGACGCCACCGACCCGGTGCCGGGCAACGGCGTCGCCGACATCTTCGGCTGCCCCGAGTCGTGGACCTGCGACAACATCATCACCAACCAGATCCTGTTCTCGGGCTGGGACAACATCAACCAGACCATCGCCGGCTATGACGCCATGTTCGCTCAGGCCGTCGACTCGGCCAATGAGGGCGTCCCGATGGTGGCCTACACCTGGACGCCGTCGGCGTACATCACACAGCTGCGCCCGGGCGACAACGTCTACTGGATGGGTGTCGACGAGATCCTCGACGACTCCAACCCGTCTGGCACTGAGGGCGGCGAGGAGCACTCGCAGCGTGGCGAGGACGGCAGCGGCGGCTACGCAGCCATCGGTCCGGACCAGTGCCCGTCGGCGGCCGACAATGCTGACGGGTTGTGCCCGATCGGCTGGATTGCGGCTGACATCCTCGTTACCGCCAACAACGACTTCCTCGCTGCCAACCCGGCGGCGGCGGCACTGCTCGAAGCGGTGAAGCTGTCGGTGATCGAGGTGTCGCTGGCCAATGTGGAGCAGGGCGAGGGCGCTGCTCCGGGAGATCTGGCTACTGACTGGATCGCCAACAACCGGGCCACGGTCGACGCCTGGCTCGACGCAGCACGCGCCGCTGCGTAAGCAACTGAACGCAGCCGCAGCCCGGGAGGGCTGACGGCTCAGGCGCACAACGGAGGGCGCCGGACCGCGGTCCGGCGCCCTTCGCGCGTTCGAGCGCAGCTCAGTCCTCGAGTTCCGGCAGGGCCGGCGGAGCGTTCGAGGCCGTCACACGGGCCAACCCGCCGTCCACCACCAGCGTCTCGCCAGTGACGTAGCGGGATGCATCCGATGCAAAGAACAGCACGACGTCGGCGATGTCGTCACCGAAGCCCCAGCGCTTGAGCGCAATCTGGCCGGCGAGGTCCTCAATGAGACCCGGTACGTTGTTCCGGGCGTCCTCCCAGATGGCCGTCGCGATCAGACCGGGCGCTATCGAGTTCACCCGGATGCCGTCGGGGCCCCAGTCGGCTGCGAGCGCTCGGGTCATGGCGTCGACAGCGCCCTTGGTGCCGGCATAGGCGACGCGGCCGAGCGGTCCGTGCACGCCGGCGACGGAACTGATGTTGATCACCGATCCCCCGCCGCGAGCGACCATCGATGGCGCCAACCCGGTGCTCAGCATGACCAGCGAACGCACGTTGATCGAGAAGACCAAGTCAAAGTCGTCCTCAGTGAGTTGAGCAGGTGTGCGTCGCATGGGGATGCCCGCGTTGTTGACCAGCACGTCGACGCCCTCGACCTCGTTGAGAATTCGCCGAGCCAAGTCAGTGCCCGCACCTGCGGGAGCAAGATCGGCCGTCAGGACCACCGGGTCATGCTGCAGTTCGGCTGCGACGCGTTCCAGATCTGCCGTGGTGCGACCGGCCAGCACCACCCGGGCACCCGCGCCGTCCAGTGCCCGTGCACTGGCTTCGCCGATGCCCCGGCTTGCCCCGGTGACCACAGCCACCTTGCCATCCAGCCGCGCACTAGCCGGCCCGGGTGCGTACGAATCACTGCTGTTCGCCATAGGCGGCAACGTAGCGTTCACCGCCTTCGCCGACAGATCTCGACGCGGCCCGACGGCAGCTCCGTTTGCTGGGGCCTCGAGCCGCGCTCTTCGGATCAGCCGCGATGCGAACCTTCGTCGAGCTTGTAGCCCTCAGCGGCGACCTGCTCGATGCCCTTATCGACCGGGCTGGTGCGATGGGCGGGACCCGTTCCTGTCCCTCGAGCGACGTGAGAGGATTCCTTGATCGTCCGGGCAGCCTTCTCGAAGGGATGCGGATGGCGCGGTGAGTTCTTGCGAGACATACCCGACAGGAACGAGCTGATTTCAGACCGGAAACGACTGATTCGAGATTGCTTTCGACGGCCCACGTCATTCCCTTTCCGGCCTCACAGCCTCCACTGCCGAGCCTACAACGCCGGTTTCGCTGCCTCCCCGCGGGCCCAGCTCAGGGGGTATGTGCGACCAGGAATGCAGCGAATTGGTCCATCGCTGCGGTCCTTCCGTCGCCGTCCATCCAGTCTTCGATCAGCGTGGAGTTGGGTGCCACCTCATGGACGATCCGCGACGACGACTCCGGGTGGTACAGGTCACTGCCGAGCAGCACCAGCAGCGGCGTCTGGACAGTCGCGACGAAGTCCCGGTCGACGTTGAACAGGAAGTTGTCGCCGTCGTACATGTTCGAGCGGAACTGATCCCAGGCCGTGTCATCGGCTTCGGGATGGTCGTCTCGGATCGCCTGCGCCCAGTCGTCGAACATGTCGTAGAAGGCGCGGCGGTTCTCGTCGAGCCCGATGGTCTGGAACAGCGTGGCGCTCGCGACCCGCTCGGGCGCTGCCTGGATCAGCCCCATGATGTAGGGGCCGCCGATGCACATGCCCGCCAGATGGAACTGCTCGCAGCCGAGGTGGTCCATGAGCGCGAGTTGGTCGGCCGTGTAGGTGGCCCAGCCGTCGTCGGCGGAGACCGGCGCCGTGGAGCGGCCTGCATTGCGCTGGTCCATCGCTATCACCCGGTACCGGTCGGACAGCTGGGTGATCGGGTTCCACGGGGTCTGCTGCCAGAACGACGCCGCCGAGCGCATGCCGCCCGGAGCGATCAGCAGCAGGGGGAAGCCCGAGCCGTAATCGTCGTAGTGGATGTCCACGGAGCCGCGTGTGAAGTTCGCCATGGCGAGAGTCTGCACTATCGTGCGGCGGCGATGATGCGCCTGACCATCTCAGACGGTGAACACGCAGTGCTCCATGATCTCGGCGGGCACGGAACGCCCCTGCTCCTGACGCATGGCAACGGCCTCAATGCCGGCATGTGGGCCACCGTGGTACCTCACCTGCAGGACACATTCCGGTGCTGGGGACTGGACTTCCGGGGGCACGGCGCCTCACGCCCGCAGCACGACGACATGTCGGTGGAGCGGGCGCGTTTCGTGGAAGAGGTGCTGACCGCGGTGAACGCCCTGGGAGGCGAGCCCCTTCTGGCCGCCGGCCACTCGCTGGGGGCCGCCAGCCTGCTGCTCGCCGAGCTGCAGCATCCGGGCAGCTACCGGGGCCTGTACCTGTACGAGCCAGTGCTGGTGCCCGACGGCTTTCCCATGCCCGATTCCGACCACGAGCTCGTGGTGGCGTCGCGGCGTCGACGCATC
This sequence comes from Candidatus Poriferisodalis sp., assembly GCF_965204125.1. Classification (GTDB taxonomy): domain Bacteria; phylum Actinomycetota; class Acidimicrobiia; order Acidimicrobiales; family Poriferisodalaceae; genus Poriferisodalis. The sequence continues at coordinate 2,824,483 of NZ_OZ241968.1, read as the reverse complement.
CGCTTCGCCACGATCGACGAGGCGTACGACCGCTTCGTCTCCAAGCCGCCGTTTTCTGGCTGCGAGCCCGAGGCAGTGCGGGCTTACGTCGAGATCGGCACCTATCCGTCAGGCGACGACGCCGTGCGGCTCTCGTGCTCGGGCGATACCGAAGCGCGCATCTACGAGTCTGGCGAACCGGTCGACTACAGCGCCTTCAGCGCGGTGACCTGCCCGACGGTTGTTGCCCGCGGCGACTCCCCCGCCATGTGGAACACCATCCCGCCGCAGGTCGCGCAGCCCATCGCCGAGTCGCTCGGCAATGGCCGGCTCGAGGCCTTTGCCGAGCTGAGCCATTTCGGCCCCATGGAGAAGGGCGAGCGCGTAGCCAAATCCATCCGCGCCCACCTAGAACCTCTCGTCGCCGCCTAAGCGGCGAGCAATAAGCACTGCGCGGCGTAGCCGCGAGCCGCGCCGCCTAGGCGGCTGCTGGGAGCGAATCGGGGTCGAGGCTGTAGAGCTCGAGGACGTTGCTCCAGACCATCTGTTCCTTCTCGTCGTCAGGAACGCCCGAGAGAATCTCATCCAGGATCGGCCGCGAGTTCGGCCAGATCGAATCGTGGTGCGGGTAGTCATTGCCCCACAGCAGGTTGCTGACGCCGATCGAGTGCCGTGTCGCTACGCCCTCCACGTCGTCCTCGAAGGTGACCCAGAAGTTCCGGTCGAAGTACTCCGACGGCTTCATCGTGAGCTCGTCGGACACCTCCCACGGCGTGCGGTACGCAGCGTGGTCGAGCCGCTGCTTGAAGTGGCCGACCCAGCCGGTCTCGTATTCGGCGCAGACGAAGCGCAGATCCGGGAAGCGCTCCACGACCCCACCGCAGATGAGATCGATGATCGTGTTGGCGATGGTGGTGTGGGCCAGCGTGTAACCCTTCAGGTGGCCGCCGGGCGTGCCCCAGTGCTCGGGCATGCCGCCCTCGAGGCTGGACCCGGTGAAGATGTGCATGGTGAGCGGCACGCCGAATTCCTGGGCCCGGGCCCAGAACGGGTCGAAGTCGGGATGGCAGTACGGCTTGGCAGGATCGACGTGTGCCGGGATGGCGAAACCGCGCACGCCGAGCTGCGCCGAGCGGTCGATCTCGGCGATGGCCCGCTCCACATCGGGCAGGGGCAGGCAGCCGACGCCGATGAGCCGGTTGCGATCCACCGAGCAGTAGTCGAGCACCCAGTCGTTGTGGTTGCGGAAGGCGGCGTCGCGCACCTCGTCGTCGGGAATGGCAAACGTGAACATCGACAGGCTCGGGTACATGACCTCGCCGACGATGCCGTCCTGGGCCTGTTCGTCGAGCCGGGCGTTCGGGTCCATCACGCCGGGGTTGAAGCCGTCGTAGCCCTGCTCGATGCGGGCGTGGGTGGCCGGGTCGGACAGGCTGGCACCGGCGATGCCCAGCCGGCCGACCGGCACCGGGCGGATGCCGCCCGGGAGCACGAGCCAGGTGCCCGGCTTGTCGTTGTAGTCCTTGCTGATGAACGGTGCCCGATCGCCGAACCTGTCCGTCAGTCCCGCATAGATCTCGGCCGCCTCGACCACGTGCGAGTCACACGAGTAGTACCGCATCGCTTTCCCCTGCTTCTGTTTGAGCGTCCGTACGCCTGGTTGCCCCAGCGCAGATGCACTGCGCGGCCAACAGTACCAGCGGCCTCCGCCGGGCTCCCGTGGGTGCGCCGGTGCTGCTCGGGCGGCGACCGCGCGCGATGTGCCATCGTGACGCCATGCGTGCTTTGGAAGTGCAGTCCCTCACAGGCCCAGCCGGCGTCGCCGTCGTCGACGCCCCTGAACCGGTTGCCGACGCCGACGGCGCATCGGTCATCGTCGACATCGTCTGCGGCGGCGTGTCGTTCCCCGATCTGCTCCAGAGCCAAGGCCTCTACCAGTACCGCCCCGACCCGCCGTTCCGACCAGGGATCGAGGCTGCGGGCGCGGTGCGGTCAGCACCCGCCGATTCGGGTTACGCACCCGGCGACCGGGTGTGCGTGTGGTCGAACGGCTGCCTGAGCGAAGTCGTGGCCGCCAAGCCCCGCGACCTGTTCGCGTTGCCTGACGAGCTGTCGTTCGAAGAGGGTGCCGCGCTGGTCATGAACTACCAGACGGCCGTGTTCTGCATGATCGACCGGGCGGGCCTGAGCGAGGGTGAGTCGGTGCTGGTGCTGGGTGCCTCGGGTGGCGTGGGCACCTCGGGCATCCAAGTGGCGAAGGGGGTCGGCGCCGGGCCGGTGATCGGCTTGGTCTCCACCGAGGCAAAGGGCGAGATCGCCCGGGCGGCAGGGGCCGATCACATCGTGCTCATCAGCGACACGTGGAAGGACGAGGTGCGCGAGCTCACCGGCGGTCGGGGCGTCGACATGACCTACGACCCGGTGGGCGGAGACCGCTTCCTCGACGGGATCCGGGCGCTGGCACGCTTCGGGCGGCTCGTCGTGGTCGGGTTCGCGGCGGGCGAGATCCCGACCGTGAAGGTGAACCGGCTGCTGCTGCGCAACGTGAGCGTGGTCGGCGCCGCGTGGGGCGAAGCCGTGGCTGCTGACCCGACGATCCCCGCCCGCATTCACGAACGCCTGCTCGGCATGATCGCATCGGGTGCGGTGAAACCGCCGATCGGGCAGGTGCTGCCCTTCGAGCAGAGCGCCGAGGCCTACCGGCTGCTCGACGAACGCGAAGCCGTCGGCAAGGTGCTCGTGCGCATGCGGCCCGATCCCAGCTAGCGGGCGAGGAAGTCGCGGGCCAGCAGCGCCATCGCTACGGCCACGTAGGCCGCGTCCTCACCGACGTTGTGACCTCCCGCGCCCTCGCTGCGAGCCGTCGCCTGTTCAGTGTTCTCCACCGTGACCAAGCCCAAGCCGACCGGAACGCCCGTCTCCAGCTGAACCGCCATCACGCCTTGCGCGGCGCCCTCGCTGACCAGCTCGTAGTGGGTCGTCTCCCCGCGGATCACGGCCCCGATCACGACGATTGCATCGACCTGTCCGCTGCGAGCGAGCACCTGTGCAGCGAACGGGATCTCGAAGCACCCGGGCACCGTCACCTCGGCCGTTTCGCCGACGCCGAGCTCATCTAGGCCTCGCCGGACGCCTGCTGCCAGCCGGTCCACGATCTCGGGGTTCCAGGTCGCCCGCACGATGCCGACGCGCAGCCCCGCACCGGCTCCCGTCGGCGGCCTGCCGCCACGCTGGTCGCCACTCGCCACGCCTGCACGGTACCCCGCAGCCTTCCGCGACGACGCGCCTACGCTGGGCCGATGGCAGGTGCACGCGCCCGGCTGGCGGCCGACATCGGCGGCACGTTCACCGACATTGCGTTGGAGGTCGATGGCGCAGGCGGCAGACCGGTCCTGCACACCGCCAAGGTGCTGACGACGCCTGACGCGCCGGCCGACGCTGTGCTTGACGGCGTCGAGCGTGTGCTGCGCGAGGCAGGCGTTGCGCCCGCAGAGGTAGGCGTGTTCATCCACGGCACCACCCTCGCCACGAATGCCCTCATCGAACGCCGGGGTGCACGCACGGCACTGCTGACCACGCAGGGCATCCGCGACTCGGTCGAGATAGCCCACGAGAACCGGTTCGAGCAGTACGACCTGTACATGCGCCGGCCCGAGCCGCTGGTGCCGCGCAACCGTCGTATCGGCATCCCTGAGCGGCTCGCTGCCGACGGCACGGTGCTGCTGCCGCTGGACGAGAACGCTGTGAGGGCTGCGGCGAAATCACTGGCGGCCGACAGCGTGACCAGCGTCGCGGTCGGCTACCTGCACTCCTACCTCGACGCCCGCCACGAGAAGCGCACCGCCGAGATCCTGGCCGAGTGCTGGCCCGAGGCGACCGTCACCATCTCCAGCGAGGTCTGCCCGGAGATCCGGGAGTACGAACGCTTCTCCACCGCGTGCGCCAACGCCTACATCGCGCCGCTCGTGAGGCAGTACCTGACCGATCTGGATGCACGGCTCGCAGCGCTGGGATTGGGCTGCGAGGTGTTCCTCATGACCTCCGGCGGCGGGCTGGGAACTCTCGCCGAGGCGCTGCGCTTCCCGGTCCGGCTGATCGAGAGCGGACCCGCAGGCGGCGCACTGCTCGCCTCGGGGATCGCCCGCGGCCTCGACTGCGAACGAGCCCTCAGCTTCGACATGGGCGGCACCACGGCAAAACTGTGCATCGTCGAAGGCGGTCATCCTCGCACGAGCCGCGAATTCGAGGTCGGTCGCGAGTACCGCTTCCTAGCCGGCAGCGGGCTCCCCCTGCGTCTGCCGGTGATCGAGATGGTCGAGATCGGTGCCGGCGGCGGATCCATCGCCAGCCTCGACGCACTCGGGCGCATCACCGTCGGTCCGGCCAGCGCAGGCTCCGAGCCAGGTCCAGCGGCCTACGGGCGCGGCGGAACCGAACCGACGGTCACCGATGCCGATGCGGTGCTGGGCCGGCTGGCGCCGGAACGGTTCGCCGGCGGCACGCTCACCTTCGACGTCGACGCCGCCGCCAAGGCCGTCGGGACCGCGCTGGCGGAGCCATCGGGTCTGCAGACGACGATCTCTGCCATCGGCATCTCCGAGGTTGTCGACGAGAACATGGCCAACGCCGGTCGTGTTCACGCCGCAGACCAAGGCTGCGACATCAGCCGCGGCACGCTCATCGCCTTCGGCGGCGCGGCGCCGCTGCACGCAGCGCGGGTGGCCGCCAAGCTGGGCATCGACGACATCGTGGTGCCTGCGGGCGCAGGCGTGGGTTCGGCCATCGGCTTTCTGGCCGCGCCGGTGGCGTACGAGTCGGTGCGCACCCGCCATGCCCGCGTGAGCGAGCTGACAGCAGCCAACTTGGCAGGGCTGCTCCGAGAGATGGCCGACGAGTCCGACGCGATCGTGCACGCTGCCGCGCCCGGTGCCGAGACAGCCACGCACGTGCGAGCCCTGATGCGCTACCGCGGTCAAGGCCATGAGATCACCGTCGACGTCGACGCTGCAGCGCTGCTCGCCGACAACATCGATAGCCCGAGCGACGCCGAGGTACGCAACCAGCTGCGCACCTCGTTCACGAAGGCCTACCAGCAGCTCTACACGCGCCACATCGGCAACCTTGAGATCGAGATCCTGAGCTGGCTGCTGGAAGTCCGTACCCCGCAGGCCCCCGCCGTCTCGCTGCATCCGACCGTCGCCGACGAACCGGTTGTCTCCGACGCGACTGCGCTCGTCACCGACACCACAACTGGCCGAGCCGTCCCCCATGCAGTCTTCGAGCGCGACACCCTCACCGAGGGCGCGTGGCTGGCCGGGCCTGCATTGATCACCGAGGACCAGACCACGACCTTGCTGCCCGCTGGAGCAGTGGCAACAGTCACGGCGGGTGGGCACTTGCGGCTCACCGGCGTCTCGGCGCCGCATACGGCAGCCGATGCCACTGCAGACCTCGACGCGGTACGGCTGGGCGTGCAGTGGAACCGCCTCATCTCGGTGACCGAGGAACAGGCACGGGCGCTCGTGCGTGCTGCCTTCAGCACCTCGACCCGGGAGGCCGGCGACCTGTCGGCGGGCATCTTCGACCCCCAGGGGCGGATGCTCGCCCAGTCGGTCACGGGCACGCCGGGCCATGTGAACTCCATGGCTTACTCGGTGCTGCATTTCCTGGATCGCTACCCGGCGTCGGAGATGCGCCCGGGCGACATCTTCCTCACCAACGACCCGTGGAAGGGCACCGGCCACCTGTTCGACATCGTGGTGGTCACGCCGGCGTTCCTGCGCGGCGAGCTGGTGGCGCTGTTCGCCTGCACGAGCCATGTGGTGGACATCGGCGGCGCCGGATTCACCACCGACTCGAAGGAGGTGTACCACGAGGGCCTGTACCTGCCGATCCTGAAGTTCGCCACCGACGGGGTGTTCGACCCGAACGTGGTGGCGATCATCGAGGCCAACGTCCGCGACCCGGTGCAGGTCATCGGCGACATCCACTCGCTGGCTGCCTGCAACGAGACCGGTGCCGCCCGCCTCATCTCGATGATGGACGAGTACGCCATGACCGACTTGGATGAGCTGGCGGAGCACATCATCACGTCATCGCACCGGGCCATGCTCGATGCGATCGGCGAGCTGCCGAGCGGCACGTGGAACTCCACGATGCGCGTCGACGGCATGGAGCAGCCCATCGACATCGTGTGCTCGCTGACCGTCGGCGACGACGGCATCGACGTGGACTTCGACGGCACCGGTCCTCAGTCGAGCTGGGGCATCAACGTGCCGATGGCCTACACCGACGCCTACACCTCATTCGGCGTGCGCTGCATCATCGGCCCCGACATCCCCAACAACACGGGTTCACTCGATGCCGTGCGGGTGCGAGCGCCCGAGGGCTGCATTCTCAATGCGCCCCACCCCGCAGCGGTGAATGTTCGTCACGTCATGGGCCAACTGCTCCCCGACGCCGTGTTCGGCTGCCTGAGCCAGGTGGTGCCCGAGCGAGTGCCGGCGGAGGGCACGTCGTCGTTGTGGAACCTGCTCGGCACGGGCATGTGGGAGCCCGACACCGGCGTCGGCGCGACGAATCGCTCCCGCACGACGGTTGGGCAATCGGGCGACGAAGCCGACCGGCGCAAGCTGGAGCGGTACATCCTGATGAGCTTCCATTCGGGCGGTGCCGGCGCCCGCCCGCAGGCGGACGGACTGTCGGCGACGGCCTTCCCGAGCGGGGTGCGCAACATGCCAGTCGAGGTGAACGAGATCGGCTCACCGCTCGTGTTCTGGCGCAAGGAGTTCCGCACCGATTCCGGCGGGCAGGGCAAGTACCGGGGCGGGCTGGGCCAGGTCATCGAGCTGGAGAACCGCCAGGGGCGTGATTTCTCCATCAGCGCGACCTACGAGCGAACCGTGTACCCGGCGCGCGGCCGGCACGGCGGCGGATCCGGGGCGCTGGGTCGCCTGTCGCTCGACGACGGCACCGAGGTGCGCGCCAAAGGGCGTTCGGTGATTGCCGGCGACCGCCGCCTGATCGTGGAGTTCCCGGGTGGCGGCGGTTACGGCGATCCCGCCGAGCGGAGTCCCGAGGCCGAGGCGCGCGACCTGCAGCTCGAATTCACTTCGACAGGTGACGCGCCGGCGCGATAATCCTGCGTTGGAGCTGGCCGTCAGCTCCTGAGTCTGCCGACGAACCTTTTGGGACGCATCTCGATGAACGCATCAGCAGAGACCACCGCCATCGTCGAGGCTGCGAGCAGCGACCCGGCGCTCCACCGCAGCACCGCCGAGCTGGAAGCGGCGCTGTCGCACATTCGCGAGGCCCCCGGCAGCACCGGCACGATCGAGCTCATCGTTCGCCGCCCTGGCGAAGATGCCCGCGAAGTGCTCGACGTGGCCGATATCAACGATGCCGAGGGCGTTGCGGGTGACACGTGGAACCAGCGAGGCTCACCGTCGTCAGCCGATGGCGGACCGCACCCGGACGCCCAGATCACCATCATGAGCGCTCGTGCGGCCGCGGCGGTCATCGGGCCAGTCGAACGCTGGCCGCTCGCCGGCGACCAGATCTACGCCGACCTCGACATCAGCCACGAGACGCTGCCAGCCGGCGCCCAGCTGAGGCTCGGCGATGCGATCCTGGAGGTCACGGCCAAACCGCACCGAGGCTGCGCCAAGTTCGCCGCCCGATTCGGCCGCGACGCGCTGCGGTTCGTGAACACCGGTGAGGGCCGCGACCTGCGCATGCGGGGCGTCAACTGCCGTGTCGTCCAGCCGGGCACCGTCCGCGCCGGCGACCCCATCACCCGCCTCTGACCCGTTTCCGCATACCTGCGTGAACATCCTCGCCTGCACCTTGGGCGACCGCGTGCGTAACTTAGTCTAGTCACTAGACTAAGTTCATAAGCGTTGTCTCGACGAAAATGACTTGCAAAGGCTGAAATAGCATGACATCGTCATCAATGGTGAATGTGCATGAGGCGAAGACACACCTGTCGAAGTTGCTGAGCCGAGTTGAGGCCGGTGAGGAGATCGTGATCGCACGAGCCGGCAAGCCGTGTGCCCGCCTCGTGCCGCTCAAGCCGAGGAAGCGGCGCACACCCGGTCGACTCCGGGGCATCACAGTGCCGCCGGAGTTCTTCGACCCCTTGCCTGACGATGAACTCGCCCTTTGGGAGGGCGAGTGAACGAACTGCTGCTTGACACCCATGCGCTGCTGTGGTGGTGGAGCAACAATCCAAGTCTGTCCTCAGCAGCTCTGGAGGCAATCGCCGATCCTGACACGGCAGTACATGTCAGCGCAGCCAGTGCCTGGGAGATTGCGACCAAGCATCGGAGCGGTCGCCTCATCGTCCCTCCACGCGTCATCTCACAGTTTCACGAGGAAACCGTCGCCGAGTCCTTTCGCCACCTGTCCGTCAGCTACGCACATGCGCGCCAAGCGGGAATGTACGACATCGCTCATAAGGACCCGTTCGACCGGATGCTGGCAGCGCAATCGGAACTTGAGACTATGACCCTGGTGACCGCCGACCGGGCGTTCGAGGACTTCCCTGTCAACACCCTGTGGTGAAGCACCGCAGCCTGTGATGGCTGCGCCGGCCAGATTTAGGTCAGCGGGGCGGTGGCGGGGACCTGTGAGGGGCGGCTGAAGACTTCGTCGAGCAGGGGGCGAAAGTCGTCAGCTGCCAGGTTGGGGTACTTCGGGTCGAAGCAGTTCTGGTCGTAGTTCTCACAGAAGTCCAGGCAGGCGTCGTAGTGAGGCGAGTCGCGGTACTGCTCGCGGGCATCGCGATCGCCACCGAGGTGGTGGAAGTAGTAGTAGCCCTGAAACAGCCCGTGATGGGCGATCACCCAGTGGGTGCGCTCGTCGACATAGGGCTGCAGCACGGCGGCACCGGCGGCGCTGTGATTCTCGGGCGCGAATGCGTCACCGATGTCATGCAGCAGGGCCGCCGCCACGAGGTCGGTCGATTCGCCGTTTCGCAATGCCCGGGTTGCCGATTGCAGGGAATGGTCGTAGCGGTCGATCGGGTAGCCCAGCGTGGGTCCCCGCAGGCACTGCAGGATGTTCAGCAGGTTGTCGACCAGTCCCGTTCGGACGTGCGCGTAGTGCTGACTGTCCAGGAACGCGTAGTCGTCAGCGGTGCCGTGCTCCATTGCCGTCCAGGACACGATGCGGCCGGTGTCCCGATTGCTCATGGCAACCCGATCCGTCAGCCCTTCACAGGTGTGCGCCAGCCGAAGGGATCGGGCGCAGCACCGACCTGGATGTCGACGAGTGCCTGGCGCAGCCGCATCGTGTTGCGGCCCGGTTGGCCGTCGCCCACAGTGAGCGTCTTGCCTTCGAACAGGATGGTGCCGACGGGGGCGAGCACCGCGGCCGTTCCCGACAGGAACGCTTCGCCGCGCTCGGCCCACTCGACCAGCTCCTCGGGGTCGATCGAGCGCTCCTCGACCTCGTAGCCCAACGACGCAGCCAGCTCGATCACCGACGACCGGGTGACACCGTGCAAGAACGACTCGTCGAGGTGACGGGTCACCACCCGCTCGTCGTCGGCCAAGAAGAAGTTGGACGCCCCGGTCTCGGTGATGTCCCCGCCGGTGGCGAACAGCATCTGGTCGATGGCCTCATTCCCGGCCATGGCATCGAGCGTGGGCGCCAGTGCCATCGCGTAGTTCCCGCCGCACTTCACCATGCCGAACTGCGGCACGGTGCGGGGAATCTCGGTCTCGACCAGCAAGGTCAAGGGCCGCACGCCGCCCTTGAAGTAATCGCCGACCGGGCAGTTGACGACATAGAGCAACGCGCTGCGCGTCGGACGGGCCGCAGCGCCGATATCGGGCTCGGTGCCGATGAGCGTCGGGCGGATGTAGAGCGAGCCGGGCGGGTCGGGCACCTCGCCCGCGTTCGCCTCCACTGCGTCCACGCACATCTGATGCAGGACATCACCGTCGATGGCGGGCAGCCGCAGCCGTTGTGCGCTGGACACCATGCGTTCCACATGCCGGTCCAGCCGGAAGATCGCCAGCGACCCGTCCACCTGGCGGTGTGCCTTGAGCCCTTCGAAGATGGCGCTGCCGTAGTGCAGTACGTGCGCCGCGGGGCTGATGGTGAAGTCGCCGAATGGCTCAGCTCCCCCGCCGTAGACGTACGGGCCGTCGTCGGCGCGGGCGGTGGTCATCCAGTCACAGAAGATGGTCCCGAAGGGGACCGTAAACGGGTCGGGCTTGTCAGTCACCGGCGCTCCATGGGGATGGCTTGGGCGTTGCAGTCGTCCAAGACATTCGCAGCGTATCGCCGGGCCCTGTCCGCATCGGGGGGAATTCGGCGCCGAGTCGCCTGGCTGTACGCACCGGCCCGGTCCGGCAGGGCCGTCGTTGCGTACGCTGCGGCCCATGACAACCCAGGACCAGAGCCAGATCACCGAGTCGGTCCGACTCGAGCGCCGCGACGACGTGGCGTTGCTCATCGTGAACAACCCGCCCGTCAACGCGCTGAGCTACCACGTGCGCCAAGGCCTCATCGACGGCATGGCAGCCGCCGAGGCCAGCGACGCAACAGCCATCGTGCTCATCTGCGACGGGCGGACCTTCATCGCCGGTGCAGACATCACCGAGTTCTCCCAGCCGCCCAAGCCCCCCGCCCTCGTGCCCGGTCAGGAGGCCATGGAGAACTGCAGCAAGCCAGTGGTGGCTGCGATCCACGGCACTGCGCTCGGCGGCGGGCTGGAGGTCGCGCTGTGCGCGCACTTCCGGGTCGCCATCAGCACCGCTCAGTTCGGCTTGCCCGAGGTGAAGCTGGGCCTGCTGCCCGGGGGCGGCGGCACACAGCGCCTGCCGCGCATTACCGGCCCGCAGCGGGCGCTCGAGATCATGGTCAGCGGCGACCCGATCGGCGCCGCTGAGGCCTTGGAATGCGGCCTGATCAACGAGATCGTGGGAGACTCCCTGGCCGATCTCGAGGCCGGAGCAGTGGCATTCGCCCGCCGAGCTGTGGCAGAAGGCATGCCCCGCCCGCGCATCCGCGATCGCAACGATCGCCTCGAAGGCTTCGGCGCCGAGCAGTTCGCCGCCTTCCGGGCCTCGATCGCCCGCCGGACGCGCGGCTTCGAAGCACCTGACTGCATCGTGCGCTGCGTGGAAGCAGCCGTCGAGACCGGCGCCAGCGGCGACTTCGAGGCTGGGCTCGCCGCCGAGCAGCGCATCTTCGGCGAGCTGATGGGCAGCTCGCAGGCCAACGCGCAGCAGTACTACTTCTTTGCTGAGCGAGCTGCGCAGAAGGTGCCCGACGTTCCCCGCGACACGCCGCCCGTCGACATTGCGCAGGTCGGCATCCTGGGCGCGGGAACGATGGGCGGCGGCATCGCGATGAACTTCGCCAACATCGGTATTCCTGTCACCCTCGTGGAGCGTGACGAGGCCAGCCTCGAGCGAGGCCTCGGCGTGGTGCGACGCAACTACGAGCGCACTGCGGCGCGAGGCGGCATCTCGTCAGACGATGTGCAGACCCGCATGGACCTGCTGCAGGGCTCCACCGACATGGGCGATTTTGCCGACTGCGACCTGATGATCGAGGCCGTCTTCGAGAACATGGCGCTCAAGAAGGACGTGTTCTCCCAGCTCGACGCCATCTGCAAGCCGGGTGCGGTGCTCGCCACCAACACCTCCGCGCTGGATGTGAACGAGATCGCCTCGGCCACGTCACGGCCTGAGGCCGTCATCGGCATGCACTTCTTCTCCCCCGCCAACGTCATGCGGATGCTTGAAGTGGTGCGCGGCGATGCCACCTCGCACACGGCCATCACCACCGCCATGTCGATCGGCAAGCGCATCGGCAAGACACCGGTGCTGTGCGGAGTCTGCTACGGCTTCATCGGCAACCGGATGCTGTTCATGCGGGGCATCGAGGCCGAGAAGATGCTGCTGGAGGGCGCCACGCCGGCCCAGATCGACAAGGTCGTGTACGGCTTCGGCTTCCCCATGGGGCCGTTTGCCATGAGCGATCTGGCCGGTCTCGACGTGGGCTGGAACGAGGACACGTCGTCGAGCTCGACGGTGCGCGAGGTGCTGTGCGAGTCGGGCCGCCGGGGCCAGAAGAACGGCCGCGGCTACTACATCTACGACCCCGACACCCGGGCCTCGACGCCCGACCCGGAGGTCGAGCAGATGATCCGCGACTTCGCCGCTGAGCGGGGAGCGGTGCTGCGCGATGTCACCGATCAGGAGATCCTCGAACGCTGCCTGTATCCGATGGTCAACGAGGGCGCCAAGATCCTCGACGAGGGCATCGCTCTGCGGGGCAGCGACGTCGACGTCACCTGGATCAACGGCTACGGCTGGCCGATGTACACCGGCGGACCGATGTACTGGGCCGACGAGATCGGGCTCGGCGAGGTGCTGGGCCGCATCCGCCATTACGACGAGACGCTGGGCGGCGATCACTGGACACCCAGCCCGCTGCTGGAACGGTTGGCAGCCGAGGGCGGTTCGCTGGCGCGCCACGAGAGCTGACGGCGCGGCCGGCGGCCAGAATTGACGGCGGGCTGACCGAGGGAGAAACCAGTGCTGACGTTCGAGCCCATCCATCCTGACTTCGGCGCCAAGGTCAGCGGCATCGACCTGTCGAAGCCGCTCGACGGCGCGGCAGTTGCGGAGCTGCACGACGCCGTCGACACCTACTCGCTGCTGCATTTCCCGGACCAGCAGATGTCCGACGAAGCGCAGCTTGCGCTTACCCGCACCCTCGGCGAGCCCGAGCCGAACCATGTGGTGTTCGGCAAGACGGGCAAGGTCGAGTACTTCGGCACGATCGGCAACGTCATCGACGCCGACACCAAGCGGGACGAGTCACACCCGCTGACCCACAACCAGAAGGGCAACAACCTCTGGCACTCGGATTCGTCATTCCGGCTCGTGCCGTCGTACGTGTCGATCCTGTGCGCCTACGAGGTGCCCGGCGAGGGCGGCGAGACGCTGTATGCGAGCCAGCGGGCCGCGTACGCCAGGCTCAGCCCCGAGCGCCAGTCCGAGATCGACGATCTCGTGGTGCTGCACGATTACGTGTTCAGCCGGACCAGGGTCGCCCCGGTCGATCCGAACCACGCCGCATCGCTGCCGCCGATCCCCCAGCGGCTCGTGCGCACCAACCCCGGCAACGGTCTGAAGAACTACTACGCCGGGTCGCACGCCCGATCCATCGTCGGCTGGCACGGCATCGACAGCCGCCGGCTGATCGATGAGCTCAACGAAGCCGCCACCCGTCCCGAAGACGAGTACGTACATCGCTGGACCGCCGGCGACACCGTCATCTACGACAATCGCTGCCTGTTGCACCGCGGCGCCGGCTACGACGCCGACCGCTGGCGCCGCTACATGCGCCAGACCCGCGTGCAAGGCACCGGCCCAACCCTCGACGAGTGAGAGGCTGAGCCGAACGGCGAAGCCGTGGCCCGAGCGGCCCGTGAGCGCAGCGAACAAGAGCGGGAAGCAACAGGCGACGCGACGGCCAGTTTCACCACTCCGCGTACGTTCTCGGGCCGCAGCGCTGAGGACGCAGCCGGCTCAGCCAGCGGCGGCGGAGATCGTTGCTTCGGGGACGCCGGCGGCTCGGGCGCCGCCGCAGATGCTCTCCCACGTCTCGGCGGGCAGCGTGATGCCGTTGGCCATGCGGTGCTGGCGCCGCTCGTGCTCCACATCGCCGGGCAGCTTCACGGGCTCGGAGGGATCGATGGCGTCGGCGTCGTAGAACCAGTCGAGATAGTCCGCGGCGATGCCGTTGTACCCGTCGTCAGTCTCGCCGACAGCGGCGTCTACCTGGGCCGGGTCGACGTAGACCGAGAGCATGCCGTTGGCGAAGCGAACCCGGCGCGGTCCTGCAGTGCCAGTGCCGGTGAGCGCACCGGCCAGCAGCTCGCACATGACCGAGATGCCCGAGCCCTTGTGCTCGCCCATCGCCCGCAGTGCGCCCGGCCCGTCCATGGAGTTCGGGCGCTGACCCTCCTCGAACGTGTACAGCACCCGCGGGTCGCCGGTGATCTCTCCGTCGCCGGATACGAGGGCGTTGTCGGGGACGGCCGGACCGCCATGCAGCGCCACCATGGCCTTGCCCTCGGCCACCACCGACGTGGCGAAGTCGTGGATGACGGGGCGGCGACCGGCCACGGGCGCGCCATAGGCGCACGGGTTGGTGCCCATCCGGCGGGCCTTGGCGCCGAACGGGGCCACCAGCCGGCTGTTGGCGACGTTGACGAAGTGCACCGAGACCAGGCCTTCGGCTGCGGCCATCTCGGCGTACTCGCCGATGCGGCCGAGGTGGCCCGCGTTGCGCAGCCCCGCCACCGCAACGCCAAGTTCCTTGCATCGCTCGATGCCCAGTTCCACTGCTGCAGAACCGACGGTCTGGCCCATGCCGTACTGGCCGTCCACCAGCAACAGCGCGCCCGAGTCGATGAGCACCTTGAGCTCCTGGTCGGCGAGCTGAATGCCATTCGCCAGCAGATCCACATACAGCGCCGAGCGGATCACACCGTGGCTGTCATGGCCCGCCAGGTTGGCCCCGACGAGGCTGCGGCCGATACGCGCCGCTTCGGCATCGGAGCACGCCGTATGCCGGAAGATCTCAGCGATGAACTCCGCAAGGCATTCATGGTCGATCACCACGTCGCGGTTCGCGGCGTCATTGTTTGTGCTGGATTCGCTCATCGCCGCAGCGTACGCGGCTCCCCCGGTTCGTTTCCGCACCAGAGCACCGTGACTCGGCCGGCCGGCCTCGCTCCCGCATCGTCGGGACGCTCCACATAGGCTCGCTCGGCGTGAATGCGCCTGATCGATCGGCGGCGGCAGGCTCCACGGAGCACTACGACGTGGTGGTGGTGGGCGCGGGCAATGCGGCGATGTGCGCGGCGCTCGCGGCCCACGAGGGCGGTGCCAGGGTGCTCGTGCTGGAACGGGCGCCCGAGGCCGAGGCCGGCGGCAACAGCCGATTCACTGCCGGCGCGATCCGCTTCGCCTACGACGGCGTCGACGACCTGCGGGCACTGATGCCCGATCTCACCGACGCCGAAGTGGAGATGACCGACTTCGGCACCTACACCGAAGAGCAGTTCTACGCTGATCTCGGTCGCATCACCGACTACCGGTGCGATCCCGAGCTGGCCGACACGCTCGTCACCCGCAGCAAGGACACGCTGATGTGGATGGCGAGCCATGGTGTGCGGTTCGCGCCGATCTGGGGACGCCAGGCCTTCAAGGTGGACGGGCGCTTCACCTTCTGGGGCGGCCTCACGGTGGAGTCGGTGGGCGGCGGCGAAGGACTCGTGGAATCCCTGCGGGCAGCACTCGACCGGAACCGGATCGACCTGTGGCACGAAGCCGCCGGGCGCTCGCTGCTGACCGACGACAGCGGCGCGGTGCGGGGCGTTCGCGTGCGGCGCGGCGGCCGTGTGATCGACGTCGAATGCAGCGCTGTCGTGCTGGCGGCTGGCGGTTTCCAGGCCAACGCCGAATGGCGCACCCGCTACCTGGGTCCCGGATGGGATCTGGCCAAGGTGCGCGGCACCCGCTTCAACACCGGCGACGGAATCGCAATGGCGCTTGACATCGGCGCGATGCCGTACGGCAATTGGAGCGGCGCTCACGCCGTGGCGTGGGATTACAACGCCCCGGAGTTCGGCGATCTCGCGGTCGGCGACGGCTTCCAGAAGCACAGCTATCCGTTCGCGATCGTGCTGAACCAGGACGGCCAGCGCTTCGTGGACGAGGGCGCCGACTTCCGCAACTACACCTACGCCCGCTACGGGCGCGAGATCCTCGCCCAGCCGGGGCACTCGGCCTGGCAGGTCTTCGACGCCAGTACCGAGCACCTGCAGCGCGACGAGTACCGCATCCGCCAAGTCACCAAAGTGACCGCCGACAGCATCGAAGAGCTCTGCGCGCGCATGGAGGACGTGCACACCGAGGGAGCGCTGGCAACGATCAGCGAGTTCAACGCAGCGGTCGACCGCAGCGTCCCGTTCGACCCCAACGTGCTCGACGGCCGCCGCACCAGGGGCCTCGGCCCCGACAAGACGAACTGGGCGATGCCGATCGAGACGCCGCCATTCTCAGCGTTCCGCGTGACATGCGGCCTGACCTTCACGTTCGGCGGGCTGCGCATCGACGAAACCGGCTGTGTGATCGACACCGACCTGCGGCCGATCACGGGCTTGTATGCCGCAGGCGAGCTGGTGGGCGGCCTGTTCTACGGCAACTATCCCGGCGGCTCGGGCCTCTCGGCGGGTGCGGTGTTCGGCCGGCTGGCGGGCAGCTCCGCCGCCGCGCACGCCACCGGCTGAACAGTCTCTGCTCAACGGGCGGCGACTCCCCGGCGGGCGGTAGCGTCCAATCGCTATGTCCTCCTCGCCCAACAACACCGGCTCGAAGATCGTCTATACCCACACCGACGAAGCACCAGCGCTGGCCACCTATTCGCTGCTGCCGATCATCACCGCGTTCACCGACGCTGCAGGGGTCGACGTCGCGACACGTGACATCTCGCTGGCAGGTCGGATCATCGCGGCCTTCGGCGACATGCTCGACCCGCATCAGCGAATCGGCGATGCGCTGAGCGAACTCGGCGAGTGGACCCAGGACCGCGGCGCCAACATCATCAAGCTGCCGAATATCTCCGCCTCGGTCCCCCAGCTCAAGGACGCCGTCGCCGAGCTGCAATCGAAGGGCTACGCAGTTCCCGACTATCCCGACGACCCGGCCGACGCATCCGAGCGCGAGATTCGCGAGCGCTTCGATCGGGTCAAGGGATCGGCGGTAAACCCGGTGCTGCGCGAGGGCAACTCCGATCGCCGCGCACCGCGCGCCGTGAAGGAATACGCGCGCCAGTACCCCCACTCGATGGGCGCCTGGTCACAGCAGAGCCAGAGCCACGTGTCGACGATGTCCGGCGGCGACTTCCGCTCGAATGAGCAGTCAGTTACCGCAACCGGTGCCGGCTCGCTGAGCATCGAGCATGTGGATAATGACGGGAACGTTCGCCTGATGCGCAAAGTCCCCGTCGGTGCCGGCGATGTCGTCGACTCCACGTTCATGTCGGTCGCCGCGCTGCGCGAATTCCTCGATGATCAGATCGCCGATGCCCGCTCGGGTGGCGTGCTGTTCTCGCTGCACCTCAAGGCCACCATGATGAAGGTCGCCGATCCGATTGTTTTCGGTCATGCAGTGCGGGCGTTCTTCGCACCGGTGTTCGACCGGCACGCCGAAGCACTCGCGGCCGCCGGTGCCGACCCCAATGACGGCTGGGCCAACGTGCTGGCCGCCGTCGAATCGCTGCCTGCAGCGCAGCGCGAAGCCATCGAGGCCGACATCGCTGCCACGCTTGCCGAGCGCCCCGGCTTGGCCATGGTCGACTCCGATCGCGGCATCACTAACCTGCACGTGCCCAGCGATGTCATCGTGGACGCGTCCATGCCGGCCATGATCCGGTCGTCAGGCCAGATGTGGAACGCCGAGGGCAACCAGCACGACACCAAAGCCGTCATCCCCGACTCCAGCTACGCGGGCATTTACCAAGCCGTGATCGACGACTGCCGCGCCAACGGCGCGTACGACCCGAGGACGATGGGCTCGGTTCCCAACGTGGGGCTGATGGCCCAGAAGGCCGAGGAGTACGGCAGTCACGACAAGACCTACGAGGTGGATGCTGCCGGGACCATGCGGGTCACCACCGAGTCCGGCGAGGTGCTGATGAGCCACCAGGTCGCCGTGGGCGACATCTGGCGCATGTGCACCACCAACGACGCAGCAATCGCCAACTGGGTCGATCTGGCCATCGAGCGAGGTCAGCTCACCGGTGCTGCGGTGGTGTTCTGGCTCGATGCCGAACGGCCCCACGATGCGCAGCTCATCGCCAAGGTCGATGCGCGACTGGCGCAACGGCAGGCTGACGACGCCTCGATCGGCGAGCTCGAGATACGGACCTTGGCCCCGGCCGATGCCTGCCGTATCTCGCTGGAGCGCATCCGGCGCGGGGAAGACACCATCTCGGTCACGGGCAACGTGTTGCGCGACTACAACACCGACCTGTTCCCGATCCTCGAGCTGGGCACGTCGGCAAAGATGCTCTCGGTCGTGCCGCTCATGGCCGGTGGTGGCCTCTTCGAGACAGGCGCCGGCGGCTCGGCGCCAAAGCACGTCCAGCAGATGGTGGCCGAGAACCACCTCCGTTGGGACAGCCTGGGCGAATTCCTGGCCCTGGCGGTGTCGCTCGAACACTTGGGCCGCGTAGCCCGCAACCCCGTCGCGCAGCTGCTCGCCGACACGCTCGACGCTGCGATCGGCACATGGCTAGCCGAAGGCCGCGCTCCCAGCCGCCGGGTGAACGAGCCCGACAACCGCGCCAGCCACTTCCATCTAGCGAAGCACTGGGCCGACGAGATGGCCCGCCAAGGCACAGACGCCAACCTCGCCGAGCGATTCGCCCCGCTGGCGGCGGCATTGGCCGCCAACGAGGGCCAGATCGTTGACGAGCTGGTGGAGTGCCAGGGCGTGCCGGTCGACCTCGGCGGCTACTACCTGCCCGACCCCGCACTCGCCGAAGCCGCCATGCGGCCAAGCGCCACCTTCAACGACATCCTCGACGGCTTCCGCAGCGGCGGCTGACGCCGAGCGGCGCCGACGCTCGAATCAGGTATCGAGCTCGGCGATGCCGCCGGGGCCGAGCCGGCCTGTGTCGCGATAGGCCGCCAGCTTGTCCCTGCTGTCGGCGATGTCCAGGTTGGCCATGGTGAGCTGCCCGATGCGGTCGCCTGGCCCGAATGCCGCGTCTTCGACTCGTTCCATCGACAGCCGATCTGACGCGTAGGTGAGCGCTGGGCCGGTCGTGTCGAGCACTGAGTAGTCGTCGCCACGGCGCAGCCGCAGCGTGACTTCGCCCGAAACCGACGAGCCCAGCCAGCGCAGCAGCGAGTCGCGCAGCATCAGCGCCTGGGGGTCGAACCAGCGGCCCTCGTACAGCAGCCGGCCCAGACGGCGGCCCATCGTGCGGTAGTTGTCGAGCGTGGCCTCGTTGTGGATCGCTGACAGCAGCCGCTCGTACGCGATGTGCAGCAGCGCCATTCCCGGCGCTTCGTAGATGCCACGTGACTTGGCCTCGATGACGCGGTTCTCGATCTGGTCGCTCATGCCGAGGCCATGGCGCCCGCCGACGGCATTCGCTTCCAGCACCAGCGCAACGTGATCGCTGCCCTCAGCGTCTGATGCCGAGAACTCCCGCCCGCCGATGGCGACCGGCCAGCCAGCCTCGAAGCGGATCGTGACGTCCTCGGTGTCGATGTCCACCGCCGGATCCCAGTGGGCGACGCCCATGATCGGCTCAACGATCTCCATCGACGTGCCCAAGTCCTCCAGTTGCTTGGCTTCGTGCGTGGCGCCCCAGATGTTGGCGTCGGTGGAATAGGCCTTCTCGGTGGGGTCCCGGTACGGCAGCCCACGCGACACCAGGAACTCGCTCATGCCGGCACGCCCGCCCAGCTCGTCGACAAATGTCGAGTCCAGCCAAGGCTTGTAGATGCGCAGCGCGGCATTGACCAGCAGGCCGTAGCGGTAGAAGCGCTCGATGTCGTTGCCCTTGTACGTCGAGCCGTCGCCCCAGATGTCCACGCCGTCTTCGGCCATCGCTGCCACCAGCATCGTGCCGGTCACCGCCCGGCCCAGCGGCGTGGTGTTGAAGTACGTGCGGCCAGCTGTCGAGATGTGGAACGCGCCGCACTGCAGCGCCATCAAGCCTTCGCGCACCAGCTCGGCTCGGCAGTCCACCAGGCGTGCCGCGTGGGCGCCGTAGTCGAGCGCCCGCTGCGGCACACCCGACAAGTCGGGCTCGTCGTACTGGCCCAGATCGGCCGTGTAAGCGCATACGAGCGCGCCGCGCTCGTTCATCCACGCCACCGCCGCAGAGGTGTCGAGCCCGCCGGAGAACGCGATGCCCACCCGCTCCCCCACGGGAAGCTCGGCCAGCACACGCGAACCGCCAGCAGGCACAGGACCAGTCGACATAGGCCACCACGGTACGGCGTCCGGCGGCCACATCGGCTGCGTATTTTGGCTATCGCCACGCTGTTGTTCACTGCGTGGCGATCGCGCTGCGCGTACGCTCCGCCACGAAGAGGTGACTCATGAGCGATGGCGAGGCGACAGGCACGATGAAGGGCTCCGCCACCGGCCATTCCATTGCGGAGCTGCTGAGCGAGATGGTGCGTATCCCGAGCGTCAACCCGCTGCATCACGGGCCGCGTTCGGGCACCATTGCCGAGGCCGATATGGCCAACTGGGTGGCCGAACGAGCAGCAGCGCTGGGCGCCGAAGTCGAGCTCCACGAGATCGAGCCCGGGCGTCCCAACGTGTATGCCCGCTTCACCGGGCGCACCGAGCGCATGCTGGCCATCGACGTGCATCTCGACACCGTTGGCGTCGAGCACATGGAGGGCGATCCCTTCGAGGGCCGGATCAGCGAGGGTCGGGTCTGGGGGCGGGGATCGGTCGACACCAAAGCGACGATGGCCGTGGTGCTCGCCGTGCTTGCCGAGATGACTGCCGCCGGTCAGCAGCCGATGTGCACCGTCGAGCTGGTGGGCACGATCTCCGAGGAAGGTGGCGGCCTGGCCGGTGCATCCGCGTACCGGGATCGGCTGCTGGAGCGCAACGAGCGCCGCGAGCAGATCGTGGTCGCCGAGCCGACAATGTGCGCGCCGGTGTACGGCCACAAGGGTGGCCTCGGCCTCGAGGTGTTGGTCGAGGGCCGTGCGGCGCACTCCTCCAAGCCCCATCTCGGCATCAACGCGCTGTCGGCCGGGGCCCGCATCGTCGCTGCCGTCGATATTGAACAGGAACGGCTCTCGAGCCAACCTCAAGTCGGCGCGCTCGGAGCCGGCACGGTGTCGGTCAACGAGATGGGCGGCGGGCGGGCCCGCAACATCATTCCCGACCACTGCGAGCTGTACGTGGGCAGGCGCATCGCCGACGACGAGGACTACGAACGAGAATCCGCCCGCCTCACCGAGTTGATACGCGCCGCTGCACTGCCGGCCCGTGTCAAGGTGCAGCTGGCGAACGGGTTCGGCAGCAACGCGTTCTTCCAGGCACCCGGATGCGACCTGATCGCGGCCATGGCGGAGATGTCAGGCCACAGCCCCGCCGTGGCCGACTTCGGCACGAATGCGCTGCGCTACGGCGAGGTGGCTGATCAGATCGTGGTGTTCGGCCCGGGTTCTATCGATCAGGCTCACCAAGCGATCGAATGGGTCGAGATTGCGGAGCTCGAACGAGCAGCCGACGTCTATCGCCAACTGCTCGCCCGCTGACCGGCCCAGCGAGCCAGCCTGATCAGGCGCGTGGGGCAGAGATGAAGACCGGGATCTCGCGGTCTGTCTTGGCCTGATACTCCGCGTAGGGCGGGAATGCTCTCACGCACCGTTCCCACCACGCCTCGCGCTCGGCTCCGCTGACGAGGCGCACCGTAGTCTCGAACGGCTCAGGCCCGTCCTGGATCAGCACGGTCGAATCGGCCATCAGGTTGTGGTACCAGCCCGGATGCGCCGGGGCGCCGCCCTTGGAGCCGACGATCGCGTACTCGCCCTCATGCTCAACTCGCATCAGCGGCACCTTGCGCACGAGACCGGTGCGATGCCCGACAGTGGTCATGACGATGATCGGCAGCCCGGTGTCACGCAGCGTGTTGGCCTCGCCGCCGTTCGACGCCTCGTAAGCATCGGCCTGCTCCTTCACCCAGCCCCAGGTGCTGGGCCCGTATTCGCCGTCGAACTTCTCGCTGTGTGCCATGCCGAGCAATCTAGGAGGCTGAGCCTCTCGACAGCACGCCGAAATGCGTTCGCCTGACAGGTGCGCTGCACGCCTACGATCCACAGCGTGCAGATCATGTCCGCGCTGTTCATCGAGCACTTCGACATGCGCCAGGCCGCGGGCGGCGCGGCCCGCATCGATCTGGGCGGTGTTCACTTCTCGATGGCAGCTCCCGGCCCGTTCCCGGTGACGATCACGCCGCACATGCTCGTGCTCGTGCGCTGCCCCGCCTCGCACACCGGACTGGCGGCGCTGGAAGTGAGGTTCATGCGCGGCGATGAGCAGGTGGCCCGCAACGTGCAGCCGCTCAGCGTCGAGCCCGGCAAGTTCGGCTACAACCTCGTGCAGGCCGAGCTCACCTTCGATGAGCCGTCGACGATCGAGGCCCACTGCCGCGTCGACCAGGGCGAGGTGCTGATCATTCCGCTCAGCATGAACCCGCCCGCCGACGAGCCCGCGCCGCCGGCTGCAGAGCCGGCTACCGGCGGCTGGACCGGCACGCCCGCACAGCAGGACAGCTAGGCGGGCCGGGCACGCATGCCGTTCACCGTTGGTCTGTCCCAGCACGCCGATCCCGGCATCGCGACCGGCGAGATCGTGGGGCGGGTGCTCGAGACGCTGGGAGTGCAGCCCGATGTCGCCGTGCTGTTCACCTCGGGCGAGCACATGGGCAACACCGACGAGATCGCAGCGGCAGTGGTCGAGCTGCTCAACCCCGGTGCATTCATCGGCACCACAGCGGTCTCGGTGGCAGCGGGCGAGCGCGAGATCGAAGAGGAAACCGCCGCGGTGCTGTGGGTGGGAAGCCTAGGCGGCGGCAACGCGCCGAGGGCGCGCGCTGTCCGGCTGGGCGGCGTGCCCGATCCGGCTGCCGACGACGAGGCGCTAGCGGCCGCGCTCGACGAAGTGCACGCCGCCGGCGATCTCTCGATGATTGTGCTGGCCGACCCGTACTCCTACCCCGTCGATGCCGCCCTCGGGCACTGGGCCGAGCGCTGGCCCGACGTGAGCGTGCTGGGCGGGTTGTCGTCTGGAGCACCCATGCCGGGCGGCAACCGCATCGTCGTGGACGGCAGCATGCACCGCGACGGCGCTGCGGCCCTGATCGTGGGCGGCAGCGCGAACGTGACGCACCTGGTCTCGCAGGGATGCCGACCCATCGGCCAGCCCTACATCATCACCGAGGCCGAGGGCAACGTGGTGAAGTCGCTCGGGGGCATGCCGCCGTTCGAGCGGCTGCAGCAGGTGTTCTCCAAGCTCGACCCCGCCGACCAGCGCCTGGTGCAGCGAGGGCTGCATGTGGGCCGGGTGACCGACGAGCGCAAGATCGACTTCGAGCGCGGCGATTTCCTGATCCGCGGCGTGCTCGGCGCAGACCGTGACAGCGGCGCCATTGCCATCGGCGACGAGGCGCCGATCGGCGCGACCGTGCAGTTTCATGTGCGTGACGCCGAAACCGCAGACGAAGACCTGCGCGCTGCGCTCGCGCACTCGCTGCAGACCGAGGGCGCCCTGCTGTTCACGTGCAACGGCCGGGGCACCCACCTGTTCGACGCTCCCCATCACGACGCGTCGGCGCTCGTGAACCAGACGTCGGCCGAGGTGGCCGGCATGTTCTGCGCTGGCGAAATCGGCCCGGTCGGAGCGCGCTCGTACGTGCACGGTTTCACCGCCTCGATGGCGCTGTTCTCTGACGCCGATGGGCAATGATGAACCGGGCGTCATGAACACCACTCTCGAAGCACGGCAGATCAACACCATCCGGGCACTGGCGATGGATGCCGTGATGCGTGCCCGCAGCGGCCACACCGGCACGGCGATGGCACTGGCGCCCCTAGCGCATGTGCTGTTCACCCGCATCCTGCGCTACGACGCCGCAGCGCCAGATTGGCCCGACCGCGACCGCTTCATCCTGTCGGCCGGCCACGCCTCGATGCTCGTCTACGCCATGGCGCACCTGGTGGGCTACGGCGTCACGCTCGACGACATCCGAGACTTCCGCCAGCTTGGATCGATCACGCCCGGCCACCCCGAGTACGGCCTCACGCCCGGCGTGGAGGTCACCACCGGTCCATTGGGACAGGGCCTTGCCAACGCCGTCGGCATGGCGATGGCCGAGCGCGGCCTGCGTTCCCGCCTGGGCGCCGACTTGGTGGACCATCGCACGTTCGTGATCGTCAGCGACGGCGACCTGATGGAGGGCATCAGCCACGAGGCAGCATCGCTCGCCGGCCACCAGCAGCTCGGCCGCCTGGTTGCCGTGTACGACGACAACCACATCACGATCGACGGCAGCACCGAACTGGCGCTCAGCGACGACGCCGCTCGTCGCTTCGAGGCGTACGGCTGGCACGTTGCCGACCTCGGCGAGGCCGCCGAAGACACCGACGCTCTCGAGCGCGCGATCCGCGAGGCCACGCTGGTCAGCGATCGTCCCTCGATGATCATCGTCCGCAGCCACATCGGCTACCCGATGCCCTCGGCGGCCGACACGTCGGCAGCGCATGGCGCGATCACCGACGCCGAGGAGATCGCTGCAGCCAAGCGGGCCATGGGCATGGACCCCGAAGCGACGTTCGTAGTCGACGACGACGTGGTGCAGGCCTACAGGTCAGCCGGCGCACATGGCGCAACCGAGCGTATCGAATGGGAGGCTCGGCTCGCGGCCAGCGGCCACGATCGCGGCTGGCTCGAAGCGCTCTGGTCGGCCGGCGCAGTGAACGGCGAACTGTCCGATCTTCCGACCTTCGAGGCCGGTACCCAGATGGCCACCCGGGTCGCCGCCAATCGCGTGCTCGACGCATCGCTCGACACCGTGCCCGCCCTCATCAGCGGCGGCGCCGACCTCACCGGCAACACCGGCACCAACGTGACCGCCGAGGTGCTGTCGGCCGCCAATCCGAGCGGGCGCAAGCTCTACTTCGGTGTCCGCGAGCACGCCATGGGCGCGGTCGCCAACGGCATGGCGTTGCACGGCGGCGTGCTGCCGGTGGTCGGTACCTTCCTGGTCTTCAGCGACTACATGCGGCCCGCTGTGCGGCTGGCGGCCCTGAGCGGTGCGAAGACCGTTTTCGTTTGGACGCATGACTCGATCGGCGTGGGCGAGGACGGGCCCACGCACCAGCCGGTTGAGCACGTCGCATCGCTGCGCGCTATCCCGGGCCTGTGCGTGATCAGGCCGGCCGACGCCAACGAGACGTCTCAGGCGTGGCAGATCGCAGTCGAGCGAGACGGCCCTACCGCGCTGGTGCTGACACGCCAGAACGTCCCCGTGCTCGACGGCACCGACCGCCCATCGCAGGTCGCCTCGGGCGCCTACGTGCTGATCGACACACCAGCGCCAGCGGTGATCCTGGCGGGCACCGGCAGCGAGGTGCAGTGCTGCACAGCTGCGGCCGCGCTGCTCGCCGCGGACGGCATCGCCAGCTCGGTGGTGTCGATGCCGAGCTGGGATCTCTTCGAGTCCCAAGACGCTGAGTATCGAGCCGCGGTATTCCCCCCGGGGGTGCCCGTGCTGGGCGTCGAGGCGGGCTCGGCGATGGGCTGGGACCGCTACGCAGATGCCACCGTCACGATGAACCGGTTCGGCGCGAGCGCGCCGGGTGACCACCTCATGGACCATTTCGGTTTCACCGCACCGGCCATCGCCGACGCAGCCCGCGCACTGCTGTAGGCCCGTTCTCACGGCACCACCGCCACGCGATGGCCGGCAAGCTGACACTGCATCGCCGACGCAGCCCGCGCGCTGCTGTAGAACCTGAGCAGGGACGCGCACAGGAAGGTTTCCATGACCGACGGTGGCAACGGCAGCACGACAAACGGGCGCCTGCAAGGGCTGTATTCCCGGTGCGGGCAGAGCCCGTGGCTCGACAATCTTCGCCGAGGCTGGATCACCGGCGGCGAGCTCGACGCCTGGGTCGAACAAGGCATCCGCGGCCTCACGTCGAACCCGTCGATCTTCCAGAAAGCCATCGAGTCGTCCCCCGACTACGACGAGCAGTTCGGCGACCTCGTGTGCGGCGGCACTTCGGTTGACGACGCGTACTGGCAACTGGTCACCAGCGACATCCGGGGCGCGCTGGGGGCGCTCGAAGGGGTCCACGAGGCGTCGGGCGGCACCGACGGGTTCGTGTCGGTCGAGGTGGACCCATCGCTTGCGCACGACGAGGCGGCCACCACCAAGGCTGCCCGTGAGCTGCACGAAGCCATCGCACGACCGAACCTGATGGTGAAGATCCCCGGCACCCTCGAGGGTCTCGGCGCCATTCGCCAAATGATCGCCGAGGGTCGCAGCATCAACGTGACGCTCATCTTCTCGGTGGCCCGCTACGAACAGGTGGCCGAGGCATACCTGTGCGGGCTCGAGGATCGGGTCGCCTCCGGCGTCGCCGATCTGTCGGGCGTGGCTAGCGTGGCGTCGTTCTTCGTGAGCCGCACGGACACCGAGGTCGACCGTCAGCTCGACGCCGTGGGCACCCCCAGCGCGCTGGGCTTGCGGGGACGCACCGCGGTGGCGCAGGCGCAGGCCGCCTACGGTCGCTTCGGCGAGATCTTCAGCGGGCCCCGCTGGGAGCGACTTGCTGCGCTCGGGGCCCAGGTGCAGCGTCCGCTGTGGGCGTCGACCAGCACCAAGAATCCGGCCTACCCCGACACGCTGTACGTCGACGAGCTCATCGGCCCGCACACCGTCAACACCATGCCCGATGACACCCTGGCGGCCTTCTGCGATCACGGCAAACTGCGTCGCACCGTCGATGCCGATCAGTCCGCAGCCAACTACGTGCTCGGTGCCGTCCAGGCACACGGCATCGACCTCGACGGCGTCGCCGACACGCTCGAGGCGCAAGGCGTCGCCGCCTTCACGAAGAGCTTCGACGAGCTGCTGGTGTCGCTGCAGACGAAGGCTGATTCGCTCGCCTGACGGCTCGCCAGGCAGACGCACGCGCCTGAATCTCGCAAACTGGGCGGGTCGGTTGCAAACCGAAACTGACTGCCGTAGTGTGCGCGGCCGTGAAGACCGCCACAACGGGCCAGCCGAGCTGTTCCATCCAGGCAACCCTCGACATTGTTGGCGACCGCTGGACGCTGCTCATCCTGCGTGATCTGTTCCGCGGGGTGCGCCGCTTCAGCGCCATGCAGCACGACCTCGGCATCGCTCGCAACATGCTGGCCGACCGGCTCGGCCGTCTCGTAGACGCAGGCGTTGTCGCCAAGGAGCCCTACCAGCACCGACCGGTCCGGTACGACTACGTCCTGACTGCCAAGGGCCTCGACCTGTCGAACAGCCTGCTCGCTCTGATGGCCTGGGGCGACCGCTGGTGCCACGACGGCGATGCGCCCACGGTGCTGGTGCATGCCGACTGCGGGACACCGCTCGAGATCGCAACGCGATGCCCCGCCTGCGACGAGCCGGTCGGCCCCACGCGCATCCGCAGCCGGTCTAGTCGCAGCGGCGCATCCCCTCGCGGCCTAGTGCCCAGGGAGGAGCTGCGCGGCCGAGAGCTCGCCGCAGCCGCCACCGCCTTTCAACAGCAGCCCACGAACGGAGGGGCCCTGTGACCATCATCGAACCGTCGCACAGCGTGGACGATCCGGCAGCCAACGGCGCTTCATCCAATGGCGCTGCCGTAGCCCCGCAGCCCTCGGCGGCGTCGCTGGCACTCGCAGCGCTGCCGCTCACTGAGCTTGCCGAGCGGGCAGCAGCCGTGCGCGACCAGGCGTTCGGCACCCGGGTGACCTACAGCCCGAAGGTGTTCATCCCGCTGACCATGCTGTGCCGCGACAAGTGCGGCTACTGCACGTTCGCTCAGCCCCCGGCGCGGCTCGACACGCCATACCTCACGCCCGAGCAGGTGCTGGAGATCGCCGCCAGCGGCGCCCGGGCGGGCTGCCACGAGGCGCTGTTCACCCTCGGCGAGCGCCCCGAGCTGCGCTACCCCGCAGCGGCGGACTGGCTTGCCGAGCACGGTTGGGACTCCACCGTCCACTACCTGGTCGAGATGTGCCGCCTCGTGCGCGACGAAACCGGGTTGCTCCCCCATGCAAACCCGGGCGCCATGACCGCGAGCGAGCTGGCGGCGCTGCGCGAGGTGTCGCCCAGCCAGGGGATGATGCTGGAGTCGCTGAACCCCCTCCTCGACTGCCACCGAGGATCGCCCGACAAGGAGCCGGCTCGGCGCCTCGCCACGCTCGAAGCCGCCGGTGAGGGGGCCATTCCGTACACCACCGGGATCCTCGTGGGCATCGGCGAGTCGCTCGCCGACCGGCTGGCGGCACTGGAGGCCATCGCGGCGAGCCACGCTCGCTGGGGCCACATCCAGGAAGTGATCGTGCAGAACTTCCTGCCCAAGGCGGGCACGTCGATGCACAACATGCCCGCCTGCCCGCCCGACGAGTACGCGCAGGCCATCGCTCTGGCACGCCTGATCCTCCCCGCCGACATTCACCTGCAGGCCCCGCCCAATCTCTCCGACGACTTCGGCGGGCTGCTCGACGTCGGCATCGACGACTGGGGCGGCGTTTCACCGATCACCGCCGACCACGTCAACCCCGAGCGCCCGTGGCCGGCGCTCGATCGCCTGCGGGAGGTCACCGAAGCACGCGAATTCACGCTCGCTCCCCGGCTCACCATCTACCCAGAGTTCGCGCTGCAGCCCGAGCGCTGGCTGGCCGAGACGAACCGGTTCCCGGTGATGGACCGCTCCGACGCCGAAGGCCTCGGCCGTGACGACCCCGGCGGCCAGATGCCCGAACGCACCATGGAGAACCTCAACGCCGGCTCCGGCGCAGACGTGCTGGTGGCCGACGAGAACTCCACCCAGTGGTACTCAGGCGGCGCCGGTCACCTGCCCACGAACATCATGGGAGGCCCCTCGCATGCCCGCGGGGCTGTGCGCGAGGTGCTCGACGGGGTGATGGCCGGTCAGCAAGTCGGGCACGAAGAGATTGTCACCCTGTTCTCCGCGCGCGGACCCGAGGTGGTCGCCATCGGCGAGGTGGCCGACGAGCTGCGTCGCGAAGCAGTGGGCGACATCGTGACCTGGGTGCACAACCGCAACATCAACTACACGAACGTCTGCACGTTCAAGTGCAAGTTCTGCGGCTTCTCCAAGGGACCCCTGTCGTTGAACCTGCGGGGCACGCCGTACATGCTGACGCTGGCCGACATTCAGGAACGGGTGATCGAGGCCGCCGAGCTGGGCGCCACCGAGGTGACCCTGCAGGGCGGCATCCACCCCAGCTTCGACGGCGACTACTACATCGACGTCTGCCGGGCAATCCACGATGTGGTGCCCGACATGCACCTGCACGGGTTCACGGCCCTCGAGGTCATCGAGGGGGCCAAGCGGCTCGGAGAGTCGCTCGTCGATTACCTGATGCGGCTCAAGGAGGCGGGGCTGAAGTCGCTGCCGGGCACTGCTGCAGAGATCCTCGACGATTCGGTGCGGGCGGTGCTGTGCCCCGACAAGATCAACACCGCCGAGTGGCTCGAATGCCATGAGGCGGCGCATGCCGTGGGCCTGCACTCGAACATCACGATCATGTTCGGATCGATCGAGCATCCGGAGAACTGGGCGAACCACATCGTTGCCACCCGCGAGCTGCAGAAGCGCACGGGCGGGTTCACCGAGTGGGTACCGCTGCCGTTCGTGCACATGGCCAGCCCCATCTACCTGCGCAAGGGTGCCCGTCGGGGTCCGACCTTCCGGGAGACCCTGCTGATGCATGCCGTGCCGCGGATCGCCTACCACGGGCTCATCGACAACATCCAGGTGTCGTGGGTGAAAATCGGGCCGCCGGGTGCCCAGCAGATCCTGCGGGCGGGTGCCAACGACATGGGCGGCACGCTCATGGACGAGAACATCTCGCGTGCTGCGGGCGCGCAGCACGGCCAAGGGCTTACCGAGCAGGACTTCCGGGATATCGCGGAGCCCCTCGGGCGTCGCACCCGCCAGCGTCTCACCGGCTACCAGAACGCCGACGGCGCACCGGAGGTGCGGAGCCGCATCCTGCGGCCCACCGACAACGCCACCGACCGCAAGCTCATCCCGCTCGAATCGCTCGGCAGTCGCGTCTAGCGACGGCGCAATGTGACAGCAGTCGCGTCTAGCGACGGCGCAATGTGACAGCAGTCGCGTCTAGCGACTGCGCAATGTGACAGCAGTCGCGTCTAAGCAGCTGCTCGGGTGGGGCGTACGCTGCGCCTGAGATGAAGTCTTCGGTCTCGCGCTCTGTCGCAGCGGGTGTTCTGCTCGTGGGCGTTGCTCTCATTGTCTGGACCGCCGTCGACGAGCCTGACGACGAGCTGAGTGTCGCCGGACCCGTTGGCACACCGCCAGTCACATCGCTGGCCGCGCCGGCCGAGGCATCGCAGACGACGGCAGCGGTTGCGGCCGCTCCGCCGGAGTCGGTGACATCGACGACTGCCGCTCCGGTGCCGACGACAACGACCGAGGCACCCGAGCCCATTCCGGTGCTGGGCACAGCGTTCAGCCTCAGCAAGCTCGACGGGTGGCTGAACACCGAGGCCACCTCGTTGGAGGAGATCCGGGCGAGCAACGAGATCACTGTGGTGCAGTTCTGGACGTTCGGCTGCCGGAACTGCAAGAAGACGCTCGATGCGCTGGCCCAGTTGCATGCCGACTTCCGGGATCGAGGTGTGGAGGTTGTTGGGGTCCATTCACCTGAATTCGGCTACGAGGCCAATGTCGACAACATCATCGAGGCCTCGGCTGAACTCGGCGTGGTCTGGCCGATCGCGCTCGACACCACCAAGTACAACTTCCATGTCTGGCAGGAAGGCCCGACGGGCTACTGGCCCCGCGTCTACATCATCGACAGCGAGAACCAGATCCGCTTCGACCGGCGGGGCGACGGCGCGCACACCTACCGCGAGCTCTACGCCACCGTCGAGCGACTCCTCGCCGAGGCCTGACCGGCGGGCCAGCGGTCGTGAGTACCATCTTCGACACCCTCACCGAGGGTATCGGGGTGATCACGTGGGCCTGCACGCTCACGGCCCTGGTGCCGGGGCTGGCACTGGTGCTGGTGGCCCGCAGGGCGCGGCTGACGGTGGCGCTGTACTACGCCGCAGGTGCTGCGTTCCTGGCGTGGGCGCAAGCAGCCGGGCACTGGTGGGTCTCGGCGCGAGGTGCTGCTGTGGTGATCGCCGGCATCGTCGCCGCCGGCACCTACGCGGCGGCGTGGCGGGCGCCCGGCCATTCGTCTCCGCTCGCCACGGGCGCGGGCCTCGTGGGCGGCGCACTGGCCGGTTGGCTGTGGCGGCCCTGCGTCGGCGAACTCCTCGGCGACATCCTCAATGACGCCTCCACTGCCGGCCCACGCACGCTCGGACTCATGTTCATCTACATGATCGGCGTGTTGCTGCCGCTGCTGCTCATTGCCATCGCGCCCCACGCGGTACCCGCGATCGGCAGCGTGCTGGACCGCCTGCCGTTCGCCATTGCCGGCGCCACCGTCGGTGCGGCCTACGCCGTGGCCTTGGCCATCGGGCAGTACGACGACCTCATCGGTGAGCTGTACCGCATCTCCGCCGGCTACTGAGCAGCCTGCCCAGTAGCGGCTCAGCTTGGGCGACGGACGCCTCTAGTCATCGAACGGCCCTGATGCGCCGGTGGATTCCCGGAGGATCGATGCGGCCTTGATCGTGGCCCGTCTGGCACGAGTCACGCTTCGCTCCAGCCGGGCCCGCTGGTCGCTGGTGTCCGCATCGGCGAGAGCGCCCTGCAGCAGCTCGATGCTGAGCTCGGCCAGTCGCTCTGCGGTGTCGTCGAGACGATCAGCCAGCTCAGCGATCTCGTCGTTCATTGCTGCGCGCCGCCGTTCAGGTGCTCGGCCACGATCTCCAGCGGGTGGCGGACGTCGAGGCCGACGGCTTGCAGGTGCAATGTGCATCCGGGGTTTGCGCTGGCCACAACGCTCGCGCCGGTGCGTTCGATAGCGGCCACCTTGCGTTCCCGCACGGCTCCGGCGACCTCGGGATGCTGCTGGGAATACGCCCCGCCGGCGCCGCAGCACAATCCGTCGTCGTCGAGCTCGACCACCTCGAAGAACCGGCTGAGCACCGTTCGTACCGGCAGGTGAGCCCGCTGCACATGACGCAGGTGGCACGGGTCTTGGACCGCGATCTTCAGCGGCGCTGAGGTCGGCGCGCCATCCGGCAAGTCGTCGACCCGGGCGGCCAGCCACTCGTGCACATCCTGCACGCGTCCTGCGAACCGGCGGGCCTCTTCGGTGTCCAGCAGGTGACCGTATTCCTTCATCGTGGCGCCGCAGCCGGCCGAATCGATCAGGATCGGGGCCTCACCGGGCAGCGCGGCCATCACCTTGCGCGCCAGGCGCCGGGTGTCGGAGGTCAAGCCTGCGTGGAGGTGGAGCGAGCCGCAGCAGGCAGCTCCCGCCGGCGGCAGGGCCACGCCGGCACCAGTCGCCTCGATCACCGATTGCACCGCCCGGTGGGTGTCACGCATCCACGCGTCCATGACGCATCCGGTGAACAGCCAGACGTCGTCGCCGCTGGCAGTGAGCGGTGCCTGACGCACTGGCACTCGCGGCAGCGAGGCGGTCATGGCGCCGAGTTGGCGAAATGGACGCACGCGACCCAAGAGGCTCACCAGGCGCATCAGGCCGAGCCGTTGCGACATCCCCAGCAGGCGAGACCCGAAGCCGAGCAGCCGGGGCATGCCCAGCGCGCGGTAGGCGAGCCGCCGCAGACGGGGCTGGTAGCTGGTCTGCGACGCCAGCGCCTCGCGGGTGGCTTCCATCATGTGGCCGTAGTGCACGCCGGCTGGGCAGGCGGTCTCGCAGCCGCGGCACTGGATGCAGGCGTCCATGAACTCCACGAACGCGGCGTCGGCCTCACCCCGCTCGGCGACATCGCGCATGAGTGCGATGCGACCACGCGGCGAAGCCGACTCTTCGCCGGTCACCCGGTAGGTCGGGCAGTGCGGCAGGCACATGCCGCACGCCACACACGAAGCAAGCGTGTCGCTGTCGATGTCGAGCTCCAGCGGAAAGGTGCTCGCTGTGCCCGATCGCTGGCCCACGGGTCTCGCTGCGCTCACCAGGGCCTCCGGCCGGGGTTAAGGCGGTTGTCGGGATCCAGTCGCTGCTTGAGCTGGTCCATCAGCAGCGCATTGGCCTGCGAGACCGGTGCCGCCTGCACAGGTTCGGGCCGATGGACCAGACCGATGCCGACCTCTGCCAGCCAACCGCCTGCTGTGCCGGCGAGCGCTCGCAGATCCGAGGGTCGCATCGACTCGCGCCCTGCAGCCGGGATCGGCGGTGGGCCGTCACACGGAGCGAAGCCCGCTGGCTCCAGCTTGCTCGCCTCTGCCGCAACGTCGGCCGGGTCGCCCTCCAGCAGTATCCAGGCGTGCGATCCGTTCCACAGGATGCTGCTCGGCCGATACAGCAGGTCGAACGTCGCGAACGGGTCGCCGTCGCCTTCCAGCCACTGCACGGCGGGCGGCGCCGGCAGGGTGCGCAGGATCACCTCGGCCAGCAGTCCGAGCGTGCCCAGCGAGCCCACCAGCAGTCGGGCCAGGTCGTATCCAGACACGTTCTTCACCGTGGGGCCGCCGGCGGTGACCACCTTGCCGGCGGCGTCGACGTGGCGGGTCTGCAGCACGAGATCGCGAACATGCCCGTAGCGAAGCCGGCGGTGCCCGCTGAAGCCGCACGCCAGCACGCCGCCCACGGTGGCCGCGTCGTCGGCCGGGTCGAGCGGCACCATCTGGCCGGTTCGGGCGAGATGCGCCGACAGTTCAGCCACCGTCGTGCCGGCACCGCAGCGAACCGTCATCTCCGACGGCTCGTGCTCCCACACGCCCGCAGGTGCGCACACTTCACGCGCCGCTGCGGGCGGGGCGCCGCCGACATCCCAATGCGTCCGGGCGCCCACCACCGTCACCGCGCCGCTGCTGCCGACCTCGCGAGCAAACGCAGTCACGTCCGCAGCAATGTTCGCGGCCAGGCTGGCCCCCGCTGCGGCCGGTCCCATGCTCGCTTCCGCTGCCGGCGACGCGCCGGCGCCGCTGGACTGCGAACTCACACCCAGGCGCCTTCGGGCACATGCTGGTGGAATGAGTCGCTGCAGCGCGAGCCGGTCGGGATGATCTTGAGGGGGTTGGCGAGGCCGTCGGGATCGAACGTCTCCCGCACCACGTCCTGGGTGTACATGTCGTGGGTGCTGAACAGCATCCCCATGTAGTCGCGCTTCTCCAAACCGATGCCGTGCTCGCCGCTGAGCACGCCGCCGGCTTCGATGGACGCAGCAACGATGTCACGGCCCGCTGCCTTTACCCGCTCGTCCACGCCAGGCTCACGCCGGTCGAACGCCAGGATCGGATGCAGGTTCCCGTCGCCTGCGTGGAAGACGTTGACTGCGATCAGGCCGTACGCATCGGCGATCCGGTACACCTTCTCGAGCACCTCGGTGAGCTTCGAGCGGGGCACGACCGTGTCATGGAGGTAGTAGTCGGGCTTGATCCGTGCAACTGCGCCGAAGGCATTCTTGCGTCCCTTCCACAGCAGCGCCCGCTCGGCGTCGTCTGCCGCGACACGCACGTGGCCGACGTGGTGCTTCTGCGCCACCTCACGCACGATCTCCACGCCCGCCTCCACCCCGCCCGGCAGGCCGTCGAGCTCCACCAGCAGCACGGCCGCAGCCCCAGTCGGGTACCCCGCGTGGGCGAATGCCTCCACGATCTCGATGGCGCGCTGGTCCATCATCTCCAGCGCCGAGGGCACCAGCCCGGCGGCGATGATGGCGCTGACCGCCGCCGAGCCTTCGCTGACATCGTCGAAGTCGAGCAGCAGCGTGCGCACCGCGGGCGCGTTCGGCGTCAGCCGCACTGCGGCCTTGGTGGCGATGCCCATGGTGCCTTCGGAACCCACGAACAGCCCGCGCAAGTCGAGCCCGGCAGGCTCGGCCTCCACGCCGCCCAAGATGGTGGTGTCGCCGGAGGGAAGCACCACCTCAAGTGCTGCGATATGCGCCGTGGTGACGCCGTACGCCAGGCAGTGCGGCCCGCCGGAGTTGTTGGCAATGTTGCCGCCGATCGAGCACACCTGCTGGCTGGAGGGATCCGGGGCGAAGTGGAAGCCCTGAGGCGCCAGCGCACGTGACAGGTCCAGGTTCAGCACTCCCGGTTCGACCCAGGCAATCCGGTTGGCGGTGTCGATCTCGACGATGCGGTCCATCTTGGAGGTAGCAACCACCACTGGCCTGCCGACGGGCACTGCGCCCCCGGCCAAGCCGGTTCCCGAGCCTCGCGCCAGGAACGGCCGACTGTGGCGACGGCAGACACGCACGATCTCGGCGACTTCGGTTGCGGACTCGGGCAGGCACACGATCGCCGGCGGGCTGCCTTCGATCGAGCCGTCGCGGCTGTACAAACCCCGCTCGAAGTCGTTGTCGCGGGCCCGGTCGCCGAGCACGCCACGCAGATCAGCAAGCAGGGCCGCATCGGCCGCTTCGTCCTCAGAAGTCACGCCCCGACCGTACCCCACAAGCGCCGCAGATCGACTTGGCAATATCGACTCGGCGGATGTTGCCCGCTCTTGTTCGCTCCGCTCACGGGCCGCTCGGGCCCCGGCCTCGCAAGCTCGGCCTCCTAGGCTCGGGGCGGATGGCTTCTGATATCGGTGTGGGTTCCGATGACTGGAGCCTGGGCGACAGCAGCCGGGAGTGGCTGTCGCTGGAAGATCCGCTCGAGCACCGCACCTGGCTGTTCGACGTGACGTTCCTGGCCAGCGACTGGACCTGCATCTACGGCGCCGGCTGCCTCGGCATCGACGACGAGCCGGCCCCCGAGCTGGCGCTGGGCTGCTGCAGCCACGGCGCCTACCTCAACGGCCGCGACGACCTCGCACACGTCCGGGCGATGATCGCCGAGCTCGACGCCGAGCTCTGGCAGCACCGCCGCGACCCCGACGCGGTGCTCTGGCAGGACAGCGAGGGCTGGTGGCGCACCCAGGTGGTCGACGGGGCATGCGTGTTCGCCAACCGGGCCGACCACCCCGCAGGTGCGGGCTGCGCATTCCACCTGCTGGCCGAGCGCACCGGCCGGCGGCCGATGGACACCAAGCCCGAGATCTGCTGGCAGGCCCCGCTGCGCCGCGAGGACCACGAGACTGTCACCGGCCACGTCTACACGATGGTGCGGGAATGGGAGCTGCGCGACTGGGGTGGCCCCGACACCGACGTCGCTTGGTGGTGCACGTCGGCCGAGAGCGCCCACGTCGGCCCTCAGCCCGTGTTCAGGGCGCTTCGCGACGAGCTGACAGCGATCTGCGGACCCCAGATCTACGCCGAGCTACACGCCCAACTCGACCAGCGAGTCGCCTCAGCCCAGCTGCTCCCCCACCCCGCAGTCCGCCACCGCCGCAGCTAGTCAGGCGGTCTCGCGTTGGGGGGCCTCTTCGTCGGCGTCGGAATCGAAGTCGGCGTACTTGGCCTCGAGGTCCGAATAGTCGTCGTACTTGTCGGCAAGGTGACCGTACTGGTCGTCGGGAGCCGATTCCTCGTCGACCAGGTCACGATCTCCGGGCTCCACCCCGAAGCGATCGGAGTTGTCGAAGTCGTAGTCCTCGATGGTGAAACGTTCCGCCGTGGCCCGCTGGAACTTGCGCGCCTCCTCATAGCGGCGATGTCGACCCTTCTTCACCGGCTGGCTCCTCGTGCTCGACTGCGAGGCCTCGCTTGCCTGCATCCGGACATGCCCCCATCCGCGCCGGAGAGGGCATCTGTGTTCTACGAAGTGCCCTGCCACCCTACCGTTTGGGGCACAGCGCTGCGTGTCATTCGCACTGTTCAGGCACCTTGCGGGGCCGCGTCTCGAGCTGCAGGCCGGCCGACGGATCGAACGCAAGTGCGGCCTCGCCAGCCAGCAGCGACCTGATCCCGTCGCCCACCACTTCGGCCCTCCAGCCTGAACTCAGCTTCGAGGCCGGATCGCCAGCGAGCAGCGCGGCGATGTCCGAGCGGGTCGCCAGCAGGCTGCGATCGATGCCCTCGGTGCGTGCCACCTCGTCGACCCAGGCGCCCACGAGGGGAACGGCCGGCTGCAGTGCCGCATCCACGTTGGGCCCCGCCGGCAGCGCACTGGTCGGGATGTCGCCCGGCGCCATGTCAAGACCGCGCTTCACTTCAGCCATGATCCGGTCGCCGGCCGCACCGCGGAATTGGCCGCCGTCGACCCCCCGCAAGCCCCCGAGCTCATCGATGCTGCGGGGACGGCGCTGCGCGATCGACAGCAGCGCCATGTCCGACAGCACGAAGCGCACCGGGATGTCCCGCTCGCTGGCAGTTCGCTCACGCCAGGCAGCCAGCCGGTACGCGACCGCTCGCTGGGGCCCGCGCAGCTGCCGTGCTCCCTTGATGCGGGTCCACGCCTGGGCGGGATCCGGCGGCGGGCCGGGGGGCCGGCGCCACTGCTCGCACTCGTCGAGCGCCCACTGCCAGCGATCCCGAGCCGTCAGGCGGGAGCGCAGCTCGTCGAGCAGGGGGATCAGGTACGCCACGTCGTCGGCCGCGTAGCGCTGCTGGGCCGGCCGCAGCGGTCGCTCGAACCAGTCGGTCAGGCGGTTGCCCTTGGCCAGCCGCACGCCGAGCAGGCGGTCGGTCAGCGCCGCCAGCGACGGCGTGCTCATGCCCAAGAAGCCGGCGGCCACCTGCGTGTCGAAGAGCCTCGACGGGATGGTGCCGCACTCCTGCAACAGCACCTCGATGTCCTGCGCGCAGGCGTGCATGACAATCAGCACATCGGCGGCCAGCACGGCACCCAGCACCGTGATGTCGGTGGCGGTGGGATCGATGAGCGCGACCCGTTCGTCGAAGGCAACCTGCACCAGGGCGAGCCGCGGGCGGTAGCTGCGCTCACGGTGGAACTCGGTGTCGATGGCCACGCAGTCGGCGGTGAGCAGATCGGCGACCAGTGCCTCAAGGCCCGCTTGAGTGTCCACCCATTCGTGCTGGGAAGAATCCCGGCGGGACGAGTCGTTGCGAGGTCGATCGCTGCGAGGCGAATCCTGGCGAGGCCGATTGCTGCGAGGCGAGCTGCGGCGAGGCCGGTCACGCGGGGGTGCCATGCGGTTCAGCCCGCTCCCGGCTGGGCCGATTCGCGAGCCGCCAAGATCGCCTCGGCTGCGGCGAGATCGGCGGGCGTGTTCACGTTCAGCACGTCGGACGGGTTCACCGGCACGGTCGGGACGCTCTCGATGTCGAAGGCCTCCTTCGGCCCGCGCGCACCGGCCTGCAGGCCCGCTCGCAGCATCGAGAGCGATCCGCCGGCGTAGTGGCCGATGAGCGGTTCGGGGCGGTCGCTACGAGCCAGCAC
The DNA here is from genome assembly GCF_965204125.1 of Candidatus Poriferisodalis sp. Classification (GTDB taxonomy): domain Bacteria; phylum Actinomycetota; class Acidimicrobiia; order Acidimicrobiales; family Poriferisodalaceae; genus Poriferisodalis. The sequence continues at coordinate 2,786,304 of NZ_OZ241968.1, read as the reverse complement.
CACCGGCGCGCCGGTGCTCTGGGCGCACTCAACCAGGGCGGCGAGCAGCTCGGCAGGCACCGTCGGCACGTCGGTCGGGCACACGAGCACATCGCCATGGCGCTCCAGCGCATCGATCAGGGCAGAGAGCGGTCCGGATCGGAGCGAGCTGTCGGGTTCGGCCACGAGCGGTGCCGGCGGGTTGCCGCCTTGCGCCACGACAGGGTCTGCTCCCGCGGCCGACAGGGCATCGGCAACCCACAAGGCCAGAGGTCGGCCTGCCAGCTCAAGACTGGCCTTGTCGCTGCCCATGCGCGTGGAGGCGCCGCCGCACAGCACCACGCCAGCGGGCTTCACGCCTGCGGCCACTCACCCGTGGACGGCTCGCCTCCGGGGTCGAGCTGCATCAGGAAACCGGCGCACCGGTCGGCCTCGTCGTGCTCGCCGATGACCGCAGCGCAGCGCCCCAGGCCCAGCAGCGACCACAGGAAGCCAGCGTTGGTGGGCGCCGCCCAGCGGACGTAGCCGCTGCCCCGCCAGCCGGCACCGCGCAGTGCGTCGAGCCCCCGGTGGTACCCCACCCGGCAGTAGGCGTAGGCCTCGATGTGGCGGCCCTCGCTCGCCGCCCAGCGCCCCAGCTCCGCCCAGGCCTCGAGCAGCCGCGGCCAGCGGGCTGCCACCTCCGACAGCGCAGCGCCCCGCTCGGCCGCCGGCCGGGCGATCGCCGCTTTGAATGCCGCCACGGCGTCCGGAGGGGCCGGATCCAGCACCGTCTCGGGCAGGCCGCCCGGACGCAGGTCGATCGGGGTTGCGGCCATAGGCGAACCTTAGATGCGCAGCCGTCGGGTAAGCCGTTTCTGTGCAGCGCCGCTGGTCGCCCGTGCGTCGACTACCCCGTATGAGCCCAGCTGCGGAGCGATGCCGCGGCCGGGGAGCGGTCCGCGGGCTCTGCCGGGGCGCTGCGTACTCTCTGATGGAGTGCTGCCCGAATGGCTCGATGCCGACCGACTGAGCATCGCTCTGGTCGGCGGGATCGCTGCCTTGGCGGTGGCCGCCATCGTTGCGTTCCGGTTGATCCGCCGGATGATGCTGGCCTTGCTCATCTCGCTGGTGCTGATCGGCGGCGCTGCGGTGCTAGCCGTGCAGTGGACCGGGCTGCGGGACTGCCAGGAGACCTGCTCGTGCGAGGTGTTCGGCCGCGATGTGCAGGTGCCGCAGAATCCGCTGTGCGGGCCCGACCGCATCGACCCTTCCCGCATCGACGTCGATATCGACATCGACACCGGCTAGCGGCTCAGCCTCTCAGGGCACGCGCATGGCGCGCAGGTTGTCGGTGGCGTGCGACTCGGGGCTCGAGCCCGACACCACCACCACCATGTCGCCGCTGCGCACCACGCCGGTGCGTGTCGCTGCGTGCACTGCCTCGAGCGCCGACTCGGCCGGGGTCAGGCGCTCGCCGAAGACCAACGGGCGCGTCCCCCACGACAGCGAGAGCTGCATCGCAGTGCGGGGCTCGGGCGTGAGGCCCAGCAGCGGCATCGACGGACGGAACCTAGCCATGCTGCGAGCAGTGAATCCCGAGCGGCTCAGGCAGATGATGGCCTGAGCGCCCAGCTCGGTGGCCAGCCTCGACGCCGATTGGGTGATGCCGTCGGTCACCCGCAGGTAGTCGGCAGCGCGTTCGTCGAGCCTGCGCACCGACAGCAGCCGGTTCCACCACGCCTCGTAGTCGAAGCGTTCGTCGGCTCGCTCGGTGATGCGGGCCATGGTGCGCACGGCGTTCACCGGGTCGTGGCCGATGGCAGTCTCGCCGCTCAGCATCACCGCGGACGTGCCGTCGAACACTGCGTTGGCGATGTCGGAGGCCTCTGCCCGTGTCGGCACCGGCGAATGCAGCAGCGATTCCAGCATCTGTGTTGCGGTGATGGCCGGTCGGCCGTGCGCCACACAGGCCTCGATGATCCGCTTCTGCAGGTGGGGCAGCTCCTCGATGTCGCACTCCGCGCCTAGGTCGCCACGCGCCACCATGACCGCCGATGAGGCTTCGATGATCCCGTCGAGGTTCTCCACGGCGGCGTTGGTCTCGATCTTGGCCACCAGCAGCGGGCCGCGGGGATGAGGCTCGACCCCAAGGCGCCGCATGTCATGTGCCGAGCGCACGAACGACAGCGCGACCATGTCGGTGCCCAAGTCGATGAACGTGTCGGCCAGCTTCAGGTCCTGCGGCGTCGGCGTGCTGATGCGCAGCTTGGACGAGTCGACATGCAGCCCGGGCCGGCCTTCGAGATGGCCGCCGTGCAGCACACGGGTCTTGAGGGCGTTGGAGGCACGGTCCTCCACCACCAGCACCACGTTGCCGTCGCCGAATGACAGCCGGTCGCCGGGGGCCACGTCGGTGAGCAAGCCCTCGTAGTCGACCACGAGCCGGTCGGCCGTGCTGGCGTCGCCTTCGATGGCGAGCGAGAGCACGGCGCCTTCGCTGACGGCGCAGCCGCCTTCGGGGAACGGCTTGCAGCGCACCTTGGGGCCGGGCAGATCCACGAGGATCCCGATGTGCCGCCCGGACTCGGCTGATACGGCACGCAGCCGCCGGAATGTCTCGACCTGCTCGTCGAGCGTGCCGTGGGCCAGCCCGAGACGCCAGACATCGACGCCTGCTTCGATCATGGCCGTCATGGTCGCCTCGTCGTTGCAGGCTGGTCCGACGCTGGCGATGATCTTGGTCCGTCTTGCCATGTGTTACCACGGTACCGCTCCCGTCAAGGCAGTCAGCCATGGATTTCGCCCTCTAGGGTCACCCGCCGTGGAACTTGTCTTTGTGCGCCACGGCCAGCCCGAACGAGTCGTGCGACACGACGGGCAGCCGGCAGACCCGCCTCTGTCGGAGATCGGCCGTCAGCAGGCGGAAGCTGCCGCCGGGTGGCTCGCCGAGATGGGCGTCGATGCGCTGTACAGCAGCCCGATGCGCCGTGCGCTGCAGACCGCAGAGGCCATCGGCGGCGTCACCGGCCTGCGGCCGACGGTGCGCGACGGATTGAGCGAGTTCGACAGCGACTCCCCCGCCTACGTCCCGATGGAGGTGCTGAAGGAGACCGACCGGGAGCGATGGGACGAGCTGGCAACCGGATCGTTCGCCGACGCCGAGCGCACGGCTCAGTTCATCGCCACCGTCAACGAGGCGGTAGACCAGATCGTCGCCGACCACCGCGGCCAGCGGGTCGCCCTGGCGTGCCACGGCGGCGTCGTGAATGCGTACTTGGCGCGCTGTCTCGGCTTCGACCCGGACACCTTCTTGAAGTTCGACGTGGACTACACCTCGGTCACACGAGTCTTCGCGTCCAGCCACGGCCACCGCAGCGTGCTGTCGGTCAACGAGCGCACCCACCTGCGAGGCCGCCCAGACCTGGCCATCGGCCTGTAGCCCGAGCCTGCGGCCTAGGACCCACGTCTGCTCGCTGGCCTAGTTCAGCTGGGCCCAGAGTCGTGTTGCTGCTTGGCGCAGGTGGTCGGCGTCGCTGCCACCGAACTGCTCTGCGGCGCCCTCCAACGCCCGTGCACCGTCGTCAGGGCGGCCCAGCGTCGCGAGCGCTTGGCCCAGCCGCATGAACTCGTCGATCGGGCAGCCAGGCAACCGGGTGAGCAATTCCAGCACCGCCAGCATTGAGGGCGCATCGGGTTGGCGCAGGTGCAGCGTGCGCAGATTGTTCAGCATGCGCAGCAGGATCGCCTCGGGCGGCGTTGGCTGCAGGAACGAATCGTCGAATGCTTGGCGCGACTCGAAGCGGGCAAAGATCGCTGCCGCGCCGGCCCGGTCGATGACGCAGCCGTCGAAGGCATCGATGAACACCTCGGGATCAGGTGTGCCGACCAGGAAATGGCCTGGCATGCCGACTCCGTGCAGCACAACGCCTGCACGGCGAGCCACCTCGATGGTGACCACCGACAGTGTGATCGGGATGCCGAGCCGTCGCGAGACCACCAGATCCAAGTAGCTGTTGGCCGGGTCGGCGAAGCGGCCCCGGTTCGGGCCGAAGCCCTCCTGGCTGAAGAGCAGGTCGACAACAGCATTCGGGGTGGGTTCGCTCACCGAGGCGCCGAGGCGGTCGAGTTCGGCCAGTGCCGCAGCCTCATCCACCGGGTCCGCCCGGCAGTGAGCGGCAATGGCCAAGGCAGCCCGGTCGAGCGGCACCGGCTCGCTGGCCGCCCACGCGGCAAAGGCATCCGCCCGCGACACCTCATTGTCCGAGGGATCCTGTGCCCCCGCGTCGCCGTCTGACATCGAGGTGACGGTACCGGTGGCAGCGCCCGACGCCATCTGCGCGGTTCAGCGTTGCCGGCTCATGGATCAGGCAGGCGAGCGGCGATACTTGCGCTGTGACATCGCAGCATCCGTACCTGGACGAGCCGGGTCCGGTGCCGATAGCCCACCGCGGCGGCAGCGCGGTCTGGCCGCAGAACACCATGGCCGCCTTCGAAGGCGCCGTCGGTCTCGGCTACCGCCACCTTGAGACCGACGTGCAGGCCACCTCCGACGGAGTGCTCGCCGTCTTCCACGACGATGAGCTCGCCCCCACCTCCGACCGCTACGGGCGCATCTCGGAGATGACCTGGAGCGAGGTGTCGCGGGCGCGGGTCGGCGGTGAGCCGATCCCCCGGCTCGAGGACCTGCTCGATGCCTTCGACGACGTGCGCATCAGCATCGATCCCAAGACCGATGCCGCCGTCGAGCCTCTCATCGAGGCACTGAGGCGGCCCGGTGTGCTCGACCGGGTGTGCATCGGCTCGTTCTCCGATGAACGTCTCGAACGCGTCGACGAAGCGCACGGCGACGCGGTGTGCCTCAGCTTCAGCCCCCGGGAAATCGCTCGCCTGCGGATGCTGAGTCTCACGGGACTGCCTGCGCGGGCCCGTCGCTCGGCCCGACCAGGCCCGCTGGGCCGCACGCGGCGGGAGCGACCCTTTCGAGGGCGGATCGCGTCCATCCCGCTGCGGCAAGGACCGGTCCCGCTCGCAACCCGCCGGCTGGTCGACTATGCGCACCGGAATGGATTGGCTGTGCACGTGTGGACCATCGACGATCCCTCCGAGATGGACCGCCTGCTCGACATCGACGTCGACGGCATCATGACCGACGAGCCCAAGGTCCTGCTCGACGTCATGGCGATGCGGGGAGCCTGGCCCACAGGCGACGAGGCCGGCACATGAGCACCGGTGTTGTCGATGCGGAGCTGATCGGCGAGCTGACGGGAATCGTCGGGGCAGCACACGTCCTGCATGACCCCGAGATGACTGCCGGCTACAGCATCGACTGGACCCGCCGCTTCGCCGGCGCGACGCCGCTGGTCATTCGACCCGGCGACACCGCCGAGACCGCTGCCGTGATGAGTTCGCTGGCAGCGGCTCGGGTGCCAGTGGTGCCACAGGGCGGCAACACCGGCCTCGTCGGCGGCAGCGTGCCGCTCGCCGGCGAAGCAGTGTTGTCGATGCGACGACTCGACGGATGCGAACCGGTAGACGAGCTCGCGTCGCAGGTGACACTGGGCGCAGGGGTGACGCTGGCCGACGCCCAAGCGCACGTCGCCGCGTCGGGCCTCAGTGTGGGCGTGGACCTTGCGGCGCGCGACTCGGCCACCATGGGCGGCATGGTCGCCACCAACGCCGGCGGCATCAACGTGCTGCGCTACGGCGCCATGCGAGCCCAAGTCGTCGGCATCGAAGCGGTGCTCGCCGACGGCACGGTCGTGAGCCACCTGGCTGGCCTCGAGAAGGACAACACCGGCTACGACCTGGGAGGCCTGCTGGCGGGCAGCGAGGGCACGCTCGGCATCATCACCCGGGTGCGCCTGCGACTGCATCCCACCCAGCCCGAGCGAGCTACCGCCCTGCTGGCATTCGAGACGGCCGCCGATGCTGTCAGCGCAGCCGCCGCACTGCGCCGCAGCGTCGCCGCACTGCATGCGCTGGAAGCTGTCTTCGAGGGGGCCATGGCGCTCGTGTCGCGCCACCTCGGCGTCACCCCGCCTGTCGGCAGCCTCGGCAAGAAGTCCGGCGCCGCCCCGAGCGATGACGCTGCCACCGGCGGGGCGTGGCTGATCGCGGAAGCCGCCGCTCGCACCGACCCCAGCGACGAGCTCGGGGCTGCAGTCGAAGAACTCGCGGATCTCGTCGTAGACGCGGCGGTGGCGCTCGATCCCGCGGCCCGCCAGCGGCTGTGGGCCTTCCGCGAGAACGTCACCGAAGCCATATCGGCGGCCGGCATCCCCCACAAGCTGGACGTAACGCTGCCGGCGGCCCGCCTCGCCGAGTTCGTCGACGGGGTGCCCGATGTGGTCCGGGCCGCGGACCCCGACGCCCAGCCGCTGTTGTTCGGCCACCTCGGCGACGGCAACGTGCACGTCAACGTGCTGGGTCCCGACGGTGCAGAACCGTCCGATGCGGTGGACAGCGCGGTGCTGCGCTACGTCGCCGAGCTCGGCGGCAGTATCTCGGCCGAGCACGGCATCGGTACCGCCAAGCTCTCCCAACTGCACCTCAATCGCACTGAAGCCGAGCTGGCTGCCTTCGGCGCCATCAAACGGGCGCTCGACCCGGCCGGCCTGCTCAACCCCAACGTCCTCTTGCCCTGAGCGGTCGCCGGCTCAGCCTCTAGCGTTCGGGAGGTGAGCCAATCCCGACCGCAGGTCCCGCTCGCCACCCGCTACGCCCGCAGCGGCATGGTGTGCAGCGTCGACCATCTCGCGAGCGAGGCCGGCGTGTCGGTGCTGCGCGCCGGTGGTTCGGCGGCAGACGCAGCAGTGGCGGCTTCCGCCGTGCTCGCCGTGACCACCCAGCACATGTGCGGCATGGGCGGCGATCTGTGGGCGCTGGTCCACCACGCCGACGGTACGGCCCCCGCAGCGCTCAATGCGAGCGGCCGGGCCGGCAGCGGCGCCGATCCCGACGCGCTGCGCGCCGAGGGCCGCACACGGATGCGCTTCCGCAACGACATCCGCAGCGTGCCGGTGCCGGGATGCGTCGACGGGTGGCTGAGCCTGCACGAACGGTTCGGGCGCGCCTCGCTGGCGGACGTGTTCGCCCCCGCGATCGATCTCGCGAGCGGTGGCTTCCCGCTCTCGCCCCATGGCGCAGCCGCCGCGGCGCTGCTCGACGGCGCCGCCAACACCGACGACTACTCGCCCCAGAACCAGCCGGGAGACCTCGTCACCCGACCCGGCGTCGCCGCCGCCCTAGCCGAGATCATCGACGGCGGCCGGCAGGCCTACTACGAAGGCGATTTCGGCCGCGACCTCATCGAGCTGGGCAACGGCGAGTACACCCCGGCAGACCTCGCCCGATCCCAGGCCGACTGGGTGGAACCGCTGCAGGCCGACGCCTGGGGCCACACCCTGTGGACCGTGCCGCCGAACTCGCAGGGCTACCTCACGCTCGCCGGCGCATGGATCGCCGCCGGGCTGGACCTGCCCGCAGACCCCGACGATCCCCTGTTCGCCCACCTCTTGGCCGAGGCGGCCAAGCAGGCGGGATGGGATCGGCCCGCAGTGCTGTCGGCAGACGCCGACGGCGCAGCGCTCATCGCGCCCGAGCGGCTCGCCCCCCGCCGCGCCGCTATCTCGCCCGACGCAGCGGCGCCGCTCGGCGCCGGAACCGGCACCGGCGACACCATGTACCTCGCAGCGGTGGATGCTGACCGCATGGGCGTGTCGCTGATCCAGTCGAATGCAGGCGGCTGGGGCATCGGGTTGTGGACCCCGACGCACCGCATCAGCCTGCACAACCGGGGCATCGGCTTCAACCTCGTCGAAGGCCATGGTGCCGAATACGGCCCCGGCCGGCGCCCCCCTCACACGCTCGCCCCCGCCATCGTGCAACGCGCCGACGGGTCGCTGCACTCGGTGGTGGGCACGATGGGCGGCGACGCCCAGCCCCAGGTGCTGCTGCAAGTGCTGGCCCGGTCGCTGTGCGCGGGCGACGAGCCGGCGACGGCCATCGGATCGGGCCGCTGGCGCTGGGGCGCTGCGGAGGGAACCGGCTTCGACACCTGGGCCGATCCCGGCAATCTCCAGCTGTATGTCGAAGGTCATGCAGCGTGGGCGGGACCCGACGGCCTCTCCGATCTCACCCGGCGGGGCCACCGGGTCGGCACCGACGGCCCGCATGACAACTCGTACGGCCATGCACATCTCATCGAGGTGCACGACAGCGTGCTTGCGGGGGCTTCGGACCCTCGGGCGCTCACCGGAGGCGTCTCCGGCTACTGACAGCGACCGCCGGCTCAGCGTCAGTGCGGCAGCGGCTCGGCCACCTCCAGCCGAGAGGGGCCGAGCGACCGGGCCACGAAGAGCGCCGCGTACGCACGGTCGCGCAGATCGGACGCTTCCAGGGCGTGGGTGGGATAGCTGGCCACGCCCATCGAAAGCGTGATGCCCGTGTGATACGAGCGGGCGGCCACCTCGCGGCGCACCCGGTCAGCAGCCCACACCGCGCCGCCGTGAGGCGTGTCGTCGAGGACCGCGGCGAGGATCCCGTCGGTGCAATGGCAGACCGTGTCCGACTCGCGCAGCGTGCCTCGCACCAGCCGTGCCGCGAGCCGCTGAGCCACCCGGGCCTGCGTGCTGCTCAGCTCCTCGAAGCCGTCCACTTCGAAGAACACCACCGACAGCGGCTGGAGCGCCCGCCGAGCCAATGCCAGCTTGCGGTCGAGCAGGATTGCAAAGACGCGCACGTCGGGAAGCCCCGTGACGGGGTCCAGTACAGAGTCGAATACGCCGGGGGTAGAGCCCCCGGCGCCATGGCGAGCCATGGAGCGCCAGAGTGCCACTGTCAAGCCGTTCGCACAATGCCGAGCTGCCCGAACGTGCCAAACGGCGGCGGTCGAGGCACGGGGGCGAGCGTCGCCACCGCGTCCAATGCGCGCCTCCCCACTAGCGTCGCCTGCATGCGCATTGCACGACATCTTGTGGACGGTCAGCCCGCTCTGGCTGTGGTGACCGACGAGGGACTGGCGACGCTGCAGAGCGACCACACCGACCTGCCATCGCTGCTCGAAGCATGCGGCGGCAACCTGGCAGCCGCAGTGGAAGCCATGGCGACGGGCCCCGCCACACCGCTCGACGAAGCGAGCCTGCTGTCGCCGGTGGGCCGCCCGCCGACCATCCTCGCCGTGGGGCTCAACTACCGGGCCCATGCGGCAGAGGGTGGCCGTGAGCCCCCGAAGGTGCCGATCATCTTCAACAAGCACCACCACTGCATCATCGGGCCGCACGAACCCATCCACCTCCCGGCGGCTGCGCCGGACATGGTCGACTACGAGGGCGAGCTGGCCATCGTGATCGGCCGGGCCGCCCGAGCCGTGTCGGCCGCCGACGCCGCCGACTACATCGCCGGCTACACGATCATGAACGACGTCAGCGTGCGCGACTGGCAGCGTGCCAGCCCCACGATGATGATGGGCAAATCGTGGGACACCCACGGGCCGTGCGGGCCGTGGATGGTCACCGGCGACTCCATCGACCCGCACAACTGCCGCTTGGTCACCGAAGTGAGCGGCGAAGTCCGCCAGGACGCCAAGACCGACGATCTCATCTTCGACTGCTACGAGATCGTCGAGCACCTGTCGACGGCGTTCACGCTGGAACCGGGCACCGTCATCGCCACCGGCACGCCCGAGGGCGTCGGGGCGTTCTGGAAGCCACCCGCATTCTTGAGCGACGGCGACGATGTGTCCATCACCATCGAGGGCATCGGGACGCTCACCAACCCCGTGATCGCCGAACCCGCCTAAGAGGCTCGTTCGGAACCGTCGTGATGCGGCGAGGCACGGCACCAGCACCAGCGGCGCGGGCGCTCCGGGCCGAGTCGCCCGATCTCGTGCAACGACTCGAGTTCGACTTCGAGCTGGATGCGGGACGAACACTCGGGCGCGTCGGCGGCAAGGGCCGGCTTGGGCCAGTGCTGTACGACGGCCCGGCCATCTGGCGGGCCGCCGATACCCCCGACGGTGAGGCCACGCTGCGCATCACACGCCTGAGCCGCACGGCGGAGATCTGCGCTTGGGGGCCGGGCGCCGAAGCCGCAGCGGAGCGCGTGCCGGCGCTGCTCGGCGCCCATGACGACCCCTCAGCACTCGTGCCCCAAGACGCTGTCGTGGCCGGCTGGGTGCGCCGCTGGCCTGCACGCCGGCTGACGGCCACTGGCACGATCTGGGAGCACGTGGTGCCCACCGTCTGCGGCCAGAAGGTGCCAGGGCTGAACGCCAAGAACTCCTGGCAGGGAATCCTGCGGCGCTGGGGCAGGCAACCGCCCGGCCCCGCTCCGAGCACGCTGCGTCTGCCGCCAATGGCCGAGCTGATGGCCTCGTTCGCCTACCACGAGTTCCACCGTTTCGACATCGAGCGCCGTCGTGCCGAGGCGATCATCGCCTTCGCCCGCCGCGCAGCGACGCTGGAGCGGTTGGCCCACTGCCCGCCGGAGCAGGCTCGCAAGCGACTGCAGGCGATCCGCGGCATCGGCCCGTGGACAGCGTCGATCGTGGTGCTGCTCTGCCACGGCGATCCTGACTCGGTGATCATCGGCGACTACCAGATCCCCAGCTACGTCACCTGGCACCTGTCCGGTGAGCGGCGAGGCGACGACGACCGCATGCTGGAGCTACTCGAGCCCTACCGGGGCCAGCGCGCCCGTGTACAAGCGCTGGCCAAATCAGCCGGCCCACCGCCACGCCACGGCCCCCGCATGCCATTGCAGGACCTGCAGCACCGCTGACGCGACGCGATCGTTACGGCAGCAGCGCCTCGGGAATCTCGACGATCTTGGCGCGCAGGTACTCCCCCAGCGCCTTGGCCTGCGGATCCTGCCGTGTCGAAGCCGCCACGCCCTCTTCCAGCAGCCCGTGGAAGATGAAGTTGAGGCTCCAGATGTTGGGCAGGTCGTAGCGGTCCACCCGGTGCGCGGCAGCTTCGGGCATCAAGGTGGCAAGTCGCTCGACGGTCAGAAAGTCCGACAGCCACCAGAAGGCCTCAGCCGAGCGGGCGAAGATGCCCAGGTTGGCGTTCGGCCCCTTGTCGCCGGACCGGGTGCCGTACAGCGTGCCGAGCGGCACCGCCCGCGTCCGCCCGCCGGGCGGCTCCACCCGTTCAGCCGGAGCCACCTCGTCCTCGCTGGATCGAACCTCGGCGGACGGAACGTCGGGCGGCGTGCTGTCGACCACCGTGCGGCGGCCGTCCACCACCACCTGCATGGGCACCAGCGACGCATCCACCAGCGCCGGCCAGTACACGCCGAAGGGCTGGCCCGCGCCCGGGCCTCCCCCGGTGCCGAACATCCCGGGAATGGAGCACAAGCCGATCTCGGTGCCCGCATTCGAGAACGCCCGCCCCACCTTGCGCTCGTCAGGGTCCTTCACGATGATCTTGTAGACGGCAACCGCTTCCTCGTTGCTGCCCGGATCGGCCTTGTGAGTCGGCAGGAACTTGCGCACCACGGTCTCGTAGTCGTCGGGGCCATACGGGCACGCATGCCAGAACTGGCGCTCGATGAGCTCGGCCTTGGCCTCGATGTCCAAACCCGTCAGCCCGATCGAGATCTGATTGCGGAAGCCGCCCTGGTAGTTCATGGCCACCTTCAGCGTGGACGGCGCCGGCTCGCCCCGGGTTCCGCTGATGCGCACCCGGTCCCGCCCGATCTGGTCCAACTCGATGGTGTCGAAGCGGCTCACCACATCGGGGTTGAAGTAGCGCTCGCTCTGGATTTCATACAGCAGCTGCGACGTGATCGTGCCCACCGAGACCTCCCCACCGGTGCTGGCGTGCTTGCCGATCACGCTGGAGCCGTCGGCTGCGACCTCCGCCCACGGAAAGCCCGGGTAGGTCATGTCGGCGATCTCGGTGAAGAAGCTGTAGTTGCCGCCGGTGGCCTGCCCGCCGCACTCGATCACATGCCCGGCAACGATGGCCCCGGCAAGCGCATCCCAGTCGTCACGAGTCCAGCCGTGATGCCACGCCGCGGGGCCGGCCACCACGGCTGCATCGGTCGCCCGCCCGGTGACGACGATGTCGGCACCCTGGTTCAGCGCCTCCACGATCCCCCAGCAGCCGATATAGGCGTTGGCGGTCACGATCCGATCGGCCAGCTCGCCCAGGGGCTGGCCGGTGTCGAGATGGGCGAAGTCGTTACCGGCTGCGATCAGCTCCCCCAGCCGGTCGGTGAGGTCGTCACCGTCGACGTAGGCGATCGACGGGCTCAGCCCCAGCCGGTCCGCCACTTCGGCCACGGCGTTGGCGCACCCAGCCGGGTTGAGGCCGCCGGCGTTGGACACCACCTTGATACCCCGGTCCAGGCAGGTGCCCATGACCTCCTCCATCTGCGTGACGAACGTGCGGGCGTAGCCGGCGCCGGGCCGCTTGGCGGCGATGCGCGACAGGATCAGCATGGTCAGCTCGGCCAGCCAGTCGCCCGTGAGGGCATCGATCGGGCCCCCCGACACCATCTCCTTGGCGGCAGAGAGCCGGTCGCCGAAGAAGCCGCTGCAGTTGGCGATCCGGATGGGCGGTGCGGTCGTGGTGCTCATATTCGCTGCTCGTCCTGTCTGGAGGCTCCGATGCAGGGTAGGTCACCGCTCTGCGAGACTTCCGGCCATGGCGAATCCTGTGCTCCTGCTTCACGGCTTCACCGGCTCGGTAGCGAGCACCTGGCAGCCGACCGGCATCATCGACCTGCTGTCCGACGGCGGCCGCGAAGTCATCGCGTGGGACCTGCCCGGCCACGGCTCGGCCGACAAGCACCACGACCCGGCCGGCTACGCCGACATGGAGGCCAAGCTGGTGGAGCGGCTGGCAGCCGAAGTCGGCGAGCAGACCGTCGACGGCGTCGGCTTCTCCATGGGATCACGCACGCTGCTGGCCATGGCGGCCATGGCGCCCGAGCGCTTCGGCCGCCTGGTGGTCTCGGGCGTCGGGCGGAATCTGTTCGAACGCGACGACGAGCAGGCCGAACGCATCGCCCGCGGCGTCTCCGGCGAGGCCGAGGCAGACGACGTGCACGCCCAGACCTTCGCTCGCTATGCCGCCGAGCCGGACCAGGACGGCCAGGCGCTGGCGGCATTCATGCGCCGCAAGCACGCACCGCTCGGCGACGACGAGTTCGCACGCATCACCCATCCGGTGCGGGTGGTGCTGGGCACCGAGGACTTTGCCGGCCCGGCCGACCCGCTGCTCGATGCCCTGGCGGACGCTTCGTTCACCGAGCTGCGTGGCTGCGACCACTTCGCCACGCCGAAGAACTTCGGCTTCATCGACGCGGTGATGGATCACCTCGAGGTCTTCTGAGCCCTGCTGCCCGCAGCCGAGCCACCAGTTCACGGCTGTTCACTGCGACGGCGCCCGCTTGCAGCGCCAGCGCTCGCTCGGCCTCATCGACGTCGTAATGGTCACCCTGGAATGCTGCTCGCCGCTTGCCGATGAGCGCTGCGAACCGGTGCAGTTCGTCGTAGCTCTCGTCGGAGACGAGATGAGCCCAGCGGCGACCGCGCCATGGCCAACGGGCCTCATCAACCAGGATTGCCATCGGTCCAGCTTGGTATATGGCCCTCCGGCCGCGCGGGACGGCGTCGCGAAATAGGCTGATTCGGCGCCTAGCGGGGGAGGCGCGACGTGATTGGGCAGCTGCAACGCGTACGACGGTCAGTCCGACCGTTGATGCGCGCAACAGCAGCCGCCCTGCTCGCGTGTGCCGGAGTCGCAATCGGGCACAACCAGGCTGTGCATGCGACCGAGTTGCCCGTGGACGTGGCACCGATCAGCCAGCACCTCAACGCGTGCTTCCCTGAACCGGCGCTGGAGCGGCTCCCCTATATGGGTCCCGCCATCGAAGGCGCTCTCATCTACGACGACTGGATCGCGTCGGTCGTCGCCACAAGGCAGGCCTGTGAACCGCTGCGCGTACCGCTCTTCGGCGAGCTCCGCATGCCGCTTGCCGATCCCGTCATGACCTCAGCATTCGGCCCCCGCTACCACCCGGTGCGCAAACGGTGGCTGCCGCACACTGGGGTTGATCTCGTCGACCGGGAACGGCGCTGGCGTGTCCCCGTGTTCGCTTCCGGCATGGGAACCGTCATGGCAACCGGGAGCTTCGCCGAATATGGCAGGTCAGTCATCATCGACCACGGCTGGCGGGTTGCGACGGTCTACACGCACCTGAGCATCATCAGCGTACGCGAGGGTGACCGCGTGGAGGCCGGCGATCGCATTGGGCGACTGGGCTCAACCGGGGCGGTCACCGGCCCGCACCTGCATTTCGAGCTACGTCTGGGCGGTGCTGCCGTGGATCCGCTGGACTACGTCGCTCCCTGGCCCCAACCGCCCCCGGGTCACACCTGACCGTCGTCCGGGTCGTCCGGGTCGTCCGGGTCGTCAGAATCGTCCTCGTCGTCGTGGGTCTCGAACAACTCGGACTCGATGAGCTCGTGCCGCTTGATGTACGTCGACACGAATGCTTGAACCGTCGCTGCCGCCGGCACTGCCAACAGGGCGCCAGCCGAGCCCAGCAGTGCCGCCCCCACCAGCACTGCCCCGAAGGCCACCGCGGGATGGATGTTCATGGTGTGGGCGGTCACCCGCGGCGCGAGCAGGTAGTTCTCGATCTGCTGGTACGCGAGCACCACCACGGCGACCCAGAGGGCTGTGATCGGTTCGTCGAGCAACGCTATGAGCAGCGGCAGCAGCCCCGCCAGGTATGTGCCGACGACTGGCACGAACTGCGAGAGCACGCCCACCCACATCGCCAGCGGAATCGGGAACGGCACGCCGATGATGGCAAAGGCAGCCCAATGCACCAGGAACGCCGCCATAGCGAGCAAGGTCCGCGAATAGATGTAACCGCCGGTCTTGTCGATGGCCAGTTCCCAGCCACGCATCACTGCGGCTTGGCGAGCAGGAGCCAACGCCGAGCAGACCAAGCGACGCAGCCGCGGGCCGTCCGCTACGAGGTAGAAGGTGAACAGGGCAACGGTGAGCATCTGAATTGCCACGTTCACCACGGTGGAGCCGACCGATACCAGATTGCCGGCGACATCGCCAAGCAGCGATGCGGCACTCCCGCCTTCGGTGAACTGGGCTCTCAAATCGTCGGTGCTGAGCTGAATGCCGAACTGCTCGTCTGCCCACCTCTCGATGTCAGCCAGATAGCCCGGAGCCGCGTCGATCAGCTTGGTGATCTGGTCGGCCAGCACCGATGCCATTGCCGCAAGGAATCCCGCAGCCGCCAAGGCGAAGGCCGAGAAGACGACTGCGGTGCCGAGCCCCCGCCTCCAGCCCCGGCGCGCCAGCCAGTTGACCGCCGGCTCCATCGCAAACGACAGGAACAGCGACACGAGCAGCACCACCAAGAGGTCGCGCAGCTTGTCGAGCAGCCACGCCGCGGTCGCGAGGCCGACCACCGCGGCCATGAGCAAGCCAATCGCGCGCGGCACCCAGCGCGGCATCCGGTCTCGCTCGGGCAACCGGAGCTCCGCCCTGCGCCGGGCCTCACTTGCCACGGTCGCCCCCGTGCCTGGCACCCATCGCGTTGAGAACAGCCGCGTGCAGTAGCCCGTTGGTGGCAACGCCGTTGCGATTGCGGTATTCGGGCCACCCTGCGACGTCCGTGAAGGCCCCACCGGCTTCGGCCATGATCACCGGCATCGGCGCCAGATCCCAGGTCTCGCACACCGGGTCGATCATGGCCTCAGCCTGTCCGGTCGCCACGAGGAAGTAGCCGTAGGCGTCGCCCCATGTGCGCATCATCGCGCCGCCGGCGCGCAGTGCCTCGAACTGGGAAGGCTCGAAGGTGTTGTAGTCGGACGTGTTGACCAGCGCCCCGCTGAGATCGGCGTGATCGCTCACCGAGCAGCGGTGGTCGCCGAGCCAGCAGCCGGCACCCCTCCCGGCCGCGAGCGTCTGCCCAAGCACCGGCAGGTCGATGACGCCCACCAACGGTCCATGAGGATCCACCAGCGCCACAAGCGTCGCGTACAGGGGGACGCCCCGCACAAAACCCCTCGTCCCGTCTATGGGATCGACGATCCATGTGCGACCGTCGGGCCGGATCGAGCCGCCCTCTTCCTCGCCGAAGATCGCGTCGTCGGGATACAGCTCGGCGATCCGGTCGCGGACGAGGCGCTCTGCCGCCCGGTCGGCTTCGGTCACCTCGGTGCCGTCGCGCTTCCAGGTAACGCCGAGGTCGCGCCGGCCGAACCATCGCAGCGTGAGCGCGCCGGCTTCGGTTGCGATATCGCGGACAGCCGCAACCAGCGACTCCCCTGCCGGGCCGCCACCTGCCTGCGACACACTCATTCGCCGCGGCCTGTGCCTTGCCACGGCAGCCGTCGCTGCCGCGGCGCCTCATCGGCATCGTCAACGACATCCGGGTTCAGCGGGAAGTTCAGCACCGGCACCGGGAGCTGACGGGCGATCCGTTCCGAGGGCAGCAGCACCAGACGTGAGGCGCCCGTGGGCGGGCGCTGGGAGAACAGCACCACCAAGTCGGCATGGTGCTGGCTGCGCGAGCGCACAACTGCACCGGTGAAGCTCTCGTTGCGCAGCGAGCGAAACTCGAAATCGACATCGCGGCTGCCGCAGAGCTCGCCGATCTTGGTGGCATGCGGCTCGTCACGCTCCCCCGGCATCAGCACGACCAGCGACGACCGCCATCGCGCCGCTTGGTCGATCAGCCATTCCGGCAGCTCCACCGGTACCGGCGCTGCTACCAACACACGATGGGGCAGCTCGAACTCCTCGGGGGCGGCGCCGTTCTCGTCCTCGGCCGACGACCAGCCGCGCAGATCCCGCGCTACCAGCAGCGGCCCGACCAGCTCGAACAGCACCACGGCGCCCAGCACCACCGTGGCGGCCTCGGCGCCCGGGTCGCCGAGCCGCTCCGAGGCAATGACCGCCAGGCCCACGGCAACGCCGGCCTGAGGCGTCAGGTTGACGCCCAGTCGCAACGACCTCCGCCAGCCCAGGCCTCCCACCAATCCGCCGCCGAGGCCGCCGACGATCTTGGCCGCAACGCGCACCACGATGTACGCGACGCCCACCAGGCCCACCTTGGGCACGTCGGAGAGGTGGATCGAGGCGCCGGCCAGCGCGAAGAACAACAGGTACAGCGGCTGCTCGATGGTCTTGATCGTCCGGAACAGCCGCACCGAGAACGCCTGCGGCGACACGGTTGCCGCCGTGGCGCCGGCCACCAGCGCGGCCAGCGGCAGCGAGATGTCGAGAAAGCCGGCGATGGTCCACCCGATCACGATGTGCACCAGCACGAACAGCAGCAGCTCGCCGGAGGTTTCGATCTGGAAGCCGAGACGCGAGATGAACCAGCCACCGAGGAGTCCCAGCACCGCGCCGCCGATGCCGAGTTGCACGAAGTCGACCACAGCACTGCCGATGTCGGCCGCCTCGTCGGAGAGCAGCAGGGCAATCGGCAGCACTGCCGCGAAGGTGGTGGTGGCCAGCGCATCAGACACCGCGTGGGTGCCCACGATGCCCGTGGGGTAGCTGCCGCGGGCGCGCACCGAGCTCACGATGTGCGCGATCGTCATCGGAGCGCCGGCGCCCGCGAGCGCTCCCAGCACCAACGCCACCGGGCGGTCAGCCCCCAGCCTGCTGGTCACCCAGAACACCGCGACCGCGCTCAAGGCGAACTGGACGACACCGGTGGTCAACGTCCAGCGGGCGGCACGCAGCGCCCGCACCGAGACGCGCTCGCCGATCACGAACATGAGCACGGCCAGCGCCACCTCGGTGACCGGACGCAGCGCAATGAGCGAGGGCTCGTCGATCAGATTGATGACGGGCGGCCCCGAGGGGCCGAGCAGGGCGCCGACGATGAGGAAGGCGACCAGCTCGGGCAGGTGGTGGCGTGCCAGCAGCCGGCTAGCGAGGTACGCCAGCCAGGCGAGGACCGCGAACGCGACGAGCGTGTCGTTCACTTTCGTGTCACCGCCCCGGCAGGTGCCAGAACCATGTGGGCAGGGAGTCGATCAGCTCCCAGATGACTCAGACCCAGATCAATCAGAGGCAGCCGAGACTGGCTCGAAGTTGGGATCGCGCTGCTCCACGAAACTCTGGACACCTTCCTTGAAGTCCGGTCGTGTGAGCGATTCCCGCATGAGCGCGTTGGACTCCTCCAGCGCGTCGCTGCGTGCCTCATCGAGCTGTCCCCATACCTGGCGCTTGATCTGGGCCATCGACCACGGAGCGCTGAAACGTCCCAGATCACGCGCGTAGCTGATTGCCTCGTCGAGCAGCTCGTCGGGCGAAAAGACCCTGCTGACCACGCCCATCTCCTTGGCCTCCTCGGCCAGGAAGACGCGGCCCGACATGAGGATGTCGAGCGCATTCGACGGACCGACCACGCGGGGCAGCATCCACGAGACGCCGTGCTCAGCGATGAGGCCGCGTCGCACGAATGCACTCGTGAACTTGGCCCCCTGAGCCGCGAACCGGACATCGCACATCATGGCGTGCACGAAGCCCAGCCCGGCGCATGCCCCGTTTATCGCTGCCACCACCGGCTTGGGGATGGACAGGGCGTAGTCGTGACGCTCGTTGCGCAGGCGAGGCGGGGCCTCGTCGGAGCTTTCGCCTTGCCCGCTGCTGATTCCCTGCAGGTTGTCCATGTCGGCCCCGGCGCAAAAGCCTCGGCCTGCCCCGGTCACGACAATGGCTCGAACGTCAGGGTCGGCGGCGGCCCGATCCAGCGCGTCGAAGTAGCCGGTGCCCAGTTCGCCGGTCCAGGCGTTGAGGCGTTCAGGACGGTTCAGCGTGACAACCGCCACGCCGTCGTCAACCTCGTACAGCACTGTGTCATTCATCCGTCTTCTCCTTGCCCATGCCGATGCGCCACAGTACTCGCACTAGTTGTGAGCGACCTCTTCGACGGTGACCGTGTCCATGGTGTCGCCGACGGCGATGGCGAGTGCAACGTCCATCCCCTCGGTCACGTAGCCGAACAGGTTGTAGGCGGGTTGCAGCTTGGCGCGGCAGTCGTCGATGCAGATGAAGAACTGGCTGCCGTTGGTGTCTGGCCCTGCGTTGGCCATGGCCACGGCACCGAGCGTGTAGTCGCCCTTCACGGGCTCGTCGGCGAACCGGTACCCGGGGCCGCCGCGGCCCGAGCCCTCCGGGCAGCCGCCCTGGATGACGAACTCGGGCACGACTCGATGGAAGGTCAGCCCCGTGTAGTAACCGTCCTGCGCCAGGTTGACGAAGTTGTTCACCGTCGCCGGCGCAAGCTGGGGGTCGAGGTCCATGACGATGCGGCCTTTGGTCGTGTCGAGGGTGACACGCCAGATCGCATCGGTGTTGATGTTCATTGCAGGTGCAGAAGCCATGAAGCAGCGACGCTACCTGTAATGGCCTCTGGGTGAACGCCGGCGGAGCCTTGGCGTTCGCAAGAGTCAGCCGGCGAAGCTTCGGCGTTCGCACTAATCAGTGGAACGCAGGGTCTTTCCGGTGAGTGCGCCGGTGTGCTCGCCGTCGCGCATGAACACCTGCCCGTTCACCAGCGTGGCGTCATAGCCGTCGCCGCGCTGGATGTAGCGGCCCGCGCCGCCCGGGAAGTCGTACACGTATTCGGGGCCCGACAGCGACAGGCCGTCAACGTCGATGACGTTGACGTCGGCGAACCGCCCGACCTCGAGCCGGCCCCGGTCGACCAGCCCGAACAGGTCGGCCGTATCGGAGGTGATCCTGCGGATGCCCTCGGGCAGCGAGAAGAACCCGTTGTCCCGCACCCAGTGACTGAGGAAGAACGTGGGCTGGCTGGAGTCCATGATCTGGCCGACGTGGGCGCCCGCATCGGCGAGGCCCATCACGATGGAGTCGTGGCTGAGCATCCGCTCGATCGCGTCGAAGTCCTGATTCAACACCGGCAGGCTCAGCATCACGGTCCCGTCGGAGCGATCGGTCGCATCCAGGAACAGTTCCACCGGCGACATGCCGGCTGCCGCCGCCTGTGCCTCGAGCGTGCCGTCGGGTCCGATCCGGTAGTTCGGGTTGACCGCATCGAGCAGATACAGGCGGCTCAGGTCGACAAGCGAGTTCGCCATGCCAGTGGAGTTCTTGTCCGACGAGTTGGCCTCCTCCACCAGGGCCGCACGGGTCGCTGGGTCGCGGATCGCCTCAAGGCGCCCAGCGACATCGAGTTCGCGCAGCGATCGCCAGGTCTCGCCCGCTCGATCCCACGGTGTGCGGTGCTGGATTCCGAGCACGACGCCGATGGCACGACAGGTGGTTTGCGGTCGCAGGTTCGCGCCGGTGGCGTTCTGCTCGCTGACGTAGCCGAGCACCAGATCGCTCATCTCGGGCTTGCGGGCCGAATACACCAGGCCGAAGGTGCTGGGCCGGCCGCTGCGCCGCGTGATCTCGCCGAGCACCTCGATCTCGTGACGGCCTCCGGCGAAGTCCGGCCCGGCGGCTTCGAAGCGAGGCGCCGACTCGAAGACACCCCGGCCGTGGCGGCCCAGCACGTCGCCGAAGGCGTACAGCTCGTTGTCATCGGCGAAGGTGCCCGGGATCGGGCGTCCGTCGGGCGTGCGATGAAGCAAGGTGCGCGAGGTCGAGAAGCCCAGCGCGCCGGACCCCATCGCCTCGTCCACCAGCTCGCACATCGCTGCGATCTGGGACTCCGATGCAGGACGCTCGTCGAGGCTGTCGGGGCCCATCGTGTGCCAGCGCACGGCGACATGGCCGACCATGCCGCCGACGTTGAGGCCCTTGGGCATGCCGTCCAAGAAGGCCAGGTATTCGCCGTAGGAACGCCAGTCCCACGGAAGGCCCTGCATCATCGATTGCTTCGGAATGTCCTCGACCGACTCCATGACCTCGGCGATGTACTCGATGTCCTCGGTCTTCACCGGAGCGAACGTGACCCCGCAGTTGCCCATCACCACTGAGGTCACGCCGTGCCAGCACGAGCTCGAGCCGATGGGGTCCCAGGCGAGCTGCGCGTCGAGGTGCGTGTGGATGTCGACGAATCCGGGCGTGACAACCTTGCCGGCAGCGTCGATCTCTGTGCGCCCCGATGCCGTGACCTCGCCTACCGCGGTGATCCTCTCGCCGTCGATGGCGACGTCGGCAACCTTGGCATCGCTGCCGGTGCCGTCGACCAC
This sequence comes from Candidatus Poriferisodalis sp., assembly GCF_965204125.1. GTDB lineage: Bacteria > Actinomycetota > Acidimicrobiia > Acidimicrobiales > Poriferisodalaceae > Poriferisodalis. The sequence continues at coordinate 2,765,180 of NZ_OZ241968.1, read as the reverse complement.
CAAGCCGCCTCGAATGACTGTGTCGTGGGACATCGCGCGCTCCCGTTCGTGTGAGGTTCCCGACGCGTGAGCTTACGCCCGCCGGGACTCCGCCCGCCGTGTCTCCGCGCCCCGCTGCTGGCTTCGGTACTCTCGAATGGATGCCGACTCCCCAGAGGGCTGTGACTGGAAGGGCGACTGCCGTGCACCACCTCGACTCCCGCCAAGACGCTGAACCGCAAGACAACACCCCACGCTGGCGTGTGCTTGCAGCAGCGCTGGCCGCTGCGATGCTGGTCAGCGCCTGCGGCCTGCTGAGCGACGACGACACCGACGCGTCCACAACCACCGCCGCTGACGACGCGATGATGTCGGACGCCGACGACGAGCCCACCACGGTCGTGACAGCCGCGCCGACGACGACTGCAGCCGGCGATGCCATGGCCGAAGACGAGGCCGGTCCCAACGTGACCGCCGAATCGAAGCTGTCGACCGCCGGTTTGGGGCCCGTGCAAATCGGGCACTCGCTCGAGGACGCCCGGACCGCCGCTGGCTCGCTGATGATCGCCGTTCCCGGCGGCTCGGACGCCTGCCGCTACTACACGGTCCAGAACGGTCCTGAAGGCGTCCGGTTCCTGGCCGTCAACGCCGAGATCGTGCGCGTCGACATCGAATCCGGTCCGATCACGACGATCTCGGGCTACGGCATCGGCTCCACCCGCAGCGAGATCATCGAGGCATTCGGCGACAGGATCGAAGACGGGCCCGGGCTCTCCGCAATCCAGTATGTGCCGGTCGATGACCCCGACATTGACAAGCGCGTGGTATGGGAGGTCGACGAAGCAGGTGCGGTGATCTCACTGCGAGCCGGGCGCCTCCCGCACATCGAGCCCCGGGTGGCCTGCACCGGCTAACCGGCTCAACTGGCGACTGTGTCGCCCAGGTTCTTAACCACGTCGATCCACAGCTGCGTGGTGAGCGCCAGCGAGTCCACATCGACGCGCTCGTCGTTGCCGTGGAACCGCAGCATGAAATCGTTGGAGTTCACCCGGTTGCTGAACAGCCCCGCGCCGTAGGCCACGGTGCCTTTCAGGCGGAAGAAGCGGGCGTCGGTGGCACCGACGATCAACTGGGGGATCACCGGCGCACCGGGGTGAGCCTTGGCCATCAGCTCGCTCAGCAGCTGCCACATCGGCGTGTTCGTGGGCGAGAAGCTGGCGGGATCGTCGTGAAGGTGCTCGATCTCCACCTCGTTGAACAGCTCGCCGAGCGCTGCCTGCAGGTGCTCATTCACGGCGACGGGATCGCCCGGGGCAGTGCGGATGTCAACCTCGATCTCGACCTTGTCGGGGATGATGTTGGTCTTGTTGCCGCCGCCTACGACATTCGGGCTGAACGTGGTGTGGCTGCACGCATGCAGGTGGCGCGCCAGACCCGGCGAGTCGATGCCCGCGACGGCGTCATAGACCCGACCCGGGTCGAGCAGCGCCTCGCGTGTCTCGTCGTCGACCCTCAGCGTCGAGACGTGGTGCTGCCACATCTCGGTGAGCTGAGGTGCCGGCCGGTACTCGGCGATGCGGCGCACGATTTCGGCCGCCTTGATGAGGGCGTTGTCGGTGCCGAACGGCATCGAGCCGTGGCCGGGTGTGCCGCGCACGGTGAGCCGGCGCCAGCCGATCCCCTTCTCGCCCGCAGCCAGCGTGATCTTGGTGCCCTGGGGCGTGTGGTTGGGCATCCCGCCGAACTCGGTGAGCACGTAGTCGCACTCGATGGCGTCCCAGTGGTGCTCAGCCATCCACTTGGCGCCGTAGGTGCCGCCAGCTTCCTCATCTGCGACGCCGAAGTAGATGACGTCGCCTTTCGGCCGGTAACCGCTTTGCACGATGTGACGGAACGCCACCGCCATCGACGAGGTCAGGTTGAGCATGTCGACCGCCCCGCGCCCCCACACCTCGCCGTCCACCAGCTCGCCGCCGAACGGATCGCGGCTCCAGCCGTCGGCGTTCACCGGCACCACGTCGGTGTGGCCCATCAGGCACAGCTTGGGCGCCGACGGATCGGTTCCCGAGATGCGGGCCACCAGTGATCGGCGTCCAGGCTCCGACTCGAAGCTCTGCATGTCGACGCCTGGGCCTTCCAAGTACGTCTCCAGCAGGTCGCTGTTGCGAACCTCCTCGCCCGATTCAACGGTCCCGTCGTTGACGCAGGCATTGCGGATCATCTGCTGCAGCAGCTCGATGGTCTGGTTGGTCAGCGCCGGATCGGTGTGGTCGAGATCGCCCATATGGCGATGTTACGACTGCGCTTGCACCCCGGATGGCGAGCCAGCGATCTTGGTCGCAGCTGCACAGCCACGGCTACGGTGAACGTCATGAACGCGGCAACTGACACATCCGCCGGTCCATCGACGGCCGTCGATCTTGAGACGTTCCGCGAGACGACGGCTGCATTCCTGCGCGACGCCGTCGAAACCGGCGTGGCGTGCCCCGCGTATGGAGCGATCTTGGTGCCCGCGCTGCATGATCAGGCGCGTGTCTGGCAGCGATACTGCTACGACCACGGCTGGGCCGGGCTGCATTGGCCGACGGAGCACGGTGGTCGCGGGCTCTCCCGGGCGCACACCGGCGTGTGGATGGAGGAATGCGAACGCGCAAGCGTTGCCCCCTACCTGAACCTGCAGGGGATCGTGCTGGCGGGCGAGGCCATCATGCGCACCGGCACCGAGCGCCAGCGTGAGCAGTTCCTGCGTCCGATCCTGACGGGCGAGGTGCTGTGGTGCCAGCTGTTCAGCGAGCCGGGCAACGGCTCGGACTTGGGCGGACTCACCTCGGCTGCGGTGCCCGACGGCAGTCACTACGTGCTGAACGGCCAGAAGGTGTGGTCGTCGAACGCGCAGTTCGCCGAGTACGGCATCTTGATGGCCCGCACCGAACCCGATGCCCCCAAGCACCGCGGCATCAGCTTCTTCCTGCTCGACATGACGCTGCCCGGCATCGAAGTGCGTCCGATCAAGCAGATGACCGGCGACAGCGAGTTCTGCGAGGTCTTCTTCGACGACGTCGCCATGCCCGCGGACGCGCTGCTGGGCGAGCGCGGCGGCGGCTGGGGCGTCGCGATGGCGGTGCTGGAAGACGAGCGCGGCGGTGCCGGCTTGTCAGGGGTCATCAGCCTCCGCAAACGCCTCGCCAAGATGATCGAAGCCGCAGGCGATGCGGGACCGTTGGGTCGGCAGTCGCTCGCTGAGCTGCACTCCCGGGGCAACGCCCTGGCGGCGCTGATGGAGCTGCACGGCGCTGATCCGCGCATGGCGCCAGTGGCCAAGCTGGCCAACAGCGAACTCGGCTACGACGAGGTCGCCATCGGTGCCAGCCTGCGCGGCGCCGATGCGATGCTGGCTTCAGACGAGACTGAGGCATTCCTGTACGCGCCGGGCATGCGCATCGCCGGGGGCACCAGCGAGATCCAGCGCAACATCATCGGCGAGCGGGTGCTCGGCCTGCCTCGCGAGCCGTCGCCGTAAAGTTGGCGGGCCGGTCGGCGTCACGCGGCCGGGACACAGCCCTGCGCAGAGCACAGAGTGGCGAGGGAGCCGACATGGCGGTTGCAACCGAGGCTGAACGGGAGGAATGGCGGGCCGGCGGCGCGGTGAATCCCGATCGTGAGCAAGCGCACTTCGGCGCGGGCGTCCCACACGCTGCCGATCTCGCCATCGACGAGATCAACCCGCTGAACCCTCATCTGTTTCGCGAGGATCGCTGGCACGACCACTTCGCACGCCTGCGCCGGGAAGATCCTGTCCACTTCAACGAGCTGGGTTCGGCAGGACGCTATTGGTCGGTCACGAAATGGGCCGACGTGCGCGAGGTGGAGAGCGACGACGAGACGTTCTGCTCGGCTCACGGCATCACAGTCGGACCGCCCCCAGACACCGACTTGCCGCCGACGACACCGCTGGACTCGTTCATCACCATGGACGCGCCCGAGCACCGCCCCCAGCGTCGCACTGTCCAGCCGATGATGGCCCCGACCAACCTGCGAGACCTCGAGTCGCTCATCCGGGAGCGCGCGGCCAAGGTGCTCGACTCCCTGCCGGAGGGCGAGACGTTCGACTGGGTCGACACCGTGTCGGTCGAGCTGACCACGCTGATGCTGGCGACCCTGTTCGACTTCCCGCTAGAAGACCGCCGCAAGCTCACCCGCTGGTCCGACCTGGTCACCACTATCCCCGGTCCGGACGGGATCGTCGAGACAAGCGCCCAGCGGCGTGAGGAGTTCTCCGACTGCCTCCCGTACTTCGAGCGGCTCTGGGAAGAGCGGCGGACCAACCCCGGCAACGACATGATCTCGATGCTGGTCCACGGCGATGCCACCAGCCACCTTCCCGCCGCAGCCCACCTCGGCAATCTGATCCTGCTGATCGTGGGCGGCAACGACACCACACGCAACACCATGTCGGGCAGCGTGTATGCGCTCAACAAGTACCCCGATCAGTACGACAAGCTCATGGCGAATCCCGATCTCATCGCCGGCTTCGTGCCGGAGATCATCCGCTGGCAGACACCGCTGTCGTACATGCGGCGGACTGCCACGAAGGACTGCGAGGTCGGGGGCAAGCAGATCCGCAAGGACGATCAGGTCCTGATGTGGTACGTGTCGGCCAATCGAGACGAGGACGTCTTCGGCGACAATGCCGACGACCTCGACATCGAGCGTCACAACGCCGCCAGTCATCTCTCGTTCGGCTACGGCTTTCACTACTGCCTCGGCAGCCGGCTGGCCGAGCTGCAGCTAAGGGTGCTGTGGGAGGAGATCCTGCCGCGCTTCGAGCGCATCGAAGTCCAAGCCGAGCCCGAGCGCTCGCTCTCGTCGTTCATTCACGGCTACACCCACCTCCCCGTCCAAGTCACCCGGCGGTAGCCGCGACCATTGCTTCGCCTGAGCCCAAGCCCTGAAGGAGTCCCCACATGACCGTCAAGTTCTGCTGGTTCAACCTGATGCCGTGGCCCGATCTGCCCGACGACTTCAAGACCGAGCACCGGTCGGTCTGGGTGGACATCGACGGCTCGCTATTCGACCCCGAGCGCGCCAACGGCGTCTACCACGAGTACATGGACCAGCTCGAGTTCGCTGACGAGCTCGGCTTCGACGGCATCGGTGTCAACGAGCATCACCAGAACGGCTACGGCATCATGCCGAGCCCCAACATCATCGCTGCGGGCCTGGCCCGGCGGACCTCACAGGCGGCGATCTGCGTGATCGGCAACTCGATCGCCCTGTACAACCCGCCGCACCGAGTGGCCGAGGAGTTCGCCATGCTCGACTGCCTGAGCGGCGGGCGGCTGGTGGCGGGCTTCCCGGTGGGCACGCCGATGGACACCAACTTCACCTACGGGCAGATCCCCGCGCTGACCCGTGAGAAGTACTACGAGGCCCACGACTTGATCATGGAGGCGTGGACCAACCCCGACGTGTTCGCATTCGACGGCAAGTACACCCAGCTGCGCTACGTGAACTGCTGGCCCAAGCCGATCCAGCAGCCGCACCCGCCGATCTACATCCCCGGCGGCGGGTCGATCGAGACGTGGGACTTCTGCTTGGAGAATGACTACAACTACTCCTACCTCAGCTTCAACGGGTACCTCGCAGGCCAGACGCTGATGGACGGGTACTGGAACCGTGTCGGCGAGCTTGACAAGTCCATGACGCCGGGGCGCGCAGGGTTCGCGCAGATCATCTGCACTGCGGCCACCGACGCCGAGGCCGAGGAGCTCTACAGCGAGCACATGCTGTATTTCTTCAACCGCTGCCTGCATGTGTTCCCCGGCTTCGCCGACCCGCCCGGCTACCGGACGGTCAAGACCATCCAGGCGGGCAAGCTCGACCAGTTCCGCAAGGAGAACCAGGCGCTGTTCAAGCGGCTGACCTGGAAGGACCTGGTGGAAGGCGGCTACGTCATCGCAGGCTCGCCCGACACCGTGCGCGAGCGCATGGAAGACATGATCAAGCGGCTGCGGGTGGGCACGGTGTTCTGCCTGCTGCACATGGGCAACATGCCCGACTGGAAGACCCGCTATTCGAGCCAGCTCTTCGCAGAGAAGGTGATGCCCGGCCTGCGCGGCATCTGGGGCGACGAGTTCGCCGACGCGGAGGACTGGTGGTGCAAGCCGATGGATGACCGGGTGCGTCCCGAGGACACCATGGCCGACGCCCGCCGCTACCCCGAGGCGCCCAAGGGTCCGGTGGCATGAGCGCCACCGAGACGGCGCCGGCGCCGGTCTTCGAAGAGGTAGTCATCACGACGCGGCGGGGCGTGACGGCGCCAGTGCGCGTCTACGAGCCCGCGGGCGGCGCTTCGGCCGGCGCTGCGACGGTCATGGCGCTGCACGGCGCAGGCGGCTGGCTGCCTGGCGAGCCTGTGCTCGACGGACTGGTCGCTGCCGGGCTGCGGGTGGTGGCACCGGTGTGGCCCGCCTGGAGCGAGCACACCGACGAGGACCGTCTGTCAGACATGCAGGACTTCGCGTTGCACGGCTGGGACGTTGCCACCGAGATGGGCCTGCTGCGGGACGACGGCGCTGGCGAGCTGCACCTGATGGGCCACTCGATGGGCGGCATGATCGCTGCGGAGATGGCGGCGCTGGCGCCCCAGTCGGTGGCTCGGATGGCCTTGCTGTGCCCTGCGGGGATGTGGCTGGGCGACCACCCGATTCCCGACATCTTCGCGATGCTCCCCTACCAGCTCGCCGAGGTGCTCTTCGCCGATCCCAACGTCGGCGAGGAAGTGCTGACCGGCGGTGCCGACTTCTCCGACAACGCCACGCTGACGCGCTTCATGGTGGCGCGGGCTCGCCAGCAGGGCATGGCCGGCAAGATCCTGTTCCCGATCCCCAACCGGCGCTTCTCCGAGCGGGCATACCGGGTGACAGTGCCAACGCTGCTGGTGTGGGGCCAACAGGACCGGCTGATCCCACCCGCATATGCCGACGCATGGCAGGCAGCCCTGCCCGACGCGACCGTCGAGCTGGTCGATGGTGCCGGACACATGCTCCCTTACGAGCAGTCAGCAGCCGTCGTCGCCGCCGTTACGTCCCACCTGACGAGCTGAGAGGCGCTGCTAGAAAGGCAGCGGCTTCGGCGAGCGCCAGGTCGGCCTCGGGCAGGTCGTGGTAGTGCCACGTGTGCCACATGTGCTCCCAGAGGTCGAGCGTGACGTCGACGCCGGCGGCCGCCGCCCGGCGTTGCAGTTCAACGGCTTGGGCCGCCAGCGGCTCGTCGGCAGCTGCATTGACGAGCACGGGGCACAATCCGCTGAGCTCAGCGCGTAGCGGCGACAGGCGAGGGTCGGCAGGGTCGGTGTCGCCCGTGTAGCAGTCGATGAGGCGGCGCTCGTCATCACCCGGGGATGGACGACCGGGCACAGAAACATGGTCCAGCACCGGGCTAAACAGCACTGCGGCGACAGGCGCCACGCCCTCAGCCACAGCCATCACCGCAGCGCTCAGCGCGAGCGCTCCACCGGATGAATCGCCGGCGAGCGCCACAGGCGTGCCCTCAGCGGCGAGCGCGAGACACACGGCCAAAACGTCGTCCAGCGCTGCCGGGAACGGATGCTCGGGCGGTCGGCGATAGTCCACCGAGACCACACGCAGGGTCCGGGCCAAGCGGGCGGTGATCGGGATCGCCACCGCAGCGCTGCCCAGCACGTAGCCGCCTCCGTGCACGTAGACCACGGTCGGCGATCCGGCGTCGGGTGGCGGGCCAGCCACTAGACACCCCACGCCGCCAACCATCTCCTGCCGGTGAGGCACCGCAGGATCGTCGTCCTCGCCCCACAGTGCATTGGTCGCAGCCCGCCAGCGAGCGACCGCCGCCAAGTCCGTCAGGTCCGGAATCTGGATCGGCACCGACGGCCTGCGCCGGGCCCGGTATGCGGCAGCTTCGGGCGACAGCTGGTGCCGACGGAGGATTCGCGTGGCGGCTGGGTCTACGCTCACGATGACCTCGTTGCGGTCAGGTCGAAGCAGCTGCGGTGCAGCGGCAGCGCCTGGCTAGATCTCGTGCTCATGGGTGGTGACTGAGGCCACTGATTGCGGGCTGTACGCCATCGGTATGAGCTCGCAGTCGAGCCAGGCCTGGCGTTGGTCGAGATCGTGGCCGCTGTTGCGCACACCCGACACGCCATGGGGGACCACCCAACCGGAGTTGTCCCAGTCGCCGAGGTCGAATGCGTACCGGGCAACCGAGCCGTGGATGGCCCGCTCGCCTGTCTCGGGCGCGGTGCCGCCCTGTCGGACCGTGTCGCCGTCGCCGGCGCAGCCGTCGACCGGCGGGTGCAGGTCGCGCGCCGCGGCGAGCGTTGATGCGAGCGGGTGCGGCGAGGCCATCCGATGCACCTTCCCCCATGTCCACTCCTGCGGATCGGCGCCGAGCCGCTGGGTCAACTCGGCGGCGGTCTCGTCGACACAGGCGCTGGCGGCCATGCGCCGGCCGATGGGGTTGTCGAGCCCCGGAACCACATCGAGGTTGCGTTCACAGAGCATGCGCGTGGCGGCGCCCGCCGCCATCCGGCTGGCCTCCGCCGCAGGCGGCCACCCCGCGGCGCCCAGCTGAGCCCCGGCGATGCCGAGGCGTTCGATGATCGCCTCGATGAGCCGCCGCTTGATGACCGCGTAGATCGTTGCCGGCGCCGAATCGGCGGTCATGCGCTGGTCCCAGTCGGCAAGCATGTCGAGCAGCGTGTGCGAGAGCTCGTGACCGCACTCGACCGCGTATTCGGTGATCAGGCCCAGCACATTGGCTGCCACGAGCGAGGTCACGTCGCCGTGGACGGCGCTCATGTCGTCCACCGTGGCACCCGTCATCGGCGCCAGCAGCTCGCAGATGCGGTCGTGGCGGCTGGGGCCGGCGAAGTCCAGCGAGATGTACGGGCCGCCGTCGGCGGTGCGGTTGTTGGCCGTGACGAGGAAGCCGCGTTCAGGGTCGGTCCATTCCGGCAGGTCCTCGAAGGGAACTGGCTCGAGGCCGTCCCATGCGAACTCATCGGTACCCGGCACCGGCGTCCAGCGGCTCGCCGGCCGGCGTTCGACCACGCGTCCCCGGATCTTGAATGTGATCGACCCGGCCCGGTCGGCCGCCAGCAGATTGTTGACCGGCAGCACCCACGGCCTGACCGCCTCGACCAGCTCGGCCGTCGATCCCGCGACAAGCATCGGCCAGAGGGCATCCAGCGTCGTGTCTGGGCCGAACATGCCGGTCCACTGCATCGACAGCGCGACACCGTCGGCGGGATCGCCCAACACCACTGGTCCTCTCGGCGTGGAGCCGCACAACACCTCGACCGTGCCCTCGCCCCGGATGTCGAGCTCCTCGGTACGCCACGGCTCACCCAGTGTCGAGCCAGGCTCGAAGCGCTCCACGAACACGTCGGTGTCGTCGCACATGCCGTGCGTGATGCCCCAGGCCACCTCGGCGTTGTGGCCGAAGTGCGGGAAGCCGGGCACGCCGGGGAAGCCCATGCCGATCGCGTCGAACTCGTCGCAGCGCAGGTGGCACTGGTGGTACACGTTCGGGAACTCGATGCCGCGGTGCGGATCGCCCGCCAGCAGCGGCTTGCCGCTGGCAGTGCGCTCTCCGCTGAGCGCCCACGAGTTGGACGCCCCGTCGGAGTCCATCGCCGCTGCCAGCGCCGCCATGTCGGCCCCGCTCGAATCGAGCACGTTCGCCGCGTCGGCAAGCAGTTCGGGTCGGGGACCCGTTCCCGGCACTATCGCCGCATCGGCTTCGATGTCGCCGACCGTGGCCATCACGGCGTCAGGACCGGCTTGGGCCATGATCCGCCCCCGCCACAGCTTGCGGGTAAGCGTGCCCATGAAGATGTGGCGCAGCTTGTACACGGCCACGCAGTGCCACGGCTCCCAGGGCTCGGGCGGCGCCGAGTGATACTCGAATTCGGCCGGCAGCGTGTCCTCGCGTCCGGCGAGCCAGCGGTTCACGCCCCGCGCATAGGCCTCGCACATCGCCTGCGTACGCCCGTTGAGCGCCGCGTAATCGGCCTGGGAAATCGCGGCCAGGCCGAGCCGGCGGAAGAAGGCATCCTCTCGGGCACCGGCCATCCCGACCACCTCAGCCCAGCGCCCCAGCGCCCGGCGCCGGTCCCACTCCATCTGCCAGATCCGGTCGTCGGCCGCCACCCAGCCCTGCGCTGCGAACGCAGCCGCAGCCGACGGCGCCTCGACATGGGCGATGCCCCACCGGTCACGCCGGACCGTCACGCCCAGCGCGCCGGCCTCCTGGCCACTTCCGGATCCATCGCCCTGCACCATGGCGCTCACGCTAGAAGCCCGAACGCCACGCGAGGCCGGCAAGGCGATCTGTCAGATGGCGGCAGCGAGCGCGGTAGCGAGGTCGGGGTGGCTGAACTCGAAGCCGTCCTCGGTGAGGGCATCGGGAACCACCCGAGTTGAGTCGAGCAGCAGTGCTTGGCCCATCTCGCCGAGCGCTGCACGGATCGCGAACTTCGGCGCCGGCATGAACGATGGGCGTCCTAGCGCTGCGCTCAGCGCACGCTGGAAGTCGCGCTGGCGCACCGGGTTGGGGGCTGTCAGGTTGAACGCACCGGTGGCGTCGCTGCCGATGAGATGACGGATGGCTCGCACCTCGTCGTCCAGGCTGATCCAGCTCCACCATTGACGGCCGGTTCCCAAGGGACCGCCGGCACCGAGCCGCGTGATCCTCGCCATCCGCTCGATGGCGTCTGCGCCGGGACCCAGGACGAGACCGGTGCGGATGCGCACCAATCGCACCCCGGCATCGGAGATCGGCACCGCAGCACGCTCCCAGCGCATGCACACGTCGGCCAAGAAGCCGTCGCCCGGCAGCGACCGCTCCGTCAGCTCCTCGTCGCCCCGGTTGCCATAGAAGCCGATCGCCGAGCCGCACACGAACACCGATGGCTTGGCCTCGAGCTCACCGATGACCCCGCCAAGCAGGCGGGTGGAATCGATGCGGCTCGACATGATCGCTGCCTTGCGCGCAGCGGTCCACCGCCCTCCGATGCTCTCCCCCGCCAAGTGGACGATGGCATCAAGCCCCTCGAGCGCAGATGCGTCGATAGTCCCCTCGGCCACGTCCCACGCGACCGTCGATTGGCCAGCCCCGTCGGCGGCGCTCGAAGCATCAACCGAGCCGGGCCGTCGCGAGATGCCGACCACCTCGTGACCGTCCGCGCGCAGACTCGCGGCGAGTGCACCGCCGATCAGCCCTCGAATGCCGGTGACCGCGATTCGCAAGGTCTGCATGACACCATGATGACCCAGCGGGCTGGCTCGGCTGGCGCGGCAACCGGGGACACACGATATGCGGCTCTTGCAGCGGACATCCTTCGTCATATTCTGCGCGGCACTGCTTGCCGCCGCGTGCACTGGGACGTCTGCTCCTACCAGCAGCCCTGACGATCCCGGCAGCAGTCCCGATGATCCCGTCGGCGATCCCGCCCTGCCGCAGGTCGTGCTCGGCGAGGACGACATCGTCCTCACGGCTGCGTTGGTGCGCTTCGACGATTGCGGCGCTCTGCTGGAGCACCTGCGTACCGAGTACGCAGCGCGGGTGGGCCCGTGGGGCTTCGGCGGCGGCTGGTTCGGCCACGCGGAGGAAGAGATGATGGACGAGGACATGGCGGACTCGGACGACAGCGTCACCGGTGCGGCTGCTGCACCGGTGGAGGGCGTCGACTTCTCTGGCACCAACGTGCAAGAGCGAGGTGTCGACGAGGCCGATTTCGTCAAGACCGACGGCCGCCGCATCTTCACGCTGTCGGGCGGCGAGCTCGTCGTCGTGGATGTCGCCGGGCGCCAAATCATCGACACGATCACGGTGGCTGAGGGCTGGTCGCCGGAGCTGTTCATTGACGGGGACAGTCTGCTGTTGATCGTGCGCTCCTACGACGAGGATGCCAACACACCGCTGACCGTGCTGCAGCGCATCGAGCTGAACGACGGCCGGCTGTCGATCGTCGACACCATGCGGGTGCAGGGCGACTACCTGAGCGCCCGCAGCGTCGGGGGCTTCGCGCGCGTCATCATGCGCTACGACCCCCACTACAACTTCCCGTTCGTATACCCGCAGAACACCCAAGGCGAGGATGCCGCCGAGCGGGTGAACCGCGAGGCAGTGCTGAACTCGACGCTCGACGACTGGCTGCCCCGCTACGCCACCGGCAGCCGCGGCACCGGCGGGGGCCAGCAGCTCACCGGCTGCGACGAGGTGCATGCGCCGTCAGTGTTCTCCGGCTTCGGCGTCACCACCGTGATGAGCGTGCCGGTCGGCGGCAGCCTCGACCCATCGTCGTCGACGGCCGTCACCGCCCCCGGCGACACCGTGTACGCGTCGGTCGGCTCCCTGTACGTCGCAACGACCCGCTGGCTCGACCCCGAGCAATTCGCCGACGACGAGGACGGCTGGCGGCGCGCATGGGAAGAGCGCCGCACCGCCCTGCACCGGTTCGACATCTCCGGCGACGGCAACGCCAGCTACGAGGCGTCGGGCGAGGTGCCAGGAGCGATCCACAACCAGTTCTCGCTGTCCGAGCATGAGGGTTACCTGCGGGTGGTCACCACCGTGGGCGACCTGTGGGACGAGGAGTCGGAATCCCATGTGCGGGTGCTCGAACAGCAGGGCGACGAACTGGCCGAGATCGGCAGCGTGGGCGACATCGGCCGGGGCGAGAACGTCCAGTCGGTGCGCTTCGCCGGCGACATCGGCTACGTGGTCACGTTCCGCCAGATCGACCCCTTCTACACCATCGACCTGTCGGTTCCGGCCGACCCACGCGTGATCGGCGAGCTGAAGATCCCCGGGTTCTCCAGCTACCTGCATCCCATCAGCGACGATCTCGTGCTCGGCGTGGGCTCGGATGCGGATCTTGACGGGCGCATCACCGGCGCGAAGGCGTCGCTATTCGACGTCAGCAACCTCGCCGATCCCCGCGAGGTGTCGGTGTGGGCTGCACCCGACGGGTGGCACGACGTGGGCTGGGACCACCGGGCGTTCCTGTGGTGGGCCCCCGAACGGCTCGCTGTGGTGCCGGTAACGGTGTGGCAGGACTTCTCCGGGGCGGTCGTGCTGCGTGTCGAGGACCGGTCCATCGAGGAGTTCGGCCGTGTGTCGCACGCTGAGGCTGACGAGCAGCCCGGCATTACGGATTGCCGCAAGCTCACCGTCGACGACCTTCCGTCGGCCGAGCGCACCGAGTTCTCCACCGAACTCGAGTTCCTGATCGTCGAGACCGGCAGCGAGGTGCTGGCCTGCGAGCCCGGAGAGGCCGGCATGACCGGCTTCGACTGCTACGACGATCCCTACTTCGAAGACGAGGCCGCGAAACTGGGTCTGCTGCGGGGCGACGAGTCGGTCTCGGTCTGCTGGTGGAATCACGAGCCGCGGCGGATCGTGCGCAGCATCGTGATCGGCGACGAGCTGTGGACGCTGAGCTTCAAGGGCTGGGGGTTCGATGCAAGCCGGCGCGGCCGGCTCGAAGTCCACGACCTCGCCACGCTCACCTACCTCACCGGGATCGACCTGTAGCGGGCCGCTCGGCCTAACGGCCCGGGACCAGTTGCTCGGCCTAGCGGCCCAGGGCCTATTGCTCGGTTTACCGACCCAGGGCTTGTTGCTCGGCCTAGCGGCCGACGAAATTGCCGGGGCGGCGTTCGCTGACGGCCTTCATGCCCTCGCGGGCGTCTTCGGTGCCCGACAGTCGCAGCTGCTCGGCCGCCTCGCGCTGGGTGACCTCGCGCACCTTGTCGCCGAGACCGAGCCGCAGCGTGGCCTTGATGGCCCGCACCGCCAGCGGGGCATTGGTCGCGATCTCACGTGCCACCTCGATGGCGCGGTCACGCACCTGATCGGCGGGCACGCACTCGTCCGCCAAGCCCAGGTCCACCGCTTCGTCGCCCTTGTAGCGCTGGGCACCCAGCAGCACCTTGGCGGCGCGCTCAGGCCCGAGCAGCAGGGGCATCGTCACGCTCATGCCGAAGCCCTGGTGGATGCCCAGCGAAGCGAAGTTGGCGCAGAAGCGAGCCTCGGGGCAGGTGATGCGGATGTCAGGCACCATCGCCAGGCCCAGGCCGCCGCCGATGGCGGGGCCATGAATCGCCCCGACGATGGGCAGAGTCACGTCGAAGAGCCGGCCCGACCCCTGGTAGAGCTGCAGCGTGGCGCTGCCGCCGACCTTCTCTTCGGAACCGCCGCCGACGCCCTCACCGCCCAGGTCGGCACCGGCACAGAACGAGCGGCCCTCGGCGGCCAGCACGGCGCAGCCGATGCTCATGTCCTCTTCCAGCTCGACCATGGCGTCGGCGATGTCGTGCACCTGGCGGTAGCTCAGGAAGTTGTGCGGCGGGCGATCCATGATCACCAGCCCGACGCGCCCGTCCCGCTCGACCCTCAGTCCGTCTGCCATTGCCCCGTCTCCGATCACCCGGTCTGCTGACCCGGTCTCTGCTCGCTCGGCGGCTCACGCTAGTGGTCGCCGAACTAGCGTGACCTCTCGAACACGGCAGCCGGAAACTCCGGGAACTTCACGGTGGCCGTGGACACGAGGGGGCAGCCGTGGCTCAGACCGACACCGCCGACGCAACGAACGAAACCGCAGCGCACGTGCGCACGGCATCCATCGACTGGGACGAGCTGCTGGCGCGGCTGCAGGCCGTACTGCGCATCCGCACGACGCCGATCGGCATGAAGCTCTTCGAGACGGTCGAGGCGATGAACGAAGTGCCGCGGGTGCGCCGCCCCAAGGCCATCCACACCACCGACCAGATCGTGGGGATGGCGTGCCGGCTGAATTGGACCGTCGGCATCACCATGGACGACCTGGTCGGGGCGCAGTGCGGCGCCGTGATCGGGTTGCACCCCCAGGACGACAAGTGGCTGTCGGGCGACCGCATGGCCGGGGTGTGGTACGAGACCCTCGAAGACGCCTCTGCGCACCAGCACGCTATGGACTTCGTGCCCTACGGCACCTATGAGGCGATGGTGGTGTCGCCGCTGTCGTCGAAGCGGCTGGACCCGCCCGATGTCTGCATGATCTACGCCACCCCGGCGCAGATGATCATCTTCATCAACGGCCTGCAGTGGCGGGAGTACAAGAAGCTGGAATGGGGCTGCGTCGGCGAATCGGCCTGCGCCGACTCGTGGGGCCGGGCACTGCGCACCGGCGAGCCCAGCGTGTCGCTGCCCTGCTTCGCCGAGCGGCGCTACGGCGGCGTGATGGAAGACGAGCTGCTGATTGCGCTGACGCCCGAGGACCTGGTTGTAGCCGTCGAGGGCATGGAGGCGCTGGCGCGGAACGGCCTGCGTTACCCGATCCCGCCGTACGGCATCCAGACCGATGCCCGGGCCGGCCTGGGCGCCAGCTACGACTGAGCACACCGGCGCACCAACCTGATCAAGCGCGGATCGAGCGCGGAACATACAACGCAGAACAAACACAGACAGGGGACAACGTGGCACTGCAACCGACCAAGGAAGGCTTCGACCTCGGCATCGTCACCAGCAACGGCGACGAGATGCTCGCGTTCTACCGCGACGTGCTCGGGCTGGAGTTCGAGGCGACGCTCAACATGGAGCAGGTGGGCATCGCCCAGATGCACCGTCTGTGGGCAGACAAGAGCCTGCTCAAGCTTGTGGTGCCTGTGGCTGACGTGCCGACGGGGGCCACAGGCGGCATCACCGGCGCCACCGGGCTGCGCTATTTCACCTTCAACGTCGGCAATTTCGAGGAAGTCATGACCGCCTGCGAGGACGCCGGGGCCAACGTCATCTGGCGACGGCTCGAAGCGCGGCCCGGCGTGGTGGTCGGCATGGTGGAGGATCCCGACGGCAACTGGGTGGAGTTCATCGACAACCCGGCCTGATCATCGGCAGCTGCACATCGACTGCGGACTGGCGCGCCTTGGGGCGCGGCAGTGCGTCTTAGGATCGCTGGCAGAACGGCATGGGGAGCGTTGAGCAGTGCCTGAACCTCAGCGCAAGACGATCAACCAACTGCTGGACGAGGCGCGCTCGGGACTGGAGCGTGTCGCTCCTGCTGAGCTAGCCGAGCTGATGGGCGCCGGCAGCGGCGACGGTGAACCGCAACTGCGTGTCATCGACATACGGCCACGAGATGACAGGGAGAGAACCGGCGTCATCGAGGGCTCTGAGCACATCGGGCAGTTGGTGCTGGAGTGGCGCCTCGACCCGGACTCGGGCGCTTCGGAGGGGACCGCGGCCGATCTCGACGACCATTTGGTCATCGTGTGCAACCAGGGCTACAGCTCGAGCCTGGCTGCGGCCCAGTTGCAGGAGTTGGGCTTCGCGCACGCCACCGATCTCGACGGCGGCATCGAATGCTGGATCGGGCACGGCCTGCCTGTGGTGCCGCCGCGGGATGCCGGCGGCGGGCAAAGCGCCTAGCAGCAAACGCCAGGTGCGCTGATCGTCAACGCAACGTCACTTGGTTGGAATCGGCAACCAACCCAAGGCGGTACGGCGCACCGCCGGACACGGGGACTATCGAGGCGATCTCAGCCGGTGGGCGGTGCAGGCCGCTCGCGCAGCCGCGTGATCACGTCCGCCATGAAGTCGTCGTCCTGCGCGCCTGGGATCACGAGGCGACCGTCGAACAGCCAGCTCGGCGTAGCGCTGATCCCCCACTCGTTCGCACGGGTCATCGATGCCCGCAAGGCCGGCAGCAGCTCGTCGTCGGCGACGACGCGCCGCAGCACGTCGGGGTCGATGGCTACGTCTGCCGCCAGGCTGACCAGCACTTCAGGATCAGCGACGTCGAGCTCGTCTTCCCAGTAGGCGGCGTACAACCGGTCGTGGTAGCGCTCGGCGGCAGCGGGGTCGGCGTGCTCGACCGCCAGCGCAGCCTGGTGCGCCTTGGCGCTGTTGCGCAGGCGCTTGGGCACCACGAACGTGATGCCTTCGGCCTCGGCCATCTCGGCGATCCTCTCGAAGCTCATGCGAACCTCGACGCCCTCGGGCGGCACTTCGGGATGGATCTCGTATGCCAGCCAAGTGATGTCGAGGTTGTGCCGTTCAGCCAGGCGGACCGCCCGGGCCCGTGCCAGATGGCACCACGGTCACAGGTAATCCGACCACACCAGCACCGACATCGCCTCAGCAGTCGTCATCGCCCCGACCTCCGTGGCACATCCTCGCACACCGGCTCCTGCGGCTCGGCGGGGGCCGCAGGCAGCCGGGTAGCTTGCCGCGCATGGACTTCACCATCCCCGGCGACATCGCCGAGCTGCTCGACGACCTAGACACGTTCATCGACGACGTCATCAAGCCCATCGAGAACGAAGACGACAACATCCGCTTCTTCGACCACCGGCGGGAGGACTCGCGCACCGACTGGGAACGCGAGGGCTTGCCCAACGCGGAATGGGAAGCGCTGCTGGTTCGGATGCGCAAGGAGGCCGACAAGGCGGGCTTCCTGCGCTGGCACCTGCCCGAGCGCTTCGGCGGCAGCAACGGCACCAACCTGGGCATGGCCATCATCCGCGAGCACCTCGCCCGCCGCGGCCTAGGCCTGCACAACGACCTGCAGAACGAGAACTCGATCATCGGCAACTTCCCGACCGTGCTGATGATGGAGCGCTACGGCTCACCGGCCCAGCAGGAGTACTGGATCCCCAAGATGCTGGAGGGCCAGGCCCGCATCGGCTTCGGCCTCACCGAGCCGCTCCACGGCTCCGACGCCACCTGGATGGAGACCACCGCCGTACGCGACGGCGACGAGTGGGTGATCAACGGCGAGAAGTACTGGAACACCGGGCTCCACCACGCCACCCACGACTACATCTTCGCCCGCACCTCGGGGAACCCCGGCGAGGGGCACGGCATCACCTGTTTCATCGTGCCGGTCGACACGCCGGGCTTCGCGGTCGAGAAGTTCATGTGGACCTTCAACATGCCCACCGACCATGCCCACGTGCGGCTGACCGACGTGCGGGTGAGCAACGACGACATCCTGGGCACCGAGGGCCGGGGCCTGCAGACAGCGCAGCTCTTCGTGCACGAGAACCGCATTCGCCAAGCGGCCTCATCGGTCGGCGCCGGCCTGCACTGCATTGATGTGGCGGTCGACTATGTGAAGAACCGCACCACGTTCGGCAAGCCGCTGGCGCAGAACCAGGCCATCCAGTTCCCCCTGGCGGAGCTGTACACCGAGGCCGAGATGGTGCGGGCGCTCATCTGGAAGACCGCCTGGGAGATGGACGAGGGCGTCGATCACATGGAGATCACCGACAAGGTGGCCATGTGCAACTACCGGGGCAACCGGTTCTGCTGCGACGCCGCCGACCGGGCCATGCAGAGCTGCGGCGGCAACGGCTACGGCCGCCACATGCCCTTCGAGCACATCTACCGGCACCACCGCCGGTACCGGATCACCGAGGGATCAGAGGAGATCCAGATCCGCAAAGTGGCCGGCAAGCTGTTCGGCTTCGCCCAAAGGGCGAAGAGCTAGCACAGCGCCGGCCGCGCAAAGGGTTAACGCCCCCCGCAAGGGCGAAGGGCTGACACAGCGCCCAACGGGCGAAGAGACACAGCGCCCTCTTCCCCCATCTGGGCACGCTAACTGCCCATATATGGGCGTATCAACTGCCTATATATGGGCAGTCAACGCTACAATGCTGACTAGTCGCCCGTCACTGGAGGCACAGATGGCACAGCAGCTGACCCCGGCCGGCTACCGGCCACGGGTGGTGGATGCCGAAATGGAGGCTTCGCTGGCGGCAGCGCCCGCAGTGCTGATCGAGGGGCCGCGGGCTTGTGGAAAGACGTGGACCGGCAAGCGATTCGCCCGAAGCGAGGTGCTTCTTGACGCTCGGGCCAGTTCCCTGCTGGCCTCCAACCTGGACCCCGCCCCGGTGCTGGAGGGCCCGACACCGCGACTGTTGGACGAATGGCAGCTTGCACCGGAAATCTGGAATCCGATGCGCCGTGCCTGCGACGACCGGGGCGAGGCGGGCCAGTTCATCCTGACCGGCTCTGCCAACCCCCCCGACGACATCACCCGCCACTCAGGGGCGGGAAGGGTGCTTCGGGTGAGGATGCGGCCCATGAGCCTGCTCGAGTCCGGCCTGTCTGACGGCAGCATCTCGCTGGACGGCTTGTTCGAACCCGGGCGGTGCTCCGCCCCAGATCGCGGTCTCAGCCTCGACGACGTGATGGAAGCGGCCTGCCGAGGCGGTTGGCCACAGCTCCTGAACGCCGACCTGGCCACGGCGCTGCGGGCCACCCGCGGCTACCTCGACGAGATCAGCCGCACCGACGTTTCCCGAGTGGACGGGGTGGCCCGCAATCCCGCAGGAGTCCGCAAGCTGCTCGCCTCGCTCGGGCGAAACATCTCCACCGAGGCGAGCTTCGCCACCTTGGCCAATGACACCGCTGACGAGCAGGGCGCCATAGAGCGCCGCACCGTGTCTTCGTACATGGCGGCCCTGGAGCGCCTGTTCGTGATCGAGGATCTGCGAGCCTGGAAGCCCCATCTCACCTCGAGGGCGCAGTTGCGGAACGCGCCGAAGCGCCACTTCGCTGACCCCTCGCTGGCTGTGGCGGCCCTGGAAACCAATCTCGAATCGGTGATGCGAAACCGAAGCTTCGTCGGGCTGCTGTTCGAGTCGTTGGTCGTGCGCGACCTCCGCGTCTACGGACAGGCCAACAGCCTCGACCTGTCCCACTACCGCGACAGCGACGGCTTGGAAGTCGACGTGATCGTCAAGCACCCCGACGGCCGCTGGGTCGCCGCTGAGGTCAAGCTCGGCAGCGAGCAAGGCATCGAAGAAGGCGTCCGATCACTCCGCCGCCTGCAAGACAGAGTCGACCCCGACCGCAGCGGAACACCGTCGCGCCTCGCGATCATCACCGCCGGCGGCTACGGATTCGAACACCCCGACGGCGTGTCCGTCATCCCCATCACCGCCCTCGCCCCGTGACCTCGGCGCCTTCGCGTCTTGCCGGCCGTCGGGTGCGGTGGCTGGCATCGTCAGGGCAATGGCAGCCCAACGTCCGGTGTGCGAATGGTTGACGGCCCGAGCGCGGCACCCCTCGGCGGGCGCATCTCACCGGCGTTCTGGCGAGGACGCCAGCTGCGCATGATTGCTGTATATGAGTGTCGTTGGCTCTGTGAATGGCTGTACATAACCACTGCTGGCTCTGTGGATGCCGTTATCGTGGCCTGCCGTGAGCACCTACCGTTCCGCCGGCGCCGATGAGCTGAGCACGAAGCCTCATTCGGCGCGTCTCTGCGACCCCCCCCCCCCCCGAGTTACGGCTGCGGGCGAGATCGGGTACAGGCGTGAGGCGCCGACGGGCTTGGCGGCGCTGCCTGGTGCTGCTGGCGGCAGCAGCGCTGGCGGCAGTGCCCGTGCTGTTCTTCGGAGGGGTGCCGCCGGCTGAGGCGCAGGACCCGACGCCGATCAAGCTGGTAAGCAACTCGACGAAGCTGGGCGGCCAGACGATCTACTTCGGCACTAACGGGAGCTTGTCTGTCAGCAGGTTCTCGACGGGGGCCAACAGCGGCGGCTACACGCTGTCGAGCATCGAGGTGCGCACGCGCACCGCTCTGACCTCTGCGCAGACCCCGAAGCTCAAGGCGGAGGTGTGGTCGGCCAAGACCGGCGGCAGCCCGAACGCGAAGGTCCACGATCTGGACGTTCCGGAGACCACATCGTCGGGCTGGGTGTCGTTCGCGGCGCCCGACAGCGCCGGGCTGGACGCCAGCACGAACTACTTCCTGATGGTGTACACGACCGACAACACCAACTTCGAGATCCTGACCACGACCAGGGATCAAGAGGATGCGGACAGCGCCACAGGCTGGTCCATCGACGACACGACGTACCTCACACGTCAGAACACCCCGTCCAGCGCCACCTGGGAGCGGACGGGTTCAGCCCGTGCGTTCGCGATCACGGTGAAGGGCTTGTTGGGGCAGTCGGCGGCTATGCCGGAGATCTCGTTGGCGAGTGATGAGGCTGATGGCACGGTGGCGGAGTCCGATACTGACAGGGTGGTGGAGTTGACGGCGTCGGTGCCGTCGGCGCCGACGTCGGATGTGACGGTGAACCTGTCGGTCAGCGGCACGGGGGTGACGTCGGGCGATTACATGCTGCCGGCGTCGATCACGATCACGTCGGGTTCGACGTCGGGGACGGCGTCGTTGACGATCGTCGACGACGACATCGACGAGGACGCCGAGACGCTGGCGGTGACGGCGTCGGCGACGGGGTACACCGCGAGTGATGCCGTGTCGATATCGATCACCGATGACGACACGGCGGGTGTGACGGTGTCGGAGACGGCGCTGTCGATGCAGGTGGGCGCGACGGCGACCTACACGGTGAAGCTGAACTCTGAGCCGACCGCGACGGTGACGGTGACGCCGTCGGTCAGCCCGTCGGCCAAGGCGACGGTGACCGGCGCGATGACGTTCACGGGCGGTTCGTCGGGGAACTGGGCGACAGCGCAGACGGTCACGGTCACCGGCGCAGAGGCGGGATCGGCGACGGTGTCCCATGCGGTGACCAGTTCGGACACGGACTACTCGTCGGCGGCGTCGGTGGCGTTGACGGTGACCGCTGTGCCGGTGTCGGCGAAGACCTATGAGTTCGCGTCGTCGACGGCGTCGGCGACAGAGGGATCGTCGGCGTCGTTGACGATCAGGCTGGGCGAGGCCGCGCCGACGGGCGGGCTGGCGTTCACGGTGAGCTACGGCTACGCGAACCCCAGCACGGCGAGCGCGGCCGATCTGAATTCGCCGCCGACGACGGTGTCGGTGTCGGCGAACGCGACGACGGCGTCGTTGAGCGTGCCGACCAAGACCGACACCGACGTGGAGGCCCATGAGACGTTCACGGTGTCGATCAGCCCGGCGACGGCGACGGGCTGGTCGGTGACCTCGGGCGGCACCGCGACGGCGACGGTGACGATCACCGATGACGACACGCCCGCGGCGCCGACGGGCCTGTCGGCTGCGGCGGGCGCCAGCGGGGAGCTGGATCTGTCGTGGACGGCGCCGTCGGGGGTGCTGTCGGGTTATGCGGTGCAGTACACGACGGCGCCGACGTCAGGCAACGGGGCTGTGACGAATGACGCGGAGGCGCAAGGCACTGACGCGTCGATGGGCTGGGTGACCGGCGGCACGGTCACCGGCGGGGCCTCGGCCACGACGCACACGATCGAGAGTCTGACGAACGGCGACACGTATCGGGTGCGTGTGCGCGCCGCCAGCGCCGCGGGCAACGGCGCGTGGGCGCACACGACGGGCATGCCTGCGGCGCCGACGCAGCCGACGGTGACGCTGTCGGTGGTGTCGGGTTCGGTGACCGAGACCGACGCGGATCAGACGGTGACGGTGACGGCGACACTGTCGGCAGCGGCGGGTTCTCAGGGTGTGACGGTGACCTTGGCGGCGACGAACACGTCGACGGCGACGACGGCGGATTACACGCTGCCGGCGTCGATCGCGGTCGCTGCGAACGCGATGTCGGGCACGGGCGATGTGACGATCAAGGGCGACACTGTGGTGGAGCTCGACGAGGATCTGGTCTTGGAGCCGTCGGCTGCGGGGCATGACTCGGCGGGGACGCTGACGATCACGATCGTCGACAACGACGTCGCCGCCGCCCCGTCGAGTCTGGGGGTGCGCGGGGAGAGCGCGAAGCTGGTTCTGTCGTGGACCGCCCCGGCGGCGGCGGCGCTGTCGGGCTATGACGTGCACTACACGTCGGCGTCGGCGACGGCCGCGCCGAACGCTCAGGCGGTGCAGACGGGCGCGAATCCGTCGGCGTCGGCGGGCTGGGTGGACGCCGCCCACACCGGCACCGCCACCGGGCACACGATCAGCAGCCTGACCAACGACAGGCTGTATCGGGTGCGGGTGCGCGCCGTGAGCGACGCCCGCAACGGCGCGTGGGGGTTCGTGTCGGGCACCCCGGCGGTGCCCGCGGTGAAGGTGTCGGCGGGGTCGGTCGCGGTGGAGGTGGGCGAGACGGTCTCCTACACGGTGAGGCTGGCGACCAAGCCGACCGGCAGCGTGACAGTGCGCGCACGAAGCGACGACACCGGCAAGGCGACCGTGAGCCCGGCGTCGTACACGTTCACGGCGTCGAACTGGGACGACGAGAAGACGTTCACGGTGACCGGCGTGGCGGTGGGCACCCCCGACATCGACCACGACGTGCAGACCAGCGGCGACACGACGCGGTACCCGACGACGCTTTCGGTCGACGACGTCGACGTGACGGTGAACGCGTCGACCAAGACCTACAAGATCGACTACACGGGACCCACCGCGGAGGGCTCGGACGCGTCGCTGACGGTCACCTTGGGCCGCGCGCCGACCGCGTCAGCGGGCCAGGACCTCTCGGTGACCTACAACTACTCGGGAAGCACCGCCACCACGGCGGACACGGGCACGACGCCGGCCACGGTGACGGTGGCGCAGAACATGACCACCGCGACGTTGACGGTGCCCATCGCCCAGGACAACCTGGTGGAGGGCGCCGAGTCGTTCACCGTGACGATCGGGCGGCCGGCGACGGGCTGGTCGGTGCCGTCGGGCGCGTCGGCCACCGCGACGGTCGACATCACCGACGACGAGACGACCAACGCCAAGATCGCGTTCGGCAGCTCTGCTTCGGCGACGGCTGCGCACACGGTGTCGGCGGCGGAGAACAAGACCTCGCCTGCGACGGTGCTGGTGCCGGTGACGGTGTCCGCGCGGCCCCAGACCAACACGTCGTTCGATATCACCGCGGCGGGCACCGCGACGAAGGGTGCGGCCGGGGACTACACGGTGCCGGCGTCGGTGACGTTCGGGCCGACCGACACGGCCGAGACGGACGGGTCGGTGACCAAGAACGTCACGGTCACGCTGCGAGACGACAGCCTGGTGGAGCTCGACGAGACCGTGGAGCTGCAGATCGCGGCGGCGGATGTCACGCCTGATGACCTGGGCGATCTGTACGCGCGTCATGCCAGCGGCTCCAAGGCGACCGTGACGATCACCGACGACGAGGCCGACGCCGGCCCGACGGTCGCGTTCGGCAGCGACGCTGCGGCGACCGCTGAGTACGAGGCGAGCGTGGCCGAGGACGTGTCGGGCGGGACGCTGTCGGTGCCGGTCACGGTCAGCGCGCTGCCGGGCGCGTCGACGACGTTCGACGTGGAGGTGCTCGGCTCGGGTACTGCGACGCAGTACGACGCGGGGCCGCCGGAGGCGGCAGGCGATTTCCGGATCGCCACGAAGTCGGTGACGTTCGGGCCGACCGGGGCGTTGACCAAGAACGTGTCGATCGCGATCCAGAACGACGCCCTGGTGGAGCGAGCCCAGACGATCAAGCTGCAAATCGCCGCGGCGCGGGCCAGCACTGATGTGGACTACGACGTGGGAGATCTGTACGGCCGCGACGCCGAGGGCGACCCGGCCACCGACACCGACGGGGCGTCGTCGGAGGCGACGCTGACGATCACCGACGACGAGGCCGCCAACGCGAAGATCGCGTTCGGGAGCGATGCTGCGGCGACTGTGAAGCACATGGTGCGTCCTGGCGAGACCGTCGGGACGGTGAGCGTGCCGATCACGATCAGCGCTGCGCCTGAGTCCGATGTCGTGTTCGAGGTGTCGGTGTCGGGGCTGGCGACCGAGAACACCGACTACACGATCAACGCGAAGTCGTTCACGTTCACCCCGACAGGTGCGCTGACCCAGAACGTGGAGATCACGATCACCGACGACGACCTGGTCGAGAACGATCAGGCGATCGATCTGGACATCGCGTCAGGCACAGGCGACTTGTTCGGTCTGTACGTGCGTCACGCGCAGGGCCGTCTGGCGTCGGTGACGATCGTGGACGAGGACCGTGACGAGGCCAAGATCGTGATCGGCACAGCAGTGCCCGCCGACGGGGACACCCCTGCCGCGTACACGGCGACCGCGGCTGAGGGCGACGGCACGCTGGCGGTGCCGGTCACGATCAGTCATCTGCCCGAGTCTGCGGTGTCGTTCACGGTGGAGGCGACCGACGTGCCTGACGGGGTCGGCAAGGACGCGCGTGCCAGCGCCGATGCTGCCAATCCGGACGGGAATCCCAAGGATTACGGGTTCGCGGCGACGACGGTGAGCTTTGACGACACCGCCGGCGGGTTCAGCAAGGATCTGACGATCGACGTCGTGGACGATGTCGTGGAGGAGGACGACGAGTTCATCGGGTTCAGGATCGCGGCGGCGGACTCCGTGATTGACGATCTGGGCGACTACTACGAGCGTGTGACCGACGCGTCGACGGCGTTGGTGACGTTGACGAGCGAGGACGCGGTGGGCTCGGTGGCGTTGTCGTTGTCGGGGGTGACTGCCACGCCGGGGGGCTGGTTTCCGGTGCTGGAGGGCACTCCGGTGACGGTGACGGCGACGGCTGACATTCCGGTGGGTCCCGGGGGGTGGTCGGTGTCGGTGTCGAACCCGACGCTTGAGCAGTACAGCGGGTTCGTGAGGACCCAGTGCCGCACCAATCCCGCTTTCAAGGGATGGGCGTGCCCCGACGACTACCGGCTGCCTGCCGATTTCACCATTGAGGAGGGCCAGACGCAGGCCACGGCGACGCTGACGCTGCGCTCGGACAGCCGCGACGAGCCGAACCCCGAGCAGATGAGCCTGGCTGCTGTGGCGGCCCGCCGCGGTGTCACCAAAAAGGCCGACAGGCTGGAACTGCGGATCGTGGAGAACGCGTCGGGAATCAGCATCGACCCGCCGTCGGCTGTGCTGATCCCCGGCGAGACCGTCGACTACATGGTCGCGTTGAGCGGCGCGACGGCGCCGGCGGGCGAGGTGACCGTCACGCCGGCCAGCGGCGACACCGACAAGGCGACGGTGTCGTGCGCGGCGGACCCGTGCGTGCTGACCTTCACGTCGACGAACTGGCAGGATCCCCAGACCGTCACCGTCACCGCGGTCGCGGCCGGCGATGTCAAGATCGCGCACGCGACCGAGTCGTCGGATGCGGCGTGGAACCAGCTCAACGGCCTCGCGGAGTTCTCCGTCAAGGTCAACGCCGCCCGCAACGTGTTCCGGGTCGACCCCCCGAGGGACGCGGCAGACGAGGGCGCCACCGCGCAGCTCACGATCACCCTGGGCGCCCTGGCGCCCACGGGCGGGCTGACGTTCACCGTGGACCGCTCCCGCCAGAACGACCTGGAGCACCTGATCGCCAACCCGCCGCTGCCGACCCCCGAAGCGGGCCTCGCCGATGTCGCTGTGGACCTCGCGTCGCCGCCTTCGACGGTCACGGTCTTGGAGGGCGAGCGCACCGTCACCTTCGAGGATCCGGTCGCCGACGACGACCTCGCCGAGGGCGACGAGCACTACTACGTCGTCATCTCCACCGCGACTGCGGGATGGTCCCGCGAGACGCGCACCCATCCCGCGACGGGCCGCACGTGCGCGCAGGACGCCGCCTGCGCCCGGGTCGACATCGCCGACGGCGACACCGCGGGCCTGTCGGTAGCGTTCGGGAACGCGGCCGACGCCACCACCACCCACACCGCCGCTGCCGCCGAGAGCGCCGGCACGGTGACCGTGCCCGTCACGGTGTCCGCGCTGCCCGCCGCCGAGATCGCCTTCGACATCGAAGTAGTGGCCAGCGGCACTGCCACAGAAGGCGCCGACTACACGATCGCCGCCAAGCGGGTGACGTTCGGGCCGACCGACACGTCCACCACCAAGAACCTGACCGTGACGATCACCGACGACAGCACAGCGGAGGGCGACGAGACGATCCGGCTGCGCATCGCCGCGGCCGATGACCCTGTGGACGACCTCGGCGACCGCTACGCGCGCCACCAGAACGGAGCACAGGCGACCGTCACGATCACCGACAACGACGGCGCCGTGCAGATCAGCACAGCCGACGTGACGGTCAAAGCGGGCGCGGCCGGGACCTACACGGTCCGCCTCGCAGGCGCCCGGCCCTCATCGGCGGTGACCGTCACCCCGACCAGCGGCGACACCGCCAAAGCCACCGTGGCCTGCGCGGCCGCGGACCCGTGCGTGCTGACGTTCGACAGCGCCAACTGGCAGCAGCCCCAGACCGTCACCGTCACCGGCGTCACCGACGGCACCGCGACGATCACCCACACCGTCGGCGGCTCAGACGCGGCATACCCGTCGTCGCTGTCGGCCGCGTCGGTCGCAGTGCGGGTCACCGCGCTGCCGACCGCGTCGATAGCCGTGTCGCCGAACCCGGTGCGCGAGACCGCCGCGGCGACCGTCACCGTCACCCTCTCAGAAGCCCTCGCCCAGCAGGCGGTCATCCCGATCGTCGTCGCGCCCGCAGCGGGGGACAGCCCTGCCCAGGAAGGCGACTGGACCCCGCCCGACAGCGTCACCATCCCGGCCGGGCGCACGAGCGGCACCACCACGCTGGTCACCGTCCGCGACACCGACACCGACGACGAAAAGGTCGACGTCTCGCTGGGCACGCTGCCCGCCGGACTCGCCGAAGGCTCCCCCGCCACCGTCACGCTCACGATCACCGACACCGGCACCGGCATCCGAACCCCGCCGCCGTCGGTCAACGTCGGAGGCGGCCCCGGCCCCGGTGGTGGTGGCGGCGGCGGTGGAGGCGGCGGAGGCGGCGACGACCAGGACGCCGGCCAGACCGAGCGGCTGTGGGGCCCAGATCGCTACGCCACCTCGCTCGCGGTAGCACGCGAGGTCGCCGCCGCAGCCGACGGCAAGCTCGCCACCGTGGTGCTCGCAGGCGGGCACAGCTGGACCGACGCCCTCACCGCAGGCCCCCTCGCAGGAGCGCTCGACGCGGCCCTGCTGCTCACCGCCCCCCACGGGCTCCCCGCCGACACGATCGAGTGGATCAAGAGCCTCGGCGTAACTGAGATCATCGCGGTGGGCTCCACAGAGCACATCACCGATACAGCCCTCGAAGCTCTGGCCGACATCGACGCGGACATCGAGCGCATCACCGCCGACGACGCCGAAGCGACAGCGGTCGCGGTGGCGCGTCGTGTGGGGCGCCCCGACACGCTGGGGCCGCTGCTGGGACGCACCGTGATCGTCGCATCCAGCCGCGTGTTCGCCGACGCCCTCGCAGCCGGCCCGCTCGCCGCCAAGGGACCCCACCCGATCCTGCTCGTCGACGAAGACGGGCTGCACCCCGACGCCGCGGCGTATCTGGCCGAGTTCGCAGATCACGTCGTCGTCATGGGCGGCACCGCCGCCATCAGCACAGAAACCGAGGACCAGATACGCGCGATCGCACAAGCCAACCGCACCGGCGACCGCCCGATGAACATCACCCGCCTCGGCGGAGCGGACCGCTACGCCACCGCGGTCAAGTTCGCCCGCTGGCTCGACAGCCCTGCCCTGGAAGGACGCGTCTGCTTCACCACCGACACCGTCGGGCTCGCCACCGGCACCAACCCCGCCGACGCCGCAGCCTCCGCACCCCTGCTCGCACGCCGATGCGCCCCCCTCGTGCTCACCCAACCAGACCGGCTCCCCACCATCGTCGCCAGCTACCTGCGCCGCGCCGGCGAGCTCATCGTCTTCGGCGGCCCCAACGCCATCAACCAAACCGCCCTCGACGACTGGACCCGCTGAACCCCCACGCAGCCCCGCCTAGCGGGCCTCCGGCGCAGCAACCCAGCCAGCAAGACGTGCCGGACTGCCATGGCGAAGGCCCGGAACCCGCCCGCTAGCTGGGTGCGAGTGTGGGGATACCGCTCTCGCGCGCTGCGCGTGCGAGCCGCTCGTCGTAGGTGACGAGACCGTCGAGCTCGTTGCCGAGGCTCAGCGCAGTCGCGAGATGGATGGCGTCCAAGCTGCGAAGCTCAGGAGGATCGAGCAAGGCCGCCCGTTCGAGCAGCGACGGAGTCAATTGCACGAACATCACAGTGCTCAACAGCGAGCGTGCCCGGGCTTGGAAGGTGGGCGCATGGCGTCGAACTGCTCGCATGAACTCGGTACGCGTCAGATCGGACGAGTACAGCAAGCGCTGTGTCTCGGTCAGCCACGCGGCGAATGCCCCCGATTCCGCCTCGTCAAGAACCGCCTTCGCGAGTGCCGATGTGTCGCAATAGAAGTTCACCGTTCAACGGCGCTGTCAGTACCGTTCCTCGGCCCGCATCTCCAGCAGCACCTCCGACAGGCTGCGCCCGGGTGGTGCCGGCGGGGGCGGCAGGAAATCCCTGATATCACCAGTCGCCGGAGTGATCTCGCCGCGGGCGATCATCTCTTCGATGCGTGACTGGCGGGGCTTGCTCACGTGCGGCACGATCTTCGCAACGGGTCGACCTCGGTTCGTCACGGTGATCTCTTCGCCTGCTTCGACCCGCGCCACGACCTCAGATGCGTTCTGTTTCAGCGCCCGGATCCCGACTTCGGCCATGTTCTACATTGTAGCACAAGGGCGCGCTGGATCGACAAAGCGATTGGCCGCCGGCAGGGCGAAGGACGAGCGCCGTTCAGTCGTCGAGGCGGGCGGTGGCTTGGCCGGTGAGGACTGGCCGGTCGTCCTGGTTGGTGGTGGTGATGGTGAGATCGACCAGCTTCTGGCCGTCTTCGTCACGGATGTCGGCAACCTCGGCCTTGGCGGTGAGCGTGTCGCCGGGCCACACCTGGCTGGTGAACCGCACGCCGTAGTAGGTGAGGCGGCCGTCGCCGACGTAGTTGGTGACCATGCGACCGGTCATGCCCATGGTGAGCATGCCGTGGGCGAACACCGTCGGGTAGCCGGCCACCTCGGTGACGAACTTCTCATCGGTGTGGACCGGGTTGTAGTCGCCCGACGCGCCGGCGTACTGGACGATCTGGGTACGGGTGAGGTCGTCGACGATCTGCTCGGAGTAGCTGTCGCCGACGTTGAGCTGCGATGCGCTGAGTGCCATGTCTGTGTGCCTTCCTGGGTGGTGAGTGCTGCGTTCGTGCCCGTGGCGAACCGCTAGTTGTCGATGACCTTCTCGGTGACGACGCCGACGCCCTTGGCTGTGATGACCAGCTCGTCGTCCTCGTCGCGGTACTCGGTGACAGCCTCGGAGAACTTGAGGATGCCTGCCCGCTTGGACTGCTTCTCCCACCGCTCGCCGTCGTAGGTGACCGTGTGCAGCACGTCGCCCGGCTTCAGATGCCGGTGATAGGTGAAGTGCTGCTCGGCGTGCAGCCCGCCAGCGGCAGCGCCGGACTGCTTGTCGTCCTCACGCTCGTCTTTGACGTCGTCGCCGTCTGCTTCGGAGAGGTCGCGCACCAAGGTGCCCGATGCGGTGCGGCCGCTGCCGAACCACTTCTTGTCGGGCTTGGGGCGCAGGAAGTAGTCGGGGTCGAATTGCGCACTCGACTGCGCAAAGGTCGGCGGCGCAATGATCGAACCGACCTCGGTGCCGGCTGCGTACTCCGGGTCGCTGTAGATCGGGTTCGTGTCGCCGATCGACCTCGCGAACATCAGGATGTGCGAGGCCTCGACGGGAAATCGCTCGACTGCCATGTCCGGCTCCTTCTGCGGCAGGTTGCGTCACATTGCCGCCAGCACATGATGGCAGCCGCGCGCGGAGCGCGCACGACCGGCACGGCGCGGAGCGCTCACAACCAGCCGGCTAGGCGAGTGCTTTGGCGAGTGCCGTCCGGACGGCGGCCGGGTCCTCGTTCATCATCATGTGGCCGGCTCCGGCGAGGTGCACCACATCGCAATCGGCGAAATCGGCGATCAGCGGTGCTGCGGCCCGCGGCGGGGTCATCTTGTCCTCGCTGCCCACGATCACCGTCACCGGACACTTGACTCGCGCAGCAACGTCGCCGGCTTCGTAGGCCGCGCAGGCAGACAGGTCGGCATGGATCACACCGTTGTCGGCCCGTTCCAGCAGGGCCACACTGCCGCCGAGCATCCACAGGCCCGGCGTCGGATTGGTGGCGACATGCGCCCGGTTGCCGTGTCCCCATGCGGTCATGAGCTCCGGTGCCAGCAGCTCGTTCTTCTCCGCAGCGCCCAAGAGCGCCGGATGCACAGGCATTCCCGCTGCGGTGCCCATCAGCACCAGGCGAGCAATGCGATCGTGATCGGCGGCAGCCGCCTCGGTGCACACCAACGACCCCATCGAATGGCCGACAAGACGTACGTGGGCGCAATCCAGCCGCTCCCCGACGGCGGTGATGGCGTCGCTGAGCCAGTCGGCCATCTCGGCCACCGATCCGAGGGGCTCGTCCTCACTGTTGCCGTGGCCCGGCAAGTCGATGGCGAGCGGGGTGTAGCCGTGGTGTGCCAACCAGCGTGTCTGCAGCTGCCACACCGTGCGGTTCATGCCTGCGCCGTGCACAAGCAGCACCACCGGCGCCTCGGCCGCCGATGCCGCATCGGGTACCACTCCCCCTGCGGCCACACCCACAGCGTGGCCACGGACGTCAAGCGAAAACGTCTCGGTCGCTGTCATCGCTTCAGCCCTTCTGCGAGGCGCGCAGGGCGCGGGACAGGTCTGAGATGATGTCGCCCGGGTACTCGAGGCCCACCGACAGCCGCACCAGGTCTTCGCCGACCCCGGCGGCGACCAGATCCTCAGCGCTCATCTGCTGATGGGTGGTGCTGGCGGGATGGATCACGAGCGTCTTGGCGTCGCCCACGTTGGCCAGATGCGACGCCAGCCGCACCGCCTCGATGAACCGCCGTCCGGCCTCGCGGCCGCCTTCCACGCCGAAGCTCAGGATCGCGCCGGCGCCTCGCGGCAGCAGCTGCTTGGCCAACTCGTGATCTGGGTGGGACGGTACCGACGGGTGGCTCACCCAGCTCACGGCGTCGTGGGAGGTGAGGAACTCGATGACCGCTTCGGTGTTGGCGACATGGCGGTCCATGCGCAGCGGCAGCGTCTCGACACCCTGCAGCAGGTGGAATGCCACCGCTGGGCTCATGGCGGCGCCGAAGTCGCGCAGGCCCTCGGCTCGGGCCCGCATCGACAGTGCTTGCGGCCCGTACTCGTCGGTGAAGGCAATGCCGTGGTAGCCCGCATACGGCTCGCTGAGCGTCGGGAACTTGCCCGAAGCGGCCCAGTCGAAACGCCCGCCGTCCACCACGACCCCGCCGATCGCGACGCCGTGACCGCCGAGGAACTTGGTGGCGCTGTGCATCACGATGTCTGCACCCAGCTCGATGGGCCGCATCAGGTGCGGAGTGGTGAACGTGGCATCGAGCATCAGCGGCAGGTCGGCCTCGTGGGCGACTGCGGCCACGGCCGGCACGTCGAGCACCTCGATGTTGGGGTTGCCCAGCGTCTCGGCGAACAGCACCTTGGTGTTGGGCTGGATGGCGCTGCGCCACGCATCGAGGTCGCGGGGGTCGACGAACGTCGTGGTGATGCCGAAGCGGGGCAGCGTGAGGCTCAGGATGTTGTGGGTGCCGCCGTATATGTTGCGGCTGGCCACGATGTGGTCGCCCGCTGAGGCGATCGTGGCGCACGCCAGGTGGAACGCCGCCATGCCGCTCGCCGTGCAGACCGCGCCGACGCCTCCCTCGAGCGCGGCGATCCGCTCCTCGAGCACGGCAACGGTGGGATTGGAGATGCGGCTGTAGATGTGGCCGGGGATCTCGAGGTTGAACAGGCTGGCTGCCTGCTCGGTGTCGGTGAAGCTGAACGACGTCGTCTGGTAAATCGGCACGGCTCGCGCCCCGGTGGTCGGGTCGGGCCGCTGGCCGGCGTGCAGCGCCAGCGTGTCGAAGTGCAGGAAATCCGGCTCGACCATGGGTGCCTCCGGGGTCGCTTGCCTGCATTCAAGCATTGCTTTGCTATTGAGCGGCTCGAATCGCTTCCCAGACGCGCTGGGGTGTGAGCGGGATGTCGATGTGGGTCACGCCGAGGTGAGCGACGGCATCGATGACAGCGTTCTGCACGGCGGGCGGGGCGGCGATGGCTCCGTTCTCGCCGATGCCGCGGGTGCCGAGCTCGTTGCGCTCGGTCGGCGTGCCGAGCCGGGCAGTGTCGATGGAGGGCACATCGGCTGCGGCAGGGATCAGATAGTCGACGAGCGTGGTGGTGCGGGGGGTGCCGTCGGCGTCCCACTGCCCTGCCTCCATCAGCGCTTGGGAAATGCCGGCCACCGCGCCGCCGTGCTGCTGGCCCTCGACAGATGCCTCCGACAGCATCCGCCCGCAGTCGTCCACCGCGGCGAACGCCAGCAGCTCGACACGGCCTGTCTCCGCATCGACCTCGACGACCGCGGCGTGGGTGCCGTAGGGATGGGTCACCTCGGCGCTGCGCTCGGTGACGGTGGCGCTGATTCCCTCCGGTGCGGCTGCGGCAATGTCGGTCCAGCTCGTCAGCCGGGACGGCACGCCAGCGACGTGCGCACCGTCGGGGGTGAGGCTGATGTCGTCGGGGCTGGCCTCAAGCAGTTCTCCCGCCACTTCGCAGATGCGGGTACGCAGCTCGGTCGCGGCTTCGGCGATCTGGCTGCCCAGCACCGTCGCGGTGCGCGAACCGCCGGTCACCCCGCCGTAGGACGACGTCACCGAATCGGCGTCGTTCACCCGCACGGCGCCTTCGGCGATCCCGACCCGGGCGCTGGTGATCTGGGCCCACAGGCTGTGATGACCCTGGCCGTGGCCGTGGCTGCCGCAGGTCACCAGCACGCTCCCGTCCGATCCCAGCTCCAGCGAGGCGTAGTCGGGGTCGTCGCCGCTGCCCGCGCTCTGGCTGTAGCAGCCGTAGCCGATCCCGATCAGTGCTGAACGGCTGCCGGCTGCCCGGCGCTCGGCTGCCAGCACCTGCCAGCGCTCGGCATCGATCAGTTCTTGGGCAGTATCGAGCGCGCGGTGCGGGTCGCCGCTGTCGAGCACAATGCCGGTGCCCGTGTCGAACGGCAGCTCGTCGGCACGCAGCAGGTTCCGGCGGCGGACGTCGGCGGGATCGAGGCTCAGCTCGCGGGCGCCGGCGTCGATGGCCCGCTCGAGCGCAGCGTTCACCTCGGGCTGGCCGGCGCCGCGGTAGGCACCGGTGGGCGGGGCGTTCGTGACCGCGGAGCCGATGCGGTAGCGCAGCCGCGGCACGCGGTACAGGCCGGTGCTCTGGCGGTAGCTGGCCGCAGTGAGCATCGGCGCCATGTGCGGGTACGCACCGGCGTCGCACCACATGACCACGTCGATCCCGACGATGCGGCCGTCGGGGTCGAAACCCATCCGGATGCGGTGCCGCTGGCCCCGCCCGTAGGGCATCGAGACGAACTGCTCCTGGCGGCTCTGCACCCAGCGAACCGGGCGTCCGAGCAGCTGGGCGGCCCGGGCCACCACGAAGAACTCCGGCATGGGGTCGCCCCGGCCGCCGAACCCGCCGCCGACCTGCGGTTCGCGGACTCGCACCGCCGTAACCGGGATGCCCAGCAAACGCCGGTACAGGTACGGCGCGCTGTGCACGCCCTGGCCGGTGCTCCAGATGTCCAGCTCGCAGTCAGGCGAAGCGCCCTGCGCCAGCGGCGTGCCCCGGAGCAGCTCGAAGGGCGTCGCGACGATGGCGCACGGCTCGATCGGCAGCGACGTGATCCGGTCGTTCTCGCAGACCAGCTCCACGACACACTGCGCGCCGTCGCAGGGATCCTCACCGGGTTCGGCAGGAGGTGCAGCTGCGTCGTCAACTTCGGTGGGCGGTGACAGGAAGCCGCCGCCGTCGGGGGGATCCAGCGGCCGCACCACGTTGGTTCCTGCATCGGGAAACAGCAGCACGTCGTCGGCAGCGGCCCCCTCAGCGTCAACGACCGCCGACAGCACATCGATCTCGACGGCGACCAGCTCAGCGGCGTCGAGGGCATGGACGGGCGAGTCGGCCAGCACGACCGCGATCGGCTCGCCGACGAAGCGCACCCGCTCGGTGGCCAGCAGCGGCCGGGCCATCTGGCCGCCGAGCGTGGTGGCCCGGTAATACTCAAGCGGCTCCAATCCCAGCCCCGCCGCTTCGAAGACGGCGACGACGCCCGGCGCCTGCTCCGCCTCGCGCAGATCGACGCTGCGCAGGTCGCCGTGGGCCACCGTCGAGCGCACGAACGCTGCGTGCAAGCAGCCGTCGGGAAGCGGCAGATCGGCGGTGAAGGCTGCCGTGCCGCGCAGCATCGGCAGATCCTCAGAGGCAAGTCGCGCCGTCGCCATGGGCTCACCGTAGTGAGGCCCATTCCGTTCTTCGTGCCGAGCCGGAACCTTCAGTCGGCCGCCGCCGGCCGCGTGCCTGTGCGCCCGGGCGTGGCGAGGTCGGCGGTGATCTCTGCTCGGTGCTCGTCGAGGTAAGGGGCTCGGCGCATTGTCACGTCGATGCCGCCGACGAGGGAGCCGAGCTGGATCATCGGGCCCCACTCGGTTTCGGGCAGGTCGACGACGTGACGGTTGTCGACGGCGACTGCGGACCCCACGAAGCCGCGCCGCTCGACGGGCAGGTCGCTGGTGCCCTCGGGTGTCGTCTCGTGCCAGATCCACTCGGGGCCGTCGGCGTCGGGGACCTCGAGGTAGGTGCGCTCGGGGCCGGCGCCCCGGTAGTCCATGCCGCCCAGCTCGGCGGGCAGACGCCCGGGGTAGTCCACGAACTCGGCTGCCTGTGCGGCAGTGACGGTCTGTGTGAGCGACGTTCGTACTGTCCGGCCCTCGCCGTCGGCCAGGCGCCGGTAGAGGGAGCACAGCACGCCGAATGCGGCGATCATCGGCGTGGCGGCGTCATGCACCGGCACCGTCAGGAACACCGGCTCGTCGTCGCCGCCCTGCGCCGCCATGATCCCGCCGAGGGCTTGCAGGAGCGGATCGAACGCCGGCACTTCGGCCATGGAGTCGTCACGGCCGTAGCCGGGGCTCTTCACCAGCACCGCATCGGGGCGGATGTGCCGCAGGTCGGCATCGGCGACGCCGAGGCGCGCCGCGACGCCGGGGCGGAAGTTCTCCACGATGACGTCGGCACCGGCCACGAGCTGCGCCATGACCGCGTGGTCGGCAGGGTCCTTGAGATTGAGGCAGATCGAGCGCTTCGATTGGTTCCAGCCGTTGAAGTACGGGCCGAGCACCCGGAACGGGTCGCCGCCGGGCTGTTCAATCTTGATGACCTCGGCGCCGAGCATCGCCAGGTGGCGGGTGATGACCGGTCCGGCGATGAAGGAGCTGAGGTCAACAGCACGCGCGCCGGCCAGCGGTGCCTCGGCGGGTGCTGTCGGGTTCGCGGGTTCGCCCGTCGGCGTCTCGCCCGCGGCTGCCGCCCGGCCGTCGCCGCCGGTCGCTGCGGCCCACGGGCCATCGGCCAGCTCGGCTGCGACCTCGGCTGTGTGCTCGCCGAGGAGCGGGGCCGGCCGCAACACGACCTGGTCGCAGCCGTCGATCCACATCGGCTGGGGCGGGGTGCGCACGGTGCCGAGTTCGGGGTGCTCGACGGTGGTGGCGAGCCCGTTGGCCTGCGCAAGCGCCGATGCCATGAACTCCTCGCGGGTCTGCGTCGGCTGGCAGGGCACATCGTGCACTGCGAAGACCTCGAACCACTCGGCAAGCGTGCGCTGGGCGAACGCCTCTTCGAGGATCGGCGTGATCTCCGCCAGCGGCTCGAGGTCGAGCAGGCCCCACGGCGGGTCCGGGAACCGCTCGTCGCCCAGCAGGTCTTCGCGGCCGATGGCTCGCAGCATCGCCTCGTAGAAGGGATACGTGCCGCAGGCCACGAACATCCAGCGGTCGTCGGCGGCCCGGAACAGCCGGTACACGGGCAGTCTGCCGGCCGAGCCGAGCGGGCAGGATCCGTCGCGGTCGAGGTCGGCCATCTCGGGTACCTCGAAGTCGCCGATCTGCATGGCGCCCGAGCCGGACACCTCCGAGACGGTGTAGGTCGGCGCCGACCCGTGGGCTCGCCGTGCGTAGAGGCCGGCCGCCGCTGCCATCGCAGCAAGCATCCCGGCGCCGTAGGAGGCCAGGGGAACCACCACCTCGACAGGGCCTTCGGAGTAACTGATCTGGTTCCAGCCGATGCCGGTCACGGCGGCCACCTGCGACGGGGTGCCCGCGCGGGTTGCGTACGGCCCCTCGTCGCCCCAGGTCGGGCACGAGATGATCACCGCGCTCGGGGCATGTCTCCGAACGGCCGCAGCGGTGGGACCGTCGGGCACGAACACGACATCGGCGCCAGCGAGCAACCCGCCCAGCGGCGGCGTGGTCATCGATGCCGCTGTCGGCCGCAGGATGCCGGGCAGCGACGCCGGCGGTCCGTCGACATCAGCAGGCAGCGGGGCCCGTTCCCATTCGACTCCGTCGGGCACCGCCGAGCGCTTGTTGCGGCTCACTGCGTGGAAGCCGGGGTCGGCGCGGTACGGGTCGCCGCCAGGCGGCTCCACCTTGACCACATCGGCGCCCTGATCGGCCAGGAAGCGCGCGGCGTACGGCCCGGCGATGCCGGTGGTCAGCTCCACGACCCGCACGTCGTCGAGGCACCGCACGGGCGCGCCGCTCGCTGCAACAGCGTCGTCCCTGCTCACCGGGTGGACACTACGCGGGTGCAGTCGCAGAAGCCGAATCACGGTCGAAGTCACGACCGCGATGCCCAGCCTTCCTTGCGAAGGCGCGGGACAGCGCCCCGGTCACCGCGGCCCGAGCGTCGTACGATGTCCCTCGTGACGACCACAACCGATTCCGCCACCGACCCCTTCACCGAGATCCCGATCCCGCAGGCGCCGACGTTCGACACGATCGAGGCCGAGCGGCAGCACCGCAAGGAGCGCCTCGCATCGGTCTACCGGGCGTTCTCGCTCTTCGGCTTCGAGGAGGGCGTGGCCGGCCACGTCACCGCCCGCGACCCCGAATGGACCGACCATTTCTGGGTCAACCCGTTCGGCGTGGGCTTCGGTCAGATCAAGGTGTCCGACCTGCTGCTGGTGGATCACGACGGCAACATCGTGGAGGGGCGCTACCCGCTGAACCAGGCGGCCTTCGCCATTCACAGCGAGGTGCACAAGGCCCGACCCGACGTGATCGCCGCCGCGCACACCCACTCGCTGTACGGCAAGACGTGGTCGAGCCTTGGCCGCCTGCTCGACCCGCTCACCCAGGATGCGTGCGCCTTCTACGAAGACCACGCCCTGTTCGACGACTTCACCGGGGTGGTGCTCGACACGTCCGAAGGCAAGCGCATCGGCCAGGCGCTCGGCAGCTGCAAGGCGGTGATCCTGCAGAACCATGGGCTGCTCACCGTCGGCAACACCGTGGACGAGGCCGCGTGGTGGTTCATCACCATGGAGCGCACCTGCCAGAGCCAGCTGCTGGCTGAGGCGGCCGGCACGCCGATCCCGATCCGCCACGAGTCCGCCAAGCTCACGGCCTCGCAGACCGGCAGCCCGCTGGCCGGCTGGTTCAGCTACCAGCCGATCTACGACAAGGTCGTCGAGCGAGATCCCAGCTTCCTCGACTGAGCCCCTGCGCCGGGCCTTCGGCGCGGAACACGCCAGCTACCACTCGGCGGCGATGTACTGGGTCTCGCAGAACTCGTAGATGCCTTCGCTGGCGCCTTCGCGGCCCAGGCCCGACTGCTTCATGCCGCCGAAGGGCGCCGCGGGGTCAGACACAGCGCCACGGTTCAGGCCGATCATGCCGGCCTCGATGCGCTCGCTGACCGCCAGGCCCTTGGCCAGGTCCTGTGTGTACACGTAGCCGATGAGGCCCATCTCGGTGTCGTTGGCGGCGGCGATCATCGCGTCGGTGTCGGTGAAGCTGGTGACGGGCGCGACCGGCCCGAAGATCTCCTCGCGGGTGATGGGCGCGCCGGGCTCCACGCCGCCGAGCACCGTCGGCTCGTAGAAGAAGCCCGGGCCGTCGATGGCAGCGCCGCCGGTGACAGCGGTGGCTCCCCCGTCGACTGCCGAGCGCACCAGCCGGTCGATATTGGACACAGATGCGGCGTTGATCATGGGTCCGCAGGTGACGTCGGGGTCGCTGCCGTTGCCGACCTTCATCGCGCCCATTTCCGTCGCCAGCCGTTCGATGAACTCGTCGTGAACTGGCGCCTCCACGAAGAACCGGTTGGCTGCCGTGCAGGTCTCGGCCGAGTGGCGCATCTTGGCGACCATGGCGCCAGCCGTGGCGGCTTCGAGGTCGGCGTCGGCGAATACGACGAACGGTGCGTTGCCGCCGAGCTCCATCACCACCTTGAGCACCCGGTCGGCGCAACGCTTCAGCAGCACCCGGCCGACTTCGGTGGAGCCGGTGAACGACAGCATCCGCACGGCTCGGTGGTCCACGACGGCGTCGAGCCACGCGCCCGAGTTGGCGGTGGGCACGAGGTTGACGACGCCCGGCGGCACCCCCGCCTCAGCCAGCAACTCGGCGACCCGCAGCGAGGTCAGCGGGGCTTCCCGGGGCGGCTTGATGACCACCGTGTTGCCGGCGGCCAGTGCCGGGGCGAGCTTGCGGGTGATCATGGCGGCCGGGAAGTTCCACGGCGTGATCATGGCCACGACGCCGACGGGCGGGTGGCGGGTGATGATGCGGTTGGCACCCGAGGGCGCGACGCTGATCGAGCCATGGATGCGCACCGCTTCCTCGGCATTCCAGCGAAAGAACTCTGCGGCGTAGGCCACCTCGCCGATGGCGTCGGCTCGGGGCTTGCCGTTCTCCAGCGTGATGAGGTCAGCCAGTTCGTCGGAGTGCTCGATCAGGATCCGGTGGGAGTCGCGCAGGATCTCGGAGCGGACACGCGGCGCCGTGGCTGCCCAGCCAGGCTGTGACGCAGCAGCTGCATCGCACGCGGCTACGGCATCGGCCGGTGTTCCTGCCGCGACTCCGGCGGCAACGTCGCCGGTTGCTGGGTCCAGCACGTCGATCAGCTCGCCGCCTGCGGCGCCGTGCCAGCGGCCTCCAATGAGCATCTGCGTTTGCATCGCGCCAGCATCGCAAATCGGCCAGCCGCTGCGCGCCATCGCAACCGGGCCTCGACGCCGCGACCATTCATGCATCGGCAATACCGCGGGGTTACCGCTCAGCCGAAGGGCTGCTCGCAGCGCCGCAACAGCCCGCGCCGCAGCGAATCCGGCCGCTCAGTCGCCGTAGTGCAGCAGGCCCTTCTCGCCGGCGCGCATCTCGGCGACGGCACGCTGCGCATCGTCGATCGCGCTTTCCAGCTGGGTGATGACGGCGTCGCGGTCGGAGGTGAACTCCAGCTCATCGATCAGATGCGCCAAGCGATCCTTGCTCCGCCATGCCGCGAACTTGGCCCATTCGGTCCACAGCACCTCTGGGTCGTCGATGCCGATCAGGTCGGACGTGCGGCTCTGCTCGTCGACCGCGGCGCCAGTCGCCACGTAGCCGTTCACCATCGAGATGCGCTCGCACATCTCGTCGAGCGGGCCAGCGCGGTGCACCACCATGTCGCCGTGCAGCGCGACGGCATAACCGGGTCCGGGAAACTCGGGAGCGACCGTCCGCTCAGCCGGAACCTGCTCGCCGGACTCGGCCAGCTCAGCGGCTTCGTGCTTGGTGCCCCCGAACCACTCGAAACGCCCGCCGGCAACCCGCGCCGGGTCGGTCACTGCCAGCACGTAGTCGAGCGGCAGCGTGTCGTGATGCCACTTGTCGATGCCCACATCGATCTGCGACGGCTCGTAGTTGATGTGGCCTAAGTGCACCGGCATCGGGTGCGGGGCGATCTCGATGCTGTAGATCGCTTCGAGATGTGCTGTCACCTCTGGGCTGAGGCACAGGTCCCGCAGCCAGCGTGAGCGGTAACAACCGCCGCGCACGGTCCGTTCGATGCGCTCCCCCGCCGGGCGGGTGAAGCAGCGCAGCCGCCGGGCGGTTTCCAGCATGATTGCCGAGCCCTCGTCGCTCAGCATCCGGAACGGTGACGACAGCGCCACCGGCGTGGCCTTCGTGGCAATCTCGGCGGCGTCATAGCCGAGGTCGGCCAGCATCAGCACCTCAGCCGGCTCTTCGAGCTGCAGATGCCGCTCGGCATCGAACGCCGGCTCGCCCTCTAGCCACTCGTACCCCCGCGGCTGGGCGGTCGGAAACGGAACTGCTTCACCCATCAACGCCTGCCCTGCGAGTTGATCTTGGCGGCAACCGCAGCCAAGTGATCGTCGTCTGCCCGACTGGCTGCGATCTCAGTGGTCACATAGCCGGGATAGGCCTCAAAGTACTGGTCACCACGAGCCGTCGTTCCCGACTCGGGGCTCGGCTGCACGCCAGCAGTCCGATGCAGCGGAATGACCTTGGCATGCAGGTGATCGATCATCATGCCCTCGAACACGACCGCGCAGCGGTCCACGTCGTCATACGCAGCGGCGATCTTGGCGGCAACCCGGCGCGCTGCCTCCAACAGGCCCGCAGCAACATGACCGTCCGCTCGTGCGATGTCGCTAGGAAGACACTCCTTCGTGATCACCACGCTGAACGCTTCGGTATTCGGAAAGACGTCCAGGAACGCCAAGCACTGCTCGTCTTCGTACACCGCATGGCAGGGCTCGGCCCCTGAGGCGATCCGACAGAACACGCAGCCATCCACAAACGGCATTCTGCCCTTCAAGGGCACTCAGCTGGAGCGCAGTGCGCGTTGACCGGGCGGCCGCGGTTCTTGTCTGCGCAGCAACGGATCCGGCTGGACCGTCGGTGGCTATGCGGTTGCTACGGATGCGTGCAATGAGTCCACCCGGTTGACAATCGCCCGGAGGTCCACACGCATCTCGTCGATGCGCCGGTCGATGCCGTCAATGCGCTTGTCCAGCCCCTCGAACCGGTGGTCCACCCCATCGAATCGGGCATCCACGGACTCGAACCGGTGGTCGATTGCATCAAACCGGGCATCTACGGACTCGAACCGGTGGTCGACCGCATCGAAGCGGTAATCGACTGCATCGAACCGGGCATCAACCCGGTCGTTCTGGTCATCGAACCGGATGTTGACGAGATCGACCACACCGTCGATGCGGTCCGTGACTCCCCCGAAGCCCCACTTGATCACTGCCCACACGCCGCCGGCGAACGCGATGGCGATGGGAACGAACACCGACAGCATCGGCCCCACGCTCGACCACTCCATGCCCTGACCATACGCGGAGCCGTGCGCGCCGCAAACTCATTTCCTTTTCCGGCGAACCCACCAACGCCGTCGCCAGTTCCGTCGCAGTAGCGTGCGGCTCCATGGCGAGCAGCGCGGGTGACATTGGGGGGACGCTGGCGGTCACGGGCGACCCGGAGGCCGATCAGCTTGTTCGGGACGATCCGTTTGCACTGCTGCTGGGGATGATGCTCGACCAGCAGATCCCGATGGAATGGGCCTTCAAGGGACCGGCCCGGCTGGCTGAACGGCTGGGCGACCGCTTCTCGCCGGCCGCCATTGCCGAGATGGACCCCGACGAGCTCGAAGCCGCCTTCAAGACCAAACCGGCATTGCATCGCTTTCCCGGATCGATGGCGAAGCGCTGCGGTGAGCTGGCCCGCCACATCGTCGAGCACTACGACGGCGACGCCGGCGCTGTCTGGGCCGATGCGCGCAGCGGCAAGGCGCTGTATGACCGGCTGCGGGCGCTGCCCGGCTACGGCGACGAGAAGGCCAAGATCTTCGTGGCGATCCTGGCCAAGCGCTTCGGCGTGGCGCCCCGCGGCTGGAAAGCCGTGGCCGGCCCGTTCGCCGACCGCCAGCCGCGCTCGGTGGCCGACATCGACGGCCCTGACGCGCTCGCCGAAGTCCGCATCTGGAAAAAGAACCAGAAGGCCGCCGGCAAGTCCAAGCAGGACTGACCGGCTCGCCCGACAGCCGAGCGCCTCGGTGGCGGGCCGAACCGCCCGGAACGGCGCTGGCGCTATCAGCAGCGGTCATCGCGGCCGGGACCTGACTGTGGGCTGTGTGACGAAAGTTGCGCCTGTGTGTCGGGCAGTCGTCGCAATTTGCGTCCCCATGACAAGGCCGTTGCTCCTCTGACATAGGCGGAACGCCCTCGGGTCAACCGGCGTCGAGCCAGCAAGTCGCACATCCCGCAGCACCGCTGCAGAGCCCTGTGCGGCTGAAGGCAACAGACGCAAGGGGGACCGAGATGTTGCACACACGCACTCCGCATCGAACGAAACGAAACCGAGGATTCGCCTGGCGCATTGCTGTCACGCTGCTGGCGCTGTGCTTCGCTGCGGCGGCCTGCACGTCGACTGACGCCGACGACGACAGCGCGGCGACGCCAGACAGCGACGAGATCACGCAGACGACCGCTGCAGCGTCGGAGGACCGGGAGCGACCGGCCGGCGACGATCACACCGACGACGCTGACGAGGGCGCAACGGGAGCGCTCAGCGGCGGCGCGGCAGCAGAGGACATCGAGGCGGCCGTGTCTGGCGAGTCCGACTACATGGACGAAGAGGAGATGTCCGACGATGCCGCTTCGGGCGGCGGCGTCGCTCAATCCGAATCAGTGCAGTCCGCGGCGCCCGAGCACGAGCCATCGGAGCGGCGACGCCCCGCCGAGCCCGACAACTTCGTCGACTACGGCGTGAACCCGTTCGTCGACACCGCCGACGACCCGTTCTCGACGTTCGCGCTCGACGTGGACACAGCCTCGTACACCGTCGCCCGCAACTTCCTCGATGGCGGCCAGCTGCCGCCGTTCGAAGCCGTGCGGGTGGAGGAGTTCGTCAACTACTTCGACGGCGGCTACCCCGACGAGATCGACGAGTTCACGATCAGCGTGGATGCCGCGCCGTCGCCGTTTGCAGACGACGGCGACCTGCTGCTACGGGTGGGCGTGCAGGCACCGCACGTCGTGTCGGACGCCGTGCAGCCCGACAGCATCATCCTGGTGCTCGACAGCTCGGGCTCGATGAACCAGGAAACGGGCACCGGCAACGACCGCACCCGGCGCATCGAGCTGGTCTATGACGCCGTCGACCTGCTGCTCGAAGGCCTCGAACCCGAGACCCGGGTGGGCGTGGTGGCCTATGAGGACCACGCCCGCACCGTCGCGAGGCCGGCCGCAGTCGGCCGCGACCACGACGACCTGATCCGGCGCATCCAGCGAGACGTGCGGCCCGGCGGCAGCACCAACGTCGCCGACGGCCTCGTGACCGGCTTCCGCATGGCCGAGAGCGAAGCCAGCCGGGGACGCCACGTGCTGGTGCTGCTGTTCTCCGACGGCGTCGCCAACGTGGGCGCCACCGAGACCGACCGGATCCTGCGCCAGCTCGGCGAGCGCTCCGACATCGGCCTGTCCACGATCGGCGTCGGGCTGGGCCCGTTCAACGACGAGCTGATGGAGCAGCTCGCCAACCGGGCCGACGGCTCCTACCACTACATCGACGACCACGACGAGGCGTGGCGCCTGCTCGGCGGCGACATCACCTCGTTCGTCTCGGTTGCCGCCCGTGACGCCAAGGTGCAGGTGATCTTCAA
This sequence comes from Candidatus Poriferisodalis sp., assembly GCF_965204125.1. Taxonomy (GTDB): domain Bacteria; phylum Actinomycetota; class Acidimicrobiia; order Acidimicrobiales; family Poriferisodalaceae; genus Poriferisodalis. Next base: position 2,720,795 of record NZ_OZ241968.1, on the reverse strand, counting down.
CCCCGACACCGTGGCCGCCTACCGGCTGATCGGCTTCGAGAACCGCGACGTGGCCGACCGCGACTTCCGCAATGACGCTGTTGACGCCGGCGAGGTCGCCATCGGCCAGAGCGCCACTGCGCTGTACGAGCTGACGCTGGTCGACCCCGACAGCCGCAGCCGTCGCAGCAGCGAGACGCTGGCCAAGGTGACGCTGCGTTACCAGCGGCCCGCCAGCGAGCGGATCACCGAGACATCCGCCACGATCAGGCCCCGCGACAGCCACCGCAGCTTCGGCGACGCCGATCGGCACTTCCGCCTGGCCGCCGTGGCCGCCGAGTTCGCCGAGGTGCTGCGTGACAGCTGGTTCGTGGACGACCTGTCCATGCGCACCCTCAGCAGGGAAGCCGACGCTGTCGCTCGGGATTTCCGGGGCAACGACGACGTGGCCGAGCTGGCCCGGCTGATCGACACCGCCCGGCGGCTGCAGTAGATCGAACCGGTTCGGGCAGTTCCGCCGCCTGGACCGGTCCGGGCGACGCCCCGGCAGCGCTCATCGGCTCAGGAGCGCTGGCCGGGGCGCCGCCGCGCCCGCAGCTAGCGGCGGTCAGCCGCCGAGGCGTTCGGCGGCCAGCTCGCGCAGGTCGGTCTTGAGCACCTTGTTCGACGGGTTCAGCGGCAGCGCCTCGACATTCCAGAAATGGCGGGGCACCTTGTAGTTGGCCATCTGCTCGCGGCACCAGGCCCGCAGCGCATCGGCATCGGGCGCACCGGCCGGCGAAGGCACCACGAATGCGGCGCCGACCTCTCCCAGCCGCTCGTCGGGCACGCCGATGACCGCCACCTGGCCGATCTGGGGATGCTCGGACATGACGTTCTCCACCTCGGCGGGGTACACGTTGAAGCCGCCGTTGATGTACATGTCCTTCTTGCGGTCGGTGATGTCGATGTAGCCGAGCTCGTTCATCACGCAGATGTCGCCGGTGTGCAGCCAGCCGTCGGCATCGATGGTCTTGGCGGTCTGCTCGGGATCGTCGAGGTAGCCCGTGGTGACGCAGTAGCCGCGCACCAGCAGCTCCCCCGGCTCGCCAGCAGTCACGTCGTGACCGTCGTCATCCACCACTCGCAGCTCGATGCCTGCCAGCGCCTTCCCGCTCGTGGAGGCCACCAGCTCCGGCGGGTCGCCGGCCGAGCAGATCGTGGCCAGACCGTGCGTCTCAGTCATGCCGAACGCGGTGATGACCGTCTCGAAACCGAGCCGTTCGCGCATCGCCACCACCGTCTCCACGGGAATCGCCGCCGCTCCGGTGATCGCCGAGCGCAGGCTGGAGGTGTCGTACCGGTCGAGGCCCGCGGAATTGACCATCGACTGGAAGATTGCTGGCGGGCCCGGCAGCACGGTCACTCGTTCGGACTGGATCCGCTCGAGGACAGCCTCAACCTCGAATACGGGATGGGGCAGGATCGTGGCCCCCTTCACGATGCACGGCGTGATCGAGCCGCAGAATCCGAATGCGTGAAAGAACGGGTTGATCACCAGCATCCGATCGCCGGCGCGCATGCCCAGCTCGTCGGCGTACTGGCTGAAGCTGCGGATGATCGACGCCGGTCGGATCATGACCCCCTTGGGCAGCCCGGTCGTGCCCGAGGTGAACATCACCAGTCCGAGGTCGTCGCCCGTGGCGGCGGCTGCGCGCTTCGCAGCTGCTGCGAAGCCGTCGGGAGTGGCTGTGGCCACGAACTCGTCGAACGAGGTGGTGCCCAGCGGCGTGTCGCCGCGCAGGATCACCGTGCGTTCGAGCGAATCAATGGTGTGACCGTCTGAGGCGGCGGCCTCGAGGTCAGCCACGTAGTCGTACCCGAGGAAACCGACCACGGTGAAGAGCAGCTTGACCCTCGCCCGCGACAGCACATACGCGGCCTCGCGGCCCCGGAAACGGGTGTTGACCGGCACGATGACACCGCCGGCGCGCAGCGTGCCCATGGCTGCGACCACCCACTCCCATGCGTTGGGCGCCCACAACCCGACTGCATCGCCAGGTTGGAGACCATTCGCCACCAGCGCTGCCGCGCACGCCTCGGAGCGCTCCGCCAGTTCTGCGAAGGTCATCGACATGTCGCCGTCGCGGATTGCCTCGGAACCGCCGAACAGTCGGGCCGCCCGGTCGACGAGAGCGGGATAGTTGTCGGGAACGGCAACCGGCGTCGCAGCAGACATGGCCGACAGTCTTGCGGGCGCAGCGCCGAGTCGTCATCTGGCTGCGCCCGCGGGCGAGACTGCCGTAGTGGAGGCGTTGGCATGAGGGCGGCACGGCGACTGTGGCGCGGCGGCACGGCAACGGCAGCCGGATGATCGTCTGCTGCGGCGAGGCGCTGGTCGACGTGCTCGACGGAGATGAATCGCGTGCGGTGCCCGGCGGAGGGCCGATGAACGCCGCCATCGCCGCTGCTCGACTGGGGGCACCGAGCGCGTTCGTGGGACGGGTGTCGACTGACGAGGCCGGCCAGCTCATCTGGCGCCACCTGCAGCGCAGCGGCGTCGACCTGCGGGCGTGCGAGCGGGGCGCAGAGCCCACCGCGAAGGCGATCGTCAGCTTGGTGCCGCACCCGTCGTTCCGTTTCGAAGGAGACGACACTGCCGACACGGCCCTCGATGCAGCCGACCTCGCCGCCCTCGGCCACGGGCCTCACATCCTGCACGGCGGCACGCTCGGCATGTTCCGCGGGCGCACCGCCGACGTGCTGGCCTCGCTTGCCGAGCGTCACGACGGCCTCGTCTCGCTCGACCCCAATGTCCGACCCGCGATCGTCGAGGATCGCCACCGGTGGGATCGCTTTCACAAGCGCTGGCTGAGTGTCTGCGACCTCTTCCGGGCCTCCGATGAGGACCTGGCGTGGATCTGGCCCGGGCGTGCCGCCGACGACTGCGCCGCCGAGCTGCTTGCCGGCCGGATCTCGACGGTGATCGTCACCCGCGGCCACCAAGGCGTCACCGTGTACACCGCCGAAGGCCAGCTCGATGTGGCTGCCCCGCCGGTCGACGTCGTGGACACGGTGGGGGCGGGCGATGCGTTCGTGGGCGCCGTGCTGGCTTCGTTGTGGGAGCGGCCCGGCGCCGACCGGACTGCGTTCGCCGCGCTCGACTTGCGGCAATGGCGAGCAATCGCCGAACGTGCGGCCGCAGCCGCCGCAATCACCTGCACCCGTCCGGGCGCAGACCCGCCCGACGACGCCGAGCTAGAGACTGTCCTGGCCGAGTCGCTCAGGTGACCTGCGCCAGCGCCTCGCTGTGAATGAAGTGGAAATAGCCGTCGGGATCGTCGGCCCATGCTCGCCAACCGGCGGCGATCTGTTCCATCTCGTCTGATGTGGCATAGCCGTATTCGACGGCTTGACGAGCGAAGCTCGTGTGCAGGCAGCGATCCGCCCACGAGTAGCCCCAGTTGCGGCGCGTCTCGGGAGTCCAGAACTGCCACACCGACGCCGACATCTGCACATCGGGCAGCCCGGCAGCACGGAACCACGCATACATGTGGCGGCCGGCGTCGGGCTCGGCGTCGTTGTGGCGGCAGACCTGCCGGTACACCTCTCGCCAGCGTGTGATCTCGGTGCTCGAGGGGTAGCCCCGCATGGTCGAGTAGTCGGAGTCGCGCACGGCCACCCAGCCGCCGGCGCGCACCACCCGAGCCATCTCGGAGATCGCGGCCACTGGGTCGGACAGGTGCTGGCAGACCTGATGCGCGTACGCCACGTCGAACGTGCCGTCGTCATAGGGCAGCTCGTACACCGACTCGTTGGCCAGCTTCACGTTGTCGACGCCGGCTTCGGCAACCGTGGCTGCCGCGGTTGCCAGGATCTCATCGGTGACTTCGATGCCGGTGACGTGACCTCGTTCCGCCCAGCGGGCGAGGCCGACGGTGATCGACGCCGGTCCGCAGCCGACATCGAGGATCCGGGCATCGGGCTCGATCACGTGCCGCGCAAAAGCCGCACAGTCCTCAGCGGTACGCCGCGCGTGCTGTGCCACCACCGCAGGCTGATGGCCGTGGGTGTACACGTCGCCGCCGGTCACGGCGGCAGCGTAACGAGCCGGATGGTGCAGCGGCCCGTCGCTAGCCTCGCCGCCCATGGCCGGATCGATCCTGGGCAACGAAGTCCGACGCAGCGAAGACCCCGAGCTGCTTGCCGCTGGAGGTCGCTACGTGTACGACCACTCGGCGGTCGGCATGTGCCACGCGGTGTTCGTCCGCTCCCCCGTGGCCCATGCACGCATCGAGCGCATCGACACCGGCGAGGCACAGCAGGCACCGGGCGTGATCGAGGTGCTCACCGCAGCGGAGCTCGGCGTGGCGCCGCACCATGGCTTCGTCGCTGTGGCCGACGAGTTCGCCCGTCCCCCGCTGGCGGTCGGCAAGGTGCGCTTCGTGGGCGAGGCGGTCACCGTCGTGGTGGCCGAAACCCTGGTGCAAGCAGTCGATGCCGCCGAGCTGGTTGCCGTCGACTACGAACCGCTGCCCGCAGCGCCCGATGCCGAGGCGGCGCTGGCCCCTGGCGCTCCGGCTCTCTTCGACGAGCGGCCCAACAACGTCGCCACCGAGATCACCGACCCGCCCGGCACCGATCCGCTCGACGGCGCCGATCACATCGTGCGGGGCCGCTACGTGAACCAGAAGATCGCAGCGGTGCCGCTCGAGCCGAATTCGTGCGCCGCTGTGCCTGGCGACGACGGCCGGATGACCGTGTATTGCGCCACCCAGATGCCGCACCTCACGAAGATGCAGCTCGCCGGCGCACTCGGCTGGGATGCCGGGCGGCTGCGCGTCATCGCCCCGCACGTCGGCGGCGGCTTCGGCGCCAAGGCCGGCCTGTATCACGAGCACACCGTGGTGGCGGCGTTGGCGGATCGGCTGGGTCGACCGGTCACCTGGACGCCGGGACGCAGCGAGGACATGACCACGCTGGCCCACAGCCGCGCGCAAGTGCAGTATGCCGAGCTCGGCGTGCGGCATGACGGCACGTTCACCGGGCTGCGCGTGCGCCTGGTGGGCGACACCGGCGCCTACCCCAACATCGGAACGATGCTGCCGGCGGGCACGAAGCGCATGTCCAACGGCACGTATGCCTTTCCGTCCATCCGGTTCGACGTGGCCACGGCAGTCACCAACACGACGCCCACCGGCGCATACCGGGGTGCTGGGCGACCCGAGGCAGCTGCCCTGCTCGAACGGCTGGTCGATCAGGCCGCCATCGAGACCGGCATCGATCCCATCGAGATCCGGCTGCGCAACTTCATCTCGCCCGACGCCTTCCCCTTCGACACGCTCACCGGCGTCACCTATGACAGCGGCGATTACGCCCTGCCCCTGCGGCGTGCCGTTGAGCTCGCCGGCTACGACGATCTGCGGGCCGAACAGCGCGCCCGGCGCGAGCGCGGCGACGTGCGCCAGCTCGGCATCGGCATCGCCAGCTTCGTCGAGATCACTGCCGGCGGTCTGACCAGCGAGTTCGCGGCGGTGCGCATCGAACCCGACGGCGGTGCCACCATCCGCGTCGGCACCAGCGCACACGGGCAGGGTCATCACACGACATTCGCCCAGATCGTGTCGGCCCGCACCGGCATCGATGTGGAGCACATCGGCTTCATCCAGTCCGACACCGATCTCGTGCCCCGCGGCGGCGGCACCGGCGGCTCCCGCTCGGTTCAGGTCGGCGGCTCGGCCGTCGCCAACGCCACCGACGTGCTCATCGATCGAGCCCAGCGGTTAGCGGCGCACCTGCTCGAGGCCAGCGTCGACGACATCGTGCTCGATGCCGCGGTGGGCACGTTCAGCGTGGCCGGCGTGCCGGCCCGATCCGTCGACTGGGCACAGCTGGCCACGGCGGCCGACGATGCCCCGGACGGGCTGCTCGGTGACCCGACCGCAGCCGAGAGCACTGCGGCCGAACGGGGCGAGCCCATCGACCCGGGCCTCGCAGCGCAGCTCGACTTCGACCAGGGCGAGGCCAGCTTCCCCTTCGGCGCGCACATCGCGGTGGTGGAGGTCGACACCGACACGGGCGAAATCCATTACCTGCGCCACATCGCGGTCGACGACGCCGGCACGGTGATCAACCCGCTGCTGCTTGCCGGCCAGCAGCACGGCGGCATCGCCCAGGGCGCTGCGCAGACGCTGTACGAGGAAGTGGTGTTCGACGCCGACGGCAACCCGCAGACCGGCACGCTGATGACCTACCTGTTCCCGTCGGCGGCCGAGTTCCCCAGCTTCGAGGTGCACAGCACCCAGACTCCCTCGCCGCTCAACCCGCTGGGAGCGAAGGGCATCGGCGAGGCCAGCACGATCGGGTCGACACCGGCGCTGCAGAATGCCGTCATCGATGCCGTGGCGCATCTCGGCGTCCGGCATATCGACATGCCGATGAGCCCCCAGCGTGTGTGGGAGGCAATCGAGGCGGCCAGAGCCGGCAGCCCGATGGATTCGTGGCGGGAGCCACCCGAGATCTTTGCCGCCATGGCGGCCGGGCAGGAAGTCGACCCGGAAGGGCTTGCGGCGGCCGAAGGCATCTGAGCAGGCCGGTCAGCCGGACGGGCTGTGAGACAATTTGCGATGCCTGACGTCTTCATCACCTGTGCTGTGACCGGTGCTGGTGACACTGTCGGCAAGTCCGACAAGGTGCCATACACGCCTGCCGACATCGCCCAGAACGTGATCGACGCCGCCGAGGCAGGCGCTGCGATCTGCCATGTGCACGTGCGCGATCCGATCACCGGTGACGGAGGCCGCGACGTCGACTGTTACCGCGAGGTGGTGGAGCGCGTGCGGGCATCGAGCACAGATGTCGTGCTGAACCTCACAGCCGGCATGGGCGGCGACTTCGTGATCGGGTCGGTGGAGCAACCGCTGCCGCCTGACCCGGTGCGATCCGACATGGCAGGCGCCACCGAGCGTCTCGCCCACGTTCGCGAGCTGCTGCCGGAGATCTGCACGCTCGACTGCGGCACGATGAACTTCGGCGAAGGCAACTACGTGGCCACCAACACCCACGACACGCTCATGGAGATGGCCCGCCAGATCCAGGCGCTCGGCGTGCGCCCTGAGATCGAGGCCTTCGACACCGGCCAGCTGTGGGAGGCCAGATCGCTGGTGGAAGCCGGAGTCATCGGAGCACCGGTCATGGTGCAGCTGTGCATGGGCATCCGCTGGGGCGCGCCGCCGGACCTGAACACGTTCATGGCGATGGTCAACAACGTGCCCGACGACTGGACGTTCTCGGCGTTCGCACTGGGACGCGACCAGCTTCCGTATGTGGCCCTGGCCGCGGTTGCGGGCGGCAACGCCCGGGTCGGGCTCGAGGACAACCTGTACCTCGAACGCGGGCGGCTGGCGACAAACGCCGATCTGACTGCCCGGGCGAAGCAGATCCTTGAGGCTATGAACTACCGGGTCATCGGCCCCGAAGAAGTCCGCGACAAGCTCGAGCTGAAGCGGCGCTGAGGTACGTGCCGCCGCGCACGGGACGCGTCGGCGGGGTTATTCCTCGATCAATACCGCGTATTCGGGGCAGTTCGCCGCAGCCAGACGAGCCTTGTCTTCCATGCCTGCGGGCACCTCGCCGTCGCCGGCCGCAGTGGCGTAGCCGTAGTCGTCGACGTCGAACAGCTCCGGCGCGAGCGAGTAGCAGCGGTTGTGACCTTGGCACTTGTCGGCATCCACACTGATCCGCACGAGTGTTCCTTCCTGCAGGCCGCTAGGGCCAAGTGTTGGCGGGGCGCGGCGGTGCCCCTGTGGGCCAGAAGCTAGCGCGCCAGTGCGTCGCGCCCGGCGTGCGAAGCGACACCCAATTCCGGCAGCGAGCCAGTCTGCGCCGTAGCCTTGCGATGTCTGCGCCCGCATACGCCAAGGGGATGCCATGTCCGACGCCAACGCCCGACTTGCCGCACTTCGAGCCAAGCGCTCTGGGGACCAAGCCGCTCCGGCGGCGACCAACGGCGCCGAGGAGGACCCGACGAAGGTCTGGCACAAGACCGCCTGCGTGCTGTGCTCCAACAACTGCGGCATCGAGGTGCGGCTGGACGGTCGCAAGATCACCCGTGTGCGCGGCGACAAGGAGCACCCCGCCTCGAAGGGCTACACCTGCGAGAAGGCCCTGCGGATCGACTACTACCAGAACGGGCGCGACCGCATCAGCAGCCCACTGCGTCGCAGGGAAGACGGCACCTTCGAGGAGGTGCCGTGGGATGTTGCGATCGCCGAAGTCGCCGAGCGTCTGACCGGCATCCGTGACTCGGTCGGCGGCGACAAGATCCTGTACTACGGCGGCGGCGGGCAGGGCAATCATTTTCCTGGCGCCTATGCCCGTGGCGTGCTGCAGACGTTGGGCGTCAAGTACCGCTCGAATGCGCTGGCGCAAGAGAAGACCGGCATGTTCTGGGCGCAGGGCAAGATGTTCGGCAGGCAGAACCTGGGCGCCATGGGCGATTTCGAGCACACCGACTGCGCGGTGTTCATTGGCAAGAACCCCTGGCAGAGCCACGGTTTCCCCGAGTCGCGCAACGAGCTCAACAAGATCCGCAACGACGACGAGCGCAAGCTCGTGGTGATGGACCCGCGGGTGTCCGAGACCGCAGCGATGGCCGATCATCACCTGCGGGTGCGCCCCGGCACCGATGCGTGGGCCTTGGCGGCGCTGCTGGCGATCATGGTCGAGGAGGGGCTGACCGACGAGCAATTCCTCGCGGAGCAGTGCACCGGCTGGGATGAGCTGCGCGACCTGATCTCGGGCGCCGACATCGCCGACTGCGCTCGCAAGTGCGGCATCGACGAGGCTGAGCTGCGGGCCGCCGCACGCACGATGGGCACCGCCAAGTCGCTGTCCACCGAGGAAGACCTCGGCATCGAGATGGCGCCCCACTCCACGCTCAATTCGTGGCTGCAGCGGCTGCTGTACCTGGTGACCGGCAACTTCGCCAAGCCGGGCGGCATGAACCTGCCGCTGCGGCTCGCCCCGATCTGCGGGCACTCTGGCGAGGGCGAGACCGACCCCGTCACCGGCAACGCCATGCTGTCGGGCCTCGTCGCCTGCGCCGCGATTCCCGACTGCATCGACACCGATCACCCGAACCGGTTCCGGGGGATGATCGTGGAGTCGGCGAATCCGCTGCACACGCTGCCCGACTCGAAGCGGTTCCGTGAGGCCTTCGCCAAGCTGGAGTGCCTGGTGGTGATCGACGTGGCGATGACCGAGACGGCTCGGGCGGCCGACTACGTGCTGCCGGCCTGCTCGCAGTACGAGAAGCCGGAGGCCACGTTCTTCGCTGGGGAGATGCCAGCGAACTACTTCCAGGTGCGCCACCCGATCCTCGAGCCGCTGGGCGAGTCGCTGCCCGAGGCCGAGATCCACAGCCGGCTGGTGGCCGCGATGGGTGGGCGCCCCGCGGGCACCGACGGGCTGGCCGATGCGGCCCAGCAGGGCCGTGAGGCGTTCATCGAGGCGCTGGGGCAGGCGTCGACGTCGGATCCTGACGTGGGGGCCAAGCTGCCGGTCGTGCTGTACGACTCGCTGGGTCCGACGCTGGGCAACATGGCGCCCGCGGCGATCATGTTCGGCTCTGCCATGCAGGCTTCGATGCGCTACCCCGACGAGGTGCGGGCCGCGGGCGTCGAGGGTGAGGGGCTGGAGCTGGCCAGCAACCTGTTCGACAAGCTCGTCGACTCGCCGTCGGGAATGATCTACAGCGTCAGCGAGTACTCCCAGACGTGGGACCGCATCGCGCACCCCGACGGCAAAATCCACCTGTTCATCGAAGAGCTCGAGGACGAATTCCGGTCGCTGGCTGATGAGGAACCGGCCATCGGGCAGGATCGCTTCCCGTTCGTGCTCTCGGCGGGCGAGCGCCGGTCGTCCAACGCCAACGACGTGATCCGTGATCCCGAGTGGCGCAAGAAGGACAAGGCCGGCTCGCTGCGGATCAATCCCGACGACGCCACCACGCTCGGCGTCGTAGACGGGGATCGGGTGCGGATCGTCTCCAAGCGCGGCGAGGCCGAAGCACCTGCGGAGGTCACCGACACGGTCATGGCCGGCCACGTGACGCTTCCCCACGGGTTCGGCACCGAGTATCCCGACGAGGACGGCGAGCACAAGATCCACGGCGTGGCCGTCAACGAGCTCACCGACATCGAAGACCGCGACTGGCTGTCACTCACCCCGCACCACAAACACGTCCGGGTAGCCCTAGAACCCGTCGCCGGCTGAACCACCGCCGCTTCTTTGCGAGGGCCATCACAGCCACTCGACGAACTCGTCCGACGAGTTGGGCCTGCGAGCTAGGCGACGTCGGCAGCGAAGAGAACTACGACGTCGCTACCCCAAGACAGACCTGCCAATTCGGTCATTTCGCGCATGAGCCGCTGGTGGTCCTTCGCTGACCAATGAACATGCAGGTACCACTCGGGATACTGCGGAATCTGTCGGTAGTACTTGCTGCGATCCGTTTGCAAGACGGGGTCAGAGGCTCTAACCGCTCGAGGATTCTTCATGCCCGGCTTGGCGCGTGCTGCCAGTTCATTCAGCAGGCCGCCATTCCAGCTCTCCAGCTCCGACGCAAGTAGCAGGTGAACCCGTACGAACTCGAGTACCTCGTGCTCTCTACCCCGAATCCGAATGCCACTCAATTTGCCGGACCCCGGTGTCGGCTTGGGAGGTGCGCCATCTGGAGACGGCTTGCCGGGCGTGTGGCCGGCCAACTGCTTGAGCCATCTCGTCACTGTGGCCTTCATCCCCGACGTCAAGTTTGCAGGGGCAGCTTGCAACCACTTGGCCACATCGCCCTGCTGTGCCGTCACCGGGACTTTGGCTGCCAGCATGCGCAGGAATTCCTCGGCATCTCGCGTACCAGGACGAGAGCCGACATTCTCCTCCACCCTTTCGATCAGCAGATCCCGCAGAATCTCATCCGGTCCGCGGAGCAATTCCTCCCAGGCGGAATCCAGACCACCCTTACCGATCTCGCGATGTTTGACCTGCTCCAAGCGCGCCTCTGCGGCCTTGCGGGCAGCCCCGGACAGCACCTCACTTCGCTCAAGGAATGTTCGGAGATCTCTCGCCACACCACGAAACTCACTTGACTCGGTCAACTTGCAGCGCGTGAACCGACGTTCAACTGGTTCGCCCTCCGCCATGCTCAGGTACAAGTCCCATGTGTCGCCATCAGTGAGGACCAACAGCGGCACACCCTTGTTGTTCGCGTAGCGAAACAGCTGATCCTCCGCCTTGGGACTGAGCACACCTGGTCGCTTCACTTCGACAAAGACCAGCGGCTTGCCGAGAGGACCGATGAGTGCTTCGTCAACCCGACCGTTGTCGACCGGATACTCCATTTGCCACTGTCGAGGATCGGCGTCATCCCAACCCAGTTCACGCAGAATTGGCCGGACTACGGATGCCTGCACAGCCGCCTCGCTCACCACGAGACCGGAGGCAAGCGCGTCTCGCGCCTTCGCGAGTGCATCTTCCAGCCCGCTTGAGCTCACTGCTCGATCCTCCCAGCACGCCGACAATCGCTCGGCGTCGGGAAAGATCGTAGATCAGGCTTGATCTGTCTCGACCATGTTGAACTGCATCATCTCGCGAACGTTACGGGCGGATTGAGAGAACTCCCGGCGTTCGGCTCGCCGTCTCGGCCCAGTCTCGGGTCTCGGTGCAGATCCAGCCCATGACTTCCAGCAGGTGCTGATGCTCACGGGCGAGGTCCCAGCGGTGGATGGGTTCGTGGTGCGCAATCCGGTTACGCAGAGCGTGAAGGCACCGCATTCGGCGCGCTACATCGATGCGGACCAGGCGAGCATCGTTGCCGGAAGGATGCCCGGGAAACACCGCTACAAGGCAAGGCACCCACATCGACGTGTGATACGGGGCCTCGCACAGGAAGCGCCAGAATCCAGAGTTCAGTTCGGCGATCACACGGCCATGTGCCTCGCCGCGGCGCCCGTCACGCGTGGCGCGTTGCCGAGCAGCTTGGATATCGGTTCGTGCGCGCGAGGTGCGCCGACTGGGGAACAAGTGCGACTGCCGATACCAAGGTGCGTGCCAGGCCTCGACTGCGCCATGACGGACGAGCGCCTGGTCGACGGTGTTGCGAAACACGACTTCAAGCCGCCCGAGGTCCTCGTAGAGCGCCGCTGCCGCTCCGAGGTTCCAGTCGTATAGCGCAATGGCTGCTTGGGCGTCGCCAGCGACTGCACTCAGGTACGAGCCGAGCCGACCACGTGTGAGGCGATCGGCGAGGAGGTCGGCGTCTGGCGTTGACATGTAAGCCGGGGAGCGTATGGTCGTCTGCGAAGACCCCGGAACCGTCCCTGCTACGGCAAACGGCCGGGGTTACGCCTTTTCGCAGGCAGTTCTCGCCCTATCGCTCTCGGCGAGCCAATGCCGGCCGTGAAACGCCAATAGCGTGATCCGTGATCACGAGTGGCGCAAGAAGGACAAGGCTCGCTGCGGATCAACCCCGAGGGGGACGGCGAGCACAAGATCCACGGTGTGGCCGTCAACGAGCTCACCGACATCGAAGACCGCGAATGGCTCTCACTCACCCCGCGCCACAAGCACGTCCGGGTAGCCCTAGAACCCGCCACCGGCTGAGCCGGCGCTTGCCACTCTGTCGTCAATCAAACGGCACCGCTGTTACCGGCTGATCGGGGCTCAAGCAGATCCGCGGCGTATGAGCCGTACGCCTTCGTCGACGTCCCAAGGCAGGCCCGATATCTGGGCCATGACCCTCATCCTCCGAGCCTGCTCATCCGTCTTGAGGTTCACGTAGATCCACCACTCGGGAAACCCGTCGACTGGTCGGTACCGCCTCTCACTGACTTGGCGCCGCAGCGAGTCGTCCAGCATGTCGTCTCGCACCGCAGCCGTTCCCTTGTACGCGGCAGGGGCGGCTTCGTCGCGGTATCGCTCCATGAAGTCTGTATTCCGCCGCTGCAATGCGCCCGCCAGCAAGGCCATTGCCGCTTGCCCGTTTCCGGTGTCGTATCGAACGTCGCCGACCACCAACCCGACGATCCGACCCGTCCCGACTGCAGCGTCCCGCCCAGCAGTGGGTCCCGGCTGCGCTTGATCGGCTGCCGCTGCAGTGTTCATCGAATGGGCGGCAGGCGGGCGGGTGCCACTTGCAGCTGCGACAGTGGCACCAGCCTGACGACGCAGAAAGTCCTCTGCGTCCCTTGGCTCGGGCCGAGCACCCACGTCTTCTTCCACCTTTTCGATCAGCATGTCTCGGAGCATTTCGTCCGGTTCAGCCAGCAACGCTGCCCATGCCGGCACAAGCCCACCTTTACCGATCTTTCGGTCCTTGATCTGTTTCAAGCGCGCACTGGCCGCATCGTGGGCGGCTCCAGCTGTCACCGCGGTCCGACCGACGAACGCTCTCAAGTCGTCGGCAACTCTGCCGAGGTCGCTCGACTCGGTCAAGGTGTGGTGAGCAAATCGCCGTTCAGTCGGTTCGCCCGCCGCCATGCTCAGGTACAAGTCCCATGTGTCTCCGTCTGTGAGCACGAGAATCGGCACGCCCTTGTTGGCCGCATAGCGGAACAACTGGTCTTCTGCCCTGACGCTGAGATTGCCCTGTTTCTTGGCTTCCACGAAGACGAGTGCCGAACCGCCTGATCCGAAGAGTGCATCGTCGACCCTGCCGTTGTCCACCGGGCATTCGACGAGCCACTGTGTCGGGTCGGCGGGATCCCAGCCCAAGGCCTGCAGCATCGGCGAAATCACCGCAGCACGAACCTGTGCCTCGTTCTGAAGCACTCGAGAACTCAGCACCTCGCGTGACCTCGCGAGTGCGTCTTCCAGCCCGCTTGAGCTCACTGCTCGATCCTCCCAGCACACCGACAATCGCTCGGCATCGCGGGAGATGGTAGATCAGGCGTGATCTATCTCGATCATGTCGAACTACACCATCTCGCGAGCATCACGGGCGGCTTGCGGACATTTTCGGCGCTTGGTTCACCATCTCGTCCCATCAGAACCAGTCGAGGCACTCAACCAGCGCATCTACGAGGTCCTGCTTGCTTCGCCTGCCTGGCTGGACCTGCAGACGCTTCGCGAATTGTCGAAGTTCCGCCATTGACATGGCTTCGAGATACGTCTGCTCATCGTCGTGTTCCTCGGCGGCTTCACGGATCTCGTTGGCAGCAGTCGCCCAACCGTCGTAGGTGCGCTGTGCAGCCAGCACGAATTCAACGATCTGGCTCGAATCACCCGACGCCGGGTCGGACTCTGCGGGCTCGTCCAGCTCCCACTCCTCAGTCCACCATTCGACGACATCGGACATCTCCTCCGGCGATAGGTGTTCGAGTTCGTCCTCGGTGTAGTCCGTTCGGGGCAGGTCGTCTGGGAACAACTCATCGTATGTGTACGGCCGCAGTGAGGTTGGCGTCGGGTCGCCGTCCAGGAGCGCGAGGGCGCCCTGTTCGCGAAGAAAATCAGTGAGTTCTGCTGCCGGGGGCCGTTTACCGACATCTCGATCGACCTTGTCGGCTATCAGCGACCGCAGAGACTTGTCGCCCGCCTCCAGCAACGCCCGCCACGCGGCCGCCATGTCGCGTCGCCTCTTGCCGCGTGCTGTCTCTCGCTTCAACCGCGCGCGGGCGGCACGTAGGGAGTCGCCTTGGAGCATGGCGTCCCGGCTGAGATACGTACGGAGATCGGAAGCCACCAGCTCGATATCGACGGGCTCTGTCAGGGTCAGCCGCAGGAAGCGACGCTCTGCCGGCGGCCCTGGAGCCCGGCGCAGGTAGAAGTCCCACGTCTCGCCGTCGGTGAGCAGCAGGATCGGCACCTCTCGATACCTGGCGTAGCGAAAGATCTGCCTCAGCGCCTTGTAGTGGCGGGTCGCATCCTTCAGATGACCTTGCTTCTTGGCCTCGACGAAGACCAACGGGTTGCCAAACTCGTCGAGGAGCGCTTCGTCGACCCGTCCGTAGTCAGTCTTGAACTCGGCTCGCAGATGCGACGAATCAGCGTCGTCCCATCCCAAGCTGCGCAAGATGGGGCGCACAACCTTGACTTGCACGTTCGTCTCAAGCCCCAGATTTCCGGGCGACAACTCCGTGCGCGCTTTGGCAAGTACGTCTTCCAACCCCACTGATCCTCCCGGAATTCCGCCGACCCGACGGCACCTCGGAGGATCGTAGATCAGGTCACGCTTGGTTATGCCCTGACGCATGGAGACAACCGTCGTGACTCTGTCACACCCCCCTCGTACGGTCGTTCCCATGTTGAGGGACGGCGCCGAGACCACTGCGGGGCACAACAACGAACTCGCCCTAGGCGAGCTGCCGACAGCCGTGCCACCCAGCGGTGCCAGGTCCGGCTCAGGGTGCAAGAGCCCGCCTCTCGGAACCACGCTCGCCGCCGCTCAACCACTCGACGACTCCGAGACCGACCCAGGTCGCGAGGGTGCTCTCGCTGTTGCCGCACCCTCCACCGCTGCCGCCTCTGGTGAGGCCGGGCCGGGTTCTGGGGCTGCGGGGGCGTCAGGTGGTGTTTGGGTGGACGCGGTCGATGTTGCCGGGCTGTGCGGGCCCGGTCTGCGTGCGCGGCTGGGCGAGATCGCTCGGGCCGAGTCGCGGCTCGCCGCGATGAAAGCCGACACGCTCGGCGAGATCGCCCGCCGCAGCGGCGACGGCGCCGCCGCCCACGCCGCGACCCACGAGATGGCGGTGTCGGGTCGCAAGGCACGCGGCGAGGTCCGCGACGCGGTGCGGCTCGGCGATTTGGATGTGACACGGGCCGGGCTTGCTGAGGGGTCGGTGCCGGTGGGTCATGCGCAGCTGATCGCCCGCGCGGCCGGCGATGCTCCGGTTGACGAGGCGATGCTGGCCGCACTGGCACAGCGGGAGGGCTATGACGAGTTCCGCCGCACCGTCGCCCGCCACGTCGCCGATGTCAGCTGCGACGACGGCGCATCAGTGCTCGAACGACAGCGCCAGGCACGCACCGGCACGATTCTGACCCGTCACAGCGACGGCATGACCGTCGTGCACCTCGAAGTCGACCCGCTCACCGGCGCACGCCTGGGGACGGTGATCGCGGCTGCTGAGCGGCGGCTGTTCCGCAACGAGGGCTGCGCCGAGCGGCGCACTCCCCCGCAACGCACCGCAGACGCCATCACCGAGCTCATGTTGGACCCCGATGCGAAGCGTCCTGCGGGGGCGTCGCTGATCGTGGTCGCCGACTACGACACCCTCAACCGCCAGCTCGTCAACGGCCGGCTGGCTGACGGCACCCCGATCCCGATCAGCGAGATCGCCAAGATCGCCGTCGATGCCCAAGTACTGCCCACGATCTTCGAAGTCGCTACCGGTGATCTGCGCATGGGACGCGCCAGCCGCACCGCCACCGACATGCAACGTGCTGCGCTCGCACTCAGGGACAAGGGCTGCGTGGGGTGCGGCATCCCGCCCGAGCGCTGCCAGCACCACCACATCGAGTTCTGGCAACACGAAGGACGCACCGACTACTGGAACCTCGTCACCGTCTGCGCGGACTGCCACAACGACAAGATCCACCAACAAGGCTTCACCGTCGAATGGAACCCCAACGACGTCCGCTTCGGACTCCAACCGCCTACCACACCACCGAACGGCCAACCACTAGAACAGCCCGCCGGTCAACCCGAACACCGAGCGGTAAACCGGACCCGAAGGCAGCCGACAGACGAGCCCATAGGGAGGCGCACTGCTCACCCGAACGGTCAGCGCGGACCTCGAGCACCCCCGCGTTAAGTGCCGCGGGGAAGGCCGCTGCCGGCACGACACTCGACACGCGTCCAGCGCAAGGATCTGCCAGTTCGCCGACTGACAGCCCGGCCGGTGGACGGACCGACAGGCCATACCGACAGCCGGAGCGGGCGCCGAGCATCCTCTTGACTGAACTGATGGGGAACGCTCTCAACGCGCCGCCAAGCGCAGCGCTGCGGTGATCGACCCGGCCCGACGCTGGGACGGCGGCCATAGGGGATGCGGCTTAGCTGGCTGCGGTGAGGGCTGCGTGGTGCTCGCGGACTTGGGCGGGGCGGTGGGCTCGCACGTAGTCGGGCTGCTGAGTGAGTGCCAGGTCCAACAGTTCGAGGCGGTCGGGTGTCTGCAGCCAGGGCACTGGCACGTATAGCGGCAGGTCGAAGCGGCGCAGCTCGCCGAGGCCGCTGTAGATGGCTCGCTGGTACGCCGCCCGTTCGGGCCAGTCCATGTCGTGCGGGCCGAAGCCGACACCGCAGTCGAGCAGGAGCCGCTGTTTCACGCCCGCCTCGCGCAGGCGTTCAATCCGCGAAGCGAACCATTCGACCAGGACCGTCACCGGATCGCCTCGTACGTCACGGACGCTGCGGAAGTCGCGCCCCAGCATGAACGGCAGCACCACGGTGACCTCGCGTTCTGCGGCGAGCTCGATCATCTCGGGTGATTGCAATGCGTCGCCCGCGTTCAGCACGGTTGCGCCGGCGTCGAGGGCTCGGCGCGCCACCTCGGGCTTGCGGGTGTCTATCGCCACTTCGGCGCCCAGCGACAGCAGCCCGCGCAGCGGCCCTTCGACCCGCCGCCACTCGTCGTCGGGGCTGACCTCGTCGCTGCCAGGCGTGGAGCCTTCGCCGCCGAGGTCGAAGTGATCGGCACCCTCGGCCAGCAGCTCGGCCCCCCGGGCGGCAGCTTCACTGCAGCCCTCTACGACAGAGAAGTCGGCCTTCGAATCTGGAGAGGCGTTGACGACGCCGAAGATCTCCACGGCCGCAACCTAGTCACGGCACCGCGATCTCGACCGGCGTCAGCCGTGACCGAGTCTGTGAGGCCGAACGGCGCTACCGCGTACACGCCGCCGCACGCCGAGCGGTGCCGGCGGCTTGGCCGTGCCCAGGCCCTAGGCGAGGTCGGGATGCAGCGAGGCCTCGTCTGATGGCCGGATGCTGATCACGTGACCGACCTGGGGCGGCAGCGGCAGGTGCTGATGTGCCTCCCAGATCTCGCCGAGGCGCCGGTACGGCTCATCGGCCATCAGCCCGACGCGTCGAGTCGGCCCGTCGATGTGCAGTGACATGACTTCGCAGGTCGCCACGAGGTAGTCGTCGAGGGTCTGGGTCATCGTCTGGAAGGCGTGCACTCGCTTGCGGTCGAAGCCGAGCAGCTGGACCGAGATCACATACGGCTCATCGGGCCCGATCTCGCGCACGTAGGTGATGTGGTTCTCTGCGGAGAACGTCGTGATGTCTCGCACCTCACGATGGGCGGTGCCCATGCCGATGTAGTCCATCCACGGTGCGATGGCGTCGTCGAAGGCCACCAGGTAGTAGCCGGCGTTGAGGTGGCCGTTGTAGTCGATCCACCCCTCCTGCACGGTGCCGACCAGCACCGGCACGGGCGCCTGGGGCACCGCGTCGGTCGGCTGCGGTTGCAGAGTCTCAGCGCTCATGACAGCCCGTTCGCAGAGACGTCCTCATCGGGAACCGGCCAGAACACCTCAGGCGGGGCGACACGCAGCGCGGCAGAACGCGGACCTGACATCGCAGCCACGAGGCCATCGTCCAGCGGCCGCACCCTCGGAGCTGCCGGGACCGTCGGCACTGTCGGGACCGCCGCGGGAGTCGGCGAAGGCGCGGTCGCACCGGCTGTCACTGGCAGTCGCTGCACGGTTCTGGCCGCAGTTCCGGCCGCAGCGCTGGCCGCGACTCCGGCCGTAACCGGAGCGGGCGCTGTGCCCGGCATCCGCACTGGTGCGAGCGGCCGGGGCGCCGCAGCGGCCGCAGCGGCACGCGCTGGCGGCGGACCGCCAGGCCCGATGTAGGTCGGCAGTGCCAGTGGATGGCGAGTCATCGGCAGGAGTACCAAGACACCCGCCAACGCAATGACACCAACCATCAAGATCGGCACTCCGACGCCGCCGCTCGCGTCGTGCGTGAAGCCCAGCAAGGGCGGGCCGATCAAGGCGCCTGTGCCAGAAAAGAAGAAGAAGATGCCGACCACCGCGCCGATGCTCGCCAAGCCGAACAGGTGAGCGGTGACATCGCCCAGCAGCGCCACGAAGCCGCCATAGGAAACACCGAGCACTGAGGCGAACACCACCAGCAGCGCGTACTTGGTGCCGGGCGCATCGACGCGTGTCGTGATGAACCAGATGGTGTACGCCACCGGCAGGCCGCTGAAAGCGATCTTCAGCAGGCGAACCGAACCCAAGGGTCTCGCCAGGCTCGTCAGAGCGAGCCGGCCGACAATGCTCGAGAGCCCGACGGTGAACACCAGCCAACCCGCTGCCAACTCCTCCACACCGTCGTCGATGGAGAACGGGATGATGAGCCCGATCGTGCCGATCACGGCGATCGTGAAGAAGATGCCGGAGGTTCCCATCTGCCAGAACGCCGGCGTCCGCAGCACCAGCGAGAGGTGCCGGCGGGGGCTGCCCGCCTGCACTCGTGGCGGCTGCCTGATGACTGCGAGCCCGAATACGAGGATCACCACCGCGATGACCGCGAGCCAGCGCATGCCGAGGCGCCAGCCGTACTCGGCGAGCAGCCGCTGGGCGAACGGGACGTAGATCATCGTGCCCAGACCCGAACCGGTCGCCACGATGCCCTGAGCCATCGCTCGATGCTTGGCGAACCACAGCGCGACCAGTGCGAACAGCGGCGCATTGAACAGCCCGCCGCCGAATCCGAGCCCGACGCCGTACAGGACGTAGCCGTGCCACAGCACTGACACGTAGGACGTCGCCACCAGCCCGCCGACAAACAGGGCGCCGCCGACGATCAGCAGCGGCACGATGCCGAACCGGTCGTACAGGCGGCCCGACAACAGAGCGCTGCCGAAGTACAGGAACACGGTGATGCCGAACACGATCGAGATCGGGCCCAGGCCGGTGTCGAATTCTTCCGCCATGTCGTTGGCGAAGGCGGTGAAGCTGTAGATGGTGCCGAAGCCGGCCATGACGACGATCGCTGCGCCGCATGCGGTCACCCATCCGCGCGCCGAGTCCAGATGGACCGGAGAATCGTTGGCCGCGTCCACGGAGGTCACCGGCGCGAGGTTACGGCGCAGCCTCGGACCGAGTCAGGGGCGCGCCTCGCCGTGTCACCTGCTGGTCGCACCGACAGCGCGAGGCCGAGCGAGCACGGCACGCTGGCTGACGCGCGCAACTGGATCCGAAGCAGGCGCTGGCGTGGGCCGCTCAGCCCAGCAGGGACAGGTCGCGCACCGCGCCCCGGTCGGCGCTGGTGGCCATTGCCGCGTAAGCCCGCAGTGCGGTGCTGACCTGGCGTGGGCGCGGCTCGACAGGCTGCCAGCCCGCCGCATCCTGCTCGGCGCGGCGTCGCTCCAGCTCGGCGTCGTCGACGGCGAGGTTGATGGTGCGGTTCGGGATGTCGATCTCGATGATGTCGCCACTGCGCACCAGCCCGATGAGCCCGCCGGAAGCGGCTTCCGGTGAAACATGGCCGATGGACAGGCCCGACGTGCCGCCCGAGAAGCGCCCGTCGGTGACCAGGGCGCACGCCTTGCCGAGGCCCTTCGACTTCAGGTACGACGTGGGGTACAGCATCTCCTGCATGCCGGGGCCGCCCCGCGGACCCTCATAGCGCACCACCACGACATCCCCGGCGACCACCTCGCCCTCGAGAATGTGCTCCACCGCCTCGTCTTGACTCTCGACCACATGGGCCGGGCCGGCGAACACCCAGATCGACTCGTCCACCCCGGCCGTCTTCACGACGCAGCCGTCGGGCGCGAGGTTGCCGTACAGGATCGCCAGCCCGCCGTCGGCGGAGTACGCGCTGTCGACCGAGCGGATGCAGCCCCGCTCACGGTCGAGATCCAGCGTGCGGTAGCGCTCCGACTGGCTGAACGCCACCTGCGTCGGGATGCCTGCCGGGCCCGCCCGGAAGAACTCGGCCAGCGACGCATCGTCGTTCGTGGCCACGTCCCAGCGAGAGATGGCGTCGAACATGGTCGCCGAATGCACCGTCGGCACCTGGTTGGCGATGAGACCGGCCCGGTTCAGCTCGGCCAGGATCCCCATGACGCCCCCGGCGCGGTGCACGTCCTCGACGTGGAAGAACTCCGACGCCGGCGCCACCTTGCAGATGTTCGGCACCTTGCGCGACAGCCGGTCGATATCGGCCATCGTGAAGTCGAGCTCGGCCTCCTGAGCCGCGGCCAGCAGGTGCAGGATCGTGTTGGTGGACCCGCCCATCGCGATGTCGAGCGTCATCGCGTTCTCAAACGCCTCGAAGCTGCCGATCGAACGGGGCAGCACCGATGCGTCGTCCTCCTGGTAGTAGCGGCGGCACAACTCGACCACCAGCCGGCCCGCCTCCAAGAACAGCTCACGGCGGTCTGCATGGGTGGCCACCACCGTCCCGTTGCCGGGCAGCGACAGGCCGAGCGCCTCGGTCAGGCAGTTCATGGAGTTGGCCGTGAACATGCCCGAGCACGAACCGCACGTGGGGCAGCCCGACCGCTCCATCTCGGCAACGTCCTCGTCGCTGACCGAGTCGTCGGCGGCCACCACCATGACGTTGATGAGGTCGACCTTCTGGGTGGCCAGCTTGGTCTTGCCGGCCTCCATCGGGCCGCCGGACACGAACACCGTCGGGATGTTCAGCCGCATCGCGGCGTTGAGCATCCCCGGGGTGATCTTGTCGCAGTTGGAAATGCACACCAGGGCATCGGCACAGTGGGCATTCACCATGTACTCGACCGCATCGGCGATGAGGTCGCGCGACGGCAGGCTGTAGAGCATCCCATCGTGGCCCATGGCGATGCCGTCGTCGACGGCGATGGTGTTGAACTCCTTTGCCACTCCCCCGGCGGCCTCGATCTCGCGGGCGACGAGTTGGCCGAGGTCCTTGAGATGGACATGGCCCGGCACGAACTGGGTGAACGAATTGGAGATGGCGATGATCGGCTTGCCGAAGTCGTCGTCGGTCATGCCGGTGGCACGCCACAAGGCTCGAGCCCCGGCCTGATTTCGGCCTGCTGTAGAGGTGACAGATCGGTAGCTCGGCATACGTTCAGCCTACGCGGCACGCCCGGATTCCCATAGCCCTACTGGGCAGTAGCCTGCGGCACCCGATGGTTCCCGACGACGATGCAGCCGGCGATGCAGCCGAAGATGCAGCCCACGCCGACGCCCCGAAGGACACGATCCTCATCCGGGTGACCGGTCCCGACGGCCCGGGCATCACCACCGACTTGCTGGCCCTGCTCTCGAATGCGGGCGCGGACGTGCAGGACATGGAGCAGGTCGTGGTGCGCCGCCAGCTCACGCTCGGGCTCGCGATCACGGTTCCCGCAGGCCGAGACCTGGTCAAAGAAGTGCTGCTGTTCGGCTACGAGCGGGGCTTGGAGATGAACTTCGAGGTCGTCGACGCCACGCCGACCCGGCACGCGGAGCGCCTCGTGGTCACCGCCCTGGCCCCCGAGCTGAAACCCGCCGACCTGTCGGTCGTGACCGGGGCCATCGCCGCCAGCGGCGGGAACATCGACCGCATTCACCGGCTCTCCCGCTTTCCGGTTTGGAGCTACGAGTTCCTGGTGGAGGGTGCGCAGGGCGACAAGCTCCGGACCGACCTGATCGAGGTGGCCGCCGAACGCCGGATCGACATCGCCGTTCAGCCGCACGGCCTCTCGCGGCGCTCCACCCGCATGATCGTGATGGACGTCGACTCCACCCTCATCCGCAACGAGGTGATCGACCTGCTGGCCGCCGAGGCCGGGCACGAAGCCCGTTCGGCTGAGCTGACCGCAGCCGCCATGGCCGGCGAGATCGACTTCGAGACGTCGCTGCGCCAGCGGGTGCGGCTGCTGGTCGGCCAGCCCGTCTCGATCATCGACACGGCCATCGTGCACATGTCGCTGACACGGGGCGCCCGCACCTTTGCCCGCACGCTGAAGCGGCTGGGCTACAAGGTGGCGATCATCTCCGGCGGCTTCACGCACTTCACCGATCACTTGGCGAAGCGGTTCAAGTTCGATCACGCCTACGCGAACGAACTCGAGATCCGCGACGGCCGGCTGACCGGCGAGGTGGTCGGCGAAGTCATCGACGCCGAGGCCAAGGCGCGGCTGCTGCGGCAGCTCGCCTACATCGAGGGCGTGCCGCTGGAGCAGATCGTGGCGGTGGGCGACGGCGCCAACGATCTCCCCATGCTGACGGCGGCGGGGCTCGGCATCGCCTTCAACGCCAAGCCGGTGGTTGCCGATGCGGCGGACACCACCGTCAACGTGCCGTACCTGGACGCGATCCTGTTCATGCTGGGCGTCACACGCGAAGAAGTCGAAGCCGCGGATGCCTCGACGACGCCGCTCGGCGCTGAACGGCCGCTGTCCACGCTGCTGCCCTGATCCCCGGCTGGCCGATGGGCTGGCTGACCGGCTGACTGACTGGCCGGCAGACTCCCAGGCCGCCTGTCCAGACTTGGGCGCCTCGCGCAGGTAACTTCGGCCTCATGGCCGAGGTGACGATCTACCACAACCCGCATTGAAACTCTTCCCGGAATGCCTTGGCGGTCGCCGAGGACGCTGGAGTGGAGGCCGATGTCGTCCTCTACATGAAGACGCCGCCCGACCGGGAGACGCTCGAACACTTGGTGTCGATTCTCGAGGACCCCGTCGAAGACCTGGTGCGCAAGGACTCGCAATTCAAGAAGCTGAATCTGAACGCCGACGACTACGTCGACAATCCCGGCGCAGTGGTGGAGCTGCTGAGCCAGCGCAAGGCGCTCATGCAGCGCCCGGTGGTCGTACGCGGCAACCGCGCCGTCGTCGGACGTCCGAAGGGTCGCATCGCCGAGCTCCTGGCCGACTGACTGACACGCACCGGTCAATGACTGACGCCAACGGCGGCGTACGCGAGCCCGACATCGATCCAGACTCCGGCGGCGTACGCACCCCGCTGTTCGACCTGCACACCGAACTCGGCGGGCGGATGGTCAACTTCGGCGGCCATGCGCTTCCCATGCGCTACGGCGACGGCACCGTGGCCGAGCATCGCGCCACCCGCACCGCGGCCGGACTGTTCGACGTCAGCCACATGGGCATCATCGAGGTCCGGCCCGCCGACGGCGTGGACGTGGCGGAAGCCGCCGCGTGGCTCGAATGCTCGGTGCCAGGGTCGATCGTCAATCTGACGCCGGGCCGGATGCGCTACACGCTGTTCACCACGGATGCGGGCGGGGTGCTCGACGATCTCATCGTGTCGAATCTCGGCGACCGCCTGCGGCTGGTGGTGAACGCCGTTCGCACCGAGGCCGACCTGTCTGTGCTGTCCTCACGGCTCAGCGACCGACCGGCACGCCGGGCGACTGACACAGTCGACACGGCGGACGCGACAGGCGGAGCAGACACGACAGGCGAGGCGAACGCACTCGTCAGCGTCGAGCTGCAATCAGGCCTCGCGCTGCTGGCACTGCAGGGCCCCGCGGCGGCCGGCGTGCTGGCTCGCTGGGCGCCGCCAGCGGCGGAGCTGGCGTTCATGACGACGGCCACGCTGTCGATCGACGGCGTCGAGTGCGAGGTGTCGCGCTGCGGGTACACCGGCGAGGACGGGTTCGAAGTCTCCATTCCGGCGAGCGAGGCGACGCATGTCGCACGGCTGCTGCTGAGCGCTGATGGCGTGGTCCCCGCAGGGCTCGGCGCACGCGACACGCTGCGACTCGAGGCGGGCCTGCCGCTGGTCGGCCACGAGCTCACCGAAGCGACCACCCCGGCCGAGGCCGGACTGGGCTGGTCGATCCCCAAGCGCCGGCGCGCCGAGGCCGGCTTCCCCGGCGCGGAAATCATTACGGCGCAGCTGCGTGACGGGCCGCCGCGCCAGCGGGTCGGCATCGCAGCCGACGGCCGCCGGCCCATTCGCGACGGCGCCATGCTGACCACCTCCGACGGCGCCAGCGTCGGCATGGTCACCAGCGGCGGCTTCGGCCCTGCTGTCGAAGCGCCGATCGCCATGGCCTACGTCGAGGCCGACTTCGCATCCGACGGCACCGAGCTGCTTGCCGAGGGCCGCAAGGGCCCCGAGCCGTGCCGGGTCGCCCCGCTGCCGTTCGTGGAACATCGCTACTGGTGGCCATCGTGATGATCGCCGTGAACATGAACGAGACCGCACGAAGCCCCTTGCACGGAGGCATGGCGTATGAGTGAACCCCCGGTACCTACGAGCGCGGAAGGGGCATTTGCCGCACGCCACATCGGCCTGCAGCCCGACGACGTTGCCGTCATGCTCAAGCGGCTCGGGTTCGGCTCGCTCGGCGACCTCGTCGACGCCGCCGTGCCAGCAGAGATCCGCATCGACGAGCCGATCGTGCTCGACGGCATCGACCGGCCCCTCACCGAAACCGAGGCCACCGCAGCGATGCGCTGGCTGGCGAACGCCAACACGCAGGTGCATTCGTTGATCGGGCTGGGCTACTACGGCACGCTCACGCCCGCAGTCATCCGGCGCGGCGTGCTGGAAGACCCGTCGTGGTACACGGCATACACGCCGTACCAGCCCGAGATCTCCCAGGGGCGGCTCGAAGCGCTGCTCAACTACCAGACGATGGTGTGCGATCTGGTGGGCATGGAGATCGCCAACTCGTCGCTGCTGTGCGAGGGCACCGCTGCCGCCGAGGCGATGGCCATGGCCCGCCGCATCACGCGAAGCGGGCCGGACCGCTTCTTCGTCGATGCCGACTGCCATCCCCAGGTCATCGATGTGGTGCGCACACGTGCCCAGCCGCTCGGTATCGACATCGTGGTGGGCCACCCGGCGACCGATCTGGCACCTGCGGAGGTGTACGGAGCATTGCTGGCGTATCCCGGCAGCAGCGGTGCCGTCCGCAACCTTCAACCTGTGATCGAAGCTCTGCATGGCACCGGCGCGATTGCTTCCGTCACCGCCGACCTGCTGGCGTGCTGCGTGCTGCAGCCGCCCGGCGAGCAGGGCGCCGACATCGTGGTGGGCAGCTCGCAGCGCTTCGGTGTGCCGCTTGGCTTCGGCGGTCCGCATGCAGCATTCCTCGCGACCAGCGAGAAGCACCGCCGCTCGATGCCGGGAAGGCTCGTGGGCGTCTCGGTGGACGCGGCCGGCAGGACCGCGTACCGGCTGGCGCTGCAGACTCGTGAGCAGCACATTCGGCGCGAACGCGCCACCAGCAACATCTGCACCGCGCAGGTGCTGCTCGCCGTGGTGGCCTCGATGTATGCGGTGTGGCACGGTCCCGACGGCTTGGCCGGCATCGCTGAGCGCGTGCACCGGCTGACCGCGGCGCTCGCCGCCGGCGTGGGCAGCCTGGGCTTGCGTGTGCGCAACGACACCTTCTTCGACACGCTGACGGTGGAGGTAGCCGGCCGTGCCGACGAGGTGCTGGCCGCCGCGCTCAGCGTCGGCATCAACCTGCACCGCATCGACGCCGACACCGTGGGCGTCTCGCTGGACGAAACCTGCGACGAGGGCACGGTCGCCAGGGTGCTGGATGCCTTCGCGACCCAAGCAGACGGCGGCGAGGCGCACGGCAGCGTGTCGATCGGAACGCTGGCAGCCTCGGCACCGTCGGGAATCGCCGGGGAGCTGCGGCGCACCAGCGAGTTCCTCACGCACCCCACCTTTCACTCACACCGCTCCGAGACCGAGATGATGCGCTACCTGCGCCGTCTGGCCTCGGCCGATGTGGCGCTGGACCGCTCGATGATCCCGCTGGGCAGCTGCACGATGAAGCTCAACGCCGCGGCGGAGACGACCCCGATCACCTGGCCGCAATTCGCCGACATCCACCCGTTTGCGCCGCCCGAGCAGTGGGAGGGCTACCGCCAGATCATCGCCGACCTCGAACGGTGGCTGGCGGCGATAACCGGCTACGACGCCGTGTCATTGCAGCCCAACGCGGGCTCGCAGGGCGAGCTGGCCGGGCTGCTCGCCATCCGGGGCTACCACGACGACCGCGGCGACACCCACCGCACGGTGTGCCTTATCCCGTCCTCCGCGCACGGCACCAACGCCGCGTCGGCCGTGATGGCCGGCATGCGGGTGGTGGTGGTGGGCTGCACCGAGGACGGCGACGTGGACCTCGACGACCTCGACGCCAAGATCGCCGAGCACGGCGATCAGCTGGCCGCGTTCATGGCCACCTACCCCTCGACACATGGCGTGTATGAGGACGGCATCCGGCAGGTCTGTCTCAAGGTGCACGAAGCGGGCGGGCAGGTCTATGTGGACGGCGCCAACCTCAACGCCCTCGTCGGCCTCGCCGCACCGGGCACGTTCGGTGCCGATGTCAGCCATCTCAACCTGCACAAGACGTTCTGCATTCCCCACGGCGGCGGCGGGCCGGGCATCGGGCCGGTGGCGTGCCGCCTGCACCTGGCCAAGTACCTGCCCAACCACCCACTGGCACCCGATGCGGGCCCCGAGACCGGCCCGGGCGCTATCTCATCGGCGCCGTGGGGCTCTGCGGGCATCCTGCCGATCCCGTGGATGTACATCGCCATGATGGGCGTGGAGGGCCTCACCCAAGCCACACAGACGGCGATCCTGTCGGCCAACTACCTCGCCTCGCGACTCGGCGAGCACTTCCCGATCCTGTACCAGGGCCGCTACGGGCTGGTCGCGCACGAGTGCATCGTGGACCTGCGGCCGTACTCGGAGTGGGCCAGCGTGGACGACGTGGCCAAGCGGCTCATCGACTTCGGATTCCATGCCCCGACGATGTCGTTCCCGGTCGCGGGGACGCTGATGATCGAGCCCACCGAGAGCGAATCGCTGGCGGAGATCGACCGGTTCTGCGATGCGATGGCGACGATCCGATCCGAGATCGACAAGGTCGCGGCGGGCGAGTGGCCAGCCGACGACAACCCGCTCGCCAACGCACCCCACACGGCCATCGACGTGCTGGCCGACGAGTGGGAGCACCCTTACTCGCGCACCGAGGCCGCCTACCCGGCCGGCACCGCCGTGGCGACGCTGGTGGCCGACAAGTACTGGCCGCCGGTGAGCCGCATCGACGGTGCCTACGGCGACCGCAACCTCATGTGCGCCTGCCCCGACCCCCGCGCCTTCGAAACTGACTGACCGCGGATCGCTAGCGTTCGGGCATGGCTCGGGTCGATCCTTCGGTGCTGGAGATGCCAGTCGGCGACGCGGCCGGCACGATGCCGTATTTCTCCCACATCGATCTGTGGCTGCGCGCCGAGGTCGACGGGCTGAGCGATGCGCAGCTCGATCTCGACGACCAGTCTCCCGAGCGGGAGCTGATGTGGTGGTCGATCCGGCGGCAGATCAGCCACATCGCCTGGGTGTCGCTGATCTTCGCGAAGCGGCGCTG
Organism: Candidatus Poriferisodalis sp.; assembly: GCF_965204125.1. Taxonomy (GTDB): domain Bacteria; phylum Actinomycetota; class Acidimicrobiia; order Acidimicrobiales; family Poriferisodalaceae; genus Poriferisodalis. Next base: position 2,692,480 of record NZ_OZ241968.1, on the reverse strand, counting down.
CGGGATGCTGCTGTGGCCCGACGGCGATATTCCCGAGCCGATCGTGTGGGCCGAGCATCACCAGGGACGCAACAACAAGCACGGGCTGCGGCTGGATCCTGAGCTGTTCTGGGAGGTGCCCGATCTGCTCGACAAGCTCGACCTTGGCTTGAGCTGGATGCGCTATGTGGTCGCGTCTCATCGGGTCGAGACGTTTCGCGAGATGGTGGAGTCGCGTCACAGCACGCTCTTCTGGGACGACGCCATCACGGTGCTCCCTCGGGGTGCTTGGCATGATCCCGACGACGAGCGGATGATCGTGAACACGCTCGAGTGCGCTATCTGGATGCTGTTCTACGAGATGGCCTCGCACATCCGCTCGATCCAGCGGATCAAGGAGATCCAGGGGCTGGCATCGGTTGTCGAGCTGACGCGCTTCGGCTACCTGCGTCTCCCCCACTACTGGGGCGAGACCGACGCCCCCGCGCCCAGCATCACCAAGCTGTGAGCCCGAGGATCATTCTCGACTGTGATCCGGGCCACGACGATGCGGTGGCCATCCTGCTGGCGGTCCGCCACTGCGAAGTGCTGGCGATCACGACGGTGTCGGGCAACGCCCCGCTGGAGATGACCACGGCGAACGCGCTGCTGATGTGCCAGCTCGCCGGGCTGGACATTCCGGTGCATGCGGGTGCGGACCGGCCGCTGCTGGTGCCCGCGGCGCATGCGCCGCGTGCCCACGGGGCGACCGGGCTCGACGGGCCGCCACGGCCAGACGTGCACCTGGCGGCGGCGAGCAACGACGCGGTCGGCTGCATCATCGAGACGGTGCGCGCGCACGACGACGTGTGGCTCGTGCCCGTCGGGCCGCTCACCAACATTGCGCTGGCCATCCGCCAGGCGCCGGACATCGTCGATCAGGTAGCGGGCATCTCGCTGATGGGCGGCGCTGTCGGGCCCGGCAATGTCACGCCGACGGCCGAGTTCAACATCTGGGCAGATCCCCATGCCGCCCAGATCGTGTTCGCCGCCGGGGTGCCTCTGGTGCGCATGGCCGGGCTCAACCTCACCCACCAGCTGTGCGTGGGGCAGAACGAGATCTTCGCCCTGCGGGAGCAGGGCGGCATGGTGCCTGAGTTCGTGGCGGGCCTGTTCGACTTCTACCTCGCCGGCTACCGCGAGCGCGCTGGGCTGGATGCCGCGCCCATGCACGACCCCTGCGCAGTGCTGGCCGTGACGCACCCTGAGCTGTTCGCCTTCGGCGCCCGACACGTCGACGTGGAGACGAGCGGCGATCTCACCCGGGGCATGACCGTCGCCGACGAACGGCCCGGCACCGACGCCACGCCCAACTGCGAGGTCGCCTACAGCATCGACGCCGAGCCGGCGCTCAAACTCATCGTCGGCGCCGTCTGCAGTTACGACTGAAACTGCTGGTCCCGACCCCGGAGGCCAACCGGGTCGCCACGTCGGTACCGTTGCCGCTGTGCCCACCGACAGCACTGCGAACAGCCCGGCGTTCCGGCTGAGCCAGTACAGCCACGGTGCGGGCTGAGCGTGCAAGCTCGGGCCTTCCGAGCTGGCGCAGGTTCTGCGCTATCTGACTCCCCCGTCGCACCCGGACCTGGTGGTCGGCACCGACACCAGCGACGATGCCGCCGTGTGGCGGCTCGACGGCGACCGGCTGCTGGTGAACTCGACCGACTTCTTCGCGCCGATCGTGGACGATGCGCGCACGTGGGGGCGCATCGCGGCGGCGAATGCCGCCAGCGACATCTACGCGATGGGTGCCAGTCCGCTGTTCGCCCTCAACCTGGCGGCTTGGCCGCGCGATGTGCTCCCGCTGGACTTGCTGGGCGAGGTGCTCGCCGGCGGTGCGGATGCCGCGGCGGACGGCGGCTGGGTGGTGGCCGGCGGTCACACCATCGACGCGCCCGAGCCGCTCTATGGCATGTCGGTGACTGGCACCTGCCGGCCGGCCAGCGACGGCACGGGCCTGCTCACCAACGTCGGTGGGCAGGCGGGCCAGGCGCTGGTGCTGACCAAACCGCTCGGCACCGGTCTGCTCGCGACCGCGCTGAAGCGTTCGGGCCCCGAGGCCGTCGAGCCGAGCGGCGACCTGCATGCGGCCTACGAGGCCGGCGTGGCCGAGATGTGCCGGCTCAACGACGCAGCCGCCGCCGCGGCCATCAGGGCAGGAGCCACGGCGGCCACGGACGTCACCGGGTTCGGACTGCTGGGACACCTCGCAGAACTCGCTGCGGCCAGCGAAGCGAATGCCGTGGTGGATGCCGGCGCAGTGCCGCTGCTGCCCGATGTGGTCGGGCTCGCCACCGACGGCTTCGTGCCCGGGGGCACCGGCCGCAACCTGGATCACCTGGCCGAGCGCCTCGACGGCAGCGACGAGCTCACCCGCATCGTGCTCGGCGATCCCCAGACTTCGGGCGGCCTGCTGTTCAGCTGCGATCCCGCACGCGCCGGCGACGCTGTCCGCGAGCTGCGCGACAGCGGCCATGACGCCGCAGTGATCGGCGAACTCGCCGACGGCAGCAGCGGAACGGCGGGATCGATCACGATCGCGGGCGCCGTCACCGGAGACACCGCAACAGACGCAGGCTGAGGAAATGTCCGCAGGCACGATGCGGCGGGGGGTGTTTCCCGGCTCGTTCAACCCGCCCACCACGGCCCATCTGGCCATCAGCGAGGCCGTGCTCGAACAGCACCGGCTCGACGGGCTCGTGTGGTCGGTGAGCCGGGTGGCTCTCGCCAAGGAAGACGTGCAGCGCCCGCGGCTCGCCGACCGGATCGCCGTGCTCGAGGAGGTTGCTGCGCCGATCGACTGGCTCGAGATCGACGTCACCGACGCACAGCTGCTGTCGGACATCGCTGCCGGTTTCGACGTCATCGTGATGGGCGCCGACAAGTGGCAGCAGATCCACGACCCCGTGTTCTACGGCAACGACCTGGCACGCCGGGACGCATCCATCGCTGCACTGCCGGCGGTCGCCATTGCCGCACGGCCACCGCACGACTGCCCTGCCGAACTAGTGCTCGACCTGCCCGACTGGGTGGGCACGGTGTCGAGCACCCAGGCTCGCACCGCCGACCCGGCACAGATGGCACCCGAAGCGGCTCGCTTCGACGCAGCGACCGGCGCATGGACCGACCCGGCGCGCTACGAAGCCTGGCTGGCGCGCCAGCGGGAAGACTGAAGGGCGCTATGTACGAAATCCTCGACGTGGACCTGCTGGCCTTCGAGCACGGTTCGCCGGCGCAGCGCAGGTCGGTCACCGACGGCGTCATGGCCAGCCTGCGAACGGGCTTCGTTTACACGGCGCACGATCTCTCCGGCGGTCTGCTCGACGACGCATACGGCGTGCTCAGCCGGTTCTTCGCACTCGAAACCGACGCCAAGAAGCGCTACGTCGACACCGAGTCGTTCGGCGCCCGCGGGTACACCGGACGCCTCACCGAGACCGCCGCCATCTCCGACGTTCCCGACTGGAAGGAGATGTTCAATTGGAGCGATCAGCCCCCCGCTGGCCACCCGCTCACAACCAAGTACAGCCGCTGGTACCGGCCGTCGATCTTCCCCGATGACGACATCGACGGCGCCGGTGCGACGCTCACTGAATTCCATCGCCGGCTCGTCGAGCTGCAGCGACGCTTCCTGCGCGTCATCGCGGAGGGCATCGGCGCCCACGAGACCTACTTCGACCGGATGACCACCTACGGCACGCACCTGTCCCGGGCCATTCACTACCCGCCGATGTCACACGCCCCGGGCGGCGGCAGCGAGGGCCACATCTGGGCCGACGAGCACGCCGACATCAACCTCATCACCGCCCTGCCCCGGGCCACCGACCGCGGGCTGCAGGTGCGCATCGACGGCGGGTGGGTCGATGCCGCACCGCCAGACGATCATGTCATCATCAACTCGGGGATCATGCTGGAGCACGTCACCAACGGCCTGATCGGCGCCGGCTGGCACCGCGTCAAGGCCGACCCAGGCCAGCACACCAGCCGGCTCAGCGTGGTGCAGTTCTGCCACCCCCGCCCGTCCACCATCCTCACTCCGGCACCATCGACGGTCACGCCCGAGCGACCGTGCCGCTACGAGGCGGTCTCGGCCGAGGATCGGCTCGAGGAGGTGATCTGGGAGATCAACCTGATTCCCGACGCCCGCCGGATCGACTGAACGCGGCTGAGCCAGCCACACATCGACAGGGACAGCTCAGCCGGCTACAGCTCGAGCAGGGCGTTCTCAATGACCTCGGTCAACGCCGGGTGGATATAGAACTGCTCGCGGGCCATCTGATCGACGGTCTGGCCGAGAGCCATGCCCTGGATCAGCTGCTGGATCAGCGTGGACGCCTGGGGACCGATGATGTGTGCGCCGAGCAGCTCACGGGTCTCGGCGTGCGCGATCAGCTTGGCGAAGCTGGCGGTGTCCTCCATCGCCCAGCCGTACGCCGTGTGGCCGAAAGGCTTGTTCGCCACCGAGATCGGCAGTCCCGCTGCCCGAGCATCTCGTTCCGTGAGGCCGACCGAGGCCACCTGCGGGTGGGAGAACACTGCATGGGGAACCAGGTCTTCCCGGACGGTGTGCATGGGGCCATCGGCTTGGCCCTCGGCCACGAGCAGGTTGTGCCTCAGCGCCCGCACCTGCGCGTTGGCGAGATGCTTGAGCTGGATTTCGCTGGACAGGTCGCCGAAGGCCCAGACGCCCGGCGCCGAGGTGCGGTAGTACTCATCGGTCAGCACACGGCCGTCTTCGTCGTCCACTCCCGCAAGGTCGAGGGCCAGCTGATCGCCGTTAGGCACTCGCCCGGTGGCGACCAGCAGCACATCGGCACTCGCAGACTCGGCGCTGCCGTCACGGGTGAACTCGACTGTGTAGCTGTTGCCATGGGCGCTGGGCGAGCCGTCGGTGGCATACACAAAATCCGCGGCTCCGCCGCGCACTGAATCGCCGGTCGCGGCTCCGCCGCGCACGGAACTCACCGTCGCGCCGAGGCGCAGGTCGAAGTGGCGCTGCGCCGCCATCGTGAACGCCGCAGACACATCGTCGTCCTCGGCCCGCAGCAGCCGTTCTCCCCGGTTGATCATCGTGACCTTGGTGCCCAGCGCCGAGAACACATAGCCCAGCTCGCAGGCGATGTAGCCGCCGCCGAGCACGATCATTGACTCCGGCAGCGAGTCCAGCCGCATCACCGTGTCAGAGGTGTGGAACGGCACCGTGCCCAGGCCGCGGTACGGCGGCAGGAATGCCCGAGCGCCGGCCCCGAGCACCACATGCCGCCCGGACACCGATTCGGTGCTGCCGTCGCCCATGCGCACCGCCAGGCGCCGGTCGCTCACGAAACGGGCGTCACCCTCGAACACGGTGATGTTGGGGCATTCGGCGCCGGAGCGGTAGTCGCGCCCCCCGCTGGCGATGGGATCGATGCGGCCGAAGACGCGATCCCGGATGGCAGGCCAGTCGGCGCTGTCGAAGCTGGCGGCGATGCCGTAGTCGCCTGCCGTCGCAATGGTGTCGGCCACATCGGCCGCGTACACGAACATCTTGGAGGGAATGCAGCCCACGTTCAGGCAGGTGCCGCCGAACGTGCCGCGCTCGACGATCGCAATCGACCAGTCGTCGAACTCGGGGCCGGGAATGGAATTGGCCGAGCCGGTGCCTACGATGACCAGGTCGAAATCCGCCATCACACCAGTGCCTGGTACACGAGGGCCTTCAGCTCCGGGCGGATCGGGTGGACGCTCGACGGCAACAGCTGTGTCAGGAAGACGAGGGTGATGTCTTCCGTCGGATCCACCCAGAACGCCGTCGACGCAGCCCCTCCCCAGGCGAACTCGCCCTTGCTGGAGACCACCTTCGCCTTGGCGGGATCGAGCACCACCGAGAAGCCCAGGCCGAAGCCGACGCCGTCGAAAGCGGCTTCTGAGAACAGCGCCCGACCGCACTCGGTGAGGTCGGTGCCGCCTGGCAGGTGGTTGCTGGCCATGAACTCGAGGGTGCGCCGGCCGATGGTGCGGGTGCCATCCAGTTCGCCGCCGTTGCGCAGCATCTGGGTGAACCGGTGGTAATCGCCCATCGTCGACACCAGTCCCCCTCCGCCGGAGAGGATCTTGGGCGGCCCCAGGTAGGCCGACGTGCGCGGGTCATCCATCAGCGAGCGGCGCAGGCCCGGATGGTCGGGTCGGTATGCCGGGGGCGTCGGCCCGGTGTTGCCGGCTGCCTCGCGTGCCGCCAGCGTGGCGGTCGTGTAATTGGCTGCGAAGCGCTCGACATCGGCGGGGGGCACCTGGAAGCCCGTGTCGGTCATTCCGAGCGGCCCGGTCACGTGTTCGACGAGGTACTCGTCGAGCGACTGACCCGAGACGACCTCGACGACACGGCCCAAGACATCGGTGGAGTAGCTGTAGTTCCACTCGGTGCCCGGATCGAACAACAGCGGGAGCGATGCGAGGGCTTCGCAGGTTTCCTCGAGGTTGCCCGGGGCACCCCAGTTGAAGCCGTTGGCCCGGTACAGCGCGTCGACCTCGTTGGCGAAGTGGAAGTCGTAGGTGAGGCCGGAGGTATGGGTCAGCAGGCTGTGGACGGTCACTTCGCTCGCCGGTTCCCGTGTCTGGTACTGCATCACGTTGCCCCCGGCGAACACGCGTGCATTTGCAAACTCCGGGATCCAACGCGAGACCGGATCGGCGAGCTGGAATAACCCTTGCTCGTACAGCTGCATCGCTGCGATCGACACGATGGGCTTGGTCATCGAATAGATGCGAAAGATGGTGTCGGAGGTGACCGGCAGCGATCGCTCGCAGTCTCGCTGGCCGTAGCGGTGCGTGTACGCAATCTGGCCGCCACGCGTCAGCAGCACCGACACGCCCGGGAAGCGCCCGTCGTCGACATAGCGATCCAGATGGGCGGCAATGCGCTCCAGCCGACCGGCGTCGAAGCCCACCTCGGCCGGATCGACGGTTGGCTCGATGTCTGAGGTGATCGATCCCATCACAACCTCCGGTGTTCGCTACTCGCCGTCCTGCAGGCTACGGCTCAGGAATCGGCCGAAGGCTCTGTCAGGGGCGCTCGGAAAGGTTCAGGACGCAGCAGCTGACGGTGGCCGCGGCCGGGAGCTGTTCAGTGGTCGCGATGCCACGCTCGACGACCGCCTCGGCGAGATCGGGGTCGGACCAGCTTGCGACAGTCTGGAAGCCTCGCTCCTCGTAGACCTCGACGGGTTGACCGCCCATGAAGCCCATCACCGGCCTCAACGACGGCGACGCCTTCGCGACACGGCCGCCGCGCCGGTGGCGGACGCCCACTCCAGCATGCGGTCGAGCAGCCCGGCCCCGATGCCCCGACCGAAGTAGCGGCTGTCGCGGTCGTCGGTGTCGTCAAGCTGGCCGACGTGATAGCAGAAGACGCTGATCGTGCCGGGGGGAAGGGTCGGTGCCCGGCCGTCGAAGTCCATCCAGTACACCGGATCCCAGATGTTGTTGGGGCTTCGCTGTCCGGGGATGTACCTCCGGAACTGCAGCTGCCCGACGTGGCGGTCTCCCTCGAATGCCAGGATCGCAGCGGATCCAAGGCTGGCGATCCGCTCTGCTAGTTCGTCGGGTTCGCCCATGCACCCCACAGGAACCGAGCCGACGTCGGAGGCCACCATCGCTCGATAGGCGATGTGCTGCGGCGTGGACATCCCCGTGTCACCTGTCATCGGGCCGCATGCTACGGCCCAGGCACTTTCCGGTCGCGTCGGCGCGGCGCTCCGGACTGTCCCGCTAGCGAATGCACGCCCGCTGCGGCGTGCGGGCCGGCGGCCGCCCCGAACAGATTGCCAGAGACAGATTCCTAAACTACACGGAAAATATGGAAATTAGTTGAAACTAAAGCTCTTGACGGTAGATAAGCAATCGCTACTAGAGTGCCGCAGACCGGCCGGACGCTTGGCCATGCGACCACGGCTTCCGGCATCCAGCGATGCAGCGAGAGGTAACGCGCCTGTGATGACCACGCATGAGTTCTGTTTGTTTGTCGACGGCGCCGACCTAACCGTTGCTTCGACGGTCGAGCGGCTGAAAGGCGCCGGCTACTCCCGCCCGGCTGCAGCGGCCCACCACGGCGTCCAGGCGCTTGTGTTCTCGCGTCAGTCGGAGCATCTCATCGACGCGGTGGGCGCTGTCGTCACAGCGGCCGAGGGCATTCCCGGGCTCTGCGTGGCCAGGGAGGCACGGAGTGGAGCCGTGCCGGTGTTCGACCCGGCTTCACTGAGACTCACCACGGCCTGCACGGTGGCTGAGCCGACCTCTCCGGCTGGCGCCGCGCCGAACGGCAGTCGTTGCGCACACCTAGAGTCTTCCGGTGTGGATGTCGGCAGCAGGCGATATGGCTGACGAGCAACTGCTCTCGCGGCTGCTGATCGTCCGGCACGGCGAATCCGTCGCCATGGCCGAAGGAATCGTCGGCGGACCCCAGGGGTGTCGGGGCCTCACCGACCGGGGCCGCGCCCAAGCGGCGGCGCTGCGCGACCGGTTCGCTGCCGGCCGCGAACCCGAGGTGCACGTCGTCTACTCCTCGCCGCTGCCCAGGGCCCGCGAGACCACCGACATCGTGCTGCCAGCACTCGGCAGCGGGCCCGAGCGCGGGAATCTCGATGTCCATCTCCACGATGACCTCGAGGAAATGCGGCTCGGACCTGCCGACGGCATGACCTGGGAGGCGGCGCGCGAGCGCTTCGGGTTCATCCAGCCGATGGACCAGCCATACGCGCCCGTGGTGGACGGCGGTGAGAGCCGCGCAGGCTTCCGCCACCGGGTTGCACAGGCGCTCAACGACATCGCCGCAGCCCATGCGGGAAAGACGATCTTTGTGGGGTGCCACGGCGGCATCGCCTCTGCGGCCATGGCGATGGCCTTCGGCATCCCGCCCAGTCATCGGGGCGTCGGCGTGGTGACCTCGGTGACCGCCATCACCGAGCTGGAGCTGCTCGATTTCAACGGGCGGTGCCTGTGGCAAGTACGACGGTTCAACGACGCCGCCCACCTCGCCACCGTAGAAGCAGCCTGACACCCAGCGGCCGCGGCGCTCCGCACAGCCTCTAACTTGGCGCATAGTCAGCAGACTGCGGGAATCTGGAGGACCAGATGCTGGTCGAGCGAATCGAAGCGAAGTGGATCGATGCCTTCTCGTCGGTCTTCGAGATGTGCGGCGTCGAACCGCCCCAGACGGCAGCGATCCTGTCCGAGAGCCAGAGCAGGGCCGTGAACGTGAACCTGGCCGAGTTGGCCCTGGATCGGCTCGGCACGCCGCCGGTCCACGTCGTGGTGCCCACGCCTCGCCAGTCGGCGCCGGTGCCGGTGAGGTCGACGGGCGCGTCCGACGCCATCGCCGGCTCGGCGGCAGTGCTCGCTGCGCTCGGCGCGGTGGATTTCGTGGTCGACTGCACGGTGGAAGGGCTCCTGCACGCTCCGGAACTCCCGAAGATCCTGGGCGAGGGCACCCGGATCCTGATGGTGTCCAATGAGCACCCCGAAGCCCTCGAGCGTCTCTCGCCGGAGCCTGACCTCGAGCCGAAAGTCAAGGTCGGCATCAAGAAGCTGATCGCTGCCTCGCAGATGCACGTCACCTCGGCAGCGGGCACCGATCTGGTCGTCGACGTCGACGGGGCGCCGTGCGGCGGCGGATGGGGCTACACCGCTCGGCCGGGCACGATCAGCCACTGGCCGGGCGGGCTCTGCCTGGCCTTCCCCAAGGCCAACACCGTGAACGGCACGATCGTGATGGACCGTGGCGACATGAACCTCACCTTCAAGCGGTACATCGAGTCGCCGGTCACGCTGAGAATCGAAGGCGACTACGTCGTCGACGTCGAGGGCGTCGGCACCGACGCGGCGCTGTTCCGCAGCTACACCGATGCGTGGGGCGACCGCGAGGCGTATGCGACCAGCCACGTGGGTTGGGGCATGAACCCGGGAGCGCGGTGGGACACCCTGTCGATGTACGACCGGAGCCAGACCAACGGCACCGAGCAGCGAGCGTTCGCCGGCAACTTTCTCTACTCGACGGGCGCCAACGAGCACGCCGGGCGCCACACGCTGGGGCACTTCGACCTGCCCATGCGCAACCACAGCGTGTTCCTCGACGGCGAGGCCGTGGTGATCGACGGCGCCCTGCAGGGCGACCTGGCCTGACGCGATCTGCTCGCAACCGGCACCCATCGACATCTTGCAGGCACCGTGAGCGATCCCGGACCACTGTCCGCTGGGGCCGATCTTGCCGCGCGCGTCGAGCGGTGGGCCGACCGGCAGCCGTCTGCGACCGCCGTCGCGTTCGAAGGCGTCGAGCACACATACCGCGCATTCGCAGACCAGATCGCCGCGACGGCCGGCTGGCTGGCCGGTGCCGGCGTGGGCGAGGGCGACCGTGTGGCGTGGCTCGGCCCGAACCGGCCGGCGGCGCTGCGGCTCATGCTCGGATGCTCCTGGCTAGGCGCCATCTACCTGCCGCTGAACTCGCGCCTGGCGCCGCCCGAGCACCGGTGGATCCTCGAACACGCACAGCCCAGCCTGCTGGCGGTCGATTCGACGTTCGAGCGACACGCCGGATCGGTCGGTGCGGGGTGCGAGATCCGGGTGCTGCCTGACGAGCCCGAGTGCCCCGCTGCCCCAAGCGCTCCCCCGCCGCGTCGGGGCACCCCCGCCCATCCGGTGCTGCTGGCCTACACCTCGGGCACCACGGGATATCCCAAGGGAGCTGTGCTGGACCAGGCGGCGATGGCCGCGAACGCCGTCAACTCGACCCACGCCCATGACCTCACGAGTCGCGACCGGGTGCTCACCACGATCCCGCTGTTCCACGTCGGCGGGCTGAACATCCAGACCCTCCCCGCGCTGCTGTGTGGGGCGGCCGCGCTCATCGAACGGGCATTCGACCCCGGACAGTTCCTCGACGACGTGGAGCAGTGGCAGCCGACCTGGACCGTGCTGGTGCCTGCCGCCCTGACCGCCGTCGCCGCCCATCCGCGCTTCGCCACCGCCGACCTCGGATCGCTGCGCGGGATCATGACCGGATCGTCTCCCGTGCCGGCGGCTGCCACCGGGCCCTTCTTCGACCGGGGTGTGCCGGTCGGGCAGATCTACGGATCCACGGAGACCGCCCCGATCGCGGTGCACCTGCGCTGCGACGAAGCAGCAAACCACCCAGGTTCGTGCGGCAAGCCCTCGACCATGTGCGAAGTGCGCATCGTGACCGATGGCGGCGCGGACGCGGCGCCGCGCGAGCGCGGCGAGCTGTGGGTGCGTGGGCCGAGCGTGCTGCTGGAGTACTGGCGTGACGCCGAGGCCACTGCTGAAGCGCTCAGCGACGGGTGGTTCCGCACCGGCGATGTCGGCCACGCCGACGACGAGGGCTGGATCTTCATCGACGACCGGCGCAAGGACATGATCATCTCCGGGGGCGAGAACATCTATCCCGCCGAGCTCGAGGAGATCCTCGCCCGCAGCGACCTCGTCGCAGAGGCGACCGTGGTGGGCGTGCCCGATGAGCGCTGGGGCGAAGTGCCCGCCATCGTCGCAGTGCCCAGGGCTGAAACCGAGGCCGCTGAGCTCCTGCGCCTGTTCGACGGGCAGCTTGCGCGCTTCAAGCACCCCAAGGCGGTGTTCTGGACCGATCAGCTTCCCCGTACAGCACTCGGCAAAGTACGCAAACACGAGGTGCGAGCAATGCTCGACGAGAACCATGAAGTCCGCCGTGCCGATTGACGTCGCATTCATCGGGCTCGGCGTGATGGGTTTCCCCATGGCGGGCCACCTCGCCGCAGCGGGCCACCGCGTGGCTGTCTTCAATCGGACCGCGAGCGTCGCACAGCGGTGGTCAGGCGAGCACCAGGGTCGGGTGGCTGCAACGCCCGCGGATGCCGCCCGCGGCGCAGCCATCGTGTTCATGTGCGTCGGCGCCGACGACGACGTGCGCGCCGTGGCCTACGGCGACGATGGGGCGCTCACCGCAATGGACGAGGGCTCGATCCTCGTCGATCACACCACCGCTTCGGCCGACCTGGCGCGTGAGCTGGCCGCAGCCTGCGCCGAGCACGGGATCGGCTTCGTGGACGCACCGGTGTCCGGCGGCGAGGCGGGCGCGCAGAACGGCGTGCTCACCGTGATGTGCGGCGGCGCTGCCGAGCACTTCGAACGGGCGCGACCAGTCATCGGCTGTTATGCGCGGGCGGTCACGCTGATCGGCCCCGCCGGCTCGGGGCAGCTCACCAAGATGGTCAACCAGATCTGCATTGCCGGTCTCGTCCAAGCACTGTCGGAGGGACTCGAGTTCGGTCGTCGTGCCGGCCTCGATCTCGACGCCGTGCTGGACACCATCGCCCAGGGCGCTGCAGGGTCGTGGCAGATGTCCAACCGCGGCACAACCATGCAGGCCGACGAGTTCGACTTCGGCTTCGCCGTGGACTGGATGCGCAAAGACCTCGGCATCGTGCTGTCGGAAGCGCAGCGCAACGGCGCTCCCCTGCCGGTCACCGCCCTCGTGGACCAGTTCTACAAGCGCATTCAGGAGATCGGCGGCGGCCGCTGGGACACCTCCAGCCTCATCACCCTGCTGCGGCCCCTCGAATCGCGCTGACGCAATCTGCTCGGCTGCTGCAGCGCTCGAACGTCATCGGTGCACGGCCGGTACCGTGCGGGCCCGTGACCCACAGCGACCGCATCCTGATGGGGCCGGGACCCTCCAATCCCTACCCCGAAGTCATCGAAGCCTTCACACGTCCCGTGCTGGGCCACCTCGATCCCGAGTTCATCGCCCTGCTGGACGAGATCAACGAACGCCTGCGCGCCGTCTGGCAGACCCAGAACCTGCTGACCTTCCCCGTCAGCGCTACCGGCTCGGCGGGCATGGAGGCTGCGTTCTGCAACTTCGTCGAACCCGGCGACACGGTGGTCATCGGCGTCAACGGCGTCTTCGGCACGCGGATGTGCGACGTGGCAGCGCGGTGCGGTGCCGACGTCGTGGCGGTGAACGAGGACTGGGGCCGTGCCATCGATCCGCAGCGACTGATCGACGCCCACCCGTCGCCCAAGCTCATCGCCGTCGTGCATGCGGAGACGTCCACCGGCGTGCGCAACGACATCGCGCCGCTCGGCCAGGGCAAGGGGGAAGCGCTGCTGCTCGTCGACTGCGTCACGTCGCTGGGGGGCATCGATGTCGACATCGATGGCTGGGCCGTGGACATCGCCTACAGCGGCACGCAGAAGTGCCTCGGCGTGCCCCCCGGCCTGGCGCCGCTCACGGTCAGCGAGCGGGCACTGGAATCGCTCGTCGAACGGCCCCAAAGCTGGTACCTGGACCTGAACATGATCCGGGCGTACGTGGTGGGCGAGGGCGCCCGCGCCTATCACCACACCGCGCCGATCTCGATGCTCTATGCGCTGCACGCCGGCCTCGGCACCGTGCTCGACGAGGGACTCCAGAACGCCTGGGCTCGCCACCAGGCCTGCGGCGACGAATTGCACGCACGCCTGCCCGAGCTCGGCTTCGAGCTGTGGGCCCAGGAGGGCCACCGCCTGCCCGAGCTCACCACCGTCACGCTGCCCGACGGCCTCGACGACGCTGCGGGGCGCCGTGCGCTGTTGGAGCGCTACGGCATCGAGGTGGGCGGCGGACTCGGATCCGTCGCCGGCAAGGTGTGGCGCATCGGCTGCATGGGGCACACCGCCCGGATGCGCAACGTCAGGATGCTGCTGGGAGCACTCGAAGAACTCGTCGACGCCTGACTCAGGGCGTCGGGTGCAGCGGCAGCAGTGCCTGGCCCAGCGCGGCCCGGTAGGTGTTGTGGAAGTGATGCAGCGCGGGCTCGTTGCGTCCGAACACGACATGTTCGAGCGCCCCGCTGTTGGCTGAACGCTGCTGGCTGGCGCTCATCACGTAGTCCTCGTCGCGGATGACGTTGCCGAATGCTCGCGATGCCTCGGCCATGAAGTCGAACTCGGCGTCGTCGCGTGCGACGCCGGGCCGCAGGTAGAAGGAGATCTGGCTGGTGTGACGGCCGGGCTCGGCCGGATGCGGGTATGCCCGCACCAGGAACAGCACCTCGCGCGACGGGATCAGCTGCACGTTCGGGAACAGCCAGTACACCGGCAGCCCGTACCGGGTGATGTCCCACTCCGACGGCGGCCGCTCGCGTGCGTCCTCGATGGAGCGGCGGCACAGGATCAGCCGGTGATGACGCCCGAACTCGTCGTAGCACTGCACGTTGCCGTAGAAGTCGTTCGACAGCGTCTCGGAGTGCAGCACGGGGAAGTGGTAGGTCTCGCCGAACGTGTCCATGGCGAGCTTCCAGTTGCAGCCCACCTCGTAGGTGTCACTGCCCAGCCACTGCAGCTTGCCGAAGTCCCACCCGGCGATGTCGGCAGTGAGCTCGCCGCCCAGCAGCGCATCGGGGTCGAGCGTGCCGCCGGGCTGCGGGTGCACCCACAGCAGGCCGTGACGCTCGGTCGCCGGCAACTCCACCAGCCCCAGGTCGTCGCGGTCGAGCTCGCCGAAGTGATCAGACTTGGGCAGGCCGACCAGCGCGCCGTCGGCGTCGTAGGTCCAGTTGTGGAATGGGCAGGCGAACCGGCGCTTGCTCCCGCGCTGCTCGGTCTCGATGACCACGCCGCGGTGACGGCAGGAATTCACGAACGCCCGGAACCGGCCGCTGGGCGACCGCACCAGCAGCATCGGCGTGCCCAGGTCGTCCTGGGTCATGAACGAGCCGGGCTCGGGCAGGTCGCCCGACAGCCCCACCATCTGGGGGTGGGTGTCGAAGAACTCGCGCCGCTCGATGCGTGCGAGCTCGCTGTCGGTATAGGAGGACGTGGGGTTGTAGCGCACGCCGCCGGCATCCACGTTGGTGCCGGAGTCGAGCCGTGCGAGCAGCGTCTTGATGTGGCTGATCTGTTCGGCGTGCTCCACGGCGGAAGTATGCCACCACCCGCAGCGCGGGCAACGGCGCTCAGCGAAGCCAGTCGTTGAACTCAGGCTGCCGCTTGGACAGGAAGGCCGACACACCCTCGGCAGCGTCGGGCAAGTGATCGGTGATCGCCGTCTTGGAGGCGATCTCGTCGAGCGACTGTTCCCACGTCATCTCCGCAGCCAGCAGGATCGACCGCTTGAGCATGCGCATGGCCACCTGTGGACCGTCGGCCAGCTCGGCCGCGAGCTCGGCGGCCGCAGCAGGAAGCTCTTCGTCGTCGACCACCTCGTGCACCAGCCCGAGCTCGTGCGCGGTGTCGGCATCCACGATCCGCTTGCGCATCATGAAATCGGTCGCCCGGGCGACGCCGAGGTGCTGCACCAGCAGCCACTGGCCGCCCTCGTCTGGCAGCAGGCCGAAGCGAAGCGTTGCCGATCCCATGCGAGCCGATCGTGCTGCAATCCGGAAATCGCACGCCAGAGCGAAGCTGAAACCCGTCTGGATAGCGAAACCGTTGATGGCCGCGACCGTCAGCTTGTCGAGACGGCGCACGGCGGTGTTCACGGCCTGGGAGATCGTCCGAAGGCTGTTGTACGTGCCTGCAGCGTTGTGATGCCCTCCGAAGATCTCTGGCATCGACGAAGGACGCTCGGCCTCGTAGCCGCCGAGGTCGTCGCCGGCCCAGAACGCACGGCCCTGCCCGGTGAACACCACGACCCGCACGGCGTCGTCCATCTGGACTTGGGTGACCAGCTCGATCAGGTCGCGTTTCATCGAGTGGTTCGAAGCGTTCATCGACTCGGGACGGTTGAACGTCACGGTCAGCACTCCGTCTGACCCCAACGCCTGGTCGAATCCGAAGTACTCGGTATCCAAGTAGCCGGCTTGCTCGCTAGACATTGCTCGTTACCCCCTGCATGAGTCGATCCGCCCCGAGGCAGGTCGCATGCTGAACCTAGTGAATACTCGGCTGCTCGGTACGCTGCCCGCCGTGGCTCCCGAGACCGGCGACGCAGTCGATGCGCCGCTTGCGCCCATTGCCCCGTTCGCTCCATTCGACGGGGTGCTCATGCTGCGACTCGACACCGAGACACCTGCAGGCGACCGCACCTACTACGTCACACCGTTCGTCACCGATGGCGACCGGCTGTTCGTGTTCGACGAGCCGGGCGATCGGAGCGATGCGCTCGAAGAGCTGCTCGTGGGCAATCGCACGAACATCAGCTCCGCCTCCACCGGCGAGCTGAGCATCGGCGCCGTCGGGCGCTACCCGACGTCAGACGAGGAGGCATGGGCGCGTGACGCCTGCTCGGCGCGCTTCTTCTATGACCAGGCCCTGCAGGACCTCGCCCAGCTCGGCGGGCTGGTGACGCTGCACCCCGCCTGAACGTCCACGTGAGATCTAGGGTTCCCGGCGTGCGCACAGCGATCGGGTTCGGAGGGCCGGCGTCGGGCAAGCGGCGCGACTGGGACGAACAGGTCGAGTTCCTGCAGGAGGCCGACCGTCTCGGCGTGGACATCCTGTGGTCGGCCGAGGCATGGGGCATGGACGGCGTCAGCACGCTTGCCTACCTCGCTGCGGTGACCGAACGCTGCCAGCTCGGCACAGGCATTTTGCAGATCTCGGCCCGCGCCCCGGTCATGACCGCGATGACCGCGCTCTCGCTGGCTGCCATGACCGGCGACCGGTTCATCCTGGGGCTCGGCGTCAGCGGGCCGCAGGTGGTCGAGGGACTGCACGGGGTGCGATTTGCCGATCCGCTGGGACGGCTGCGCGAGACGGTCGACATCTGCCGTCAGGCCTTCGCCGGCGAGAAGATCGCCTACGACGGCCGCCACCATGTGCTCCCGCTGCCGGACGGGCAGGGAAAGTCGCTGCGGCTCGCGCAGCCCGCCAACGACTCGATCGAGATCTGGCTGGCAACGCTCGGCCCCAAATCGTTGCGGTACACCGGCGAGGCCGCCGACGGCTGGGTCGGCGTGTGCTTCGTGCCGAGCCGGCCCGAGGTCACCTGGGGCCAGGTGCTGGACGGGGCTGCAGCCGCGGGGCGCCCGCCGGGCTCAGTGGCCTGCCAGGCTGGCGGCGCCGTCGAGTTCGGGGACGATCTCGAAGCCCTCATCGAGCCGCGGCGAGCGGGCATCGCGTTCACGCTGGGCGCTATGGGATCGGCTACGGCCAACTTCTACAACGACGCCTACCGCCGGGCGGGCTTCGCCGAAGAGTGCCGCCACGTGCAGCGCCTGTGGCTCGACGGCGACCGGGCCGCAGCAACCGCTGGCGTCCCGGACCGGCTCGTCACCGAGACCAACTTCCTGGGCACCTACGAACAGGTCACGAACCGGGTGCGGGCGTACCGGGACGCCGGGGTCGACGTCCTGCGCCTGCAGCCCGAAGGGCCAACGGCGGCAGCCCGGCTGGACACGCTGGCGGCGATGATCGACATCGTCCGAGCCGTCAACGCCGAAGCCGCCGGGGCGACCTAACTGGGGCCAGCCGTATCACTACCGTGGTGCACATGGCTGGGCAATCTGAGACAGGACGTGCCGTCACGTTCACCGAATCCGAGTTGCGTGAGCGGTTGACGCCGATGCAGTACCACGTCACCCAAGAAGCAGGAACCGAGCGTCCGTTCACCGGCGAGACATGGGACAACCACGATGTCGGCGCGTACCACTGCATCGTGTGCGGTGCCGAGCTGTTCGACTCAGCGACGAAGTTCGAGAGCGGTTCGGGCTGGCCCAGCTTCACCCAGCCTGTTTCCGGCGAGGCAGTGGACACTGAGGTCGATCGCTCGTACGGCATGACCCGCACCGAGGTGATGTGCAAGGCCTGCGGTGCGCACCTCGGCCACGTGTTCCCGGACGGTCCCCGTCCGACCGGTGACCGGTTCTGCATGAACTCGGCGTCGCTGCAGTTCGCGCCCGCCGAAGAATCGGGCTGAGTTCGCTATTCCAAGTCGAGGCTGAGCTGGGTGGCGATGGGCTCGTCGGGCAGCAGCTTCACGACGTCCGCGTCGAGTTCACGGCGAACGCCCGCCACCGGCAGCACGGTCAGCATCGCCGCCTGACCCTGGCGCAGCAGGCTGAGCACCCGGTCGTCGTCGGCCCACAACACGTCGCTGCCGCTGATGACGATGTTCGCCGAGGCAACCTCGCCGCCGAGCTGGTTGCGCAGATAGTCGAACGCTCGGGCAATCGACTTCAGGTCGATGCCTTGGTCGCGCATCTTCTTCGCGATCTTGAACTCGACGAGGTCGTTGTAGGAATACCGGCGCCGAGAGCCGCTGCCCTCGGCCTGAGCGACTGATGGTTGCACCAGGCCCTTGCGGGCCCAGTGATCGAGCTGGCGGTAGCTGATCCCGACGATCTTCTCAGCCTGCTTGCTGGAGAATCCCTCGACAATGGCTCCTGCCACCTCCGGCGCGGCCTCGCCAGACACGTCGGCACTCGCCGAGGTGGCGGCAGGCTGTGACGGCGCGTCGGCTTCTTGCGACGTCGTCGGCACAGGGTCGGAAGCTGGTTGCTGGCCGGCCATCGGTATCTCCTCTCCTGCGTGGGTCGCACGCAGCAAATCACACCCTGCGAACTACCGAGCTGTGATCTGCACGCTCACAAAGCGTACGGCGACCAGTCGCGCCAGCGCAAGAGGCCCCTCAAGACGAGCATCGAACAATCGATCGGGCCGCAGCGGCGGTGGGGCCGCCGCGCCTCACTCTTTTTCGCCGGCCTCCGCCGCGGGACCGAAATCGTCGGGCTGCACGTCGTCCAAGAACTGCTTGAACTCGTCGAGGAGCTCATCGGGGTCGACATCGTCGGGAGGATCCGCGGGGAGCTCGATGATCTGCCCCGCTTCGTCCAGCACCGACTCGCTGGCGAAGATGGGCGTGTCGGCCCGCACAGCCAGCGCGACGGCATCGCTCGGCCGGGCGGAGATCGTGTGGGTGTCCGAGCCGATGGTGACCTCCATCTCGGCGAAGAAGGTGCGATCGCGCAGGTCGGTGACCGTCACCTTGACCAGCGTCGCTCCGAGGACGTCCAAGATGGCCGCCATCAGGTCGTGCGTGAGGGGCCTCGGTACGCGGATCTGCTCGATGCCGCGATAGATCGCCTGGGCCTCAGGCGTGTCGATCACCACCGGCAGCACTCGTTGGGAACCGCCGGTCTCGCGCAGCAACAAGAGGGGGCTCTGCGAAGGCATCTCCACCTGCACGCCAAGGAGCTCCATCTCGACCATGCCCGCACACTACTTCGGCCCTTGCGAAGCATGAGCCGGAGAAAGCTCCGGCGCTAGCGCCGGTAGCGGCGCAAGGCCTCCCCCATCACCACCGACCGCAGGCGCTCGCAGAGCGCGACCAGACGGCCCAGCGAACGCCGCGCGTCGACGTCTGCCGAAGCACCGCCGGCATGGAGAATCGGCTGGATGCCCTGCTCGAACATGGAGGCGTCCCGCGCCGCGGCATTGCGGACGACACGCAGGTGGCGGGCCTGCAATCCGTAGGTGGCGAACTCACGCGAGATGCGAGCGATGAGCAGCGCACTGCTGCCATAGCGCGGCTCAGGCGGTTCCAGGCCCAACGACGCCTGCACCGGGTCGGATGGTGTTGCGCCAGGCTGTGGCGGCAGCATGCGATCCGCATCATCATCGGCGAGCGGCACCAGCAGCCCGAAATCGGTGAGCTCGGCGATCTCGTCAAGTGTGAGCCCGGACTCGGCACTCAGGTCGGCTGCGCTGTACGTGCGGGTGTCGTCCTCAGCAGCCCACAACAGACCGGCGCCGCCAGAGGTCGGCGCCGCGGCTGGCTCGTTGACCCGGTCGGCGGTGTCCCTGCCGGCAGTGTCCCGGCTGGCAGTGTCTCGGCTGGCCAGGTCTGTGTTGGCGATGTCTTCGTCGCCCGCATCTGGGTCGGCATCGGCGTCGGCGGGCGACGTCCCGCCAGCCGGCTCCGCTGCATGTCCGCCAGGCCCCCCTGTCTCAGGCGCCGTCTCAGCGGCGGTTGGCAACTCGACGGGCCCGGTGATCCCGATGCCCCAGATGTCCGCCAGATGCTCGCCCCGATCGATCCGTTCGCCGATGATGCTGAGCGGCAGGTACTGATCGCGTTGGCGGGTGAGGATCCAGCGCAGCACTTCGATGTCGTGGGGCCCGAAGCTGCGGTAGCCCCCCGGCGTCCGGGCCGGCGAGATGAGCTTGCGATCTTCGAGGAACCGGATCTTGGAATCGGTCAGATCACTGAACTCGGGCCGCAGCAACGCAACGACCTCGCCGATCGACAGTCGTGCTCCAGATGAGGCAGGCTCGACCCCGCTGCTCACAGCCCGACCGAGGCAACCAGGTAGAGCAGCTTGAACTTGCCCACCTGCAGCTCGTCGCCGCTGTGCAAGACGACCTCGCCGTCGGTGCGAACGCCATTGATATAGGTGCCGTTCAGCGAGCCCACGTCGTAGAGGATGTGACCCCCATGGCCGAGCTCGAGCACCACGTGGCGGCGTGACACGGTGATGTCATCGAGGAACACATCGCTGTCGGGGTGGCGGCCGACGGTGAGCCGGTCGCCGGCCAATTCGAATCGTGTCCCCGACCGGTGCCCGGAGGTGACCACGAGCTCCGCCTGGCCGCTGTAGGGCGGCACCTCGGTGACGCCGACAGGCGAGAGCACTTCGGTGGGTGCATCGGCCGTCGCGCCCAGGCGCGCCCCGCAGTTGGAACAGAACCGGGCGTCATCGGCGCTCGACTTCCCACACTCGGCGCAGAGGATGGCCATGACGATCAGATGTCCTCGGCGATCAACGCGGCGTAGCCATCGGCATCGAGCAGTGCCTCCATCTCGGCGGAAGCCTGAGCCGCGTCGTCGGTCGGGGCGATGACGCAGATCCACCCGTCGCCGTACGGCGATTCGTTGACCAGCTGCGGTTCGTCCTCGAGGGCAACGTTCACCTCGACGACCTCGCCTGAGATCGGGGCGAAGATGTCCGAAACCGACTTGGTGGACTCGATCTCGCACATTGGCTCGTCGGCTGCGACCTGAGCACCGATCTCGGGCAACTCCACATACACGACATCACCGAGCGCGTCCTGCGCAAAGTCGGTGATGCCCACCTGCGCCCCGCCCTCGGCAGGACGCACCCATTCGTGATCGCTCGAGTAACGAAGCTCGGCGGGTATCTCCATGTTCGCGAACCTACCGGATAGCTGTCACACGGATAGCTCAGCCGCTGGTGCTGCCAGCGCGCCCCTCACGCACTGCATCGAATGCCTGGGGGATGTAGCCCACTGCCGACCAGTAGTGGATTGGCAGGCCGGTCGCCACGAACACCCAGGCCGCCACGCCGAAGGCCTCCGCCACGCCGATATCACTGTGGGAGGCCAAAAAGCACGGCACAGCGAACATCATGAGAAACGTGCCGGTCTTGCCCCACCATGTCACGTCGATCTTGCGAGCGCCGAGTGCCCCAAGCACCAGTGCCGCCACGGCGACCACTCCCTCGCGGAACAGCGCCAGCACCGCGATCCACAGCGGCAGCGAGCCGTCGGCGATCATCACCACCAGCGCGACCAGCAGCAGCAGCCGATCAGCGGTGGGGTCCAGGATCTTGCCGAGCTCCGAGACCTGGTCGAAGCGCCGCGCCACCCAGCCGTCGACCCAGTCAGTGGCACCGAGCGCGCCGAGCAGCAATGCGGCCGCCCAGCGGTCCTCGGCACCGAACACCAGCCACACGAACCATGGCAGGCAGCACAGGCGGGCCAGGCTGATCAGGTTCGGCACCGTGAACGGCCGCCACCCGGGCTCGGGGGCCGACGACGCATCGGAGGCCTCGCTCACGCGGCTCACAGTACCGACACCGCTCTTGGCTCGGCCTCTTAGGCTGCGCGCATGAGCACGATCTTCACGCGGATCATCGAGGGCGAGCTGCCCGGGACGTTCGTGTGGCGCGACGACCGCTGTGTTGCATTCCTGTCCATCAACCCGCTGTCGCCGGGTCACACGCTGGTAGTGCCGATAGCTGAGATCGACCACTGGCTGGACGTGCCGGCCGACCTGCAGGCGCACCTGTTCGATGTGTCCAGACGCATCGGGGAAGCTCAGATGCGCGCCCTGAGGCCCGAACGCATCGGGCTGGTGGTTGCTGGCTTCGAGGTGCCGCACTGTCACATCCATGTGTGCCCGGTGAACTCGATGGCCGACATGAACTTCGCCCGGCCCTTGCCGATGGCCTCAGCCGAGGAGCTGAGCGGGCCCGCCGATACCATCCGCGCCGCGCTGGACGGCTGAGCCGGCCCGCCTGCGGGGCGGGGCTAGAAGAGCTGATCCGCCTCGACGGGCTCGATGAGGCTCGCGTCGCGGTTGCGGACGTTGCCCACCTCTCGACCCACCCGGCGCGAACGCAGGGTGCCCTCATCCGCGGGCACGCACATGGCCGACAGCACGTCGAGATCGTCGTTGGCAGGGTCGAGCCACGTCTCCCACTGCGAGCGTTCCAGCAGTACCGGCATGCGGTCGTGAATCGGTGCCATGAAGCCGTTCGCGGCGGTGGTCAGCACCGTTGCCGAATGCAGGGCCTGGCGTGGACCGGTGGGGGCATCTGCGCCCGTTCCGTCACCTGCATCGCCGGCTGGACGCGGCGACCAGCGTTCCCACAGGCCCGCCATAGCGAGCATGGCACCGTCGGCGCGGGTGATGTAGTGCGGCAGCGGCCGGTCGTCGCGGCTCGTCCCTTTCGGAGCTTTGGGCCACTCGTAGAACCCGTCGGCAGGAACGATGCAACGGCGCCGCTTGAACGCACCACGGAACGAGTTCTTCGTTGCCGCTGTCTCGGACCGCGCATTGAACAGCGGTGGGCCCTTCGCGGGATCCTTGGACCATTGCGGTACCAGGCCCCACCGGAACGTCTCGATCCGGCGGGCATCGTCGTTGCCCACCACGGCCACGATGTCGGTCGTGGGTGCCACGTTGTAGCTGCGAGGTGCGTCGAAACCGGGCAATGGCGTGTCGAAGTGCGCCGCAATCTGCTCGAGACTGGCCGCTGAGACGAACCGTCCGCACATGCGCCGAGGGTAGGACGCTGCGGCGACGATCCATCCGCGAACTCGTACTCCGACAGAGGCCGCGCACCCGGCCGGTGCCAGGAAGCGGGACCTACACGTAGGTGGAGCCCTTCATGGCGCCGCGGTCCTGGCGTATCTCCACGTTCACCAGTGCCGGCATACCCGAGTCGAAGGCTCGCTGAAGCGCAGGTGCGATCTGGTCAGGCTCGGTCACGTGCTCGCCATGACCGCCCATGGCCTCGACCACCTTGTCGTAGCGGGTGTAGTTGAGCTCGGTGGCCACCACCCGGTCCTGGCCGTAGAGGCCAGCCTGCGGGCGCAGCATCTGGCCCCACGCAGCGTCGTTGCCCACGACTCCCACGATGGGCAGGCCGAATCGCACGGCAGTGTCGTACTCGAAGCCGTTGAGCCCGAACGAGCCGTCGCCGTAAACGATCAGCACCCGCTTGTCCGGGTGCGCCTTCTGCGCCGCCAACGCGAACGGCATCCCGACACCGAGCGTGCCGAGCGGTCCCGGGTCCATCCAGGTGCCGCGCCTGGGCACCCGGATCACCTTGGAGGCCTGGGCCACAATGTCGCCGCCGTCGCCGATCACGATCATGTCGTCGGTGACGGCGTCGGCGATCTCGCGGCACAGCCGCAGCGGGTCGATCGGCACCTCGTCGCTGTTGAGCTCGGCGCTGCGGGCCTCGTCCAGCTCGGCTTCGCGCGTGCGCAGCGCCGTGAGCTGTGCGCTGGCGTCCACGGTCACGCCGGTGGCCTTGAACACATCCAGCAGCGCATCGAAGTTGGCGCCAAGGTTGCCGACGAGGCTGACATCGGCGGGGCGGTTCTGGCCGATGAGCGTCTCGTCCAAGTCGAGCTGCACGATGCGGGCGTCGGCGGGGATGGCACGACCGAACTTCATGCGGAAGTCGAGCGGCGTGCCGGCCAGGATCACCACGTCAGCGGCTTCGAGTGCTTCCTTGCGAGTGAGCGAGAGAAACGACGGGTGATCCCACGAGATCTCCCCGCGCGCCATGCCGTTCACGTAACACGGCACGGACGTGGCATCCAGGAATGCCGCCAACGCATCGCCGCCTTCGCTCCATTTCAGTGCCGTGCCGGCCATCACGACTGGTCGTTCCGCTGAAGCAATCAAGTGGGCCGCCTGCTCCACCAGAGGGGCTGCAGCGGCAGCGGCCACCCGGTAATCGCGAAATCGGGGAACCTCGACGGCGTCAAGATCGACCCGACCATGCAGGATGTCCATGGGTATCTCCAGGAAGGCCGGGCCAGGCACACCGCTGAGCGCCGTGCGCACGGCCAGCTCGATGTACTCGGCAATGCGGCGGGTTTCCCCGCACGCACCTGACCACTTCGTCACCGGCCGCATGAGCGACACGTGGTCCATCTCCTGCAGCGAGCCGCGGCCGGCGTGCTTGAACGGCCCCTGGCCGCCGAAAACCAAGATCGGCGAATTGGCTCGCCAGGCATTCGCGACGCCGGTGACGCCGTCGGTCACCCCGGGACCCGCGGTGAGGATGGCCACGCCCACCTTGCCCGGGTGCAGGCGCGCCCACGCATCGGCGGCATGCGTCGCTGCTTGTTCATGGCGGACGTCGATCACGTCGATGCCCTCGTCGAGACAGCCGTCGTAGATGCCCATGACGTGCCCGCCCGACAGGGTGAACACGCACTCGACCCCGGCCGCCTTCAGTGCCCTTGCGGCGAGCTTGCCGCCGTGGGTCTCGGTGGCCGTCACGCCCAGCGTTCGCCGTTCCTTGCCGCTCATGTCGTTCTCCCCCTGCGCCAGCACGTGATTGATTCTGCTGGCTTACGCCAGCACGATGTTCACCAGCTTGCCCGGTACGGTCACCACGCGCCGGATGTCTGCGCCGGCGGTGAGCTGGGCGATGCGTTCGTCGGCTTTGGCTGCGGTTTCGAGATCAGCCGGCGAGATGCCGGCGTCGACCGTTATCCGGCTGCGGACCTTGCCGTTCACCTGTACGGGCACCTCGATCACCTCGGCCGCCAGCATCGCAGGATCCGCCAGTGGGAACGGTGCGTAGACCACCGTGGTCGTATTGCCCAGCTTCGACCACAGCTCCTCGGCCAGGTGCGGCACCAGTGGCGCCAGCAGGCGCACCAGCACGTCGGCGACAGAACGGGGCGTCGCGCCGCCCCGCCGGGTCAGCTCGTTGTTCAGCTCGGTGATGCGCGCGATCGCCGAGTTGAAGCGCAGATCCGACATGGCATCGGTGACCGCGTCGACAGTTCGATGCACCATGCGCTCGAGGTCAGCGTCGGGTTCGACATCGACGACCGTGATCTCGCCGGTCTCCTCGTCGACCAGACTTCGCCACACACGCTGCAGCAGCCGGTGCGAGCCGATCACCGAGTGCGTCTCCCAGGGACGGCCCTGATCCAGCGGACCCATGAACATCTCGTAGGTCCGCAGCGTGTCGGCCCCATAGGCGCTGTAGATGTCGTCGGGCGTGACCGCGTTGCGCAGCGACTTGCCCATCTTGCCGAAGTGACGGGTGACCTCGACATCGCCCCAGAAGAACGTGCCGTCCCGCTCGACCACCTCCGAAGCCTCCACGTACACCCCTCGGCTGTCCTGGTAGGCGGCCGCCTGGATGTAGCCCTGGTTGTACAACCGGCCGAACGGCTCGGGGCCGCTCACGTGACCCAGGTCGTACAGCACCTTGTGCCAGAAGCGGGCATACAGCAGGTGAAGCACGGCATGCTCCACGCCGCCGACATAGAGATCGACTCCGCCAACCCCGCCGTCGGGGTCAGCCATCCAGAACCGCTCCACTTCGGGATCCACCAAAGCGTCGTCGTTGGCGGGATCGAGGTAGCGCAGGTAATACCAGCACGATCCGGCCCACTGGGGCATCGTGCTCAGCTCCCGGCGGTATGTGCGCTCGCCGTCGCCCAGGTCGTAGATGGCGGTGGCCCACTCGGTGGCGCGGCCGAGCGGAGGCTCCGGTTCCGACGACTCGTCGAGTGCCCGGGGAGCCCAGTCGATCAGCTCGGGCAGCTCGACCGGCAGCTCGCTCTCGGGCACCGCCAGGGGCAATCCCGTCTCGTCGAACACGATGGGGAACGGCTCGCCCCAGTAGCGCTGCCGGCTGAACAGCCAGTCCCGCAGCTTGTAGGTGACCGTGCGGCGGCCGCAGCTCCGCTCTTCCAGCCAGTCGCAGATGGCGTCGATGGCCTCGGCCTTTTCTAAGCCGTTCAGGAAATCGCTGTTGATGGCCGGCCCGGCACCGTCGTAGGCCTCGCCATCGAAGTCTGGCGGCGGCTGCACCGTGCGCATGATCGGCAGCCCGAACTGGACGGAGAAATCCCAGTCGCGCTGATCCTCTCCCGGCACCGACATGACGGCGCCCGTGCCGTAGTCGATCAGCACGTAGTCGGCGACGAACACCGGCACCGGCTCGCCGCTGGTGGGCACGCAGCAGTTCACTCCCAGCCACACGCCGGTTTTGTCGCGCTCGGTCTGGCGCTGCAAGTCGGTCATTGCTGCAGCCTGTGCACGGTATGCGTCGAGGGCCTCACGGGGCGTCGCGGCACCTCCGGTCCAGCGTGGATCGGTATCCGGTGGCCACTCGTCGGCCACCATCTCGTCGACAAGCGGGTGCTCGGGAGCCAGCAGCATCGCCGTCGTCCCGTAGATCGTGTCGGGACGGGTGGTGAACACCTCGATATCCAGGCCAGACTCGCCCGGCTCGGTGTCTGTCGCGAAGCTGATGTAGGCGCCCTCGCTGCGGCCGATCCAGTTGCGCTGCATGAGCTTGACGCTCTCGAACCAGTCCACACGGTCGAGGTCGGCCAGCAGCCGGTCGGCATACGCCGTGATGCGCATCATCCACTGCTTCATCGGGCGGCGGAAGACCGGATGATTGCCTCGGTCGGACCGTCCCTCGTTCGTGACCTCCTCGTTGGCCAGCACCGTTCCCAGCGCAGGGCACCAGTTGACCGGGGCTTCGCCCAGGTAGGCCAGGCGGTGCTCGTCGAGCTCGGTGCGCCGCTCGACGTCGCTCATCTCGGCCCACACAGCACCGCTGGTCGTGGCCTTCTGCCCGTTCTCGAACAGCTCGATCAACTCCGCGATCGGGCGGGCCCGCTGCGCGTCGGTGTCGTACCAGGAATTGAAGATCTGCAGGAAGATCCATTGCGTCCAGCGGTAGTACTCGACATCGGTGGTGGCCAGCGATCGCTGATCGTCGTGCCCGAGCCCCAGCCGGGCCAGCTGGCGCGACATGTTTGCGATGTTCCGCTCGGTATTGATCCGGGGGTGCTCACCGGTCTGGCGGGCGTGTTCCTCGGCAGGCAGGCCGAACGCGTCATAGCCCATCGGGTGCAGCACCACGTAGCCGCACATGCGCTTGAAGCGTGCATACACGTCGGTGCCGATGTAGCCCAGCGGGTGCCCCACATGCAGGCCCGAACCCGAGGGGTAGGGGAACATGTCCATGATGAACAGCTTGTTCTTGTTGGTCGCCGGGGCCTCCAGCGAGCTGCTTGGATTGGGGGTGCGGTAGGTGCCATCGGCCCTCCACCGCTCCTGCCAGCGCAGCTCGATCTCGTTCGCCATCTCGGCGTTGTAACGATACGGAGGGAGCTCGCTCCCCTCAGCTGAGTGCGCGACAGCGACATCGGCCGATGAGGGGGGATTCATGCGGCAAAGGATGCCACGGTCACCCGCGAATCACTAAGAGAGAGCCACATTCCCGTCCGGAAGGCGACCGCTACCCTGCGGACCGTGGCCGAGACGCCTCCATCGCAGCACGACACCGCGCTTGGCGATCCTGGCTTCGCCGATGTCTCCGAGAGCGACTGGGAAGCCGCGGCCGAAGGAGCGCTGCGGGGCGAGCCGCTGTCGTCCCTCCACACGACGCTGCTCGACGGCATCGAGACCGCCCCGCTGTACACCGCGCATCGCCATAGCACCGAGGCTGACCCGTCGGGCTTGCCCGGCAGTGCACCATTTGCCCGCGGTGCCACCGCCGCGAGCGGCGCACAGGGCTGGCAAGTGCGCCAGATCCACGACGTGCGACTTGTGAGCACCCCAGACGCCGTCGCCGTGGACACGACATCGGGCGTGGATGCCGTCACTGTCGGCCGGGGCTGGGACGCCGACGGTGATGGCACCGCACTCGCCGCAGGCATCGGCGATGCCGCCGGTGCCGGCGTGACGATCCACCTGCAGTCCGGCGCATCACCTGCGCACGCCGCGGCACTGCTGGATGTCTTCGACCGACACGGTGTGGATCTCGCTGGCCTGAACTCCTGGCTCGGTCTCGACCCGATCGCGGCGGTCGCCAGCGGTTGGCACTGGGCCGACTTGAGTAGCTGCTCCACGCTCGTCTCCTCGATGTGCAGCACAGCGCGCAGCGCCGCCGAGATTGCACAGCGCTCGCCTGGTGCCGTGCCGCTCGAGGCTGACGGATCGGTCTTCGCCGATGCCGGCGCGAGCGACGCCACCGAGCTGGCTGCGATGCTCGCGACCGCGGTGGCGTGGCTGCGGGCGATCTGCGACAACGCCGACGGACCTGGACTCAACCCGGATGCGGCCGCTCGCCTGCTGGGCTTCACGCTTTCCGCAGGACCCGACGCATTCCTGGTCACCGCCAAGTGCCGGGCGCTGCGGATGTGCTGGGCCCGTGTGCTGGGCACCTGCGGGGTCGACGGCACCGGCGACGAGGGGCCGCCGATGCGGCTCCACGCAGTCACCACGACAGCCATGCTGAGCGCTGTCGACCCGTGGGTGAACATGCTGCGCGCCACCACGGCGTCGTTCGGTGCCGCGAACGGAGGCGTCGACGCCATCACCGTCCGACCCTTTGACGCCGTCAGCGCCGGTCAGGCGTCCAGCGGCCTGGGATGGCGCGTCGCCGCCAACACGCAGCTGATCCTTCGCCACGAGAGCCGCATCGGATCGGTCATCGACCCCGCCGGGGGAAGCTGGTACCTCGAAGACCTCACGCGCAAGCTGGCGCACGCGGCCTGGGACCGCTTCGGGGCGATCGAAGCCGCCGGCGGCATCTGCGCTGCGATGGCCAGCGGCGAGCTGGAGGCGTCGATCGTCGCCGAACGGGAGCTGCGCGACCAGCAGATCGCGGCGGGCGAGCAGGTGCTCGTCGGCGTCACCGACTTCGTGGACTCACAGGCTCAGCAGGACTCGGGAGCGAGCGTCGTCGCCGGCGAGCCGGCCGGCGCGCCTGCGGTGGGGCTGGGCGTGCACCGCTGGGCGGCGCCCTACGAGACTGAGCCGGCGGGCGAAGCGGTGGCTGGGGAGGCAGGGTCATGAGCGTCATCGGCGACTTCTCGAACCTCGAGCTTGATGACGCAGGGCCGGCCCGAACGAGCTCGAACGGCGCGAGCCGCCCTGGATCGTCGGCAAGAGCAGAGTGGTCGGAGCGATTCGCCTCCGAAACCGGCCACGCCCCCGCTCCCAGCACGACGCCCGAAGGCATCGACATCGCGCCGCTGTACGTGGCCGCGGATGTCGCCGACTTCTACGACAGCGGCCCCGACACCGGCGGGAACGGCCCCGCAGGGCGCACGTACCTCGACGGCTACCCCGGTTTCGCCCCGTACCTGCGCGGCCCGTACCCGACGATGTACACGAACCAGCCGTGGACGATCCGCCAGTACGCCGGCTTCTCCACCGCCGAGGACTCCAACGCGTTCTACCGGCGCAACCTGGCCGCAGGCCAGCGCGGCCTGTCGGTTGCGTTCGACCTGGCGACCCACCGGGGCTACGACTCGGACCATCCCAGAGTGAGCTCAGACGTGGGCATGGCCGGTGTGGCCATCGACTCGATCCTGGACATGCGCACGCTGTTCGACGGAATCCCGCTCGACCGCATGAGCGTGTCGATGACCATGAATGGCGCCGTGCTGCCGGTGCTGGCGCTCTACGTGGTGGCTGCCGAGGAGCAGGGCGTCGCGCCCGCCCAGCTCACCGGGACCATCCAGAACGACATCCTCAAAGAGTTCATGGTCCGCAACACCTACATCTACCCGCCCCAGCCCTCCATGCGGATCATCAGCGACATCTTCGAGTTCACCTCGGCCGAGATGCCTCGCTACAACTCGATATCCATCTCCGGCTACCACATGCAGGAAGCCGGGGCGACTGCCGACCTCGAGCTGGGCTACACGCTGGCCGACGGTTTGGAGTACCTGCGCTGCGGCATCGGCGCCGGCATGGGCATCGACGACTTCGCCCCGCGCCTGAGCTTCTTCTGGGGCATCGGCATGGACTTCTTCATGGAAGTGGCCAAGCTGCGGGCTGCCCGGCTGCTGTGGGCCAAGCTGGTCGCCGGCTTCGAGCCCCAGAATCCTCGATCGCTGTCGTTGCGGACGCACTGCCAGACCTCGGGCTGGTCGCTCACCGCCCAGGATCCGTACAACAACGTGGTGCGCACCTGCATCGAGGCCATGGCCGCCGTCGACGGCCACACCCAGAGCCTGCACACCAACGCTTTCGATGAGGCGTTGGCGTTGCCGAGCGACTTCAGCGCCCGCATCGCCCGCAACACGCAGCTGTTCCTGCAGCACGAAGCCGGCGCGACCCGGGTGATCGATCCGTGGGGCGGGAGCTACTACGTGGAGCGGCTCACTGCCGAGTTGGCGCAACGGGCCTCCGCCCACATCGAAGAGATCTCCCAGCTCGGCGGCATGGCCCGCGCCATCGAGGCCGGCATTCCCAAGATGCGCATCGAGGAGGCCGCGGCCCGCACCCAGGCCCGCATCGAGGCCGGGCAGCGCACGGTTGTCGGGGTCAACCGCTTCAGGTCTGAGCTGGACAACGAGGTTGACATCCTGCGGGTGGACAACGCCGAGGTGCGCGCCGCCCAGCTGGCGAAGCTGGATCGCCTGCGCAGCGGCCGCGATGCCGATGCTGTGCGTCGCTCGCTGGACGCGCTGCGTGAGGTGGCCCGCAGCGGCGAGGGCAACCTGCTGGCCGCATCCGTCGATGCAGCGCGCTGCCATGCCACCGTGGGGGAGATCAGCGCGGCGATGGAGGACGCCTTCGGGCGGCACACTGCCCAGATACGCACCATCAGCGGCGTGTACGGGAGCGAGATGGCTGGCGACAGTTCGGGCGACGATGGCACCCATCCGATGGCGGCCGCCGTCGATGCCGTGCGCAGCCGGGTTGCTGCCTTCGGGGAGCAGACCGGGCGCCGGCCGCGCATTCTCATCGCGAAGATGGGCCAGGACGGCCATGACCGGGGCCAGAAAGTGGTGGCCACGGCTTACGCGGATCTGGGTTTCGACGTCGACATCGGTCCGCTGTTCAGCACGCCTGCCGAGACGGCCCGCCAAGCCGTCGAGAACGACGTCCATGTCGTAGGCGCCTCGTCGCTCGCCGCAGGCCACTTGACGCTGGTGCCGGAGCTGCGGGAAGCGCTGGCAGATCTCGGCCGGCCCGACATCCTGATCGTGGTCGGCGGCGTCATCCCGGCGCAGGACTTCGACGCGCTGCGGGCAGCAGGTGCCGCCGCGATCTACCCGCCAGGCACCGTCATTGCCGAAGCTGCATCAGAGATGCTGGACCTGCTCGAGGGGGCTGGTTAGCACCCCGCCACCGCCGCCGGTTCAGCGGTGGCGACGTCCCACGTTGCGGACCTTCTTCTTGGCCCGAGCGGCGCGGTAGGCCGAGCTGGAGGCCGCTCGCATGCCGCGCGGAGCAGCCGCGAGCCTCGCATCGGCGTCTTCTAGGTGGCTGTGGTAGCGGCGGTGCACCCACAGCTTCTCGTCGCCGACGACGATCTGCCCCCACGCCGAGCCGCGGATGTCGAACGGCGCCGTGCGCTCGATGCGGCCCAGCAGCTCGACCGGCTTGGCCGGCCGAAGCGCCCGGGTGCGCATGACCACGATGTCGGCATCGGTCAGCGCGAGCAAGCGGTAACGCGACATCGTCAGCACCGCCGCTGTCGCGAAGACCGTCGTGGAGATCAGGCTGACCTGCACCCACGGCAGATCCACCGTCAGCACGATGCCGGCCAGCGCCGCCACGCCGATCACCAGCATCGAGAAGGGGTGCAGCCCGCCCTGCGCCGGCACGAGTGCGTGCAGGTGGTCGCCTTGGTTCAGGTACTGCTCAGCGGGGTGGGAGCGGTCCCCCGTTCGCATCCGCTTCAGCAATCCCACCGAGACATTTTGCCCGAAATGCAGCACAGTGCGGACGAGACAGCGACCTGATAGGAACATCCCGACGAGGAATCCGGCTTGGCAGCCGGCATCCCGATGCTGTTCGTCCCCGGTACGTTGCACCCAGTGACCGACACCGTCTCTCACGCCGACATCACCGGGCTCGCCGCTGGCGTGCGCGCCTGCGACCGCGCCGCCATCGGCCAGGCGATCACATTGGTCGAGTCTCAGCGCCCTGCCGACGCGGCACCTGCACAAGCCCTGCTGGGCAAGCTGTTGCCGTACACGGGCTATGCGCACCGCGTGGGCATCACCGGTGTTCCCGGAGTGGGCAAGAGCACGCTCATCGAGACGCTCGGCACTGCACTGACGAGGCAGGGTCACCGGGTCGCCGTGCTGGCCGTCGACCCGACTTCGGCGCTGCACGGAGGCTCGATCCTGGGCGACAAGACCCGCATGACCTCCCTGGCAAATGATCCGGCGGCCTTCGTGCGACCGTCCCCAACCGCGGGTGAGCTCGGCGGCGTGACCAAGGTGACCCGTGAGACGATTCTCGTGCTCGAAGCCGCGGGGTTCGACGTCGTACTGGTCGAGACCGTGGGCGTCGGCCAGTCGGAGACGGCCGTGGCCGACATGGTGGATTTCTTTGTGGTGCTGATGCTGCCGGGCGCCGGCGACGACCTGCAAGGCATCAAGAAAGGCATCCTCGAGATCGCGGACCTGATCGCGGTCAACAAGGCCGACGGAGACAACGTCGAGCGGGCCGCCAACGCGGCACGCGACTACCAGCTGGCGCTGCACATGACCCAGCCGGCTTCGCCGACGTGGACTCCTCCGGTGATCACCTGCTCAGGCCTGACCGCAGACGGCCTCGAGACGCTGTGGGACCACGTGACCGAGCACCGCCGGCTCATGTCGGCATCGGGCGAGCTGGCAGCCCGCCGGGCGGACCAGCGGGTGCGCTGGATGCGCTCCATGCTCACCGAGCGCATGCGCTCGCGCCTGGCAACGCGCGCCCAAGACCTGCTCGCCGATCTCGAAGACGAGGTGCGAGCCGACCGGCTGACGCCGACCGCTGCGGTGGACCGGCTGATGGCAGCCTTCGACGCGTCGACGGACGCCTAGTTCAGAAGTCCTCGTCGAAGGCAACCTCGCCTTCGATGCCCACCTGGTAGCTGGCGACGGTGCGCTCGAAGAAGTTCGTGAGCTCCTGCACGTCCTGCAGTTCCATGAACGAGAAGGGATTCTTCGAGCCGTACTCCTTGGCGAGGCCGAGCTGGGCAAGCCGCTGGTCGGCCACGAACTCCAGATACGCCCGGGTGTCGGTCACCGACATCCCCGCCACGCCTCCGGACAGCACATCGTGCGCGAACTGCGTCTCGACGTCGACCGCCTCGGTGACCATCTGCCGGATCCGATCGGCGAGATCCTGGTCGAACAGGTCGGGCTCCTCGGCCCGGATCGTGCGGACCACCTCGAAAGCGAAGTTCATGTGCGCCGACTCGTCCCGGAACACCCAATTCGTGCCGGCAGCCAAGCCGTTCAGCAGCCCCTTCGAGCGCAGGAAATACACGTAGGCAAAGGCTGCGAAGAAGAACAGCCCCTCGATGCACGCAGCGAAGCAGATGAGGTTCAGCACGAAGGCCTTGCGGTGCTCTGCGGTGGAGAGTTGATCCAGCGACCACACGCTGTCCATCCAGCGGAAGCAGAAATCTGCCTTGGCGGCAATCGAGGGAATGTTCTCGATGGCCGCGAACGCCGCTGACCGTTCGTGCAGGTCGGGGATGTAGTGATCCAGCAGCGTCAGGTAGAACTGCACGTGCAGCGCTTCCTCGTACAGCTGCCGGCTCAGATACATGCGAGCCTCAGGGCTGTTGATGTGCTGGTACAGGTTCAGCACCAGGTTGTTGGCCACGATCGAGTCGCCGGTGGCGAAGAACGCCACGAGCCGGTTGATGAGGTGCCGCTCGGCGGGCGCCAGCTTGCGGTTGAGGTCGACGATGTCGTCGGAGAAATCGATCTCCTCCACCGTCCACGTGTTGCGGATGGCATCGCGGTACATGTCGAAGAACTGCGGGTACCGCATCGGCCGCAGCGTCAGCTCGAAGCCCGGGTCCAGGATGTTGCCGCTGCGGGCGCCGGCTGCAGCGCCCGGGTCGGTCTGCGATTCGCCGTCCGCAAGCGGCTGGGTCGGAAGCGGCTCGGGCGTGAGTTCGGGTGCTGTCTGCACGAGTGCCATGGGGATCCTCTGTCTGTGTCAGGTGGTTCGGCCGGGTAGCTCGCGCCGGCTCATTCGCAGGCTTCGCAGGTCTCGGGGTTCTCCAGCGAGCACGCCACGGCCTCGGCGGCGGCTGGGTCGGGCATGGTCGACACGGTCGCCTGCATGGCAGCGGCGCCGTTGGGCTGGCTCCCGTTGCCGCCCGATGCGGTGTCGGTGGTGGTCTGGTTGATGCGGGTGGCCGGGCGGGAGCGCAGGTAGTACGTGGTCTTCAGGCCCGACTTCCAGGCGTGCATGTACATGGAGGAGAGCTTCCCGATGTTGGGGCTCTCCATGAACAGGTTCAGCGACTGGCTCTGATCGACGAAGGCGCCGCGTGCTGCGGCCATGTCGATGAGCGCCCGCTGGGGCAGCTCCCACGCCGTGCGGTACACCGAGCGAAGATCGTCGGGGATCTCCGCGATGTTCTGCACCGAGCCCTCAGCCATCTTGATCTTGTTGGCCATGGCCTCGCTCCACAGGCCGCGCTGCTGCAGCTCGCGCACTAGGTAGCGATTGATCTGCATGAACTCGCCCGAGAGCGTCTCGCGCTTGAACAGGTTCGACACCTGCGGCTCGATGCACTCGTAGCAGCCGGCGATCGAGGCGATGGTGGCCGTGGGCGCAACCGCCACCAGCAGCGAGTTGCGCAGGCCGTGCTGGCCGATCCGCTCACGCAGCTCTGCCCAGCGCTCCGGCACCGACGGCTCGACGCCCCACAGGTCGAACTGCAGCTGCCCGGCTGCCGCTCGTGTGTCGCCGAACGCAGCATGGGGCCCGTGCTTGCGGGCCAGCTCGCAGCTCGACCAGAGCGCCCAGTAGTAGATCTCCTCGGCGATCCGGGCCGCAGTCTCGACCGCCTCGGGCGAGTCGAAGTCGAGGCCGAGCTGGAAGAACACGTCCTGCAGGCCCATCACGCCGAGCCCGACAGGACGCCAGCGCTCATTCGACCGGGCGGCCTCGGGCGTCGGGTAGTAGTTGATGTCGATGACGCGGTCCAGGTAGGGCACCGCGGTGCGCACCACCTCTCCCAGCGCCTCGTAGTCGACTGTCTTGCCGCTGTCGTGGCCGTCCCGCACGAACTTGGCGAGGTTGACCGAGCCGAGATTGCAGACGGCCGTCTCGGCGTCGCTGGTGACCTCGAGGATCTCCGTGCACAGGTTCGACAGGTGGATGACATTGCCGGGCTCGCCGGTCTGGTTGGACTTGGCGTTCGAGGCGTCCTTGAAGGTCATCCAGCCGTTGCCGGTCTGGGCGAGCGTGCGCATCATGCGGCTGTAGAGCTCGCGGGCCGACACCTGCCGCTCGTACCGGCCGCTGGCCTCGGCCTCGCGGTACGCATCGGTGAACTCGTCGCCGTACAGGTCGGTGAGATGCGGCACCTGCTTGGGATCGAACAGCGACCATTGCCAGTCGTTCTCGACCCGGCGCATGAACTCGTCGGGCACCCAGTTCGCCAGGTTCAGATTGTGGGTGCGCCGAGCATGGTCGCCGGTGGAGTCCTTCAGCTCCAGGAACTCCTCGATGTCGGCATGCCACGACTCGAGGTACACGCACGCTGCGCCCTTGCGCCGGCCGCCCTGGTTCACGGCCGCAACCGACGAGTCGAGCGTCTTGAGCCACGGCACGATGCCGTTCGACAGGCCGTTGGTGCCGCTGATCAGCGAGCCACGCGACCGCACCCGGTGCCAGCCCACGCCGATGCCGCCGGCGAACTTCGACAGCTTGGCGATGTCGGAATAGCGGTCGTAGATGCCTTCGAGCGAATCGGTGGGGCTGTCGAGCAGGTAGCACGACGACATCTGCGGGTGGGCCGTGCCGGAGTTGAACAGCGTGGGCGACGACGGCAGGTAGCGCAGGCTGGAGATGAGCTCGTAGAACGAGATGGCCTCTTCAGCCGTCTGCGACAGGCCGCAGGCCACCCGCAGCAGGAAATACTGCGGCGTCTCGATGACCGTTCGGCGCTCCGGGTGCCGCAGCAGGTAGCGGTCGTAGACCGTGCGGAGCCCGAAGAACTCGAAGCCGCCGTTGCGCTCCGGCAGGACGGCGTCGTTGAGCTTGCGGGCATTGGCAGCCACGAATGCCACCACATCGGGGTGGATGAGCCCGCACTCGCCGCCTTCGGAGATGGACTGGCTGAACGAGTAGATGTTCTGATTCTGGACTTCCTTGTCGATGTAGGTGGCCAGCAAGCGGGCAGCCAGCTTCGAGTAGTTCGGCTCCTCAGAGATCAGCGCCGCGGCCGTGCGAATCGACAGCTCGTCGAGCTCTGTGGTGGTAGCGCCGTCATGAAGACCC
Organism: Candidatus Poriferisodalis sp.; assembly: GCF_965204125.1. GTDB lineage: Bacteria > Actinomycetota > Acidimicrobiia > Acidimicrobiales > Poriferisodalaceae > Poriferisodalis. Next base: position 2,655,780 of record NZ_OZ241968.1, on the reverse strand, counting down.
GAGATTGTCCGCGTCGCCACCCGCATGGGATCGACGCCGGCCAGTTCGATGGCGCACCGTTCGACGGCGCGGACGATCTTGTTGACATCGACGGCCTGCATGGAACCGTCGCGCTTCTGCACGCGCATTCCCGGAGTGTCGGCCGCGTCAGCGTGATGCGAGGTGTCGGCTGCAGATGCATCGGTGATGCTCATCTGCTGGCGCCTTGACATAGACAGGCACCGAGGTGCGCTGTGCGACGTGTGGTGATCATGCCGGTCTCCGTCCCTCTCATCCCGCCGGATGCAGTGCCGTCTCGAGTGCTGGAGAGCGACGGCAACTGCTCAAATCACACTGTCGTAGTTACACAGGTGTGAGGAACAGTTATAGCGCGCCCGGATAGCTGCTGCGCGCCTTGGCCCGATCCCCTGCCAACTGGCGCAGTACGAGGCCGCTGGCGTCGCACCGCCGCGCGGTCTGCCCGCGTCGGCACTGCCCACCGGTCATCCCTTCCCGCGGAGATGACACACTGCTCGCGTGTCGAAATCCTCGAAACGCATAGTCATCGTCGGTGCCTCGCTGGCGGGTGCGCGCGCAGCGCACAGCGTGCGCTCTGCAGGCCATGACGGGCCGTTGACGCTCATCGGTGCCGAACCCCATCTCCCCTACGACCGACCTCCCCTTTCCAAGGAGTTCCTCACCGGCGATCAAGATCCCAGCTCGCTGGCCCTCGACCCAGAGGGCGCCTACGACGACCTCGATGTGGAGGTCATGCTGAGCACCCACGCGGTGGGGCTCGACGTGGCGGCTCGAACAGTCGCTGTCGCCCCAGCGGCAGGCGGCAGCGCCGAGACCGTGCCATTCGACGGCCTCGTCATCGCGACCGGCGCGGCGGCTCGGTCGCTGCCGGGCACCGAGGGCATCAGGGGCGTCCACACGCTGCGGACCGTCGACGACGCGCAGGCCATCCGGGAAGGTCTCATAGCTGGCGCACGAGTCGCCGTCGTGGGCGGCGGGTTCATCGGTTCGGAGGTAGCGGCCTCGGCCAAGGCCCGGGGCTGCGAGGTCACCGTGATCGAGGCAGCCAGCGCGCCGTTGGTGCGCGGGCTGGGCGCTGAGATGGGCACGCGGGTCGGTGCGCTGCACGGCCAGAACGGCGTGGAGCTGCGGCTGGGCATCGGCGTCGACGGCGTACTGGGGGCCGACCGTGTCGAAGCGGTTGCCATGGCAGACGGCAGTCGCGTCCCCGCCGATCTCGTGGTCGTCGGCATCGGGGTCGTGCCCAACACGGCGTGGCTGGAAGGCTCGGGACTGCAGATCGACAACGGCGTGGTGTGCGATGAGACGCTCTGCTGCGGACCGGAAGGCGTCTACGCCGTGGGCGATGTTGCGCGCGCCGGCAATGGCTGGCTGGTGCCGCTGGGGATTTCCGAGCCGGTCCGGGTCGAGCACTGGACGGCGGCAGTCGAGCATGGCATGGCTGTGGGACGCAACCTGGTCGCGCCTGCCGAAGCTCAGCCGTACAACTCGGTTCCCTTCGTGTGGTCCGACCAGTACGACGCCCGCATCCAGATTGCCGGACATCCCGACGCCGACGACGATGTTGAGGTGCTCGTCGGCTCGGCTGAAGATGACCCAGACTCAGGTCGCTCGTTCTTGGCCGGTTACCGGCACAACGGCCGCCTGAGCGGGGTGATGGCGCTCGACGCGATCAGGCCATTCGTGCGATTCCGCCGCCTGCTGGCCAACCACCCGACGTGGGACGAGGCGCTGGAGCTCGCCGCAACCCTCGGCTGATCGGCTCCGCCGCTTAGTTGACGGTCTGATCTACCTCGTCACGCTCGGCGTAGAAGCTCATCAGACCGGCGATCTCCGCCATCTCGGGGATCGGATCGGGGTAGGACCACACGACGTCGTCGTAGCTCTGACCGTTGACTGCTACTGACCAGTAGCTGGCATCGCCCTTCCACGGTCAATGAGTGGACAACACAGTCGGGTGCAGCAACTCCATCTTCACGTCTGAAACCGGCAGGTAGTGGCGCGGCGGGAGCCGTCCTTCGGTCAGCACCAGGGCCGAGGTGGAATCGGCCACGACCACGCCGTCCACCCGGACGGTGACCCGCCCTAGCTCCTGTACGACCGAAATCTCGGGCTTGCGATGTTCAGTTGCCGTCTCGCTCATCGGCGCTCCCCTTCGCTCTGTCAGGCACATCATTGCACCGCGCTCGCCAGCCGTGTGTTGCTCCCTGCTGCCCCTCGGGAACACCGCCGATCAGTCAATGATCTTGAGGCCGAGCAATTCGCACAGATAGGGATGCTGGCGGCGGATGCGGTCCTCCACTGCGTCCATCCTCGTGTCGTCGTTCAGCGCCTGCAGCAGCAGAAGCTCGAATGCCGGGAGCTCCAAGCTGCCGCCGACCCGCTCGAGGAAGCCGATCACCGCGGCAGCTCCGGACCGCTCCTGGAATTGCCGCAAGGCCGCGTCGTCGGTGCGCATGATCTCGCACGAGCTGAAATAGATGATCCGTCCGCCGGCCCGTCCGTCGAGCACGTCGGCGAGCTCCTCCAGGGTCACCTTGGTGGAGCCGCTCAGCCAGAGTTCTCCAGGTTTGCCGTGAAATCCGAAGTGCCCGATCTGATAGTCGCGGTAGCGCTGCTGGGTCCATTTGCGAACGTAGTAGAAGAGCTCGGGCGCGGTGCCGATGTCGCGTCGGATGAACTTCAGGCCACTGAGCTCGCGGACGGTCTGCAGGAGCGTGGCCACGCCGAACTGCTGACGGAGATCCGCATCGGAGTCGTCGCCTTCAAATGCGAAGACTCCTGTGGCGAGCCGCCGTGACACCCTGCCGCCCGGAGCAACCGCTGGCACACCCTTTGCCATGACAAACCCCGCTGTGGTCGGGCTGAGAGGATTTGAACCTCCGACCCCTGGTCCCCCAGACCAGTGCGCTAACCAGACTGCGCCACAGCCCGTTCCGCAGGCACGATACCGGCTGGGTTGAATGGAAGGTTCAGCCGATCACACCCGCGAACCACTGGATCAGCCACACGACTCCTTCGACCGCACGCCAGCCCAAGTACACGGTTGCCATCACCACGACGAGCCAGAAGTGCCACGGCGCCCCCGTACGCCCCTGCTGGGGCCGGTCGCCTTCGCTGCTGCGCCGCCCGCCGCCGTGGCCGGCTGCGTCGGGAAGCGGGCGGCGGTTCTGCCGCTGGGCGGTCGGGTCGGCGCCGCGCCGCGACAGCGGCCTCATCGTCGGCGCACTCGCAGTTTGAGGGGCGTGCGGGCGAGGCCCAATTCTTCGCGCAAGCGGCGCTCGAGGTAGCGCAGATAGGTGGCCGGGAGCTCCCGGTTGGCGAACAGCGTGAACGTCGGCGGCTGTGTTGCGGCTTGGGTGGCGTACAGCACCCGTGCTCCGCCGGGCGCCGGCTGTGCGGACTGCGCGAGCTGGACGATCTCGTTCACCTTGGCGGTCGGCGCCCTCGATTCGTACGCCTCCATGGCGGCGGAGACTGCGGGCACCAGCCGATGTACGCCCCGACCCGTCAGCGCGCTGATGCGCAACACGGGTGATTCGCCGACGAAGTGCAGGCGGCGCGCCAGCTCCCCCAGGACGCGTTCACGATGCTCGGCATCCAGCGTCTCCCACTTGTTGAGCAGCACCACGATCGGGCAGCCAGCCGCGTCGATGCGCTCGGCCAGGCGCTGGTCCTGCGCCGTCACTCCTTCGGTGGCGTCGATGACCAGCAGCGACACGTCGCAGGCGTCGATAGCCCGCAGCGCCCGCAAGTTGGCGTAGTACTCGGTGTCGGCGTCGACCCGAGCCTTGCGGCGCATGCCGGCGGTGTCCACGAACCGCAGCGGGCCGGCCTCGGTCTCCACGAGGGTGTCGATGGTGTCGCGGGTCGTGCCGGGCCGGTCATGGACGACCGACCGTTCGTCGCCGATGAGCCGGTTGAACAGCGTGGATTTGCCGACGTTGGGCCTGCCCACGATCGCCACTGCAGGCACTGCGGCTTCGCCATCGACGAGGGCCTCGTTCTCGTCATCACTGTCGCTCATGGGCTCGTCACGGTCCGCAGTTGCCTCCTCTGCAGAGTCCGCGACTGCGTCGGGGCTGCTGGCGCTGTCGCCGCTACCGACGGGCGGCTCCGCCTCGCCGAGCAGGTCCTGCACCTGATCCAGCAGATCGCCGACGTTGCGGCCGTGCAGGGCAGACACGGCCCAGGCTTCGCCGAGGCCCAGACGGTTGAACTCCCACCGACCGTCGTCACGGGCCCCGCTGTCGGCCTTGTTGGCAACCACCAGTGTCGGCCGGCCGCTGCGCCGCAGCATGGCGGCGATACGAGCATCGGGCTCGGTGATGCCCACAGTCACGTCCACTACCAGCAGCAGCACATCAGCGTCGGCCATGGCCCGCTCGCTCTGCTCGGACACCTTGCCGTCGAGCGTGTCGCCGTCTGGCGACCACCCGCCGGTGTCCACCACGACGAAGGGGTGCCCGCGCCAAGCGGCCTCGGCTGCCTTGCGGTCACGCGTCACGCCGGGCTCGGGCGCCACCACGGCCTCGCGGCGGCCGACCAACCGGTTGAACAGCGTGGACTTGCCGACGTTGGGCCGACCCACGATGCCGACAACGGGCAGACCGCCACTCATGGCAAAACACCCGCCGCGTCGAGCAGTTCCCGCAGGGCGCTGCCGTTGGTCGGCACGATCTCGACGGGCCGAGGCAGCTCGGCGGGTGTCATGCCGTCGAGGAACTTCCCGCCCGACAGGCACACGTCGGGCAGCAGGTAGCGGTGCGACGCCGGCTCGGCAACCAGCACGGCGGCGATGTCGACGCCAGCGAGCAGGCCGGTGACGCCGATGTTGCCGCCGAAGAACCGGTTGGGCACTTCGATCACCCGCGCCTCGGCCACCCCAGTGTCCTTGCTGTCCTGCCCGGGCATTGCCTCGGCGTGCCACTGACTCACCAGCGGCGCCAGCACGGCAGCGCCGTAGGTGCCCGTCAAGATCCCGATGGGCTGCGTGGCGGCCTCGCCGTTGCCGACTCGCCGGCGGGGCGTCGGCGAGAGCGTCACCGGCACCGTCGGCGATGACAACGACAGACCGTCGAAGTCGATCTCGCCGCTGCGGTTGGCGCCATGTCCGGGTGCCCGCACGGCGCGGTAGCCCTCTGCCGGCGCCCCGTCCACCCACGAGAAGAATCCCGCAGCCGGCGCACGCTGCCTGATGCCGCCGTCGGGCGAGCGCTCGCCGGCTGCGCAGAACTCTCGCTCGAACGCCCTCGCCATGCCGATGCCGTCCTCGTGCATCGGGAAGTCGCCGTAGGTCTCGGCAGCGGGAAAGGGTCGGCCTGCGAGCAGGTAGTACTCGTCGGCGACGAACACCAGACGTCGACCGAGCACGTCCAGGCAGCACTGCTGCCACTCCTCGCACAGGTCCACGACAGCCGCAGCTTCCGTGACGGAATGGGGGCGCATGGCCGGCTCCCGCTGATGGGAGCTGACCCCGAGCGGCACCACCGCGAGCGTCGCCAGCGACGGGTAGCGGTCGAGCACGCCTGCCAGCGTGTCCGCCAGCACCTGCCCGTCGTTCACTCCCGGGCACACCACCACCTGCCCGTGAACCTCGATGCCCCCATCGAGCAACGCGCTCAGCCATCGCAGGCTTGTCGCGCCACGCGGATTTCGGAGCATCCGGGCCCGCACCACGGGATCGGTGGCGTGGATCGACACGTACAGCGGTGACAAGCGCTCGTCCAGCACTCGCTCCAGGTCCAGCTCGGTGAAGCGGGTGAGCGTGGTGAAGTTGCCGTACAGGAACGACAGCCGGTAGTCGTCGTCCTTGAGGTAGAGGCTCCGGCGCAGCCCCGGCGGCAGCTGGTAGATGAAGCAGAACTCGCAGTGGTTGTCGCAGGTCTGCACCCGGTCGAAGATCGCGGCATGCACCTCGGCGCCGAGCGGGACGCCGGCGTCCTTCGGTACGTCCATGACGATCTCGTGCCCGTCGCGCACCACCGTCAGCGTGGGATCGGCGTCGTCGAGCAGCAGCTGCCAGGCGATCACGTCGGTCGGTGTGACGCCGGAGATCGACACCACCTCGTCGCCGAGGGCCAGCCCGGCGATCTCGGCCGCCGAGCCGGGCTCCACCGCCACCACAACCGGCCGGGACATGGGTTCAGGATAGGAACCTCTCACCCCGTCGGTAGCGTCACAGCCGTGGCTGTGGACCGGGTGCTGCTGGCGGCGCCTCGCGGCTTCTGCGCCGGCGTCGAGATGGCCATCAAGGCACTCGCCTGGCTCGTCAGATCGTTCCCGCCGCCGGTGTACTGCTACCACGAGATCGTCCACAACCGCCTCGTGGTAGATCGCTTCGAGCGACTCGGCGTGGTGTTCGTCGACGATGTCGCCGAGGTGCCGGCGGGCCGGCCGCTCATGCTGTCCGCGCACGGCTCGGCGCCCGAGGTCGTCGCCGAGGCCCGCCAGCGCGGCGGCTACGTGGTGGATGCCGTCTGCCCGCTCGTCACCAAGGTGCACCACGAGGTTCGCGTGCGTGCGGGCAAGGGCTTCCGAGTGGTCTACGTGGGCCACGAGGGTCATGACGAGGCAGTCGGCACCATGGCGGTGGCGCCCGAGTCGATCTCGCTGGTGTCCGAACCCGCCGACGTGGCAGGCCTCGACGACTTCGATGCGCCCGTGGCCGTGCTGGCGCAGACCACGCTGAGCCACCGCGACTGGTCCGACGTCGCGGCGGCGGCGAAGGACCGCTTCGGCGACGTGTGGATGCCAGGTCGCTCGGATCTGTGCTTCGCCACAACGAACCGTCAGGGCGCGCTGGCGGAGATCGCCGCCGGTTGCGACGCCGTGGTCGTCATCGGCTCGGCGAACTCGTCGAACACCATGGCGTTGGCCAAGGTGGCCTCGGACTCTGGCTGCGGTCGCGTGCTGCGTGTGAACGCCGCCGCTGAGCTGCCCGACGATCTGTCCGGCACGGTGGGAGTCACCGCGGGGGCATCCGCGCCGGAGGAGCTCGTCGAAGCAGTGATCGCACGCCTGGCGCCTGCTGGGGGCACCACCGAGGTGACGATCACCGACGAGGACGAGTACTTCCCCCCGCCTCGCGAGCTGCGCGACCTGCTCGACGCCATGGAGACCGCGGTTCATGCCAGCCTTGCCGTGCCCGCAGCCGCACGAGTCCGCGCGACGGATCGATCCACCGCCGCGAGCGACGTGCTGGCCACACTCGCCGCCACCGCAGTCTGACAAGCCGCAGAATATTCTGTACGGAATACTGTACGCTCTCGCCATGTCATCGCGGCTCGAACCCATCCCATCGACCGCACCGTTGACCGATGTCCGCAGCAACCTCAGCGAGATCGTCGACGAGATCGATCGCACCGGCACACAGTGCGTCATCACCAAGCACGGCCGGCCGGTGGCAGTCATCGTGTCGAGCGACGAGTACGAATCGCTCGTGGAGACCCTCAACATCTTGAGCGACGACGACACGATGGCGGCCATTGCGCAAGGCGAGGCCGAGTTCGCCGCCGGCGAATTCATTCGACTCGACGAGATCTAGCGGCACAAGATCAGGGCTGTGCCCGAACTGTCGCGCAGTGCAGCCAAATCGCTCAGAGGGCTGCCTGAGTCGCAGCGCCAGAGGGCAATGGAGATCATCCGGCGCCTCGACCACAACCCGGCGCTCGGCAAGAAGCTGCAAGGCAACCTGCGCGGCTTTCGCTCGGCCCGCCTCGGCAGGAGCCATCGCATCATCTACCGAGTCTCCGACGACGTGATCCGAGTCACCGCCATCACGCCACGCAAAGACGCCTACCGCTGAGGCACGACACACGAGGATGTCAATGCAGCATCTCAAGCGAGCAGATCGGCCCCCAGCTTTCTCAGCTTGGCGATGGTCTTGGGCGGAATCTTGTTGACCACCTCACGCAAGCTCTGATGCCTGGCGAGCACTTCTTGGTGCTGACTGCGCTCAGTAGCGAGATCGAGCTGCCGGGCAGCGAGATCTTGCTGAAGCTGCGTCACGCGTGCCTCGAGTTCGGATGATCGCCGTTGTTCAGCCGCCAACGCTTCCTGCGCGCGCTCGGCTTGACCACGAACGAAATCGTGTACTTCTTCGAGGCGATCCTGCAATGTCTCGTGCATCGCATTGCTCAGCAGTTCTTCGCTCCGGCGCATCGCCGACAGGACCTGCTGTGCTCCGTTGCGCAAGTCGCTGACCAGCCCCTCGTGTGCAGTCGCTGCTGCATGCAGCGAGTCTCTGGCAATCTCCTGCTGATCTTGAAGCTCGCACAATCTCACAACTCGCTGTCGAATGGCGTGCAACTCGTCGCGAGCGGCCTCCGCACTGCGGATGGAGTCACGCAAGCGTTCGATCTCGGGCGAAGAGCCGTCCGTCCCATCACGCGGATCGCTGCCGTCTGGCTCATCTGTCATCAGCGTGCTCCTGGTCATCGTCTCTGGCGTCCCCGCCTCCTTCGTCGGCCGCCGCTTCAGGTTCCAGTCTGCCGATGGCCTCGTCTGCGAACTGAACGCCCTGCCGAAGGAGGTACCGCAAGTACCAGTTATGCAGTCCGGCGTCAGCAGCGCCGCCATCGAGCGCTCGTCTCCGAACCCAGTCCAACAGCGACTCTGCCAGCAGTCCTTCATCGTCAAGCAAATCGAGCACAGAACCAGCCGTCGATGCACGGTAATCCGCGATGACATGGACAGCGTGCTCGAAGCTTCGTTCGATGTCGCCGGTATCGCAGCCGTACTGCCCTTGTGCGCTGAGCAGCGCAGCTCGCAGATCATCGATCTCGTCGGCTGGACGGGTCTCCGTCGCCCGGCCGACGAGCGATGTCAGCACTCCGGCCACCCCACGACACAGCAGCAATCCCGGATGCTGCGGATACGACTCCAGCAGCCGCGCCGTGGCGGCTTGCATCTCACGGGCGTTGCGTAGGACGGTCGCATCAACGGCGTCATGCATGAGATCGAGAGCTTCTGACCACGGTGCCAAGCGGAAGCCCTCGACACTGGTGAGCTGATCCCGGCGCAAATCCTCCATCTGGTTGAGGATGTGGCCCTCATTCAAGTAGTCCAAAATGCGCTGCCGAAACACCTCCCCATCGGTTTCCGATGCAGCAAGGTACATCTCTCTCAGCGACCGTCGCCGCGATGCCTCCATCGTGCGGTAGAGCGTTTCGATGTACTGAGATCCACAGCCGCAGATGACTTTGGTAAGTGACAGGGGTTTCAGCAAGCCCGCAGGCATCGGGCGCTCGATGCCTTCGAGTTCCGTCAGTAGCTCTGGTAACCGAGCCAGCAGGTCCTCCCTCAAGGCATCGCCGCCGTCCGCAAGGGAAACATCGAACTGCTGGTTGTTGTAATCGAGTCGGTAGTCGACGACCGCACCTAGCCGAGCCAACCGACACAGGGCCTGCTCTCGTCGACGCTGTTCGCCGTCTTTGGCCTTCTTGAAGTCGTCAGGCTTCATCTGAGCCTCGAATTTCATCGCCTTCGGAGCAAGTGAAATCGGCCGCGGTGAAACAAGAGGGACATGCCCAAATAGCTCTTGTACCACCTCACCGAGCGTCTCCGTTTCTGCCTTGACGCCCGGAAAATTACTGAGATGAAGATACAGAGCTGTTGTGACAAAATCGCGGACTTTGTTCGGTACATTCCCGTGACTTTGCCGCAGCGCCTCAAGATCCAAGACTGGACTCAGGAGATCCTGATTCCTCTTGCGGTCACTCTCACCCAAGATGAGGACGCATGCGGCCTCTCGGCGATCACGTCCTGCTCTACCGGCCTCTTGGTAGTACGCCTCAAGTGAGTTAGGCAGTCCATAATGCATGACCCAACGAATATTGGGTTTGTCAATCCCCATCCCAAACGCGAGCGTTGAAACCATAGCGTTTGCCTGATTGTGCAGGAACTTGGTAGCGTTTGCCCGTTTCTCAACCTCCCAATTACCGATACCTAGCTTCTTCGGTTTCCTGCCCGCGAATATAGTCGTCGATATACCTTCCTCGTTGACGACCTCACGCGCCTCAAGTACACCATGCTGCCCGTCAACGGTACGCGTGAACACGATGCCCGAGTTGGTTCGGTCTTCCTGAACGTCATAGAAGCCTTGTACCTCGGCGCCGAGCAGACCGGGAATCTCTCGCAGAACATCGCCCAAGCGCGACGGCACCTCAGACACCGGTGCCTTCACAACCGAGTATCTCAGCTCTCTACGATCAAACGTCGCAGGTCGAACGATGTGTTCCTCCATTTCAGGAATCTCTAACTGTTGCAGCATGTCGGATAGGACTGGTCTCGATGCAGTGCCAGTAAGTGCTGCAAGTGCAGGCCCGAAGCCCAAGCCGTCTTGACAACGTCGCCGCACGATGCGACGGATATTGAGGTAGCAAGGTCGGAAATCGTGGCCCCATTCCGAAACACAGTGTGCTTCGTCGATCACTACGTGTGTAATCGCTGCTCTCTGGGACAGCGAGTCCAATGCCGCGCGGAACTGCTTGATCTGTAGCCGTTCAGGTGCCACAAAGACGAAATCAGCATCGGCATTCGCCAACTGCTCATGAATCTCCTTGCCGGCCTTCTTGATCTTGTGACTCGTGATTCCGAGAACACGGTCACAACCGTGCGACCTGAGACCTCGCTCTTGATCATCGATGAGCGCCACAAGCGGGCTGATCACCAGCGTGCAGCCCGGCGAACACATGCCGGCGAGCTGGTACACGATGCTCTTGCCAGCGCCGGTCGGCAGCAGCACACCGCAGTCCTTGCCAGCAAGGAGCAGCTGAATGGCTTCTGCTTGCCCCTCGCGGAAGTCGGTCTTGGCGAAGATCGCCAACAACACTTCTCGGAGGGCATCACGCGTGGCAATTCCACCGTCAGGCAGGCGGCGAACGGGCTTGTCGTTCCGTTTCGCCACCGCCGCCATCCCGCCGTCCGGGGGCTGACGTGCTTGCAACGCCTGTCGCAGGTGTGCTCCTTGATCGGCGACCTCGCACGGCAGCGCTGTCGAACGCACGACGACACATGGACAGCATCGCGGTTCGGGCAAATCAGCGACCGGCGTGAGGTGCATTTGCAACCTGATGACAACATCCGCGGCGGAGGCTGCATCCGCCCGCAGGGCGCACGACATTGCTCTCTCTTTCAACCCCCACAGGCACATCGCCTCGTCGCCGTCAACGAGTACGACCTCGGCGGGCAGGAAACTCGCTGCACCCCAGAGATCGAACACCGCGCTGAGCAACCGGAAGTACGGCTCGCACGCAGCCAGCGCGACACCCGTCGGGTCTTCGACCCCAATTGTCCAACGGTCGCCTTGAAGCGCGCCCGCGCGGATAGCGGTCGAAATTGCCAGAAAGAAGCGCTGAAGCTGAATCGCGCCCCATCTTGGATCATTGGGATTCGGCGAATGATCCACAGCGCCCAGAAGTGCCGCGGCCGTCTTCAAGTGCTCACCGCTCCCCAGGTCAAGTTCGCTGGTCGGGACTCGGTACGTAGTGATACCCGCGTTCTTCAATGCCTTGTCACGCGCGTCATCCACAGCCTTGTGCTTCGGAACCTCATGCAGAGGTCCATCGACCTCGAACACCATGGGCACACCCCCGCCGGGCGGAGCGAATAGGAAGTCGACACGCCTCATGCCAAAACCGTCCGCACCGCCGAGCACTTTTGGCGGCTTCGCGCCCTTGATCGCCTTGCCATTCTTGAGGTGGTGGCCGACCTTGAGCACCTGTTCGAATGAAGCCTGAGGGATCATCCACCGCGACGAGCCCGGATGGGTCTCCTCGGCCCAACTCAAGAATTGCCGCTCAGCGTTCGAGTCGAGCGCCAGACTCTCATAGCTCGACGGCCGCGCCGTCGGCAGATTACGCGTTCCCGTACATTCGGCACCGTCGATGGGCCTGCCCCCATTCCAATCTGGCAAACGGACGGCAGCGTCGCCCTCGAATGCGCTCTCCTCGATGAACTCGCGCAGTCCGGCACGCTCCAAGATCAGCCGCTCCGCATCTGGATGCACTGGCGGAGCCGAGCCTCGCTGCAACATCTTCTCGAAGACGTCCAGCGCTGCGTCAACCCTCGGGAGGAGCCAGTGGTCAGCAATGGGTTCGCTAACCGCGATCCAGCATCTCCTGTATGACACAGGCTGATCTGGGGACATCGAGCGCAGCGATGCACCCAGCCTGCGGTAGGCACATACCCAGCCAGCGCGCTCCAGAGTGCCATCATGCCAATCGAGCATCGTCCCGAGTCTGCCATCGTCCGAACTGCTGCAACAGCGGCCAACACAATATGAGGGCCATTGGAGGCAGTGCCTCATGTATGCTTGTTGTATGCCTGAAATTGCCCCTGAGATTGCTCTTGACAAGCCACGGCGGAAAGCCATGTTCCTGGGGCCAGAGGCACTGCGCGACCTGAGGTCGACTGCGGCTCGGCGTCGCACCGAACGCGAGGCTGTCGAAGAAGGGCTTCGACTGCTGGCGACAAGGGACGCTCAACTCGACGCTATGAACGACTTCGTCGAGTGGGCGATCGCCGAGTGGGGCGAGCCGACCGAGGCGGAGGCAGCCCGTGCTGAGGAGATCTGGTCGAATCGGTGATCCTCGATGCCGGCGTGTTCATCGCGCTCGAGAACCCATCGAAGCGACGAGTCGTCCTGGCGCTCGTACGCCAGATGCAGGCCGAAGGAGCGATCCCGGCAACGAACGATGCTGCTCTGGCCCAAGCATGGAGGGAGCCTGCGAGGCAGGTGCCTTTGGCGATGTTGGTCAAGGCAATGGATGTGTACCCGTTCGGGGACCCTCGTGTGATCGGCCAGCGTTGTGCGCGCACTGGTACGAGCGACGTCGTCGATGCCAGCCTCGCCGTGCTCGCCGACCAGCTCGGCGTCAGAGTCCTCACCACTGACGCCTCTGACATGCACAGACTCGGTGCCGACGCAGCAGAACTCTGACGGCGCCGAGCACCTGTTCCATCAGCGGCGCCGGCGAACCCGGCTGATGTCTTGCGGCACCAGACCCAGGCCGTGGCCAAATCAGCGCAGGTTGGGGGTGCCGACGTCGGCTTGGGCTTGGTCGTAGAGCGCCTGGATGCGCTCGCGCAGATCCTCGGTGAGCTCGCGTATCGCTCGTCGTGATGCCCGGCCACTCGGTCCCAGCGGCGGCGGGTCCATCGGCTCGCCGATGATGAACTTGATGCGCCGGGGATACATGAACTTGGCGCCGCGGGGCATGGCTGCGGCAGTCCCGCCGATCCCGACGGGCACGATCGGCACCTGCGCCCTCGCCGCCAGGTACACCGGTCCGTCCATGAGCGGCAGCACCCGCGGCCCGTCCTTGCGCTCGCCCTCGCCGAACATCACGACCGGGTCGTCGCCGTCGGTCAGCGCATTTAGCGCAGTCCTCAGCGCTGCCCGATCCGGCGCGTCACGGTTCACCGGGAAGCAGCCGATCGTCGTGAACAGCCAGCCCGGAAAGCGGTACTTCCACATCGAGTCCTTGCCCATCACCCGCATCCGCGCAGGAATCGCGGCGTGGATCGGCGTGTCGATGTAGCTGCGATGGTTGGGCACCCACACGCACGGGCCGTCGGGCAGGTTCGTCAGCCCATCAACGGAGATCCGGTTCCACGCCCGGAAGACGCCCCAGATTGCGTACTTCATGATCTTGTAGACGGCCATGTTCAGCGGCCTGTCGCGCAGATCGGTCTCGGGCCGGCCCGATCCGCTCATCGGCCTTGGACCGAGCTGGGACGGATCGGGACCTGGAGCCCAGCCGCACGGCGATACAGCGCGGTGATGATCTCGACAGCCTCATCCTGCGACAGCTCGCTGGTGTCGACAATGACCGCGCGGGGTGCCACCTGCAGCGGCGAGTCGGCCCGGCCCGAGTCGAACCGATCCCGCTCGCTCAACTCCGCGGCCAGCGCTGCGATCGCCGCCTCATCATTGCTCGCATCTCCTGCGCTGCCGGTGGAGTCAGCCTGCTGGGCGAGACGACGACGGGCCCGCTCGGCAGGTGTCGCCGTGAGGAACACTTTGAGAACAGCATCAGGAAACACCACGCTGCCGATGTCGCGGCCCTCCATCACCCCCCCGCCGACGAGGTTCGCCCAGTCGCGCTGGCGTCGGGTCAGCACCCAACGCACCTGCGGGTTGGCCGCTGCCACGCTGACGCTGCGATCCACCTCTGCACTGCGGATCGCCGCCGTGGCATCGGCGCCGTCGACCATCACCTGCTGGGCGTTGCTCACGCTCGAAATCTGGATATCGGCATTGCGGGCAATGCTCGCTACCGCCGCGAGGTCGCCGAGATCGACGCCTGCTTGCAGCGCCGCCCACGCCACCGCCCTGTACATAGCGCCGGTGTCGAGATAGTCCATCTCGAGCTCGCCGGCCACTGCGCGGGCCACGCTGGACTTGCCGGAGGCGGCGGGACCGTCGATCGCGATCACCGTCACCCGTTGCTCCGAGACTGGTTCAGGCGAGCCGCGGAGCGCCTCGATCGCATCGAAGAAGTCGGGGAAGGTCTTGGCGACGCAATCGGGATCGTCGATGTCGATCCCGGCCACGCGCAAACCCATCAGGGACATCGCCATCGCCATCCGATGGTCGCCGTGGCAGTCGACCAAGCCCGCCCGGAGCCCGAAGGGGTTCGCTCGGACGGTAATGCCGTCGTGCTCGGCCACGGCATCGACGCCGCGCTTGACGAGCTCGGTGGCCGTGTTGCCGATGCGGTCGGTCTCCTTGCGGCGGATGAATCCGATGCCGCCGATGGAGGTGGTGCCCTCCGCGAACGCTGCCACCGCAGCCAGCGTCTGAGCGGTGTCGGAGAAGTCGCGCAAGTCGAACGAGCCTCCGAGGAGCATTCCGCTCGGCGGCGCACCGACGGCGATGGCATCGTCGCTGACGGTGACATCTGCCCCCATCTCGCCGAGGACCTCAGCGAATCGCACGTCGCCTTGGATGCTGTGGCTGCCGAGCCCTTCGACACGCACCTTGCCGCCGCACAGGGCAGCAGCGGCCCAGACATAGCTCGCGGCAGACGCATCGGGCTCGATCACATAGTCGGCGGCCCGGTAGCGGCCTTCGGTCACCACGAAGCGATCGGCACTCGGGACGGT
Source organism: Candidatus Poriferisodalis sp. (assembly GCF_965204125.1). Classification (GTDB taxonomy): domain Bacteria; phylum Actinomycetota; class Acidimicrobiia; order Acidimicrobiales; family Poriferisodalaceae; genus Poriferisodalis. The sequence continues at coordinate 2,640,651 of NZ_OZ241968.1, read as the reverse complement.
CACGTTCGCGCCGAAGGCCTCCATGACCGCGACCGTCATGTCGATGTAGGGCCGGCTGACGGCGTCGAAATCGGAATCGATCTCCACATGAATGCCGCCGCGCAGAGGGCCGGCGAGCAGCAGGCCGCTCGCGTACTGGCTGGAAGCGTCGGCCCGGATCCGTATGTGACGCAGAACAGCGCTCGCATCGTCGACGGCCTGCGATGACACGTCAATCGGCAGGCAGCCGTGCTCGCCGAGTTCGCGCACCTTGACGCCCAGCGAGCGCTGTGCCGCCAGCAGATCGTCCAGCGGGCGCGTGCGCAGCTGGGGATCGCCGTCGAGCAGCCAGCGGCCGCCGAGGGCGGCGACCACGGGCAGGATGAAGCGGGCTGTCGTTCCCGACGAGCGCGCGTGCACCATGACCGGCTCGCCTGGCGCGTCATGCGATACCGAGCGCCGTCCGCCGATGCCATCGATGATGAGCCGACGCTTGCCGCGATTCACCCGCACTACCGCTCCGAGGGCAGTGACCGCTTCGATCATGGCCTCGGTGTCGTCCGCGAACAGGACCCCGTCGAGCGTGCTGCGCCCGGTGGCCAGGGCCGCACACAGCACGGCCCTGTTCGTGATGCTCTTGGAACCCGGCAGCAGCGCCGTGCCCGATGCGCCATTGGTGAAAGGGTCGATGACCCCGATGACCCGCCCTGCGCTCATGCCAGATCGCGCGTGGTGGGGTGATACCCCTGCCCGGCCAGAGCCGCGAGAAAGCGCTGCGCCTCGGTTCGCGCCACCACGAGCACGAGCACACCCTCGGCCCCCTCAGTCGAGTGGGCCACCTCAATGTCGGCCACGTTCACGTCGCAGTCCGCTGCGAGCATGGTGATGGCTGCGATCTGGCCCTTGCGGTCCGGGATCGGTACCCGCACTTCCAGCAGCTCCTGTGGCCGCACATAGCGCGACGGCAGGTTGGTGCGGGCGCGCCGCGCCTGAGTGAGCACGGCGCGCAGTCCCTCACGGTCGGCTCCGGCGACTACGTCGCGCATCTGCGTCAGACGCTCGGACAACTCGTCGAGCACGTTCACGATGGCATCGCGGTTCTCACCACAGATGTCCAGCCAGATGCCCGGGTGTCCGGCGGCGATCCTGGTCATGTCCCGAAAACCGCCTGCCGCCAGGCGCAGCAGCGGTGCGTCATCGAGGGCTCGATCGTCGGCCAGGCACATCAGCGACGCGGCGGCGAGGTGCGGCACATGGCTCACTACCGCAACGAGAGCGTCGTGCCGTTCGGGCGTCATCGTCACCACGTCAGACCCGAAACCTGCCAGCACTGCCTGGCAGGCACGCAGGGCGCTGTCGTCGGTGGCTTCATTCGGCGTCAGGGCCCACACTGCACCGGCGAACATGTCGGGATTCGCGCCTTCGATGCCGTCCTGTTCGGAGCCGGCCATCGGATGGCCCGGCACGAAGCGTGCATCGGCGATCACCTGGGCGACCGGCGTCTTGACGCTGCCGGTGTCGGTCACCACGGCGCCCGCAGCGGCGGTGTCGGCGAGTGCGATCGCAACCTGGTCGGCCAGCATCGCTGCGGGCACCGCCACCACGCAGAACGTTGCCTCGGGGTCGGTGCCGACCGCATCGAGACAGCCGAGCTCGAGTGCCCGCTGCGCGTGATCGCCGACGGCGTCGCGCCCCGTCACATGCCATCCCGACTTGCGCAGTGCCGCTGCGACCGATCCGCCGATCAGGCCCGTGCCCACGACCTGGGCGCGGCCCGCCGGTTCGTTGGCGCGCGGCGGCGCCGCTGCACCGGCAGGCGACGGCAACTGCGTTGTCTCGGCAGGACTCGAGGCCACGCCACGAAGGGTACCGATGGCTCTGAACGTCGCCGGTTTGGGCCGGCGAGATGCCTGCTGGGCCCCGGCGGCTCAGTCGGGCGGCGCCAGCTCGGCGACGTGGGCTGCCAGCTCCGTGCGGAACGTCTCCACCGTGGCCATCTTGACGTCCTCGTAGCCGCGGACCAGCTCAGCCAGCCCGGCGATGGCGACCGCCTGTTCGTAACGCGCTGCGCCGGCATCGCGCTCCAGCGCTTCGAGCGCTGTCTCGAGCGCCGCCCGGTACTCGCCAGGCAGCGCTTGCTCGGTCCGGCGGACCTCGGTGCGGCCGAACGGATCGCACCATCGACCCCGGAGGCGCTTGCCGCGCGCCAGCAGCGCGAATACCGGCCGCCATGCTGTCGAGAACCGGATCTTGCCCGTGCGCCCCAGGGCTCGCAGCAGCGGCGGGTGCAGGCTCCACGACACCGTGCCGCCGACCGACGCAGCCAAGTCCCGCGCCGCAGCATTCGCCTCCGGATCGGACATGAGCCGGGCCACCTCGTACTCGTCCTTGTAGGCCGTCAGCTTGAAGTGCCCTGCTGCCCCGACGGCTGTCAGCCGGCCGGAGCCGTCTCCCGCTGCCCGGTCTGCGCTCGCCACGCGTTCGACTGCGTGGAGGAACTGCATTGCCAGATCCTCTGACTGGTAGGCGCACAGCTCGGCTGCATACCGGCGCAGCGCCGTACGCAGCTCGTCGGGTTCTCCCGCTGTTTCCCTGAGCGCGAGCCCATCGGTCAATTCGTCGATACGGGCCGCCAGCCGCTCGGGCATCGCGATGTCAGGACCGGTGCCCGTGGCAGTGCTCGCATCGGGGTCGGCCGCATTCGCCGTGCGCCGCGCCGCGGCCGCGGTCACCGCCGCCGGATCGCAGATCATCGCCCGGCCCCAGCGGAACGCCGCGAGGTTCTGGGCGACCGCAACGCCGTTCAGCTCGATGGCCGCCTCCACGCTCGCCGGCGTGATCGGCAGCGCGCCCGCCTGGACGGCCATGCCCACCACGAACACATTCGCCGTCACCGCAGAGCCGCAGAGTGCGGTCACCAGCGAAGCGACATCGGCCCAGTGCTGCTTGCCGTCGACAGTGACCGCAGCCACCCGCTCGAGCAGCTCGGATGTCGCGGGCATGTCGATACTCGGATCGGCGACCATGGCGCCGGTCGGCGTCGGCGATGTCGACCCGACGACCATGGTCCGGGTCGGGTCGGCGACGTCGAGTCCTGCCGCCGATGCCGCTACGAGCAGGTCGAAGGCCACGATCACATCGGCCTGGCCGCTGCCGAGGCGTGCCGTGGCCGGCCCGCCGATCCGCTTCAGCCGCAGATCGCCCACCACCGTGCCTGCCTTCTGCGACAACCCGATCTGGTCGAGACCTCGCACCTCGAAGCCGTCGAACATTGCTGCCGTGCCGAGCACCTGGTTGACCGTCACCACGCCGGTGCCACCGATCCCGCACATGCGCACCGACACCTCGTCGGGACCGACGAGCGGCACCGGATCGGGTAGCTCAGCGGGCGGCTCGGGTCGAGCGCCGTCGCCGGAGCCATCGCCGCCGCTCGCTGCTCGCTTGCGCCGCAGCGGCGCCAGCATCTCGCGCACCGCAGTGCGGAACGGCCCCGGCTCGGTCACCGTCATGAACGACGGGCAGTCGCCGTCGAGGCACGAGTAGTCGAGGTTGCACGACGTCTGATCAATGCGGGTTTTGCGCCCGAAGAACGTGTCGACCGGCTGCACCGACAGGCAGTTGCTCTTGGCGCCGCAATCGCCGCAGCCCTCACAGATCCGCTCGTTGATGAGCACTCGCTTGGGCGGCGTGGGCTGTGTGCCGCGCTTGCGGGCCCGTCGCGCCTCGGCCGCGCACTGCTGATCGTGGATCAGCACCGTGACGCCGTCGATGCCGGCGAGCAGCTCCTGGGCCTCGGTGAGGCGATCGCGATGCCACACCTCGACACCGGCAGGCACCGCACGGCCGCGGTAGCCAGCCGGGTCGTCGGTGGTGATGAGCACCTTGGCCACGCCTCCCGCCAGCAGCCCGGCGGCCACGTCGGGCACCTCCAGCTGCCCGGCGGGATCCTGCCCACCCGTCATGGCGACAGCCCGGTTCCACAGCAGCTTGTAGGTGATGTTGGTGCCCGAGGCCACCGCGCCGGCGATCGCCAGCTGGCCGCTGTGGAAATAGGTGCCGTCGCCCAGGTTTTGGAAGATGTGCTGCGTTTCGACGAAGGGCGACATGCCGATCCACTGGGTGCCCTCCTGGCCCATGCACGTCAAGCTCACGATGTCGCCGACCCGCTCCGGATCCATGAACAGCGCCATCGTGTGACAGCCGATCCCGGCGCCCACGAGGGCGCCCTCGGGCACCTCGGTGGAGCGGTTGTGCGGGCAGCCCGAGCAGAAGTACGGCGAGCGGCTCTGCTCGGGGGGCAAAGCCAGGGGCAGCTCGATGCGCACGCGCTCTGGCTGGCGCTGCACCAGCCGGTCACCGATGCGAGCTTCCAGCCGCCCACGCAGCGGCTCGATGAGATCGTCAGCGGTCAGCGCTCCGTACGAACCGAGCAGCGTCCGGTCGTGCTCGTCGGTCTTGCCGACGATGCGAGGATGGTGCGACTGGTTGTAGAGGGCGTCCTTGAGCAACGACTCGATGTTGGGACTCTTCTCTTCGATCACGAAGATCTCCGTGACCCCGCGGGCGAAGTGCCGGGCCCGATCGGGGCTGAACGGGATCGGCATGCCCATCCGCACGAGCCGGACGCCGGCCTCGGCGACCGATTCATCGCTGTCGAGGCCCAACCGCCGCAGTGCCTCGCGAACCTCGCGGTAGGTGATGCCTGACGCCACGATCGCAATCCAGGCGTCTGGCGGATCGACCGTGGCGTCGTTCAAGCGGTTGGCTGCGGCGTACGCGATGGCGAGCTCGTAGCGGATCTCGACTATCTCGCGCTCGATGTCGACGGTGTGAGGCGTGAGGAGGTAGCCGTCGGGCCGGTGGCGGTACGGTACGCCGTCGACAAGCGGGATGATCGGGTCGAACCGGTCGGGATCCAGCAGCACTGTCGCAGCGCCGTCCGCCACGTCGGCCACGATCTTGAGGCCTGTCCACAGCCCCGTTGTCCGGGACATGGCGATGGCATGGCGACCGAGATCGAGCGCTTCGGCGGGTGTGCCTGGATAGAGCACCGGGATGTGCAGGTCGGCCATCGACCCAGCCGAGCTCGACGGGATCGTGGAGCTCTTGGCTGCGGGGTCGTCGCCGGCAATGGCGACTGCGCCGCCGCGAGGATCGGTGCCTGCGAAGACCGCATGGCGCAGCGCGTCGGTGGCGCGGTCGACGCCGGGAGCCTTGCCGTACCACAGCCCGACGACGCCGTCGTAGGTGGCATCGGGCCGGGTAGTGGCCAGCTGGCTGCCCATGACGGCAGTCGCGGCCTGGTCCTCGTTGACGGCCGGTGAATGCACGATCGGCAGATCGGTCGCGCTGCGGGCAGATTCGACAGCGGCGTCGTAGCCGCCGAGAGGTGAGCCCGGATAGCCCGACACGAACGCCGCCGTGCGCAGGCCGGCGCGCCGGTCGGCCCGGAGCTGTTCGATCGGCAGGCGAGCCAGGGCTTGCAGCCCGGTCATGAACGTGGTGCCGCTGTCGTCGGTGTAGCGGCCCGACAGCCGGTACGTCTCAGCGAGGCTCATCCGCGTGCTCCTGTGTGCCGGCAACGGCTCCCGTCGGTCATGCCAACGGTTGTCCGCGCATCACTCCCATTGTGGTCGCTGCCTGTGACACATCGAGAACGCCGAACAGCACCTCGCGCCGGCCACGACGCAGCGCACCGCTGCACCGGTAGGTGCGCCCGCTGCGGTGGCGGCAGGGGTCAATCGCCGCGCCGCTTCGCGGCCAGGGTCAATCGCCGCGCCGCTTCGCGGCGCGGTGCAGCTCACGGACTTCGTCGGCGGTGAGCAAGCGGTGCTCGCCGGGGCGCAGCGCGGGATCGGTGAGCGGCCCGATGCGTGTACGCACCAGCCGTACGACCGGGTGCCCCACGGCGTCGCACATCCGCCTGATCTGGCGGTTGCGACCCTCGTGTATCACGATGCGGAGCACCGACGGCTGAGGCATCGACACCACGGCCGGCTTAGTGGGCCCGTCTTCCAGCTCGACGCCAGCGCGCAGTTGCGCCAGTGCTCCGCGTGCCGGCACCCCTTCCACATGGACGAGATACTCCTTGGGGATCCCCCACGACGGATGCGTCAGCCGGTGCGCCAGCTCGCCGTCGTTGGTCACGATGATCAGCCCTTCGGAGTCGGCGTCCAACCGCCCGACTGGGTATACGCGCACTGCGGCAGGCGCCAGATCGGTCACGCAGCGCCGGCCCCGGTCGTCCGATGCCGCGCTGAGCACGCCGCTCGGCTTGTTCACCAGGTAGTGGACCAGCCCCGCGTCCCACGTGACGACCGCACCATCAACCTCGATCCGATCTGCCGGTCCGGCGCGATCCCCGACCCGGGCGACCGTGCCGTTGACCGTGACACGTCCAGCGGCGATCAGCTCCTCGCACCTGCGGCGGCTGGCAACGCCCGCACGGGCCATCATCTTGTGCAGCCGCTCAGCGCTGTCTTTCGGGCCGTCGGGCGACGCCGCGTCGCCGTGGTCCGGCGCGCCTGCGGGTGTCACATCGGCTAGCCGTGCTGGGGCACTGCGAGGCGGTCCATGGCTTCGACCGCTTCAGGCTCCACACGCAGCTCAGCCAACGACGGCAGGTCGTCGAGGCTGTCGAGGCTCAGCCGCTCCAGGAACGTCGGCGTCGTGCCGAGCAGGGCGGCGTTGCCCGGCCCCGGATCGCGTGCGACCTCAGCGATGTAGCCCTGGTCTGCAAGCGTGCGGACGACGCCGTCGGCGTTGACGCCCCGGATGGCGCTGATCTGCGCACGTGAGATCGGCTGCTTGTACGCCACCACCGCCAGGGTTTCCATCGCCGCTGCAGACAGGCGGGCCGACCTGCGGGTCCCGACGAAACGCTCCACGTATTCCGCGACCGCTGCGGCGGTCTGCAGCTGGTAGCCGCCGGCTACCTGCATGAGGGCGAAGCCCCGATCGGCCCTGGCATATTCCCGGGCGAGCTCGTTGCAGATCGTGCCGACGGTGGCCGTGGGTGCACCGGTGACCGCAGCCAGCAGATCGACCGGCACCGGCTCGGTCGCCACCAGCAGCACCGCCTCGACGGCCGCATACAGCTCATGGTCATCGACCGATCGCGAGCTGCCGAGCCCGGCCTCGTCGGCGCCGGCTTCGGCTGCAAAGTCAGCGAGGCCGTTCGCCGCGTCCGATGCGCCGTTGACTGCGCCACTGTCGGCGGGCATCGACGGATGGGCCGGCGGGCGAGTCGAGGATGCGACAGGCGAGTCGTGCGGCGCAGCGACAGTACGACCCTCATCGCTGACCAGTCGCAGACCGCGCGCAGAACTGACTGGCGGGTGCGTGCCGCTCACGCAGCGTCTTCCCCGTAGCCGCCCGCCGCAGCCGGCAGGGTGACACCCTCGCCGATCCACTCCACACCGATGTCGCCGAAGCGCTCAGCCTGTGTCAGCTCGACCAGGCCCGATCCGAACAGCTCGAGCACCGCCAAGAAGTACACGACCACCACGATGCGCTCGGTGATGTCGCAGGTGAGCTCGCGGAACGATGCCGGGCCCGCCGATGCGAGCTGCTCGACGATCTTCGCCGCCGCCTCGTCCACCGTGATGCCGGCGGCCCTCAGGTGGCTGATATCGACCCGCGGCACCGGCCGCGGCGCGAGCACCCGTTCCATCGCCGCCGTGAGGTCATCTCGAGAAGCTCCCGCGAGCAGGTCGGGCGCGAACACCAGGAAGCGCTCGGGGGGACCCGCTGTACGGGGCCATTGCAGCGCTGCGGCATCCCAGCGCTCGCGCAGCAGCCTTGCGGCTGCGCCGAACGTGCGCCCCTCGACCAGCCGTGCCAGTGCGGCATCGCGCAGTCCGTAGGCCGCCAGCTCCTCCTCCAGATCCAATTCGACCGGCGGGGCAGGCAGCAGCCGGCGGGACTTCAGCTCGATCAACGTCGCTGCCAGCAAGGCGAATTCGCTGGCAGCGTCCATGTCGATCCTGCCGTCGACGTCAGCGCGGCTGACATCCACCGCGGCCATGACGGCGACGAAGTCGTCGACCAGGCGCGTCAACGACACATCCCAGATGTCGACCTCCTGGGAGACGACCAGCTTCACCAGCACGTCGAGCGGGCCCGCGAAGGCCTCGGTGCGAACCTCGTGGGCCACGCGGCCCGAAGGTACCGCGACATTCCCGTGCGGCCCGGGATATTTGCAGGACTGTCACGAATGCCGTTCCGGTACCGTCAGGCGCCATGACACGAGTGCTCTCGGGCATCCAGCCCACCGGCGACGTACACCTCGGCAACTATCTCGGGGCGCTGCGCCAATGGGCGATCGACCAGCACGATGCCGACGCCTTCTACTGCGCCGTCGACCTGCATGCCGTCACTGTCCGGCAGGATCCGGCCCAGCTGCGCGAGGCCACCCTGGGCACGATGGCCACGCTGATCTCGGTCGGCCTCGATCCCGAGGTCTGCACGCTGTTCGTGCAGAGCCACGTGCCCCAGCACACGGAGCTGTCCTGGCTGCTGGAGTGCACGGTGTCGCTCGGCGAGCTGCGCCGCATGACCCAGTTCAAGGACAAGTCGGCACGTTCGGAGGGGGGCGAGATGGGCGGCGACCACGTCTCGGCCGGCCTGTTCACATATCCCGCGCTGATGGCAGCCGACATCTTGATCTACGACGCCGATCGAGTGCCGGTCGGCGACGACCAGCGCCAGCACCTCGAGCTGACACGTGATGTGGCGCAACGGTTCAACTCCCGTTACGGCGACACGTTCGTCATCCCGGAGGCTGCCATCCCCACGGTCGGCGCCCGCGTCATGGACCTGCAGAACCCCACGTCGAAGATGTCCAAGTCGGCCGAGAGCCCCCAAGGCTCGATAGGCATCTTCGATGATCATGCCGACATTGCACGCAAGTTCGCCCGCGCAGTGACCGACTCCGAGTCTGAGGTGCGTTACGACCCCGACGCAAAGCCGGGCGTGTCGAACCTGCTGTCGATCCTGGGTGCCGCAACGGGCCGGAGCCCTGCGGACTCTGCGGCGGGCTACAGCCAGTACGGGGCTCTCAAAACCGATACAGCGGACGCGGTCATCGCGATGCTCGTGCCCATCGCGGCGAAGAAGGCCGAGCTCGACGCAGATCCCGCTGAACTCGCCCGCATCATCGCCGCCGGCGCCGACAAAGCCGAGGCCGTGGCATGCGGCACCTTGGCCCGCGCCAAAGAAGCGATGGGCTTCCTTCCCAAGTAGCCGCGTTCGGTTCCTGCGGAGGGCGACAGTAGCGAGGCCGCCACGAAGTCGACGATCTCGACTGTTCTCGGCACATATCAGGAGATTTTCTCAGGATTTCAGCGCGCGAATGTTTGTATTTGATCGCATACGAGTGTATGTTTTCTTCATGTTCGGCGACGTCGTGCGAGAACTCGCTCCAAGCTACGTAGATGCACCCGACGCCGACGGCAACGTGACGTCGGTGTGGCCCGCTGCTGGGTCGGCATGGCCCCATGAGGCGGCGGTGTGGGCCAGCGGCGGCACGGCCGACTGCAGTGTCGATCTGGGAGCGCTGAGCGGCGGCGAACTCAAGGCGCTGGTCGTCGAGTTGGCGGCCGAGCGCTCCCGTATCGAGGGCCGCTACCTGGCGGCGGTAGGCGAGCTGGCGTCGCGCAACGGTGCACAGTCCGCCGCCTACATCCTGCGCGATCAGACACGCATGAACTGCGCGCAGGCCCGCTCGGAGGCCCGCCTGGCCGAGAGCCTGGTTTCGGAGGGCCTCACTGGCACGCTCGAGGCGATGCAGGCCGGCGAGATTCACATGTCACATGCGAGGGTGATTGCCCGCGAGGCGCCCAAGAAGCACCGCCGCAGCGAAGACGATTTCCTGGAGCTTGCCCGCGTGTATCCGTCCGACACGATCGCCCGGCACCCGCTCGCCTACCGCAGCCAGCAGGTCGAAGCCGACCTCGCAGCCGAGGCCGCGGCTGAGAGTCTGAGCCCCATCGACGCCGAACTGGCGTTGCAGCGTCAGGAACGCTCGGCGTCGCTGCGCATGGGCGACGACGGCATGTGGCATCTGCACGGCAAGTTCGACTTCCTCGCCGGGCGCGAGCTCAGCACTGCGCTCGAAGCCCAACTCCGGTCGCTGCGCCGCCGCGCCGAGCTTGATGCCGGCAGTGCCGACGGCAGCCAGTCGGGTTCATCCGACGACGGCAGGCACGACAGCAACACCGGCAGCGACAGCCCCACGCCGACGCGCCGCCAGCTGCTGGCCGATGCGCTCAGCGAGCTGGTCGCCGGCACCGCCTCGGCACGCCACGCCAAGAACAACCTGATCATCATTGCCGACTACGACGTCACCAGCGATCGGCTCGCCAACCCCCGCCTCGACGACGGCACTCCCCTGTCGGCGCAGATGCTCGTGGAGCACGCCGTCGACGCCAAGGTGCTGCCGGCGATGTTCAGCGCCGACTGGTCAGAACTGGCATTGGGGCGTACACGCAACGCCAACGACGCCCAGCGCCTCGTTCTTGCGGTGCGCGATGGAGGCTGCATCGGCTGCAAGCTCACCTCCGAGCACACCCAGGCCCACCACATCGACTACTTCGAGAACGGCGGCCTCACCGAAGTTCCGAACCTCGCCTCGATGTGCGGGCCCTGCCACAGAGACCTCCACACCCGCGGCCGCAAGATCCACACCCCGCCCGATGGCCGACCCCGCCTCCAACCCCCCGAGCCCCGCAACGCCAGCCCGCCCAGCCGCGATCCCACACACGCCGCAGCCACCGCCCGCAGCCCCTAGGCGCCGCAGTCGAACTGGAACGGCGATGCGTTCCCGTCGTTCCGTTGGTCATGTGCCGGCTTCGGCAATGAGCGATCAGTAGCGGGCGCGGGGGTGGGCTTGGCGGTAGACCTCGGTCAGCCGTTCCTGTGAGACTGCGGTGTAGCGCTGGGTGCTTGAGATCGACGCGTGACCCAGCAGTTCCTGCACGCTGCGGATGTCGGCACCGCCGTCGAGCATGTGGGTAGCGCAGGAATGGCGCAGCACATGGGTGGTGAGCTGGTCGGGTCCGAGGCCGACACGGTCGCCGTGGCGGCGCACGATCAGCCAGACGCCCTGACGGGTGATTCGGCGGCCCCGGGCATTCAGGAACAGCGCTGCGGCGTCGTCTCTCGACCGCCACGCAGCAGGCTCCAGCGCACCCCGCCCGGCGCCGCTCAACCATTCGCCCACGGCATCGGCGGCGTGACGCCCCACCGGCACGACGCGCTCCTTGCCGCCCTTGCCCCACACCCGCATGAGCCGCTCATCGAGGTCGATGTCGCCGAGCGACAGCGCCGTCAGCTCGCTGGCCCGCAGGCCCATGCCGTAGAGCACTTCGAGCATGGCCCGGTCTCGCCGCACCAGCGGGCTGTCCCCCACGGGAGATGCCAGGAGCTGCTCGACCTGATCGCGCCGCAACGCCCGGGGCAGCCCGGCAGGCGCGCGGGGCATGTCGAGCGCGCCGGCAGGATCGCTCGACGCCAAATCCTCGGCCACCAAGAACCGGTACAGGCCGCGCAGGCTGACCGCGGCCCGGGCCGCCGTGGAGGCTGCCCGCCCGAGATCGTCGCGCAAGTGCGCCAGGTAGGCCGCTATGTCAGCGGAGCTGGCACCCAGCAGATCGCTGCCTCGCGCCTCGAGCCATGCCGCAAACCCGCTGAGGTCGGCCCGGTACGACGCCACGGTGCGCGCTGACCGTCCTCGCTCATTGGACAGCCAGCCCAAGTAGTCCTCGGCTTCCATGGCCAGGGCAGCGGGCATCGCCTATCCAATGTGTCAGCCTGCGCTGAGGTAGGTCAAGATTGCGCCAGGGCGAGGCGTCGGTCTAGGCCAGGGGTTCAGTGCTCAGCGGCCCGGTTCCCGTCGATGCCGGCAGCAGCTGAGGATTGCGTCCCTCGGCCCGCGCCAGCGCAGCGCCCACCAGTCCGCAGAACAGCGGGGCCGGGCGGTTGGGACGGCTCTTGAACTCCGGGTGCGCCTGCGTGCCCACCCAGAACGCGTGACCGTCCAGCTCGATGAACTCCGCCAGCCGCCCGTCGGGCGACAGCCCGCTGCACTGCAGGCCGCCCTCTTCCATCCGCTGCCGGTAGGCGCTGTTCACCTCGTAGCGATGCCGGTGTCGCTCGTTGACCAGCGTGTCGCCATACATCGCCGCCACGCGGCTGCGCGGCGCCAGCCTGGCCACATACGCGCCGAGCCGCATGGTGCCGCCCTTGTCCTCGATGCCGCGCTGCGCATGCATGAGATCGATCACCGGGTGCAGCGTGTTGGGGTCGAACTCGGTCGAGTTGGCGCCCAGCAGGCCCAGCTCGTTGCGGCAGAACTCGATCACCATGACCTGCAGCCCCAAGCACAGGCCCAGGCAGGGAATGTCGTGCTCGCGCGAGTACGCCGCCGCGGCGATCTTGCCCTCGATGCCCCGCGAGCCGAACCCTCCCGGGATCACCATCCCGTCGAGGTGCCGCAGCCGCCCCGCAGCGAGCAACCCCTCGATCTCCTCGGAATGGATCCACTCGATGTCGACTTCGACGCCGTGGTAGGAGGCCGCGTGGCGCAGCGCCTCCACGACGGACAGGTAGGCATCGGGCAGCGCCACGTACTTGCCGATGATGCCGATGCGCACCGTCGCCTGGGGCGCCTTGATGCGTGCGAGCATCGCCTCCCAGTCGGCAAGGTCGGGCTCGACATCTTCGAAACCGAGGATCCCGCACAGGAAGCTGTCGAGACCTTCGGACCGCAGCACCATCGGGATCTCGTAGAGGACCGATGAGTCGGGGGCGTTCACCACGCCGGCCAGCTCGACATCGCTGAGGTTGGAGATCTTGTTGCGCAGGCCGTCCTCGATGGGCCCCTCACTGCGCAGCACGATGGCGTCGGGTTGTACGCCGCGGCTGCGCAGCTCGGTCACCGAGTGCTGCGTGGGCTTGGTCTTCTGCTCGCCCGACGGGCCGATGAACGGCACCAGCGTGACGTGGACATAACACACGTTCTGCCGGCCGACCTCAAGGCGCATCTGCCGGATTGCCTCGAGGAACGGCAGGATCTCGATGTCTCCGACGGTGCCGCCCACCTCGGTGATGACCACGTCCACGTCGCCGTCGGCCAGCTTGCGGATGCGCTCCTTGATCTCGTCGGTGATGTGCGGGATGACCTGCACGGTCCGGCCCAGGTACTCCCCCCGCCGCTCGTCGGCGAGCACCTTCTGGTAGATCGAACCGGTCGTCGCATTCGAGTCACGGGTGAGCGACACGTCGATGAACCGCTCGTAGTGGCCGAGATCGAGATCGGTCTCACCGCCGTCGTCGGTGACGAATACCTCACCGTGCTCGTACGGGTTCAGGGTGCCAGGGTCGACGTTGATGTACGGGTCCAGCTTCTGCATGGTGACCCGCAGTCCCCGGGCGGCCAACAGCCGGCCGAGCGAGGCCGCCGTGAGCCCTTTGCCGAGGGAGCTGGCAACCCCGCCAGTGACGAAAATGTGCTTAGCCACGCGGCGTTTTCGATGGGCTCTCTCGCATGTGTCATCAAGCTACCGTCGCTTCGGCTGAGGTTGGCTGATCCCCACGCAAGTCCGGCAATTGCCTGCCGGATCCGCTGAGATCGTCGCCCCGAGTGAACAACCGGCCGGACGGAACATCATGAACGACACATCAGACGCAGCCCGGGCGGCTGCAACGGCGGATCTGCTGGTGCACGGCGCCGAGCTGCTGGCGACGTGCGATGAGCAGCGCCGCGAGATTGCCGGCGGCTGGGTCGCTATCACCGGCGGACTCGTCAGCGCGGTCGGCGACGCCTCTCAGACGCCGCCCGCAGCAGACCGGCGCATCGACGCCGGCGGCTGCCTCGTCACGCCCGGGCTCGTCAACACCCACCATCACATGTACCAGAACCTCACGCGGTCCTACGCTCCTGCGCTTCGGGGCGGGTTGTTCGACTGGTTGACCACGCTCTACCCGCTGTGGGCGCGGCTCGATGAGCAGGGCGCGTACCTGTCTGCCTGGGTAGGCCTGGCAGAGCTGGCGCTGGGCGGCTGCACCACCAGCACCGATCACCTCTATGTGCATCCGCGGGGCGCAGGCGACTTGATTGCCGCGGAGATCGCCGCTGCCAGCGAATTGGGCATGCGCTTTCACCCAACCCGCGGCTCCATGTCGCTGGGCCAGTCCGACGGCGGGCTGCCGCCCGATGAGGTCTGCCAATCGCCCGAGGAAGTCCTGGCGGAATCGGAGCGGCTGGTCGGCGCGCACCATGACCGCTCGCCGGACGCGATGGTCCGGATCGCACTGGCGCCGTGCTCGCCATTTTCCGTATCGACCGAGCTGATGACGGCTACGGCCGAACTCGCGGAGCGCCTCGACGTGCGCCTGCACACCCACTTGTGCGAGGACCCCGGCGAGGACGGCTTCTGCATCGAGATGTTCGGGATGCGCCCGGTGGACTACTTCGAGCACTGCGGCTGGGGCTCGAATCGTTCGTGGATCGCGCACGGCGTGCAACCCAACGCAACCGAGATCGCCCGCTTGGGAACGTGGGGCACCGGTGTGGCGCACTGTCCCAGCTCGAACCTGCTGCTCGGAGTCGGACTGGCGCCGGTGCGCGAGCTGCGAGCTGCCGGTGTGCCGGTGGGACTCGGGGTGGACGGCTCAGCCAGCACCGATTCGGCGTCGATGTGGACCGAGGCGCGAAATGCGCTGCTGGTGGGGCGGCTGCGCGACGGCCAGCGGCAACTGAGTGCCGAGAAGGGGCTGGACAGCGGCAGGCCCGCCGATGGCCACGCCGGCGGGGCCGCCGATGACGCCGAAGGAGGCGATGCTCAACAGGGCAACGCAGTGTATTTCTCCGCCCGCGAGGCCTTGGACTTGGCAACCCGTGGCAGCGCGGGCTGTCTCGGCCGAGTGGGCGAGATCGGCGAGCTGTCGCCCGGCGCGTGCGGTGACCTCGTGGTGTGGCAGCTCGACGGGCCTGCGTTCGCAGGCGCCCTCTCTGATCCCATCGAAGCATGGCTGCGATGCGGCCCGCTGTCCGCCCGGGACACGATCGTGGCCGGACGCCCGGTTGTCTCCGGCGGCCAGATCGTTCACCCCGCACTCGACGAGCGCTTGGCCGAGCATCACCACTGCGCCGCTGCCATGCAGCGGGCATAGAGCCCGGGGCAGCCGCCATGCAGCGGGCATGGATACGCAGGATTCAGTTGCGGTAGGGCGAACCGAGCCGGTCCAGCCAGCGGAGCGGCGGCACCGCATCGATGATCCGGCTGAACGACCAGCGCTCGCTCGCCAGGTTCAGGGCCGCCAACACCGCCATCACCACCCACTCGACGGTTGCCGAATATGCGATGACCGTCGCCATGCCCAAGACGGCGCCGACAGGATTGACGCCGGTGTCACCCTGCATGTGCTGTTCGGCCAATTCGCTTCGCAGCAATCCTGCCGATGCGCCAGCAGCAACCCCAGCCCACACAGCCCACTCGGTGACCTCGAACCCCAGATCGAAGCGTCCAGCTGAGCCCGGCGCCACGAGCGCCGCCGGCACCAGCGCGACAAGCCACCACCCGAGTGACGCCTTGGCCGCGCGTCCAGGCGCTCGGTCCAGCAGGTTCAGCAGGTTCGCCGACAAGGCCACGATCAGCACCCCGCGCATCAGCGCCATCAGGCTCCACATGGCGTCGGGATCCGTACCCAAGCCCAAGGCGTGCGGCACCGGGTCGAACCAATCCCCAGGATTCGTGCCGGCGAAGTAGCGGGCCTCGGCAGGGTCGCCCCACAGGGCGATCTGCACAGCCACGGTTGCGACAACGAGTCCGCCAAGCGCCTTCTGCAGCCCGGTCGTGAGGGCTCGCTGGCCCAGGCTCTGACGAAGGTGCCCGGCGAAGCCGCTGGAAGCAACATGTCCGGATGGTGTTCCGCGGATGTCGTCGCGGTAGCCCAGCCAGCCGAAACCCCCAAGCAGCACCAGCGCAGCGATGCCACCGGCGATGACAGCCGAATCAGGCGAGCGTGCCAGCAGCACAGATTGATCCAGCACATGTACGGCCTCGTGCATCTCGCCCTCTGGCAACGAAACGATGACGGCTGCCGTGATTGCAACTGCGACCGAGCCGGCGATGAGGACGATGAGGCCCGTGACGGCCACGATCGGCTGCCCCCGGTAGTTGGGCCGGATCCAGCGATCTCGGCTCATGCGCGAGCCGAACCAGCGCCAGAGCAGGGCTGCAAGGAGAAGCGATCCCGCAAATGCCGCCGTCAACAACGCTCCCGCTTGCGTCGTGTCGATGATCAGGGCCAGCGAGGGCACCAGCGTCATGCCCCTCGCGTGCGTCGGCGCCGCCAGGGTCGCCACGAGCGCACGCCCGGAAGCGAGCGCGGCGGTCGGAGCTGCCGTGCCCGCTGCCATGACTGGCGTACCGCCCGCCCGAGCCCTTGCCCCCGGTCACGCACCGGCGTACCGCGAGCGGCCGAGATGACGCGGCTCAGCAGCGAGGTGGCCAGGGAGGAGACTGCCTTCGGCCAGCCGGTGCGGGCTACCACAGCGAGGTAAACGTGTCGCCCGATTCGCGCTCGATGCGCGAAGCCGCTGAGATCACGCCCGGTTTGCCGATGGCTGAATCCGATCTCGACCTCGCTGATGCGGGCTCCTCGGTCAGCCGCATCGAGCGTCAGACCGACCTCGAGTCCGAACCCGGGCGCGAGCCGAAGTGATCTCATCAGCGGACCCCGCACGGCGCGCTGACCCGAGAGAGGTTCAGCCAGTTCCAGTCCCGTCTCGGAACGCAGGACACGTGCCGCGAACGCCTTGACGAGCCCGAACCCGCTCGGGCCCTCAGCAGCACCGAAGACGGCAATCGTCATGTCGGCTTCGCCCAGCGCAATCGGCTGCAGCAGATCTGCGGCCAGCGCGGCTGAACCGCCCAGATCGGCATCGATGAGGAGGTACACGTCGGGGGCGCCCGACGCCGCGATGCCCGCGGCGACCGCCGCTGCTTTGCCGCGGTTGCGTGCAAGCTCGATGACGCGCGCGCCTGCAGCGGCAGCCGCAGCCGCAGTTCGGTCCCGCGACCCGTCGTCGACCACGACGACGTCGAGCACATCGGGCACCGTTCGCAGCGCCGTCACCGTGGCACCCACCGTGTCGGCCCGGTTGAAGGCGGGCACAATCGCCACGGCGTGGGTCATGACGGGCCCAGACCGTGGTTGAGATCAGCTCCCGAGAAGTGATCGACGGCAGGCAACCGCTCCAGCGCAACCAGCAGCGCCAAATCGCCCGAGAAGGTGTCGACATCGTCGACGCTCGCGAACGCTCCCGCGAGCACGGCGTCGGAGCGAACTCGCTCCAGCACTGCGCCGTAGCCCACTCCTGCTGCCCCCGGCGCAGGTACTTCGACGATGACGCCGGTGCCCGAGTGGCCGTCGTCAACGACCGCCCTCAACAGGTCGAAAATGAAATCTTGGTTCAACCCGGCCGCCGCCGCATCGGTGACCACTACGAGTCGCAGTTGCTCCCCTCCCAGCAGGTGCAGCGCTACGGCACCGGTGCCGTCATGAGTCACCAATTCCAGATCGCGGAGCAAGGTGAGCGCAGTACGAGTCGGCGGGACCGCCGAGAAGCCGCGAGAGAAGCCGTCAAGCGCTCCGAAGTCGGTGATCGCGTTGACATCATCGGCGAGCATCTGGCTGGACCCGGCCTCCGCCGGCCTGAACAGTGCCTGAGGCAGCAGGAAGCGAAGCGCTCTGCGCACCGCGTTGCGGCTGTCACCTGCCAGCGAGAAGGCCTCGGCGATGCTCCGGCGCACACTTGGGTCGTGCAGGCGGAGATCATCGCTGAGCCACAGCACCCCGCCATGGCGCGCGTCGGTCGCATCGAGGCGTGCGCGGATGGCCGCCACTGCGGTCCGGTCCGTGGATTCTGGCGCGACAATGAGCGTTGTCGTGCCGCTCAGCCGTCCTTGAGGAAGGTACGGCCGTACGAGATCCTCTACCTCGAACCGCACGGACCGCGCCGCCTCAACGCTCGCTAGCGCTGCGTCGCGTGCCGCCTCAGCCTCGCCGAGCTCCTCCTCGGCTTCGGCTTGTCGCTCGATCGCCGATTCGGTGTCGGCCTGCAACTGGTCCACGCGTGACTCCAGGTTGCTCACCAGCACCGAGTCCACAAATGTCGAGCCCAGCGCCAGGCCGATCGCCAGGGCCAGGAAGACCGCCGCGATCGACACGATGTGGTAGCGGAGGTTGATCATTCGCCCGACCGATCTACAGGCCCATGTTGATCCACAGGGTGCGCAGCAGGAGCCGGCCCGGCTCGGTCACCGCGGCGATGACGCCGATGGTGACGAGCGCCGAGACGATCAGCATCGCCATGTCTCGCTTGCGCACCTGGGTGCGGTAGAGACGGCTCACGCCCTTTGCATCCACGAGCGCCGGAGACACCTGCATCCGGGTCAGGAAGGTGGATGCCATGCCGCTGCGGCCCTTGTCGAAGAAGTCGACCATCGACGTGTGGGACCCCACCTCGACGATCTGCTCGGCTCGCTGCTCGAAGGCCAGCCGCAATGCCAGGTCCTCGCTGGTTCCGGGCGCGGCGATGACGTCGTAGCTCAATCCGGCGTCGTCGAGACGGACCGCGCCCGGCGCGCCGCCTTCGGGATAGGCATGCACGATGAGCTGCGCCCCGCAGGTGAGTGCCCGCGGCGACACCGAGTCGAAGTCGCCGATGATGATGTGGGGCACGAGACCGGCCTCGAGCAACGCGTCGGCACCCCCGTCCACACCGATGATGACTGGCCGCATGTCCGACATGTAGCCCGATCGGCGTAGCGCCGCCAGATCTTCGCGGTAGTCGATGCCGCGTACCACTACCAGCACGTGGCGGCGTCGCAGCTGGTGCCGCAGCGGCGGGATCTCCAGCTCATCGGTGAGGACCTGCGGTTCCCTCTCCAGGTACTCGAGCGTGTTCCGGGCAAAGCTCCCGAGTTCGCTGCGCACCGCCACTCGCGCCGATTCCAGTACGCGTTCGAAGTGCTCGGCATCGCGGCGGTACCCGGTGCCGATCACCTGGTCGCCGCGCAGCACCTCATCGCCTGAGATGGCCAGCTCCTCGCCGTCTCGGAGCGATGCAAACACCCCCTCGCCGATGTCGTCCAGCACCGGTACTCGTGCTTGCGCGAGCGTGAGACCGCCCAGCGCCGGGTACCGGCCGGTCATCGTCGGTTCTGCGTTGATCACCGCGATCGCCCCCGCTGCCAGAAGGCCGTCGGCAGCGACCCGATCCAGGTCTGCGTGGTGGATGACCGCAATCTCGCCGCGTTCCAAGCGGCGCAGCAGATTCTTGGTGCGACGGTCCACCCTGCACCGTCCCGCGATCTCCACGTGGGTACCGCCGTGATTGCGGCGCGATCGCAGGCGTCCCCACAAAGCGCGCGGGCGGGACATGCTCACTCTCGCGTGCCGCCCCGTGCTGCGGCGGCCACCTCCAGCAATTCAGTCGCGTGCTGGCGGCCGCTCGCCCATGCAGGCTGACCTGCGAGCATCCGCGCCAGCTCGCTGACGCGATCGGGTCCCGTCACGGCGACGAGGTCGGAAGCCACTGCGTTGCCGTCATCGGTCTTCCGAACGGCCACCTGGTGGTGTGCGAATGCCGCGACCTGTGGGAGATGCGTGACCACCAGCACCTGGTGCTGGCTGGCCAGCGAAGCCAGCGCCTGACCGACGGCGACTGCTGTCTCGCCGCCGATGCCAGCGTCGACCTCGTCGAACACCAGGGTCGGCGGGCCGGCGGTCAGCACGAGCCGCAACGCCAGCATGACGCGCGCCAGCTCGCCGCCCGATGCCACCTTCGACAGCGGACCGGGTGGGGTGCCCCGGTTCGCGCTGAAGAGCAGTTCGACGCCGTCGCTCGGCGCTTCGCCGGTGACGCTGACCTCGAGCGTGCCGCCTGCCAACGCCAGCGACGCGAGGTGCTCGCCCACCGCAGCGGCGAGACCAGGTGCAGCCGCTCGACGAGCTGCAGCCACAACGTGAGCCTCGGCTTCGACGTGGCGTTGCGCCGCATCGATGCCGGCCTCCAGCTCGGCGGCCAACTCGGTGTGGCGTTCGAGCTGCGACAGCCGCTCTGCTGCCTGGGCACCGAACGCGCGCACATCGGCCAGCGTGTCGCCGTACTTGCGGGTCAGCTCGCGCAGGAGCTGGTGCCGGGCACGGACGTCGGCCAGCGCCTGCGGGTCGTCCTCGACCGTGTCGAGCATTCCTCTCAGCTGCGCAACAGTGTCATCGAGCTCCGCGGCCACGGCACCCAAGCGGTCGCTCACCGGGGCGAACGCCTTCCGGGCGGCCAGCAAAGCCGCCGCAGCGCCCAGCCTGTCGATCGCGCCGTCATCTCCAGCAAGTGCCTGGCGTGCCGCATGACCATCCGCGAGGACCGATGCTGCATCGGCCAGCAGGTCCTCCCGCTCGGCGATCAAGCTCAATTCGTCAGGATCTTCCAGCTGCGCCGATGCGATCTCGTCAACCTGGTACCGCAGGAGATCGATCTCCTGCGCCCGTGCTCGCGCGTCTCCGCCGAGTGCGGCCAGGTTCTCGGTGAGCGCTGTCAGTTCGTCACGCGCTGCTGCAAGCGGGCGCACATCGATGCCGCCCCAGCGGTCGAGCGCCTCGCGCTGGGTGCGAGCGCGCAACAGCGATTGGTGCTGGTGCTGCCCGTGAAGGTCAACGAGCTCGGCCCCGAACTCTGCAAGCTCTGCCGCCGACGCCATGCCGCCATCCACGTAGGCACGGCTGCGACCGGCTGCTGGGATCACGCGGCGCAGCACACGCTCGCTGCCATCGGCCTGCACGAACCTGCCCTCGACAACTGCTTCGACTGCGCCGGCGCGCACCATCGCCGGATCAGCGCGACCGCCCATCAACAGCTGCACCGCCTGCACCACCAGCGTCTTGCCGGCGCCCGTCTCGCCAGTCAGCGCGGTCATGCCTGGGCCGAGCACCAAGTTGGCATGGGAAATGACGCCGAGATCGTGCACCGCCAGCTCGACGAGCATCAGCGGTCCTTGAGGCCGAATTTGTGCTTCAGCACACGATGAAAGCTGTCGCCGCCAGCGGTGATGAACCGCGCGTCGTATGGAGCGCGTGTCACGACCAGCTCATCGCCGGTCGCCAGCAAGCTGGCCGAGCGCCCATCCACAGCGGCGAGCGCTGGCCGCTCGCTGATCACGCGGATACCGATCTCGGTGTCCGGCGGCAGCAGCAGCGAACGATCGAAGAGCATGTGCGGCGCGACCGGAGTGACCTGCAACGACGAGTGCGTCGGCGCTACGACCGCACCTCCTGCCGAGAGGCTGTACGCCGTGGAACCCGTCGGCGTGGACACGATGAGGCCGTCTGCTGCGTAGGTCGCGAACACATCGCCGTCGAGCCACACTTCCAGCCTGACCGTGTGCCCCGGATCGCGCTTCTCGAGCACGACCTCATTCAGTCCCGTCCACGTCTCGTCATCTTGGGCGCCAATGTCATCGGCACCGCTGTACCGCACACGTGCGCTGACCATCATCCGCTCCGAGACGTCTAGGGACCCTCCGAGCGCCGCAGCGACCATGTCGGTGAGCTGTGCCGGCTCGAATTCGGTCAGGTAGCCGAGGTGGCCCACATTGACGCCGAGCACTGGCACGCCCGCGGCTGCCACCAGATCGAACGAGCGCAGCATGGTGCCGTCGCCGCCGATGCTCACAGCGAGATCCGGGACTGTCCGGATCGGTTCATCGACACCGAGTTCGGGGCGACCGATTGCCGTGGCCTCCACGCCGCCCATTTCCACCGCGTGACCCTCGCCCTCGAGCCAGGCCACCAGCTGTTTCGAAGCCGTCAGCGCCTCCGCGCGCTCGGCATGGGCGATGATCAGCACGTCGCTCATGCCGGTGCCCCCTCAGAAGAAGCGCTGGGGGCCGTCTCGATAGCAGTCTCGATGGCGCTGTCAAGATCGAATTCGCCTGACGGCTCAGCCTCTAGACGACGGCAGTGCAAGAAGAACTCGGCGTTGCCTGCGGCCCCTCGCAACCGCGAAGCGGCGACACCGCTGGGTGCGAGACCATGGCGGGAGGCGCTCGATGCCACGTCGGTGAGCACTCGCTGCCACACATCCGGGTCGCGCACAACTCCCTTGCCGCGTGAAGCCTCACGCCGGCCGGCTTCGAACTGCGGCTTGGCAAGCAGCACTGCTTCGCCACCGGGCACCGTGCACGCCGCGAGGTTCGCCATCACCGTCCGCAGCGAGATGAACGACAGGTCGGCGGTGACGATGTCCGCCGGGCCGCCGATGTCGGAGGGTCCAACGTGGCGCACGTTGCACCGTTCCCGCACGGTGACGCGGGAATCGGCCCGCAGGCGGGCATCGAGCTGTCCCCAGCCGACATCGATCGCAACCACTTCCGCCGCGCCCCGCTGCAGCAGGCAATCGGTGAAACCGCCCGTCGAAGCGCCGACATCGACGGCGCACCGCCCCGCCACGGCGACGCCGAATTCGTCCAGCGCGGCGTCCAGCTTCTCTCCGCCGCGTGACACGAACCGAGCCGGCTCACCGCTGAGCTCTACCGGCTCGGCAGCCGACACCATGCGAGACGCTTTCTGCGCGACCGAACCGCCCACGAGAACCCGGCCGTCCGAAATAAGAGCTTGGGCCGCCGCGCGAGACGAGGCCAGGCAACGCCGCACGAGCTCGTTGTCCAAGCGTCGTCGGACGGCGTTCATGCAGCCGAAAGTACCAGCGCGCCCGCGGCGCACCGCAGTGGTTTACGCGACGAAGGAGGTGTCTTCAGACGTACCAGGTGCCGCGCGAGCGCAGCAGCTGCGCAATGTCGGCGGCGCCCTGCTTCTGTTGGGCCGCTGCCAGCTGTCGAGTGGAGGCCATCGCGTACTCGCTGCGCCGCACGGCGCGGAACACGCCGACCGGCGTGGGCTCAAACGGTCCTCGGGCGAGACGAGCCAGCATGAATGCGGTCGAGGGATCGTGCTTCGTCTCGTCATGGGTGAGCAATTCGTCGGTGCTCACATCGGCTGTGTGGACAACCCGGGCGCAGCCCGACTCGTCGATGACCCCGAACTCGCCGTCGGCGCCGAAGCGGATGGGCTCGCCGTGCGCCAACGGGATGAGGTTGGCATCGCGGTTCTGCTTCTTGGTAACCCCTTCGAAGGCGCCGTCATTGAAGACGTTGCAGTTCTGGAACACCTCCACAAACGCGGCGCCGTCGTGCTCGTGCGCCCGCCGGAACGTGTCCATCATGTGCTGGCGGTCCATGTCGTGTGTGCGTGCCACGAACGACGCCTCGGCGCCGAGCGCCACGGCAAGCGGGTTGAACGGCGCGTCGAGCGAACCCATCGGCGAGCTCTTGGTGACCTTGCCGATCTCGCTCGTGGGGCTGAACTGGCCCTTGGTCAGGCCGTAAATCTGGTTGTTGAACAGCAGCACCTTGATCTTGACGTTGCGGCGCAAAGCGTGGATCAGGTGATTGCCGCCGATCGACAGCATGTCGCCATCGCCGCCGATCACCCAGACGTCGAGATCGGGCCGGGCCATCGCCAAGCCGGTGGCGATTGCGGGTGCTCGACCATGGATGCCGTGCACGCCGTAGGAGTTCATGTAGTAGGGGAACCGGGCAGCGCAGCCGATGCCCGACACGAACACCGTGTTGTGCGGTTCGGTGCCGAGGCTCGGCATCAGCATCCGCATCGCCGTGAGAATGGAGTAGTCGCCGCAACCCGGGCACCAGCGGACCTCCTGGTCGGAGGCCCAGTCTCCGGGCTGTGTAGTCGGCGTGATCGAGGTGTCGGTCATCGTGCTGTTTGCCTCTGTATGTACTCGCTGGTTTTGGATTCGTTGATCATCGTCTGGTCGGCGCCTAGCTGCCCGCCAGCTCCTCAAGGCGCTTGCGGACAGCTGCGGTCACCTCGCCGGTCGTGAACGGGACGCCGTCAATCTTGCCGATGTGCTCGACATCGATCAGGTACTTCGCCCGCACCAGATCACACAGCTGCCCCTTGTTCATCTCGGGACACACCACGGCCCGGTAGCGACGCAGCACGTCGCCGAGATTCGCGGGCAGCGGATTGAGGTGCCGAAGGTGCACATGCGCCACCTCGAAACCGTCCTCGCGCAGCCGTCCCGCAGCCGCGTCGATGGCGCCCCACGTGGAGCCCCAGCCCAGAACCACAAGACCGGCGTCTGCGTCGCCAGCGACTTCGACATCAGGGACATCGACGCCGTCGATCTTCGCCTGTCGCAGATCGACCATCAGCTGGTGGTTCTCAGGCTCGTAGGAGATGTTGCCGGTGCCGTCCTCTTTCTCGATGCCACCGACGCGGTGCATCAGGCCCGGCGTGCCGGGAATGGCCCACGGGCGAGCCAGTGTGTCGGGATCCCGCAAATACGGCAGGAAGATGCCGTCGCCGTCCTCGTTGGTGCCGTTGAACTCCGTTGCAAAATCGACGCCGATGTCGGGCAGCTCATCGACCTCGGGCAGCAGCCACGGCTCGGAGCTGTTCGCCAGGTAGCCGTCGGACAGCACGATGACGGGTGTCCGGTACTTCAGCGCGATGCGAGATGCCTCGATCGCGATGTCGAAGCAGTCCGCGGGACTACGCGGCGCCACGACCGGCAGCGGCGACTCGGAATGACGCCCGTACATGGCCATCATCAGGTCTGCCTGCTCGGGCTTGGTCGGCAAGCCCGTTGACGGTCCGCCGCGCTGGATGTCGAGCACCACCATCGGGAGCTCGAGGCTCACTGCGAGGCTGAGCGTCTCACCCTTCAGCGCCAAGCCGGGCCCCGACGTGGAAGTAAACGCCAGCGCTCCGCCGAAGGCTGCCCCCACCGCCGACGCAGCAGCAGCGATCTCGTCTTCGGCTTGGAACGTCCGCACGCCGAAGTTCTTCTTGAGCGACATCTCGTGCAGGATGTCCGAGGCCGGCGTGATGGGGTACGAGCCGAGGAACACCGGCAAACGCGCGAGCTGGCCTGCCACGACGCAGCCCCAAGCCAGCGCCGTGTTCCCGTTCACGTTGGTGTATTCGCCAGGTGTCAGCGGGGCTGGCTTCACCTCGTAGTGAGCCTCGAAGATCTCAGCTGTCTCGCCGAAGTTGTAGCCGGCCTTGAACGCTGCGGTGTTGGCGTTGATGACCTGTTCGCGACCCCGGAACTTGGTGTTGATGAACTCGAGCGTCGGCTCGACCGGCCGCGTGTACATCCACGAGATCAGACCGAGTGCGAAGAAGTTCTTGGAACGCTCCGCATCCCGCGGCTTCACGCCGTGCTCGGCCACAGCGTCCCGGGTGATCTGGCTCATCGGCACCGGGTACGAGCGGTAGTCGTCCAAGGTGCCGTCATCGAGCGGATTGCTGGAGTAGCCGGCCTTCTCCAGATTGCGGTCGTTGAAGGCATCGGTGTTCAGGATCAGCGCGCCGCCCTGCGCGAGGTTGTGCAGCTGCGCCTTCAGCGCCGCCGGATTCATTGCCACCAGCACCGTCGGTGCATCACCCGGGGTGGTGATGTCGAAATCGGAGATGCGCACCTGGAAGGCCGAGACACCGGCCAGCGTTCCCTGCGGAGCGCGGATCTCGGCGGGGAACTCGGGCAGCGTGGACAGATCGTTGCCGAGCGCCGCGGAGATGCTCGTGAATTGGTCACCGGTGAGCTGCATGCCGTCGCCGGAGTCGCCGGCGAAGCGAATGATGACCTCGTCGATCTCCTGCAGCGGCAATTCGCGCGATGCGGTATCGGTCACTGTGTCTCCTAGGGGAAGGACTCCTGGCGGGAAGCGGCCCGCAGTTGTGGGTCTTGGGGAAATTGCGGTCGCTCCAGGCGACCACGCTAGCCGCGGCTGGGTGAATGCAGCCGGGTCGGATCACGCCTCAGGCGATGGTCACCGCCTGGTCCAGATAGACGTCCTGGATGGCGCCGAGCAGTTCGACGCCTTCGGCCATTGGCCGCTGAAACGCCTTGCGTCCTGAGATCAGCCCGATGCCGCCGGCTCGCTTGTTGACCACTGCGGTGGTGACGGCTTCGGCCAAGTCGGTGGCCCCCGAACTGGCGCCGCCGGAGTTGATGAGCCCAACGCGTCCCATATAGCAATTCGCCACCTGCCAGCGGCACAAGTCCACCGGATGGTCCGTCGTGAGCTGGTCGTACACCGCAGCGTGCGTCTTGCCGAAGCCCGGTACCGAGACGAAGGCGCCGTTGTGCTCGGGCAGCTTCTGCTTGATGATGTCGGCCTCGATCGTGACGCCGATGTGGTTGGCCTGTCCGGTGGCGTCGGCCGCCACGTGGTTGTCTACCTGAGTCGGCTCGCCGTCGGCGCCTTCGGCCGACTGGTTGATGGCCGAGTTGCGCAGGTAACACCACAGCACGGTGAACATGCCGAGGCGGTGCGCTTCCTCGAATGCCGCGGCCACCTCGGTGATCTGGCGGCCGCTCTCAGCCGAGCCGAAGTAGATCGTCGCGCCGACGCCGGCAGCTCCGAGCTCATGTGCTCGCTGAACCGAGCCGAACATGATCTGGTCGTAGGAGGCCGGGTAGGTCAACAACTCGTTGTGGTTGATCTTGACGATAAGCGGGATGCGATGGGCGTAGCGGCGGGAAACCGCTCCGAGCACGCCGAATGTCGTGGCCACGGCATTGCAGCCGCCCTCAACCGCCAACTCCACGATGGAGGCCGGATCGAAGTAGATCGGATTCGGCGCGAACGACGCAGCACCCGAGTGCTCGATTCCCTGATCCACCGGAAGGATGGAAACGTAACCGGTGCCGCCGAGGCGGCCATGGTCGAACAGCGACTGGAGGCTCCGCATGACCTGCGGCGAACGGTCGGTGCCGGCGACGACATCGGTCACAAAGTCAGGCCCGGGCAGCGTGAGCAGGTCTCGCCCGATGCCTTCGCACTTGTGGTCCAGCAGATAAGAGGCCTGCTCGCCCAGCAGGCGCACAATGTCGGTGGTCACGATGTACGGTTCGCCTCGCATTATCTGACGGCGCCGTTTTGGGGGGGCTGGTACTGGGGGCGGCGCACGCCGAATGACGGATTCACTCTACCCGCGCGGCTCCGCGCGAAGACTGATCCTGGCTCGGCTTCTCAGGCGTCCTCGGTGCCGAGCGCCGCAAGCCGATCCTCGACGTCCACGAAGCCGGGTTCGACATCCGCGATCCGGGCGAATCCGCGCCGGGCCCGCTGGAGGTCTCCGACCCGGTCGTACATGTCGGCGAGCGCATACCAGAGCCTGAGGTGGTGCTCCTTGGGACGCTTGGGGCGCAGCGGGCCTGCTTCCAGCAGGCGGATGGCATCGCGAGGGCGACCCTCGTCAGCCAGCGCGCCCGCAGCCACGATCCGGCCCTCGGTGATGGTCAGGGCATCAGGATCGGCATGCCTCAGCCGATCCCACACGTCATGCACGTCATTGAGCCGACCCAGCGCTCGATAGCAGTCCGCCAGCACCGGAAGCTGGTCGACGGCGCCGGTGAGCGCCTCGTAGTGCTCGAGCCGGTGCGACGCGGCGGTCCAGCGGCCGAGCCGGTAAAGCGTCAGGCCGTACAGCTCCTGCACTTCGGCGACCGCGGCATACCGGGACGCCAGCGGCCGCAGCGTGGTGAGGGCATCCCCGAAACGCTCTGCGAGGAAGTCCTCCCCTGCCTCTCGCAATCGCTGCGACAGTCGCTGCTGTTCTGCGGACGGCATGCCCCGCACGCCGATCGGATCGAGCTGGGGAACCTCAAGTCGCACCTTGGAGCGACTACGACGTGGCGCGTCCTGCGGCGCACGCTTGGCGCGCTCGGGCGGCGGTGGCTGCTGAGGTCGCGGGCTCTGGCGTTCAGGCACCTTTGCCGCGTAGGCGTCACCCCGGTCGGCGCCGGGAATCGGCCGCAACACCGATGCGCCTTTGCGGGCCACCCCACCCCAGTCGGTGCGGCGAGCTGCCCGGGATGCCACCTCGTCGACGGGCTTATCGGGTCGCCGCGGAGCGTCCGAGCGGCGCTGCTGGGGCCGCCGACCGCGGGTGCGGCGCTGTTGATCATCGCCATCAGAACGGCCCCGGGGAGCGCGATCAGGCTGACCGCGACGGCTCCGATCCTGCCGCTGGCCACGGCCGCGATCGGGTCGCCCGTGTGTCGGCTTGCGAGGCGGGCGCCGGTTCTGCGTCACCCCCCGAGGGTAGGCCCGCAAGCGCGAAGAACCCCCGCCGCTAACACGACGGGGGTTCAGGGTTCCGGCAGCGACCTACTCTCCCAGGGGAATTGCCCCCAAGTACCATCGGCGCTGGCAGGCTTAACTTCCGTGTTCGGAATGGGAACGGGTGTGGCCCTGCCGCCATAACCACCGGAGATCTGCCGGTGCAGACTCCTGCACGCGATGCACGAGCAGCGCACACACTCGGGTGCGCTTCCTCAAGGCTGAGTACCGATACCAAGCCCTCGGCCGATTAGTACCGGTCTGCTGAACACATTGCTGTGCGTACACATCCGGCCTATCAACGTGGTTATCTGCCACGGGCCTTACCTGGTTGTACCAGTGGGAGATCTCATCTTGGAACAGGCTTCGCGCTTAGATGCTTTCAGCGCTTATCCCTTCCGCAGGTCGCCAACCAGCCGTGCTCCTGGCGGAACAACTGGCACACGAGAGCTGCGTCCATCCGGGTCCTCTCGTACTACGGACAGCTTTCCTCAAATCTCCTACGGCCACAGAGGATAGGGACCGAACTGTCTCACGACGTTCTAAACCCAGCTCGCGTACCGCTTTAATGGGCGAACAGCCCAACCCTTGGGACCTGCTTCAGCCCCAGGATGCGATGAGCCGACATCGAGGTGCCAAACCTTCCCGTCGATATGGACTCTTGGGGAAGATGAGCCTGTTATCCCCGGGGTACCTTTTATCCGTTGAGCAACGACGCTTCCACACGCAATCGCTGGATCACTATGCCCTGCTTTCGCACCTGCTCGACCTGTATGTCTCACAGTCAAGCTCCCTTGTGCCATTGCACTCGACGACTGATTGCCAACCAGTCTGAGGGAACCTTTGGGCGCCTCCGTTACCATTTGGGAGGCGACCGCCCCAGTCAAACTACCCGCCTGGCACTGTTCCCGAACCCGATCAGGGTCCTAGGTTAGAGTTCCGACATGAGCAGGGTCGTATTTCAAGGGTGACTCCACGCATGCTGGCGCACACGCTTCCTAGTCTCCGACCTATCCTACACAACACGTGCCACAACCCAATACCAAGTTATAGTAAAGGTCCACGGGGTCTTTCCGTCCTTCTGTAGCCAACGAGCATCTTTACTCGTACTTCAATTTCGCCGGGTCTGTGGTTGAGACAGTGGGAAAGTCGTTACGCCATTCGTGCAGGTCGGAACTTACCCGACAAGGAATTTCGCTACCTTAGGACCGTTATAGTTACGGCCGCCGTTTACCGGGGCTTAGGTTCACAGCTTCGCTCCGAAGAGCTAACCGTTCCCCGTAACCTTCCGGCACCGGGCAGGCGTCACAGCGTATACATGGTCTTACGACTTCGCACGCTGCTGTGTTTTTAGTAAACAGTCGCTTTCCCCTATTTTGTGCCACCCTTTCCGGCTCGGGCAGCTAGTGCCGTCACCATCGCAGGGTCATCCTTCTCCCGAAGTTACGGATGCAATTTGCCGAGTTCCTTAACCACAGTTCTCCCGTTCGCCTGAGTATGCTCTACCTGCCTACCTGTGTTGGTTTAGGTACGGGCACCACGTGAACTCGCTAGAGGCTTTTCTAGGCAGCATGGAATCAATGACTTCGCCTGTAGCGGCTCGGCATCGCGTCTCGGACTTCATGGGGCCCGGACTTACCTAGTCCCCGTCCTACTCGCTTACCCCAGGTCTACCATCGCCTGGGTTCACCTATCCTCCTGCGTCCCCTCATTGCTGTCCTCGGTGCGGTGGGTCGGTTCGTCGTTCCCCGAAGGGAGGACAGCCCCTTAGCAACCGCATTTTGGACTGGGCGCGCACGTGGTGGTACCGGAATATCAACCGGTTGTGCATCGACTACGCCTCTCGGCCTCGCCTTAGCTCCCGACTAACCCTGGGAGGACCAGCCTTCCCCAGGAACCCTTGGGCTTACGGCGGAGGGGATTCGCACCCCTCTCTCGCTACTCATGCCAGCATTCTCACTCGGACCCGCTCCACCGGCGCTCACGCTCCGGCTTCGCTGCAGGCACGACGCTCCCCTACCCCTCGAGCTCGCTCGCAAGCGAACTCAAAGGCGCGGCTTCGGCGGTGTATTTAGCCCCGTTACATTATCCGCGCAGGACCACTCGACCAGTGAGCTGTTACGCACTCTTTCAAGGGTGGCTGCTTCTAAGCCAACCTCCTGGCTGTCTGGGCAATCCCACATCGTTTGCCACTTAATACACACTTAGGGGCCTTAGCCGGCGCTCTGGGCTGTTTCCCTCTCGTCCAACGAAGCTCATCCCCCGTGGACTCACTGCCGCACTCTGGAGCCATGGCATTCGGAGTTTGACTGGGGTCGGTAAGCTTGTGGGCCCCCTAGCCCAATCAGTGCTCTACCTCCATGGCTGAACGTGCGACGCTGCACCAAAATGCATTTCGGGGAGAACCAGATATCACCGTGTTTGATTGGCCTTTCACCCCTATCCACAG
>NZ_OZ241968.1:0-2605000 GCF_965204125.1 Candidatus Poriferisodalis sp. | reverse complement strand
GTGACGATGGCCGCGTTCATGAAGTTCGCCGACACCAGCGCGAGCGCCAGGATCCCCGGGACGTACACCGTTGCGACCCGCGCTCCGGTCGAGCTGATGATCTCGTTGCCGAAGATCGAGGTGAAGATCACCAGGAAGATGATCGGCAGGACCACCGTGAAGAAGGTGGCCGCCGGGCTGCGCCGGAAGCCCAGCAGGTTGAAACGCGTCTCGCTGCGCAGCTGCCCCAGGCGGGTCATGAACCGTCTCCCGACGATGAGTCTCCAGTCAGGGCCAGGTATGTGTCCTCCAGCGTCGGCGGCTGCACGGCCAGCGAGTCGAGCCGGACCCCGGCCGCGTTGGCGGCAGCGAGCAGCTCGCGTACCACCTCGCCGACGTCACGCGTGGCGAGCGCAAGCCGCGCGCCCTGTCTCTCGGTCTGCTGCTCGCCTGGCGCCGTGCCGGCAGCAGCCCGAACCGGCATCGACTCGTCTTCGCGGCGGAGCAGGTCGCGCAGCCGGTCCCCCAACGCCCCGGGACTCAATTCCGCAGCGTCCCAGCTGATCTGCGAAGGCATGGCAACCTGATCGGCCAACTCATCGGCGCTGCCGTCGGCCACGATGCGACCCCGCGAGATCACCACGATCCGGTCTGCCAGGTGGTCGGCCTCGTCCATGTAGTGGGTGGTCAGCAGTACGGTCACGCCGAGCGACCGCAGACCGTCGATGGTTTGCCACGCCTCGCGGCGAGCAGCAGGGTCGAAACCGGTGGTGGGCTCGTCCAGGAAAACGAGCTCGGGATCGCCCACGAGGGCGAGCGCTACGGCCAGGCGCTGTTGCTGCCCTCCCGACAAGCGGCGAGTTCGAGTTCCGGCCGCCTCAGCAAGCCCGACAAGCTCCAGTACCTCAGCAGCCGGCCGGGGCGACCGGTAGTACGCCGACCACATCGTCACGATCTCCGCAGCGGTGAAGTCGCCCTCATGCTTGGCCCCCTGCAGAACCACCCCGATGCGCTCCCTCCAGTCGGCGGTGGCCTCCGCCGGATCGACGCCCAGCACCTGCACGTCCCCAGACGCTCGGGTGCGGAGGCCTTCGAGTATCTCGACAGTCGTGGTCTTGCCGGCTCCATTGGGACCCAGGAAAGCCACGACCTCGCCAGTCGCGACCGACAGGTCGACGCCGGTGACCGCCTCGATGTCCCCGTATCGCTTGTGAAGCCCGGTGACCTCGATGGCGAGGCGTGTGTCGCCGCTCATGTTGCGTGCCCGCCAACCGTGGCACCGCCGTGACAGCTGGCGAGGCCATCGCCGGGGTCATCGGCCGGGTCATCGGCCGGAGCGTCGATGCCGTCATCGGCGTAGCGCTCGGGATGAGTGACCTGCGGCCTCACCGCCGCTGCGTACAGCAAGACGCCCAGCGGACCGCTGTAGATGATCAGCAGGACCCAATGCCAGCGACGCTTGCCGACCTGCGCAAACCGGTCACGACCCAGCCGGGCGATGTCGACGATGCCGCCGGCCATGATCAGCGCCGCCAGCGCGGCTGCGACAATCAGCACGGTGCCGAAGTCCACCGGGTCACGCTACCGGTGCCGCCATGTGCGGCCCAGAGGCCCCAGCCGCCTTCACCCGCCCAGCGATGTCACGGCGTCGGCCAGGTAGAACCCGGCGCCGGCGATGCCTGCAACCACGAAGCCGATTCCTGCGGGCCAGAACGTCCCGTTGAACAACAGCCGGCCGCCTGCGGCGATGACCACCGTGATGGCGATCGGGGGCAGCACCGATCCGGGCAGGAAGGTGACCAGGATCCAGCCGGCCACCAGTCCGCAGAGCAGCAGGACGGCGTTCTCGACCAGCAGCAGCATCTGGCGCACAGGCTCACCGTACGCGCCAGCAGCAACGCGCCTATTCGTTGCCGCGTTGCCTCAGGGTGCGGGCGAGGTCGAAGCCATATCGAGCCAGCCGGCGCGTGCTGGCGTCGAGTCCCAGCTCCGGCTCGGTGAGTTGGTCGCGTGCGATCCACCGCAGCTCTTCGGACTCATGGTTGCCGCGTGTCACGGCACGGTGCGGCGCACGGACGAGAAAGCGCACGTCGAAGTGAAGATGATCTGGCTCGGTGCGCCTGCGGTTGACAAACAGGTGCACGTCGATGTCCACCGCCTCGGTCCAGACCTCGAGGCCGTCGATGCCGGTCTCCTCGGTGGCTTCGCGCAGGGCAACCCCCGCGAGGGAACCCTCGCCGTCGGCATGACCGCCGGGCTGCAGCCAGCGACCGATCTTGCGGTGGAGCAGCACCAAGCCATGCGTTGCGTGGTGGTTCACCACCCACGCCGATGCCGTCAGATGTCCGGCTTCGCACGAGCGATGCAGCGCATCGGGATGACGGGCGGCAAAGCCGACCAATCGGCGCCGGTGCTGAGCCTGAATACGATCTCGAGGCTCGAACCGCTCCACGGCCTCGAGCGCTTCGGCAAGGCCGGCTTGCGCAGCTGAGGAATCAGGCTGCTGCCCCGCCGGGGCAGCCCCGCGCCAACGCGGCGCTCGAGCGGCGCTGCCGCGCGCCGGCGAACGGTTGGCCCGCACGCTCACCGTCTGCTCACGTGCGAGTTGCCGGCGTCGTAGAAACGCCAAGGAAGCTCAGCGCCGCGGCTGATGCCGATGCGGGCCGCGCTCACGATGTCCGCAGCAGTCCAGCCGTCGTCGCAGATGCTGAGTCCGCCGTCTGTCGTGAGGTCACAGCCGTCGTGAGCACCATCGATGCCGATTGCCTGAGTGAGCTTGCCCGGGCCCGAGCACAGATCCCTGCCGTCGACCGCGCCAGCGGTGCCACTCCGCCGGGCCGCCATGGCATCTACGCCTTGCACCGGCTCGAGTGCTCGCAGCAGGACTGCGTCGCCGACGCCGGCCGGTGCACACACCGCGTTCGCGCACCAGTGCATGCCATAGATCAAGTACACGTAGAGGCGTCCTGGCGGCCCGAACATGGAGGCGTTGCGAGCGGTCGGGCCGCTGCGCGAATGTGCCGCAGGATCGCCGTCGCCGCAGTACGCCTCGACCTCCACGATGCGGCCCGTGCGCAGTGTTCCGTCTGTGCTGCCGGGATCGTGCACCAGCAGCTTGCCGATCAGGTCGGGAGCGACCTCAGTTGCCGGGCGCTCGTAGAACGCCGGCGGCAGCGGTTCGCCCGCCGGCACCGTCAACGCCCGGCTTGGGCGTCGCCGGCCGCGGCGAGTGCAACGTCGAGACGCTCGAGTTGTGCGGCCACGGCGTCGGGACCACCCGCTCCCGGCGTCGTGCGGCTGAGGTATGCCGCGCCGGGCGCGAGCAGGCGAGCAGCCTCCGGCCCGAGATCCGGGTGTGCGGCCACCAGTTCAGTCAGGCGATGGGGCCGCTCGGAGACTTCAGGGTCGTCCAGTGCCTGACGCACGAGCCCGGCAATGACCCCGTGCGCGTCGCGGAAGGGCATGCCCCGGGCCACCAGCCATTCGGCCAGGTCGGTCGCAGCAGCGAAGGGGTCGTCGGCGCCTGCCGCCATGGCCTGTGCATCGAATTCGACGGTCTGCATCAGGCCGTCGAGCGCCAAGACCACCAGTCGCACGGTGTCGACTGAGTCGAACAGCGGTTCCTTGTCTTCTTGAAGGTCCTTGTTGTACGCGAGCGGAAGCCCCTTGAGCGTTGCCAGCAGACCCGCCAGGTGACCGATCAGCCGTCCGGCCTTGCCGCGCGCCAGCTCGGCGATATCAGGGTTCTTCTTCTGCGGCATCATCGACGAGCCCGTCGCAAAGGCATCGTCGAGCACGACATATCCGAACTCGGCGCTCGACCACAGAACGAGCTCCTCGCCTAGCCGAGACAGGTGAATCCCCGACATCGCCAACGCGAACAGGGTGTCGGCGACAAAGTCGCGATCGCTGACAGCGTCGAGCGAATTCTCAAAGACCGCTGCGAACCCCAGATCGGCAGCAGTCGCCGAGGGATCCAGCGGCAGCGTCGAGCCAGCGAGTGCACCGGCACCGAGCGGCGAGACATCCGTGCGGCGCCTGGCGTCGCCGAGGCGCTCGACATCTCGCAGCAGCGCCCATGCGTGCGCTGCCAGGTGATGCGCGAGCCCCACCGGCTGTGCCTGCTGCAGGTGCGTGTAACCAGGCAGACGCAGGTTTCCGCTCTGCGCTTCTCGTGCCCTGAAGGCGAGCGTGCGCGCCAGGCCCAGCAGCAGCCCGGTCAGCTCGTCGATCGCACCGCGAGTCCAGAGGCGCAGGTCGGTGGCGACCTGGTCGTTGCGACTGCGACCGGTGTGCATCTTGGCCGCGGCTCCGCAGAGCTCGGTTGCGCGGCGCTCGACTGCGGTGTGAATGTCCTCGTCGGTCGGAGCCCAGACCATACGGCCCTCGGCGATCTCGATTGCTACCTCGCCGAGAGCCGCCACGATGTCGTCACGCTCGACGTCGGTCAGCAGACCCACGGCAGCCAGCATCGACACGTGAGCCCGAGATGCAGCGATGTCCTCGGCGAACATGCGCTGGTCGAACCCGAGCGAGTCGTTGAGCGCCGCGAGGGCATCCGCGGGCGCGCCAGCGAACCGGCCGTGCCAGAGGGTGGCGGGGCCGGTTCGGGACGGACCGATCGGCGGCGGGGGCGTGTCGTCGGCAGGAGTGCCGTCAGCAGTCATCAGACAGCACGCTCACAAGTCGGCCAGATCTCGGCAGTGCTCGGCAACCGCTGGGCCGCCGAGTTCCTCGGTGGCCACAATGAACAGCGTGTCGTCTCCCGCCACGGTGCCGACCACGCCGTCGACCGCACTGCGGTCGATCGCCGAGGCAACGACGTGCGCCGATCCCGGCGGCGTGCGCAGCACCACGATGTTCTGCGAGGAACGCACGTCGAGCACCCAGTCCGAGAACACTCGGCGGAGGGTGTTGGGCGGCAGCGCCTCAGGTGCGTCGGCTTCGGGCACCGCGTACACGGTGCGCCCTGCGGTGCGCATCTTGGCCACGCCGAGCTCGTCGAGATCGCGGCAGACGGTCGCTTGGGTGACCTCCACTGAGCGCTCCGCCAGCAGGCCGACCAGCTGCGCCTGGCTGCTGATCTCGTGGCTGGCCAGCAGCTCGCGAATGAGATGTTGGCGCTGCGCCTTGGTGCTCATGATGCTGCTCCCGCCGACGCCGCTCCATGCGGCGCTGATCCGGCCAACGCCGCTCCATGCGGCGCTGATCCGGCCAAGAAGGCCAGCAGGCCGCGCGCGGCATGCATCCGGTTCTCGGCCTGCTGCCAGATGCGGCTGGCCGGTCCGTCTATGACTTCTGCAGCCACTTCTTCGCCCCGATGCGCCGGCAGGTCATGCAAGAAGATGGCACCGTCGGCAGCGAGCGACATCAGCTCCGGCGTGACTTGGTACGGACCGAATGCTGCCAGGCGCTCGGCCTGCTCGTCTTCTTGGCCCATCGAGGTCCATACATCGGTGTAGACGACGTCGGCGTCCGTCGCTGCCGCTGCGGGGTCGTCCGTGACGGTGCACTCGCCGCCCAGTGCCGCTATGCGGTCCAGCGTCGCCCCTGACGGCCCGTAGCCGTCTGGCACCGCGAGCGTGCTCGGGATGCCGAGCATGGCGCAGCCGATGGCCAGTGATCGCCACACGTTGTTGGCGTCGCCCACGAAGGCAACGCGCTCGATGCGGTCCAGACCGATGCACTGCGAAACGGTGAGCAGGTCTGCCAAGGCCTGGCACGGGTGCGCATCGTCGGACAGCAGGTTGATGACTGGTGCCACTGCGCAGGCCGCCATGCGCTCGAGGTGGTTGTGCCGAAAGACGCGCACAGCGATGATGTCGTGGAAGCAGGCAAGCGTCCGCACGATGTCTTCCGCGGTCTCGCGAACATCCATGCCCACTTCTTCGGGACGGATGTAGACGGGATGCCCACCGAGCTGGTGAACCGCCATCTCCATCGAGTTGCGTGTGCGGTTCGACGGCTTCTCGAACACCAATGCAACGCCGCTGCCCTGCAGGACTCGCGGCGCAGCTTCCGGGGCGCGCGACGACATGTCGAGCACCCACTGCAGCTCGTCGGCCGACAGATCATCGATTTCCAGAAAGTGGCGCATCAGCCGAGCTTCCCGTTGCTGGCGAGCACGCTCGCGAAGATTGCGAGGCCCTCGTCGATCTGCTCGCTGGACACCACGAGCGGCGGCGCGAAACGCACGGCCGTCGGCGTGATCCCGTTGATCACGAGGCCGGCTTCCAGGCACGCCGCAGCCACCTCGGGACCGCTGCGACCGGCGGCATCGGTATCGATCTCGGCCGCGATCAGCAGGCCGAGGCCGCGGGTGTCGACGATGCCGGGAACGCCCATGAGCTTGCCCGCGAGCTCTTCGCCACGGGCAGCAGCCACCGCCGGCGCGTCGATGGCCTCCATGGTGCGCAGCACGGCACGCGCCGCGCTCGCGGCCAGCGGCTGCCCGCCGAACGTGGTCGCGTGATCGCCCGGCTGGAACGCGGCGGCGACCTCGCGGCGCGCCCAGACGGCACCGATCGGCACACCGTTGCCCAGTGCCTTGGCCATGGTCACGATGTCGGGTCGAGCCGCGCCCGTCGGTCCTCCGGCCGGGTCGAAGTGGTGGTGCCAGGCGAACCACTCGCCGGTGCGCGCCAAACCGGTCTGCACCTCGTCGACGATGAACGCCATGCCTCGCTCGTCGCAGATCTCACGGACGCGGTGCAGGTAGGTGCTGTCGGCAACGTTCACGCCGCCCTCGCCCTGGACAACCTCGAGCAGCACCGCGCAGCAGCTGGGATCCAGCGCCGCCTCCAATGCGTCGGCGTCGTTGTAGGGCACGTGACGGAAGCCGTCCGGCAGCGGCTGGAACGTCTCGTGCTTCTCGGGCTGGCCGGTGGCGTGGAGCGTCGCCAGCGTGCGCCCGTGGAACGACCGCAGCGCGCTGACCACGACGTAGCGGCCGCGGCCGCCGTGCTTGCGCGCCAGCTTGATCGCCCCCTCGAGCGATTCGGCGCCGCTGTTGCAGAAGAAGACCTGCCCGCCGCCGCCCTGCAGACGGTCGATGGTCTGGGCGACCTCGACCTGCGGTTCGGTGCCGAACAGATTCGACACGTGCAGCAGCGTGCGCGCCTGCTCATTGAGCGCGTCGGCGACTGCAGGGTGGGAATGGCCGAGCGACGTCACCGCCAGTCCCGCCAGGAAATCCAGGTAGCGCTTGCCGTCGCGGTCGTAGAGCTCGCAACCGCTGCCGCGCACGAACTGGACCGGCGGCGGCCCGTAGGTGGGCATGAGCGGGCAGTGCTCCAGCTCCGCAGCGCCCATGGCGGCCGCGTGGGGCGACAGCCCGTTCGTTGCACTTGTTGCCGTGGTCGTTTGTGTCATGAGATCGTGGCTCGCTCTCTGCGTTTCGGGTACTTGTGTTTTGGGGCGCTCGGCGGTCAGGGCTAGTGGCCGGTTTGCAGGGCTGTCGGCCGATCGCGGGTGATCATGGTGCCGACGCCGGCATCGGTGAACAGCTCGACGAGCACGACGTGCGGAACGCGGCCGTCGAGCAGGTGTGCGCTGTTGACGCCGTTGCGCACCGCGCTGATGCACGCCTCGATCTTGGGGATCATCCCGCCTGCGATCGTGCCGCTCGCCAGCCGGGCATCGAGCGAGTCGGCCGTCGTCCGCTGCACGAGTGAATCCGGGTTGTCGACATCGTCGAGCAGTCCCGCCACGTCGGTGAGGTACACGACCTTCTCGGCTTCGAGAGCCGCGGCTACCGCGCCGGCCACCGTGTCCGCGTTGATGTTGTATGCCTGCCCCTTGGCATCGGCGCCGATCGTGGAGATCACCGGGATCAGCCCTTCGGCGAGCAGGCGCTCCAGCAGGTCGGTGTTCACATCGGTGACCTCGCCTACGAATCCCAGATCAGGGTTCCGGGCGGTCGCGGTAATGACCCGGCCGTCCTCGCCGGAGATGCCCACGGCCAGCGGCCCGTGCACGTTGATGGCGCCGACGATGTCGCGGTTGACCTTGCCGACCAGCACCATGCGTGCGATGTCCAGCGTTTCCGCGTCGGTGACCCTCAGCCCGTCGCGGAACTCCGAGGTCTTGCCGAGGCGCGCCATGAGATCGCCGATCTGCGGGCCGCCGCCGTGGACGACGACCGGCGCCAGGCCGATCTGGCGCAGCAGCACCATGTCGGCGGCGAAGCCGTCGGTGAGCGCGGTGTCGACCATCGCATTGCCGCCGAACTTGACAACCACCACCTTGCCCCGCCATCGGCTGATGTACGGCAGCATCTCGACGAGCAGCTCGGCACGCTCGACCTGCTGGGCGTGGACGTCGTCCGTAATCACGGCATCAATCCTGTCGTCGGCAGGCCGGCTGTCTCGGGGAGTCCGAGTGCGATGTTGGCGCACTGCACCGCCCCGCCGGATGCACCCTTGACCAAGTTGTCGATTGCGCTGAGCACGACCAGCCAGCCAGTTCGGGGATCCACCCTGGCACTCAGATGGCAGGTGTTCGCACCGAGCGTTGCCTTGGTATGGGGGGCGTCACGGTGCACCACCACGAACGGCTCGTCCGCATAGAAATCTGCCAGCACGCCGAGCGCGTCATCGGTGGACAGGCCTCCAATCGCACCCGACAGCGGTCGGGCGTAGCAGGTCGCCAGAATGCCGCGCACCATCGGCGCCAAGTGCGGCGTGAACAGCACCTGGCATCCGGTTGCCTGCTCAATCTCCGGCGTGTGACGGTGGCTGAGCAGGCCGTAGGCCACGAAATCTTCGTCGACGCTGGAGAACGTCGTGTTGGGCTTGGGCGCCCGGCCCGCGCCGCTGACCCCCGATGCGGCATCGATCACGACCCCGCCCGTCGAGATGTGGCCGCCGCGGGCGAACGGCGCCAAGGCCAGGGCAGCAGCCGTCGGGTAGCACCCGGGCACGGCGACGCCCGCGGCGCCGCGCAGTGCCTCACGGCCGAGCTCGGGAAGCCCGTAGGGCAATTCGCCCAGCAGCTCCGGCATCGGATGGGGTGCGCCGTACCACTGCGGGTACAGCTCCGGGTCGGTCAGCCGGAAGTCCGAACCCAGGTCGACCACGCAGCCGACGCGCTTGTACAGGTCGGCAACGACCGGCGCGCTGGCCATGTGCGGCAGGCCCAGGAAGACCACGTCGAGCCCGACGAAGATCTCGGGGTCGTATGCGCAGTAGCGAAGATCGCCGTAGTCGGCCGCCAGGCTGGGATACAGGTCGCGCACCGCAGCACCCGCCTGCGTGTCGCCGGTGACGGCGACCACATCAAACGACGGGTGCGCTGCCGCCAGTCGCAGCAGCTCCGCGCCGGTGTAGCCGGACGCGCCCACGATGCCGACGCGCACCGGCGGGGTCAACCCTGTGTCCATGCGCACCGGCGAGGCCGGTGCGGTATCGGTGTTCATGGCGGCGTGCCTATCTCTCAGATCGGTGCCCACTGTAGCAGGCGCACTGCCCGAATATGCACTGTATTGCAAAATTATTCATTCCGAATGAATCCACGAGGTGCGCGGCCCCGTTCGCCACGGCACCGGTAAACTGTTCGCTCTCAGGGCCAACGACGTCCCTGCCGCCGCCGAGTTCCGACATCGGAGCTCCATCAGCCCACCGGGACGTCGCCGATGCCCATCAATGACACTGCGGCCGCTGACACTGCGGCTGCGCCGCGTGCCGCAGACCGTCCTGCGGTACGCAGCGGCCCCTTCTCGACGCCGCCACCCGCACAAGGCCTCTACGACCCCGCATTCGAGCATGACGCGTGCGGCGTGGGCTTCGTGGCCGACATGTCCGGGGTGCCGAGCCGCGCAGTCGTCGATCAGGCCCTGCAGTGCCTGGTCAATCTCGACCATCGCAGCGCGACGGGTGCCGAGGCAAACGTCGGTGACGGCATCGGCATCACCATCGGTGTGCCCGACCGGTTCCTGCGCGCAGTCTGCGACTTCGAGCTCCCGCCGGCCGGCCGCTATGCGGTCGGCACGGCGTTCCTGCCCCGCGCCGACCCCGACGCAGCCGCAGCCTCGATCGAAGCGATCATGGTCGACGAGGGGTTCGAGGTGCTCGGCTGGCGCGACGTCCCCACCGATCCCTCCTCGCTCGGCAAGTTCGCCACCGATCCCATGCCGGTATTCCGGATGCTGTTCGTGGCCGCCCCCTCCCCCGAACAGGGCCGCCTTCTCGAGGGGCTGGCCCTCGAGCGGCGGGTGTACGTCGCTCGCAAGCGCACTGAGCACGAGATCGTTCCCGCGCCCTACTTCGGTTCACTGTCGTGCCGCACGCTCATCTACAAGGGAATGCTGACCTGCAGCCAGTTCGCAGAGTTCTATCCCGACCTGGTCGACCCCCGCATGGAATCGACGCTCGCCCTGCTGCACTCGCGCTTCAGCACGAACACGTTCCCCTCCTGGCCGCTCGCGCACCCGTATCGCATGCTCGCCCACAACGGCGAGATCAACACCGTCATGGGCAACCGCAACTGGATGCGTGCCCGTGAGGGCACGCTGTCGAGCCCGCTGTTCGCCGACTCTGACGGACGCAACCAGCTCGAGCGCACCTACCCGGTGTGCACGCCGGGGGCGTCGGACACCGCCAGCTTCGACGAGGTCCTCGAACTGCTCCATCTCGGCGGGAGGAGCCTCCCCCATGCGGTGCTGATGATGATCCCGGAGGCCTGGGAGAACCATGCCCGCATGCCCCAGGACAAGCACGACTTCTACGAGTTCCATGCCTCGCTGATGGAACCGTGGGACGGCCCCGCCAGCATCGCCTTCACCGACGGCACCGTCGTGGGTGCAGTGCTCGACAGGAATGGACTGCGGCCGTCCCGCTACTGGGTCACCGCGGACGGTCTGGTCGTGATGGCGTCCGAGGTCGGCGTCGCGGACATCGACCAGACCCGCATCGTCCGCAAGGGCCGCCTGCAGCCGGGCCGCATGTTCCTGGTGGACACCTCGCAGGGCCGCATCGTGGGCGACGACGAGATCAAGCAGGACTTGGTGAACGCGGAGCCGTACGGGGAGTGGCTCGCCGACGGGCTCGCACACCTGGAGGACCTGCCGCCGCGCTTCAGCCTGACGCCGCAGCATTCCTCGGTGACGCTGCGCCAACGCACCTTCGGCTACACCACCGAGGAACTGCGGATTCTGGTGGCGCCCATGGCCCGCACCGGCATCGAGCCGATCGGGTCGATGGGCACCGACACGCCGATCGCGGTGCTGTCGAAGCGGCCGAGACTGCTGTTCGACTACTTCAGCCAGCTGTTCGCGCAGGTCACCAATCCGCCGCTGGACGCGATCCGCGAGGAACTGGTCACCTCCACCAAGGCCAAGATCGGCCCGGAGGGCAACCTGCTGCAGCCCGGCCCAGACTCGTGCCGGCAGATCGTGCTGCCCTACCCGATCCTGTCGAACGAGGACCTCGCCAAGATCCTGTACATCGACGAGGACCTGCAGCAGGCGCCGGCGCAGGCCAATGGCGCCGCATCGGACGGCGCAGCGCAGCCCGGCGACGTTGCCCGCCGGTTCCGGCCGTTCGCGGTCGACGGCCTCTACCCGGTCGCAGACGGCGGTGCGGGAATGGAACGGGCAATCGCCGACGTGTGCGAGCAGGTCGACGAGGCCATCGCCGGCGGCTCGCGGATCATCATCCTGTCGGACCGCTACAGCGACGAGCAGCACGCGCCGATTCCCTCGCTGCTGCTGACGGGCGCAGTGCACCACCACTTGGTACGCAACAAGACCCGCACGATGGTGGGCTTGGTGACCGAGTGCGGCGATGCACGCGAGGTGCACCACATGGCCTTGCTGCTGGGCTACGGGGCGAGCGCCGTCAACCCGTATCTGGCCTTCGAGTCGATCGACGACATGGTGCGCAGCGGCGTCATCACCGAAGTCGACGAGCGCACCGCCAAGCGCAACTACATCAAGGCGTGCACCAAGGGCGTACTCAAGGTGATGTCCAAGATGGGCATCTCGACCGTGGCCAGCTACACGGGAGCGCAGGTGTTCGAGGCCGTGGGCCTGGGAGCGGACCTCATCGATCGCTACTTCAGCGGGACGACATCGAAGCTCGACGGCGTAGGTCTCGACGTGCTCGCCGCCGAGGTTGCCGAGCGCCACCGGTTCGCCTACCTCGACAACCCCACCGAGGCCGCACACCGCGATCTGTGGGCCGGCGGCGAGTACCAGTGGCGCCGCGAGGGCGAGTACCACCTGTTCAACCCCGAGACCGTCTACAAGCTGCAGCACTCCACGCGCGCCGGCCGCTACGAGGTCTTCAAGGAGTACACGCAGCTGGTGGATGACCAGTCCACCGAGCTGGCGACACTGCGGGGCCTGTTCGAGCTCCGTCCTGCGCCCGGCGGGCCGATCCCGATCGACGACGTCGAACCGGTTGCTGAGATCGTGAAGCGCTTCTCCACCGGAGCGATGAGCTACGGCTCGATCTCGGCGGAGGCACACGAGACGCTGGCGATCGCCATGAACCGCATCGGCGGCAAGTCCAACACCGGCGAGGGCGGCGAGGACCCGGAGCGCTATGTGCCGGACCCCAACGGCGACCTGCGGCGCTCCGCCATCAAGCAGGTGGCCTCGGGGCGCTTCGGTGTGACCTCGGAGTACCTGACCAACGCCGATGATCTGCAGATCAAGATGGCCCAGGGCGCCAAGCCCGGCGAGGGCGGGCAGCTTCCGGGGCCCAAAGTCTGGCCGTGGATCGCGAAGACCCGCCACTCGACGCCCGGTGTCGGACTCATCAGCCCGCCTCCGCACCACGACATCTATTCGATCGAGGATCTCAAGCAGCTCATCCACGATCTCAAGAACTCCAACCCGGCTGCGCGCGTCCACGTCAAGCTGGTGGCCGAGGTGGGTGTGGGCACCGTCGCCGCCGGCGTGTCGAAGGCGAAGGCCGATGTGGTGCTGATCTCCGGGCACGACGGCGGCACCGGGGCCTCTCCGCTGACGTCGCTGAAGCACGCGGGCGCGCCGTGGGAGCTCGGCCTCGCCGAGACACAGCAGACGCTGCTGCTGAACGGGCTGCGGGACCGCATCGTGGTACAGACCGACGGACAGCTGAAGACCGGACGCGACGTGATCGTGGCGGCACTTCTGGGCGCCGAGGAATACGGTTTCGCCACAGCGCCGTTGGTGGTCTCGGGCTGCATCATGATGCGCGTCTGCCATCTCGACACCTGCCCCGTGGGCGTCGCCACCCAGAACCGCGAGCTGCGCAAGCGCTTCGGCGGACGGCCCGAGTTCGTCGTGAACTACTTCGAGTACATCGCCCAGGAGGTCCGCGAGTACCTGGCGATGCTGGGCTTCCGATCGCTGCCCGAGGCCATCGGCCGGGTGGACCGGCTCGACACCGCCGCTGCGGTAGCCCACTGGAAGGCGCACGGGTTGAACCTCTCGCCGATCCTGGCGGAGCCCGAGACGCCATGGCCGCAGGATCGCTACTGCTCCCAGAGCCAGGACCACGGCCTGGACCGGGCCCTCGACCAGCAGCTCATCGAATTGGCGGCACCCGCAATCCAGCGCCGCGAGCTGGTGCGAGCAGAGCTGCCGATCAGCAACGTGAACCGGACTGTCGGCACCATGCTCGGCCACCGCATCACCGCCGCCCACGGCGGCGACGGCCTGCCCGACGACACGGTCGATTTCACATTCAACGGCTCGGCCGGCCAGAGCTTCGGCGCATTCGTGCCGCGAGGGTTGACGATGCGGCTGTACGGCGACGCCAACGACTACCTGGGCAAGGGGCTGTCGGGCGGGCGCCTGGTGGTGCGACC
The DNA here is from genome assembly GCF_965204125.1 of Candidatus Poriferisodalis sp. Lineage (GTDB taxonomy): Bacteria > Actinomycetota > Acidimicrobiia > Acidimicrobiales > Poriferisodalaceae > Poriferisodalis. The sequence continues at coordinate 2,591,227 of NZ_OZ241968.1, read as the reverse complement.
GCCTCGTGACACACACCCGGACTTTGTGGCCGAGGACAACATCATCGCTGGGAACGTCATCCTGTACGGCGCAACCGGTGGCGAGGCGTACATCCGCGGCACGGTCGGCGAACGCTTCTGCGTGCGCAACTCCGGAGCGACCGCCGTCGTCGAAGGGGTGGGCGACCACGCCTGCGAGTACATGACGGGCGGCATGGTGGTGGTGCTCGGCGGCGTCGGCCGCAACTTCGGCGCGGGGATGTCGGGCGGGGCGGCATTCGTGTACGACCCCGACGACGTCTTCTGGCGGCACCTGAACGCCGAAATGGTCGACCTCGAGACCCAGCTCGACGACGCCGACGCAGAGACGGTGCGCACGGTGCTGCGCCAGCACGTCGCGGAGACCGATTCAGCTCCGGCCCAGCGCATCCTGGGACGCTGGCACAGCGAGGTGCGCAGCTTCCGCAAGGTGATGCCGAAGGACTACCGGCGCGTGCTCGAAGCACGGGCAGCAGCGGCCGAGCTCGGCCAAGACCCCGACGAGGCAGTCATGGCGGCTGCGCATGGCTAGGCATCGCGTTCATTCGCTCGGTGCAGCCGCCACCAGACAGGCACAGGGGCTGCGCATGGCTAGGGGCGGGGTCGAACATGGGTGATATCCGGGGATTCATGCGGCACGACCGGGTGCTGCCGACGCGGCGCCCGGTGCCGGTGCGCCTGCGCGACTGGCGCGAGGTGTACGAGCCGTTCGCCGACGAGGACTTGCGCACCCAGGCCAGTCGCTGCATGGACTGCGGTGTGCCGTTCTGCAACTCGGGCTGCCCGCTGGGCAACATCATCCCGGACTGGAACGATCTCGTGTACCGCGATCGCTGGCACGACGCCATCGAGCGATTGCACGCCACCAACAACTTCCCGGAGTTCACTGGCAGGCTGTGCCCAGCGCCGTGCGAGGGGGCGTGCGTGCTGGGCATCAACGCCGATCCGGTCACGATCAAGCAGGTCGAGGTCGCGATCATCGACAAGGCCTTCGAGATGGGTTGGGTTCGCCCCGAACTGCCCGCCGCGCGCACGGGCCGCAGCGTGGCAGTGGTGGGTTCGGGGCCCGCTGGGCTGGCTGCGGCGCAGCAGCTGACCCGTGCCGGCCACGACGTCACGGTGTTCGAGCGGGCCGATCGGCTCGGCGGCCTGCTCCGGTACGGCATTCCCGAGTTCAAGATGGAGAAGCGCCACATCGAACGTCGGCTCGACCAGATGAGCGCCGAGGGCACGAAGTTCCGCACCGGCGTCGAGGTCGGTGTGGACATTCCGGTGGCGGATCTGCAGGCCGATTTCGACGCACTCGTGCTGGCCGGCGGCGCGACAGCGTGGCGCGATCTGCCGATCCCCGGCCGAGAGCTCGACGGCATACACCAGGCGATGGAGTACCTGCCGTGGGCCAACAAGGCCCAGGAAGGAGACCTCGACCCGGCCGACGTGCCGATCAACGCCGCCGGCAAGCGCGTGGTGATCATCGGCGGCGGTGACACAGGTGCCGATTGCCTGGGTACCGCACATCGCCAGGGCGCTGCGTCGGTGCACCAGTTCGAGATCTTGCCGCGACCGCCCGACGAGAGGGACTCGGCCAACCCGTGGCCGACCTATCCGATGATCTACCGGACATCCTCGGCGCACGAGGAAGGCGGCGACCGCGTCTACTCGGTGAACACGGAAGAGTTCCTGGGCGACGACGCCGGTGCAGTGCGAGCACTGCGGGCACACGAGGTGGTGTTCAGCGACGGTCGGTTCGCCAAGGTCGAAGGCAGCGACTTCGAGCTCGAATGCGATCTGGTGCTGCTGGCGATGGGATTTCTCGGGCCCCAGCAGGAGGGCTTGCTGACCCAGCTCGGCGTGGAGACCGATGCGCGCTCCAACGTGGTGCGCGACGAGGACTACCGCACCAGCGTCGACGGTGTGTGGGTGTGCGGCGACATGGGCCGTGGGCAGAGCCTGATCGTGTGGGCAATCGCGGAGGGCCGAGCGTGCGCCGCGGCAGTCGACGAGGCCCTCATGGGTCATACGGCCCTCCCGTCCCCGATGCCGCCCTCCGCGCGCCCGCTCAACTGAGCCACGGAGGTGACGACGGTGAGCACGAGCCCGTACCCGGTGAACGGCGAGCGTTTGTGGGAGACGCTTCATTCCCTGGCAGAGATCGGCGCCACAGCCGCCGGCGGAGTCGCCCGTGTAGCGCTGACCGACGAGGACCGGGCGGGGCGCGACCAGTTCGTGGCATGGGCGCAGGAGCTGGGCTGCACTGTTCATGTCGACCAGATGGGGAACGTGTTTGCCCGCAGGGAGGGCACCGATCCGCGGCGGGCGCCGGTGGCGGTGGGCAGCCATCTCGACAGCCAGCCGACCGGCGGCAAGCACGACGGCGCCTACGGCGTGATGGTGGGTCTCGAGGTGCTGCGGGTTCTCCACGACCACGCCATCAGCACTGCGGCACCTGTCGAGGTCGTCTCGTGGACCAACGAGGAAGGCGCGCGGTTCCCGCCGGCGATGATCGGCTCCGGTGTCTATGCCGGGGCGTTCAGCCTGGACGAGGGACTCGCTGCGCCAGGAGTGGACGGCACCACGCTCGGTGGCGAGCTGGAGCGCATCGGTTACGCGGGCGACGAGCCCTGCGGCGCTCCCGACGGTGCAGGCCGGCGGCCAATCGGGCACTACATCGAGCCGCACATCGAGCAGGGCCCGATCCTGGAGGCCGCCAAGGTGACGCTCGGCGCGGTGACCGGAGTGCAGGGCATCCGCTGGTACGACGTGTCGATCGAGGGGCAGTCGGCCCATGCCGGCAGCACACCAATGGAGCATCGTTCTGATGCGATGGTGTCCGCCGCGCGGCTGGTGTGCGAGGCCGACGAGATCGCCGTCCGCCGCTCGCCGGAGGGACGCGCCACTGTCGGCACGCTGTCGGTCGGCACTGGTTCACGAAACACCGTGGCGGGCTCAGTCTCGCTGACTGTCGACTTGCGCCATCCCGACGCCGCCGAGCTGGAAGCCATGCATGACGAGTTGCTGGCCTTCGCCGAGAGCCCTGCCTTCGGACGGCAACCCAGCACCGCATTGAGCGGCGTCAGCCAACCCAGCGATCGCTCGCTCCCCCGGCCGCAGATCACCCCGATCTGGTACTCGCCGCCGATCGTGTTCGACCCCGCAGTGGTGGATGCAGTGCGGGAAGGCGCCTCGGCGGCCGGTTTCGAGCCGGTCGACATCACGTCAGGGGCCGGCCACGACGCTTGCTACGTGTCCATGGTCGCGCCCACCGGGATGCTGTTCATTCCGTGCGCTGACGGACTGTCGCACAACGAAGCCGAGTCGATCCTCCCAGAGCATGCAACAGCCGGCGCCCAGGCCACCCTGAACGCTGTGCTGGCATTGGCGGGCTAGCGCCGGTCAGGTCAGCGCAGCCAACGCCCTGCACTTGAGGATCGCCCGGGCGGACTGCTCCATGGCCGTCCACGCGGGCTGATCGGCTACTTCGCCCTGCCATCCCATCTGCGCCAGCCGATGAGTGAGCCGCACATCACCGGCGCGCACATCGGCCCGGGCGAGCCAGCCGGTGGCTGCCTGGACGTCGCGCACCGCCGATCGTCGAGTCTCGGTCCATAGCTGCGCGTCGACATCGGGCAGCGAGTCGGCGGGAATGGCCACGATCATCGCCCTCGCGGTATTGCGCCAGTGCCGGGCGATCTCGACCGGCACTGCCGCGGGCCATTCCCCGAACAGCTGCTGCTCGACGCTGCGGTCGTCGGGCGACGCCCCATCGACCACGCTGACATCAACCTTGCTCAGCTCCATCGCCGCCGCCGTGGTGGCCTTCACGTCAGGGCGCACCGGCGTCAGCCGCCCCCGCAACTCGCCGAACGCTGCTGCGCCCTCGGGACCGGTCGCCCAGGTGATGAAGTCGCTGCGGGCTCGTGCGCGGAACATCGGTGAGGCAAACGTGTCGGCCCACCACTCCACAGGCCGCAGCAGGTGCGATGTGCGGTGGTCGAATTCCTCCCATTCGAGGGCGTGCTCTTCCGACCGGAAGAGGTTCATGCCCGCTCAGCGGAAAGGCCGGGTGGCGGCATCGCCGCCGACCATGCTGCGGGTGTAGCCGACCATCGTGGGCGGGTCGACGGAGAGGATCTCCTCGTCGCGCATCACGATCTGCAGCGGTTCGCCGCCGAGCAAGCACGGCGCATCCACGGACACGGTCTGGCCCGGAAGCAGCCAGCGGCAGGCCAGCGCCTCGAAACCGCACTGGGCGAACCAGCGCTGCTCGCCGTCGACGCTCACCCGGTACTGGGTGGGCTGGTTGTTGAACGGCGGGAACGATGCGATGTACTCGGTGCCGGGATGCAGCCAGCCCGGCGTGAGGTCGATGATCCGTCTGATGACCGCCTTGGCCCGCAGGGGTGCAATATCCAGCGTGCGGGCCAGTTCGGCGTAGTGAGGCGCAACGCCGGTGGCCACGATCTCACCCATGATCGTGGCATAGGCAGCGTCGAGCTCGGTGAGCGGGATCTGCGCCGGATCGAAGGAGTCAGTGGCCATATCGCGACTCTAGAAGGGGTCACATGCGTGCGCAGTCGACGGCCGCAACGACGGTGCGCATCTGGTCCAGAAGTAACTTGCGGGCATGGCAGGGGATGTGCCCAGCAATGACGACCTGACGCCTTCGCGCTTCGGTGCGCTGATGGAGGTGCTGCGGCTGCGCCGGTCGGTGCGCAGCTTCGAGCCGCCCCCTGAGCCACTGCCCACCGAGGTGCTGCAGAGCATCTGCGAGGCCGGGCGGTGGGCGCCGTCGGGCGCGAACACGCAGCCGTGGCACTTCGTGATCGCTGCTGAGCGGTCCGACGTGCTGGCCGTGTCCGATGTGTTCGTGCGACAGGCCGACCGGTTGGTCGCGCACTGCCGGGGATTCCCCCACGTCCATAAGAAGCACTGGCTGCACAACTCGCTGGCCATCGTGCTGCTGTTCTGCGACCCTCGCTGGGTCGACTCGTACCCGGTCAGCGACCACGATGGCTGGCGCGATGAGTACGCCGCCAACAACGAGAAGATCCTGCTGGCATCCGTGGGTGCCGCCGCGCAGAACATGCACCTGGCGGCTGCCGCGTACGGCTTGACCACAGCGTGGCTGAGCGGCGGCGGAGAGGACACGACGGCGCGGGAACTGCGCGAACTGCTCGGCGTGCCTGAACCGCTAGTGCCGATCGCCACCATTCCGATCGGCTGGCCTCACCGCCGCGCCGAGTCTCGCTACCGCCACCCGCTTGACCAATTGATCCACTGGGGACGTTGGGATCCCGAACGCACACCGGCGGACGACGCCGTGCAGACCTACGTCAGCGGCGTCCGGCGGCAGGCCATGTACCGCGGCAGCGAAACCCTCGAAAACAGCTAGGCCGATCCCGCGCCCAAGCCGGGCGCACCGTCAGATGCGCTTACAGCATGAAGCGGCTGACCGTGGAGCTGGCCAGCCACATCTCGATGTCGCGGATCGCCTGCGTCATGGCTTGCCCGATCAAGTCCAGCTTGCGCACCTGCTCGATGCGGGGTGCGGCCTGTTCCAACTCCGACTTCGACAGCAGCTCGCCGAAGATGCCGCACGCATCCACCAGTGCGATGACCACGACGTCACGCGGGCTGGGGATCTCATCACTGAACAGCACGCCCATGATCCGCAGCTTCACCTCGCGCTCGGCCTTGCCGTCGACCATCGGGTAGCGGCGAGACCGGAACACCCATAGGTGGCGGTCGTCCTTGCGTTCGAGAATGCCCTTGTCGACGAGACGGGCGAATGCCTCTTCGCGGATGCCTTCGGCTCGCGAGGCAACGAACTCCACCCAGTAACGCGAGTCGCTCTCGGCCTGCTGAGCGGCGATGTGGGCCAGCGTGGGATCCAGCAGTCCGTCGCCGATCGGCGTGGAGTCGATCAGCATGAGTTTCTCGAGATCAGTGTCGATCCGGTTCTCCATCGCCAGATCCATGAGCACCGAGCCGGCAATCACCCGGTCGAGCGTGCGCTCAGGCACATGGATCAGCTTGCCGTCGTCGTCTCGCAGCAGCAGGAGCAGAATTTCCTCGGCAAATCTCAGCATGGTCCCGATCCAACTCCTGTCATGTCGGCTGCGCACTGGCGCACGAAGCGGCCGCGGCATCGCAGCGTAGTTGGCCGACGGCGTGATCCGGTTGCCGTTGCGCTCATGTCACGCGCTCATGCCGCGGCTCTACTCGACGGTCACTTCGACGAATTCGGCCGTAGCGAGACCGATGTCGAAAGCCGGATTGAGCGGATGCTCGATTGCGATGCGATACATGCCATCGGGGTGATAGCGCTCGCATTCGTCGGGTGGCATCGGTGCCAAGCACGGCACCATGTCGGTCGCTGAGACCACAGAACCGCTCGCAGACACGAAGGTGATCCGCAGCGGCAGCGGTGTGTCGCGCATCCAGAACGCGCCTGAGGTGTCCCCATCGAAGATGAACACCATGGCGGCGTAGCCCCCGAGCGCTGCAAAGTCAGTCACGCCCATGAGCCCGCGCTGCCGGGATTGCGGGGTGTCCGCGACAATGACGGGCCATACCCGCGTGCCAGCCGACCCGGTCACGCCCAGCACACCCTCGCTGAAGCCCTCTGGCGGATCGGCCGCGGCGAGCACATCTCGAGCGCCCGCAGCTCGATCGGGTTCAGTCGGCAGCGCAAGCGTCTCAGCCGCAGTCACGGTCATGACGGTCGATGCCGGAGACGGCGCCGTGATCGCGGGACCGGTCGGCGCGATGAGGCCGCCGCCGCGGGTGGATTCCTGCACCGAGCAGCCCGCCAGAACCACCGCGACGGCGCTCATCGCCGTCAACCGGCGCAATTGCTGCACGGCGCCAGTCTGTCGTGGCGGCTGGCCTGTGACGATGCGGTGCGCGGTGGAACCGGGCGGTGTGCATGATGAGATAGGGGTTGTGAGCAGCACTGCTACCGCGCCTGGATCGCAGCGAGTGTCAACCCGCTCGGTCGACGACGAAGGAGCCGTTCCCTTCGCCGACTTCGCTATCGGCGAGTTTGCCGATCTGGTGGCGATGAGCCGGGAACTCGGCCGCACTGGCGATTGGATCGTGCGCACCCCGTTCGGGTTGTTCGTCCATGGCTACGACGAGGCGCGAACGATCCTGCGCGATCCCGCGTGGATCTCGATGCTCGCGGGCGTCGCCATGCTCGATGGCACCGGGCTCGATGGCAATGGGCGAGACCGCGGCGTTACGGACAGCGCGCGACGTCCGACGATGAACTTCAACGCGCTGATGGCGCGCGCCCGACGGGAAGCACCCGTGAGCACCGGCGGCGAGGCCATGCGGGCACGGCCGAACGTGCTGTCGCTCGAAGGAGACGATCACCGCCGCCTGAGACGGCTCTTCGGCCGTGCCTTCACGCCCGCCGCTGCGGACCGGCTCCGGCCATTCATGGCCGCCCACGCCACGAGATTGCTCGAACCGCTGGTAACCGGCGGCGGGGGCGAGATCGTCGCGGAGCTGTGCGATCCCTATCCGGTGCCGGTCATCTGCCGCCTGCTGGGCGTCACCGATGACGACTGGGGCCGGTTCGGTCGATGGGCCGAGACCATCTTCGGGCTCTTCGACGGCGACGCCGAGGCCGTCGTGAGCAGGCTCGGTGACATCGCGACAGCCCAGGCCGAACTCGGCGCATACGTGGTCGACCTGATCGAGCGCCGGCGGGCCGAGCCGGCCGACGATCTGCTCACTGAGCTGATCGGCGTGTCTGACGAGGGCGACCGACTGAGCGAAGACGAGCTCATCGGCATGGTCGAGGCATTGCTGATCGCCGGCACTGACACCACGCGCAATCAGCTCGGCGCCACCTTGGCAGTGCTGGCCGACAGGCCGGAGCAGTACGCAGCGCTGCGGGCCGATCCGGATCGGATCCCGGCTTATGTGGAGGAATCGCTGCGCTACATCGGGGCGGTGCGCACGGCGATGCGCATTGCCACCACCGATGTCGTGGTGAACGATCTGCTTCTCCCGGCGGGCACCGTGGTCATGATCGGCCTGCACGCCGCAAGCCTCAGCGGCGGCTGTCCCGCAGATCACAGCTTCGACTCCTACGAGTTCAATCCGGCGGTCCCGCGCGAGCATCCGCATCTGGCATTCGGCAGCGGTGCACACCACTGCTTGGGGGCATTCCTGGCCCGCGCAGAACTCCAGGAAGCGCTGCGCGTCTTCGTCTCCCACGTCGAGAGCTTCGAGTTGAGCGAGCCCGTGCAGTGGAAGCCCCTCTCGTTGGGCATCTGGGGCCCCTCGCGCATGCACCTGCGATTGAACGCTCCACCGCTGGCTGAACGCGTGCCGGCCGGGACGCTGCCGCCCGCCGACGTCCAGGCAGATCTTGGGACCTCAACAGAGCGCGATCGCTACCTCGCCTCGATCGCCCCGATTCGCCGGGCGATCCACGACAGCGTCCCCGAACTGATCACGCGCCCGAGGTTCCCGCCCGTAGTCCGTCTCGCCGTCACGGCGGCTCGCATCGGCTGGGCCGTCTACGCCGGACGATTGCTGGACCGGCGACTCGATCCCGACGAGCGGCGGGAGCAGATCTACCGGCGGCTGCGGCTGGCGGCCACCAAGCTCGGCCCCGCGTACATCAAGCTGGCGCAGCTGATCGCAGCCGGCGAGGGCGTCTTCCCCGATGCACTGGTGGCCGAGTGCCGGCAGTGCCGCGACCAGGTGCCTGCCGAGCCATGGACCGCGATCCGCAATGTCGTCGAGGCTGAGCTGGGAGGTCTCGATTCGCGGTTCGCTGAATTCGATACCGAGGCGACGGCCGCGGCCTCCATTGCGCAGGTGCACGCGGCACGGCTGCCGGACGGCACACCGGTCATGGTGAAGGTGCAACGGCCCGGCATCCGGCGACGCGTCGAGCGCGACCTGGCGGTGCTGGCATGGCTCGCGCCCAAGCTCGTGGGCCGCATCCCGATTACGGCGCTGGCCAACCCGCCAGCGCTCGTGGAGCTGTTCGCCGAGACCATCACCGAAGAGCTCGACTTCCGAGTCGAGGTGGCGAACCTCTTCGAAGTCGACCGTGCGCTGCGGGCTACCACCAGCGGCCGCTGGCAGGTGCCCGAACCGGTACTGGCCGGCGTGACCGAGCGAGTGATCGTGATGAGCCCGGTAGCAGGCCGGCCGCTGAGCGAGCTGCGCTCCGAGGACCTTGCCGACGGCGAGGCTGCTGCCATCTTCCGCCAGATGAACGATGCGCTGCTGCACGGCGCGTGCATGACCGGCGTCTTCCACGGCGACTTCCACGCCGGAAACGTGTTCATCGACACCGAGGGGACGCCGCCGGGCGAGCCGCCCGTGATCGGGCTCGTCGACTTCGGCATCACCGGCCGGCTCGAAGGGCCCAAGCGGGTTGCGTTCCTGCGCTATGTGGTCGGTCTGCTCACGGGCGACCTGCAATCGCAGATCGCCGGCATGATCGATCTGGGTGCGTTCGGACCCGGGAGCAACCCCGAGCGAGTCATTGAAGATCTGCGCCTCGACCGGCCCGGCTTCGACCCGCTCGAGCTCACCGAGGACGAGTTCACTGCCGAGTTCCGGGCGCTCATCTCGGGGCTGCTGGCGAACGGTGCACGCATTCCCAAGGAATTGATGCTGTTCATCAAGAACTTTGCCTACCTGTGCTCGGTGACCGGCGAGCTGGAGCCGGAGATGGAGGTGCTGGCCCAATTCGAGCGCATCGCCTCGTCGTTCTTCGCCCGCAACGGTGTCCGCATGGCCACCGAGATCGGCTTCTCCCCGGCACCCGACGATGTCGACGAACGGATCATCCGCCAGGCCATGGGCATCTCGCCCAAACATGAGCGGGTCACGTGGCGGCTCATTCGCGGAAGACGCGAGAACCTCAAGGCCCGGGTGAGCAACCCCGGCTGAAGAACGGCTTCCGCCGACCTGAGTTGCGCGGTTGGGGCATGATCTTGCACGGTCAGGGGGACTGGCCGGTCGAGTGCACGAGGAGAGGCAATGGCTTCAGCAGGACGTATGGCGGGCAAGGTGGCGGTGATCACCGGCGGCGCGTCGGGCATCGGGCGAGCCTGCGGGCTGCGCTTCGCGTCGGAGGGCGCATCGGTCGTGGTGGCCGACCTGAACCCTGACCGTGCGGCAAGCGTCGTCGACGAGATCAACGCGATCGGCCGCGATGCCGTCGCCGTACAGGTGGACACGTCGCAGCAGGAGCAGAACGACGCCATGGCCGACGCCGCGGTGGATGCCTTCGGGCGTATCGATGCATGTGTGGCAGCAGCAGGAATCTCGCATTCGGGCTATGTGAGCCGCGAGATCGAGGACCAGGCCGGCCAGGATCGCTTCGACCGCGGCGACATGTTCTTCATCGACAAGTCGCTGGAGTCGTGGCAGCGGGTGCTCGACGTGAACCTGACCGGCGTGATGCTCACAAACCAGGCCGTGGCTCGCAAGATGCGCGACAACGGCGGCGGCGCCATCGTCAACATCTCGTCGATTGCCGGCACCAATGTGCTCAAGGGCAGTTCGGACTACTGCGTGTCGAAAGCAGGCGTCTGGATGCTCACTCGCTGCGCGGCACTCGAGCTCAGCCGTTACGGCATCCGCGTCAACGCTGTGGGCCCCGGCTACATCCAGACATCCATGAGCGGCGCTGTGCTGGGCAACGAGCGGTGGGTGCAGGCGCGTGAACGCGAGACCCCGCTGGGGCGCCTCGGCGAACCCGATGACATCGCCAACGCCTGCCTGTACCTGTGCAGCGACGACGCCAGCTTCGTGACCGGCGAGATCATCTTCCCCGACGGCGGCGTCATGGCCGCCGGCCGCTAGGCAGCGCGATGAGCCGAATGGACGGCAAGGTCGCAGTGATCACCGGCGGCGCGTCGGGCATCGGTCGGGCCTGTGCGCTGCGCTTCTCCGAAGAGGGGGCATCGGTGGTGGTGGCCGACCTGAATCCGGATCGGGCCGAAGCGGTCGCCGCCGAAATCACCGACCTTGGCCGCGAGGCGACGTGGACCCAGGTCGACACGGCCGATGCGGACCAGAACGAGGCCATGGCCGACGCCGCGGTCGCCGCATTCGGACGCCTCGATGCATGTGTTGCCGCCGCTGGCATCTCCCATGCGGGCTACGTCAGCCGTGAGATCTCCGATCAGGTCGGCCAGGACTCCTGGCAAGGGGGCGACCAATGGCTGCTCGCGAAAACAGTCGACTCGTGGCAGCGGGTGCTCGATGTCAATCTGACCGGGGTCATGCTCACCAACCAGTCGGCTGCACGTCGCATGCGGGACGGCGGCGGCGGTGCCATTGTGAACATCGCCTCGGTGGCCGGTTTGATGGCGCTGCCTGGCGGAGCCGACTATTGCGTGTCCAAGGCGGGCGTGTGGATGCTCACCCGCTGCGCGGCGCTGGAACTCAACCGGTACGGCATCCGGGTGAATGCGGTCGCTCCGGGGTACATCCGCACGCCCATGACGGCGTTCATGACCCATAGCGACGAGTGGGTGCGCGGGCGCGAGCGCGAAACCCCAGTGGGACGGCTCGGTGAGCCCGATGACATTGCCAACGCCTGCCTGTACCTGTGCAGTGATGAAGCCAGTTTCGTGACCGGCGAGATCATCTGTGCTGACGGCGGCCTCGCGGCCGACATCCGCTGAGGAGCCAGGCAGTGCGTCACGCGCAGAGCAACGGGACGACGGCGCGATGAGCGTGCTGGTCGCCGTCGAGCCCGACTGCTGGCGGCGCCCGGTGCTGGCCGAGGCGGTCGAGCGCGGCGGCGGCACGGTGAGCACACCCGACGGCGCGTCGGCGCTCGTGTGGGCCGAGCCCACGCAGGCGCAGCTGATCGGGGAACTGGTGGACGCCAATCCCGGCATCGAATGGGTGCAGCTGCCCTACGCGGGCATCGAACCGGTCGTCGACATCGTGACCGCCCGGCCTGCCGTCGAGTGGTACTGCGGCAAGGGTGTGTACGCGGAGCCCGTGGCCGAGCACGCGCTGATGCTGGCACTAGCTGGCATGCGGGGCATGGCCACCTACGCCCGCGCATCAGATTGGACAGCCCCCGAGGGCCGCAACCTGCTCGGCGCGTCGGTGACCGTGCTGGGCGGCGGCGGCATCACCGAGTCGCTGTTGCGCCTGCTTGCACCGTTCGGGTGCGAAGTGACCGTGGTACGCAACCGCCCCATGCTCTCAGCGCCGCACGGAGCGGCGTCAAGCGACACAGCGGGAGCCGCACGCGTCGTCGGGCCAGAGGAGTTGTCACAGGTGCTGCCGGGCACCGATGTGCTGTTCCTCGCGCTGGCGCTGACAACCGACACTGCAGGCATCATCGGATCGGCCGAACTGGCGGCGCTGCCCGATCACGCCTGGATCGTGAACGTGGCACGCGGCGGGCACATCGTCACCGACGATCTCGTCGAAGCACTCCAGGCCGGCCAGATCGGCGGAGCCGCTCTGGACGTGACCGATCCCGAACCACTGCCCGACGGCCACCCGCTGTGGAGCCTGCCCAACTGCCTCATCACGCCGCACATCGGCAACACGCCCGAGATGGGCCTCGTGCTGCTGGCCGAGCGGGTCACCACCAACGTGGCGCTGCGGGCTGCGGGCGAGCCGCTCATCGGCCCGGTGTACCTCGACCTGGGTTATTGAGGCCGATCCGTCAACACTCGACAGGAGCGATCCGGTGCATTCGATGCCTCAGCGCAGCGCTGCGCTGTGGGCGTGCTCCACGGCGTCGATGCAGCGCTGGCGGATGTCGGCTACCTGCTCGTCGGTGAGCGTGCGATCGTCGGCTTGCAGCCGCAGGCGATAGGCCAGCGAGCGCGTGCCTGGGTCCATCTGGTCGCCTCGATAGATGTCGAAGAGGTCGACCGAGCGCAGTTCGTCGCCGCCTGAAGCGAGCAGCGTGCTGCGCACCTGTGAGGCTTGGACGCCGTCCGGCACGGCGAATGCCAAATCGATGTCGCTGGACGGGTAGGTAGAGACCAGTTGGTAGGGCCGCTCGGCGGCTGCGGATGCCGCCGCGAGCAGGGGCTCCACGATCACCTGAAGCCAGGCACAGCGCTGTGCGAGACCATGACGTTCGCAGACCACCGGGTCGACCTCACCCACGACGCCGATGGCCTGCTCGCCTCGCAACACCTGGGCTGCCCGCACGGGGTGCATGCCGTCGAGGTCGTTCGCGTTCTTGAGATCGAGTTCGAGGCCGAATGCCGCCGCGATGAGCTCGGTGAGATGCACTGCGTCGGCCGCTTCACCGCCGGCCCAGATGGCGCCGAGGTGCTCCGTCTCGACGGGCAACACCGCTGCGGCAGTCTTGTCTGCAGCAGTATCGGCGGCGCCTCCCGCTGGCGGGGGTCCGAATACGACCCCGATCTCGAACAGCGACACGGTGTCGTTGCGGTGGGAAGAGTTGTACGCGGCTGCGGTGAGCAGGCCCGGAAGCAGCGACGGCCGAAGGACGGATTCCTCGGTCGCTAGCGGGTTCAGCAGCCGCACTGGTTCTGCACCGTCTATCCCGGCCCGACGCACGGCGTCGGGGGCCAAGAACGGGTTGGGCATGGCTTCGGACAGGCCCGCCCCCACCAGCACACGTCGCAGGTCGCGACGCAAGCGTTGGGCCGGCGTCAGCCGACCGGGCTCCGGCGAACGCGGCACCGTGCGCCCGAGCCGCCCGTATCCGTAGTGGCGAGCGACCTCCTCGGCCACGTCGGTCTCAGTCTCCACATCCGGACGGAAACTCGGGATCGTCACCTCCAGCGCACCGTCTGCGTCGTCTTCAAGTACGGCGCACTGCAAACCAATGGGATCGAGCAGGCCACGCAGCTCATCGGCGCTGAATGGCCTGCCCAGCAGGTGGCTCATGCGGGCTGGTCGCACGCGGACTCGGGTGGCGGGGGGCAGATCGCCCCGGCCGTCGAGCCGACCGCTGCACACCGACACACCGCCGGGGGTCACCCGGTCCAGCAGCTCGCAGAACCGGTCCAAGGCGGCCGGCACGAGCTCATGGTCAGTGCCTCGCTCGAAGCGCATCGAGGCTTCCGAACGCAGGCCCAGCCGTTGGGAGGTGCGGGAGATCGACAGGCGATCCCACCACGCGAGCTCGAGCAGCACCGCTGTGGTGCTGTCGCTGATCTCGGTGTTCTCGCCGCCCATCACGCCCGAGATGCCGATGGGCCGATCGTCACGATCGACGATCAAGCCATCGCCCCGGAGCATCTCGCGTTCGCTGCCATCGAGCGTGACAAGACGCTCTCCCTCGGAGCTGCGCCGAGTTCCCAGGTAACCGCCGGGCACGAGTGCCAAGTCGTAGGTGTGGTTCGGCGTGCCCAGCTCGAGCATCACGTAGTTCGAGACATCCACCACGGCGTTGATCGGACGCATCCCGCACAGCGTCAACCGGGCCTGCATCCACGGCGGCGACTGGCCGATGGTCACATCCCGGATGACCCGCACACCGAACCGGCCGCAGAGATCAGCGTCGATGATCTGCACCGATGCCACTGTCGAGATGTCCTCCCCGGTCTCGCGGACCAGCGGCACGGGAATCCGGAAGGGCACGCCGAGCCGGGCCGCCAAGTCACGTGCCACGCCGGCCACCGACATGGCGTCGGGACGGTTGGGGTTCACCTCCAGGTCGTACAGCACGTCGCCGGCCAGGCCGAGCTGCGACATGAGCGGAGCGCCGAGCTCAAACTCACTGGGCAGGATCATGATGCCCTCGGCGTCGGCGCCCAGATCGAGTTCCGCCGCGGAGCAGCACATCCCCTGGGAGAGCTGGCCGCGCATGCGGCGCTCGCCGATCTCAAGGCCACCCGGCATGGTCGTGCCGACGGTGGCCAGCGGCACCAAATCGCCGACAGCCATGTTGAACGCGCCGCAGCACACCTGCAGCGCGCCCGCCGTTCCCTCTCCGACACTGCCGGGCAACTCAACGTCCACGAGCTGGATGCGGTCGGCCTCCGGATGCGGCCGCAGGCCCGCCACACGGGCAACCACAACGCCGTCGAGCGACGGCAGGATGCGCATCTCCTCGACGGCCATGCCGAGGTCGCTCAAGTGATCGGCCAGCTCTGCAGGATCGCCCTCGATGGGCGCGAACTCGCGCAGCCAGCTCAGCAGCACCTTCATCAGGGTTGTCCCCCACGTCGAAGCAAACCTGCGGGCATCAGAACTGGCTGAGGAAGCGGATGTCGTTGGTGTACATGTCGCGCAGGTCGTCGATGCCGTGGCGCATGAGCGCCAAGCGGTCGATGCCGAATCCGAACGCGAAGCCCGTCCATTCCTCGAAATCGACGCCGCAGTTGGCGAGCACGTTGGGATGCACCATGCCGCAGCCGCCCAGCTCGATCCAGCCCGTGCGCTGGCAGGTCTGGCAGCCGGCGCCCTCGCAGATCACGCAGGTGATGTCGAACTCGGCGGACGGCTCGGTGAACGGGAAGTACGAGGGGCGCAGCCGCGACGAGATCGACTTGCCGAAGTAGGCCGACGTGAACTCTTCGAGCGTGCCCGAGAGATCAGCGAACGAGATGCCCCGGTCGACCACGAGACCTTCGATCTGGTGGAACACGGGCATGTGGCTGGCGTCGGCGGTGTCGCGCCGGAACACGCGGCCTGGGCAGATCGTGTAGATCGGCGGCGGCTGATCTTCCATCACCCGTATCTGCACCGGTGAGGTGTGCGTGCGCAGCACCACGTTGGATGCTTCACCGCCCTCTCCGTCGCCGAGTTCAGTGCGCTCGCCGAGGTCGAGGTAGAGCGTGTCCCACATGGAACGGGCGGGATGCGCGGCCGGCAGGTTGAGCGCCTCGAAGTTGTACCAGTCGGTCTCGGCTTGTGGCCCTTCGGAGACTGTGAAGCCCATGCCGACGAACACGTCCTCGAGGCGTTCGGTGGTCTGGGTCACCAGGTGCAGGTGGCCGCGCTCGGGTCCCGGCGGCGTCTCGGTGAGGTCCAGCCACTCGCGCTGCAGCTGTTCACGGCGTGCCGCAGCGGCCAGCTCATCGGCGGCCCCCGCGTGCGCCACGCGCAATGCCTGCTGGGCCTCGTTGAGCGCCCGCCCGACCGCGGCTCGCTGTTCGGGCGGCAGCGAGCCCAGGCCTTGCTTGATCTGCCCGAGCGCGGCTTTGCGTCCGAACAATCCTGTCTCAACCTGTGCCAGCTCATCGTTGGTCGAGGCGGCGGCGACCGCAGCCAGCCCCTGGCCGCGCGCAGCGTCGATGCTGGCAAGCAGCGCTTCAGGCGATACGTCGGCGGGAGAGCTGGCGGGGGTGTCGGTGGCCGGGCCGTTCACGGCAGGCAGGGTACGACGCAACAGGGCCGAATGGTCAGGAATATCCGGCCGCTTCTCTCATCGCATACATCAGCACAGCGGCGGCCACGGCAACGTTGAGCGAATCCACCGGGTGCTGCATGGGAATCGAGACAGCCACGTCGGTGCCCCCGATCGCCTCGGCAGAGGGCCCATGTGCCTCGTTGCCCACCACCAGCGCCATGCGTTCAGCGCTCGGCAGCCGGTCCGCACCGACGTCGCCGTCGGGCGTTGCTCGCACACGCACGTGGCCGGCGTCGGACAGCGCGCTGAGCACTTCGGCGGTCGAGTGCCCGCGGCACACGAGCGGCCCGAAGGTGAGCCCCGCTGCGCCGCGCAGCGCCTTCGGGCTCCACAGATCGGTCGTCCCATGCGTGGCGATGACCGCGCCGAACCCGGCAGCGACGGCGCTTCGCACGACGGCACCCGCATTGCCGGGGTCCCGTATCGCTTCGAGCACCACCACCCGTTCTGCTGTCGCCGCCTCGTCGAGAGCTGCATCGGCGAAGGGAACTATTGCGAGCACGCCTTGGGGATTCATGGCATCGGCGAGCGGGTCGAGCACGTCTGCGGGCACCGGATGGATCGCTCCGATCCGCTCCCGGTAGCCGGCACCCAACCGCAGAGCGTCGGGATGATCATCGGGAGCACCTTGCGGCGCGTAACGGCCGACGAGTTCGGGCCGGGCGAATACGGCTTCGAGCATTGCCCCGCTGGCCAACGCTCCGTCGACCGCCCGAGGCCCCTCCACGACAGCCAGACCAGAGGCATCTCGCTGGCGCCGGTCGCGCACCAGGCGCGACAGCCGCGACAGAGCGGCTTTTGACGGCGGCTGTGGGCCGGAATGTGCGCTCAGGCTGCTGCTTCGGTGAGTGCGGCCTCGGCGCGCTCGGCGATCGCAGTGAATGCTGCGGGATCGCTCACGGCCAAGTCCGCCAGGTTCTTGCGGTCGACCACGACGCCCGCAACATCCAGCCCATGGATGAGACGGCTGTAGGTGGTGCCGTTCTGGCGAGCAGCAGCATTGATGCGCTGGATCCACAGGCGCCGGAACTCGCCCTTGCGGGCCCTGCGGTCGCGGAACGCGTACTGCCCGCTGTGCATGACCTGCTCGTTGGCGGCCCGGAATGACCTGCTCTTGTTGCCGTAGTAGCCCTTCGCCTTGCCGAGCGTCGCCTTGCGACGGGTGCGGCTGGCTACGGATCGCTTGACTCGTGCCACGTTGATCTGTCCTCGCTTGTCTGCGGATTGTCTGGTCCGCGGGTGGTGTCTCGGTGGTTGCCGCTCAGCGGCCGAGCATCCGGTTGACGCGCTTGGCGTCGGCTGCCGACACTTCGCCTTCGAGTGCCAGCCGTCGCTTGCGCGCCGACGACTTCTTCTCCAGCAAGTGGTTCCGGTTGCGCTTGCGGCGCACGAGCTTGCCGGAGCCGGTCGTCTTGAAGCGCTTCTTGGCGCCGCTGTGAGTCTTCATCTTGGGCATGGTGCTGCTGCCTTGCTTGTGGTGGATCGATGTGAGTGGCCCGACACATCTGAGTTAGCCGGGCTGGTTGCGTGGCCTTGGGCGGCGCGGAGAACGCTCAGCCTCGCGGGCCGCTCGCGCCGCAGTGTCTCAGGGGCTCAGTCGCCGTGTCGCCGTATTGCTTGCTGTGCTTTAGTCGTTGGGCGGATCTGCGGCTTTGCGACGCTGACGTGAAACGCGGTCGGGACTCAGCAACATCGTCATGTTGCGTCCGTCGAGGCGGGGAAACTGGTCGACCTTGCCGACATCGGCAACCGCTTCGGCAACCCGTTCGAGGATCTGGCCGCCGAGTTCGGGATGGAAGACCTCGCGCCCCCGGAACATGACCGTCACCTTGACCTTGTGGCCGTCCTCGAGAAACTTGCAGACCTTGGACGTCTTGGTGCCGAAGTCGCCGGTGCCGATCTTGGGCCGGTACTTCATCTCCTTCAGCCCGGCGTGGGTCGCCTTGCGCCGCGATTCCTTCGCCCGCTGTGCCGCCTCGTACTTGTACTTGCCGTAATCCATGATCCGGCAGACCGGCGGGGCGGCGTTGGGCGCCACCTCGACGAGGTCCAAGTCCATGTTGCGGGCGATCTGCAGCGCTTCGGGAACCGACTTGATGCCGATCTGCTCGCCGTCGGGTGCGACCAAGCGGACCTCGCGGACCCTGATGTCCTCGTTGATCCGGGCGTCACCGTCACTTGCGCGTGCTATGGCCGTACTCGCTTGTCCAAAGGACGCTCCTCGTCCACGCGGCATCCTGTGCGAGCCCGGTACCAGAACGCGCCCTGGGGCGGTCCGGTGGGGGTCAGACCCCGCTTGTTCCTGTTGTAGGGGCCGTAGGGTAACAGCGCTGGGGAAAGCCAGCACAGCCACACGAGCGGGGAAGTTTGCCGATGAGCACGTTGTGGACACCCGAGGGTGAGCATCGGGTACCTCGCGAGAGCGCCGACAAGCCACCGAGCGGGCCACCGCCCGCGGCCGACGAAGGAGGCGTATACGGCACAGCCGACGAAGGAGAGGGCGGCGCCTTCGCCGGCGAACTCGACATCGACCCCGAGACCGGGCTCCCGATCGATCCGCGCACCGGCGAGCCGTTCGATCCCGAAGAGCTGGCCGCAATGCAGGAGCAACTGCGCGAGGCCCAGGAACAGCTCGTCTCGGTGCCCGCGGCCGAGATCGTGCAGAACCACATGATGGGGCTGTTCGAGCTGGCGGCATTGCATCTGCGGCGTGACCCTCCCGACCTTGCTGAGGCACGTCTCCCGATCGACGCCTTGGGCCTGCTGGTCGACAACCTCGCCGACCAGCTGCCGGCCGGCGACACGCTGCAAGGTGCGCTGCAGCAGATTCGCCTCGCCTACGTCGAGATCCACAAGCGCCAGACAGCAGCCGAATAGACGAGGCGCCTGAAGCAACGCGGCCTCGGGGCTCGGGCACGTCGCCGTCCGGCGCGAGAAAAATCAGCAGGGCGCAGTGCAGCGCTGCGGGTACCGTTACCGCCCGTGCTCAAGCTCGTGCTCCCCAAGGGCTCGCTCGAAGCGGCGACCCTGCAGCTCTTTGAAGATGCGGACCTGCCGGTGCGGCGGGGCTCGGCGGTGGACTACCGCGCCAGCATCGACGACCCGCGCATTGACGACGTGCGCATCCTGCGACCCCAGGAGATCCCGTCCTATGTCGCTGACGGGCTGTTCGACCTGGGCATCGCCGGGCGCGACTGGATCGAGGAGACGAACAGCGACGTGGTATCGCTCGGCGAGCTGCGTTACTCCAAGGCCACCTCACGGCCGGTGCGCATCGTGGTGGCGGTGCCCGACGACAGCAAGTTCGGGGCGCTCAGCGACCTGCCGAACGGGGTGCGGGTGTCGAGCGAGTACCCCGAGCTCACCCGGCGGTTCTTCGCTGAGCGCGGCGTGGACGCGGACGTGCGGCTGAGCTACGGCGCCACCGAAGCGAAGGCGCCCGAGATCGTGGACGCCGTGGTCGATCTCACCGAGACCGGCCGGGCCCTGCACGCTGCGGGCCTGCGGATCATCGACGAGATCCTCACGAGTTACACCGAGATCTTCACCAACCGGGCTGCCTACGACGACCCGGACAAGCGGCGAGCGATGACACAGATCAAGACGCTGCTCGACGGAGTGCTGGATGCACGGGGCAAGGTGCTGGTCAAGCTGAACGTCGGCCGTGAGCACCTCGACGCCGTGGTGGATGTGCTGCCGTCGATGAAGGCGCCGACGGTGAACGAGCTGTGGGGCGGCGAGGCTTACGCCGTCGAAACGGTGGCTCCGAAGCAGACGATCAATGTGCTCATCCCCGAACTGATCGAACGCGGTGCAACCGACATCGTCGAGATGCCGATCTCCAAGATCGTCCCCTAGTCGGCGAGCGGGGCCGCCTCGTCGAGATCGGCTTCGGATGCGGCCGCGCCGTCGGCCTCGTCTTCCATGAGGTGACCCAGGCGCATCTTCTTGGTGCGCAGGTAGGCACGGTTGAAGGGATTCGCATTCGACGACGTCGGCACTCGCTCGACTACCTCCAGCCCGTAGCCAGACAGACCGCCGATCTTGTTGGGGTTGTTGGTCATCAGCCGCATCCGCTGCACGCCGAGCTCCGCCAGGATCTGCGCCCCGATGCCGTATTCCCGGCTGTCGACCGGCAAGCCCAGTTCCAGGTTGGCGTCGACCGTGTCGCGGCCGCGATCCTGCAGCGAGTACGCAGCGATCTTGTGGCCGATGCCGATGCCGCGGCCTTCGTGGCCGCGCAGGTAGACGAGCACGCCAGCACCTGCTTCGGCGATGGCTTCGAGGGCACCGTGCAACTGCGAGCCGCAGTCGCAGCGCATCGACGCCAATATGTCGCCGGTCAGGCATTCGCTGTGCACTCGCACCAGCACAGGCTCTGAGCCCATCACAGATCCGTACGTCAGCGCCAGGTGCTCGGTGTCGTCGAAGTCGCGGAAGACGTGTCCGGTGAACTCGCCGTAGATGGTGGGGATGCGGGCTTGGGAGATCGGATCGACCAGGCGTTCGTTGACCCGCCGGTAACGGATGAGGTCGGCGATGGAGATGAGCAGCAGGTTGTGCTGCTCGCAGAATTCGATCAGGTCGGGCACCCGGGCCATGGTCCCGTCGTCGTTGACCACCTCGCAGAGCACGCCCGCGGGATGGCAGCCAGCCAGCCGGGCCAGGTCGACGGCCGCCTCGGTATGGCCCGCGCGCTTGAGCACACCGCCGGGCCGGTAGCGCAACGGCAGCACGTGGCCGGGACGGTTGAAGTCGTTCGCGCTCGACTTGGGGTCTGCCAGCAGGTTGAGCGTGAGTGAGCGGTCCGCCGCCGAGATCCCGGTCGTGGTGCCCTCGGCGGCATCCACCGTGACCGTGTAGGCCGTGCGCATGGACTCGGTGTTGACCGTCACCATGAGCGGCAGCGCCAGTTCGTCGAGGCGCTCCCCCATCAGGGGGGCGCAGATGACACCAGACGTATAGCGCACGAAGAACGCCATCGTCTCGGGTGTGGCGTGCTCGGCCGCCATGATGAGGTCGCCCTCGTTCTCGCGGTCTTCGTCGTCGACCACCACCACGATCTCGCCGCGCCCGATGGCGTCCACCGCATCTGGGATCGCGGCGAACGGCGAGGCAGCCGGCGCGACGTCGGCCGCGAGGCGGTCAGTCATGCCGGACTCGCTGGTTGTCGGTCACTGCACCATTCTGCCCCAGCAGACGCTCGACGTAACGGGCCAGTACGTCGGCTTCGAGATTGACCGGGTCGCCAGGCTGCACGGTGCCCATGGTGGTCATCGCCATGGTGTGCGGGATGAGCGCCACCGAGAACTCGCAGCCGCCGGCGTCGTCGTCGGTGATGTCGAAGCAAGTGAGGCTGACGCCGTCGAGCGTGACGGAGCCCTTCTCGACGATGTAGCGGCGCAAGCCGCCCTCGGGCGGCACCGCCGCGCGCAAGTCGGGGCCCGGCCGCACGATCGTGGCCACACCGTCCACGTGCCCCTGCACGAGGTGCCCGCCGAGACGGTCTGCATAGCGCATGGAGCGCTCAAGGTTGACGGGGTCGCCGGGCTGCAGCGACCCCAGCGCCGTGCGGCGCGCCGTCTCGGCGCTGACGTCGGCTTCCCACCAGCCGTCGCCCAGGGTCACGACGGTCAAGCAGCAGCCGTTCACGGAGATCGAATCGTCGATCGCGGCGTCGCTCAGCACGATCGCGGCAGCGAACCGGTAACGCTCGCCGTCCCTGCCGGCGAAGCTTCCGAGTTCCTCGACGAGTCCGGTGTACATCGGGTGTCCTTTCGCCAACGGGCGCTAGGAGCGCGGATTGCCGCCGACGGTACCGGCGGAGTCGGCCGGAACGAGGTTGGAGCTCATCATCCGGGCAGCACGGTGATGCGCACGTCGGGTCCGATGCTGCGCATGTCGACGATCTGGCCGCGCCAGAACTCGGCGATCGTCGGCGCTCCTGGACCCGCCAGCATCGGCAGCGAGTCGTCGCCGCCGGCAATCGCCGGCGCCAGGTAGACGACGTATTCGTCGACGAAGCCCTCTCGGTGCAGTTCTCCCGCGACATTGGCGCCGCCCTCCACCAGCAGCTCGACGACGCCGTCGTCGGTCAGGCGAGGCACCACCGACCGCAACGATCCGCTGACCTCCATGCACGGCTGCACCTTGGCTTCCGCCGGCGCCATGCCGAGCACGAAGCGGCGCGGATCGAGCCGGTCTGCAGCCGCGCGGGTCAGCGGCAGATCGTCCGGCTCGTCGCCTGCCTCACGCATGTCCAGCAGGGGGCGGCGGGGATCGGAGGGCGGAAGCTCACGAACGGTGAGCGACGGGTCATCGGCACGCACGGTGCCTGCGCCCACCAGCACGGCATCGCAGCGTGCGCGCAGTGCGTGAGCGTCGGCACGCGCCTCCGGCGAGGTGATCCACTGCGAAGTGCTGTCGGGCGCGCCGGTGCGGCCGTCGAGCGTGGCGGCGAGCTTCAGCACAACCCACGGACGACCCGATTGGCGCTGGTGCAGGTACGGGCGCAACGACGAGTCGACAAACTCGGCGGCAACGCCCGCCGAGACCTTGATGCCCGCGGCCCGCAGGGCCTCGACTCCGCTGCCGGACACGTTGGGGTCGGGATCGGTGACGCCGATGACAACTCGGCCGACTCCCGCGGCGATGATCGCCTCGATGCACGGCGCCGTGCGTCCGGTGTGCGAGCAGGGCTCCAGCGTGGTGTACAGGGTCG
Source organism: Candidatus Poriferisodalis sp. (assembly GCF_965204125.1). Lineage (GTDB taxonomy): Bacteria > Actinomycetota > Acidimicrobiia > Acidimicrobiales > Poriferisodalaceae > Poriferisodalis. Next base: position 2,568,134 of record NZ_OZ241968.1, on the reverse strand, counting down.
CTCCGGCCGGATCAACACCGGCGCGGCGAGCGGCGTCGAGGGCCACGATCTCGGCGTGACGCCCGGGCGGCGGCTCAGTGGCACCCTCAAATGCGGTGCCGTCGGCACTGGCTAGCACCGCGCCCACCCAGGGGTTCGGCGCTGTGGTGCCACGCACACTTTCCCCCAGCTGCGTGGCACGGTGCATGTGGGCGAGGTCGGCAGCGGAGTCCACCGATTCGCCGCCTGCAGACAGGTTCTCGGCGGGCATCAGTGCAGCCGTTCGCCCGCCAGCAGGGCCAGAGCGTGGGGCAGCACGTCGGCCACGGCCTCGAAGCACTCCACGCAACCCTTGGTGGATCCGGGCGTGTTCAGCACGATCGCGCGGCCGATGATGCCTGCGACACCTCGAGACAGCCTGCCCAGCGGGTTCGCCAGTCGCATGGCCTCGGCCAGGCCGGGTGCTTCGCGCTCGATCACGGCGCGGGTGCCCTCGGGTGTGAGATCTCGCTCCGTGAAGCCGGTGCCGCCGGTCGACACGATCAGCCCCTCGAAGCCGGCTGACATCTCTGCCAGCGCCTCAGAGACAGTGTCGACGCCGTCGGCGACCACGCGACGTTCGACAACCTCGTATCCGGCGGCGGTGAGTGCTGCTGCCAACGCTTCGCCGCTGCGGTCCTCGCGGGTGCCGGCGATCACGCCGTCGGAGACCGTCAGTACCTTGGCCGCGAGCGGATGCTCGCGGTCTGCGGTGTGCGCCTGGTCGTGCTGATGCCGGTGCGCCCCGTGATCGGTGGCCATCGCGGCAGGCTACCGACGGCCATTTGAGCGCGACGCTGACAATGGACAGAGGCAGCCTCGCCATCCGGCGATTCCCGACGGCATCCTCACTAGCCTGCGCCTATGGCCTACGCGAGCGACCGGACCTATCTCGATGCCGACAGCCATCTCATGGAGCTGCCGGACTTCCTGCAGTCACATGCTGAGGGGGACATGGCGGACCGCCTCCCGCAGATCGAATTCTCCAGCGCGGGCGAATCGGTGAACAACTTCGAGGCGGCGGGCGGCAGCCGTTCTCACTCGCCTGAGGCGGTGGCTGATCTCGTGGCCCTGGGCGATGACCTGATCCGGGGACCGAAGGGGTACCAGGCGCTGGGGGCGTTCAACGCGGCCGAGCGCACGACGGCGCTCGACTTGCTGGGCTTCGACCGGCAGTTCGTGTTCGCCACCTTCAGCGCCGGTGTGGTGTTCGACCCCAAGCTCGACCTCGATGTGCGCTACGGGGCAGCCCGTGCGCATAACCGGGGCATGGCCGAGTTCTGCGCCGACGACGACCGCATGATCGGCGTGGCGTTGCTGCCGCTCGACGATCCGCAGATGGCGATCGACGAGATGTCGTTCGCGCTCGAAGCCGGGCTCGGCGCCATGTGGGTGCCTCACCGGCCAGCCGGGGGTCGCTCGCCAGGTCACGACGACCTCGACCCGGCCTGGGCGCAGATGGCCGAGGCCGGAGTGCCGTTCCTGCTGCATGTGGGCGGGAACCCGCTGCAGATCGCGCCGGAGTGGATGAACACCGGCCGCCCGACCCCGACCGACTGGCTCGGCGGCGGCGAGAACGTCCGCGGCAAGGACATGGTTGCGCTGCACCATGCGGCCGAGACGTTCGTGGGCGTGATGGTGCTCGACGGCGTGCTGAGCCGGCATCCGAACCTGCGGGGCGGGGTGGTCGAGCTCGGCGCCGCCTGGGTGCCCCAGATGCTGCGCCGGCTGGACGTGACTGTCGAGACCTGGAAGCGCTCCGAACCCGAGCTGGCCGCGTTCAGCGAGCGGCCTTCGGAGCAGATCACCCGGCAGATGGCCTTCACGCCCTATCCCATCGAGGACGTCGGCGCCATGATCCGCGAATCCAACGAGCACCTGTACATGTTCTCGAGCGACTACCCCCACATCGAGGGGGGTCGGAACCCGCTGGGCCGCTTCAACGCCTCGTTGGAAGGCTTCGAGGGCGACGTGCTCGACCGCTTCTTCGCCGACAACATGGCGGAGCTGATCGGCGAACGATCCTGAGCATCTCAATCGAGAGCAGCGAGGCCACCTGATGAATGAAGTCCGTGAAGTCATGTTCGACGTCGACACCCTCCGTGTCGTGCTGCACGTGCTGGCGGTGACGGTGTGGATCGGCGGCCAGATCGTGGTCGGCGCAGTCGTGCCCGTGGTGGGGCGGGCGTTCCCGGGCTCGGGCAAGGTTGCGGCGAAGGCCTTCTCACGGGTGGCGTGGCCTGCGTTCGGCATCGCAGTCGTGACCGGCCTGTGGGGCATGCTGGCCATTCCCAGCGAGGAGACGAGCACGGGCTGGTCGATGCTGCTCGGCATCAAGATGCTGCTCGTGCTCATCTCCGGCATCGGCGCGCTGGTGCATCAGAACGCCGGCGACAACGCGGCCAAGCGGGGTGCAGCAGCCGGCGTGTCGTTGCTGTGCGGCCTCGCCGCGCTCGTGATGGGCGTGATGCTCTAGCACTAGCCCAGCAACGGGCGTGAGCTACCAGACGGCGTCGGCGATCTTGAGCTCGAGGATCTGCTCGTCGTCGTAGCCCAGCTCGGCCAGGATCTCGTCGGTGTGCTCGCCGTAATCGGCGGTGCCGCCGCGCATGCCGCGGAACTCGTCGACATCGAACATCGCCGGCGGGCCGATGAAGCCGTCGTCGAAGGTCACGAGGTACTCGTTGGCCAGGATGTCTTCGTTGCTGGCGACGTCTTCGACGCGATTCACCGGCGACACCCATGCACCGGAGCCCCGGATGGCCCGCCACCAGCGGTCCGTTGTGTCGGTTCGCATGTGTTCGGCGAACAACGGGGTGAATTCGTCACGGTTGGCCACCAGGTCCTCGAAGGTGGCGAATCGGGGGTCGTCCAGCCACGATTCGATGCCGACAGCGCGGGCCAGTCCTTGCCAGTGCGCATCCTGCAGGGCGGCAATCGCGATCCAGCCGTCAGCGGTCTCGTACACCGTGAAGAGCGGGTTCCAGGCACCCGAAACGTCAAAGCGGTCCATGCGCTGCCCGACATTCGTGGCAACGCCCACGGCTTGACTGGTGAGCCACAGCAGCGCCTGCGTTTGCGACGTGCCGACAACGCAGCCTCGGCCCGTGCGCGCACGCTTGATCAGGCCGGCCATGACGCCCGAGGCCATGTTGGTGCCGGTCAGAATGTCGCTCAGCGCACCCGGCGGGTATGTCGGCCGATCCGATTCGGAGATTGCGTCCATGAACCCGGCGTGAGCCATGCCGACCGTGTCCTGGCACATGTCTTCGGCCAGTTCGCCTCGCATCCCGAACCCGCCGCCCCGGCAGTACACCAGGCGGGGGTTGATCTCGAGCAGCGTGTCGGGGTCGGCCCCGAAGCGGGCGAGACCATCGGCTCGCATATTCGAGATGAAGGCATCGGCCTGGCCGATCAGGCGCTCAAAGACTGGGCGTCCCGCCTCCGAAGCGACGTCGAGCACCAAGGACCGCTTGTTGCGGTTGACCGAGCCGTAGAGCCACTCCTGGCCCCGCTCGTCGAAGGTCACCCCGAACAGGCTCGTGAAGTTGCGCATGTAGTCGGCCTGGCCGACCTGCTCGATCTTGATGACGTCGGCGCCGAGGGAGGCCAGAGTGAGCCCGCTCGTGGGCCCTTGCACATACATGGTCATCTCGACGACGCGGATGCCGGCGAGCGGCGCCTCTGCAGCGTTCTCGTCGATGTGCGGGTGCTCTGGCTCGGCAGGCATCGCGGGTGACAGTAGCGCCGGGCTCGCAGCCGCCACGAGGCCAGCCCCATGCCAGCCCGTCCGGCGAGGCCGCCATTGCGCTTGACTATGGCGGACTGTCTCGCGAGCGGACAGTCCTACGACGAGGGGAAAGCGCGATGAGCGAGTCCGAGTACACCTGCTTCGACGTGGAGGTGCGCGATCACGTCGCTCACTTGGTCTTGAAGCGACCCGAGAAGGCCAACTCGATGATCCTGGAGTTCTGGAAGGAACTGCCCGAGATCACCGAGGAGATCACCTCTGGGTCCGACGCCAGGGTCGTCGTGCTGTCGGCGATCGGCAGGCACTTCAGCTCGGGCATGGACCTCTCCGTGTTCGGCGACTTCGGTGACCCGACCAGCGGCGTGGGCGGCGGGCAGAGCAGCCGGACACGTGCGCAGATCCGCAACACAGCACTGCGCGCGCAGCAGACCTTCAATGCCCTCGAGCAGAGCCGGCTGCCGGTCATCGCGGCCATCCAGGGCGCATGCGTCGGCGGCGGTGTCGACATGGTGTCGGCCTGCGACCTTCGCTACGCCACACAGGACGCGTTCTTCACGATCCAGGAGATCAACATCGGCATGACCGCCGATGTGGGAACGCTGCAGCGCATGCCCAAGCTGGTGCCTGAGGGCGTGGTGCGCGAACTGGCCTTTACCGGCCGTCGTATGGATGCTGAAGAGGCGCTCGACCGCGGCTTTGTGAACGCCGTCTACCACGACCACGACTCGATGATGGAAGCGGTCGGCGACATTGCGGCACAGATTGCCGCGAAGAGCCCGATGGCGATCTGGGGCACCAAGCAGTCGATGAACTTCAGCCGCGATCACTCGGTCGCCGACGGGCTGGAGTACATCGCAACGTGGAACGCGGCGATGTTCGACACCGACGACATGGGCGAGGCCTTCCGGGCCCAGATGGAGCGCCGTGATCCCGACTTCCCCGATCACCGCCCCATGGGCAAGGGCTTCGGCGCCTGACAAGGCGCGCAGGAGATACGGCGCCTGACAAGGCGCGCAGGAGATACGGCGCCTGACAAGGCGCGCAGGAGATACGGCGCCTGACAAGGCGCGACGGAGGTACTGAGCCTGATGAGCCTCTCACTCGTCCCGCTGGAGTGCGGCTGGCTGTCGACGCCGACTGCGTCGGTGATCAAGGACGCGCCCGGCAACGTGCGGCTGCCGATCCCGAGCTGGCTGGTGCGCCACCCCAACGGCCAGACGCTGGTGTTCGACACCGGCATGCACCCCCAGGTGCAGGAAGGCGTGGGTGCGCGGTATCCGCTGCTGGCGAAGTCGTTCACGGCGGACTACTCCGCTGGCGACGAAGTCTCGGCCCGGCTGGAAAGCGTCGATGTGGATCCGGCCGAGCTGACATTTGTCATCTTCAGCCACCTGCATTTCGATCACTGCGGCGGCACCGAGCTGCTGCCCAATGCGCGGGTGATCTGCCAGCGGGCCGAGTGGGAGTCGGGGCATCACCCCAAGCTCATCGAGTACGAGGTGTACAAGCCCGAGGATTTCGATCTCGGGCACGATCTCTTGCTCATCGAAGGCGAGCACGACGTGTTCGGTGACGGCTCGGTCACCTGCATTCCCACACCGGGGCACACCGCAGGCCACCAGTCGCTGCGGGTGGAGCTCGACAGCGGCCCGGTGGTGCTGACCGGCGACTGCGTCTACTGGGAGGACGTGCTCGACCGGATGCTGCTGCCGCCGTTCGGCTACGACCACGACATGCAGCTTGAGTCGATGCGCCACCTCAAGTCATTGCGCGACGACCATGGTTGCCACCTGCTGTACGGGCACGACGAGACCCAGTGGGCCACGCTGCCCCACGAGGGGATCGGCCTGACGTAGCTGGCTGGCCTAGGCGGGCGGGTCGACTCGGTAGAAGCGGCGCGCCGTGCCGGCGAACAGGTCGGCACGCTCGGCGGCGGTGTAGCCGGCTTCGTCGCAGATGCGCTGGAAGGCGTTGAACAGCACGGTGTACGAGCAGCCCTGCTTGTCGACCGGGAAGTTGCTCTCGAACATGCAGCGGTCGGGGCCGAAGGTCTCGATGCAGTGGCGGATGTCGTCGCTCCAGGTTGCTGCGACGTGCTCCGACGACGGCGCCTGCGGCAGCCGCTTGAAACCCACGCCGTAGATGCTCATGCCGATCCCGCCTACCTTGACGGTGACCTGCGGGTGGCGGGCAAGCGCTTCGAGCGCCGGGCGCACCACGGCACGCACCTCGTCTCGGCGGTCGGTATAGGGGCCGATGCCCAGCGGACCGCCGAGGTGGTCGAGCACGACGGGCGTGTCGGGCACCGCATGCGCAAGATCGACCAGCTCGCTGACCTGCGTATGGAACATCCAGCCGTCGAAGCTGAAGCCCATGCGGCCCAGCGTCGCGTAGCCCGCCCGGAAGTCCGCATCGGCGAGCAGCTCGGGCGGCGGCTTGGTGTGGCTCTCGCGGATCTGATCGCTGCCGTCCCAGGCATTGGCGTGGCGGATGCCACGGAAGAGCCCTTCACCGGCTTCGTCGTGCGCCGCCAGCACCTCCTCCACGGCATTGCCCAGGGTCAGGTCGGCAAAGCTGACAATGGCTGAGATCGTTGCGCCGTCGGCCTCGGCAGAGATCGCCGCCTGCTCGCGCACGAACTCCGTCTCGCCCACCGGGCGCATGTGCTCAGGCCCGCTCGTGTAGTAGCCGGCAGCGCACTCCACGAACACGGTCTGGGTGACGTTGTGCCCGGCTCCCGTGTCTTCGTGAAGTTCCGGCACCAGGTACGTGCCAGCAGGAAAGTCCCACAGATGGTGATGCGGATCGACGATCTCCTCGTCGGCGTCGATCGGCTGCTCAACGGTGGCTGCCAGCCATGCGTCCTTGTCGTCAGCCACTGCTGCTCCCCCTTCGTCCAGACTCGCCGCAGACTAGACGTAGTCCCAGGACTCGGTGGGTTCGAGGCCGTCGGGGGTGAGCTGCCACAGCGACGGTGTGGCGACCCCGTCTTCGATGTCGAGATAGCCGACGGTGCCGAGCTGGGCGCTGAGATTGCGTGGAAACGTGGGCGATCCGGGGTTGACGCAAAGCACGCCCGACAGGGTGTCGATGCGATGCACATGCGTATCGCCGTACACGCACACGTCGAGCCGCTCATCGGCACCGAAGTGCCGCTCAACCGCATCAGCCACTGAGTAGAAGGACAGTTCGGGGACCGGAAGGTGGTGGGTGAGGCCAACCCGCACGCCGCCGAAGGTGTGCGCCCAGGCATTGGCCAGCAGGGGATGGTCGGGCTGCACGTCTCGTCCCGATGAGCCGTCGTCGCCGTTGCCGCGGGCCGCCCAGGTGGGAGCGATCTCGTTGAGCCGGTCGACCACCGAGATGTCGTAGATGTCGCCCGCATGCAGGATGGCGTCGCAGCCCTCCATGGCTGCGTAGGCCTCGGGCCACAGCTCGGGCGCCGCCTCAGGAATGTGCGTGTCCGAGATCAGCCCGATGCGCATCCGACCACGCTACGAGACTGACCGGCGACGCGACTGGCCGGCGAGAAGACTGATTGGCCGGACTGCCAATCGGGCCCGTGGTCAGCCGAAGCGGGTGCCGGACGGCAGGCGCGCTCCGCGCAGCCAATCTTGGGCATCGATCGCAACCCGGCCGGCGGGCTGCACGACGGCCAGGCGGATCATGCCGTCTCTTGTCGCCACGGAGTCGTCGCGCAGGGTTCCGGGTGGATCGTCGGGCCCGTCCGCAAGCGGGCTCGCCTCGCGGACTATGAAGCGCTCGCCATCGAGCGCGGTCCACGCACCGCCGACCCGGATCTGCCGGTCGATGAGGGCCGTCGGCTGGGACCAGTCGATCTGACGGTCGGCGGGGGTCAGCTTACGGGCGTAGGTCGGCTCGCCTGATTGCGATTGGGGTGTGCCAAGGCCCCCAGCCAGCGATTCCGCGAGGCGCTGTGCGCCATCGTGCGCGAGGCGCTGGCGAAGTTCTGCTGCTGTGTCAGAGGGGCCGACTGGCACTTCGTGGCGCCAGTAAACGGGTCCCGTGTCGAGCGTCGCTTCCAGCGCCATGAGGGACACGCCCGTGCGGTCATCGCCCGCCAGCAACGCCCGCTCGACTGGGGCGGCACCCCGCCAGCGCGGCAGCAGCGAGAAGTGCAGGTTGAGCATGGGTGTGACTGCCAGAAGGTCCTCGCCGATGAGCTGCCCGTAGGCCACCACGACCGCACAGTCGGCGCCGCAGGCAGCGAGATCGGCCGGATCGTGGCTGACCGGCAGGCTCAGCCCTTCGGCGGCAGCGGCGACCGGGCTCGGGGTGTCGCTGCCGCGGCGACTGCGCCGACGTGGTGCGCCGGTCACCACGACAGGAATCTCGAAGCCACCTTCAGCGAGCGCCTGCAATGCCGGAACAGCGTCATCCGGGGTGCCCGCGAAGGCGATCCGGCGTGGCCGTGCTGGTGAGAACGGCAACGTCATGGAGTCTCACTACAACCCGTCAGCTGGCTATTCGAAGTCATCATCACCGGCACTGCCATCGCCGGCTCGAATCCTCAGCCGTCCGAATCGCTGCGACCCACGAGCGGCACGGGGCCGCTTTCGGCCGGTCCGTTGGTGCCGGATTGCAGCTGCGCGAGCTGGACTCGCCAGTCTCGCAGCGCATCCTTGCGCTCGGCCTTTTCGAGATGGTCGACGAGCAGGACGCCATCGAGATGATCGAGTTCGTGTTGGAACAGGCGCGCCAGCAGCTCATCGGCCTCGATGCTGACCTCGTCGCCGTCGAGGTCGCGTCCGACGATGTGCACCTCTTTCGGGCGGACGATGTCAAAGGTCAGACCGGGCACCGACAGACATCCCTCGGTATAGGTCCACTCGCCGTCGCTCTCGACGATCTCGGGGTTGATGAGCGTCTGGGGGCCGTCGCCCTCGTAGAGGTCGAAGATGAACAGACGACGCTGGATGCCCACCTGGGGAGCGGCAAGCCCGATGCCCTCGGCCTCGTACATGGCAGGCAGCATGTCGTCGACCATGCGCGCCACGCGGCCGTCGATGTCGGTGATCTCGGCGGCGCGCTGGCGCAGCACGGGATCGCCCATCAGCCGGATCTCGAACGTGCCTCCCATGGATTTCGGAGGCTACCGGCGCGCCCGCGCGCGGCCCGTCAGGCTCGCAGCGGATCGACGGCCACCCGCAGCCTGCCGGACGGCCGCTCGGCGGCTGCCAGCGCATCCAGCAGCACGCTCTGGTTGTCGCTGCGGATGCGCCATGTTCCGTCAGCGGGTCCCGCGATGTCGAGCGCCTCGGCGTGCAGGCCGGCGGACAGGGTCTCGACGTAGCCCGGGGCCGCCGCTCCCGATACGAGCGCCCACGCCGCAGCGGGCGGCTGACGCATCGCCGAACGACGCTCGACCTCGGCACGCAGCCAATCGCTGGGATCGGCCTCGGCTGCCGCCGCCAGGACCGGATGATCAGGCAGCCGCGTCTGCACCAGGATGCTGCCGCTGCCCGAACGCGGGCCCACCAAGCGTGCCGCACGCACGAGCAGTGCGAAGGCCTCTTCCGCGGCCCGGTAGCGGGGCGCCGTGAGTTCCTGGTCGAAGTCGACAAACGCAACTGCGTCTGCCGACGGCACCCGGTGCAGCACCGCCTCGGTACCGATGAAGAGCGCTGGCCGCATCGCCTGTGGTCGCGGCAGACGGCGACGGGACGATGCTCCGGCGCCAGCGTCAGCAGCAGCGGGGCCGGTGCTGGCGCCGGTTGCATCTGGCGATGCACCGCCGACTACCTGGGTGACGGGGCGGCGAGCCAGGCGCTCCATCTCCTCGGCGACGCCCTTCACCCCGACCCGAGCACGCCGGAACTTCGTCGCTCCGCAGAACTCGCACACCGCGGGGCGGACGTCGCCGCTGTCGGGGTCGGTGAACTGCTGCTTCTCCAGCCGCAGGGCACGGCCGCTCGTGCGCGAGCGCGCCAGCTCGCCGCACGAAGCGCAGTAGGCGAGACGCGCCCGACCAGTGCGATTCAGCACGCACACCACGGTGTCGTCGCTGCGCAGCAACTCGGCGAGGGCTTCACCGCACCACTCCCCCGTCGCCGGGTCGTCCTGGCGCCGGTCCGCAATCTGCAGCCGGGGCCACGCCTCTCGCTCATCGGCCTTCGCGGCAGTGATGACCGATGACACGGATGACAGTGCGTCCGGCGAGGGCATCGGCCCTGCCAGCAAGCAACGGGCGCCGTCGCGGCGGGCCCGCTCGACCGCCACGTCACGGGCATTCCATGTGGGCGCCGCCTCGGATTGATACGCCTCGTCATGCTCGTCGAGCACGACGACGGCGTCGAGCCGACCGCACGGGGCCCATGCCCCGGCGCGGGTCCCCACGACCGCATGCGCCGAGGCTGCCCCGGCCCAGTCTCGCGGAGCGAATGCAGTCGGTACGCCTGCCTGACGCAGCCTGCCCACCAGCCGGGCCGCCCACGCCGCGGTGGGCACGAGCACGAGCGCGCGACCGCCGCGCAGCGCCTCGACCACGAGCGGCCATTCGTCGGCGCACGGGCCGAGACGAACGACGGTCGGCAGCCCGTCGCTGCCGGCCGACGGGACTGCAGCACCGAAAGCAGCTCGGGCCCATTCGGGAATGTCGGCCGACTCGCGGGCGAGGGCGTTTGGCAGGCTCGCAGAACGGGCGACCGGCAGACCGCCGACCACTCGATCCGGGCTCGCCGTGCGGAGGAAGTGGGCTCGGGTGCCGGCCCAACGCCATGCGGCCCATCTGGCCAGCTCGACCACATGCGGCGGCGGCCCAACGCCGACGACGCTGCTGATTGACGCCAGTTCCCGGCCGCTGGGCACGGGCGCGTCCAGCTCGGTGACCCAGCCGCGCAGGCGCCGGCGGTTGAGCACCACTCGCACGATCGTGCCGACGGTCACGGGCACACGTCCGGAGGCCAGCTCCGGCGGCAGCAGGTAGGTGAACTCGCGGTCGATGGCCGGCTCATCGACCAGCACCTGCATCGCCCGCTGCATCGTTGCAGTCTGCCCCGCCCGGCCTTGTGGCCGGTGTGGTCGCGCCAGGCGGCCTTAGAGGCCCAAGGCGGACTTGAGATCGTCGACGCGGTTGAGCTGCTCCCAGGGGAAGGTGTCGCCGTTGGGCACGCGGCCGAAGTGCCCGTAGGCCGCCGTCGCCTTGTAGATGGGACGCCGAAGATCGAGTTCGGCCACGAGCGCCGCGGGCCGGAGGTCGAACACTTCGGCCACCGCCGCCGATATGGCCTCCGGATCGACGTGGGCAGTGCCGAACGTCTCCACCAGCACCGAGACCGGGTCGGCACGCCCGATGGCATACGCCACTTGCATCTCGCAACGGTCCGCTGCTCCGGCAGCCACGATGTTCTTCGCGACCCAGCGTGCGCCGTACGCCGCCGACCGGTCGACCTTTGACGGGTCCTTGCCGCTGAAAGCGCCGCCCCCGTGACGGGCATAGCCGCCGTAGGTGTCGACGATGATCTTGCGCCCGGTCAAGCCGGCATCAGCGACCGGGCCGCCGCTGACGAAGCTGCCCGAGGGGTTCACCAGCAACTCGAAATCGTGGTCGGCGAACTGCTCGGGAAGCGTGGGGCAGATGACGTGCTCGAGAAGATCGGGGCGCATCATGGCTTCGATCTCGATCCCCTCGCGGTGCTGGGCCGAGACGACGACTGTGCGGAGCGCAACCGGCTCGCCGTCGCGGTACTCGAAGCTCACCTGGGTCTTGCCGTCGGGGCGCAGGTAGGGGATGCAGCCCGATCGGCGTGCTTCGGTGAGCTGCTCGGCCATGCGATGAGCCACATGGATCGGCAGGGGCATGTAGGCATCGGTTTCGCGGCAGGCGTAGCCGAACATCATGCCCTGGTCGCCGGCGCCCTGATCAGGAATGTTGTCTTCGTGCGCGGCCGCGTCGCTGCTGCCGAAGACGCCCTTGGTGATCTCCGGGGATTGCTCGTCCAGAGCGATCATCACGCCACAGGTGTTGCCGTCGAACCCGAGTTCGCCGTGGTCGTACCCGATCCCGGTGATCGTGTTGCGCACTACTCGCGGGATGTCCACGTAGGCCTCGGTGGACACCTCGCCCGCCACGACGACCAGGCCGGTCGTGACCAGCGTCTCGACCGCCACCCTGGCATGGTGATCCTCGGCGATCAGCGAGTCCAGGATGGCGTCGGAGATCTGGTCGGCCATCTTGTCCGGATGGCCCTCGGTCACCGATTCTGAGGTGAAGGTCCACTGGTTCACCGTGGCTCCCCATTCGGTCGTGATTGCCGATCGTGATTGGCCCATCGTGCAGGCCCGCCGCAACTGCCGATTGCAGTAGCGCGGCAAGGCTAGACGGACCGAGACGAAACCCTGCAGCCAGTCAGCGGCGAAGTTCGACGACGGTGTCGAGCACCGCGTCGGCGACCTCACGCTTGGAGCAGATCGGCAGCGGCCGCACGGTGCCGTCGGCCAGGAGGATGGTCACGATGTTGGTGTCGTGAGCGAATCCCGCACCGGCCGCCGAGACGTCGTTGGCCACCATGACGTCGAGGTTCTTGCGAGCCAGCTTCTGAGCGGCATTGTCGAGCACGTCAGCGGTCTCGGCTGCGAAACCGACCAGCACCTGGCCCGGGGGCTTGGCCGCCCCGAGACCGGCGAGGATGTCGTGGGTGTGCTCGAGCACGATGACCGGGGCTTCGGCGCTCCCGGCGGGGCTGCCCTTCTTGATCTTCTGCGCAGCGACGTCGGCAGGCCGGAAGTCGGCCACTGCCGCCGCCATGATGATCACATCGGCACCTGCATGTGCCGCCACAGCGGCGTCCATCTCGGCGGCTGACTCGACGCGCACTTCCCGAACACCCTCGGGCGGTTCCAGCGCAGCGCTGGTGACCAAGGTCACTTCTGCACCGCGGTCCCGGGCGGCGGTGGCGATGGCGTAGCCCTGCTTGCCCGATGAGCGGTTGCCAATGAAACGAACCGGGTCGATGGCCTCCCGGGTGCCTCCGGCGCTCACGGTAACGCTGACGCCGGCGAAGTCGCGGCGCGGCGGCGGTGACTGCCGGGCAGGGTCTGGTTCGGGCAGCTCAGCGAGCACCTCGGCCACGGCGGCGAAGATCGTGGCCGGCTCGGCAAGGCGGCCCGTGCCGATGTCGCCGCCGGCGAGCCGACCGGCCTCGGGCACCACCATGTGCACCCCCCGGCCGGTCAGCACCTCGACGTTGTGCTGCACGGCGGCGTGCTCCCACATCTCGGTGTGCATGGCGGGGCAGACCACAACCGGTGCCCGCGTGGCGAGCAGCGTGGCGGTGAGCAAGCCGTCGGAGATGCCCGCGGCATAGCTGCCGATGACGCGCGCCGTCGCAGGCGCCACGACCACCACGTCGGCCGTCTGGCCCAGCGTGGTGTGCGGGATCGGGTCGTCCTCGCCGAAGATCGACGTCTGCACACGCTCGCTGGCGAGGGCATCGAAGGTGGCGCGGCCTACGAAACGCTGCGCTGCAGCGGTCATCACCGGGACCACGTGCGCGCCGGCGTCCATCATCAGCCGGCACAGGATCACTGCTTTGTACGCAGCGATGCCGCCGCTGACACCGAGTACCACACGGCGCCCGGCGAACGGCGACTTCTCAGCAGTCTCGGCTTGATCGGCAGAGTCCGTCACTGCCGCGAAAGGTTAAGCGTCGAGATCGGGAACCACTTCGAGCATGGCTGCGTCAGCCTCCGCCGCCGCGAGCGCTTCGGCCTCCAGCCGTGCTCGCTCCTCGGGGTCGAACCGCTCGAACGTGATCTTGTCGGCGTCGATCTCCTCGAATGCGATCGACAAGGGCTTGCGGGCAACCGAGGCAACCTGCGGGGGCACAACTGAGCCGATGCCACCGTCGAGCTGGTTGTAGTACGAGTTGATCTGCCGCGAGCGCATGGCAGCGAGGCTCACCAGCGTGAACTTCGAGTCGACCTTGGAGAGCAGGTCTTCGAGCCCTGGGGTGATCATGGTGTCGGTTGACTCAGTCATCGCGACACGCAGGCTACCGGCGGGACCGGGTGCGCTCCACGAACGCCGCGATCTCCGACACCGTGCTCGATATGTCTCGGTTCACGACGATCAGATCAGCCATCCGGTAGCCGACAGGCAGCTCCTCGTCGGCCTTGGCGAGCCGGCGTGCCACGTCTGCATCGGGGTCGCCCCGGCGGCGCATGCGTCGTTCCTGTTCGGCACGGCTCGGCGGCAGCACCATGATCACCAGGGCGGCAGGATCACGGTTGCGCACCGACACGGCGCCCTGAACGTCGATTTCGAGCACCAGATCCCGGTCGAGGTCGGGCGGCGGCATCGGGGTGCCGTAGCGGTACTCGAAGAAGTCGGCCCATTCCAAGAACCCGCCTGCTGAGATCCGGGCATCGAACTCCTCGGCCGTGACGAAGGTGTAGGCCTCGGCCGGCTCCCCGACGCGGCGAGGGCGGGTCGTCCAGGATCGGCTCAGCAACAGCGTGGGGTCTTGCGCCACCAGCTCAGCCACGATCGTGCCCTTGCCGGCCCCGCCCGGCCCGCACACCACGTACAGCGTGACGCCCCAAGGCGCACTGTCGCCCGGTGCGCGCCCAAGCGCGCCATGACTCGCAGCGCCGCTGGGCGCCGGGTCGGTCATGCGACTGTCTTCACGCGCCTCAGAGGCTCAGCCCTGTGCGAAATGCTCGCTCAAACGGCGCCGCTGCGTCTCGCCGAGACCTCGCAGCCGCCGGTTGTCGGCGATGCCAATCTCAGCCATCAGTCGGCGGGCCTTGACCTTGCCGAGACCGGGCATCGACTCCAAGGCAGCGAGTGCCTTGAGCTTGCCGACGTTCTCGACAGTGTCGGCTTCGGCCAGCAACTCGTCGAAGGTGAGCAGGCCCATCTTCAACCGATGCTTGACGTTTGCGCGGACCTCGCGGGCCTCCTTGGCCTTGGCCAGCGCCTCGGCACGCTGCTCGTCACTCAGTTCAGGCAGCGGACTCATTGTGGTGCAGTGTAGCTATGCGGCAGATAGGCCCTAGGGACACCGGGCTCGATGGCGGCGAGGCTTACGGCAAACCCAGGGCCGCAGCGACCTCGGCGACGATGGCGGCCGCTGCTGCGTCCGGATCGGGCGCAGCGGTGACCGCTCGGCCGATGACGAGCACGTCGGCGCCTGCCGCCAATGCCGACGCCGGGGTGGCGACGCGGCGTTGATCGGCCGACGGCGCCCCGGCAGGGCGTATGCCCGGGACCACCCGGAGCATCCCCGGCACGGTGCTGGTCACGACGGGAAGATCGGGCGCGGCGCACACCACGCCGCCGCATCCGGCTCGCTCGGCCAGCCGGGCGCGGTCCATCAGCACCTCCGGCGGGGCGTCGGCGTCTGAGGTGAGCACGGTGACGCCCAGTGCCATCGGCACTTCGGGACTCAAGTCCGCTTCGGCAGCGCCCTCACGCAGCCCGCGGACGCCTGCGGCCAGCATGTCAGGCCCGCCCTGGGTGTGCAGGGTGAGCAGCCAGACTCCCCGCTCGCCTGCGCAGCGAGCGGCGTGCTCCACCGTGTTCGGTATGTCGTGGAGCTTGAGGTCCAAGAACACGCGGCTGCCCGCCGACACGATGTCGCGGACCACCCCGGGACCCTCGGCGAGGAACAGCTCGAGACCGACCTTCATGACGCCGAACTCGGCCCCGAAGCGCTCCACCAGCGCCATGGCAGCGGCCCGGTCTGGCACATCGAGCGCGAGAGCCAAGCGATCACGCGCTGGGACTCGCCCGAGCACTGATGCCGTTGCAGTGGCTGTTGGCGGGTTCACATGATCTCCCGTGTGTCGGTTGCCGTCCGGTGGGCGCGCCCCTCGAGTGAGGCTGCCGAGCGGACACCGTGGCGCTCGCACCAGCGCCGCAGCTCGTTGAGCACGCTGCGAGGTGCCCTGGGGTCCCAGAACGAGGCAGTGCCGACCTGTACCGCACTGGCGCCGGCAGCCATGAGCTCCACTGCGTGCTCCCCTTTGGCCACCCCGCCGACTCCCACGATCGGCACGCCGCCGAGCGCCGCACGGACGTCGTAGATGGCCCGCACCGCAACCGGGCGGATGGCCGGACCCGACAGTCCCCCGCCGCCGTTGCCGAGCGTGGGCTGCGCCGTAGCTGGGTCAATCGACATTCCGAAGACGGTGTTGATGAGCGTGAGAGACTCGGCTCCCCCGCTCACGGCAGCTTCGGCGATCTCGACAAGGTCGGTGACGTTGGGCGTGAGCTTCGCCCATACCGGCACGCCCGCAGCAGTTGAAGCGCTGACGGCATCGGCCGTGGCCGACGGATCGCAGGCAAACATCTGGCCGCGGCCTTCGAGGTTCGGGCAGCTGACGTTCACCTCCAGCGCCGTCAGCCCGGCACCGGCCAGCGCCGCTGCTGCCGTGGCGTAGTCGGCGACCGTGCGGCCCCAGATGCTGGCCACCACCCGGGCGCCCGTGCGGGCCAGGCGCGGCAGCTCGTGATCCACCCATTCGGAGACTCCCGGGTTCTGCAGCCCTACCGCGTTGAGCATCCCCGCCGCGCTGCCCACCACCCTCGGTGCCGGGTTGCCGGCCCAGGCAAACGGCGAGAGCGATTTCGTCACGATCGCCCCGAGCGACGCCAAATCCATGTACGAGCCGAGCTCGGTGCTGTAGCCGGCAGTGCCGGATGCCGTCATGACCGGGTTGGGCAGCTCCACGCTGCCGACTCGCACTGCCATGTCGACGCCTCCGCGAGGGACGGCCCGGGGCAGTGACTCAGGCATGCTCGCGTCGCATCGACGCATCGAGTTCTGCGTGGAATTCCTGCAGCGGCCGTACCTGCAAATCGCTGGCGAGCCACTCACGCAGGCCCGTGGCCGCGGCGCGGGCCGCGGCCACGGTGGTCAGGCACGGGACGTGATGCGTGCGTGCCGCCGCCCGGATGTGGCGGCCGTCGATCTGCGCCCCTCGACCCCTCGGCGTATTGACCACCAGCTGGATGCGACCTGCAGCGATGAGCTGCACCGAGTCCGCGCCGGGCGAGGTCTCGTGGCCGTCCACCGACAGCTTCGCCACCTCGGTCGCGACGGCGACGCCGTTGCCTCGCAGGTAGTCGGCCGTGCCGGCTGTCGCGGCGATGTCGAAGCCGAGCGCGACGAGCACGCGGGCCGCCTCGAGCCCCTCGGGCTTGTCGCGGTCGGCGAGCGTCAGCAGCACCGTGCCGCCGGACGGGAGCGCGTCGCCCGCGGCAATCTGGCTCTTGGCGAACGCCAGCCCGAAGGTGGCGTCGATGCCCATGACTTCGCCCGTCGAGCGCATCTCGGGGCCGAGCACGGTGTCCACCGAGGGGAACCGGCCGAAGGGCAGCACGGCTTCCTTCACGGCGACATGGCGCGGCCCTGTTGGCTCATCGGCGGGCAGCTGGCCGTTGCGTGACCAGTCAGGCAGCATCCCGTCTGCGACAAGCTCGTCGAGCGTCTCGCCCGCCATCACCCGCGATGCCGCCTTGGCGAGCGACACCCCGGTGGCCTTGGCGACGAACGGCACCGTGCGCGACGCCCGCGGGTTGGCCTCGATCACGAACACCTCGCCAGCCTTGACGGCGAACTGCACGTTCAGCAGCCCCACCACGCCGAGCGAGTCGGCCAGACGCTGGGTATAGGTCACGATCGTCTGCTGGGTCTCGGCGCTGAGGCTCGGCGGCGGGATGGCGCACGCGCTGTCGCCCGAGTGCACGCCGGCCTGCTCGACGTGCTCCATGATCCCGCCGAGCATCCACGCGCCGGTGCGGTCGCGCAGTGAGTCGACGTCGACCTCGATGGCGTCTTCGAGGAAGCGATCCACGAGCACGGGCCGTTCGGCCGACAGGCCTCCTTCACGACCCAGCGAGGAGAACTGCGCCAGCTCGGCCATGGTGGCGGCGAGCTCGTCGTGGTCATAGACGACGGTCATGGCCCTGCCGCCGAGCACGTAGCTGGGGCGCACGAGCGCGGGAAAGCCGATGTCGTCGCAGATCGCGGCCGCCTCGGCCGGCCCGGCAGCGGTGCCGCCGGGCGGCTGCGGGATGGCGAGTGCGGCACAGAGCGCGTTCCAGCGCTCGCGGTCCTCGGCCAGGTCAATGGAGTCGGCGGGCGTGCCGCACACCAGCCCGGCGGGCAGTTCCGATGCCAGCTTGAGCGGCGTCTGGCCGCCGAGGCTCACGATGACGCCGACCGGATCCTCGGCGTCGATGATGTTGAGGACATCCTCGGTGGTGAGCGGCTCGAAGTACAAGCGGTCTGAGGTGTCGTAGTCGGTGGAGACCGTCTCGGGGTTGCAGTTGACCATGACGGTCTCGTAGCCGGCGTCGCGCAGGGCGAAGCTGGCGTGCACGCAGCAGTAGTCGAACTCGATGCCCTGGCCGATGCGGTTGGGCCCCGAGCCCAGGATGATCATGCGGGGGCGGGTGCCGGCGCGGATCTCGTCCTCGTCCTCGTAGGTGGAGTAGTGGTACGGCGTACGGGCATCGAACTCGGCGGCGCACGTGTCCACAGTCTTGAACGTGGCGCGCACGCCCGCCTCAAGGCGCGCAGCGCGCACCTCGGCCTCGCCGGTGCCCCACAGCCATGCCAGCTGGGCGTCGGCGAAGCCGAGCTGCTTGGCGCGCTTCCACGCACGCCGACTGAGCTGGCTGGGGCCGCCGGCCGCTTCGAGCGCCGCCCGCTCGTCGATGATGGCGAGCATCTGGTCGACGAACCACGGGTCCACGCCGGTGGCGGTGCTGACCTCGTCAGGATCGGCGCCTCTGCGCAGCAGCTCTCCCATCTCGAAGACGCGCTCGGGCGTGGGCGTGCCGATCGCGTCGAGCAGCTCGGCCGTCGTGCGCTCGGCGTACTGCGCCTCGCCTGCGTCAGCATTCAGGCCGAAACGGCCCTGCTCCAGGCTGCGCAGCGCCTTCTGCAGGCTCTCGGGGAAGGTGCGTCCGATGGCCATCACCTCGCCGACCGACTGCATCTGCGGTCCGAGTACCGGCGCGGCACCGGGCAGCTTCTCGAAGGCCCAGCGAGGAATCTTGGTGACCACGTAGTCGATGGTCGGCTCGAAGCTGGCGGGCGTCTCGCCGGTGATGTCGTTGGTGATCTCGTCGAGCGTGTAGCCGACGGCGAGTCGGGCGGCGATCTTGGCGATCGGGAAGCCGGTCGCCTTCGACGCCAGGGCGGAGCTGCGGCTGACCCGCGGGTTCATCTCGATGATGATCTGCTCGCCGTTGGCGGGGTCCACGGCGAACTGCACGTTCGAGCCGCCCGTCTCCACGCCGATGCGGCGGATGCAGGCGAAGGCCGCGTCGCGCATCTGCTGGTACTCCACGTCGGACAGGGTCTGGGTGGGGGCGACGGTGACCGAGTCGCCGGTATGAACGCCCATCGCATCGAAGTTCTCGATGGAGCAGATCACCACGCAGTTGTCGGCGCGGTCGCGCATCACCTCGAGCTCGAATTCCTTCCAGCCCTTCACCGACTGCTCGATGAGGATCTCGCTGATCGGGCTGGCGTCGAGGCCTGCGGCTGCCGCGGTTTCGAACTCGGCGGCAGTGGTAGCGAAGCCGGTGCCCTCCCCGCCCAGGATGTAGGCAGGACGGATGATGACCGGCAGGCCGATCTCGTCGATGGCCCGGCGAGCCTCGCCCATGGAGTGAGCGATGGCCGAGCGAGCGCAGCGCAGGCCGATCTCGGTCATGGCCTGGCGGAAGCGGTCGCGGTCCTCCGCCGTGTTGATGGCCACCTCGGACGCGCCGATCATCTCGACGCCGTAGCGGTCGAGCACGCCGCTGTTGGAGAGCTCGGTGGCGAGGTTCAGCGCCGTCTGGCCGCCGAGCGTGGGCAGCAGCGCGTCCGGGCGTTCGCGGGCGATGATCGCCTCAAGCACCGCCGCGTCGAGCGGCTCGACATAGGTGGCGTCGGCGAACTCGGGGTCGGTCATGATCGTGGCCGGGTTCGAGTTGGCCAGGATCACCCGGTAGCCCTCTTCGCGCAGCACCCGGCAGGCCTGCGTGCCCGAGTAGTCGAACTCGCAGGCCTGGCCGATCACGATGGGTCCCGAGCCGATGATGAGGATCGAGCCGATGTCGTCGCGACGCGGCATCAGCGAGCCGTTCCGTGACTGGCGGCGGCGCCGGGACCGGCGCCGTTGGGGGTCCCGCCCCAGAACGACGACATGAGATCGGCGAATCGGTCGAACAGGTAGCGCGAGTCGTGCGGGCCGGGGCTGGCTTCAGGGTGGTACTGCACCGCGAACGCGGGCAGGTCGCGGCAGGCGAAGCCTTCGAGCGACCCGTCGTTGAGGCAGACGTGCGTCTCGTCGACGCCGGGCACCGAGCCGGATTCGATGGCGAAGTTGTGGTTCTGGCTGGTGATCTCGACGCGGCCGGTCGACTCGTCGCGCACTGGCACATTCCCCCCGTGGTGGCCGAAGGGCAGCTTGTAGGAGCGGCCGCCTAGCGCCAGCCCCAGCACCTGCTGGCCGAGGCAGATGCCGAAGATCGGCACCCGGTCGAGCAAATCGCCGAGCGCGTCGGTGACGCTGCCCGCCATCTCGGGATCGCCCGGGCCGTTGGACAGGAACACGCCGTGGGGCTCGCGGGCGAGCACCTCGTCTGCGGGAGTATGCGCCGGCACCACCTCGACGGTGGCGATGCGCCCGAGGTTGACAGCGATGGCGCGCTTGATGCCCAAGTCGTAGGCCACCACGCGCCATGGCCCATCGCCGGCCTTGTATGGCTCGGCGGTGGTGACCTCGCTGACCAGATCGACGCCCGCGGTGCCGGGCTCGGCGGTGGCCGCGGCCGCGAGGCGTGCCAGCGCCTCATCGTCGGGGGCGGGCCCGAAGGCACCTGGCATGGCGCCGTGGTCGCGCACATGGCGTGTCAGGCGGCGCGTGTCCACGCCCGCGATGCCGGCCACCCCGTGACGGGCGAGATAGGCGTCGAGATCGCTGTCGGCACGCCAGTTGGAGCGGCGGCGGGCCAGGTCGCGGATGACGACGCCTCGGCAGAACGGCTGGCGAGATTCGGCATCGGCGGTGGTCGTGCCGTAGTTGCCGATGTGCGGGTAGGTGAAAGCGATGATCTGGCCTGCGTAGGAGGGGTCGGTGATGACCTCCTGGTAGCCGGTCATCACGGTGTTGAACACGACCTCGCCCGATGCGATGCCGCCGGAGGGACCCAGGGGCGCGCCGATCATCTCGCCCTCGAAGGTGGTGCCGTCGGTGAGCACGAGCGCACCGGCAGTGGGCGCGGCGGGGTTGTCTGCGGTTGGGGTCATCGGGTGTTTCCTGCGGCGAGCGCAGCGACGGTATCGGCCGTGCTGCACAGCGCACCATCGGCCACCACTGCTTGGCCGGCAACGACCGTTGCCGTCACCATCACACCCATTTCGCGACGGCGGTGCGGAGTGTTGCGCGCCATCGAGACCGAGCCGCGCTCGGCCAGCGTCCAGGGTCTGTCGAGGTCGAGAACCACGAGGTTCGCCGGCTGGCCGGGCTCGATCGTTCCGCCGCCGAGATGTGCGGCACCTGCCAGTTCGGCAGGTCGCCACGCGAGCGCGTCCAACGCTGTCTCGACGCTGATGTCTGGATGGCCCAGGACGAGTGCAGCACAGGTTTCCAGCGCCGCCACGCCAGGCGGTGCCTCATCAAAGGGCAGGTCTTTCGCCTGCGGCGGAACCGGCGAGTGGCCGCTGACCACCGCATCGATCGTGCGGTCGTTGACACCGGTGATGAGCGCCGCCCGGTCCTGCGCGTCGCGGTAGGGCGGCTCGGCCCGGAGGAGCGTGTCGTAGCCGTCGGCATCGGCATCGATGAAGAGCAGGTGCTCGGCGGCAACCGACGCAGACACGTCGATGCCCTCCGCCTTGGCGGCACGCACCAGCTCGACTGTGCGGGTGGCGCTGATGCGGTCGAGGTGCAGCCGCCGTCCGGTGAGCCTCGCAACGCCGATCGCAGCGCCGGCTGCCAGCTCCTCGGAGGCAGCCGGTTCCCCGGCCAGGCCCATGCGTGCCGACACGGCGCCCTCGGCCATGGCGGCCGTGCCGCCGAGATGGGCAGTGGCCGGGCGCACCGACACAGTCCCGCCCAGCGGTCCGGCGTACTGCAGAGCCCGGCGCAGCAGGCCGGCGTCGGCCAGCGGCCCCACGTCTGTGAACCAGCGGACGCCAGCGTCGGCCAGCTCGGCCAGCGGCGACAGGCGCTTCCCTGCCCGGTCTGCGGTGATCGTGGCAGCCGCGATGACGGCGCAGTATCCGCCTGCCGCATTGCGACGCAGCTCGGCGAGCTGGCCCAAGCGGTCGAGCGGCGGGTCGGTGTCGGGCTGCGCCAGGACAGCGGTGAAGCCGCCGAGCGCGGCGGCCGCGGTGGCGGTCGCGACGGTCTCGGCCTCCTCGTTGCCGGGCTCGCCGAGGCGGCTGAACAGGTCCACCAGTCCGGCGGCGATCACGCACCCGGTCGCATCGATGACCTGAGCCGAACCGTTGCGGCTCGTGCCAGGAGGATCAACAGAGGCGATTCGGCCGTCCAGCACGGTGATGTCTGCGTACCGTCGACCGGTTCGTTCGACGATCTCGCCGCCTGCCAGCAGCAACGTCTCACCTCCGGCCGGCGCCCGCAGCTTCGCCATCTCAGGCACCGCCTCGGCCCGTCGTATCCGCCTCTGAGGGCGCGGCTTCGGGGGTCGCATCCGTGTTGGGCAGTGCCGTGCCCGATCCGATCAGGCGGAACAGCACTGCCATGCGGGCTGCCACCCCATGTGACACCTGCTGGGTGACCAGCACCCGGTTGGCAGCCAGGTCTTCGAACACCGCACCTGCAATCTCGATGCCGCGATTCATCGGGCCGGGGTGGGTGATGACCGCATCAGGGCGCAGGCGCTGGGCGCGTTCGGCGGTGAGGCCGTAGCGGGCGACGTACTCGGACACCGACCCGATCAAGCCGTCCACCATGCGCTCGCGCTGGCAGCGCAGCAACCCCACCACGTCAAGATCGTCGAGCACCTCGTCGAGGCTGTGGGAGATCTCAACGCGCTTGGCTGCGTCGGCCGGGAACCAGCAGTCGATCCAGTCACGCGGCTGCGCCGGCAGCAGCGTGGGTGGCGCAACCAGCACGATGCTGGCGCCCAGCGCGGTGTAGGCCTCGATGTCGCTGCGGGCGACGCGGCTGTGGACGATGTCGCCGACGATGCCGATCCGGAGCCCTGCCAGCGTGGGCTCGTCGGCCACTTCGGCGCCCGGCTGGCCGTCGGGCATCGGGCTGAAGTGGCGCCACAGCGTGTAGGCGTCCTGCAGACCCTGGGTGGGGTGGGCATGCCACCCGTCGCCGCCGTTGAGCACTGCGACGCCGTCGTCGGCCCAGCGGGCGATCTGCGCAGGCACTCCGGCGCTGCGATGGCGCACCACGGCGGCATGGATGCCCATGGCCTGGACAGTCTCGAAGGTGTCTCGCAGCGATTCGCCCTTCGCGAGCGACGAGGAGGCCGCGGAGAAGTTGAGCACGTCGGCCGACAGTCGCTTGGCCGCGGTCTCGAAGGCCAGCCGGGTGCGGGTGGACTCCTCGAAGAACAGCGTGGCCACGGTGCGGCCGCGCAGGGCGGGCACCCGAGGGATCGGCCGGCGGCCCACCTCGACGAAGCGGTCGGTGAGCGACAGCAATTCGGAGATGCCCTGGGTGCCGAGCTCGCCCAAGGTCAGCAGGTGCACGCTCACTTGCGCATCTCCCCCAGCAGCACGCCCTCGAGCGTGACGTCCACCATCTCCTCGCGGCTGGTGGGCAGGTTCTTGCCGACGAAGTCGGGGCGGATGGGCAGCTCGCGGTGACCGCGGTCGATCACCACGGCAAGCTGCACCGCCCGGGGCCGCCCGAAGTCGTTGAGGGCATCGAGCGCTGCGCGGATGGTGCGGCCGGTGTAGAGCACGTCGTCGACCAGCACCACCGTCATGCCGTCGAGGTCGAAGGGGATGTCGGTGACGGCTTCGGCCATGACGGGGCGCAGGCCGATGTCGTCGCGGTGCATCGCCACGTCGAGCGTGCCGAAGGGCACGTCGGTGCCGTCGATCTCGAACAGGAGCCGCACGATCCGCAGGGCGATCTGCACGCCGCCGGTCTGCAGGCCGACCACGAGGACGTTGTCGAGACCCTCGTTCCGCTCGATGATCTCGTGGCTGACACGGGTGAGCGCCCGGTGGACCCCGCTGGAATCGAGAATGGTGGTCCGGGCAACGAAAACGCCCCCGTAGGGGGGCGTCATGCGTCGCTCGCGGTCTGCCACGCGCAGGTCCTTCCTGTCCGTTCGGGCCTCACGGGACCCGCTTCACGGTCAGAACCGCACCCTAGCGCGGGCCTCCCGCGACGTGGCGCGCAATTCCGCGTCCTGCACAGATCTGACTCTGGAGGCGTGATCATGCACTTGATTGCTCATTTGCATGCTTAATTTTCCCCATGTTCGTGCTATATTTTGCTCATGCGCACGACCATCGAATTCGACGAGGATGCGGCACGGGCGCTGGCACGGCTGCGCCAGGACACCGGCATGGGCGTTTCCGAGGCCGTCAACCACCTCGTGCGGCGCGGGCTTGCAGCCTCATCGGACGCTCGCCCCTTCGTCCAACGGACCCATCCGCTCGGCATCCAGATCGACGTCAGCAACGTGGCCGAGGCCATCGATGTGCTCGAAGGCTCGCGCACGAGGTAGCTGCGGGTGCTCATCGACGCCAACGTCCTGCTGTACGCGGTCGACGAACGGAGCCCGTTCCACGACGCAACGCGCACGTGGCTCGAGGGAGCGCTGAACGGGCCACGTCGGGTCGGGCTTCCTTGGCAGTCGCTCACCGGCTTCCTGCGGATCGTCACGAACCCGCGAGCAGTGCCGAATCCGCTCGGACCCGCCGAGGCGTGGGCGTTCGTCGACGACTGGCTGGGCGCTCCCAGCGCGTGGATTCCCGAACCCGGCCGGGGGTACCGGAACATCCTCGAGCGTCTGGTGCGGGACCTGCATCTCAGCGCCAACCTGATTCCCGATGCTGCGCTCGCCGCGCTGTGCATCGAGCACGGCCTGGCCATCGTCTCAGCAGACTCCGATTTCGCCCGTTTCGCTGAGCTGCGCTGGATCAACCCGGCATCGAGTGCATGACACTGGAGGAGAGGGACTCCAGCGCACTGCGAACCCCCACGGACGCACCGCTGCGCATCGTTCCGCACCAGCAACACTCGCTCAAGCGCAGGCGGGCAGGGCGGTGCCGGCCAGGTCGGCGACGTCGAGCGCTTGCAGGCTGAGCGCGTGACGGCCGTGGGCTGGGGCAAGGCCTCGCAATACCACCGGCGACCAATCCAGCGACACGTCGGCTTGGACGGCGTCGCCGCGCCGGCAGACAACGCACGCCGGAGCGGTGCAGCCCGTCGGCGGCACGCAGCGGCTGGTGGCATCGCCGCTGACGGCGCACGAGTCGAGCGTGCTGATCGCGACCCGGCGGGCCTCGTCGGCGGACTGGTTCCGCAGGCTCATGACCTGCGCGGTGTCGGCAGCCGCGGCACTGAACAGCGCGCACATCGCTGCGAGCGCGAGCGCGACGAAGGGCGTGCTCATCGCGGCGACCGACGAGCGAGCGCCCGGGCCCCGAGACGATTGTCGGCGACGCCGCGTGTGGTGCTCATGGCTGGGAGGCGGGTGCCGGCGGGATCGGGACGGCGACGCGGGCGCTGACGGTGTCGGTGAACAGGGGTGAGACCGCGAGCGGGCAGGTCACGTCGACCGTCACGGCCGCAGGTTCGGTCTTCGAGGGCAGGCGGTGGACGGCGGCAGTGACGCTGTAGCGCTGATCGGCGCTGTCGCAGCTGGCGATGGCTGCGGCGCCCACGACACGCTCGGCGATGTCTGCGGCGCGCCTGTCGACGTCGGCATCGGTGGCCGCGGCCGGGGGCGAGGCGAGCGCGCTGGCCGCGTAGTGCGCTGCATCGATGCTCGCCGCCCGGATCGACCCCGACGCTCGCGTGGCGTCGCCGGAGTAGTCCACGAGCCAGATACCGAACACCAGCACTGCCGCTGCGCTCAGCATCCCGATGGATTCATCCATGGCCCGGCCGCTTCCACGAGCGCGGCGCGCTGCTCAGCACGGCGGCGCCACCGGTGCCCACAGCGCGGCGCCCTCGGCCGACGGCGGGCGGCGGCAGGCCACGCCGAGCGACTCGCCCCCGCTGAGCCAACCTTGGGAGGACACCCGCACCGACACGATGACCGAGCACGTCGGGTCGGCATGCACTTCGACCGCCGTGGGCTGGACGGCAGCGAGCTGCGCGGCGCGATCCACCGCAACCCGGGCCGCCGTGGCCGTCGCATCGGCCGGCAGGTCCGTCTCGGTGCAGTCCCAGTCGGGCGGCACGAGGTCGGTCACGGCGATGGCGGCGGCGTCGGCCGCCCCCTGCGCCGCGGCAGCGCCGACTTGGCGGGCGAACATCGAGATCACCAGCGCCATGAACACCACCAGCACGCTGAACAAGCGCAGAATCGAAAGCGAGCTGTCCATGTGGCGTCACCGGACACGGATCGAGTGTGTGCGACCATTAAGCGGTCGAGGATCTTCAGATCGCACCGTCGACACCTCGACGCGGACGCGTGCAGTTAGGGCCTGGCCGCACACGTCTTCGTGCCGGGGGTCCAGTTGCCGCCGACGGCCTTGCACAAGTTCTCGGTTTGGATCTTCGAGTACTCGACGGCGTCGTCAGTCGATTGGGGGGCGTTGCTGCCGAGGGTGGTCCACATGACCGTCACCACCAGCACTGAGGCGGCGACGGCGGCGGCGATGAAGATCAGCTTGGTAACTGGGGAATCCATGTGTTTGCTCCTTTCCCGCTTCCGCGGGTCTTTGGGGGCTGGTTGTGAATCTCGGGCGGCAAATTGCGGCGGTTCCTCACACCGAGGGCAGGGTCATGACGACGGTCACCATGACGACGGCGGAGGCGACGACAGCGAGCAGCGAGGCAGCTGCGCCTACTGAGCGGCCGAGCCGGTCGATGGATTCGCGACGACGGTCGTCCATGGCACGCACGACACGGTCGAGGACGCGGTCGAGCAACTGCGAGGCGGCAGCTCCGGATCGCTCGGCAGCGTCCACCGTGCGCAGCAGCGACGCCGTCGGCGAGTCGGCCAGCTGTGCCGCTACGGCGGCGAGCGGGTCGCGCCCGCCGAGCACGGCTGCGTTGACCGCACCGGCGGCAGGCGCGAAGGCGGGATCGGTGACGCGCTCGGCCGCATCGAGCACCGCCACGCTGATCGGATGCCCTGCCGCCACGAAGAGTCGTATGCGGCGCAGCCACAGCAGCACGGCGCCATCGACGCGGTGCCGGTGACCGGCCAGCACGGCACCAGCCATGAGTCCCGGCACTGCCCACGCCGCCACTACGGCGGCCAGCAGCGACCACGCCAGCGCGGTGGTGGGCGAGCTTCCCTCGCTGCCCGACAGCCGACCTGCGGCAACGACGCCGACACCGATCGTGCAGACTGCCACGATCACGGTCAGGCTGGTCAGCCGCGCCGGGCTCCAGCCCAATGCGCTCAGCCGGCGGCGGTCGCGGCGACGACGCTCGCTCGACGCCAGCAGGTGGATCGCAGCGCACGCACCCGTGCCGGCCATCAGCCACATGCCGAGCGCGCCGGCCGGTGGCCACGGCACGCTCATCGAAGCATCTCCCGGGCCGGCAGCGCCCAGCGGCGGCACGGCACCGTCACCGGAGCATCTCCCAGGCCGACGCAAGCGGGCGCGCGCTCACGGCGACGCCGATCACCGTGGCTGCAAGCCCGATGCGTTGCCCCTGCGGTCCCGACAGCCATGCCCACGCATCGGGGCTGACCAGCGCGCTGCCGAGGGCGACTGCCGCGCCGAGGGCGGCCGCGAGCCCTAGCTGGGGCAGGTTGGCGGCGACGTGGCGATGGAAGTGGCGTGCGGTGGAGGCGGCCTCCGCGGCCTCGGTTTCCAGCACGCCCAGGATCGGCACCCACTGGCCGCCGCTCGCTGCGGCCACTGCCACCACGTCGGCCAGCCAGGCGGCCACCGCGCCGTCGGCGCCCGTTGCGAACTGCTGCGCTGCAGCTTCCACGCCCACACTGCGGCATTCCTCGACGAGCTTGGCCGCTGTCTGGGCCATCGGCCCGGTGGCCAGCGGTGCTGAGGTCTCGAGTGCATCCACCACCGTGCGCGAAACCTGAGCTTGGTTCGCAAGAATCGATGCGAACTGCGCCACCGACTCTGCCGCATCCACACGTTGGCGGCTGCGGACGATGCACGCCGCGCACCATGCGCCGATGCCGACCACGGCGCCTGCGAGCCCAGCCGCCGTCGGCCCGAACGCCAGCCCGGCGACGAATGCCGCAGCGCCGGTCACGAGCAGGGGCCAGCGGAGCGACTCATCGCTGCGCGAGCGGGCCCTCCGGCCAGCGCTGAACAGCGTCCACAGCGCGGCCGCGCAGCCCGCCATGCCGAGTGCAGCGATCTTCAGCACACTGTGTCCTCGGCAACGAGCGGCTCGTACGGCGGCGGGTCGTCGATGGGGATGAGCGGACCGGGATCCCACAGCACGCCGCGCGACAGCTCGGTGTGAGGCGCGGGCGGGCCCGAGAGCGATTCCGCTGGTTGCGGAGGTGCCACCTGCGGATCCGACGGCTCGACCGGCGGCACTGCCGGGGCGGGGTTCGGCATCAGCGGGACATCCACGATCTGCGAGTACTCGGTCGGCAGGTCGGCGTCGCCGCCTGCTGCGGGGAGGCCAGCGGACACGTACACCTCCGCCATGCGGCCAGCGGGCCGTCCGGCCGGGGTCGCCCACCGGTCGCCCGACCGCAGCGCCCACAGGCAGGTCGTCGAGATGACCCCGGTGGCATCGTCGATGCCGGTGAGCTGCGTGACGTCAACGACGACCCGTTCACCGGCGTCATTGCGACCCATCCAGACGCATAGGTCAACTGCAGCGGCGATCTGACGGCGCGCGTAGTCGGGCTCTGCTCCCTCGGAGCAGGCATACGCCACGAGCTTCTCGAGCACGCCCTTGCCCGGCTGCGAGTGGAGCGTGACCAGGCACCCGTCCAAGCCCGAGGACATGGCATCCAGCAGCGCCTCGCAACCCTCGCCGCGGATCTCCCCTACCACGAGCTTGGCGGCGTTCGCCCGCTTGGCATCGCGGATGTGGTCGGCCATCGAATGACGCCCGTGCCCGTCCTGATTCGCATCGCGGGTCAGCCGCTCATAGGTGTTGGGATGAATGCCGTACTCCGCCAGGCGCAGCTCCGGCGTGTCCTCGATGGTGTCGATGCGCTCGTGGTCGGGCACCGCCGCGAGCAGTGCCTGGCACAGCGTGGTCTTGCCACCGCCCATCGCCGCCGCGACCACCACGTTGGCCCGCACCCTGCCGGCAATGGCCTCGATGAGCACGCTGCCGAGCTCGTTCGAGGCGATGCCCAGGTCGTCGAGACGCATCCGGCCGGCCATGTTCGAGCGGAGCACGACGTTGGGCGGGCTCGTCACGAACGCCTCGGCGTGCAGGCGCCAGCGGTCGCCGACGCGCACATCCAGCCGGGGGTCCAGCTCGTCGAAGCGCTGGGGTCGATCGCCGGAATAACTCGCCAGGAATCGCACCGCCTCGATGAGATCGTCGTCAGCGGCGAATGGTGACGACCGTCGCTCCACCCGGCCGTCCGCATACTGCGCCAGCATCGACTCCCCGCCGCGTATCTGGAATTCCTCGATGTCGGGTTCGTCGAGCAGCTCGGAGAGCGCGTCGGTGGCAGCGCGCGCCGCGGTTCGTCGCCGCACCGCGCCGTCGGTGCGGTCGAGTCGCTGCGGGGCGCACGCGGACGACGCCAGCGAGCGCCCGAGCCGGTGGAGCTGGCGGTATGCGCTGCGGGATCCCACCCGCTTGATGCGCACCACCCGGTTCGCATCCAGCGCAGCTGACAGCTCGCCGGTTGGATCACCGCGCCCGCCGTCTGCGGTCGGCAGCCACACTGCGGTGCGTGGTACCCCGCCCGAGGCCGCGGCGTGCCACGCCTGCGCAGCGTGAGGACTGCCGGCTGGACGGGTTGCGGCACGAGCAGCGGTCACACCGAGCAGCAGCACCACCTCACTGGACGCGGCCGTCGCGGCCGCGATGGCATCAGGCTCCATATCGCTGGTGAGCCACACCACGTACGGCTCGACCCCCTCGTCCGGGCGCGGCATCGACGCCACGTCGGCGGCGAACCAGACCTGGCCCGCAACGGCGGACAAGCCAGCCCGCATTGCGTCGCGCACCCAGTCGCGCGTTGCGGGGTCCACGGCGTCGTCGCACAGCGCGAGCAACACTGCTCAGCCTCCTGCCGAATCCGCGAACGGCGACGACGCTTCGTTGCCGAATCCCGGCGGCACATTGCTGCCGAACGTCGACGGAACCGTTCCAGCACTGCTCACCGGTCGGCACTGGGGCCAGCCTGCGGGCGGCGCCGGCCACACCACGAGGCCGTCGAGCTCGGAGGTGCGCGCGTAACGCGCAGCGCCGACCGCATCGACGTGAACCACGATGCTCCCCTCCGCGCCTCCTGCCAAGGTGGTCACGTCGAGTGCGCAGCCGCCCAGCACGCCGGCCACCACCGCGCGGCTGCCAGCTCGAGGGCCCGGTGCTGGCCACGCGGAGGTGTCCGCGCTCAAACGCATGACGGTGGTCGCGCCAAGAGCAGCTTCCGGCGGACCCAGCAGGGCCGGCGTGACGAACGTCCCGGCGGGCACATCGAAGGCCACGATGCTGCCCGTTATGGCTTCAGGATCGGCAAACCGGCCAGCAAGATCCTGCGGGATCTCCGCCGCGTCAAAGGCTCCCGGCGGCTGGCCTGCGAGCCACGCCTCCGATGTCACCGCCACGAGCACCTGCGGCGACTCCTGATGCGGGCGACCCCACAGCCAGATCGCCACCACGACAACAACCACGATCACGGCTGAGACGCCGAACCGCCACGGTTCGATCGTCACGCCGGACTGAGCCGGTGCCCGCTCTTCGGGCCCGAAGCCGGGGCGAGCCGGCGGCATCACGGCCGCGCCCCGCTCTGTGTGACGGTGACCCGGCCGTCCGCATACTCGCTCACTGGCCGGATCCAGCTTGCTCCTGAGGCCAGCGTGACCCAGCAGTCGTCGCTCGCGGGCGGCCCGTCCCCATTGGCGCTGGCTTTCCCGGGATCCCGTCCCGCCGCCGGCACCGCTTCGAAGCACACCTCGAAGCGCCAGGCGAATGCCGCAGGGTGACTGAAGAGCCATCCGCAGCTTCCCGCTGCTGCGGACCCCACGGCATCTGCGACCGCGCACGTCACCTCCGCAGGCGCCACACCAGGTCGGTGCCACTGGCGCAGGAGCTGCTGCTGATCAGCGCTCAGCGCATCCCACCGGCCGACGAGGTGCCCGGCGCCGGTCTCGGCTTCGATGATCCGTCGCTCGGCCGCGATCCACGGCCGCAGTTCCGACCAGGCAGTACGCATCTGCGCCGCAACCCACGCGCAGTCCGCGTCGCTGATCTGCACGGTGCGGTGGGCGCGCATCCAGCCGCGACCGGGGGCCACCTGCAAGTGCCGACCCCCACCGGGCATATCGCCCTGGCGAGATGCGGCCACGCTCGCTGAGCGCACGTGCGATTCCCACGCCAGCGCAGCCGCATCGGCAGCACTCAGCTGCAGCGGCGGCACTGCCGGACACAGCGGGTCGGGGGCAGCGGTGGTCGTAGTGGGCTGCGTGACAACGGTCGTGGTGTCGGGTCGACTGTCGGGACCGTCGCCGTCACCATCATCGTCGTTTGAATCATCCTTTGCGTCGTCGTCGGAGCCACCGTCAGGCTCGGTGGTGGTCGTTGTCGTGGCAGTTGTCGGCGGCGGGTCCTTTGGGGGCGAAGGCAGGCATGCGTAGTCGTAGGAACCGTTGATGCGTGTTTGCACGTACCGCGGCAAGGTTCCGAAGCTCGAGCAGTCGAAGATGCACACCCGGTAGGTCTCCGCGCCGCGATGAGGGTGTGCATGCTCCTGTATCTGCGTGTTCGCCAGCTCCCCGATCGCAGGGCAGTAGGTGCGGATGGTGGTTTCCTCGCAGTCGCCGGGCGTCGTGCACTTGTTCAGCAGGTCGCTCTCGGTGACACAGCTCCCGCCGTGATCGGGCCGGTACGTCGTTCCCTCGATGTCGTCGCAGACATCGGGCTCGCTGTCCCAGGTGCGTCCCGGCAGCTCGTGGCACGGCACATACGACAGCAGCCCGTCGGCGCAGCGATGGATGCCCAGCTCGGCAAGCCGCTCGTCGCTCTCGCCCGCCAGGTGATGCAGCGGCCGCGCACCGCCGTCGGGGCTGTCGATGGGTCCGCCGCTGTCTTCCTGGTCAGTGCCGGTGTCCGGATTCGAACCGGGCGCCGACGACTGGCATGTCAGCACCGATGGACCGGTGCCGCCCAGCGCATCGCCGTAGCGGGGCACCGAACCCGATGGGCAGCTCTGCGCGGGCGCAGCAGACGGCTGGCCGAGAACGGTGCGCGAGCACTGGCTCCCGGCAGACTGCCAGCCCGACGGGCACGGACCGGGCGATGCGGGCGTGGTCACCCACTCCGTCACGGTTTCGTAGACCGGCACAGTGGTGTAATGGATGGTGGGCACCCGGTCCCAGTAGCCGGTCTCGACCTCGGAGTAGACAGGTGTCTCGCTCCAGTAGCCGGGAATGGTGACCGTGTGGGTGGTCTGGTAGCCGTACACCGGCACGTTGCGGCAGTTGTACTGCTGGCCCGAGATGGGATCGAAGTCGCAACGCCGGCTGGTGCCGGTCTGCACACGCAGCGGCGGCACCAGCGGCTCGATCTGCGTTCGCGGCGGCGTCCAGACGCGGTTCGTTCCGGTCTGGACCGTCTTGGTGCCCGTCGATATCCACACGTCGTCATAGGTGGTGTGGCTGTACACCTGCTGGGTACGGCCGGTGTCCACTCTCGTGGTCACCTTCCTCTGACACTCATGGCCGCCGTACTGGCCGGGAACCTGGGTGGATCCGCTCCCACAACTCGACGGACGAAGCACGGTCTCGGTGCGCTCCGTGAGACATGTCCCGCTCGCGCTGTCGAGCACCATGCCTGCTTCGCAGCTCAGCACCGGCGCCGTGGCTGTCTGCGCCGCGACTGCATCGCCGCGCGCAGCCATCACGGCGAGCGGGACTGCAACCAGCGCGACGCCGAGTGTCCACCAGGCCGCGCGGCCGCTGGCACACCGTGCAGTCGTCACGATGAGACCTCAGCCAGCGGTTCGGCCTGCGGCCACCAGTAGCGGTCTGACGACGGCGGCCAGCTGGCCCCGAGACACGGCGGCATCGGGCGCGGGTAGGCATGCCCGTCTGCAGTCCGAGGCAGCGACTCTGGCGGCCACGGCTTCTTTGGCCGTCGCTCTGCCGGCAGCCCGGTCTGGCGCCGCAGCGTCTCAGCGATCATGTCGGCGTGCGGTGAGCAACCGAGGATCTGCTCGAACGACTTGAAGGGCGAGAGGTACATGCGCTCGTGCCAACTCACGCCGGGCGCCCACTGGGTAGCGGACAGCTCCCAGTCGACAACCGGCGCGCTTGCCGCTGCCTGTGACATCGCGTCCCACTGGGCGGGCGTGCACCGGTCCTGCAGCGAGGGACGAACCAGCTCCCTGTCGACCAATGCGCCGACGGGGATGCCCGTGGCGCACCAGAACTCCAAGTGCCAGTCGTGATCCCGGTGAGCCCGCCACGCCTCCTGCTGGGGCACGTCCACCCATTCACGAACGGCGATCCACTGGTTGCGCACGCCCGATCCCCATGCACGGGGTTCGCTCCAGTCGATGGCGGCGGCCTCAGTGTCCTTCTCGTTCTGCAGCCACTGCGCAGCCTGGGCAAAGGCATCGCTGTCGCAGTCGCCCTCGAACAGGGCATTGCGCAGCACCCGGTAGCTGAGCCGGGACCAGGTGAGCCACATGGCCTCGACCTGCGCCAGATGATCAGTGCCGGCATCGAGGCGCTCACCCGTCGACGCATCCACCAGGAAGGACTGCCCGGGCGGATGGCAGATCACCGCCAGTGCATGTCCCGCAGCGCTGAGGTCGACCACCCAGGCCCGCTCGACAGGCGGCGCCGTGAAGCTCAACCGGAGACCTCGCGCCCACAGCGATTCGAGCTGGCGGGTGCGATGCGATTCGGTGTAGATGCCGGGGATGATCGTGGCCAGGTCGCTGCACGCTTCCCACAGCGTCTCGGGCCCGACGCTCACGACGGCGTGGCCCACCAACGAGTCAGTCACCGCGCCCTGTGCTGCCCGCAGCGTCAGCCACTGCTTGGCTTGCGTCGACCAGTCGCCGGGGAAGAACCCAGCGTCGGCCAGGCTGTGGCCGCCGAGTGCCAGTTCCATCGGCTCACCGGGGCTGTACACCAACAGCTTGGCGATGTCGTTGACCGTCGTGCCCCATGAATGCATCGGGCGGCCCCCGGGCGAGCGCATCCCGGTGATGAACGCTTCAATGACGGCACCTGCCCGATCCCGCTCAGCACCGGTGCGGCCAGGGTCCACGCCGAGCGCTTCGGCTGTCGGATGGGGTGGGCAGAGCGCCACATGGTCATAGGCCCCGCTGCGATCCGCGCTGAGGCGGGTCTCGTAGCCGAGGCCTCCAGGGTCGACCACCAGCTCCCATGCCCTGGGGGTTCCCCCGCGCCGATGTGCCAGTCGGGTGCCGTCGGCAAGCGCTGCCCGGGCTTCTGGCAGGTAGGGGGGCATCGCCGCCCACTGCGCTCGCTGAGCGACGACATAGCCGTGACCTTGTCCGACGTCGCCCAGCAGCTCAGATCGCGAGCCGGTTACCGCCGGCTGGCTGGGCTCTTGTCGAGCGGGATCCAGCTCCGGGTATGGCGGCCACGGGACCCAGATCCGACCGCTGCCGATCTGGGCGGCCGTCGGAAACTCCAATGTCGAGTGGTGCTCGGTGGCGGTCGGGTACTGGCCGTTGCCCGCCACGATCGGCCGGGCCTCGTCGGCGGGTCGACCACCCAGCGCCGAAGCCTGCTGTTCGGAGATGCTGCGGGCATCGTCGATGGCGGCGTCGCCGGGCTCGGCCGTGATCGACGGGCCGAGGTCGACCGGCTCACCGCCATCGCCGCTGCAGGCCACCGTGAGCGCCCCGACAAGCAGCACCAGCAGAGCCAGCGCTGTCCCCCTGCCGCACTCTTGATTCGCCATCGCCCAGCTCCTCGATCTCGTAGTCCGAGGTCGTCTTTGCGGTCATCTCGTTCGGTCGGGATTGCCGCGAAGATTCGATGCGAGTTCTAAGCGCGTTGTTTCAGCTAATTCCAATCATTTTCAATAGATGTGATATACACAGGCAAATCACGGCTGTCTCGCACTTCCTGCGAGCGCGATGTCTTGTCCCCGCTGCTGCCGGCCACAGGCGCGGCAACAGCCGCTGGCTTCAGGTGCCGGCGGCGAACAAAGACAGCCGGTGCCGTCGCGCCCACAGTGCGAAGGCCAGGCTGATTGCTCCGTAGCCGGCGTATGCGGTGACCAGCGGGGTCACCGAGCCGGCGATCATGCGGTCGATGAGCATGGCGAGCACGGCGCCTCCGCCCATCGAGATCGTGCCGATCACCGCCGAGGCCGTGCCTGCCAGCTCGCCCATGGGTCCCATCGCCTGGGCCTGGATGAGCGGATTGACGAACGTGCGCAGGGCATTGATCACCACGATGACGGCAAACCAGCCGAAGAACCAGGGCTGGCCACCGGCCTGCCACGACCACAGCGCGAGCGCGCACGACAGCACCACAGTGATCGGCATCAGCGTCACGATCATCCGATCGGCACCGATCTGTGTCACCAGCCGGCTGCCGGTGAACACCACCAGCCCCATGAACACGCTCATCGCGGCGAAGTAGTAGGCGAACACCCCGCCCCGGCCGTACACGTCGTCGAACAGCAGCTGGCTGCTGCCCAGGAACGAGAAGAACGCGCCCATGTCGAACATGACGGCCAGCGCCGAGCCGATGGTGAGCTTGTTGGCGAACACGGCCACGATGGCCTCGCGGGTGCGACCGAGCGTGAGCGGGCGGCGGCGCTCGGGCGGGAGCGATTCAGGGAGCCGGATGATCCAGAGCGCCAGCACCACGGTCAGCGCCATCGGGGCGGCCATCACCCAGCGCCACGAACCGAGGGCCAGCACCGCCTGGCCCCCCAGGGGCGCGATGGCGGGCACCACCATGAAGACCGCCATGACCGCCGTCAGCACGCGGCCCAGCCGGTCGCCCTCGTACAGGTCACGACCGATGGCCAGCGACAGGGCGCGTGGCCCTGCAGCGCCGATGCCCCAGACCAGCCGGCTGGCAATCAGGATTCCGAACGAGGGCGCCAGTGCTGAGCCCAGTGCCCCGAGCGTGTACAGGGCCAGACCGGCGTACAGCACCGGCTTGCGGCCGAATCGATCAGTGAAGGGGCCATAGAACATCTGCGCGCCGGCCAGGCCGAAGAAATACAAGGTGACTGTGAGCGCGACCCGCGGCGAATCGGGGGCGAGGCCCAGGCCCAGCCGGATGTCGCCGAAGGCGGGCAGCGCCATGTCGATGCCCAGTGCGGTGGTGGCGCTGATGGCACCCAGCAGGAAGACGAGCTCGCGTTCGGCGATCCGTCGCTGCGGCGGGCCGCCGTCTGGGCTCATGCCGCCACCGTCACGATCGGGCTGTCGATGAACTGATCGCCCACGTTGTGTTGGTCACCGGGCGTCGGCAGCCGCCAAAACGCCGTTCACCAGGGCGCCGCTGCGATCGGTGGCGCCCAGCTGGTGTGCCAGCTCGACGGCTTCGTTGATGACCACCGCTGCGGGGGCTGCCCCTCGTTCGAGCTCGAAGAGGCCTTGCAGCAGGATCAGCCGGTCGCACGCACCGAGGCGCTCGGGCGTCCAGCCCACGTTCAGCAGCTCGGCGAGCCGCTGGGTCAGCGCCTCGCGCTGGGCGGCGACGCCGGTGGCCAGCTCGAGCGCGAACGGGTCCACATCGCTGACCTGCTCGGCAAGCACATCGGCCAGCTCGCACGACTTCATCTCGGCCTCGTACAGCAGCTCCACCGAGCGCTGGCGCGCCTCTCGGCGGCGGGTCGGCTCGTCGGGAGCGGCGAAGGGGTCGCTCGGGCGGCTCATGGCAGTGGGCTCGAGCCCGTATCGGCGACCCGGCGGCGTCAGCCGCGGGCCCGCTCGATGTAGTCGCCGCTGCGGGTGTCGACCTTCAGCCGCTCGCCGGTCTCAATGAACAGCGGCACCTGCACCACCAATCCGGTGGACATCGTGGCCGGCTTGCGCGCACCCGACACCCGGTCGCCCTGCACGCCGGGGTCGGTGTCGGCCACCTCCAGCACCACCGATGCGGGCAACTCCACGCCCAGCACCTCGTCGCCGTGGCGCACCACCGTGGCCATCTCGCCCTCCACCAGGAAATTCGTGGCGCTGCCGGCCGCCGTGCGACTGACCGGGAGCTGCTCGTAGCTGTCGGTGTCCATGAACACCAGCGAGTCGCCGTCGGCGTACAGATACTGCATGTCGCGCTGGTCGATGACCGCGCGCTCCATGCGCTCGCCCGCCCGGAACGTGCGCTCCAGCGTGGCGCCGGTGCGGACGTTCTTCAGCGTGGTGCGCACGAACGCGCCGCCCTTGCCCGGCTTGACGTGTTGGAACTCGGTGAGCTGGAACAGCCCGTCGGCGAGATCGAGCGTCATGCCGTTGCGGAAGTCGGCGGTGGAGATGGCCATGTCAACGCCTCGCGGTCAGCCCGGGTGCTTGCAGGTTCGCAGCGGGACGGTACAAGCACGGCCCGCCGTCACGGCAGGGCATCACGATGGCTGGTCGGCCTGGTCGCCGGTATCGGGGGTGTCGGCAGTGGCGAGCGCCGCATCGATGGCCAGGGCGACTGCTCGCGGGTAGCCGGCGCCGCCCTCTCCCGCCACCCGTCCAGCGGCTAGCGGCTCCACCACCGACAGATGCCGCCATGGCTCGCGCTCGCGGGGCTCGGACAGGTGCAGCTCCACGATCGGGCCCTCGAATGCGGCAAGCGCATCGTGCAGCGACCAGCCGTAGTGGGTGAGCGCGCCGGGGTTCACCACGATCGCCTCCACCCGGCCGATGCCGGCATGCACTGCATCGACCAGTTCCCCCTCGTGGTTGCTCTGGCGGTGCTCGAGATCCCAACCGCGCTCGGTCGCGGCTCGACGGGCCGCGCGCACGTGATCGAGCAGCGTCTCGGTGCCGTAGATCTCGGGCTGGCGGGTGCCCAAGAGGTTCAGGTTCGGGCCTGACAGCAGCAGCACGACGTGGCGAGGCATAGCTGCACTCACATCCGCTCGAGCGCGTTTCGAAGTACGCCCGGATCGATGTCGGGCACCACTTCGAGGCCGTCGGGACCGTCGAGGACGAACGTGATGCCCCCGGCAGCCTTCTTGTCGCGGCCGAACAGCTCGATGATCTCGTCGTGATCGATGCCGTCGGGCAGGCTCGCACGCAACCCGTAGGCGACGAGCACGCGCTCATGCTCAGCCACACGATCGTCGTCGATGCGCCCGAGCAGGCGAGCTACCACGGCCGCGTAGCGCAGGCCGATGGCCACCGCCTCGCCATGACGCAGGTCGAACCGCCCGGCGATCTCCAGCGCATGCCCCAGCGTGTGCCCGTAGTTCAGCAACGCCCGGCGGCCGCTCTCGGTTTCGTCGGAAGCCACCACTTCGGCCTTGATGGCGACGCACGCAGCCACCAGTTCTGCCCCTTCGAGCGAGCTGAGCGGTTCGCCGCCCTTCAGGCGCTGCGCGAGCGACGGGTGGGAGCCGACGAGACGCGCGGCCTGCGGTGTGCAGCCGATGAAGTGGTACTTGGCCAGCTCGCCGTAGCCGGCGCGCAGCTCGCGCTCGGGCAGCGTGTCGAGCACCTCGGTGTCGCACAGTACGGCTGCGGGCTGCCAGAAGGCCCCCACGAGGTTCTTGCCCTCAGCAAGGTTGACACCCGTCTTGCCGCCCACGGCAGCGTCGATCTGGCCCAGCAGCGTGGTCGGGACGTGTACCGCCGCGACGCCGCGGTGGTACACGGCGGCCGCGAAGCCGGCCACGTCGGTGACGACGCCTCCCCCGACACCCACCACCACGTCACGGCGGGTGAGGCCGAAGCGGGTGAACGCGCTGCACAGCTCGCCCACGGTCGACAACTCCTTGGCTTGCTCACCGTCGGGAATCTCGAAGGTCTCGAAACCGATGCCCGGATCCATCTCGACGCCGATGCCTGGCTGGGTGACCACCGCGGCGCGCTGGGCCCCGGCGGTCAGCTTCGACTCGCGCAGGACCGTGGCGAGCTCGTGGCGCGCTCCAGCGCCGACCAGCACGGGGTAGGAGCGGTCGCCCAGCGGAACATCGACGCGGATAGTGCCCGACATCGGTTGCGAGGGTACCGACGCATCCTGGCTGGCTCCCTGCGAGGACGCCTCAGCGCGCAGCGGACTTCTGGCAGACAGCGAGCAATGGGGACTGCGACGTGCTCAGGCGGCGAGGCCCGGCGGCATGAACCACCACGCGGCGGCGAGCGCACCGGCAACCAGAGACGGTCCGAGGGCGAACCGGTGGTCGGTGCTCCGGCCCAACGCGACCACCCCGACAGCGCCGACGACGGCGGCGATAGCGAAGCCCGCAAGCAGCCCTGCCCACACGGCCGAGAGCCCGCCGAGGCCGAGGTGCAGGCCGAGGTAGCCGCCAAGCCTCACATCTCCATAACCGAGCCCGCCACGCGCAGCTCGCCAGATGACGTGCATCGCCCCCCAGCCGAGCGCTGCTCCGATGGCTGCCGCGGCCGACGCGCCCGCCAGACCTGCGGAGCCGCCATCGAGCACGGCAGCCGCGCACACCAGCGGGACCGCGACGGCAGCGCAGGCTTGCAGCAAGCGTGTCGGGATCAAATGAGTACGCAGGTCGACCGCGGAAATGATCACGCCGGCCCAGCCGAATGCCAGCAGCGGGGCGAGATATGGGTGGGCGCCGATCCGCAGCGCCAGCACCGCGCCTGTCGCCGTGCACGCCGCCATCGTCAATGCAGGCTGCAGGTGGACGTCGAAGCAGCGCTTCGCGCAGCGAACTGCCGCGGCACCTGCCGCAGCGCCGCCCAGTCCGGCGACCGCACCGGCGACAAGACTCGGTCCCACCTGGGTGACCATCACGCAGCCCTCGCTGAGGATGACTGCCGCACGCTGGGTGGAGCCCTCGGGTTACGAAACGGCGAGGTCGAGGCTGACAGCCTCTGCCATCGCGTCGACGGGAGCGTCGTGTCCGGTCCACATCGTGAATTGCTCTGCGGCTTGATACAAGAGCATGCCGACGCCGTTCAGGGTCGTCGCACCTGCCTGGGCGGCCGCGTCGAGCAGCGATGTCCGCTCAGGCCGGTAGATGAGGTCGACCACGAGCTGGCTGTCGCTCAACAGCGCCGGATCAACCGGCAGAGGATCACCTTCAGTCATGCCGAGCGGTGTGGCATT
Organism: Candidatus Poriferisodalis sp.; assembly: GCF_965204125.1. Classification (GTDB taxonomy): domain Bacteria; phylum Actinomycetota; class Acidimicrobiia; order Acidimicrobiales; family Poriferisodalaceae; genus Poriferisodalis. The sequence goes on along the minus strand of NZ_OZ241968.1, from coordinate 2,527,853 downwards.
CACCACCACATCGGCGTCGCGCACCGCTGCAGGGCCTCCGACTGCCACCGAACCCGAAAATCCGCCCGATACCGCGATTGCTGCGCCGCCCGCCGGCACACCCAGTGCCGCAGCCCGTGCCGCCGCATCTGGTGAGCGGTTCACCACCGTCACCAGCGCCCCCTCGGCCGCCAAGGCAACGATCACCGCCCGCGCCGCGCCGCCAGCCCCCAGCACGACTATGCGCAGCCCTGCTGGGTCGACCCCTGCCTGCGTGCGCAGCGAGCGCAAGAATCCGGCGCCATCGGTGTTCTCGCCGATCAACCGGTCGCCGTCCCGGCGCACGCAGTTCACGGCACCGAGCAGCGCTGCCGCGGGCGACAGCTCGTCAACCGCAGCCGCCACAGTGTCCTTGTGCGGCATGGTCACCGACAGGCCCTCGATGCCGAGCGCCCGCATCGCGGCCACGGCATCGGCGCCCTGGCCGGCGGGCACCTCGAATGCCAGGTACGTCCAGTCCAGGCCCAGCTCGGCGAACGCGGCGTTGTGCAGCGCCGGGCTGAGCGAGTGCCGCACAGGATCGCCGATGACTCCTGCAACCCGGGTGCCGCCAGTTGGAACGATCATCGGCCCCCACTCCCGCCCGACTGCCCGCGAGGCATGACCACGCTCCGACACTATGTGAGCGACCTGTGCAGAGTGCCGAGCTTTTTCAACCGCACAGTCCCAGCTCTTGGCACACCGCCTTGTCGCGCTGGAACTCCTCGTCGGTCACCGAGAACGACAGCGTGCCGTCGGGAGACGTCAGCACGAAGTACATCCAGGGACCGTCCTCCGGGTTCAACGCGGCCTCGAGCGAGGCACCTCCTGGCGAGGCGATCGGCGTGGGCGGCAGCCCCACGAGCACCCGAGTGTTGTACGGCGAGTTGACTGCCAGCAGCTCCGCGGTCAGCTCGCTGTCGCCCACCACGTAGACGACGGTGGCGTCGAGGCCGAGCGACCAGCCCCGCGCCAGCCGGTTGTAGATCACCCGCGCCACCTTGGCACGGTCCTCGGGCCGCTGGGCCTCCCGCTCGATCATGCTCGCCACGATCAGCGCCTCATACGGCGTCAGTCCCACACGCCGGGGGGCATCGTCGTAGCCAAGATCGGTCAGCACCGCATCGAGCCGGTCGACCATCAGCGCGACAAGCTGCTCGGCGCTCGTCTGAGAGTCGAAGAAGTAGGTGTCGGCAAAGAGCTGTCCCTCCGCCGGTTCGATGACCCCGTCGGGCAGCACCCGAGGCGCTGGCGCAACCAGCGAGAGCACGGGCCGCTCCCGGATGGCCTCGAGGAAGTCCCTGCCGCTGAAGCTCAGGCCCTGCACCTCGTCGAGCAGCGCGGCCATCTGTGCCACCGTCAGGCCTTCGGGAATGGTGAGCGGCTGCTGGGCGGCTTGGGCAACGCGGCTCGGCCCGGCTTCGAGCACTGCCATGGTCTCCCACACCGACGAGTTGGACTGGAACCTGTACTCCCCGGCTTGGAACGCCGGGCCGCCTCTTAATCTCACGTACCACTCGTAGGCCCGCGAGCTGGGAACCACTCCGTGCTCGCCGAGCAGATCTGAGATGCTCGCTGTGCTCGATCCGGGCGGCAGCGTCAGCACGATCTCGCCGGTGGGTTCGCCGGGCGGGTCGAGCTGTTCGCTCACCCAGCGGTAGCCGCGGCTGCCCACCATCCAGGCGACGAGGCCGAGCACCACGAGAATCAGCAACGCTCCCCACGTGCCCGGACCTCGCCGAGTGCTGACCACTTCGTAGTCGACCCCGCGACGGCCTTCGGCCCGTGGGGCGGTCGCACCGCTGGCCGATGGCTGTTCGGGGCGCGGGGCCACTGCGCGTCGGACCGGTCGCGCCCGCTGCGGCGACGTGGTGATTCCGGGTTCGGCCTCGGTCGGCGTGTCTCCTGCGCCGATTCCCAACGCGCCGACAAGCCGATCCGACAGCTTGCGCCGGCGCGACGGCGGCGATGGCTCATCGAGAATGTCAGTCACGCGCGTCGAGCCACGACTGCAGGATGACCGCGGCCGCCACCTTGTCGATGACCTTGCGGCGAGCGGGGCCGCGCACGCCTTGTTCGGAAAGGATGCGCTCCGCGCTCACGGTCGTGTAGCGCTCGTCGTGCAAGACCACCGGCACGTCGAGCGCCGCCGCTATCTCGCCGGCCTCGGCTCGCACACTCACCGCAGCCGGTCCTTCGCTGCCGTCGAGCGAAGTCGGCAGGCCGATCACGACCACCTCCGCACCCACGTCAGCGACCATACCTGCGAGTGCTTCGTGGTCTCGGGCACGCTCGCCGCTGCGTTCGAGGACTTCGTAGGGCACTGCCACCGCAGCATCGGCCGGCGCGATGGCCACGCCTATGCGCACCGAACCCAGATCCACGCCGACAGCCCGCATCATCGGGCCCGGCGCCCCATTCACTCCCCCAGTGCTGCCGCCCGGGCCTGGGCCAGGGCGTCTCCGATGCCGTCAGGGTTGCGGCCGCCCGCCACGACCAGCGGCGGGTCGCCCTTGGCACCGAAGCCGCCGCCGACGGTGCGAGCCGCGTCGCGCAGCAGATCGCCCGCAGACAGATCGCCGGCTGGATCGACCGCTGCAACCAGCGCCACTCCCCCGGCAGCCGGCGCAGAGGCCAGCACCACGGCGCGAATGCCGGCACGGTCGCGCACCGACACTGCCAAGTCGCGCAGCGAGTCGCGTTCGAGGTCGCCGAGATCGGCGACGACGACGCCGTCATCGGCCCCGGCCGCCAGCTCGTCGGCGCGTGACGCGGCCATGGACCGCTGCAGGTCTCGCACCTGGCGGCGCAGTTCCTTGGTCTCGTCCAGTCGCCGCTGCACCGCTGAGGCGATCTCGTCGGGCTGCGCATTCAGCATCTCGGCCAGCGAGTCCAGCGTGTCTTCGGCGTCGGCCAGCCGATCGACGGTCGCGAGACCGGTGACCGCCTCGATGCGGCGCATGTTCGAGCCGATGCTCGCTTCCGAGACGATGCGCAGATGCCCGATGTCGCCGAGCGCAGCCACGTGGGTGCCGCCGCACAGCTCCGTGGAGTGCTCGCCCGCTTCGAGCACCCGCACCACGTCGCCGTACTTGTCGCCGAAGAAGGCGATGGCGCCGATGGCCTGCGCGTGGCCCATCGAGGTCTCGTAGTGGCGGCAGCGGCCATTGGCGATGATCTCGGCGTTGGCGACACGCTCGATCTCGCGCAGCTGGTCGCGGCTGACCGCCTCGTAGTGGCTGAAGTCGAAACGCAGGCGATCAGGCGCCACCAGCGAGCCCGCCTGCTTGACATGGTCGCCCAGAACCTCCCGCAGCGCCCAGTGCAGGATGTGCGTGCCGGTGTGGTTGCGCCGTATCGCCGCCCGGCGTTCGTCGTCGATCGCCGCGGTCGCCAGCGATCCGACCTCGACACCGTCGCCCACGACACGCCCGATGTGGCGGTGCAGGTCGGCGAGCGCGTACGTGCAGTCGAGCACCTCGATGCTGCCGTCGGGACCGGTGATGGTGCCGATGTCGCCGATCTGCCCGCCGCTCTCGGCGTAGAACGGCGTGCGGTCGAGGAATACCTCGACCAGATCGTCGCTCGGGCCGTCATCGTCCTGCCCGTCGCCGGGAGGTACGTCGAAGGTGGCGAGCACCCGAGCGTCAGCCACCGACGGCGCGTCCCGCACGAAGTCTGTGGGCCCGAACTGCGCCAGGATCTCCCGGTAGCGCTCGTCCGCGAACGTCGGGCCGCCGGCCCGGCCGGCCCGTGCTCGCTCGCGCTGGCGTTCCATGGCGGCTTCGAAGCCGCTGCGGTTGAGGCTCAGGCCGCGTTCGGTGAGGATCTCCTCGGTCACCTCCACCGGGAAACCGTGCGTGTCGTGAAGCAGGAAGGCGACCTCGCCGTCGAGCACGTTCGAATCGAGCACTGTCGAGTCAAGCCCAGAAGTCGCTTCGTCCAGGATCTTCTGGCCCGCGGCGAGGGTGGTGCGGAAACGCTCCTCCTCGCGGGCCACGACATCGGCGATGAACTGCCGGTTCTTGACCAGGTCGGTGTAGTGGTCGCCCATCACGTCCACCACGATCTCGACCAGCCGCGGCATCACGACATCGGTGACGCCGAGCACCCAGGCATGACGCACGGCACGGCGGATGATGCGGCGCAGTACATAGCCACGGTCCTCGTTGGACGGGAACACGCCATCGGAGATGAGCATCGCCGTCGTGCGAGCGTGGTCGGCGAAGATGCGCATCGAGACATCGGTCTCGGGATCGGCGCCGTAGGTCTTGCCGCAGATGCGCTCGGCTTCGGCCAGCAGCGGCGCGAACAGGTCGATGTCCCACGCCGCGGGCACACCCTGCAGCACCGCCAGAATCCGCTCGAGGCCCGCACCCGTGTCGATCCCAGGGGCTTCCAGCGGAGTCATGTCGCCGGTGCCGTCGGCCGCAAACTGCATGAACACCAGGTTCCAGATTTCGACGAAGCGATCCTCGCCGCCGTGCGCCGGTCCGCCGCCGTCACCGAGCTCGGGCCCGAGGTCGTAGAAGATCTCGCTGCAGGGTCCGCACGGCCCCACATCGCCTGCGGCCCACCAGTTGTCCTTGTCGAGACGCTGGATGCGCTCAGGCGGGACGCCGACGGAGGTCTGCCAGATCTCGGCGGCCTCGTCGTCGCTGACGTGCACCGTCACCCACAGCTTCTCCCGCTCGAGTCCGAGCACCTCGGTGACGAACTCCCACGCCCACGGGATGGCTTCGGCCTTGAAGTAGTCACCGAAGCTGAAGTTGCCCATCATCTCGAAGAACGTGAAGTGGCGGTTGGTGCGGCCGATGTCGTCGAGATCGTTGTGCTTGCCGCCTGCACGGACGCACTTCTGGATGGTGACCATGCGGCGCGTCGGCGGCACCTCCTCGCCGAGGAAATACGGCATGAACGGCACCATGCCCGCCACCGTGAACAGCAGCGAGGGCTCGTGCGGGATCAGGCTGGCGGAGGCGCGAACCTCGTGGCCTCGTTCCGCCCAGAACGAGTTGAAAGCCTCACGCAGTTCCCCAGCGCGCATCCCCAGAGGATACCGAGGGGCTTTCGCGGCCTCCGTGGCCGCCGGGAGCTATTCGCGGCCTCCGTGGCCGCCGAGGGCTTTCGCGGCCTCGGCGATTCAGGCGGCTTCGCGGCGGTGGCGGCGCTCGGCCCAGCGGCGGTCTCGCTCGTCGCGCAGGCGCTGCTCGGCATCGTGCATCTGCCGCTTGCCGTCGCGCCACGCCGTACGAAGGTCACGGCGCATCTGGCGTGCCGTACCCAGCACATTGGCCGTTCCCCGCACGGGTGCATAGCGATCCAGCAACGAGCGGAACCGCCGCTGCAGCCAGAGCGACGCTCCAGCGCCCAGCCCGGCACCCAACGTCAGCCAGCGCATCCGCTTCAGCATCCTCAGCGACCTCTGCTTTCGCTGCCTGCGGCGGTGCTCTCGCCGCCGGAACCGGTCTCGCGCCCTTCTTCTTCGGCCTTGCCGCGCTGCCCTGTGCCACCTGTCTGCGCTCCGCGCAGCACAGAAATCGCCGAGCGCACTTTGTCAACGGGTGTCGCGGCCACACGGGCGGTGGCCGCACCGGCCGACTCGGCCAGTCCGGCCACCTTCTGTGCAATGTTCAGCAGGTCGCGCAGCCGGCCGATCTCGGCCTGGGCCATCTCGGCGGTGTCGGCGAGCTGGCTGAGCGCCGGCCCCACCTTGGAGTCGAAATCCTCGAGCTTGCGCCGGAACTCCCGCATCAATGCGAACGCCTGCGTCAGCACGGCGATCAGGGCCACCAGCGCGACCACCACGCAGACAGTCACCACCACGGCGGCCAGATCGCTGCTGCTCATGATTCATCCTCGTCTGCTGCGACGACACCCTGCTCGCCCTCACGGGCGATGTCACCCTGCTCGCCCTCACTGGCGACGAGAGCGAGCCCCAACTCTTCCAGCTGTTCGGCTGATATGTGGCTCGGGGCGTTGGTGAGCGGATCCGCGCCGGACTGGCTCTTGGGAAACGCGATGACCTCGCGGATGTTCTCCTCGCCGCACAGCAGAGCCGCCAGGCGGTCGATGCCGAACGCAAAGCCGGCGTGCGGCGGAGCGCCGAACCGGAAGGCGTCGAGCAGGAACCCGAATCGCTCCTGCGCCGCGGCGGGATCGATGCCCAGCAGATCGAAGACCTGCTGCTGGATGTCGCCCCGGTGGATCCGAACACTGCCCGAGCCCAGCTCCCAGCCGTTCAGCACCAGGTCGTACGCCTGCGAGCGCACGCCCAGCAGGGTGTCGGCGTCGAAGCCGCCGCCTGAGGCCATGCGTTCCGAAGCTGCCGCGACAACATCGAGATCGTCGGCATGGGGCATCGTGAACGGGTGGTGCGCCGGGATCGGCAGACCGTCGGCGCTCACATCCTCGAACAGGGGAAAGTCCACCACCCACAGGAAGTGCAGGCCGCCCTCGTTCACCGGCGGGCGGCCCAGCTCCAGCCGCAACAGCCCGAGCACCCCGCTGGCTCGGCGCCAAGTGTCGGCCACCAAGTAGCACATGTCGCCCGGCTCAGCCCCCAGCTGTTCGAGCACGCCGTCGATCTCGGCGTCGGACATGAACTTCGCGACCGGCGAGGTGACGGCCAGCCGTCCTCCCGCGGCGCTGCGGGCACCGTCGGCCAGCGGCTCGCCGGCACTCACGCGCATCCACACGAGACCCTTGGCGCCCCAGCGCTGGCACTGCTTGGTGAGATCGTCGACCGCGTTGCGGCTGATGTCGCCGCCGCCGGGCACGCGAATGCCCCGCACAGCAGGCGCCTTGAAGGCGTTGAAGCCGGTCTCGGCGAACAGATCGGTGAGCTCAGTGAGCTCGAGCCCGAAGCGCAGGTCGGGCTTGTCCGACCCGTAGCGGTCGATCGCCTCGTGCCAGGTGATCTCTCCCATCGCTGCGGGGCGCACACCGGTGATCTCCTCTGTAGCTTCGGCCACTGCCTCGCTGATCACGGCGCGCACCTCGGCGCCGCTGGCGAAGCTCATCTCCAGGTCGAGCTGGGTGAATTCGAACTGCCGGTCAGCTCGCAGGTCTTCGTCTCGCAGGCAACGAGCGATCTGGTAGTAGCGGTCGATGCCGCCCACCATGCAGAGCTGCTTGAACAGTTGGGGGCTTTGGGGCAGCGCGTAGAAGCGGCCCTGATGCAGACGGCTGGGCACCACGAAGTCGCGGGCACCCTCAGGTGTCGAGGCCACCAGCGTCGGAGTCTCGACTTCGATGAACTCCGCTGCCTCCATCGAACGGCGGATCGCTGCATTCACGCGTGCCCGATTCACCAGATTCGAGTGCATGCGGGGATTCCGCAGGTCCAAGTAGCGATGGCGGATGCGCAGCATCTCGTCGACCTCGGTGCGGCCGTCGATCTGGAATGGCGGCGGCTCCGAACGCGACAGCACCTCGACGGTTGCATCACCGATCTCGATCTCGCCGGTGGCCAGGTCGGGATTGGCGGTGTCCTCCGGTCGTTCACGGACTGTTCCGGTCACCGCCAGCACGTACTCCGGCCGCAGATCGTGAGCGTGGTCCACGACGCACTGCACGATGCCGGTGCGATCACGCAGATCGACGAAGGCCAGGTGCTCGCCATGCTCACGGCGCCGGGAGACCCAGCCGCACACGGTGACGTCGCGGCCGATGTCGGCGCGGCTCAGCCGTCCGCAGTAGTCGGTTCGCATTCGGTCGCCCATCACGTACCACCTTCCGCATTGAGCTCGTCGAAGATGCGTCGCAGCGTGGGAAGCAGTTCGGCGCGCGGCACGCTCTGCTGCGCAATCTCGGCGTCGCCGCCGTCAGGACGACGCAGCGGTCGCACGGTGACGGAGCCGGCATCGATCTCGTCGGTTCCCACGATGAGCGCGATCTCAGCGCCGGAGCGGTCCGCGGCGCGCATCTGCGCCCGCATCGACCGGTCGTCGAATGCCCGGTCGGCCCGGATGCCCACCGTGCGCAGCTCATGGGTGAGATCGCGTGCGGCAGCACCGCCGGCCGTGTCGATCACCCACACTTCGGCCCGCTGTGCCGGAACATCGAAGACGCCTTCGGCATCGCAGGCCAGCAGCAGGCGCTCGATGCCCAGCGCAAAGCCGATGCCGGGCGTCGGCGGACCGCCGAGCGCCTCCACCAGTCCGTTGTAGCGGCCGCCGCCGCACACCGTGTCCTGGGCGGCGTCGAGGCTGGCCGCACGGAACTCGAACGTGGTGCGGGTGTAGTAGTCGAGGCCGCGCACGAGCTTGTGCTCGACGTCGTGGGAGATCCCGAGTGCGTCCAGCCCCTCGCGCACTCGCTCGAAGTGGGCCGCCGTGGCTGCGGTGAGATAGTCAGTGATGCGTGGAGCTTCCTCGGCCACGGCCGCTGTGGCCGGCCGCTTGGAGTCCAAGATGCGCAGCGGGTGGCGCTCGATCTTGTCCCGGTCCTGCGGGTCCACATCGCCAGCGCGGCGCTGCAGGTAGCTGCTCAACGCCTCGCCGTAGGCCACGCGGGTGCCGATGTCGCCCATCGAGTTCACCAGCAGTGGTACCCGCTGAAGCCCGATCGCGCCGAAGAACTCGGCGGCGAGGGCGATGATCTCCACGTCGGCATCAGGGTCGTCGGTGCCGAGCGTCTCTGCCCCGATCTGGTGGAACTGGCGGTAGCGGCCGGCCTGGGGTGCCTCGTAGCGGAAGAACGGCCCCTGGTACCAGACCTTCCACGGCGTGGTGGGGCGGTGCTGGGCGAAAGCGCGGCACACCGACGCCGTGCACTCCGGACGCAGCGCCAGGTGGCGGTCGCTGCGGTCGAAGAACTCGTACATCTCCTTGCCGACCACGTCGGTGCCCTCGCCGATGCGGGCGAAAACGCCGATGTCCTCGAAGATCGGCGTCTGCAAGTAGCCGAATCCGGCCCGGTCGGCGGCGGCGATGAAGGCGCCCAGCAACGCCACCCAGCGGCCCGATTCCGGTGGTGCGAGATCGTGCGTGCCGATCGGCGTCCGGAACGACTTCGGGGCCGCTGCATCGCCGCTGTTGGCAGGGCTCGCGGGCGTCGGAGGCGTACCGGACATGACCAGCGCAGGCTACGGCCCTACCGCCCCCAGTCCTAGCTGCACCAGGGCCTCAGAACTCGGTGCCTCAGTACTCGGTGTGGGCGAGGCCTTCGATGGTGCGGTAGGCGTCGAATACGCCCGGCACCTCGCGCAGGGCGGCCAGCAGCTGGTCCAGCAGGATCGGATCGCCCACCTCCACCTCGAACTGCATCACCGCCACCTGGTCGTCGCCGACGAACGTGTCGCAGCTCGCGATCGACAGGTCGTGGCGGCCCGACACCACCTGCACGACGTCGAGCAGCAGCCGGTTGCGGTCGAGGCCGCGCACCTCCAGCGCAGCGGCGAACTCGCCCGCCCAGCTCTCGTCCCACTCCACCTCGACCTGGCGGGCGCCTGATGCCGTCGCCAGCTCGGCCGCGTTGGCGCAGTCGGCTCGATGCACCGAGATGCCGCGCCCGCTGGTCGCGAATCCCAGGATCTCGTCGCCGCGCACCGGGCTGCAGCAGCGTGCCAAGCGCACCAGCGCGTCGTCATGGCCGTCGACATGCACGCCAGCGGAGCGGCGCCGGCGCGAGCCTCGCTGCCGGGCCGGGCGTGCAGGCAGCTGCACCCCGTCACCCTCGCCTCGCAGGTTGCTGACGAGGCGCTTGGCCACCGAGTGAGGCCGCACATCGCCCTTGCCCACCGCTTCGAAGAGCTGGTCGAGATCGGCCCGGCTGAACTGCTCCGCCACGGCGCGCATCTCGTCGCCGTCGATGAGCAACGATGCCTTGAGCCCCTCGGAACGCAGCTCGTCCGAGACCGCTTCCCGACCGGCCGTTTCCCACTCGGACCGGTCGGAACGGGCGAACCAGCGCCGGATGCTGTAGCGGGCCCGCGGTGTGACCGCGATCTCCAACCAGTCGCGCGACGGCCGCGTCCCGGGATCGTCGGAGGTGAACGCCTCCACTGTGTCGCCCGAGCGCAGCTGCCGGTCGAGCGGCACGAGCCGGCCGTCGATCTTGGCGCCGATAAGCGTGTCGCCGATGTCGGTGTGGATGGCGTACGCAAAGTCGATGGGCGTAGCGCCGGTCGGCAGCGTGACCACGTCGCCTTTGGGCGTGAACACGTACACCTCGCCGTGACCGAGGTCGCTGGCGATGGTGCGCATGAACTCGGCCGGGTCGTCAGACTCGGCCTGCCACTCGACCAGCCGGCTCAGCCAGGGCATGTCCTCCTCGGCGACCGTGCTGCTGTGGCGCTCCGCTTTGCTGCTCTGGCGCTGCGCCTTGCCGCCCTTGCTGCTGGCCTTGTTGCCATTGCCGTTGCGCTCGGCCTTGTAGCGCCAGTGAGCCGCCACGCCGTACTCGGCCCGCTGGTGCATCTCGTCAGTGCGGATCTGCACTTCCACCGCCGTGCCCGACGGGCCGACCACCGTGGTGTGCAGCGACTGGTACAGGTTGAACTTGGGCATCGCGATGTAGTCCTTGAACCGGCCCGTCACCGGCTTCCACGTCGCGTGTATGGAGCCCAGCGCCGCGTACGCATCACGGATCGTCGGCACCACCACCCGGATGCCCACCAGGTCGAAGATCTCGTCGAACGAGCGGTTCTTGATGACCATCTTCTCGTAGACGCTCCAGTGGTGCTTCTTGCGCCCGGTCACCGTGGCCTCGATCTTCATCCGCGACAGCTGCTCGCGGACCTCTGTCAGCACCCGGTCGACATAGCGCTCCTGCTCGGGAGTGCGCTCGGCGAGCATCCGGTCGATCTCGGCGTAGCGCTTCGGGTACAGCGCCGCGAAGGCCAGGTCTTCCAGCTCGTCGCGTACCTGTTGCATGCCGAGCCGGTTGGCGAGCGGGGCATAGATGTCGAGCGTCTCGCGGGCCACGTCGGCCTGCTTGGCAGCGCCGAGCGCCCCGAGCGTGCGCATGTTGTGGAGCCGATCCGACAGCTTGATCATCAGCACGCGAGGGTCGTTCGCGATCGCCACGAGCATCTTGCGCAGGGTCGCGGCCTGCTGTGCCTGCTTGGAGGCGAAGCGGACCCGGTCGAGCTTGGTGACCCCGTCCACGATGGCCGCTACCTCGGGGCCGAAGTCGTCGGCCAGCGCGACCAGCTCGACGCTCGTGTCCTCCACTGCGTCGTGCAGCAGCGCAGCGGCAATCGACGTGTCGTCGAGGCCGAGATCGGCAACCACGCCTGCCACAGCGACCGGATGGGTGATATACGCCTCGCCTGTCTTGCGTCGCTGGCCCTCATGGGCCTGTGCGGCCGCCTCGTACGCACGGATGACCAGCTCGGGCGACTGCTTCGGCCAGCGCTGGCGGTAGCGCTCGACCACCGGCGAGATGTCGGCCGCGACCGTGTTCGCGATGCGCCGCCACGGAAGGACGCGCGACACCGCAGGCATGGCCCTAGCCAAGCTTCTCGCTGAGGTGCTCGGCCGGCGCCGGGCCGAACGCGAAGAGACTCACGCTCCCATTCTGCCGTGCCCCGCAAGGATGCCGTTGACAGAGCGGATCTGTGGGTGCTACTGGCAGCCGATGCCGTCGCCATCCCGATCAAGCCGATACGGGTCATTGCCCACGTCGAGGACATGGACCGGTCGCTGATCGCGGCTCAGATCGCCACAGTTGAGCGCGTCGCCAGAGTGGTAAGGGATACAGGGCCGGTACGCAGGGTGGCACCCGCCTGTGTCCGGCAAGGTGGTCTCGCTGGGTTCCAGCGTCGGTGACACCAGAACCACGAGCGCTGGCACCGGAACGGTAAAGGCGAAATCGGCGCCGGCGCATCGGTCAAGTTGTGCATCGAGCGATTCCTGCTCGGCGGAGTCCACCGCCAGGTCCCAGCGCGTCTTGACGGCGATCCAGTCGGCCGCGTACTGGCAGCGGTACGACGAACTTGGCGGCCACCATTCGGCAGGATCCCGTGCTCCCTTGCTCCGGTTGGTCGCTGCGCTCACGGCGATCAGCGAGCGCGGGTCGGTGCGGTCGTTGGCGAAGCGAGTCCATGTATCGGCCGTCCACTCGTGCCCGCCAGACTCCCATGCCTCGGCCAGAGGCACGAGATGGTCGATGTGCAAGTCAGACGGCTGGCCCACATCCGATGCGTCATACGCAGAGAGCCACGAGCCGTCAGACCGTCGCTCCTCGGAGAGCACGTGGTCCCTCGTCGACTGACCTCCGCTGTAGAGCCACCCGGCAAAGACAGCCTCTCGGCGGTAGCCGCCTCGGCGCTCGGCCTCGACACGCAGGCGTTCGAACAGGCCGATCACGCTGCGACGCCTCTCGAGATCGGCGGTTTCGACCTCCGGATCCCGCACCGACGCCTCGGGGAATGTTGCGTCCGGGAAGACCTCACGGTCGACCTCGGTGTCGTCACCAACCGCCGACGACACATCCATGGACGGCGGCGGCGACACCTGTTCTGCATCAGCCTGCGCGACATCAGTTCCGGCATCCGGCGAAGGCGCAGACGAGACCGGAATGGGAGCCAGGCCCGCATCATCGCTCGACATTGACGGTGTCGACACCGTCGCAACGGCGTCATCGCTCCGGACCGACGCAGTTGCGGGCTGCGCCACCGGGACCGCCGTGGTGGAGTCTTTGCCGACCGGCTCAGCGCTAGTCCCGCATGCGCCAACCAACACTGCGCACACAAGGATCTGCAGCGCGTGGGGCCGTCGAATTCGTCTCACGGCCCCGCTGACCGGCCCAAGCGCCACTCCAGGACAGAGTAATTCCGCCCTGGCCAACGAGAAGGTTCAACGAGGTCCACTCACTCCCCGCGAGAATTTGGAGCCGCATCTCAATGTTGATGTTCTCGACATGTCCACCACGGATGTGTGGAAACATCCATGATGAACGGCGCTCAAGACGGGCCAAGTGTGAGCAACGGACAGAGGGGACGGTGACGTAGATGGCGGATCCGTTCGACGACGACCCATGGATCGGTGGCGCATCGCCCACGCGGCCAGCACCGATCGCGCCGCGGCGTCGCCGGTCACCATTGCTCGCGTGGGCCGCGACGGCGGCGGCGACCGCAGCGGCTGTGATGTCTGTGATCACCGACGTCAACATCGTTGCCTACGCGGCGGCTCTTGCTTTCTACGCACTGGTGCTGGCCAGCGCGTGGCATCGCTCCCGAGCGAGGTCAGATTCAGCGGCACAACGCGAACTGCCAAGTCTCTACCGCTGGGTGCTGAGGCCTGTCAGCTTCGTCGCCGTCGTGGTCGCCGCATGGGGCGCCGCCGAGGCTCTCGCGCTGTGATCGCCTCGCTGAGGTTCACCCGCTCTGGCACCGCATCCACTGCGGTTGTGGCGACGCTCGCTGTCCTGCTCTGTACCGGCTTGCTCTCGCTGATCGCGACGCAGAAGCCCGCTGGCGCCCAAGACACCTCACAGTGCTCTGCGGACGAGGAAATCCGGCTTCTCATGCTCTTCGATGTGAGCGGCAGCCTCAAGCGGACAGACCCTGACGCACGACGGCGCGACGGCGGCCTGCTTGCGCTAGACGATCTGCAGCATCTCCAAGAGCGTTACCGACAGGTTGCGATGTCGATGACGGTCGACAGCTTCGGCACCACGTACGAAGCCGGCGACTGGCTGGCAGTCTCAAACGACAGGCTCAGGACGCGCGTCACAAGCGTGGGGTCACGCGACAACGCAGGTCTCACCGACTACCGCCAAGCGCTCGACGGTGCCTTTGAGCGACTGTCCGGAGTGTCGCCCGACGTGTGCAAGAGGATTTTCTGGTTCACCGACGGCACCCACGACACCGACAAGAACTCCGGCCCAGCCGTCACGGCTGCTGAATCTGCGCAAATCGACGAACTCTGCGCTGACGGAGGAGCTGCTGCTCGCTTGACAGAGGCAGGGATAGAGGTCACTGCGGTCAACTTGGCGAGGGGCGACGCCAGGCAGGCGCCGGAGACGCTCCGCCGCCTGTATGGGGATGGCGACTCAGCGTGCGCCAATCCGCTGCTTGGCGAGATCATCCACGTGTCCGACATCGCAGAACTCGCGAGTCGGCTGCGCGAGAGCATCGCCGATGGGGCCTTCGAAACCGTCGAGCAGATACCCGCGAGCAACGCCTGCGACATCGTCGACGCTGCAGACACAGAGGCATCTGGCGGAGTGTGCGAATTCACATTCGATCTCGACCTGAGCGACCAGTCATTCAAGATCTTCATCGATCTCAAGAATCTGATCGACCCGGATGCGGTCCAGATCTACTTGCGTCGGCCCACCGACGAAGTCCTGCTGCCGGTGGCGTTTGCTGATGCCGAGCAGATCCACCCCCAGACAGGATTCCTCGCTCAGGCGGGCACATCGAACTGGAAACAACTGACCGGGCATCAAGCTGCCGCCTTCTCCAGCCGGTTCACAAGTGACGAATGGGCCTGGAAGGGCACATGGACAATTGCCTTCCACGGCGACGGCAGCAGCCTGGCCCGCGTCACGCGACCCGTGGTGACGACGAAGGGGCTGCCGAAGCTGAACCCGGTCATCTACGCCGACAACTCGCTGAGCGGGCAGGTCTCTCTGCCACCCACAGCGGATGAGAGCGAATTCGCAGGCGTCGTCCGGCTGTCGCTCGACGCCCCAGGCCATGATCTGCACGGCTGGCGGCTCGAACCTACCGAGGGGCACGACGTCGAAAGCGGCAGCTGGAGCGCACAGAACGTCTCGCAGACGATCACTGCTGTGCCAGAGATGGCCGCGCACCTTCAATCGACCGGCGGCACGGTCGGCCTGCGCGCGCAACTGGTGGAGTTCATCGACTACGGCGGCGAAACCGACATCCGATGGGAAGTGCCCGAGGCCCACTACGTGATCACAGTCCCGATGGCGCACGCAGCATGGGAACGTGACGGTGGGCTTCACCCGACCGTGACGGATGTGGCTGTCGCGACGGGCGAAGGTCTGGTGCCGAACGGCGACTTCTTGGTCTCGGCAATGCCGGGCAGGCGCGATGGCGTCCTGCATCTCGAATCAGTCATCGCCACAGCCAACGGCGAGCGGGTACAGCTCGAGGCAACGGAGTCGATGGAATCGTGGGAATGCACGGTGCCGTCGAGCGGAGCAGCCTGCCCGCCGATCCGCGTCCAGCCCCGGGTCGACGACGATGTTGTCGCCGACTTCGAGTTCGAGTTCACATCGACGCTGGTGGAGGAATCTTCCCTGCGGGAGGATGCAGCCGCCCAAGGCTTGAGCGGCGAGGCCGCGAAATACGACCCGATCACCACGGGGGTCGTTCGCCCCGGTGTGAACATTCGGGTCATCAACGCGGACGACACGTGGCGCTGGTTCGCACTGTTGACAGCGGTCGCCATCGCCCTCTCGCTCGGCGCTCGCATCGTCGTCGCCCACCAGCTTCGGCGCTGGGAGCCACTCGACAATGCAAATGATCGAGCGTTTGCAGCACAGGTGCGGCTCGTCGGCGACCAACTCGTGCTCGCCGACGGCACTCCCCTCGCAGCCTCGACGCGCGATCAGGCCGACGACCCGAGGCAACGGCTTGTGCCTGCATTTGACCTCACCAAGAGTCAGCGTCGGGCGAGCGTCGGGACAGGGAAAGGGGCTGTTCGACTGCGCAGTGGCTGGGGGCGTCCTCTGCTGGGTCGTGCGCCGCGCATCATCGCATCGCCATCTACTGGCGGGAGCGAGTGCATCGCCGCAAATGGCCAGACCCGTCGGCGTCGCGGTGTTGTCGGTAAGAACCTTCGCAGCGGATGGGCGCTCAGCAGGCCGCAAGGGGGCGACGAGGAGGCCGGGTTTGTGGTCTGGGATCTGCCCCGAGACCTCGAGGAGGCCGCCGACCGCATCGAGACCGCGCAACGAGATGCGATCCGTGCCTGCGAGCAAAGCCGGTTCTTCGGTTCGATGGACGCGGCCGGATCACCCGATTCGACGCAACCGGAGCAACCGACTGAGCCGGGCGGTGAGGAACCCATCGAACCTCTGGCGCATACGCACCGGTCCACGCAGGGCACAGCAACGCGGGACCCGCTGGCGCCCGACACGGACGACATCTTCGGCTGACCGACCAATACGAGCGACTGCGACAGCAGCCGAACCTGCGCCCTGCGCCAACACACAATCACCATCGGACCCGACTCAAGACAGCGAAATTGGAGGATGCGACAATGCTGCGACCCGTGATCTTTATCGGCTGTGGCGGATCAGGACAGAAGGCGGTGCGGTATGTGCGCAACGCCGTCGAGCGCCAGTTGCGATATGCCGAATGGAACGAACCCCTTCCGAACGGCTGGGTCTTCTTGGGACTCGACACGCTCAACCAGCAGGAAGACCCCGAAGAGATCCCACTCTTGCCGGCTTCGGACTTCCACTCGCTGTCTCCTCGCTTCAACAAGTACCAGCCACTCGAGCAGGCAGTTCTCGCGCAGCACCGGCCTGGGGAGACATCGACATATGAGGACTTGATCGGTTGGCGACCTCGGTCGAGCGAAGTCAAGGTGCCGCTCAAGGACGGCGCCGGCGCGAGCCGGGCAGTCGGCCGCTTCGCAGGAATTCATTCGCTCGAGCATGTGCTCGTCGGACCGATCTCACAGGCATTCGAAGCGGCCGATCAAGCATCTGCCGGCCTCGCTGCAGTCTCAGAACGGCTCGGTGTGCCCACTGCGCCCGGTGCAGCGACACCGACGCCGCTGGTGGTCGTGTGCGCCTCCATGGCCGGGGGAACCGGCGCAGGCGTCGCTCTCGACGTCGTGGAGATCGTGCGAAATCACCATGAGAACGGCCAGTTCCCGCTGCTCGTGCTGTTCACCCCCGACATCTTCGACGATGCCAAGTACGAGGCTCAGCGTCGCTCTATGGCGGGCAACGCCCTCGGACTGATGTGCGAGACGATGAACGCCTACTGGGACTCGGCACGGGAGCCGCTGCCCCTCTGGGCCGGATCGCGTCCGGAACCAGGCCGCGGCCCGCATGCCGTCTTCGCGGTTGGCCGGCGTTCGCTCGACGGGGGCGATCTGGGCGACGCGACCGCGGTGTACAAGGCCGTCGGCCAAGCGATGGCCAACTGGGTCACGAACCACTCAGTACAGGAACGCATCAACAACTTCATGACAGCCAACTGGGTCGACAAGTCCCAGGGCAATCTCGGCGGTTACCCGTTCGACAAAGAACAGCAGACCGGCATGGTGTCGTCATTCGGTGCCGCAACGCTCTCTGTCGGCCGAGATCGGTTCGAGCGCTGGGCCAATGATCTGCTCGCGCGAAAGGTGCTCGACGCGTTGGTACACGGGCACCGACGGGGCGAACATGCGCCCACCAGCGACGGCGTGGAGAACGAGAGCTCACGTGTCAGCCATCTTGCCGGGCTCGCCGCACCTCACATCGCGCTCGGCGACGCCGGTACCTCCATCCGGCAACCCCCCATGACTTCGACACAGCATCGCGGCGCGCAGACCGCCAGACGGGTCTTTGCCTCCGATGAGGCTGTCATGGAGGAACGCCGCCATGTCGAAGCGGCGCTTCTCGAGCAGTTCGGCGGCGATCTCGAGGGATCGGCCAGAGACTGGAGGGGGTGGCTCCAGCGTGCTGCGCGTGAGCAACGAGACGATTCGGGTCGGCGGGTGCACGTTTTCGACCAAGCACACTGGGGAACGGACATGGTCAGCGCCACCTGCATGGCGGTGTCGGCGGTCGTAGCTCAAACGTCGCTGCTGGTGGCCCAGCAAGCCGTCGTCGGTGCCATCGAGCTTCTCGAAGGCGAACTCGGCGCGCTGCGCACCGATGCATCCAACGAGCACCGCAAGGCCGACGAAGATCTCCAACGGGCCGTGACGCAGCCCGCCGGCGACGTCAGTTCAATGCGCGGCGACGAACGGCCGGTGCGCGACACCATCGATCTCTATGCGAAGGGCATTGCACGGGGATGGCGCGCAGTGCGTTTCGAAATGGCCGCGGACGCACTCGCCTCAACAGTGCACCGCGTGCTGCACCCCATCGCGGACGTACTGCGGCAGGCAGTCGGCAATGCAAACAAGGCCATCGAACTCCCAGAGTGGGCAGCGTGGCCCGCTGACGACACGAATGTCCCTCCGGCTTACCAGCCGTCCAGCGTCGAACTCACGCTGGAGAGCCACACGAAGTGGCGGGGACTTCTGATCAGCCTGTGCAACGAGGCGCGGAGCGGCCGAACCGAAGCGCTGCCGCCAGTCGACGCGGCACGCTTCGTGCTCATCGCCGGCGACGACCACCACGTCCCGAGCATCCTTCGGGCGAGAGACGACGAGAGCTTCAGATGGTCACCGACCGATGGCACCGCCGTTACCTTCGTCTGCGATGCCGACATCGGCGATGTCAAAGAACGCGTACGCAGATGGGCCGACCGGCCGGGGTCATCGTTCCGCCACACCGTCAACGAGGGCATCGGGGCCTACTTGGCAGAAAGAGACCCCATCAGCGAGTCGGTACGGGAAGACCATGCGGCGCGATTGGTCCAGTTTCGAACCGCCCTCGAGAATGCGCGACGGCAGTCGGCGCCGCTCGCCCGTATCGATGCCGGCGTCCACGGCGTCATCTATCCCGGCGTTCCGCCGTCAGGGCGCCCAGAGCTGATCTGCGCGCCGTTCCCACTGGTGCCTGGAGATCCTGCCCATGACATTGCGAAGCAAATCGTCGGGGAGGACAATTTCGATGTCGCCAACGACGATCCGCCGTCGGTGCTCATCTCGTCATTCTTGGCGACACCGGTCCACCCGATGGCAGTGGCATCGTTGACCGAGCCGATCAGCAAAGCGGTGCGGGACCTGAATGGCAACGCAGCACAAGTCCAGGCCGCATTCTGGCTCTGGCGCCGGACGCATCGGCTCGACAACTTCGTTCCCCTGCCGAAAACAACGCTCCAATCGATGATCCGGGGCTTCGCCACGGCTCGGCTCTGCGGCTTCATCACCACAGCTACCGACGAGCCGGTACGCATCAGCGGTGCCGATGGTCCTGTCGAGTTCCCATACCCGCTGCTCACCCGAGTCAAGCCCGCCGACGTGCTGGCGGCGCTGCTCGAATCCGTCGCTCTCTGCTACGCCTGGGTCAGCCGGGATCGACTCCAAGCGTTCGAGCCTTACCGACGGCTCCACGACTTGGGGGAATCGCCCGACAGCACCCACGCAGCACTCGAAGAGTGGCTGCGCGACGGCAAAGCTCGATACGAGCAGGTCGACGACGCTCGAGCGAGCGGCGGAAGCAAAGACGAGCGAATCGCCGCGGCCAAGGAGTACATGGATGCCAACATCGACCGACTCAACAAGATCAAGCAGCGGCCCCTGCGCGGCGCCGACGACGAGACGTCTCCCCGGGACGGAAGAATCGACAGCGACATCTTGACTCGGGAGATCGTCACCGTCTCGCTTCAGGGTTACGAGCAAGTACTCAAGGCACTGGAGCGCGTGGAAGAAGCGCAGATCGTATGAGTGCCGCCTCGTTGCTCGTTGTCCTCGCCGATGACGTCAACTCGCTGCGCAACCCCCTGCGTGAATGGTCATCTGCCGGACTCCTGAGCGGTCTCGTGCTCTGCGATCGAACAGCGTTGGCAGGCGGCCCAGGCGCAGTCGAGTGCGAAGGCAATCTCACTGGCGGCTGGAGCCGGAACAGCTTTCTGGAAGCTCTGCACCAGCGGCAGGTGAAGCAGCTGAACGTGGCATCGCTGCGGCCAGCCTTGGCGAACACGGCGCAAGCTTCCGCTGAGACATCTTCCGAAGAAGAGCATGCCCTGGAACTCATCAGGATGCGCTTCAACAACGCACCGGTAGACCTCCGCGCCTTCACCGTCTCGATTCTCGACACAGCTTCCACAGCCGGGTATGAGACGTTCTCGCCGGCGTGGGACATGCATCTGATTCATGACCGGGTTGCGATCGCGGACAGCCGTCTCCCGGCCCACTTCACCGATGCTGACCTCGATGCGGAGCAGAGAATGGCCCTGTGCGCCATGACTGCGGTCACGCTCGCCAGCGGATGGTCGTTCTCGCGTCCGGGGCGCATTCCGACCGACCCCGGCGACGCCACGCTCAAGTGGGTGCGTGTCGCGCGCCCCCAGCTGCGGGTGGCCTTCGGAGGGCAGCTGCGCAGCGAGGCATCAATCGGACAGCTGCCGACGAGCCCGCCGTGGCCGATGCCCGAGGGTTCGGGCGCAGCGCGGGCACAGGCTGGCGCGGTGCCTCCGCCACAGACCGCCGAGGACATGGCGAGTGCACTGGGCCTCACCTGCGCCGCATTCGACCCCGAACCGCAACCGCGCACCTCCTTCGCCTATCTGCGGCAGGCCGCTTGGCTGGCCCTGACCAAGGACGTCGATCCGCCACCGGAGGTGACTGACCAAGAGCGCGAACTTCAGCGATTGCGCGAGATGCTGGCCCGCCGGTCGCCGGAACTCGGCAGCGATCCGGTCGAACGCGCGGTCGCCATCGCCCGCCTGTTCGAGCGCTCCGGGCTGTCGGGACTCGTCGGCGGCGCGCCGGCCGACCCTGTCCGCTGGGAGGAACTGCGCGACTTCGCGTTCTGCCTTGTCGACGGAGGCGAACCGGACGAGCAAGTGGCGAAGCGTGTTCCCGTGCCGGTCGACCACAGCGGTACTCGGCTCGTCTGGACCCATCCAGCGAGCATCATCCCAGCACCCCAGACGTGCGACGAAGGTGCGGTGCCCCCTTCTGCAGACGCGACGACATACGCGTTCACGGCAGCCGATATGGCAGAGCGGACACCGCAAGGCGACTACGACAATGATGGCGACTCAGCCGTCGAAGCGCTTGCTGAGGACGAGTCGTTGTTCGGCCGGATCGGCGCAAAGCTGCACTCGGCGATGGACGAGGCCGTCTGCTACTGCAAAGACGATGTCCGCGAGACCGAACAAGAACATGACGCCTACGAGCATGCCGAGCGATCAGTCACCAGGCTTCGCCGCATACGCAACGGCATGGCAGTGCTTGTGCTTCTTGCCATAGCAGTTGTCGCCGAGCGCATGACCGGCTTGGTCGGCACGCTGCTCGATGCCGTCGGTTGGGGCACGATCGGTGGCCTCACGACGACTCCGCTGGTCGATGCCGTCATCGGGGTCGTCGTCTCAGCCGCGTTCCTGGGAGTGCTCACGGCGCAGGCATTCGGTTCGGGACGCGCCCTCTTGAGACACTACGACCGGCAACGACTCCGCCAATGGCGAGCTGCCGCAGGCGACCATTACGCAACTGAGACGGCTCGCTTGTGCGCGGCCGTGGTTGAGTTCGACGATCACGCAAGGATCATCGGCACGATGCTGCATCGACCGTATGCGATCGGCCCGCCCGAGGCGCTCCACCGCGTGGATGTGGGTTCGATGCCCTCGGTGGTGCCCATGGTGCTCGCACAAGCCACACCCGATCCATCACGGCTCGCAGAGCTGAGAATGCACGAACGCGCCGCCACCGTCAAGCCGGGCTGGATCGCCGCCATATTCGATGCCACCTACCAACAGTGGCACGCAGAGTTTGCCGACAGGGTGGGCGGACGTTTCGAAACCCCCGACGACGACCACACGATGCCCGGCTCGACGCGCCACCGGGACATGCACAGCGGTGAAGAGCTTCCCGGTGCCAGGGAGCACTTCGCCACCGCCATTGCCGACGGCGACGGTCCGCGCCTGGCGGCGACCAAACAGATCAGCGACGGGCACAGCACGAATACAGCCGACGTCAAAGAATGGCTTCGCAAGCTGCGCAACCCGGTGGACTTGTTCGGCGAAGTGCACGTCCCCCGCTCCCCTGCCCTGAACCAAGCTTCTACCCGGGACTTCCTGCACCTTCGCGATCAGGGCGACACGCTGACCTGGGATCTGCTCACACCTGCTGCGCAGCCGCCGTCAAGGGACATATGGGGCACCCAACAGCCAGCGATCGTGGCGGAGAGCGAGGAGCGTCCCGAGACGCTCCTCGCATCGTGGCGCCTGCTGATCTCCGAGCCGTTTGAGCCGAAGGACCTCAGCTGCTGGCAGCCGGGCACCGAGGTATCGCACACCGCAGATTCCGTCAGCAGCCATCCCGACGACATCGTTTGACGGCATCGTTTGAGAACACCGCAGCCCAGCTTCGAAGACGCCACACCGGCACAGAATCGCTGAGCCGCCAACGCTCGCAGACTGCCGGAGAAGGGCCAAAATCGCCGGATTGCGGACGTGAAACCGCTGACCAGAGGGTTGGTCAAACAGCCGGGGTCAGCTCTCTCAATGTCCTGCTAGCCGCCTAGATCTCTCAGGAGCCCCAGCACCGTCTCGGCCGGGCGAACGAGGCCGAGCGCACCGCCATTCCACAGACCCCTCGATGGGAACTCCGCAACTCTGTAGATGGATCGCCGACGAATCTGCAACTACGTCGCCCTGATCGCCGAAATGCGCGAGCGACGATCGGCTGCGCCGAAGTCGTTGCGTACTTTGAGTACTTGACGTACGCATCTCAAGTAGGCTGCGCGGTGCACACAGGCTTGGAGCACTGCAATGACGTTTCTCTCCTATACCGACACCCGCAACCGGCTCAAGGAGGTGCTCGACACAGCGGATCAAGGCGTGCCGGTGGGTGTCGAACGCCACGGCCGTCGCGTCGTGATGGTGGACATGGCGCGGTTGGCTGAGCTCTTGGCCAACTCGCCTCGGCTCAGCCGTCCCGAAGCGGTCGCCGAAGGAAACGGGTGGTCAGTGTTCCTGCCCGGCACCCCCATCGCCGCCGACGGTGCCGACCTAGAGGAAGCGACCGAGGAATTCGTCACAGTGCTGAGGGAATACGCCGATGACTGGATCGAGCGACTGCGACTTGCTCCCAACCACGCTCAGCACTGGCCGCTGGTGCACTTCGTGTCGCTGAGTTCGGATGCCGACCTCGCCGGCTGGGTCCGGGGCGGCGCGTGAGATTTCCCACAGCAAGCCGCGACGACCATCGCCGATTCTGCGAGCTTGAGCGCTGGCGGCTCGTGCGTTCGGCCACCGGGAAGCGCAGCACCCACCACGAGACCTACGAACTGGAACTGCCGATGGGAGACGTGTTGCGAACCCGCATTTCCCGGCCACCCGACCGCACGGTCTACGGCAGCGGGCTCTGGTCACACATCCTGCGAGATCAACTCCAAGTGAGCGAGCAGGAGTTCTGGCAATGCGTGAACGACGGCATGCTGCCCCCGCGAAGCCAGCCCGCCGTTCCGAAGGATTCGATCCCCACTGAGGTGCTGTATCTGCTCAAGCAACGAGTCGGCCTGTCGGACGAGCAGCTCGCCGATATGACCGTGGAAGCGGCAATCGAGCGCCTGCAGCAGTACTGGACTACTGGCGAGTAGGGCGTTAGCGGCGGCGGCCCTTCTTGCGGGGGCGGGGCGGGGCGCTGCGGGTGTAGCTCTCGGCGGCGAGCGCCTGGGTGGCGGCTTCCATCGAGTCGTGACGGCCGGCGGCGTCGGCCGCAGCCTGGGCGGCGGCCCAGCCGGGCTCGTAGCCCTTCAGCCACGCAACCGTGGGCATCGCCACGAAGATCGAGCTGTACGACCCGACGAGCAGGCCGATCAGCAACGCCGTAGCGAACTCGGCCAGGGTGCCTGCGCCGAGGAATCCGGCGCCCACGACCAGCAGCGACAGCACAGGCAGCACCGAGGTGATCGAGGTGTTCACCGACCGTGTCAGCACCTGATTGAGCGACACGTTCGCGAGCGCGTGGTACGTGAAGTGGCTGCGCGCCGGCAACGACCGCTCGTTGGACTTCACGCGGTCGAACACGACGATCGTGTCGTACAGCGAATAGCCCATGATCGTCAGGAACGCCACCACCGTCGCCGGCGTCACCTCGAACCCGAACAGCGCGTAAGCGCCGACGGTCAGCACGATGTCGTGCCCCACGGCAATCAGCGCGCCAACCGACATCTTCCATTCGAAGCGGAACCACAGGTACAGCGCGATCAGCACGAAGAACACCACGAGCGCCCGGCGCGCCTTGCCGGCAACTTCGTCGCCGAACGACGGGCTGACCTGCCGCGACGACAGGCTCTCCACGTCGACACCGACGGCATCGGCCAGCGCCCCGGCCACCGCTGCGCTGTCGGCATCGGGACCCAGCACACCGCGCACCCGGAAGATGTCGGGCGAGCCGGTGACCACCACGAACTGCACTCGTGCATCAGGCACGCCGGCTGCCGCGGCTGCCGACGCGACGTCGTCGGTCGTCGCACCGTCGGCTGCTGCGCCATCGGAACCGGTCGACGCGTCATCCGCTTCGGCGCCTTGAGATTCCTCGGGCACCGGTATCTCCCACACCGAGCCGCCTTCGAACTCGATGCCGAGATTCAGGCCTCGCACCAGCAGAGCCACAACGCACACGAGCACAGCAATTGCTGAGCCGATGAGCACCTTGCGTGACAGGCGCAGGATGTCCCAGGCGTTCTCGCCTCGGTAGAAGGTGCGCAGCGCTGCAATCACGATGTGCCTCCTGTGGTCACCGTTGCCGGGGCCACATCGCTGTCGGCTGGCGGCAGCACGCCGAGGCGCCGCGGTTCCTCGTTCACCAGCCGGCGGGCGATGAACACCACCAGCGGCCGCATGAAGAAGTACGAAACCGCCAGGTCGATCAGCGTTGCCAGCCCGAGATACAGGGCAAAGCCGCGGACCGTGCCGCTGGTGAGCTGGTACAGCACGCCCGCGCCGATGAGCGACGCCAGATCGGCCCACACGATGGTCATGAAGGCGCCCTTGAAGCTGGCATCGGCGGCCGAGCGGACCGCCCGGCCGCGGCGCACCTCTTCCTTGATCCGCTCGTAGTAGACGATGTTCGAGTCGACCTGGACGCCGATCGACACGATGATGCCGGTGGTGCCAGCCAGCGTCAGCGCCAAGCCGCGGCTCTCGCCGAGCCAGCTGATGAGCGACCACAGGACCGACCCGCTGATGGCCAGGCTGGCCACCGCCACAATGCCGAGCAGCCGGTAGTACACCAGCATGTATAAGCCCACGAGAATCAATCCGACGATGCCGGCGATCACGCCCGCTCGCAGCGTGCCCTCGCCGAGGGTCGCCGACACCGTGCGCACATCGTCCTGCTCGAACTCCACGGGCAGCGCGCCGAAGCGCAGCGCAACAGCGAGGTCGCGCGCCCCGTCCTCGTCGAACGTGCCCGAGATGACTGCCGTGCCCCCGAACTCGGTGGCCCTGATGGCCGGGGCGGACTCCACGACGCCGTCGAGCACGATTGCCACCTGCTGCCCGAAGTAGCGGGCTGCGATCTCGTCGAAGCCGACGGCACCCTCCTCGGTGAGGTCGACGTTGACGACCCACTCGTTGTTGAACGTTGCCGCGGCCTCGGCGACCGCTTCGCCGGTGAGCTCAGCCGGGCCGAGCACGTAACCCACCGGCTCACCACGGCCCGGCAGCAGCACTGCCCAGTCGGCGAGATCATCCTCGGGAGCGGTGAATTCGGGAAACTGCTGAAGACCGATGTCGGAGGGGTCGATTTCCTCAGCCTCGGCATCATCGGCTACGTCGGCGGTCTCTGAAGTGTCATCGGCGACGGCATCTCCGGCCTCAGCTTCGAGTTCTTCCGCTGCCTCCGGGTCGATCAGCTCGAGCAGCTCCTGCGCTGTCATTTCCTGCTCTCCGACCAACTCGTCCCCATCAGCCTCGGAAGCCGACTCGTTGACGGCCTCGGGATGGAGCGACCCGTTGTACGCCTCCGCGAGCTGCTGCGCCCCACTGAAGTCCACCTCGTCAAAGGGGTTGAACGTCAGCAGCACGGGCCGGAACCGCAGCTCCGCTGTCTGTCCCACCAAGTCGACAGCACGCTGCTTGTCTTTGACGCCGGGCAGCTGCACCACCACCTGCTCGCCTTGGCGTGTGATGTCGGGCTCGGCAACGCCGAGAGCATCGACACGCGACCGGATGATCTCGATCGCACGGTCGAGCTGCTCGTCGTCGGCTGGGGCCGTGGGCCGCAGCAGCACCTCCACACCGCCCTGCAGCTGCACGCCCAGCACAGGCGCCCAGCCCGCGGCCAGCACGCCCGCGAGCGAGCCGAACCCGATCAGGATCGCGAGAAGGAGCGAGACGATCTGCGAGCGGCGCACGTCAGACCAATGCGCCGATGCCTGCGCTTCGCATTGCGGCCAGGGTCATTCCGATTCGTCGACGCCGTCCGAGGCGGGCGGATCGTCTGCGCCTCCGCTGCCGGCAGACGTCAGGATCTCGCCGATGGCGCGGCGCTGCACTCGCAGCTCCACGTCGCTGTCCACCTCGATGCAGACCACCTCACCGGGCTCCTCGACCGCCACGATCTTGCCGATGACCCCTCCGACTGTGGCAACCTCGTCGCCGATGTCTGCCGAGCGCAGCATCGCCGCCCGCTCGGCGGCTCGCCTGCGCTGCGGTCGGATCATCACGAAGTACATAAAGCCGATGATGACGACAAGGAAGAGGACAGACCCGAGGTTCATGGTGTGCTCCTTGATGCGGCGGGTGTCACCCCAGCGGAATACGAGCGGCTGCCGGCAAATTGCGCCGTGCGGAAGGTTTCCGAACGCAGCGCGCTGCGTGCAGCGCGCCGCCGATCCGAGGCCGGCACGGCGGGTCAGCGTACCGGGCTGCCCCCGCCGGCAGCGGCTCAGCCCCAGACTTCATTGACCTGCTCTCGGAACCTGTCGAAGCCGCCGGCTTCGATGGCGGCGCGCGCGTCGGCCACCAGGTCGTTGAGGAATGCGATGTTGTGCAGCGTCAGGATGCGGCTGGCCGTCGGCTCGTTCACGCTCATGAGGTGCCGGAGATAGCCGCGGCTGAAGCGGGCGCCGGGCCGGGGCCGACCGTCGGCACCGTCGTCGCGGGTGTCGAGCGGTGTGGCGTCGCGGGCGAATCGGGCATTGCGGATGTTGATGCGACCCTGGGGCGTGAGCGCAGTGCCGTGACGGCCGAGCCGGCTCGGCAGCACGCAGTCGAACATGTCCACTCCGGCGGCGACGGCGTCGACGATGCGGGCCGGGTCGCCCACGCCCATCAGGTAGCGAGGCCGGTCGGCCGGCAGCACGTCGGTGGCTGCCTGCAGTGCCGGGCCCATCTCGCTGCGCGACTCGCCCACCGACAGCCCGCCGATGCCGTAGCCGTCGAAGCCGATCGACGCCAGCGTCTCCGCGCTGCCGCGCCGGAGGCCGGGATCGATGCCGCCTTGGCAGATGCCGAACAATGCCTGCCCACTGGCGGTCCCGTCCCGGCGTGCGACGTCCATGGCGGCCGCTGCCCTGGCTGCCCAGAGGTGGGTGCGTTCGGTCGCCTCGCGCACCTCGTCGGGAGGTGCGGGCAGTTCGGGGCAGATGTCGAGCGCCATCTGGATGTCCGATCCCAGGCGGCGCTGCGCGTCGACCGCATCTTCGGGTGTCAGCCGCATCTGGGAGCCGTCATAAGTCGAGCGAAAGGTCACCCCTTCGTCGTCCACCTTGGATTTCGCATCGTGAGCGGAACTGTCGCGACCGCTGGGTTCATTCGCGCCGCCGGGACGGCGGCCGAGCGACATGATCTGGAAGCCGCCGGAATCCGTGAGGAAATGGCCGTTCCAGCCGGAGAAGCCGTGCAATCCGCCGAGCGCTTCCACCACGTCGATCCCGGGCCGCGCCAGCAGGTGATACGTGTTGGCCAGCACGACCTCGAGGCCGAGCTGCTCGTAGTCGGTGGCATCGAGATGGATCACCGCACCGCGGGTTCCCACGGGCATGAACACCGGCGTCTGGAACGTCCCGCGGGCCGTCGTGACCTGTCCGCGCCGAGCTGAGCCGTCAGACGCCAGCAGCTCGAACACCAAGGGGCTGTCTGGAACGCTCATCTCCCTGGCCTCATGAGGACCGAGTCCGCCGGAGCAGCATCGCATCGCCGAAGGACAGGAATCGATAGCCCTCCGCAAGCGCCGTCGCGTACAGGTCACGCCAGCGCGGCCCGATGAACGCGTCGATCAGCAGCAGCAGGGATGATCGGGGCAGGTGGAAGTTGGTGAGCATCGCGTCGATCAGCAGGAATTCAGCGCCCCGCCGCAGAAACAGATCGGTCCAGCCGCACACGTCGCCTGTGCTCGTCGGCGCCGCCGGAGCGTCGGTTGTGCCGGCATCGCATGCTGCCTGCCTTCGGACCTGTAGTTGGCGGGCCGCCGCCTCCAGAGCGCGCACAGTGGTAGTGCCCACCGCGACGACGCGCTCGGCCGCGGCGCAGGCGGCGAGCGTCGATGCGGACACCTGGTAGTGCTCGGTGTGCATCTCGTGCTCATCAGCGTGCTCCGCGGTGATGGGCGCGAATGTGGCCAGGCCGACAGTGAGATCCACCGTCGCAATGCCGAGGCCCTTCGAGCGCAGTGCATCCAGCACCCGCTCGGTCAGGTGAAGCCCTGCGGTGGGCGCCGCCGCTGAGCCCTCCGAACAGGCGTAGACGGTCTGGTATCGATCGGCCAGCGCCGCCCGAGCCGCGTCGCTGTCAGCGGCATCGACGCCGAGGCGTTCGGCGATGGCGCCTCGCGCTATGTCCGGGTCGATGTAGGGCGGCAGCGGCGCTTCCCCCGCCCGTTCGAGCAGGCGAGCTTGCGACACATCGGCAAACGGCGTATCGCCGATGAGCACCCGCACGGCTCGGCGCTGGCGGTCCAAACGCTCGCCCACCACCACTCGCACGCTCGGGTCCCGCTCCGAGATCAGCACAGTCCCGTCCGCAATCCGGCGGGAAGGTCGCACCAGCGCCGCCCAGCGCCGATGGTCGTCGCTGTCGGCGTTCTGGGGAGTCGAGCCAAGCTTCGCTGTCAGCGGGGCAAGCAGCAACACCTCGGCTGCCCCGCCAGTGCGCTTGCGGAGGGGCAAGCGAGCAGGCATCACCCGCGTCTCGTTGACAACCAGCAGATCCCCGGGGCCGAGCAGCGATGGAAGATCGGTGACGTGCCGGTGCTCAGGTGCTCGGCTCGGCCCTGGGTCAACCAGCAGCCGGGCCGAGTCGCGCGGCTCGGCCGGAACATGCGCTATCGACGATGGCGGCAGCTCATAGTCGAACTCGTCCATCCGCAGCCGCGGCTCGCTCATCGCACGCTGAGGCTATGGCAGCGGATGGTCTCACCAAGGCGCATCGTCGACCTGCACCGGGACGTCCTCCGCCCGTGAAGCGCCTTGCAGCTCTGCAGCGGGGTCCGATGCATCGAACAGAGTGGCAGTGGCGTCGACATCGCCGCTGGCGCTTTCCGCCGCAGGCGGTACATCGACGCCGAGGTGCGCGTAGGCCGCGGCGGTGGCGATGCGGCCCCGCGGTGTGCGCTGCAGCAGCCCGCGCTGGATCAGGAAGGGCTCGTACACGTCCTCCACCGTCTCGGTCTGCTCGCCGACGGTGATCGCCAGCGTGGACAGCCCCAACGGTCGCCCGGCATGGGTGACAGCGAGAGCGTCGAGAATCGCCCGGTCTACCTTGTCGAGGCCGAGCTCGTCGACGCCGAATGCGGCGAGCCCCTCCTGCGCTACTGCCACGTCGACGGCGCCGCTGGCACGCACCTCGGCGAAGTCGCGCACCCGGCGCAACAGCCGGTTGGCGATCCGCGGCGTGCCCCGGCTGCGTGACGCGATCTCCGCGGCCCCCTCGGCATCGATGTCCACGCCCAGAATCCCGGCCGCACGAGCCACGATCGCCTTGAGATCGTCGGTGGAGTAATAGTCGAGGCGCTCGACCAAGCCGAAGCGGTCCCGCAGCGGTCCCGAGATCAGCCCGGTGCGAGTCGTCGCGCCGACCAGGGTGAACCGGGGCAACTCAAATCGGATCGAGCGTGCAGCCGGTCCCTTGCCCAGCACGATGTCGATGGCGAAGTCCTCCATGGCCGGGTACAGCACTTCCTCGACCACCTTGGGCAGGCGGTGAATCTCGTCGATGAACAGCACATCGCCGTCGGCCAGGTTGGTGAGGATTGCCGCGAGGTCGCCTGCCCGCTCCACCGCCGGACCCGACGTCAGATGCAGCGCCGCGTTCAACTCGGCAGCGATGATGCCTGCGAGCGTCGTCTTGCCCAATCCCGGCGGGCCGGCAAAAAGCAGATGGTCAGGCGATTGGCCGCGGGCCAGCGCCGCCCGCAGCGTGATCGCGACGTGTTCTCGCACCTCGGGTTGGCCGACGAATTCCTCCAGCGACCGCGGGCGCAGCGATACGTCGGCATCGCCGTCGTCTGTCGACGAACGGGCCGGGTCGGTGACCTCACTGCGGCCCGGTCCTGACGTCGCCGAGTCATCGCGCCGGTAGCCCTCGCTGCGGGCTCCCCCCGCGCTCATCGCGGACCGAGCTCCTGCAGAGCCACTCGCAGCAGCGCGCCGGTGTCGGCATCGCCGTCGCGTGCTGCCTCGATCGTGACGGCGGCCATGGCGTCGCGTATCTCGGCCGGAGCGAAGCCCATCTGGCTCAGCGCGGCCCGCACTTCCGCGACTGCAGATCCTGCGCCGTCGCCGGCTGCCGCCACAGCACCAGCGCCGGCAGTCTCGGGCGCGCCGAGCCGTGACTTCAGGTCAAGCACCATCCGCTTGGACGTCTTGGCACCGATGCCGGGCACCAGCTCCAGCGCCGCGGCGTCATCGGCGGCCACCGCACGCCGCAGCTCGTCGGGCGGCAGGTGCGAGAGCACGGCAAGCGCCAGTGCGGGTCCCACACCGTGCGCGCTGAGCAGGGCCTCGAAACAGCGTCGCTCGTCGAGCTCGGCGAATCCGTACAAGTCGGAAGCGTCTTCGCGCACATGATGATGGACATACACGAAGCACTCATCGCCCATCGGCCCGGCGGCGGCCAGTGTCGAAGGCGCGACGGTGACGCGGTACCCCACCCCGCCGGCCTCGATCAGCAGCTCGCCGCCGGGATCCTTGTCGAGCAGGCGCCCGCGCACTGAACCGATCACGTCGGCGGCGCCGCTGTGCCGGCAGCGGGAAGCAGCACACGCGCCCGAGCAGGCGGTGTTGCCCTGCCCCAGGGCGCCTGGGACAGGTGGCACAGCGCGACGGCAGCCGCATCGGCGGCATCGGCCGGCTCGGGCGGCCCCGGCAGGGCGAGCAGCTGGCCGACCATGCGTTTCATCTGGTCCTTGTCGGCCCCGCCCCAGCCCGCAACGGCCTGCTTGATCTGGGTCGGCGTGTACTCCGCCACCTCCAGCCCGGCCGCAGCCGCGACAGCCATGGCAAGGCCGGCCACCTGCGCGACGCCGATGGCAGTGCGCGCATTGACCTGGAAGAACACTCGCTCCACGGCCACTACCGAGGGCCGGAATTCGGAGATGAGCGCCTGCAGCTCAGCCATCTGCACAGCGAGGCGCGCTGCGTGCGGCTGCTCGGGATCGGTTCGAACGACACCCAAGGCGACCGCTTCGGTGCGAGCGCGCTGCGTTCCGGCAGCGCCGAGCTGCTCCACCACGCCGTACCCGCAGCGCGACAATCCTGGGTCGATCCCCAATACGAACATCAGTACGAACCGTAGCCCTTGGCGTCGTTCGAACCGGGCATGCGTAGGGGCTCCAGCGCTCCGGCGCGACATCCGCGACGCCGGCCCCCGATGTCAGCCGGCGATCGCCTCCAGCAGCGAATCGCTGATGTCGAAATTGGCGTACACGCCTTGCACATCGTCGTGATCGTCGAGCGCGTCGAGGATGGCCATGACCTGCTTGGCCTCCGACACGCTGGTCAGCTCGATGAGGTTCTGCGGCGCATAGGTCAGATCGGCCGACGTGACCGCGATGCCCGCTGCCTCGATGGCCTCACGCACCGCCATCGTGTCGGCCGCAGCGGCGGTGACCCGCCAGGTATCGCCTTCCTGCTCGACATCCTCTGCGCCGGCATCGAGCGCCACCAGGATCAACTCGTCTTCGTCAGGCACCGTGCCTGCTGCCGCAGACCCATCGGGCGCCGACTCGCCCGCAGGCACCACCACCACGCCTTTGCGCTCGAACTGCCACGCCACCGCGCCGGGTTCGGCCAGCGAGCCGCCGGCGCGCGTGAACACGCTGCGGATCTCCGAGCCGGTGCGGTTGCGGTTGTCGGTGAGCACGTCCACGAACATGGCCACGCCCCCCGGCGCGTAGCCCTCATAGGTGACCTGCTCGTACGACACCCCCTCGAGCTCGCCGGTACCCCGCTTGATGGCCCGCTCGATCGTGTCCAGCGGCACCGAGTTGTCGCGCGCCTTCTGGTACATCGTCCGCAGCGTCGCGTTGGCGTCGAGGTCGCCACCGCCCTCGCGGGCGGCCACCTCGACCTGACGGATCAGCTTGGCGAACAGCTTCCCGCGCGCCTTGTCGGCAGCGCCCTTGCGGTGCTTGATCGTGGCCCACTTGGAATGACCGGACACAGACCCCCTCCGAACGAAATGTGCTGAGCGGCGTGCCCCGCAGGGCAAGCGCCAATCGAGTCGCAGTCGTCGGGACAGTCTGCCGGACGCGCGGAGTCGAATCCGGCCACGACCGCTCGTGGCGCGCCTCCGGTGGCGCCTAGCTGCTCAAGTCGCCGACCAGCGAGGCGGCTTCGGCACGCAACTCCTGGGCGCAGGTGTGGAGATAGTTGCGACCGGTCGCCGTCACCATGTTGTAGGCGAGCTCGTCGACGGCGTCGGCTTTGAGCACGAGTGATTCGTGTGTCCGGTGGCCGAGGGCCAGCACCATGTCGGCCAGCTCGGCAGCCCACTGGGCCTCGCCCGCTGCGAGCGCCTCGCTCGCCCGTTCGAACAGCACGTCGACACCCCCAGCCAGCGCCGCTACCCGACCGGCCCGGTCCCGAGGGTGGAGCGGGTTCATGTGGGCCGGATTGCCGTCGAACCATCCGAGGATGCCGCTGTAGATCGAGCGCACGCCCCAGCTCACGTTGCCGTAGTACTCGCCGAGCAGGGGATCGGCGGCAAGGTCAGGCGGCAAGGTCACCTCGTGAGCCAGCTCGTCGGGGGTCTTGCCGTCGTTCATGCCCGCGATGGTCTGGTCGTAGATGTGCCACAGCCCCCGGCTGTAGACATCGAGCGCTCGATCCACCTGCGCCGCCCCCGAGAACGGGATGGTGTGGCCGAGCACCAGGTGCTCGGCCTGCATCGCCCGGATCCGGTCGACCGACTCGCACCAATCCCGTACGTCGCGGTACTGGGTGCCGCGGATTGCGTACAGGTTGGGAAATGACCGGTACATGTTGTCGCCGGCAAATACCACTCGCTGGTCGGCGAACCACGTCATGATCTGGTCGTCGGTCTCGCCGGGGTTGTACGACACCTCCAGGGTGACACCGCCGAGCGAGATGGTGGCCCGAGTCTCAAAGGTCTGATTGGGCAGCCCCCTCGGATCGGGGCCACCGGCGGGACCCTGTGCGAGCGTCCCCTCTTTCGGATAGATCGCCGGCGCGATGCCGTTGTTGATGCGCTTGTCGGGAGGAAGCAGGAAGCCGGCCTGCCGGAGCCCGCGTTGGCGGGCAACGTGAGCACCGTTGCGGCCGAATCGGCGAGCCTCGTCGCCGAAGCGAGCGATGCCCCAGATCTCGATGTCGGGATTCTCATCTAGGAATGCGGCTGCGCCGCCGGTGTGATCCGGGTGCCCGTGGGTGTAGACGAGGCCGAGGATCGGGAGGTCGGTGCGGGCCCGGAGTTCGGCGATGGCGGCGGCCGACTCCCCGGGCAGCGAACCGGAATCGACCGCTACCACGCCGGTGTCGCCGAGCACGAACGAGAACGTCGACACGCCGTAGCCGACGGCGACACACACCCGGTCGGTCAGGTCGATGAACTGCCGGGCGAACAGGTGGTTGATCGAGCGCAGTGCTTCCGAAGCGGCGGTGTCCGAACGGTCCATCTCGCCACAGTAATACTTGTTATTGTTTCAACGCGTGCTTGGGAGTCGCGCACGTAGGTGCAGCCGGGGATCATCGCCTGATCCCCGGCTGCACCCCCTCCATTGAGCCGCTGTCGTCACACGCGTCGCCCTGCACGGACTCGACTGCGCATCGTCGGCACGTCACCGGGCGGTATCAGCGGCCTCGATCAACGCGTCGGCCAGCAGTCCGACCATCGCAGCATGCACTGTCGGGTAGTCGGTGCTGAGGTCGGTCAGCTCGTCGGGATCGTCGTCGAGGCAGAAGAGCTGGTCCTCGCCCGTCGAATGTCGGGTGTACTTCATGCCGCCGGCAATGAGCGTGCGCGTCTTGGTCGGCATGTCGCCCCACGAGCGGTTCGAATCGGGAATGTCGTCTTCGATAAGCGCCGATTCGCGCACCGACGCTGCGGGGTCGTCGAGCACAGGCGACAGGCTCACGCCCCAGATGCCGTCGTAGGGCGCCAGCCCCGCTAGGTCGAGCAGCGTCGGTCCCAAGTCGACCGAGCTCGCCAGCGATGATGTCCGCTTCGCGCCTCGACCGGGGCTGGCGATCACCATCGGCACCTGCAGCGTGCCGCGGTAGTGCATGCAGCCCTTCAGGAGCAGCCCGTGGTCGCCCATCATGTCGCCGTGGTCGGTCGTGAAGACCACGATGGTGTCGTCATGCGCGCCGGAACGCTCTACCGCGGCCAGGATCTGCCCGACGCAGTCATCGATCAGCTCCACCATGCCGTAAGTGGCGGCGATCGCTGCACGCGCCAGGTCATGATCGCCGTCGAGGCCGCACGGGTGAACCCAGTACTGCTGGCGGGAAGGATGCAGGCGCGCGCAACGCTGCAGATGTTCGGGCGCAGCGTCGAGAGGATCGTCGACAGTACGGGGCAGCACCATCTCGTCGGGCCGATGGCGGTCGAACCACTTCCCCGGCGGGCACATCGGATGGTGCGGGTCGGGGAACGACGCCCACGCAAGCCACGGCTCGCCTGCACGCGCCGCATCGGCGATGAACGCCGCCGTGCGCTCGGCAACGAAGCGACTCGAGTGCAGCTCCTCGTCGTAGGTCGGGCGGTAGATCTGCCACCAGTCCCGGTACCGCCGCTCGCCCGGGCACTCGGCCGTGTATGGCACAGCAAGCGCCTCGGGCGACGCTCCCTTCTCCAGCGCCCAGCGCATGTGATGCCCGGTGATGCGCGAGCCGTGGTCGATGGCCAGCTCGACATGATCGAAGCCGTAGAAGCCGTCGGGAAACTCCGGCTCGCCGTCGAAGTAGCGCTCCGCATGCTCCAGCGTGTCCCACCCCGCCGGGTACGGGCTGTCGACGGCGGCCTGCAAGCCGGTGTCCCCGACTGCGTTGCGGCTCATGCCGTGCTGCAGATGCGACTTGCCGATCAGCGCAGTCCGGTAGCCGGCCTCGCGGAACTGCCGCACGTGGGTGTTCGCGCCCCAAGCCAGCGAACGGTCATTGAAGATCACACCGTGCGCCGAGGGCATCCGACCGGTCATGATCGACGAGCGGTTGGGCATGCACACCGGGTTGGCCACCCACGCGTTGTCGAACACCGTCCCCCTGGCGGCAATCGAGTCGAGGTGCGGCGTGCGCACCACGTCGTTGCCGGCAAAGCCGACGTGGTCGGCGCGCTGCTGGTCGGTGATGATGAACAGCACATTCGGCGGCCTCGACCCGGCCGGCACAGTCGGCCCGGCCCAGCCGCTCGACGGGCTAGTGGTCGGCGTGCGAGTCTTCTGCGGTCGCATCGGGTACTGACGATTCGCGGTGGTCGTGGCCCATCCGGTTCATGTCATCGCGGATGTCCTCGGGGTTGACATGCTCGTGCGCCATCGTGTGGGCGGGCATGTGCCAGTCGGTGAGGGCACGCATGCAGCCCCAGCCGTTCAGCACGCACCCCTGGTCGACCTCGAGAATCCTGAACCTGTCCTCGCCGTGACGGTCCGAGCTCGAATAGGTGATGTGGCTGCCATGAGCGGTGACGTAGTCGGTGCGGTTGAGGGCGTGCAAGAAGGACACGTGATCGACGCCGCCTTCCACACGCGACAGCGCGCTGAAGGCCACGTCGAGATAGTCGCATATCGAGGTGATCAGGTTCCAGGCGTCGGTGTGGGGCCGGTGGTTGAACGGCGCAGCCTCCGACGCTCCGTTGCGCATGGTGATGCACCCCTGGTCGAGCGGCGGCACCAGGTCGCCGGCCGCTCGACGCGCGCTGACCTGCATGTAGTTGGCGACTTGGCGGTCGGGCGCATCGGTCGTGGCGAGCGTGGCCGCCTGCAGGTCGCCGGTCAGCCATTGGGGCGTCCAGCCGATGATCTCCGCAGCCCGCATCATCCGGCGCACGTCGGCCCACGACGCGGAAGCAAGCACGGTGTGTACCCCGGCGTCTCGGAAGCGGCTCGCGGCATCGACGTAGAAGCGCTCGACCTCGGCCAGCGATGAGCCGACATCGGGCGGCAGCGACGACAGATCGGGCTCGGCGCCCGACCGGTCGGGATCGAGCACACGTGCCTGCATCTCGGGCATCAGCAGCATGAGGTCGTTGAACTCGCGCGGGATGTCGGCCGCAGCCACGACGTTGAGGCCTGCGTTGCGCAGCACGTCTGCGACCGCCGAGATGTCCAGGCCCGCGCTCGGGCCGGTGCCGTGCAGCACGCCGACGCTGTCGGCGCGATCGAGCACGCCGGCCTCGAGGGCGACTTCAGCGATGAGCGCCGCTGCGTGCTCGACGCTGCCGTCGTCGGTGTACAGCAGGTAGCCCGAGTCGCGAATGGTCTGCTCCAGCGTCGACGACCACAGCCCCAGTTCGGGCACGGGCGTGCCGAAGGTGGTGCATTGCAGGCCCGAGTCGTAGAGCCGGAAGTTGAAGAAGAACAACGGGTTCACCTGCGCCAGTTCGTTGCACACGTCGATGAAGCTGGCGATGGGGTCCCCCAGGCGCCACCGGACAGGATGGAACTCGACACAACGGCCGTGTATTCCGCCGAGCGCATTCAGCTCGTCGATGTAGGCCCTCATCACGTGCACGGGGTCCTCGACGGTGAGCGCA
Organism: Candidatus Poriferisodalis sp.; assembly: GCF_965204125.1. Taxonomy (GTDB): domain Bacteria; phylum Actinomycetota; class Acidimicrobiia; order Acidimicrobiales; family Poriferisodalaceae; genus Poriferisodalis. The sequence goes on along the minus strand of NZ_OZ241968.1, from coordinate 2,490,913 downwards.
CCGGTGCCGACGAGGTCTGTCTCGCTCAGGTCGGCGCCCACATAGGCAACCCTCCGCGCGCCGGCCTCGTTGCAGGCAACGTCGCCGCCGACGGCGTGCAGAGCGCCGGACGCGGCCCCTATGCCCGACCGGACCCTGCTCACCGGCGCATTCGCCTCCACCGTCTCGGCCCCGAGCGAGGTGTCGGCGCCCGACGGCAGCGTCGTCGCCGGCTGCAGCGCCGTTCCCGACGAGCCAGCGCCTCCGCCGCAGGCCGCCCCGAGCAAACCCAGCGCCGCCAGTATCACGGCGAACGCGCGCGGACGCGACCTCATGGCGCTGGAAGGGTCACGCTCAGACCCCCCCCCCCCCCCCGATTGGCATTGGTGGTGCGCCGGCGGGCAAAGAACTCAGTCCCGGAAGTCTCATCTGGTCTCCTGTCTGTCAGGTTCTTTCGGTACCGCTTACCCGGCCGACGCCGAGCGGATGTAGGGCACGACCGACTCGCCGGCGAGTACCGGGCCGCTCGTGTGCAGGTGGCAGCGCACGTAGCCCCCGTGCCGCGCAGCGGTGGCCTCGGGCATGAGCTCCGTGCAGATGTCCATTGCGACCGGGCAGCGGTTCGCAAACGGGCAACCGACCGGCAGGGCAGCCGGGCTCGGCGGCTCGGCGTCCTTCTTGAAGGTTTGCCTCAGCGCTCGCCGCTCGGCCTGCGCGGCCGGATCGGGCACCGGCACCGAGGCGATGAGCATCTCGGTGTACGGGTGGGCCGGCAGGTCGTACACCCCCTCGGCGGCGCCCTGCTCGACCAGGTAGCCGAGGTACATCACCCCGACGTCATCGCTGACGTGCCGGACCACGTCGAGATCGTGGCCGATGAACAGGAATGCCACGCCGGTGTCGGCCTGCACCCGTCGCAGCACGTTGATGACCTGGCTCTGGATGGACACGTCGAGGGCGCTCGTGGCCTCATCGGCGATGATGAGACCCGGCTCCACTGCCAGCGCCCGCGCGATCGACACCCGCTGGCGCTGCCCGCCGGACATCTCGTAGGGGTAGCGGTCGAGGAACTCGTCGGCCAGGCCGACCTCGTCGAGCAGCGCCACGATGCGCTGCTCGCGCTCAGGCCCCGGCTTGATGCCGAAATGGCGGGTGATGCCGTCGCCGACGATGGTGCGCACTTGGTGCACCTGGTTCAGCGAGGAATACGGGTCTTGCAGCACAGCCTGCACCCGCTTGCGGAATGCCAGCTCGGCCTCGCGCGGCACACGGGTGACGTCGGCCCCGTCGAGCCGGATGGTGCCCGCCGTCACATCGGTGAGCTGCAGGATGGCCCGTGCCACGGTGGACTTGCCCGAGCCCGACTCGCCCACGAGGCCGAAGGTGCGGTGCGGCTCGATCGCGAAGCTGATGCCGTTGACGGCCTTCACGGTGGGCATCGCGGCGCGGAACAGCCGCTGCCGGCCGGTGAAGTGCACGTGCAGGTTCTCGACCTCGAGGAACGGCACGGTCATGCGGTCGTCTCCGCGGGCGGGCCGAACTCGAACTCGGCATGGCGCACGCAGCGCACCAGATCGGTGCCCACGGCTTCCAGCAGCGGCACCGACGTGCGGCACTGCTCGGTCGCGAACTCGCATCGCGGCGCGAACCTGCACCCGTCCGGCCACGCAGCAGCAGACGGCACGACGCCGCCGATCACCGGCAGGTCGCCGTGGCCGCGGTGGCTCTGGGGCATCGTGTCGAGCAGCGCCCGCGTGTAGGGGTGGCGAGGCCGCGAGAACAGCGTCGACACGCTGGCGGTCTCCACCACCTGGCCGGCATACATCACCAGCACGCGGTCGGCGGCGTCCGCGATGACGCCGAGGTCGTGCGTGATCAGGATCACCGCCATCTGGTGGCGCTGCTGAACCTCGGCCATCAGGTCGAGGATCTGACCCTGGACAGTGACGTCGAGCGCGGTCGTGGGCTCGTCTGCGATGAGCAGCTTCGGCTCGCAGGCCAGCGCCATGGCGATGCCCACCCGCTGCGCCATGCCGCCGGAGAACTCGTGCGGGTACTGATCGAGCCGCCGCTGCGGATCGGGAACCTGCACCTCGGCCAGCAGCTCGGCGGCCCGCGCCCGCGCCTGTGATTTGGACATGTCGGTGTGCACCAGCAGCGTTTGCACCAGCTGCCGCCCCACCCGCAGTGCAGGGTTGAGCGCGGCAACCGGCTCCTGGAAGATCACGCCGATGTCGCGCCCGCGGATGTCCTGCCATTCCTGCTCGGGCAGGAACGTGACCTCGCGGCCGTCGAACGAGATGCTGCCCTGGCTCAGGTACCCGGGCGCGGGCGTGAGGCCGAGCGCCGCGAGCATGGTCATGCTCTTGCCCGAGCCCGACTCGCCGACCACGCCAAGCGTCTCGCCCGGGTACACCTCGAGCGACACGTTCGACAGCACCCGGTTGACCGTGCCGCCGGCTGCGGGAAACCCGACGGCGAGGTCCCGGATCGACAGCACCGCGCCGTCGGCGTGAAGCTGCACCACCGGCGGCAGCGCAACCTGGCGCGGAACTGTCAGCGAGCTGTTGGCGGCATCACGGCCGAGCGAGTCACGGATGCCGTCGCCGAGCAGGTTGAACGCCAGCACCGTGAGCACCAGCGCCCCGCCTGCGGGAACGATCTGCCAGATCCCCTCCAGACGGAAATCGAAGCGAGCCCGGGCCAGCATGACGCCCCAGTCGGGGTCGTCGAGCTTGGCGCCGATGCCCAGGAAGCTCAGCGTGGCGCCGATGAGGATGACCGCTCCGGAGATGATCGCGACCTGCACGATGAGCGACGGCAGCAGGTTCGGCACGATATAGCGGCGCAGGATCGTCGCCGGCGACAGCCCCGTGATACGGGCGGCATCGACGTACAGCTCCTCCTTCTCCGCGAGGGTCACCGCGCGGGTCAGGCGCGCGAACCGTGTCGCCATGGCGATGCCCACGCCGAGCATCGCCGAGGGAAGGCTCGGCTCCAAGATGATGATGACCGCCATCGCCAGCAGCACGATCGGCAGCGAGAACAGCACGTCGTTGATCCACATCACGATGCGGTCGGCGCGACCGCCTCGCCAGCCCGAGAACAGGCCCACCGGCACGCCGAGCCCGACGGCGACGAGCATCGCTATCAGGATCGAATTCACCGCGAACCGCGCCCCGTGCACGACGCGGCTGTGGAGATCGCGCCCCGTCCCGTCGGTTCCCAGCCAGTGGTCCCAGCTCGGGCCTTCGAACGTGCGCGTCAGCGTGACGTCGCCGGCGTAGGGGTCGTAGGGCGCCAGCAGCCCTGGCCACAGCCACGCCAGCAGCAGCAGCGTCACCCACACCATCGCCGCCACGGTGAGCGGGTTGCGGAACATTCGCATCCAGAACCGCGACCGCGCGCTCGCAGCAGCGGGCGGCCTCGGCGCGGGCGCTGTCAGCGCTCCCGGGGCGTCGCTCACCGCTCCAGCCTCACCTTGGGGTTCAGCAGCCCGTAGCTGATGTCGACCAGCAGGTTGACGACGAGCACCACGATGCCCACGACCAGCATCGAGCCCTGCAGCACGGTCACGTTGCGGGTCTGGATGGCGTTGGTGAGCAGCGTGCCCATCCCGTTGATGTTGAACACCACCTCCACCGTGAACGTCAGCCCGAGCGCCGCGGCGGCCCGGAAACCGATCGCGGTGACCGTCGGGATCATCGCATTGGGCAGCGCGTGCTCACCGATCAGCGAGGTTCGCTTGATGCCGCGTGCGCGGGCGGCAAGCACATAGCGCGACTGCAGGGCGTTGCTCATGGAGCTGCGGAGCTGGCGCTGCACCAGCGCGACGGTCGGCAAGGCCAAGCCGATGGCCGGCAGCGTGATGCTGCTGATCCACCCGGTGATGCTCTCGGTGGGCCGGGTGTAGCCGGCGGGGCTGAGCCAGCCCCACTTCACGGCCAGCCACCACGACAGCAGCATCGCCAAGACGAACCCGGGGGCAGCGATCAGGGCCGCGGAGGCGACCGAGATCGCCCGATCGGCCCCGCCGCCGGGCCGCACTCCCGACACGATGCCCATCGCCATCCCCGCAGCCACGCCGATGACGAGGCTGTAGGCCACGATGCTCAGCGTCGGCCCGATGCGGTCGGCGATGAGGCTCGAAACCGAGACGCTCTCATTGGTCAGTGACGTGCCGAGGTCGCCGGTGACGGCACTGGCGAGCCAGCGCACGAACCGGATCGGGATCGGATCGTCAAGCCCGAGCTGGCGCTCCACCGAGGCGATGCACTCGACGGTGGCGCCCTCGCCGCAGATCGAGCCCGCGATCGAGCCGCGGGCTTCCATCGCCACCGCGATGGTGAAAGAGATGACGGCGATGGCGAACAGCAAAGGGATCATCGCCAGCAGGCGGATTCCGATGTAGCGCGCCACGTGGCCCCCTCAGTCCGTTCGATGCGGGTGATGTGCCTAGGCCGCCGGTTCCGGGGGGCGGCCCCGGCACATCACGGTTTGCCAAGTTGCAGGCGCTCAGCTCTTGGTGACGCCGTGCGGCCAGAAGTGGATGGGCAGGCCCTGGGTGTGGTGGACGCCGCCGATGTTGTCCTGGTAGGCCACCACGGTCGTCAGCGTGTTGTTGACGATGAAGATGCACTCCTCGAGCATGATCTTCCACGCCGCTGCGACATCGGCCTCGCCGTCGGCGAAGTTCTTGCCCCTCGCCGCCGCCACCAGCTCCGCCACGCCCTCGGGGCTGACGCCCGACGGGTTGAACGCTGCGTTGCCTGTCCGCGCCACCAGCGACATCAGGGCGTTCGGCTCGTTGAACGGGATGATCTGCACCGGGTGGACGCCTTGGGCGAGCCGGCCGAACATCTCGCCGCCGGTCGGCGGGTCGAGTGCCTCGTTCTGCATGGTGATGCCCAGCTCCGCGAGCGCAGTGCCCCAGGCCGACGAGATTGTCGGCCAGAAGCCGGCCGGCAGGTGGCCGTTGGTGAACGTGAACACCTCTTCGCCCGAAGCAGCGAAGCGTTCGCGTGCCGACGCCATGTTGAAGTCGGGAACGTCGAGATCCTCGATGTACGCGTAGTCGGACGGCCCGGTCGCGAACTGGCTGTTGGCCGCGTCGGGGTCATTGAGCTGGGCGACGATCCCTGCGCGATTCAAGGCGTGGGCCATCGCGCAGCGCACCTCGCGGTTCGCGAGCTGCGGGATCTGCTCGCCGGTCCAGTCGGCCACCACGAACCCGATGCGCACGGTGGAATTTCGCGAGGTGCCGCCGGCGGTCAGCAGGTCGAGGTCGTTGAGCCGCACCACCGCCACGTCGTACTGCCCGGCGTTGAATGAGTCGAGCCGTGCGACTTGGTCGATCGCCGCCTCGAGCCGCACCGTCTCGAGCCCCACGAGGCCGGGCTGCCAGTAGTCGGCGTACGCGACCAGATCGTTCTGCGTGAAGTCGGGGTTCGAGCTGGCCCACATGTACGGGCCGGTGCCGATCGGCGACGCAGCGGCATCGCCCAGCACCGCCGGCGAGACCATCAGGCCAGAGTTGCGGATGAGGCCGCTCAGCAGCAGGATCTCGCCCGGCGCGGTCAAGTTGAACTTCACCGTGTGCTCGTCGATTGCCTCCACGGTGTCGACAATGCCGAGCTGTCCGGCGACGGGCGGTATCACCTGCGGCGGGCCCGCGGTCTTCACGAACTGCACGTTGGCTGCCACAGCAGCGGCGTTGAAGGGGCTGCCGTCGTGGAACGTCACGCCCTCATGCAGGTAGAACGTCACCTCGCTGCCGTCGTCGTTGGTCTCCCAGCACCGCGCCAGCCACGGCACGACGCTGCCGTCGACCTCCTGGCGCACCAGCCCCTCATACATCCAGCTGTAGTAGGCGAACGTCGCAGGCGTCTGGTCGTCATGGGGGTTCAGCGAATTGACGGCGATCGAGATCGCGTAGCTGAAGTCGCCGCTCGGGGCGTACGTGCCGCGTTCCAGCGGCGGCATGTCCGCCGCGCAGTTCGCGGCCTCGCTGATCGTCACCTGTCCAAGGTCAGCCGAACCGTCGTCGTCTGCTTCGTCCGCACCCGCGTCGGTCACCGATTCGTCTGCGCCTGCGTCGGCCGGCGCCTCTTCGTCACCGGCGGCCGTGTCGGCCTCGTCCACCGGGGTGTCCTCGATGATTGCAGGCACGAATCCCGTCTCGTCACCACCGCACGCTGTGGCCACTAAACCGAATGCAAGCAACAGTCCGACGATGCGTGCCCATGTGTACCGAGCCATCGGAACCCCTTCCCTTTGGCTTGAGCAGAGTCCTCGCACTCATGCTCCGAGCTTTCCCACGGCCCCGCTTCAGAACGAAACTGTGAACGGAGCCCAAACGAATAGTAACTGTCATTACTTCACTGCCGCGAACCCGTCGCGGCATGAAGCTGCGGCGGCGCTGCCGGAGCGTCGGGTTCGCACCTCAGCCGCCTGGCACGATCCCCAAGGTCGCGATCGCCCACAACACCGCTGCGGCCGTGCCGACGGCGAGATACGGCCCCAGCGGCCGGCTGCTGCGAGCGCCGTGCCGGGCCATCACCACCAGCGCCTCGGGCAGCGCAGCCATGAAGCCCGCAGCGAGACCCAGCAGCGCCACATGCCAGCCCCACCAGCCGCACACGAGCCCGTTCAGCACGCTGAACCGCACATCGCCGAAACCCATCGACGGCGGGTGGACGAAATGGATCGCGAACACCGGCGCGCTGCACGCCAGCGCTCCGGCCAGCGCACCCCACAATCCTGACGGATCGCCTCGGACCGCAGACGCAATCGCGTACAGCGCCCAGACTGCCGCCGCCGCGGGCCAGATCAACCTGGTGGGCAGCAGCCGGGTCCGCAGGTCGATCACGGCGAGCGCCGCTGCCGAGCCGAGCCACACCGCGAGCGCGGCACAGACAAATGCGACCGTCCACATCACGGCATGCAGTCAGCCGGCCGGCCGGCTCGTCGTCGTGTTGCGTCCACCGATGCGCCCACCTCGCATTTTCGAAGAATAGTGATTCGTCTTTTCGGTAGCATTCGTGACTTCATGTCCGATTCAGCCCCGACGCCGGCAGAGCAGCGGCCACGGCCCGTCGCAGTTCCGGGCGATGCCAACAGGCGCCGCTGGGGGCTCGCGCTCATCGGCTTCGTGGTCATGGCCGGCACTGCCGTCGGCTTCTGGTACGTGCTGCAAAGCGTCGATCAGCGCTCGCAGTACGTCGTGGCGGCCCGCGACATCGCGCGCTGGGACAGCGTCAGCTCCGCAGACTTCAGGCTCGTCGAAGCGCACATCGGCGATGGCTCGGCCGCCGTCGCAAGCGAGATGGGCGCGATCTACGGCCAGTGGGCGGCGGGTCCCATTCCCGCCGGCACGTTCATCACGCCGGGAATGTTCCAGCAGCCGCCGCTGTCGAGCGGCGAAGAGGCCAGCAGCGTCGTCATCCAGGTGAGCCTGCCGGCTGAAGAAGTGAGCTACGGCGCGCTCGAGACCGGCGACACCATCGCCTTGATCGGCCGCGAGCCGTTGGTTGATCCCACCCAAGGCCTCGGGCCTGAAGCGGGCGCCGACACCGGTTTCGCCGCACAAGAGCCAACGCTGGCACTCATCGGCGTGCTGCAGCTCGACAGCGTCCAGGGCGGCAACGCCGTCTACGTCGTCGAGCCGGCGAGAGCGCTGCAAATCCAGAGCCTCGTGCAGCGCTACCTCGCTGCCACAGATCGCCAGATCTGGAGGCTGGGAATCGACCTCACCGCCGACGACATCCAGCGTGCTCTGGACAGCAGCACAGGCGTGGTGAACAATGGTCTCGAATAGTAAGGGCTATTCCTCCAAATGTTGACCGTCTACAGCACGCACGGATCGCCGGGAGCATCCACGCTCGCCGTGTATCTGGCCGCGCAGTGGGCGTCATCGAATCGGGAAGTGGTGCTGATCGAGGCCGACCCCACTGCCGGCTCGCTGAGCCAGAAGCTGGGCATCCAGTTCACGCCCGGCACCGCCTCATTCGTCGCAGCAGGCAGGCCCGTCACCGCAGCGAACCTGATCGAGCACACCCAGGACGTCCTGTTCAACAACTTCCACGCCATGCCGACGCCGTCGGGCCCGTCCGGGGCGCGGACAGTCGCGGAGAAGTTCTCGCGGATGGGCGAGGAACTGCGTGACATCTCCGACCGCGAGATGGCGATCATCGTCGACGGGGGTCGCCTGACCGCCGATGCCCGTGCATCAGAATTGACCACCAGCGCCGCCGCCGTGCTGGTCGTCTCTGCGGGCGAAGCCCATCTCCCGAGTCTCGAACACGCCAGCGGCGCCCTCGTCGACGATCCCACCCAGCCTGGGCCGCTCGGACTGGTGGCAACCGTCGGATCGAGCCCGCTGACCGACGCCGAGTGGAGCGCCAATCACGGCCTGACCTTGGTCGGCAGCGTCGACCTCAGCCCTGAGCGCGGCACGGATCTCACCATGTTCATGCCCCGCAGCAAGCGCAAGTCGCGCAAGCTGCGCAGCAGTCTCGAGAAGCTGGCCGACACGCTGTACGAGTACGCGTGCCCGGCCAGCGCGGGTGCGCCGCGGGCACGGCTGCCCGCCAACCGGCCGGAGGTCAGCGAAGAAGATCTCGACGGTGCCGACGACACGCCGACCCAAGCCGGGCCGGACGAATTGATGATCGATGCGCCGCCGCCCGTGGCCCCTGCATCGCCCTCGCCGCAGCCCCCGGCCCCAGCGGCAATGCCGCCGGCACCGGCACAGGCGTACGACCAGCAGGCTTACCCCCAGCAGCCGTACCCCCAGCAGCCCGACCCACAGCAGCCGTACCCACAACCCGGGTACGAGCAACCCCCGCCCTACCCACAACCGCCATACCCGCACCAGCCGTACCCGCAGCAGCCCGACCCACAGCAGCCGTACCCACAACCCGGGTACGAGCAACCCCCGCCCTACCCACAACCGCCATACCCACAACCGCCATACCCGCAACACGACTACCCCCAGCAGCCGTACCCACAACCCGGGTACGAGCAACCGGCACACCTTCATGGCGGCGAGAGTGCGCCGCCGTCGTACGGCCAGCCGGCGTCAGCGCAGCATCAACCGGAACCACCGGCAGCTGAACCGTCCCCGACGCCCCTTGCCGACGCGCCGACCGCGCCGTCGGGGTCATTCCGGTCGTGGGCGGCGGAACTCTTCGGCGAATCGGCCGGGAGCGATCCCGACAAGCATCGCTCTCGCCCGGGAGAGGGAGTCACGGCGTGAGCCGTGCCCGGCCGGCCCAGTCCGGAGATGCAGACGCTGGCCATCGGCTGTAGGGCCCGGCCGTGACCGACACCATCGAGCGCCGTCCCGGGTTCGAGCTGTTCGAGCAGTCCCGCGACGATCTCCTGCGCCAGTACCTCGAGCTGCAGCGTCAGAAGCTGCCCGCCGAGGTCATCGACGAGCGCCTGATGGCGGTCGCCGATCGCATCCTCAACCAGAGCGACACCGACGCGGTGATGCGCGGCGGCACGCAGCTCGGTGCCGAGGACCGGCGCGACTTCCGTGCCAACGTGCGCGGGCTGATGGGCGGCGGCGCCCTGGTGCCGCTGCTCGAGCGTCCCGATGTGGAGAACATCCACGTGCTCGGCCATGACACGGTGATCCTGTCGCTGGCCGACGGCCGCCGTGTCATGGCGCCGCCGCTGGCGGGCAGCGAGGAAGAGCTGGTCACCATGATCCGTCACCTCGCTGCCACTGCGGGGCACACCTCGCGCCGGTTCGACACGGCCTCGCCGATCCTCGACCTGCGCCTCGCATCGGGGCACCGGCTGTTCGCGGTCACCGCGGTCGCCGAGCGCACCTCAATGGTGATCCGGCGCCACCGCATGCTCACCGCCTCGCTCGACCTGCTGCTGCAGTCGGGCACGATCACCCCGCAGATGGTGCCGGTGCTGCGCGCCGCGGTGCGGCCTCCCGATCCGGCCAACATGCTGGTGGTCGGCGGCACCGGCGCCGGCAAGACCACCTTGCTGCGCTCGCTGCTGTCGGAGGTGCCCCAGGAGGATCTCATCGTCACCGTGGAAGACACCCTCGAACTGCACCTGCGGTCGTCGGGCCTGCACAAGCGCACGCTCGCGCTCGAGACGCGCACCGCCAACACCGAGGGCACCGGCGAGATCGCCATGTACGACCTGCTGCGCGCCGCGCTGCGGATGTCGCCCGACCGCGTGATCGTGGGCGAGGTGCGCGGCGGCGAGGTGATGCAGCTCCTGCAGTCGATGGGCATCGGCGTCGACGGCTCGCTCGGAACCATCCACGCGGGCAGCACCGAGGCGGCCATCAACAAGATCCTGATCTACGCGCAGCGCTCCCCCGATGCGCCCACGCCCGATTCGGTGCTGCGAGAGATCGCCGAGGTGCTGCACCTGCTGGTGTACATCAAGAAGCTGCCCGACGGCCGCCGTGCCATCACCTCCATCCGGGAGGTCACCGGCTACGCCGACGGCGAGGTGCTCACCAGCGAGGTCTTCGCCCCCGGCGCCGACGGCGTGGGCGTCTATGTCCGGCCCTTCAAGCCCGACGGCGAGGCGCTGGCGCGGCTGCGGGCGTCGGGGTTCGACCCGGCGATGCTCGGGCCGCCCCAGCAGGCCATGGGCGCCCCGTCGCGCCCGCCCCCCCAGCCCACAGACACCGCACAGCTCCCACAGCAGCCGCCAGGGGCGCCGGCCTACCGCCTGCCGCACGGGCAGAGCCACTACCAGCCGCCGCCCGCGGCTCCCGCCCGCGGCCGGCCTCAGGTTCCACCGCAGCACCAGCAGCCACAGCAGGCCCAGCACCGTCAAGCCCAGCCGCAGCACCCGAACGACCCCACGCCGCCCACGCCGGCGACGCCCCCGCATCTGCGTGTCGTCAGCCGGGAGCCCTGAGCGGTGCAGCCGTTCGCCTCGGTCGTGCTCGGCGCGCTCGCCGGCTTGGGCGCGACCACCGTGTTCATCGGGCTGCGCGAGATGCCTGCCCGCGTGTCGCGGCCGCGCTTGCGGCAGTTCCGCGCCAAGAACCTCCGGGCACGCGGGTCGGGTGTCGACACCGATCTGCTGCTCGGCGCATGCCTGGCGGCGGTGCTGGCCTTCGGCTGCTGGTACGCCACCGGCTGGCCGGTCGGGGCGGTGGTCGGCGCCGGCGCCGGGCTGATCGCACCGAAGATGTTCGCCGTCCCCCGCCAGCGCCGGGCCGTGGCCGTCGAGATCGAGGCCTACTCGCAGTGGACCGAGCAGATCCGCGACCTCGTCGCTGCCAGCGGGTCGCTGTTCGAGGCAGTCACGCTGTCGGCGCCCAGCTCGCCGCCCTTGCTCCGGCGCCATGTCACGCAGCTCGCGACGCTGGCCGGCACGGTGGGTCTCGCCCCTGCGCTCGACTGGTTCGCCGCCCGCATGAAGTCGCCCTACGCCGACCGCCTGGTGCTCGGCATGAACATCGCCTGGGATTCGGGCGCTCGCATCAGCGAGGCGTTCGAGAGCGTGTCGCGCTCGATGCGCAACGAGGTGGAGATGCGCCGGCGCAACGAGGTGGCCAATGCCCGCACCTGGACGCAGGTGGTGTCGATCACCGGCATCACGGTGGCCTCGGTGGTGCTGATGTTCGCGTTCAACCGGGCCTTCTTCGACCCGTTCGGCACCGTGGTCGGCCAGATCGTCCTGCTGGCGGTGGCGGCGATGATCTTCGGCAACATCCTGTGGGTGCTCAAGCTGTCTGCGTCGGGAGTCCCCGTGCGGCTGCTCGACCAGCGCGAGCTCGAACAAGCGGTGGCCGGGCTGGCAGCGGTCGGCGACGAGGCAGCCGACGCTGCCCCGGCGAGGGGATCGGCCTCATGATCACGCAGGCGGTAGCGATGGCCGCCACGACCGGAGTCGGCATCGCGCTCATCGTCCTGGGCCTGCGCCGGCGGCCGCAAGCTTCCGCTGTGCCGGGCATGGGCGTGTCGGGAACGGGCACGCGTGCAGCCATGCACCGGGCGGCACGCCGCGTCGAGCGCGACCTGGTGCGCAAGCAGCAGCTCAGCCAGGACGCTGCGATGGTCGAGCGCACGCTCGAGGTGCACGCACTGATCAAGCTGGGCGGCTTGGTCGTGGGCGCCGTGTTGGTTGCCGTGGTGATGATGCTGTTCCCGGTGGTGTTGGGCGTGTCCGTCCCGCCGATGCTGGTGGTGGCCTGCGCTGCCGCCGGCGCCCTGGGAGGGTGGTGGCTGCCCGACTCGATGATGAAGACCCAGGCAGAGCAGGAGCGCGAACGCTTCAAGCAGTCGTCGGAGGCGTGGCTCGAGCTGGTGGCGCAGCTCGTGACCGCCGGGGCCGATGAGCATGCGGCGCTGAACGCTGCTGCACGATGCTCCAACCAGCCGGCGTTCACGGCGCTGCGCGACGCGCTGGCAGAGGCGTCCGCGCGCGGCGAGCCGCCGTGGAACGGCCTGCGACGGCTGGCCGAATCACGACGGCTGCGATTCCTCGATCCGTTCATCGCGTCGCTGGAGCTGGCGGGCACCACCGGCGCGGGCGCGCGCCAGGCCATCCTCAGCCAGGTCGACGCGGCACGGTCGAAGTCGCTGGCCGAGGCCGATGCCGAGGCCGCGTCTGCCAGCGAGAAGATGGGCGCCCCGCTGGCGCTCATCGGCGGGGCGTTCATGGTGCTCATGGGCTACCCGCCGCTGGCCGGCATCTTGAACTCAGACGCCATCCCCACCGGCTTCTGACGCCCGGTCGCAGCAGGCAATCGCCCTGCGGGCCGAAAGGCAACGAAATTCGCTTTACGCCGAGACCACGTCTCGGTACTATTGACGCATGGAGCAGATGGACAGTTCCGACGACATGCGCGACATCGTCATCGGCATCCGCGACGAGGTTTCACAGCTCGTGGGGCTCCGCGACGATGTCTCGGGCCTCAAGGACAACGTCACCGGGCTCGCCCAGGACATGGCCGGCGTCAAAGACGACATCACCGGGCTCAAGGACGACATGTCCGGCGTCAAAGACGACATCACCGGGCTCAAGGACGACATGTCCGGCGTCAAACAAGACCTCAGCGGCGTCAAAGACGACGTCGTCGGGCTCCGCGGGGAGATGAACGAGCGCTTCGACCAAGTCGACGAGCGCTTCGACCAAGTCGACGAGCGCTTCGACCAAGTCGACGGGCGCTTCGATCAGGTCGACGAAGAGCTGCGATTGGTCAAGGTCAGGGTCGGGGCGGTCAGGGTCGAGACCGCAACGCTGATCGACACCGTGGCCGACATCAACAAGCGCAGCAGCTAGCAGCCCCCGGCCGAGCAGCGTCGGCGCGCCTCAGGTGCAAAGACGCCGAAGCGGCGGTGCATCCCCAACGCACCCCGCACGCGGGCCAATATGCAGCAGGAGTGAATCGGCGCCGGAAGGAGCACGATCGATGGACGCTGTGAGCATTGTGGCGCTGGCCGCCGGCGCAGTAGGCGTGGTCGGGGGCATCGTCGGTGTCTGGGTCGCCATGCGCACCGCCACGCGGGTGGCCGTGAAGATCGTGGCTGCGACGAAGAGCGACGGCCCGTCGTTGGACGACGTGCAGCGACGTGTGCGTCTCCTGGAGGAGTGGCGATGGCAGACGGCCAAGCTCGAGACGCCGCCGGCCGATCCGCTGCCGGGCGACCGGCCGCCGGGTGCCGAGGCGTGACGCGCGCTGGGCAAGGCCGGCAGCGGTCGCAAAAGCCTGCTGGCAGCGGCGTCGCGCCGGGCGTTGGAAACCGCATGGAAGAATCGTGGTTATTCTTGTGACCTGAAGGAACGTGAGACGCACCGTCGGCGGCCATGCCGTGGGCGTCGCGTCGATCTCATCAGGGAGTGGGAACGATGACAGAGTCAATCGCACTGGCAATCGCAGTACCAGCAGCGCTCGGAGCGGCATGGCTGGCATCACGCCGAAGTTGGTCGCCCGCAGTCGCCGACAACCGAGGCATCGCCCTCCAGACCGTCATAGTGATCGTGGTCATGCTGGTCATCGCAGGCGGCGTCTCTGCCGTCCTGTTGACCCGAGGCTCGGATGTCATCGGTGATCTCGAAGCCCAAGACATCGGAATCGGCATCACCGCCGATAACTGCGCCGCTCAGACGCTCAACGGAGTAGACGGTGTCGGAAATGGTGGTCCTCCATTCACGAGCTGTGTATTCACGGGTGAGGTCTCATCGAGTGCGTGTCGGAATCTTCGGAACGCGGATGGGGATCGCGGTGTTTGGGCCTCATCGGGCAGTACCACCACATGCACTGTGACCTTCTAGACGCATCTTCTTTAGTCCGGGGAATATCTAGGAGCTACCTCAGCTGCGACAGCGAGAACCTGTAGGGATCCGCGTCGCTGTGCAGTCTCACCCCGCTCGTTCGGCTTGCTCGGACGAGCGGGGTGAGGTGTTTCCGGTTGCGATCTTGCAGGCAGGCCGCTCGCCATCCTGATCGGGCTGCACATAGTGCTGATGTCGGCAGTCCGCACGGGGACCAGCGGAGCGAGACGTTTCCGGTTGCGATCCTGCCGGCAGGCTGCTCGCCATCCTGACCGGGCTGCACGTGGTGCCGATGTCGGTGGGCCGCACGGCCGTGCAAGCAGCCGCAGATCGAGGCGTGACCGCAGCTCAGGCCGCACCGCTGACGGGCCACAGCATCGGCGGCAAGCCGTCAAGAGCGGAGGCCCCAGTCACGGGCTTCGACGGGCGATTCCCCGGGTCGGTGATTGGCTCCCCCGGCCGACGGCGGATTGCTCGGCAGACGCCAGGATCGACAGACCGTTTCAGCGGCGCGTGGGCCGTGGCTGAATCACGGCGGGCCGGGGTTGCAGCAGTCCACTGCGGGCGAGCGCCGGTTCGCGCTATGGCCGCTGCGATCGGCTGACGCCTCAGGCCGCCGCCGGCCGGGCGACACCAGCCGTGCGGCCCGACCAGCGGAGCGAGACGTTTCCGGTTGCGATCCCGCAGGCAGGCTGCTCGCCATCCCGACCGGGCTGCACCCGGTGCTGATGCCGACGGGCTGATGCCGACGGGCCGCACGGCCGCACAGGCAGCCGCAGACCGGGGCGTGACCGCTGCTCGAGCCGCACCACCGGCGGGCCGCACCGCCACGCAGCCAGCCCCAGCCGGTCCCCGCCCGGATTCACCTGCCCGCTGTTCGTCCGTGCGCCAACGCCACAAATATTCTGCTGATGTTTCGTGTGCTTTCGTTTGTGTTTGCCCCATGACGCACCATGAGCGAGGCGGGGGGAACCATGACGGCTATCGTTGAACACATGGACGCCGGAGCCGCCGCCGTTCCCCAGCCGACCGCACCGGTCGTGCTCGACGACGCATCACTCGACCGGCTCGCCGACCTGCTGCGCGCCCGCATCCTGCCCACCCGCCCCCCATGGCAGACGTCGCTGCTGGTCACCCTGGCCGGCGCCCTCATCGCAGCCGCCACAGCCGGCTACTTCTCGCTGCGCGGCGACATCACAACGCTCGGCGCCAGCCTGCGTACAGAGATCGCCGCCGTCGAAGAGAGCCTGCGCACAGAGATCGCCGCCGTCGAAGAGAGCCTGCGAACAGAGATCGCCGCCGGTGATGCCGGCCTGCGGGCAGAGCTGCAGGACTTCAGGGACGAATTCAACATGGTGGCCCGCGATCACACCGATCGGCTCGCACGCCTCGAAACCGTCCAAGCACACCACACCGAACTGCTCACACAGCACAGTGAGCAGCTCGCACACCACACCGAACTGCTCACACAACACAGCGCACAGCTCGCACACCACACCGAACTGCTCACACAACACAGCGCACAGCTCGCCCACCACACCGAGCAGCTCACACGCCTCGAAGCCGCTCACCCCCACCCCGCATCCCCCTGATCCCCTTGCTCAGGCGCTTGCCGGCACAGCCGGCATGTCATGATCAGTCACAGACATGATCCTTCCCAGCCCACAGCCCCAAGCTGCGGCCCCTCAGATCACGCCCGATACACAAACTTTCTGACAGTCCCGCGTCTGACAGGCCCGCCGGCGGGGTGCCTATTGGTCCCAGTCGCGCAGGGCGGTGCGGTTGATGGCTTTGGTGCCGCCGAACACGATCAGCTCGCTGGTGCGGCGCAGGTAGCTGGCGGTGATGGTCGGGATGCGGTCTGGTTGGGTGAGCAGCAGCGGTGAGCAGCGTCGTGCCAGCAAGGGTGCTGAGGCTGCCGCGTCGGCTGGTTTGATGCCGGTGGCGAGCCCGACGGTGTCGGGCGTGAAGCAGTGGCGCCCTTCCAGGACGGGGGTGTTGAGCCAGCGTGCGAACGCGACGGCAGTTGCGTAGCGGTCGGCGCCGCCGAGGCGTGTGACAGCCATCGGCCGTTCGCCGGTGCGGTTGGCTTGGGGGATGGCCCGTATCTGGGTCTCGATGTCGTCGGTGACTGCGGCGGTGCCGCCCATGATGATGACGTGGTCGGCGTGCTCGGCGAGATACGCGGCGACCTGGGGGTGCAGGGTGCCTTCGTCGGCGTACGCGATGGGGTGGGGGCCGTAGGCGGCGAGCGGGCCGGCGGCTAGCGCGTCGGCGAAGACCCGGCCTGAGGCGACGATCACGGTGCGTCCCAAAAGCGGCCCGAGCGTGGCGGGCTGGCCGACGCGACGCGCGACCGCGATCGATGCAGCGTAGGGGTTGTCTGCGGTGATGCGCTCGATGTCGGGGTCGAGGTGGTTAAGCGCGTTGAGGGCGTCGGGGGTGATGGTGTCGGTGTCGCCGACGGCGATGATCTCGCTGACGCCGAGCTCGGCGAGCCATGCGACGGTGTCGTCTGGGAGGCCGCCGGGGGCGGTGAGCAGCAGGGCGGCGTCGAGTGCGCCGGCGAGGGGTCCTGCGACGAGTGCGTCGGTCCAGCTGTGGCCGCCGGCCACCACGGCCGTGTCGAGCTTGCCGTCGTTCAGCTCGGCGACTTGGCGGGCGACCTCCAGCGAGGTCGCGTACCGGTCCGCGCCCCACAGCCGCACAGCCTCCCCGCGGCTGTCATCCGCACCGCCGCCGCCTGCACCTCCGCCGCCGCCTCCACCGGGCGGTGGCGGGTTGTTTCCTCCCGGTGGCGGGTTGTTTCCTCCCGGTGGCGGGTTGTTTCCTCCGGGTGGCGGGTTGTTTCCTCCGGGTGGCGGGTTGTTTCCTCCCGGTGGTGGCTGTTGCCTCTGGACGGTGCAGTCGCCGGTGGCGGGCAGCACCTTTTCGCCCGGGCTGCCTGCTGTTGCCAGCAGCTGGTGCGAGCCGTGGGCGTCGGTGTAGCGGACGCTCACGCGCACCTCGCGGCATTCGTGGGCCGTGTCGAGGGTGAGCACGGCCGCTGGGGTCACGTGCACTGAGGACCAAGTGCTCCCGTCAGTGGAGGTCTGCCACACGTATTGGCCGGGGCACCTGCCCGAACCGGTGCAGTCGCCGCTGTCGAGATCGGCGAGCAGCACCTCCCCGGAGCTCAGTATGCCGATCACCGTCAACGTCTCGGTTTCGTTGGCGTCGGTGACGCTCACGGTGACGTTGACCGAGTCGTCGGCGGAGGTGTCGGTCTGGCTTCTCCAGTTCAACCCGTCGGAAACTGACACGGTCAGCGAGTACGCCGCCTGGGCTTCGTAGTCGAGCGCCGCGTTGGTGCTGAGCTGCCCGGTGGACGTGTCGATCGTGAAGCTGCTGGCGTGCGTGCCGCCGAGCGAGTAGGTCAGGGTCGGCGACGCGTCGGGGTCGGTCGCGGCGACGGGGGCGCCGATGGAGACGCCCGCTGCGGTGTTCTCGGCGATGCTGCGCGTCGCGCTGGTTGCGCCAAGGGACGGGTCGCGGTTGGGCGTGGTGGTCGCCGACAGCGTCGACGACCACGGACCCGCCGCGTCGCTGTTGCGCGCCCGCACCTGCACGTCGACTGCGGCGCTGGCCAGTTGGGCGGCGGTCAGCGTGTGGGTGAGCGCAGAGGCGCCGCCCGGCACGGTGGCCGTGGTCCATTGCGAGTCTGACCGGTCGGTGGCCGAGCTGGAGATGTGGCGGATCTCGTACCCGGTCAGCGCAGACGATCCCGTCCGGGCAGGCGCCTGCCACGTCACCGTCAGCGAGCCCTGCTTGTCGACCGCAGACGTCAGCGTCGGCGCGGTGGGCTTGCGCCGGTGGCCGTACAGGGTCACGCTCCAGTCCACCAGCAACGCCCTGGACGAGCCGCTGACGCGGTCGCTGATCCGCAGCGTCCAGTCGCCCTTTGCGCTCTCGCCCAGATGCCTCGACGACCCGAAGCGGAACGCCTGCTTCAGCGCGTGGTGCGCTGCAGATGCGTTCTCGGGCGACAGCAGCGACACCGCGCCCGACGGCGAGACCAGCTCCACCCGCAGCTGGCGGAAGCTGGCCACGTTGAAATTGGTGTCGATCTCGACGTACTCGACGAATTCGATCTCGTCGTCGAAGGTCACCGACGCGGTCACCGACGTGCTGTCGTCGGGGATCAGCAGATGGGTGCCGGTCTGGGTGGCGGTGATCATGGGGGGCAGCAGCTTCCAGTTCTTCCCCAGCACCACGGCGGCGTGCGCGTCGACCACCCCGAAGCCGTAGGCGTGGCTGAACCAGTACCGCTTGCTGTCGTCGCTGTACTTGGGCGCGCCCTGCTGCCAGCTCGCAGCCTGCGTCAGGTTGCGGCGGGCCGAGTCGGCCAGCACCAGCTTCACGTCACGCCAGGTCAGCGCCGTGTTCTCCGCCCGCACCAGCGCGGCCACGCCGCCCACGATCGGCGCCGCCGCGCTCGTCCCCCCGAACCCTTCCTCGTAGTAGCGATGGTTGCGGGCGAGCGTGGCGATCCGCGGCATGCCGCTCGCCACGCTGTCGCTGGAGGGGGCGCATACCCACAGATTCGGGCCGCGCTCGGAGTAGCTGCTCTGGCGGCCCGCGGCGTTCACCGCGCAGACCGGGATGGTCCCGTGATGGGTGACGTACTCGTCCAGAGCAGACCAGTCGCCGTTCGCGACACCGTTGCCGCCTGCGAACACGTACACGGTGCCCTTGCCCGCGAAGCCGCTGCGCAGACCCTGCTCCACCGCCTTTTCCCACACGGCGGACACCGGCTTCGCGTTGGCAATGCTGCGCTTGCCCCAGGAGTTCACCGACACGGCAATGCTCGACGCGCTCTCGGCCATGGCCTGGCCGGCAGACAGCACCGACGTCGCTTTGTCCTCGCAGTCCAGCAGCCTGACGTTGTAGAGCTGGGCCCGCGGCGCGACGCCCCGCATGCCGATCGTGTTGTCGCGCGCCGCCACGATCCCGGCAACGGCAATGCCGTGCTGGTCGGCGTGTCTGCTGAACGCAAGCGGGTCGCGCGGGCAGAAGCTGCGCGACCGCGTGTCTGAGGCGTTGCCGGCAAGGTCGGCGTGGTCGGGGCTGAAGCCGTCGTCGACCACTGCCACCGTCACCCCGGCGCCGAGGAACCCGGCGGCGTGGGCAGCGAGCACATTCGCGTCCTCCCCGCTGGTGCCGCCGACCTGGCCGGTGTTGTTCAGGTGCCACTGGCAGCCCGACAGCACGTCGCTCCACGCTGCGGGGCGCGCCGCCGCCGCGCAGCGGCTCAGGTAGCTCGCATAGTCGGCATCGGCCTGCATCGTGACCGCATAGGGACCGTGATTGTTGGTCAGCCCCGGCAGCGCGACCAGCTTGATCCACCGGGTGGTGTTCGCTGGCAGCAGGAAGTCCAATTGGAAACCCGGCGCCAGGCAGACGGCACCGAAGAGGATCGGGGTGACCTCGCACGCGGAGTCGATGCTGCGCGCCAGCACCTTGTCGGCGGCGTCGACGAGGGTGGCAGTGATGTTGTGCCCGCTGAGGCTGACGCCACGGCGGAAGCTGACGGTGACGTGCTCGTCGGCCGCGCCGCCGGTCACCGAGATCCAGTCGATGTCCGATGGGCTCGAGACGTTGCCGGCGCCGACCTGCCCCTTGGCGAGGGGCATCGCGGCCGCGCGGGTGGTTCCCGGCCCGGTCGCCGCGACCGCGTGCAGCAGGTACTGGCCGGTGTGCGGGCTCGGGACTCGAATACCGCGGACGCTGACCTGATAGGTGCCCGCAGCGGCCGGGTACACGATCAGGCACTGCTCCTCGTCGCCGGGCACCTCCCCGTCGTCGTTGCCGGCCACCTTGACGCCGGTGCTGTCCCGCAGCCAGCAGATGCTGTTGCCGAGGGCACCGGTGGTTCGCAGCATCAGCAGCGCCGGGGCGGTGAGCACCAGCGTGAAGTAGTCCTCGTCGGCGGCCGAGTCCACCGAGCCCGCTGCGGGCGCTCCTAGCGCGATCTGCGGGCCGGTGGCCCCGCGGCTGTCGGGAGCGTCCATGGGCGTCACTGTCGAGGTGGCCGACCATGCGCTGGAGTGGTCGGAGACCGCCTGCACCTGCACGTCGTAGGAGGACAGGTTGGTCAGGCCCCGCACCGCGTGCCAGCCCGGCTCGGCCGTCGCGGTCGCGCTGCTCCAGTGCGAGTCGGTCTTGTCGGTGGCTGAGCTGAGGATCCATCGCACCCGGTAGGTCACGGTGTCGGTGCTGGTGATCTCGGCCGGTGCGCTCCATGCCACGGTGAACGCCTGCTCGCCGACCGACATCGCGGTGATCGCCGGCGCGGAGTCACGCGGCGCCCCCGTCGTGGTCGCCGACCAGGCGCCGTCGCCCGCGGCGGCAGTCGCCCGCATCTGGAAGTCGTAGCCGACGCCGTTGTCCAGCCCGCTCACGTCGCCGCTGAGCTGCCCGCTGGTCCAGAAGCTGTCGACCACGGTCCAGTTCGCGTCCGACTTGTCGGTGGCGGCCGACGCGATCCAGCGCAGGTCATAGGAGCTCACCGTCACGCCGGTGCCGGAGGGCGCGTCCCACGCGACCGTCACCTTGCCGCTGCCCGGCGTCACCGACGTGATCGACGGCGACCCCGGCAGCGACTGCGCCCCCGCCGACCCCGCGCTCAACGCCGACACCGCCAACGCCACCGCCAACGCCGCAGCGGCCAGCCGCCGCAGCGAACGCCGCCGGGTCACTGCTTGGCTTCCTCGGTCTCCCAGTTCGGCGACGACAGCACGACGCCCGGCTGGCCCGCCAGCGAGTTCGCCAGCGTCAGCGACACCAGCCCCGGCTCGGTGGCGATCAACAGACCGTTGTCGATCCACCCCAGTTCCGACGCCCGATCCGCTGCGATGTCGTTGGCCGCCAAGAACGCGGCCACCTCGGCGGCCGACCAGTCCGCCTCGAGCAGCAGGATCACCCCGCCCGGCAGCCCCATCTCCTCGCCCGACTCCGACCGGAACACCAGCTTGCGCCCACTGTCGGCCGCAGCGTCGACCTCGGGGATCTTGCCGTCGCCGCCGCGGGCCTCGCTCCGACCGGCACCAGACGGAGCCACCTCCAGCCACACCGTCCGCTGATCGTCACCGTCCCAATAGGTGAACGGCACCCCGTCCTCGGCTCTGGTCGCCGGCGCGGGCTCGTCCTCCACCGTCAGCGATCCGCCGTCGAGCCCCCCGTCGTCGTCGAGCCCGCGGCTGGTCACACCGCCCGAGCCGTCGCCGGCTGCCACCGTCAGCGCATCCGGTGCGTCGCGCACGCCCGCCGCCTGTGTCGGCACCATCGCACCCGCATCTGCACCCGCACCGCCGTTTGCGACGAGCCCCGCCGGCTCGGGGCTGCCCGCCCAGCGCAACGCGCCGAGCACCGCCAACCCCGCGGTTAGGCACAGCACTGCCAGCCCGGCACCCCACCGCCCGAAGCGGCGTCGCGCACGCCCCGCGCCTGCCGGCTTGCCGATGCTTCTCCGTCCTCGCATCACCTGCACCGGCCGACGCGCGCAGGTCGGCTGGAGGACACGATCTGCAGGCTATATGCGACATGACGTGTCTATTCACCGATATTGCACTATGTCATGTGGTGTTACACATGTCCTCGTGGGGATCGAACAGTCGCGGGCCGCAGGCGACCGCAAAATCGTTCGCCGCTGAGGCCCGCCGTCTTCTAGCTTGCGCGACAACCCAGTCGACCCTTGAGCGAGTCCATCAGTGGGGGTGCCATGGCTACCATTCCAACCATGACCGGCGAGCCGACCGCGGCCGGCAATCCCCCAGCCACACCACCGGGCACGACGGCCTCAGCAGCCGACAACCCACCAACCGACGCGCCTGCGGCCCGACGGTCGGCACACCCGCTCGCCGTCCCCACCCCCACTGCCATCGTCGGCGCGATCGTCGCCGGCATGTTCGGCATGCTGTTCTTCAGCCTCAACGGCCTCCGCGGCGACATCGGCACACTTCGCGGCGAGATCGGCACACTCCGCTCCGATTTGTCCGGCGAGATCGGCACACTCCGCTCCGATGCGTTCGGCGAGATCGGCACACTCCGCGGCGAGATCGGCACACTCCGCGGCGAGATCAGCAACCTCCGCTCTGATTTGTCCGGCGAGATCAGCAACCTCCGCGCAGACACAAACCAGCGCTTCGCCGAGGTCCACACGATCCTGCTCGAACACGCCGACCGGCTCGCCCGCATCGAGACCCACCTCGAAATCGACTCCGCCACCACAGCGCCAGCTGACCGGAGCCAATAGGGACTGTGACACGCCTTTCGTGCGGTTGTCTTCGTGTTGAGAGACGGCTCTGACGGGACGAGGCGCAGTGACGACGCCGTCGCTCTCGGGGCTGACGCCGACACTGATGCAGATACGCCCGCGGAGCTCTTCGCCGACGGCCACGGCCCCTCTCACCAAGTTCACGTCAACCACGACCCCGCCGTCCAGACCACCCCCGACCGGTCCGGCACGCTGTCGCTGCCTCGGCTGAGCGCTGTGGCGCTGGCGGGGCTCGGGCGCCACGAGCTGTTGGGGCTGCTGGGCGACATCGAGCGGCTGGCGAAGACACCGATGCCACTTGCCGGCAAGTACAGCGCGCCGAGGCCGAGCATTCGGCGGAGACCTCGATGGAGCGTTTCGAGCGTCAGCGCAAGGCCCGTGGTGCGGGGTGGCGGCGGGATCACGAGGGGATGCTGCGGCTGTGGGCCAAGCTCGACCCCGACGCCGGCGCCCATGTCGAAGCCGCGCTCGAGGCGCTGCGGCGCGAGTACTGGATCGACGACAAGCAGGTCCGCAACGGGCGGCGCACCCCAGCCCAGCGAGACGCCGACGTGCTGGCCTACGCGCTGGCCGGCCTCACCCACACCGACGCGGACGCCGCAGCCGTCCACCGCCTCCACACACGCGCCCGCAGCGACGACCTGCCAGGCGACCCGCCACCATCCCGGCGCACCACGCCCGGCAACGGCCCGGCCAAGCGAACCACGGCCGAATGCGAGCAGCCTGGCAACGACGTTCCCGAGGCCAATGCGGTCGACGACGAGGGCCTGACGTTCGGGCGGCGGCTGCCGCCGGCGCAGATCAGCGTGCTGATCGGCCTCGATGCCCTGCGCGGCCAGACCGACGAGATGGGCCTCACCGACGCCGGCGTCGAACTGCCGCCCGAAGTGGTGCGGCGTCTGGCGTGCGATGCGGAGATCATCCCCATGATCCTGGGCGGGTCGGGCGGGTCGGCCGACGCAGGCCGGTGCCGCCGCACGGTGCCGCTGCGGCTGCGTCGCCTGCTGGTCGCACGCGACCGCCACGGCCGCTGGCCCGGCTGCCACGAACCGCCGTCACGCTGCGATGCGCACCACATCTGGCACTGGCTCGACGGAGGGCCCACCAACTTGGACAATCTCGTGCTGCTGTGCCACCGGCACCACCACTTCCTGCACCAGCACGGCTGCAAGATGGTCCCCCAGCCCGACGGCACCTGGACCACCGTCCACGAATCTGAGCGCGAGCGCGCGCCCGCCTCCCGGCGAAGCCCACGACAACCCCGCGCCCCCTGAACCCGACGGGGCCACCCTGGCGGCGGCGGTGATGGCACCCTGCTGGTCCCCCCCCCCCCCCCCGAACCCGACGGGGCCAGCCAGCCCCGCGACGCAAGAGAGTCCGTACCGGCGGCTGGCGCCATGGACCGCCGCCCCGCAGCCCCCCGACCCCCAGCCTCGTCTGGCTGGCTGCGGTGCGTGGCTGACCTCTGAACCCGAGTGGCCTACATGGCACATGCCCCCGGTGCGACTCAGGTGGGAACACGTCAGTCCCGGAGTGCCGGTCCGAGGACTTGCCGCAAGTCAAGTCGACCAGGACGGGAGCCGGGACTCTCGCATGTCCGGTCAGATATTCGCCACCTCGATGGGCTCGGCGGGCGGCTGTCATCTGATAACGCAGTAGTCATTATTCTTGTGTGTGCTGTGGCTCGACGTGGATTCTTCTCGCGGGTGTTCCGCCGGCATGCGAGTGCGATGCGAGGGGACGAGCGGGGTGAGGTGTTTCCGGTTGCGATCTTGTTCGGCGGGGTGCTGCTCACCATCCTGATCGGGCTGCACGTGGTGCTGATGTCGGTGGGCCGCACGGCCGTGCAGGCAGCCGCAGACCGGGGCGTGACCGCAGCGCAGGCCGCACCGGTCGGAGGTCAGGACTGCGGCGACTTCACCCGCGGCGGGCGCACCGTCAGCCCCGATACGCCGCAGGAGTGCGAGGGCGTCATCGCAACCCTGCAAGCCTTGGACTCCTCCGGTGCCATGGTGCGCCAGGCGGGGCCGCCCGATGTCGAGGTAGGCCAGGCAGCCGGCGTCGTGCAGGTGCTCGCGCGCGGAGCGGTGCTCTCGCCCGTCTTCGGCCAGATCGAGATCGTCGGCTACGCGTGCGGGCCGCTGGATCTGGTGGTCCTGTTCGCCGACCCGATGAACCCAGCTAGCGGCGTCGAGGCGAGCCCGACGCCGAGCGCGGCGGACGCGTCGGCGTGCTGAACCAGGACGAGCGGGTGCCGAACCGCGACGCGCCGGCACTGAACGGCAACGAGCGGGTGCCGGACCGCGACGAGGCGGGTCCCGAACCGGGACACGTCGGCGTGCTGAACCGCGGCGCGCTGGTGCTGAGCAGCGACGAGCAGGTGCCGAACCGGAACGAGGCGGGCTCGGGCACGGCCATCGGCGTCGCGATCATGTTTCCCGCCCTGATGCTGGTGATCATGGTGCTGCACGCCATCACCACGGCCACGCGCACCGAGCAGGCCCTGCAGGCGGTCGCCGACCGGGCGGCGCACGCCGCGTCGCTGTGCTGCGTGAACGTGGCCGGCGCCCGCGACACTGCGGAGCAGACCGTCGAAGCTCACACACGCGGCCTGCCCATCGGCCGCCTCGACTGCGCCAACGACGCGGACCCGGGCCGCACGGACGTGAGCTTCTTCGACGTCGCCGGCGCGGAGGTACGAGCGACGGTGACAGACAGCGACCCGCCCGTGCCGGCGGGCGGCACCGTCATCGTGCGCGTGGTGTGCGAGCTGCCGGCACGCGTCGGCGGCGGACTCTCGCCGCTGCGCGGCAACGTCGAGCGCAGCGCCGTCGGCATGGCCACCGTCGACCCCTACCGGCACCGGCACACACGGGCGCCGGCCGCGCCGGCTGGTGGGTGATCCCGTGGAACCTCGCCCGCGGCGGCACGCACGGGCACAGGTCATGAGTGCTAGCGATGACGAGCGCGGCGACTATTCGATCTTCATCGCGGTGATCGCCTCGGCGCTGCTGCTGTTCGGCGGCATCGCGTATGACGCGCCGCGGCTCATCACCGCCCGCCAGCACGCGGCGCATAACGCCAACGAGGCGGCACGCGTCGCGGCCGCCACGGTCGCAGCCGGCGGCACCCTCGAGCAGGCGCAGGCAGCTGCCGAGAACCGCATGGCCGGGACACCGCCGCTGTACGGCGCGCCCACCACGGTCAGACGCATGGAATGCGTCGGCAACCTCGTCCAAGTCTGGGTGCAGACCTCCTACCGCAACAGGTCTGCGCTAGCGGTGTTCCGTGATGAGCAGCGAATCGTGGCGACCGGCGCAGCAGAAGCCGAGCTCGTGGGGCCGTTCGGCGAGCCCATCGCATTCGGTTACCTGCCCGAATGCCCCTTGCCGGCCTAGCGCCCGGCCCGCCGCTCCGCAGCGCGCCGCCTCGCCATCCGGCGCACTGGGCCCGAGTGGACGCGCTGAAGAATAATCATGATTATTCTCAGGTCTGCTATGGCTCGACGTGGATTCTTCTCGCGAATGTTCCGCCGCCGTCCGAAGGCGGCGCCTGAGCCCGACGCGAGCAGCCGAGCCGAACGCCGCAAGCGCGGCGAGGCAGCGCCGCCGGGACCGCTGTCGGACCCCGAGCCGCGCACCGAAACCGGTGACGGCGCTGTCGAGGGCGAGTCCTCTGAACCGTGGTACCGGCAGTCGGGCCCGCTGTTCGACGAGTCCTTCCGTGACAGCCCGCCGGCGACACCCCCGCCCGATGACGAGACAGCTGCCACGGTGTTTGCGCCGCCGCTGCCGGCCGACCCGGCGGCCAGCGGGGTACCGCCGTCGGTGCCCATCATCCAACGGGTCGGCCAGGTCACCGACCCGGGTCCGCTCGGCGAGGAGATGCGCAGCGCCTTCGAGCCTGTACCGGCCACGGCTGACGACGACGAGCCTGCTGCTGACGACGAAACCGGCGGCGACGAGCCCGCTGCCGATCAAGACGCTGCCAGTGACGAGATTGCCGACGACCAGTCCGCTGCCGATCATGTCTCTGCCGACGACGCGGCGGCCAGCACGTTGGACGATTCGGCGGCCGGAGGCGCTGCGCAGCCGCAGGAGGTGCAGCCACCGTGGGCACCGCCGGCAGCGCCCGCGCCCCATCCCGAGCCGGGATTCGGCTTGGACGACACGGAAGCAGCCGAGGACGACGGCCGCCCGCTCATCGACTTCGACGCCGGCGCGGCACCCGAAGATGAAGCAAGCAGCGCGGACGCATACGGCACCGCAGGCGATGACATAGCGGCGGCCCACGACGACGCAGGCGACGGCGACGACACCGGCGACACAGCGGCACACGACGACGAGACCGGCGACGGCATCGCTGAGCCACACGACGGCACCGGTGCAGGCGACGCGGAAGCGGGTGACAGCGAGACGGGCGAAGATGCCCTGGAGCCCCCATCGGGCGATGCGGAGACGGGCGAAGATGCCCTGGAGCCCCCGCCGGACGACGCAGAACCGGGTGACATCGTCGACGACGCGACCCCGGAAGATGACGCTCCCCCGGGCGATGCGGCGCCCGAACACGACGACGAGAGCGCGCCCGATGAGGGCACACCAGATGCGAGCGCATTGCCGGCCACCGCGCCGTCGAGCGAGGTGGCCCAGCAGGAGCCGCCGATGGTGGTGCCCGTGCGGGGCTACTACATCGCCCGCACCGAGGACACGCTGCGCAGCGTCGCCGCACAGTTCCTCAATGCACCGGAGCGCTGGTCGGAACTGCGTGCGCTGAACGCCGCGTATCCCGGCATCGCCGATCTCGACCCAGACGAACTGGTGCCCGAGGGCGCTGCGCTCGCCCTTCCCGGCGATCCCCTGCCGTGGGGACGCCCCGACCCCGTGTACCTGTGGACGCTGGCCGAGACGTTCCTCTACACCGCCTGGGGCCGCGAGCCGGCGCCCGAGGAGGTGGTGCCGTTCTGGCGTGGCCTCACCCAGGGAGCGCTGCCCGAGGGCGAGCAGCGGCCGCTTGGCGCCGAACTGCCCGGCATCGCCGAGATCGCCGCCCGCAGCGACCAGCCCGGAGACGAGACACCGACCGAAGCCGCGGCGCCGCCGGTGCCGCCTGCCGCGTTCGAGATGCCGGCTGTCACCGAGACCGAGGCCGGTGCGACCGATGTCGACCTGGAGCGAGCGCCGGAAGCGACGGCAGAAGAACCAGCAGCGGCCGAGCCCGCCGCCGAAGCAGATGACGAGACGACAGAAGCAGAACAGGCCGAACTGGTCGCCGAAGCAGATGACGAAACAGAAGCTGCAACGATCGAACCGGTCGCCGCTGAGACGCCGGCAGACGAGCCCGACGTCGACGATCACGTTGATGCCGCCGACCTCGACGTAGACCGCGCCGATGGCGATGCCGACAGCGATTTCGTCAGCGAGGCAGCGGCGGACACGGCCGATGTCGGCCCAGAGCAAGCCCCAGAAGCCACGGCGGAAGTCGTCGCAGATGCCGAAGCTACAGCCGAGGACGAACCAGAGCAAACCCCGGAAGTCGCAACGGCAGACCCAGCAGTGGCCGACGCCGAAGCCGAGCCCGACGCCGAAGCACCGCAGCCGGTCCACGACACAGCGGAACTGGCTGGACTCGTTCAAGCCGTCGAGGAGGCGATCGAAGAGGGCGCCCAGGCCGTCGCCGAGGGCGAACTCGACATCGAAGAAACGACCGCAGAGCCCGAGCCGGTCGAGCCGCCCCCCGTGTTCGATGAGTGGTCGGCCGATCCGTCGGCGCCGCCCCCGCATCTCGACCCGACGCCGCTGCCCCCGCCCCCAGATCCGTCGGCGCCGTACGCAGGAATGCCGAGCGTCGGAACAGCAGGGGCGCCCCCGCTGCCACCAGAGACCGAGGCGCCCCGAGCGCCCCAGTTCATGCCATCGGTGACGAGCTCCACTCCCGGAGGATTGACCACCGCAGCCCAGACCTCCCCGGTCGGCCGCAGCTTGGCCGGCACCGCAGTCGGCGACGCGATGCTGCTGTGGCAGCTCGCCCGCCGCCGGAGGCAGGGCCAGCGCGCCGCGGGGGCGCCCGACGCCATCGAGCAGTCGCTGCTGCAGTCCGCCGGCAGCGAATCGCTCGAGCTGATCGAGGCCGCCATGCGGCACCTGCGTGCTGTCACGGTGGGCCAGCAGCGCCCCGAGCCGAGCGTGCTCGCGGTGCGGTCGGGCACCTACGGCTTCGAGGTGCTGCTCGACCGGCCGGTCCCCACACCGCCGGGCTGGCGATCGGCGTCGGGCGGCTACGTGCTCGAGCTGCCGCAGGGGGTCACCGCACGAGACCTCGGCGCCATCGGACAGGGACCCTCGCTGTGCCCCGCACTGGTGCCGGTGGGCAACACTTTCGAAGGCCCGCTGCTGCTCAACCTCGAACGGCTCGGCTGTCTCGCCATCTCGGGGCCGGGCGCTGCGGCGGTCGGCCTGCTCGGTGCGATCGTGGGCGCACTGGGCTCCTCGCCGATGGCGGGCCACATGCGCATCACCGCCGTGGGCCTCGAGAGCGCGGCGTCGATGATCGGCTGGGAGGCCGTGAGCTTAGCGAGCTACGACTCGCCCGAGCTCGAGAGCCTCCTCGCCAACGCGTACGGGCCCGGCGACGGCGTGATCGACGTGCTGGTGATCGGCCCCGGCAACGATCTGCTCATCCAACGTGCCGGCCAAGTCGCCACCGCTGCCGGGTCCCGGCTCTCGCTCGTCGGCGCCACATCTGCGGTGAGCGCACGGTGGCCCTGGCGCATCCACGTCGACGGCACCGGCACTGCAGTCGTGCACCCGATCTCGATCACCATGACCGCCGCCCGGGCCGTGCCGTCGGAGACGCTCGCCCCCCTCGGCGGGGCGTCGCCGAGCGACATCGACCCGGCAGGACTCCGATGACAGCCGTGCCGCGCCGAGGCCCTCGTCGAGCCTCCCGGCGCATGCGTCGATTGGCCGCATGCGCCATGGCCTTGGTGCTGGCGAGCGCGGCGAGCGGCTGCCTGGCCGGCGACGAGCTGGAAGTGGCCTCCAATGCCGACGCAGAGGCCGAGTTCTCCTTCACGGCGACACGAGCCGGGTCGGGAATCGTCGCGGCCGGCGGCGATCCAATGGCGTTCGTCACCGACGGCGCCAAGTGCAGTCTCCCCCGGAAGGTGCAGATCTCCTACGTCGGCCCCGACATCACCAATTTCGAGGCGTTCGGCTTCGGAGATCTCGTCATCGAGAACCCCTGGCGGATGATCTCCGCGTACCTCACCGAGTTGAACGCAGCCGGCGGCATACACGGCCGCTGCGTGCAGGCGAGCGTGCACAACGTGGATTGGAGCGATCCCGACGCACAGTGGGTGAAGGCCTGCCGCTCCATCACCTCTCTCGATCCGGAGCCGGTTGCGGTGATCAGCCTCTTCGGCGACGCGCGAGGCGTCGAGTGCGTTGCCGCGGATGCTCAGATCCCCATGCTCGGTCTGCACAGCTCGGTGCCCGCCACGGTGCAACGGCAAAGCGGAGGCCGGCTCTTCCTCGACGACGGCACGTCAGGCCACCTGCTGGGCCACAGCATCGTGACGGCGCAGGAGTTCGACGTCATTGCGGCAGGGGACCAGCTCGGGCTGCTCTACGGCCCGCCCGTCGGCACCGATGCCACGGCCGACGACTACAACATCGGCGCCGACTTCGCCGAAATCGCCGAAATCGCCGAAATCGCCGAAGCTCCGAGCAGCATTCCCGGCGTCATCTCGCATATCCCGGCGAGCTTCGGCGAACTCGGCTTGCTGCCTCTCGAGCGGAGCGTGCGCCTGCTCGAAAGCAACCTGACGCCGTCGGAGCAGTTCGCAGCGCAGGCCGCGCTGGCTGAGATCAGCGATGTCGATCAGCTCCGGCTGCTGTCAGACATCGAGCGGTTCTACTTGGACGAAGCGCAAAAGCAGCGCGACGGCGGCGTGCGTGCGGTCTTCTCCGCCGCGCCGTGGTTCGAGCTTCGACGCCTGATGCTGGCTGCCGAGCGAATCCAGTGGTACCCGCGCTGGATCGCGAACGACGCCCAGAATCCCACGCTGGTATTGCCCGGCATGCCCATGTCGCAGGTGGAGAACTTCTTCATCGTCAGCTCCCGCCCGACCGTCGGCGACGAACCGACCACGCTCGACCGCGGCTGCGTCGCGACGCGCCAATCCGCCCCGGGCGCGGACGCGTTCGACTTCCGTCCCTACTCCGACGCATGGATCCTGCTCATAGCAACCTGCGATGCACTCGACGTGGTGATGAGCGCCCTGTCGCGCGTCTCCGGGGCGCCGTCGCCGGGGGCCGTGGCTGAGATGCTCGCGGTGGCCCCAGCCGATGCCGGCACCGAGATCCGATTGGCTTTCGGGCCCGGCGACTATTCGGGCGCGCAACGGTTCCGCGTGCTGCGAGCCGATTTCGATTGCGGGCTCAACCCGTGGGGATGCATGCGTGCGGTGACCGCTTGGCGCGAGACCTCCTCGGCGGCAGACGGATGACGCCGCGTGCCGCCTCGAGGCGTCGGCGGGTGCTCCGCAGCGCCGCCGTGATGCTGGCGGTGCTGTCGTTGTCGAGTGCCGCATGCGGGGGCGGCGCCGGCACCCAGCAGCCGGCAGCCGGAGCGCCCGGCACCACGCCGGCAGCAGCAGCCGACTCCGCAACGATCCGCCTCGCGCTCCCACCTGATCCCCTCTGGCAGTGGCTGGTCGACTCGGGGACGCTTGCCGACTGGGAGGCCGAGCACGAACTGCACATCGAGGTCAGCCACCCGTTCCGCCCGTTCACGGCGCTGATCAGCGGGGATGCCGACGTCATCCTCATCAACGCGTTCGACCTGCCGGTGTTCGCCCACGGCCTCGACAGCGATCCCGTCATCTTCGGCAAGTACGCCAGCGACCGCTCGATCGCTGCTGCGAGACGCACATCGCGGGCCGACGATCTCGCAGGCGTGGTCGAAGGCCAGATTGCGATGGAAAGCCAATTCGGCTCCACCTTGCTGTGGTCGCTGATCGTGGAGCAGTCGCACTCGCTCGACTTCAGCGACAGCGGCGACGACTTCCAGTTCATGCTCACCACGTCCGGCGTCGCCGACGCCGTCGAGCGCGGCGACGCCGACGCCTGCATCTGCCTGCCGGACGCGAGCATCGAGAGCCTCAGCACCGAGATGCTCCGGCCCCTGTACGACGGCAGGCCCGCGGCACAGATCTACGCCGAGATGACCGGCATGCCGGACCACTGGATGCTGGGCGATGTGTTCGCCGCCGAGCGCGAGTGGTACCGCGCCAATCCTGGAGCGGTCGCCGACTTCCTCGCGCTGTGGGAGACGGCCGTGCAGCACTGGCATGCCCACTATCCCGAGATCGTCGCCGCATACCCCGAGCTGCTGTCGGTGCAGACACAGCAGCACGTCGACTGGTTGACGCACTACCTGGCTGCGAACAACTGGATCGCGCCGACGGTGTACCTCGCCGGCGAGGACTCCTGGAGCTACGTCGGGGCCGTCACTGACCTTCAGGCACGTGGCCTGATTCCTCAGGACGCGACGCTGCCGCAGATCATCACCAACCGCGTCGCCGGCCATCACGGCGACGACCACGACCACTAACACCCCGAAGGAGGCGAAGAGCCGTGGCTATCGACACGCCGGTCACACCCGATGCCGTCACCGATCTCTCAGCCCGCGAGATGCGCCGCTCTGTCATGGGCCGATTGGGCCTGCGCTTGGGCGTCGTAGTCGGATGGCTGGCGTTCGTCGGCGTTTGGTAC
Source organism: Candidatus Poriferisodalis sp. (assembly GCF_965204125.1). Taxonomy (GTDB): domain Bacteria; phylum Actinomycetota; class Acidimicrobiia; order Acidimicrobiales; family Poriferisodalaceae; genus Poriferisodalis. Next base: position 2,458,576 of record NZ_OZ241968.1, on the reverse strand, counting down.
GCGCTCTCGCGGTTCGTGCTGGGCACGCAGCAATTGCCGCCGCCGCACACCGTGGCTTCTGAGGCTTGGCAGTTGGCATCGGGCCCAGGGTTCGGCTCGACGCTGTGGGCGAGCCTGTTCCGGGTCATCGCCGGCTGCGTGCTGGCGCTGACGGCCAGCATCGTGCTGGGCACCGTGATCGCCTACAGCGCTTGGTGGCGCGACCTCATGGGGAGCCTGACGCGATTCTTCATCAGCATCCCCACCGTTGCGCTGGCGATCTTGGCGCTGATCCTGTTCGGGGTCTCGGGCCTGGGGCCCATCCTCACCGCGGCGCTGGTGGCCACGCCGTACCTGATGACCAGCGTGGCCCAGGGGATTGCCGGGGTCGACCGGCGCCTCATCGTGATGAGCGAGTCGTTCGCGCGCACCCGTGCGCAGATCATCACCGGGGTGCTGCTGCCGTCGTCGGTGCTGGCGGTGATCGGCGGTTCACGGCAGGCGTTCGCCTTGGCGTGGCGCATCACCCTGCTCACCGAGGTCTTCGCTTCGTCAGATGGCGTGGGCTACCAGATCAAACGAAGCTTCGAGGGCTACGACCTGCGCGGGATGCTGGCATGGACCGCGCTGTTCATCGGCCTGATGTTCATCTTCGAGAATCTCGTCTTCCGCCAGCTCGAACGACGGGCATTCGGCGGAGCGTATGTCTCCGCCACGACCGCGGCACCGGCGCAATGAGCTACGCAACCGACCTCCCGATGGCACCCGGCACCGGTCGTGCGTCCGAAGCACCGGGCCGTGCGAAGCACTGGGCACGGCGACCGTGGTTCATCAACGCGCTCGCGGTTGCCATCTTGCTGGGCATCTGGCAGTACCTCACCTCGGTCAACGGGCGGGTGCCTGCCGTCGACGAGGTGGTCTCGTTCCTCGGGGTCGAGCTGGGCGGCGGCTCGCACGGCGGCATGCTCCGCGGAGAGTTCTGGCCGGCGCTGGGCACGAGCTTGCAGCGCTACGGCATCGGCCTCGCCGCCGGCATCCCGCTGGGCGCCGTGGTCGGCCTGCTCATCGGCGGGTCGCGACGGCTCCGTTCGGTGCTGAGCGACACCGTGCTGGTGCTGCTGGTGCTGCCCTCGGTGGTCTGGGCGTTCGCAGCCTCGCTGTGGTTCGGCTTCGGTTCTACCGCACCCATCGTGGCCGTCGTGCTGACTGCGGTGCCGTTCATGGCGTTCAACCTGAGTTCGGGCATCCGGGCGCTCGACCCGGGCCTCAGCCTGATGTCCGATGCATTCCGCGTGCCGCGGATGCGCCGCGCCGCGCACCTGCTCGTGGGCGGAGCGATGCCCAGCGCGGTGAGCGGGGTGCGCCTCGCGTTCATGACGAGCTGGAACAGCCTGCTGATCGTGGAGTGGTTCGGCGCCACCTCCGGTGTGGGGTGGCGTGCCAGGTTCTGGTACGAGTCGCTGCGCTTCGAGGGATTCGTGGCATGGATCCTGCTGTTCGTCGTGTTCATCACGCTGCTGGACTGGCTGGTCCTGCGGCGGCTCGAACGCAGATCGGCCCGCTGGCAGCAGCAGCCGACGCTGACCTTCGCCGAAGGCGAGGGCACATGAGAGCTCGCACCCCAGCGATCCCCGACACCCCTGTTGGAGGAAGGACGAGATGGCCACCATCCTGATCGAGAATCTCACCAAGGTGTACCCGCCCACGCCCACGTACCCCCAGCAGGTGCAGGCGCTGGGCGGCGTCACCATGTCGGTGACCGGCAACGTGTTCGTGGCGGTGCTGGGCCCGTCAGGCAGCGGCAAGACGACGCTGCTCAACATCGTGGCGGGTGTGGAGGAACCCACCGCCGGCGCAGTGCGAGTGGTGCAAGACGGCGTGCCTGCACAGGTGGGCTACGTGTTCCAGGAGCCGCGCCTGCTGCCGTGGCGCAGCGTGCTCGACAACATGCTGTACGTGCAGAACCGCAAGTCGGACCGGTCCAAGCGCGAGGCCGAGTTCTACCTGTCGATGGTGGGGCTGAGCGATGTCGCGCACCTGTATCCCGCCCAGCTGTCCGCGGGCATGCAGCAGCGTGTGGGCATTGCGCGGGCGTTCCTGGTGAACCCCGACGTGCTGCTGATGGACGAGCCGTTCAGCCACATGGACGCGCTGACGGGCAGGTCGCTGCGCGACTACCTGCAGCGCATCTGGCTGCACACCCGCAAGACGGCCGTGTTCGTGACGCACGACGTGGGCGAGGCGGTGGAGCTCGCCGACCGCATCCTGATGCTGCGCCCCGGCGGCGTGGTGTTCGACGACATCCCCGTCAACCTGCCACGGCCCCGGCGCCCCGACGACCCCGCAGTGCGCGCTGTGGAGTCGGAGGTGCTGCGCCGCTTCGACTCGATGGAGGCGGCTGTCCGCTTTGGCGACCAGCGGGGCTAGCCCGGCCGGCGTGCAGGCAAGCCCCAGTGAAGCCATGCCGCCCGCCGGTTCTCGCGCTGGGGCTGGCACTGGCGGCCGTGGCGGCCGGCTGCACTGCGGGCTCGGCGCTCGACGGCCTGCCGCCCGGGGACGGCGCTGAGATGGCGAGCGCCGTGGCCGAGCGGCGCGGCCCGATGGTAGAGGTGCTGCCGCCGGTGGCCGAGCAGTTGCCGCCGCTCGACCCAGATGCCCGCCCTGCGACGCCGCTGGGCGCGCTCAGAGCCCGCTACTTCCCGATCTGGACGTCGGACTTCGACGGCGCCTTCCCGCCCGACGCCTGCGGCAGCGCATGGGAGCTCGACGGCATCGCCCGGCCCGTGACCGACGCCGACATCTCGCTCTACGGCGACGCACGCATCATGGCCGCGCTCGCCGTGATGCGCTACGAGCACCTCGTGTCGCGTGCGCTCGCCAGCCCCACACCGCTCGCACAGCTCTGCATAGCCGTCGGCGCAGTCGACCCAGCACGCGCCGAGGCCCTGACCCAGCTCGCCGCACAGATCGAGCAGAGCCAACCGAGCCAGCCCAGCGGCTATCCGGCCGAGGTCACGATCTTGGCTTCCAGCCCTTCAGCGGTGCTCGCTGTGGCGTGCAATTCAGCCAGTGCAGATGACCCGGACGGCGCCAGCGTGGGCGCCTTCCTGTTGCAGGTCTCAGTGGGCATCGAAGACCGGGTGGTCGATGTCTCCTACCGGGTCGCGCAAGCACAGCACCGCTCCGTCGCCGACTGCTCCGCCCTAGACGCTTGGGCGTGGGAATGGGACGACCACGTAGCCGCATGGATCGCCGAGGGGCAGGCCTGGGTGCCGACCCGGATCGTGACAACCGCCGAGCACATCTGCTCGCTGCAAGCCCCCGACAGCCCCCACGAGTGCCCCCAGGACTGGCGCCCATGACCCGCCCCCCAGCACACGCCCGCCGTAGCCCCAGCAGATGCCCCCTCGCCAGCAGCACCGCCAAAGCACTCCTCGGCATCATCCTGGCCTTCGCCCTCGTGCTGTCACCGTGGGAACCGCTGCTGCCAGAAGCCACCCCCCAACTCGGCACACCGCCCGCCCATGCCCAGGAACTCGACGATGACGGAGGCGGAGGCGACCAGAATCCGCCGCCGGACAACAACGGCCCCGAGAACGGGCCACCGGGAGGCGAGGTCGGACCCCCGGCGCAAAACAATGACGGCGAGACGCCAGAAGAAACCCCGACCCAGGCGCCGGGAGACGAGTGCGCCCAACCACAATCGCCCGACGGCGAGGGCAGCGACGGCGGTGGCACCGCAGCAGGTGTCGTGTGCGGCACACCCGCTGATTGCCCGAGCGTCCCCGACGGCACTCCCGAAGTATGGACACCCGATCCCGACGACCCGTCACGCTGTGTATGGACGATGCCCGCATGCCCGCGGTCGCCGCTGCAGGAACCCGGTCAACCGGTGCACTACACGGTGCCCTCCGAGGAGTTCCCCGAACTCTGCGAACATGTCGTGCCGCAGAGCAACCATTCTCTGTATCCACTGTGCACGGCTCGGTACGCCGTGCAGTCGACGACCTTTGCCTACAAGGTAGAGACCCGCAATCATGAGGGCGGCAGCGTCCAAGTCTGCAGGGCCATTGTTCCGGGCAAGTGCCCGAGCGGAATGCATCGTCTAGCGCCCGGCAGCGGCCGCGACACTTCAGACAGCGATGGCGTTCAAGGCGCCGACGAGAACCAGCTTCTGGGCAACAACCCGATCGAAGAAGCCAACGCCGACCGACCGCTATGTCGTCAGTACCAACGGCGGCACTGGAGTTGCTCTCCGCCGCTGCGCCCTCTGAACCAGTTCAATGCCTGTTACCGCGACGGACAGGAACGGGACTCTGGCGGCCACCCGGCTTGCAGCACTGCAGCGCCACAGTTCGCGATCTCCGACTGCGAGACATACGTCGGCACCGATTACATGCCGGACCCAGCGTCGTTCCCCTGCAGGGGCTACGACACGAGGGGCAACGCTCGCGAATTGACGGACATCTCGAATAACGACCACTGGTGCTCCTATAGCCGGTCGTGGCTCGATCTGCGCTGCCATGGCGCCTCTCCAGCGGCAGACTGCCCCAGCGGGCAGGCCGTGTGCATCAAGCGAGCCAGCAACAGCGGCGGATGCAGCGCAGTGGCGAAGACCATCCGCTGCCATGTGCTGCAGGCACGACAGGGCGAGGCAAGCCAACGCAATGACGGCGGCGCGGCAGACGCAGTCCAGCAGGCCGTAGCGGCTTTCCAGCGGGAGGGCTGTCGCCCCTGCACGATCCTGCCATTCGAGCCAGTGCAACCTTCGGATGCGGGCAGTACGCAGGGCTCGAATGTCTGCCCGCCGGAATTGTCACGGCCACCGATAGACAGCATTGCGTTGGCCACGGATGACAGATGCAAGTCGTATCGGGAAACCAAGAACCCCCGTATCGAGGATCATCCTGGATGCCAGCAAGCACTGGATGACGAAGAGAAGATTCGCGGGCCCTTGGACGTGGCGATGCGGCGCGGGATGTCAATCGACAACGTCACTTTGAACGCGGAGCCCGAGTGCAGCAACCATCGGGACAAAAACGTCCCGCTCGATCAGCTTCCCCGCTGTCTAGCGGCGCTGGATAAGCAAGATCCATTCTGTGGCGAGCCGGACATAGGCGCACTTGAATCGACGGCAGCTTCAGGGTCGGGCGCCCTCGTCAACTCTCCCGTGGTCGTCACCTTTGCGGGCGCTCCCATCGAAGCAGTCAGCTACAAATACTTCACGTTCTGGGGAGCGACCAAGGACGGTCGCTTCAGCGGACTGGAACTGTTCGACGGTATAGAAGCAATGGTCTACTCCAATACGCCGCAGCTGCTCGTGGGCAAGCTGCCCGACCTGCTGAAGGCTCCGAGGTCTAACTCTGAATGGGTGTACAAGACCATTGGCGAGTCCGGAGGCGGGTGTTTCTTGGAGAAGACACCTATCACTCAGTTGACGGTGAGCGAACTCCTGCCCGATATTGATTACCAGGAGATCGTCCGTCTGTTCGGTAAGCGCGCCGTGCAACAGTGGGACAGTTGGGATAAGCGCCCTGATATCAGGGAGGCCTATATCCGAGCACGGGGGTTCAACTACATCACGGAAACCGCCACCGATGACGAGATCAGGAGCGAACGAGAACTGCGGGCACAAGCAGGGCAGCGTCAGGAAGTGGCCTGCAACCAAGCCGATGACAGTCAGCAGTGGTGGTGCAGGTGGGTTCCTCAGCGTGCCGGATTCTTCAAATTGACGGGGCAACTCGCATGGCAGTTGAGGCGATGGACAATCAACCATAACCAGGAGGTCAGAAAGTGGATTTCAATCCCGCAGCGGGATGCTGCCAACCAATGGCTCACAGACAATGTTGCAGATCCGCCCGATGATGTCTGCGATCAAGATGCCTCACAGGAGCAACGCGTCCGGGACGTCGATTGCATTCGGGAAGACTTGCGGAAGCTGGGCGTCGACACACTCGAAGACGCCGGTTTCACACTCAATGATGAGAACCGCTTGCAACTCTTGGATTGGCCTACGGAGCCAGCCGAAGCGCGGGAAGCCTTGTACCGCGGCAGAAAGCCGTACATCCACCTGTGCCCGAGTCAAGATGTACGCGTGATATGTCAAACCGCCAACGCGAATCTCTACTTCGCCTACTCAGAAACCGACTCGATCGGCATAGCGGTGCAGGAAGCACGGGTAGTGACGAGGACGGCACCCGCGCCGTGATCTCGACTGCTGCGGGGTCGCTCACGTAGCCCAGCAGCGCCGGCGAGATCGGATGCTGCAGCAGATGCCTACCCTCGGGCTGCGAGCTGCTCCAGCACCAGATCGAGCTTTGACTCCACCCGTTCCATCCGGGTCTCAAGAGCATCCATCCGGGTCTCGAGACGGTCCATGCGGGTCTCGAGACCGTCCATGCGTGTCTCAAGAGCGTCGAACCGAGCGTCATGACCGTCCAGCCGAGCCTCAAGAGCGTCGAACCGAGCGTCATGACTGTCGAACCGGGCGTCATGGCCGTCCAGCCGAGCCTCAAGAGCGTCGAACCGGGCGTCATGACTGTCGAACCGGGCGTCATGGCCGTCCAGCCGAGCCTCAAGAGCGTCGAACCGGGCGTCATGACTGTCGAACCGGGCGTCATGGCCGTCCAAGCGTTCGGTCAGCCTGCGCTCCGCACCACGAATCTCCGTGCGGATGGTGGACAAGACGCTGTCCTCGACGCGCGCCATGTCAACCTTGAGATCGAACAGCGCCTGATTGGTGTCTTGCACGTAACCAAGTGGCACGTAACCGCCTTCGGTGGTTGCTGTTGACATCAGCCTATACCTCGACTTGCCGGAGCCTCTGTTCTTTCTCTGAGTATATAACAAATAATTACATGTGATTTCATGGATTTACCGTCCGCAGCCGGTATGGCCGCACGGCGGCTCACCAAACAAGCCATTCGTCGGGCGCTGCGCCAGCCGGACGCCGCGCCGCGACCACAACCAACGGAGCAGCGGCACTACGCTGCTCATGGCCGCAGACTCCCCGTTGGTTGTTCACCTTGACGAAGCCGCATGACATTGACACGTCTGACGGAGGCAAGAGGGCCCGTCGCTCCGCCGACATCGCCCGGCGTCTGCTGGACGCGGCCGTGGCCGAGTTCAGCGAACACGGTTTCGAGGCCGCCAAAGTCCTCGATATCACTCGCCGCAGCGGCCTGACGACTGGTTCCATCTATGCCCGCTGGCGGGGCAAGCACGAGCTCTTTCTTGCTGCTGTCAACCATCTGATGTCGCAGCGCCTGACGGGCGACAGCACGGCCCAGCAGCAGTCGGACCCGATTGCTGCCACGCTCAGTGCGGATCAGCTGCGGTCTGCCGACCACGATACGAGCGGCCTGTTCGTGGAGGCGTACGTGCTGGCCAGGCGCGATGCAGCGATGAGGGCTGGCATCGCGCAAGCCGTCGACGCCGAGGCCGACGCCCTGTCCAAGCTGGTGAACGAAGGCAAGGCGGCGGGGATCTTCGACGAGTCTCTGAGCACGGAGCTCGTCGTGCTGTGCTGCCAAGCCCTCAGCATCGGCACGCTGCTCGCGCTCTCGGTGTCGGAGGATCGCATCACCAGCGAGGACGCCGAGCAGTGGGACGAGCTGATCGCACGCATGGTGAGCAGTTGGGCACCGTCGGAGGCCGATCGCCAACCCGATGATTGATCGGCGTGGGCTGCGGGCTCACGTCTGCAGTCGGCCATACGGAGCATTGACTGTTTCATATCTGTGAGCTGTTCATTCCATGTTGGCAATACGGTCACGAACCAGTAATCATGACTATGATTCGACGGTTGTGTCTCAGACTTCGAACTCCGACCGTTCAGATGGCAGCTCCGGGAACGGCCGCAGCGAACTCGGGGACATCGAACAGCGGCTGTATGACGCGACCTTCGGCACCGACAGTGCTGCGCCTGAGACGAACTCAAGCCTGCGCGAATCGGGACGGCTCGCAGGCAGCGATCCTCACCTCCGTCTCTTCGACACCGAGGCCCTCGCAGCAATCGTCGAAGAGGCCAAGCAAGACGGCCTGATCGACCCGGGACTTCCGACGGATTCGATCGTGTGCTTCTGCCAAGCCCTCGGCCTCGGCGCCCACGCGTTGGAGCAGATAGAGGGGGGGGGGGGGACGTGGCACACCGTGACGGAGTGGATCTTCAAGGCGTTCGGCCCCCAGAAGACACGTGGCACACCGTGACGGAGTGGATCTTCAAGGCGTTCGGCCCGCGGCAGCAGTGAGCCGCGCTCGGCAGCTCAGCGGGCCATGGATGCGCCGACCATGTCCAGGAAGATCTGGTGAATACGGTCGTCCGCCGTCAGCTCCGGGTGGAAGCTCGACACCAGGATCGGTCCCGACCGGCACAGCACCGGAACCGACGACGGAACGCCGTCGGTCGACGAGTTTGACGCGGGCCTGATCTCTGCGAGCACCTCGACGCTGTCGCCTGCGCGCTCCACCCACGGTGCTCGAATGAACACCGCCTTGAACGGCTCGTCGAGGCCGTCGGTGGTGAGCTCCGCCTCGAAGCTGGCGACTTGACGGCCGAATGCATTGCGACGCACCGAGATGTCGATGGCGCCGAAGCAGCGTTGATCCGGACGGCCGTCGAGCACATCGACGGCGAGCAGGATCATGCCCGCGCAGGTGCCGAACGCCGGCATGCCGCCGGCCAGGCGTTCAGACAGCTCATCGAACAGCCCGCTCGTGCGGAGCAGGTGCGACATCGTGGTCGATTCCCCGCCCGGGAGCGCCACAGCATCGACGCCGTCGAGATCTGCAGGCACTCGGACTTCGACTGCTCTGGCCCCGGCGCGCCTGAAGGCGGCAACATGCTCGGCTGCAGCTCCCTGCAGCGCTACAACACCGATCAGCGGCTGGCTGTCGCTCGCGGTCACCGTGGCGCTGCGATCCAGCGCTTACCAGCCGCGGTCGGCGAGCTTGGTTTCGAGGCCTTCCATCTCAAGACCCGGCATGGCGCTGCCGAGACCTCGGCTGACCTTGGCCACCACCGATGGATCGCGGTAGTGGGTGGTGGCCTCGACGATCGCCTCGGCCCTCGGCCCAGGGTCTTCGCTCTTGAAGATGCCCGAGCCCACGAACACTGCCTCGGCGCCGAGTTGCATCACCAGTGATGCGTCGGCCGGTGTCGCGATGCCGCCGGCGCAGAACAGGGGCACCGGCAGGCGTCCGGTCTCGGCGATCTCCTGCACCAGGCCGAGCGGCGACTGCAGCTGCTTCGCCCAGTCGAACAGCTCGGCGGCATCGGCCTGGGTGATCTTGCGGATGTCGCCTGTGATGGCCCTCAGGTGACGCACGGCCTCGACGATGTTGCCGGTGCCGGCCTCGCCCTTGGAGCGAATCATGCAGGCACCCTCAGAGATACGCCGCAGCGCCTCGCCGAGGTTCGTGGCGCCGCAGACGAACGGGACGGTGAACGCCCACTTGTCGATGTGATGCGCCTCGTCCGCAGGGGTCAGCACCTCGGATTCGTCGATGTAATCGACATCGAGGGATTCCAGCACCTGGGCCTCGCCGAAGTGGCCGATCCGGGCCTTGGCCATGACCGGAATCGTCACGGCTGCCTGGATGCCTTCGATCATCGCCGGATCGCTCATGCGGGCCACACCGCCGTCACGGCGAATGTCGGCCGGCACGCGTTCGAGCGCCATGACAGCAACCGCCCCGGCGTCCTCCGCAATCTTGGCCTGCTCGGGCGTGACGACATCCATGATGACGCCGCCCCGGAGCATGTCGGCAAGCCCGCGCTTGACTCGCACCGTTCCGACCAGATGAGACGCTCCGTCACCTGAATTCATGCGCTCAGTGTAGGGAACGGCCCCAGTGCTGCCCCAGAGGTGCTGGTCAGAATTCGCGCAGTACGGCAACTCGTGTCTCGAGGTCGGCCCGGTAGTCAGGCAGGCTGTCCGGAGCAATGCTGGAATCGGCCCTCGGATCAGCCAGCCACAGCGGCCAGGTCACCCGCGGTGCATCCGTGCGAACGCCAGCTGCCGACATCGTCTCGAGCGCATCGGCGAGACCGGGCGGGTAGCGGGTCAGTCGTACGGCTTCGGCATCGTCGTCGAAATCGCTGCCGGTGCTGGCCTCGCGCTCGGTGCGAGCCTGCACCAGTGGCCACAGCGCCGGCCACAGCAGCGCCGGAAGCCCCACGGTGGTCACGGCGGTGGTCAGGTAGGCAGCCCGACCGTCACGAATCTGCGTGAGCAACCGCGCCACGACGGCCTCCAGCTCGATGCGATTCAACGCGTCGAGCAAGCCCTGGGTGACCACGAGGGTGGAGCGATCTGGCCGCCGGCCGAACACCGTCGCGTTCGCGGCCGACCTCGGAGCGACAGCGAGCGCTGGCACCGGAACGCCCACGAGCAGGCAGACTCCGTTGACGACGTTCTCCAGGCGGGGCTGGCTGCCCGCGTCGCTCGGCCCCAAGCCGGCCCCGATGAGCGCGCGGTGCAAGCGCCGCTCCCCCACCGCCAGCTCGACGGCTGCGAGCGCGCACGCCGCCGGAAGCGCGATCGGCAGCGCCCACCAGCCGACCCCGGTGAACAGCGCCACCAGCACGCCGACGATCGCCGCCGCAACCAGATGCACAGCCCAGAACTCCGCCAGCAGCTTGTCGGCTCGACCGCGATAGATGGCGAACAGCGGGTCCACCCGCAGCATTCAACCGGCCCCGCTCACCCGCACCACGCCGATGTGTCGCGTACGTTGACGATCACGCTCGCCGAGCCACCAGTTCGCTGGCAGCTCAGCCTTGGGCGGAGGCGCGTTGGGCGATGGCGCGCTCGTACATGTCGGCGTAGATGTCTGCCAAGCGGGCCATCGAGAATTGCTCGGCGCGCTGACGGCCCGCTGCGACCAGATCGGCCGCCCGGTCGGGACGCGTGAGCACGCCGATGAGCGCCTTCGCGAGCGCCTTCGAGTCGCCGGGGGCCACGAGCACGGCTTCGTCGCCGACGCCGACGACGTTGCGATAACCGGGCAGGTCGCTCGCGACCACCGGCGTGCGCGCCGCCATCGCCTCCAGCAGCACCACGCCGAAACTCTCGCCATGCAGCGAAGGCACGCACAGCACGTCGGCGCCTTTGATGCGCGCCAGCTTCTCGGCCTCGCTGACCCGGCCCAGCCATTCGATGCGCGTGTCGCGCTGGTACTTGCGCTGCAACTCCTCGGTCTGCGGGCCGCGCGACATCACCCACAGCCGGACGCCTTCGGGCAGCCGTGACATGGCCTCAAGCAGCACCGTGAGGCCCTTGCGCGGCTCGTGGCGACCGATGTAGGCAATGGTGGGCGCTTCGTTGCGCTTAGGAACCGCTTCGTCGAAGTGGTCGAGCTCGACGCCGTTGAAGACGAGTTCGTAATCGCCGCCGACGCCGTTGCGCGCCATCTCGGCGGCATCAGCCGAGACTGCGGCCCGAATGTCGATCCGAGACGCCAGCCACCGCGTTCCCGGCACGAGATAGGCGAGGCTGCCGCCCGCTGCATGCCACGTGCCCACAATCGGCGCAGAGCGCAGGAACAGCGCCGTCTGCGTGGGCCCGGGACACAGCGGTTCATGCAGGTGCAGAACGTCGAACTCCTCATCGCGCAGTGCCCGCACGGTCCGCAGCGTGCAAGCGAAGTCGGGCGCGATCGGGGCGACCGACCCGTTCGCGAACGTGGGGATGCTTGCGCCGAGCGGCGTCACGCCGGTCTGGGGCGGAGCGCCGTCACAGGGCGCTAGCACCCTGGTGTCGTGACCGTTCGCGGCCAGCGCACGGGCCAGACCCAGCACCTGCACCTGGACGCCGCCGGCGCTGGTCAGGCTATACGGCGAGATGATCCCGATTCTCACTCAGCCGTTCCTCACTGTCGAAGGGGCGGTTGCATCAGATGGGCGCATCAGATCGGGCGAACATCGCCGACGATCTACGCGGGAATACTCACTGTCGGACGCGACGCTAGGCGCGGCACAGACGCCGCAACAAGCCCGATCGAGGCTCGCTGCTATGGCGCCTCGGCCGCGTCGCTGGCGCCGGCGGCTCGATCTGACGGCCAGTTGGGGCCGAAGAGGTGCCACTGGTGCGGTTCTGCGGCAATCAGCGTGACCAGCTCGTCGGCGAGCCGCTGCGTGACGGCGGCCACATCGTCGCGCAGGCGGCCGTGCCGCGAGACATCGATGGGCGGCCGAACCGTACCCAGGTGCCTGCCGCGGGGGCGGAAGTACACCGCGGTCGGCAGCAGCGCGGCGCCTGATCGCAACGCCAGCATTGCCGGACCCGCCGGCAGGGTCGTTCGCTCATCTCCGAAGTTCACCTCGATGCCGTCGCTGGTGAGGTCACGGTCGCACAGCAGGCAGACGATCTCGTTGCGTCGCAGCGCGCCGAGCACCTCGCGTCCGGCGTTCGGCCCCAGCGGCACCACTCGCATGCCCAATCGCTCACGGAAGTCGGCGAACCACTCGAACAGCTCCGGCGGATCGAGCGGTTCCACCACCACGGTGATCGGCAGTCGATTGACCGTCGCCATCCAGAACCCGGCCCACTCCCAACCGCCCAAGTGCGGGAGGGCCAAGATGACGCCGTTGCCACGTTCGAGGGCTTGCTCCACGTGGTGATAGGCCGGCACGTCGATGCCCCGGTCCAAGGTGAGCTCGCTCAGCGCGGGCAAGCGAAACGATTCGAGCCAGTAGCGGGCATAGGAGCTGAACGCAGCCGCTGTGGCCCGGTGAAGGCTGCCTGCGGAGTCGGCGGCCGACTCGGGGGCCGATGCCGGCGGGGTCGATGCTCGGCCGGTCTCTGGGTTCCCGGCACGGTCAGCGACCCAGCGCTGCGCGCGGGCCTGATGCCGCCGGACCATGGCTGCTTTGGCAGGCATCAGCCGGGCGAGTACCGGTCCGGCCAGCTCGGCCACGTGCTCGGTGAGCCACAGCGGAGCCAGCCGGGCGGCTGACGCCCCCACCTGGTACCCCAGCACTATGGCCCTGTCCCGCCCTCCCAGGCGGCGAGCCCTGTCCCGCCCTCCCAGGCGGCGAGCCCTGTCCCGCCCTCCCAGGCGGCGAGCCCTGTCCCGCCCTCGCAGGCGGCGAGCGAGATCGCGCACGCGCCCTCGAAGTGGCACCGCGTTCACTGCGACATGCGTGCGCTGGCCTGGCGCCACACCTTCACAAAGCGCATCACCGCAGTCACCACAGACAGCGCCAGCAGCACCCAGAGCAGCGGAATGAGCAGTACTTCGAAGGCAACCGCGACAGCGAGCACCACCGTCCGCTCGGCACGCTCCATCAGCCCGCCCTTGGCCTCGAAGCCCAGCAGCTCGGCCTTGGCTCGCTCATAGGAGATCACTGCGCTGACACCGAGCACTGCCATCGGCAGCACCGCCCACTGCGCGCCGTGCTCACCGGCGAGATACCACGCGATACCGCCGAGCAGCAGGCCGTCGGTGACCCGGTCTGCCGTCGAGTCGAAGAAAGCGCCCCTGCTTGACGACGTGCCCCGGGCTGCCGCCACCGGCCCGTCAAGGAGGTCTGAGAGCGCGGTGATCACCAGCAGCACAGTGCCCAGCACGAGCCGGCCAGCGCCGATGGCGATGGCGCTGGCGGCCGACATGACGAGGCCGAGCCCCGTGAGCACATCTGCGCTCAGGCCGATCGCCGCAAGGCCCCGCCCGATCGGAGCCGTGACACTGTCGACGCCCTTGCGGAACTTGCCGTCGAACATCGTCAGCCCCCGTCGCCGGGTGCCACCGTCGCACTTGTCTCGGTATCGGCCTCGGCGCCATCGTCGGCGGCAAGTGCTGATGCCGTCTCGATCCAGGTCTCCGGATTGTCTTCGATCCACTTCTCCAGCACAGCGCCATTGAGGGCATCCACCAACACCAAGCCCCGCTGCTCAGGCGGATCCTCGGCCGAATAGACGAGCACCCGCCATGTCGGGCGGCTCATCCAGCCGCGCCAGCCGAGCTGGGCACTGGCGTGGCCCACAGCGAATCCCACGTCAGCAACGGCGGCTACCAGCGCCTCGTTCTCGTTGACCGCGAACTGGCGTCCAGCGGCGAACTGGTAGATCCCGGCGAGAGCGAGGAGCACGCCACCGGTGACCACTCCGGTGTTGAGCAGCACCGCATCGCTGCCCAATGCGAGCGCTGCTGTGGCGGCCCAGACGCCTAGCGCAAAACACAGTGCGCCGGTGATCTTGCGCCGCGAATTGTCGGGGAACTTGTACGCGCCGACAAATCCTCGGTCCAGATCCTCCGGAAGCTCGTCGCGTACCTCGCCAAGTTCGTCTGGCTCGGCCATCGCGGCCAACGCTACCGGCGCTCTGAGACCGGTCCTGCTGCGCTCTCGCCAGCGCAGCGAAATGGAGAGCAGTCGACTGCAACCCGGAACGTAGGGTGCCGGAGCGACTGGCCCGCTGGCTCTGCCAAGCGACACAGCGGGCCGGTCCTCCTATCCAAAAGCCTAGAGCGCCACGCCCAGCAGGGCCGCTGCGTCGCTGACCGGCTCGCCGTCATCGGCGGCAGCGTCGATTTCGGCGAGGGCACCCGGTGTGTCGAGATCATCGTCGAGACGTGCTCGCACCCGTGCCAGCGCACCGTCGCCGCGGCCCGCGGCCCGCCAGCGTTCGAGACGGCGGGCTGCGTCGGCAACCAGCTCGGGGGACCAGTCCCAATCTGCCCGGTAGTGCGCGCCCAGCAGCGCCAAACGCACCGCCATGGGCTCCCAGCACTCCCGCAGGTCAGCCACGAACGCCAGGTTGCCCGCCGACTTGGACATCTTGGCGCCGTGGTGCCGCACCATCGACGTGTGCATCCAGTGGCGCACGAACGGCCGCCCGGTTGCCGCCTCCGATTGCGCCCGCGAGCACTCGTGATGCGGGAATACCAGGTCGCTGCCCCCTCCGTGTACATCAACCGTTTCGCCGAGATGCTCCAGCGCCAGAGCCGAGCACTCCACGTGCCATCCCGGCCGGCCGAGGCCCCACGCGGAAGACCATTCGGGCTCGCCAGGCGCCGAACGCTGCCAGAGCACGAAATCGAGCGGGTTGCGTTTGTCGGGGTCGTCGGGCCGGCCTCCGCGGCTGCGCGCCAGCTCCACCATCTCGGCGGTATCGAGGCCGCTCAGCTCGCCGAAGCTCTGCGCCGCCGAGATGTCGAAGTACACGTTCTCGCTGATGCGATAGGCATGGCCGCTGCGGAGCAGACGCCCGATCAGTCGCCGGATGTCAGTGATCGCCGATGTCGCTCGGGGCTCGGCGTCGGCGGGCAACAGGCCCAGTGCCGCCATGTCCGAGTCGAATGCGGCCAGCGATCCCGCTGCCAAGTCGAGGTAGTGCACGCCCATGGCCCGCGCCCGTGCCAGCAGGTCGTCGTCGACATCGGTGATGTTGCGCACGCAGCGGGTGTGGCATCCCAGATCGCGCAGCCGGCGCTGGAGCACGTCATAGGCCAGGAACGTCGCAGCGTGACCGACGTGGGTGGCGTCATAGGGCGTGATGCCGCACACGTACATCCGCACGATGCTCCCCGGCTGCGCGTCGAGCGACACGACAGCTCGCCGCTGGGTTTCGTACAGCTTCATTGCTCTGCTCGCAGAGCCCGGCTCATCGGATCAGCCGGGCCGGATCAGTCGGGGACGGTCTCAGCGGCCGGTCGGGCCACGTCGGCACCGCTCGGCCCGCCGCCCAGCACGCTGATCGGCACGTGATCCAGACCCACGAGGCGGAGTGCGACCCGGGTGCGGTACCGGGTGTTGAGCTGCATCAGCACAGCAGTGAACGCTTCGATGGCGGTGGCGTTGGACAGGTTGCCGCAGTCGAGCGCCCGTGCGCCGGGCATGCGATCCACGATCTCGGCGATGTGCCACGTGGCCTCGCGATGGTCGCTGCAGATAAGGATGTCGCCGTGCACCGGCTCGTCGAGATTGCCGAGCTCGGTCGCGGGCACGTGCTGGAGGGCAGCCGCAACCCGCGACTCAGGCAGGGTGGCCTGAACCGACGCAGCCACTGAGCCTCTCGGCGGGATGAGCGGCACGAACTCGTCGTCGACGCGGGCCAGCGCATTGGACATGGTTGCCACCACCTTGCCGCGCAGGTGCTCGGCCACGTCCCGCGCGGTAATGGCCGCTGCATCCCAGGGCGTTGCGATCACCACCGTGGGCTCGGCAGCAGCGAGGCTGTTGGCGCCGGGATGGATACGCAGGCGGCGGTCGGGCCACCGATCCACGATGTTGTCCACCACCTCCATCGACCGGTACTTCGAACGCGAGCCCAGCGTGATCTCGCAGCCGATGTCGGCCAGCCGGGCGGCCAATGCGGCGCCAGCCGGCCCGGTGCCGCCGATGATGCCGATCCGGGTGGGCTCGGCGCTGCTTGCGGGATTCGCTGCTGCGACCCCGTCAGCGGATCCGTTCGGGGTTGCATCTGCTGGCACGGCGCTCACGGTACGGCCGAGCGCGCCCCGCAGCAATATGACCGGCTTGCACGCTGGCGCCGCGAGCGGTGCGTGGGCGCAGGCATGTCGTCCGAAGGTTGGCCGCGAGCTGGTCGGTACGCGCCCGCAGCGCAGTGCTGCCGCCCTGCCAGATGCATCGATCGGACGCGCCGCGGAGTCCGGGACAGCCCGCAAGGCGGCGGTAGCGTCCGGCGGTGAACGGTGCTGCCAGCAGCAGCGCAAGAACCCCAGGCGGAGGCGGGCAGATGGCAGGCAGCGGAATCGTGGAAGGCAAGAAGTTCCTCATCACCGGCGTGCTGACCGATGCCTCGCTGGCATTCAACGTGGCCCGCCTGGCGCAGGAACAGGGCGCCGAGGTGGTGCTGACCGGCGCCGGCCGAGGCATCCGGCTCACCGAGCGAGCGGCCCGGCGGCTGCCCGATCCGCCCGATGTGCTGCCGTGCGACGTCACTCTGCCCGACGAGATCGAGGCTGTGCGAGCCGATCTGGAGCAGCGCTGGGGCCGACTGGACGGCCTGTTGCATGCCATCGGCTTCGCGCCCGCGAGCTGCCTGGGAGGCAATTTCCTCCACGCCCCCTGGGAGGATGTCGCCACGGCGCTGAACATCTCCGCCTACAGCCTCGCTTCGCTGACGTCGCCGATGGCGCCGTTGCTGGCCGAAGCGAAGGGCTCAGTGGTCGGGCTCACCTTCGATGCCAGCGTGGCCTGGCCGGTCTACGACTGGATGGGCGTGGCCAAGGCGGCCTTCGAATCAGCAGCGCGCTATCTGGCCAAGTCGCTCGGACCGCAGGGCATCCGGGTGAACCTGATCTCGGCGGGACCCATCCGCACCATGGCTGCCAAGTCGATCCCCGGTTTCGCCGAATTCGAAGACGCATGGACGCAGCGAGCGCCGCTCGGCTGGGATATCACCGACAGCGAGGCGGTGGCCCGCAGCACCCTCGCACTGATGTCGGACTGGTTCGGCGGCACCACCGGCGAGATCGTGCACGTCGACGGCGGCTATCACGCCATGGGCGCCTGACGCCGCACGCCCACGTAGGCCCGAAGCGCCGAATATTGCCGCATTTCGTGGCCGGTCTTCCCTGTAAATGAAACATGACAAAAGAACACGAAATTAACTTTCGTGCGTTTCAGCGACAACGCCGTAGGGTGAGAAGAGCCGGTCACCCAACTAGCGAGTGACCGGCTGGCCCCGGTAGCTCAAATGGAAAGAGCGTTGTCGTGCCAAGGCAATGGTTACGGGTTCGAGTCCCGTCCGGGGCACTTCCTTCTCGTCGATCCACACGGTTGCGGGGACCAAGCGCCACTCTAACCCCACCCGCGTACGGCGGCCATCGAATTGCGCGGCCGCTGTCTGACGAGTGCTGACTAGCCGAGCCGGGTCAAGGTCTCGTGCTTGCCCAGGAATTCCAGAAGGCTGCCTGCGCGCGGGCCGGTCTCCGAGCCGAAAATCACCTTGTACAGCGCTTCGAATACGACCGGCGCATCGGTGCTCGGGTCGATGCCGACGTCTCGCGCCGAATCGAAGACGGTGTCCTGAATGTCGCGGGCCTCCCATGCGGGGAGCTCGTTCAGGCGTTGCGCGAACCTTTCGAGGAAGTCGCGTTGGCGTTCGTCCAGTTTGCTGCGCTGCTCCGCTGCCTCGGTGAAGTCGAGCAATCTGAATTTGTCAGCGAGATCGGGACGGACGCGAGTGAACTCTCTCGCTGTCCTCTCCTTACGAGCGAGCCAATCAGCATCAGCTTCCGACAATTCGCCGTGACGCGAATTTGCATAGCCGAAAAGATCCATATGCGGCTGCTGGGTGACACTCAGCACGACATCGAATCGAGTGTCAATGGTGGGCGCGGTCAGAGCTGAGCCGCGTGACTGAGCCTGCGAGACGAGGAAGTCCTGCTGCGGTTTCTCGCTGGCGTTGCCATCGGCCGCGGATCGCCAGAGCCGCTCATACTCCACAAATGCCTTGGTGAGACTGGGCACGTCGAGGTCGAAATTGATGGAGCGCCGTGGCTGGGTTCGCAGCACGAGATAGCGCAGCAGCTCGGGCGGCAGCATCTCGACCAAGTCTGACGAGGTCATGCCGATGCCCCGCGACGAGCTCATCTTGGCGCCGCCGAGCGTGAAGAACTCGTATGGCACGGCCACGGGCACCGGGCACCGGAGCACTTGGCGGGCGAGCGCGGAGGAAACCTCGTGTGACCCGCTGGCAGCCATGTGGTCCTTGCCGGCACCCTCGACCGAGACGCCGAAGAGCTTCCACTTGGCGGCCCACTCCAGCTTCCACGGCAGCTTGCCGTTGCCGCCGAATGGGCTGATGCGGCCGCGGTGCCCGCAGCCCTCGGCCCAGGTCACCAGGTCGGGCCGGCACTCGTACGCCACGGTCTTGCCGTCGTAGTCGGAGGCGTAGGTGGTGCCGATGCGACCGCATCGCTCGCAGATCGGCTGGAACGGTAGCCAGTCGTCTGAACGCTCGGCCCCGCTGAGCCTGAGGTAGATCTGCCGCGCGTCGGCTGCGGCCCGCAGGAACGTGTCGATCACGCCGTCGAGCCGGCCGGACAGGTAGACGTCGCTCATGCGGTAGAACTCGGCCTCCACGCCGAGCGTGTCGAACGGCCCCGGAGTGTCGTCGACCTGCGAATCGGCTGCATCGAACCACTTCCCGGTGAATTCGCCGAAGTACGCCTCCGCCATCGAATCGCCTCGAAGGCCCTCGGGCGCCGGGGCAGCCCACAGCGGTTTGCCGAGGTGCTCCACGAACTGCTCGCCGGTGCCGTGCGGGATCTCGTCGACTGCATCCATGTCGTCGCAGCCGTACATGAACGTGGCGTCCAAACCGCGCTCTCGGGCCACCCGGGCCAACGCGTCGTGGATCAGCACGCCACGCAGCGAACCGACATGCGCACGGCCGCTGGGCGTCTTGGAATCATTGATCACGACCTGCGAAGAGCAGCTTTCGAGCGCTTTGTCGATCCAAGTCATGATGTGGGCCTCGACCGCACCGGGCCTCGCAACGAGCGGCGAAGCCTCACCAGACCGCAGTGTGCCATTCCCGTGCCCGCCCGCCGCGCTGGATTTCGTCGGCGCCGCGCCGAGTGGCCAAGCCGGGGCCCAGGCGGCCCGCAAGCACAGCGTTTGTCATCCAGCACCAAGCAGCGGCGTGCACATGGGGCGTCTGCTCAGCACTTGACATCAGTTCATACCATTAGACATCAGTTCATACGACCAT
This sequence comes from Candidatus Poriferisodalis sp., assembly GCF_965204125.1. Classification (GTDB taxonomy): domain Bacteria; phylum Actinomycetota; class Acidimicrobiia; order Acidimicrobiales; family Poriferisodalaceae; genus Poriferisodalis. The sequence goes on along the minus strand of NZ_OZ241968.1, from coordinate 2,438,912 downwards.
CAGATGTCTGACCCATCAATTGCTAGGCTGATTCTTCGTGCCTGACTCTCCCCAAATGGCGTTAGTCCCCGATGCCCACGTCGCGACCTCCCGGCAGGCTTCAGCACCACCGCCCCGGCTGGCTTTGGCACACCCCGTCCCCACCGACAACAACGCCAACCCCCGGATGAACGACAGCGCCGGTCCCACCGGTGGCTACCGCGCCGACCCCTCAACTGGCTTCAGCGCGAATTCTCCGGGTGGCGACAGCACCAGTCCCCCGGCTCCAACGCCAGCCGCGCATCGACAGAGTCCGGAGCGCCTGTTCACGTACTCGGAGCTTGAGCGGCTTGCAGCCGTGGGTGGCTACACACCCGGCTCGCGCGACATCCATCGGATTACACCCGCCGATGTTCACCATCTCTACGCCGGTCTGCTGCAAGGCGCGCACGAGCAGGCGCCGCAGGCCACGACGGCCTTGGCCAGCCTCCGGCACTGGCTCGTTCACGGCGACAATCGACCTCCGTCGGTGCGCGGCGCGGCGTATGCGCGCAGTGACGGCGAACTGTGGATGGTCTTCACCATGCACCCGTCGCCGGCGCTGGTCCGCGGCAAGTCTTCCCACCTGGACGACCTGCGCAAGTACCTCGCCGTGACATCCAGGCCCGAATACGACGACTCGCTCGGCGTCCCGACCCACCCGCCCATCCGGCTCAAAGTCGACGACGCCTTGGTGCTGCAATCGCCGGAAGGAGTCGTGCGGCTAGATGCTCGGCAGGCCCTCAGCCTCGAACGCGCTTTGTCGGCCACGCTGCGCCGTCGGGATCGGCGCTGCGTGCTGTGCCTGCCCGACGCGTGGCAGCGCGACTGAGTCTGCCCATGTCTGTGCCTCTCACTGCTCTGGGGTCTGCCGACGCGGGTCTCTTGGATCTCCAGTTTGTGCTCAACACGTTCTCGTTCCTGGTGTGGGGCGCCTTGGTGATGTGGATGTGCGCTGGTTTCACGATGCTCGAGGCGGGCACCGTGCGGACCAAGAACGCCTCCATGATCTGCCTGAAGAACGTCGGCATCTTCTCCATTGCCGGGCTCTCGTTCTTCTTCGTGGGCTACAACCTCATGTACGTCGACGTGGGCGGCATCGTCGGCACGCTGCAGTTCCTTCACGGGCCGCTCGACGCGGAGATCGCGGTGCTCGACGGTGCGACCGACCGCATCGGCGAGATCGTGACCCAGCGGCACGCCACCATGTCGGAGTGGCTGTTCCAGATGCTGTTCGTTGCCACGGCAGCGTCGATTGTCTCTGGCGCCATCCTGGAGCGAGTCAGGCTGTGGGTGTTCTGGCTGTTCACCTTCGTGCTCACGGCCTTCATCTACCCCATCGCCGGCGCGTGGATCTGGGGCGGCGGCTGGCTGCAGGAGATGGGCTTTCAAGACTTCGCCGGCGGCACCGTGGTTCACGTCGTAGGCGGCAGCGCAGCGCTCGCCGGGGTGATCGTGGCCGGTCCCCGTCGGGGCAAGTTCCGCCCCGACGGCACGGTCAAGGCAACGCCGCCCTCCAATGTGCTGGTGGTCACGCTCGGCGTGCTGATCCTGTGGCTCGGATGGTTCGGGTTCAACGCCGGCTCGCAGGGATCGCTCTCCACTCCGCAGGACGCACTGGCGATGAGCGCCATCCTGGTCAACACGAACCTCGCTGCGGCGGGCGGCCTGCTCGCTGCTGTGCTCATCTCCCGGCCCATATTCGGGCGGCTCGGCCTCGCGCCCAGCCTCAACGGCGCTCTCGCCGGACTGGTTTCCATCACCGCGGGACCTGTGTTCGTCGAACACTGGTGGGCAGTGGTCCTCGGCGCGATTGCCGGTGTGCTGTGCACGGTGGCGACGTGGCTGTTGGAGCGGCTGAAGCTTGACGATGTGGTCGGAGCGATCCCTGTGCACCTGATTGCCGGTGCCTGGGGCACGCTTGCGGCTGCGATCGCAACCGACGCCGAGTTGACCACGCAGCTCATCGGTGTGGCGTCGGTCGTCGCGTTCGTGTTCACCGCCTCGTACATCGTATGGAAGGTCGTCGATGTGATTACTGGCGTGCGGGTGAGCCCCGAGGTCGAGTACATCGGGCAGGATGTCGGCGAACTCGGCATCGAGTCGCATCCGGAGTTCGTGCTCGTGCCAGAGCAGATGGAGCCCTACTAGCGAGTTGCAGATTCGCCCATCTGCGTCTACTCGTGAACACTGGCGTCAGGGTCGCCGATCAGGCTGCGCAGCAGATCATCCAGCGCAACGACCCCGACCGTGCGCCTCTGCGCATCGGTGACGACGGCCAGGTGAACGCGGGCGCGCTGCATACGGCGCAGCGCCTCATCGAGCGCCACGTCGGGGCCGAACTGGAGCATCCGGCGCACGAGGCCGCGGCCCGCGGGATGGGTCGCAGCGATCATCCGGTCCGCCTCGGCCAGATCCGCGGCGCCACGCTCGGCGAACGCTGCCAAATCGTTGCTGTGCAGCATTCCCCGCACATCGTCGGGACCGCTGCCCACCACGACCAGCCGCGAGTGGCCCGTCCGAGCGAACCGCTGCTCGACTGTGGCGATCCCGTCGGCGAGCCGCACCGCGGCGACTTCCCCGGCAGGTGCCATGACCTGGCTGATGGTGGTGGCTTCGAAGCGCATCGCCCGTTCGAGCAGAGCCACGTCGGTAGGCGCAATGTGGCCTTCGGCCAGCGAGTCGCGCGCCATGAGCGTCAGCTCGGCCGGGGTTGCCACATCGGCCAGTTCCGAGGTCGGCTCGACACGCAGCATCCGGGTCATGCCATTCGCCACCCATTGCAACGCCCGGGCGATGGGGCGGGCGACGTACAGGTAAGTGGCCATGGGCCGAGCCAGCACCAGCAGGGTGCGCTCGGGCCCGATGAGCGCCAGATTCTTGGGCACCATCTCGCCGAACACCATGTGCAGCACGGTCACGATGCCCAGCCCGATGCCGAAGCCGATGGTATGCAGCACAGCGTCGGGGATCTCGACGATCCCGTGCACTGCCTGCTCGATGAGCCTGGCGATGGCCGGCTCGGTCAGGCGGCCGACCGCCAGGGAGCACAGGGTGATGCCCAACTGCGCTCCCCCGAGCGTGGTCAGCACATCGGATTGCATGCGCTGCGCTGCCAGGGCCGATCGCTTGCCGGTTGCTGCGGCGCCGTCCACCACGGCGCGCTTCGCGCCGATGAGGCCGAACTCGATGGCGACGAAGGCGCCGTTGAACACGATGAGCACCAGACCCACCGCGATGGCCAGCGTGGTCATGACGCGTCGCCCCCCGCATCAATGTCGCCTTCTTCGGCCACCTCAGGGGGGCTGATGCGTACTTCGGCCACACGGAGCCCATCGGTCTGCGTGACCTCGAGATGCCAGCCGTTCCACGTGGCAGCTGCTCCCACCGAGGGGATCTCGCCCAGACGTTCCAGCACGAAGCCCGCCAGCGTCTCGTAGGGCCCTGGCGGCACCGTCACGCCTGCTGCCTCCTCCACCTCGTCGAGCGTGGCCGTGCCGGCAAGTGTCACCGGCTGGCCCGGCCGGCGGAAGGTAAGCACAGCGGGCTCGTCGAACTCGTCGGCGATGTCGCCCACGAGTTCCTCGGCAATGTCCTCCCGGGTGAGAATCCCGGCGGTGCCGCCGTGCTCGTCCACCACCACGCACAGCCGGCAGTCCGCAGCTGCCATATCGGCGAGAACGCCGTCGAGTTTGCGGCTCTCGGCCACCGCTACGACGGGCCGCATAATCGCCTCCACGAGCGTGCCTTCGCGCTCGGCGGCATCGATACTGAATACATCGCGGACTTCCGCAATTCCGAGCACGTCGTCAGAGCTTGCGCCGAGCACCGGGAAACGCGAATGCCCGCTGGTGCGCGCCAGTTCCACCAGCTCCCCCAGCGTCGCTGCCGCGCTCACGGCCGATATCGACGTGCGGGGCGTCAGCGCATCGGCGGCGTCCTTGCGACCCAGGCGCAGCGTTCGCACCAGCAGATCGGCCTGGCTCTCGCTGAGCGTCCGCTGGCGTGAGGAACGCACCACGTACTCCAGTTCGTCGCGGGTACGCACGATGCGGAGCTCTTCGGTGGGCTCGAGGCCGAGCCCGCGCACAGTGGCGTTGGCGATGCCGTTGAACAGCAGCGTGAGGGGCGCGGCGATGGTGCCGTAGAGGCGCAGCACCGGTGCCAGCGACAGAGCAGTTCCCAGCGGCCGCGACACGGCCAGGTTCTTCGGGAGCAGCTCACCGAACACCATCTGGAAGGCTGCGGCGAGCGCGATCGCCACCACGGCGACGACTCCGGCCGATGCCAGCGAGGAGCCCCAGCCGCCCAGCGCCCATTCGATCAGCCGGCCCACGGTGTCTTCGGCGATGATGCCGAGCACCAGCGACGTGAGCGTGATGCCGAGCTGGGCGCCGGCGAGATGGAAGTTGAGCCGCCGCAGCAGCGACCGTACGCCGCGGGCTCGTAGCTGACCTTGGCCGGCCAGAACGTCGACCTGCGAGGTGTCCACGGCGAGCAAGCAGAACTCGCCTGCCACGTACACGCCGTTCAAGACGATGAGCGCGACAACAATCCCGAGTCCTGCGATGAGTCCCAGCGTCATGCCGGTGCCGTGCACCCCCGAGCGCCCCAGTGGCCGGGTTTACGGTACCGGCTCGGTCCGGTCCGCTGAGGGAGAGGGCCGTCGACGGATGGACACAGACAGAGAGCTTCTCCGTCGGCGCTATGCGGTGACCTACGCTCGGGCACCGATGCGCGAGCCGACTGACGACCGCCGCCTCCGGGCCGGCACGCTCATCAGGCTGCCGGACGAGGCTGACGCCGTGATCGTCGTCGATGCGGTGCCGACCGCAGACGGCATCGCCGTGCATGTGCGTGACGGCAGGACCGCACACGACAGCAAAACGCGCACCGTGCATCTGAGCCGCTCCGAGTTCGACCTGCTGGAGTTCGCGTCATCGCCCGACAGCAACGCCGACTCGGCCGCCGATCCCATCTCGAATCCCGTGCTGAACCGGCCCCACGAAGAACCCACGCGGCACTGGTACATCCACGACGACGACCATGTCTCCACCGGGCAGATCATCCATGGCCGACGGCTCAGCACCGCAGCGGTCGTGATGCCCAAGATGCGCAGCAGCCAGATGCGCCTGCAAGTGGGTGCCGACCCGAGCTTGCAGAACGTGCTCGTGAATCGAATCCGTGACGAAGTTGCCCGCTGGCGCAGGGCGGGCTATCCCGGAGCATCAACGGCCACCCGGCAGCTCATCGCGCACTGGCACGACGAGACGCACGAGCCGAGGCTATTCTTCGCCCAGGTCGAAGCCGTCGAGACGCTCATCTACCTCACCGAGGCCGACGCCGGCCGCACACCAGCGCTCGCAGACATTCGCCACGAGCTCTCGCAGGCCAACGACGAGTACAACGTCGGTATCGAGCGGCTCGCCGTACGTATGGCCACCGGCACCGGCAAGACCGCCGTCATGGGCATGGTCATCGCTTGGCATGCGCTCAACGCCGCGGCCACCCGCCGCCGTGACAGCCGCTGGACGACAAGTTTCCTGGCCATCGCGCCGGGCCACACGGTGCGCGAACGCCTCGCCGTGCTGGACCCAGCACACCACGACAGCATCTACCCGCCAGCTCGACCTAGTTCCCGAGGCCGACGGCGCCGCACTCGGCGCTGTGAAGCTGCGGGTGCTGAACTTCCAAGCATTCCAGCGGCGTGACCGCTTGGCGGACGCCGCGTCCGGCGACGCCCGCAGGCTGCTGCGAGCAGGCCGAGCGCCGGAGCTCGAGTCGATGTCAGCGGTGCTGGATCGCGCGCTGCGCGGCCTGCCAGCCCATCGAGGTGCGGCGCCGATCTGCGTCCTCAACGACGAAGCCCATCACTGCTATCTGCCTGAAGGGGGCCGGCGCACATCCGAGGACGACGACACCAAGGCAGCAGCAGTCTGGTTCGGCGCGCTCGAGGCGCTGCGGGACGAGGGACGGCTGGGCCCGGTCTACGACTTCTCGGCGACACCGATCTTCATCGAGGGCAGCGAACGGCGTGAGCGGATGTTCGGCTGGGTGGTATCGGATTTCCCGCTCATGGACAGCATCGAGTCTGGCTTGGTGAAGATCCCTCAGGTCCCCGTCGATGACGACTCCCCCGGCCGGGAGGTCGAGTGGCGCAACCTGTACGCAAACACCGCGCCCAAGACCGTCAAGCGCGATGCCGTCCCCGACGAGCTGTCGCGGGCGCTTCGCGCGCTGTACCTCAGTTATGAGCAGCGCTTCGTCCAGTGGATGCAGCCGGACGATCCGGCTATGCGCATGGAAACGCCGCCGGTGTTCATCATCGTCGCGAACAACATCGCGAACGCTGCCGCCCTCACCGACCACATCGCTGGCTGGGCCGAGCAGCGCGGTGACCGCCCGACCTACCACGAGGGCGTCTGCGAGCTGTTCGCCAACTATCGCCACGACGGTCCTACCGATCGAGTCCACACGCTGCTGGTCCATTCGCAGATCGAAGGTGACGGCGCGCTCAGCGCCGCAGTCAGGGCGCAGGCCGAGCGGCTGCGGCAGCCGGGCGACACGCGCGATGCCCGTGACATCGTCCGGAGCGCGCTCAACTCGGTGGGGAAGCCCGGTGGGCTCGGCGAGCACATCCGCTGCGTCGTGTCGGTGCAGATGCTCACCGAGGGATGGGACACTCGCACCGTCACCCATGTTCTCGGCTACCGGCGCTTCAGCACACAGCTGCTGTGCGAGCAGGTCACGGGCCGGGCACTGCGCCGATCCAACTACGACAGCTACGGCCATGACGGCACGCTCACACCCGAGTACGCCGAAGTGATCGGCGTGCCGTTCGAATTCCTGCCCGCCAAAGATGCTGGCGAGCCGCCCGCGCCGCCCAAGCCCCGCTACGAGGTGCACAGCGTTCCCGGCCGGCAAGCCCGCCGCATCGAGTTCCCCAATGTCAACCAGTACCTGCACGAGCATGGCAGCGCCGGGTTCCGGCTCGACCCCGAACGGGTCATCCGCTGGTCGCCCCGCGGGGCGAGCGAGGCGGTGCTCGTGGGCCCGGTCGGCCCCGAGGCCACGATCAGCGCCGCGACAGGCGCGGCCCGTCGGCAGCGGGCCGTCACCGCAGTGGCGGCGGCCGTCGTCCATCGCTGGGAGCGCGGCATCGACAGCACCGCACAGCGCCAGCGAACACGCCGTCGGCACCTGTTCCATGATGCCGTGAGGGCTGTCGGCCAGTGGGCCGAGCGCGCCGAGGTCGCTTCAGCCCACTGGGAGGGCCTGGCGTCGTCGCATCGCGACCAAGCTGCCCGCGAGATTGCCGATGCCTGCGTTCACGCGAACGGCGCCCCGGATCGGTTCGTTGCGGCATTCGGCGAGCAGGTCGTGCTGGACACGTCGGGAATACGGTTCGAGACCAGCCTTGAGCACCGCCACGCAACACAGCACTCGGAGTTGAACTTCGCTGCGTGCCACTCGGCACTCGAAGCGCAATGCGCACGCGAACTCGACCTTCATCCGGATGTGACGGCGTGGGCACGGAACTTCCGCCTCGGTTGGTCTGTGCCGTACCTGTGGGACGGTGAGTGGCACCGCTACGAGCCCGACTTCGTGGCCCAGCTGTTCGGCGGACCCGACAGCGCCGAAGTCGTGCACCTGATCGTGGAATGCAAGGGCGTGCCCGACGACCGCAGCGAGCGCAAGAAGGCAGCAGTCGCCAGCAAGTGGATCCCGGCGGTGGCGGCTTCTGCGCAGCTGCCAGCGCGCTTGCGGCGATGGCACTTCGCGGAGGTGACCGACGCGCAGCGGCTGCGTGCCGACCTCGGCACCGCCATCGACGAGGCGCGTGCCCGGCATGTGGACGCGAGGCGGCAAGGAGCAGCATGATGGCTGAGACCAAACCAAGGCGGCAGACCGAGCAGTACACCCATCCGTCGGCCAAGCGGGCGAACCTGCCCACCGAGCAGACCGCCCCCACCATGAGCGACGCAGACCGGCAGCCCGTCCGCCATGTTCCCGCCAGCCGGGGCAGCGACGATCAGCCGATCCTGGCCTGGGACCGCCAGGGCGACGACAGCGCTGGCCACGCGGCGCACCCGCTGTATGTGCGCGAAAAGGTGCACCCAGCAGCGTTCGTGAAGCTGCTGCAGGGCAGCGGGCCGCAGCCGTCGCTGTTCGGCGACTTCAATGGGCTGCCGTCGGCCGATGCCGCCTACGAGTGGTACCGGCACGCGGCCAACTGGTCGAACCGGCTGATCCACGGGGAGAGCACCCGGGTGATGGCGTCGCTCGCTGCACGGGAGGCCATGACCGGCAAAGTGCAGATGATCTACTTCGACCCGCCGTACGGCATGGGCTACAAGTCGAACTTCCAAGTGTCCACCGACAGCCGCGAGGTGCCCGAGGGAGCGGCGGGGCGCCCCAACGACACCCGCACGATCCGGGCCTTCCGAGACACCTACGAGCGCGGCATCCACTCGTACCTCGACCTGACACGCGAGAAGCTGATCCTGATGCGCGAACTGCTGGCCGACAGCGGCTCGCTGTTCATGCAGATCGGCGACGAGAACGTGCATCGCGCAGCGATCCTGCTCGATGAGGTATTCGGCGCGGAGAACCGCGTTGCCACCATCCCTTACGCCACCTCGGGTGGGTCTTCTGCCAAGACGCTGCCGAGCGTTGCCGACTTTCTCCTCTGGTACGCCAAGGAAAAGCCACGCGTCAAGTACCGCCAAATCTATGAATCGCTGTCGCGTGCAGAGCGAATCGAACACATGAGTTCGTACGCGATGCTGGAACTTGCCGACGGCTCGACGCGGCGCTTGACCGAGAACGAAAGAGTCGCCCCCGACAAGCATCTGCCCGCCGGATCACGCGCATACAAGCGCGTTGCGCTCACGTCACCAGGAACCTCGACGACCGGCAGGTCCGAACCGTATGTCTGGGATGGGCATACTTGGCCATGCCCGGCCGGCGAGCACTGGCGCGTCTCGATGGCCGGAATGGACCATCTGGCCGAACTCGGTCGCCTCGATTCCGCAGGGCCGGGTTCGGCACTTATGTGGAAGTGGTACGAGGAAGAGGTCCCGGGGCGACGGATCAACAACATGTGGCACCGCCAGCGTTTCGCGTCTGACAAGCGCTACGTGGTGCAGACGGCGGACAGTGTGATCGAGCGCTGCGTGCTGATGGCCACCGACCCGGGTGACCTCGTGTTCGACCCGACCTGCGGAGGAGCGACAACCGCAGTGGCGGCCGAGAAATGGGGCCGCCGCTGGATCACCTGCGACACCTCACCAATCGCTGTCTCGATCGCCCGCCAGCGGATCGCCACTTCGACGTTCCCCTACTGGACGCTGTCTTCCTCAGCCGACGGCGCTGCCGCCGAAGCAAAACTGTCAGGCAGCCTGCCCAGCGATCCGCCAGGCGACAGTTGGAGCAATGATCCAGCCGACGGCTTTGTGTGCGAGCGCGTGCCGCAGGTGTCGGCCGCCACGCTCGCATACGGCCGCGATCCCGACCCGATCATGCTGGTGGACCGCCCCGTCGCCAAGCGAGGCGTCATCCGAGTGGCATCGCCGCTGACAGTCGAGAGCGAGCAGCCCTGGGCGACCGTCGTCCCGCTCGAAGGCACCGCAGACGCGTCGGTCACTGCCCACGGAGACTTCTGCCGCGCCGTCGAGCACGCGCTGCGGTCTCACACCGTCGCGGGCGGACGCGGCGGCCCCGACATGCACGTCGTCGACCTTGAGCCATGGCCTGGCGAGGGCGACCTGCTGGAGTGGAAGGCCGCTTACACCGTCGGACGTGGGGCGGCTGAGCACACCGCAGCTGTGATGGTGGCCGCCGAAGACGTGACCGTTCCCGGCGAGTTGATCCGCGAGGCTGCGCGCCAAGCGGCCGACAGCGCCGAACGGGTCGATCTGCTGCTGGTAGTGGCGTTTGCCTACGGCACCGATGCGCCGTCAAAGGTCGGTCGCATCGGCGTTGCCCGTGCTCAGATGAACCGCGACCTGATGATCCGCGAACTGTCCGACGAGACCGGCCATGAGGCGTTCGTCGTCATCGGCGAGCCCGATGTCCACATCGTCGAAGGCTGCCGAATGGGCAGATCGCCGTGGAGGTATGTGGCTACGACACCTACGACCCCGCCACCGGCAACGCGTCGGAAGGCGGCCCAGGCGACGTGGCCTGCTGGATGTGCGATACCGACCACGACGGGGAGAGCTTCTTCGCCCGTCGCATCCACTTCCCAGGCGCGGACCGCGACCGGCTCGTCCGCAAGCTGGTCACGTCGCTGGGCCGCAGCATCGACGAAGACGAGCGGGAGGCGCTCACCTCACTGAGGTCGGCGCCGTTCGGCCCGCCTGATGCCGGACGCATCGCCGTCAAGATCGTCACCACCACCGGTCTGGAGATGACCTCCGTCAAGCAGCTTGGCGCTACTTGACGGCATTGCCCGCCGCTGCAGCAACGCGCTGCCAGACCGGGACTTCTTCGTGCATCTTCGGGACGAGCGACTTCATGTCAAGGGTCAGCTCACCGTGAGCACCTGCAGCGCCGGGGCGAGCGACTCGACGAGCCCGCCCGGCCAGCCGCGGTCGGTGGTGCACAGCAGCACCGCGCCCGCTTCGACGGCGGTGGCGATGACACAGGCATCGGGCAGACGCAGCGAACGATGCTCCGCTCGCAGCTGAGCCGCCCGGCGAGCCGCGCTGCGCTCCAATGCGGCGACATCTATCGGAATCGCTGCGAGGGCGGCGTCGACCTGGGCCGCCTCCGCGGCGCCGACGCGGAAAGGGTGCACCAGAACCTCTGCGTACGCCGTCGCCGGAAGCAGCAGCCGCGTCGCAGTGCCCGCGACCTGCGCCAGCGCTGCGGTTGCAGCGTGATGGTGGGCGTCGGACGTGTCGAGGTGACCGATGACGACGCCCGCATCGACAACTGCCGGCCCGCGCAGCTCAGCGCCACTCATCGCGCAGCGCATCGAGCGCGTCGGGCGGGTACACCCCGTCGAAGATTCCGGCTGTGTCCGCTATCGGATCCGACTCTCGGGTGAGCAGCACCTGGCCGGGTCCTACAGCGGTGCCGCGCAGCGATTCGCCGACGCACAGGCCTGCTGCGGCGAACGCGGCAGCAGGGATCGTGACCTGGTGCTTCGAGGTGATCGTGCTGCACCCGGCCCGACGTTTCCTTACTTGTTCTGCCATAAGTAATACTCTAGCGGGCGCGCTGGCGCCGGTAGCCTCGCCGGGATGCGGGTGGCCCCACGCACTGCGCCTACGGAGTCGGCCGCGCAGCCCGATCCCGACGCCGACGGCGCGCCTCCCGAGGCGAATTCTGCCGACGAACTCGGCAGCGAATTCAGCGGCGATTGGATCCGAGCGGACCGTTCGCTGAGCTGGATCCGGCGACTCGGACCGCTGCTGCGACGCCAGCGGGCGCGCATCGTCGTCGCAGTGATCGCCGCCATCTTGGCAACGGGCGCGGGGGCCATTGCACCATGGATCGCCGGCTTGGCCGTCGACGCCGCAGTGACCGGCCTCGAAGGCGCCGGCTCGGGCTCGTTGTGGGCGTTTGTCATCGCCCTGGTGGGGCTCGGCGCCGCACGCGGCATCTTCACCTACGCCTACCGCTACGGGCTCTTCTCCATGGGCCACCGGGTGGAGTTCCAGCTGCGCACGCTGCTCTTCTCCCACCTCAGCAGCTGTCGTTCGCGTTCTACGACAGGGTGCAGACCGGCGAGATCATCTCCCGCTCCAACTCCGACATCCGCTCGGTGCAGATGTATCTGGCTTTCGCGCCGATTGTGTCGGTGCAGCTCTTGAGCTTCGTGGTGGCGATCGCGGTCATGGCATGGATCAGCCTGCCGCTGACCGCCATCACGATGCTGATCATGCCCGCCGTCTACGTGCTGGGCCAGCGGTTGCGCCGCATCATGTTCCCGCTGTCGTGGATCATCCAGTCACGCAACGCTGAGGTCGCCACCGTCACCCACGAGAGCGTGAACGGCGTGCGTGTCGTGAAGGCCTTTGCTGCCGAGAGCCGTCAGGTGGAGGAGATGGCTCGGGCAACCCAACGGCTGCGCTGGGCCAACATGCTGCAGCACAACACCAGGGCGCACTACACGCCGGTCGTCGAGAACCTGCCGAACTTGGCAATGGCGATGGTGCTGCTGGTGGGCGGTCACCTGATCATCGGCGACTCGCTCTCCGTGGGCAATCTGGCCACCTTCTACCTGTACATCCTGCTGCTGCAGGCGCCGTTCCGGTTCATCGGGATGCTGTTCATCTTCGGCCAGCGGGCCAAGGCGTCCGCGGAGCGCATCTTCCAGGTGCTCGACGAGCCGGTGCTCGTGGCAGACCGTCCCGGCGCCATCGATCTGCCGCAACGCCCAGAGGCTGAGCCGCACGGCGGGCCTTCGGGCATGGAAGTGCGATTCGACGACGTGCGATTCGCCTATGGCACCGAGACGGTCGGGGGCGTCGCGGGTACTGCGAGCGCCGATAGCGATGCGCCGCCGGTCTTCGATGGGCTCGACTTGCACATCGGCGCCGGCGAGCGGGTCGCAGTCGTCGGGCGTACCGGCTGCGGCAAATCGACGCTCGCGCGGCTGCTCATGCGCTTCTACAGCCTCGGCGACGGCACAATCTCCGTCGCCGGTCACGACGTGAACGCCCTCACCGGCGACAGCCTGCGCCGGGCCGTCGGCCTCGTACCCGACGAGCCATTCCTGTTCTCGGCCAGCATTCACGACAACATCGCCTATGCACGTCCCGACGCCGCCCGGCCCGAGGTGGTCGCCGCAGCCACCGCGGCACAGGCCCACGACTTCATCAGCGAGCTCGATGAGGGTTACGACACCGTGGTCGGCGAGCGCGGGTACGACCTCTCGGGCGGCCAGCGTCAGCGCATCGCCATCGCGCGGGCGATCCTCGCCGATCCCGCCGTGCTGATTCTCGACGACGCCACGAGCTCCATCGACGTGGCGCACGAGGCGAAGATCCACGAGGCACTCAGCGAGCTGCTCGCCGAGCGCACGACCATCGTCATCGCTCACCGGCTGTCCACCATCAGCTTGGCCGACCGGGTGATCCTGCTGGACGGCGGGCAAGTTGCGGCTGACGGCACCCACGCAGTGCTGATGGCCACCGAGCCCCGCTATGTCGAAGTGCTGGCCGCGGGGGGCGACACGAGCGATCCGGACCGATTCGCCACCGCCGACGGCACGCCCGGGGGCAGCGGATCATGGTGATGGTCGGTGGCCCCGGCCACATGGGGCCGACTGCGACACAGGCCAGCGCCGCAGCGGGGCTGCCGTTCGCCGGCGTGCCGACCGAGATGCAGGAAGGCGCGAACAAGCTGCTGGAGGCCGAGCCGGCCCACCCCGAGCCGGACGTCGACTTCGACCATGTGGCCGGAGGCGCCCCGGGTGGGCGGGCGCGCCCGTTCGGCCTGCGGGACATGCTGGTGCCGCACAGCTGGAGTGTGGGCCTGGCACTGCTGCTGCTCTGCCTCGAGACCACGGCGATGCAAGCGGTACCGGTGCTCTTCCAGCAGGGCATCGATCGCGGCATCGAAGCGGGCGACCGCTTCGTGCTCAACATGGTGGTGCTGATCTTTCTCGGCGTTGTCGCGGTCAGCATCCTGCTCAGCCGGCTGCGTCAACGCCTGAACGGGCGCATTGCCGAACAGGTCATGTTCGACCTGCGGCTGCGCCTGTTCAGCCACTACCAGCGGCTCTCGCTCGACTGGTACACCACGGCCAAGTCCGGCGTGCTGCTCAGCCGCATGACCTCCGACATGGAGTACGTGGCGCTGCTCATCAACGAAGGCTTCGTGAACCTGCTGATCCAGGTGCTCACGGTGTGCGTCGTGACCGTGGTGCTGTTCATCTACAACCCGGTCTTGGCGGTGATCCTGCTCGTGGGGATCGTGCCGCCCTTGGTGGCCCTGACGCTGTGGTTCCGGGCCCGCAGCGAGGCGGGCTACGGCGAGATCCGCGACCGTATCGCTGACGTGCTGGCCGACCTGTCCGAGAATCTGGCCGGAATCCGGGTGATCGCAGCCACGGGCCGTCGCCTGGAGAACGCGGTGCGGCACCGCAAGGTGACCGCTCGCTTCCGCGACGCCAACCTGTCCATGTCCCGAGTCCAGGCGATCTACGGGCCCAGCACTGAGGCGATCGGCATTGCCGCCCAAGGACTGGTGCTGGCAATCGGCGGGGTCATGGTGGTGCGAGGCAGCCTCACCGTCGGGGAGCTGGGCGCGTTCGTGCTGTACGTCACCAGGTTCTTCGCCCCGATCCAGCAGCTCGCGCAGCTCTACAGCACTTACCAACAGGGTCAGTCCGGCCTCCGCAAGATCAGCGAGGTCCTGGCGACGCAGCCGACCGTGCGCCAGCATCCCGATGCGGCGGAGCTGCCGCCGGTGAGCGGCCACATCCGGCTCGAGAACGTGTCGTTCGCCTACGACGACGATGCGGCGACCGCTGGCACTGCCGGCGAGGGCAGCAACAGCATGGCCGGCGACGGCAGCAACAGCACGGCCGGCGACAGCGTGAATGGCGACGCAGACGAGTCGCGACAGATGCGAGTGTCGTTCGACCCGCTGGGGATGGGGCCGTCGGCGAATGGCGAGCACGCAGAGCGCAACGGCGCCGGCCAGTCGTCCTTTGGCGATGCCGAGGGCGTCATGGCCGGCAGCGACGAACCGCTCGACGATGACCCTCCCGAGGTGCTGAGCGAGGTCAGCCTGGAGATCCGTCCGGGCGAGACGTTTGCGCTGGTAGGGCCGACGGGCGCGGGCAAGAGCACGATCGCGAAGCTGATCATCCGCTTCTACGACCCGACCGACGGGCGCATCACGATCGACGGCTGGGACCTGCGTGACGTCACGCTGTCGTCGCTGCGCAACCAGTTGGGCGTCGTTCCCCAGGAGCCGTTCCTGTTCCATGGCACGATCCGCGACAACGTGGCATTTGGCCTGCGCGACCGTGCCGGCAGCGAGGGCGACACGCAGCTCGACGCCGACATCGACGCGGCGCTCGACCTGGTCGGACTGCGCCGCTTGATCGACAGCCTGCCCGAGGGTGCGGACACCCAAGTGCACGAGCGGGGCGTGTCGCTGTCGGCCGGCGAGCGGCAGCTCTTGGCGCTGGCCCGGGCTTTTGTGGCACGGCCGCGGGTGATCGTGCTCGACGAGGCCACGTCCAGCGTCGATCTCAGCACTGAGGCCGAGATCGAGGGCGCGCTGGACCTGCTGCTGGAAGGCCGCACGGCAGTGCTCATTGCGCACCGGCTGGCGACGGCGATGCGGGCCGACCGCATTGCCGTGATCGACGGGGGCGGGGTGGTGGAGCTGGGCACCCACGACGAGCTGGTGGCGCTGGGCGGGCAGTACGCCGAGATGTATGCGACGTGGATGGCACACGCTGGCGAAGGCCGCCGCGACGAGACGTGAGCACTCGTGAGTGACGTCCAACCCCAACCGGCAGATCGGCCTTCGGCCCAGCCGACAGTCTCCCTGCGGAATGTGACCGTCGTGTACGACGGCACCGCCGTACTGGGGCCGCTCGACTGGCAGATCGCTCCCCACGAGCGGTGGATCGTGCTGGGACCGAACGGATCGGGCAAGACCAGTCTCATCAAGATCCTGTCGCTCTACCGCTTCCCCACCACTGGCACCGTCGAGGTGCTGGGCGAACGATGGGGTGCCGTCGACGTGCGAGAACACCGGCGACGCATCGGGCTCGCGAGCTCGTCGCTGCGCGATCAGTTCCGGCCGAACATCAGCGCCCTCGACATCGTGATGACAGCGCGGTACGCCGCGCTGGAGACCTGGTGGCATACCTACACCGATGCCGACCGATCGAGCGCGCGGGCATGCCTGGAGCGCGTAGGCGCCGGTTCCCTGATTGACCGGACGTTCGCCACCCTGTCGTCGGGCGAGCAGCAGCGCGTGCAGCTGGCCCGCACGCTCATGGGCCGACCGGAGCTGCTGCTGCTCGACGAGCCGACCGCCGGATTGGACCTCGCGGGCCGGGAGCAGCTCGTGGCCAGCCTGGAATCGCTGGCTGCGGACCCCGAGACGCCGGCGACTGTGCTGGTGACCCATCACACCGACGAGATCCCGCCGTCGTTCACCCACGGGCTGCTGCTGCGCGACGGTCTGCCGCTGGCGTGCGGCCCCTTGGGCGAGGTGCTCAACGCCGAGTCGCTGTCAGAGTGCTTCTCGCACAAGCTACGGCTGGAGCGGCGCGATGGCCGCTGGCTGTCGTGGGCGGTGGACTGAGCAAAAGGGAGCCTGCGAGACTGGCGGCATGGGCGAGCACGCTGGCACGAGCATCACCGACGGCACCGCGGGAGCAGCCGCGGACATCGAGGCGCGGATCACGGGCTACTTCGATGCCTGCACCAGCGGCGACGCTGCGGCAGTGGCGCGACACTTCACCCATAACGCCGTGGTCTACGACACGAACCATGCACCGGTGCGAGGTGCAGCGACGATCGGGCGCTTCTGGTCGCGTATCGCCTCCAAGTGGCAAGGCGCGTCGTGGCACTGCGAGCGGCTGGTGACCGACGGCGACACCGCTGCGATCGAATGGAAGATGTCTGGCACGAGCGCCGCGAACCCCGACAGCGACGTGCCGTTCGCCGTACGCGGCAGCGAGCACTACGACTTCGGCCCGCCCGACGACTCCGGCGAGCGGCTGATCGCCGAGATCCGTCAGTACTGGACGTTCGACGTCGAGCACCCGTCGAGCGAATTGGTCGAGTACCCCTACGGCGAGCCCGACCGGCTCGGCAGCTGACGGCCCGTGGACGACCCGTCGCCGCACGGCGACGCCGAACTCGACGCTGGCGCCGACCTGCACCTGATCTATCCCGACGCCCAGCTCGTCGAACGCAGCGCTGCGGCGGGGGCATTGCGACGGCTGGCGCACGCATTCGTGCGTCATCGCACCGACCCAGAGACGCTGGCGGAGATCGCTGCGTGGGCCGAGGCGACCGCCGAGCGGCTCGAAGCCGGCTCCGCACCGGTTCCGCGCCCGGCGGACTACTTCGCCCGTCGCTACACCGATCCTCGGCCTGCTGACGGTGCCGAAGTCATGGCATTCAGCGACCGAGCCTTCAGCGGACCTGCAAATCCAACCGCTATGGAAGTCGACATGCGTCGTGACGGCGACGGAGTGAGGGCGCGGGTCACCTTCGGTGCCGCCTTCGAGAGTGCACCGGGACGTGCACACGGCGGCTCCGTGTGTGCCGTGGTTGATGACGTGCTCGGTTACCTGATGGTGTGCCTGGGCATCGCCGCCTACACGGCCCGCTTGGAGATCGACTACCGGGGCGGCGTCCCGATCGACGAGCCGGTGATCTTCTCCGGGCGCGAGACCCGGCGCGAGGGGCGCAAATCGCACGTCGAGCTCGCTGTACGCGCAGCCAGCGCATCACCCGACACCTCGCCGCTCATCGAGGCCACCGGTCTGTTCGTGATCGTCACCCCGGACCAGCTCGCCGCAAAATGAGCTGCCCCAGCGGTTCGCCTATATGAGCCCGGCCAGACGGCAGCTCGCCCTCGGCAGCCTCGACATCCCACACCATGACGTCGTTGTCGAGCGTGTACAGCAGGTATCGGCTGTCGGGTGCCCACGCCATGTCTCCGAGGTCGACGCCGATCTCGGGCGAGTGGCGACCCCAATCCTCGGCGAGGTCCACCACCACGACGCCTGCCGGCGTGCCGTTGCCATGCAGGAGCCGCAGCGCGATGCGATTGCCGTCCGGCGACATCAGCCCTTGCTCGCTCCAGCGATCGGGCGACGCCGCTTGCAGCTCTGCGGGCAACTCCACTCGCCGCTCTGAGATCACCCCGGTGGCAATCGGGTAGCCCTCGCAGAACGTCGAGCAGTCCTGCGCCAGCTCGGCTTGGTCGTCGCGCTCGCCGAATCGGCCTGACGCCTCTTCGCAGATCTCCTCGCACCAGTCGTCGCGGCGATCTGGGCCCACAGTGGCGCTGAACGAGGTGTCGGTGATCTGGCAGCCGTACTCCTCGCACTGCAGCCGCACAACATGACCGTCGCCCACGGCGAGCACCCGGCCCGCACCGAGCTGCAGCGCCGCGTTTCGCCCGTCGAGTGCCATCACGCTGCCCGCCATGGACACGACGACATGGTCGCCGAGCGCGCCGTGCACGATCGCCTCGTTGGGCATCTGCACCGCCGAGCGGAACACGCCGTCGGGGCCGACCACGCGGGCGAACAGATGCTCAGTGCCGCGCACCACCCCGACGATGCCCGGCGGGCTGTGAGCGGGCAGCACCTCGGTCACGTCCTCGGCGATGACGACGGTGTCGCCGCTTTCGATGTCCACCCGCAGCACGTCGCGCCTGATGCCCACCACGATCGCCCCGTCGAGATCGACGAGCGTGTGCGGCAGGCCCGGTAATGGCACATACCGTGCTTCCCCGGTCAGCAGATCGAGCTGGTACAGGAAGCCGCGAATGTTGCCGGTCGGGTCACCGGCGAGCGTGGCGATCATCTCGGCGGCGGGACGTGCAGGCGGCAGCTCGCCGACGGCGGCGTCGAGCGCAGTCGGCGGCGGCAGCGTCGTGCGCGGCGGCTGCGCTGGTGCCGTCGTGGTCGTCGTCGCCGGGGGTTCGGTTGTGGTGGTCGCCGGCGCCAGTGCGGCATCGGGCTCGCCGTCGCTGCGCACCCACGCCACGACCAGTGCAGCTACGGCCAACGCCGCCGCAAGGCTCGCGAACACGGCCAAGCGCGGCGCCGACGACGGCCGTCGCTCCACCACCGCCTCCTGCACACTGGCAAAGTCGGCCCCGCCCTCGGGCAGGATCTCGAGGCCCTGCGGCGACTCCGGACCCTGGGGCGGTTCGGTCATGCTCACCGCTTCACATTCTGTGCCGCCCGCTGGGCGCACGCGCCCCGACGGCCCCGGGCAAGGTACAGCGCGCTACCAAGACGTGGCGTTCTGGGCAAGTTCCCGGAAAGGCGTAGCCGGATCGGGTCCGGGTTCCCTGGGGAGGCCCAGCACCCGCTCGCCGAGGATGTTCCGCTGGATCTCGTCGGTGCCGCCGTAGATCGACGGCGCCGGCGAGAAGACCGCCATCTCCTGCAGCACGCCGCCGCTCGCGGCTTCATCGCCCCACAGGGTCATGTCCGCGCCGAGGATGGTGCTCGCCAGCGACCGGGCGCGGCGCAGGGCCGCGGTCATGCGCAGCTTCGCCAAGTTGCCCTCGCCACCCGTGCGCTGGGACTTCTGGCGACTGCGCATGGCCGATAACCGCATCACCTCAAGATCGGTGTGCAGCGCTGCGAGTTCTTGGCGGACGATCAGGTCGCCGCCGCGGCCACGGGCGCGGGCCTCCTCGCTGAGCTGGTTGAACGTACCGGGGCCCACTCCCCCAGCCGCCAGCGGGAGCCGCTTGCCCCGGAACGTGCCGGCCGGCCGATCGAGGTGGCCGGCGATGGAGCCGGGATGTGCCGCTGCGAATGCGAGCCCGTGGCTGCCGCCTATGCCTGCCCGCTCGACCATGAGCGTCGTGTTGGTCACGCGCCAGCCGTCGTTCAGCTCGCCGATGACATTGGCGTGGGGCACCCGAGCCCCGTCAATGAACACCTCGTTGAACAGCGACCGGCCGGTCATCTCGCGCAGGGGCCGAACCTCCACGCCGTCCTGTTCCATCTCGAACGCGAACCAGGTGAGTCCGCGGTGCTTCGGCGCCTCGGGGTCAGTGCGGGCGACGAGCATGCCCAAGTCGGCATGGGAGCCTTCGGAGGTCCACACCTTCTGCCCGGTGACGATCCACTCGTCGCCGTCGCGAATGGCCTTGGTTTGCAGGCCGGCGAGGTCACTGCCGGCTCCGGGCTCTGAGAAGAGCTGACACCATGATTCGGTGCCGTTCAGAATGGCTGGCACGAATCGCTCGATCTGTTCGGGTGTGCCGTGCTCGAGAACGGTGGGCGCCGCCAGCAGCATGCCCAGCCCTGCCGGCGCTCCGATGGCACCAACTGCACGCATCGCTTCGACCAGCACCCGTGTCTCGCTGCGGCCCCAGCCCCGGCCGTGCGGCTCGGGCAGCGTCGGATTGGACAGCCCGGCGGCAGCCAACCGCTGCCACCATTCCTGCACGCTGGCCTCGGGATCCCAGTTGTCCGCGAGCCAGGCATCTAGCTCGGATCTGAGCTCGCCACCCGACGCTGTGCTCGCAGATGCCTGCCGCTCGCTCATGGCGGCGAACCCTACCGTCGACCCCTGCTCAGGCTTCGTCGGTGAGTCGCCAGCCGTGACACGCTTCCTCCGCAAAGCGGAGCCTGTATCACGCTTCCTGCGCAAAGCGCAGCCTGCATCACGCTTCCTCCGCAAAGCGGAGGAAGATCGCCGTCGTCGGGGCGAAGAAGAGGCGCCACGCTTGCAGAATCCCGCCGTTGGGGCCACAGATCAAGCGCGTCTCGGTGCCAGCGGGCAGCTCGACTACCACTCTGGGGCTGAAGATCCACAGCAGTTGCAGACGCAGCGTGTAGCTGCCTGGACGCAGTACGAAGTGCTCGGTCTGGTCGTCGCGGATCTGCCCGACTCGCTGGTTCTCAATGAGAACCTGGTAGCTGCGGATGGTGTCCCGGTAGTGGTGGATGCGCTCCAGCACGAGTTCGGCGGTCGCCCCGTCGGGCGTGTCGTCCGCAGCGTCGGTTGCGTCGTCGTCATCGACAACTTCGGGCATTCCCAGGGGCGTGCGCGGGGCCTTGGCGTTGTGGTCGGCCATGCCGCGCCGCATTCGCTCCCATACCGAACGGCGCTCCTCCTCAGCCATCGGACCTCCCGTCGGGCGGCGCAGCGGCGAACGCACCGCCGCGCCCAGCCAGCGGCCCGCCTTCGCCGGCAAGCATCGCCTCGACGACGACGGCAACGCCATCGTCCTCGTTGCTCGGTGCGACCCGGTCGGCCGCATCGTGGACCGAGTCGGGAGCATTGGACATCGCGACCGCCTGGCCGGCCCAGCGCAGCATGTCGATGTCGTTCAGCCCGTCGCCGAATGCCAGGACGTCTGCGGCGTCGAAGCCGTAGCGCTGGCAGATGATCTCCAGCCCTGCTGACTTACTCACCCCAGCCGCCGCGATCTCTGCCATGTCCAAGCCAGACGGGCGGATCTCGGTGCCGAGCGGCATGTCCGGCGACAGCTCGTCAATGAGCGTCAGCGTGTCGACGCCGGGCGCATGCACCAGCCACGTCAGGACAGGCCCGTCGACGGCGCTGAGTGCATCGTCGACGCGGTCAACGCTGATGTCTGCAAGCAGGTCGACGGGCATTGCCGGAGCGAAGTCGTGCTCCCACACGTGCCGGCCGTCGGCCATGTCGAGCCCGAACCGCACGTCTGGCACCAGCTTGCGGGCAATCTCCGCCGCCTCGATGGCCTCAATGTGCGTCATTGCGCGATCGGCGATCTGCTCGCCCGCGACGGCGTCCATCACCACCGCCCCATTGAGACACACCGCATATGACACGCCCGACGCCTGGCGCACTACCGACTGGGCCTGCGGCCACGGGCGGCCGGTGGCCAAAGCGGTGACGACGCCCGCCGCGGCAAGTGCTCGCAGTGCCGAAGCAGTCCGCTCGGTGAGCACGCCATGGCGGTTGATCAGCGTGCCGTCGATGTCGAACGCTGCCAGCCGCGGCAAACCGGCTCGAGGCCGGGCCGGAGCGTTGCGCGGCGGCGTGGTCATGCCCTGCACGGTAGAGGGCCGGTGTGACACACGGCATGCGCGTTTCGGCCCAGCGCGCTCAGTCGAGATACGCCGCTGTCGCGGTGGCGGTCTGCAGCAGCCGGTCGGTGTCGCCGGCGGTCTCGAAGATCCGGGTGCGGGTGGTAACCAGGTGACCAGTGCGCGCAAGTACTTCGCCGTCAATGCGAAACGGACCGCCGCGGCCCGGCGCCAAGTAATGCACGTCGGCGAACACGCAGCGTGATGTGCGCTCGCCGCCGACCGCCATGCCGGCGAGATGGTTCGCCATGACCTCGGCCACCACGATCGACGCCCCGCCCTGCAGCGAGCCGAAGGAGTTTCGGATGCGGTTATGCATCGGCAGTTCGATGCGCGGCTCGCCGGGCACCGGGGTGATCCGCAAATAGTCGTCGAGCGCCGGCCGGGGGTCGAGCTCGTCGTCCTCCCGGTAGTCCACCGTGCTCTCGCGCGCCGTGGAATCCACCACCGGCGTGTCGTCTCGCCGGGGAAGGCGGGCGTAGGTGCAGGTCGAGCGGGCAACTTCGGTTCCCGCTTCATCGGTCACCGAGGTCTCGGTGACGACTTGGTTCCGGCCGACCCGCAATGGCGTGCAGCGAGCGGTCACCACCTCACCCTCGGCCCGGGCAGCCAGCACCGTCGACAGGTGCAGCGTGGCCGACCAGTCGGGCGTCACCTGCAGCACGGCGTGATGCCCCGCCACCGAGTCGACCAGCGTGGCGACGGCGCCGAGCCGCAGCCAGCCTCCCTCGGCCAGTGGACCGTCGGCGAGATCGTCCAGGATCGGCATGGTCGCGGTCAGCGTGCCGTCGCCTGTCATCTGATGGCTGAGACGCAGGTGCCGCAGGATGTGGTTCTGCGGCGGGTAGCGGGCGGGCGGCGCTTCCGGGCTCATGCGGAGCGCTCGTCTGCCAGTCGGCGCAACGCGTCCCACAGCTCCGTCGTGGCATCGGCCAGCTCGTCGCTCCCGCCGCCGTTTCCGACGACGAAGTTCGCGGCTTCCCGCCGTTGCTCGTCGGTGGCCTGCGAAGCCAGTCGCGCCTTGGCATCGTCGGCCGTCATGCCGCGCTCGATGAGCCGCTCGAGGCGCACATCGGGTGGCGCCTCCACGGTCACCACAACCTCATAGGGGAAGCGGGTGTTGCGCCCCAGCGTGCTCTCGGTGAGCACAGCCATGTCGAGCACGACGACGTCGGTCGCGCCGGCCTCCCCGATGGACTCGATCCGCTCGTCGAGCAGTTCGTTGATCGCCGGATGGCTGATCTCATTGAGCGCCGCGAGCTCGTCGGGATCGCTGAACACGATCGACGCGAGCGCAGGACGGTCAATGCCGCCGTCGGGACCTGCCAGTTCGCTGCCGAATCGCTCAATCACGGCCTCTACCGCCGACCCGCCGGGAGCGATGATCTCGCGGCCCAGGGCATCGACGTCCACTACGGCCGCTCCGTGACCTGCCAGCAGCCGCGCCACGGTGCTCTTGCCGGAGCCGATGCCGCCCGTCAGACCGACGATCAGCACCGCGCCCCCTGGGCGCGCCTCAGCACAGCGTCCGCCAGCGCGCCGATCCGCATCGCGCTCAAGCGGCGCGGCGGCTCTCGGCGTCGGTCGGCGGTCCGGCGAATGCCTGGGCGATGTCCATCCACCCTGTCGCCAGCGGGCCGGTGACCGACAACCCGGTCTCGGTGTGGTGTCGCCGCTGAGTAACCGCGAGGCAGAACTCGTAGGCGTCGCCGCTCACTCTGTCGGCCGCATCCTCGGGACCCCAGGTCCACACGTCTCCGCTCGGAGCATCCAGCTCGACACGTACTGGTCCGTCGGGCACCTCGAGGCCCCGATTCGCGTAGCTCCAGCCGCGCGTGCTCACGCCGATATGGGCAACATGGCGGAGCCGATCGGTGCGTGGCAACTCCCTGCCATGGGTGTCGGCCACGTCATGCCCGTGCGACCACGTCTCCATGAGCCGGGCGGTAACGAACGACAGGGCCCCCATGGATGGTCCGAACCAAGGAATCCGGTCCTTGGGATCGAGCGGGCGCACGGCATCCAGCATCTTGGTGCGCTCGGCACAGAGCCATTCCCAGATCTCCGCCCCGGACATGGAGGCGAAGTCGAACCCGGCTGCGGTGTGCAGATCCATCTCGCCACGCGCCGCAGCCGCCTTGAAGTCGTCGAAGTGCTCGGGATCGACGACGGCTACCGTCGCCACCCAGTCGGTCATTCCCAGATGCACCATCGTCTCGCGGCTGTCCCAGCCCTCAGCAGGTGTGGGCAGGCGCCACTGCTCCTCGCTGAGGTCACCGACCACGTCGCCGAGCGCGTCGTTCTCTGCCTGAAGGTCGTCGCAGATGCCGTCCATGGGTGGGGACACTACCCGCACGGCTCAGAGCGATTCCGTGGCTGCCGCCTCACCCATCGAAACGGAGGACGTGACAGCGGCTGACTATGTTGCGCTCGATGAGCAGCTCAGCAGACAGCGAGAGCCCCGCAGTCGACGATGCGCCCGTGCTGTGGCGGCCTGATGCCCAGCGACGTGTGGGAACCCAGCTCTGGCAGTTCGCCGAACGGGTCGGAATCGGGCTCGACCGGAACACCTACGCGAATCTGCACGCGTGGTCCGTGCAGCATCCAGGGGCGTTCTGGCGCGCCGTGTGGGAGTTCTGCGACGGCATCGGCGAGCTCGGTTCTAACTTCGTCGCCGCAGGGTCGCAGGGCGATGCCGCCTCGACAGCAGGTGGCGCGACGCCAGGCCCTGGTCTGGAGTTCTTCGCCGGCTCCAGCCTGAACATCGCCGAGCACTACCTGCGGCCCGTCACTGCGGGCGGGCCACACGCCGACGACACGGCCCTGGCGTTCATCGGCGAGGACGCAGCGCAGCTGGCGATGACGCACGGCGAGCTGCGCGCCGAGGTGGCAGCGTGCCAGCGAGCACTGGCGGCCGACGGAGTCGGCGTGGGCGACCGGGTGGCCACAATGCTCCCCAACGGCCCCGAAGCGCTCATCGTGTTCCTGGCCACGGCGTCGCTGGGCGCCGTGTACTCGTCGGTCAGCCCCGATTTCGGCATCGACGGCGTGCTCGACCGCTTTGGCCAGATCTCCCCGACCGTCATGGTCGCCGTCGACGGCTACTACTACAACGGCGTGCGCCATCACACGGCCAGCAAGGCGGCCGAGGTGGCCGCCAGCCTGGGAACGACGGGTGCGTCCCTGCGGCGGCTCGTTATTGCTCCGTACGACCGCAGCGCACCCGCTCCATCAGGCGATGTGTCGGGGTCGGCGACATCGTGGACAGAGTGGCTGGCACCTCATCGCGTCGCCACCGGCGACGACCTGACCTTCGAACGGCTCGGCTTCGACCAGCCGGTGTACATCCTCTACTCATCTGGCACCACCGGGAAGCCGAAGTGCATCGTGCACCGGGCGGGCGGCGCGCTGCTCAAGCTGTGGAGCGAGCAGCGGCTGCACTTCGATGTCCGGCCCGGTGATCGCGTCATGTACTTCACCACCACCGGCTGGATGATGTGGAACTGGCTCGTCGCGGGGCTCGCCAGCGGCGCATCGCTGGTGCTGTACGACGGGTCGCCGTTCCATCCGAGCCCGGCGCGGCTGTTCGACGTGGCCGACGACTGGGGCGTCACGCTGTTCGGCGTCAGCGCCAAATTCATCGAGGGCGCCATGAAGGCCGGTCTGCGACCAGTGCAGACCCATGCGTTGGACACGGTGCGCACGATCTCCTCCACCGGTTCTCCCCTGGCGCCCGAGGGCTTCGACTGGGTGTACGAGCAGGTGAAGGCCGACGTGCACCTGGCCTCGTTCTCCGGGGGCACCGACATCTGCGGCGGATTCGTGATCGGCGACCCGACGGGCCCGGTCCGCCGCGGCGAGATCCAGGCGGCTGCACTCGGCCTCGACGTCGACGTGGCCGATGCCGACGGCGCGTCGCTCGGCGCGGGCACGCAGGGGGAGCTCGTGTGTCGCAACGCCTTCGTGTCCATGCCGCTGCGCTTCTGGGACGACCCGGGCGACGCGCGCTACCGATCCGCGTACTTCGAGCGCTTCGAGGGCGTGTGGCACCACGGCGACTTCGCCGAATGGACGCCTGCCGGCGGCATGATCATCAGCGGCCGATCTGACGCCACGCTGAATCCCGGCGGGGTGCGCATCGGCACCGCGGAGATCTACCGCCAAGTCGACCAGATCGACGAGGTGCTGGAGAGCGTGGTGATCGGCCAGCGAGTGCCTGCCGGCGGCGAAGCGGCGGCCAGCACCGACACCCGGGTGGTGCTGTTCGTGAAACTGCGCGAGGGCGTGACGCTCGACGACGAGCTGGTCGGCCGCATCCGTTTACAGATCCGTTCCGGGGCGTCTCCCCGGCATGTGCCCGCAGTGATCGCCCAAGTGCCGGCGATCCCGCGCACCCGTTCGGGAAAGCTGGTGGAGCTGGCGATTCGAGACGTCGTGGAGGGCCGACCGGTGGCCAACGTCGAGGCCATCGACGACCCCGCCGCGCTCGACCACTTCGTCGGCCATCCCGCACTGGAGGCTTGACGGCGACCACCATGGTGCCCGGTCCGACAAAGCTGCCGAAGGAGGCCCGACACATGATCTTCGCCAAGCCCGTAGCGATCTATCTCAAGCTGGTCGCCGCCGCCGTAGTGGTCAACTTCTTCGCCTTCCCCTTCTATGGCCCCGGCGACGAACCCGGCGATCCCGCCAACCTCGATGTGTGGAACGTCCTCGACTGGTTCATGGCGGCCGCACTGGCGCTGGTGTTGATCACCACGTGGCAGCGGCGGTCGGCGGCCAGTTTCAATGATCGCAGCGCCCGGGCCATGTTCATCTTCGCTGTCGCCGTGACGATCGCCTTCGTCCCGAATTGGTTTCGAGCAATGGTCGACGGCGGCGACAACTTCACGATCTGGCACCTGATCGACACGGCGTTGCCGATCCTGCTGTGGATGGAGGGGCACCGCCTCTGGAAAGCCTCTTAGCCCCGCCAAGGACGCCTAGAACAGCGACTCGTCGGTGCGGCGCAGGCCTTCGATCACCAGCACCGACGCAGCCGTCGCAGCCATGAGTACGACGGCGAGCGCCATGGCTTGACCCTGCAATGTCTCTCCGGGCGTGCCAAGCAACCGGAACAGCGCGAGCGGTGCGGTCAGCGTGTCGGGCCGCCGAGGCAGGAACGCCGTCGCACCGAACTCGCCGAGTGATACGGCGAAGGCAAATGCCGCGCCTACCGCAACAGCCCGTGAGGCGATCGGAACGTCGACCTCGCGACGGGTGCGCAACGGCGAGGCACCGAGCACCGATGCCGCTTCCCGCAACCGGTCGTCGATCGAGCGCAGCGTCGGCACCAGCGTTCGGACGACGAACGGCATCCCGACCAGGGCGTGCGCGACAGGAATGATCCACCACGCCGTGCGGAATTCGAGCGGAGGCGTGTCGAGCGCCAGCAGCATCCCGAGCCCCACGGTCACGGCGGACACGCCGAGCGGCAAGGTCAACCCGACGTCGAAGAGTCGCCGGAGCCAGCTCGCGCGGGCCGCCGCTGCGGCGTGCGCCCGGCCCCCCACCACCACGAACGACGCCAATGCGCCGATGCCGGTGGCAATCAATGTCGCCAGCACGGCGAATCCCAGAGAGTGGCGCAGCGCTGCGAGCGCGGTTGTCGGCAGCATCTGCACGCGATCGGCCAGCGCAGCGAAATTGGCCACTCCATACCCGCCGCCGGTCGCGAATGACCGCTCCACCAGCGTGATGATCGGCACGCCCAGCAGCATCACGGCCACTGCGGCATTGACAGCGATCACGCTGCGGCGCCGCCGCGGTGCGGTTCGTCCGGGCACCCGCCGAGCCACTGCCCGGCGCCGCTCAGCCACACCTGCCAGTGCGACCAGGGCCGCAACGGCAACGAGCTGGCAGAGCGCCAGCGCGGCGGCCGTCGAGAAGTCGAGCCGCGTGATGGCGTACCGGTAGATCTCGGTCTCGACCGTGGCGCGTGTCGGGCCGCCGAGAATCAGGATCACTCCGAACGACGTGAACGAGAACAGGAACGTGACAGCCGCTGAGGCCGCGACCGCAGGCCGCAAGAGCGGCCAGGTCACATAACCGAACGCGCGCACAGGCGTCGCGCCGAGCACCGCCGCCGCATCCGCGTTGCGACCGTCCAGGCCGGCCCACCACGAGCCCACCGTCCGCACCACCACGGCGTAGTTGAAGAAGACGTGCGCCAGCAGGATCGCCCACACGGTGTGGTGCAGCGACAGGGCTCCCCCATCAAGGCCGAAGCGATCGAAGACGGCTTCGAAGGCACCAGCTACCACCACCGTCGGCAGCACGAACGGAACAGTGATGACAGCACGGACCACCCGCCGCGTCCTCGGTCGCAGCCGTGCCAGCGCTGCCGCCGCCGGAATGCCCACTGCGAGGGTGAGGGCGGTCGATGCGACAGCCTGCCAGACGGTGAACCACATCACCCCGCGAATCGAGGAGCGCCCCAGCAGATCGCCGAGGCTGTTGAGCCCGTCTGCCACCACGGTGAGCACCGGGTAGGCGAAGAACACCGCCAGGAACGCGAGCGGTGCGGTGGCGGCGAGCGCCCAGCCGCCGACGGCCGCCATCTGGCTCCGCCGGGGAGGCCGGGCCACGGTCACATTGCCCATCGGCTGGGCCAGTGGGCGGGCAGTGCGCTCAGCGCAGCACGATCTCCACCCACCGCTCGGTCCAGGCGTCGCGGTTGGCCTCGATCTCCGCCGGGTCGAGCATCAGCGGATGCGGGGGCACTGCGGTGTGTTCGACGAACTCAGGCGGGAGGGTCGCGCTCTCGATGACGGGGTAGACGAACATGTTGAGCGGAACGTCGTTCTGCCATGTCTCGCTCAGCATGAAGTCGATGAGCGCACGCGCTCCGGCCTCGTTGTCGGTTCCGGTCAAGATGCCCGCGAATTCGATCTGGCGGTAACACGACTCGGTGATGACCCCTGTCGGCGCTGTGTCGGTCGGCGGATCGGCGTAGATCACCTCGGCCGGCGGGCTGGAGGCGTACGACACGACCATTGACCGTTCGCCCCCGCCGGAGATGAACTCGCCGTAGTAAGCGTCCTCCCAGCCGGCGGTGACCGTGACGCCATTTGCCCGCAAGTCCTCCCAGTACAGCTCCCACCCGTCGCCGAAGGCGGCAATGGTGGCGAGCAGGAAAGCCAGGCCCGGCGAGGAGGTCTCCGGATGCTGCACGACCAGTTGGTCGGCGAACTCGGGGAACGTCAGCTCGTCGAGGGTCACGGGCTCCCACGGCACCGCGTCCTTCCAGTAGTTCACGCACACGTCGCCGTAGTCCACCGGGGTGACGCGATGGCGCGAATCGATCTGCAGATCCTCGGGCACGCCGGCAAGCGCAGGCGATTCATACCGCTTGAAGATGCCGGCGTCGAGGCCGCGCTGCAGGAACGTGTTGTCGATGCCGAACAGCACATCGCCCAACGGCGCGCCCTTGGTGAGGATCGCCTCAGCCACCAGCGTGCCGGCATCGCCGACTTCGAGCAGTTCCACCGTCACGCCGGTCTGCGCCGTGAATTCCTCGAGCGTCCCGTCGGACAGGTTGAACGAGTCGTGAGTGATCAGCGTCACGGTCGTGCCTTCGATCGACGGCTCGGTGGTGGTCGTCGCCGGGGCCGCCGCGTCCTCCGCCGGAGATTCGGTCTCGGGAGGCGGAGCTGGAATGTTGGTCTCGGGAGCGTCGCCGTCACCGCAGGCTGCGACCAGCAGCATGGTGGCTGCGACGGCAACAGCGAGACGGTACGGCCTGCGCACTCGGTGGGTGGTCATGTGCTTCCTCCGCTGGCATTACCCAGATCAGGTTCTCGGGTCGGCGACGGCACTGCTGTCGCCCTCTCAGCCCTCTGGGCTCCCCGGTATGTGTTGTCGCGGTCACCTTACCGTGCGGCCCAGCGTGCGGTGCCGGCCGGCCAGTGTCGGAACCGGCCTCAGAACCACCGCCGCGAGGTGCGCAGCGGCGTCAGCACCGGCGCAGTGGAGATCAGGTCCAGCAGCTCCAGTTGGTCCTCGCTGAGATAACGGGTGCGGCCCGCGACCTCGGCGAGCGGCTGCAGGGCGATGCCCGTCGAGTGCACGCCGACCATGCATCCCGATGTGCCCTCCATGAGCACCTCGACCGCTCGGGCTCCGAGCCGGCTGCCAAGCAACCGGTCGGCCGGCGTCGGCGGCCCGCCGCGCTGGATGTACCCCAGCACCGTCGTGCGCGTGTCGTAGCCCGTGCGCTCCGCCAGCAGATCGCCCACGAACTGCCCCATGCCGTCGAGGATCCGGTTGCCCCATTCGTCGGTGCCAGTGTCTGGCGTCTCGACGCTGCTGTCGGGAACCGCGCCCTCGGCGACCACCACGATGGACGCATTGCGGTCGCGGTGATGCCGCGCAATGAGACGCTCGGCGATGCCGTCGATGTTGAACGGCGCTTCGGGCACGAGGATGGCAGCGGCGCCCCCAGCGATGCCCGCACCGGCCGCTATGTGACCGGCTTGGCGGCCCATCACCTCGAGCACCATGATCCGGTTGTGCGATTCGGCGGTGGTGTGGAGCCGGTCAACCGCCTCGGTGGCCACTCCCAGCGCCGTATCGAATCCGATGCAGACATCGGTTCCGTGCACGTCGTTGTCGATCGTCTTGGGCACTGCGATCACCGGGAACCCGGCGTCGGAGAGCCGTGCGGCGGTGATCAGCGTGCCGTCGCCGCCGATCGTCACCAGCGCGTCGACGCCGTCTCGCTCG
Organism: Candidatus Poriferisodalis sp.; assembly: GCF_965204125.1. GTDB lineage: Bacteria > Actinomycetota > Acidimicrobiia > Acidimicrobiales > Poriferisodalaceae > Poriferisodalis. The sequence continues at coordinate 2,408,365 of NZ_OZ241968.1, read as the reverse complement.
AGCTGCGCTATCAGCGGCGCCGCACCCTCGGTCTCAAGGCGTCGGCTGCTGCGAGAGGTGCCGAGCATCGTGCCGCCGCGTGGCAGCGCACCCCGCATCGCCTCGGAATCGAGCTTCACGCTGTCGCCCTCGAGCACGCCGTTCCAGCCGCGCCGGTAGCCGATGACGCTGCGGTCCAACTCATGGCTGGCCGCTCGAACGACTGCCCGGATCGCCGCGTTCAGGCCGGCGCAGTCGCCTCCGCCAGTCAGAACTCCGATTCGCACGGGCTCAAGCTAATGGCGAGCCTCGTGAGGGAGGTTTCAGGCGGTGACGAGCACCCCGGCAGCTTCGAGCTGGTCGAGCCGTTGGTTGTCATACCCGAGCAGCCCGCCGATGACGTCACGGTTGTCGGCTCCGCGGGCTGCGACATGGCCGTCGGTGCCGATGCCTGAGCCGAGCGCCGGACGTGCGGGTACGGCGAAGCCCGAGGCGGTGTCGGCCAGCAACCCGCGATGCGTAGCCCAATCGGTTCCCGCCAGCTCGGAGAGGGAACGCATCTCGGCCACGCTGAACGGAGTGCCCGCTTCGATGGCTTGCCGGAAGTCGTCCACGTCGGCGAATCCTGCCGCCCACTGGGTCATCTCGTCGTACAGCTCATAGCGGTTGGCCATGCGGGCTGCAGGCGTGGCGAATCGAGGGTCATCGGCCAGCTCGGGTCGGCCCATGGCCTTGAGCAGGTCGTCGAACCACGCTGCGGGGTTGCCGGCGATGGCCCACACCCGCCCGTCGGGCAGCACCAGGATCGGGCATTCGTGGGCGAGGCCTGCGTTGGGCCCGTCCCAGCCGCCCGCCAGCTCCAGCGCTGACCACTCCTGGATGTACACCATCGCTTCCACCATGCACACGTCGATGTGGCCGCCCCGGCCCGTCCGTGCCGCCTTCACCAGCATGGCGTTGACGGTTGCGGCCGCCGACATCGCTGTCACGATGTCGCCCACCACCAGCGGCGGGTTCTCAGGTCGGGCGCCGGTCTCGCGGACGGCGTAGTCGATGTAGCCCGACTCCATGTGGCCGACAGGTGCGTATGCCCGCTTGTCGGCCCACGGTCCGGTCTGGCCGAATCCGGTGACCGAGCAGTACACGAGTGCGGGGTGTGCGGCGCACATCTCGTCGGGCCCGAGCCCGAACTTGGCCATCACGCCGGGCCGGTAGTTCTCCACCACCGCATCGCAGCGGCCGACGAGTTCCCGCACGAGCTCCGGGGCGCCCGGCGCCCGCAGATCGATCGAGCAGAAGCGTTTGCCGGCGTTCTGCTGAGAGAAGTACGGATTCACGTCGCCCGGCACGTACGGCGGGAAGGTGCGGCTCAGATCGCCGTCGACCGGTTCGATCTTGATGACCTCGGCTCCCATGTCGGCCATCATCCGGGTGGCCAGCGGTCCCGCCACCACACGCGTGAAATCCAGCACCCGGATGCCCTCAAGCGGCCGCTCCCCCGCTGTGTCCCCGCTGCTGTCGCTCATAGCGCCGCGAATTCTGGCACGCCGACCCGGAACATTCAGGATCGGGAGCACGGACCGCAGCCCGACCGGCACCCCCTCGAGTCACGACATCACCGATCAGGCTCTGCCGCACAATCAGGAGACGTATGCAGGATGTGAGATCTGAGCATCGGTGAGCCGCGGGTCGCTGTAGCTTCGAACGGGCATGAACCGGCTGTTCGGCTTCCTGGTCGTGCTGTGCTGTGTCGCCGCCTGCGGCACTTCGACGGACGCCGTCGAGCCCACAGCCGGCGGAGGAGCCGGGACCACGGCGACAGCACCGTCTGCCAGTACGGCTGCTGCCGAGCCGGCCATTCCCGCAGTCATCGAGCCTGTTACTGATCGTTTGCCGGCTGATCCCGATGCTCCGGCGGCTGAGTGGGTCGCGGGGGTCAACGCTGCTGGCTGGGACTTCCACCGGCACTTGCAAGGCAACGCTGTGTCGAGCCCCACGAGCATCGGCATCGCCTTCAGCCTGAGCCGTGCCGGAGCGTCGCCTGACACTGCGGCTGTGCTCGACGACGTCTTCGGCTTTCCCGAACAGGGCAGCCACAGCGCTGCGAATGCGGTCGACTTCGTGCTGGCAAGGGCTTCGGCGGAGCCCAACACCATCGAAGTTGCCAACAGGCTGTTTCCCGACGACGGATTCTCGCCACGACCCGCGTTCCTAGAGACCGCAGCAGCGCACTACGGCGCGACGATCCAGCCGGTCGACACAGCCGACGGCGACGCAGCGGCCGCTGTCATCAACGAGTGGATATCGGGACGCACCCGCGGCCTCATCCCCACGATCGTCAACCAGGCCACCGTCCAGGGCCAGAAACTGATCCTGGTGAACACCGTGTACCTCAAGGCCGACTGGAGCACGCCGTTCTTGGCCGGGCTCACCAGCGACGGCGAATTCACTACCGACACTGGCCAGGCAGTGACCGTGCCATTCATGCACGACGCAGAAGCTGTCACCCGCCGCTATGTACGGCTGGACGGCGCCGACGCCGTGGAGCTGCCATACCTGCGCCGCGAACTGGCCATGTGGCTCATCGTCCCCCACGAACCCGACGGCCTCGCGGCGGTCGAGGATTCACTCGACGCCGCATCCTTGGCCGAGCTGGCCCAATCAACACGACGGGGCACGGTCGACCTCACCATGCCCAAGTGGGAACAGACGCTGCCGCCGGCCGATCTCTTTGCCTGGCTGTGCCCACAGGGGTTCTGCCCCGGCGCCAGGTTCGACGGCATCGCCCCGGGCATCTTCATCACCTCGGCCCTGCACAGCGCCAAGGTGATCGTCGACGAGAAGGGAACCGAAGCCGCCGCAGCGACAGCCATGGCCTTCAACGAATCGGCGCCTCCCCCACCCGATCTGACCGTCGTCGCGGACCGACCCTTCCTATGGGCGATCGTCCACAACGAAACACAGGCCATCCTCTTCCTCGGCCGCCTCACCAACCCCACCCTGTAGATGAATCACCCCGAGTTTCGTGGGGGCTCTGGGGGCGCCTGAATCTGGTGGAGGCGTGATGCTGGTTGGTTCCAGAGGGTGTTGATAGGGGCTAGCCAGAGGCGGTCGCCGATGGGGTGACAGTGGGGGCCGGTGTGCAGCAGCACGCCGATGCGGAAGATGCCTTCAGCAGTGCGGTCGAGGCGGTCTCGCAGCCATCGGAGCGGTTTGAGGTGGTTCTCGCCGGGGTTGCCCGTTGATTTGACCTCGACCGCAGCGACGGCGCCGTCGGGACGTTCGAGCACGATGTCTGCTTCGTTGCCGTCGTAGTCGCGCAGGTGGTGAATTCGCACGCCCGCTGCGCCGGCGTTCTGCTGTGCCAGTTCGTTCACCACGAACGTTTCCAGCAGTGGGCCGGCGACTGTCGAGGTGGGTGAGGCCAAGGCGTCGGCGTCGATGCCCATCAGCGCCGCTGCCATGCCGGTGTCGGCGAAGTGCAGCTTGGGCCGTCGGACGACGCGGGCGGCGTGCTTGCGCGACCACGCAGGCACCGTGTGGACCATGAACACGGTGCGGAGCCACGCGAAATATCGGTCGAACGTGGAGCGATCGATGCCGAGCTGCCCGCAGGCCGCTTGGACGTTGAGTTCGCCTGCGGTGTTCGCTGCCAGCCAGCGGACCAGATCGACGAGTGCGTCGGCTCGGCGGATGTCACCGAGCTCGGTGACGTCGCGCTGGATGACAGTCTCGAGGTAGCTGTCGTGCCAGCCTTGGCGCTGCTGTGGCGACAGTGCGACCGCCTCAGGAAAGCCGCCTCTGCACAAGCGACTCATGTACTGCGCGCGGTTTTCAGTCTCGCGTGGAGGCTCGACTTCGCAAGCGTCGAACCAGCCTGCGAGGTCGACCGGGGAGCTGCGGTGGAGCTCGGCCTGCGAGAAAGGGAACAGGCGCAAGATGCGTGCCCGGCCGGCCAATGACTCGCTGATCGCAGGCACCGACAAGAAGTTCGTGGAGCCGGTCAGCAGGAACCGGCCCCGCTCGTCGGACTCGTCGACGAGACGCTTGACGGCCCGCACGACGCGGTCGCCACCGACCTGGACCTCATCGACCACCGCTGGTGCCTGCAATCGGGACAAGTACGCCATCGGGTCGTCCAGCGCGGCTAGCCGCGATGCGTCGTCGTCGAGCGTCACGTACGAGCCACCGCGCCGCTGCGCAACCTGACGCGCCAGCGTGGTCTTCCCCGACTGACGCGCGCCGTGCAGCACGACGACACGAGATGCCTCGAGCGAGTCGTCGAGCGTCGCTTCCAAGTGGCGTCTCACGTAGTCCACAGCTAGGAGACTACTTGCTAACCACAAAAGTTACGTTTGTCTAACCAGAATTTTTATGTTCATCTACCCACAATTTCCTCGGACTCATCGCCCCACATCTCGCGGCAGACCTCGTCGGCTGCGAACCCGAGGAGATCCTGCCGGGCCTGCGGACCTGGGGCATGCTTGAACGCTGCCGCTTCGCGGGCATCGTCATCCGGATGCACACCTGAATCAGGTTCTACAGCAAGGTCGTCCGTCGATCTTCCTGTACGACTGAGACTTCGAGGCGGCCATCGAGTCCTCGGGCGTATCGCTGGAGCACCTCGATGGTGGCGTTGCGGGAGCATTCGATCGCGGCGATCCGCGGTTGCGACACGCCGATTCTCTGGGCGAGGTCGCGCTGGGACAGGCCCGCGCTCTCACGCAGAGCGGTCAAGCCGGCTGCCACTCGCAGTTCATCCTCGATTTCGCGAACGCGTCGATCGGCGCCTGGCGCTTGGAGGACCTGCTCCTCCCATTGTTCAAAACTCATCGTCGCTTCCTGTTGCTCATGCGCCTTCTGCTGGCCGGTCTGCTTGAGGTCCTCTTCGTCCGCGTCCCTGCGAACTTGGCTTGAGACTCGTCAAATGCCGAACTCCCCCTACTCCCCTTGAATCGTCTCGCGGTCGACGACAAGCCGCCCCAAGGAAGCTCTCTACTTGAACAGTTCTTCAGCCATCTCGTAGTCGTCAGCCAGCTTCGGGACACGCTGGTCGAATGTCAGCGCGCCCTTGGTGTCACGATCTGTCCAGTAACGGCCGCGCAGCGCTTGCACCGGTGCACCCGACAGACTCAGGATCGCCCCGCCACGGTGAATGCCGCTTCTGGGGAACGCCGTAGTCGCTCGCGTTGACGATCCGGTAATCAACGAGGTAGCCAGAGTCTTCGAGACGGGCGGCCATGGTCCGCACGATCTCCGACTCGTCACCGAGCGCCATTCCCGGGACGTTCTCCATGAGCACGGCCTTCGGTTGAATGCGCTCCGCTATCTCCAACATCGCTGCCCAGAGGTCGCGTCGCTCGTCCTCACGTGGCCGAACGCCTTGCTCCACGAGTGACCGAAGCTTGGGCTGTCCTGCCAGCGAGAACGGCTGGCAGGGAGGTCCGCCGGCAAGCACATCGACATCCAGTCCCTCAAGCAGGTCCGAGACTTGCTCGATGCCTGCCGTGTCGGACAAGTCGAGATCTAGAGCAAGCCCGGGAAAGTTTGCGCGATGTGTCGCCAAGGAGTGCTCGTCGTGATCGACGGCCAAGATGACTTGGATGCCCGCATTCTCGAGCCCCAGGGACAACCCGCCTGCGCCGCAGAAGAGATCTACGCCGACTGGTCCATCAATCCCTCCTACCCAGTCGCGCCAGTCGTCTCGACTAGGCGCGTTCGGGTGCCGCTCCAAGCGCAGGGAGTCTGACGGTGCGTGGGCAGCTCGATTGCGAGGCCGGTCTTCAGACGACGATGCCGGTTGCAGCGAAACTTGCGGCGACACGGCAGTGACCGTACCAGCGGGGTGTCACACTCAATCGATTTTGGTACTGAACAAGATCATCCCTGCTCATGTAGCCGGACGGCAGACGGTCGGCTGCCGCCGGTGACATGACCAATGCCGTCGACGGCATGCATTTGCAAAGCGGCTGCGCGCCATCGACGGTGCAAGCAAGCCGTGGGTGGGCGATACAGGAGTCGAACCTGTGACCTCTTGCGTGTCATGCAAGCGCGCTAACCAACTGCGCCAATCGCCCGAAGGGCGATGCAAGCTAACGCAGCGCCCTGAGGGCGACTCACGCTAGCACCCTGCCCATATGGCTCGGCCGACGCCTTCAGCCTGCTCGGGGTCCGGCCGGCCGGCGAGGCGGAGACCGGATTCGAACCGGCGTACACGGCTTTGCAGGCCGCTGCCTAACCACTCGGCCACTCCGCCCGGGACTTCGCAGGGTAGTGGTCTGCCCCCCGAATGACGGCGGCATTTTCGGTTGCGTCAACCGCTGCGCTTCACGAGCCGATCGGCGACGGCGCACCCCTGCTCCGCCGCCCCGCACCGCTGCTCCCATACACTCGGCAGCCAAGGCAGTTCGCCGTGTGGCCCCACTGCCCAGCGTTGTCGCAGTTCGCGTAGCTGGCAGCGCAACCCTTGGGCCACGACCTTCGAAAAGACCCCCGTGACAACATTCAGTGAACTAGGCGTACCCGAACCCCTCTGCGACACCCTGGCTGATCAAGGAATCACCGAACCGTTCGCCATCCAGGAATTGACCATCGGCGAAGCTCTCGCCGGCCGAGACGTCTGCGGCAAAGCCAAGACGGGTTCCGGCAAGACGCTTGCGTTCAGCCTGCCCATGCTGGCGCTGACGCCACGTGCCGCCGACGGCCACCCCACCACCCTCATGCTCACGCCGACCCGCGAGCTGGCGAACCAGATCGCCGCCGTAGTCGAGCCGCTGGCCAAGGCAGCCGACCTGCGGTCGATCGCCACCTACGGCGGCACCAATCTCGACCGCCAAATCGAGCTGCTGTCGGGCGGCATGGACGTCGTCATTGCCACGCCCGGACGGCTCATCGATCTCATCGACCGCGGCGCAGTCAACGTGTCGGGCATCCAGCGGGTGGTAGTCGACGAAGCCGACCGGATGGCCGACATGGGGTTCCTGCCCCAGGTCGAGTGGGTGCTGCGCCACATCGACGGCCAGCACCAGACCCTGCTGTTCTCGGCGACACTCGACGGCGTGGTGGACACGCTGGTGAAGCGGCACCTGCGAGACCCGGTCTTCCACGAAGTCACCGAACGCGAGGTGACCGTGTCGGAGATGGGGCACCTGTTCATGTCGGTGCACAAGATGGACCGGGTACGGGTCGCTGCCCGCATCATCGGGGCGAACGGGCGCACGCTGCTGTTCACCCGCACGAAGCGGGGCGCCGACCAGCTCACTCGTGAACTGCGAGAGGCCGGGGTGCAAGCAGGCGCCATTCACGGCGACCTGCCCCAGGTCAAGCGGGAGCGTGCGCTCGCCAATTTCGCCAAGGGCAAGCTGGCCGCGCTGGTGGCTACCGATGTCGCCGCCCGCGGGCTGCACATCGATGAGGTCGACGTGGTGGTGCACTACAACGTGCCCCCCGAGCACAAGACCTACCTGCACCGCTCCGGTCGGACGGCTCGCGCAGGCCGCAGCGGCACCGCCGTCACCATGTTCCTGTGGGACGAAGAGCTCGAGGTGCGCCAGCTGCAGCGTCGGCTCGGCCTGCGGTTGCGGCTGCACGACATGTTCTCGAACGACGAGCGTCTTGACGATCTCGCGGCGTTCGCGGCCAGCAGCGACAACGCCAGCCGCTGAAATTCCCTTTAGACGGGCCAGAAGCGACCGGTACCCTTGCCTATCCAGCGGCAATCTGGCCGCTGGAACCCGGCCTCCGGAATCGAAGGCCCAGGACGAAGGCTCAGCTGTGGACAGTGCGAGGCGCGCGAGCGCCCCGAACGACGATGCGGCGGCCTGGCCGCTGCCCGCCTCGGGTGCATGGCACCCGGGCCTCGGCGCGGGCGAGCGGCAGTTCTTCGAGCTCTCGCCGGATCGTCCGTTCACGCTGGAGGGCGGCGGCGTACTCCACAAGCCAGTGCTCGCGTACGAGACCTGGGGCGCACTCGACGCTGACGCATCCAACGCGGTGCTGGTCTGCCATGCCCTGACCGGCGATGCGCACGCTCATGGCGCAGCACACCCGCCCGCTCAGATCACCGAGGGTTGGTGGAACGACTTCATCGGCCCCGGCCGCCCGCTCGACACCAACCGCTACTTCATCGCGTGCGCCAACGTGCTCGGCGGCTGCCAAGGCAGCACCGGCCCGTCGTCGCTGAACCCGTCCACCGGCGAGCGCTACGGGCCCGATTTTCCTGTAGTCACCAACCGCGACGTCGTGCGTTCGCAGTGGGCGCTCGGCCGGCACCTCGGCATCGACCGCTGGCTCAGCGTCGTGGGCGGTTCGATGGGGGGCATGGCCGTGCTGGAGTGGGGCGTCACGTACCCCCAGCGGGTCGGCTCGCTGGTCGTGATCGCCGCTTCAGCGGAGGCATCCGCGCAGCAGATCGCCTGGAGCAAGGTCGGGCGGCAGGCGATCTATGACGACCCGAACTTCAGGGACGGTCGCTACTACGACGCACCCGACGGCGACGGGCCCCATCGTGGTCTCGCCAATGCACGGCGGATCGCAATGATCCACTACCGCTCCGGCGACGAGTTCGATCGCCGGTTCGCCCGCCATAGCGAGGATCCGGTGCTTCCGCTGCGGCTTGAGCAGCGCTTCGACGTTGAGAGCTATCTCGACTACCAGGGGGCGAAGTTCGTGCCCCGCTTCGACGCCAACACTTACCTGGTGCTCAACAAGATGATGGACCTGCACGACGTCGGGCGGGGCCGCGGCGGCATCGATGCCGCTCTCGCACGCATCGTCGCGCCGACCATGGTGATGAGCGTGCGCACCGATTTCCTCTACCCGCGACCCCAGCAGCTCAGGATCGTCGAGGCGCTGCGGAGCCGCGGCACGATGCGAGTCGAGCACGTCGACATCGACAGCGACAACGGCCACGACGGCTTTCTCACCGAGCCCGACCAGACCGGCCCGCCGATGGGCGAGTTCATCGACGACATCTACAAAAGCGATGCGGGTTCTGCGGGAGCGACCCGTTGATCGGCGTGGGCTTGGCGCTGCTGGCCGATGGGCATACCAGCGTGCCGTCGGAGGCCGTCGGCTCGGGCTTGGGCGTGTGGTGGCTGCTGGTGGCGGTGCTGGGCGCGCTCACCGCGGCGAGCGGAACCGGATTCGTCGTGTACTTGCGCCGAACGGCCCCACGACGGTGGCAAGGTGACGTGAGCACCGCGGCTGAGCCATCATGAGAGCCAGAACGACATGAGCGAGAACTTCGACCCACAGGAAATGATCACCCGCTTCGCCGAGCGTGCCGAGGCGGTGCGCAAGCGCAACCTGCCCGCCATCGGGGGCGAGGAACGGCGTCACTTCATCCGTCAGGCCGAACTGGACTTCATGGACTACGCCATGATCGGTGATGCCAGCGCCACCCTCGACGACGGGATCCTGACACTGCGCATCGACCTGCGGCCCCCTGAGGAGTAGCCCGCCCGAGGCACCCGGCCGGAGCGGCCACACCCTGCTGAATCCACGCATCGCTGCGGTAGGCGCTTGCTACAGTGATCCGCCGCGCGGATGTAGCTCAGTTGGTTAGAGCGCAACCTTGCCAAGGTTGAGGTCGCCGGTTCGACCCCGGTCATCCGCTCCAGGATCCATGACGGGAGAACAACATGGGTGCACTTGACGGACGTGTCGTGCTGATCACCGGCGCGGGCCGCGGCATCGGCCGTGAGCATGCGCTGCTGATGGCGTCGGAGGGGGCGAAGATCGTCGTGAACGATCTCGGCGGCTCCGCCGACGGCACCGGCGCGGACCAGGGACCTGCGCAAGAGGTGGTGTCCGAGATCGAGGCCATGGGCGGTGAGGCCGTAGCGAACGGCGACAGCGTCACCGACTGGGAGGGCGCCCAGCGCATGGTGAATCAGGCCGTCGAGGCCTTCGGCGACCTGCACGTGCTGGTCAACAACGCGGGGATCCTGCGCGACCGTGTCGTGGTCAACATGACCGAGCCGGAGTGGGACGCCGTCGTGGAAGTGCACATGAAGGGCCACTTCTGCCCGACCCGGTGGGCGGCTGCATATTGGCGTGAGCAGTCCAAGGCAGGCAAGGAAGTCAACGGCTCGATCATCAATACGGCATCAGGCGCGATGCTCGGCAACCTGGGTCAGTTCAACTACACGGGCGCCAAGGCGGGCATTGCTGCGATGACGCTCGTGGCAGCCGGCGAGCTCGCCCGCTACAACGTGCGCGTCAACTGCCTGGCGCCGGTGGCACGCACCCGCCTGACGCTGCAGACGCCCGGGCTGGGTGACGTGGTGAAGGCGCCCGACGACCCCGCGCAGTTCGATGTGTACGACCCGGCCAACGTCAGCCCGCTGGTGGCGTACCTCTCAACGGCAGACTGCCCGTTCACTGGCGGGGTGTTCCATGTGGGCGCCAACGAGGTGGGCCTCTACCAGGGCTGGTCGCTGTCAGACGACGACATCATCGTCACCGAGGGGCGCTGGACTGTCGAAGGTCTGACCGCCATGGCTCCCCGGCTGAACGAGGGCCGTTCGAAGCTGGCTTCGGTAGCCACCTCGATCGGGGACACCTTCAAGAACTACGGCCAGCGCGAACCCACGGCATAGCACATTGGGTGCTCCGCGCTCCCGGGGTGGGCGGGGGCAGGGGTACCCATGCTCAAACAGATGAAGCGCCTTGTGGTCACGTCGCGTGGGCTTGGGGGCGCTTCATAACTGCGCGTGGGTACCCCTGCCCCCGCCCACCCCTCGGCGGTCCGGTTCTTTGCCCTACCTGAGAATTCGCTCGTGAATTTCCGGGTTCAGGTGTGACAATGGACTTGTGAACGCGCTCGGGCTCGCCAAGCATCAGGGTCTCGGCAACGACTTTCTCGTCGCTCTGTTGAGTGACGCCGAGAAAGCTGATCTCGAACGGCGCGTCCGCGACTTGGCCGAGCTCGCCCGAGCGACCTGCGATCGACGCACGGGCATCGGTGCCGACGGCTTGATCCTGGCTACTGGCATGAGTGTTACGCAACCGAACTCGGCTTCGGAGGCTGACGAAACAGCTTCCAGACCACAAGTCAGGCGCGTAGAGATGACGCTGTTCAACTCGGACGGATCGCGAGCGGAAGTGAGCGGCAACGGACTCGCGTGCTTGGCCAATGAGGTCGCCCGCACCTTCGTTGGGGGCATGGAGATTAGTGACGGTGCCGAATCGCCCGACGAGCTTCTCGCACTCACCGTTGACACGGCAGACGGAGCGAGGCGCGTGACCTTGAGTGCCGAACTCGCCACAGCCGAGGGCGGCTCCCTTGAACTGGTCGAACCGCTCGCCGAAGTCCACATGCCTCACGTGGCCCCCGGACCGGACATCTCGGCCTCACTCGACGAGCACATCAGGCGGGTCCTCGGAAGCGTGCAGCGGGAGACCGGCGACGTCGGCAATCCGCATCTCGTCATCAACGCTGGTCGGCCGATCAGCGCACGCGACACCGCCGATCTCGGTGCAGCGTTTGAAGCACATTTTCCCCGCGGCATCAATGTCGAGTTCATCTGGCAGACCGAGCAAGAGGACTCTGATTCGGCGGACTCGTCGTCGATCGGCATGTCCGTCTGGGAACGCGGCGCAGGGTTAACGCAGGCGTGTGGCACCGGTGCGGTCACTGCTGCGGTGCGTGCACGGGACTGGGGTCTCGTGGCGCCCGACGCAGAAACTCTCATTGAGATGCCCGGCGGCGAGGCGACCGTCTCGACCGACGAAGTCGACGGTCACCCCATCCTCAGCGTCTGGGTAGAGCACCTCGGCAACCATGTGTGGCCACTAGACGCACCGTCACTGGATTCTTGATGGCTGATTCTGAGCAGGTTTCTCAGGGCTCGGACGAGAGTCATCGGGGGGGCTTTGGGGAGTTTGGGGGGGCTGAGTCGGGGCTGATTGATCGGGCCTTTCGGGAGCAGATCGTGCTGGTGGGGGTGCAGCTGGCGGAGCGGACTGCTGACGAGGTGGACGCCAACCTCGACGAGCTGGAGCGGTTGGTCGACACTGCCGGGGCGGACTCGGTGGAGCGGATTGTTCAGCGGCGGGATGCGCCCGACCCGGCGACGTTTGTGGGGCGGGGGAAGGCTGACGAGATCCTCGATGCGTCGCTTGAGCACGACGCTGACACCGTGGTGTTCGACGACGAGCTGTCGCCGGCCCAGCAGTTCAACCTGGAGCGCATTCTGAAGCGCACCGCGCTGGACCGCACTGCGGTAATCCTCGACATCTTCGCCCAGAACGCCACGACGCTCGAGGGCAAGGCGCAGGTGGAATTGGCTCAGCTTCGCTACCGGCTCCCCCGGCTGCGCGGCCGCGGGCGGCAGCTCTCGCAGCAGGCGGGCGGCATCGGCACGCGGGGACCGGGCGAGACCCAGCTCGAGGTGGACCGGCGTCGTATCCAACGGCGGCTGGCGCGGCTAGAGAAGGACCTGCGGGGGCTGCGGCGGACCCGGCTGAACCAGCGCAAGTCGCGCCGGCGCTCCCGCTACCACACGGTTGCGATCGTGGGTTACACCAACGCCGGCAAGTCGACCCTGCTGCGGCGCCTGACCGGTGCCAATGTGCTGGTGGAAGATCGGCTGTTCGCGACGCTCGACGCCACCACCCGGCGGCTGCAGCTGCCCGGCGGCGAGACAGTGCTCGTCACCGACACGGTCGGGTTCATCAAGAAGCTGCCCACCTCGCTGGTCGAGGCGTTCATGTCGACGCTGGAGGAGGTGGCCGAGGCCCACCTGCTGGTGCACCTCGTCGACGCCTCGGCGGCGGAACCGGAGATGCACATCGATGTGGTGCGCTCGGTGCTGCGCGAGATCGGCGCTGGGGACATCGACGAACTCATCGCGTTCAACAAGTGCGATGTTGCCGACGACGGCACAGTCGGACAGCTGCTGGAGCGCTACGAAGGCTCCCGTGCGATCTCAGCCAGCAGTGGCGACGGTGTCGAGGACCTCCTGCTCGCTGTCGGAGATCGGCTGCGACATCTCACGGAAGTCACCGAGTTGCGCATCCCGTACAGCCGCGGCGACGCCCTCGCAGCCGTCCACCGCGAAGGCGAGGTGCTCTCGGAGACTCACGACGACGATGGGACCGTCGTACGCGCGCGGCTGGACGACGTCGCCCGCAGCCTGTTCGCCGAGTTCGTCATCGACGTTGACGCCTGGGAATGAGAACCTCGCGCCGGTGCCATTTTGTACAATTCGTACATGATCGAAGTTGCAGTGAGCGAAGCACGAAACCGGCTGGCCGAGGTGATCGACGACACTCGCCGGTCGGGCGAGCCGGTTTCGGTGACGAAGCGCGGCCGACGCGTGGCAGTGATACTGAGCTCGGAGGCCTTCGATCAGCTCGTTGACCGCGCCGACGAGCTCGATGACCGCCGCGAGCTTGAGGCAGCTCGAGCTGAGGACGACTACGTGCCCTGGGACGAGGTCAAGGCCGCGCTGGGACTGGGGTGAGCCGATACCGCGTCCGCCTCGCACGCCGCGCGGTCAAGTCGATTGCTCGGCTGCCGCGCGCAGAACAGCAGCGCATTCGAGCAGCCATCGACTTACTGGCAGATGAGCCGAGACCTCCCGGATGCGTGGCACTCACCGGCGAGGCGGGCGTGTACCGGGTGCGGGTGGGCGACTATCGCATTCTCTACGAGGTCGTCGACGAGCGCCTGCTCATCCTGGTGGTCCGCGTCGGCCACCGCCGCGATGTCTATCGGCGCTGATGCGGCCTGCGACGGGGGCCCTCGCTGCGCGGATCGACATCACCTCCACGTCAACGGGACTGTCTGGACGCAGATCAGTGCACACTGATGCGGTGAACGCACGCGCCGGGTATGTGCCGCCACCGTATCCCTATGACCGGCTGGACGAGCTGAAGCCGCTCGCTGAGCGACATGACGGCGGGCTGGTGGACCTCTCCATCGGCACGCCGGTGGACCCGCCCGCGCCGGCTGTGCTGGCAGCGCTGGGAGCGTCGGATTCCGAGCGCGGCTACCCGCCGTCGATCGGCACGCCCGAGCTTCGGGAGGCCGCCACGCGCTGGTGCACCGAACGGCTCAGTGTGCAGGTCGACGCCGATGCAGAAGTGGCAGCGACGATTGGCTCGAAGGAGTTCGTGGCAGGGCTGCCGCACTGGCTGCGATTGCGAACTCCCGAACGGGACACCGTGCTCTTCCCCGAGATCAGCTACCCCAGCTATGCAATGGGAGCTGAGCTGGCCGGCTGCCGAGCAGTGCCTGTGCCGGCTGACGAACACTGGTCGATCCAGCTCGACGCCATCTCCGATGCCGACGCCGAGCGGGCCCTGGTGCTCTGGGTCAACACACCCGGCAATCCCGCCGGCGGCCTTGATGATCTCGATGCTGCTGCGCGCTGGGGACGCGAACGGGATGTGCCTGTCTTCAGCGACGAGTGCTACGCAGAGTTCACCTGGGACGGGCCTCCACGCACAATCCTGACGCCGGCCTCCGCGGCCACGGCCGGCGACTCAACTGGCGGCGATGAGCGCGGTGCAGAGTCGGGCAGCAGCGTGCGCGCTGAGGTCGACGGCGTGGTGGCGGTTCATTCGTTGTCCAAGCGGTCGAACCTGGCGGGTGTAAGGGTGGGCTTCTACGCGGGCGATCCCGAGCTCGTGCATTTCCTGCGAGAGGTTCGCAAGCACGCCGGCTTCATGGTTCCAGGTCCCGCGCAGGCGGCGGCGGTCGCTGCGCTGGCGGATCAGGTCCATGTCGCAGCGCAGCGAGAGCGATACCGGAACCGGCTGGAGCGCCTCGCGCGCATCGTGGGCCGTTTCGGCCCCGAGCCTGCGCTGCCGCGCGGTGGCTTCTACCTCTGGGCCGCGGCCCCCGACGGCGACGCTTGGGCGTTCACTCGTACGCTGCTCAGCGAGGCAGGCATTCTCGTTTCGCCGGGCGAGTTCTACGGACCCGCCGCAGCCGATCGTGTTCGGGTCGCAGCCGTGCTGACCGACGATGCGCTCGACATGGTCGAATCCCGCCTCGGCTGAACCTTCGATCACCAGTTGAAGCTCGGTGCGTCCGGAGGCCTTCAGGGTTCAAGTTGCTCGACCCGATCGGCCATCTCCGCAGCACTTTCGTGCGGAATCCAGATGATCCTGGGGTCACGGGCGAACCAGCGCTGCTGGCGACGGGCAAATCGCCGGGTGCGTGCGATTGCGACCTCGAGTGCATCGTCCAGCGTGCACTCCCCTGCCAGATGCGCCCGCAGCTCCTTGTAGCCGAGCGCTTGCGCTGCGGTGCGCGACAGCGGTGCCGCGGGCTGGGAGGGCGCTTGAGTGGACCAGTCCCCCACGCCGGCTGCCGACCCCGGCTCGTTCGACGTGTGGTCGCTCATGAGCCGGCGCACTTCCTCCACGAAGCCCGCCTCGATCTGCTGCCGGTAGCGCTGCGCGATGCGCTGGTCGAGCGTGTCCCGGTCGATCTCGACGCCGACGATCCGGTACGGCACCGGCGCATAGCTGGTCAGCCCCGGACCGTATGACGAGAACGGTCGGCCGGTGCCTAAGCACACGGACAGCGCCCGGACGATCCGCCGCAGGTTCGTCGGCTCCATGCGTGAGGCGGCCAGAGGATCCAGCTCGGCCAGTCGACAGTGCAGGGCGACGGTCCCTTCCGGCTCACCGGCGGCACACGCCTCGGCCTCGAGTTCGGCGGCGATCGAGGGGAATTCCGGGGGCGGCGTGAGACCGTCTATGACGGCGCGCAGGTACAGGCCGGTGCCACCGACCAGCAATGGGACCGCGCCGCGGTCTGCGATGTCGGACATCGCAGCTTCGAACGCAGTGGCGTAGTCGACCACGGTGAACCGCTCTGCGGGATCGACAAGGTCGATGAGGTGGTGCGGCACGTCGGCCTGCTCGGCGGCCGTAGGTTTGGCGGTGCCGATGTCCATGCCCCGGTACACCTGCATCGAGTCGACCGACACCAATTCCGTCATACCCGCAATGTCTGGCCGAAAGCGGGCACGCCTGGCCAATTCCATCGCGAGCGCCGATTTGCCCGACGCCGTCGGGCCCACGATGACCAGGGGCCGATGGCCGCTGTCGCCACCCATGGCGTCCTGCCTCTCAGCGGGCGGCAACCGGGATGCGGGTGCGGTGTCGCGCCGGGGCGATGACCTCGATGAGCTCGCCGCTGAGGTGGAACGTGGCGGCGTCGGTCACCCGCACCCGCGCATAGGTGCCGGTACGCAGCGGCTCAGTCGACGCGAAGTGGACGAGACGGTTCTGGCGCGTGCGGCCGGTAAGCGTGCCCGGATCTCGCTTCGACGGTCCCTCCACAAGCAGCTCTTCGACACGACCCACCCGGGATTCGTTGCCCCGGCGTGCAGAGCGCTCGATCACGGCTCGCAGCCGTTCCATGCGGTCAGCAGATACCTCGGGGGCCACGAACCCGTCGACCATCTCTGCGGCTTCGGTGCCGGGCCGCGGCGAGAACACGAACGTGAACGCGCTGTCGAAGCGGGCCGCCGCCACCAGTTCGAGCGTGTCAGCGAAGTCGCGCTCGGACTCGCCGGGGAATCCCACGATGATGTCGGTGCTGACCGCGAGGTCGTCGACGGCGGCGCGGGCGGCCTCCAGCCGCTCTAGGTAGCGCTGGGCGGTGTAGCCCCTGTGCATTGCCCTCAGCACTTCGTCGCTACCGGACTGCAGGGGCAGGTGCAGGTGCTCGCACACCGCTGGCGTCTCGGCCATGGCTGCTATGACGTCGGCCCGCAAGTCCTTTGGGTGCGGACTGGTGAATCGCACTCGCTCGATGCCGTCGACTGCGCCAACCGCCCGCAGCAGATCGCCGAACAGCGGGCGGGCCGTGCGTCGCCCGCTGGCCCAGGTCTCGCCGGCTCGCCACGCGGCATCGGCGGGTCCGTCCGCGCCAGACGCACCGTTCGTGCGGCGGAGTGCCAGGGTCACGTCGCGGCCGTAGCTGTTGACGTTCTGCCCCAGCAGCGTCACCTCGCTGACGCCGTCGGCTGCCAGGCGGCCCACCTCGTCGATGAGCTCGCCGAACGGCCGGGAAATCTCCCGGCCGCGCACCGAGGGCACGATGCAGAACGCGCAGGTGTTGTCGCAGCCGATCTGGATTGTGACCCATGCAGCGTGCTGTGCATCCCGTCGCACAGGCAGCGCGGAAGGGAACTCGTCGGACTCAGCCAGGATCTCCGTCACGGGGCCTGAGACGCGGGCCTCGCCCAGCAAGTCGGCAGCACGGGCCACGTTGTGCGTGCCGAACACCACGTCGACGTGAGGCGCCCGCTGCCGCACGAGATCCTGGTCCTTCTGCGCCAGGCAGCCGGCGACAGCAATCTGCACCTCGGGTCGTTCCTCCTTGAGGCGCTTGAGATGCCCGAGCTGCCCGTAGAGCTTGTTGTCGGCGTTCTCTCGGATGCAGCACGTGTTGAGCACGATGACGTCGGCGTCAGCCATCGTGGGCGCGGCCACAAGATCGTCGGCTTCCAGCAGGCCAGCAATCCGCTCGGAGTCGTGCTCGTTCATCTGGCACCCGTAGGTGCGCACGAAGTAGCTGCGCCGGCCCCCGTCGTCGCCCACTCGCTCGCCCGCAGTCACGGCGTCAAGGCTAGGGGCGCGCCCAAAGGCGGAAGGCAGGTTGAACTCAGTCAGATCAGCGCGGTCAACGCCGGGTGAAGGCGAAGTTCTCCGACATGTTGTCGCGGGCGTGTGCCATGAAGCCCAGGTATTGCTTGATGTTGCCGTTGAAGTTGCCGTCCTGGCGGCGGTTCTCGGCGCCCTCGAAGTTGTAGTAGCCGGGAGTGCAGTCGCGGTTGCGGGTGGTCTTGCCGCGGTTGGCGATGACTTGCTGCACCCACCATTCCTCGGTCTCGGGCAAGCAGTCCATTGACTGCAGGCCGCTGCTGCGCACGAAATCGATGCATTCGGAAATGTGCTCGCCCTGGCTGTTGAGCACGTCGGTCAGGTTGAACGCGAAGAACGCCTGGTAGCCGCCCATAATGAACAGGTTCGGGTAGCCGGCGGTGTGGATGCCCAGCAGCGTGCGGATGCCGTCTGCGTACTTGTCGTTCAGCTCCAGGTCGTGCTCGCCCACGATGCGGTTGTAGATGCCGGTCTGCTGCACTTCAAACCCGGTGGCGTAGATCAGCAGGTCGAGTTCGTATTGCTCGCCGTCGAAGAGCGGGCCCTGCTCGGTAATCTGGGTGATGCCCTTGCCCTGGGTGTCAACCAGGTGCACATTCGGCCGGTTGAACGTGGGCAGGTAGTCGTTGTGGAAGCACGGCCGCTTGCACATGAGCATGTACCAGGGCTTGAGCGCCTCGGCCGTCGCCGGGTCTTCCACGACCTCATCGATGCGTCGGTGGATGCGCATCATGGCGTCGATGTTGGCGTTCTCCTGGCGGCGGATCTTCTCCTCGCGTGACATCGCCGCGCGGCGTGCCTTCTGCTCATCGCTGAGGCGAGGCCCGGCCATCGCTCGCTCGCGCCGGCGCGCCTGCCAGCCCGGCTTCAGCTTCGCCGCCCAGTCCTGGTCGGTCTCCCAGTCGTCGCGGATGTCGATTGAGGACGGCGTCCGCTGGAAGACGTACAGCTCCTTGGACATCTCGCCAAGCTGAGGGATGGCCTGCACGGCGGTCGCGCCTGTGCCGATGATGCCGACCCGCTTGTCGCCGAGGTTCTCGAGATCGGCGCCGGTGTAGTCGTAGTCCCACCGCGACGTGTGGAAAGAGTGTCCGGCGAACCGCTCCATACCTTCGATGACGGCCAGCTTCGGCTTGGCCAGGGTCCCATTGGCGCAGATGACGAACTGGGCGGTGATCTCATCGCCGCGGTCGGTGCCGATGCGCCATAACTCTGCCTCGCCGTCCCAGACGGTCGAGGTCACGGTGGTCTGAAACATCGCCAGGTCGTAGAGGTCGTATTTGCGGGCGATCAGCCGGCAGTACTCGTAGATCTCGTCGCCGGTGGCGTAGTGCCGGGACGGCACGTAGCCGGTCTCGTCCAGCAAGGGCAGGTAGTCGTATGAGACGACGTCGCAGGCCACTCCCGGGTACCGGTTCCAGTACCAGGTGCCGCCGACATCGGCGCCGCGCTCGACGATGCGAATGCTCTCCACGCCCTTGTGGCGCAGCCGGGCTGAGGTCAGCAGTGCCGAGAACCCGCCCCCGATGAACAGCACCTCAACCTCGTCGTGCACAGGCGGTCGTTCGATGCGCTCACTCGCATACGGGTCTTCCTCGTAGCGGGCGAATTCGCCGACGAACTCTGACGTGTAGATCTGCGTGCCCGGAGGCCGGTAGCTCAGCCGCAGATCGCGTTCTTCAGCGAACCGCTGCTTGATGTCGTCGTAGTACGACTGCGGCGGGCGGCCGTCGACGTCGCGGGAATAGTCGAAGTTGAAGACGTTCTGCGGCTTGTCGGTCTTCTGTTTGTCGACCTTCTGCTTCCCGGTCTGCTGCGCCACCTGACTCTCCCCGATCCGAGGCTCCTGATCCGAAGCCGGATCGCCCCGCTCGCCTACGACCGGATCAGGCTACGACAACACCGCCGTGCGGTGCCGGTTCGTCAGGATGGCCCATGGGCCGCCCGCTGTGGCACCTGTATCGAGCAGATCGGGGCGTCAGTCGACGCTGGCACCCTCGGAGCGTGCTGACTGCGCATCGTCGAGGCGGTCGAGCACGTCGGCATCGTCGTCTGCCTCGCCATCGGCCCCGATGCCGAGCGCGGTGCGGATCCGGCCGTCGATCTCGACGGTGACCTCGGGATTCGCGATCAGGAACTTCTTGGCGTTCTCGCGGCCCTGACCCAGCTGCTCGCCCTCGTAGGTGTACCAAGCACCCGACTTCTTCACGATGCCGTGCTCGACACCCACGTCGAGTAGCGAGCCCTCACGGCTGATGCCCTGCCCGTACATGATGTCGAACTCGGCCTGGCGGAAGGGCGGCGCCACCTTGTTCTTGACGACCTTGACGCGGGTGCGACCGCCCACGACCTCGCCCTCGACCTTGATGGCCTCGATGCGGCGGATGTCGATCCGCACGGACGAATAGAACTTCAGCGCCCGGCCGCCCGAGGTGGTCTCGGGACTGCCGAACATCACGCCGATCTTCTCGCGCAGCTGGTTGATGAACACGCAGATCGTCTTGGTCTTGTTCAGGTTGGCGGTGAGCTTGCGCAGCGCCTGGGACATGAGGCGCGCCTGCAGGCCGACATGGGTGTCGCCCATCTCGCCCTCGATCTCGGCCCGTGGCGTGAGTGCCGCCACCGAGTCGACGACCACGACATCGATGGCGCCCGAGCGGATGAGCATGTCGGTGATCTCGAGCGCCTGCTCGCCGGTGTCGGGCTGGGAGATCAGCAGCTCGTCGACATCGACGCCGATGTTCTTCGCGTACACCGGATCCATCGCATGCTCGGCGTCGACATAGGCGCACACGCCGCCGGTTCGCTGCGCCTCGGCCACCAGGTGCATGGCGAGCGTGGACTTGCCCGATGCCTCCGGGCCGTACACCTCCACCACCCGGCCGCGAGGAAAGCCCCCGATGCCGAGCGCCAAGTCGATCGCGAGGCTGCCCGAGGAGATCGCCTCGACCGCCATGTGGTGCTTCTCGCCCATCTTCATCACGGACCCGTCGCCGAACTGGCGGCGGATCTGCGTGAGTGTCATATCCAGCGCTCGGTCCCGTTCTGTGTCTTGCTGACTCATGTCGTCCTCCTCGGACTCCCGTTCGGCCACACCCGATGTGCGATGCCGTCTTGGGGCACCGTAGAAGCGGGGTGTGACACATCTCGGGTGATTTTCTGCCGGTCCCGAATGACAGCAATGTAGTTCCGAACATCAGTTCGTGTCAAGCCTTGAGCCGCCGTGCGGCGAGCACGCCATCGTGTCGCGCACATGTGGCACGCTGCGCCCCATGAGTCCCCCTGCTGAGCAATCCACTGCGATGACCGACAGCGACTTCGAGCTGCTGGGAATCGAGCGCGACGCGGGTGTCGTGTTCGCCACCATCGACGCTCCGCCGATCAACGTGATGACGCCGGCGCTGTTCCGCGAACTCGCGAAGTTCAGCGTTCACGTCGCCGATGACGACTCGGTGCGAGTGGTGGTGCTCCGCAGCGACAACCCGGACTTCTTCATCGCCCACTTCGACGTGACGGCCATCCTGGGCTACCCCACCGATGGTCCCGCCGAGCGGCCCACAGAACACGTCGGGTTCCACGCCATGTGCGAGACGTACCGCACCATGCCCAAGGCCACCATCGTCGAGATCGGCGGGCGGGTCGGCGGCGGCGGCAGCGAGCTGTCGATGTCGTGCGACATGCGCTTCGGCGCGCTCGACCGCACGGTCATCAACCAGATGGAGGTGCCGATCGGCATCCTGCCCGGCGGCACCGGCACGCAGCGGCTCCCCCGTCTGGTCGGGCGCGGCCGCGCCATGGAGGTGATCCTCGGCGGCGTCGACATCGATGCTCGCACGGCGGAGCAGTGGGGTTACCTCAACCGGGCACTGCCCGCTGATGAGCTGCGGCCGTTCGTCACCGAGCTGGCGTATCGCATCGCGAAGTTCCCGCCCCAAGCCGTCGCCCTGGCCAAGCAAGCCGTCAATGCGGCCGACGAACTTCCTCTCAGGGACGGCATGTTCGAGGAGCGGTACCTCTTCCAGCGGCTCCTGCGCACCCCGGAGGCGCAGCCCGCCATGGAACAGTTCATTGAACTGGGCGGCCAGACGCGCGACGGCGAGATGCGGGTCGGCGACCTCGTGGCCGGCATCGACACCCGCGGCTCCGCTGACGGCGACAGCACAGACGACTGAGTTCCATTCCTGTGGCAGATGCCGCTCCCCCGCTCGCGAGCCAGCCTGAGCTGATCGACTCGTGGCGCGCCTGGCTGGTGGCGGTCGGCGCCGGCCTGTCGTGCGGCGTGGCCTTCGGCACCATCTACACCTTCGGCGCGTTCATCGAGTCGATGTCGGCCGAATTCGGAACCGGCCAGGGCGGCACCTCGGTCATGATCGGGATCGCCACGCTCCTGTTCTTCAGCACCGGGATCATCTCGGGCCCGCTGCTGCATCGGCTGGGGCCGCGGCCGCTGCTGGCAGTGGGCGGCGCGATGTTCGTAGCCGGCTTAGTCCTGACCTCGACGGTGTCGCAGATCTCGCACGGCTACGTGGTGTACGGCATCGGCTGCGGCTTCGGAGCGGGTCTGTTCGTCTCGCCGTTGTTCGCGACCGCAGCGTCGTGGTTCCTGCGGAACCGGGCAGTGTCTCAAGGGCTGGTCGCGACCGGGCCCGGCCTGGGCACCATGTTCCTGGTACCGCTCGCCGAGCGCATGATCGAGAACCTGGGCTGGCGCGAGGCCTTCCGGTGGCTGGCCGTCATCGCAGCTATCACTTACATCGTGTGCTTCGTGCTGGTGCGGCGCACGCCGATCGTCGCGACCGCTCATCCGCGCGACCACGTTCGCCGCGTCTGCCGGACGAAGGCGTTCTGGCTGCTGACGATCGGCTCCGCGCTGTTCGCGGTGCCGGTGATCGGCTCGCTCGCTGCCATCATCCCCTTCGCCCGCTCGGTCGGCATCAGTGCCAGCGCAGCAGCCCTGCTGCTGTCGGTCGTCGGCGGCGCGAGCATCGTCGGGCGCCTGCTGCTGACCAGCTTCGCCCGGGCCCTCGGGTCGGTGCGCTTGCTGACGATCTCGTTCGGCATGCTGCCGGTCGCGTACGTGATCTGGTTCTTCGCATCCGATCGCTACTGGCAGATCGTCGTGTTCGCCGTCTTGCTGGGCGTGGGCTACGGCGGCTTCGTCGCGCTGCAGGGCGATGTCACGCCGCACCTGTTCGGCGTCGCAGGCATCGGGTCGGTCCTGGGCCGCCTGTTCTTCTGCTACGGCATCGGGAGCATGGTGGGCCCGATCCTGATGCTCACCATGCACGAGCAGACCGGCGGGACGCTCGTGCCCATCGCGGTCGTGGCAGTGTTCGCCTTGGCGGGAACGCTGGTCATCTCGAGACTGACCCGCGATCCGGTGCCGCTCGAGCCGGCCGAGGGCCCGCCGGCAAGGCGCTCACCGGTGCAGCTGTCGCCGCCCAGCGTCTGGATGCCGGTGCCGGCGAGCAGCGGCATCGTCCGCTGAGAGCGGGCAGCGACATCGGCGGCTGAAGACGGGCAGCGGGCGCCGCGCGGCTCTATCGTCGTGCGCCGTGGAACGACCGCTCGAAGACGTGCTTGTGCTGGATCTGACCCGCGCGGTCGCGGGGCCGATCACCGGTCGCCTGCTGGCGGATCTGGGCGCTCGCGTCGTCAAGATCGAGCCTCCCGATGCCGACCTCACCAGGTTCATCGTTCCCAACGTCGACGGGTTCTCGCCCTACTTCGCCCAATTCAACGTCGGAAAGGAATGCATCTCGCTCGACCTGACACAGCCCGCCGGCCGCGACGTGCTGCTGTCGATGGTCCCCAAGGCCGACATCGTGCTGGAGAACTACCGGCCGGGAGTGCTCGACAAGCTGGGGCTGGGCTACGACGTGCTCAGCGAGATCAACCCCGGCATCATCGTGGCGTCTGTCTCGGGTTGGGGGCACGGCAACAGCCGCAGCGGCCGGGGAGCGTTTGCGTCGGTGCTGCACGCCGAGGCCGGCGTGACCGAGATGGTCTCCCGGCGGCGGGGAGGGGACGCCTACCGCAACGACCCGATGTCGCACGCCGACACCTACACCGGGCTGCATGCTCTGGGCGCCGTTCTGGCGGCGCTCCACATGCGCATGCGGACCGGGCGCGGCCAGACCGTCGAGGTGTCGATGGCCGAGAGCACGCTGATGTGCAACGACCAGGCCGCGACCGACCTGACCGGCCAGGATCCGATGATCGGTTTCAAGGGCGGGCAGAACTGGGCGGCGGTGTACGCGCTGTCAAACGGCCGGCACGTCACCGTGACACTCGATCTCACCGCCAACTTCGGCTTCAAGGTGATCGCGGCAGCGATGAACCGGCCAGATCTGCGCGACGACCCGCGTTTCGCCCGCATTGAGGATCGCGTCCTGCATCGCGACGAGATCGAAGCCATCTTCGGCGAATGGGTGAGCCAGTTCGACAGCGCCGAGGCGGTCGAAACAGCGATCGGCGTGAAGTCGGTGATGGCAGCAGAAGTGCGCACCGTGGCTGAACTCGCCGAAACCGACTGGGCCGCTGAGCGCGGCGCTTTTGTCGACATCGTGGGGGGCGAAGCCGCCGCACCGATGACCGTTCCGCAATCGCCGTGGCGGTTCAGGGCAGCCGATGCAGGCGTGGCGCCGGGAGCCGTCGCCGGTGACCGGGGTCAGCACAATCGCGAGGTGTTGCGCGAGCTCGCCGGCCTCGACGACAGAGCGATCGATGCGCTCGAAGACCAGGGCATCGTGTCTGCCGGCGAGGCCATCCGCCGGCCGAACGCTGCGGGGCGCCGGTAATCCGGCGGTCACGCCCGGCCCCGGCCGGACTCAGTTCAGAATCGTCGAGCCGATGTGGTCGACGAAGGCGGCTACTTCGTCGACGGTTTGGCCATTCGGCAGCAGCACCAGGCGGTCCACGCCCATCTCGGCGAAACGCTCGACCATCTCCGGTGTCGGCCGCACCCGCGGCGTCACGGTGATCTCCAGCCTGCCGAGTTCGGCGGGCCGGTCGTAGCGGGCGCCTGCCTCCGACAGACCGTCGATGCAGCGCTGCGTGGCGTCGTAGTCGAGCGCGAACCCGTACCAGCCCTCGCTCATCGTGACCGAGCGCCGGTAGGCGGGCGCTGTGTGGCCGCCCATCACCACCGGCGGACCCGGCTGCTGGACCGGCCTCGGTCGGGCCTGCACATCGGAGAAGCTGACAAACTCGCCGTCATACGCCGGTGCGTCCATCGACCAGATGGCCCGCATCGCCTCGATGTACTCCTCGGTGCGGCGGGCACGGTCTTCCATCGGGATGCCCAGCGCCTCGAATTCCGGCCCGAGATACCCCACGCCGACGCCGAACAGCAGCCGGCCGCCCGACAGCACATCCACGCTGGCCAGTTCTTTGGCCAGCACGAGCGGGTTGCGCTGGGGAACGATGATGATGCCGGTGCCCAGCTTGATCTCGCTGGTGAGCGCCGCGACATACGCGAGCGCAACGGCGGGATCGAGCATCGGATGCAGCGGCGGCAGCGGTGAAGGCGGCGCCTGCGGGTCGGGCAGCACCACGTGCTCCCCCGTCCACACCGACTCGAAGCCCGCTTGCTCGGCGGCCACGGCTATGCGCCCAGCCCCCTCGGCGCCGGCTGCATCGCCCAGCGCCCCCATGTTGATCTGAAACAGACCGATCTTCATCTCGTGCTCCCGTCGTCGGAGTGTCGTGTGGTGTGGTGTTGCGCTGCCGTCAGCGGAAGTTGGGTGCTACTTCGTTGATGAACAGGTCCATGGAGTGCTTCTTGGATTCCATCGGGCCGAAGGTGAAGTCGGGAATGATCAGCTCGTCGACGCCCACCTGCCGGTACTGCTCGACGACCTCGCTGACCTCATCGGGAGTGCCGACGATGGTGGCCCGGCCCAGGTCCATGGCACGGAAGCGGTCCAGCTTCGCCGAGTCCTCATTGATGAACAGCAGTGCGCACGCCGAGCGGCTGATCTCGCCGGGGTCGCGGCCGATCGCTTCGCAGTGCCCGTCGAGCACGCTGCACAGATCCGCTATGTCATCGGGCATGCCCCAGTAATTCCATTCGGTGGCCCAGCGAGCAGTGGTCCGGAGCGTGCGCTTCCGACCGCCGCCGCCGATCAGCAGGGGAACCGGCGACTGCACCGGCTTGGGGTCGAGCGGCGCCCCGGCCAGCGTGTAGTGCTCGCCGTCGAAGCTCGTGCGTGTGTTGCCGAGCAGCGAGCTGATGATCTCGACGGCCTCGTCGAAGCGGTCCATGCGGCTGCGCAGCGTGCCGAAGTCGAATCCGTACGCCTCGTGCTCGTTCTCCTGCCACCCGGCGCCGATGCCCAGCACCACCCGGCCGCCCGACAGATGGTCGATCGTGGTGGCGATTTTGGCGGTCAGCGCCGGACTCCGGTACGTGTTGCCGGCCACGAGCGGGCCGAGGCGCACCCGGGGCACGGCCACCGCGAGCGCCGCGAGCACCGACCACGCCTCGTGGACCGGCTGGTCCACGTTCTCCTCGTTGGGCATGAAGTGGTCGGCGAACCACAATCCGTCCCAGCCCGTGGCCTCGGCGTGCTGGCAGCACTCGATGACCGCCGAGGTCTCTTGGTCGTTCTTCGTCCAGAATCCGAAACGCATCGGGACAGCCTGCCATCCAGAGATCGCGTTCGCGGGATGTGGGAATGGCCGTCCGTGGGCCGCTCGGGCCACGGCTTCGCCCTGAGCTTCCCGCTCTAGCTCGCTGCGCTCGCGGGCCGCTCGGGCCCGGGGCTCAGCCTCTAGCGGCGGCCGGTGAGTGTGAGGCGCAGCAGGTTGAGCGCCGAGATGGCGCTGTAGTCGGCGAGCCGCTCGCGGTCACCGGGCAGGCGGATCTCGTCGGCCTTGTCGCGGTGAGCGACCGCGGGAATGCTGCCCCGCACTGGCTGCGCCGAGATCGACACGGCCAGGAATGCCGTGCCGAAGGGATGCTCGGGCGTGGCTGCGTTGCGGTCTTCGATCGCCGTGACAGCGAGGCCCACGCTGGCGCCGGTGCGCAGGCGGGCCGCTCGGGCGAGCGCCTCGGCGCCGGCGGCCGACGCGAGCGGCGGAACGAGATCGTCGCCCATCGGCGACACCGTCGACGAGCCGGCATGCAGCAGGTACTCCGTCAGGTGCTCTGAGCGGGCCACGATGCCGCCCGCGAAAGTGCGCGGACCGGTCCCGCCGTCGGCCTGGCTGCTGTCGGCTGCGGATGCGAGCCCGGGATCGCCCAGCTTGGCTCCGCCCGGCGCCCGGCCGGCACGCATCGCCGCCTCTGCTGACGACAGACGGTTTGCCATGCGGCCACCGGTGATCGTCTCGGCAACTCCGAGCGTCAAGCCCAGCCGCCCCAGCTCAGCGAGCACTGCCGCTTCCATGTTGTCGTCGTCGTATGCGAAGACCAGGTCGCCCAGCAGCGGCTCGAGCACTGCCTGCTCGGCCTCAATCAGGCGCCACGCTTCGGCGGAGTCGGCACCCTTCGCGGTGATCCGCACCTTGATGCCCTCGATGCCGCTGGCCAGGAACGCCAGCGTCGGGTTGCCAGCCTCGTCGAGCTCGTCAATGCGGCCGGCCAGCATCTCGGCCAGACCCGATTCGCTCTGGCCCCACGTGCGCAGCACCCGGCTCTCGATGGTTGCGCTCACGCCGGCACGCCGCTGCAGGTCGCCCAGCACCGTGCCGTTCATCATCTCGCGCATCTCATACGGCACACCGGGCACCACGTACACCACGCGGTCGAGTACCTCTGCGCCTGCTGGCGGCTCAGCGTCGGGCGCGACGGCGCCGGCGCCCTGCACCCAGCGGATCGGCGCCACCAGGCCGGGCGCTGTGCCGGGCTGCTGCGGGATCGGCGACGCGCCGACGGGCACCATGGCCTGGCGCAAGTTGTTCTCGGGCATCGGGCGGCTGCGGCTGGCGAACATGGAGCGGATCCGCTCGGCAATGCGCTCGTCGAGCACTAGCTCGACACCCATCACCGACGCCAGCACCTCACGGGTGATGTCATCTTGGGTGGGCCCCAAGCCACCGCACACGATGACGGCGTCGCTGCGGTCGAGCGCCAGCCGGAACGCATCCTCGATGCGATCCCAGTTGTCCCCCACCTTCGTCTGGTAGTGGCTGTCGATGCCGGCCAGGGCGAGCTGCTCGCCCATCCACGAGGAGTTCGTGTCGACGATCTGGCCCAGCAGCAGCTCGGTTCCCACAGCGACGATCTCTGTCTTCACAAGCCGTGACCCTAGGGGCAGAGGATGGCGCGGTTCAGCCGGAAGTGTCGTCGCCGAGCTGCGCGGCCGCCACGCCACGAGCCGACCGCAGGTACGACCAGCCGGTCCACGCAGTGAGCGCCACCGCCAGCCACAGCGTGAGCGTGGCCACCCAGTGGGCGTTCATGGCCAGCGGCGGCATG
The DNA here is from genome assembly GCF_965204125.1 of Candidatus Poriferisodalis sp. Taxonomy (GTDB): domain Bacteria; phylum Actinomycetota; class Acidimicrobiia; order Acidimicrobiales; family Poriferisodalaceae; genus Poriferisodalis. The sequence continues at coordinate 2,380,329 of NZ_OZ241968.1, read as the reverse complement.
ACGGCGAAGCCGATGGCCCACAGCTGGACAAACGTCTTCCACTTGGCGAGCTTGGTGGCGGGCACCGTGATGCCCTGGCGGCCGGCGCGCGACCGGTAGGCGCTGATCAGCAACTCCCGTGCCGCGATGACGATCACCGGAACAGCGTGGAACTGGCCATTCCACACGAGCGCCGCCATGCCGCCGAGCACCAGCACCTTGTCGGCCAGCGGGTCCAGAAACGCGCCTGCACGGGTCGTGCCGTGTCGACGGGCCAGCCAGCCGTCGAGGTAGTCGGTCATGGCGACGGCGAAACCGACGGCGAACGTCAGCCATCGTGCCTCGTCGGCACGCACGATCATCCAGATGAAGACTGGCGAGGCCGCAATCCGGGCGACCGTCACCAGATTGGCCGGCGTCGCCAGCGCCGTCGGCCCGAATGCCGGGATGCCGTCGTCTCCCTGCGTCGCACCCATCGCCTGCGACCCTACGCGAGCCGATCAGCAGGCACTTCCTGAGCCAAGCACCACAGTCCACGTAGTATCGGCACGTGGCGTTGCGGACGGTCTCTGGAAACGGCGACGCTGCCACCGGTGGCCAGTCGAACGCTGGCTTGCGCCCCGGTCAACAGATCCTGAGCGCCGCAGAAGCCGTCGAGCGCATGGCCGCTCGACGCCAGGGCAAGCGCGGCTGCTACGCCATGTTCAGCTCCTACCTAGGCGGTGTCGTCACCGATCCCACCGTCATGACGGTGCCGCTCGACGATCACATGGTTCACCGAGGCCACGGCGTGTTCGACACCTGCTCGCTGGTGAACGGCCGGCTGTACCGGCTCGGCATCCACATCGACCGGCTGCTTGCGAGCGCGGCGGGCGCCCGCCTCCAGATCCCGTGGTCACGCGACGAGCTCATCCAGATGGTCGCCGACACCGCAGCAGCCTCGGGCGCCCGCAATGCCATCGTCCGCTACTGGCTGACGGCCGGCCCAGGCGGGTTCTCGTTCATGCCCGCCGAGTGCGAGGAGCCGTGCTTCTACTGCGTCGTGCTCGATCCCATGAGCTTCGGCGATGGAGGCTTCGACCCAATGCGGGACGGCTTCCGCGAAGCAACGGTGCGCGAGACGCCCCAAAAGCCGCCGCTGCTGGCCCAGATCAAGTCGAACAACTACCTGCTGAACGTCCTGACCCACCTCGAGGCGGCGGACGGCGGCGGGATGTTCGGCATCATTGTGGACGACGACGGCTTCATCGCCGAAGCCTGTGTGCTGAACGTGTGCAGCGTGAGCCACGACGGCGTGTTCGTGACTCCGCCGTTCGAGGGCATCCTGCACGGCACCACCATGCGGCGCCTGCTGGATCTGGCCCGGGGGCCGCTCAGCGACGAAGGGCTGCTGCGCGGCGTGGAACAGCGCCCGCTGCGGGCTGACGAGGCGCGAGCGGGCGCTGAGGTCATAATGTCCGGGGGCGACACCCACGTCTTCCCGGTCGTGGAGTGGGACGGCGCCCCAATCGGCAACGGCGCGGTCGGCCCCGTGGCGAAGCGCCTGCACGATCTCATCACCGCCGAGACCGAAGCAGGCGACGGCTCACCCGACGATTTCATCGAAGTCGATTACGCGCTGTGAATGAGGGGCTCAGGCAGTCCCTGAGCCGAGCTGCGTCTCACTACGCGCGTCGATCACGCAGCGGGCGCCGCTGTCGAAGACGTATCAGCGAATCGTTCTACCTCGACTGACGCCAGTCGCTCACGGGCGTCCCAGAGGTCGTAGGCCATCTGCATGCGAAGCCAAGTCTCGGGCGTTGAACCGAACGCAGCGGACAACCGGCATGCCATCTCGGTCGACACGCCGCTGCGCCCGTTCACGAGACTCGACAGCGCCTGCCGCGTCACACCTAGGCCATGCGCAGCCCGCTTCACGGTGAGCCCCAACGGCTCAAGACACTCCCACTTGACGATCTCGCCGGGATGGGGCGGATTCTGCATCGGCATGACTGGCTCCTCAGTGATAGTCGACATAGTTCACGTCAGCCGCGTGTCCGTCCTCGAATCGAAACGTCACTCGCCAGTTGCCCGATACCGAGACCGCATAGTGGCCCTTGAGATCGCCGCTCAGCGCATGCAGCCGAAATCCTGGAAGGTCCATGTCTCTCGGTTGGGTGCTGTGGTCGAGGACCCCGAGTATGCGGGTCAGCTTGCGAGTGTGTTCGGGGTTCACTCCTTTGGGCTGGCGTCCCGCATAGAGAGCCCGGAGGCCTCGATGCCGGAACGAACGGATCACCCCGTCAGCCTAGTGCGACAAGCGTCACTTGTCGCATGACATTTGGCAAGAAACCACGCGCTGAGCTGTCCGGTGGTTGTGACATGGCCGTCCTAGGGTGCGCTCGTGGACGCTGCCACCGATCTTGCCCGTGCCCCAGCGGACTTCCGGCGGCTCGATCCACGTCCTGACGCTTCGCGAGACCCTGCTCAGGTGCCCATCACAGTCATAGGCCGCGACGGGCTCGGCGACTTCGTCGACGCGCTCCGCGCATCCACAGCCCGTGCAATGGACACCGAGACCGATTTCGAGCCGCGCGAAGCGGAGACGCGCAGCCACGTGCCGAAGCTGCGGGTGATCTCCGCCGCAACTCGCGCTCGCGACGGAACCGAACGTGCGTGGGTCGTCGACGTCGGCGGGCACGACCTCGTGGAGCTGGCGATGGCGCTGCATGAGGGTCTCCGGGTGCCGGATCTGGCATCGGACGCCTGGAACGCGACGTTTGACGATCGGGTCATCGACACGCATCTCATGGAGCCGGCAGCAGCTGCGGGTGCGGCGGTCGGGTCACTGCGCTGGTGGGATGCGCAGCTGGCCGATGCGCTGCTGCATCAAGGGCTGACCGGGTTCAGCTTCTTCCACGGGCTCGCCTGGGCGGCCGAGCGCTACCTGGGCCTGAGCGTCGAGGGCAAGGCCACGACGCAGTTTTCCTTCGGGGCCAATGGGCCGCTGAGTGACCGCCAAGTTGCCTATGCCGCCGCCGACGCTGTGGAGACCCTGTGGGTGTCGACGGTGCTGCGCGAGCGTCTGGCCGAGGCTGGTCTGGAGGAGGTGTGCCGGCTCGAGCAGGATGCCCGTCCCTTTCTCGACCGCATGGAGCGCGCTGGTTTGCCATTCGACGTCGACGGCTGGGAAGCCGAATTGGCCGAGTTGGCGGAACGGCGAACCGACGTGCTCACTCATCTGGCCGAGCTGACCGGCGGCGGTCAAGGCGACCTCTTCGGCGGCGGCCTCGAACCCAGCTGGAACCCCGACAGCGAGCAGCAGGCACGCGGCGTGCTGAACCGCTTCGCTGCCGACGAGGTGGAGGCTTGGACGACCAAGACCGACGGCCACGCCCGGCCGCTGGCGCCGACTGACTCGCTCGGCGCATCGGTACTGGCGGGTATCGGCGGCGAACTCTGCAGCGCTCTGCTGGCCTACCGCGATCTGTCCAAGACGTTGAGCACCTATGGGCACACGATGGCCGAGCACTTGTGGGCCGACGGCCGACTGCACCCGGAGTACTTGCAGGTAGTGGGCACCAATACGGGCCGGCTGGCCAGCCGCAACCCGAATGCGCAGAACTTCACCCCACGGCTGAAGCCCTACATGAAACCCCCGCCAAGTCGGGTGTTCGTGTATTCCGACCTGAGCCAAGCCGAACTGCGCTTCGCCACCCAGCTCGCCAGCGACGAAGGCCTGCGGTCAGCGTTCGAGCAGGGTCTCGACATCCACACCGCCACCGCCGAGAGGATGTTCGGCGTGCAGCTCGACGGGCCCGCGGGACTGGCTGCGCTCGACCGGCCCCGCTACGAGGAGTTCCGCACCAAGGCCAAGCGCATCAATTTCGGGATTCTGTATGGCCAGCGCGGCGCCGGGCTGTCGCGAGGCTTGACCGATGCCGGCGTGCCTACGAGCCGGGCTGAGGCGGACGAGCTCATCGAGGCCTACCTCGACGCGTATCCGGGCATCGCGGCGTGGGTCGACGAACGGGACCGCTTCATCGGGCACTTCGCCGCGACGGAGCTCGATGCCGACTGGCAGCTCACGTTGCGGCTCGGGCAACTGTGGCCGCGCACCGACGAAGCACGGCGGGCGCTGAGGAACCAGCAGCGACGGCATCACAGCGCGGCAGAGGTGCACGACGCCGTCCTCGCCAACAGCAGCACTGCAGCTATCGACTCTGGACAGCTGCGGGGTGATGGCGACGCCTCGATCGGCGACGTCGATGTCGCCGAAGTTGCGTGGGCGCTGTCGTTCTCCGCGCCGGTCGTGGTGCGATCTGACGGTTCACCGCTGTCGTTCAGCTCCCGCACACCAGCAGGCCGCCGGCAGCAGTTCACCTTCTCGGTCGACTGGGTGCTCGGCGAAGCCGCAGCGGTGGTCGGCTGCTCGACAAAGCCTCGTCCCGCTGAGGTCTGGCGCCGGGTGCTGCAGCGATTCGAGCTTGCGCCCCCGGACCCTGCGAGCGCGGGGACACTGCGCCCAGCGGTCGAGAAGCTGCTCGAGCAACGGCACCTGCGGCGTGCCGTGGTGGACGAGGTCGGCGTCTCGATGGGTCTCGCCGACCAGCAGTTCCTGCTACAGCGAGCCCTGCACACTCGCGTCGGTCAGATGGCCAACGCCTACCGCAACGCACCTGTCCAAGGCGGTGTTGCCGATGTGATGCTCGACGCCTACGGCCGGCTGGCGAGTGTGCTGGCGCGCTATCCGTCGGCTGCTGCGGTGCAGACCGTCCACGACAGCGTGGTCGTCGAGTGCGACGAGTCCGAAGCCCGTGCCCTGGCCGTCGAGGTCAAACAGGCGCTCGAGGACGCAATGTCACGCTGGTGCCCCGACGTCCCCACCCGGGCCGACACCGACCTGCGCACGAGCCTGTCGGAAACCTCGATCCTCGAACAGATCGGCTAATCGGCCGACGCAGCGCACAGAGCCCGCATACGCACCGAGCTGGCCTGCTGCGCCTAGTGCGAAGTGGCCGGCTGGGGAGTCCGGCGGTCGCTCACGGCGGCCATCGAGTAGACGACCATGCTGAGCATGACGGCGATGCCCATGGTCAAGAACATGGTGCGCACGCCGGCCCATTCCGCCAGAGCGCCCAGCGGCGCTGCCGCCATGGCAAATGCTGCGAACGGCAACTGCACCAGCGATTGCACGCGCCCTTGGTAAGCCTCGTCAGTGGCACGCATGACGATCGTCTGAATGAGCGAGATGAACCCGACTGAGGCGGCGCCGATAGCCGCCGTGACCGCCAGCGCGATCACATAACTCGGAGCCCAGCTGAGCACGACGATCGACGCACCGAAGGCGAACCCCAAGCCGATCAGGATGGAGCCGGTGCCAGGCGAGTCGGCGCGCGATGCGAGCAAGATTGACGCGACCACAGCACCGATCGATGACGCCCCGGAAATGAACCCGACCTGCCTGTCGCCGAGGCCGAATACGCCTTCGACCAGCGCTGGCTGAAAGGCGACATAGCTGAAGCCGAACATGATCACGATGATCGACGTCACGATCGGTCGACGAAGCTCCGGTCGGCTCATGGCGTAGCGGATGCCTTCGCGGATCTCGGCCAGAGGACTGCTGCGCGCGTGGCGCACCGGTCGGGCGTCATCGCTGGAGCCGGCAACAGATCGTTTCGTCTCCGGCAACGGCATCAGCAGCACGTAGCTCAGCGTCGCGATAGCTGCCGAGACGAAATAGGCGCCGGCGAGTCCGAACAGCGCCCACCCGGCCAGCAGCCCGGCGCCGGTTGGGGCGATGACGCGGCTGCCGCTGAGCGACAGCGACGAGAGCGTGATCGCGTTGCCCAGCCGCTCGCGCCCGACGAGTTCGGTCGTCATCGAGATGCGAGCAGGGCCGATCAGGCCAAACATGAGGCCCTGCAGTGCACTGGACACGAGCAGCATCCAGTAGTGGATGACATCGGTGGCTAGCGCCAAGCCCATACCGACTGATCCGAGCAGCAGCACCATCTGGCCGAACAGCATCAGCCGCCGCTTCGAGAGTCGATCCGCCGCTACGCCGCCGAAGAGCGTCGAAATGCCGAGCGCGAGGCCGAAGCAGAAAAAGACGATGCCCAGCGCGCCTTCGCTCTTGGTGAGGTCCCAGGCCAGCAGCGCACGCAGCAGGAACTGCATCTGGATGCTCATGAAGGAGAACAGGCCGCTCAGCCACAGAAGCCGGAACCCAGGCACCCCCAGCGCAGCGAACGTCGCAGTGCGCTCGCTCTTCATAACGGTGGACCCTCCGACATGCCGAATGCCGACGCTAGCTTCGATCCGGCGCCCACGACTTGGAGGACAGCAAGATGCCGCGTCTCGATCTCACCGGAGCTTCAGCCATCGTGACCGGCGGAGCGTCGGGCATCGGCGAGGCCAGCGCCCGCCAGCTTGCCGATGCCCGAGCCCATGTGGTCATCGCCGACCTGCAGGACGACCTCGGTGCCGAAGTGGCATCGTCAGTCGGCGGGCTGTTCGTGCGCTGCAACGTCACCGACGTCAACGATGCCCGCGATGCAGTGGATGCGGCATCGGAGATGGGTCCGCTTCGTGCGCTGGTCAACTCGGCCGGGCTGGGCCGTGCCGGCCGCACCATCGACCGCAACAACGTGCCGATGGACCTCGAACAGTTCCGGTTCGTGATCAACGTGAACCTGATCGGTTCGTTCAACATGCTCGCCCAGGCGGCGTCCGCGATGGCCAAGACCGAGCCCGTCGACGAAGACGGCTCCCGGGGGGCCGTGGTCAACATGGCGTCGGTCGCGGCCTTCGACGGCCAGATCGGCCAGGCGGCGTATTCGGCCTCCAAAGGCGGCGTCGTGGGTATGACCCTGCCCGTCGCCCGGGACCTGTCCGCCACCGGCATCCGTGTCAACACGATCGCGCCGGGCCTTATCGACACGCCGATCTACGGCGAGGGCGAGCAGTCAGATCAGTTCAAGGCGCACCTGGGCCAGAGCGTGCTGTTCCCGAAGCGGCTCGGCTCTGCTGAGGAGCTGGCGTTCATGGTGATGGAGTGCATCACCAACCCCTACATGAACGGCGAGGTCATCCGGGTCGACGGCGGCATCCGGATGCCCCCGCGCTGATCGGCACCGTCACTCCAGATTCTCAGCCAGTCGCGTCCGCCAGGAACTCAGCGATGACGTCGTTGAAGGTCTCAGGTTGCTCCTGGTTGGCGAGGTGGCCAGCGTCAGCGATCTCCACGTAGCGAGCGCCCTCAATTCCCTCCGCAAGCCGCTGTGACGTGCGGGGCGGGGTGACCTCGTCGTGCTCGCCCACCACCACCAATGTCGGTGCAGCGATGCGCCCGAGGTCCGGATAGTGGTTCGACTCCGCCATCGAGTCGCAGGCCCACTGGTAGCAGGGCATGCGGATCGACGGGATCATTATGTCGGCAACGTGAGCCCGCAGTTCGTCGGAGGCGTCAGGGCCGACGAGCCGCTGTGCCCGGGCCGCGGCGAAGCCCTCGGGTCCGAGGTCGACAAAATCGACTGCCCGGGCGCGCATGGCTTCGGCCTGCTCGGACTTCGTGCCGGCACCGGCACTGGAGTCGGCGAGCACGAGCGCAGAGACCAGCTCAGGGTGCCGCAGGACCAGCCGGGTCGCCGTGACGCCGCCCCACGAGACGCCGAGAACGGCGACAGGGTCGTCTGACTCAGCTGTGATCAGCGACGCCGCTGCATCAGCCCAGCCGTCGATGCCGGGAGCGGCGGCGGGATCGGCCGAATAGCGGTAGCCGGGAGCGTCCCACGCCACCAGCCGCGTCCCCAGCCGCTCGGCGAGCGGGCGCTGACCCAGGAAGGCATCTGCGCACGAGCCGATGCCGTGCAGGCACAGCAGCACCGGTGCGTCATGCGCACCGTAGGACCAGCGGAAGACGTTGCTCATGACCTCAGTCTGGCCGGTTTCGTGTCAGCGTCGGCGGTCGTCCGGGCAGCAGCGCCAGCCGTTCGCTTGTACCTCGCAAATCGGCCGCACATACCTCCGCCGACGCTCGGCCACCGTCCAACGGCAATCCGTCAACCGCCGAGACGCACCTGAGCCAGCGGCGTCGGGACGCCAGCAACAGGGGCACGAGTGCGGAAGATGCAACCCCCGCCCGACGTGCCGCCGCCGTCCGAGGCTCCGCCAGTCACGATGTAGAGATCACACATGTCGGCGCCACCGAAGCAAACGCTGGTGACGAACTGATCCGGAACCGGAACGGCGAGATCGGGCTCGCCGTCGGGTGTGTAGCGCTGTACCCGTGCCCCTTCGGCCAGCGCGACCCACACGCCTCCTTCGACGTCCACGGCCAAGCCGTCGGGCACCTTGCCTTCCCGCACAAACTCCCGGCGGTTGGTCACCGCATCGCCGTCCACGTCCGACACCCACACCCTGCCGGGAAGGCTGTCGGAGTGGTACAGCCGAGTGCCATCAGGCGAGAAGCCGATGCCGTTCGTAAGGCGGACCTCGCCATACACCTCGTCGGCCGAGCCGTCAAGGTTGATGCGGTACAGCTCGCCGGGCACGTCGGCGGCCGACTCGTCGAACGGATTGCGCCGCAGCGAGCCGACATACACGCGCCCCAACGAATCGGTGTGCATGTCGTTGAAACCGGCAACATCGGGAGCGAACAGCACTTCCGAGCCAGCGTCGGTGACGTGCTGGATGTTGCGACCGCTCACCACCACACCGCCGTCGGCGTGCAGCACCATGCCGCCCACGCCCCGGCGCTTCGGGACCACGATCTCGATCTCGCCATCGGGCCGCCTGCGGCGCACGCCGCCGTTGGGCACGTCGGAGAAATAGAAGTTGTCATGCTCGTCCACCCGGGGGCCTTCGATCAGGCCCCATCCCGAACTCAGCAACTCCAACTCGAATTCAGCGCTCATGTCTCTTCCCCCTGGCACCGACGGGCAGGCACAAGTCACGCCAGCCGCAGTGTGGGGACCATAACGAACGCAAGACCGCAGCGACGGGGCTTGCTCAGCTGGACGGGCTGAATTGGATCGGCACGGGCCAGACCGTGCGAGCGAGCAGGCCTCGCAGCAACCGCAGTGCCGGAACTCAGAACATCGGGCCGTGCATCATCTCGGCGCCGAAGAGTCTCAAATCTCCAGGCTCCCTGTCGCACCCCCTCGCTACTCTGCGGCCGTGCGCATCCTGCATACTTCTGATTGGCACCTGGGCCGCAGCTTCCACGGCGCGCCACTTCTGCCAGAGCAAAGCGAAATTGTTGACCGACTGGTCGCCCTGACGTCTGATCGCGACATTGATCTGGTGCTGATCGCAGGGGACCTTTACGACCGAGCGATCCCGCCGTCCGATGCTGTGCGACTCTTGGACAATGCGCTGGTACGCCTGCGCGAAGCAGGCGCAAGCATCGTTGCCATAACAGGCAACCACGACTCGCCGAGCCGGGTCGCAGTCGCCGACCGGATCCTGGAAAGGGCGGGCGTCGCCATACGCGGTGATGTCTCTCGGTGCATCCAGCCGCTGCAATTCGATCCCGACGACGGCGGATCGCCGGTCAGCATCTTTCCGGTGCCGTACCTCGAGCCGTCGCTGGCCCGCCCAGTCCTCGACCAGCTTGACCGAGACACAGACACGGCCGACACAGGGGGACCTCACGACGTCAGCCGCCACGACCACACCATCGCGCCGTCACCAGGGCACCAGACTCCCGAGATCGAGGAGTTCCAGCGTGCGGGTCATCGCCGCGTCAGTCACCACGACGTCACGAAACTCGCCACAAAGCTGATCCGCCGGACGGCAACCGCCTCGGGTCCCACACGCACGATCGTCGTGGCGCACACGTTCGTTGACCGCGGAACGCCCAGCGAGTCCGAACGCGACCTCAGCATCGGCAATATCGACAAGGTGGGCTTGGACGTGTTCGGAGGGTTCGACTACGTGGCATTGGGGCACCTGCACCGCAGCCAAGCCTTCAACGACGGCCGCGTCGCGTACTCCGGCAGCCCGCTTCCCTACTCGTTCTCCGAGGAGAATGACACCAAGTCAGTGCGCATCATCGAGATGAACACCGAGGGCCAATGCAGTACCGAAGTCGTCCCGCTGGGGGTAGGTCGCCCGCTGCGAACATTGCGCGGCCGGCTCGACGACCTGCTCAACAGTCCCGAATTCAGCGGTGCCCGTGGTGCTCGGGTCCGAGTGCGCCTCACCGACCCCGAATTGCCTCTGCAGGCGATGGCGCAGATACAGCGGCGCTTCCCGCACGCAGCGGTGCTTGAACACGTACCCGAAGGTCGCAAGTCCCCCGACGGCGGTGACGTGGCAGAGGCTGTGGCGAACTCCGACAACCCGCTCGAGCTCGCACTGCGATTCTGGGCAGACCAGCACGGGGTCGAGGCCTCGGAGGCCCAGCAAGTCGTGCTGGCATCCGCGATCCACGCGGCAACCGGCGAGAGCGACGAATGAGGCCGCACCGGCTCGCGTTCTCCGCCCTGGGTCCTTACCCAGGCGATGTGGAAGTCGACTTCGACCGGCTGGTTGACGATGGGCTCTTCTTGATCTGGGGTCCCACCGGCGCCGGCAAAACGTTCCTGCTCGACGCATTGTGCTTCGCGTTGTATGGCGAGGTGCCCGGCGAGCGCCGCCATGACACCCTCCGGTCCGACCACGCACCACCCGACGCGTCGCCCTGTGTGGATCTCGAGTTCACGGCACACGACGCACGCTGGCGCATCAGTCGCAGCCCATGGCACGAACGCGCCAAGAAGATCGGAGAGGGGACTACCAAGGTCCAGCCCAAGGCCAGGCTTGAACGGCAGGAGGGCGATGGCTGGCAGCCGGTGGCTCAGAAGCTGACGGAAGTCAACGACGAGGTCACCGAACTGATCGGCCTCACCGCCTCGCAGTTCCAGCAGGTCGTCCTCCTTCCACAAGGGCGATTCGAGAAGGTGCTTCGATCCAAATCCGAAGACCGCGAGAAGCTGCTGCGCACGCTGTTCGACACGTCGATCTTCGCGTCGGCCGCCAACTGGCTGGACGACGAAGCCAAGCAACGTCAAGAAGAGGCAGCGAACTTCGAACAGGAACTCCTCGACCTCCGCAGCCGGGCCACTGACAGATGGAGGGAAGTGTGCCCAACAGCCCAAGACACAGACCTGCTCGGCACGCCCACCGATACAGGCGATACGACAGTCCGGGAAGCACTCGTCGATGCGGACGCAGCTTCGGACGGGACCAACGAATCCTGGCCCGCCAATCAGGCCCAGTTCGATGATGTCGCCGGACAATCCCGTGCACTCGTCGGCCAAACCGCCATCGCCGAGACATCCGCCGAAGACCAACTCAGGTTTGCTCGTGACGCCGACGAGGCGACCAGACGAGTTGCCGAGCTGTGGGATCAGCGAATGGTCCTTCTGCAGCACCGCGAGGAACTCAACGCGGCCACAGTCGGAATCGCAACCGATGAGGCAGCCCTGGAACTCGCGAACGCTGCCGAGGTCATGCGGCCCTTGCTCGACGGCGAACAAAGCAGCCGAATACAACTCCAACAACTAGCCTCCAAACTCTCGGAACGGCACGCCGAACTGCATGAGAATTGGGCCAGCGCGCCGAGCACTCCCGACGGTGTCGCCGTTCCAGCCAGCGACGACCCGGCGCTGCAAGATCGGCTTGCCTCGATGAGCAAGTCGCTGGCCAGCCATCGGGCCCAGCTCGACAAGTTGGCCGAATACGCCAAGCGAGCGAGCGAGCGGGAATCTGATGCTGCAGATCAACGGACACTGGCTACCCGCCAGCGCGAGATTCAGAGGGAACAGGACGAAGCCGCTCGTGAGCTCGAGCAGCAATGTGCCGATGCCGAAGCGAAACTCCGCGAGGCTGAGTCAGCCGTTGACCAGACTCCGGCGCTGAGAGCGGCCGCCGAACATGCGCGAAAGCGTTCTGAGGCGGCGACTGAACTTCAGTCTCTGGAACCTCAACATCGCACTGCGACAGAAGCAGTGCAGAACGCCAAGCAAGCAGCACTCGATCGCCGGGAGCAAGAACTCGATCTGCGAGCGCGATACCTCGAAGGCATCGCTGCTGTCCTCGCAAGCAAGCTCGAAGACTCGGTGCCCTGCCCGGTGTGCGGTTCCACAGACCACCCGGAACCAGCCGAACCGGCCGCTGATGCCGTGCGGATCGAAGAAGTCGAAGCAGCAGAGGCCGAGACCCGTGCTGCCATCGACTCGGAAGCTCAGGCGCAAGAGGCACTCCGGAGGATTGAGTCCCTGCGTGACGAAGCACGCGGACGAGCCGGCGACATGGCTGACACCCCAGACGCTGCGGCCAAGCAGGCAGCGAGCGCTGCCAGTGAACTAGAGGACGCCCTCTCGCTGGGCGAGCGCGTCGACGAATTCCAGAAAGAGGTCGCAACCCACAAGAGCGCCGCCTCTGACGCCAAAGAAGATGCCAAGCAGGCTGAGATTGATGCGAATGCCGCTGATGTGAGTGCTAGCGCTGCTGATCGCGAGGCGACCAGATTGCGAGTCGCCATCCACAATGAGATCGGCGAGATCGACCCGCGTGCCGCTGCCGCCGATGTCGAAACCGTCGAGTCATCTCTTGGCAACGTGCAACAAGCGGCCCAAGATCGTGACGGGGCTTGCGCTGCGCTTGTCGCGTTGGCCGACTCGCTCGATGCCCAGCTGAAGGATTCTTGCTTCGCAACGGTCGCGGAAGCCCGTTCAGCGCTACGCGGCGAGTCCGAGCGCATGGAACTTCGCGAAAGAGTGGACCACCACAAACAAGAGACCTACAACACCGAGCGTGATCTGGGCGCTGAAGAGATGCAGGGACTCCCTGATGAGCGTCCGGACACCGCAGCGGCGCAGGCCGCAGTTGACAGCGCCGAACAGCAGGCCAACTCTGCACGAGACCAACACACCCGCGCCGAGGATGCCTACAAGGCGATCAACGATTGGGCTGACAAACATCGGAACACGACCACGAAGCACAACGAAGCCGTCGAGGACGCCAACAGCTGGTCCGCCGTCGCGGACCGCTGCAACGGGCGGCTACCGCCAAGGGTGTCGCTGCAGCGCTGGGTGCTGTCGGCCTACTTGGAGCAGATCTGCGCGTTCGCCAACCGGCGACTCAGTTCGATGACTGGTGGTCGGTACCGACTCGGCGTGTACCGCGAGAGCGAGCGGCGGGGCACCCAAGCCGGCCTCGGTTTGCGTGTCCACGACACCTTTACGGGAGCAGAGCGCGAAGTATCAACGCTCTCCGGCGGTGAGACCTTCCAGGCATCGCTGTCACTCGCGCTCGGCGTGGCCGATGTGGTCACTCAGCGCAGCGGCGGTGTGCATCTCGAAGTTCTCTTCGTCGATGAAGGCTTCGGGACCCTCGACAGCGAAGCTCTACAGCTCGCCATGGACCAGCTGGACCAATTGCGTGAGGGCGGTCGTGCCGTCGGCCTCATCAGTCACGTCTCAGAGTTGCGCGAACGCATCCGCACTGGCATCCAGGTCCACCCAACGGATAAGGGATCGGCAATCAGCGTCGGTGCAATCTCCGAGCTGTGACGTCGAGGTTCGACCTCCAGTTCTGCGCGGCTCACGCTTGCCCACCCACGGCGAGCACGCCGAGGTGATCCTCGGCAAGCCAGGCTGCTGCGACGACGAAGTAGTCCATTTGCGAACGGCCATCACCGTCTAGGTGCGACTCTCGCCGCAGCGTCCGGCTGGATCCATTCGCCACTTCGGAGCGGCGTGCGGAGGGGACGACGGCAAGTCCACTGAGTCCCAGCCAGTACCGTCAAGTCGTGCGATGGCTCGCGGCAGGACGTGTCTGAAAGGCACAGAGCGGGTTTGCGAGGTCCCCCGGACCGCCCGTCGCGATGGCGCCTTGGCTTCTAGGGGAACAAGGCAGGTTCGCGAGATAGATCGAGTGTGTGGATTGGGGCGGCGTCTCGCAGTGGCGCAGGGTTGCAGCGCGGGGTCGGCTTCTTGGATCGGGCGGGGTTCGGCGCCGAGTCCGCGTCGGGAGGTATGAGCCGGTAGCAGCCGTTGCGTTTGATGACCTGCCAATTGTGATCGTGGATCTTGTCGTGGCAGGACCAGCACACCAGCACGAGGTTGTCGATCTTGGTGGGGCCGCCGCAGAGCCAGGGGACGATGTGGTGCGCTTCGCAGTCGCCAGGCGGGACGCCGCAGCCGATGCAGGCGCCGTCGCGGGCGATCAGGGCGCGACGTTGCGCTGCGGTGGGCGCTCGTGCGGCGACTGCCTCGTAAAGGGGTGTGAGTTCTTTGCCGAACAGCACGACGGAGATGTCCGCGTTGCAGCAGAGCCGCTCGATAACGCTGGCGGGCACCGGCCCGGTGCCTGCGATCTCTCCGATGCCGCCGTGATCGTCGAGCAGGTCTGCGAGGTCAGCTCGCACGATGATCTGGGTCGTTTGGGCTTTGTGACCCGCAGAGCCCGTGCTGCCGCCGGCCGCGTGCCCGCAGCCGGTCGCCTCGTTGCCGACAGCGGTGCCGCCTTGAGAGGGTTCGTGGGAGGCCGTGGGCGCGGAGCCAGAGTGAGTGAGGATGCCGTCGAGGGCGTCTGCCATGCGCTGGTCGCGGGTGCGGACCGCGCTGTTGTCTGCTGGGCCGTTGCGCTGTAGGCGACGGTCGGCTTGGCGGAGGCGTTCGGCTTCGTCGCGGATGCGGGTCTGGATCCGAGCACCCATCTCTGCGTCGAACGCACCGCGCATCTGCACAGTGCCGTCCTCGCCGTTCCAAAAGCGCACGTCGCGGTTGCGGCGATTGCGGCGGTGCTGATCTGCGAGGCTCGCGGCGTCTTGGTGCTTCGCAGCCCAGCGCGCCGATGCTTGGGCGAACTCATCGGGCGGCAACGTCTTGGCCAAGTCCACCAGCTCGGGATCGCTCTGCACTGCTTCGGGACTCGTCTGGCGTGCGGCGCGGGCCAGACGGGCGGCATTGGCCATGCACATTTCGCCGTCAGCCAGCGCCGACCGAGCGTCGGGCAGCTGCTCGAGTTCGGCGGCGGTGCGCACGTTGCGAGCCGCGTCCGAGCGCGGGACCCCAGCGATCTGGTGCAGCACCCCGGCACCGCCGTCGCCGTGGCGCTCGCGTCGCGCGATCTGGGATGCCACGGCGGTCTCAAGCGTCTCAAGCCGGGCGCGCAGCGGCTTAGCCAGTGCGAGCGCTTCGCGAAGCTCGCCGGTGGGCGCAGTGTCGATGCCGTCGAGGGCCGCTTCCAGCGAGTCGAGCGCCTGCCGCACCTGGGAGAACATGCGTTCACCCTACCGGGCCCCTGTGACAAATGACTGTTTATCTGCACTTTAGTGAATGACAGTTATATGACATAATGTTTCATAGTTTATAAAAGAATTTCAATGTCTTCCAAAGTTAACTCACAGCCGTCGCTCACCCCTGATCGCTCGACTTCAGACGCTGTGCCAGCGCCGATTCCGCAGTCCCCTCGATCGTCACTACCGGACGCAAAGCCGCAGGGGCGGGGCTTGCTCAGCTGGACGGGCTGAACTGGATCGGGAGGGGGTGGCCGGTGCGGGTGAACAGATCTTGCAGCATCCGCAGCGTCATGCCCCAGATCACCCGTCCGTGGCCGACTTCGATGCCGGGGAAGCGCTCGTCGGGTCGAGGCGGGTAGTGATAGTCGATGTGGTGTCGAGGGTCGGCCAGTTCTGCCACCGACACCCAGAACGCGTCGGCCACTTCGTAGTTCAGCGTCAGTGCGGGGCGGGCGCCGTCGAGCCAGCACACGTGCGGCGTTACCCGCAGTGCCGCGCCGCGCCAGCGGGGATTGCCTTCGAGGTCGTTGAGCCGGCCGAGCCAGCGCACCCCGGCGTGCGCTGTGATGTCGAAGCCGATCTCTTCGCGGCTCTCGCGCACCGCCGTGTCGAACGTGTCGTCGTCGTCGGGCTCGGTGCGCCCTCCCGGAAACGCCATGTGGCCCGACCACGGGTCGCCGTCGCGGGTAGCTCGTTCGATGAAGAGCATCTCTGGGCTCCTGTCTCCCGAGCGCACCACTGCGGCGACGGAGGCAGTCGGGCCGCGATACGGCGCGTCGAGGTCCTGACTGAGCACTGCCGACAGGCGTTCCGCTTCGAACGCCTCAGAGACAGAGTGCAGACCGACCACGGCCTCGCAGCGTAGGTCGGACGCATGCGACGGCTCTCAGTTCGCCCCGGATGGCTCCAGCGGTCGGTGAGAGCGGCTCCGAAGTAGGCCACAACGAGGCTCAGCTCGGGCGCGAGAGCCGCTGCTACCGTCGCCGCGATGACTGCTGCCGACGCTGACAACTCGATCGCTGCGGACGATCCGCTGACGGGCATGGATGCAGGTTCGTTCGGGGCGTTCGTGAGCGAGGTCGCGCAATTTCGGGACACGGTCGTGGCACCGAACGTGAACCTCTGGGAGAGCGAGAAGCGCATGGCACCCGAGGCCCTGCGGGACGCCTCAGAGATCGGGCTGCTCGCCATGGAGGTGCCTGCAGCTCTGGGTGGGCTCGGGATGAGCTTTGCCCAGAAGTGCCGCATCGTCGAGGTGCTGAGCGCTGTGTCGATGCCGTTCGCGTTCAGCCTGGTGAACACCGGCAACGTCGCAGCGCGTGTGGCTCGGCTCGGCAGCGACGCCCACCGCGAGCGGTACCTAGCCGACCTGATGGCCGGACGCCGGTTCGGCTCCACCGCGCTGACCGAGCCGGGTGCCGGCAGCGACTTCGCCAACATCGCCACTACCGCGACGCCCGTCGACGGCGGCTGGCGGCTCGACGGCGTCAAGGCATGGATCACCAACGCTGCGCACTCCGACGTCATCTTCTGCTACGCCCAGACCGAACCCGGCTCCCGGGGGCGCGGCATCGCATCATTCCTCGTCGACGGCACCCGGCCCGGCTTCGAGCGGCTGGCGCCGTACGAGCTGGCGGGCGGCCACCTGATCGGCACCGGCGGCTTCCGGCTCGACGGCTATATCGCCGAAGCCGACGACCTCATCGGCCCGCCAGGACAGGCGTTCATCGCCGCTATGTCGAGCGTGAACGGTGCCCGCACCTACGTCGCCGCTATGTGCTGCGCCATGGTGGAGGCCACCCTCGCGAGCGCAGTCCGTTACGGAGCCGGGCGGGAGGCGTTCGGCAAGCCCGTCATCGCCCATCAAGGTCTGGCGTGGAAGTTGGCCGGGGTGCAGAACCGCCTCGAAGCCGCCCAGCTGCTCACCGCCCGCGCCGTCGAAGCGGTCACCACCTCGCTGCGCACGGGTGACGCGAGCGAGGCGATCCTGCCGGCGGCGCACGCCAAGAAGTTCGCCACCGAGACGGCCGAGGCCGACATCGCCGCCTGCATTCAAGCCATGGGTGCCGAGGGCCTGCGCAGCGATCACCCGGGAGGTCACCACCTCATTGGTGCGCGCATCGCGAACTATGTGGACGGCAGCACCGAGATCCAGACCGACCGCATCGCCCGCTCGCTCGCCGCCACGTACGCGACAGGCTGAATCCGCCACACGATCCGCTCCTATGGCGCGACCGAGCGGCAGGCTGAACTGGCCGCATAACCGCTCCCCCGCCGCCACGCAGGCGACAGGCTGGGTCACGGCACTCAGCCGAAGACACCTTCTTCCCGCAGTGCGGTGATGTCATCCCACGTGTAGCCGTGCTCGAGCAGCACTTCCTCGGTGTGCTGACCCAGTTCGGGCGCGACGGCGCCAGGCTTCAGCGGCGTGGCCGACATGCGGATCGGGGTGCCGATCACCGTGCGTTCGCCCTCGGGGTGCTCCACCCGTTGCAGGTAGCCGTTCTCGTACATCGACTCGTCAGCCACGATCGCCTCGTAGTCGCGGACCAGCCCGTAGCGGACCCCGGCCCCAGTGAGCACCGCCTCCCACTCGTCGAGGGTCCTGGTGGGGAAGACCTCGTCGATGATCGTGACCAGCTCGGCCCTGGCTTCCGAGCTCAGCATCAGCGCCAGGAACCGTTCGTCGTCGGCAAGGTCTGGCCGGTCGAGCAGCTTGGCGAATTCGGGCCATCCGGGTCCGGTGCCGCTGAGCAGATGGATCCAGCCGTCAGCCGCCTCCACGGTGTGGAGCAACGTGGGAACGAAGGCGTGACCCGAATCGATGCGTTCCGGGTTGCGGCCGGTCAGCAGGGTGTAGGTCATCTCGGATGCCTGGGCGTAGATCATGCCGCCCACGAGCGACACGTCGACCCGCTGTCCAAGCCCGGCCTCGGTGCGATGGAGCAGCGCAGCAAGAATGCCGGTGACCATGTTCTGGCAACCGACATGGTCGGAGATGACCGCCCCATTCATGATGGGCGGTCCGCCGTCGATTCGGGTGGCGAACATGAGCCCGCCTTCTGCCTGACCTGACGAGTCGGCTCCCTCCCGTATCGACTTGGGGCCGATCGGACCGAAGGTCGAACCGGTGGCGTACACGAGCCGGGGATTGATGGCAGACAGGTGCTCATACGACAGGCCCCAGGCCTCCATGGTCCCGGGCACGAAGTTGTGGATCAGGACATCGGTCGTCTCGACGAACCGTTCGAGTGCTCGCTTCCCGCCTGGGGTGCGCAAGTCGAGGGTGACCGACCGCTTCCCCCGGTTGCACGCTTCGTAGTACGGGTTCCGTGGATCGGTGGGCGACACGGGGATCACCCGCGCGAGGTCGCCCATGCCCGGCAGCTCGATCTTGATGACCGACGCTCCCATATCGT
Organism: Candidatus Poriferisodalis sp.; assembly: GCF_965204125.1. GTDB lineage: Bacteria > Actinomycetota > Acidimicrobiia > Acidimicrobiales > Poriferisodalaceae > Poriferisodalis. Next base: position 2,361,657 of record NZ_OZ241968.1, on the reverse strand, counting down.
GCAGGGTCGCCGCGGCTTGAGGGCCCTGCACCAAAATTGACAAGTCGAGGACGGTGTAGTCGTCAAGCGCTCCCATCGCCGGATCGTAACCCCACCCACTTGCCGCAATATTGGGTGCCCCCAATCCGCCGGTATGTCAGGATGCTGCACACCAGGATCTTCTCGTCGAGTGAGGCAGACATGAGCGAGCCCATGACAACGTCGAAGTCCCAAGAGCTGTACGAGCGGGCGAAGGCCGTGGTTCCCAAAGGCGTGTACGGCCACTACGGCCCCGCCGTCATCGAGGATGGCCCGGTCTTCTTCTCATCGGCTGAGGGCGCCCGCTTCACCGACGTGGACGGGAACTCCTACATCGACTGGATGTGTGCGTACGGGCCGAACATCTTGGGCTACAACCATCCCGCCGTCGAGGAGGCAGCAGAGAAGCAGGCCGCCGACGGCAGCACGGTCAGCCTCGCGGCGCCGGTCATGGTGGAACTAGCCGAGGAACTCGTCGACCTCGTGGAGGGGGCCGACTGGGCGCTGTTCGGCAAGAACGGCGCCGATGCGACAGGACTGGCCGTGATGGTGGCCCGCGCAGCCACCGGCCGTCGGCACATCCTCAAGATCCAGGGCGGCTATCACGGCTCGGCCCCGTGGATGCAGGCGCCCGGGAACAAGGGCACCATCGCGGAGGACCAAGCTTTCGTCATCGAGGTGCCATGGAACGACGCGCAGGCTGTGCAGACCGCTATCGATACGCATCCGGGCGACATCGCCTGCTTCATCTCATCGCCGTACCACCATCCCGTGTTCGCCGACAACGAACAGCCAGCGGACGGCTACTGGGCCGCAGTCGAAGGCGCCTGCCGGGCTGCGGGCATCGTCGTGATCCTGGACGAAGTCCGCAGCGGGTTCCGGATCGACTTGGCCGGCGCGCACGTTGCGTACGGGTTCAGACCCGATCTGATGTGTTTCGGCAAGGCGATCGGGAACGGGCATCCGCTCGCTGCGCTGGCCGGCACTGACGCGCTGAAGGAGGCCGCCGGTGAGACGTTCTTCACCGGCACCCAGTTTTTCAACGCGGCACCCATGGCCGCCGGGCTCGCCACGCTGCGAGAACTGCGTGCGGCGGATGCCGCCAAAGCAACAACCGAGATCGGCACCCGTCTGGGCGAGGCGCTGACGGACGTGGCGGCGGCACATGGGCACGAGCTGCGGGTGAGCGGCGTGCCGGCCATGCCGTACCTGCGCATCGTCGGCGAGGGCGGCTCGAAGTTCCATGCACGTTGGGTCGCCGAGTGCATCCGCCGCGGTGCCTACCTGCTCAGCTATCACAACAACTTCGTCTGCGCGGCTCACACCGACGACGACATCAAGCGCACCTGTGACATCGCCGACGCAGCCTTCGCTGCGCTGGCCTGAGGCTCACAACAGCTCGCACCCGCACTCGCGCAGTCCGCGCCGCGCCCCTCCGAGGAGGCTCCGCTCATGAAGTTCGGCTTCACCGTGCCCAACAATTTCGGGGTGGACGACCCCGCCGAGGTGGTCGCGCTGGCGGTCGAGGCCGAGCAGCTCGGCTTCGACTCGGTGTGGGTGAACCATCACGTCCTCAACGTGGGCTACGTGTGGGACCGGCTGGGCGAACGGCCCTACCACGACGCGCTGGTGACGCTCACGTGGATGGCGGCACACACATCGCGGGTGCGCCTGGGCACCAGCGTGCTGGTGATGCCGTACCTGCACCCGATGGTGCTGGCCAAGGAGCTGGCCACGCTGGATCGCCTGAGCGGCGGTCGCCTGGTGGTCGGGCTGGGAGTGGGCAGCTTGCCGGAAGAGAACGCGCTGCTCGGCGCGGAATACGACGACCGCGGCCGGCTCAGCAACGAGTTCATCGAGGTGCTCGATCTGCTGTGGACCCAGCCGAGAGCCGACTACAACGGGCACTACTACTCGTTTGACGGCGCCGTGAGTTCGCCCAAGCCGTTGCAGCAGCCTCGACCTCCGATACTGATCGGCGGCAACCGCCCTCCGGCGCTGCGGCGCGTCGGCCGTCTGGGCGACGGCTGGCACCCGATGATGCTGTCGCCCGAGAGCGTCGCGAAGCGCCTGCCAGCGATCCGCGAGGCCGCAGAGGCGGCAGGCCGCCCTGGCATCCCCGCTGAAGTCTCCGTGCGCCGGACCGCCGACGAAGTCACTCCGGAGCTGGCCGCCGACTATGCAGCCGTCGGGGTGACAGAGCTCGTGGTCTCCTGGAACACCGGCGAGGTTGCCGAGATCAGCGAGGGCCTCGCCGCCTTCGCCGTCGAACACGGCATCGGCGGCTGAAACGCCGGGCTGTCCGGTCCGGCTACTTCGAGCGGAACGAGGCTTCCATCTCGTCGATGTCGAAGCCGCCGTGTGCCACGCCGTCGGTGGCGTATTCGTACAGCGCCGTCTTGAAGTAGAGGCTCAACGCGCTCACCACAACGCTCACGGCGAGTACACCGATCACGCCGACGGCGATGCCGATGTACAGGCCGATCCCGGGCACCAACGTCGCGATCAGCACTGCAACCAGGATGATCGGCAGGGCGATCACGAAGCCCAACAAGCCGAACCCCGCCTGAGCGATGAGATTCTCCCCCCATGTGCGGCGGACCAGCGACATGGAGTGCTTGACGCTGGCGAACGACCGGTAGTCGTCGATGATGATGGCAGGAACGACCAGATAGGTGGCCACGCCCCACGCCGCCTCGGCCAAGAACGTGAGCATCTGGCCCAACCAGCCCAGACGCTCTCGCAGGAAGCGCAGCACCAGCCCGACGGTCAACGTGATGAGCGCCCAGCCGAGCAGGCTCGGCAGCCGTGACGCCGCCTTGCCCATTGCGCTGCGCACGGTGGGATCGCCGCCGGTCATGCGCTCGTGCGCGCCGGCCACGAGTGCACCTTCGAAGTACACCACCGTGGCGGTTGCCACGAAGGCAAATACGAGCCCGAGCACGACCGCGCTGCCTTCGACACTCTCGGCGCCCCCGCTTGCATCGAAGCTGCCGGTGACGAAGCCGACCACCGCCGCCGCAGCGACAATGGCCAGGATGGTCAGCATGCTGAGAACGGGCAGCCACAGCAGCTCGCGGTCCTGCTTCAGCAGCGACCACGAGTTCTTGGTCAGCCGCCACGTATTGGCGAATCGGCCCATAGGAACGCTCCTTGCTTCATCAGCCCCGCAGGCGGATCGATGACGACCCCCCGCGTCGCGGCTGGCGCACCGTGCACGGTCGAGCGTACCCAGCCCGCGCGACACCGGATCGTCAGTTTTGCGAACGCGCAGCGACAGGCGGATCGAGTTCGGTGGCCTGCTTCGCCGGTTCAGGAATGGCACGCGAACCGGCCGGCGTGCGGATCACCATGGCCACCGAGAACAGCACGACGGCGCCGCCCAGGAACTGCATGGGCGTGACCGGCTCGCCGTGGATGAGCCACGCCGTCCCCACGGCCACGATGTGCATGGCCAGCACGTACAGCGAGGATCGGGCCACCTCGATGTGACCGTGGCACCACGTCATCAGCACGTGACCGAATACCCCGGTCACGAAGGCCACGATCACGATCCACAGCCAATCCAGGCCGCCGAATTCGAAGAATTGGCTCGGCGTCACCAGCAGCAGCGTGGGCGGGACCGCGGCAACAAACGACCAGAAGTTGATGCCCGCCATCCACTCGATCGGGTCCACATCGGTGGACGCTCTGGCCATCCGGGTCAGCACGAAATAGACGGTGAACGTCAGCACCGACATCGCCGTCAGGAACAGCCCGAACCCGCTGGCACGGAACTCGCCGCCGGCACCCATAATCACGCCGACAGCACCGCCCACCCCGATCAGCGTGAAGACGATCTGGCGAACGCTCACCCGGTCGCCGAATATCGGGCCCACCAGCGCCAGGAGCATGGCGGGCTGCAAGGCCATCATCACCGACATCACCGAGATCGTGACTTCCTGCACCGCAGCGAAGACGAAGACCATGTTGATGCCGAACGACACGCCCGGCAGCGCCGTCTGGGCGAACACCCGCCGAGACAGCCACCGGCCCCGCAGCGCCAGCACCACGAGCAGGAACGGCGTGGACATGCCGAAACGGATGAAGGCGCTCACCATCGCCGGTGCAGTGAGCAGCTTGGAGATCGGCGGCCCGAGGCCCCACGAGACGACCACAAGGCCCATGACCAGCAGCGGCAGGGCACCGCCCGCGGTCCGCACCGGTGCGGTCTCACGCACGGGTGTCACCTCGAACACCGGGGCACCGTTCTTCGGGATGGCTCGCGCGCCGTTGCCTGCTGCAACCTGCTGGCGCGAACCCCTCACCGGAGCGAGGCTACGACGATCGGCTGGGCGAATACCCTGCCAGCCTGAGAGCGCCCCGCTCGGGCGGAGGGAGAAGCCATGAACGACGACGCCAGCGCCGGAGCCGAGGTCAGCCTGCCGCCCCAGTGGTCATCAGACCTGAGCGGTCAGACGGCGTTCGTCACCGGCACCACGTCGGGCTTGGGCCGCCGATTCGCCACAGTGCTGGCTGCGTGCGGGGCCAGCGTGGCCATCTGCGGCCGACGTGTGGAGCGGCTGAATGCCTTGGCGGCCGAGCTGGAGGCCGGCGGCGCCACCGTGCTGCCCATACCGCTCGACGTAACCGACACCGAGGCGCTCTTCGAGGCCGTCGCCGCCGCCGAATCCCAGCTGGGAACGGTCCAGATTCTGGTGAACAACGCCGGCAAGCCCGACGCACGCCTGGCACTCAAGATGGACCCGGCCTTCGTCGACGAGATGATCTCCACCAACCTCACCTCGCTGTTCCACCTGTCGTGCGAGGTCGCACGCCGCCTGATCGCCGCCGAGTTGCCCGGCCGGATCGTCAACATTTCGTCGGGGGCCGCGTTCAGGGCGCCGCTGGGCACCTCCATGTACGCCATCACCAAGAGTGCCGTGGTGCGCATGACCGAGGTGCTGGCCCAGGAGTTCGCCCGCCACCACATCAACGTCAACACCATCGCCCCAGGTGCGTTCGACAGCGAGATGATGGATGGGATGCTCGAGCGCATGGGCGACTTCACCCAGATGTTCCCCCGTCGCCGTCTCGGCAAGCCCTCGCAGCTCGACTCGACGCTGCTGTACCTGGTGTCACCGCTGTCTGATTTCGTGTCCGGCACCTGCATCACTGTCGACGACGCACAGGGTGCCGATTGAGCCCATGAGCACGCCCGCCACGTACGTCGGCATTGCCGATCTCGACGAGGCGGCGAAGCATTGGCGCGAGCACGGCTGGGTGCTGGTCGACCAGCTCGTGCCGACGGCCGACATCGACCACGCCGTCGAGGAGCTCTGGGACCTGTACCCGCGCCCCGAGGAATTCCACTCGGGCGACCCAGCACTTCGAGAGCGCTTCGTCGGCCGCAGCTACAACCAAGGCCACAAGTTCGGAGAGACCGACCCCGAGGGAGCGGCCTTCCGTCCCGAGCAGTTCCTGGGCCACATCCTGTTCCCATACACCTCGCATCGCCTGAACCGTCTGCAGGTGCACGCCGATGTGCTCCGGTTCGCCCGCATGGCGATGGGCATCGACGACATCCGCATCTACCAAGCCCGTATCTGGGGCAAGTACACCGGGGTCGCCAACTACGAGCAGCCGTTCCATCAGGACCGCAACCACAACTTGGTGCCCGATCGTCTCGAAGCGGGCTGGTGGAACCTGGAGGGCTTCCTGTACCTCAGCGACGTGGATGACGGCGTGGCACCCACCGAGCTCGCCGGAGGCCCAGCAGACCCCGCGCGGCCCTACGACGGACCGCCCGACGGCGATCGGATCGCTGCCGCTGGCGTGCGCGGCTCGTTCCTTGCCTACCGGCCAGACGTGTGGCACCGCGGCGTCGACCTCACCCGCTCCGGCGGCAGCCGATTCCTGATGAGCGCCTCGTTCAAGCCCGGTGGCGCCGATTGGATCGGCTACGACAACGTGCAACCGGTCTCGAATGGACCCCTGTGGTCCAAGTTCGCCGCCTCCTGCACGCCCGACGAGCTGTCGTTGTTCGGCGCCCCGCTGCCCGGCCACCCGTACTGGACATCCGAACTGGTCGACGCGCTCGAAGACCGCTACCGCGGCATCGATGCCTCCCCCTGGCGCGACGCGCTGAGCTGACAGCGTTGCAGCGCTGGTTTGGCAGGAAGCCGGGCGTGGTCGCGAAGTAGCGTCGGCGGCCATGAGCTTTTTCGGATCTGACCACTTTGAGACGATCACCGACGACCTGATCTTCCCCGAGGGACCGGTAGTGCTGGCAGACGGCTCGGTGGCCGTTGTCGAGATCGGGCGCGGCACCATCACGCGCGTCGACGTGACCGACGGTCGCAAAGACATCCTGGCCACGCCGGGCGGCGGGCCGAACGGCGCAGCGCTGGGGCCTGACGGTGCGATGTACGTGTGCAACAACGGCGGCTTCGAGTGGATCACCGTGCGGGGCCGCACCGTGCCTGGCGAGGTGGCATCCGACTACACCACCGGCCGCATCGAGCGCATCGATCTCGAGACCGGCGAGGTGGACATCCTGTATGCGGATGTGAACGGCGTGTCACTCAAGGGGCCCAACGACATCATGTTCGACTCCACCGGCGGCTTCTGGTTCACCGACCACGGCAAGACCCGCACCCGCGACCGGGACCGCGGCGGGCTCTACTACGCCAAGGCCGACGGCAGCCACGTCGAGGAGATCGCCTTCCCGATGGACGGCCCGAATGGTGTGGGCATCTCCCCCGAAGAAGACCGGGTCTATGTGGCCGAGACGTTCCAAGGTGCCATGTTCGCCTTCGATCTCGAGGGCCCGGGCAAGGTCGCTGCCGGGGTGCCGGCCCGTGGCTGGTTCCTGGCCCGGCCGGCCGGCCGCAAGTACTTCGACTCGCTGGCCATGGACGCTGAGGGCAACGTGAGCGTGGCGACGATCCTCACCGGCGGCATCAGCACCTTCACTCGCGACGGCGACGAGCTGGAGTTCGCTCCCACCGACGACTCGGCCACCACCAACATCTGCTTCGGCGGCGACGACATGCGCACGGCCTACGTCACCCTGTCGGGCACCGGCCGGCTCGCCGTCGGCGACTGGCCCCGCCCCGGCCTCAAGCTCCCCTTCTGACGCCGCTTTCGCTGATCGACCCGATTTCGCCATTCGGTACCATCGACGCGACGGCGTTCGCAATAGTTCTCGAAGGGATCCATGACGGCCAAGCGACAGGGTGGCTACCCGACCATCAAGGACATCTCGCAGCACGCCGGTGTCTCGAAGTCGCTGGTATCACGCGCCTTGCGCGGCGAGGGTCACGTTCGCGAGAGCACCCGCCAGCGCATTCTTGAGTCGGCCGCAGAACTGGGCTACCGGGTACACGCCGGTGCTCGTTCGCTGGCGGGCCTGAGCAGCGGCACGATCGGGTTCGTCATCACCGGTCTCTTCGATGCCTTCTGGGGCGAGGTCATGTTCGCCGTGGATCACGAAGTCAGCCGGCGCGGCATGCGGACGCTGTACCTGTCGAGCCCGCCTGAGGTGAGCGGCGAGCGCGAGGTGATCGAGCGGATGCTCGAGTACCGCGTGGACGGCCTCGCATTGGGGCTACTCGGTCGACGTGACGCGGCCGAACTCGAGGAGTACGCCGATGTCCTGCCGGTCCTCGCACTGATGTACGACCTTCGATCCGACCGCTACGACACGCTCGTCACTGACGACGAGGCGGCAATGGCGTCCGTGATTCGTCATCTGGCCGAGTTGGGCCACAGCGATATCGCCCTCATCGGCGATGCCGAGATGCCCAACGTCGCAGCACGGACCCGCGGCTACACCAGCGAGATGGAGCGGTTGGGATGCTCGGGGCACATCTCATTCGAACCGGCCGGTTTCCTGCAATCGGACGGTTACGAAGCGACCGACAAGCTGCTGCGCCGTTCGCGGCGACCGACGGCCATTGCCTGCGTCAACGACGCCCAGGCCCGCGGTGCCGTCCTCGCCGCGGTCGACGCCGGCCTCAACGTGCCCGGCGACATCAGCATCACGGGCTTCGACGACTCGCTGTATGCCGTTGCAGGGGTGCCCCGTTTGACCACCGTGAGGCTGCCCCGTTCCGATATCGGGCAGACAGCGGTCAGCATGCTGAGCGACCGCATGAACGGCCGGGACACCGCACTCGTGTCGGTGCTGAACGCCGAGTTGGTGGTGCGAGACTCGACCGGACCGGCCGGCTAGCAGACTGACCGCCTAGGGCAAGATCTCCGCCACGCTGACGGCACGCCCCTCGCGTGCCGAGCGAGTTGCCGCCAGTGCAATCGCCAAGCATGCTCGGCCGTCTTCCAGCGTCACGGGCGGCGGTTCGCCTGCGAGCACGTCGACGAACGCAGCCCACTCGGCACGGTACGACTCGGCATACCGCTCGGTGAAGAACCACGGGATCGGCGCAGACGCCGCGCCCGCCGGCCCAGACCGCACCGCACTGTGGACGGTGGGGTTCTGTGATGCCATCGCCCCGGCGCTGCCGAACGCCTCGACCCGCTGGTCGTAGCCGTAGATCGCCTGCCGGCTGTTGTCGATGGTGGTGATGGTTCCGTCGGTGTGAGTGAGCACCGCCACCGCGGTGTCCCAGTCACCGAGCTCGCCGATCACGGGATCGATCCGCACCGCGCCTGCCGCGTACACCTCGGTGACCTCGGCGCCGACCACGAAGCGTGCCATGTCGAAGTCGTGGATCATCATGTCGGCAAAGATGCCCCCCGAGCCGGCCACATAGTCGTGCGGCGGGGGCTCCGGGTCACGGCTCGTGATCCCCACGATGTGCACCTCGCCGAGTTCGCCGCTGCGAGCAGCGGCGGCCACGGCCCGATGCGAAGGGTCGAAGCGACGGTTGAAGCCCAGCTGAACTGCGGTGCCTGCAGCGGCAACCGCATACACAGCGCGCTCCGCCTCGGCCAGATCCAGCGAAACGGGTTTCTCACAGAACGCCGGCAGCCCGGCTTCCGCCGCCGCCACGATCAGGTCGACGTGCGTCTCTGTCGGCGAGCAGATGGCCACAGCGTCGACATCGGATCGGGCCATCAGCGCTGCCGGGCTGTCGGCAACGGGCACATCCAGCTCTGCTGCGAGCGATGCCGATGCAGCCGGAACGGCATCGCACACGGCCGCCAACCGGAGGCCGTCGATGCCAGCCAGATGGCGCGCATGCATCTGGCCGATCCGGCCGCAGCCGATGAGACCGATACCTGCTGCGCTCACGAGCCGCGCCGCTGGGCAGCCATTGCCTCGGCCATGTCGGCGGCTGCGGCAGCGATGTCAGGACGGTTGCTGATCTCGGGCACGCCTACCTGCCAGGCCACGCCGCCTTCGGTCCAGGATGTGGGGTGTGTGGCGAGCACGATCACATACGTGCGCTCGGATGCCCTCGCTCGCTCCAGCGCCGCTTCCAAGTCCGTGATGTTGACAACAGTCTCCGATGCGCACCCCATGGATGCTGCATGCGCCGCGAAGTCGACATGGAGCGGCCCCGGTCCCGATCGATCGGCTGCGCCTTTGGGAGTCTGGGTCATCGTGTCAGCCAGGAAGTTGTTGAACGACTCGCCGCCTTGGGCCTGCTGCAGCCGGTTGATGACGGCATAACCCCCGTTGTCGCATACCACCAGGGTGATCGGGTGGCCGCTCAGCACCGAGCTGTACAAGTCGGAGTTCATCATCAGGTACGAGCCGTCGCCGACGAGTGCAACGACATCGCGATCGGGCAGCGCCTGCTTCGCGCCCCACGCACCCGAGATCTCGTACCCCATCGTCGAATAGCCGTACTCGCAGTCGAAGGAGTGCTCCACATCGCTGCGCCAGCCGTTCACCGTCTCCCCAGGCAGACCGCCGGCTGCAGTCACCACGTAGGTGCGCTCATCGGCCGCTCTCGACACGGCACCCACCACCTGTGCGTACGTCGGCAGTTCTGCCAGCGAGCTGATGGCTTCCGGCGCAGCGAGCTTGTCTATGTACGCGTGGTACTGCGCGGTCTCGGTCTCGGCACGCGCCGTCCAGTCGGCTGGTGCGCGGTAGTCCACGATCGCGGCTCCCAGCTCGGCCAGTCCCTCTCGCGCGTCGGCGACCAAGGGGCAGCTTGCGTGCTTGGTCGCGTCGAACCGTGCCGTGTTCAGCCCGATGAATGTCGAGCCGCGATCGAACACGGTCCACGAGCCGGTGGCGAAGTCGCCCAGACGTGTGCCCACTGCCACGATCACGTCGGCAGCAGCGGCCATCGCGTTCGCAGAGACACAGCCCGTGACGCCGATCGGCCCGCAGGCAAGGGGGTGGCTGGACGGGAAGCTGGTGCGGCCGGCCACCGTCTCGACAACCGGGATGCCGTGGCGCTCGGCGAAGGCACGCAGCTCGGCTTCCGCCATCGACCAGCGCACTCCACCGCCGCTGATGAGCAGCGGACGTTGTGCTGCCGACAACGCTGCCGCAGCGGTTGCGAGCTCGCGCCGGTCGGGGCGCAGGCGCCGCACCCGATGCACCACCGGCTCGAAGAAACGCTCCGGGAAGGAATACGACTGAGCTTGGGTGTCCTGTGGCAAACCGATGAAGGCCGGGCCGCAATCGGCCGGGTCGAGCATCGTCGCTACTGCATTCGGCAGGCTCCCGAGCACCTGTTCGGGTGTGGTGAGCCTGTCCCAATAGCGGACGACGGCTCGGAAGGCGTCGTTGACCGTCATCGACGGATCGCCGAAGTGCTCAACCTGTTGCAGCACCGGGTCGGGCAGCCGATGGCTGAAGGTGTCTCCCGACAGCAGCAGCAGCGGCATGCGGTTCGCGTGAGCCACCGCTGCGGCGGTCACCATGTTGGTGGCGCCCGGACCGATGGAGCTGGTCGCCGCCATGATCCGGCGACGACGCATCGCCCGCGCATAGCCGACGCCGGCCAAGGCCATGCCCTGCTCGTTCTGCCCGCGCCACGTCGGCAGCGCATGACGCGCGCTGTGCAGTTCGGGTCCGAGACATGTCACGTTGCCGTGGCCGAAGATCGCATAAACGCCGCCGAACAGCGGCACCGACTCGCCGTCGGAGACAGCCGCCAGTCGGCCGGCCGCATCGGAGTCGAGGTCGTCGAGCGCAATCCGTTGCGCCGCCAAGTAGCGGACGATCGCTCCGGCGGTGGTCAGCTCGATATCTGCCATCGCGAGACTCCCTTCGGGGCGGCGTCACGGATGATGCGCGCCTGAGTTACCTGCTTGCCACGTCGGCGGGATCATGTGGTGCCAGCTCATCGACGTTGTCGGCGGTGAGCGGGACGACGTCCTCCCAAGTGCCGCTCATCCAGCTCCGCAACAGAGCGGCCTGCACGCTGACATAGGCCACCGCCTCGGCGAAGCCGGCGCAATGCGGGCGCCCGTCGCTGACCGCCGAGAGGTACTGGTGATCCTCGAGAGCGACGAGATCTTCGAACCCGATGGCGTTGGCGTCGCCGGGAACGAAAGCACCGTGGCCAGGGTGCCGTTCGCCCGCTCGAACCGTCGTGTAGCCACGCTCGGACGCGCTGCCGGCGTCCGGTGCCAGGTACAGCCGCAGCTCATTCATCGTCTCCAGATTCCAGCCCAGTGCGCCCTCGGTGCCGTAGATGTCGAAGGCCATCTGGCTCTCTGGGCCCACCATCGTGCGACTGACCTCAAACGTGCCCCGCGAACCGTTGGCGAACACGGCGAGGGCACCGAAGTAGTCCTCGTTGGTGACGGCGCCGGTCGGGTCGCCCAGCCGCCCGCGGGCGTAGTGGCTTGCGCCAGCTGCCGCGACCGGCCGCTCGACAATGAATGTGGCGCCGCTGCCGATCACCTTGGCGATCGGCCCGTTCAGCATCATGGCCAAGTCGATGGCGTGGCTGAGAATGTCGCTCGTGACGCCGTGGCCCGCTTGATCCAGCTCGAAGCGCCACGAGAGCAGCCCCAGCGGATCGGCCCCGAACATCGAGAAGAAGCGGCCCCGGTAGTTGGTGATCGATCCGAGCGCGCCACTGTCGATGAGGGTCTTGGCGTGCTGCACGAGCGGCGCATACCGGTAGTTGTAGCCAACCCCGGTGATGCTGCCCGCCGCTCTGGCGGCCTCGAAGCAGCGCACCGTCTGGGCCGGCGTGCCGCCGACCGGCTTCTCGCAGAACACGTGCTTGCCGGCGGCCACAGCCGCTGTGACGATCTCGGAGTGCAGCATGTTCGGCGCCGTGACGTACACGACGTCCACATCGGGACGATCCACGGCCGGCCGCCAATCGTCGGTCACGTCGCCGAAGCCGAAGCCCTCGCTGGCCGCTGCGCGCCGTTCGTCGACCGTGTCAGCGCAGACCACAAGTTCGGGCGCATAGCTGCGGTCGCTGAACAAGCTCGGGATGCGCATGACCGAGCGGGCATGCGCCTGGCCCATCCAGCCGAATCCGACCACGGCAATGCCCAAGCGCTGTCGCATTGATCGGTTCAGTGCGTTGCCAGCTCGTGCTGCAGTGCTTCGAGCTCGGCACCGCCGGCCATCATCTGCGTCAGCTCGGCCTGGCTGATGCCTTCCTTGGCGAAATTGCCCATGGAATGACCGCGATTGAGGATCACGAAGCGGTCTCCGACCGGGTACGCATGGTTGGGATTGTGCGTGATGAAGATCACGGCGAGCCCTCGATCACGCGCTTCCACGATGCGCCGCAGGACAACGCCGGACTGCTTGACGCCGAGCGCCGAGGTGGGCTCGTCGAGGATCAGCACACGCGCGCCGAAGTAGCTGGCCCGGGCAATCGCTACTGACTGGCGCTCGCCGCCCGACAGCGTGCCGACCGGCTGCTCGGTGTCTCGGATGTCGATGCCCATCTCCGCAAGCTGCTCTTTGGCGATCTGCTTGGCCTTCTCGATATCGATCAGGCGGAACGGCCCGAATCCCCTTGTGGGCTCTGCGCCGAGGAAGAAGTTCCGCCAAACCGACATGAGCGGCACCATGGCCAAGTCCTGGTACACGGTGGCGATGCCGGCAGCGAGGGCTGCCCGAGGCGAAGAGAACGTGACCTCCTCCCCCTCCAGCAGCAGTTCCCCCTCGTCGTGCTGGTGCACGCCCGCGAGGATCTTGATGAATGTGGACTTGCCGGCGCCGTTGTCGCCGAGCACACACGTCACCTCACCGGGATTGACCGTGGTGGACACCCCGGTCAAGGCGATGATGTTGCCGTAGAACTTCGAGATGTTCCGCAGTTCGATCAGCGAGTCGCTCATGGCTCAGCTCCTGCAGAGACAGATTCGTCGGCCGCACCGGCATCGTCGCCCGGCGGCTCGTCATCGTCGGGATCACCGCGCGCCGCCTGCGACCGCTCTGCCCGCTGGCGTACGTAGTTGTTGACGATCACCGCCACCACCAACAGCCCGCCGAGCACGAGAAAGCGCCAGTCGGTATTCCAGCGCGCGAAACCGATGCCCTGGCTGATCATCCCCCAGATGAGCGCTCCGATCGCCGCGCCGATAGCGGAGCCATAGCCGCCGGTCAGCAGGTTGCCGCCCACGACGGCCACGATGATGTAGCGGAACTCGTTGCCGTCGCCGACATTGGCCTGCACCGAATTGAGGCGGAATGCGATGAGCATGCCCGCGACCCAGGCACAAGCCGACACCAGCATGAACAGCGTCGTCTTGGTGCGGGCAGCCGGGACGCCCACCGACCGGGCGGCGTCCTTGTTGCCGCCCACGGCGAAGGTCCAGCTGCCGAAGCGCGTCTTGGCCAGGACCCACGCGCCGATCGCGGCGAAGAGCAAGTAGAAGAGCACCGAGACCCGGAACCGGGTCACCGCCTGGGTCGCCTCTTCCTCCAAGGTAGTGATGAACATCAACTTGACCGCAAGCGCCAGGCCCGCAGCCGCCAGCCCGACCCTCACGAGGGGCCGGCCCATGCCTTCATCGCTGCTGAACAGCAACCGGTAGAACGTGCCGACGGCGAAGATGCCGAGCGCTATCGCGCCGCCCTTGGCAGCTCCGGTCGACAGGGCGTAGAGCAGGCCGTCACCGTCGATCAGCTCGATCACGGCGAACACGACGGCCGCAGCCCCGCCGATCGCCATGGCGGCGCGCGGCCACAGCCCCATCTGCGGCACGGGCACCGCCGTGCTGCGTCTCTGTGCGAGGGCTCGGGCCGCTGCGGTGGCAGCAAGCGCGAGCGCGATCAGGAGCAGCACCGAGAACAGCTCGACGCGCAGCTTGCGCGAATCGGACTCGGCCTGCACTACGAACGCGGCGACAGCCACGATGGCTGCGGTCGCCATCGGCAGCCATAGCGAGAGGTCGGTCCGCGCCGCCACCAGCATCAGCGCCACCACGCCGGCCACAGCGAGACCACCGAACAGCAGCGCCCGGGCGGCCTGGACGGTCATCATGAAGCTGATCGCGGGCAACAGCGCCACGACTACGCCGATGACCGGTGCGCTCGAGCGGACATGGCCGGTCGCGGCCAGCGCGGCCAGCACACCAGTGGCAGCGATGCCGATGGCGAATACCGCACGCCCGAGACCGCCCCCGAGGAAGCCGAGCTGGTCGGTGTTCGTCGCATCCATAACGAGTGCCAACACCACGGCGACCACAACAGCGCCGACGCCGATGGCGATCATCCGCTTCGTGCGGTTGTCGGGCGCCGGTCGGCGCCGCTGCACTGGCTCGTAGCGGGATCTGCACCAGATAGCGACACCCGCCAAGGTCCCTGCGGCAATGACAGCCCCCCACAGCCAGTTCGAGACGGTGCCGTCGGTGGTCAGGAGCATCACGAAGCCGAACAACGGCACCGCGACGGCCCCGGCGAATGCGCCGGGCGCGGCCCATGACGGCGGGTCGGGCCGCCGGGTGTAGCTCATCTCGAGCAGCCCCAGCAGCAGGGCAACGCCCGCGAGCACGAGCAGCCCTGCCCACGCCCAGTCGCGGCCGTCCCAGATGTGCTGGTTGCGGATCCACTCGGCACCGAAGATGTCGTCCCAGAACGCGTAGCCCTGCGCCTCGTCGAGCCCCTCGACGATGACCTTATTGGTGAACAGCTTGCCGAAGCCGAGCTTGGCGCCGATGAGGATGAAGAACGTGCCCAGCGTGACGATGAAGCTGGGCAGCGACGTGCGCTCGACGAGCGTGCCGTTGAACCAGCCGATCGCCAGTGCGAAGCACAGCGACAGCGGCACGGCGAGGTGCAGGCTGAACCCGGCGCCTCCCAGCTCGCCCACCTCGCGGCTCATCAGGATGACGAAGACGGCGGTGGCGCCTGTCATGGCGCCCGACGACAGGTCGAACTCGCCGCCGATCATCAGCAGCGCCACCGGCACCGCCATGATGCCGAGCAGCGCCGCCACGTCGAGGAAGTTGGCTGTTCCCCCTGCGGTGCCGAATGCTTCAGATGTCAGCCAGAACAGCAGCCACACGCCGGCGAGGCCGAGCAGCGCACCAATCTCAGGACGGGTGAGCAGCTGTTGGATCGGCCCGCGATATGCGAGCCGTTCGTCGGCCCCGCCGGCGGTGGCGGCCGCCACAGGGAGGGCTACCTCGTGCCGGCGCTGACGAGCGCTGCGACCTCCGCAGCGTTGTCAGGCGTGACGAAACCTGGACCGGTCAGGATCGGCAGGCCGCCGCCGGCAGTGTTCTGGTTCGTTGCCTGCAGGTGCATCAAGATCACGGGGATGTAGCCCTGCAGGTACTGCTGCTGGTCGACGGTGAAAGCGATGTCGCCCGCTTCGATTGCAGCGATGAGGTCCGAGGACAGGTCGAAGCCGCCGATGTGCAGCGTGCGCCCAGCCGACTCGGCAGCGTCGAGCGCCCGCAGCGGCAGGTTCGGCCCGACACCCAGCACCGCATCGATGCTGGAATCCGCGGTGAGGATCGAGGCGATGGTCTGCTCCTGCTCGTCGGGGTTCGCGTCGAGGCCGACGAATTCGGAGGTCACCTGTCCGTCGAACGTCTCCGCGAGACCCTGGCAGCGCTCCTCAAGACCGATGTTGGCCTGCTCCTGGCGTGCGCACAGCACATGGGAGGCACCCAAGGCGTTGAACCGCTTTCCGGCGCCCTGGCCGGCCACGATCTCGGTCTGACCGATGTGGGTGACGGCGCCGAGATCCTCGTAGTTGTTCACACCGGAGTTCAGCGTGTACAGCGGGATGCCTGCTGCCACGACCGCTCGGGCGGCGGCTTCGAGACCTGCAGGGTCTGCCAGTGAGATGGCGATGCCGTCGGAACCATCGGCGATCGCACCCTCAATCGCCTGCGACTGCGCCTGCGCGTCGTTGTTGGCGCCGAAGTAGACGACGTCGCAGCCGATGGCTTCGGACGCATCCGCTACCGCCACCTCCACGACTGACCAGAAGGTTCCCGAGTCGCCGTGGGTGATCACGTGGTACGTCTTGTCGCAGTCGCTCTGCGTGAGCGTGACTTCGGTCGCATCTGATGCGGCCTCGGTCGTCTCGGCCGGTGCCGGAGCGTCCGGCTCGTCCGCTGACTCGTCGGAGCTGTCGCTGCTGCATGCTGCCGCGAACAATGTCATCGCTGCGAGCAGTGCAAGCAGTTTTGTAATACGCCTCATGTCTGTTCTTCCTCCCGAAGACGTGAATGGCCACAACGCCAGCGCCCGATTCCCCTGGAGTGCTAGCGCGCCGCGTCGAATTCTTGCACAAACTTGAGGCTGCGAACGACGTCGCGCCGCAACCGTTCCACATCGGCGGCATCCGGACCGCTGAGCGCCGCGTCCTGCTCCAACACGTAGGACAGCTCTGGACGTTCTTGCTCCAGCGCATGGATGATGTCGGCGAGTGGGACCGAGCCTTGGCCTAGCGGGGGGAAGAGCCCCTGCTGGACGGCCTGCATGAGGGTGACGTCGCTGGAGCGAAGCCGCTCGGCTACCACGGGGTCGACGTCTTTGAGATGCACCAGCCCGATGCGGTCCGCATGACTCGCGACCAGCGCTGCGGGGTCACTGCCGCCCAGCGTGAGATGTGCCGTGTCCAGCACGAGTTGCGTATCGGTGTGTTCGAGGACCGCGCACGTCTCGACATCCTCCTGGACCAATGAGCCCCAATGGGGGTGGAAGGCATGCTGCATCCCGGACTCGGCGGTCACCGTGTCAATGGCTGCAAATCCCCGGAATATTTGATGCCACTCGGCCTCGTCCAAGTCCGGGCGCTGCCAATCGTCGTGGTCGAAGACCGGGCAGCTCACGAACCATGTCCCGCCCGCAGCGGCCATCTGGGCCACAACGGAGGCGACGCGCGCGATTTCGGCCTCGAGACGGTAGGGATCGTGCAGCACCACAGCAACGAAGCCTCCGAGCAGCGACAATCCGTAGCGCCGCAGCAATGCGGCGAGTTCGTGGCCATCGGTCGGCAGGAAGCCGACTGAGCCGAATTCGGTGTGCGTGAAACCCAGCGCGGCCATGTCCGACAGCACGTCGTCGGGGCTCAGCTGGTGTCCCCATCCCGGCACCTCGCACACGCCCCACGTGATCGGAGCCGCAGCCAGACGCTCGCGCAGTGATCTTGTCATGTACGCCTCCAGAAACTGGCCGGCTATAGCCAGTTTTCGTCAACCGTTCCACGAAACGGCATGCCGAATCAACCCCGATGCTCTCGCCTCCTGCCGCCGGCGCTGGCTACGCCAAGCAGCGCGGCAGGGCGCCGCCGTTGTAGGCGCAGCCTCGGATGGGTCGCCTCCTGCCGCCGGCGCTGGCTACGCCAAGCAGCGCGGCAGGGCGCCGCCGTTGTAGGCGCAGCCTCGGATGGGTCGCCTCCTGCCGCCGGCGCTGGCTACGCCAAGCAGCGCGGCAGGGCGCCGCCGTTGTAGGCGCAGCCTCGGATGGGTCGCCTCCTGCCGCCGGCGCTGGCTACGCCAAGCAGCGCGGCAGGGCGCCGCCGTTGTAGGCGACCATGTCCATGATCGCTTGGGGGACGCCGGGGAATTCGTAGCCGCCCGAGGCTGCCTCGCGGTAGGCGACGTGAAGGTTGCCGGCGAGACGCTCGGGGTCGGTGTGGCGGTCGTGCGGGCCGAGGTTGGTGGCCTCGGCCTGCTCGAGTGGCGTCCTGCCTGTCGCGAGCCCTTCGGCAGCCGCTTCCTGCACGAAGCGGAGGTAGGAGCGCTGCTCGTCAAGCACCCGAGCGATGTCGTCGCCGCCGAAGTGCGGACCGTGGCCCGGCACGATCACGTCTGCTCCGAAGCTCTCGATGACGTCCATCGCCTGGATCGTCCCGGACACCGATCCGAACAGCGCGAACGGCGTGCCGCCGTGGAAGATCAGGTCGCCGCAGAACAGCACCCGGCAATCGGGCAGCCACGCCACGATGTCGCCGTCGGTGTGGGCCACAAAGCCCAGGTCCGACAGCTCGATGCGGCGGTCGTCGAGATGCAGCACCATCGAGCCCTCGAAGGTCACGTCTGGCGCCCGGAATTGCAGGTCGCCCCACTCGACGCCAGGGAATACAGCGCTGTAGTCGGGGATGCCTGCGGCCACCATCACGTCACGGCACTTGGCGTGAGAGATGATCGTGGCGTCGGCGAACTGGTAGTTGCCGTGGGTGTGATCGGCGTGATGGTGCGTGTTGACCACAACCCTCACCGGGTTCGACGTCACCGAGGCGATGGCGTCGAGATAGGCCCGGTTGCGGCGCTCCGTGGAGGTGGTGTCGATCGACACCACGGCGCTGGAGCCGGCGATGAACCCCATGTTGTTGATGAACCAGGTGCCGTCGGGCTGCACGTAGCTGTACACGCCCTGCGCGACCTCGCTGAGTTGTGCCGCTTCGACTGACGCGTGTGCTGCGTGTCCCGACATGTGCCCTCCCGAACGGCCGAACGGCCATCGCGCTGGTTCAGTACTACGGCGCAGCGTAGAACCCGTCGCCTACGCTGGGAAGCGCCTCGGACCGCGCCCGCGGGGACTCAAAGGAGCCGCCATGAGCACGACTGCTGACACCGACAGCGCTTCGGCAGAGCGGGACTTCGACGTCTACAGCGACGAGTACATCCAGGGCGCCGCAGACGTGTGGGACGAACTGCGCGCCGAATGTCCCGTCGCCCACAGCCCCCACAATGACGGGCACTGGATGCCCACGACGTGGGACGACATCGCAGCGGTCGCCTACGACACCGAGAACTTCAGCTCCCGCGACATCGCCGTGGCGCCCACACCTGAAGGCGTCGGGCTGCTCACCGCCCCGCCGATCACCTCGGACCCGCCGTTCCACACCGACGCGCGCCGGTTGCTGCTGCCGTTCTTCGGTCCTACAGCCGTGGAGGAAATGGTCGAGGTCACTCGCAGCATCGCCCGCGAGCGCATCGACGCCATCGCAGCCGAAACCGGGGCTGACGAGGGCCGCAGCGGCGTGACGGATGCCGCCGACACCTATTCCAAGCACATTCCCGTGCGGGTCATTGCCCGCATCCTGGGACTGCCCGAGTCGGACGAGCCCAAGTTCACCCGCTGGGCGGTCGACGTGCTGCAGTCCAAGGGCGACGAGTTCGATCGGCGGGCAAACGCGACCCGTGAGGTGCTCCACTACTTCGGCGAGCTCACCGACCAGCGGCGCCAGGAACGCGCAGACGACCTGCCGTCGAAGCTGCTCGACATGAAGCTGCCCAACGGCGACCCGCTGGCCAACCACCACATCACCGGTGCCAGCTTCCTGTTGCTGCTAGCGGGCATCGACACCACGTGGAGCTCGATCTCGGCCAGCTTGATGCACTTGGCCATGAACCCTGCTGACCGCGAGCGGCTCGTGGACGAACCCGAGCTCATCCCCACGGCCATCGAAGAGTTCCTGCGTGCCTACTCGCCGGTCACCATGGCCCGCGTCACCGCCACTGACGATGCCGAGATCGGCGGCTGCCCCGTGGCCAAGGGCGACAAGGTGCTGCTGCCGTTCGGCGCCGGCAACCGCGATCCGTCCAAGTTCGACCGTCCCGACGAGGTCGTCATCGATCGGGCCGAAAACCGCCACTTCGCGTTCGGGCTCGGGATCCACCGCTGCTTGGGCTCCAACCTGGCCCGCATGGAGCTGAAGGTCGCCATCGAGGAGTGGCTGGCCCGCTTCCCGAACTTCGAGCTCGCCACCGATGTCGGCCGTGGCGGCGTGGAATGGGGCGGCGTTCAGGTGCGCGGCCCCCGCAACCTGCAGATCCGCGTCGGCATCTGAGCCGGCGGCGAGCGGAGCCGCTCGCCGATGGGCTAGCAGTCCTAGGAGCCCAGCGCGTCAGACAGCTCCTCGGGGGTCATCAGCACGTCGCGGGCCTTGGAGCCCTGCGACGGGCCCACGACGCCCCGCTGCTCAAGCAGGTCCATCAGCCGTCCGGCGCGGGCGAAGCCGACCTTCAGCTTGCGCTGCAGCATGGACGTAGAGCCGAGCTGGGTTTCCACCACGATGGCCATTGCCTGGCGCAGCAGCTCGTCGTCGTCGGCATCGCCGGTCGTGCCTCCGGGGAGGATGCTGGCGCCGTCGGATTCGGCCGTGCCCTCGACGCCTTCCACGTAGTCGACGTCAGGTGCCTGGCGGCGCCAGTGAGCAACCACGTGGGCGACCTCCGACTCGCTCACCCACGCACCCTGGATGCGGCGCGGCGTGCTGGAATTCGCGGACAGCAGCAGCATGTCGCCTTGGCCCACCAGCCGTTCGGCGCCAGGCTGGTCGAGGATGACCCGGCTGTCGGCCAGGCTGGACACGGCAAATGCCAGCCGGCTGGGGATGTTGGCCTTGATCACCCCGGTGATGACGTTCACGCTCGGGCGCTGGGTCGCGACGACAAGGTGCACGCCGACGGCGCGGGCCATCTGCGCCAGCCGTGTGATCGACTCCTCGACGTCGCGGGCCGCCACCATCATGAGGTCGTTCAGCTCGTCGACGACCACGACGATGAAGGGCATCGACTCGTGCGGCTGGTCGTTGCCCAGCAGCTCGCTCTCGTCGCTGTGCAGCGCACCGTCGAGCACGGCCGCGTTGTACCCGGTGATGTCACGAAAGCCCGCTTCCGACAGCACGTCGTAGCGGCGCTCCATCTCCTTGACGGCCCACGCCAGGGCATTCGCCGCCTTGCGGGGCTCGGTCACCACCGCCGTCAGCAGGTGCGGCAGGCCGTCGTACTGGCCGAGCTCCACCCGTTTGGGGTCGACGAGGATCATCCGCACCTCATCGGGCGTGGACCGCATGAGCAGCGACGCGATGATCGAGTTGATGCACGACGACTTACCCGAGCCGGTCGCGCCGGCAATGAGCACGTGGGGCATCGTCGCCAGGTTGAGCATGACCTCACGGCCCGAGATGTCCTTGCCCATCGCCACTTCGAGCGGGTGCATGGCGTCGGTTGCGGCCTTGGCCGACAGGATGTCGCCGAGCGCGACTAGGTGACGGTCGGAGTTGGGGACCTCGATGCCGATCGCCGATCGGCCCGGGATCGGCGCGAGGATCCGGACATCGGCGGCGGCCATGGCGTAGGCGATGTCCTTGTGGAGCGCAGTGACCCGCGACACCTTCACGCCCGGGCCCAGCTTCAGCTCGTAGCGCGTGACCGTCGGGCCGGGCTCCCAGCCGGTGACCTGAGTTTCCACGCCGTGACTGGCCAGCGCCGCCACCAGCGCTGCAGCGCCTGCCGACAGCTGTGCCCGGTCGAACTGCTGGGTGCCGCTGCGCTTCAGCATCGACTTCTTCGGGAGCTTCCAGCGAGGACGCTGGCTGCTCCCTCCCGTGCCCTTGCTGGTCGCGAGGGCCGCCGGCACAGGCGTCGGGACAGGATCATCGCTGGGTGGCTCCACGAATTGGGGCGGCGATGGCTCGAAGGCTGTCTGGCTGGAGACGGGCTCATCGGAGGCTGCCTCGCTGGTGCCCGGGGCGGTCGGGTCCAGACCCGGCATCTGGCCTGCTGGCTCAGCCCCCAGGTCGTACTGCTCGTCCCCGAACGAGGGTGGTTCGGGATCCTCGCCGACGCGCTGCAGGCTCCGGGCGCCCTTCGACAGCGAGCCGCTCAGCGTCCGGCCCAGCGCAGACAGACCAGCCCATATCCATCGCAGGACCTGACCGAGGCCGATGTTGGCAACGATCATGACCGCGAACAGCATTACCAGCAGCAACAGAACCCAGGTCGCGGGGTCGTCGATCAGGCGTCGCAGCGGCTCGGCGACCACAGCACCCAGCACTCCCCCGCTGCCTCGCAGGTCCTCGAGCGACCCGAAGCCGTCGGCGGATCCGGACAGGTGTGCGGCTGCAGCGAAGGCAACCGTGAGCATGCTCAACCCGAAGGCGGCACGGCCGCTCCGCTCCGAAGAGGTCATACGGGCGAGTGCGACGCCGATCCAGACCAGCAGGATCGGCACGGCGTACCGGAACACGCCCAGCAGCACGGCGAGCGCGCTCTCCAGAACTCGGCCCACGACGCCCGCGCGGTCGCCCAGCAGCCCCAGCGCGCAGATCACGGCGAGCGCGAACAGCGACAGCGCCACGATCTCGCGGGATCGGCCGCTCAGGGCATTGCGAACCACCCGCGAGAGGCCGCTACGACCGTCGTGCGCGGACGACGAATTGGACGTGTCCTTTGAGCCATTGGCCCCGGCAGCGCTGCGCGCACTCACCTCAGCGAGAGTACCGAGGCGGGGCCGGACCTTTGGAGACCCCGCTGGCTATACGTCGTCGGTTCCTGCCTCGAACGAATGCTGCTCTGTGGCCGCGCTCCGGCGCTGATTGCGGGCCGTCTGCACCACAACCAGCACGAACATCGCCACGGTGAACGGGATCGAGTAGCGATTGATGAACCTGCTGACCGCTCCGAGGGGTCCAGCGAACAGATCGGCAACCCACCACACCAGCGCCAGGCGAGTGAAGGTGCCGGCGAGGTTCACCACTACGAACGGCACTTGACGCATCCGCGCCATGCCCGACAGCAAGCACATCGGGTAGCCGGGAATGGCGAACAACAACAGCCAGCCAGCCCGCGGAAACCAGCGCTCCAGCCAATCCATGGTGCGGATGACGCGGCTGCGAGGCCCCAGCTCCGCAGCTAGGTAGGCCTTGGCATTGGGGCCATAGTCGTAGCCGAGCCGGTATAGGAACGGGTCGGTGATGAACAGACGGGTCAGCCCGATTGCCATGAACGCCCACAGCGGGGCCTTATGGGCGACGAGGAGCAGGATGGCGTCGGTGGCGTTTAGCGACAGCAGCAGCAGTGGCGCCCGTGCATCGAGCGGAGCGACGAGGATCTGCCCTGCAGTTGCCGCCAGGGCGAAGCCCACAGGCACCGCTGCCAGCAGCTGCATCCGCCGACGATCGGCGTCGGTGATCACTGGACCCGCCGATGCATGCTCGGAATGGGCGGCTTCGGCCGCCGCTGTGTCATCTCGGCCGTCGTCTGCCACCTCTGTCGAGGCTACGCAGTAGCGCAGGTCTCCACCGGCATCGCCTCCGGCGTGCGGGGCAATGGCCTCTAGCCTGCGGCGTCATGGACTCGACGATGATGGACCTGCCGCTCACCCTCGATCCACTGTTCGAACGCGCCGAGACGCTGTTCGCGGACAAGGAACTGGTGACTGCCACCGCAACGGGCATCGAACGCACGAACTACGGGCGCTGGGCCGAACGGACCAGGCTGCTCGGCGGCGCGCTGGACGATCTGGGCATCTCTGCAAGCGGGCGAGTCGCCACCTTCGCGTGGAACACCGACCGCCACCTCGAGCTGTACTTCGCTGCGCCGTGCTCAGGCCGGGTGCTGCACACGCTCAACATCCGGCTGTTCGCCGAGCAGGTCACCTACATCGCGAACCATGCAGAGGACGAGGTGATCTTCGCCGACCGTTCGCTGCTGCCGCTGCTGTGGCCGCTGGTCGACACCATGAGCACGGTCCGCCACGTCGTCGTGATGGACGACTCCGGCGGCGGCGACGCAGCACCTGAGATTCCCGATGACTCGCGCATCATCGACTACGAGGATCTGATCTCAGCGGCATCGCCGGCGAGCTTCCGTGTTGCCAGCGAGACCCAGGCGGCATCGATGTGCTACACGAGCGGCACGACCGGCGAGCCCAAAGGCGTCGTCTACAGCCACCGCTCCACCTACCTGCACACGCTGGCAGCGATGCTGGTCGACTCGGCCGGGGTCTGCGAGAGCGACGTGATCATGCCGGTCGTGCCAATGTTCCACGCGAATGCGTGGGGCCTCGCCCATGCGGCCGTCGCAGCGGGCGCGAAGCTCGTCAATCCCGGCCCGAACCTGGCCCCCAAGCCGCTGGCCGAGCTCATCGAGACCGAGCGGGTCACCGTTGCTGCGGGGGTGCCCACGATCTGGATGGGCGTCCTCGGCGAGCTGGAGGGGCGCGACGTATCGAGCTTGCGTGCCATCCCCTGCGGCGGCTCGGCAGTGCCCAAGGCGCTGTCTGAGGGGTACCGGGAGGCGGTGGGGCTGCCGATCCTGCAGGCGTGGGGCATGACCGAGACCAGCCCGCTGTGCTCGATCGCGCATATCCGCTCCGGACAGCAGGGCCTCGACGACGACGCCAAGGCCGACCTGCGCACCACCGTCGGCACGATCCTGCCGACCGTGGAGTTCCGCATCTGCGAGCCCGACACCACCAATGAGCTGCCCCGCGACGGCGAGTCGTCCGGAGAGTTGCACGTCCGCGGCCCCTATGTGACCGGTTCGTACTACAACCGGCCCGACGCCGCAGACTCATTCACCGAGGACGGCTGGCTTCGCACTGGCGACGTGGCCACCTGCGACCCGAACGGCTACATCCGCCTCGTGGACCGCACGAAGGACCTCATCAAGTCCGGCGGCGAGTGGATCAGCTCGGCCGAGGTGGAGAACGAGATCATGAGCCACCCCAAGGTGGCAGAGGCCGCGGTGGTCGCCGTGGCGTCGGAGCGCTGGATGGAACGGCCGATGGCGTGCGTCGTGCCGGTCGAGGGCGAGACCATCACCCATGACGAGCTCATCGAGTACCTCACGCCACGGATGGCGAGGTGGTGGCTACCGAGCGCAACCCGCATCATCGACGAAGTGCCGAAAACCTCGACCGGCAAGTTCTCCAAGAAGACGCTGCGGGACCGCTTCGCCGATCTCGTGGTGGAGTGAGCCGACGTGGGCACGCCATTCGAGTCTGAACCGCGCCTGCTGGTGTGGCTCGCGCTGCGGCTGAAGGGGCTCGGCGAGATCGACGACGTCGCGGCGATCCACGGGCTCGAGCCCGACGACACCGAATGGCTGCTGGCCGAGCTGGATGAGGCCGGGCACTGCATGTTCCGCGAGGTCGGCGGGGTGCCGAAGTTCATCCTGACACCGACCGGCCGCGACGACGGCGAGGCCGCGCTGGCCGCCGAGCTGGATGCCGCCGGTGCCCGAGATGCCGTGACGGCGGCCTACCGGGAATTCCTGGCGCTGAACCCCAAGATGCTGCAGCTGTGCACCGACTGGCAGGTGCTGCCTGAAGATCATCCCGCAGCGGCAGATGCCGGTCCGGGAGATGGCGGGCGGCTGAATGACCACGGCGACCCCGACTACGACGCAGCCATCATCAGCCGGCTGGGAGACCTGCACGGCGAGCTCGGCGGGGTGCTTGACCAGCTCTGCGCCGTGATGGCTCGCTACGACAACTACGCGCCCCGATTCGCCGAGGCGCTTGGTCGGCTGCAGGCCGGCGAGCTGGACTACCTCACCAAGCCGATGATGCCCAGTTACCACACGGTGTGGTTCGAGCTGCACGAGGACCTGCTGGCCACCCTCGGCATCAACCGCGCCGACGAAGGCAGCGTCTGACACAGTTGGGCGCCCGCAGGCAGAAAAATCAAGACCAGCGTGGACAAGGCGCAGCAGTAGTCTCGGGGACATGAGCGCGCGATTCGGACGAGTGGTTCCGGCGATGATCACGCCATTCGCGGCGGATGGATCGCTGGACGTGGACGCTGGGGTGACGCTGGCCCGCTGGCTCGTAGGCGAGGGCGCCGAGGGTCTCGTGATCACCGGCACGACCGGTGAGGCCCCCACTATCACCGATGAAGAAGATTGGGAACTCTGGCGCGCAGTAGCGGAGGCCGTCACGGTGCCGGTCGTGGCCGGAACTACCACCAATGACACCGCTCATTCGGTGAGCCAGACCCGCAAGGCCGCTGAGCTGGGCGTTGACGGCATTCTGGCGGTCACGCCGTACTACAACCGGCCCTCGCAGGCTGGCATCGCAGCGCACTTCGCCGCAGTTGCCGAGTGCACCGACCTGCCGATCGTCATGTACGACATCCCGGTGCGCACGGGGCGCAAGATCAACACGCCCACGCTGCTGGAGCTGGCGCAGATCCCCAACATCGTGGCCGTGAAGGACGCAGCGGGGAACCCGGGTGAAACCGCGAAGGTCATCGCCGAGGCGCCGGAAGGCTTCGAGGTGTACAGCGGCGATGACACCTTCACGCTGCCGTTGCTGGCCGTCGGCGCCGTCGGCGTGATCAGCGTTGCGGCGCACTGGAGCATTCCCGAGCACGTCGCGATGTTCGACGCTTGGGATGCAGGCGACGCCACCAAGGCCCGTGAGATCAACGCCACCCTGCTGGAGAGCTACGACTTCGAGACCGGCGACGAGGCGCCCAACCCGGTGCCCACCAAGGCAATGCTGCGCACGCTGGGACTGCCGGTCGGCGAGCCCCGCCTGCCCATGGGTCCGACGCCCGACGGTTTGGAGGACCGCGCCCGAGAGGTCTACGCCCGTCTGAAGCAGACTTGAGCGCGTCGGGGACCGCGCCGGACCGCGGTCGACGCAGCAGCCGGTCGCGTCGGCGGGGCAACAGCCGCAGCAAGCAGCAAAGCGGCTCGTCGCCGGTCACTGTCACGTTCTTGGGCGGGCTCGGCGACGTCGGACGCAACTGCACCGTGGTCGAACAGAGCGGCAAGCTGCTCGTCATCGACTTCGGGGTGATGTTCGGTGACCCGGCGATCATGCCGGGGGTGCAGTACGTGCTGCCCGACATGGGCTGGCTCAATTCGCGTGCCCGCGACATCGTCGGGCTGGTGGTCACCCACGGCCACGAGGACCACCTCGGCGGTGTGCCGCACTTCCTGCGCAACATCGAGGTTCCCCTGTACGGGTCGGCGCTGTCCATGGCATTGGCGGAGCACAAGGTGACCGAGGCACGCCTGGCAGACCGCACGTCGTTTCATGTCATCGGCGACGGCGAGCGCCGCAGGATCGGCCCGTTCGACATCGAGGCGCTGCCGATCACCCACTCGGTGCCCCAGAGCCTGTGCATCGTGCTGCACACGCCGGTCGGCGCGCTGGTGCACACCGGGGACTTCAAGATCGACCCCTCGCCGGTGGACGGTCGGCTGACCGACCTAGGGCGCCTGCGGGCGCTGGGCGACGAGGGCATCGCCCTGCTGATGGCCGATTCCACCAACGCCGACCGCCCAGGCCGCAGCGCGTCGGAAACCGAGATCGGCGCCACGCTGCGGCGGCTGTTCAGCGAGCGAGCGGACCGGCGTCTAATCGTGAGCTGCTTCGCCAGTCACCTGCACCGGGTCCAGCAAATCTGCGACGCCGCCATATCGGAGGGCCGCGTGGTCGTCCCCGTGGGTCGCTCGATGGTGAACAACGTGCGCATCGCCCGTCAGCTCGGCGTGCTCGACATTGCAGAGCGGAGCCTGTTCGGGGCCGAGCACATCGGCAGGCTGGATCCGGGCGAGCTCTGCATCGTCTGTACCGGCAGCCAGGGCGAGCCTGGCGCGGCACTGTCGCAGATCGCCAGCGGGGCGCACTCAGACGTGACGACCGGAGCCGGCGACACGGTGATCCTGTCGAGCCATCCAATTCCAGGCAACGAGCGCTCGGTGTTTCGCATGGTGTCGCGACTGGCCCGGCAAGGCGCCGAGGTGATCCACGACGGGCACGAGCAGGTCCACACGTCAGGGCATGCCCAGCGCGACGAGCTGCGCGAGCTGCATCAGGCGTGCCGCCCGCGCTGGTTCGTGCCGATCGAGGGCGAGTTCCACATGCTGGCTCGCCACGCCGGACTTGCCCGTGAGATGGGCATGAAGGCCAAGCGCGTGCTGACGCTGACCGACGGCGCCCAGATCACGCTCAAGGGCAACGAACTCCAGGTCCGCGCCGGCGTTGCGTCGCCGTACCACTACGTGGACGGGACGCTCGACGACCTCGACACCGAGGTAATCGGCGAGCGCCTCGCCCTCACAACAGGTTTCGTGCACGTGACCGTCGTGCTCGACCGCAAGGGTCGCCTGGTGGCAGCACCCGACGTCGCCTCGCGAGGCTGGCTCGACGTCGCCAAGCACGCCGATGTCGTCAAGGCCCTCTCCGACGAGATCGCCCAAGCCGTCGAACAGGCCGTCAAGGGGTCACGGCCCAGCCCTGACACCGACGAGATCGAGCGTGTCACCCGCCGCGCCACCGGCCGCTTCGTCGGCAACCGCACCCGCCGCCGCCCCGCCATCTCCGCCACGGTGATCTCGTTGGACTGAATGGCGAATGGGGCGGGCCGCAGTTATCTGAGGGCGTGTTCTGGCGATTCGGTGGCCACGGCGTCCACACTGTCGCGGATATCGACGACCTGCAGCCCGGGAACTGCACTGACATCACGCATCGCCTGCTGGATTGCGGACGATCAAGTTGCGGAGGTTCGTCTTTGTGAGCATTTCTACATGACCAGCACAGATGTGAATGGACGCCCGCATTACGCTGCGCGCCGTGATTCCTCGCTCGCCTTTCGTTGGGCTGATGCCCTCGCCGACTTCCATTTCACGGGCACAGTGCACCCCCGCTCGCAGCCGTGGGGTGGATTGCCCGTTGAAGCTGCGATGGTTCACGCGAGCGCTGTTCGGGTTGGTCGGGGTGCTGGCAGTCGTGGCGGTGTCGGCGAGTCCTGCCGGTGCGCAGACCGCGCCAGCAGTCGAGTGGGCCGACGGCGCTGACGCGTACGAGGTCGCGGTGGCGGCGATCGGCGGCGACTGCGCAAGCGTTGCCGCGTCGGACGGCTCGGTCGAGTTGGCGCTCGCCACCGGCGAGAACTGGCCCGATGCGCTGGCCGCGTCGGCGCTGGACCGACCGCTGCTGCTGAGCGGCTCGGCCACCCTGCACCCCACAGCGCGCCGATTCGTGCAGGGATGTCCCGGCAGCATCGACATCGTCATTCTCGGCGGAACTGCAGCGATCTCACAGCAAGTCCAGGACCAGCTCGTCGCGTTGGGCGCCAAGGCGCAGCGCATCGCAGGTACGGACCGCTATGAGACGGCGCGCAAGGTCGCCGAGTTCGCCGCCCCGTCGCAGGTGTCGGTGGTGTACCTGGCCACCGGCGCCAACTTCGCCGACGCCATCGCCGCAGCGCCGCGGGTCACTGCCACGACGCCGCTCGTGCTCACGCCCAAGGCCGCTCTCGGCGCCGATGCGCGCCAGTTCCTGCAGGCGAGGCTGGCCAGCAACGGGCAGGTTGTAGTCCTGGGCGGCACAGCAGCTGTTTCCAAAGCAGCCCACGACGAACTCAGCGCGCTCAATCTCAACCCGAGGCGCATCGCCGGCGATGACCGGTACTCCACCGCCGCCATGATCGCCCGCGAGTCACTGACGGACCCCGCGTGCGGACCGGTTGACGACATCGCCGTGGCCAGCGGCACCGATCCCTACGGCGGACTCGCGGCCGCATCCGTGCGCGGCCCGTGCCAGCCGCTGCTGCTCGCACCACCCGCCGGCACCAGCGTGCCCAAGGCAGTCACCGATTTCGCCAAGACCTGGGCCGATGTGCTCACCTCACAGACCGCCCTCACCGGCACCATCACCGCAGTCGGACCGCGGTCCGCAGTGAGCAGCGAAGCACTCCAAGAACTCGCAGGCACAACCCCTCAAGGCGGAGGTTCATCATCCGGGGACGATCCTCAGGTCGCAGACGACGAGCAGTTCGCGAACGACGCCGTGCGCGTTTCGCCATCCGACGGCACCCGCGCCGCCCGCGCGTGGTGGCAGCGGCCCCGCGGTGAACTGAGCGTCAACGTTCACGTCTGCGCCGAGCAGGGCTATGAACATCACTTCGCCCAATCCGATCTCGAGGACTACGCGGCGCACTACAACCGGGTGATAGCCCCGTTCTATGCATGGCAATCCTCAGGCCTGCTGAACGTCAGCTTCCAACCCGGCCAGATCATCGTTTCCGAGGTTCTCGCGAGGCCCGAGGGCTTCAGCGACGACTGGGGACCAGGTGGCCTCGCCCCAAGGGACTGCTTCGACAGTCTCCCTCCCATGACCCCACACGTCGGGCACGCAATGCTCGTTTACATCGCAAACCCGAAAGCCACTCCAAATGCCGCGGGGCGAGGCCAGCTCGGCGGGCCCGTCGGCACGACGTTCCTGAAGCACGATCCGGACGACGGCCTAGCTCCGGCGCTCAGACCGTTGCAGCAGTACTGGCCGTACGTAGTCGAGCACGAACTGGACCACAACGTCGGAGCACCGCACCTCTACGGCCGCGCCACGGGAGCCATACGCCTCAGGGCGAAAATCGGCGAATTCCGGCGCCCCTCCAATACCAGAGATACCCCGGGTGTCTGGAGCCAACCGGCCAAACACATCTTCGCGGCCGACGATGACGCAGTCCTCGGTTCCCTCGACGGTTATCCGGCATCAGTGAGGTCGAGTGGGCTTGGAGACCCGACAGTTGTCTCGGTGTACCCGTGCTACGAGCTGGTCGCCCAAGGGTGGCCGACGGGCGATGGTCATCCCGCCTGTGTGCGCATGGCACCGACGCGGCCGGAAGTCTCGCTGAGAGTTGAGCCCGACGGCAGCGCCCGACTCACATGGCAACCGCCACAGACCGCGTTCGACATCGAGCCCGTGACGGGCTACACCATCGAGCTACGACGGCGACAGAGCATCCGCACCGGCCTCGCGTACGAATTCAGCACCGTGTCCGCAGAAACCGTGTCAGCGAACACGACTTCGTACGACTTCCCCGCAGGCACGATCGACATGACCGATTACGCACGGGAATACGGCTTCGTCGTCCGACCGGAGTCCGCTGTAGGAGCTGGTCAATCCGGGAGTGAAGGGTTTCAGGTGCTGCCGCCTGTCACGGAGGTCACTGCTACGCAACGTCCGGCATACGTTGGAACCGATACGTCGATCGTGTTCGACCTGAGCTGGACGCCGGCGCCGCGCGCCTCGTATTACAGAATCTGTGGTTTCAAGACGTGCAGATCACTGAATAACGCCGTCCGAGTCGACGGCACGACGCATGTCCTGTCCGAGGTGGACGAAGGCAACTCCTACGACTTCACCGTGCTCGCCTGCGACGATGCCTACGAGACGTACTTTCTGCGACGGTTGGGCCTGCCACCGGGTTGTTTCATCTACGCGACAGTCACGATCACTGCCGAACGACAGGACACGGCGCCTCCTGCGTTGCAGATCGAACAGACTCCCCTCGGGACCTGCTCGTGGCTGCACGAAGACACCGGCGCGGTTCACCCGTGCTACCGCATGAGGTGGGATCCGGACGCCAAAGCACAGTCCTACTTCGTCCAATGGCTCTGGGGCGCATGTGCTGAGGGAAACACACGACCCACGAACACGAAGTGCGAGCGAGTCAACTTTCTGGACAGCTTTCCTGGCGGCAACTGGTATGACCTGCAATTGGAGCCCGGCAGGCGCTACCTCGTGCGGCTCTACGCCTGCCCAGGCCCGATCAGTGCCGGCACCTGTCACCCATGGGGCGGCGGCGATGGGTGGCTGATCGGGGAAACCTCGATCACGGTTCCCGACCCCGGCGGCACCTGATGTATCGCGGGGTCACGCGACGTTGATGGGGTGGGGCGCTGTTCGCGGTCTACGTGAAGGCAGGTGCAGGCGGTTCCGTGGGCACGGCGTCCATGCTGTCGCGGACGTCAACGACCCGGAGTCCCGTGACCGTGCTTACGTCTCGAATCGCCTGCTGGATGGCCTCCCAGCGCGTCGGCGCTTCGCGATCAAACTCCACGGTGCGATGTCCGATGCTGGCATCGGTGCAGCCCGCCTCGTAGAGCGCTTCGAGATTGGCGTTGTCGAGCAGGTCACATCCCTCGGTAACCAGCACGAAGTGATGCACAGGGTTGCGATTCGTTGAACTTGACTGAGTCATGTGCCCTCGCCGATTCGCTGGCACCGCCTGATGCGCCTCCTCAGTCTACGTGCCTCGTTGCTACCGCTTCGAGGTGTACCGGAGATCGAGACAGCGCAGTCCAAGTGCTCGCTCTGGCCGGCGTGAGGACAAAAGGCCCTGCCCCAAGCGTGCGATGAACGGCCTGCTGAGCGCTCGACGCGCCAACCCGCGTCACTCATTGCCTTCAAAGCGGAATTGACGTCCTTGTCTGGATGACGTTCCGCTCGAGGTGGCATCGGGCGAGAGTACGAAGACTGACGCTAGGTGTGCGAGTCATTTCTTGTGACCCACTGTTGTCCGGCGATGACACCGCCTCGTCGTGTCCTACACGACTTTGATGGGGTGGGGCACTGGCTGGTTGAAGAGGTAGCCCTTGCGGTTGAAGGGGACCGAGTGGGGCTGGGTATTGCCGGCGGTATCGGTGGCCCGGGTCATCACGGTGTGAAGGCCGGTGGGCGCATCCCAGGTGAATTCGAATCGGGCCCAGCCGAGGCGCGCCTGCGGGCCGGCGAGCTGCGCTTCCTGCCACGAATTGCCCGAGTCGTCGCTCCATTCGACAGCGGCGATCCTGCCTGCCGGGGAATGGGCGTAGCCGCCGATGCGGTGCTCGCCGGTGTCGAGTTCGGCCGGCCAGGGCAGCGCGAGCGCGCTCTTGATGGTCTGGGTGGTCGCCACCTTTCCTTCGGCTTGGCCCTCGGGCGGGTATGCATCGCCGATCAATACGTACGACGTGGTGTTGTTGCGGGCCCACTGCTGGGAAGCCGAGACCACGATGCGGCTGAGCCACTTGATGCTCGTGCTGCCGACCCAGCCCGGGACGAGCGCCCGAAGCGGGTAGCCGTGGTCGCGCGGCAGCGTGGCGCCGTTCATGCCGTGCACCAGCAACGTGTCGGGGTCCATCGCCTTGGCCACCGGGATCACACGGCGGAAGCCCACTTCGGGCGAATCGATGTCCATGCCGATCAGGATCACGCTGACGGCGTCGTCGCTGATGCCCGCCGCGCTCAGCACGTCCGCGAGCGGCACACCGGTCCACGTGGCATTGCCGACGGCGCCGGTCCCCCACTGGGTGCCCTCGGCCGCCTGGCCATTGACCAGGTCGAACATGGCCCGGTGGTTCCCGGCGCATTCGAGGTACGCCTCCAGCGTTCGGCTCTCCATGGCGAGCAGGTCGTCATAGGACAGCGCGAGCTCCGTGGTTACGGCGTCGCCGGTGATGCTCAGCGACCAGTCGTCGACCGCGACATCGAGGCTGACCGAGTTGTTCCGCACGAAGAAGAAGCGTTCCGGGGTGATCAGCCCGTCCATGTTCTCGAGACGAGCTTCGAGGCCTGAGGTGCCGCGCACGATGAATGGCGCCGGGTCCTTGAACCATGGCGCCGTCCCGACGGCCGGGGCCTTCGACGCCAGCGTCTCAACAGGAACCCGTGTGCCCGTGCATGCGGCCAGCACGGCCGATGCCCCGCCCGCCGACAGCAGCCAGAGGAACCGGCGCCGGCTCATCCCCCGCTCGTGGGCGAACTCCCAGAGCGGTCGAGGTTGCGCGGCCTCGGTCACCATTGGCCCCGCACGAACTAGAGCTGCAGGTACGTATCGAGGCCGATCGTGACGCCGGGGTACTCGCCGATGGACTTGCAGGCGAGCAGCACGCCTGGCATGAACGACACCCGGTCCAGGCTGTCGTGTCGGATGGTGAGCGTCTCGCCGGCCGTGCCCAGCAGCACCTGCTGGTGCGCCACCAGTCCCCGCAGCCGCACGGAGTGAACGGGAATGCCGCCGGGACCTTTGCCGCCGCGGGCGCCCGGCACCACCTCGTCGCGGGTGGGATCGGGCCCCCAGTCATCGGAGGCCTCTGCCATCGCACGCACGGTCTGCATGGCGGTGCCAGAGGGCGCATCCACCTTGTTGTCGTGATGCAGCTCGATGACCTCGGCTGTCGGGAAGAACGGAGCGGCAAGCTCGGCGAAGCGCATCATGAGCACCGCCCCGATGGCAAAGTTCGGGGCGATGAGGCAATTGCTGGCGGTGAACGCCGCCCGGCATCGCTCGTAGTCGTCGAGATCGAGGCCGCTGGTACCGACAACGGCGTGGACACCGTTCTGCGCGCACCATCTCAAGTTCTCGCGGGCTGCCGCGGCAACCGTGAAGTCGACAGCCACGTCGACGCCCGCCGGGTCGATGTCGGCGACCGACGCCACGATGTCGATGCTGCCGGTGACGTCGCGCTGGCCCGGCGCACCTGGGTCCACACCGGCTGCAAGTTCCAGATCGGCATCGGCGGCCACGGCCTCGCACACCGTGGCGCCCATCCGTCCACCCGCGCCGAATACCAGCACTTTCACGATGGTCACGCTAGTGGCGGGTCAGAACGCCTCGTTGTGTGGCGGACGGCCGCACGACCTATCCGGCGAGCGGAACCCGCTCAACGGCGGCCGCGGCGGCGGCCTGATCCCCGTCCGGACTGCTCGAGCTCGGGCCCGAGGTCGCCGTAGACATCCTTCGCGATCTGCTCGAAGTGCTCACCGAACGAGACGTCCTCGCGGGCTGTGCCGCTCGGTGCCGATGCGGCGCCGCCCTCGTCATCGCCATCGGCGGCGGCAGCCGGTGCATCTGCACCATCGCCTGCCGGCACTGCGGCGGTCACCGGCGTGCGCGAGCGGCGTGTGCCGTTGCCGCTGCCGCCCCTGTCCCGGTCGCGGCCGCGTTCACGCCGCGGCGGCGCGTCGTCGTCGGCCCCGTCGTCATCGCCCTCCGAGCCGCCGACCTGGGTCGGATCGGCCGGCGAGAGGCTGATCTTGCCGTTGGGGTCAATCTCCTCGACGATCACGCTGACCACATCGCCGAGCTCGAGCACTTCCTCGACCGAGTTCAGCCGCCGGC
Organism: Candidatus Poriferisodalis sp.; assembly: GCF_965204125.1. GTDB lineage: Bacteria > Actinomycetota > Acidimicrobiia > Acidimicrobiales > Poriferisodalaceae > Poriferisodalis. The sequence goes on along the minus strand of NZ_OZ241968.1, from coordinate 2,326,654 downwards.
GGCCGCCCAGCTTGGAGATGTGCAGCAAGCCGTCGGTGCCGGGCAGCACGTTCACGAAGGCACCGAACTTGGTGATGTTGACCACCCGGCCCTCGTAGGTGGCACCCACGTCGGGCGTCGGCGGGTTGACGATCAGCCGGATCTGCCGCTCGGCCTCTTCCACCACCTCGCGGTCGGTAGCGCCGATGCTGACAGTGCCTACGGTGCCGTCGTCGTCCACATTGATGTCGGCGCCGGTCTCCTCCTGGATGGAGTTGATGACCTTGCCCCGCGGTCCGATGACCTCGGCGATCTTGTCGATCGGGATCTCGAAGCTGGTGATCTTCGGCGCCGTCTCGCCGACATCGGGCCTCGGCTCGGCAATCGCAGTGCGCATTACCTCGAGGATCTGCAGGCGAGCCTGCCGGGCCTGTTGCAGCGCCTGGGCCAACACCTCGGCGGGAATGCCGTCGATCTTGGTGTCGAGCTGGAGTGCCGTGATGGCGTCTTCGGTGCCGGCGACCTTGAAGTCCATGTCGCCGAAGGCGTCTTCGGCACCCAGGATGTCGGTGAGCGTCACGTACTTGCCGTCGGCATACACCAGGCCCATCGCGACACCGGCGACGTGGTCCACGATCGGCACGCCGGCATCCATCAGCGACAGCGACGATGCGCACACCGACCCCATCGAGGTGGACCCGTTGGAAGTGAGCACGTCGGACACCAGCCGGATCGCGTACGGGAAATCTTCCTTGGACGGGATGACCGGGAAGATCGCACGCTCGGCGAGTGCGCCGTGGCCGATCTCACGCCGCTTGGGGCCCCGCATGAAACCGGCCTCGCCGGTGGAGAACGGCGGGAAGTTGTAGTGATGCATGAACCGGCGCCGGTCCTGCGGATTCAGGGTGTCGACGATCTGCTCCATCCGGGACATCGCCAGGGTGGTGACATTCAGCACCTGGGTCTCGCCGCGCTGGAACAGGCCCGAACCGTGAGCGGTGCGGCCGAGGTAGCCCGCGACCGACGAGAGCGGCCGGACTTCATCTGTGGCGCGTCCATCGATACGGAAGCCGTCGGCCACGATGCGCTCGCGCACGATCTCTTTCGACAGCGACCTGACGGCCTCGCGGATCTGATCCTTGGCGCCGTCGAGATCGGCGAACTCTGCGGCGACCTCGTCGACCACGGCGCTGCTGGTCTCAGACTGTGCCGCCTCGCGGTCAGCCTTGTCGGCGATCGCCATCACCTCACGCATGCGGTCGGTGGCAACTTCGCGGACGCGATCGAGCACCTCGTCGGAGTAGTCCTTGCTGGACGTGTACTCCATCGCCGAGATCGGCCCGGATTGCTCCTCGACCAGCCGGCGCAGCGACTTCTGCATCTCGATGATGTCGTCGATCCATTGCTTGGAGGCTTCGAGACCGCTCGCAAGCACGTCCTCGGTGACCTTCGGCGCGCCCTCGGCGTAGTACTCAAACGCCTTCTCGGTGCCACCGGCCTCCACCATCATCACGGCGATGTCGCCGCTGTCGAGCTGGCGACCGGCCACCACCATCTCGAACGTGGCGGCCTCGGACTCTTCGTGGGTGGCGAAGGGGATCCACTCGCCGTCGGTGGAGTAGGCGATCCGCACGCCGGCGATCGGGCAGTCGAACGGGATGCCGCTCAGCCACAGGGCGGCCGACGCGCCGTTCAGCGCCACCAGGTCGTACGGGTTGACATGGTCGGCGCCGAGGATCGTGCCCACGATGTGGGTGTCGTGGCGGTAGTCGCCCGGGAAGTTCGGCCGCAGCGGGCGGTCGATCAGCCGACACGTGAGGATCGCATCGTCGGATGCACGCCCCTCTCGCCGGAAGAATGAACCGGGAATCCGGCCCACGGCGTACATGCGCTCCTCGATGTCGACGGTAAGCGGGAAGAACGATGCGCCGTCGCGTGGGCGGCTCGATGCGGTTGCGGTGACGAGCACCTGCGTGTCGCCGATGCGGGACGTGACCGCCCCGTTTGCGAGCCCGGCGAGCACGCCGGTCTCGAAGGTGATGGTCTTGTCGGTGCCCGCGATGGGACCGGTGACCGAAATGGCTTCAGCCATGTCTGCTCCTGTTGTGGGGTGGGGATCGGTGGTCAGCGCCGGAGGCCGAGCTTTGCGATCAAAGCTCGATACCGCTCGACGTCGTTGGCGTTCAGGTAGTCGAGCAACCTGCGCCGACGTCCGACGAGCTTCAACAGCCCTCGGCGGCTGTGGTGATCCTTGTGGTGGGTCTGGAGGTGTTCGGTGAGGTGGTCAATCCGGGCGCTCAATTGAGCGACCTGCACCTCTGGCGATCCGGTATCGGCCTCGGAATGGCGATGTTCGTCGATCACCGAGGCCGCTGGACTTGATCTCTTGGCACTCATGCCGTTGCTGTATTCCCTCTGTGTTGCCGTCGCACGGCCGATGGGAGGCCTGCTGCGACGAACTGGCCGGACAACCCGGCCGTGGTCTTCTGTCTCTTGTCAGCCGTGCAGGCTACCAGCAGAACTGCGGTGCACCCGCTGGGGAGGCGGCGAGACCCCCAGCTATGGCATCAGTGCCAGGCGAGTCAGGTGTGAAGGCACTTTGCGGCGTCTTCGATGTCTCGGCGAAGCTGAGCCTTCAGTTCGTCAACGCCGTCGAAGCGGCGCTCGGGCCGCAGCCTGCGGACGAAGCGGACCTTGGCGGTCTCGTCGTAGAGATCGCCACGGAAGCCGATCAGGTGCGCCTCGATGAGCGAGCGCTCTGCGAACTCGTAGAACGTCGGGCGGCGGCCGATGTTGACAGCCGCCGGGTATTGGGCGCCATCGGGGCGCACGTACCACGCGGCGTAGACGCCGTCGGCGGGAATCTGCAGGTCGGGGGTGGTGGGCAGGTTGGCGGTGGGCACTCCGATCTGGCGGCCGCGGCGGTCTCCGAGCGTGACCACGCCACGGACCTCGAACGGTCGCCCGAGCAGCCGGTGGGCCCGCTCGACATCACCCGCAGCCAGCGCTTCACGGATCGACGTGGATGAGATCACGTCGCCGTCGCCGGTCATCTGCTTCACCAGCGGGAGCCCGACAACTTCGTAGCCGTAGGTGGCGCCGACCTGGCGCAGCGTCTCGATATTGCCCCGGCGTCCCTTGCCGAAATGGAAGTCGGCGCCGACCACAACAGCCCGTGCTGACAGGCATCTGACGAGTATCTCCTGTGCGAACTGCTCGGCGGGCACCGCCGCCTGCGCTTCGTCGAAGGTAACCACCAGCGTGAAGTCGACGCCGGTCTCGGCGAGCAGTTCGAGCTTGTGGTCGAGGTCGCACAGCAGCAGCGGGGCGGAATCCGGTCGCACCACCGTGGCGGGATGACGGTCGAAGGTCACGACCGCGGTCGCGCACCCCCGCTCCGCTGCGAGGCGATGCATCTCCGAGATCACGGTCCGGTGTCCGCGGTGGACGCCGTCGTACTCCCCCACGGTCACGACGCTGCCGTGCTCGAGCACCGGGCACCAGTCCAAGTCGCGGATGACCTCCATGCGCGCAACGCTACTCAGAGGCCGGTCCGCGCACGCTCTACGAGGGCAATACCGTCGCCCGCAGGCGACCGTCAGCGCGCTCATGTACCGCGACGAGCCGACCGTCGGGATCGAAGAGCGTCCACGGGCCTGAGCCTTCGTAGCGATGAGCGGCCAAATGAGCGCCTTGGCGGGCGTTGGCGGCGTCATCGTCGGACAGACGGATCTGGAGCAGGTCACGAACCAACTCGCCGGGCGGTCGCAGCGCCGCCTGATCGGGGAGCTCGGCCTCGGCCAGCGAGAACGAGCCGCTGCGCGTCCGCCGGAGCGCTCGAATGTGAGCCCCGCCACCCAGCGCGCTCCCCAGGTCGGCGCCGAGCGTCCTGACGTAGGTGCCGGCGGAACAGTCGACCGACGCCCGGTACACCTGCGGATCACCGGTGGCCTCTACGTCGAATCGGTAAACCTCGACCGGGCGCGGCACGCGTTCTGCAGCGTCGCCCGACCGGGCGATCTCGTGCAGGCGGCGACCGCCGACACGGACGGCAGACACCATCGGCGGCAGCTGGGAGATCGAGCCGACGAAGCCCGCAGCCGCGTCGGCAACCTCCGTGGGATCGAGGTGCATGCACCAGGTCGCGAGGGTCTCGCCGGCGGCATCGAGCGTGCTGGTTTCGACTCCGAACACGATCTCGCACTCATAGCTCTTGCGACCTGCGGTGGCGAATCGCAGCAGGCGCGTCGCACTGCCGATGCCGACCACCAGGACGCCCGTTGCGGACGGGTCGAGCGTGCCGGCGTGGCCGATGCGCCGCTCGCCGAATCGGCGGCGCAGCAGGGCCACTACATCGTGCGAGGTGGGCCCGTGCGGCTTGTCGACGATGACGCTGCCATGAACGGTGGACGGACGGCGTCGCGCCATGCCGTTCAGGGTCCCTCGTCCTGCCCATCGCCAGCATCGGACGAGGGCGGTGGCTCGTGCTGCAGATCGGAGAGGCCCGCCAGCAGGTCGTCGATCCGCTCGGCAGCCACGGCACCCCGGTCGCGGCGGAAGCGAAGCGTGGGAGTGCGTCTCAGGCTGGTGCTCGCACCCAAAGCCCGCTGCAGTCGGTGATGGTGCTCATCGAACGCCGCGGCCGCCCTGTCTGCAGCATCGTCGTCGCGCACGTCGTAGTGCACCACGGCGACGCTCAGCTCACGATCGACTTCCACGCCGGCGATCACGATGCCCTCGAACGACTCGTCAAGCCGTTCCATCTCCGATGCCACAATGCCGCGCACGAGCTGGGCAACCCGATCGGTCCGCTCGTATCCGTGCGCAGTCGGCATCGTGCGCCGCCGACGGCGGGAGCGACTGGCCATCGGGCGGCTGCGCCGTCAGGCGACGCGGGCGATCTCGCGCTCGGTGTACGTCTCGATCACATCGCCCTCTTTCAGATCAGAGAAGTCAGAGAGACCGATACCGCACTCCATGCCCGCGGACACCTCAGCGACGTCGTCCTGGAAGTGCCGCAGCGAGGAGACCGCGCCCTTCCAGATGATCGTGCCGTCACGCAGGAACCTGACCTTGGCGCCGCTGCGCACGTTGCCGTGCTCCACGACGCAGCCGGCCACAGGTCCCACGCCCGAGATGCGAAAGACCTGGCGCACCTGTGCCTCGCCCACCACGATCTCCTCGAATTCCGGCTCGAGCAGGCCGACCATGGCGTTCTGCACATCGGAAATGAGGTCGTAGATGATCTCGTAGAGCCGGACTTCTACGTCCTCGGTCTCGGCCGTCTGGCGCGCATTGCGGTCGGGACGCACGTTGAAGCCGATGATCGTGGCTTCCGAAGCAGCTGCGAGCTGTACGTCGTTCTCATTGATGCCGCCGACACCGCGGCTTACAAAGGAGAGCTTGACGTCCTCGCGCTCGAGTTTGCGCAGGCTGTCGGTGACCGCCTCGAGCGAGCCATGGACATCCGCCTTGAGCACCAGGTTGAGGGTGGCCGTTTCGCCGGCCTGCACCTGCTTGAAGATGTCCTCCAGCCGGGCTCCGCCGCCGCTTCCGCCGGCGGTGCCGGCCAGGCTGGCCTGGCGCTGCCAGTGCTCGCGGGTCTCCGCCACCTTGCCTGCGGTCTTCTCGTCTGGTGCCACGACGAACAGGTCGCCCGAGCGCGCCACCTCGCCGAGACCGAGCACTTCCACAGGCATGGACGGACCCGCTTCGCTGAGCGGGGCGCCGCGATCATCAGTCATGGCACGCACGCGGCCCCACGCGGCCCCGGCGACCATCGGCTCGCCGATGCGCAGCGTGCCGCGCTGCACCAGCACTGTCGCGACCGGGCCACGGCCGCGGTCGAGATGGGCCTCGAGCACGATGCCCACTGCGCGCCCGGACGCGGGGGCCGTGAGCTCCTCAAGCTCGGCGACGAGCAGGATCTGGTCCAGCAGCTCGTCGATGCCCTCACCCGTCATGGCCGACATGGGCACGGTGATCACGTCGCCGCCGTACGACTCGGGCACCAAGCCCCGCTCGGCGAGCTGGGCTCGCACCCGATCGGCGTCGGCACCGGGCCGATCCATCTTGTTGATGGCCACGATGATCGGCACCTCGGCCGCCTGCGCATGGTCGATGGCTTCGGCCGTCTGCGGCATGACGCCGTCGTCGGCGGCCACCACCAGCACGACGACATCAGTGGCCTGCGCTCCCCTGGCCCGCATCGCCGTGAAGGCCTCGTGACCGGGGGTGTCGATGAACGTGATCCGGTGATCGCCGCGCGTGGTCTGGTAGGCACCGATGTGCTGCGTGATGCCGCCCGCCTCGCCCTCGACGACGTTCGAGGAACGGATGCGGTCGAGCAACAGCGTCTTGCCGTGGTCGACGTGGCCCATGACCGTCACCACCGCCGGCCGGATCTGAGCGCCCTCGTCAGCGAGGTCGACTTCGAGCGCCCGCAGCAGCTCCTCTTCCTGCTCCGCGCCGGGCTCGGTGATGCGCACCTCGGCACCGAGCTCAGCAGCGAAGAGCTCGATCATGTCATCGCTGAGCGACTGGGTGGCCGTCACCATCTCGCCCTGCTGCAGCAGGAATCGCACGATGTCGGCGGCCGAGCGGTTCAGCCGAGCGGCCACTTCTTGAGCCGTCGATCCCCGCTCGATGACGATTTCGCCCTCGGGAACGGGTGCATCCACCGGCGTGTAGGCGGTGAGCTGCTGAGGCTGCAGTTCCTCGCGCTGGCGACGACGGCGGCGGCGCGGCCGGCCTCGTGGACCGCCTCGCGGTGCTCCTCGCGGGCCTCCCGGACGAGCACCGCCGGGGGGTCCGCCCGGACGGCCGCCGGGGGGTGGCGGTGCTCCCGCGTGCGCGCGCCCGCCGCCTGGACCGCCACCGTGCGGACGGTCACCGCCGCCCGCGGGACGCCGGAACCCGCCGGGGGGACCCGAGCGATACGGGCCCCCGCTGCGAGCTGATGTGCGGGGAGGGCCCGGCGGCGGAGGGATCGGCTTGCCGGATCCCGAGCGAGGCGCCGCCGGCGGGGGCGGGATCGGTCGGCCATCGGCAGATTTCGGTGGCACCGGCAGACGAGAAGGAGGAGGCGGCGGCAGGGCAGATCCGGCGGCCTCGTCCGGCGCTGGCCTCGACGGCGCGGCCGGTTCCTCCGCGCGCGCTGCCGGACGCCCGGACGGCGGCAGGATCGGCCGCGCTGATTCCTGGCCGCTGGAGGTGACCAACCGCCGTGGCGGCGGCACCGGCGGCGGGGCACCCGCCGATGGCAGCGTGCTCGGCGGCGGAGTGCCAGGCGGCGGCATGTCCGGCGGAGCGCTCGGTGCCTTCGGCGGAGCCGACTCGGCCGCAGCAGCAGGTGGAGCTGCAGTCTGGGGCGGTGCGTCGGCGGCCGGCGCGGCTGCGGGAGCCTGCGCCGCTGGCTCCGAGGCCGGTGCCGCCTGCTCATCCGGCTTCGACTCAGCCGAGGCCTTGCGAGCCGGGCGGATCGCCGGCGGCGACTGCTGTGCCTCTGCCGAGTCGTCACGCGGGGCTGCACGCGAGGTCGCAGCGGCAGCCTTCGCCGGCGCTTTACGAGCCTTGCGTGCCTCGGGCGGCGGCTCGTCACGAATCAGTCCTTCACGCGCGGCCTTGCGCCGGACGCGGTCAGCCTGAGCGTCCTCCATGCTGGACGAGTGCGTCTTCACACCGATGCCCAACGACTCGCATACGTCGAGCACCTCGGTGAGCGTCATGCCCAGCTCTTTGGAGAGCTCGTGAACGCGGACTTTCTTCGGCAAGCGGTCGGTCTTTCTGTCGGAAGTTCTGTCGAGAGTTGACGGGGCGCCCGGCGGGGCTCAGGGAACGAAACGGGGACGCGACGAACCGGGCCATCGGCCTCAAGGCGCCGTCGAATCCGATGGAAGCGTACTGGGGTCGGTGTTGGCCTCTGCGGGGGTCTCGGCCACCGCATCGTCGGCCGGCGCGGCATTGTCGGCTTGCACAGCCTCGCTGGTCTGCACAGTCTCGCCGGCCGGCACAGCGTCGCCGGCTTCGTCGCCGTCCTGCTGCTCGGTGACGGCTTCGGACCACTGGCCCGCCGTGATGGCCTCGCTGCCGTCGGCAGGAACCCAGGTCTGCTCGCCGGTGTCGGGGTTCGTGACCCACTCCCCCTCGGCCCACTCTTCCCCTGAGTAGCCGGCTTCTTCCTCTGCGATCTGGGTTTCGCTCTTGATGTCAATGCGCCAGCCGGTCAGCCGGGCCGCCAAGCGCGCGTTCTGGCCCTCGCGGCCGATCGCCAGCGACAGCTGGTGGTCGGGCACGACCACCTCGGCAACACCCTCTTCGGAATGGAAGCGAACCTCACGGACCCGAGCCGGGGACAGCGCCTTCGCTACGAAGTCATGGAGGTCGTCGGAGAACGGGACGATGTCGATCTTCTCGCCTCGCAGCTCGTTCACCACTTGGCGCACCCGGCTGCCCCGCGCACCCACGCACGCACCCACCGGATCGATATTGGGGTCATTCGACCAGACGGCGATCTTGGTGCGGTGGCCGGGTTCGCGCGCACAGGCCTTCAATTCGACGACGCCATCGGAGATCTCGGGGACTTCCAGCTTGAACAGCTCGCGGATCAGTCCCGGATGCGTGCGCGACACGACGATCTGCGGACCCTTGGCGGTCTTGCGCACCTCCACGATGTACGCCTTGAGGCGGCTGTTGGGCTCGGGCCGCTCGTAGGGAACCTGCTCGGACTGGGGCAGCAGTGCCTCCACACGGCCCAAGTCGAGCAACGTGTAGCGGGCGTCGTTCTGCTGGATGATGCCGGTGACGATGTCGCCCTCGCGCCCGGCGTATTCGTCGTACTTCATGTCGCGCTCGACTTCACGGATGCGCTGGTTCAGGACCTGCCGAACGGTCTGGGCCACGATCCTGCCCAAGTCGTGAGGCGTGTCGTCCCATTCGCGCACGACGTTGCCCAGCTCATCGACTTCTTGGGCGTACACCGTGATGTTGAACGACTCGTCGATGATGACGTAAGCCTGCTCGGCGGCACCTTCGCGGCGCTTGTAGGCCGATTCGAGGCCGTTCGCGACCGCCTCGAGCAAGACCTCGGTGGTCATGCCCTTCTCGGCAGCGAGTGCTTGGAGCGCTTCCATGATCTCCGGGCTGTTCATCGCCCCTGCCTTCCCGGGGAGCTGCGCGGTGTGCGTCGCGGCGGTGAGCCCCATTCGAATGTCGTGCGGGCCTTGGCGATGTCGCCGAACGGCACCGACAGCGTCTGACCAGGTCCCGGCTGGATCCCCTGCCCCGCACCGGCACTCCCGGAAATCTCCTCGATGCGAATCGACACCGCGGATCCGTCGGCTTCCAGGACCTCGCCGACGATGCGCTGGCGCAGCGGTCCGCTCGTGCGGATGACTGCTCGCTCGCCGACCGCACCTGCAAAGTGCTCTGGACGGCGCAGGCTGCGTTCGAGTCCAGGGCTGGACACCTCGAGCACGTAGCGGCCGTTGATCAAGTCGGCAGCATCGAGAGCGGCGGACAGCCTGCGGCTCAGCTTGCTCAGCGCCTCAACGCCGATGGCGCCGCCCTCCGATGCCGTGGCCAGCACCACGAGCGTGCCGCCTCGCCACTGCACGTCATAGAGGCCACAGCCGGTCTCGGCGGCGATCGGCTCGGCGAGTGCGGTCACCTGCGAAGGGGCAACGGCAGACTGGGCGCGTACCGGGGCGCGCGAGCTGGCACATTCGGCCTCGCGCGCGGTGCCACAGTCGCGACCGGCACGGGACCCCGTGCTCTTGGGGGCGCGCGAGGCCGCAGCGGTGTCAGTCATCGCAACCTCCCTGTCCGCGTCGCCCCAGCCGACCTCGGGGCTGTGCCTGCGGTACCAGCCCTTGCGGCCGAGCCGCAAGGACCCGACCCACAAGAACATGGCGCAGAGCCCTGGTCCGACCGAAACTGTCCTGAAAGTACGACGCTACCAAGGCGTTCAGAAGGTTCCCGACCGCGATGTGGCCCGATCATGCCGATCGTCACCCACGACTCACCGGCAGCGGCGGCTCGATCTACTGGTTGGGAGGCCTAGCGGCGCCGTATGAGGGCGACGCGCTGGGCGGCTTGATTGACGTCGTCGCCCTGCTCGCTGACGAGCGCGGCGCGGTCGGCTTCGGCGGCTGCCGCTGCGCCGGCCTCCGCCCGCGACAGCGCCGCCTCGACGCCGTCGGCAGCGACGATCTCAGCCCAACTCACCAGCGCCGCGACCATCTCGTCCTCAGGCACCACAGACACAACCTGGCCCTTCACAAACAAGTGACCGCGGGATCGGCCCGCGGCAATCCCCAGGTCGGCACTGCGTGCCTCACCCGGTCCATTCACCACGCAGCCCATCACGGCAACTTGCACGGGCAGGTCAAGGTCACGGAACGCTTCTTGCGCCTCCTGGGCTACCGAGATCACGTCGACTTCGGCGCGGCCGCACGACGGGCAGGCAATGAGATCGGTGCCCGAACGTTCCCGCAGTCCCAGCGCCTGGAGCAACTGCTGGCCAGCGGTGGCCTCCTGGACGGGGTCGGCGGTGAGGCTGTAGCGGATGGTGTCGCCGATGCCCTCGTTGAGCAACGTCGCGATGCCCGCAGTCGCCTTCACCAAGCCGGCAGGCGGTGGGCCGGCTTCGGTGACGCCGAGATGCAGGGGGAAATCGACCTCGTCGGCGAGCATCCGGTACGACTCCACCATCAGGGTCACATCGCTGGCCTTGACCGAGATCTTGACGTCGTCGAACCCCACCTCCTCGAAGTAGCCGAGCTCCCGCTTGGCCGACTCGACCAGCGCGGCAGGTGTCATGCCGAAGCGCGATTCGATATCGGGATCGAGGGAGCCGCCATTGACGCCGATGCGGATCGGCACGCCGCGATCGCGGGCCTCCGTCGCCACAGCGCGGATCTGGTCGGGCTTGCGGATATTGCCCGGATTCAGCCGCAAGCACGCCACTCCGGCGTCGAGCGCGGCGAGCGCGAGCCGGTACTGGAAGTGAACGTCGGCCACAAGGGGCACGGGCGAACGCGGAACGATCTGCGCGAGCGCCTCAACGGCCGCTATGTCGTTGGCTGTGCAGCGCACGATGTCGGCGCCCGCACCGGCCAGCGCGTAGACCTGCGCCAGCGTGCCGTCGACATCGGACGTCTTGGTGGTGGTCATCGACTGCACCGAAATGGGTGCCCCGCCCCCGACCGCGACCGAGCCGACATGCACTTGGCGGGTGTGCCGTCGGGCGTAACTGGCAGACGTACTCATGGCGCTGCAAGTCCTAGCGTGCGCGCGGCTTGGTCAACTCTCCCGTGGTGATGCCTCATGTTTCCCGCTCTTGTTCGCTCCGCTCACGGGCCGCTCGGGCCACGGCTTCGCCATGCGGCTCAGCCTCCTACAGATCGATCGGGTTGGCGATGTCGAGGTAGAGCAAGCCGATGGCCAGCAGCGCGAGCGCAGTCACCACCACGGCGACAACGGGAGCCAACGCCCGTGGATCGCTGAAGTACCGGTCGCGCCCACCGCGCTCCCGCCAGCGCTCATAGGTAGCTATCGCCACATGGCCGCCGTCGAACGGCGGCACCGGCACCATGTTGAACACGCCGAGGAACACGTTGACCATGGCGAACATCAGCGCTCGCTCGGACCACCCCCAGGAGGTGTCCGAAGCCAGGTCCACGATGCCGATGACCCCTAACGGCCGCGTGCCCAGGTCGTCGTTCGCCGAGGGATCACCAGGCGGCGACACAATCCGGTCGATCACGACGCCGAAGTTCACAAACAGCGACCAGATTCCACGCACTGAATCGACCATCGCCCGCCCGACGTCGGCGAACGCGCGGGCCGTCGCTGTGGGCAGTCCGGCCGTCTCGTAGGTGACCGCCTGGCTGGCACGAACGCCCAGCAGGCCCCGTCCCGTCTCCGGGTCTGCCGCCAGCGTCGCCTCGGTGGCAAGGAGCGTGCCGTCCCGCTCGATCTCCAGCAGCACGGATTCGCCTGGCCGCGCCTGCACCTGCGATACGAAGGCGTTCCAATCCTCAGTGACGACACCGTTCACACCCACAATGCGGTCGCCCACCTCGATGCCAGCCGTGCCGGCCGGAAGCGTCACGCCGTCCCGCTGGCTCATCACCTCGGCAACCTGCCAGCGGTTCTCCTCGAGAGCGGGTGCGCCGAGCGCTGCATGCAACACCACGTAGGCGACCAGCGCCATCACCAAGTGCATCAGTGAACCGGCACACACGACAAGCAGCCGGCGGGGATAGCTCTTGACGCGGTAGGCCCGGTGCTCGTCACCGGGCTCCACCACATCGCTGCTCGACATGCCGATCACGCGTACATAGGCCCCGAGCGGCAGGGCGCGCAGACCGTAGGTGGTTTCGCCGCGGCGGAAGCTCCACAGCCGCGGACCGGAGCCCAAGAAGAAGTCGGTGACCTTCATGCCCACTGCACGTGCGGCCGCGTAGTGGCCGAACTCGTGCATGAACAACACGCCTGCGAGCACCGTCGCAGCGCCGACGGCGAACGGGTAGCCCCATGCCAGCAGCGCCAACACCACAAGCGCTGCGATGCCGCCGACGGTGCGGGCGACGGAGCTGGGCGTCGGCGCCTGCGGTTCGTCGGTGTGACCCCTCATGCGCGGATGCCCATCACCGCAGCAGCCGCAGAGCGGCGGCCCCCGCGATCCGCAGCGATGACCGCGTCGACGCTGTCCGCAGCGGCGCCATCGTGATCCTGCATCGCATTCGAGATCACACGCTCGATTTCGTGCCAGCGCAGCTGCCCGGCCAGGAATGCACTGACGGCATGCTCGTTGGCGCCGTTCAGCCACGCGGGTGCGGTGCCGCCTGCTCGGCCTGCGTCGTACGCCAGGCGCAGGCAGCCGAAGGTCTCGGTGTCGGGCAGTTCGAAGTCGAGGCGACCGACCGTCGACCAGTCGACAGCGCCGAACGGCGTCCCGATGCGTTCGGGATAGGCCAGGGCATAGCCGATCGGCAGGCGCATGTCCGGCAGGGAGAGCTGCGCGACGGTGCTGCCGTCGGCGAACGTCACCATCGAGTGAACCACCGACTGCGGCTGGATGACCACCTCGATCCGGTCGTAATCGATCCCGAACAGCTCGTGTGCCTCGATGACCTCGAGGCCCTTGTTCATGAGGGTCGAGGAGTCGACGGTGATCTTCGGTCCCATTGACCACGTGGGGTGCGCCAAGGCGTCCGCGGTGGTCACCTCGCGCAGTTCGGCGGCGGTGCGCCCGCGGAACGGTCCGCCGCTGCCGGTGAGAATCAGCCGCTCCGGCGGTGCCGACTGGCCGGCGAGGCACTGATGCAGGGCACTGTGCTCGCTGTCGACCGGGATGAGCTCGGCGCCGGGCACTGCGCGCAAGGGCTGCACCAGCGGTCCCGCGGCGATCAGGCTTTCCTTGTTCGCCAGCGCGAGGCGCCGCCCGGCCCGAAGCGCGGCCAGAGTGACACCCAGGCCCGCGAAGCCCACCACGCCATTCACCACGACATCGGCCGTACCCGCGAGATCAGCGAACGCGTCGGCACCGGCCAGAACCTCGACGCCGGCGGGCAGCACGGCACGCAGCTCCGGCTCCAGCCCAGCATCGCCGATGGCGACTGCTGCGGGCGCGAACTCGGTGGCTTGGGCCGCAAGTTCGCTCACGGAGCTGTTCGCCGCAAGAGCGACTGCCCGGAACCGGTCCGGCTCGGCGCGCATGACCTCCAGCGTCTGGGTGCCGATCGAACCCGTCGAGCCGAGCACCGCGACGGTCGTCGCGCCCATGGGCCTAGCCGACGACGAATGTGCCGACGAAGTACGCCGCCGGCAAGGAAAAGAGCAGCGCGTCGAAGCGATCGAAGACACCGCCGTGACCGGGCAGCAGGCTGCCCATGTCCTTGATCGCCACATCGCGCTTGACCATCGACTGCGTCAGGTCGCCCAATGGTGCTGCAAGTGCGACGGCGAGGCTCAGCCACAGGGCGTCCAGCAAGCCGCCGGTCCACGGGAACACGCCAGGGAAGCGATTCAGCACGAGCGTGGTGATCACCACCGAAAGCACGATGCCCCCGATGAGACCCTCGTGCGTCTTGCTCGGACTGATCCGCGCCGCGAGTCGGCTCTGGCCGGTCGTTCGACCGACGACATAGCCACCGACGTCGTACACCACCGTCCCGATCACGGCGGCGATCAGCATCGAGTCGCCGTTCGGCTCGCGCAGGATCAGCGCAGCGAATGATCCCAAGCCGCCAATCCACAGCAGACCGAGTGCCGTAATGGCCATATTCGCGGTGGGATGGTCTCGCTCGACGCCGAACAGGAACCAGCAGAGGATGGTCACCGCTGCAACGGCCAGCACGATCGGATACGCCTCGACACCACGCAGGTGCACAGCGACGGTCAAGCCTGCGACGCCCGCAAGACCTGCCAGCGTTGCCGGACGGTAGCCCAGCGGCCGGGCGGCCCGGTAGAACTCTGCTGCGGCCAGCACCAGCACGATCGCAACGAGCGCCACGGTGGCTGCTTCGCCCAGCCGCAGCGCGCCGAAGAACAGCGCTGCCAGCACGGCGCCCACCGCAATGGCAGCCGGCAGGTTGCGACCGGTGCCGCCGGAGTCTGCAGGGGCATTGTGCAAGACGGTCCGGGCTTCGTCGCTCACGACACCACGCTCCTCATAGTCCTGGTTCCCCTCGCGCCAGTGCGATGCAGACGCATCGAGCTGAGCCCATTGAGCGAAGCGGTCAGTTTCGGATGGTGCGGCACCAGCCTCCGACGGTACTTCGGCAGCGGTCGGGGCCGCGGCGACAGGCGCTGGATCGTCTGCGGACGGCGCGGCAGTCTCAGCGGCGGGCGCCACCGGCATGTCGGCTGGCGTCGGAGGAGCATCAGCAGGCGGGATCGGCGGCGGGGTTGTCTCATCGGGCGAATCGAACAGCGGTTCAAGGTTCTCTGCAGCAGGTGCCTCGGGTTCGGGGGCGGCTGGAGTCTCACCGGCCAGACGCGGGTCGTCGGGAAGTTGGGGGAACAGGCGCGAGCCCCCGCGGCGCTCTGGCTCCGTGGCCGTCACTTCGGGTTCCGCGGGCGGCACAGCCGTCTCGTCCGACGCAGGAGCGTCGTCGGAATCGAAGTTCACCAGCGGCCGGGTCGCGCCCAGCGGATCGCCAGCATCCGCCGGATCGCTGGGATCGGAACCGGAGTGGGCCGGCGGATGCGCGCTGCTTTCGGACATCTACCTTCACACCTGCTCGGTCAAACCTCGAGGAGTTCTTGCTCCTTGGCATCCAACGCCCGGTCAATGTCTCCGACGAATTTGGCGGTGTCGGCGTCGAGCTCCTGTTCGAAGCTGCGCTTCTGGTCGGCGGAGATCTCCTTCTCCTTTTCGAGGGTATCGAGATCGTGACGAGCGCTGCGACGCAGATTGCGCACCGCAACGCGCCCGTCCTCGGCCATCTGCTTCACCACGCGTACCAGATCCTTGCGCCGATCCTCGGTCAAGGGGGGGAAGAGCAATCGCAGGACATGGCCATCGCTCGATGGATTGATGCCAAGGTCAGACTCCATCACCGCCTTGGAGATTGCGTCGAGCGCGCCCCGGTCGAACGGCTGGATGACCAGCATGCGTGCCTCGGGCACCGAGAACCCCGCGAGCTGCTGCAACGGAACGGCTGCGCCGTAGTAGTCGACTTGCAGCTTCTCGACCAGCGCTGGTGTTGCGCGGCCCGTCCGGACGGTGGCGAAGTTGCCGCGGGCATGTTCGACAGCGCCGCGCATCCGTTCGCGAGCGTCCGCACAGATCTCAGCGGCGAATTCGCTCACCCGACCAGCGTAGCGATGACCTGTCGGGAGTGACCGTCACCTCTCAGCGCACCAGCGTGCCGAGCGCTTCGCCTTCGACGACGCGGCGGAAATTGCCCTGCGTCATGAGGTCGAAGACCACGATGGGAGTGGCATTGTCCTTGCACACGGCAATTGCCGCGGAGTCCATCACCGCCAGTTCCCGGGAGAGCACTTCAAGAAACGTGACTTCGCTGAGGAGCTGAGCATCCGGATCGGTCTGCGGATCTGCCGTATAGACACCGTCGACACCGGAATGAGTGCCCTTCAGCACGACGTCAGCGTCGACTTCCGCGGCGCGCAACGCTGCCGCCGTGTCGGTCGTGAAGAACGGGTTGCCGGTACCCGCCGCAAAGATCACTACCCGGCCTTTCTCCAGGTGGCGCACAGCCCGGCGCCGGATATAGGGCTCTGCGATCTGTGCCATGCCGATGGCGGTCATCACACGGGTGGGCACTTCTCTGCGTTCGAGTGCATCTTGCAACGCAAGCGCATTGATGACAGTGGCGAGCATGCCCATGTGGTCGGACTGGGCGCGGTCCATGCCGCCGATCGAGCCCGCCATGCCGCGCCAGATGTTGCCGCCCCCGACGACGACAGCGATATCAACCTTCAACGAGGTCCAGACGTCGGCAATCTCCGACGCCAGCGAATCCACCACAGCGGCGCTGACGTTGTTCCCTCCGGCGTCGGCCAACGCCTCGCCCGACAGCTTGAGCACCACCCGCTTCCACTCACGGGCTGCGTGTTGGCGCGGATCTTCCTTCTGCGGCTCCGGGGTCTCCGCCGCAGCCACAGCGATGCTCAGCGGCCGATCTCGACTTGGGCGAAACGTGTCACGTTCGCCGATCCGACGAGATCGGCGATCGTTCGCTTCTCGTCCTTCACGAACTTCTGCTCCATGAGCGTGTGCTCACGCAGGTAACCCGTCAGGCGGCCCTCGACGATCTTCGGCAGCGCAGCCTCGGGCTTGCCCTCATTCCGGCTGATTGCCTCGAAGGTGGCTCGCTCCCGGTCGAGGACCTCCGTTGGCACGTCCGAGCGCCGGATGTAGGTCGGGCGGTTGCTCGCGATATGCAACGCCACATCGTGAGCAAGCTCCGGCGTCGCCCCTTCGATCTCCACGAGTACAGCATTGACGCCGCGGCCATTCTGCTGGTGGACGTAGGCGTCGATGCAGGAGCCAGCGGGGGCCTCGAAGCGCTCCACCGTGCCGACTGCGATGTTCTCTTTGAGCGTGATCTTCAGATCGTCGATGACGGCTGCCGCGTCGGCGACGGCAGACGCACCGCTTGCGATCACATCGGTCAGCATCTTGTCTGCCATTGACAGAAACCCGTCAGACTTGGCGACGAAGTCTGTCTCGCAGCGCAATTCGACGATGGCGCCGACGGAGCCGTCGCCACTGTCAACCACGCGAGCCACAACGACGCCGTCGCTGTTGTCACGATCTGCTCGGGCCGCGGACTTGGCGATGCCGTTCTCGCGCAGCCACTGCGCAGCCGCGTCGGCATCCCCATCGCATCGGGTCAGCGCATTCTTCGCATCCATCATCCCGGCGCCGGTGGCCTGGCGCAGGGCCTGAACGTCCTTCGCAGTGAAGGCTGCCATGTCAGGCGGCTCCTTGTGATGCAGATGACGGGGCCAGGGTTTCAGCGTCGGTGGCATTGCCCGCAGCATCGGCGGTCTCGGCGGCAGGCTCGGCGGACGCGGAGGTGTCGCTGGTGGCCTCAGCCGACGCAGATGCCTCGGCAGCGGGGTCTGCGTCGCCGCCGACATCAGCGGGCGCGGCAGGGGCATCGGCCGACCGCATGTCGGGAACGGCGGCCGCCGCGGCGGCCTTCTTGGCCTGATCGGCGGCAATGCGGGCCTCCCGGGCCGCAGCCTCGGCCATGGCAGCCCGCTGTGCCTCGGCCTGCTGCGCAGCGATGCGCGCCTCTTCCTCAGGTGAGCGCTCGCCTGCCGGGGCCACTGCCACGCCGCTGCGCTCGGCCATGTATCGGCCTTCCAACACGGCGTCGGCGATGACACGGCACAGCAGTTCGGTCGAGCGGATGGCGTCGTCGTTGCCGGGGATGACGTAGGTGATCGGATCGGGGTCGGAGTTCGAGTCGGCGACGGCGACCACCGGCAGCTTCAACCGGACAGCCTCCGCCACCGCGATGTGTTCCTTCGGGGTGTCGAGCACGAAAACGGCGTCCGGCAGCTTGTCCATGTTCCGGATGCCGTTCAGGTTGCGCTGAAGCTTGGTGAGCTCGCGGGTGTGCAGCAGGGCTTCCTTCTTCGGCATGTTGTCGAAGTCGCCGGCGGCCTGCATCCGCTCGTACTCGAGCATCTTGGTGACCCGGCCGCGGATCGTGCGGAAGTTGGTCAGCATCCCGCCCAGCCAACGCTGGTTCACGTACGGCATGCCGCACGCATTGGCGTGGCGCTGGATCGGATACTGGGCTTGTCGCTTGGTGCCGACGAACAGGATCGTGCCGCCACGGGCCACGGTGTCGCGCACGTAGGCGTAGGCGTCTTCAACAAGCTGAAGCGTCTGCCGGAGATCGATGATGTAGATGCCATTGCGTTCGCCCCACAGGAACCGTTCCATCTTCGGATTCCAGCGACGGGTCTGGTGGCCGAAATGCACGCCGGCGGCGAGCAGGTCGGACATGGTCACAACAGCGGACATGGATGCTCCTCCCCACGGTTCGAATCTCTGCACCGGGGACGACGCCGCTTGGGCAGCGGCGACCGTGGGGTCGCCCCGGCTGGTCAGTGAATGGTCGGTGGCATTGCGATGTCGGCGAGACGCGCCGACGCAGGCTCGGGCTTCCGGGAGACTTGGCCTCCTGAATGCCAGGTCTCCGTCGGCGTGAGCCTCAGAGCACCGCATTGCCGACGCCGGAGTGTAACCAGCGCAGTTGCAGGCGATACACGGAGGGCAATGAGGGGACGAGATGCGGGCGGCCAAGCGACGGTCCGCCTTGGCCGCGACTGCTGTCAAAAGCCCGAGCCGGGTCGAGGTAGGTCTCGCCCCGACGCACACCGACATGCAGCCGATCGCCCGTCGTGCCGAGCTGCTGTCCCTGCTGGACCCGTTCGCCTCGGCGGACGCCGATGGTCGCGACCCCGGAGTACGACACCCTCAGGCCATCGGGATGGCTTACCGTCACATGCAGTCGCCCTCCCACCGGCCCGGCGAAGCTGACGACTCCGTCGGCAGCAGCCCAGAACGCCGAGCCGGGCTGCGTCGCGAACTCGAGGCCGCGATTGCCGGGTCCGTACGGGTTGTCCGGCGGCCGGAACGGATCCACGACGGTGCCGTGCACAGGCCAGATGTAAGCGAGCGCCGGCGCAGTCTGCGCCGGCACAGCTTGTGCCAGCGCCGGACCGCTCGCGGCAGCCAGAACAGCCGCGCCCGCGAGAGCAAACGCGGCCGTCAGGCGCGCGGGTGCGCCGACTCGTACACCTCTCTGAGGCGCTCCCTGCTGACCCGCGTGTAGATCTGCGTGGTCGCGAGTCGCGCGTGACCGAGCAGTTCCTGCACCACGCGCAGGTCGGCTCCGCCGTCCAGCAAGTGCGTGGCGTAGGTGTGGCGCAGGGCATGCGGATGGGTCGGCGCGGCGGCGTAGCGATCCAGAATCCGCTGCACGTCTCGGGTGCCGAGCCGGTTGCCGCGCAGGTTCACCAGCAGCGCCGCAGGGTCGCGGTCGGCCGGCTCGCTCAACCGCTGCCCATCGAACTCGTCGCTGCCGCCATTGCGCCATGCGGCGAGCAAGGCCATAGCCGGCTCGCTGAGCGGCACCCGGCGATGCTTGGCGCCCTTGCCGATCACCTCGATGTGAGCGCTGCCGGGCCGGAAAGCGCCGCGATCGAGCTGGCAGAGTTCGGCGACACGCAGGCCGCTGCCGTAGAGCAGCTCGAGCGCGAGCCGGTCGCGCAGCTCGGTCGGATCGTTTGGCACCGTGCCGTCTCCCAGCATCTCGGACACTTCGGCCGCACCGAGCACGCGCGGCAAGCGTCCCGAGCCAGTCGGCGCGGCGAGCCCGAGCGCTGGATCGGCCTCGATGGTGCCTTGGCGCGCCAGCCAAGCGAAGTAACGCCTCAATGCGGACGCTTTGCGAGCCACCGAGCGTCGCGACAGCCCGCGCACCGACAGGAATGCGATGTATCGGCGCAGCCAGCGCCGATCGACGTCGCCTGGTTCGTCGAGCCCGGCCCGGGCTGCCCACTCGGCGAACTGGCGCAGATCCGAACGGTAGGCGCGCTTGGTGGAATCCGATGCCGCAGTCAGCGACAGAACGAATTCGGGGACTCGCCACCCCGGCGGCGTCCCCATCTCGGGACGCGACGTCGCCAGACCCACAGTCACCAGAACCACAGTACCGAGGGGTCCCCACCGGTTCGCAAGCCCTGCCACAGCGACACCGGGCGCTCATCTCGCCTTCTCCCACCATCCGCCGGTCTCGCTGGCCCACCCTGACAGCTGCAGGCGGTCGAGCGATGCCGCCAGTTCGCCGAGACCGGCGCCGGTCTGCAGCGTCAGTTCATCGAGCGTGCGCGGGCCGGCGCTGAGCTCGTCCAAGACCCGTTGGTCGAGCGGCTCCGCAATAGCTGGCCCAGGCTGCCCGAAACTGCCGGGTGTCGCATGGGCGCGACCCGGCTCGCCGAGCGCCGCCAATACGTCGGCCACGTCGCAGACGGGCGCGCAGCCTTCGGCGAGGAGCCGGTTGGTGCCGGCCGAGGCAGCGCTGGTAATCGGCCCCGGTACTGCCATGACCGGCCGGTTCCGCTCGGCTGCGGCATCCACCGTGTACATCGAGCCGCCTGCGGAACCCGACTCAACCACCACCAGCACTTCGCACAGGGCCGCCACGATTCGATTGCGCGCCGGGAACTGCCAGTGCGCTGCACGCCGGCCGAGCGGGTACTCGCTGAGCAGCGTCCCGTGCCGTGCCACATCGGCCCACAGCGTCCGATTCGCGGCCGGGTACACCTGGTCGAGCCCGCTGCCGACGATGCCGATGACGGGCCCGCCCGCGTCGAACGCCGTTCGCTGAGCGATGCCGTCTATGCCGGTCGCCAGGCCCGACACCACTGCCACTCCCGCCGCTGCGAGACCCGATCCGAGCTGCCGTGCCACCGTGCGCCCGTACGCAGTGCATCTCCGTGTGCCCACAACACCGACGCGCCGGATCTCCGGATCGATGGCAGCGCCCTGGCCGAACAGCAGCGCAGGCGGCTCGGGGTCCGACTCCCAGATCTCGGTTGCATCGCTGCGAGCCGGCACAGACAGCCAGATGCCCTCACGCGCATGCGCGGCGAGCAAGTCGGTGCCGATTGGATGCCCGCTGATCGCCGCACGCTCGAACGCCGATGCGACCTGCCGCCGCCAGTCGGCGATGAGCGGTTCATCCACGCCGCGGCACGACCGCAGCGCTGCCCGTACCGCAGCGCGACCGGCACGTAGCTGATCGATGGCTTCGGGCGCGTCACGACCGGTCAGCAAGGCACGCAATCGCGCCGGGCCCATGTGCGGCAACGAGCACAGCTCGATCAGCGCACCGAGTTCTGCTCGCTCTGCATCGGAATGGCCGACCGTGTTCATGGCGTGACCTTCTCGCGGGCGTCTGCGCCCGAACTCACGCCGCCGTGGCAGGTGCATGCAGCCTGCCGACGCTGGCACGCAGCGTGAGCGCTTCGGCGAGACGTCCAGAATCGATGGGCGGTTCGTCGCCGGCGAGATCACACAGAGTGAGTGCAACGCAGCGCACGCGGTGCAATCCGCGGCCGCTGAGCAGGCCACCGCGCAGGCGCTCCCGCAGCGCGGCGTGGGCAGCGGGCGTGAGCGGCGCGAACTGCTCGAGTTGCGCGCCGGTCAGCTCGACGTTGGCCTCCACACCCCGGCACAAGGCTCGCTCGCGCGCCGCCGCCACCCGGCTGGCCACTGCGGCAGTCGGCTCGCCGCGGATGCCGTCGAGCAATTGGTCGGGATCGGGCGGCCGCACTTGGATGCGGAGATCGAAGCGGTCGAGCAGCGGGCCGGAGAGGCGCCGCAGGTAGCGCTGGCGGACGAGATCCGAACAGCGGCACGAGTTCGGCCGACCGGCCTGCCCGCACGGGCACGGATTCATGGCCGCCACGAGCAAGAAGCGAGCCGGAAACGAACACGTTCCCAACGCTCGGCTCACTCGAACGACGCCTTCTTCGAGCGGCTGGCGCATGGCATCGAGCACGCTGGGCGCGAACTCGCCGAGTTCGTCGAGGAACAGCACGCCGCGGTGTGCAAGCGAGATCTCTCCAGGGCGAATCGCATTCGTTCCTCCGCCGATCAACGCTGTGACCGTGGCGGTGTGATGTGGGCTGCGGAGAAGCGGCCGAGTGGCCAAGCCGGTGGGCAGCGGCAAACCCGCTGCCGACTGGACCCGCGTGGCCTCCATCGCGCATTGTCGGCTGAGCTCGGGCAGCAGGCCCACCAGCCGACGGGCCAGCATCGTCTTGCCTGCGCCCGGCGGACCCAGCATCAGCAAGTGGTGACCGCCCGCAGCAGCAACCTCGACCGCTCGTCGGGCGGAGGGCTGCCCGATGACGTCGCTCAGATCAGGCACCGGGACAGAGGGCGGCTGGGGCGGAACGGGCGGCGGATCGGGCCAGGGTGCGCGGCCTGCGAGCACCGACGCGAGCTGACCCAGCGTGCGAACCGGGTGAACGTCTCGCGGATTTGCTGCGAGCGCAACGTGATAGGCCTCGGACGCAACCACGACCGCACGGTCGCGGAGCGCGTCGGTGAGCGGCAGCACTCCGGCCGCGCCCCTGACGGCGCCATCGAGTCCGAGCTCACCCAGGAACGCCTTCCCGCGCAGCGACTCGGCTGGCACCTGTTCGGTGACGGCGAGCACGGCCACTGCCATGGCCACGTCAAGGACCGCACCGCCCTTGCGCAGGCCCGACGGTGCCAGGTTGACGGTGACGCGACTGTCGGGCCAGTCGAGTCCTGACGAGAGCACCGCGGCCCGAACCCGGTCGCGCGCCTCGCGACAGGCGGCGTCGGGCAGCCCGACAATGGTGAATGACGGAAGTCCGTTCGAGGTGTGCACCTCGACAGTGACGACATGACCGTCGACGCCGACCAGCGTCGCCGTAGTTGCAGTAGCCAGCATGGGCATCCTCCGGAGCTCGGACCGGACGCGGCACCGAGGCGGCGCAGTCCGGATTCGACGAAGAAGCCCGCTGGGGGCAACGATCGGTACAGCAGCGTCGGTGACGACTGACCTGCAGAGCCTGAATCACGGCACTCGAGCCGTCGCTGCAGCCTCGAGGCAGGACCGTACACCGGGGCTTTGCGCAGCAGGCCGGCATTTTCGGGCACCACGCGGCCGAGCCATACCGGGCGATACTGCATCCGTGGGATACGACCCGTATCGCAAGCACAGCACCACCCGGCTCGACTACGTGCTCGTTGCCATCGCGTCGCTGGTCGCGCTCGGCCTGGTGCTGTGGGCAGTGCTGGCCTGATGCCGCCGATGCGCCAGCTCGAGCCTGTGCCCGGTTTCGAAGTGCGCCGGGTCCAGCCCTTCGAAGCGGTCAAGCGATACATCTGCGGCGGCTGCGGCAACGCCATCGAGGCCGGTACCGGTCATGTGGCGGCGGTGCCGATCGATGCTCCCGATCTGCGGCGCCACTGGCACTGGAGCTGTTGGCAGGCACGCGATCGGCGCCGGCCGGTGGGATGAACGACGCCGCTGGCTAGAAGGCGCCGCTGAGCACCTCTACCTTGCGGCCCATCACGGACGCGGCGTCACAGCGAATCGGACCGCTCCAGCCGCCCCGCTGGCGCACGTAGTGCGCTGCGAGTCGTCGAACCTGCTGCTGCTTGCGAGCGGTGATCGCCTCGAAGCCCGTGCCGAAGCGATCACTGGAGCGAGTCTTCACTTCGCAGACCACCAGATGGGTTCCGTCGGTCACCACCAGGTCCAGCTCCCCGAGCGGGCATCGCCAATTGCGATCCAGCACGCGGTAGCCACGCTCGGCATACCAGCGCTCGACGAGACCTTCCCCGTACCTGCCGAGTGCTTGACGCCGAGCGGTCATGCGCAGCCCACATCCGGCCCGCGACTGACGGTGTGCCGCTAGAAGCGCTTCTCAGGAATACGCGCTGCCTTGCCGACGCGGTCGCGCAGGTAATACAGCTTCGCTCGGCGTACGTCGCCGACCGCCACACGCTCGATCTTCGCGATGGTTGGAGCGTGCAGCGGAAATGTCCGCTCGACCCCCACGCCGAAGCTGAGCTTGCGAACCGTGAAGGTCTCGCTGATGCCCGACGAGTGCCGTGCGATCACATACCCCTCGAACACCTGGGTGCGCTGACGGTTGCCCTCGACGACGCGCACATGGACGCGCACGGTGTCACCGGGGCCGAAGTCGGGATGATCGTCTCGAAGACGAGCCTGGTCGACAAGATCGGTGCTGCCCATGGCGATCCGACTCCCGTGATCGGCGTGACGACGAACACCGCAGGCTAGTGGTCAGTCTGCGGATTGCCGCAACGGGAGTTCGAGGCCGAACTCTGCGAGGAGCCCCCGGTCAGCCTCGCTCAGGCCTCGTGCTGCCAGCAGATCGGGTCGCTCTGCAGCAGTGCGGACGAGCGCCATTGCCTGACGCCAGCGGCCGACACGGGCGTGGTCGCCGCTGCGCAGCACGTCGGGCGCGTCGAGTCCGCGAAACGATGCGGGGCGCGTCCACTGCGGGTGCTCCAGCAACCCGGTCGCGAAGCTCTCGTCCGCGCTGGAAGCCTCGTTGCCCAATACGCCGGGCACGAGCCTCCCGACCGCCTCCACGACGACCATGGCGGCGAACTCGCCGCCCGCCAGCACAACATCGCCAACCGAGACCGAGCCGTCGACCAGCTCGGTGCGAATGCGCTCGTCTACGCCTTCGTAACGGCCGCACAGCAGGCTGAAGCCGCCTGAGGCTGCCATCTCGGCAGCCATCGCCTGATCGAATCTCCGGCCGCCGGCGTCGAGCAGCAGCAGCGGCCGTGGCGGCGCGACCGTCTCGACGGCCGCGAAGACTGGCTCAGGCATCAGGATCATGCCCGGACCGCCTCCGAAGGGGGCATCGTCAACCGTGCGGTGGGCGTCAGTGGTCGCCAGCCGCAGGTCCCAGCAGCGGATGTCGAGCACGCCGCCAGCTCGGGCCCGCCCGAGAATGCTCAGCTCACACATGGCATCGAGCTCGGTGGGGAAAATGGAGAACAGGTCGATGCGCAGCCCGGCACCCGGTGCTTGCGCCGGCGTGGACTGGGCGCTACCCGAGCTCGAAGAGGCCATCGGGCACCTCCACGTGGACCGCGTCGGGTTCACTGCGCACCACGAAGGTCAGCGGCACGAGGTGCCCTGTATCGAGTTCGAGCAGGTCCGCGGCCGGATTCGCCACCACATTCGTGATCACACCCGCGTGGCAGCCGTGCTGATCGATGACCGCGCTTCCGCACAACTCGTGCACCCACAGCTCGTCGGGATCATCCAACGGCTCAGCAAACACCGTCGTTCCGGTCAGCGCTGCTGCGGCATCACGGTCGTCGATGCCCTCAAAGCTGACCAGCCATCGATTGCCGTCGAAGCGGGCACGTGACACCGCTCGCTCCCCGGCGGCCGTGATGAGTCTCGAGCCGATGTCGAATCGCTCCAGCCGGTTGGTGACCGGATGCAGCACGACGTCGCCGCGCACACCGTGGGCGCGCCCGACAGTCGCAATCTCCAGCAAGCCTGCTGGATGGCGGGATTCAGTCCCGGAAGTCGACTTCGACCTGGACGCCATCGCGATGGGCTGCGGCGCGTACCAGCGTTCGGATGGCGTTCGCGACGCGACCTCGCTTGCCGATGACCCGACCGATGTCGTCCGAGCTCACCGTCGCCGTCAGGCTCAGCTTCGAGCCTGACTCGGCGATCTCCACTTCCACCTGGTCCGGATGCTCGACGAGCTGGGCGATCAGGTACAGCAAGACCTCTTCGGCAGTGGTGGTCTCGGTGTCTGCGCCGGTGTGACCGTCGGTCACTGGGCCTCCCCAAGTTCAGGAGACTTCTGCTCAGATTCTCCGTCCTGGAGCGCTGGCTCATCGGCAGGCACGTCTGCGGAAGCCTCTGGTGAGTCGTCTGCGCCTGGCTCGGGGGTATCGAGCACCAGATCAGGCGTGGGTGCGGGTGCGGGCTCGGAAGGTGCAGCTTGTGCAGCCTCAGCACTGCTGTCTGCGGGCCCCGAGGAGCCCTGCGAGCGGAATTCGTCCCACGCGCCGGAAATTGTCAGCAGCTTGGAGACGGTGTCGCTGGGCTGAGCCCCGTGGCTGAGCCAATGGACAGCGCGCTCATTGACGATCGAGATCGCAGAGGGCTCCTGTCGAGGATCGTAGGTGCCGATGATCTCCAGCACGCGGCCATCACGTGGCTTGCGACTGTCGACTGCTACGACGCGATAGCTGGGCTGCTTCTTCTTGCCGGTGCGCTTGAGGCGCAGACGAACGGCCATGTTGCTCCCGGTTAGGTGAATTCGGATGGGGGCTCGTTGAGATCGGCGAGCGAAGGAGGCCGCCGCGCCGACGAACGATCCTAACGGGCCACTGCTCGCTAACCCCTTGGAGATGCACCCGCTGCATGTGCCGGCAGCGCTCAGCGGCCGGGCAGCTTCAGGTCGAGCGCGTCCCAGTCGATGTCGGCGACCGAAGGTTGGCCTCCCGGCTTGCCCGTACGAGACGCTCCCTTGGGTGTGGCCCTGCCTCCGCCGCCAGTGCGCGAGCCGCCGGCACGGCCGGTGCCCTTTCCACGCTTACGAGCAGCCTTCCGGCCGGCCGGCCGGCGATTCGAGCCCAGACCCATCATTCCGCCCATCATCTTGCGCATCTGCGTGAACTGCTTGAGCAGGTTGCTGACCTGCGCTGAAGACGTGCCGCTGCCGGCGGCAATGCGGGCCCGGCGGGATGCGTCGATGATCTCCGGCGACACACGCTCCGCCGGCGTCATCGACAGCACGATGGCCTCAGCGGTGGTGATGCGATCGTCGTCGATCTCCGCATTGCGAACCTGATCGGATACGCCCGGCATCATCGAGACGATGCTCTGCAGGTTGCCCATCTTGCGAAGCTGCCGAAGCTGATCCACGAAATCGTCGAGCGTGAATGTGCCCTCGACGAGACGCTGAGCCGCCGCTTCCGCCTCCTCCTGCTCGTAGACGCGCTCGGCCTTCTCGATGAGCGTCATCACGTCGCCCATGCCGAGAATCCGGCTTGCCATGCGGTCCGGATGGAACTGCTCGAAGTCGTCGATCTTCTCGCCGACTGACGCGAACGCCACCGGGCGGCCGACGACCTCGGCGACCGACAACGCTGCGCCGCCGCGGGCGTCGCCGTCGAGCTTGGTCAGGATGATCCCGTCCACTTCGAGCGTCGCGTGGAAGGTCTCAGCGGTCGCAACAGCGTCCTGGCCCACCATGGCGTCGACGACGAGGAAGGTGTAGTGGGGCGCGACGGCGTCCGAGATGCGGGCCACCTCGGTCATCAGCTCGGCATCGACCGCCAGCCGGCCCGCCGTGTCCACGATGAGCACGTCGCGGCCGGCTTGCTGGGCGTGGGCGAGCCCGCCGGCTGCACAGTCCACCGGGTCGCCCGCTTGGCCCGTGTCGCCTGTTTCGCCCGCTTGGCTCCATACCTCCACGTCGATACTGCGGGCGAGCGTCCGCAGCTGCTCGACGGCAGCGGGGCGCTGCAGGTCGGCTCCGACCAGCAGCGGGTTGCGGCCCTGAGACTTGCACCACTGGGCCAACTTGGCCGCGGCGGTCGTCTTGCCCGAGCCCTGGAGTCCGGCCAGCAGCACCACGGTGGGCGGCTTTGACGCGAACTGGACGTCGAGCGGGCTGGTGCCCAGGATGTCGATGAGCTCGTCGTTGACGATCTTGGTGACCTGCTGGCCGGGCGTGAGGCTGGCGGTGACCTCGCCGCCGACGCTGCGCTCGCGGACCCGCTCCACGAAGCGGCGCACGACCGCAACGTTGACATCGGCTTCGAGCAGCGCCAAGCGGATCTCGGCC
The DNA here is from genome assembly GCF_965204125.1 of Candidatus Poriferisodalis sp. Lineage (GTDB taxonomy): Bacteria > Actinomycetota > Acidimicrobiia > Acidimicrobiales > Poriferisodalaceae > Poriferisodalis. Next base: position 2,298,772 of record NZ_OZ241968.1, on the reverse strand, counting down.
AATGCCTCGTCGACGTCGGCCGGGCGCATGCGTCCTCGGCCACGCAAGCCCCGCAGGGTTCCGGACAGGCGGTCAGTCAGCGTGTCGAACATCGCCGATCCCTGCTAGTCGGCATCGACGCCGAGCAGCGCGTCGATGTAGCTGTCGGGGTCGAAGTCGACGAGATCGTCGGGGCCTTCGCCGAGTCCCACGAGCTTCACCGGCAGGCCCAGCTCGGCCTCGATGGCGAACACAATGCCGCCCTTGGCCGAGCCGTCCAGTTTGGTGAGCACGACGCCCGTGACATCAGTGGCCTCGGCGAAAGCCCGCGCCTGGCTCAAGCCGTTCTGGCCGGTGGTGGCGTCGATGACGAGCAGCGTCTCGGCAACGGCGCCGGGTTCTCGGTCGGCGACGCGACGGACTTTGGCGAGCTCGTCCATCAGATTCTTGCGGTTCTGCAGCCTGCCGGCAGTGTCGGCGAGCACCACGTCGGCACCGCGGGCTGCGGCCGCACTGACCGCGTCATGCACAACCGAGCTGGGATCTGCACCGGAGCTGCCCGAGATCAGCTCCGCCCCGCAGCGATCAGCCCAGGTCTGCAGTTGGTCGGTCGCTGCCGCGCGGAAGGTGTCGCCGGCCGCCATCACCACAGACTGGCCCTGCGCCGAGAGCCGGGCGCCCACCTTGCCGATCGTGGTGGTCTTGCCGACACCGTTGACGCCCACGAACAGCCACACGGGCGTGGTGCCCTCCCGCTCCGGCGCGGTTGCGTGCAGCGTGCGATCGGCATCCAGCGATGTGCGCATCCCCGCAGCCAGTGCGTTCATCAGTTCGTCCGCGTCGACGATGCCCTGGTCGGCGGCGGTGCTGCGCAGGCGCTCCAGAGTGGCCATCGTGGTCGTCACGCCGACATCGGCGCCGAGCAGCGCCTCCTCCAGGCTTTCCCACGTGGTCTCGTCTGGCCGCCGCCGGTTGATCGACGCCAGCCGGTCTCGCAGGGTGCGGCGCGACGAGGCCAGTCCCGAGCTGAAGGTGGCTGGGGACGGGGCCCGCACCGGGACCGGCTCATCGGTCGTCTGTGCGGAAGGCGCCGAGACGGCAACGGGGGTGTGCGGTGACGCCGGTCTCGAGCGCCGCTGCCGTGCACGATGAACGAATGGAAGGGAGGCGAGGAGCACAGTTGCCACGACAAAGATGACAATGACGATGAGAACTGTCGTGGTGCTCACTGGTCGGCAGGCTACCGAGGCGCCGTCGCAGGCTCCCTGCTGTGTTCCGAATCGAGCTGTTCCGACTCCGGCTGTTCCGGCAGCGGCTCTTCGGGTCCGGGTGATCCGCCAGCAGCGATGAGTGCAGCCGCTTGGGAAGGCCGCTCCGATACAACCACGCTCGAACCGCCGGGAGGCATGGACACGCCGTACAGGACGTCAGCCGATTCCATCGTGCGACGTTGATGGCTCACGATGATCAACTGCGATTCCCTCCGGAACTCTGCCACCAGGTCCAAGAAACGCTGCAGGTTGACGTCGTCGAGCGCTGCTTCGACTTCGTCGAGGACGTAGAACGGCGACGGCCGGCTGCGAAAGACAGCGAAGAGGTAGGCCAGCGCCACCAGCGAGCGTTCGCCGCCCGACAGCAGCGACAACCGTCCGATGCGCTTGCCGGCCGGCCGAACATCAAGTTCCACGCCGCACGTGAGGAGCTCTTCGGGATCGGTCAGCGAGAGCCGGCCCGTGCCGCCCGGGAACAGCGTGCTGAACAGCTCGGCAAAGTTCCGGGCGACGTCGGAGAATGCGTCCGCGAATGTGGCGATGATCTCCGCGTCGATGGCACGGATGACCTTGTGCAGCTCCCTGCGGCTGTTGCGCACATCCGCGAGCTGGGTGGCCACGAATTCGAAGCGCTCCGAAGCTTCCTCGTACTCCGACAGCGCCAGTGGGTTCACCGGGCCCAGACGGTTCAGATCCGCACGCAGTGCTCGCTCGTGCGCCGAGGCGGTGACGCCGTCGGGCAGCGGCGGCGGCGATGCAGCGAGCGCCGTCGCTGGGTCTGCGTCGAAATCCTCTCGCAGCGCCGAGATCAGGGCGTCCCGCTTGGTGCGCCGCTCTGCATCTGCCACGTCGAGCGCCGCGAGCTCAGTGCGCAACTGCTCTTGGCGGGCAGCTGCAGCGTCCCGCTCGTGACGGAGTGCATCGAGGCGTTCCGTGAGCTGCCGCACGAGCTCGGTGCGAGCCTCGTGGCGAGAACTCAGGTGCCGCGCCTCAGCATCGAGGCGCTGACGGTGCTGCGAGAGCAGCAGCGCAAGGCGATCCAACGCCGACACGATGACCTCGGCCCTGTCCAGCCGAGCGGACGCGGCTGCATGAGAGCTCTGGTGACCTGCAAGACGCTGCGAAATGGCCTCAAGCCGCTCGGCGAGCGCCGACTGGCGCTGCTGCTGCGCGGCGGCCCGCTCGTGGGCGGCCTGGGCTTGAGCGGCCTGCCGGGCGGCAGCAGCGGCGACACGGCGTCGCAGCGTCTCCGCTGCGCGCTGAGCCTGCTGGAACCCATCGAGCGCGGCCCCGTGCGCCTGCTGCGCCGAGGCCCAAGCTGCGGCCGCACGCCGGTGGTCGTGGGTCAGCTCGTCAATCCGTCCGCGTGCATGATCGAGCGCTGCGGTGGCCGCAGCCGGCCCCGTGCTGCCGATCCGCCAACGTCGAGGCCCGAACCGGTCGCCGCTTGCCGTCACAAAGACTGCGTCGCGGTCGGCCAGCGCGCGGTCGTACGCGCTCGACCAGTCACCCGGGACACAGGTCGCTTCATCGACAACTGCATCCAGCAACGTCTCGAGCTCATTGCGGCACCACTCCGGAGCATCGGCGGCCACCTGCAGATGCGGTCGCACGAACTCGCCGCCTGCTGCCTGACGGCTCGGTTCGCGAGCGGCTGGCAGCTGGTCGAGCGAGATCACCGAGCCGTGCGAATCGCCGTCGGCCAGCGCTGCGAGGGCCTGGGCAGCTGCTTTGTCATCGCGAACGACAACTGCCGACAGCGCTCCGTCCGCGGCAGCCTCGGCAGCGGCCTCCCAGCCGCCCTCAATCGTCACCAGATCGCCGAGCACACCGACAACTCCGGTCACGCCATCCAGCGCAGCGATGCCCGAATCGGTGCGCGCAGCGGCGACCGCGGACGCCAACGCCTCGAAGCGCCCGATCCAGTGCTGCAGCTCCTCGGCCGTGCCTCTCTGATGCTCGTCAGCCTGTGACAGCGATGCGGCTGCGGCAGCGAGACGCTCCTCGGCCTCAGCGTGGGCTTGTTCGGCCGCATGGACGTCCGCATCGTCACCGGTCTCCGAGCCGGCGTCATCCGCCGGATCCCCTGACAATGCAGCCTGCGCTGAGGCAACGTCGATATCGGCCAGTTCGGCTGAGACGCGAGCGTGTTCGTCGGTCAACGTCACCACCACATCGGAATCGAGCAGGGCGTTGCGTTCTCGCTCGACTGAGCGCATTCGCTCATACGTCTGGCCGATCAAGCCGCGCGCCCGCTCCGACAGCGAAACCACCCGCGGCAGCCGATCAGCCGGTTCGGCGGTCAGTTGTGCAAGCTGCGACTGCGCATCGTCGATCGCCCCGTCGATGTCGGATATCGATGCCGCCGCCGCTTCCCGCTGGGCTGCAAAGGTGACTCGCCGAGCATCGGACTCGCTCTGCGCCCCTTGGTGTGCGGCCAGCTCGCGTCCGGCGTTGTAGAGCTGAAGCCCAACCAGTTCTGCGCTGATCTCCTGATACCGCCGGGCAGCGGTGGCCTGACGCTCCAGCGGCCGCAGCTGGCGACGCAACTCGCGCTGCAGATCCACCAGCCGGGTCACATTTGCCTCAGTGCCCTCCAGCCGCCGCTCGGCGCGCTCCTTGCGTCGACGGAACTTCAGCACGCCGGCCGCTTCCTCGATCAGCGCTCGCCGTTCTTCGGGACGGGCTGCCAACACCTGCTCGATCTGGCCTTGGGCCACGATGATGTGCTGCTGGCGACCGACGCCGGCGTCGTTGAGCAACTCCTGCAGATCGAGCAGCCGGCAGGGCGTTCCGTTGAGTGCATATTCGGATTCGCCCGAGCGGAACAGTGTGCGGGTGATGGCTACTTCTGCCGTCTGGGTGGGCAGCGTCCGCGACTCGTTGTCGATGACCAGAGTGACTTGTGCTCGGCCCAGAGCCGTCCGGCGATCAGTGCCCGCGAAGACGACGTCGTCCATCCGCTGACCTCGCAACGCGCGCGGCCCCTGCGCGCCGAGCACCCACGCGATCGCGTCGACGACGTTCGACTTGCCGCTGCCGTTCGGGCCCACCACCACGGTGACGCCAGGCTCGAAGGTGAGCGTGGCCGTGTCCGCGAACGACTTGAAACCGGACAGTGTCAGGGAGCGAAGGAACACGGCAGCTCGAAGTGTGAAGGTCGGCGTCTACACCTGATAATCGCAGTAGTGGTGCGTCACACCCCGGATCACCGTCGTGAGGACATCGCCCCGGCCGTTGCGACATCGCTCGCCCGCCCGCCCGAAGACCTCGAGATAGGAATCGAAGCCCCCCGACTTGCCGAAGATGTCGAGATGGCCGCTGGTGCCCGAACCTCGGTACTTGATGGAGTTGTGAACCGTTTCGACGATGGCGCGGTAAAGCCGACGCACTTCTTGGGTGTTCAGTTCGCTGGCAACGCGTGCATGGGAGAGCCGCGCCGCATGCAGCACCTCGTCGGAGTACATCGGTCCGAGGCCGACGACGAACGTCTGGTCCAGCAGCAGATCGCGGATGGTGTCAGAACGGCCGCGCAGCATGAGCGCGAAGTCAGTCCACGGCATCGGCATGTCAACCGGGTCGAAGCCGAGATCGACCTGCTGCGGGTAGATCTTGTCGTAGCGAGACCACGACAGTACGCGCAGCGTCGCCTCGTCACCTGCGTCGAGCAGGCGCAACTGCCCGCCCTTTGTGAACGTGAGCACGACCTTGGTATCGGGATCCTGCGGCATGCGTGACGTTGCCCGCCTGAACGAACCTGTCGCGCCGAGGTTCGCGACCATGATCTCCTCTGTGTCGAGATGGAAGAGAATCAGCGTTCCCTGGCGGGACACCGAAGTGATCCTCTTGTCAACCAGCAAGTCGGCGAACTGCTGCTTGGAGCGCATCGCCGGCAGCGCCTTCTTGGTGCCGGGGACATCGACCGACTTGATCTTGCGCGGGGTCGCGACTTCCTTGTCCAGATCGCGCTTGGCGATCTCGATCTCTGGCAGCTCAGCCATGAGCAGGCTCCTCCGCATCAACAGGTGGGTCGTCGAGGTTTCCCAAGAGCCGCAAGCAAGCAGCTTGCGCCGCGCGCCGTTCGGCCGCGCGCTTGGTAGAGCCCTCACCGCGCCCCCAGACCTCATCGGAAATACGCGCCGCGGCAATGAATCGAGGGCGGTGCGCAGGTCCCGAGCTCGACACGTCGTAAATGGGCTCGGTGCCAAATTGCCGCGCCACGAGCTCTTGCAGCCGGTTCTTTGCCTCGCGGGTGCCCGGCTCGCTCGCTGCTTCGGCGAGACGCTCGCCCAGCAGCCGCTCTACGACATCGCGAGCTGCAACGAGACCGCCGTCGAGGAATACCGCGCCCAGCACCGCTTCGAGACCATCGGCCAGGATCGACTCCTTGTCGGCGCCACCGGTCGCAGCCTCACCTTTGCCGAGCAGCAAAGCCGGCCCCAGCTCGCAGCGTCGAGCGGCTTCGGCCAACGCGCTGGCGTTCACTACTGCAGATCGCACCGCACTCAGGTCGCCTGGTCCGAGATCAGGCCAGCGTGTCACCGCGAGCTGGCAGACACAGAGACCGAGCACGGCATCTCCGAGGAATTCCAGGCGTTCGTTGGAGGCCACCTGCGATCCCGTCGGCTGTTCAGCGTTGCGCTCGTGGCACCAGCTCCGGTGAGACAGCGCCTCAGTCAGAAGCCTGGCGTCAGCAAAGCGATACCCGACACGCCGCTCAAAGCTGTCGTGCTCAGCCAGTTCGGCGACAGCGGTCTCCACGTCAGCCGACGCGCTCCATCACGTAATCGATGGCATCGCGCACGGTCTTGAGGTCTTCGAGGTCCTCGTCTTCGATGCGAAAGCCCACCGTGCGGTCCGACAGCTCCTCTTCCAGCGCTTCGACCAGTTCGATCAGTGCCAGCGAGTCGGCACCGAGATCGTCCACGAATGAGGACGACTCGGCGACCTGGGAAGGCTCCAGCTCCAAGATGTCGGCGAGCTGGTCGCGGATGAGATCGAAGACCTCCTCACGCTCGGGAGGACTCTGGCGCACATGAGTTTCGGCGGGCATGGCGGCCACGAGCCTACCGGTGGTCCGCAGGAGGTGACGGGAGGCTGACGGCCGCCAGCTCGCCCAGCAAATCAGCCTCGACCATCCGGTGGGCGGACCTGATGGCGCTCGTGATGGCCTTCGGACTCGAAGAACCGTGCGCGATCACACAGACTCCCCGAACGCCGAGCAGCATCGCTCCGCCGATGTTGTCGGCGCTCATTTCGTCGGCGAGCGGCGCTAGCTGGCGAAGTGCTTCCGCGCCCGCCTCCCCGCCCTCGGCGAGACGTTCGAGGATCAGACGCACGAAGAACGACGCCGTGCCTTCGAGCGACTTCAGCAGCACGTTGCCGGTGAAGCCGTCGGTGACCACGACATCCACGGGACCGTCGAGGAGGTCGCCGCCTTCGACGTTGCCGTAGAAATCGATCTCGTCGTCGACCGCAAGCAGCTTGTGGGTCTCCTTGATGAGCAAGTTGCCCTTTTCGGGTTCCTCGCCGATCGAGAGCAAGCCGACGCTCGGCACCGCCACGCCGAAGCGGATGCGGCTGTAGGCCGAGCCGAGACGGGCGAATTGGTGCAGCCATTGGGCGTCGCAATCGGCCATCGCGCCCGAATCGAGCAGGACGCGGGCAGTGCGGCCGCCCGGCACGGGGAACGCAGTTGCTATGGCCGGGCGGGCAACGCCGGGCAAGCGCTTGAGCCTCAGCAGCGCCGCTGCCGCCACGGCACCGGTATTACCGGCGCTCACCACCGCAGAGGCCTCGCCGTCACGCACGGCGTTGACTGCCCGGCTGATCGACGAGTCTCTCTTGGTCCGCACCGCGCGGCTCGGCTCCTCGGACATCTCGATGACCTCGGAAGCCTCGATGATGGGGAGCGACTCGCCGCCGACAGCGGCGATCGCATCGCGGCGACCCACGAGGACGACATCGAGGCCCTCGCGCACGGCCTCCAGCGCCCCCTCCACGACCGCAGCGGGGGCATCATCGCCGCCCATTGCGTCCACGGCGACCGGCAGCGTCATCAGCCCGGCCCCGAGGTTGCCATTCGGCTCTGCCCTAGGCGATATCGAGGGCTTGGCGACCGCCGTACCAACCGCACTGCCCGCAAACTCGGTGGGGCAGCTTTGCCGCGCCGCAGCGGGGGCACAGGCTCCGCGGCGCCTCGGCCAGACGCCACGCCGCAGCGCGGCGCGAACGCGTCTTGCTCTTGGATGTCTTCTTCTTGGGGACTGCCACCGTTCGGGCTCCTCGATCGGATCGACTCCTCGAGCGGACCATGCAGCCTATCCATTAGCGCTCCTGACCCGATACGCGAACTGGACTTCAGGTGGTCTCATCCGTGCGGCCTCGCAACGCCTCCAGCGCCTCCCAGCGCGGATCTGCAAACTCTGCCGGGCCGCCTTCGGCCACATCTTCGTGGGCCTCGGCGAGCTCTGCGGGAAGGTTCGGGCACGGCTCGGGATGCGGACACCGGATGGCCTCGATGGGCAGCTCGAGCAGCACCGCCTCGCGCACCATCGGAGCGAGATCTGCAAATTCAGGGCCGAGCCCGTACTGCTCACCCTCATGGGGTTCGGCGGTGAACACCTCCCGGACCGTCGTCCGCACCTCCCCGTCGACCGGCAACCAGCAACGAGCGCACGGACCCGTCCAAGCGGCCCTGACCTCGCCGGCGACGCTGAGACCGCCGCTGATCAGCTCCAGCGCCAATGCCACGCCGACGTCGCTGCCGAGCGGCACTTCGACATCGGCAATGCGCAGAGTGTCTCGTGATTCAGGCTCGAGCAGCGCTGCCGCTGGCACTGTCGCCGACCAATTCAACTGCCCATCCGAAATCAGTCGCAAGGGCACAGACAGGGACCGCTGGCGGTCCCCCTTGCTCACATCTGGTCCTGGTCGAACACAACTGGATGGGTGTCGGGCGGTCGAGCGTCGGGGCCGCGGCCAGTCGGTCCAGCCGCCCCGGTATCTGCGGCATCTCCTCCGCTGTGCGTGAGCGGAGCGCTCGGTGACGCAGGTGCCACTGGCGTCGCGGCACGCTTGCCGAGCTTTCGCCGAGCGGCCTGCACCGCAATCTGAACTTGGTCGACAGCGCTCGCAAACTGCGCGAGCTGCCGTTCGCAGTACTCGTCGACTTCGTGGCGCCGGCGCCGGGTTTGGATCCGGGCATCGTCGAGCAGCTGGCGCGCACGCCGCTCGGCTGTGCGCACGACCTCGGTTCGCTGCACCATCTGGGCGACGCGGCTGCGTGCCTCATCGATGACCAGATTGGCATCGACACGTGCCTGGGCCAGCACCTCGTCGCGCTCGCGCAGCAGCCAACGAGCCTGGCGTGTCTCGTCGGGCACGGCCGCCAACGCAGACTCGAGCAAGGTCATCACCTCATCCCGGTTGATCATGACCGAGGTGGACAGTGGCATCGGGCGAGCCGCGTCGATGATCTCCATGGCCTCGCGGATGAACTGCTCGGCCGTCACCGACGCGGGGCGCGGGGCGAGTGTTGCCGGGCCACGAGCGTGTGGTGACGTCGGCGTCTCCTCAGTGGGGGCCGCTGTCTCGAACGACGGCTGCCCGAACGGAGCTTGCGGCTGGGGCGCTGCGGGGTGAACCCCAGACTGTGGCGGCGCCTCGACGCCGCCCTCGGACATGCTCATGTGCCCGCCTCCTGCGTGATGTGCTGCCGCAGTCGAGTGGCGACCGCGGACGGAACGAGATGCGAGCAGTCCCCGCCGAACTTGGTGATCTCGCGGATGTAGTTGGAAGCGATGAAGAGATGCTCGGTCCGCGGCGGGACGAAGACGGTCTCGACACCGGTGACCGAGTGATTCATGTGCGCCATGCGCAACTCGGACTCGAAGTCACTCTGGCTGCGAAGGCCCTTGACTATGACATCGGCACCAAGGCGCTGAGCGAGGTCCACAACCAGTTCTCCGAACTGCACCACCGAGACGTTGCCGAGATGGCTGGTCGCTTCGACGATCATCGCGACGCGCTCGTCATCGGAGAACAGGGGCGTGGCCTTGGCCGGATTCCGCATGGCCGCCACCGTGACCGAATCGAACAGCCGGGACGCCGCCGATATCACGTCGAGATGCCCGTTGTGCACAGGATCGAACGAGCCTGGATACATCGCCATGACCACCGAAAACGGTTCCTCCGGATCGATCCGTGTCCAGTGGAGCGACCGTACCGCGCCACGGTCGCGGATCGAGGGACCCTCGCCGCTGAGCCGGCGGCGAAGCGTGGCCCAGATCAGCCTGCGGTTTCGGTGTCGGGGACGATGAGATCCCAGCGATCGCCGCAGTCAGCACAGCGGTAGGCGACGACATCTCCGGGCTGGAAGCCCCAGTCCGGCTCCGGCACACTCAGCAGGCCGCAGCGCCCACCGCAGTCGACGCAGACGATCTCTGCGGGCACTGCGAGGTCGTCCATGGTTGCAGTGTCGCACCCGCGTACGGTGACGCCATGCGCGTTGTCGGCGGGGTGTTGGGCGGCCGCCGCCTGGAGACGGTCGGCACGGATGCGATCCGGCCGACGTCGGACCGCGCCCGCGAGGCCATCTTCAACATGCTCGTGAGCCTGCAATTGCCCGAAGGTGCCATCGTGCTGGACCTGTTCGCCGGCTCCGGCGCGCTCGGCATCGAAGCGCTCTCACGCGGTGCCGCGCATGCCACGCTCGTGGATTCCGACGCGGCAGCCTGCCGCACGATCGCAACGAACCTGACAGCACTTGGCATCGGCGATCGCGCCGCGGTGGTTCGGTCCGACGCCAGCCGACATTTGGCGGCCCATGGCGAGCCGGTCGACCTTGCGTTCGCCGATCCGCCCTACCAGTTCGACGGCTGGAGCGATCTCCTCGATTCGGTCAACGCCGAGGTGCTGGTCTGCGAGTCGGACCGCGAGATCGAGCCCGGTTCGAGCCATGGCTGGCAGATGCATCGCGTGCGCCGCTACGGCACGCCCGTCATCACCGTGCTGGTGCGTCCAGACGGCACCGGCTGGTCAGCGGCCGGGAGCTAGCTGCGCTGCAGGTAGTCGGGGTCGCGACGGCTGGCGAACCAGTCGATCTCATCTGCGAGCGCCGGATGGGCATCGAGATCTCCGTCGGTTGCAATGAGATCGATTGCCGCGTCGCGGGCAGCCTGTACCCAAGCGAGATCGCGGGCCAGCGATGCCAGCTTCAGATCGCTGCGCCCTGATTGCCGCTCGTCGAACAGCGTGCCCTCGCCACGGAGCTCGAGGTCACGCTCGGCTAGCTCGAACCCATCGTTCGACTCCGACAGCGCGGTCAGGCGTTGGACAGCAGTGGGGGTCGGATCGTCGTCGCTGACGAGATAGCACGACGATGCATGGCTGCCCCGGCCCACCCGGCCCCGCAGCTGGTGCAGCTGCGCGATGCCGAAGCGGTCCGCAGACAGCACCACCATCACCGTGGCATTCGGCACGTCGATCCCGACTTCGATGACCGTCGTCGCGACCAACGCATCCAGCTCCCCTGCCCGGAACCGGGCCATCGCACGTTCCTTGTCGGCGGGCGGCATGCGGCCATGCAGCAGCCCGACCCGAAGGCCGGCGAGAGAGCCTGCCACGAGCTCGGCGTGCATGCGCTCCGCCGAGCGTGCGTCCAGGCTCTCGCTCTCGGTAATCAGCGGGCACACCACGTACGCCTGGCGACCGGATTCGATCTCCTGGCGCACGTCAGACCACATCGACTCCACGGCCAACGGACCGTGCACCCACTGCGTCGCAATGGGCGTGCGGCCCGGCGGGAGTTCGTCGAGCACCGAGACATCGAGATCGCCGTACACCGTCATCGCGGCCGTGCGAGGAATGGGCGTCGCGGTCATCACCAGCAGGTGGGGAATGCGCCGGTCGTCGCGACCCCCCTCGCGCAGCTGGGCGCGCTGGGACACGCCGAATCGGTGCTGCTCATCTACGACGACGACGCTGAGCGAGCCGAACTTCACCGACTCCTCCAGCAGGGCGTGTGTGCCCAAGACGATGTCCGCCGCGCCCGTGGCGATCTCCACCAGCACCTCACGTCGCTGCGCCGCCGAGCTCGAACCGCTGAGCAGGCGCAGGCGCAACGGCCGCCTCCCGCCGAGCCGCGCCTCATCAGGTACTTCGAAGCCATCGAGCAAGGCTCGCAGAGCGATGAAGTGTTGTTCGGCGAGCACCTCCGTCGGCGCCATGAGCGCGCCTTGGTGACGGTTCTGCACCGCAACGAGCAATGCGTGCAGGGCCACGAGAGTCTTGCCAGACCCGACATCGCCCTGCAGCAGGCGGTGCATCGGGCGCACGGTGCTCACGTCGGCATCGATGTCGGCCATCGCACGCCGCTGCGCACTCGTCAACTCGTAGGGAAGGCGCCGGTGAAATCCCTCGATGAGCGCGCCGGCCGGCTCGTGCGCGATGCCGAGCTCGTGGGCCTCGCGCGCCAAGCGCTGGCTGCGCAGCACCAGCTGCACCCGCAGGAGCTCGTCGAACACCAGTCGATCTCGCGCCACAGCCTGATCAGACTCGGCGGATGGCCCATGGATGTCGGCCAGGGCAGTAGCCCGGTCGATGACGTCGAACTGGCTCCGCAACCAGTCCGGCAACGGATCGGCAATGCCGCGTGCCGAACAGCGCCGTTGCGCTTCCGCGACCCAGTTCGCAACATCCCACGTCACGATGCCGGCGGTCTCCGACTGCGCGTAGATCGCCACGATCTTGCCTGTTCGGTCCGAGGTGGAGCCGTCTCCCAGCACATCGACCACGGGATTGGTCATCTGCTTGCGGCCGCGGTAGTTCTCCACCTTGCCGAACAGCGCCACGGTGCGGCCCTCGGTGAGCTGGCGCTCGCGCCATGCCTGATTGAAGAACACCGCGCTCAGCACGCCGGTCGCATCAGCGACGTCGACGCTCACCAGCCGCCGGCCCCCGCGCAGGCGGCGGCTCGACACCGAACGCACGTCGGCCACCACGGTGATCTCCGACCCGATCGCGGCCTCGCTGATCGGAGCCTGGGCCGTGCGGTCGACGTAGCGCCGGGGATAGTACGTAAGCAGATCGAACACAGACTCAACGCCGACTTCGGCCAGAGCCTTGCGGCGATGCGGGCCGACACCATTGAGCCGGTCAACGCTGATCGCGTCGAGCTCCCGCAGCGTCAACGGATCCTTCGCAGCCGCCCCCGGGGACCGGCCCGCAGCGGGCTGGCTGGGTTGGGGTGGGCTCATTCGATGCCGAAGAGGTACGGGTAGTGATCCTGGCCGCCGACGTGCCGCTCGACCTCGACGTCGGGCCAGTGCTCGGCGAGCCACGCCATTACTTCGTCGGTCTCGGCGGTCTGAGCACCCGCTCCCTCGATCAGCGTGAGGATCTCGTGGGATGAAGTGAGCATGTTCTGGAGCAGCCCGATCGCCGCCGCTGCGGCGGTGTCGCCGGCAGTCGAGATGCCCCCGCCGTCGAGGCCGATCCATTGCCCGGCAGCGACGTCGCCTGTCGGTGCGGTCGTGTCGCGCACGGCCTGGGTCACTTCCCCTGCTGACACCGCATCCGCGGCGTCGCCCATCGACGCGGCATTGGCGTCAGCGCTCGCGTCGGGGTCGTACCCGATGAGGGCTGCGAGGCCCGCAGGCACCGAGGTTGTGGCGACGACCGTGACGGTCTTGTCGGAGTGCTCCCCCGCTTGTCGGGCTACCGGGACGATGTTGGAGTTGTTGGGCAGCACGACGACTTGCTGCGAGGGTGCGGCCTCGATGGCCGCAAGGAGTTCAGCCGTCGAGGGATTCATCGTCTGCCCCCCAGTGACGAGCTCGTGGCAGCCCAGCGAAGCGAACAGCTCATCGAGGCCCGCCGCGGGCGAGACCGCGACCACTGCGCATTCGACCTGCGGCCGATCCGCGGTCGCCGTGCCGTCATCCGCGTGCGCACCATGCGCACTGTGCTGGCCTGCGTGCGCACCATGCGCACTGTGGCCCCCGAGGCCGGCGACTTGCTCGTGAAGATCGGTGATCTGGATGCGATGCGGTCGTCCCACATCTATGCCGGCTTCGATGACGGGGCCGATGTCGTCGGTGTGGATGTGGCAGTTCCACAGTCCGTCGCCGCCCACCATCACGATCGAGTCGCCCAAGACATCCCAGGCAGCCTTGAACTGATCAATATTCTCGTCTGGGGCAGCAAGCAGGAACATCACCTCGTAGCGGGTGCCAGACGGATCGTGCACGTCGTGACCGCCGCCGTCGTCGCCGTCGAGGTGGCTGTGCAGTTCGGCGCGTTGCTCCGCGACAGGATCGACAGGATCGCTGAGCAGGTTGGTGCCCGCGTTCCCGTGTGCGATGACGGCCGCTACCTCGGCCGGCAGGTCGACCTCATCCGGCAGCGGGCGACCGTCGACGACGCTCAGCAGTGCGTCGAGCAGCAGCAGGTAGCCCGCGGCACCCGCGTCGACCACACCGGCGTCGGCCAACACCGGAAGCTGCTGCGGGGTTGCCTCCAGCGCGGCCTGACCGGCTTGCCGTGCGCTCTCGAGCACAGCTGCCAGCGCCATCGCGCCGGTGCCCTGCTCTTCGGGGGTGAGGGCCTCGAGTGCGCGCTGTGCTGCCTGGGCCGATGCGCGGGCGACGCTCAGGATCGTGCCCTCGACGGGCCGCATGACGGCACTGTCGGCCGCCGTGCTCGCGGCAACCAGTCCTTCGGCGAGCAGCCCAGCATCGATCGGCGGATCGCTGTCGGGATCATCGTCCCCAGGGGCGAGCGTGGCGGCGAGGCCGCGCAGCAACTGGCTGACAATGACGCCGCTGTTGCCGCGCGCTCCCATGAGTGCGCCGTGCGAGATCGCTCGGCAGATGTCCCCCCTGCCGGCGCCGGACCGGAGCAATTCCTCGGTCACCGCCGCCAGCGTCAAGGCCATGTTGGTGCCGGTGTCGCCATCGGGCACGGGATAGACGTTGAGGCGATCGATCGTGACCCGGTGCTGGTTCAGCGCAGACTGATACCGGCGCATGGCCTCGGCCAGCGCTTCGCTGTCGAGAGAGGGCACAACCCCCACGGATGTATGAGCGTTGCTGTCGCCCATGGATGCCGAAGCTACAACGCGCCCGCGCTGACCGGTTGGTAGCGTTCCGGGGACTGCGGGAGCCGCCGCGGCGGCCCGGCAACATCCCTGCCACTGGAGGCGCATGTGCAAGGCGTCATCAAGTCGTACGACCCGGCATCCAGAGTCGGGATCGTGACTGACGACGTCACGCGCGCCGAGCACGAACTGGCCCCGAATGCCCTGGAGGGATCCATCTTCCGGATGGTGCGGCAAGGCCAGCGAGTGATCTACGACCTGGACGAACGGGGGCTCGCCACAGGGCTGCGTCTCGGCTCGGAAGTGGATCTGGGAACACCTGAATGGATCACCGCCGGGGGGGAGACAGCGTGATCTGAGGCCGGGGCAGGCGCGCCGGCCGAAGAGCGAGATACCAGTCTCAATTCGTGCGCGAGCGCGAGACTCGGACCCGGAGGACAACTTGCCTGCGACCACTCACCGTCAGCTGATCGATTGGGTCGATCATTGGGCCGGCGTGCTGCGGCCCGATGCGGTCCACTGGTGCGACGGCTCACAAGCGGAGTACGAGCAGCTCTGCAGCCAGATGGTGGAATCGGGCACCCTCATCCCGCTCGATTCCGACGCACGCCCCAACAGCTACCTCGCTCGGTCCGATCCGGGCGATGTCGCCCGCGTCGAGGACCGCACGTTCATCTGCACCGAGCGCGAGCTCGACGCCGGTCCCAACAACAACTGGCGTGCACCTGAAGAGATGCGCGAGGAGCTGCTGAAGCTGTTCGACGGCTCGATGCGCGGGCGGACGATGTACGTGGTGCCGTTCTCGATGGGCCCGCTCGGCAGCCACATCGCGCACATCGGAGTCCAGCTCACCGATTCGCCCTACGTAGCGGCCTCTATGCGGATCATGACCCGCATGGGTCAGGCCGCGCTCGACGTGCTCGGCGACGGTCCCTTCGTGCCGTGCGTTCACTCGCTCGGCGCGCCGCTGGAAGCGGGCCAGGCCGATGTGCCTTGGCCGTGCGATGCCGACCGCAAATACATCGTCCACTTCCCCGAGACACGCGAGATCTGGTCGTACGGATCCGGCTACGGCGGCAACGCGCTGCTGGGCAAGAAGTGCTTCGCCCTGCGGATCGCGTCGACGATGGCCCGAGACCAGGGCTGGCTGGCCGAGCACATGCTGATCGTGGGCGTGACGCCTCCCGACGGCGAGACGGTCTACGTGGCGGCTGCGTTCCCGTCCGCCTGCGGCAAGACGAACATGGCGATGATGATCCCGACGCTGCCCGGCTGGAAGGTGCGCACCATCGGCGACGACATCGCGTGGATGAAGTTCGGAGACGACGGTCGCCTGCACGCCATCAATCCCGAGGCCGGCATCTTCGGCGTGGCACCCGGCACCGGCGACGACACCAATCCGAACGCGCTCGGCACGATGTGGGGCAACTGCATGTTCACCAACGTGGCGCAGACGCCCGACGGCGACGTCTGGTGGGAAGGTCTCACGCCGGAGCCTCCCGAGGGCATCATCGACTGGCGCGGCAACGAGTGGTCGGCCTCGGGCGGCACGCCCGCTGCACACCCCAATGCCCGCTTCACGGCTCCCGCCGAGCAATGCCCCTCGATTGCACCCGAGTGGGAGGACCCTGCCGGCGTGCCGATCTCGGCGATCCTGTTCGGCGGCCGGCGGGCAACCACGGTTCCCTTGGTGGCGGAGGCGTTCGACTGGGAGCACGGCGTGTTCCTGGGCTCGCAGATGTCGTCAGAGAAGACTGCTGCCGCTGCAGGGGCGATCGGCGAAGTGCGGCGAGACCCGTTCGCGATGCTGCCCTTCTGCGGCTACAACTTCGGCGACTATTTCCAGCACTGGCTCGACATCGGTGACATGCCGGGAACCCAGCTGCCGAAGCTGTTCTACGTGAACTGGTTCCGCAAGGACGCCGACGGCAACTTCATCTGGCCGGGTTTCGGCGACAACGCCCGGGTGCTGAAGTGGGTGGTGGAGCGCGTTGCCGGCCACGGTGAGGCCGTGCCGACAGCGATCGGCCTGGTGCCGCCGCCCGAGGCGCTCGACACCAGCGGCCTCGACCTGACCGATGCAGAGATCGAAACGCTGCTCGGTGTCGATGAAGACGATTGGCGGGCAGAGATCGACATGATCGAGGCGCACTACCGCAACCTGGGCGAGCGTTTGCCCCCGCAGATGCGTCACCAACTCGACCTGCTGGAAGAGCGACTCGGGCTCTGAGCGGCTGCGCTGAACGGCGCGCCCGCTGCGGGCGCAGAAGGATCGTCAGCTGCCCAGGAACATGGCTCGGATAGCGAGCCCCATGATGAACAGCGCGCCGAGGCCGAACAACTCGTAGCGGCGGTGTTCCAGCTGCTGGCGGTAGGCATAGACGAAGAGGACCGCGACCGCGCAGCAGACCCCGTAGAAGACGTGGAATGCCGGGGCATCGACCGCGGCAGCCCGCATCAGGATGACGCCTGCAGTGAGCTGCACGAACACCAACACCCAAGCGGCACTCAAGAACCACCACAGGCTGCGGTGGCGCAGCGTTTTCCAGCGCCTCGCTCCGAGCGCCCACAGCCCGGCCGCGCCGTTCGACAGCACCATCGCCCAGCCGAGTGCAGTGTGGACCGTCGCCCAGACCTCAGCGCTCATTGATTCAGAGCGTTGCCCGCCGAGCGTGGCCACCGTGCACGGCGCCCGGCCTCATCGCTCCGGCGCAGACTGTGTTTGATGGTCTCGCCGCTGCGGCGGCGAGACGTGCTGCGTGAACAGGTGGATGAACATCAGCAGGTTCTGGGCATCGCCGTGGCCATTGGCGAGGTTCAGTTCGCCGGGACGGCGTGCTTCGGTGTCGCTGAGCTTCATGACGTCGAGCGCTCGCAGTAACCCCACCGGGGCCCCGGCCGAGACCAACTCGCCGATATCGCGCACGATGTGACGGCCCCGAAGCCCCTGAGACTGGATAAGGCTGCGTAGCAGCAAACGAGCCAGGGCACAGGCACTCGCCGGAGACACGTCGGCGACGGCGACAGCTTCGGCGTACAGCGGCACGAGCTTGCGATCGAGTCCCGGAGGTGCGTCGCTCGGCTCTCGGCCTTCCTGCTCGCCGGCGCTGGCCGGTCCCGCAGCGTCGGCTCCATCTGAGAATGCGCTCAAGGCAGGACCTTCTCGTTGCGTCACCTGTTATTTCCCGCTCTTGTTCGCTCCGCTCACGGGCCGCTCGGGCCACGGCTTCGCCATTCGGCTCAGCGTCTCAGGCGACGGCACCGGTGTCGCGCAGCTTTGCGATGTCGTCGGGGTCGTAACCGGCCATGGCCAGCACGTCGTCGGTGTGCTGGCCGGGATGCGCGGGCGGCCCCTGAACGGCCTGAACCGTACGGCTGAAGCGAGGCGATGGGCTCGGCTGGATCACGCCGGCCACCTCGCAGAACACGTCGCGATGGACATTGTGAGGATGCTGCGGGGCCTCCTCCAGCGTCAGCACCGGAGCGAAGCACACGTCGGTGGCATCCATGATCTCGCACCACTCATCGCGCGTCTTCGACTTGAAGACCTCGGCAATCCGATCCTTGAGCTCGGGCCACCGGCTGCGCGAGTGCTGCTTGGCGAACTCCGGATCGTCATCGAGGCCAGTGAGCCGCAGCAGCTCGCTGTAGAACTGCGGCTCGATCGACCCGACCGAGATGTAGTTGCCGTCGGCGCACTCGTACACGTCGTAGAAGTGGCTGCCGGTGTCGAGCAAGTTGGTGCCCCGCTCGTCGTTCCACACGCCGAGTGCCCGCATCGAGTGGAACATGGCCATGAGCGTTGCTGCGCCGTCGACCATCGCGGCGTCCACCACTTGGCCCTGGCCGGAGCGCTGGGACTCGAACAGCGCGCAGGCCACGCCAAACGCCAGCAGCATGCCCCCGCCGCCGAAATCGCCCACCAGATTGAGCGGCGCGATCGGCGGCTCTCCCTTGCGGCCGATGGGATCGAGCGCACCGGCCAGCGCGATGTAGTTGATGTCATGCCCCGCTCCCATGTGGTACGGGCCCTCCTGGCCCCAGCCGGTCATGCGGCCGTAGACGAGCTGCGGGTTGCGTGCCAGACACTCGTCGGGTCCGATGCCGAGCCGCTCCATCACGCCGGGCCGGAATCCCTCGATGAGGGCGTCGGAGCGCTCTACCAGGCGCAGCAGCGCCTCGACGCCGTCGGAGTTCTTGAGATCGAGGCCGATGGAGGCGCGACCGCGGGCCAGCACATCGATCGGTGGCCTGGCAGGGTCGCGGTCTCGCACGTTGGCCGAGCGATCGACGCGGATGACCTCCGCACCCATGTCGGAGAGCATCATCCCGCAGAACGGCCCCGGGCCAATGCCCTGCAGCTCGATCACTCGCACGCCTGCCAGCGGTCCTGTGCCCATGTCGGTTCCCTTCGTCACTGGACGGTCACGCTACTTCGCGACACCAGCGGGTGGCCTTAGCTGCCCAACGCCTGCCTGATGGCTTCGGCTATCCGTTCGACGGCGCCGGGCGTGCGGGTGCCCCACCAGAAGAGATCCTGACCGTCGATGAGATGGGCAGGGCCGAGTGCGGCGAGCTCGTCAAAGTGCCGCCGGTGCCACTCGTAGGGCTCGGTGGGAGCCAGGACGAGGTCGATCGGCTCGCTGCGGAGGTCGGCCTCGCTCAGCGTGGGGTAGGGCTCAGGTCGGTCGGCGAACGCCACCTCCACGCCGCAGTACTCCAGCAGGGACACGCCGTACGTGGCGGCGCCGACGGTCATGTACGGCCGTCGCCAGATCGGCACGAACACACGGACTGTCCCGGCACTGCCCGACGGGTGAGGCAGCGGCGGCAGCGCGGCGCCGTCAGGCAGCGGCTCGGGCTGCCAGTCGACACCGATGCGACCTGCCAGCCGGGCCAGTTCCGGCGCGACATCGTCGAGCGCTGCAATGTGCAGCACCTCGACTTCGAGGCCAGCCGCCAACAGCGCGTCGTAATCGTCACGCCGATTCTCTTCTCGGTCCACAACGACAAGATCGGGCTGCAACGCGGCGATCGCGGCAATGTCTGGGTTCTTCGTGCCGCCGATGTGCTCCAAATCGGGCCGCTCGCAGAAGCGCGTGCAGGCCACCGGGTCGGCTCCCCAAGTCGCCAGCGTCTCCGTAGCGCTCGGAACAAGGCTGACAATTCGCACCCTCAGCAGCGTATGGCTGCCAGCCGCAGGGCCAGAGGGGTCTAGGTTCGCCCCGTGAGCGATGCGGCACCCGCGACGGATCCGGGTGAGGCTCTCCCGCCCGACGACGGACTCGACTCTGCCCAGCGCGCCGCAGTTCGTTCCCCGGCGGCGGCGTTGCTCGTGGTGGCCGGCCCGGGAAGCGGCAAGACCCGCGTGCTCACGCAACGAATCGCGTGGCGAGCTGCCACCGAGTCGATGCAGGCGCAGCACGCCGTGGCAGTGACCTTCACCCGCCGCGCTGCAACCGAACTCCGGTCGAGACTCCGGGAACTGGACATCAACGACATGGGGCCGGTCGGCACGTTTCACGCCATTGCACTGGCACAGGTGCGACAGCACGACACAGACCACGGCCGGGCCGAACGGAAGATCCTGCCGAACCGCGCTGCGCTCAGCGGTGAGCTGTCGGAGCACCTCCAGCGTTCGTTCGGTCCGCGGCCGCCGATCACCGTCGCCACGGCGCTGCGCGAGATCGACTGGGCCAAGGCGAGCGACCTGTCGGTTGCCGAATATCGCGACGGGCCCGCGCCGGGCCGGCTCGCGCCAGCCGCAGCCGAAGCAGCCGCGGCGCTCTTCGGGCAATTCGAGCGCATCAAATCCCGCCGCAGGCTGCTCGACTTCGACGACCTGCTTGCCGAATGCACGCGCCTGATGCGCTCCGACGATCACTTCGCTGCGGCGCGGCGCTGGCTGCACCGGCACTTCTTCGTGGACGAGTTTCAGGATCTCAACCGGCTGCAGTGGAACCTGCTGCAGGAGTGGATCGGAGGTCCTGACGCCGTGCACAGCGGGGCCGCCGACGTATGCGCCGTCGGCGATGCCGACCAGGCGATCTACGGATGGAACGGTGCCGACAGCCGTTACATCACCGAGTTCGAGCGCCATTTCGCAGGGGCGCAGGTCGTCCGGCTCGAACTCAACTACCGCAGCCACCCCGCGCTCGTCACCGCCGCGCAGGCCGTCATGAACTCCGACGCCGAGCCGATCGGCACAGTCGTCGCAAGAACGGCGCAAGTGCCGGCACGCCCGCACGAGACCGGCCCCGCACCGACCGTGACTGCGTTCGACGATGCTGCAGCCGAGGCCGCCGGCATCGCCAGATGGATCGCCGATCGCCACGTGGGCGGCGTGCGCTGGGACTCATTCGGTGTCCTCGCCCGCACGAACGCCCAACTCTCCGACATCGCCGCCGCGCTCGACGCCCGCGGCATCCCGTGTCGCCTCGGCGGGCAGCGCAGCCCGTTCCTGCAGTTGCCCGCCACGCGGCAGGCACTGGCGCGCCTCCGCACAACCGGCGATCAGTTCTCGACCGCGGTCGCCGACATGCGAGCCGACGTGCTGGATGCCGAGTCGGGCGATGGGCCCGACCCAGTGCTGGAGCGAGTGCTCGACCTCGCCGATGCCTATGTCGCTGAGATGTCTCGTACGTCCGGCCCCACATACAGTCGCATCGGCCCCACCGGGGAGGGCTTCGCGACGTGGGTCGGCTTGTTGTCGGCCCGCGACCGTGAACTCACTGCTGACCTGTTCGACAGCGACCGCTCAGGCGCCCGCTTCGATCTGCGGGACGGGGCCGTGACGCTGGCGACCTTTCATGCGGCGAAGGGCTTGCAGTGGCATCACGTCGTGATCGCCGGTGTGGAGGACGGCCTAGTGCCCCTGCGCCGCAACGATCCCGAGGAACAGCGGCTGTTCTATGTCGCCGTCTCGCGTGCCGCACGCACGCTGCACTTCACGTGGGCGCGACATCGATCCGGGCGCGGCGCGGCAGGCGAGCCTCGCAGCCCCTCACCCTGGCTGGCCCGGATCGCGGCGGCCACCGCCGAGCCTCCCCCGCTGTCAGCAGACGACGCCGCCTCACGGCTGTCCGCCGCCCGCGCCGCCCTCGAGAGCTCGCGCGAGCGCTGAGCGGCTCAGATCGCGAGATCAGCGAAGACCGGGGTGTGATCCGACGGCTTGGTGCCCTTGCGAGCGTTGCGGTCGATGAGGCAGAACTGCGTGGCCGCGACCACCGGCCCGGTGCCCAGCAGCAGGTCGATGCGCAGGCCGTGGCGCTTGTAGAACGCGCCGTCCCGATAGTCCCACCAGCTGAACAGGCCGTCGGCGTCGTAGTGCTCGCGGAAGATGTCGGTGAGCCCCCAATCGCACACCTCCGCGATGGCATCTCGCTCGGGATCGGTGACGTGGGTGCGCGGCTCGGGGTTGTCGGGATCCCACACGTCCCGGTCGTCGGGGCACACGTTGAAGTCGCCGCCGACCAGCACCGGCTCGGCGGGATCGCACGTGGCCTCGAGGTGAGCACGCAGGCGTCCCAGCCAGTCCAGCTTGTAGTGGTAGTGCTCGTGGTCGACGGCGCGGCCGTTGGGCACATAGACCGAGCTCACCGTGACGCCGCCGCAGCGGGCCGAGATGATCCGTGCATCGGGGTCGGGCTCACGACCGTCGGCGAAGCCAGCGACGGGATCGTCGATGCCAACGCTCGACAGGATGGCCACGCCGTTCCAGCGGCCTTCGCCGTGATGCACCGAGGCATAGCCCTGCGCCTCGAAGTGCAGGTACGGGAACTGCTCGTCGGACATCTTCGTTTCTTGCAGCAGCAGCACGTCCGGCTCGGCATAGTCGAGCCACTCGTCGACCCGTTCCAGCCTGGCGTTCAGACTGTTGACATTCCACGTGGCAATCCGCACGCCACGGACGCTAACTGCCGAAATCAGCGGGCGAGCGGCTTGTAGGTGATGCGAGTCGGGCCTGCATCGGCGCCCAGCTCGCGCTTGCGGAAGGCCTCGTAGTCGGTGAAGTTGCCTTCGAACCAGCGCACCACGCTGTCGCCTTCGAAAGCCAGCACATGGGTCGCGATCCGGTCCAAGAACCAGCGGTCATGGCTGATGACCACGGCGCAGCCTCCGAACGACTCCAAGGCAGCCTCGAGCGCACGCAGCGTGTCCACGTCGAGGTCGTTGGTGGGCTCGTCGAGCAGCAGCACGTTGCATCCGCTGGTCAGCGTCCGGGCGAGGTGCACGCGGTTGCGCTCGCCGCCCGCGAGGTCGCCCACGCGCTTCTGTTGGTCGGAGCCGGTGAAGTTGAACGACGCGACAAACGCCCGGCCGTTGACCTCGCGAGCGCCGTCCAGGCCAGTGATGCGCAGCGTGTCGTGCGCATCGGTGATCTCCTCGTAGACCGTGCGGTCGGGGTCCAGCACCGCCCGTGACTGGTCTACGTACGCGATGTCGACGGTTTCGCCGATGGTGATGCTGCCTGCATCGGGCTGCTCATCGCCCACGAGCAGCCGGAACAGCGTGGTCTTGCCAGCCCCGTTGGCGCCCACCACCCCGACGATGCCGCCCGGCGGCAAGCGGAATGAGAGATCGTCGAACAGCAGCTTGTCGCCGTAGGCCTTGACGAGACCCTCGGCCTCGATGACCTGCGAGCCCAGGCGACGTGACATCGGGATCGTGATCTGCAGCGCATCTGCCCGGCGCTGCTCGTCAGCGGCCTTGCGATGTGTCGCCAGCAGTTCTTCGTACGCGCTGACACGTGCCCTGCTCTTCGCTTGGCGGGCCCGCGGCGACATGCGCACCCACTCCAGTTCCTGCGCCAGTGTGCGGGCTCGGGCGTCGGACTGCCGCTGCTGCGAGAGGTGCCGAGCATTGCGGTGCTCGAGCCACGCGCTGTAGTTGCCTTCGAATGGATGCGTCCGGCCGTGATCGATCTCGAGAATCCAGCCGGCGACATTGTCCAGGAAGTAGCGGTCGTGGGTGATGGCCACGACTGTCCCTGAGTAATCGGCCAGGAACCGCTCGAGCCATGCCACCGATTCCGCATCGAGGTGGTTGGTCGGCTCGTCGAGCAGCAGCAGGTCCGGGTGCGACAGCAGCAGACGGCACAGCGCCACGCGCCGTCGCTCCCCTCCTGACAACGTGGTCACGTCGGCATCGCCAGTCGGCAGACGCAGCGCATCCATGGCGATGGCGACGTGGCGGTCCAGATCCCAGGCATTGGCTGCGGCGATCCGATCCTCCAGCTCTGCTTGGCGGGAGCCGAGCGCGTCGAAGTCGGCGTCGGGCTCGGCCCAGCCGGCCATCACTTCCTCGTAGGCCGTCAGCAGGGCAGCAGTCTCGGCAACGCCGGCCATCACGTTGCCCTCGACATCAAGAGCAGCGTCGAGTTCGGGCTCTTGGTGCAGCAATCCCACCGACGCCTCGGGCGCAAGCCTTGCGTCGCCGACATAGCCGTCGTCGAGGCCGGCCATGATGCGCAGCAGTGTGGACTTGCCCGAGCCGTTATGGCCGATCACGCCGATCTTCGCGCCCGGCAGAAACGCCAGCGTGACGTCGCGTAGCACTTCCCGGTCGGGCGGATAGAAACGCCCGAGCTTGCGCAGCGTGTAGATGAACCCTGACTCCATCAGCGCATCGCCGTCACGAGGTCACGGGTTGCCAGCTACTGCAGCTCGAAGCCGACGAGCGCTTCCAGCTCTCGCAGCGCCTGGTCCGGATCTGTCACCTTGATGGCCGCCATGCCCATTGCTGCAGCCGGTTTGCAGTTGATGCCGAGGTCGTCGAGATATGCCGTGCGGGCCGGGTCGATGCCGAGCCGGTCACACGCCAGCTCGTAGATGCGCGGATCGGGCTTGCGCAGGCCCACTACCGACGACTCGATCACCACGCCGAACAGCTTCATCACCTCGGCGATCGCCGCGGCCGTGGTGGCATCCCGGGACATGCCGGCGCCGTGGCCCATTCTCACGTTGTTGGTGATGCAGCCCACCGGCAGGCGCGCGGCCAGGATCTCCAGCGCACGCACCATCCGCGGGCGCAGCCCGCCGCTGAGGCACGCCAGTACCTGCGCGCCCGATATCTCGTGTCCCCGGTCGGCAGCTTCTGCCTCGAACAGCTCAGCGAACTCGTCGACGCTGACCTCGCTGCGCTCCAGTCGCGCCCACGCATTGGTGTCCGGATTGGTGGCATTGATCTGCCGGATCGTGTCGCGCGGCACGCCGATGCGATCCTCGTAGCGGTTGAACGCTTCGAATGGGCTCTCGGTGATGACACCGCCGAAGTCGAACAGCACGGCGTTCACGGTCGCCGCGGCGGATTGGCTGTTGCCTCCAGCGCGAGACGATGGATCGGCGGTGCTGGACGGGCCCTCGGACACGAACCGGCACGCTATCCACGAGGCGACCCGTCGTCACTGCAACGCGCATATCGCGCGAATTTCGGGTCATTATTCGCGCGTACCGCGTAAGAAATCGCGCGCACCGCGCGAATATCCACCTGTAGCGCGCGAGCGTTCGCTAGGGTCCCGCCATGGCTACGGACACCTCGGCGTCGTCATCGGAAACTGCAGCGGAAACCACTGCACCCAAACGCAAGCGGTGGAGGAGCAGGGCGGTGTCACGGACCGTGGACGCTGGCAATTCGGCATACTGCGCCGTCTGCGATGAGCTCATCAAGTTCCGGGCTCGTATCCGTGCAGAGCAGATCATCTGCAACGTGTACGTGAAGAACCGTTGGGATCGTGTCGAGCACTACCACCCGGAGTGCTACGAGCAAGCCGGCTCCCCCTACGGCGAACCCAAGGGCTAAGCGGGGCGCACCCTGCCGCCCGCGCGGCGGGCGCCGCTAGAGCACCTGGCTCAAGAACAGCTTCGTGCGCTCTTCTGCGGGCTCAGTGAAGAAGTGGTGAGGCGTGCCGACTTCAACGATCTCGCCTTCCTCCATGAAGATGATGCGGTCTGCCACCTCGCGTGCGAAGCCCATCTCGTGCGTCACGACCATCATGGTCATGCCCGAGCGCGCCAGCTCCTCCATCACGTCGAGCACTTCCTTGATCATCTCGGGGTCAAGCGCCGAGGTGGGCTCGTCGAACAGCATGACGCGCGGTTCCATCGCCAGCGCCCGCGCGATCGCCACACGCTGCTGCTGACCGCCTGAGAGCTGGCCGGGGAACTTCTGCGCCTGCTCGGGAATGCCCACGCGCTCCAGCAGCGACTCGGCCAGTTCCTCCGCCTCGGGCCGCGACTTGCGGCGCACCCAGATCGGGGCCAGCGTGATGTTGTCCATCACGGTCAGGTGCGGGAACAGGTTGAACTGCTGGAAGACCATGCCCACTTCGGAGCGGATCTTCTCGATGTTGCGCAGGTCGTTGGTGAGCTCGATGCCGTCCACGATGATCTGACCGTTCTGGTGAGCCTCCAGCCGGTTGATGCATCTGATCCACGTGCTCTTGCCCGACCCGGACGGCCCCAGCACGACGACGATCTCCTGCTCCTTGATCGTCGCGGTGATGCCGCTCAGGGCCTGGAAATCGCCGAACCACTTGTCGACGTCGCGGCACACGATCATGTCGTCGCGTGCCGCGAGCTCGTCGGACACCGCGATGGTGGCGTCACCGTGGGCCGGTTGCGTGCTCATGGTCGATTCCCCTTCTTCTGCGACACCGTTTTTCCGCTCTTGTTCGCTCCGCTCACGGGCCGCTCGGGCCACAGCTTCGCCTCCGGCCGTTCCCGCTCATCGCTGGCCCAATCCCACACGTTGCTCGAGCCGCTGGCTGTACTTCGACATTGCGAATGCCACAACCCAGTACACGACCGAGATGAACAGCAGCCCCTCGCGCCGGACCCCCAGGAACTGCGACTGGTTCGGCACCACCGAATTGGCCATCCGCAGGAAGTCGAACAACCCGATGATGGCAAGCAGCGAAGTCTCCTTGAACGTGGCGATCACCTGACCCACCAGCGGCGGGATGGACACCCGCAAAGACTGGGGCAGCACGATGAACCCAGTTCGCTGGGTGGTGGTCAGGCCGACGGCATCGGCCGCTTCGTACTGCCCGCGACGGATCGACTGCAGCCCGCCGCGCACGTTCTCGGCCAAGTACGCCGCCGAGAACAGCGTGTAGCCCAGGATCGCGGCGGCCAACTCGGCGATCTCCATGCCGTCGGGCAGGAACAGCGGCAGCACGCCGGAGAAGAACAGCAGCAGCGTGATGAGCGGCACGCCGCGGATCACCTCGATGTAGACCGTGGAGAGCACCCGGAAGATCGGCTGGCGCGAGGTCCGGGCCAGTGCCAGCAGCACCCCGATCGGGAACGACAGCATGATCGTCAGCACCGAGACGAGCAGCGTGACGCTGAACCCGCCGATGAACATGTCCGTCGGCGTCTCGATAGTCGACGGCGAGTTGATGACGGTGGCGCCGTAGAAGACCAGCAGCACCACGAACAGCCACCCCCCCACCAGCCTGCGCCGCTGAGCGGCCACGCCTGCGAAGTTCGGCGCCAGCAGCCCCGCCACGGCCAGCAGCAGGAAGCCGATGCGCGCAACCTGCAGCATCGAGTACCAGCCGAAGAACGCCGCCACCCAGTGAAATGCGGCCAGCAGCAGCAGGCCGATCGCCGCCAGGCGCCCGACCTCGCCGGCGTCGCTGCGCGTCAGCCACCACAGCACCGCCGAACCCGCCACGCCGAACGCCAGCCCCATCGGCAGCATCGTCGAGAACACATGGGCGTAGTCGATCTCGGGATCGCGCATGACGACCCAATAGAGGAAGAAGGGGCTCAGCACCCACGCCAGGTTGACGATCGCCCGGGTCTTCGTCAGGGCATCCCGAGGCAATTCCGGGGCTCCCTCGCCGCCAGCGCCCTCTTCGACGACCTCGACATCGTCACCGGCATCGGCAGTCGCTTGCGCCGAGGCGATGGCGCGGTTGCGTGCGACTCGGCCGATCCCGTAGCAGCCGATCAGCAACAGCCACATGACCGTCCACGGCACCCTCGTGCTCATTGCCACGAGCTGTCCGGGTTCGGCGATGAACTCGCCGTCGGCGAATGCGTAGTGCCCGTAGCGAATCACCCAGGCGGACGCCACCAGCAGCCCCGGCAATCCGAACACGAGCCAGGCAACGGGAATCTCCTTGGTGCGACGGGCCAAGTCATCGAAGCGCAGCCACAGCGCCAGGCCCAGCGCGAACAGCACGAGCGCGGCGGCCCACCACACCCATCGATCGGCCATCGCGGCAGCGAACGACTCGCGCACGAGCTCGCCGGCGTCGTCGCGCACCGTCTCCCCCGCTGCGTCGGTGAGCACGCTCGGCTCGCGTATCAGCACGCCGACGGCAACGAGGCCGCCCCCCGACATCAGCCAGCCCATCAATCGCTTCAGGGTGACGCCGCCCCAGCGGGCCCAGATGCCGGCACTCAGCCCCGCGAGCACCATGACCAGCCCGACCGTCACCCACACGCGGACGTACTGGTGCTCGGGATAGGCCTGCGTGAACATGAGTCGCAGGTTGGTGCGCACCGCAATCCACGAGCGCTCCTCGCTGAACATGAAGTTCAGCAAGCCGCGGTAGGCGAACAGCGCAACGAGGATCGCGAAGATGGTGAGAATCGAATTGCGAGCGTTGGGGAAGAGGTTCTCGCGGATCCAGCGGCCGGGCGGCAGGCTGGGCCGGTCGGGCGGGCTCGCCGCGGGGCCGACCGGCTCGGCCGCCAGAGCGGTCGATGCAGCGGGCAGCATCGGATCGGTCACGTCAGCGCTCCACGATCCGCAACCGGATATTGAAGAAGTTGACGACGGCAGAGATCGTCAGCGAGCAGGCCAGATAGAACAGCATCCACACCGCCATCACCTGCAGCGTCTTGCCGGTCTGGTTGTAGACGGTCTGGCCGATCTGAACGAGATCGCTGTAGCCCACGGCGATCGCCAGCGAGGTGTTCTTGGTGAGGTTCAGGTACTGGTTGCCCACCGGAGGCAGGATCACCCGCAGTGCCTGGGGCAGGATCACCCGCCGCAGCGCCGTGGAGCGCCGCAGTCCGACGGCCTGTGCCGCCTCGCTCTGGCCCTTGGGCACTGCCAGGATGCCGCCGCGCACGATCTCGGCGATGAACGCTGCGGTGTAGAACACCACGCCGAAGTAGACGGCGGCAAAACCGATGGGCAGGTTCAAGCCGGCAGGTCCGTAGTTGGGGAAGTTGCCTGGCTGCACGATGTCGGGCCGCATCGCGTCGATCGGCGGACCGGTGCGGCCGTTTCCGAACTTGTCGGCGAGCACGCCGAGGCCGTCGCTCGATGAGTTGACGACCCAGCTCGACAACCCGGGCCACAGCACCGCCACGAAGAGCACCACGATCGCCGCACCAGCGGCGGCGAAGATCATGCGGAACCAATCGTCGTCGGTGAGCCGCACGAGCCCTGCCGGGGTGCGGTGCTGAGCGAGGAAGCGGCGTATCCACCACACCGCCACGGCTGCGGCGGCCAGCGCGGCGACGATCTGCACAGCTCCCTGCGGGATCGAGCCGACCGCGTCGGACAGGCCGCCGAAGATGCCCCCCAGCCAGCCGAAGATGGGGTGCACCCACCACCCCACGATGGCGAAGACTGCCACGATGCCCGTCGCCCAGGCGCCGGCATTGGTCTGCATTCCGGTCTGCTCGCGTTTCGCCGCCAGCCGTTTGAAGACGACGCGCGCGATGACGCCGCCGATCAGCATGACGACCGCCCATTGGTAGAAGCCGTCGGCAACGAAGACGCGCGGGATCGACAGGCCCTTGTTGGACAGGTGAATCCAACCCGAGATCGGCCCCATGCCAAACGAGACATTCGGCAGCGACGCCAGCACTGCGGCATACACCAGGATCTGCACCAGCAGCGGGATGTTCCGCAGCGCTTCCACGTACACACCGGCCAGGCGCCGGAGCGGCCAGTTGGAGGACAGCCGGGCCAGACCCACCAGGACGCCGATGACCGAAGCAAGCGCGATGCCCGCGGCCGCCATCCGGATGGTGTTCACCATGCCCACCCAGAGCGCCCGGCCGCCCGAGTCGGGGTTGGTGTCGATCCCCCAGCCGACCTTGATGCCGATGTGGTCGGAGATGAAGTCGAAGTCGATGTTCGCGCCACGCGCCCGCAGGCTGTCCCCCGCCTCGGTGGCGAGGAACCACATCGCTGCCAAGACGAGAATGAGCGTGCCGACCTGCGCAATCCAGCGCACGACCGTCGCGTCCCGGTAGAACGGCGGACGGGTTCCCAGCGTGCTCAGGGAGGCGTCACGGTCCGGTGCTCGGGGGTCGCTCACCGCAGGTCACCCTACGCGACGAGGTCGCATGCATCGGGCTATTGCATCGAGACATGCAGTGGCTGGCGCGTTGAGACGTGCAGTGACCGCTTTCCCGCGCCAAGGCGCGCAACGGCCCCCGACCCGGGCGGGTCGGGGGCCGTGCTCGTTGCTGTGATCACTCGCCTGCCGGGCCGGGCTGCGCCCAGCCGGCAGGCATACGATCAGCGAGCAGGCGGTGCGTAGATGAGGCCGCCCGCTGTCCAGCGCGCGTTCGCCGAGCCGTCACGGCTCAGGCCAACGGGGCCGAGGTTGCGGGAGTAGATCTCGTCGTAGTTCCCGACCTGGCTGATCACGTTGTAGAACGCGTCGGCCGACAGGCCCATCTTGGTCTGCAGCTCGCCCTCGCCGCCGAGCATGCGAACCGACTCGGCATCGAGGTCGCCGCTGCCCATCATCGCGTCGATGTTCTCCGACGTGATGCCCTTCTCGTCAGCGATGATCGTGGCGTACACGGTCCAGTTCACAACGTCGCCGAAGGTCGACTGGTTCTGCGGGTAAACCGGCCCCAGCGGCTCCTTCGAGATCGGCGTCGGCGGGAAGATCACCCAGTTCTGGTCGCCCTCCTGCTTCACCTTGCGGCCGACGAGCGCAGAGCCATCGGTGGTCACCGCATCGCACGCACCCGAGATGAAGTTCTCGGTGACGATGTCGAAGTCCTCGAAGGTGGACAGCGTGATCTCAATGCCGGCTGCATTGGCAGCATCGGCGATGTTCTTCTCAGTGGTCGTGCCGGCGTTGGTGCACACCGTGGCGCCATCGAGATCCGACACTGTCGACGTGCCAGAGAAGCCGTCGTCAGCGCGGGCCATGATCTGCTGGCCGTCGTAGTAGGTGGTCGGCCCGAAGTCGAGCACCAAGTCGGTGTCTCGGCTCTGAGTCCAGGTGGTGTTGCGCACCAGCAAGTCGATGTCGCCGGCCTCCAGCGCCGTGAAGCGCTCGGCCGCCGTCAGCGGCACGAAGTTGACCGCTCCGGCATCGCCCAGGATCGCGGCGGCTACTGCACGGCAGTAGTCGGCATCGAAGCCGGTCGTGCTGCCATCAGGCTGCGTCTCCGAGAAGGCCACTGCCGAACCGCTGACGCCGCAGTTGAGGGTGCCGCGATCTTGGACGACCGCGAGCAGGTCGCCGGTGTCCTGCGTCATTGAGACTTCGGCTTCCGGTTCTTCGGCCGCTGCCTCTGCTTCGGTTGTCGCCGCCGGCTCGTCGCCGTCGACGTCCTGATCGTCGCCATCGTCAGAGCCGCATGCCGCGGCCACCAACGCGATCGCCATCAGCACGCCGCCGAGTCGCAACGCAGACCGCCGAGAAATCGGCGCGAATCGTCTATTCATAGAGAACATTCCCTCCATCGGTTGTCCATGACGCAGGCGCGCGATGTGCGCTGTTGCACGCCGCTGCACCTGACGATCCGCGAGGCTACCCGTACGGATTTGCCGCCCCGACACCCTGGGGCGAGCAATAACGGTTGTTATCGGCCGGCATACTGCCGCGAGTCGCTTCGAAGTCGCTGCCGGCGTGTTGCAAGCGCGTCCAGAGGGCACACTTGGCCGATGGCCCAACCCGACGACCACGCTCTTGCCGCGAGCGTGGCCACCGAGACAGGGGCCCTGCTGGTGGAGGTCCGCGATCGACTCTTCAGCTCGGGGGCCGGGACCTGGGAGGTCCGTGACACGGGCGATTCCGAGGCCCACCGGCACATCGTGAAGCGGCTGGCCGAGGCACGGCCCGACGACGCCATCCTGTCCGAGGAAGGGCGCGACGATCTCGCTCGCCTGTCTGCGGACCGCGTCTGGATCGTGGATCCCCTCGATGGAACGCGTGAGTATTCCGAACCCGGTCGCTCGGACTGGGCGGTGCATATCGCTCTGGTCGAGAACGGTGTGCCCACCGCCGGCGCCGTGGCGCTGCCGGCGGTCGGGCAGACACTGTGCACCGACCCCGAGCCGCTGCTGCCAGCTCCGCACAACGGGCAGCCCCGCCTCGTCGTCAGCAGGTCGCGCCCACCGGCGGCGGCGGTCATCATTGCTCAGGCGCTCGACGCTGAGCTGATGACGCTCGGCTCCGCGGGAGCCAAGGCCATGGCCGTGGTGCTCGGCATGGCTGACATCTACGCCCATTCGGGAGGCCAATTCGAGTGGGACAACTGCGCACCCGTCGCAGTGGCACGCGCGGCGGGCCTGCACGCCAGCCGTTGCGACGGATCGGAACTCGAATACAACTTCGCCGACCCGTGGCTGCCCGACCTGCTGATCTGCCGCCCCGAACTCGCCGCGGATGCCCTCGAGGCGCTGCGGCAGGTGATCGAAGGCGAGGCTTGAGAGCAGCCGAGAGGGACACATGGAGCTGAAGGCAACGAAGTACTCCGTCGAGGGTCCGGTCGCGACGCTGACGCTGTCACGCCCGCACCGCCGCAACGCCTGGACCGGTCGGATGCATACCGAGCTGCGCTGGGTGCTGGAGCAAGCGGAGCAGGATGCGGGGGTCCGGGTGGTGGTGATCACCGGCGAGGGACGCGACTTCTGTGTGGGCGCCGACACTCAGGCCCTGGAGGGTCACGGCGAGAAGGGCGGCTACGACCCCGGCACATCGGCCGACTTGGCCATGCCGGGCTATGGCGTGGCACCCGAGTTCGACCAGAACTTCGCGTTCATGATGGCGCTGGAGACGGTGACGATCGCGGCGGTGAATGGCGCAGCGGCGGGCGCTGGGCTGGTTCTGGCCTGTTATTGCGACCTGCGGTTCGCTGCGCCGGATGCCAAGCTCACGGCCGCCCACGGGCCGCTGGGGCTGCCCGCAGAGTTCGGACTCTCATGGGTGCTCCCCCGTCTCGTCGGCATCACGCGGTCCAACGACCTGCTGCTGTCGAGCCGCAAGTTCCTCGCCGCCGACACCGAGGGCTGGGGCCTGTTCAACGAGATCGTCGAGGCATCGGAGCTCATGGATCACGTGTACGAGTACGCGTACGACATGGCCGCCCGCGTCGCGCCCAGCTCGCTGGCTACGACGAAGCGGCAGATCTACCTGGACCAGCACCGGGACGTGGGCACTGCGGTCTCCGAATCGGATCGGCTGCTCAACGAGATGATCCCCAGCCCGGACTACCTCGAAGGTGTGCGGGCACTGACCGAGCGGCGTCTGCCCGACTGGCCTGAACGCTGAGCGACTACAGGTCCAGCGCAGTGACGTCGCGCGTCACAGCTCGAGCACTGTGATCATGCCCGAGTCGCCGTTCACTTCGATGAGCGCGCCATCGGGGATGCGTCCTGTCGCCCCGGTTGCCGAGATGACACACGGCAGTCCGAGCTCGCGGCTCACGATCACCGAATGGCTGAGTGCCGCGCCGACGTCCACGACCACCGCGCTCGCGCTGACGAACAGCGGCGTCCACGACGGATCGGTGAGCGGTGCCACGAGCACATCGCCGGGCGACAGGGTGGTCGGGTCGCTGCTGTCGAGCACGACTCGGGCCCGCCCACGGGCGATGCCAGGGCAGCCTGGCAAGCCGGCGAGCGTCTCGCCCGCCGAGAGCTGCGGCAGTTCAGATTCACCTCGGCGAGGCCACTCTGACATCGGCGGCGGGTCGCCGACGATGACGAACGGCTCCTGACGCGACGCGGCGTCGTCCCACTGGGCCTGACGCTCGGCAATCACCTCTGCCCAACCGGTCGGGTCGTCGAGCATCTCGTGGATTTCGGACAGTCGCAGCATGCCGAACTCGGTCTGCCCGCTGAACTGGCCCCGCTCGACGAGCCGCTCACCCAGCACCCGCGAGGCGATGCGGCACTCGTTCACGAAGCGCACGCAGTTGGTCTTGGTGCGCTCGCGCCCCGGCAGGTACACGGCTGCAGCACCGAGTGCCAGGTTGAACTGCATCTGGGTGTCGGGGTCGGCCTCGAGCAACGCGGAAATCTCTGCAGTCAGCGCCTCTCGCTGGGCGGCCAATTCTGCCCGGCGCCGTGCCGGCTCGGCATCGGCGGGTGCCAGGCGCATGCGGTCGATAGCCGCCAGCGCGATGTCGGGGTCGGTCTCCCACGTCGGGCAGCTCATCTCCCATTCGTTCGGCCCCCGCGAGCCGAACTCGTACACGAAGGAGGCGAAGGCCTCGTTGAACGCCGCTGCGTCGCCTGAAGGTTCCCCAGCACCGGCCGCAGCCAGGCGGTCGGCCAAGCCCACCGGTCCCTCGTCGAACAGCGCACCCAGCGCGCTCGACGCGGCGACCCGCCGCCCGAGCTCCCACATCGCGTCGGAGGGCGCGGCGGAGGCCACGTCGCCGAAGCCGGCCACCAGCTTGAGCGTGTCCTCGGGCCGGCCCAGCGCCGTGCACACCTGCTCGATCGCGCCCAGCGGCACCGCCGCCAGGAACGACACCTTCAGGTGGCGCGCGAACAGCAGCCGGAATCCGGCCCCGTCGCCGTAGCCCGACTGGAGGAAATCGTCGATCCAATCGATGATCTCGTGATCGCCCATCTGGGTGAAGTCGGGCCGCTGTGCACGCAGCTCGGCGATGTTCTGCTCGTCTTCGTGCACCTCCGGCAACGCCGGCGCCGCGAACAGCATGAGGAAGGTCTCGCCGATGCGCTGCTCCGCCGCGGGGCTGGCGTCGTCGGGATGCGGTTCGTACGGCGGGATGCCCGGCTGCTCGCCGAAGAAGGTCCGGTCGACGGTGTCGACGTCGATGCCGGGGGCGCGGGCGCCGAACACGCGACCGACGGCGGCGTTGAGATAGGTGTAGCCGCCGAAGACACCCAAGAAGACGCAGTTGTCGGGATCGAACTCGTCGTAGTCGAACGCGCCCATCTCCACATACGCATCGCGGAATCCCCACTCGGATATGCGAATGCCGTCGTCGTTCTGGAACGCGAAGTCGAAGGTGCTCATCCTCACCGGATCCGGGAACACCTCGCCCACGTTGGCGCGCGTCCAGATGGGGTAGCGCTCCGAAGGCTTGGTGCCGACGAAGTAGCCGCCGCTCCGGTCTGTCAGATCCGCCATGTTCCCTCCCGACGGTGCTGAACGTGAAAGCACAGCGGGCCGGGCAGCCGCCTCCCCCTCATGGCGGCTGCCCGGCCAGGCCGTGATGTGATGCTAGACCGTCACGCACGCGTTCCGACCCGACATGGAGCAGCCGATGCCGGTGACCATCGAGCACTATCGAGATCTCGGCGAGTTCGACTATGGCGCCTGCGACCAGGTGTCGCCGATGATCCGCCGTGTCATCTGCAAGAACCCGACGCCGTTCACCTATCGCGGCACCGGCACCTACATCGTCGGGCGCGGCGAGGTTGCAGTGATCGACGCCGGGCCGCCGCTCGCGAGCCATCTCGACGATGTCCTCGCGGCACTCGAGCCTGGCGAGACGGTCGGTGCTGCTCTCGTGACGCACACCCACAGCGATCACTCGCCCCTCACGGGCGACCTGGTCGCGGCCACCGGCGCGCTCAGCTACGGCTACGGCCCGCACGCCAGTGTGTGGAAGCTCGATCCCGACGATCGTGTCGACTTCTCCGGCTACATCAGCGCCGAGGAGCAGGAGAAGTACCAGGCCGAGTTCGACGAGCTGCCCGAGGAACTGAAGCGGGAAGGTGCCGACACCGAGTTCGTCCCCGATGTCGCGCTGGTCGACGGCGACATCGTCGCCGGTGACGGCTGGACGCTGCGCGCGGTGCACACGCCGGGTCACTGCTCGAACCACCTGTGCTACGAGCTGCTGGAGGAAAACTCGCTGTTCTCGGGCGACCACGTCATGGGCTGGGCAACGAGTGTCGTGGGTCCTCCCGACGGCTCGATGCAGGACTACCTCGACTCGCTGGCGAAGCTGCTCGAATTCGACCATGAGCGGTACTGGCCGACCCACGGCCCCCCGATTCCCGAGCCCACGGCATACGTGCGCTCGTTCATCGCGCACCGCAGCGACCGCGAGCAGCAGATCATCGAGCACCTCCGGCCGGGACCGTGCCGCATAGCGGATTTCGTTCCGAAGATGTATGAGGCCTACGACAAGCGGCTGTGGTACCCGGCGGCAAGCTCGGTCTACGCGCACATGCTCCATCTCGTCGAGAGCGGCCGCGCCCGGGTGCTCGATGCCGACGGGCCCGACGGGGGCGAGCCCAAGCTCACGTCGGTCTACGAGCTGACAGCAGCCGCCTAGCGACGTGCGGCTGGTCATCGCTCGCTGCACGGTCGACTACTCGGGACGGCTCGACGCGCACCTGCCCGAGGCCGTCCGACTCATCATGGTGAAGGCCGACGGATGCGTGGCAATACATGCCGACGGCGGTGCCTACAAGCCGCTGAACTGGATGAATGCGCCCAACCGGCTCGTCTGCGAGCCCGATCTGTGGCGCGTCACGAACGACAAGGGCGAGCGTCTCGAGATCCGCATCGCCGAGGTGATCAGCGACACCGCCCATGACATGGGCATCGATCCCGGCCTCGAGCGGGACGGCGTCGAAGCCCACCTGCAAGAACTGGTGGCCGCGCATCCCGAGACGCTGGCCGACGGCGCGGAGCTGGTGCGGCGCGAGTACCCGACCGACATCGGTCCCGTCGATCTGCTGTGCCGCGACAGCGACGGCTCGACGCTGGCAGTGGAGATCAAGCGGCGGGGCGAGATCGACGGCGTCGAGCAGCTGTGCCGCTATCTCGAGTACCTGAACAGGGATGCCCGCTTGGCGCCCGTGAGCGGTGTCTTCGCTGCGCAGGAGATCAAGCCCCAGGCGCGGGTGCTCGCGGCCGACCGGGGCATCCGCTGTGTCGTGCTCGACTACGACGAGCTACGCGGCATCACCAGCGACGCTCTCAAGCTGTTCTAGATCGCCCTCTGGGTCAGGCGTAGGTGCACAGGCCGTTGTCGATGACCACGCGCTGCTCGTCGGTGCCCTTCTGGGCCACCGTGCGGTAGATCGCTCGGCCCTCGCCGTCGTCCCACACCTGGATGGTGAGTTCGTCACCGGGAAATACCGGTGCAGAGAACCGGGAATCCATCGACCGGAAGCGGGCGGGGTCGCCCTCGCACAGGGTGTGCAGCAGCGCCCTGCCGGTGAAGCCATAGGTGCACAGGCCGTGCAGGATCGGCTTGGGGAAGCCTGCGAACTCGGTCGCGAACCACGGGTCGCTGTGCAGCGGGTTGTAGTCGCCGCTCAGCCGGTAGGTGAGGGCCTGATCGGGGCGGGTCTGGTACGAGATCTCGTAGTCGGGGTCGCGGTCGGGCGCGCTGACCAGCGGCGCAGTGCTGCCCGCCTCGCCCCCGAAACCGCCTGAGCCACGGATCACCACCGAGCTTCGAAGCTCGAAGATGACGTCGCCAGAATCAGGATCGACCGCGCTGGCCTCGGTGTCGATGATGGCGTTGCGGCCCTCGCCCTTGTCCCACATACCAGCGATGCGATCGGTGATCTCGACGGATCCCTCGGTCGGGATCGGCTGGTGCACGGTGATCCCTTGACTGCCGTGCAGCAGCTTGCCCCAGTCGAGATCACCGGCGTTGGCCATGGCACCGCCAGCACCGAATCCGATGACGACGCCTTGGGTCGGGAACGCTTGGTGGGCGATGTTCTTGGAGTTATGGGTGGTGAACTCCAGCTCGGATCCGAACGGATCCTCCGCGCCGGCGCCGATGCCGACGGCGTAGAGCAGCGAATCGCGGAAAGTCCACGACCGCTTGGTCGGTGTGCCGGTGGCGCCGACTGCTTCCGGATTGAGTCCCATGATTGATGGCCTCTCTTGTTCTTGTGGTGTGCGGGTTCTTGGAGCGTACGGTTCAGTCGGCGACGCCACCGTCGGCCGGCGCGCCGCTCATGCCGCTGTTGAGACGGGCGTCTCGCACGAGCTGTCGGGCTGCATCGCCGATCTTCGTCGGGTCGTCGATGGCGTCGATGGTCGGGCCGCGCTCCCAGCCCTCGGCAATCGCCAGCATGCGTCCCGATGCCTCGAAGACACGGCCGGATACGCCGGCTGCTTCTTCCGAGCACAGCCAGGCGACAATCGGCGCGATATAGCGGGGGTGCATCATGGCCTGGTCTTCCTCGGAGGCTTCGCCCATGCCCAGGTCCTCGGTCATGCGCGTGAGCGCCCCCGGCGCCACTGCGTTGACCCGCACGCCATAGCGCGCCAGTTCACGCGCCGCGATGATGGTGAACGCCGCGATACCCATCTTGGCGGCGCCGTAGTTGGTCTGGCCCGGATTGCCGTAGATGCCTGACACCGATGTCGTGTTCACGATGGACGCGTTGACCTGCTCGCCGGCCTTCGACTTCTCCCGCCAGTAGGAACTGGCCCAGCGCGCCGGGGCGAATGTCCCCTTGAGGTGAACCTTGATCACCGCATCCCATTCGGCCTCGGTCATGTTCACCAGCATCCGGTCGCGCAGGATGCCGGCGTTGTTCACGACGCCATGCAGGTCGCCGAAGGTCTCGATGGCCTGATTCACGAGTCGCTGGGCGCCTTCCCAGTCGGAGACATCGTCGCCGTTCGCCACCGCCTCGCCGCCCATCGCCGCGATCTCGTTGACGACGTCGTCGGCGGGACCGGTGTCGGCACCGGTGCCGTCGCGCGCACCGCCCAAGTCGTTGCAGACCACTTTCGCGCCATGCTCAGCGAGCATCAGGCAGTGCTCACGCCCGATGCCCCGGGCACCTCCAGTCACGATGACGACCCGACCTTCGCACAGCTTGCTCATGATGTTGTGAATCCCTTCCCACCTGCCGACGACGGGCCTCACTCGGCGCCGCCGGGCAGCCTCGTATGCGGTGATGACGGCTCGGAGTATCGCACGCTCGACGCGCCGCCCGCAGCCCCCAAGTGACCCGTACGATCAACCCTCGTGCACTGGCCGACGTGGGCCCCTCGCTGGTCGATCATCACGGCGGCCGCCATCCTCGCCGCGTCCATCGGCGGGACGGCTGTGCTGGCGATCCGGAACTCGGATGATGCTCCCCCTCCGACTGCTCCGACGACGTCAGCCGCGCCTGCGACTACTCGTGCGCCAATCGTCGTTCCCACGACCGCTCCAGGCACGCCGACCCAAGTGAGCCCCGACACCGTGCACTTGCGGATTGCCGCGCTCGCAGCGGAGCTGGCGGCCACGCCCGTCGTCGTGCGCACCGACGCCGGTGAGCAGACGTTCACGGTGGCAGACCTCGGCATTGCGCTGGAGCGAGACGCCACGTTCGGGGCCGTTCGGGAGCTGCGAGCAGGCGATGCCGAAGCAACTGGCGGAGACACCGAGTCGTGGGTGGCGTGGTCCACCGACCCCCAGTTCACCGAGCGCCGGTACCTCGTCGATCGGTCGATGGCCCGAGCCGTGCTGGCCAACGCCACTGACCTCGGTGTCACGGCGACTCCCCCATCGGTGGTCGTCGTCAATGACACGCTGGCGGTCGACCTCGGCCTGCCCGGGCAGATCGTCGACGCAGATGCCATCGTCGACCAGGTGCTCGAGGGCATCGCACGCTCGTTCACCCGCATCGAGATCGCCGCAGAACTGACGCAGAGCGAACCGATCGCGTACACGCCCGAATTGCAGCAGGCCGTCAATACGGCACATCAGAACTACGGGCGCAGCCTTCTCGTGGCCTACGGCGAAGCAGCCCACGATCTCACCGTCGAAACGATCGCCGGCTGGCTCCGGCTCGACCCGGGGGCAACACCCCCGGAGATCGCTTTCGATCACGCGCAGGTCGGGCCGTACCTCGAGGAAGCATTTGCCGCGGCATCGGCACCCTTCACCACCGGCGCGATGGCCGTTGTCAGCGGCGTACCGACGGTGGTAGCGAGCGATGGCAGCGTCGCTTGCTGTGCGGAGGATGTGAGCGCCCTGATCGAAGAAGCGCTGCTGGCGCGCATCGAAGGACCACTGGCGCTGCCGTCGCGCCCGGCGGTGAGCCGGGAGGAGCAGGCACACCTGGAAGCGCTGGGCATCGTCGAGCTCGTCGGCACCTTCACCACGAAGCACGCGTGCTGCCAGGGACGCGTCGAGAACATCCACCGTTTCGCGGAATTGATGCGCGGCGCGGTGGTTGAGCCAGGTGAGAGCCTCTCGCTGAACGGCCATGTCGGCCGGCGAACCGAAGAAAAGGGCTTCGTGGAGGGCGGCTTCATCGAGAAGGGCGTGCTGGTCGACGACATCGGCGGCGGGGTGTCGCAGTTCGCCACCACCATCTTCAATGCGTTGATCCGGGCCGGTATGACCATCGACGAGTACCAGACGCACTCGCTGTACCTCAGCCGGTACCCGTTCGGGTTGGATCCCACCATCTCGTACCCGAATCCCGATCTGAAGTTCACCAATCCCACGCCGTACGGCCTGCTCATCTGGCCGACATACACCGACACATCGATAACTGTCGAGCTGTACTCCACGCGCAATGTGCAGGTGACCATCGGCGAGCCCGAGGAGGAAATGCAGGAATTCTGCCGGCGGGTCCGGACGGAGCGGATACGGGTGTTCTCGGATGGCACCGTCGACACGGACACGTTCCATGCCCGCTACCGGCCCGAAGAAGGACGCGACTGCGACGGCGCGCGTTCGGTGCCGCGGCAATGCGTGGATCCGCTGCTCGCACCCTCGGAGGCACCGGGCGGCGGCCAAGCGGCCGACGGCGAGGCGCCAGAGGATGATTCCGGCACTGCCGAGGCCGAGGGGGCTGAGCCAGAGTTGGTCGATGACGGCAGCGAGCGTGCTGACGGGTCGATCGTAGAGTGCCCACCGCTCGAATGCGTTGAACAGCCCGGCGAGCGCGACTCGGAACTGCCGCGCTATCCCGACGATCCCTGTCTCGGTGTCGATCTGAGCACGCTGAGGGCCGACGAGGGAACGGAATCCGGCGAAGGCGACCCAGCCGGTGGCGAGGGCGATTCAACCGAGCCTGATGACACCGGCGAGACCGGCAGCACCGGCACCGAAGGCGACGATGCCGAGGACGGGCAGTCCGACACGGGCGATGGGGTCACCGAAACCGGCGAGCCCCAGAGGTCATGAGCGGGTGACCATCGTCGATGTCCTGATCGTCGGTGCCGGCCCGGCGGGCGCATCCGCAGCCGTGTGGGCACGCCGCGCGGGACTCGGGGTCATGCTCGTCGATCGAGCGGCGCCAGGACGTGACAAGTGCTGCGGCGATGGCCTCACAGCGCTCGCGCTGCGCGAGCTCGAGTCACTCGGCCTGCAGCCGGAGCGGATGAACTCGTGGATGCCGGTGGCAGCTGCGTGCGTGCGCACGCCGCGCGGGCGCGTCATGAGGCTGCCCCTCCCCGAAGGGCGCGGGCAGTTTGCGAGCGTGTGCCGGCGCGCCGAGCTGGATGCGGAGCTCGTCGACCTCGCAGTGTCAGCGCAGGCCGACGTGCGTCTCGGCATCGCATTCGACAGCTTCGAGGACCCCGGCGAGCGAGCGAG
The DNA here is from genome assembly GCF_965204125.1 of Candidatus Poriferisodalis sp. Lineage (GTDB taxonomy): Bacteria > Actinomycetota > Acidimicrobiia > Acidimicrobiales > Poriferisodalaceae > Poriferisodalis. The sequence goes on along the minus strand of NZ_OZ241968.1, from coordinate 2,257,700 downwards.
CTCGGCTTCCGTCCGGCTCAGCGACGGCAGCGTCGTGCAGGCCCGATTCGTGGTGGCTGCCGATGGCGTCTATTCCGCCGTGCGCAAAGCGCTCGGCATAGGCCCACATCGCTACCGCGGCGATTGGCATGCGTTTCGCGGCTACCTGCGCGCGAGCGGCCCTGCTGCCCGCGACATGTGGGTCTGGTTCGAGCCCGACCTGCTGCCGGGCTACGCCTGGTCGTTCCCCTTGGGGGACGGGCGAGTCAATGTCGGCTTCGGAGTGCCACGAGACCGCCGCGGCCACGACTCCGCTGGCGACGCTGGCAAGCTCGACGGCAGCGAGATCGCTTCGGTCTGGGCGAGCCTCACCGAGCGTCGTCACATCGCGAGCGTGCTCGGCCCTCACCAACCCGACGGCCCGACGCGGGCGTGGCCGATAGCGGCGCGGCTGGGAGAGCTGGAGCTGGCCCGAGGCCGCACGCTGCTGTGCGGCGACGCCGCTGCGGCCGCAGACCCGCTCACCGGCGAAGGAATCGGCCAGGCTCTGCAGATGGGGCGGATGGCGGCGGCGGCGATCGCGCGCGGCGGCCCCCCGCACAGCGTGACGGCTCGCTACGTGCGCGAGGCGCGAGGCGAGTTCACGCTCGACCACCGGCTGGCGCGCGGCCTCAGCCGCGTCCTGGCGCACAATCGTCTGGCCGAATTCTCGCTGCGAGCGGTCGACTGGTCCGGTTGGACACGCCGGCAATTCGCCCGTTGGATGTTCGAGGACTACCCACGAGCCGCCGTTGCGACACCTCGTCGCTGGCACCGAGGCATGACGACAGCACAGGGCGCATACGACCCGGTTGCGGTCGGTGCCATAAGTTCGCCAAGCTAAGCGGGTGACGGACGCCGCTGCATTCGACAGAAGGCTCGAGCCGGGCATCGATGACCGGCATTGCAGGTTCACTCGCGAGCAGTGGGCGAAGCTGCGAGATGCCACGCCGCTGTCGTTGACGGAAGCCGAACTCGAGGCGCTGGCGGGTCTCGTGGAGCCTGTGACGCTCGACATGGTGCGCGACATCTACCTGCCCCTGTCGCGCCTGTTGAACCTGCGTGTGGCGACCAAACGCCAACTGCGCGCCGCCACCGAGGGCTTCTTCGGCAGGGTGCTGCCGCCGCGCCCGTACCTGATCGGCATCGGCGGAAGCGTCTCGGCCGGCAAGAGCACCACGGCACGCATCCTGCGAGCTGTCTTGGCTTCGTGGCCGGATCACCCGGAAGTGGATCTGGTCACGACGGACGGTTTCCTGCTGCCGAATGCCGAGCTCACCGCGCGCGGCATCCTCGGGCGCAAGGGCTTTCCCGAGTCCTACCGCCGCGGCGAGCTGCGCGACTTCCTCCAGCGGATCTCGAGCGGCGAACCCGATGTCGCTGCGCCCGTCTACTCGCACAGCCTGTACGACGTGACCGACGAGGTGCAGCTCATCAACCAGCCCGACATCCTCATCGTCGAGGGTCTGAATGTGCTGCAGACCGGACCACCGTCAAGCACGCCCTTCGTGTCGGACTTCTTCGACTTCACGATCTATGTCGACGCCGAAGCTGAAGATCTTGAGGAGTGGTACGTCGAGCGCTTCCAGCAACTGCGCAAGACGGTGTTCCGCGAGCAGACCGCCTATTTCGCTCAGTTTGCCGATCTGCCTCCTTCTGCCGCCGACGCGGTCGCGCGCACGATCTGGCGCTCGATCAACCTCGTCAACCTGCAGGAGAACATCCTGCCGACACGGGCTCGAGCCGACTTGGTGCTCGCGAAAGGGCACGATCACGTCGTTGACCACGTCGAGCTCCGGTACCACTGAGCCGCAACGGATGCTCGACTCGTGACGAATTCCTCGCCGGACCCTGGGCTGGCTGCGGGCCGGATGCCGGGCTGCACCTTCTGTTCGATCGTGGCAGGTGACATCCCGGCACTGCGCATCTACGAAGACGATCACGCCGTGGCGTTCATGGATCGCCTGCCCATGACCGTCGGTCACTGTCTGGTCATTCCCCGCAGGCACGTGACCGACATCTGGGAACTCACCGATGACGATGCGGCTCACGTGATGCAGGCGGCGCGCCGGGTGGCGAGCCTGGTGCGCGAGCGGTTGAAGCCGGCAGGCGTGAACTTGCTCAACAACAACGGCGCCGCTGCCGACCAGACGCAGTTTCACTTCCACATCCACGTGATCCCGCGCTATGGGCGGGACCGGCTGCTGCACCCCTGGGAACGGATCTTCGCGCCCGCAGGCGAGATCGAATCTGCGTACCGGTTGCTCAGCGCGCCCAGCTCGCAGGCCCCGGCGGCTGCCACCCCGAACAACTAGCTTCGGGCGCCATGAACGACCGCTACGCCCCCTTCTCCGCGCTCCAGATCATCGGTCCCGACGACGACGGCGTGCTCGAGATCGTGATCGATACGCCAGGTCGGCTGAATTCGGTGGATGCGCCCAAGCACCTGGCGCTGGCCGATGTCTGGCGGGCAGTAGACGACGATCCTGACACCCGGGTGGCCGTCATCCGGGGCGCCAACGGCACCTTCTCCGCCGGCGGCGACCTGGACATGATCCAGGAGATCATGGACGACTTCGAGACGCGCCAGCGGGCACTGCGCGAGGCGCGAGACATCGTCTACAACATGATCAACTGCTCCAAGATCATCGTGTCGGCCATCGAGGGCGTTGCCGTCGGGGCCGGTCTGGCGGCGGCGCTGATGGCCGACATCTCCATCGCTGGGCGCAGCGCGCGGATCGTGGACGGGCACACCAAGCTCGGCGTGGCCGCCGGCGATCACGCCGCGATCGTGTGGCCGATCCTGTGCGGCATGGCCAAGTCGAAGTACTACCTGTTGACCTGCGACACGATCACGGGAGAAGAGGCCGACGACATGGGCCTCGTCAGCAAGGTGGTCGACGACGATGCCGTGCTCGATGAGGCATTCGCCGTCGCCCGCAGGCTGGCGGCGGGGAGCCAGAGCGCCATCCGCTGGACCAAGTACAGCCTCAACAACTGGATGCGGATGGCGGGGCCCATCTTCGACACCTCGGCAGCGCTCGAGATGCTGGGCTTCACCGGCGCGGACGTGCGGGAAGGTCACGCTGCCATCGTCGAGAAGCGCCGCCCGAATTTCGCCTGACCCGGGCAGAGAATCGAAGAGACGAAGACATGACGAAGCTGGATCCCCCTGACGAAGACCATCTCACCGCGCATGAGCGGGCTGCGCCGATGGCTGCCCAGAACTCAGGCCCGCTCCAAGGTGTTCGCATCATCGACTGCACCCACGCGCTGGCCGGGCCGTGGTCGACGATGATGCTGGCCGACCTGGGCGCCGACGTCATCAAAGTGGAGCCACCGCGGGGTGAGCTCGCACGCAAGATGCCGCCGTTCACCCGCGAGGACACCGAACGGAATTTCGGCGCCGGGTTCGCCAACTACAACCGCAACAAGCGAGGCATAGCCCTCGATCTCACCGATGACGACCAGCGGGAGCAGTTCCTGCAGCTCGTCGACACCGCGGACGCACTCGTCGAGAACATGCGGGCGGGCGTGATGGATGCGCTCGGAGTGGGCTGGGAGGTGCTCCACGAGCGCAATCCCAAGCTCGTCTATGGCGCCATCCGCGGCTTCGGCGATCCGCGCTCGGGAGAGAGCCCGTACGTGGACTGGCCGGCGTACGACGTGGTGGCCCAGGCCATGTCCGGCATGGTTTCGGCCACTGGCACCGGACCCGACGACCGTCACGTCGTCGGCCCCTACATCGGCGACACGTACCCAGGCACGATCGGGGCCATGGGCGTGCTGGCGGCGCTCTTCCATGCACAGCGGACGGGGGAGGGCCAGTTCGTGGACGTGTCGATGGTCGACGCCGTGATGGCGCTCAGCGAAGTCGGGGTCACCCGCTACAGCGTGATGGGCCAGCCCGATACGCCCCCGAGCGGCAACAAGAACCAGTACATCGTGCCGTTCGACATCTTCGACACCGTCGACGGGGCCATCGCCATCGGCGCTCCCACCGACAACCACTGGCGCGAGCTGGCGGTTGCGATGGGTCGACCCGAGTGGGCCTGGGCAGAAGAGACCCGCACCTTGCGGGCGCGGTACCACCATCGCGACGAGATCATCGCGGCATTGACCGAGTGGGCTGCGACGCTCACCAACGCGGAGGTCATCGCTGCCATTGGGGGCAAGGTGCCCTGCGGGCCGGTGAACCACCCCGGCGACCTGTTCACCGATCCCCATGTCGCGGCCCGCGACATGCTGGTGGCGGTCGAACAGCCCGTGGGTCGGCCGATCGTCCAGATCGCGCCGCCGATTCGCATGAGCGCCACGCCGCCGGGCATCTACCGCCGCGCTCCCAAGCTCGGTGAGCACAATGACGAAGTGCTCGGCGATCTCGGCGAGCACCATGACGAAGTGCTCGGCGAACTCGGCGACGACTGACCGTGCCCGCTGGCAAGGCGGCACGATCACAGAGCACCCCTGACCCACGGGTAGCGTGACGACGATGGGCAGGCGCAAGCGTCGAGTGCCAGCAGCGCGCACGAGGCCTACTGGCTTCGAGCCAGTGATTGCTGGCTTGGTCTCGCCCCGCCGGGCGGTGCCCGCGCACATCGAATTGCCGCCCTACGCGCTCAGCGGTAAGTCTTCACCGGCGCCGAGCGGCGTGGAGCCCTCCGACAGCTCCACGATCGACGCCATGCGGTCGGCAGGTTCGGCGGCACGGCGCGTGCTGAGGGCCGTGGCAGCAGAGATCGCACTAGGCGTCACCACTGATCATCTCGACGAGGTCTGCCACGAGGCGTGCATCGCCGAAGGCGGCTACCCGAGCCCGCTCAACTACAACGGCTTCCCGAAGTCGCTGTGCACTTCGGCCAACGAGATCATCTGCCACGGCATCCCCGATGACCGGCGGCTGCGCGACGGCGACATCGTGAACTGCGATGTGACGATTTTCGTCGGCGGCGTGCACGGCGACCACTCCGAGACGTTCTTGGTGGGCGACGTCGACGAGGCCTCGCGGCGGCTCGTCGAGGTCACCCGCGAATCCATGTACCACGGCATCGCTGCGGTACGGCCAGGAGCCCAGGTGTGCGACATCGGGCGCGCCATCCAAGCTCGGGCAGAGTCCGAGGGGTACGGCGTCGTGCGCGAGTTCGTCGGTCACGGCATCGGGCAGATCTTCCACCGGCTGCCCAACATCCCGCATTACTTCGACCCCTCTGCGCGAACCGAGCTGGTCGAAGGCATGACCTTCACCGTGGAGCCGATGATCACGGCGGGCACACCACGCGCCCAGCTCTGGCCTGACGGCTGGACTGCCATGACGGCCGATCGCAGCCGCACCGCGCAGTTCGAACACACCGTGCTGGTCACCGCTGACGGCGCCGAACTGCTGACCGTGACCGACGACGAACCACAGCCGTTTCTCTCCGCCAGCGCCGCGAGCCGGCTCGATCTCGACGCCTTGCCCCGGCAGCTCCCCACAGCGGCCGTTCGAACCGGCTGAGCCATGCCTCGACCACGTGGGGCAGATGCCGCATGCGCTGGCCGGCTCGCTGCCGCACTGGTGGCCGTGGCTGCGATAGGCGGCGCCTGCGCCTCCGAGCCGGAGGCAGAGCCGATCCCGACGACCCTTCCCGTGCTCACGACGCTGCGCCCGCAGCTCACCACCACAACTATCGCCGCGCCGCCCCCGCAGCGCCGCATCTACGTGGTGCAGCCGGGAGACACCCTCAGCAAGATCGCCAACGGATTCGGCGTCTCCGTCCAGGCGCTCATGGAAGAGAACGGCAAGGAAGACACGCTGCTCCGCATCGGGGAGCAGCTCGTCATCCCGCCGACCGTGGTCGGCGCCAACAGCTCACAGTGACGAAGGCCAGTGACTGCTCCTGCTCACGGCGCCGGCGAGCAATGAGCGTGGCAATCGCTGTCGCTGCTTCGGGCATGGCAATCGGGTGCACCCTGCTGCCGGGCGAGTCTCGCACCCAGACCTCCGCCACGACGGTTCCTGCGCCCACGGTGGCACCGGCCACCACGACCGAACCCCCGGTGCTGACGCCGTACACGGTGGTGCGCGGCGACACGCTGATCCAGATCGCCGACCGGTACGGCATTCACCTGAACGACCTGGTGCGGGTCAACAACATCGCCGACCCCACCAAGATCTTCGTCGGCCAGATTCTTCTGATCCCGCCTCCGCCCGACCCCGATGCCGGGCCCGCGCTCACCATCCCTCCCGCCACCGACCCTGTCCTCCCGCCGCTGCTGCCAACCACGACTGCGCCACCGATCACGCTTGCGGGAACCGGATGATGTCTGCATCGCCGCTGGGTGACCCTGAGCCGGCCGAGCCGCACGATCCGCTGTCGGCGGCTGCGCAGCAGATCGCTCGCTTTGATCGTGCCGTCGACAGGTGGTGGGAATTCCTGCGAGGCCGCAAGCTGATGGATCGGGTGATGTACGGGGCCTCAGACGTCGGCGAGTTCAGCCAGATCTGGCACGTGCTGGGTGCCATTCGAGCCCTGGGGCCACGCCGGGAAGCCTCCGACGCATTGCGCTTCAGCGCTCTCATGGCGCTCGAGTCGCTGGTCGTAAATCAGGGTGTCAAGCGGTTGTTCGCACGGCGCAGGCCCGGCACGGCCGCAGAGAACCCGACCCGCCACCGGCTCCGCCAGCCGATCACGTCCAGCTTTCCTTCCGGCCACGCCTCGGCGGCATTCTGTGCTGCGGTCGTGCTGTCGCGCGGGTCGCGACTGGGGCCCATCTACCGGCTGGTAGCAGCCATCGTGGCGGTGTCACGCATCCACGTGCGCCTGCATCACGCAAGCGATGTCATTGCAGGCGCCGCCGTCGGCGAGGCAATCGGGCGCTTGGCGTCGCGGCTGATGCGGCGCTGAGCCGAGCTCAGGCGCGGTGCCGGCGCCGGAGACTCAGGCTCGGGCGACGTCCTGATCGGCCTTGGTGATCGTGGGCAGCTCTGTGGCTTCGTCGCTCCGGCGCAGCAGTGTCCGCACGTCGAGCAGCACATCGGTGACCTCGACCGACGAGACCAGTTCGCGGCTGAAGAAGTCGCCCAGCGCACTGTCGATGACCTCGAGTGCGTCGGAAATGATCCGGGGCTCAGCTGTCCGAGTCGGTTCCGTTGTCTCGGTCATCTCTGTTCCCTCCCCGCTCCCGACGTCTGTGCAGACGGCGTTGCTGGCTGTGAACCTCACCCTATCTCGCACCCGACGCCGGCCACCGTCAGTTCACCGATACGTCACATCAAAGGCTGCGCCACAAGCTGAACCTTCTTGCTGTCGCGCCTGTCGTTCCCCGCTCTTGTTCGCTGTCGCTCACGGGCCGCTCGGGCCACGGCTTCGCCTATCGGCTCAGCCTCTGACTGCCCGCAAACGTCTCCGGCTGCACCGGCGGACGGCGCGGTCGGCGGGTACGGTGCGCCGCCATGAGCGCGAATGGACGACTTCCCTATGGCGTGACCTTCGGCAGCCTGGGGGTGCTGGGACCGGCCGCTGTCACCGACATCGCCTGCGCGGCCGAGTCGCAGGGCTACTCGTCGATCTGGACGGTCGAGGCGACGGGGACCGACGCGTTCTCGCTCCTGGGTGCCGTCGCCCATGCTGCGCCCGGCCTCGATCTGGCCACCGGCATCATTCCCATCCAGCTGCGTGCCCCCACGCTGGTGGCCATGACGGCCGCCACCCTGCAGTCGCTCAGCGACGACCGGGACGTGCTGGTGGGACTCGGCGTATCGGCACCCGGCATCCTCCGCCAGCACGGCGAACCGCCGCCAGAGCGCCCCATTGCGATGATGCGCGAGTACGTGGCGCTGCTGCGCGAGTGCCTGAGCGGCGAATCGGTGACCTTCGAGGGCGACTTCTGGCAGGTGCGCCGGTTCCGTCTCGCGATGCGGCTGGGCGAGCGCCGACCGAAGATCGTGCTCGCAGCACTCAACCCGCAGATGCTGCGGTTGGCGGGCGAGGTGGCCGACGGCGTCCTGCTCAACTACCTGCCCGCCTCGCACGTCCCGAGCGTGGTGGCCGAGGTCCGCAAGGGCGGCGACGCGCGGATCATCTGCTATGTCCATGCCGCCGCCGGCGAGCTGGAACGCTCGGCCCGCTCGGCGCAGCGCGACTTGCTCAACTACACCATGGCCGACGGCTACGCCAACGCCTTCCGGGCCGCGGGCTTCGGCGACGAGGTGGACGAAGCCCGCGCCCGCCAGTCCGAGCGGGATCGGGACGGCGCGCTCGCTGCCATCTCCAATGAGATGATCCAGGCGATCGACTTCATCGGCACGCCCGCCGAGATCGGCGAGTTCACACGGGCGTACGTGGACGCGGGCGTGGAGTACCCGGTGCTGATGCCGTTGCCCTGGGGTGACGACCGGCGCGCCGTGACCGACGAGACGATGGCGGCGTTCGCCGACGCCTTCGCTTGATTCGGCGGCACGCCTAGGGCGCAGCTCAGTCGGCGGTGGCGACGCCCACCGGGCAGGTCTGGCCGGTGCTGCCCAGACCGCAGTAGCCCCACGGGATCTTGTGCAGGTACTGCTGGTGGTAGTCCTCGGCGTAGTAGAAGGGCCCGGCCAGGCAGATCTCGGTGGTGATGCGGCCGAGGCCGGCGCCGTCGAGCACGCCTTGGAACATGTCGCGGGAGGCCTCCGCGGCTGCCAGGTCGGCTTCGTCGAACACGTAGATGCCCGACCGGTACTGCGTGCCGATGTCATTGCCCTGCCGCATGCCCTGGGTGGGGTCGTGCCCCTCCCAGAAGGCCTTCAGCATGGCGTCGAAGCTCGTGACCGCTGGATCGAAAACCACAAGGGCCACTTCATTGTGCCCGGTCAGCCCCGAGCACACCTCTTCGTAGCTGGGGTTCGGCGTGTGGCCGCCCGCGTAGCCCACCGCCGTCGTGTACACGCCGGGCAGCTGCCAGAAGATGCGCTCCACTCCCCAGAAACAGCCCATGCCGACCACGACGTGCTTGAAGCCGTCGGGGAACGGCGGTGTCATCGACGTTCCGAGCACGACGTGCGCCGGAGCGACCGGCATCGTCTGGCTGCGACCGGGCAGCGCAGCGTCGGCGTCCGGAATCTCCAGCTTCCTCGACCACAACGCCACGGTGTTTCCTCCTGCTGTGCCACAAACGCTAGCGACGTAATGTCAGTGCAATGAGCGAGTCGCTGATTCCGGCCGAGACGCTAGGGCGCGTGGGCGAGGTGCTGTCGGGACCGGTCACCACCGTCATCGACCGTCGCGAGGCGCAGCGGTACGCATACGCCGTCGGCGACGAGAACCCCATCTATTTCGATGAGGTCGCAGCACAGGCGGCCGGGTACCGGACGCTGGTGGCACCGCCCACCTACGTCACCCATGCAGTGGTGCAGCCGAGAACGGCATCCGACCTGCGCACCGACGGCCTCTACCGCGAGGGCACTCGGATCCGGCTGCGGGTCGATCGGGTGATGTTCGGCGGCGAGGAATGGGACTTTCTCGAACCCGTCTGCGTCGGCGACGAGATCACGGCCACCGTCCGGCTTGCCGCAGTCGACCAGAAGGAGGGCCGCAAGGGACCCTTCGTCCGGCAGGTGCGCGAGACCACCTTCGTCAACCAATTCGGCGACGAGGTCGCCCGTTCCCGCATGATCGGCATCGCACGATGAGCACAGACACCGACACAGCCGCCGCAGCGCCGGACCTCGAGACGCTCGAGGCCGGCCAGGAACTGCCGACCATGCACAAGTTCCCCGACGAGGCGCAGCTTTTCCTCTACAGCGCGGCCAGCCACAACCCGCACCGGATCCACTACGACCGCGAATACGCCCGCTTCGAGGGGCACGACGACATCATCGTGCACGGTCCGCTGCAGGGTGCATGGCTCACGCAGTTCGTGACGGACTGGGCGGGACCGGCCGCTCGGCTGCTGGGCGTCACATGGCAGAACCGCGCCAGCGGCCTTCCGGGCGAGGAGCTGGTGTTCTCGGGCACGGTGACATCCGTCGACGCCGAGACGGGGGTCGTCGAGCTGGAGATCGCCGAGCACACCTCCGACGGGAGGCTGCTCATGCCGGCGACAGCTAGGGTCCGCCTGCCCACGACGTAGGAGAGGGTTCACGCATGAAGATCGCCGTCGACTTCCCGTCCATTGCGTTCCGGGAAGGACCTCAGCGTGTGCTCGACCTGGCCAAGGCCATCGAGGACCTGGGCTACGACGAGATTGCCGCATTCGACCACGTGGTGATGGGGCACCCTGGCGAGGGCCGCTTCACGATCTACCCCGCCAACATGCCGATTCTCGAGGCCCTGATGCTGCTGGCCAACGTGGCAGCGGTGACCGAGCGAGTCTCGCTGTCGACCGAGGTGCTGGTGCTGCCGCAGCGCCAGCCCGTGCTGGTGGCCAAGCAGATCTCCACGCTGGACACCCTGTCGAACGGGCGGGTGCGCCTCGGCATCGGCGTGGGTTGGCAGGATTCCGAGTACGACGCCCTCGAGGAGGACTTCAGCACTCGGGGCAAGCGCATGGACGAGGCCATCGACCTCATGCGCACCTACTGGGCAGGCGGGCGGATCGAGTACTCGGGCGAGCACTACAACAGCCACGACATGGGCATGGAGCCCGTGTCGCCCCAAGGCGCCGGAATCCCGCTGTGGATCGGCGGCGACAGCCGTGCCGCGCTGCGACGCACCGCCCAGAAGGGCGACGGCTGGATGGCGTCGGGCGTCAGCGACGAGCGGGCGCTCGAGTGCGTGACGGAGATCCGCCGCCGGGCCGAGGAGGACTTCGGCCGCGATCCCGACGCGATCGGCATGCAGCTCATGCTGGCCCCGCCGCCCCGCACCGATGCCGACAAGGGCTTCTACAAGGACTTGGACGCCATCGGCGAGCGGGCCGCCGTGGTCAAGGCGCTGGGCTTCGACTGGGCCTCGGTGAATGTCACGGCCATCTTCCAGGCCGGTGCCCGCTCGGTCGATGCCATGATCAACCGGCTGGGCGAGATTCTCGAACGCATCCGGGCCGAGACCGGCTGAGCCCCGCTGGATCAGCTTCCGGCACCACGATCACCATTCAGGGACCACAGGACAGAACAGGACAGCCACCATGAGTCAGCCGCAACTCATCATCGACAACCTCAAGACTTGCTGGGCGAGCTCGAAGGAGCTCTACGGCTCGCTCGCGGGCGACCAGTGGGACGTGCAGTCGCACTGCCCCGACTGGACCGTCAAGGGCGTGCTGGCACACCAAGTGTCCGTCGAGCAAGGTCTGTCGGGCTGGCTGCCGGAATCAGTGGAGACACCGCCCCCGTTCGGCGAGATTCCCGGCCTCTTCTCGGCGGCCATGGCGATGAGCGGCGCGGAGCTGACGGCGCTGGCTGCCGAGGTGTGGGACGAACGCGCTGCACAGCTCGAGGCGCTCGACGAGGAGGTGTTCGACCGCGGATCGATGACCCCCGTCGGACCGGGCACCTACGGTCGCTTCATGGCCATCCGAGAGTTCGATCACTGGATGCACGAGCGCGACTGCCGCACCCCACTGGGCCTGCCGACCGGCAACGGCGGCCCCGCCGCCGAGATGGCGCTGAACGAGGTACACCTGTCGATCGGCTACATCGCCGGCAAGCGGGTCGGCCTGCCCGACGGCGCCACGATGCGCTTCGACATCACCGGCGCTGTCGAGCGCGACATCTACGTGCAGGTCGAGGGCCGGGCCCGCGAGGTGGACCACGTGGAGAACCCCACCGTCACGCTGCACTGCGACTCGATGGCGTTCATGGACCTCACCTGCGGGCGGATCGATCCTGAGGGCCCGATCGCTGCGGGCTTGGTGACGTGGTCGGGCGATGCCGAGCTCGGCGCCCACGCCGCCCGCAACCTGCGCTTCACGATGTAGTCCCACACGGCACCCTGATCTCGATAAGCCCTGATCTCCATAGGCCACCAGCAAGGAGCACCCACATGTCAGAAACGTCCCTGCCAGTACGGCACCTGTTCAGAATGGACATCGATGCCGACCTGTCCAATGCCGCTCGCATCCGCGGCGGGCCAGCCGGCACCCGGATGGTCGCCTCGGTCGACGGCGGCACCGTCACCGGCGAGCGCATCAACGGCACCATCTTGGGCCCGTCAGGCGACTGGCTCTACCGCGCTGCCGACGGCACCATGCATCTCGACGTGCGCATCTCGATCCGCACGAACGATGAGGTCGACATCCTGATGGAGTATCAGGGGAAGATCTACCCAGACGGCACGCCGCGTTCCGCGCCCACCTTCCAGACGTCGATGGAGGGCCCGTACAACTGGCTCAACAAGATCCAGGCCATCGGCATCGGCTCGCTCGACGACGGCAAGCTGGCCTACGAGGTGTACGAGCTGCTGTAGCCGGTCGGCGCCGCCCCGGTGCTGGGTCGGCGCTGCATTACCTGGCGCTTGCAGGTCCGCGCGGGTAGCCGAACCACATCAGCGGGATGCACAGCGCCTGCAGCGCGCCCAGCAGCAACCACATCCAGTTGTAGAGATGCACCTCGTGGGTGCCGCCGAGCACTGCGATTGCGGCGGCCACGCCGACTGCAGCCAATCCATAGCGCAATGACTGGTGGACGCCGTTGGCGGTGGCGATCGAAGCGGCAGGGATGTCGGCGAGCGCTGCCGAGTTGAGGTGGCTGGCAAGCACGCCCAAGCCGAGCCCGAACAGCATCGTCGAGGGGAACAAGGCCAGCCAGTAGCGCACGTTCTCGTCGAGGAAGAACAGCAGCCACAGCATGCCGGCGGTGGCGAAGACCGACGCCAAGGTCATCAGCCCCCGGAAGCCGTGCTTGTCGGCCCAGCGTCCGCTCAGAATCGCGACGGCACCTGAAACGACCGGCGCCGGCGTGAACGCCAGCCCGACTCCCAGCAGGCTGTAGCCCCACACTCCCGTCAGGAACAGCGGCCAGAGGAACCAGCTCGTGAAGGCGCCGATCATCGACAGCGCAACTGCGAGGTTGGCCACTGCGAAACTCCGAATCCGGAACAGCCGCGGATCGAACAGCGGCTCGGGGTGCCGCGCCGAACGCAGCAAGAAGAGCGGCAGCAGGACTGCGCCGCCGCCGAAGCACGCCAAGGTCCAGGCCGACGACCAGCCCCAGTGGCGGCCCTGCAGCGTCGCGAGCACGATCAGGAACACCGCCGCGGTGCCCATGATGACGCCCAGCAGATCCAAGGGAGTGCGCAAGTCTCGCTTGGCTGTCTCGTAGAGGAACCGCAGCGAGCCCAAGAATGCGAGCGCCGCGATGGGCGCGATCGCCAGGTAGACGCCTCGCCAGCTCGAGAACTCCAGGATCACTGCCGCGAGTCCGGGAGCGATGCCGGACGCGACCATGCCCGCGGCTGCCCAGATGCCGATGACGCTGGCCTGGCGCCCCGCGGGGAATTGCGGCAGGACCAACGCCAGCGAAGACGGGACGGTGAGCGCACCGCACAGGCCCTGAACAGCACGGGCAGCGAGCAACACGCCGATGCCCGGCGCGAATCCGGCGATGATCGACGAGACCAGCAGTCCCAGCACCCCTGCCCGGAAGACCAGCAGGCGCCCGTAGCGGTCGGCCAACCGGCCGCCGACGATGATCGTCGAGGCGAAGGCGAGCGCATAGCCGCTGACGATCCAGCCGGTGATGGCGTCGGAGACCCCGGCGAATGAGCGGACGATGTCGGGGAACGCCACGTTGGTGACTGTGACGTTGACCGTGCCGAGCACGAACGCCAGCGATCCGGTCGCCAGTGCGAGGCCTGCCCGGCCGCGGGGAGCTTCAGCATCGCCGGAGGACCGGTGCGGGCCTGGCGCTGGCAACGGGCCCGTCGGCACGGCACGGTCGATGCGCTGCGGTGCGAGGTGATCTGTGGGCTCGGACGTGACGCGGTCGATGCGCGGCGGCGCCGCGCCGACTGCGCTGGGCACCAGGCGCGCTGCACCTTCGCTGAGCCGGAGGTGGACGACCTGCGGTGCGGGGCTTGACGCTGGAGCGAGGTCCTCAGTCATCGCCCGCCGGGGGACGACGATCGCGCAGGCCGCTGAGCCGCGGCGGATGCGCAGCGAGAGCCTCTTCCACGGGCTCAGTGCCCCAGCCGGGCTCGTCGCCCAGCACCAGGTGGCCGTCCACGTAGTTGGGCGCGACCGTCACGATCTCGTCGTCCCACGCGATGCGGTCGATGTCGGTTTCCATGATGATGATGTTCGGGGTGGCCGCCGCCCAGTGGGCATTCATCATGGTGGCGAGGTGACCGTAGAAGTTGTGCGGCGCGACGCTGTGGCCCATGCCGTCGGCCATCGCGGCCATCTTGGACGACTGCCAGAAGCCGTTCCAGATGCCATCGATGATGGGCACGTCGAACGAGCCGGCCTGCAGGTACGGGTACAGCTCGCGCACGCCGAACAGGCTCTCTCCTCCGCTGATGGTGCAGCCGGCCTTCGAGCGGATGTGCGCCATGGCGTCGGGGTGGTCGGAGTCGATCTCGATCCAGAACATCCCGAAGTCGGCGAGTTCACGCACAATGCGGGCGTAGCCCTCAGTGCGAGCGTTGAAGTTCAGGTCCAGCAGGAGGTCCATGCCGTCGCCTGCGCCGTCGCGGAATGCCTGCAGGGTCGCCCGGATCTCGTCGATGAGCTGGCGCGACACGTTCAGCTCGGGCGCGAACGGCGTGCCGAAGCCCGGCAGCCAGCCGCGCAGGCCCTCGGGTGTCTGGCGGAAGATGTTGGTCTTGAGGGCGGTGAAGCCCTTCTCCGCAACCTCGGCGCCGAGCGCTCGCACACCGTCGAGGTCGGTGATGCGGTTGCCGTAGATGTGCCCGAGGTTGATGCGCCAGGTGCCGCAGTGCGACCAGTACACGCGGATGCGGTCGCGCACCCTGCCGCCGAGCAGGTCATAACAGGGCACACCGAGCGTGCGCGCCTTGGCGTCGAGCAGCGCATTCTCGACGGCGCCGATGGCTTCGCCGATGATGCCGCTTGCGGCCTGGCGGGTGCGGGCGAACAGGTACTGGTAGGTGGGCTCGTGGTCGAAGACCGAGCGCCCGATCACCAGCGGCGCCAAGGCCTCGATGGCCGCCGTGAGGCCGGGCGAGGCGAACCCCTCGTCGTACTCCGCCCAGCCAACCACGCCGTCGGCAGTGGTGATCTTCAAGAAGTAGTAGTTGCGCCACGCAGCGTCGCACGACAGCGTCTCGACTCGCTCCACCACCGTTCCGCGATCCGAAGAGCCGCCGACTCCTGCCAGGTCACTCATTGCTGCCTTCCCGGTTCAGGCGTGCCGAGCCGCTCACCGGCCCCTGAAGCTAATTCGGCGCCGGTGGTACGATCCGGCTATGACGGCTGTCACGCTCAATATCGAACCGCTCGATGCCACGTTCGGAGCGTGGGTGCACGACATCGAGCTCCGCTCCATCGACGACGCCACCTTCGAGGCCCTGCACGAGACGTGGCTCGAGTACGCGCTGCTGATCTTCTCCGGTCAGTTCCTGACCAACGACGAGCAGGACGCGTTCGCCCTGCGCTTCGGCAACTTGGAGTTCAACGCGGCACCCATCTCGAATGTCGGCAAGGACGGCAAGGTGCACCACGAGTCCAGCGACGACCTCGTGAAGTCGCTCAAGGGCAACTGGGGCTGGCACCACGACAGCACCTACATGCCGCTGCAGGCCAAGGGCGCGGTGTTCACCGCCGAGCTGGTGCCCAAAGACGGCGCCGACACCGGCTGGGCCGACATGCGGGCGGCCTATGAGGTGCTGTCGGACGAAGACCGTGAGCTGGTGCACACGCTCGAGGCGCACCACTCGCTCTACTACAGCCAGGGCCGCGCGGGCCTGCTGCCGAAGAAGAAGGACGACGGCACCTACGGCATGTACGGCTATCACGACATGGACATTTCGGTTCGGCCGATGGTGAAGTACCACCCCGACACCGGCCGTCCCAATCTGCTGATCGGCCGGCATGCGCACGACATCATCGGCATGGATCCAGACGAGTCGGTGGCACTGCTGGACCGACTCAATCGCGAGGCCTGCCAGCCGCCGCGCACCTACCAGCACGCGTGGACCGAGGGCGAGGCCGTGATCTGGGACAACCGCCGGCTCATGCACCAAGGTGTGCCTTTCGACATGTCCCAACCGCGCAAGATGTGGCATTCACGCATCGCCGGTGAGCTCGAATCCGAGCTGGCGCTCAACCACACGTCCGAGACGGCGGGCTTCAAGCACGGCCGCGACGCCATCATGAACTCGGTTTCGTAGCCGGTCCGATACCTGCAACGAGAGGAACATCGTGGCTGCGTACGTCATCACGCGGGTCAACGTCACCGATCCGGATCAGTACGAGAAGTACAAGGCGCTCTCGCCCGCCGCTGTCGCCGAGAGCGGCGGGAAGTTCATCGTGCGCGGCGGCGATTCGGTGACGCTCGAGGGTCCTGACGAGAATCGCCGCATCGTGGTGCTGGAGTTCCCCGATGTCGACTCGGCGAAGAACTTCTACGACTCAGAAAAGTACCGCCACGCTCGCGACGTGAGGGCGGGTGCCGCCGAGTTTCAGATGGTGGTCGTCGAAGGCGTCTAGCCGGGCCGCCGCGGACGCCTACGTTCGGGTAGCGAGCACACAGGAGCAGGCAACATGGCGCGCACGTCGATCGAGATCGAGAGCTTCCAGCACGCGAACCCCATTCCGGCGGCCACGCGGATCGGGCCGCTGGTGGTGTCCAGCATCACGCCGCCGACCAACCCGGGAAGCCGCGACGTTCCAGACACGCTCGAGGAGCAGATCGACAACCTGTTCACGCACGTCGGCCAGATGCTCGATGGCGCCGGCGCCACCTGGGACGACATGGCGAAGATGACGTTCTACGTCGCCGATCCGGCGGCGTCACGCCCGGCGCTGAACGGCCCGTGGCTGGAGCGCTTCCCCGACCCCGAGTCGCGCCCCGCTCGCCACAACATGAAGGTGGAGGGCGGCGGACCGGTGCAGATCTCCTGCACCTTCGTGGCCTACATCCAAGACTGAGCTGCTGAGTCTCGGCCCCGGCGTCGGTTAGCTTTCGAGAGACTTGAGCCCCTGCGCCGAGCAGTCAGTTCAGAGAATGAGCAAACGCCGAAGTCGAAATGCAGCACGGCTCGGGGGCAGCGTCATCCGGCCTCCGACATCAGCTGAGCAGCGGCGCACAGCGGCCCAATTGCAATCAGAGCGCTATCGGCTCGGCATAGCGACGCCGGAGGACGACAAGCCCAAGAAGAAGCCGGGTGCCAAGACCGGGCCACGCCCTGCGCGCGATGCCAGCAAGAACGCCAAAGCCCCGCGACGGTCCAAGGTTTCAACCTCAAACCCCACGAAAGGTCAGCGCACCATCGCTGCGTCCGCGAGTGCGCCGATGAGACGACCGGATGCAAACCCCTCGGGCGACCGATCAGACAGCCTGGACTGGAAGGCCGCCGTAGTCGCAGTGTTGTCGACCGGTGACTCACTGACGGCTGGCGAGATCTCCGATCGCATCTATTCGTCAGGGCTCAGCGAAGAACTCGCCGCCAACGGTCTCCTCAAGGACAACCCCTACGAGGCGATCCGCGAGGCAATCAACCGTGCCAACGCCGAGGGCACGGCGATTACCAGATGGCGTGACCCGGTCGACGCCGCCGTCAGATACGCCCTCGGCGACCAGCGGCCGAAGCAGCCTGAGCCAACCTCTCGGACTTCTTATGCCCCACCCAAGTCAGGCGCGTCGAGACGGCATCGCGCCCTGGGAGGGCCTCGCACGCTGCTGGACGCCGCGGAGCTCGCACTCAAGTACCACGCGGACGGGCAGCCATTGCACATTCAAGACGTCGTGTCGCTGGCAGTTGAGCATGGCTACTGGTCGACTGGTGGAAAGACCCCGACAAACACGCTCTCCGCTCGCGTGGGAGTCGAGATCAAGCAGCGCCAGGACAGCGGCCAGCCACAGAGATTCACGCGGCCCCACCGCGGCTACCTCGGCCTCGCGATCTGGGGGGCCTCAGATTCGGGACTCGTCGATGAGGCTGAATCCAGCCGCATCGAAATTGAGCCCGCTTCCCCACTGATCGACGGTGGCGGAAGCACGACTGCTGATGATGCCGTCATAGATGCTGAACTGACAGATAGCGAGGCCGCATTAGCGGGTGTCGATTCGGTTAGCGCCAGCGCGGGCCTTGACGCCGAACGGCAATCTTCGGGCGACATGGTCCGACGAGGCGGTCCGGAAGCCGTCATCGCACTAACAGAGCTACTAGCGACACTGCAACCAAGAGACTTCATCCGATGTCTCACCGCCTACCTCGCTGCCATCGGCGCATTTGACCTGACGTTCACCGGCAGCGCTAGCTGTTTTGACATCGGCGCCCGAGGCAGCATCGTCGCAGCTGGGCTATTCCGAAGGCCCCTAGCCGTGCATGTGAGTTCCAGCATCGACTACGAGGTGACGGCGTCGGACATCGCCGTATGCCGCGGCCAAGCTGGCACGTACGATCTTGCCCTGGTGATCGCACTGGGTGGTTTCTCACCGGAAGCGCGTGCCGAAGTGCAGCGCTCCGGCACGCTGCCGATAGAAGCCCTCGATCGCGCCGGATTCGCGCAGGAACTCTTCGGCCTCGAGATCGGCATTCGCGTTGAACGCGTCGACACGTACGAAGTCGGGCCGTACTTCTGACGCGCGCTCCAATTGGGTTGATGTGCCAACCGTCAGCGTCGCGACACTTCGAAGGGCGGATGCGGCTTCAGACTCCTGCCTGTCCTACATCCCCGGGGCTCAGTCCTCGGGCAGCCCGACTCCGAAGCTGATCTGGCCGAGGGGGCCGAAGTCGGCGACGATGGCGTCGCCGGGGCGGATCGTGCGGGCACGGATGAACGAGCCGGACAGGATCGCATGGCCAGCGGACATCGTGACGCCGAACTCGTCGAGCTTGCGGGCCAGCCAGGCCACTGAGTTGAGCGGGTTGCCCATCACGGCGGCGGCAGTGCCGGACTCTTCGAGGTCGCCGTTCAGGTACAGCGCACCGCCGATGTGGCGGATGTCGACGTCGGTGAGCTTGGTCGGGCGGCCGCCCACAATGATGAACCCGCATGAAGCGGCGTCGGCGATGCTGTCGGCCACACCGGCCTGGGTGCTGCGCCGGTTGTACCGCCGGTCCACCACCTCGATGGCGGGAAGGATGAAGTCGGTTGCCCGCATCACGTCGATGGCGTTGATGTCGGGACCGCCGAGGTCGGACTTGAGCACGAAGACGATCTCGATCTCCACCAGCGGCACGTTCAGGATCGACGCCGGCACGATCGAGCCCTCGTCGAGGAACCAGTTGTCGAACAGCGTGCCGTAGTCGGGCTCGGTGGCGCCGGAGGTGGAGCGCATGGCCTTCGAAGTCAGCCCCACCTTGTATCCCTTGACCACCCGCCCCGCCGCCACCTTGACGTCGGTCACGTACTGGCCAATGGCGTACGCGTCGTCGTTGTCGGCGCCCGGGTAGGTGTCAGTGATCGGGTCGATCCACTCGCGGGTGTTCTCGGCATGGAGCAGCGCTGCAGCCGCTTCACGCCGCTGCTCGTCAGTCATCGCCATGTCGTGCTCCCCGTCTCAAGCGCCCCGGCGCTCCGCAGCGTTGGCTAGTTCGCAAGCTACAGGGCACCTAGGATGCGGCCGAGATCAGACTCCAGCGCCTGCCACCGCGAAAGATGGCTCACAGGGCCTGATCGGTCGAGCCTCTCCACGAGCAGCCGGCGATGCGAACTGAACCGCCTATCGAACTTCTTTCGGTGACGGCCACTGGTACCGGAGGCGATTGCTAATGCTCTTTGCAGCACGCCCTTTGGGTCGGGAATGCTCTCAAGTCGATCCAGTCCAGGTATCTCGAGGTCATCCGTCGAGTTGGGACGGCCTGCTACTCGACGGATCAGCTGCTGGTCGGCGAGCAGCCAGGCTTCGGTCATACGCACTGGGATGACAGGCACGGTTGGAAGGCCCGCACGCACCTGCTGCACGGCTGCATCGATCTCGCTCAGCCGTTGCTCCACATTCAGCTTCTCAGCGTCACGATGAACGAACAGCAGATCCGGTGATTGTTCCCCTCGCAGCAGGAACTCAAGTCGGTCGCTGATGCGCAAACCCGGCGGGTTTGGCAAGCGCTCAAACTCGGGTGCCGTCACGTTGACACGCACGCCACGCTCGACACACATCGCCTCGAGGTGCGCTGCCAGCGGTCGATCAGACACGCCGTCGGTAAACAGAATGGCGCGTCGGATCACGCGGTCTGCGTTTCGAGCCCGTAACTGTCGAGCGAGACCTGGGCGCCCCTGGCAATCGTTAGGAATGGCAAGAGGTCCAGATGCGTCGCGACACCGGACTCGGAGTGCTTCTCCCGCCAGCTCTTTGCAAATGGCACCAGCCGGAGGACGCGCTCAGGCATGCCGCCTGCTTCGCCGCGCACGCTCGACATGGCGACGAGAAGCTCATCGGGGTCGATGTGCTGAACAAGCGCCGGTGAATGCGTATTGACAATCACCTGCCGGGCAGGGTTGTCATCGCCTACCGGTAGATCGGGATCGACGGCGAGGTCCCTCAACAGGTCGGCCATTTCGGCAACGTTCGCAGGGTGGATGCCGTTCTCCGGTTCTTCCATGCAAATGAGGCCGCGTTCGTCGGGATCGGATTCGAGAACAGCCAACGCGAGGAATCTAAGGGTTCCTTCAGAGAGTGCCTGCGCCGGAAGTTCGATGCCATTGAGCTCGGTCACCATCAGAGTGAACAGCTCGTTCGTATCATTCTCGTCTACCCGCACATGGCGTGCCCCGACGCCCGAGAGCGCGCCGAGTCGCGCAGCAATGCGGGCGTAGGCCTCACCGCTCGCGGGATTGTCTGTTGCATTCTGACAATGACGGTTCGCTACTCGATGCAGGGTTCCGGGAAGGTGCCTGCCTGCCGCTGTGAGCCGTCGACGGTCCGAGTAGCGATCAGCTGCTCGCAACGCCGTCGGCTCAAGAGCGAGGCGCCGCCAGCTCTGCATCTCGCGCCGAGCTGCAAGCATGGTCGGGTTGTCGGCACCCGTGATCGTGCTAAGGACCGTCGCAGGCGCATGTGCCGCTGACGCCGGCTTCGGGCGCCCGCGGCTTCCGCCGTCTTGGTGAATCTCGATCACGGCCTCGCCAGCACGATCCTCGGTGGAGATGAACGCGGCTGCTCGACGGCCGAATACCACTGAGTCCCGAAAGTTCTTCTTCGAGTGGGGGAAACGGAGATGCCGATGCGCTTGACCGATCCTGATCGGCGTCATGGCCTCGCGGAGTAACACGAGGCCGCCAGATTTGTCGCGTCCACGTGGCCGCTCGTAGCCGACTTCAACTTCGTAGCGGACGAACGTGATAGAGGCCCGAGCTTCCCTGCCGAAGTCGTCGTGCACTTCGGCAGGAATGATCATCTCCGCTGCAAATCGCATCCGCCGCTGCTCGTGAACGGATCCGCGCCAGAACAAGTCGAGCGGATCGCCGGAGCCGCGCTCGCCTGCTGAACGAACCATGTGGGCCGCTTCCATCAGCGGATTAGACGACAGCAGACTGAGGAACTCGATCGCATCAAACACGTTCGATTTGCCAACACCATTCTCCCCGGCGATGCAGGTGAATGGCCCGAACTCAACATCGAAGTCGAGCAGATTCTTGAAACCGTCAACCTCAAGACGAGTCAACATGTCTGCGCATCTCGCTGTTCCGCACAGTGCCACGGAGCATTGCGTTGCTGGATACGAGACAGCCAGCAGCATCGATGATTTTGCACCTTTCGCATGCTAGGCGCGTGGTTGGGCGGGTTCGAAGGCAAGGTGATGTGGCTCATGCGAAGCCGAAGATCGGCGGGAAGGCCACGACGACGAGCGCAGCCCAGGCGGCGTAGATGCCGAAGTGGGCGGTCTGCCAGCGAACAATGTCGCCGAAGGGGCGCCGCCGGCGCCACAGCTCCAGATACAGCCACACGCTCCCGGCCAGGTTCACCAGGAAGATGGCGTTGATGCCCGCGATTGCCGCCCGATTCGGGCTCCAGCCGAAGTCCGCGATGCGCCCGACGACGGCAACCAGCGTCAAGACACTGGTGAGCAGCCCCGCAGCGGCGAGCATCGCGGCGGCACCGTCGAAGAATCCCGGCCGATCGCCTGGGCGCCTCGCGGCACCGCAGAACAGCAGCAAACCGACCACGAAACCCAGCAATACGTTGAACAGGATGAGCGCCTCTCGGTCGGCCTCGATGCTCCGGCCCGTTGCCGGCACCGCCACGAGAAAGACAACCAGCATCGCTGCGAACAGGGGCGTGAAGATGTACGCCAGCATCGAGGCGAATCTCGAGACGGCACCCGCCCAGAATTCGACGAGCCAGGCGGTGACAACAACGGCGCCGGCCGACCCGGCCACCATCACCCACTCGGTCATCCATCTCGTGTCGATGTCGAGGGCCACGAAGGCGCCGACGGTGAGGGCGCTGAACACCGCACCGGCCAGCGCGATCAGCACGCCGTACACGATCCACTCGCCTGTGAAGCGCACGTAGTCCATGCGCGGGCCGGCCAGCCTCCAGCGCTCTCCGGTCCGGGCGAGGCCGATGACCAGCCAGAGCAGCACCGGCAGGTGCAGCGCGGCGAGCACGAACGTGGAGCTGTTGTCGTCGAACGGGTAGGCATTGATGACCGCTGCCGAGCCGGTGACGACCGCGCCGATCACGGCCGTCACCCAGTACGGCGGCCGCTTCAGCCACACGAACCAGCCCGCCAGCGCCGGCAACACGAGCAGGCTGAAGTTGCGGGCATAGAAGCTGGCGTCGTCGGAGTCGGTCAGGCTGAATCCGAATGCCTCGGGCAGCCGCACCGCAATTGCTGCCGCGACCGCGAACGCGGCCATGATCCAGAACCCGCGCCGCCCGGCGCCGAACTCGCCAGCGTCAGCCGTGGCATCGGCATCCGTCGATGCCAGCTCGGGCTCGTCCCATATTCCTGCGAAGCGCTCCCGAGCGAACGCTCTCACTTCAGGATCGGTCGCAGCCAACCGCCGTGCCGCAACAAGCAACGCCTCGTCAGCGGAGAGGCCGCCCGCCCGAAGCGCCTCGGCCTCTGCCCGTAGGCCGGCGTGCTCGACAGTCGGACCGGCCGCCGCCGGATCGCCCGGCTCAGTCATGGCAGCTAGTAGGTGGCGTTGCCCCAGGTCTCGTCGAAGACGATCTCCGACAGCGGCAGCCGGTCGAGCTTGCGCGGAAACGGCGTCGAACGGTAGCCGACGGCGATATGGGCGGCCGTGGCCACGCCTTCGGGAATGTCGAGCATCTCGGCGACCTGCGGTTCGTACATGCACAGCAGCGTGGTGAGGGCCGTGCCCAGGCCGGCCTCGCGGCAGCCGAGCAGAAAGTTCTGCACGGCCGGGTAAATCGAGCCGCCGCCGACCACGCTGAGCCGGCCCAGCTCGGTGTCGGTGGGATGGACACCGTCGATGTACCCGCAGGCCACCACGATCACCGGCACCTCGGCGAAGTGCTCGGCGAAGTAGTCGGCGCTGTCGAGCAGTCGCTTGGCCTTGTCACCGACAATCTCGATGTCGCCGCTGCGCGCCATGCCCAGGTAGGCCTTCCACGGCTCCAGGTACCACTCCTGCAGCTGCTGCTTCTTGGCCTCATCGCGCACCACGATGAACCGCACCGGCTGGCGGTTGCCGCCCTGCGGCGCATGCCGCGCGTAGTCGAACGCCTGCTCCAGCGTCGCGTCCGACACCGGATCCTTCGTGAAGTACCGCGTCGTCATCGACGTCAGTGCTGCCTCGCCAAGTTCCATGATTTCCTCGTTTCCGACGGCCGTGCCGTCATTCAATTGACGATGACACCACAGTATCGACTTGGCCAGCTATTGGGCACAGGCAGTACTGCGACGTAACCGCACATGAGCACCAGTATCAAATGCAGACTGAAGCCATCTCCTCGCGACCCAGCAAGCTCAAGTGTTTCTGCAATGCGCTGATTCCCAATCAATCATTCAGTCCAAGACTGGTCTCAGGTGCAATTTCGGCACAAAATCACGAAGCGGTATCCATTCGTACTCATCTGTCACATCCGACAACTGGTATTCCAACCCATCTAGGTCGGCGACACTCAAAATATACGTCTGCACCGCGAATAGAAGCAGCCGTGTCGACACGCGTCCAAGAGCCAAATGTGGGATCGCGCCGTCGGCCTCCTCAACTGGCCATACAAGCGAACCATGGGCCAACGTGTTTCGCAGATAGTATGCACACAGAGTTGCACGCACAGCGTCGGAAGCTGTCTTTCGCGAAGCTATGTCCAAGATATCGTTAGGCAATATGCTAAAGCTTGAAGATAGCAATCTCATCATGGTGTTGATTGCACATGAGTGATGCAGTAGGATAGGGACATCGCTCTCCATGAGATTGATGAGTCTTTGCGAAATAGAGCGCGCCCTAATGACCGCCGAAGTTGAGTTTCGCAAGGCTAGGTCCAACGCTCCCCAAGCGAACAGTAGACGCGTCAACTCAACAGCGGAAGCGGAGGCCACACGTCCTCTCTCCTCTTCATGCGTATTGCTGCAATAAGTATCCTGATGGTCAAGTCCATTTGTAACGATCGTGACTTCCTTGAGTCCCGCTGCTAGCATTAACCACTCGGAGCACTTATGTGCTGCTGGCACCATTTCTGCATCAGCATGCGGCTTTAGGCAACGCGCTAGCGAATACGCGTGGTCGCCCACATTCAATAGTGCTTGGGCCGATTCTTCACATTGCTCTTTCCAATAGAGCTGATCGGGCTTGTCCAGCACTGCTTTCAACCTTTCAGTTCACTCTTGCCACATTGAGCGCGGCCATGTTTGTGCCGTCAGGCTTCCTTAGCCAATATGTATGGGCCATCAGGGAGCACATCTAACTTACAACACGTCTTTCACTTTGCCCATAAGTGACCGAAGGAACTTTCCCCAGTCATCACGTAACTCCATGAACTTATGTGGTTCGCTATCCATGGATTCTGCCTTGGCATAAGCGATTACGAGCAGCGTCAGCGCTTCAACAGTACGGCGCGCAGTCGATAGCGCCTCGTCTCCGCTGACGCTGCCTGGCGGACTGGTGGCAATACTCCGAATAGGTTCCCAGAGTTCTCTATAGAACGGATGCCGTTCATTCAGGCGGATGATGATTTGGTCGCTAAGGTGCTGTACATCGATAAAGCTCATCCCTGGAAAGTCGACTGTCACAACGACGTAGGGCAAGTTTGCGAGACTTTCCAAGTAGCTCGCGCGATCTTCTGGGTCATCGTGACCAACGTCCCGTGCCAGATCTTCGAGAAGCGCACGCTCCTGCTCCGGATCTGGTCGTGGTACTCGGCTCTTGGGCAGCGTGCGCTCCGCCTTCTTGACCGCTTCGATAATGCTGGCATGCTCACCGTTCGCTTCCTCTGATACCCTTGATGCCTCGCCCCAAACATCTTGGATCAGCTTTCTCGCTTGCGGAATTGACTTCGCTAGCTGCCTCCGTATCGCGGCGCGCAATTCTCCGTGCGGTTCAACGCCGCGCTTCACATTCCTAACACCCATCATGTCGTCCATTTCAGGCGCGAAGTGAATCTCAACTCCAATGAATCGGTCAGATGTCTGCACACCCGACGGAAGGATACGAGGCACATTTGTGTAGTTGATCTCGCGCTCTAGGCGCACGAACGACAGTGCACCTTCGTTCTCTGGAACGCGTAGTTGCGTTGCGAGCTCATCGCCACCCTGACCTCTGCCACGCACGACTTCCTTCGGATGAACAGTGACTCGTAACCGAAATTCGTGGCGCGCAAATCGTATCCGCTCATCTGAGACCACGGCGCACGGTTCGTAGTGGTCCTGGGCCAAAAAGGGTCCTTCAATGCCTTTACGGCTGTAGTGCTTCTTGAGCACACGGTCGCCCCAAGTTCCCTCCATAGTGAAGAGTGGATCATGAGGTAGCAATTGAGTATCATTGACTTTGATCTTGATGCCGCCATCCAGGAAGTAACGGAAGATTCTTGAAAGCTCCTTCTCGACTTCGATGCGAAGGAGGTTTGCGTCCTGTGCATGCCGGCCCTCTTCAAGCCGGTCGATCTTTGACCAAACGACAAGCGTGCCCGAATCCTTCGGCAATTGATCGATGAGGTCATCCGGGACAGGACGCTCAGTCGGTGGCAAGATGCCAAGCTCCTCGCCATCTTCCGCGGCTGCCTCGATCTCCTCTAGATCGAAGTAGACGTGCAGCCACGGCTGGTCTGCTGATGCCCGGCTCCAAACATCTAAGCGTTCACCATAGTTGAGGGCTGCAAGCTTCGCTCCTACGCCATACTTGCCGATCGTTGTTGAGGACATGTACCGAGTCGAAAAGCCGATTTGAGGATAGAGCTGCAGAAGCTCGCGATCCATACCGTCTCCATCATCTGAGACCGAGATTCTGTGAATGCGCCTCCGCTTATCGCGTCCGCTTTCTTCATCCAGTCGTATGCGCACTTCATTGGCTTTTGCCTCGAGTGAATTGTCAACTACTTCCGCAATGGCAGCACTTAGGCTGTAGCCAGAATCGCGAAGTGACCGCAAGGCTTGGCCTGTCAATACAATCGGGACATAATCAGTCATAATGTTCCTCCTGCGTTACAGTAGGACTGGTGTAGAGAACTGTTGTGGAATATGAATTATCGAGGGCACGAGACAGATCACTCCGGTCGCACCGCCCATGGGAAGATCGTTTCCGCCCGCAATCGGATTACATCGCGAGCACGATCAATCGTGCGCGTGGATACCCCCAAGCGGTCTGCCGCTTCGCGAACGGATTCTCCGTCGTACATTCCGTCGAGGACAGCCGCAGCATGTGACGAACCTGCCTTCGTCACGGCTGTCCGAAGGCGGTCGAACGCGTCGCGCGCAAGCACCACATCTTCGGGCGTCATGGTGTCAACAAGCGTCGTTGCCCCAGCACGGCCCCCGGGCCCGCTCGTACGGACGCCCGGACGTTCGCGGCGATCACCGGCACTCACGTGGAGATTTGTTTGCACCTTGCCATCGAATGCCATGCCGGCGGGAGCGCATCTTGCCGCCACTTCCACGATGGCGCTCGCTTCAGCTCGCGCCGATCTAGCTACTGCGGCTTTCGCGTTCCGCAGAACGTCGCGCTCCAAGAATTGCGGCGCTGCTGCTCGAGCTGGGCTGAGCGCGTAGCCGATGGCCCGCTCAGCCGAGGCCTCTCGGAAGCTCCCTGGAGCCTTGCCAATCGGCCCTGCTGCCGACGATATGGTTAGCCCCGACTGAAGCGTCTGGATTACCTGCGCTCGTGAGTCTTCTAGTTTTTGTTCCGGCATCCTCGCTCCTTTGGCCTGCTCACCCCATTCGGTGGCGAACTGGCATTCTCGAGTTGGTGTGTCCGTAGTGACTTGGCCGTGGCCAAATTCAATAGGGCTCTACTACTGTACGGCGCGGCGGAGCGCAGCGACACGCCAAATTCGATTCAGATGCGCCCGGGCCAGCATTCGCAGTCGGCCAGGACCAGTGTTCCCGTCAGACAGAGGTCAAGGATCTCTCGCCCGAGCTGGCCCAAACAATTGCCACTGCGGTAACGCTCAATGAAGGTCGCACGCTCGCGACGATGACTCGGGTCGTGAGGCCGACAGCCAAACTTAGCTGAGCTCTTGCCCCCGCCGTTGGCCGGTCCGGCGGACTGTCAGGTTCTCTGTGTAACCAGCCGTGACGGTGTTCATCGGATGTGACCGGCGATCCAGTCGGCGCAGTGGACGGTCAGGGCGTTCAGGATGGCCACGTAGCCGTTGGTCTTTGCCAGTGCGCTTGCTGCGGTTCCCACGTCGGGCGGTGGCGACAAAAAGGTAGACCTTCATCGCTGCCTGCTCGTTGGGGAAGTGCCCTCGATGTCTGACGGCTCGTCGGAATCAGGCGTTGAGACTCTCGATCGCGTTGGTGGTCTACGCGACCCTCCAGTCGTCGGCGAAGCCGCTGTTGCACAACTCGGTGAGCATGGTCACCCACTGCTTGGCGCCTCCCCCGCCGGTCGGCCCCAGTCACAGGCCCAGCACATCCCACTCGCCGGCGAGATCGACACCGATAGCCACATAGACGGGCCGGTTGGCGACTCAGGAGCCGCGGACCTTGACGACGATCTCGGCGATCAAGACCAAAGCGTAGACCGCGTTGAGGGGCCGGTTCCGCCACGCCACCATGTCGGCGACGATCTCGTCGGTGATCTTCGTGATCGTCTCCCAGCTCACCTGAGTGTCGTAGATCTCCTCGAGGTGGGCCCGGGCCGCCCCGGCTGTGAGCCACTGCGCGTAGGGGATGATCACGCTACCCGACAGCCCCTCAAGACGAGGCCGGGGGCTTGGGCACCGTCACAGGCTTGAAGGTCCCCGCCCAGTCACGAGGCACCGCAAGGTCGAACTCGCCGATCTCGGTCTCGACCCTGTTGGGCGTCGACCCATTGCGCGAGCTCGATGTCCCGCGGCCCTCGGCCGCATGCCGCTCATAGCCCAGATGGCTCGGTCATCTGCACTTCGAGGCCGGTCCGGATCACCTGGCGCACTAGCCCGGCCACAGACCATCGTCGCCGGTCGACTCCCTGCCCACGGCGCGTGCTTGGGCCACCAACGGCTCAGCCCAATCGGCCCTCTCCGCCTCGCCGGCAGTGTCGCCGGCCGGTCCAGCCGGCACGTCATGATCAGTCACAGACGTGATCCTTCCCAGCGCACAACCCACGGCTGCAAACGCTCAGATCACACCCGATACACAAAGTAGCTGACAGGCCCAATCGAACTAGCCGATCAACAGGGGGCATCCAGGCGATCTATCACGTCTACAACGTGAGCAACGAGCTTAAGTTGCGCAACTAGCCAATCAAGGAAAGAAGATACCAAAGATACTGGCAATCGCGAACCGGCCGATGGCGCAGACTAGCTCACTAAGCTAGCTAGTTCCTCAGCCAGAGCATCCTTAATCGAGTCATAGCGTCGCTCTAGTATTTCTACGTAACCCTCCTCGTCATCGCCCAAACGCGTCCTGCAAAAATCGTATGGCGGCAAGAAGTGGCCGGCGCGGGCAGCTGCGTCGACATCTTCAAGGTATCGAACTGGCGATTTTTCTCCGATTGCGCGATTCGAATCAAGTGTAATGTACGTGAGGTTCACCGGACTATTGAGTACATGGTGCTCTTTCCTCAATTTGGCTGCAGATTCTCGGACTTTCGTAACAGAACCCAGCGGCACGATATGGTGTAGCTCCAAGCTCAAACTGCTATTCCAGGCTTCAAGACGGCAATCTTCATCAAGTAAGTCAAGTGGGCATCGGCTCAAGACATATTGAGGTAGATAGTTGCCAACATCTGCCGTGACACGACTGTCATCCCCGCGCTGCAACAGAACATCGCTATCACTAAAGCCCGGCTCGCTGAGAGCCCGAGCTGCCTCATCCGCAAATGGGTTATCGTGGTTCAGCATCAACCATTGTAGGATTCGGCGCGTGTCCTCGATCGATTGGCGGTTCTGTTGCTCTCGATAACGACCGCCTAGGACCGAACACCAATACCAGTATTCGAGTGCATTGAGATTCTTTGGACTCAAATCAAAGCCTTCTGAACCAAGCGCGACCGCTAGCGGCAGCATCACAAGTTGGTTGCGCAATTGGTCACTACGAGTAATCCCGCAACGCATCATAAGGAACGCCCGCGCGAGCACTACTGACCGTGCAGCATGCTGCCAGTCGTCGCGTATCCATTCGGGGCTCAACTCCAGAATTTCACTCCGCTTCGTGACTTCGACATTCAAGGCTCTTAGGGATTGCTCGGAATAAGACTCTCGCTTCAACGAATGTCTTACCGCCATCACCTGCAAGAAAATCTGCTTGAAATGGCCCGTGATCTCACCTTTCTTGGCATCGATAATATAGTCGGTCAGTGCCAACGGCAGCGTGGCACTAGCCGCATTCTGCGCACCGGCGACTGCAACATCTGCCAATGGGCAAGAATTATCCTGATTGAACGCGGCGAGCATATCGGATAGGTTCTCGGTAGCCCGATCTGCACGTGCCATACGGGCGACAACGAGATCATAGGTCGACAGCGGCGTTCCACCTTGATTGATTGTCTCAAAAATCGATATGGATCGCGCCATCTCGTTCACCGGTAATACGATACGTGCGATCGGTTGTTGCACTGACGCTTCAAGGTAACGAGATACATCAGTTTGCCACTTCGATGCAATCTCGTACAGTGCAGGCGACAATGCCTCAACGGTTCCAGGCAAGTGACCACGTCTACTTGGATTAAGTCTATCGAGATGTCCCTGCACAGCACGCGGCAGGTCCGGCAAGGTCGAGATCAACCTCTCGCGTTGGGCTGCTGCGAGCAGACGCAGCGTTTGTTGATGTAGAGGCTCCTCTTCTGCATCGCCACAAAGCTCCCACAGTGGCACAATACATTCATTCGCAAAGTACTCCGCAGCTTCATGACGTGCTTCGGTTTGATCAGTTCCATCGTGCCACTTCGGCCATCCGGGGTGCCAGGGTAAGAGTGAAGAGTCTGATCGGTTGATCTTTCGCCAACTAACCAGATCGCGCATTGCTTCCGGATCTGCCGGTTCTTCCTCAAACATCAGATTGCGATAACCAAAGTAGTCTTCGGAATCTTGTTCTGAGGCAACGATCTTGAGGAACCAGCGATATTGAAGCAATTGAGTTATCGACTCATGGTGCTTACGCCACTGAACTCCCAATCGAAAAATGTCAGAAAAAAATGTCGTCGTACAGGTTAACCTCTGTTGCCCGTCAAGCAAATATGTAACGGTACTCTTGCAAGGTATCTCAGGATGACAAGCAAAGGAACGTGACTTAAATTCGCCTTCTGGCCCTTTGAGGACCAAGAGACTTCCGATGGGGAGAAATGACAAAATTGACCCAAGAAGTTCTCGTTGTTGTGCGCGGCTCCAATCAAAGTTGCGCTGGAAAACTGGCAGCACTAACTCTCCGTCGATGCTGTCGCGTATGGTTTCACTAATCTTGGTAGTGTCATACTTGATTGTTTCGTATCGATTTGTCATTTGCCGCAGTCCGTTCGATCAAGTCTCCGAGGTAACGATGCCGCCATCAACTGCCCTCTGTCCCGGCAAACACTAGATTCGCCATGCGATCGGACAGTCGCGATGCGTCTCTTCTGATGCGAAGCCCGTGTGACTTGGGTTTCCCGACATCGACTTGGGCATAGTCGCTATAGGGCACATACCACGCAAGCGGAAGTGTCATCATCGTCATCGAGAGCACCAACTAGAGCTTCTAGTACCGGGATGGATCTACGCGCTTCGTGGATACGTTCCATCGAAGCGTGGTGCTTGTCGAGAATCTCTTGGCGGCGGGTTCGTAGTTGGACGAGCGTCTCACCGCCGCTCCACGTGTACTGGCGGCCTGCCATGGCTCGCTCGCTGAAGTCGGCGTCTCCGTTGACGCCGGCATCGAGCAATACCTTTTGTTCGATTGCGATCGCGCGCTCGTAGAGCTCTGGGTGGCGCTCGGCCAGCCCAACCCACTCGGCTTTGCGTTGGTAGAAGCAGAAGTAGCAGCCTGAACGAGTGCGCCACTCGTAGTAGTCCGGCAATCCGATTCCCGCATCGTCGAGGATCTTCATCACTCCATCGTGATCGACACCATCCTCGACGAAGGGAAATCTGCTCTCAATGTTTGGCTTCGTGGAGATGTAGCCCTTGCGGTTCGCCTCGTCCGCGCGGATCGCCACGTACGAGACCGCTGGCTCGTCGCCGATCCACGCCTCGATGGGCTTGATCTTCATCACCTTCGTGCACCAGCGCATCTGCGGAGACGGCAGAGCGCCGCGGAAGACCTCGAACCAGTGGTCGAACCCTCGCTCGGAGTTCAGGCGGGCGATCGGCTTGCCCAAGATGACCTCGAGCCGGGTGAGGAACTCGTACGTCTCGGGCAGCTCCGCGCCGGTGTCACAGAAGAAGTACTCCATCTGGGGCACGCGATCTCTTAGGTACAGAGCCAACGCGCTCGAATCCTTGCCACCAGAGATTCCGCAAATGTGACGGGTTTGATCAGCCACTGCCGGTTGCCTTCCGTAGTGCGGGGTCCTGAGCCGGACCGACTTCAATAGCGTCGCCCTGCTCGAGGAGCCGCTTGCCCAGATCGGCAAGTACAACATGGAGAGCGCGCTGGGGAGAACCGATTTTGGGAGTGAGAGCTTCGAGCATCTCGGCGACTGCATCGCTCACGAGTGCGTCCTCGTCCCGTGCCACGTCGACGAGTCGCACTGCCTCGGTGCCGGAGGGATGCGTGACTGCTAGGCGCAAAGCGTTGAACGGCGTACCTCCGATAGCTCGGTGCTCGGCGTGCAGCGCGCGAAGGCGATTGAAGGCCGCAAGCCGGCGCGGGAGTTCTGCCCGCATACTGGCCAGGTCCTCATCACTCAACTCAGTCGGCGCCTTCTTGGCGACCACTGTCGCGACTGACGCCATCCAATCGTGATCGTCGTCGTACAGGTCGTTGGACAACGCCAGGACGAATGCTCGCATGTCTCGGTCGAGCACCTCATCCACGAGACCTGCAGCTGGACCGCTGACTGCGAGCCTCGTGCGCTCGCCGGCGGACGCGAGCAACTCATCGCGAAGCTCGTCAATCATCAATCGACAACGAGATGTGAGTTCGTCGATACATCGGGCAAGCCCATCGGCGTACGCCTCGAAGCCGTGACTCCGCGAGGCCTGCCGTGTTCCCGCACTCTTGCGACCCGGTTCGATGGGCGCATAGCCAAGTGCGACAGGCAAGAGCTCGAAGAGCAGGACATCCGGCTCCGTTGCCTCGTTCAAGGCGTCTCGGACTGCGAGCGCGTCAGCCGATAGGTGCGACGTGCGGCGCGTCCACTGCTCGAGGCCGCGCATCCGTCCAGCCAGGTAGAGCGTTACGGCGAGCACGTTGCCCACCCGACGGCCACCGAGACCCGCTTCTATGCCGAACCGATCCGCCAACACGTCGAGCGCTTCGCGGCGCCAACCCGAGATGTTTGCAAAGTGCTTGATCTCGAAGTGCTCAGGGTTGCGAACCATGCGTTCGGATAGCTCAGGCGAGAGCCCGAGCTGGAAGGTGCCGTGCTCGTAGATCGCCATTCGATCAGCTCGTGCCAGGAGCGCTGCCGTGACAATGACGGGGATGACGCCGGCCTTTACGCCGTACGGCGGCAACGCCAGACTGACGTACAGGTTCCGAACGTTGAGTCGCGACTTCTTGGCAGCTTCGAACGCATCTTCGATGGCCTCCCAGGCGGGAGCAAGGCGAATCTGCTCAATTTGCCTGAGCGCCTCAGTGGCTCTGCTGTTGCTGCGGATGCGCGGCTTACCGAATACCGGGTCGCCGCCCTCCCTCTTGGGACGATGCAGCCCTGCATGCTTCAACCCAGCCTCGTACATCGCGACTTCAGGCCCGTAGCCCTTGAAACCGAGCCGGTATTCGCTGCTGTGCTCGATCATCGCCCCGAGCAGAATGCGTCGGGCCTTAGCACCTTGTGAAGTCAAGTCCGAACGGCTCAGCATCTCATTGGGAACGCGTGGTGCCCTCGGGTAGGCCAGGTCCGCTGCTTCCGACAGCGGTGCACTTCCCCGGCCGGGGTTCAATGGCACACCCGCGCCGCCATCGAGCAACGCCCAACGGCAGGCAGCAGTACTGAATGCCGACGACACTTCCATTTCCAAGTGCGAGCGTGCCGCAGCCAGTCGCTCACCGATTTCGCGGCGAGCAACCCAATCGGTTTCGACCTGTGGCGCAGTGAGCACATCGCTCAGCGCAGCGACCTCGCGTGCTGCGCGATCAAGCTCGCCAACATCGTCGGGCAGTGCGACAACGACTGGCTTTGAGCGCAAGCTCCACTCCAGACCCGCGGCGTTGCCGGCGTGAGTGCCCGAACGAAGCACCGAGTCCGACAGCGTCGGCATCACACCATCGGTAGTGGTGACGAGCAGTAGTTCTCCGTCGACTGCGTCGAGTGCAGCGGGTGGTTCCACGGTCTCAGCACCGTGGGCGAAGCGACGCCTGAACAATCGCACCGTGTCGTTCTGAGCGCTGTGGCGAGCAGCGACCACGGGCTCAAGCACGTGAACCGCTCCCAGCAGTTGGTGCAATGGCTCATCGGCGATTCGGCCATGCGCAGCCGCCGTCAGCTCAGCAACGTTGACGTCTGTTCCTTGCCAGATTCGGTACTCGTCAGCGAAGGCTCGGTATGTCACCAGGCCTCGCTTCTCGAGACCGGAGAGCACTCCGCGTGATCCTGGGTCGACAAGCTGGAGGACAGATGCGCTGGCCCTCACTGCGCCGGATGCCGACACCAGATTCAACAGCGCGACCGACTTAGCTAAACGTTGTTCAGTATCTGTGAGGCCATTGGCATCACGTAGGCGGCTCGCGATCTCGGCCCAACGTGCTGAGCGCCCGACGACGCTCGCACCGGCACCATCGGTGCCCATGAAGTAGTTGTAAACGGCCTCGGGGCCGATGGATGGAAGACCCCTTTCGGCGTGCATGTCGATGCCAGCAGCGAGCGTTGCGACTGTGCCCGATTCATTGCCAGCCAAAAATGAGAACAGCGTTCGTTCGTGCTGTCCGAACCGATTGCACAACTCAGGCAGCACCAGCGTCGAGACCGGATGCAGCGGCCAACACGACGCGATCGTGGCGGCATCGTTGAGTTCGGCAATACCCGCTGACGCAAGCGCCTGTGCATGCGACTCGGCCCAAGAGTCGATGCGTGGGCGGATGTCGGCGCCGGCCTCAAACGCTTGTGCAATCAACGCTCGGGTTTGGGCCGCCGACTCGGTGAAGGCGATGTCGACGAATCGGCCTTGTACCTTCGCCCAGTCGCGGCGTCGACGGTCATCGACTTCGGCGAGATATTCCTCGAACGACAAGTGCTGGAGCGTGATGACAGAGATCGGCAATCCAGTGCCCTGACCGGCTTCGGCCAGTCGCTGCAGGAGATAGGTGTCGCTCGACTCGTCGTCACGGGCGGCCTCAAGGTTCTTTCCGAACTCGTCGATGACGATGAGCAACGGCGCTCGTGAGGCCATGCAGCGGGCGATGTCCACGAGTTCGCTGACTGACGGATCAACTGGATCGTCAGCGCGGCTGACGCGGCGCTGCGCAAGCTTGAGCAATGAAGAGGCCGCGAATTCGGCAGAACCGGGAACCCTGCCATAACGACGCACTACAGCCCGATGCAGCCCGCGCAACACGGTTCGTGCGACGGGTTCACGATCCGCAGTGACCAAGGCTCGGTAGAAGCCTTGCGAACGGGCTTGGTGCCTCGACAGCGCTTGAAGTACGGCTTCCTCGGCGGCTGGCGAAGTTTCCGAGATCTTGGCGAGCGCGCGCTCGCGGGAAACACCTGGAGGCCCGAACGCTGCGTCGAGCAACAGGCCCAGCGACGACTTTCCGGAGCCGTAAGGACCTGTGACCGACCAAGCTCCCCCGGCCGGTCCGAGGGCGGCTTCGGAGACACGATCCACAACGTCGAGCGCGCGCGCTGTGACGACGTACCCGTCGAGGCTCTCCGCGCTCTCGGCGTCGCGTTCGAAGTTGGCCGATCGGGCGAATTGACTTCGCACAGTCAGCACATCAGACAGCGTCGTCACCGCCCACTCCCCCCGTCGCGCTTTGCCTGGAAGGAGTCGAGGCGCATCAGTACGTCTTCCCTTGTATCGCAGTCCCGCGATTCGTCTCCGCACACCGTCGGTTCGTCACCTGATGGTCCGGCAACCGGGGACGCGGGTACCGCGCCGTAGTGGAGAGACAACAACTCTGCAGCGACTACTGCAGGATCGCCCTTCCAAGCCAACTGGGGTACTCCTGTCGGAGTCGCCAAGTCGAGAGAGTTTGAGGCTTCGACTGCAGGAGTCAATGCGACCACCAAGTCGGCAGCGCTCAGCTTGAAGACACTCGCTGGCGAGCCTCGTTCCGCCGCAATTCGTTCGAGCGTGATCGTTTGGCCGGTGAACCCAATACGCGCAATCCAGTCGAGTACGGCGTGTGCCGCGACCGCTGACGCCAGCGTTGGCTTCGGGCCCAGCTTGTAGCGATGGGCGCCAGTCGCCTCTGAGCGACCGACCAGTCGCAGCTCCCGCAGGGGGCAGTCAGCAGCATCGTCAAGCGATTCCCTGCCAACACGCACCGTCGGTGCGTAGGTCCGCATGAACGCGCTGAGGTCTTTCTGGACTGCGGACTCGCTCGGTTCCTTCCAGTCCGGCACAGCACGCAATTGCGTCAGGACTGTCCTTCCGAGGTCCTCCAGCTCGAACTCCACCGCGTTGAAGTCACAGAGCGCCAGCCACCAGACAGGCAGGCGACACGGCTGGGCAAGCATCCGCCAGTGCAGCAACCAGAGCGTGCCTGGGTCTTCCATCCATGGGTCCCAGCCGCCATCGCCAAACAACGCCTCGCCGAAGCGCGTTGGCACAACGATGCTCGGCTTGCGCTTCGACACCGCTGCGGGATCAGGCACCTCTGTGACGACCTTCGCGGCCAATCCCCAGAATCGGATCGACCGGACCATGTTCTTGCCGACACCCAGTCGCACGGGGGCGTCTTCGCTCGCGAACACGTACGGATCGCGGGTGGCGGCCACGTAGGCCTTCCTGAACCAGCCGTAGCGAGGATGGAAGGTCTCGTGGCGCGCGAATACCGGCTCTGCGGCTTCGCTCAGCTGCATGTCACGCCGCCTCAGTGGTCATGAGGCGAACGTAACGAACGGCTGTGACAACGTGTTCTGTGGCTGCGGCAATTTCGCTCTCTGTCGTGAACCGCCCGAGGCTGAATCGCACAGACTCGAACGCTGCATCACGCGAGAGACCCATCGCCGTGAGCACGGGCGAGGGCTCGATGGCGCCGGTGCTGCATGCGCTCCCCGCCGACGCTGCGACGGGGTCCATGTTCACCAGCACTGCGTCGGCATCGGTTCCGCAGAATCGCAGGTTGGCGGTGTTCGGCAGGCGTCGCTCGACATCGCCGTTCTGCGCGACATCCGCGAGCTCGCCCGTCAGCGCAGCCACGAAGCTGTCGCGCAAGATGCTGACTCGCTCGGCTTCGGCCGCTTGCTCATCGGCAGCAATCTCGGCCGCGACTCCCAATCCGACGATGCCTGCCACGTTCAGCGAACCCGAGCGCAGGCCGCGTTCGTGGCCGCCGCCCCACACTGTCGGTCCCATCGACGCCACGGCCTCCCGGCTTCCGACAAGTGCGCCGACTCCCGTTGGGCCGCAGATCTTGTGGCCGCTGAGCGAGACTAAATCGCATCCAAGTGCCGACATGTCGAAGGGCAGCCGGCCGACCATTTGCGTGGCGTCGCAGTGGAACAAACCGCCTGCTTGATGTACCAGGTCGACAATCTCGGCGACCGGATTCAGCACGCCCGTCTCACTGTTGGCGGCCATGACCGACACCAGCAGCTCGCCCTCGATCGCCTGCACCATTGCCGCAAGCGCCTCAAAGTCGACGAAGCCGCCCGATGTCACAGGGGCGATTTCCAGATTGCAGCGGCCGGCCGCAGCGAGTGCCTCAGCCGTCCGTCCCACGGATGCGTGCTCGACCGCAGATGCCACGAGCGTCGGCCGGACGTGGCTCTGTGGTTCGGCGCCAGGTGCGACGAAGCCGCCGAGAGCGAGATTGTTGGCTTCCGTCGCACCGGCAGTGAAGATCACTCCACCGGGTTGTCCACCCACCAAGTGGGCCACTTGCTCACGAGCCTCGTCGGCCGCCGCAGCCTGCCGCCGGCCGAACCGGTGAGCCGAGGATGCGTTGCCGAATCCGTCGGTCATGGCCTTCGCCACCGCTTCCACCACCCGCGGATCGCAGGGCGCGGAGGCGTTGTAGTCGAGATAGATCTCGTTCACTCAAGACTCCGGTTCGGTGGCTGCATCAGCCTTGCGGCGAGCGTAAATCAAGCACTTCGTCACTCCGTGGACCCAACGGCGTTCGAACGAACTGCGTGGCGAGCTCCTAGCTCGCCATGTCGCCAAGTGGCTCCGGCCGCAGAAGACGGTCGCAGAAGTCCGACACGGCGGTCACGGCATCGGCCAGGGAGGTGACTCTGTCGATCTCTGGATGGTCGACAGTCATCTGGTCGGCGTACGCGAGTGATCCCTGAGATTGTGCCTCTGCGAAATTGGCCGACAGATCCTCGATCGCGCTCTCCATTCCGGGGAGATCCACTGAGAAACGACTGCGCACGGCATCGGCAGCGGCAGCAGGGCCGCCGGCGTCGTTGTGCAGCAACACGAAAGCGATGTCGTACCAGTCCTTCGGCAGGCGCCTGCGCTGTGCCGCGACCGACTTGGCCAGCAAGAACCCCGCGAGACCGCAAAACCGCACCTCCACCTGGATTCGCGTGCCGTTGATGTCGGACTGCAAGTGACGTGCCTCGAAATCCTGCGACGCGAATCGGGTTCCTCGGAGATTCGCTGCGCCGAGATGCTCGCAGTCGGCGAACGCCACTTCGCTGCCTGCCGGCGCATCGTCGAGATCAGCTAGCAATTCGAACTTGACGACCGCTCGGCTCTCGCGATTAGTGCAGACCCATCTCCACTTGCACCCGCTGTCGGGCACAAAGGCTGCTTGCCGCAACGCCCCCTCAAGTCGGTTTGCGTTGACCGACTTGCATGCAATCTCGAGATCCACCTGGACATCTATGTCCGTAGTCCCGGCGTGGAGCGCATCGCTGTGAGCGCACAGCAGCTCGGGAACCAAACCTCCCAGCACAACGAATTCAGGGCGCTCACCGTAGTAATGAACGACGCGGACCAGCGCCCGCTCGGCCGCTTGCCTTGCGGCTCGACCACGAGCATCCTCAACGCTCACGGACGACCTCTCGGAGATGCTCCGCCGCCTCTTCGCCACGAACGCCCGTCCGCTGCACATCGACGAACACACGCGGCCAGGGAAC
Source organism: Candidatus Poriferisodalis sp. (assembly GCF_965204125.1). Lineage (GTDB taxonomy): Bacteria > Actinomycetota > Acidimicrobiia > Acidimicrobiales > Poriferisodalaceae > Poriferisodalis. Next base: position 2,218,715 of record NZ_OZ241968.1, on the reverse strand, counting down.
GACCACGATGCCGCCGGTCGCCGCAGCCAAGCGACGAGTGACCACTGTCGGGTACGGACGCAGCGTCAGCCTCCCTCCCTCGATGGGACGCAAATCCGCGGCCGCGGCGGCGGCCGCGAGTCCAGCCATCGTCTCTGCGCCGACGTACACCTCGGCTGATGTCACGTTCGTCATCAGCGGTGCGAGAACCGTGGCAGCCGCAACGCCGGTCGCTGCCCAGGACACTCCCGCTCCGATCCATCGGCTTCCCGCTTCTGCGAGGCCTGCTACAGGATCTCGCCACGTGACGCCGACCTGGATTTCGGCGCCCGTTGGTCTTTGTTGCGCTGCCGCTGCGTAGGCGTCCAGGAGGCTGTCGACATCGCGGACGCGCCGGGCTGAGTCGCGACCGCGCGCGGCGTTCGACTCAAGCAGACCGAGACCGGCAAGGAAACGCAGCGCGTTAGTGCAGCTTCCCGACGACAAACCAGTGGCTTGCTTCACAGCGGCGCCGGTCGCGTCGACCCCGCACAGCAGTGCCTCGGCGACACCGAGCACCGCCGGAGTCCAGCGCTTCATTCGAGCCTCTCGCGGGGCGCGAGTTCCCGAGCGCGAGACGATGATCGTGCCTATCGCCATCTCGGCTGCACCGGTTTCGTCGACCCACGCCACACCGGCTTCTGACAGCGCATTCTTGGCGCCCGGGGACAACTCCCGCGCCGCCACTACGTCTGGTCTGCGCTCTGCGGCTCTCAATAGCGACACCACGGCTCCGAGGCTTCCTGCTCCCGCCCATTTGACGTCCAACGAGTGCCCGCCGATGATGACATCCGCACGCGGATCGCCCGTTGGAATTTCCACGCTGACGGTGCGCGGCAGCACGTCAATCAATGCCTGCACAGGCCGACTGTGGACAGCAGGCCGCGAGCCTTGGTCTACTTCAACCACGCTTATACCTCATAAATTACCTATAACTCACCACTAACATGAGGATAGCAGATTTATGAGTATTAGTGTCGGCCGTGTCTCAGAACTTCAGTTCCGACGACTCGCGGCGGCCCGGCGAGTGCGCTCTCGGCGGGCAGCGCGCGCCTAGGTTCGGGGCGAGGCAGGCTGAGGCTGGCCTGAGGCGTACTGGGAGGACGGGTGAGCGAGGCAACGGACGCTGAGGAACGGGAGGTGATGGACTGGCGGCGCTACGGCATCGCCGTGCGGGAGCTGGCGCAGATGATCGCCGACGACGGCTACCGGCCCCACATGATCCTGGCGATCGCCCGGGGCGGGCTGTTCTGTGCCGGCTCGCTGGGCTACGCCCTGTCAGTCAAGAACATCTACGTCATGAACTGCGAGTACTACACCGGCGTCGACGAGCGCCTGCAGGTGCCGATCATGCTGCCGCCCACGCCCGACCTGGTCGACCACCGCGACTCCGACATCCTCATTGCCGACGACGTGGCCGACACCGGCCACACGCTCAAGCTGGTCTACGACTTCTGCCTGCCGCGGGTGCGCAGCGTCCGCACCGCGGTGCTGTACGAGAAGCCGTGGTCGACGGTCAACTGCGACTGGGTGTGGCGCCGCACCGACCTGTGGATCAACTTCCCCTGGTCGACAGAGCCGCCCATCGTGACCGACGAGCAAGCCCGCTCCTGAGCTCGGCGCACCGGCTGCGGCGCTAGGCGACCTCGCCGCAGTCGGAGCATTCGCCGTAGAGATCGAGGCTGTGACGCAGGGGCGTGAAGCCCGCCTCGCCGGCCGCCCCGGTCAGTGCACGATCCACCTCGGCCTCGAGCGCGCCGTCGATGCGCATGTCCTCGATCGTCCCGCACGTCACGCAGATCAGGTGATGGTGATGGCCCAGCAGCGACTCGGCGAGCTCGAAGTGGGAACGGTCGCCGCCGGCACTGATGCGAACCACCACACCGCCCTCGCGCAGCGCTTCGAGGTTGCGGTACGCCGAGCTCTGGGGCACATCGGGGACCCTCGACACGATGTCTCGCAGCGTGAGCGGCCGCTGCGCCGTCGCCAGCGCCGAGACAAGTGCTCGCCGTCCGTCGGTGTAGCGGTGCCCCGCCACCGCAAGCCGCTGCTTCACATCTTCGTGAAGCTGCTCGAGATCCTTCGGAGGCTCCATCCGGCTCTCCCCGGGGCGATTCAGAAACGGTTCAAGGAGGCGAGGCCCGGTCGCCCCCGGCGGTCACAGTTGGCGGGCGTGCTCATGGGAAGCATCGTGGTCAAAGTCGTGGTGGTGACCGTGGTGGCTGCCCGCCGGCGAGAACTGTCCCGTGTGGGCATGCGAGATAACACCGACATTCGGGCCGCAGCCAGGATCGCCCGCCTCATGGGCGTGGATGCTCTCCATGACGAACTCGTGCTCGGCGTCGTCGCGGGCCACTACTTCGCCGCCGAAGGCAGCTGTCAGGTTCGCATCGGTCAGCACCTCATCGGGAGGGCCGTCGGCAAGCACCATCCCCTTCAGCAGCAGCACACGATCGCAGCGTCGTGCCTCTTGCAGGTGGTGCGTCGACATCACTACGAGATGCCCGGCTGCACGCTCAGCCTCGATCACCTCGAGAATGGTCGTCTGGCTCGGCAAGTCCAGGCCGGTGATCGGCTCGTCGAACAGCAAGCAGTCATATTCCGATGCGAGCACCATTGCCACCATGACTCGCTGGCGCTGACCGCCGGAGAGCTCGCCGAAGGAACGCTGACGCAGGTGCGCAACGTCGAGCCGCTCAGCCGCAACACGAACCGCTTCCTTGTCGCTGCGACGAAACCGCTTCAGCAGTCCGCGACTGCGATAACGCCCGATAGTCAGCACCTCTTGCACCGTCATCGGCATGAAGGGATGCGGCTGGTGGTGCTGGCACACAAACCCCACCCTGACGTCGCCCAGAGACTCCATTCGGCCCGACGTCGGGCGTTGCAGCCCGCTGAGCACCCGCAGCAAGGTGGTCTTGCCGCTCCCGTTCGGACCCATGAGTGCGACCGACGACGCGTCCTCGAGCTTCAGATCGCCTGTTTCGAGCACGTGGCAGGGCCCAAAAGAGACACGGACGTCGTGGAGATGGAACAGGGCGTGCCTCACTTCGATTTCGAAGGTGTTTGGGTGCTCAAGCCTCGATAGGGTAGCTGAAACTGGTTCTCATTCTCAAAACCCGGGGTGAGGCTAGAGCACCACTGGGACTCTTCCACACCTGAATCGGAGCATAGGGGAGGCACAAATGACGGTCGAAGCTGGCGCGAGTCGACAAAGGCGTCGACGGATCCGCAAGAGCGGATTGGTGGTGGCGGCGGCTGCGGCGCTGTTCGCTGCTGCATGCACGGGAACCGATGCCGAAACCGACGCGGCTGACGCGACAGATGCATCCTCGGCAGTGCCGTTGGTGGTCACCACGACGAGCATCTGGGGCGACGTGGTCAGCAACGTGGGCTGCGAGGACAGCGTCTCGGTAACCACCCTCATCCCGCAGGGCGGAGACCCGCACACCTTCGAGCCGTCGTTGCGAGACCGCGAGACGATGGACGCGGCCGATCTGGTGGTGGTGAACGGCCTGGGTCTCGAGGAGCGCCTCGAGGACACCCTGGAAGCTGTCGCGGCTGAGGGCGTGCATGTGTTCGAGGTGGCGGAGCACATCGACACCATCGAATTCGAGTTCAGCGGTGGGCACGACGACCACGGGCACGACGACCACGACGAAGAGGACGGGCACGACGACCACGACGAGGACGACGCGCACGAGGACGACCACGACGAAGAGGACGGGCACGACGACCACGACGAGGAAGACGGGCACGACGACCACGACGAAGAGGACGGGCACGACGACCACGACGAGGACGACGCGCACGAGGACGACCACGACGAAGAGGACGGGCACGACGACCACGACGAGGAAGACGGGCACGAGGACGACCACGACGAAGGCCATGACGAAGACGGGCACGACGACCACGAGGACGACGACCACGGGCACATGGATGACGACCACGCCGACGAGGACGATCACGGGCACGACCACAGCGGTGGCGACCCCCACGTCTGGCTCGATCCGCAGCGCGTCGCCGGAGTTCTGGGCGAGTTGGCCGACGAACTGATCCATGCCGGCGCCGATGCCGACACCGTCAACCGCTGCTTGGATTCCTACCGAGAAGCCTTGGAAGACGCCGATGCCGAGATCGCCGAGATTCTCGACGCAGTGCCGGCGGATCGCCGCATCCTGATCACCAACCACGATGCGTTCGGATACTTCGCCGACCGCTACGGCTTCGAGATCGTGGGCACCGTGATTCCCTCACTCTCCACGGCAGCGGAAACCAACCCCGCTCTGCTGGAAGAGCTGGCCGAGATCATCGAGCACGAAGGCGTGCCCGCTGTGTTCTCGGAGACGACACACTCCGACGCCGATATCCAGGCCTTGGCAACCGCCGCAGGCAACATCAACGTGGTGCAGTTGCTCACTGGCAGCCTCGCGCCGGAGGGTGAAGACGGCGACACGCTGATCGGGATGCTGAGGTTCAACGCGCAAGCAATTGCGGACGCGCTGGGTTGAGGGACCTAGCGTTGCAACGACACCACCCCTGACCAGGGGCGAGCCGACCACCAGCCCATCAGGGGGATGACATGACGTTCCTCACCGATCCGGTGGGCTGGTGGATCGAGCCGTTCACCTCCAACCCGTTCATGACCAAGGCGCTGGCCGCGGGGCTGCTCGCGGTGCTGACCACCTCGATGGTGGGCACCTGGGTGGTGCTGCGAAGCCTCAACTTCCTCGGCGACGCCCTGGCGCACGGGGTGCTTCCCGGCATCGCGATTGCATTCATCGTGGGCTTCGACACGGGCCTCGGCGCGCTGGTAGCGGCAATCGTGATGGTGAGTGCCATCTCGTTCATCCCGCGCATTTCGCCGCTCTCCGAGGACACCTCTATCGGCGTGCTGTTCGTGGGACTGCTGGCGCTCGCCGTGGTGATCATGTCGTCGGGGGCAGCCGCTGGCACCGGCGACATCGACCGCTTCCTGTTCGGCTCGATCACCGGGGTACAGAACACAGACCTCGTGCGCCAGGCGGTGGTTTCCGTGGTGGCTGTCGGCGGTGCAGTCGTCTTCTATCGGGCGTTCTTCGTGATGACGTTCTGCGAGGTACAAGCGGAGATGGCCCGGCTTCGCCCACGCCTCACGCACGGTGTGCTCATGGTGTTGCTGGCCATCACCATCGTGGGTTCGTTCCAAGTAGTGGGAAGCCTGCTCGTCATGGCCTTCTTGATCGCCCCGCCAGCGACCGCCTCGATGTTCTTGCGGCGTGTGCCGCTCATCATGGTCGCGGCGGTGCTGATCGGAGCGGTGTCGGTCTATGTCGGCCTGCTGCTGAGCTACCACCATCGGCTGGCCGGTGGGGCAACGATGGCGTTGACCGCAGTGGCGATTCTGTTCGCGGCCATGCTGATCAGAGCCCTCGTGTACGCGTTGCGGCCGGCACCGCCGGAGGATGCACTGCCGGTGCAGATGCTCGCTGATAGTCGCTGACTTGCTGAGGGGAAGCCTGCCGCGGGCTATTCCTCGCCGTCGGTGAAGCTCGTGAAGATCGTGGGGTTCTCGAGGTCGGCGAGCTGCTGGTTGCGGTGATTGACCTCGGCCAGCAATTCGGGGTGCGAGAGCACCCAGAAACGCCGCTCGTACATCGCCTCGATCACCTTGGCGGCCACTTCGGACGGATCCATGCCTCGCTCCAGCGCTGCGGCGATGTTGGCGTTGCGGCGGCGGGCATCGGCGGTCTCCGACGGCGCCTCGCCCTCGGGGCGCGGCCGGCGTACGCGGCGCAGCTCGTCGGGCCGGTTCCGCTGGGCCGTGGCGATGTTGGTGCGCACCACCCCGGGGCACAGCACCGACACACCCACATCGGCGTTGCGATCACGCTGCATCTCGAGGTGCAGCGTCTCCATGATCGCCACCACGCCGTACTTGGCGGCGTTGTAGGGGCCGAGCCCCGGCACCGACATGAGCCCTGCCACCGAGGCGGTGCTCATGATGTGCGACTCCTCCGCCTCGATGAGATGGGGCAGGAAGTGGTGGACGCCGTGGATCACTCCCCACAGGCACACGTCCACCACCCACTTCCAGTCGACGAGCTGCTGGTTGCGGATCAGCCCTCCCCCGCCGACGCCGGCGTTGTTGCACACCATGTGCACGGCGCCGAAGCGGTCGATGGTGGCCTGCGCCAGCGCGCCCACCGAGTCGGCACTGGTCACATCGGTCACGACACCCAGCGCCTCGACACCGTGGCCGGCTACCTCGGCCTCAGCGGCACGCAGCGGCTCCTCCTCGATGTCGGCCAGCACCACGTTGGCGCCCTCGCCCGCAAAGCCCAATGCCAGGGCCTTGCCGATCCCCGATGCCGCCCCGGTCACCACCGCGACGCGTCCGGTCATGGTCTCCATGTCTGTCCCCCTCTTGCTCAGCCGGTGCGCCCGGCGCTCAGGTGTTGAGCTGCTCGAAGCGCTCCATGACGTCGAGATACTCGCTGATCATCTCCTCGACCACCCGCGTGGCCGAGATCGACTCGTTGAGCTGCCCGACCACCTGGCCGACGAAGTAGTTGGCGAGCTCGACCGCGCCCGTATTGGACGGGTTCATCGCCGCCCGGTCGATGCGGCGGCTGGCAGCGCCGATCAGCATCGGCTGCAGCGGCATGGGCAGCGTTCCCGGCGAGTTCTCGCCCTCCCACTCGTCAGTCCATGCTGAACGCAGTTGGCGAGCCGGCTTGCCGGTGCGAGAGCGTGAGCGCAGCGTGTCCGACGAGCCTGCCGCCAGAAACTTGTCCTTCACGACGGGATGCGTCTCGGCTTCCTGGGTGGTGAGCCAGACCGACCCGCACCACACGCCCTGGGCGCCCAGCGCCAGCGCGGCAGCCACCTGACGCCCGTTGCCGATGCCGCCTGCTGCCAGCACGGGTACCGGCGCAATGGCATCCACCACCTCGGGCACCAGCACCATCGTGGCGATGTCGCCGGTATGGCCGCCGGCCTCATGGCCTTGGGCGATGACGATGTCGACGCCTGCGGCGACATGACGCTCAGCGTGCACCTTCTTGCCGGCCAGCGCACCCACGAGCACATCGTTGTCGTGGGCCCGCTCGATCATGTCGGGCGGCGGCGGGCCGAGCGCGTTCACGGCCAGCCGGATCGGGTACGAGAACGCCACGTCCATGAGCGGCACCGCCTGGGCGTAGGTCATGGGCGGCTCGGCGTCGCCGGCAATGGCGCCGGGCTTGTCCTCAGCCGGCAGCGGCGGGACGTCGTAGCGCTCCATCATGTCGTCGAGAAACTCGCGGTGCGCCGGCGGGATCATCGCCTTGAGGTCCTTGACCGACAGCTCGCCCTCAGACTTGCCCTCGTACTTGGCGGGCACGATGATGTCGACGCCGAATGGCCGGCCGCCCACCTCGTCCTGGATCCAGCCCATGTCGATGTCGAGCTGTTCGGGCGTGTGACCGGCTGCGCCGAGCACGCCGAAGCCGCCCGCCTTGGTCACTGCCGCCACCACGTCCCGGCAATGGGTGAATGCGACGATCGGAACGTCGCAGCCCAGCATCTCGCACACAGGTGTCTTCATGCCCCGAAACTACCGGCGCACAGCGCCCCTCCGCTGAAGCGACGGGTTGGCAGCTTGCGGTGGCAGGATGCGCAGGTGAATACATCGGGGAGCAACTCGGGCAGCATCAGCGCAGTCGGGCACAGCTATGTGGACGTCGCAACAGGAACTCGGCTGGACGCTTGGTTTCCGGAAGGAGCCACGGAGGACTCTCCGCCGGCCCGGTCGTGCCTGGCTGTCGAGCTCGGTGTCAATGCGGGCGAGACCGTCACGGTCACAATCGACGATCTGGATGCTCCGCCGGCAGACCTGGGTGATGCGTACCTGCGACTGCACCTGCTGAGCCGCCGTGAGATCCAGCCTCACGACGCCAACCTCGACGGCATGTTCGGCCTGATGACCAACTGCGCGTGGACCAGTGCAGGACCGGTGCTGCCCGAGCGGGTCGATGATCTGCGCACTGCAGCCGCTGCGCTCGCCCACCCGGTCAGCGTGACGGCGGTGGACAAGATCCCGCGCATGGTCGACTACGTGATCCCCCAGGGCGTCCGCATCGGCGACGCCGACCGGGTGCGGCTCGGCGCCCACCTGGCAGACGGCACCACGGTCATGCACGAAGGCTTCGTCAACTTCAACGCCGGCACGCTCGGCCCTGCCATGGTCGAAGGGCGCATCTCTGCCGGAGTGGTCATCGGGGCGCATTCCGACCTTGGCGGCAGCGCTTCCACTATGGGGATGCTGTCGGGCGGCGGCAGGGAGCGGGTGTCGATCGGCGAGCACTGCCTGCTGGGCGCCAACTCGGGCATCGGCATCGCCCTCGGCGACAACTGCACAGTTGAAGCAGGGCTGTATGTCACCGCGGGGAGCCGGATCACCCTGCCCGACGGCTCGGTCGTGAAGGGCCGCGACATCTCCGGGAGCTCAGGGATGCTGCTCATCCGCAACAGCGTCACCGGCGCCATCGAGATGCGAGTTGCCGACCCGAGCCGCTGGGAAGGCATCAACCCCGAACTCCACAAGAACTGACGCCGCGTCGTGCCGCCTGCGCCCCACCGGTCAAGCTAGGTGACACTGGCGAGGACAGTCACTAGGACAACACTAGGTGCAGATAGTGGATTGTGCCTGATTACACTGCGCTGATGAACGCTCGTTATCAGGCAGCATTGTGGTGACCGGCAGCGACGAAACCCGCGAATACACCGACACACATCCGTGGATCGACTTCGATGCGAGTGTCGCGAACCGCTTGGATGCCCAATCGTGGATGAGGATCGGCGAGGCCTACGCACGGTGTGCCGAACTCTCGGGAACGCCTCTCGCTCCCGCTATGGCAGATGCGCTGCACCAGCATGCTCTCATTCGGGGCGCCCAGGCCACCGTGGCCATCGAGGGCAACACGCTGACCGTCGAGCAGGTAGCGAGCATCTACGCCGGAGAGTTCTCCGCACCCCAGTCCCGCGCCTATCAGGAGCGTGAGGTCCGCAACGTCCTCGAAGCGTTCGAACGTCTCGACGGCATGGTGATGGAAGATGGCGACCTTCACCTGAGCGCCGAGTTGATCTGCGAGATGAACCGATGGGTGCTCGACGGCGTCGATCCTGACGCCGCATCGGCACCGGGCACCATCCGCACACATTCAGTTGTCGTCGGCCCCTATGTCGGCCCTCCAGCACGTGACTGCTGGCACCTGCTCGAACGCCTGGCCGATTGGCTTGACGGCAACGACTTTCGACGCACCAGCGGCGAGAGTGACGAGAACCGCGACGCGTTCGCGCGAACGGTGCTGAGCGCCTTGCTCGCGCATCTCTACATCGCCTGGATCCACCCCTTCGCCGACGGCAATGGTCGCACGGCACGGCTGCTCGAGTACGTGATCCTCGCCAGATCGGGCATGGTCCCGCTCGCGGCGGCAAATCTGATGGCCAACCACTTCAACCTCACGCGTGACCGGTACTACGCACGGCTCGCCGCAGCCAGCCGCGAACGCGATGTCCTGGGATTCTTGGCCTACGGCATCGAAGGGCTCGTCGACGGACTCGTCGAGCACTCGGCAGCCGTGAGAGCGCAACACCTGGGTCTTGCATGGCAGAGCTACGTCGCCGAAACCATGGCACGGTTCCCGACGAGTCCTGCGTCGGAGCGCCAGCGCGCGCTGGTGATGGCGCTGGCACCAGGAGAGAAGGTCCCGCGGTCAGATATCGCTGGTCTGACGCCGCAGCTGGCGCAGCTGTACGCACGCACGGGACCTCGCACGCTGGCTCGCGACCTCAACCGGCTCGAAGATGCAGGACTCATCGACGTCGCAACCGAAGGCATCCGCGCTCGGGTTGATCTGATGTCAGCGTTCCTGCTGCCTACGTCAACTTGAGCGACGAACCCAATCTGAGTCAGACCACCTGCGATCGCCTGGTCGGCACCGATCCGAGCCCGGAAGCGCCAGCGACGGGAACGGTATCGTCGAATGCGCCGCAGGGAGACCAAGGGGACGGCCATGGCCTACGTCGAGGACAGGATCATTCACGACGCGGATGCGCACACCATGGAGCCGCCGGAGTGGCTGGAGCCGTTCGCTTCTGCCGAGGTGGCGCGGTACGCGCTCGACCACTTCTCCATCGGCGACAACGACAGGGTGTTCGCCGATATCGAGAAGGCCCGCGCCCGCCAGGCCGACCCGGAGTTCCGCGCCGGCGCTGCGGCCGAGGTGATGCTGCGCAAGAACTACATCGCCCCCGGCGCCTGGGATCCCGCCGATCGATCCCAAGCGCTCGACGACCTGGGATTCGCCAGCCAGCTCGTGTTCCCCTCGATGCCCAACACGCTCATCGAGGAGATGGAGCACACCGCCGAGCCCGCCCTCACCTACGCCGCAGCCACGGCGGCGAACCGGGCCCAGATCGCGTTCTGCTCAGGCGATCCCCGCTTGCTGCCGGTGTGCTCGGTGCCGCTGCAGGACATCGAACGAGCGGGGCCGCATGCCCGTCAGGCCATTGAAGACGGCGCGGCGGCGCTGCTCATTCCCAACCGCATGCCGAAGCACCACGCCCACAGCCACGTCGGCTTCGATCCCGTCTGGGCGGCCGCCCAAGAAGCAGGCATCCCGGTGGTGATGCACGTGGCCACGCCCGACCTGGTGATGCCGCCGCAGCACCGCAACAACGGCCTGCCGCCCGAGCCCGACTTCCACGGCGGCGGCGAGAACTTCCGCTCCGTGTCGTACATGGCGATCTCGGCGGCGCCGCTGCAGGCGCTGTCGATGCTGATCTTCGACGGCGTGCTCGAGCGCTTTCCGGAGCTGAAGATCGGCGTGATCGAGCTGGGCGCCGTGTGGGTGCCAGGCTTCCTGCGCCAGCTCGAAGCAGCGTTCGACGCCTTCGAGCGGCACGAGCAGCGGCTGGGCAAGCTCAGCCTGCGGCCTTCGGAGTACGTGCACCGACAGGTACGGGTCACCCCCTACCCCACCGAGCCGACCGGCTGGATCATCGAGAACACCGCCCCGGAGATCTGCATGTTCAGCTCCGACTATCCCCACGTGGAAGGCGGCCGGAACCCGCTGCGGCGCTTCGACCGCGAGGTAGAGCACCTGCCCGCCGATGTGCAGGAGCGGTTCTTCCGGCTGAACTTCGAAGACCTGATGGGCACCGCGGCGCATATCCCCGCAGTCGCCGCCTAGACAACCAGATGGGAATCCGGCTCGACAAGCCCTGGCAGCCGCTCGACGGCGCTGCAATCGATGCCATGCCAGCGCAGCTCGGCGTGTATCACGTCGGCGACGACGACGGCACAGTGCTGTCGGTGGGCTATGCCGGTGCGCACGAGCTCTTCGGCATGCAGTCCGCACTCCGGCGTGAGATGACGCAGCACAGCGGCGGCGCCACGCAGTTCCGCTGCGAGTTCACCTCCAACTACCGCAGCCGCTGGGACGAGCTGCTGATGCTGCACCTCGCCGACCACGGCGAGCTTCCCGCACCCCAGCGCGACCAAGCACAGCGCGTCGGCAGGCTCTCCCCCGCCTGATCTGCTGAATGTGGTGGTCTGCGTCCTAGGACGCAGCCCGTGCGTTCTCGAGCCAGCCGTTGACCTTGGACCGGTTCTCCTCGATCCACTGCATCGCATCGGCACGGATGTGCTCTTGGGTGTAGCCACCCGCCGCCATCCGCTCGTTCTGCGTCGCTATCCATCCCAGATCGATCTTGACCTGCTCGAGCAGGCTGCGAATGTCCGGATGGCTGTCGAGGAAATCGGCATTGGCGACGGCCCGGATGTCATTCACTTCGAACGCGGAGTCCAGCCACACCACGTTCTCACCGGGAGTGAGAACGGTGTAGGTCCAGTTCGGCGTCCAGCCGTAGAACAGCACCGGCTGGCCGGCATCGACGCGGGCTCGCACCTCGCCGATGAGGTCGTTGTAGTTGCCCGAGTCCTGCTCCACATTGGCGCCCCACCCGCTGTCGGCGATGTGGCCGTCAATGATCTGGGCGCATCCCCAGTCCTCGTTGCATCCGTACAGGTCGGCGGTGCCGTCGCCGTCGGTGTCGAACTCTGCGGCAACCGACCGATCAGACAGCTGGCTCATCGCCGACAGGCCCAGCCTGTCGGCGGTGGCCTTGTCGACCAGGTACCCCTCTCGGCCTCCGCCGCCCACTTGGACGCCGACCGGTTCGATCTCACCTTCGGTCGAGAGACCTGCGGCGGTCTCGAAGTCGAGGAACAGGTCGTGGTTGGGGAACCAGCCATTGGCCCACAGGTCGTACTGGCCCGTCCTCAGGGCGGGGTAGAAGTTGAGCGGTCCGAGCTCGTGCTCGGAAGGATCGGTGACTTCATAGCCCAGCTCTTCGATGAGCGAGGCGTAGATCTCGGCCTGTGCATAGCCGCTGTCCCAATTGGCCCGAGCCATGCGCACCGTGCCGTCTTCCTCCTCGCTCGAGAAGATCACGACGAGTGCGACGACAACCAAACCAACCAAGGCGCCGACCAAGATCAGACTTCTGCGTCGCTGCTTTGTCATTGCTTGTCTCCTCGCTGCCGTGTTCTGCCGGTCACCGCGTCGGCCCGTGCTGAAGGCGGTCTTTGACCGTTGCAATCAGTCCGCTGTGCTGCGATCGGAAGATCTGCTCGTCGTAGTGGCTCTCGAGCAGGTCGAGTTCCTCGTCGAATGCCTTCTTGCAGCTCCAGCACATGATCAGCAGGATCAGCGCGAACGGCAGTCCGATCGAGACGGCCGCAGTCTGCAGAGCGCTCAATCCGCCGCCGATGAGCAGCGCAATCGCCACCGCACCCTCCATGCATGCCCAGAAGACCCGCTGAGGCTTCGGCGAGTCGAGCTTGCCTCCGGAGGTGAGGTGATCGACGACCAACGAGCCTGAATCCGACGACGTCACGAAGAACGACACCAACAACAGCACGCCGACGAACGAAACGATGCCGGTGAGCGGGAACGACTCCAGCATGTCGAACAGGGCGGTCGCGACGTTGTCGTTCACTGCGGTTGCCACGTCGCGCAGCCCATTCTGCTGCAGGTGGATGGCAGAGCCTCCGAAGACCGCCATCCACAGGAAGCACAGGATCGACGGCAGGACGATCACGCCCAGGAGCAGTTCGCGCACCGAGCGGCCCTTGGAGATGCGGGCGATGAACATCCCGACGAATGGCGACCACGAGATCCACCATCCCCAATAGAAGATGGTCCACCACGCTTGCCATTGCGTCTCAGAGAAGGCCGCATTCCAGAATGCGAACTCCGGCAGGACCTGTATGTAGTTTCCGACGCTCTGCGTGAACAACGACAAGATGAACAGCGTCGGGCCGACCAGCAGCACGAAGATCAGGAAGGCGCCAGCCAGCCAGATGTTCAGTTCGCTGAGCCGTTTCACGCCAGCGTCGAGCCCGGCAACCACCGATATGGTCGCCAAGAACGTGATGCCGACGATCAGGAGCACCTGGAACCACTGCTCGTCAGGAAGTCCGAACAGCTTGTTCAAGCCCGCTGATGCCTGGCTTGCGCCGAAGCCGAGCGATGTGGCCAACCCGAACAGCGTGGCCATGACCGTCAGGATGTCGATGACGTTGCCCCACGTGCCGTAGATCTTCTTGCCGAGGATCGGGTAGAAGATCGAGCGGAATGTCAGGGGCAGGCCGCGGTTGTAGGCAAAGAAGCCCAACGCCAGCGCAACCAGCCCATAGAGCGCCCAGCCATGGATCCCCCAGTGGAGATAGGTGGTCGCGAGCGCCGCCTGTCCCGCCGCGCCGGTTCCAGCCTCGATGCCCTCAAAGAACGGGGACGGCGACATGAAGTGGAAGATCGGCTCCGCGACCCCCCAGAACATCAGCCCAATGCCCAAGCCCGCCGACAGCAGCATCGCGTACCACGAAACCGTGGAGAACTCCGGCAAAGCGAACGGGCCGCCCAACTTGATCTTCCCGTACCTGCTGAACGCGAAATAGATCGCAACGATCAGGAAGATGTTGAAGTCGAGGATGTAGAACCAGCCGAGCTTCTCGTTGATGAAGTCGAGGATTGAGCTGAACACATCCTGGGTGCCGTCGACGAAGATCGACAGCAGGATGAAGGCCAGCAGGATTCCCGATGACCAGAACGTGACCTGGGGATGGATGTCGAAGCCGGCACGCACGATGTTGCGGTCACCCGGTTCCCGGTCGGCCACCTCGGGGTAGAAGTCGATGTCCGGATCGATCTGCAGACCCTGCAGTGGCTTGCGGTTGTGGATCGCGTCGTCGCGTCGGCGTTCCTCCTCTTCCTCCCAATCGTGCAAGGCGAGCGTTGCCTCGGTCAGGTTGACGTCTGAGTCGTCCGGACTTCGATGAATGCGCGGATCGGAAGGCGGATTTTCTTGGTCGTCGTCCATATCGGGCCCCCAGAATGTTCCCCAAGAAGGCCCAAGACCGATCGCAGCGAAGCCGGCGATCGTCTCGCGGCCCGAGACCTAACGTAACTCGTGTGAATAGTCGTAATGACCACTATTCATCGCCAACGGCCCTGCAGATACGAGAAGGGCGCAGGTGCTGGGCCGGCCCCCGCCTGCGCTCGATCGGAGTGCGCCTGACAGCGGTACTGCTGCTCGTCGCACCGTTCATGGGACTGGCCTCGGCGGCACAGGCACAGACATCCGACGACGAGCCGGTCGCCCGTATCGCACGCCCCACCTGGGATACAGGCTGGTTCCAGGCAGAGGTGCTTCGACTGCTGCTCGAACGACTCGGCTACCGAGTGGACGGCCCGGTCACCATGGAGAACGAGGACTTCTACGAGGCGGTCGCCGCTGGTGACGTCGACCTGTGGGCCAACGGCTGGTTCCCGCTGCACGACGCCCACATCTCCCCCGGCACGCCGGTGGAAGTGGTCGGCACGGCCGTCGACGACGGTGCGCTGCAGGGGTACTTCGTCGACGCCAGCACGGCCGCCGCCTACGGCATCACCGATCTGGGCGACCTCGCCGACGCATCGGTAGCGGCACTGTTCGACCGGGACGGCGACCGGCGCGCCGATCTGGTGGGCTGCAATGCGGGGTGGTCGTGCGCGCAGACGATCGACCATCATCTCGACGCGTACGGACTTATCGACACTGTCGAGCACATCCAAGGCGACTACTCGCCGCTGATCACCGAGACCATTTCCCTCCAGCGAGCCGGCCAGCCGGTGCTGTATTTCTCGTGGACGCCCAATTGGACGGTCGGAGAGCTTGTTCCGGGCGTCGATGTCGTGTGGCTGGAAACCCCGTTCCCGTCGCTGCCCGACGACCAAGCTGCCGCAGTTGATCGCACCTTCGTCCCGGGGATTCCCGGGTGCGCCAATGACCCGTGCCAGACCGGCTGGCCTCCGAATGACATTCGCGCCGTCGCCAACTCGGATTTCCTGAACGCTAATCCGGCCATCCGGACGCTCTTGGAGGAGATCGTCATCCCGCTGGAGGACATCTCGGCGCAGAACGCCCGCATGATTACCGAAGGAAGCGACCCGGCCGACATCCGTCGCCACGCGGCCGAGTGGATTCAGGCCAACTTGGCAACGGTGCAGGAGTGGATCCGCACTGCTGATCCCACCGCGGTGGAGCTGCCGCTCGAACGCGACGACGCACCTGCGGGCGGCACGCTCTCGGTCGCCGCCCGCGCCCTTCCGCCGTTCGTGATCTACGAGAACGGCACCTACAGCGGCTTCGAAGTGGAGCTGGTCAGGTTGCTTGCGGCGGATCTGGGCATGGAGGCCGAGATCTACGCGGTGGACACGGTGGCCAAGCAGATCGATGACATCCAACGGGGAGTCGCCGATGTCGGCCTTGGCGGCACCGCGGCGACCGTGCATCGCGAACAGGAGGTCGACTTCTCGGTGCCCGTCCTGGACTCGGGCCTCACCATCCTGACCACCGCAGAGTCGTCGCGAGGCATCGACGATCGGATCGTGGCCTTCTTCACGGCGGTCGCCGCTTCAGACCTGCCGTGGCTGCTCGCCGTCTTTGCCGGGGCCGTGCTCGTGGCCGCCCACCTGATCTGGCTGCTCGAGCGCCGACACAACCCCGACTTCGCCGTGCCGTATCGCGAGGGAATCTGGGATTCCTTCTACTGGTCGGTCGTCACCATGAGCACGGTCGGTTACGGCGACAAAGTGGCCCGCGGCAACCGGGGCCGGGTGCTGGCACTGCTGTGGATCGCCTTGGGAACGCTGGTCTTCGCCAGTTTCACCGCGGCCATCGCGTCGTCGCTGGCAGTGAACGAGCTGCGGTCGGAGATCTCAGGGCCGGCGGATCTGTCAGGCCGGCGAGTCGCCACGGTCAAGCACTCCGCCGGGGAGACCTACCTCCCGTCGATCGGCATTGGTCCCGTCGTCGTCGACGAGATCGATAGCGCCTACCAACTGCTGTCGGAGGGGCAGGTGGAGGCAGTGGTGTTCGATGCGCCCGTGCTGCACTACTACGCCTCCCATCTGGGCGGCGGAGATGTGGTGACGGTCGGGTCGGACTTCCAACGAGTCCGTTACGGCTTGATGGTGGACGAGGACAATGCCGAGCTGCGCGAGCGTCTCAACCTTGCGTTGCTGGAGCTCATGGAAAGCGGTATCTACGCACGCCTGCACGACGGCTGGTTTGGCAGCGAAGATTCCTGAGCGAGCGGACTGTCCTCCGCCTGAACGCGTGAGATCGGGTGGCCGTTGCTCCGGCGGGTCAGATAATGCGCTCGGCTGCCAAGGCCGCCAGGTCGTCGGCGTCGAGCCCGCAGAACTCGCGGTAGATCGCCTCGTTGTCGGCGCCGACGGGCCGGTACGGCTCGAGCTCGCGCATGTCCGAGCCGTGCCAGCGCAACGGGCTGTGCGCCAGCGGGATCTCGCCCAGGCCGTCCAGCTCGGTCCATTGCAGGAACCCGCGCTCGATCATGTGATCGTCGTGCACGACGTCGGTGACCTCGCGGACCTCTGCCACCGGCACGCCCGCCGCGCCGAATGCAGCGGCAGCCTCGGCCCGGGTGTGCACTGACGTCCAGGCCGTCACCAGCTCGTCCACCTCGTCCATGTGCTCGCAGCGACCGGCGTTGCTGCGCAGGCGCTCGTCGCCCAGCAGGTCGGCCCGGCCGATCACCTCCAGCACCGACCGCCAGTGCGAGTTCATCGCAGCGATCAGCGCGATGTGCCCGTCGCTGCACGGATACACGTTCGACGGCGAGACGCTCATGGCGGCGTTGCGGTTGCCCATGCGCCCAGTGACGCCGTGCATCTGCCACGCCTGCAATGAGGTGGTGAGCGTGTAGTACGCAGCCTCGGCCATCGACGTCGACACCAGGCGACCGCGACCGGTGCGCTGCGCTTCGAATAGCGCAGTCACGACAGCACCGTACAGGTGGGTGCCGCCGAGGAAGTCGATGAACGTCGCACCGGATTTCACCGGCGGTCGGTCAGCGAATCCGTTGATGCTCATCACGCCCATGTGCGCCTGGACGGTGACGTCCATGGCAGTCCGCTCGGCGTCCGGGCCGTCGAGGCCGTAGCCGCTGGCCTGGGCGAACACCAGCTTGGGGTTCGTCTGCCAGAGCGTCTCGGCGTCGATCCCCAGCCGCTCGGGCACCCCCGGGGCGAAGTTGCACAGCACCGCATCGGCGCCGTCGGCCAGCCGGATGAACAGCTCACGGCCGCGCGGCGATTTGAGGTCGAGCGACACGGCTTCTTTCGACGAGTTGAGCATCGCGTAGGGAAGCTGGTGACTGTGGCCTCGCAGTGCCTCGCCTCGGGGATGCTCCACCTTGATGACCCGGGCACCCGAATAGGCCAGCAGCAGTCCGGCGTACGGCCCTTGGTAGATCTGCCCGAGGTCGAGCACGACCACGCCGTCGAGGGGCAGCGGGCGGGTCGGCTCGCCGGCCCCGGTTCCCGGATCGCTCACTTGAAGCTGCCGCCGAGGATGTCGCGGGCCATGATCAGCCGCTGCACCTCGCTGGGGCCCTCGCCGATCCGGCGGATCCGCAGCTCCCGGTACCAGCGCTCCAGCGGCAGGTCTTTCGTGACGCCGATGCCGCCGTGAATCTGGATGCAACGGTCGACCACTCGCCCGGCGGCTTCAGAAGCGACCAGCTTGGCCATCGCAGCCTCGGTGCGGAAACGCTCGCCTCGATCGGCTTTCTGGGCTGCCTCGAGCACGCACCAGCGGCCGTGGCGGATGTCGATCTCGTTGTCGACGATCATCCACTGCACCGCCTGCTTCTCGGCCAGCACCGATCCGAAGGTCTCGCGGCTGCGGGCCCAGTCGATCGCCATCTCCTGCGCCATGATCGCCGGCCCCAAGCAGCCCGCTGCATACGGGATGCGCTGGCGGCTCAGGCGGTCGTTGGCGATGCCGAATCCGCCGTTCACCTCGCCGAGCACATGGCTCTCGGGCACCCGCATGTCGGTGAACTCCAGCTCGGTGGCATAGCGAGTGGCCCGCAGCGTGTGCACTACCCGGCGCACATTGAACCCGGGAGTGTCGGTGTCGACGATGAACGCCGTGACGCCGTTGCGCCCCGGATCGTCCGACGTACGGGCGAACAGCAGTGCGTAGTCGGCCTTGTCGGCACCGGAGATGAACAGCTTCGAGCCGTTCAGTACCCACTCGTCGCCGTCCTTGTAGCCCCGGGTGCGGATGGCCCGGCCGGGGTCGGACCCTCCCGACGGCTCGGTCAGGGCGAAGCAGCCCATCTTCTCGCCGCGCAGCGTGGGGTAGAGCCAGCGCTCCTTCTGCTCGTCGGTGGCCTCGTAGAGCTGCGCCAGCCCGGCCCCGCCGAACACCCCGTAGCAAGGGTTGTAGAGGCCGGCACGGTGCTTGGACATCTCGATGGCCATGAGCGCGCGGGTGGTGGTGTCGAGACCCGGCCCGCCGTACTCGGCAGGGATGTCGAGCCCGTAGAAACCCATGTCGCGGGTCATCTGTGTGAGCCGGGCCGCATCGTCGGGCTTGAGCTCGCCGGCGTCGGGGTCGAGGTCGGCCTCGAGGGGGATGATCTCGCTCTCGACGAAGCGCCGAACGGTCTCGACGATCAGCGCCTGCTCGTCGCTCATGGAGAAGTCCACGTTGTGCCCCCTTGCTCCGCCGCCACCTCGGCGCCCGATGCTAGAAGGCTGAGCTGCGTGCGGGCCGAGTCAGCCGGCGGCCCAAGCGAGCTGGGCGAACGCCGGAGCCACCACAAGCTGCTCGCCGACGGTGACCGACAGGTCGACGCTGAACCCCGCATCGTCAGACGTCGCGATCGTGCCCGAGCAGACCACCGTCTCGCCGGCGCGCACCGGCGCACGATTGCGATACGAGAGCCGGACCAGCCGGGCGGCGGGGCCGGCGGACCGCAGGACGCACTCAGCCAGCAGCGCGCCCAGCATCTGGCCGTCGACCAAGGGCGCCGGGGCGCCCAGCCGGCGGGCGTGAGCCTCGTCGTAGTGCAAGCGATGCCAGTCCCAGGTGGCGGCGCCGTAGGCCACCATGTCCGGCAGTGCGATGCATCGGCGCAACGGCCGGATGGCCCTGCCGGCGCTCAAGCGATGCGGCGGCAGCGGCGTCGTGTCGTCGGCTGGGCCTCGGGGTTCCTCGCCAGCCGCTGGCGGCGTGGTGTCGGCGGCTTCGTCTGGGGAGTCGTCGGCCGCAGGGCCGACCGGCCGGAAGATCATGGTCTCGGCGTTCGTCGCGAGCAGCTCGTCACCCGCCGAATAGCGGGCCTCTGCGGTCACCAGCAGCAGCGCTCCGCCCGCGCGGTCGCGACGCTCCGTCGCATCGGTCAAGGTCCAAGTCGTGGTGATGACGTCGTCGAATCGGGCAGGCCGTTCGAACCGGTAGTCGTTGCCGCCTCGGAACATGGCGCACGGCACGGGCAGCGGTAGCTCCCAGGTGTGCCCGAGATAGGAGTTCTCGTCGGGAACGGCCTGTCCGGTCAGCTGCGCCGTCTCGCAGATCAGCGTCGGCGGTGCCTCGTCGCGCCAGCGCTGCGGATCGGCCCCGACCGCCAAGGCGAAATAGCGGATGGAGGCCCGGCTGAGCGGTTCGGGTGCCACATATGTGTACGTCGAGCCCAGCGCAGCGCGCACTTCGGGGGTCAGCAGCTGCGTCATAGGAACGCTCGGGCCCGGCTTCAGGGCATCGAGACGACGGCTTCCACCTCGATCAGCCACCGGCGGCTCAGCAGCCCTGCCACCACCACGCCGGTCGACGCGGGGAATGGCCGCCCGAGCATTCGCTGCCGCACGTCGCCGACAGCCCGGTAGCCGTCGATGCCGTCGGGCGTCACGTACTCGACGGTCTTGACCAGGTTGTCGATGGAGGTTCCTGCCATCTCGCAGATCGCGGCGATCTCGCCGTAGACGAACTCGGCCTGGCCCCCGATGTCGCCCTCGGCCACCGTCTCGCCCGTCGACATGTTGAACGCGGTCGTGCCGGAGATGAACAGCAGACCGCCGGCCTCGACGGCGGGGCTGAAGGTCAGCGTCGAATACGCCTCGGGCTGGTAGGGCACCACCGTCTTGGGATGGGCCGACGCCCACACGTCCAGCGCCACGAGCGCGTCGGGATGCGGCAGCTGGCCCATCAACAGCCCCGTCGAGGACGGGAACTGCGGGCTCAGCAGCCGACGCCGAGCGTCTGCCGTCTCGTTGTACTGGCGCCGGGTGGCCGGCGTGGTCTGCTGCACCACCCGCACCACATGGGACAGATCCATGCCGTGAAGCTCGAGGCGCCGTCCCGCTTCTTCGAGTGCCCACTCGCACTGGCCGACGAAGTCGCCGGGCAGCACCACGTTGCCGTCATCGTCGACGGGCACCACCTGCGGCACGTGGACCAAGCCGTCCGCCTGTCCGGCTACCACCTCCACTTCCACCAAGGCCTCAGGCCGCACCAGAGATTCCACGATGAACGTGGAGGCGCGCACGCCGCCCATCGCCGAGCCCAGGCTGTGCGGCCGCTGCGCCGCGATCGCATCGCGTTCGGACGCTCCGGCCGCCGTGATGTACTCGGTCACCTCAGAGCAGTCACTGACGTCTCGCCCGGCTGCGTCGAGCACCGCTTCCACCTTGGCCCAGCACACGCCGGCCTGCTCGGCGCCGTCGCCGCGCACCGTGACCCGGCCCGACTCGGCGTCATAGGCTCCCGCGGTCTGCCCCGCCAGCCATGCCGCGCCCGAAGCGTCGATGCCCTGGGAGAACGAATACCGGCTGGTGTCCAGCCAGGGGAACGGCTCTGCGGGGATCTCCTGGGGGGACATGGCTCGTGCTCCTAACTGCCGGTGAAGTTCGGCGCGCGGCGCTCCACGAATGCAGCGATGCCCTCACGGCCGTCGTGGGTGCGCATGGCGGTGGTGATCATCTTGCCTTCGAACTCGCCCGCCTGTTCGAGCGGCGAGTCGATGCCCGCGTACACCACCCGCTTGGCGTGGCCCAGCGCCCACGCCGGTCCGTCGGCCAGCGACTGGGCGAGCTCGGCGGTGGCAGCGTCGACCTCGTCGTCGGGAACAACCCGGTTGACCAGGCCCCACTGCTCGGCCTCTTCGGCCGAGAGCACGCGGTTGGTGAGCGTCAGGTCGAGCATCCGGCGCAGCCCGATGTGGCGCGCCAGGAAGTACGACGACGTGCCGTCGGGCGTCACGCCGGCCCGGGTATAGGCCATGGTGAACTTCGCCGACTCGCCCGCGATCACCAAGTCGAACGAGGCGGCCAGCGACATGCCGGCCCCGCCGACGCTGCCACCCACGCCGGCAACGAACGGCTTGGGCGTGCGGTTCATCTTGTTGATCGCCGCATGCAGGTCGATGACCATGTCCGATGCAAGCTGGGGCAGGCCATCGCCCGCTGCGTGGAATTCCTTCAGGTCGCCGCCCGCCGAGAACACCCTGCCTTCCGCAGTGACCGACGCTGCCTTGACTGCGTCATCGAATTCGATTTCGAGCATGACGGCCCGCAGCTCGCGTGAGAACTGGGGGTTGACGGCGTTGGCGCCCTCCGGTCGGTTGAACCGCACATGCGCCACACCGTCACGCACTTCGTAGGTGATCGTTGCCAGGTCCATGGTTGCTCCTCGTGTGGTGCCGCCGGCTCAGTCTCTTCGGGAGACTACGCGGCCCTGTAGCCCTCAGTCGCGTCTAGTGCCGGGCTGCTGGAGCGAGGTCGCGGGCGGCCTGGACCGGATCGATGCCACCGAACGGCATGATCGAGATGGCCGATACGTCGACGCCGTTCGCGTGATAGCGGTCGATGTGCTCGCGGCAGGCCTCCGGCGGGCCGTGCACCAGCAGTTCGTCGACAAGGTCGTCGTCGATGACCTCGAGCGCTCCTCGACGGTCGCCCTCAGACCAGCGCTCCCACATGGAGGCGAGCAGCTCGCCCCGGCCGAGCCAGCGATGGAACTCGGCATAGACGGGAACATTGAGATACGCAGCGATCGCACGCTTGAAGCCGGCCCGAGCCACTTCGGCATCGGGATTGGGGCATACGAAGATCCGGGCGACCACCTCCTTGCTATCGCCGCCCTCATCGACATAGGGACGGACGGCGGCAACGTCGTCAGCCGAGAGCCAATTGATGATGGCGCCGTCGCCCTCGCTGCCGGCCAGCCGCAGCATGCCGGGCCGCAGGGCTGCCAGCAGGATCGGCGGCTGCACCTCGGGCGGACGGCCGAGGCGGAAACCCTGGATGTCGAACGTGTCGTAGGTCTCGCTGATCCGCTCGCCGGTGAGCGCCTGGCGCAGGAATCGAGCGGTGTCACGCGTTCGCTTGAACGGCTCGTCGAAGGGGATGCCGTTCCAGCGCTCCACGATGACATTGGACGAGGCGCCGATGCCCATGGCGAAGCGGCCCGGTGCCGCCTCGCAGATGGCGGCCGTCTGCTGGGCCAGCAGCGCCGGGCCGCGGGTGAAGGCCGGGATGATGGCGATGCCCAGCCGCACATCGGGCACCCATTGGCTGGCCAGCACCAGCGGGGTGAACCCGTCGGTGCCGTCGGCCTCCGAGCTCCAGAACTCGGTGTAGCCGAGATCTGCGAATTCGCGGTAGAGGTCGGCTTGGGCGTGAAGGGGATCGTCGAAGGGAACGGTGATGCCGTAGCGCCAGTCGTGCTGATTGTCGGTCACGGCGCGCAGGCTAGTGAGCGGAGGCGAGACGGTTCCGTGAGACGGCTTCGCAGTGCGCCGGAGACGCACTGGGGGCTATTCGTGTCACACCCCCCGATCACACTGGGCGCATGACAAAACAGCTTGATGTCGCACCTCAGCTCCGGCTGGTGTCAACCAGCCGGATGCCCCACCGGCTGAACCGGGCCACCCGTCAGGAAGGCCTGCGGGGCGTTGCTCGGGCGCGGGCGGCGCTGGCGGCCACGGCACGCCCGCCCGAAATCGATCTCCACGCCGCCTGATGCCGGCCGCAACAGGCCACGGGCGGCCAAACCACTGGGCGGGCAGTGCGGGGGCGCAAGTACAGTGCCGGCCATGAGCAGCGCTTCTGTGAACCAGCATCCCGACGACATCGTCATTGTCGACGCCGTCCGATCTCCCGTCGGCCGGCGCGGCGGCGACCTGAGCGGCATCCATCCGTCCGATCTGCTCAGCGACGTGCTGACCTCGCTGATGGACCGCACCCAGGTCGACCCGGCCAGCATCGGCCAGATCGTGGGCGGCTGTGTCAGCCAAGCCGGCGAGCAGACTGCCAACATCGCGCGCACTGCGTGGCTCGGCGCGGGCTATCCCCTGTCGGTCGCGGCCACCACCGTCGACGCGCAGTGCGGTTCGAGCCAGCAGGCCACAACGCTGGCGTACGGCCTCGTGCGCAGCGGCGTGGTCGACTCGGCCATCGGATGCGGCGTCGAGTCGATGACGCGCAACCCGATGGGATCGAGCTACAAGAAGGGGCAGCGCACCGCCACCTCTCGTTACAAGGAGCACTACGAGTACACAACGCAGTTCCAGGGCGCCGAGCTCATGGCCAAGCAGTGGGGCATCAGCCGTGAAGAATGCGATGCCTACGGCCTGCGAAGCCAGAACAACGCCGCCCGGGCGTGGACCGAAGACCGCTTCGCCACGCAGATCGTCGAGGTCGACGCGCCGGTGCTCGACGAAGACGGCAAGCCCACCGACGAGGTCCGCCACGTCGTGCGCGACGGCGGCATCCGGCCCACCACGGCAGAGGGCCTTGCCGGGATCTCGCCGGTGATGGACGGCGGCGTGCACACCGCGGGCAGCTCCTCGCAGATCAGCGACGGATCGGGAGCGGTGCTGCTCATGCGCGCCGGCCGTGCCAGCGAGCTGGGCTTGCGCCCGCTGGCTCGCATCGTCGACACCTGCTTGGTCGGCAGCGACCCGGTGCTGATGCTGACCGGGCCGATCGAGGCCACCAACTACCTGCTCGAGCGCAATGGCATGCAGATGTCCGACATCGACATCGTCGAGATCAACGAGGCATTCGCATCGGTCGTCTTGGCTTGGCAGCGCGAGGTGCACCCCGACATGGACGGGGTCAATCCCAATGGAGGCGCGATCGCTCTGGGTCATCCGCTGGGCGGCACGGGCGCGATCCTGCTGACCAAGGCGGTGCACGAGCTGCACCGGGCCGACAAGAACACCGCCCTCGTCACGATGTGCTGCGGCGGCGGTCTGGGCACGGGCACCATCATCGAGCGGCTCTGATCAAGCGCCGAGCAGCTTCCCTCGGCGCCTTCGCCGCAGCATGTGCGGCCGCCTGGGCCGGTTGGCAGTACTTCGGCCCATCTGACGGCGCGACAATCGAACCTTCCGGCACGGAAGCGCCGGCGCCCGGCGGCAGTGCGACCGCAGACTCTCCCGGATCCACGGCCACGTCGGAAGCCGACGCGGCGGCGCTGGCGCCGAACGCTGTTGTGCTGGCGGTGATCGACGGCGACACGATGGACGTCGACCTCGGCGGGCGCCGGACGACAGTGAGGTTCCTCGGCATCGACACTCCGGAGAAGACCGGCGGCTACTTGCCCGCCGAGTGCGGCGGCGACGCTGCCACCCAGCGGACGGCCGAACTGCTCCCGCCCGGCACCGGGGTGCTGCTGCAGCGTGACGAAGAGCTCTATGACCGCTATGACCGGCTGCTGGCGTACGTGTACCGGGCCGCCGACGGCCTGTTCGTGAATCGCTACCTCGTGCTCGACGGATACGCCGGCACCATGCACTTCGAGCCCAACACGGAGCACCGCGCCGTGCTCGACGAGGCCGAGGCCGAGGCCCGCGCCGCCCGCAGGGGGATCTGGGCCGATTGCGGCGGCCCGAACCAGCAAGTGGAGGGCGGCAGTTAGCGTGTCGGTGTGGCACCGCTGTCCCAGCGGCTCGGATACGGCCCCGACGACAGACTGCTGATCATCAGCGCGGCCGGACTCGGCGGCTGCCACGCGATGAACGAAGGCGTCTACGCCGCCCTGCGAGACGGCCTGGCAACCACGGGAACGCTGCTCGTGCCGTGCCCGTGGTCACGCGAGGCAGCAGCGAGATTCCGGGGCGAGGACATCGGAGTCGCGCTCACGCTGAACGCCGAGTTCGAGCTGTACCGGTGGGGGCCGATCACCTACGGCCCGTCGCTGCTCGACGGCAACGGTGGGATGCCCAGCACGGTGGGCGATGTATGGGACCACGCCGACCTCGACGAGGTCCGGCGGGAATGCCGGGCACAGATCGAGCGGGCAATCCTGTGGGGCTTCGACGTCACGCACCTCGACAGTCACCTCGACGTGCTCAGCGTGCGCCCCGAGTTCTTCGACGTGTACCTGGAGCTCGCAGTGGAGTTCGGGCTGCCAGTGCGGCTGATCTCCAGCGACGCGCGGCGTCAGCTCGGATTCCCCGCTGAGGATCTGCTCGGTTCTGAGGGCGTCGTGACCCCGGATCGGGTCGTCCGCATAGCGCCGGGGGCCATGGGGCGGTACCGGCGCATCGAGGCGCTGCTCGACTCGCTCGAACCGGGGGTGACCGAATTGCAGCTCCAGCCGGCGGCGGACCTGCCGGAGTTGCGGTCGCTGACCGCCCAATGGGGATCACGCGTGGAGGATCTGCTCCACCTGCGTGACAACGCGGAGCTGCGTGCCCATATCGAGCGCAGCGAGATACGTCTGGTGGGATATCGAGCGCTGCGGCAGCTTCAGCGATCCAGCACCGGCTGAGCGAGCCCGGCGCTGCTCAGCCCGGCGAGCCCAGCGAACCCGCAGCGCGCCAAGCCGGCAGCAGCTCCAGCCAGAGCGCCATGTCGCCGGAAACCTTGAGATCGCCAGCCATGTAGTAGCGGGCGGGATCGGCATCGCCGCAGACCACGTCGGCGGCGAGCTGCCACGGCGCCTCGAGGGTCAGATCAGCACCCCGGGTGGTCCCCGCAGAGGCCGACGTCAGGACGCCGGATTCGAAGATCAGGCTCACGGCAACTTTGCCGTGGGGACCGCCAGCGGTTTTCATCACGACGGTGCCCGACACGTTCCCCAGCGGCTCGTGGCCGGCGTCGGCCCACGCCGCCAGGAACTCGTCGTCGAGAAAACTCATGGGCGCAGCCCGGCGAAGAGGTCATGCTCCATCGGCTCGGTCGCGATGCGCGACTCGAGCAGCATGTACTCCTCGTAAGGATGGATCGAGTCGGCGACGTCGTCGGGCAGACCGAACCAGAACGGCGAATTCGGATCGACTTGGGTGGCGTGAGCCAGCAGTGCCTTGCGCCGTACCGCGTTGTTCACCTCGACAACCGCAGTGATGCGGTCGTCGCGGCTGGGTCGCCCCAGCCACTTCTCGTCGAACGGCGACTCAAGACCGAGATCCAAGAAGGCCTGGTGGATCAGCTTCATGCGCTTGTGCGACCACACCGGGGAGTACATCTTCATCGGCGTGAACGCTGGGCCGCACTCGGGGCGCCAGGCCGGTTCGCCGGCGTGGGCAAAAGCCGGAATGCAGATGGCGGTGACCTGCAGGTGATCGGGGTGCGGGTAGCGCGACTGCACCAGCGGGTAGGTCAGGATGACTTGCGGGCGCACCCGGCGGATCACGGTAACCAGTCGCGCGACCGCTTCGTCGAGGTCGGCGTTGGCAAAGGCATCGGGATGGGCGTTGGCTTCCGTATCGGGCATGCCCGAGTCGCGATAGCCCAGCATGATGACTTCGTCGTAGCCGATCTCGACCGCAGACGCGTCGAGTTCGGCGCGCCGGACTTCGGCGAGGTTCTCCTTCACCTCGGGCCGGTCCATCGCCGGGTTCAGGATGTCGCCCTCCTCGCCGCCGGTGCAGCACACGAGCGTGGTGCGGATGCCCTCGTCGGCATACCGGCGGACGGTGCCCGCCCCCTTCGACGCTTCATCGTCGGGGTGCGCGTGCACCGCGAGAATTGACAGTCCCGTGTCCTGCGACATCGGCGGTCAAGCTACCGGCGTCAATTGGATGTGTCCGGTTTCCTCGTCGATGTCCATCGAGTAACCGCAGATCGCAGCGAGGCGGTCACGGCCCTCCTCGGGACCCGACGCGAGCAGCTCGTCGCCGACCCACAGCCGCACCGTGCGGGGCGGGTTGTAGATGTAGCTGGCCGCGCGACGGATGGCCAGCACGTGATAGCCGGGATCCACCGCCAGCCCGAGCGACCCGAGTGTCGAGTCGTCGGCCTGTGAACCGGGCGCAACCGGCACCTGCACGACGACGTCGTCGGTGTCACCGAGCGCGAGCGCCAGCACAGGGTGAATGTCCTCATCCTCGAGCACGAGCGAGGTGATGTTGCGTGCCTGGTCGCCGATGTCCTCGGCGGCCTCCGCGACGTGCAGCAGGCCGCGCAGCCCCGCCGGGTCGGCCCCTGCCTCGTCGGCCTCTGCCGCAGCGCGCAGCACCCACGTCTGCATCGATACCTTCATGCCGTCGAGTCGCTCCTGCATCGACCGCACCTCGCGAGCGAGCGACAGGTCGTGCAGCACGAGTGCCGAGTAGGCCAGCCCGATCGCCGCCTCAGACAGGTTCTTCATCTCGACGAGCGTGTCGACAGCTCGGTCGAGGTCGCTGAGCACCTGCGCTTCATCGGGTTCGGGCGGGTTCCAGCGCTCCATGGCCGCCAGCTCTCGCAACCGCACGATGCCCGCTGGGTCGCCACGCATGAACAGCACGTCACCCGGTTCCACGATGCTGTCGCCGCCGACGTCGGTCAACCAGTGGCGGCCGCGCTGGATGGCGACCACACGCATGCCGACCGCCACGGGCAGCTCCATGTCGCGCAGCGGCCGGTTGGCCAGGTGACTGCCTTCTGCCACCACCAATCGATGCGAGACCTCGGCCGCCTGCGCCAGATCCACGATGAGCGCCCGCGGGATGCCCAAGTGGTGCAGCACGATCTTGGAGATGTCGACCGCGGCATTAGCGATCTGCTCGATCGACGACACCACCTGCAGCACTGAGCTCATGCCGTCGACCTCGCGCGGGTGCCGCACGGCCAGCATCGCCAGCGATCGCATCTCGTGCACGAGGGCGGACATGTCCTCCTCGAGGCTCAAGACGGCATCGGCCATGCCCTCGTCGTCGAAGTAGAGCGCGGCGTAGGCCAGATCGACCATGAGCTCGGAGGCGTCCTTGGCCTCGGCGAGCATGGATTTCAGGTTTCGAGGTTTGTCTTCAGGGTCTGATCGCATTGCACATCGTCAGCGAGCGACGCGACGGGCTCCAATCGACTCGGGGACACGATGACGCCGCTGCGCCAAGCGTAGGCACAGCGGCAGAGGGGCGAGAGTGGAATTCACGACAGGCAATCGCATGGCGCCTGTCATGACAGGCCCACCCAGCTGACGGCCAGCACGAGCGCAGCGGCGCCGGCGAGGTCGACAGTGCTGTTCACCAGCGGGATGCCGTAGGTATCGGGGTCGACGCCGACCCGGGTTGCGACCACCGTGCCGTAGTAGGCAATGGCGCCCGCCAAGGCCGTCGCGATCATCCCCCCGATCAGCGAGATCGCCACGAGCCGCAGCAGGCCGGGCGTCGACATCGAGAATGCCATGGCGAATCCGTGGGCAAGCAGGCCGTTCAGCACGAAGACCGGAACGGTCAGCGTGAAGGCGAACAGCATGTCGAGTCGGGCACCTCGCTGCGGCAGCGCCCGGGGTTCGATGACACCCAGATGCAGCTTGCTCGACAGCCGGCTCGACAGGATGCCGCCGATGGCGCCGGCAGCAGCCAGGCAGGCAGGCACCAAAATGAGCACCGCGCGCTTGTCGATGAAGTCCTCCAGACGATGCTCGATCACGACCCCGGCGATGATGAGCACGAAACCGCCGACGAACAGCACGGGCATCGACTCGCGCACGATCTGCCAGAGCTGCTCCAGTCCCGACCGCCATGCCCAGGCCATCGCGGCGGCCGCCCCGATCACACTGGCGACCGCAACGAGCGGTGTGAGCGCGGTGATGCCCACGAGATAGCTCGCCAGGAACAGAGCTGGGAGCGTGACGACGTCGCCGACCGCTGAGATGAGGGGCGCGCTGACGTTGTCGAGATCCCAGCCGCGCCGGGTGGAAATTGCGGCGAGTCCGAGCGTCACTACCAGCACGACCACCGAGGCCAGCTCGGCCCCGACAACCGACACCACGATGAGATCGGTGATGCCGATGATCCCGGAGAGCCCGAACACCGGGGCAAGCACCTTGGTCATCACGCCCAGCGCCACCGCTGTCACCAAGGTCAGCACAGCCGCGGCAATGACGTTCTGGCCCACGATCGTGTCGCGGCGGGCCGTGGCCCGGAAGGTGCCCGCGTGAATGGTGGTGGCCAGACGGCTGCCGAGGGCGCCGAAGATGTCGCCCCGCATGCCGATGGCAGCCGGAACCAGCACCAACAGGCCCGGCAGTCGCTCGAGCGTTCCGGTGACAGCTGCGAGCAGCACACCGGCGGCAGTGGCCGTCAGGCTGCTGACTGCGAGCGCCGAGAGGCTCTGGCGGGCACCGGTGACGTCGGGGCCGAGCAGGCCCCGCAGAAACCCCAGCGGGTGCAGCCGGACCACCGGGCGAAGCAGTGCACGGCCGGCAGATCGCCCGCGCGCGGCTCCGGCAACGACGCGGCGAGTCGCCGTGCTGGTGCGTCTCGGGGCGCGGCGCGGCGCGGAATCGCCCTCGGCCATACGCCAAGGGTGGCAGCCTCACCGGTCGACGCGCGCGTTTGTGCGCCCGCTATGGCATCTGTGCCCTGCGGTTCGGGCTCTCTATGAGGCTGGCTCGAGCAGTGTGGTGAAGAATGCCGCCAACTCGGGCGCGCCGCCTGGGATGTTGCCGGCGAACCGCAGCACTACCTCGTTGTCCGCATCGACGGCGACGAGGTATGGCACCGACACCAGGCCGAAGGCGTCAACCACCGACATCGCAGGCGTGTCGGCCACGACAGGGTGCTGCCAGCCTTCGTCACGCAGCCATTTCTCCGGTGGATGATTGCCGCGTGTGGCGTCTTCGAGCACTGAGACTGCATAAAAGTCCACGCCAGCGGGCAGCTCGTTCGTCTCCAGCCAACCGGTGAGGTCCTCGACCTCGTTCTGGCAGTGCGGGCACCAGTGGGCATAGAAGGCCACCACCATCGGACGCCCGTGGTTCTCGATGCGAACCTCGGCACCGGTGAGCAGGTCGGCGCCGACCACCTGGGGTGCCTGGCGGCCGACGGCGGGATCGTCTTCCAGTTGCTCGAACTGCGGCAACGCCGTGCCGGAGACCTGCGTCCGGTCGGGTGCAGCACCACTCGCCGACGTCGTTGCAGCAGCGGCGTCGGTCGCAACGGGTTCCGACGCATCGTCTCCGCCGCACGCAGCAGCCAGCAGCACTGCACACAGACTGATCGCTACTCGTCGCACCGCCGTCAAGGCTAGGCACGGTGCCGACCTCACCCGACGTAGACCGCCGGCCATGCCCGGGGCGTGCCGGGCAGCCGATGGCAGACTTGGCCCGTGGAGACCCGTCAGCTCGAATCGACACCCGGCTTCGTCATCTTCGACCTGCCCGACGCCCAGCACTACGTCGGGGACACTCGCCTCGGCAGCCGCCTCATCCCCGGCAACGCCACGATGCTGTTACGGCACCTCACCTACGTCTTCGCCACGCTGGAGCAGCAGCGCAGCGGCGCCAGCATCGGCCTCAAGTCCGACCCTGCCGATGCCGCCGGGGCCGTGGAGGCGCTGGCGGACGAGCTGACCGACGACTTCTCCAGCGGCCGGCTCTCAACCAGCCCGGGCCTGCGGCTCGACGCCGAGCTGCTGGCACCCGTGCTGGCCCACGACCAGCGCAATCTCATCGGCAACGACGATCGCGACGGCATCTCGTTCAACCACGAGCTCATCGGCGTCGGGGCTGCTGCGGCGGCAGCCAGCCTGCTCGGCGGTCTCGACGGCAAGCGCATCGCAATCGAAGGTTTCGGCCCGGCAGGGCTGGGCATCGCACGAGAAGCCGCTGCGGCAGGGGCGAGCATCGCGCGGGTCGCCACGGCGAAGGGCTGTACTGCCGACCAGATTGATGGTGGCCAGCTCGACCCGACGGCACTTGCCGAGGCCTGGCTGGCAGACGGCGAGATGTGCGTGGCAACGCTCTCGGGAGACGGCGAGCCGGCCAAGCCGTGGACCGTCTGGAAGGACGACGTGGACGTGCTGTTCTGCGGGTCGAAGCCCGCTGCCATGTCCGGCGACGGGGCCGCAATGGCCGGTTCCACGCCGGTGGTCGCCTTCTCGTCAGCCGCGGTGTCGTCGAAGGCCCTCGCGGTGCTGCGCGCAGCGAGCACTCCGGTCGCGGCCGACTTCGTGGCTGCTGCCGGTCCGGCTTTGGGCTGGTGGGCCGATCCTGTGCTCACCCACGACGACCTGCGTTCGGCAACCGCAGACACGGTGGCAGCCGTCATGTCCGAGACCGCCGGCCACGACGACGGCCCGTTCATGGCCGCCTGCTACCGGGCTGAGTCGTTCCTGCAGACTTGGCAGGACGAGCTGCCGTTCGGCCGTCCGCTGGGCTGACGCAGCACTCGCCGCGTGAGGCCGCGCTCAGCGGAAGTCGCGGCTCCCCACCGAAGCAGGCACATCGAGAGCTTCGAGTCTTTCGGCGATCACGTTCGCCACGTTCTCATGACGCTCGAGGCGGCCTGACACCATCAGCGCGGGCATATCGCGCGCAACCGAGCGGTACCGCTGCCAGCATCCCCGCGACACCACCACGTTCACCAAGCCCGTCTCGTCCTCGAGATTCAGGAACGTCGTGCCGCCAGCCGTCATGGGCCGCTGGCGGTGCGTCACCAAGCCGGCAACGCGGATCTTGCCCGGTGGGCACGTGAGCAGTTCTGCGGCAGTGCGAACGTCGGCAGCGGCCAGCTCAGAGCGCAGGAACTTCGTCGGATGCCCGTTGGGGGCTACGCCGGTGGCCCACAGGTCCGCTGCAGCGGTCTCAGTGGCTGACATGCCCCGCAGCGGCGGTGACTCAGCACCGGTCACGACCCCCGCGAGCCGGTCCGAGCCCCCCTGGTGCACAGCCCCGGCCGCCCACAGTGCTTCGCGCCGCGACAGCCCGAAGCAGTCGAACGCTCCCGCGGCGGCCAGCGCCTCCAGCGCCTGCAGGCTCAGTTCGGCTCGGCGCTGAAGGTCTTCCATGCTGCTGTAGGGGCCACCGACGGCGATCCGCTCGGCAAGCTCATCGCCCACCTCCCGAACCGATGACAGCCCCAGCCGCACAGCCATCCCGCCGGTGGAGGCATTGCACGGCTCCAGCGTGGCTGTCTCGGAGGACAGGTTGATGCAGGGCGAATACACCACCACCCCGTGACGGCGAGCGTCCTGGCACAGCGAGTGCGGTGAGTAGAACCCCATCGGCTGCGCATTCAGCAGCGCCGCGCAGAACGCTGCCGGGTAGTGCAGCTTGATCCACGACGAGGCATACACCAGGTGAGCGAACGACACAGAGTGGCTCTCGGGGAAGCCGTAATCGGCGAAGGCGACCATCTTCTCCCAGACCCGCTCGGCCACATCGCCGATCAGCCCCCGGGAGGCCATGCCGCTGAACAGGCGCTCGCGCAAGCGGCCCATCCGCTCACGGGACCGCTTGGAGCCCATGGCCTGGCGCAGCTCGTCGGCTTCGGCGGGTGTGAACCCGGCGACGTCGATGGCTATCTGCATGAGCTGCTCCTGGAACAGCGGGATGCCCAGCGTCTTTTTGAGCGAGTTCTCCAGCAGGGGATGCAGGTAGGTGACCGGTTCTTCTCCGTTGCGTCGCCGGATGTAGGGATGCACCGAGCCGCCCTGGATGGGCCCGGGGCGGATGAGCGCCACCTCCACCACCAAGTCGTAGAAGCAGCGGGGACGCAGCCGCGGCAGGGTGGCCATCTGGGCGCGTGACTCCACCTGGAACACGCCGATGCTGTCGGCGCGGCAGAGCATGTCGTAGACCTCGTCTTCCTGGGGCAGCATGCCGATGTCAACGTTCGTGTGATGCGCGTCAGCGATCAGGTCGACGGCGTGGTGCAGGGCCGACAGCATTCCCAGCCCGAGCAGATCGAACTTCACCAGCCCGACTGCGGCGCAGTCGTCCTTGTCCCACTGCAGCACCGAGCGATCTGCCTTGGTGGCCCATTCGGTGGGGCAGACATGAGTCACCGGCCGGTCGCAGATGACCATGCCGCCCGAGTGGATGCCGAGGTGGCGCGGCGCCCCTTCGAGCGCAGCGGCCAGCTCTGCCACGTCGGCGGGAATGCCGGCCTCATCGTGCTGTGGCTGACTGGGGCCGTTGCCTGTCGGCTCAGGCCCGGCGTCGCGCCAGTCGCGTGTACGGGGCCGGCCTGCCCGATGGGGCTGGGCCGCCGACTCGTTCGAGGCACCGTCCGAAGCAGGCAACGGGCTGTACCTGTCCAGCGACTTCGACCAGGCATCGGCCTGACCGGGCTCCCAGCCCAGGGCCCGGGCCATGTCACGCACCGACGAGCGCGCCCGGTAGGTGATGACGTTCGCCACCTGCGCCGTGTGAGCACGGCCGTAGCGCCCGTACACGTACTGGATGGCTTCCTCGCGGCGACCGCTCTCGATGTCGATATCGATGTCGGGCGGCCCGTCGCGCTCTGGCGACAGGAAGCGCTCGAACAGCAGCCCCAGCTCGACCGAGTCGACATTGGTGATACCGAGCGCGTAGCAGACTGCCGAGTTCGAGGCCGAACCGCGGCCCTGGCAGTAGATGTCGCGGCTGCGGCAGAACGACACGATGTCGTACACCACTAGGAAATAGCCAGCGAAGCCGAGCTGTTCGATGAGATCGAGCTCGTGATTGAGCTGCGCCCACGCCCCCGGCACCCGCTCGCTCTCAGGGGTGCCGTACCTCCACTGTGCCCGCTGAGCCACGAGGTGCCGCAGGTACGACATCTCGTCGTGACCGTCGGGACAGGGGTACGGCGGCAGGTTGGGCGCAACCAGTGACAGATCGAATGCGCAGTCGCGACCGAGTTGTGCAGCAGCACTCACCACACCCGGCCAGCGGGCGAACCGGCGGGCCTGCTCGGCACCGGATCGCACGTGCGCTGTCGCTGCTGGCGGCAACCAGCCGTCCAGTTCGTCGAGGCTGCGCTGGGCTCGCACCGCAGCCAGGGCGGTAGCCAGCCGCCGCCCGGCAGGGGTGGCGTAGTGGACGCCGTTGGTACAGATCGGCTCAACGCCGGCTCGCACAGCCAGTTCGGCCAGCGCGTCGTTGCGGTCGCTGTCGAGCGGGTGGCCGTGGTCCCACA
This sequence comes from Candidatus Poriferisodalis sp., assembly GCF_965204125.1. Lineage (GTDB taxonomy): Bacteria > Actinomycetota > Acidimicrobiia > Acidimicrobiales > Poriferisodalaceae > Poriferisodalis. The sequence continues at coordinate 2,183,974 of NZ_OZ241968.1, read as the reverse complement.
GCTCGACGAAGACGTTGTGACGGCCGGCTGCTTCGATGAGACGGTCGAGCTGGGCGGCTGCAGCGCGTGGCCCGCCGCCGGGTCCTTCGGCCATGAGCGCTGCGGGGACGGCGCCCTTGCGGTGCCCGGTGAGGATCGCCCACTCGTCGCGGTGTGCCGCTGCAGCTGCGAGGAATTCGCCGGTGCTCAAGCGCGGGGCGTGCTTGCGGCCCGCCATCTGCGCTGCCGAGATCAACTCGCCCAGCGCGGCGTACCCCGCCGGCGACCGGGCCAGCACCACCACATGAGAGCCCACGGGGTCGGCACATCCGGTGCGCTCAGGGCGTGCCCGCGGCATTCGCCCGCGCTTAGGAGGCGCCGAGCTGCCAGCGCCATGAGCGTCGAGCGTCAACCCGTCGGCGCCATACGCGTCGAGCGTCAACTCGTCGACGCCGTACGCGTCGAGCGTCAATTCAGTGCCGAACACCGTCGGCAGCCCGGCTTCGGCGGCTGCCTCCGCGAAGCGGACCACTCCGTAGAACCCGTTGTGATCGGTCAGCGCCAGCGCTTCGAGCCCCAGCCGCACAGCTTCGTCCACCAGCTCGCCCGGGCTCGACGCCCCGTCCAGGAAGCTGAAGTTGGAATGGGCGTGCAGCTCCGCGTACGGCACCGTGAGCTCCGCCGGCCGCGGTCGGGCGACAGGCTCAATCCGCTCGCCGTCGGCAGCGAAGCTCTCGCCATAGCCCCGAATTGGCGGCCGGTCGGACAACCGCCGCTCCAGCTCGCTCCAGGGAATTCCCGGATTCGTGAAACCCACAGCACAACACTAGCGAACAACAGTTTGATAGAACAAGGGTTCTTAAAACAGAAGTTCTGCAGGCTGCATCGCGTGGGGGCAGGTGAGGACGGGCATCTCGGTGATGGCGTTGAACAACACGCTGCCCATTGGAGTGGGCGCCTCCGCCAAGGCAATGTCGGGCAGCCGCCGGTACAGCTCGGCGAGCACGCAGCGCAACTGGGTTCGCGCCACCGACGCGCCCAAGCAGAAGTGCGGCCCCGTGCCGAACGCAAGATGCGCGGCAGCATTCGGGCGCAGGATGTCGAACCGGTTCGGGTCGCCAAACACCTCCTCGTCCCGGTTGGCCGAGAGGTACGACAGGTACACCTTGTCGCCAGCGCCGATCGTCGTACCACCGATCGCGACGTCTTCGGTTGCGGTGCGGCAGAACTGCATGATCGGCGGCGAGAAGCGAAGCACCTCTTCGATGGCGTTCGGCAGCCGCCGGTCCAGATCTTCGAGCAGGAGCGCCTTCTGGTCGGGGTGCTCGTCCATCAGCCGCACGAAATGCGCTGCGGTGTTACGCGTCGTCTCATGTCCAGCGATCGACAGGGTCACAAAGAACTGGGTGATCTCATCGGGAGTGAGACTGCGCCCGTCCACCTCGCCGCGGGTGTAGCGCGACAGCATCGTGTCGTCGTTGAGGTCGCCCTGGTTCTTCACCAGATCGTCCAGGAAGAGATACAGCTCGAGCATCGTGTGCTCGAAATTCTCGGCGAACTCGACGTTCGCGACGTTGTTGGCGATCCGCAGATACTCGCGACGCAGCTTCTGGGGCACGCCCATCATCTGGCACAGCAGGATCATCGGCAGCTCCGCGGCTACCTCGAACACGAACTCGGCGCGATCGCGTTCCGCCAGATCGTCGATCACCTTCGCGGCTTCGGCTTCGATGAACGGCTCGAGCGCGGCGATGCGTCGGGGCGTCAGCTCCGGCTGCAGCAACCGTCGGTACTGGGTGTGCTGCGGCGGGTCCATGCCCATGAGGCCTGAGCGCAGCGCTTGGATCGCGATCGGGTCCTCTTTGACGTCAACCCACAGCACCGAGTTCTCCCACACCGAGAACCGGTCCGGATCCTTCGACACCGCATCCACATCGGCATAACGACTCAACACCCAGAAGCCAACGCACGGCAGGTACATGTGATCGACGGGCGGCGGCGGGTTCCACCACACCGGTGCCTCGCGCCGCAGCACCTCCAAGTACTCATGCGGAGCACCGCCGATGCGAGCCATATCGGCCTGGCTCGCCAAGTTCACGTCTCCAGGACGCAACCCCATGACCCCCCGTTTCCCTAGGCGACGCGTGGCTGCGACCCTACGCCGACACAGCCTTTCTGACCCCGCCCGGCAACCGAACTACGTTGCGCCCATGGTTGAGACATCACCCGCCGGCGCGTCGGCAGGCACACCAGACGAAAACCTGCCTGACGGCGTGGCCACCGCCGAGCTGTTCGCTTCAGGCGAAGCGTCGGCGGTCGAACTGCTGGCCGAAGCCACCTCCCGGGCAGACCGAGTGAACCCGGAGATCAACGCCATCATCGGACGGCTCGACGACAGCGCTCGCCGTGCGGCCGAACAGCTCGACGCCGCACGCAGCGCTGGCGAGGCAAGCGGTTCGCTGGCCGGCGTGCCGTTCCTCACCAAGGACCTGACCTGCACGACGCAAGGACAGCCGTACCACGCCGGCAACGCCGCGCTCAAAGAAGCGGGATACGCGGCGTCGAGCACCGCTCACCTGGCCACGATGTTCACTGAGCTGGGACTGGTGAACTTCGGCCGCACAAACACGCCTGAATTCGGCCTCACCATCACCACCGAGCCGCTGGCGTACGGGCCGGCAGCCAATCCGTGGAACACCGGCCATTCAACCGGCGGGTCCAGCGGCGGCTCCGCCGCAGCAGTGGCCGCGGGCATCGTGCCCATCGCCCACGCCAACGATGGGGGCGGCTCGATCCGTGTGCCCGCCGCCAACTGCGGGCTGTTCGGGCTGAAGCCGAACCGGGGCCGGGTGTCGCTGGGTCCCGATTCCGGAGATGGCTGGGCCGGCTGGAGCGTCGACGGTGTCGTCAGCCGCAGCGTGCGCGACAGCGCCCGGGTGCTCGACGGCATCAGCCGGCCGTGGCCCGGCGACCCCTACTGGGCGCCGCCGCCGTCGGGCACGTTCGAGTCCGCGGCGGCACGCGAACCGCAGAAGCTCCGGATCGGACTGTGCCCGCACTCCGATTGGGGACCGGTGGACAACGAATGCAGTCAGGCCGTCGAGAGCGCCGGGAAGCTGCTGGAGAGCCTCGGACACCACGTCAGCTACTCGACACCGGCCGAGATGTTCCACGCAGAGTTCTTCGAGCACTTCCGCACGATCGTGGCTGCGCAGAACGTCGTCATGCTTGCTGGTCTCGAGGAGGCCTTGGGCCGGCACATGAGCCGTGCCGATGTGGAGGGAGACACGTGGGCGCTCATGAACATCGGGCGCGAGGTCAGCGGGGCGCAGTACGTCTCAGCGCTTGAGTGGTGCCATGCCTGGACGCGGCGGCTCGCCGCATGGTGGGCGGGCCACGACGTGCTGGTGTCACCGATCATGGCCGAGCCGCCGCCTCGTCTCGGCGAATTGCGCAATCCCGAAACCGGTCGCGGCCGGCTGAATGACCTGCTGCAGTTCACCCCGCAGTTCAACGTGACCGGCCAGCCAGCAATGTCAGTGCCCCTGCATTGGGCTGCCGGCGATCTGCCGGTGGGCGTGCAGTTCGTGGGCGCCCATGCCAACGAGGAGATGCTGCTCTCGCTGGCCGGCCAGCTCGAGCGAGCGGCGCCGTGGGCGGGCCGCATGCCGAGCCTGTGGGCCGGCAGCGGCTGAGGTCGGCCGCTGAGAAGCGGGAACATGTCTGCTGATCGCCGCTTCGACGACGCCACGGCGCTGGCGCAGGCATTCGCCGCCGGCGAGGCCGACCCCACCGAGGCGATGCAGGCTGCGCTCGAACGGATGGAACAGCTGAATCCGGCATTGAACGCGGTCATCCATCCCCGCCCGGAGCGGGCGCTGGCAGAGGCCGCAGCATCGGCGCAGCGCTGGTCGCGGCGACGGGCCGGCGGCGACGCGCTCGACGACATGTCGGACGTAGGCGTGCCGTTCGACGGCGTGCCCATGGCGATCAAGGACCTCGGCTGCGAGCAGGCCGGCGAGTTTCACCACGCCGGTGCCCGTTTCCTGGTCGAGCTGGGCTGGCAAGGTTCGCTCGACAGCCACCTCTACCGCCTGCTGAGCGGTGCCGGGTTGATCTCGGTGGGGCGCACTAACACACCCGAGTTCGGCACCACCATCACCACCGAGCCGGATGCCTACGGCCCGACGGCCAACCCGTGGTCGCTCGACCGCTCGCCCGGCGGCTCCAGCGGCGGTTCGGCGGCCGCTGTTGCGGCAGGCATCGTGCCGGTCGCGCACGGCAACGACGGGGGCGGCTCGATCCGCGTTCCGGCCGCTGCGTGCGGCTTGGTGGGACTGAAGCCGACCCGGGGCCGGGTCTCGACTGCGCCACGCCTCGGCGAGCACCGCGGCGGCTTTGCGGTGGACGGGATGCTCACGCGGACGGTGCGCGATGCCGCGCGGTGCCTCGACATCATCTGCCGCCCGGCGCCGGGCGATCCCTATATCGCTCCCCCGCTCGGCCCCGGCGAGTCATTTGTCGGCGCGCTGGCTGCCTCGCTTCGGTCGCTGCCGCCGCTGCGCATCGCCGTGTCGACAGCCAACCGCGGCCGTGCGAGCGCGCCGGTGCGAAGAGCTGTCGAGCAAGCTGCCGACCTACTCGCCCGACTCGGCCACCGCATCGAGCCAGACACGGCCCCAGACGGCTGGTTCAGCGCCGAACTCGCCGACCACACGATTGTCGTGCGCACGGTCGGCATGGCAACCGAGCTCGCTGGGTGGGCCGAACGGCTGGGACGCCCCATGACGTCCGACGACGTCGAGCCCGCCAACTGGTGGTCGGCGGAGCTGGGCGCATCGCTGCCTGCATCGGCCTATGTGCAGGCGCTTGAAGCGCTCGCTCGCTGGCGCAGGCTCGTCATGGCGTTCTGGAATGCCGATCCCGCCCCGGGGCTGAGCATGCCAGAGGACGGCGGCTTCGACCTGCTGCTGACCCCCGTGCTCGCCGACGTCACGCCCTCCCTCGGCTACCTGTCCGATCCGACTGACGGTGCCCGACGCATCGCCGAGCTGGCGGCCTTCGTGAACCAGGCCAACATCAGCGGGCAGCCAGCCATCTCGCTGCCGACTGCGGTCGACGACGACGGAGCGCCGCTGGGTGTGCAGCTGCACGCGGCGCACGGAAACGAGCGTCTCCTGCTCGCCGTGGCCGAGCAGATCTCCGAGGCCGGCGGTTTCATGTCGCTGGGCGATCTGCCGTGATCGGCGCATGGTGAATCCGGCAGACCGGGCTCTCGAACGGGCGGTGGAGCTGCTCGGCGAGCTGGGTGTCAGCGTGCGCAGTGCCGTGGTCGTCACCGACGTCGAAACCGCCCGGGCGCACCGGCGCATCATGATCGTGCGAGTCGCGGCGTTCGCCCTCGGGGCCGGCTTGGCGATTGCGTGGGGCATCGGCTGGCTGATGATTGTGGCCGCGGTGGTCGCGCATCAGCTCCTGTTCAACGTGCACCGCCTGCTGGCTGCCACCGAAGGCGGTCTCGTGCTGGCCGACATCAGCTTCCGCCGGGCGGTCATCGTCGCCCGCTGGGGTTCGGGCAGCGATGCCACGCTGGTGCTGCGCACCGACAGCCCCCGGGTGGAGGTATCCGTGGAGCCGCCTCTCGACGACAGCGGTGTCGGCGAACCGTGGACGGGCCATGTCAACGGCACCGACCTCGACAGATTCGAGGGCACGATTCGCGCCGCCGGCGGCGAGCCCTTGCGCCGAACGGCCAGCGACTGAGCCTCCGGCCCGCTGCGACCGCGTTCGCCGACCCCGTGAGGCTCGGGGCACGCAACCAGTACGGTGACGCGCCGTGAGACTGCTGCGCTACATCCTCGCCGGTGACAGTTCGGCTCGCGTCGGCGTGGCATCTGACGACGGCGTGGCGCAACTCGACGGCCTCGATGCAGGCGGCGGTCCGATCGCCACCATCGGCCACGCCATCGCCGCCGCCCTGGCTGATCCGGCGTCACTCGAGGGGGCACCTGTCTCGGTTGCGTGGGACGAGGTCGCGTTCGCCGTGCCGGTCGACCCCGGTGCCCGCATGCTGTGCGCAGGGGCCAACTATCACAAGAAATACCCGCTGGGCGGCAACGTGCAGGCCCCCGCGCAGCCCGTGTACTTCAACAAGCCGCCCGGCACGCTCGTGGCCCACGGCGAGGATCTCGTGCGGCCGTCGGTGTCGATCCAGTTCGACTACGAGGTGGAGCTCGCGGTGATGATCGGCAGGGCCGGGCGTCACATCGAGGTGGCCGACGCCCTCGATCACGTCGGCGGCTACTCGGTGCTGAATGACGGCTCGGTGCGCGACTGGCAGCGCCACAGCGTGGCCGCCGGAAAGAACTTCTACCGCTCCGGCTCGATGGGCCCGTGGATCATGACCGCCGACGAGATCGCCGACCCGGCTGCGCTGGAGGTGATCTGCCGCGTGAACGGTGAGCAGCGCCAGCGGGCCGTTGCCAGCGAGATGATCTTCTCGGTTGCCGAGATCATCTCGTACCTGTCGCAGGTGATGCCGCTCGAACCCGGCGATGTGATCGCCACAGGCTCGCCCGAGGGCACTGGCGGGTCGCACGACCCGCCGCGCTGGCTGGTCGCGGGCGACGAGATCGAATTCGAGGTTCCCGGCATCGGAGTCCTCCGGAACCGGGTAGTCGACGAGCAGAAGCACGCGGCCTGATTCCCTTCGGGCCAGCAGCATCGCGCGACGCAATCAAGCTGAGAGCCGGCTGAGAATCGCGGCGGGCGACACCCACGACCCACCGCCCATCGGTACCTTGGGCCGAAGGTCCCGGTCGTCGCTCGCGGCGGCCACTGGCGACCGCAGATTGACGACGGCGCCGGCCCCAAGAGGCTGAGCCGATAGGCGAGGCCGTGGCCCGAGCGGCCCGTGAGCCCAATCACATGATGCACGGGGAACAAGAGCGGAAAACGACAGGTGCGACAGCGAGAAGGTTCACAGCGGCAATCGCGCCCCACCACTGCACGCCGCACCGCTGCACGCCCCGCCGCTGGGCGCCGCAGCGTGGCACGCCGTGGAGCCGCTGCGATCGCCTTCGCCGTCGTCATCAGCGTCGTGCCGCTCGCCGGCACAGGTGCGCAACCGTCCGACGCCGAGCTGCGCAAGCGCCAGGAGCAGCTCGAACAGCAGCAGAAGGAGCTGGAGGCCCAGCTTGCGGAGGAGAAGCGGATCCGCGACGAAGCCCAAGCAGAACTGCTCGCGAAGGTCATGGAAGTCGATCTGCAGCAGGCCGATGTCAATGAGGTGCTGGAAGCCTTCGACCAGCTGAAGCTGCTGGTGAACGAGCAGCGCGCCGACCTCGACCAGGCCGAGCTGGCATTGGCTGCCGCCGAGGCATCAGTGGAGGCTGCGCTTCATCGGCAACTGTCGCTCGACGCCCAGCACGACGAGCTGGGGCTGAGGGTCATCGACCTCATCGTGCAGACCTACATCGGTCACGACGCCCTGGTGGAGGGCTCCTACGGCCTGGTGCGCACCGGCGACATCTACGACGCCGCCCGCATCCGGGTGCTGATCGGCGCTGCGCTCGGCGATCTGAATGTGACTGCCGACCAGCTCCGAGCCCTCACGATCGATGCGGAGCTGGCGCTGCGCGAGTTCCAGCGCGCCGAAGAGCTGCGAGACATCCGGCGCATCGAGTCCGAGCAAGCCCTGGACGACCTGCTCGACGCCGTGGAGCAGGAGGCCATCGTGCTGGTGGAGCTCGAGGACGAGCTGGACACGTTGCTGTACGAGCAGGCGGCACTGCAGGAGTGGAACAACGAGGCCGCGGCCGACGTCGCCGAGACCGTCGATCTCGTCAACAGCGCCATCACCGAGCAGCGACGAATCGAGACGGAGCTGAAGCGCCGCAAGGCGGAAGAGGAACGGAAGCGCCGAGAGGCAGAGGAACGGGCCCGCCGGCTGCGTGAGGGCACCGCCGGGCAGCCCACCGACAACAACATCGACCTCAGCGAGCTGACCTGGGTGGGCGGCATTCAAGTGCACGAGTCGATCGCGAACAAAGTGCAGGACCTGCTCGAGCACGCCGCTCGTGACGGCATCAGGCTGACTGGCGGCGGCTACCGCAGCGCCGCTTCGCAGATCGCGCTCCGTCGGGCCCACTGCGGGACCAGCGAGTGGGCCATCTGGCAGAAACCCTCCTACCAGTGCCGGCCGCCCACGGCCCGGCCCGGGCGTTCCATGCACGAGCGCGGCCTGGCCATCGACTTCCGGCACAACGGCCGGTCGGTCACCAGCCGCAACTCGACGGCCTTCAGGTGGCTGGCGGCCAACGCTGCGACCTACGGCCTGTACAACCTGCCGAGCGAACCCTGGCACTGGTCCACGAACGGCAACTGAGGGGTTCAGCCGCTCGGGGGATGATCGCTGCGCGGGCGAGTTCAGTCGTAGGTGGCCTCGCGCTGCCAGCGACCGCCCTCGACGACGCAGAGATGGGCAGTGCCGTCGTCGAGCACCAGTTGGAACCGTGCCTGACGGCGCGACCGAGTGCTCCACCAGCGCTCCTCCAGCGGCCAGGGCCCTGCCCACGCTGCGATACGGCTGGTGCGCCCATCGGCCCGGCGCAGTATGGCCGGTGGCGCGCTGACCTGTGCTCTGCCGCTGACGCCTACCGGATCGCTGTTCGCATCGAGCACCACGAGCGGCTCAGGCTCGGCGAGTACCTCTGCAGGGGCCGGCGCGCCCAGCCGTCCCGGCCACGGGGGTGTATCCGATGCGCCGGTCCCAAGAGGACCGGCTGGGCCCGATGCGCCGGTCCCAAGAGGACCGGCGGTGCCGAACGGGAGGCGCTGCTCGAGATCGGCAAAGCGGCGGCCGGAGCCCAGGCGGCCAACGGTGACCCCGTCAAAGCCGACCAAGGTCTGAGCTCGCTGCAGCGCTCGCTCAGCCCGCTCGTCCGCCTCCGACTGGCCGCCCCAGAAATCGAGCTGGCGCCCTTCATCGGGAAGCGTCTCGACGGCTCGCAGCCGGATGAACGAGATGCCGCCGGTGGGGCTGTTCTTGCCCTTGGCGCTGCGCCAGCCGTCGAGCTGCCAGCGCACACGGTCGACCAGATCGGGCGGGCTGAAGCGGAATCCGTGGCGCCACCGTCCGCTGCTGGTCTCACCGTGCTCGGTTTCGGCACTGATCTCCACGCACACCAGCGCTTGACCCTCCCGGGCCAACTGGGCGTCGAGCTGATCTGCCAGGGATTTCGCAGCAAAGGCCACCGTGTCGAGCCGATCCGCGGGCGGGTCGATCTCGGTTTCGGCGCTGAGATCAGGAAGAGCGGCGGCAGGCTGGCTCAGGCGCGGATCGCGCCCGCTGGCCAGTGCATGCATCCACTCCCCTTGCGTGCCGAACCTGCCGACGAGATCCCTCACAGGCAGTGCCGCTAGGTCGCCCAGCGTGCGCAAGCCCAGCTGCCACAGCATGCTGATCAGATCATCAGCCGTCCCATCGGCAGCACAGCCCGTCAGCAGGGAGCCTTCCTCGGCCAGCGTCCCCAGTGGCAGCCCGCTCAGGAACGCTGCGCTGCTGCCGGGGGCCACCACCAGTACCGGCACTGGCGGGGTTCGGACCGATGCCGCCCTCCCAGCCAGGCCAGCGGCAAACAAGCCATCGGCGATGCCGACGCTGACAGATGATGCTGGGTCATACATGCCGGCTGTGCTCGATGCGCCGGCGCCACGAGCGCCGGCTGTGGCCAGCACTTCAGTGATGGTGCGATGCGCCAGCGCCGCCAGCGCCTCATCTCCGCCGTAGTAGCGCGACGGGCCCCGGGTGGCGACAACGCAGCAACCGGATGCCAGCACCTCGACTCTCGGCGTCAGGTCTTCCAGCGCAGTGACCACGGGGGCGAAACAGCGGGCGTCGAGATCGGAATCGTGCTCGACAAGCTCCAAGACGGGACATTCCGTCTGAGCCTGGCGGCGACGCATTCCTGTGCGTATCCCCGCAGCAGCAGCCGCAGGCGTGACGGCGGTAATGCGCCCGGCGGAGACCACCGCCGCTGGTGCGGCCGGGTCGAACCCTGCTGCGACGGCAGACCAGTTCCCGACCTCCGCCACCAGCATCCGCGGCGAGATACCGGCAGGCTCGTCCTGGCTGGCCAAGCCGGCCCGGCTGTCGTGGTTATCCCGCACGGCGCTGCAGGGGGACGACGGCATGGTCACTGTTTCCCGAGGCGTCGGCTATCGAGATGCCGTCCTGAGCAGATACGGCCTGAGCGGGCCAGGAAACGGTGTCGATCGCACCGCGGACGGCGGTGATGTGTCCGTTGGCATCGGGCAGCCACAGGACGGCTCGTCGCGGCAGCGACGCCGCACCGCGGCCCGCAGCAACCACCTCGGCCCGGCGTTCCCGCAGCCGGCCGTGCCCCCGCCCGAGACCGGTCCACGCAGCACGTTCCACCGTCAAGGTCACGTCTGGACTGAATGCGCCAGCGCCACGAGCGCCGGCTGGGTCCAATGCGCCGACGCCACGAGCGCCGGCTGTGCCCGATGCGCCGACGCCACGAGCGCCGGCTGTGCCCGATGCGCCGACCTCGATCACCACGGTTCCGCGCTCCCGCAAGCGGGTGCGCAGGCGCCGGCTGTGGGCAGCCGCCAGCCGCACGCCCTTAGCCAGCAAGATCACGTCGACATTGCCGATCAAGGCATTCAGCACTTCGGCTGCGGCGCCGCCGGGTTGGTCCACGAAGGCCCACCGGTCCAGCGATGCCCCCCGTTCCGCCACCGCCGAGACACCCATGCGTCCCAGCCCCACCGCGGTCACCCATCCGCCCGCACGCGAGACCTCCGCCGCGAAGGTCGTCGCCAAGGTCAACGCCCCCGGACCCTGAGCGGCCAGCACCGTCCCGGGGACAAGCCCCGGCTGGGTCAGCAGCGGTGCCAACTCGTCAGCGACGGGCAGCAGGCGTTTGCTGTACCCGATGTCCGCAGCATGCGCTGGGTCCAATGCGCCGACCCCACGAGGGCCGGCTGGGTCCAATGCGCCGACCCCACGAGGGCCGGCGGTATGACGCAGCTGCACTGCCATCGCGACAGACTAGACGAACAATCGTCTTTACAAACGACTGTTTACCGCCGTCGTCGATGCCCGTGCTCGTCGCCTGCCGCCGCAGCGACGCGACGGCGGAACCGAACTGCGTCGAGCTACTTCGTGCCGACCAGCAGGGTCGCGCCGACTGGACCCGCCATCTCGCTATGCAGCGTGCCGGCGGAAACCTCGCACCAGTCCCCCACTCCCATGACCCGGGTCTCGTCCTCCAAGCCCAGCCGGAACTCGCCCCTGGTCACCATCGCCATGGCAGAGAACTCGTGGCTGTGCAACTCGCCATTGGCGTGAGGCTCGAACTCGGCGTTGCGCGGTTCGCCATAGCCCTGCGCTGCCAGCTCAGAACGGAACTCGTCTTCGGTCATACGTGCCACAGTAGCTATCGCCGCGCCGATCGCTCACGCGGGCGAGCTACCGACTGTGCCGGTCGCTACCGGTAACGAGTTACCGACTGTGCTGGTCGCTACCGCTAGCGAGCTAGCGACTGTGCTGGTTGCTACCGCTAGCGAGCTAGCGGTAGTGGGCGAACAGCTCTTCGATGAGTTCGGCGATGCCGTCGGAGGTGTGGCCCCGGGAGAGGTCGATGGTGGCCACGTTGCCGTACACGTGAATGTGGTCGACACCGCCCCGCTGGAACAGGCGCCACGCCAGCAGGTCGGCTGGATCCTCGGCGCTGGCGGCATCTTCGGCGCTGTTGTAGTAGCGATGGCCTGCCCCAGTCAGCGGGCGGTTGGTCTCGAACTGCACCGTGCCCACACGGACTGACGACGGTCGTTCTGCTACTCGGACGGGCTGACCCATGGCCGATGAGCGTAGCGACATATGTCGCTAGCTTGGGGCTGCTCGTATCCCGGATATTCCGCCTTTCTTGCACGAAACAGGAGCCCGACATGGCCGCTGCCGACACCGCTGAGATCACCGAGGAGCAGTTTGCTGCTGAGGCGCTGGAATTCTTGGAGGCCAACGCCAAGCGCAAAGCCGAGCGGCGCGAGTTCGTCTGGGGCGAGGGGCCCGACAACGCGGCGCTCTTCGAGGAGATCGACCGCGAGCGCGAGCGCGCTGAGCTGGAGGCATCCAAGGAGTGGCGGGCCGCCAAGTACGACGCCGGCTTCGGCTGGATCAGCGGGCCGACCGAGCTGGGCGGCGGCGGTATGCCTCGCAAGTTCGAGCGCGTCTGGGGCCAGCTCGAGAGCCAGTTCGACACGCCCGACGGCGGCTTCTTCGGCATCGGCCTGGGCATGGTGGCGCCGACAATCCTGGCCCACGCCGAGCCCGACGTGTCCGCCGATGTGCTGCCGCAGATGTACCGGGCCGACATCGTGGGCTGCCAGCTGTTCTCCGAGCCGGGTGCCGGTTCGGACCTGGCGAGCCTGCAGATGCGGGCCGAGCGCGACGGCGAAGAGTGGATCCTCAACGGCCAGAAGGTCTGGACCTCGGGCGCGCACTATTCCGACATCGGCGAGGTGATCGCCCGGTCCGACTTCGACCTGCCCAAGCACCAGGGCCTGACCGGCTTCCTCGTGGACATGAAGGCACCCGGCGTGGAGGTGCGGCCGCTGCGACAGATGACCGGCGGGGCCAACTTCAACGAGGTGTACTTCACCGACGTGCGCGTGCCCGACTCGCACCGCCTCGGCGAGGTGAACCAGGGCTGGGGCGTGGCGCTGACCACGCTGATGAACGAGCGGGCGGCGATCGGCGGCGGCTCGGGCGGCGGCACTGGCGGGGGCAGCTTCACCAAGCTGTCTGCGATGGCCGCTCACTACGGCATGGCCGGCGACGCCTTGGCCCGGCAGAAGCTCGCCGAGATCTACACCCACGGCAAGGTGCTGGGCTGGTCGAACCAACGCACGATGGACGCGCTGCGCGCCGGCAAGACCCCGGGCCCCGAGATGTCGCTGTCGAAGATGGGACTGATCCGCCAGATGAACGCCACCTGCGAGTTCGTGGCCGACACCATCGGCCCCAAGCTGGTGGTCGACTCCGGCGAGTGGGGCACGTTCTCGTGGGCCGGCTACGTGCTGGGCTTCCCGGCGATGCGCATCGCCGGCGGCTCAGACGAGGTGATGCGCAACATCGTCGGCGAGCGTGTGCTGGGCCTGCCCAAAGAGCCCGGCATCGACACCACCAGCCCGTTCCGGGAGCTGAAGGTCGGCACCCAGCGCGCCGAGTGAGCCGGCCGGCATGAAGATCGGCTTGGCACCGACCAACAGCGACTACGGGCCGGCTACCGCCGACATGGCGGTCGAGGCCGAGCAGCGGGGCTACGACTCGCTGTGGGTGGGCGAGCACAGCCACATCCCGGCCAGCCGCGAGACGGTTCACCCAGACGGGGGCGAACTGCCCGAGTTCTACTGGCACATGCGCGACCCGTTCGTATCGCTGGCGACCGCGGCGGCTGCGACGTCGAATATCAAGCTGGCGATGGGCGTCTGCCTCGTGCTCGAACACGAGATCTTGGACCTTGCCAAGAGCGTGGCGACGCTGGACGAGGTGTCCGAAGGGCGGTTGCTGTTCGGTGTCGGCGTGGGATGGAATCGCGAAGAACTGGCGAACGTCTCCGACGTGCCGTGGGCGCAGCGCTACAACGCCATGCGTGAGACGGTCGCCGCGCTGCGGGTGCTGTGGGCTGAGCACGAAGCCGCCTACTCGGGCGAGTTCGTGAACTTCGCGCCCGCCCGGGTGTACCCGAAGCCGGCCCAGCAGCCCGGCCCGCCGGTGCTGGTGGGCTGCCGGGGTCGCATCGGCATGCGCCACGTTGCCGAGTACGCAGACGGCTGGTGCCCCCTTGACGTCGGCTTCCGGGATGTGCGCGTAGGCGTCGAACGCTTCCGCACTGCGGCGGAGGCAGCGGGCCGCAACCCCGATGCCATCCCGATCTCGATGTACTGCTACGCGAGCCCGGACGCAGAGAAGCTGGAGCTGTACGGCAGCCTCGGCGCCGAACGGGTGGTCCTCGGCGCTCCCGACGGCGGCGATCGCTTGGCCCGCTTCCTGGACCGCTACCAACCTCTCGTCGACGCCTTCGCCGACTGAGGCCGCGCCGGCGATCAGGACGGCTCGCGAGCACCCGCGAACAGCGCTTCAGAGGCGAGTCGGGAGATCGGCGAGGGGGACGAGTTCGGCTCGGGGTGTCTCGATGTCGCCGTCGGGCAGCATGAAGCGCCAGAAGGCGATGCCGAAGGGGCGGCCTTCGGTGTCGAGCCAGTTCGGAACGCCGGGATCGGCGTGGGCGATGACGGCGGTGAAGCGGCCGTCATCGTCGGCGACCATCTGGGCGCGGTTGAGCGAGATAGAGCGGTTCGCATAGTCGAGCGATTGCAGGTGGCGGTTCCACAGGCTGATGTTGGCGTAGCGGCATTCGGGCCAGCGGCCGCGGATCACCAGCGCTTCGTCGGGCCCGACCACGAACGGCGCCAGGGCGTACGCGGCATCGATGGCCGACAGGCCGAGGTCGCCGGGCAAACCGGGGGGCGGGAACTCATTCGGCACCAGCGACACCCACGATCGGGGTTCGCCCTGGGCCATCGGCACGCGATCCACGGTGAGCTCGCGGATCATTGCCGCAATGCGGCGGATGCCGGCGCTGACCGAGTCGTCGGAGGGCCGGGGAGGGGGCGCACCGTCGATGACCTCGATGTCCATTTCCGGGATCCGGGCGGGATTGGTCGCCGCGTGCGTGGTGTCCTCGAAGTAGTGGCGAGTGATGATTGCGCCCTCTTGGGGCGGCAGCTCCAGCCAGTTGCCCTGCCGGGACTCGCCGCCGACGATGATCTCGAAGCGGCCGTCAGCGTCGACGTCGAGGGTCGTGTCGTTGAGCACGCTGAGCACCTGGTTGTCCATCGACCCCCACCCGACGCTCGACTCGATCGAAATCGACAGGTAGATCGCGCCCTCGGTTTCGCCGGTCACGCGGTACACGTGCCCTGCCGACACCGGGGCCTCGAAGTAGATGGTGTCTGGGTTGTCGCCCAGCAGCTTGCGACTCGGCGTCACCAAGCGGCGGAACCGGGGAGCGGACGGGTCGCGCTCGAACAGCCCCGCCAGTCCCCACTGCAGATAGTGCATGAGGGCGCGGTGCGCCTCGACGGCGTCGTCGGCGGTGTACAGGTTCCACTCGGGCGACACCCAGCGCTCGTCGGCGTCACGCAGCGTCTCGAGCAGCTCAGCGAGCGCCCGGCGGGACTCGGTCTCGGGAAGCGGATCCATGATCGTGGTCGGCTCAGCCCTCGAGGGGCAGGTCGAACCGCTCGATGTACTGGGCCGTGGCGTCGCGTATGCCTTCGGCGGTCATTCCCCAGTCTTCGGGCTGGTAGCGGTGGACGCCGTACTTGCCCTTGGGCTTGTGGTCCAGGTAGTCCCGCACTGCGGCGGCGTAGGCATCGGTCATCGACAGGCCCATCTGTTCGAGGGCCGGGCCCAGCGCTCCGATGGGGTCGCTCACCAACTGCGTGTAGCTCACGTCCACGAAGCGCTCGTCCGGCACGACGCCGTTTGCTCGCAGATTCACCGAGTCGTTGAGGGCGAAGGCGAAGGCGTCGTGCACGAACTGGGCGTTGCCGACGGCGTCCACATCGGCGAAGCGCATCCAGTGGATCATGGCGGTGATGCTGGCGGTGGAGGCCATGGTGCGGGCCGGGTCCCGGTGGGTTTGGATCACCCAGGCGTCGTTGAACTCCGCGAACAGATCGGGCAGCACGAAGAGATGGCCGGGCGTCTTGAGCACCCATTGCGTGGGGCCCGCGCCGTGCTGGAGCACCTGCAGGATCTGCCGCTCGTAGCTGTAGTTGACCGCCAGATCGGGAATCCACCCTGTCAGCGGGGCGATCATGCTCCAGTGGAAACCGGCAAAGCTGCCTGTGGTGAGGGTGATGCACTCGACGGGCAGGTCGGCCCGGAACTCGTGCATGGCCAGGAACTCGGGCTGGATGTCGGCCCAGAATTCCTGCTCGCTCTGCCCCATCTCCAGCCGATCGGCGAGGCCATCTTCGGGCAGCGGCACCGGGTGGAGCGCCTCGGCGCCGATCGGGGCTCGCAGGTCGGGATGCAGCCCCAGCAGCTCGAACAGGATCGAGGTGCCCGAGCGGGCCGGGCCGGCGATCATCAAGGGGGCGCGCACGGGCTCAGCGGTGATCTGCGGGGTCGCGTCGATGGCCGCTGTGAGCAGCAGCCGGGTGCGCAGCGAGCGCAGCAGCTCCTGCTTGGTCATCAGCCGGCCGAGCACGTGCATAGGCGAGGCGTCCAGGTCGGCGGTCAGCGCCTCGAAGCGCTGCTGCCAGTCGGGGTCGCCCAGGTCGCCGGCAGGCATGCCGCCGAGCGAGGCCTCGGCCAGCTTCAGCAGCTCGCCGGCGTCTATGGGCACCAAGTCCTGGGGGCGCCCCCCGATCGAGTCACCCATGAGGATGATGCGCCGCACCCAGTCAGGCCGGGTGTACCGCTCAGGCATAGATGGAAGTGCATAGGTTTCATGAGCCATACGGCCGGTCAACGTACCAGCACCCCGCTCAGCGAGTCAGCAGGAAAACCGTTGGAATGGCTCGGTCTGCGCTCGTTACGGTGCCAGCGTGGTAGTTCCGAGACGCCATCTGCCAGCGTCGCCGAGTCCGGGACATATGCCATACCATATGGTCATGGCTCGACGCGAAGTGCTCGTTCAACTCGACGACGAACTCATCGAACGCCTCTCGGAGATCGCCACTGCCGAGGGAACAAGCAGGTCGGCACTGCTCCGCCGAGGCGCACGCGCGGTCATTGATGCAGCAGACCTGGCCGCCGCCGATGCCGAACTAGTCGCTGCATACCGTCGCGAGCCCCAGGAACCGGCACTCGTCGAGGCAGCGACGCGTCTGGCGGCCGAGACAGCGACCCCGTGGTAGCCCGCAACGAGATCTACTGGGGCGATCTGGGAGAGCCAAGCGGCCGACGACCCGTCGTCGTGCTGTCAAGAGACGCCGCGGCCTCTGTGCTGACGGCAGTTGTGTGCGCTCCCATCACACGCACGATGCGAGGCATCCGCTCAGAAGTGGAGGTCGGCACAGACGAAGGACTGCCGCAGCCAAGCGCGATCAGCTGCGACAACCTCCTCACCGTGCCGATCACCCGCCTCGACGCCAACCCGGTCGGCCAGCTCGACACAGTCAAGCGAGCCCAGCTCGACCAAGCCCTCCGCTACTCCCTCGACATTGCCTACTGACGCCTCCACCTCGAGCAGATCTACCGGTCACGCGCGACTACCCATGGCGCGTAGGGCGGCTGCGATGTCGTCGACGCCGATGTCGCTTGAGGCGACGGTCATGACGAGGTCGTAGACGGCATCGTTGCTGGCTACGGTCACGCTGGCGTCGTTGACTTCCAGGAGGACGGCTGCGGCTAGCCAGCCGAGTCGCTTGTTGCCGTCTACGAGCGGGTGGTTGTTGACCACCGAGTGCAGCAGTGCCGCGGCTTTGGTCCAGGCATCAGGGTACGCGTCTTCGCCGAATGCGGAGGCCTGGGGGCGTGCCGCTGCGGCACCTAGGAGGCCTAGGTCTCGAATCGGCGGTGGATCGCCGAGCAGCCGGCGGGCCAGCTCGACGAGGTCTTCGGTGTCGAGGTACTCGAACGTCTCGTTCACTCGCCTAGACGGCGCAGCGCTTCAGCGTGACGATCCATGACGAGGTCGGCTGCAACTGCGACACGGTCGCGATGCTCCGCCTTGGCCACGTACTCGCGCACGGCACGCCGAGCGGCTTCCTGCATCGAGGTGCCATCCAGCGCGGCTCGCTGACGCAGTGCCTCCTGCTCGTCATCGGTCAGCCTGAGCGTCATCGCCATAGATGGAATGGTATCAAATCGATATCACTGGTCCGTGACTGGCCGTCGAATTCTGGACACGCTCAAGCCGGGAAGCGGGCGCGCTGGTTGCGCGCTGGTGCTTGGTGCCGCCAGATTCGTCCGGTGCTGCGATATACCGGAACCTCAGTGAGCTTGCCTGCCGTCATGGCGGATTCATGACGAACCGACTTGTTGCCGCGATGGCCTTTGCTGCCTTGGTGATCTCGGTGCTGTCGTTGTTCGTGGCGTTGAGCGGGACCGAGGTGGAACCGGCACGAACGACAGCCGATGTGGCCGCTGCGCCGACCGTGGCGGAAGCCGACGACGAACCGGCGATGTCGTCGCCGCCGGCCACGACGACAGGCACGTCGGCGGATGCTGGGACGCCTTCGGCAACTGTGGTCACCGCTACCACAGCAGCTCCGGCCGAGCCTGCCGCCACGACGACACCTGACGACGCGCTGCCGGGCACTCCGGCAGCATTCGGGCCGGCGGCCGGCACGCGACTCGGTGTCATCGGCGTCGCCCACGACGACTGGCTCAACGTGCGCGACGTTCCCAATGGCGAGGTCGTCGCAACACTGACGCTGCAACTCTCGCCGCAGTCGCCTGCGGAGAGCGCGCTGCTGGTCCGCGATGCCGAAGCCGAAGCGGCGTTCGCGAGGATCGGCGTCGCAGGAGTGACCGCGACCGGCCGCTCCCGCGACCTCGCCACGAGCACCTGGCACGAGATCCGGGCGGGCCCGATCGTCGGCTGGGCCAGCTCGAACTACCTGGCACCGCTGTCGCCGGCGACCGCCCTCGACATCACCGCACAGGTCATCACCGACATCGACGGCCCCGCGACCTCCGAGGCGTTCGCAGAGCTTGTCGACCAGGTCGTTGCAACGGTCGCCTCACAAGAACCGCAATCGCGTGTCAGGACCGCTTCAGCACCCGACGCATCGGGAGATCTCCTGGAAATCGTTGTCGATGTCGTCGGCCAGCCTGACGACTCGGTGCGCGGCTACCGGCTGCTGATCATCGCTCAGATGGCCGCTGACATCCGGGCCTTGGATGCCGACGGCGGCGGCGACTTCACCACCGACTTGGGGCCGTACACGCTGCACAGCGTGCTTGCGACTCCGCTGTGCTACAGCCACCGCGGAGTCGGCACAGACGGCATCTGCAACTAGTCGTCGGCGGGCGGCGCCAGCGTGTCGCCGATGAGGTACTGCACCACTTCGGCGAGGGCCTCGTCATGATCGGCGCCGTCATCCAACGCCCCTTGATAGACGGCGAGCTGACGATTCGCTGACGTGCCGTGCTCGCATATGGCGCGGAGGTGGCGGACCTCATCCACGCATCCGAGCGCCTCGGCATCGGGCGTCACCAGTTCGATGAGCTCGTCGGCCAGGTGGTCGTACGGCACCAGCGTGCCCTTGCCGAAGTCGATCAACGAGCCGCCGATGCCGTAACGCTCGGCGCGCCATAGGTTCTCGCCGATGAGGAAGTTGGCGTAGCCGCGCCAACGCTGGTTCTCGGTTCGCAGCCGCCACAGCATCCGCAGCAGGCAGACGTACGCGGCTGCGATGGCGATGGTGTCCTCCATGCGGGTCGGCAGGTCGGTGACCCGCATTTCCAAGGTCGGATAGCGCTCCGAGGGCCGGATGTCCCACCAGACCTTCGACGAGTCCTCGATGATCCCGGCGTTCACCAGCACATCGACATGGCGACGGAACTCCGCCCACGAGTCGAACTTCGGCGGCAGGCCGGTGCGCGGCAGCGTCTTGTACACCGCCGACCGGTAGCTGGCCAGCCCGGTGTCGCGACCCTGCCAGAACGGCGACGAGGTCGACACAGCCAGCAGGTGCGGCAGGAAGTACGTCACCTGGTTCATCAGGTCGATGCGCAGCTCGGGGTCTTCGATGCCCACGTGCACATGCAGGCCCGAGATGACGAGCTGACGCGTGATGTCCTGGAGATCGTCGGCCAGAACCCGGTAGCGCTCCTTGTCGGTGATCTGGAGCTCCTCCGGTCTGGCGAACGGATGGGTGGACGCGGCAATCGGCGCAAGCCCATGTTCCGCAGCGGCCTCGGTGACCGCGAGCCTCAGCAGGCCGACATCGGCGCGCAGGTGCTTCATGTCGCGGCAGATGCCGGTGCCGATCTCGATCTGCGCGCTGAAGAGCTCCGGGCTCACGAGCCCGTGGCGCAGCTCGGCCACCCGTTCGATCAGCCCGGGCGGTTGGGCCTGCACCAATGCGCCGCTGTCGCGGTCGACGAGGAGATATTCCTCCTCGATCCCTATCGTCCAGCTCGGTTCGTCGATCATCGCCCGCGAGTGTGCCAAACCCGTGCCTTCTGCCGTCGCGCCGGTTGAGCCTCGCAACAAGCGGGAGCGCTGGCGACCGTCTGCGGGATCAGTTGCGCGCCGTGACGATCCACGCAGCGGCAGGGAAGACCACGCCCTTCGGCGTCTCGAAAGGCGCGAGCGCTGCAATGACGGCGTCCTTCGCTTGAGCGTGCAATTCGGGCGGGTGCCCGGCCAGCGCCCGCCGGGCGATGCCCAGGTCCATGGCGAATTGCGCAGTGTCGGCAAGCGTGCTGCCCACGCCGTACAGCACCTCGGTCTCGAACGACTCCAAGCCAGCGTCCGACCACCCCGCTGCACCGAGCATGTCGCTCACGAAGTCGGGATCGGCAAATGCGAACGGATCCACTGCCGGCCCCCCGCCGTCGGGCATCTCCACGATCTCCAGCACTGCCTTGTTGACAGTGACCAGCCACGGGTTCTGGCGCGGCGTCTGCCAGCAGACGAATGCAAGCTGCCCGCCCGGCCGCGTGGCGGCGCGCAGATTTGCGAACGCTGCCGCCGAATCAGCGAAGAACATCACGCCGAAGCGCGAGAAGACGAGGTCGAAGCCGCCGAAGACCCCGTTGCGGCCCGAGGCAGCAGCACCGAGCGCGGCGATGTCCGCCGTCTGGGCGTCTGCGATCTCGAATGCGATCGGCGCCGTCTCAGGACGCTCGGCGGCATGCGCAGCGCCGCGCCGGCGGGCCACGTCGATCAGCGTCTCGCTGATGTCGAGGCCCAGCACCGAACCGCCGACGCGCTCGCTCCACTGCAGCGTCGTCTGGCCGCAGCCGCAGCCCACGTCCAGCACGTTGGCTTCCGTCGGCAGGCCCTCCACGGTCTCCATCGCCGCTAGGCCGATGTGGCCGAGCTGGGCGTCCAGCCGCTCCTGCTCCTGCACCCACACGTCTGCGTTGCGCCAGAACTCGCGCTGCTGGGCGTTGGGGTCGTCGTTCACACTCATTAGGGGCCTCTCCGTGAAGCTGCCTTCTTCTAGCAGCCTGCGTCCGCGGCTTCATTCAGGCGCGGTGCGTGACCTGCCGCCGACGACCGCTCGCCGGGACGGCCGCTCAGAACAGCGTCGTGTCGGGCCCGGCGAAAGCCTTCGAGTAGGTGGCGAGCGCTGTCTCGGCGTCGTTGTGGGTGGGGTTCGGCACCGGCTCGGCGTCGGGCAGCGCATCGGTGAACGACCAGCTCAGCCGGTGGATAGCGCACGGTCCGTGGGTGGCCAGCGCGGCACGGTGGACCGGCGCGGGATAGCCCTTGTTCGACTCGAACCCGTAGGGCGGGAAGTCGCCGGCCAGCACGGTCATGATCCGGTCTCGCACCACCTTGGCCATGATCGAGGCCGCCGCGATCGACAGGCAGCGCCGGTCGCCCTCCACGAGCGCCCGGCTGGGACGCCAGTCCACGAAGTTGAAGTTGCCGTCGAGCAGCACGCGGTCCGGCTCGGCCGGCAGCAGGTCCAGGGCCCGGCGGGTGGCCAGCCGCAGTGCATCGGTCATGCCCAGTTCGTCGCACTCGGCGGCGGTGGCGTGCCCCACCGACCACGCACGGGCCCAGTCGTCGATGCGCTCGAAGAGCTGCTCGCGCACCTCAGGGCGGAGCTCCTTGGAGTCGCGAATGCCGTTCACGCGTCCGTGCGGAGAAACCACGACCGCGCCGACGGTCAACGGGCCGGCCCAAGCGCCGCGGCCAACCTCGTCCACGCCCACAACGGTCGTCTCGCCGGCGTCCCAGCAGTGCCGCTCGAACGTAAGGCTCGGCCGCGCCGTCATGAATGTGAACCTAGTTGCCGACCCTGTGCCGGTCGGAAAACCGGTTAGGGCGCGCGCGGGGGTGCGAGGAGCGTCTCGCCCTGCCAGCCCGTTGCCGCGAACGCCGGGTCCAGCCCAGGCGCCTTGACTGCGGGCGGGTCGCCGTCCGGATCGTGCGGCGCAACTTCCCACAGCAGCGCCGGCCGCTCGCCGTGCCAGCGCACCGCCCACGACACAGCGCCGATGCGCGTCGGCACGCTGTGCACCTCGACCGGCTGGCCCAGCCAGGCCGCCGGCCACTGCGCCGCCAGCCGCAGGCTGGGTGATTCGCGGCCTGCTCCCCCGCGGCTGGCAGCACCGTTGTCGGGCACGTCGACCAGCAGTCGCAGCAGTGTCCGCACGAACAGGCCGCCCACCACCAAGTCGTGCCCCGTCCCGTTGGTGCCCGTGCGCAGCGTCGGGTGCATGTAGGTCGGCCAGTTCAGCGTCGGCGACGCCGCCGAGACGAGCGTCTCGAGGCGCTCGAAAGCGCGCCTGGGTGCCGGTCGAGCCTCGGCGAAGGCCAGCAGCGCGGTGGCCACCAGGTCGTGACCGCACGACGCTGCCGTGTCGGCCACGAAGTCCGCAGGCGTGCCCTCGGCCGGCTCGGCCCCCACGAACGGCAACGGCGGCGCCCACGGCACCGCGGCATGGATCCACAGCCCGGTGTCATGCGACAGCCATTCCCAACGCTGGCTCGGTGGTGCGGGCATCTCGTCCCACGACGCCTCCCACGGCGAGCGTCCCAATCCATCGCGGTAGAACGACGTGGCTTCCTTTGGGTCGGCACCGCCGTCGGCAGCATGCGGGCCAGCGCGGCGGCGTCCTCGGCGGCTGGCACGCGAGCCCGCTGAGCCAGCCACGTCCACGCGCAGTGCCTCGGGCAGGGACATCGCCTCGCGCTGCAAGGCAATCGCCGCACGTTCAGCGCCGAGCCGCAGCAGCAGCCGGTGGCTGGCTCGCAGTCCCTCCCGGATCGTCCATGCCTCCTCGCGGCGCTCTGCTTCGCGTGTCAGCAGCCATCGTGCCGCTGCCGTCACGAATTCCGAGATGCCCTCCGCAAGCTCCAGGTCGGGATGCAGCGAAAGCAAGTGCTCGGCCAGCACCAGCGTGGTACCGGTCACCGAGAGTCCCATGCTGCTGGTCTCGCCCGAATAATCCTGCGCCTGGGCCTGGCGCAGCAGAAGATCCCGCGCTTGCTGAGGCATGCCAGATTCGACGAGCATCAGCAGCTGCACCAGATCGTCGCCAGCGAACTGCGCATCGGTGTGCACCGCCGGGGCAAGCATCGGGCCCACGACGCCGGGACCGTCATCGCAGGGCGCCGTCGAGAGCAGCTGCGCCGAGCGTGCCGAGAGCGCAGCGTCGGCCAGTCGACCGCCAGGCAGTTGGAGACGGCAGCCCGCGTCGACACGCAGGCGCCAGCCATTGGCCACCCGATCCACGGCGGGCACCGCGTCGAGAACAGCGGCGCCGAGTGCGGGGCTGCCGGCGTCGTCCCATTCGAAGGCTGAGCCTCGCTCGACAATGGCGGCGCGCAGCGTCGCTCCCGCAACCAGCGGGAAGATCGCCGCTGCATTGGCCAGGTGCTGCGGGCACCGCTCCGAAACCTGAGGCCGCTCTGGCTGCGGCATCGATGCGGGCTCGGATCGCGGCGTCGATGCTGCGTCCTCGAGCGACGTGCTACCCCCGATGCTGACCGATACTGAACTCGGCTGTCCCGTCGCGGCCTGTTCGCCGGCTTCCACCAGCACGGCGGCGCAATCAGCCCCGTGACTGCCGACTACTGCGTCACCCGGTGCGCGATCGAAGATCACAGCCGCACGGTTCACCGTATGGCGATCGTCATCGTCGAGCGTCATCACCCGGCCGTCAACGGTGATCTCGTCGATGCCCCACGCGTTCGACCACTCCCAGATCTGGTCGTCCTCATGCTGGAACGCACCCAAGTGGTACGGCCGTGCAGCGAGCGCAACCGCCACGGGCGCAGGCGTGCGATTGGTGATCTCCACCACGAACACTTCGGGAATAGCGCTCGTGCGGTCTCCAGTCGTCCGCGGACCTCGCTGCCGCCTGACGTGCCGTTCAGCGTCAGCGAGCTGGACGGAAGCGCCCCGGGCCGCCGCAACCCGATGCACCACATCGCCGCCGCCGACGCGCAGCACGGTCTCGACCACCGGCATCCCGTCCACCAAGCGCTGCCGCACCGCAGCCGCCCGCGACGGGAATACCCACTCCTCGCCGGCGCGCACCCACCAGTCCAGCGACCAGCCTCCAAGCACCACCAACCCCCGGGGATCCACTGCGGCCCGGTCGAACGTCTCCGGCATGCCGATGGTCGTCCATGAGCGGCCCACCGTGTTCGCCAGCACGGTGTCCACGACCTGATGAGCGTCGAGCCAGTAGCGGACCCTGCTGGGCTCCGGTGCATACGCAGCCGTTCTCGAGTCGAGCTGGCGCTCGGCCCACCACGGTCGCACCCACTCATCGGGAGGCTCAGTCAGCACCGTCATGTCCTAGCAAACCGGGGCCCGCCGGCCGAGCCGGATCCGTCGTCGGACGACGCAGCCTGTTGCCGGCACCTGCCCTGCCGTCAGATCCAAGCGTGCCCATACACTCGCCGCGGGTGACTGATCGCGGCGACATCGAAGCGGTGGTGCTGATCCCCGTGAAGGACTTCGAGCTGGCCAAGGGCCGGCTCGCCCCGCAGCTTCCTGCCGGTGAGCGGGCCGAGTTGGCTCGTTCCATGGCCTCGCGGGTCGTGCAAGCCGCCGGTGGCATGCCAGCGCTCGTGGTGTGCGACAACGACGAGGTGGCCGAATGGGCTCATTCAGTGGGGGCCCATCCGCTCCGCATTGAAGTGCGGGGACTGAATGGCGCCCTCACAGCTGCCCTCGAGCGATTGTCGGCCGCAACGCCAGACGAATCACCGCCCTGGCGACACTCGACCGGCAGCGACGCCGCATCCGATGGCCGCTGGCCGCAGCACGTCGTGATCGCCCACGGTGATCTGCCCCGGGCCGAAACCCTCGAAGGACTGGCCGAGCCGGGCGCTGTGACGATCGTGCCCGACCGGCACCTCGACGGCACCAACGTGATGGCGCTGCCGTTGGGCACCGGCTTCGAGCTTCACTACGGGCCTGACTCGTTCAGTGCTCATTGCGACGAAGCGCGGCGCTGCGGGCTCGACTTGCAGGTACGGCGGGTCGCAGCGCTGGAATTCGACATCGACACACCCGACGATCTCGCGGCATACCTCGCCGATGCCGACGACCAGCGATGACCGCTGACACCGGCTTCTCGATTGACTTGGCGGTGCCGGCGTCGGCACTGGTGATTGCCGCGCACCCTGATGATGCCGAGTTCGATTGCGGAGCGACGCTGGCCAAGTGGGCGGCTGCCGGCGCCATCGTGCACCACTTCATCTGCACTGACGGTTCGAAGGGCACGTGGGACCCTGAGTGCGACCAGACAGCGCTGGTGCGAACCCGCCAGGACGAGCAGCGGGCCGCCGCCGCAGCATTGGGCGCCACGGGCGAGGTGCGCTTCGGCGGCCACGTCGACGGCGAGCTCGACAGCGACCTCGCGACCCGTGCGCAGCTCGCGCAGGTCATCCGGGAGCTTCGGCCCGCCGTGATTCTGGGCCACGACCCCTGGAAGCGCTACCGGCTCCATCCCGATCATCGCCACGCCGGACTGCTGGCAGTCGAGGGCGTGGTAGCAGCACGCGACCCGTTCTTCTTCCCTGAGCAGGGCCTGCCGCCGCACCGCCCCGACGAGCTGCTTCTGTTCGAAGCCGACGAGCCCGACCACGCGGAGAACGTCGAGGGCTGGACTGCGGCCAAGACCGCTGCGCTGCTCTGCCACCGCACCCAATTCGTGACCACCCACGACATCACCGATCCTGACGATCCCAACCAAGTACAGCGCTTTGCCGACTGGGTGGATGCAGTGGCAGCGGCCAGCGGCCAACAGGCCGGGCTCGCCTACGCAGAGCTGTTCAAGCGCATCGACAGCGTCTGAGCTTCGCTAGGGCGCGGTGTCAATCTCGCCGTCGTCCCAGAAGCCGGCGAGCAGGGTCGCAGTTCCATCGGCATAGCTCGCGAGCCTGGCCACGTCAGCCTCGTCGAACAGCTCGATGACGTCGAAGACCGCAGTTGGTCCGAGCGTGCGCAGCGCACGGTCGCCCTCGGCACCCACACGGGGCAGGTGCGGCGTCAGCAGCAGCAAGCGTGCGCCGGGCTGGGCCGAGGCCAGCACGGATGCGCGCCCGAGTGCCTTCCACAGCGTTTCGGCGCGCAGCAGTCCCGGGCGCACCGTGGTGAACGCTCCCGCCACGTCAACCCACCATTCGCCTTTCGCACGGTCGGCCACCAGGAAGCTGAACTTCACACCAGAACCGCGCACCGTGGCGGGGCTGCGCACGATCTCGAATCCCGCTCCTTCGAGCAGTTCGCCGGCGATGTCGTGAGCCTTGCGACCGGCATCCACCGCTTGACGTACAAACGCGTCGGCTGTCATCGCGTCCGCAATTGCCTTCGGCGCGGCAGTGCTCAACTCGAACAACGGTGGCTGATTGCTGTTGGGTGGCGTGTCGGGCGGAGCCGAGGCTGCCGCAGCGACGCGTGCGCGGGCCAAGTCCACGTAATCGGGGTTCAGGTCGTAGCCCACCGGCCGCCTGCCGCACAGCACGCTCGCCACCAGCGTGGTGCCCGAGCCCATGAACGGGTCGAGCACCAGGTCGTCCTCGTAGGTGTACAGGTCGATCAGGCGCCGGGGCAGCTCCAGCGGGAACGGCGCCGGGTGCCGCACCCGCTGCGCGCTCTCGGGCCCCATGTCCCACACGTCGAGCGTGGCTTCCATGAACTCATCGGTGGACAGGCTGCTGCGGTGCGGCAGTCCCTCCTCCTCGCGCTGAGCGGCCGAGCGCGCCCGATCGAAGCGGCCCTTGCTGGCGATCACGATGCGCTCCGTGGTGTCACGCAGGGTCGGGTTGGACGGGCTGCGGAACGATCCCCACGCGCACGACCCGCTCGAGCCCTTGCTCTTCTGCCACACGATCTCGCCACGCAGCAGCAGGCCGAGCTCCTCGAAGATCCGGGCCACGTCGCCGGACAGACTGCGGTAGGGCTTGCGGCCGAGGTTCGCCACGTTGACGGCCATGCGTCCACCCGGCTCAAGCACCCGCACGCACTCGGCGAACACGTCGCGCAGCATGTCGAGGTAGTCGAAATAGCTGGTGGGGATGCGGCTGTCGGTGCCGGCGGCGATGGCATCTTCGTACGACTTGCCGACGAAGTACGGCGGTGAGGTGACCACCAGCGCCACAGAGGCATCTGGAAGCGCTGTCATCTGCCGGGCGTCGCCGCAGAAGCAGCCGTCGCCGATGCGCTCAGCAAGCTCGGCATCGAAGTCAGGCCCGCGAGCCACCGTGTCGTCATCGGACAGGACGGGCGGGGTGAAGCGGGCGTAGAAGGCCGACGCATCGTGGCCCTCGCGTCGGGAAGCGCCGAATCGCGACGTCGCCGTGCGGCGAGCGGAGGGCGTGGCCAGGCGCGTTGCGCCCAGCGGCTCCCGGGGAGTCATTTGTTCCAAGGTACCGAACAGACGCGCGCTCGCCAAGAGCGGGCAGCCGCTAAGCGTCGTGGAGCACCATGCGGACGCGCTTGTTGCCCTTGCCCTTCGATTCAGTCTTGGTGATCTCGAAGCGGCCCACGGCGCCCGTGGACGCCACATGGGTGCCCCCGTCGGCTTGGCGGTCGAGCCCCACGATGTCCACCACCCGTATGTCAGTCACCCACTCGGGGATCAGGTTGACCTTCGTGCGGATCAGTTCGGGATCGGCCAGCGCCACTGAGCGTTCCAGGAAGCTCACCGCGATGGGCCGATCCGCGGCGATCTCGGCGTTCACCAGCTCGGTGACCCGCGTCGCGAAGCCCTCGGGCAGCGGGCTGAACTCGAAGTCCATGCGCGCGGCCAGCGGTTCCATGTTCCCGCCGGTCACCAGCACGCCCCACTCGTTCCAGATGACCCCGCACAAGATATGCAGAGCGGTGTGCGTGCGCATGAGCCGCAGGCGGCGCTCCCAGTCGACCGTGCCGGTGACTGCGGTTCCCTCCGGCGGAGGCTGGCCGTCGACCCAGTGCCAGATGAGGTCACCTTCCTTGCGGACGTTGTGCACCTGCCAGGTGTTGCCGCCCTGATCGGCGAGCGTGCCGGTGTCGTGGGGCTGGCCGCCGCCGGTGGCGTAGAAGACGGTTTGATCAAGCGCTACGGCGTCGTCTCGCACGGCGACCACGGTCGCCTCGGCGCTCTGCTGGTACGCGTCGCGCAGGTAGATCTGGTCGGTGGCCTGTTCGGCGTTCAATGCGGCAGTCATCGGCGCAGACGATACGCCGCCAGACCCCGGCACCGTTCAGTCGGCCCGACCGTGGCGGCGGCCGTTACGGTGACGCCGTGCGCATCGTGACCTGGAACCTGTGGTGGCGCTTCGGCGACAACTGGGAGGCCCGCCACGGGGCCATCGCCGCCACCCTCGCCGCACTCGACGCCGACATCGTGTGCTGCCAGGAGATCTGGGCCGAGCGTGACGGCGCGAACCAGGCCGACCTGCTCGGCGAGACGCTGGGCATGAACGTGGCACACCACCCGCGCTTCGGGCGGCGAGGACTGTCGTTCAGCAACGCGATTCTGAGCCGCACAGCGATCATCGAATCCAGCTCCCACTCGCTGGCGGTCGGCGACCCCGCGTCGCCCGAGGGCCAGCAGTCTGGGCACCGGACGGCAGTCGTGGCCCGGATCGCCCGCGGCGACGGCGAGATGACGGTCATCTGCACGCACCTCGAGCACCGCTTCCATCTCAGCGAGATCCGCCAGGCACAGGTGGCCACGCTGTGCGAGTTGGCAGCGCCCCATCACGATCCCGAGGGGTTCCCGATCGTGATGGCAGGCGACTTCAACGCCGTCCCGAGCTCCGAGGAGATCCGGTTGCTGACCGGCGAACGCCCGCCGCCAGTCTCCGGGCTGGTCTGGAGCGACGCGTGGGCGCAGGCGGGCGACGGCCCAGGCTTCACATGGAGCGGCCAGAACCCCTACCTGCACCAAGCCATGTGGCCGAATCGGCGCATCGATTACGTGTTCGTGTCGACACCGCGCCCGGTTCCGGGGGGCAACATCACGAGCGTTCGGCTGCTCGGCACTGAGTCGGTGGACGGCGTGGTGCCTTCCGACCACTACGGGCTGGTCGTGGATCTGGTCGACTGAGCCGGCGGCGTCAGGTCGCGTAGAGCGCCAGGATCGACGCAGCGGCGGCACTGCCCGCCTCGGCCAGTTCGGGCGGCAGTTCCGCCGCGTTCACGACGTGCGTCTCGGCGCCGAGGCGCAGCAGCATCTGGCTGAGCACGAGCGGACTGCGGATCGCGTACGTCACGATGCACCGGTCGCCGTCGTCGCGCACCTCCCGTGATGGGTATGCCTCCACTTGCCACAGGTCGCTGCGGGGAATCGACAGCACCACATCGGTCGTCTCGTCGGACTCGGCTGGCGCAACGGCACCAAGCTGGGCTGGATCGCCTGGCGCCTCGCGCGGCTCAGCCGAGTTGCTTGACGCCTCGCGGGGCTCGGCCGGACGGCCATGCAGCTCGCCGGTGTCGCTGCAGTCCTCGATGCGGTCGACCCGGAACGAGCGCAGGTCCTGCCGCAGGTGGCACCAGCCCCGCAGGTACCAGTGGCCGTCGGCCAGCGAGACGTCCAGCGGGTCCACTCGACGCTCGCTGACGGCGTCGGTGTTGGGCGTGTAGTAGTGGATGCTCACGGTGGTGCCGGCGCGCACGGCCTCCCGCAGCGTCGGCAGAGAGCGCGGCAGCGGCAGCTCCACCGACACCCGTACTCGCTCGCCGTACGCCGCACGCAGCTTGTCGAGCGCGGTCGCCAGCGCACCCGAGCGGTCGGCGCCGCGCATGGCCAGCGCCGACTGCCCGGCCACCAGGATCCCGAACGCCTGCGGCACCGACAGGTTGAGCGGCCGGTCCAGCATCGCTCCCGGCTCGACATGCACCCACGCCTCGCCGGCGGCGTCGTCGCCGCCGAACACGACGATGCCCAGATTCTCATACGCGCTTGCGCCGGCCACCTCGTAGCACATGGCCGCGAGCAGCAGGTCGTACACGGCGGTCGGCCGCAGCTCGAATCGCTCGGCGATGTCGCCCACCGTGGCACCGCCCCGCTCCACCACCCACGGAACGATGGCCAGCAGGCGCTCGATCTTCGCCGATGTGCTGGGCCCCCTCACCGGTCTGCGTCCCCAGCCTCGCCTGCCAACTCTCGCAGCCACGACGTGATCTCGCCTACCAGCTCCGTCGGCGATTCCACGACGGCGTGGCGGCCCATGTCCAGCAACCACACCCGAAATGCGGCCCGGTTGCGCACTCGAACCGTCACCGTCACCGAACCGTCGTCATGCCGCTCGACGACGCGGCCTCGTTCGGCCGTGGGCTGCTGCGCCATGGTGGCGTCGATCCGCACCCGGGCTTCGAAGTCGTCGCCGAAGTCGATCTCCATCGGCTCGCTCGGCAGCAGCGCTGCGACGTCGACATCGGCGCGGGCGAATGCCTCGCGCTCCCCCACCTCCGCGTCGCTCTCCATGCGATCCACCCGGAACGTCTTCACCACGTCGTCTTCGCGTGCGGCCAGATACCAATAGCCGGCCCGGCACAGCAGGCCGAGCGGCTGCGCGTCGCGACGCCGCCCCCCATACGCGAAACGGACCACGGCTCGCTCGGCAGACGCGGCGGCCAGCTTCGGCAGCAGCGACCCGGCGGTCTGCTGCGCGGCGGCCGTCTCCAGCGCCACGTCCGCCGACAGCGATCCGCTTTCCGCGCCGACAGCGCCTTCACCCTCCGCTCCGCCTCCCGTTGCCGCCCCACCCTCGCCGGCCGGAGCGGTCTCGGTGCTCGTGAGCTTGGCGACGGCTTCGAGATCCCAGGTCTCGCCGATGTCCACCCGAGCGGCAGCGAAACGCAAGGCGAGCTGCTCGTCGGCGGTCAACTGCAGGTCAGGCAGGAAGTAGTCCTGGCGCCGGATCGTGTAAGCGGTGGCGCCGTCGTGGGTGATCGCCTCGGTGATCCGTACGCCGAGGTTTCGGATCAGCGCCTTGTCACGCTCGAACGAGGCGCGTGCGCTGTCCAGCTGGCGCTTGTCGGTAATGCCGTCGGGCGCATACAGCCCGGTGTCGCGCCAAATCTCCTCACGCGTCTGGGGCACGTCGCGAGCCAGCAGGTACATCATCAGCTCCATCACGCGCTCGGTCGCGTCCGGGCGTGGTCTCGCTGCCACGCTCGGGAGTGTAGGACTGCGCAATCGGGCGCCCCGATGAGTTTCAGGGCCGGAGTCGGAGCGTCGGAGACTGGGGTGTCAGCCGTTGACGCCGGCGGATCGGAGCGCCGCCCAGACCCGCTCCGGCGTCAGGGGGAAGTCGTCCATCCAGACACCGGTTGCGTCAGCGAGCGCTGCGGCCACGGCCGGTGCGTAGGGAATGACGCCCATCTCGGCCATGCCGCGGGCACCGAAGGGACCCAGCGGGTCGGCCAACTCCAGCACCACGCTTTCCGTTGTGACGGGAATGTCGCCGATGCCCGGGATCAGGTAGGTGCTGAACCTTGGGTTCAGCAAGCGACCGTCCCGGCTGCGCAGATGCTCGCTGAGCACGTGGCCGTGGGCTTGGGCCACTGCGCCCTCGATCTGGCCGACCACGAAGCGCGGGTTGATCGCCCGGCCCACGTCGTTGGCGCTGATCACCCGGTCGATGCGGATGTGGCCGGTGTCGATGTCGACGGTCAGCTCGACGTGCTGGGCGACATAGCCGTAGGTGAAGTTCGGGGTGCCCTCGCCGGTCTCGGGGTCGAGCTCGGTGGTCGGCGGGGGCGTGAAGCGGAAGTGCCCGATGGCCGGCCGGGCGCCCTCGCGCCATGCCTTCTCGGCTTCCTCGGCGGCACCCAGGATCGAGTTGCCCGCCATCCACGTCAGACGCGACGCCGACGCCGACCCCGAGTCGCCCGACGTACCGGTGTCACTGAAGCGCCCCACGACCCTGGACGGGTCGACGCCGGTCGCCTCGGCAGCCATCTGCAAGAACGCGGTATGCGCGCCCTGGCCGACATCAGCACCGGCGTGGGCCAGCTCGACCGATGCCGGCAGCTCGTCGTCTGGCTCGCCATGCAGCACGATCGTGGCCTCGCAGCGCTCGGGAAAGCCGAAGGAGAACCCGACGTTCTTGAATGCGCAGGCGAAGCCGCGGCCGCGGCGCAGCGACGACGGCCGCGCCGGCAGCGAAACGAACGGGCTGAACAACGCCGCTTTGTCGGGCATCTGGTCGTCGGACTCTGGACTGCCAGCGTCGCTGCCTGGGTCGACGCTGCCCGAGCGGGCCGGTAGCGCTGCGGCGTGGGCGCAGGCCTCGATCACCTCGGGCATCGTCACGCCGGCCGGCATCGGCGTGTGGGCGATGCTCGGCGAACCCTCGCGCAGGGTGTTGACACGGCGGATGTCGATGGGGTCCATGCCCAGTGCCTCGGCCAGCTTGTTCACCTGGCATTCCACGGCAAAGGCCGCCTGCGGAGCGCCGAAGCCCCGGAACGCTCCCCCGGGCGTGGCGTTGGTGTACACGACATGGGTGTCGATGGCGGCGTTGGGCAGCTCATAGGGCCCGCCGAGGCCCAGGTGCAGGTTGCCCATCACCTTGTTGGAGGTGTAGTTGTAGGCGCCCGCATCCAGCCAGGCTTCGGCTTGCGCTGCGGTGATCTTGCCGTCGCGGTCGGCGCCCCAGCGGGCCCAGATGCGCCCACGGTGCCGCTTGTGATGGCCGACGATCGACTCCTCACGCGACCACTGCATGGCCACCGGCCGGTCGATGCCCCGTTCGGCCAGCCGGGCGGCGGCCAGCGCCAGGATGATCTGCATCGACGTGTCCTCGCGCCCGCCGAAGGCGCCGCCGATGGCCGGGTAGCGCACCCGGATGTGCTCTTCGGGCAGGTCGAGCGCGTGGGCGATCTGCTCACGGTCCTCGTGCACCCACTGGCCAGCGATCTCGACATTGACGATGCCCTCGGCGTCCACCCATGACGTGCCCGCTTCGGGCTGCAGGTAGGCGTGTTCCTGGTAGGGCACCTCGTAGGTGGCCTCGACCGTCACGGCGGCGGCGGCCCAGCCGGCATCGAGGTCGCCCTTGCGGGTGCGCATCGATTCGTACAGGTTGGACCCGATGCCCTCGTAGGGGTGCACGAGCGGCGCGTCGGGCGCCAGCGCCGCATCCAGGTCGGCCACGACCGGCAGCGGCTCCCACTCGACCTCGATGGCGGTCGCGGCGGCACGCGCTTGGTCGAGGCTCTCGGCGACGATCAGCGCCAAGTGGTCGGCCTCCCAGCGAGACACGTCGCAGGGCACTGGACTTCGGCCCGTGTGGTCGAGACCGATGAAGACGGGCTGGTCGAACTTGGTCAACCCATACTCGTTGCAGGGCACGTCGGCAGAGCCGAGCACCGCGACGACGCCCGGTGACTGTTCGGCGGGACTGAGGTCGAGGTGTCGCAGCCGGGCATGGGGCTGGTCGGTGAACACTGCGAAGGCCCACAGCGCATCGGCGGGAATGCGGTCCGCCGGGTAGCCGGCCAGCCCGGCGACCTTGGCAGGACCGTCGGCACGCGGCGGCGATTGGCCAGTACCGCCCGCCGTGGCTGGCGGCATCTCCAGCTCGATGACCGCACCGGTCTCGCCGGGAGCGGCGCCCTCCCTCACGACGAATCCCCGGCGGCGTGCACGGCTGCTGCGTCACTCGAAGCGGACTGCACTGCTTCGATGATCGAGCAGTAGCCGGTGCAGCGGCATAGGTTGCCCGACAGGCCGACGGTGATCTCTTCGGGCGTGGGCTCCGCAATCTCGTCGAGTAACGCCACGGCGCTCATCACGAAGCCCGGCGTGCAAAACCCGCACTGGGCACCGCCGGTGTCGACCATGGCCTCCTGGAACGGATGCAGGTCGCCAGCCGGCGAAGCCACGCCCTCGACCGTGGTGATGTTGGCCCCGTCTGCTCGGCCTGCAGGCACCAGGCAAGAGAACACGGCGGCGCCGTCGAGATGCACCGTGCAGGCGCCGCACTCGCCTTCGGCGCAGCCCTCCTTGGTGCCGGTCAGCCCGAGATCGTCGCGCAGCCAGTCCATGAGCGTCTTGCCGGCGGCACCTGCTGCGCTGCGCCGCACGCCGTTCACCGTGGCGGTGACGGTGTCGCGGGGCTCGGCCAACGCCGTCGATGCCGGTCCGGCATCAGCCGCGCTCGCTGTCAACGCCAGCCGTGGCGCTCGGCGGGGCCAGCGGTCGGCTTCGGTGTTGCTGGCCAGTGCCGTGATCGCTCGGTCCACTACGACGCCGACGGTGTGCGCGCGGTACTCGGCGCTGCCGCGGATGTCGTCGATGGGCGTTGCCGCCCGGCATGCAGCAGCCGTGATGTCGGCGTGGGCCTCAGCCAGCCCCCGACCGGCGGCAAGCTCGGCCGCGTCGGGCACGGTGATGATGGTGGGCGCGACGCTTCCGAGTGCAACTACGAGATCAGCCACTCGGCCGCCGTCAAGCTCCACAACCGCGGCGGCATGCACCACCGAGATGGCCTGCGCCCTCCGCAAGCCGAGCTTCACGAAAACGCCGCGCCGGCCATCGGCCCGGCTCGACCCGTCGAGGGCATCGAAGCCGATTGCGGTGACGATCTCGTCGGGCTCGAGCACGGTCTGACGGAAGCCGGCAAAGAACTCGTTGATCGGAACTGTTCGCTCGCCGCGCACCGAGGTCATAGTGACTGCAGCGTCAAGCGCCACGAGCGCCGAGATGGTGTCGTTGGCCGGGCTGGCCGTGACGATGTTGCCGACCACGGTGGCCCGGTTGCGCAGCGGCGGCGAGCCCACCTCTAGGCACGCCTGCGCTAGCGGCAGGCCGGCCGTGCGCATCGGCGCCGAAGCGATCACGTCGGCATGGGTCACGAGCGGCCCGAGCGTGGCCCGCCCGCCGTCGTAGGAGATCCGGTCGAGACCCGCCAGTCCCGAGATGTCCACCAGCAGTTCCACGCCCGAGCGGGCTCCGCGGGAGAGCTCAAGCATGAGGTCGGTGCCGCCGGCGATCAGCCGCGCCGCGGCGCCGTGCAACGAGAGCAGCTCAGCCGCCTCGTCGAGCGATGCGGGGGCCGCATATCGGCTTGGCAGCGGGACTGCCCGCTGCACCTCATGAAGCTCAAACATGCCGCACTCAAGGGTGTCAGATTGCGCCGTCAGCAGAGAACGCATTGCGCTGATGCACTTCGTGCTTCTCGTTCATGTGGCCCGTTCGCACGCGATGGGGTTCACCGGCCGCTCGGGCTTCGGCTTCGTCTACCGGCCCAGCATCTGGCGCTGGACCTTGCCGAGGGCGTTTCGGGGCAGCGCTGCGATGCGGTGGGTGCGGCGGGGCCGCTTGTAGAAGGCGAGGCGTTCGCCCACGAAGTCCTTCAGCTCGTCGTGGTCGAAGTCGCGTTCTGCGACCACATAGGCCACCACCACCTCGCCCCACTCGGGGTCGGGCTCGCCGCCGACCGCGCATTCCACGACATCGGGGTGCGAGGCGACGACTTCCTCAACCTCGCGGGGGTACACGTTGAAGCCGCCGCAGATGATGAGCTCTTTGGCACGACCGACGATGCGCAGGTAGCCGTCGTCCCACTGGCCGAGATCGCCGGTGCGGAACCAGCCGTCGCTGAACGACGCTGCGTTGTCGGCAGGGCGCTCCCAGTAGCCGGAGAACACGTTGGGTCCCCGCACCAGGATCTCCGCAGCGCCATCGGCCTCCGCGCCGTCGCCAGCCGTGGTGTCGGGACGAGCCGCCGCTGCGTCGTCAGCCGTCGCGGAGCCGCCGTCGCCGACGTCAAGCGCTTCAAGGCGCACTTCCACGCCGGGCAGCGGGAAGCCCACCGTGCCGGCACGGCGAGGCTCGTCGTGCGGGTTCGACACGAGCATGACGGTCTCGGTCATGCCGTAGCGCTCGATGACGTGCTGCCCGCTGGCTTCCCGCACGGCGTCGTGCAACTCCGCGGGCATGGGTGCCGAACCCGACGCGCACAGCCGCAGCGCAGACAGCTCGGCAGCCCGCGGCGACGCCACCAGCCGGGAGTACATGGTGGGCACGCCGAAGAACATGGTCGCTCGGTGCTCTTGAATCGCATCGAAGACGGCATCGGGCTCGAACGTGGGCTGCAGAACGGCCCGAGCGCCCACGGTGAGCGTGCCGTGCAGCCCCACGCCCAGCCCGTGCATGTGGAACAGCGGCAGCGCCAGCACGAGCACGTCGTCGGGCGTCCAGCGCCACGCCAGCTCCAGCGCCCGTACCGAGGACAGCAGGTTCGCATGGCTGAGCACCGCACCCTTGGGCCGACCGGTCGTGCCCGACGTGTACCCGATCAGTGCCGGCTCATCAGGCCGGCGCTGACGCGCGAACGCCAACAGATCGAATCGAGACCCTTCATGGGGTTCGGCACCGCCGCCGGGAACTACTGCATCAGCGCTGCCTGTGGCGTCTGCGCGAGCCGCGAGCAAATTGGCGGCGTCGAAGTCGCTGACCAGCACTGATGGATCGGCTTCGGCGATCCACTCCACCCACTCCCCGGGAGTGCCGACGCCTTCCATCAATGCCGCTGCGGGACGGCAGTCGTCCACCACGCCGCGCACCTCATCGGCCCGGTAGGCACCGTTCAGCGGCACCACCACCGCTCCCATCCCCAGCAGGGCCGCATGCGCCGCAACCAAACGAGACGAACTCGGACCGCTCATCAGCACGCGGTCGCCTGCGGCGATGCCCGCACCCGTCAAGCGCTCGGCAACCTCTTGGGCGCGCTTCAGCAGCCCGGCGCCGGTCACCCAGCCGTCATGCGCATCCCACACCTCGGCCCGCTGCGGATCGGACGACCAGCGGTCCAGCCAGACCGCCGGCAGCGTGCCCCCCACAAACAGATCAACCTCGGCAGCACTGCCACCCGCCGGCAGATGCCGGGACCAATGCGACTCCTGCCCATCGCTCATCTCGGGCTGCTCCCTCGGCACACCGGCAGCGGTGCCTGGCTCGCAGGAAGCTCAGCCGGGCCGACGCCCGCCGAGCCGCCCGAATCGAGCGGACATGGCGCACCCCCAACGGGATTCGAACCCGTGCCGCCACCTTGAGAGGGTGGTGTCCTTGGCCGCTAGACGATGGGGGCTGGTTGAGATGCGAAGGGTCAGCATACCCACCGCCCCAGATTGGGCCGCTAGCGCCCCTCGGCGGGGGGCCAGATCTCGGTGTCGGGGTGTAGGCCGTACCAGGCGAACCAGAACGACTGCGACGACACGATGCGCGGCAGCCTGACGTCGACGCCCGTGCGGCCGTCCACGCCGTTGACGCGCAGCTCGTCGTGCAGCACTCCCCCGGGCGCCACCTCCACGGCTGCTCCGTGGCGCCACGCCTCGGCTGGCACGCCGGCCACCTCGGCGGC
Organism: Candidatus Poriferisodalis sp.; assembly: GCF_965204125.1. Classification (GTDB taxonomy): domain Bacteria; phylum Actinomycetota; class Acidimicrobiia; order Acidimicrobiales; family Poriferisodalaceae; genus Poriferisodalis. The sequence goes on along the minus strand of NZ_OZ241968.1, from coordinate 2,146,439 downwards.
GCTGTACACCCTGGCGCCGCCTTGGTTCGGCACGATCACCAGCGGTTCACCGCCCAGCACGTAGACGAAGGGACCTTCCTGCTCAAGCGCGGCCAATCCCAACGCCAACGTGTGACCGCCGCGGTCCACCGTGACGACTTCCTCCTTCAGTTCGAACACGTCGGGCGTCTCGAAGGTGGGGAACCACAGATCCTCGCTGGAGTAGTACGTGCGGTACGCCGCGCCCGGCGTGTAGTCGTAGGTGATCGGCGGACGCTCGGGCATCTCGGGGAAGTACGTGGGCGGGGGCGTATCGAGCGTGAACGTGCCAGGGTGATCGGCCAGCCAATCTGACCAGCGCGTCGTGGCCACCGGGAACTGCTCCAGCTTCGTGCCGGCTAGCGCGCCGGCGAACGCGGTGCCCGAGAGATGGTTCCACAGGCTCTCGGTCTCGTTGTCGATCATGATCTTGTTCGAGTCCATCAGCAGGCCCGATGTCTGGAACGACAGCACGTCGCCGTTGGGCAGCCGCCGGTCGAACATGAGCGCTGTGAGGCACAGGGTGCAGTAGCCGAGCGCCACCGGCACACCGCCGACCACGTCGTTCGCCAGCTCGTGGCGTGCCAGGAACCGCACCGGGTACGCCCCGGCTTCGGCGCCGATCACCACGCCCAGCACCAATTCCTCATCGGTCATGAAGTCGGCTTGGGCAGGGGTGAGCCGTTCAGGGTTGTTCAGCTCCGGAATGCCGCCCCGGCGCACCCCGCCGAACTGGATCGCGCCGAGCGTGACCCGGTCGGTGACCTGGGCGAGCATGTCCCCGAATCGGAAGTCGAGGTAGGCGTACAGCTCGCTCTTGAAGGTCTCGTAGCCCTCGCCGGGATCGATGCCGTTGGTGCGGTACCACGAGCCGTAGCGCACGTAGTCGGTGTTGAAGTCGCCTGAGCTCTCGATGCCCGTCAGCCGCTCCAGCGCCCCCATCGACGTATCGGAGACGTTGCGAGAACCGGCGGTGCGCATGATGTCCATGACCCAGGGCACCCACCGCTGGTCGCCGGTCAGGCCCATCTCGCCGGCGATGTTCGCGGCGAATGCGGTGTTCGGCAGCTCCAGGAACTCGTGGATCTTCTCGGTCAGCGTCAGCTCCAGGAACGGCCGACCGTCCTCGGTGCCCGGAAAGAACGGCTGGGTGGTCGGCGGCGGTGCCGTGTCGGAAGGCGTGGTGTCGGGCGGTCCCATGTCGTCAGCGGCGGGCTCGGTGGCCGCGGCGCTGTCTGCCGAATCGGCCGCCAAGGTCGACGACGTCGCTGGAGGCTCAGTCGGTGCAGAGCCATCGTCCGGGTCCGCCGAGGTCGAGCAGGCCGCGGCGAGCACGCTCACGGCGACCGCTGCGCAGATCAGCTTTCGCATACGCCGGCCGAGCCTATGGCAGCCGCCTGCTGCGCCACGGTCGGGCTGGTTGGGCTAGAACGGCAAGCGTGAGCGGCCGCTGCGGTGGCACCACGAAGGGGGAATCACGATGGACAACGGTGCAAGCAACGGGGCGATACCCGACAATCCGGCGGGGTACGTCTGCCTGACCTTCGACTTCGACGGACCGTCGCTGTGGATAGCCCGCCGCCAGACCACGCCGACGCCCATCTCACGCGGCGAGTTCGGTGCCGTGGCCGTGCCGAGGATCCTCAAGCTGCTCGCCCGCCACGACATCCCGAGCACGTTCTTCATCCCGGGCCACTCCATCGACACCTACCCCGACGCCGCCCGCATGGTGGTCGACGCCGGCTGCGAGGTGGGGCTGCACGGCTACGCCCATGAGTACAACCCCCGGCTCAGCGAGGACGAGGAGCGAGCCATCCTCGAGCGCACCTTCGCGCAGATCGAGTCGCTCACCGGCGCTCCGCCGAAGGGCTACCGGGCACCCTCGGGAGACATCAACCCGTGGACCATCGACCTGCTGATGGAATACGGCCTCAGCTACGACTCGTCGCTGATGGGCCACGACTACGCGCCGTACTGGCTGCGCACCGGCGACCAGTTCCCGCTGGACGGGCCGATGGAGTTCGGCGAGCAGGTCGACCTCGTGGAGCTGCCATTCAGCTGGCACCTCGACGACTACGTCCACCTCGAGTTCGTGACGTTCAAGAACACGATCCTGACCGGGCTGGAGAACCCCGGCACCATGTTCGACACGTTCCTGTCGGATGTGAAGTGGATGACCAGCGAGGTGCAGCACGGCGTGTGCACCGTCACGTTCCACCCGCAGGCGATCGGCCGGGGCGGGCGCCTGTACGAGATGGAGCGCTGGATCGAGCAGATGACCGACTTAGGCGTGAGCTACACCCGCATGTGCGACGTGGCCGACGCCTGGCGGGGCGGGCGTCAGCTCGGCATCGAGTAACTGCCGCACATTTCTTCCCGCTCTTGTTCGCTGCGCTCACGGGCCGCTCGGGCCCGGGGCTCAGCTGCTAGCCCTCGACGCCGTCGAGCATGCGGCTGATCAGTAGCTTCTGGACCTCTGAGGTGCCCTCGTAGATCTGGTACACCCGCACGTCGCGGTAGATCTTCTCCACCGGGTAGTCGTTGAGGAAGCCGTAGCCGCCGTGGATCTGGATGGCCTTCGACGCCACCCGCTCGGCCATCTCCGACGCGAACAGCTTCGCCATGGAGGCCTCGCGGGCGCATTCGAGGCCCTGATCGCGCATCTGCGCTGCGTGCAGGTAGAGCTGGCGTGCCGCTTCGATCTGCGTGGCCATCTCGGCGAGCGTGAACGAGATGGCCTGGTGCTCCACGATGGGGCGCCCGAACGTCTCGCGCTCCTGGGCATAGGCATGTGCCGCTTTCAGCGCGGCCCGTGCGCCGCCGGTGGCCTGGGCCGCGACGCCGATGCGGCCGAGCGACAGGTTGCCCAGCGCAATGCCGAGCCCACGCCCGATCTCGCCGAGCACGTCGCTGGCAGGCACCCGCATGTCCTCGAAAACCACCTGGCAGGTGTCGTTGGTGCGGTGGCCGAGCTTGCTTTCCTTGGCGATCACGTGGTAGCCGGGGTTATCGGTGGGCGTGATGAACGTGGTCATGCCCCGCTTGCCGGCTCCCGGATCGGTCACCGCCACGATCATCGCCACATCGGCGCTCGAGCCTGCGGTGATGAACGCCTTGTGGCCGTTCAGCACGTACTCGTCGCCGTCGGGGGCGGCCCGGGTGCGGATGGCCGCGGCGTCCGAGCCCGTGTGGGGCTCGGTGAGGTGGATGCAGCCCAGCCACTCGCCGCTGGTGAGCTTGGTGAGGTAGTCGCGCCGCTGCTGGTCGGTGCCCGACTGCTGGATCGCTACCGCCACCGGCGAGTTGTTCGCCGCCATCATGTTGCTGATGCCGCCGTCGGCTGCGGAGATCTCCTCGATGGCCAGCGCGTACGACACGAAGTCGGCGCCGGCGCCGCCCCAGCAGGGGTCGACCATCATCCCCATGAGCCCGACCTCGGCCATCTTGCTGTAGAGCTCGCGGGGCGCTCCGCCGGCGCGGTCCCACTCAGCAGCGTGGGGCGCGATCTCGCGCTGCGCGAACGCCCTGGCCACGTCGCGGATCTGCTGCTGCTCGTCGGTCAACTGCACTGCGCCCTCCTCGGGTTCGGCCACGGGATACGGGGGCTCGGCACCGCCGTGCAGCGGCGACTTAGGGTACCGAAATGCAGAATTCTGATTCCGGGGAACGCACCTCCGAGGCCGGTTTCGACCTCGACCAGGTGGATCGCCTGCTCACCACCACCCGGGCCGTGCGCAAGCGGCTCGACTTTGACCGCTGGGTCAGCGACGAGCTCATCTTCGAGTGCATCGACCTCGCGGAGCAGGCCCCCACGGGCGGCAACGATGCGAGCCGCCGCTGGATCGTGATCCGCGACCAAGACCTCAAGGACCGGCTCGGCGAGCTCTACGCCGAGGTGGGCACCATCTTCATCAACGCCCGGGGGCGACTCGACGGAACCGGCCACCCCAAGGAGCACATCGTCAGCTCCAGCGCCTACCTCGTGGAGAACTACGCGAAGGCCCCGGCGCTCGTGATGCTGGCGATCTGGGGCATCCACGACGACAGCGGCCGGCCGGGGCTGTTCGACAGCGCCATCCCCTCGGCGTGGAGCTTCAACCTGGCGCTGCGCTCCCGGGGCCTGGGCACCGCGTACGCCACGATGCTCAACAACAAGTCCGACGAGGTGGCCGAGCTGCTGGGCATGCCGCCGGGCCTCACCACGCTGGTGTGCTTCCCGGTGGCCTATACCAAGGGAACCGACTTCTTGCCGGCGCCCCGCCGGCCGGCGAGCGAGATCACCTACTTCGACCAGTGGGGCTTCACCCGCCAGCGGCCCAGCGACGACGGCACCGCCCGGGTGGCCGACGGTCAGGGCGTGGTGGCCGAGATCGACACCGACGCCCGGCCCCGTGCGGTCTGGGACGTCATCACCGACATCGGCATGCCGGCGCAGTTCTCCGAGGAATTCCTGGGAGCGGAGTGGACCTCCGAGGGCGATCCGGGTGTGGGCTCGACGTTCCGGGGCCGCAACTCCATCCCCGACGTGTTCGACTGGCAGACCGACTGCATCGTGACCGCATGGGACGAGCGCACGGCATTCGAGTGGCGCGTCACCGACACCGAGAACCCGGGCGCGGTGTGGCGGTTCGACCTGGCCGAGCAAGGCGGCGGCAGCCGGCTGCGGTTCTCGATGCTCATCGGTCAGGAGAACAACGGCACAGTGCCCATGGCCCTGCGCGATCCCGCCAAGGAGCAGCGCGTGCTGAACCGGCGCCGCGACGTGCTGCGGGCCAACATGCAGCGCGTGGTCGAGGGCGTCAAAGCCATCGTCGACGGCGACTGATCGGGACTGCATCTGCGTGTTGCATGTTTGACTGGCTCCGCTGCGAGACGGGTCCCCGACGGCACGAGAAGGCAAGCGCTGTCTACTGTTCTCGCTGCCGCATACGTCTCTGTCGTATTGCCCTCGCGCCGAGCGCTCCGCCAACAATCGCCGACCCGGCGACGACGGTGAACAGCAGATACATCGGTCTCGACAGGCCAAGCGCATCTTGCACTGCCGGCGACAACCGGCGCCAAAACCCAACCAACGCAATGGTGCCGATCAGCGATAGCCCACCGGCGGTCCCGCGCAACGAAGATGACCTCGACGTAGCAGGTGCTTCCGCGCCTGAACGCTCCGTTCGCCGGCCACTCGCCTCACTCTGCATAGTCAATGACTGGCGTACAGCCAGCTATTCGCATAAGGAAGAAAACCACCACAGCCACTCACAAGAAATCTGACAGTCCCGCGTCAACAACCTCGCTGGACATTACATCTAGTTGCCGGGCGTCGGGCTGGTGCAGTCCACCGACGTGTTCGTAGATGCGGAATGGTTGGGCTGGATCGCCAGTCGGAACACGAACTCTGCTTTGTTGGCTCTGGCACCCGCTGTGCCGCCCGAATCGGTGACAATCAGCTTGTACACGCCGTTCAACGATGCCGTCGGCGTACCTGAAATCGTCCGCGTCGCAGCATCGAAGACCAATCCGTCACCCAACGGCTCCCCGTTGATGAAGTTCTCTAGCCGGTATGTCACCGAACCCACCGTGCCGCACGCCCCCGGCAAGCGCAATGGAACAACCGGCGACCCCGGCGCGAACTTAACTCGCGCCAGAAACGCCCCTCGACCGTTCAATGACGCGGACGTCCCCCCAGACGGTGCAACGAAAGACACATCCGCAACGTCCTCCTGAGGCACCACCGGTGACGTCGTTTCATCATCATCACGGACAGCAACGGTCGCAGTATTCGAGGATCCAACCGTGTAGCCAGTACCGGCCGTCACGGTAACGGTGACTGAACCGTCCGCTTCGTCAACGCTGTCCGCGATCGTAGCGACACTCAACGTCGCCGAGCCAGAAGTGGGGATCGTCACCGTCCGCGTACCGGCAGCCGCATATCCGCCGACTGACGACACGCTGACATTCACCTCTTTCGCAGCGCTCGGTGCCGGTGACGCCGTCACCGTGAAAGTAGCGGTAGCCCCTTCAGTGACCCCGCTGCCGCCGCTGACGCTGACCGACGGCTGCGCCGCTGATGGGTTGTCGTCATCGGACACCGCCACCGAAGCCGACTTCCTCGTCTCGGGCACCGTGTAACCGGTGCCACTGGCAACCGTGACCGTCACCGTGCCATCTGACTCATCAGTGCTGTCATCGGCAGTCGTGATCGTCAGCGAGCCAGTGCCGGACGTTGCAATGACCACTTGGCGCGACCCCGTCACCACGCCGAAATCACCCGACGACGTCACCGACACATCCACTGTCAGCGGTGTTGAGGGAGCTGGCGATGCCGAAACCGTGAAAGTCACCTTCTTGCCCTCAGTGACGCCGCTACCACCAGTGATGCTCACTTTCGGCGGCGACCCGGCGCTATCCGAGGAAGCATCATCGCCTTGCCCGGCGGCGTCCGCGCTCCCCGTGTAGTGGGGATAATCCTGATCAGCTCCGTCGCCGCCTGAGCCTCCGATGAGAACTTTCACCAATTGTGTGGCACCGCTCGCGGCGTCTGTGATTTCTAAAGTCAGTGCAAAGGCTCGTGATGATCCAGCTGTAATCGTCAAGGTATCGCCAGTGATGCTGCCACTAATCTGGTCTAGGCCACTGCTGCCGAGCAGTCCGTTACGCAACTCACCCGATCCTAGGTGCTTCGTATACACCCGTACGGCATAGCTCTGCACACCGAGAAAATACTTCGACAAGTCAATGTTCGTAGATGCTCCATTCTTGAGCGACACGTCGGGAATCGATCCTATCGCTACCACGTCGTCTGCTGGGCAGTCCCAATACGGCAGTGCTCCAATCCCAGTCAACATGAGCGGACTCGGTGGCGGCATCACCTTCACACAGTCTTCGCTCGTGGGCACTCCAGCATCGATAAAGTAGTACAGGAAATCATTAACCACGTCGGTGCAAACGATGATAACGCCAGCGTTGATTGCTAAGCCGGTCGGAGTTACGGCAGAACCAACTCGGACTGCTCTGATGACGCCTTTCGACGCCAAGCCACACAGAGTATCGACGACGACCTCGGCCCCGATTTCGATGACCGTATCTACGGTTACTTCGCCATCTTGCAAGTAACTCCAGATGCTCGTCGCGCCTGGCAGACAGTACACCGCCAATGCGTCCAGACCAGCTCGAGCCGTGATCTTGTACCATCCAGAACCCCGTCCTAATGTTTCACTTGACGTGCGCCCGGACTCAACCATTTGGCAAATGGATGCAGCCAACCCAGTACCGAGGTGAGCTTCGATATCGGATGGGACCTCATTGCCACCTCGCGTGGTGCATGTGCCACTAAATTGCATCGTTTGCTTATCGGTACAAGGCGGCACACAATCTCCGTTGGGCGCATGCACGCGGGCGTTACCGACATCATCAGGCGTGCAAGTGACTTGATTGCAACCGGTGCCATCATGGTTCTCGACTTCACCGTCGCCACAGTCGGGGACGCACTCCATGGCTTTCTGTCCACCCGATTGCAGACGCAGCGCCCTGACGAATCCTGCTGCACAGGGCGAGCAGTCTTGACCGATAGCAATCGTGCTGATTGAACCATCCCCCTCATCGACGCATCGCAAATGGGCAGGGTCTATCGACTTACAGCGCGGTGGATCGCTGCCTGCCACCAGTCCATATTCTGCTGGACACGAGTAGCGTACGCAGGTTGGCGTCGGCGTTGACGAATCCAAGTCATAGCTGCCAGGGCACGTATACTGGAAACAGATCAGAGAGTTCGAGTCAAGTTCATAGTCCGATGGGCACACGTAGGTTTTACAGGTCGGTGGAGTAGTTGCTGGCGTGATCTCTGTGTCTCCTTCATCACACTTGTAACGTACGACTCCTGGAAGCACTCGGCTGCAGGTTCTGTCTGTGCTGTTTAGGGTCCATGTACTGTCCTTACACACCGGAGTACCAGGGCCCACGTCGGTGCCTGCCGGCCGTTTACAGTGGTTGGTATTCTTGTCCAAGGCATACGTAGTCGGACAAGTACGTGTCGTCGTTGGAGCTAGCGTTTTGACACGATCCACCACTACTGTTCGTTCGCGGGTCACTGATTTACAGCACTCCCACCGGGTTCGCGTTTCATAATTGTACGCATCAACGGTCTCATAGTTGTAGTCAGGCTGATCCTCGTAGTTGTACGCATCGACTGTCTCCGTCACCTTCACAGTGACGTTCCGGTATGCCCATCGAAGACACCCAGTGCCGAACTCAGTGTCGTATTGCGCGCAATATCGTTGGCGACGAGTGTACGTTTGTGTGACTACTTCAGTAAATGGGGCGATACGAACTTTTTTGGTATATGGAGCAATCCGAATCTGGGCCGTATATGGAGGAACGCGCACGGTGTACTCGACTTCGTATGGCACTTGGTCGACAGTTGTTCGAATTTCCTCCACCTGCACTGTTTTCTGACACTGACCTCCGGTCAGCGTCCAACCCCCGTCCGTCGGGCAGCTGACAGTCACAGTTGGATGCGCGGTGTGCTCTGCGTTCGTTACGCAGCGCGAGCCACTGGCCGACACCATGACTGGCGAGCCATGGGCCGAACAATCGGTACCGGCATCGATGGATTCCCGTTTTTCGCAACCAGACGGCGACGCAGCGGGATCGCTCGCCTCGACAAGATCAAATCCGTCGTGACAGTACGGCCTCTTGACGTAAGTGGATGGCGTCGGAACCGCTACCTGGCGCTTAGCACCGGTCGTTTCACGCGTCGCTTGGACCGTCGCGCTGCTCGATGTACCGCTCTCCGTCGAGGCTGTTGACTTCGTCGTTGAGGTTTCAGATGAGGAGGCCTGTGCCGGAAGGTCTTCTACCCCCCCCCCCGTTGGACACAGCAGCCGCGGGCGTGAGCGGCAGGAAGGACAAGCAGGACAGGGTCACGACGACCGCGACGACGAATTTACGCATCAGGCTTCCCCAAACTTCGGTGACCAGAGATGAACTCGGGGCACCGTAGCAGTTCATCCTCTTCTGTCAAGAATGCATAGCCACAGGCAGCGAATTCGCATTATCACGCGCGAAAGAAACGACGAGCCGCGCGCCCGCCCATCGCGCCAACCCCGAGGTCATGCGCTCAGGCACAGCGCAAGATCGAAATCTTCGGGGAGCGCATTCGCTCGGATCAGCAACGATCCCAGGCGCGGAACGCAAAGGGGCCGGCGGGTTTGAACCCGCCGGCCCCTAATGCGCTGACGCTGCGTCAGCAGGGATCAGTCAAGATCAGCGGCAGCCGCCGTTGTCCTTGTCCCAAGCGCAGTTCGTGGACTTGCCGTTGACGTCCACGACGGCGCCGACCTGGTTCCAAGTCTGCCCGGCAGCGTCGAACTGGCTGAAGTCTGAACCCTCAACGAAGTACGCATCCGCGTTGCCGTTGAGCTGGGTGATGATGCCGTCGAGCAGCATCGGGTGGTAGATGTCGATCGACCGCACCGCCAGGATGAAGTTCGTTCGGTTCAGGCCGCCCGGCAGCTCTGCAGCAATGCGCAGCGCCTCGCCGTAGGGGTAGCCGTACATGTAACCCACACCGTTCAGCGAGTTACCCGGATCGAGATCACCGGCTGCAAGGTTGTCGTTCAACCACGTGATAAATGGCTCGTCAGCAAACTTCGAATCCGTGGTGTCCTTGCCACCGCCGCCGACGATCCACCATCCATCGGATGCGTCACCGGCCGGCTCCATGTAGTTGGCCACGGCCTTGCAGACCGACGGCGTAAACAGCACACCGCCCTTGTCCCTGACGTTCTCGATGAGACCGCTCTGGCCGGCTTCCTGGATGGCCAGCAAACACGGATTACCCGCTGTCATCGAGATGAACACGTCGGGGTCGAACGCCAAGACTGTCGTCATCTCGTTAGTCAGCGTCGGCGCGGCGGGGTCGTGGCGCACCGGGAGGAACTCGCTCACCACGTCGGTGTTCTCATGCGCCCACTCCTCGAAGCCCAACTCATACGCCAGACCGAAGTCGTTGTCCATCACCAGGCCGGCGACCTTGACAGGCAGCAGGTCTGACAGGTTCTCCCGGATCCACGCGCCCCACAGGATCGACTCGGTCGAGTACGACATCTGCATGATGGTGGTCCACGGGTGGTTCACCGGGTCGCCCCAAGCGGGGTGGCCGGTCATCACGAACGGGTGCGGGATGCACTCCGCGTTGATCTTGTCGTACACCGCGAGCGTGTTCGGCGAACCCAGCGTCAGGATCGAGAACACGTTCTCCGCCTCGATCAGCTCATCCACGAACTCGATCGTCTGAGCGGCGACGTAGGCGTCGTCTTTGATGATCAGCGTCAGGTCACGCGGCGAGTCGCCGACCATGATCGGGTCGTTGTCGTTGAGCCAGTTGAAGTAGTTCTCCCAGCCGTATGCGATGTTGCCGTAGGCGGCAAGGTTGCCGGACTGAGCCGTGGTGTGGCCGATGCGGATCTGCGAGTCGGTGATGCCCGTGGTGTTCGACCAGTCGTCGGGGCACGCGGAAATGTCGATCTCGAAGCCCGCAGGACCGCGCAGAATGCCGTCGTCGCCGACGCCGTACTCGCCTGACTCGATCTTCTCGGTCAGTGAGGCAACAGCCTTGGCGCGACGGGCAGTGGCCTCTTCGAAGATGCCTTCGATGGTGGAGCGATCGAACATCATCTCCTCATCCATCATCTCCTCGTCGGCCATCTCCTCATCTTCGTCTTCGCCGGCAACGGCAGCTTCGATGTCCTCTTCGGCCGCGGCGCCGCCGAGAGCACCGGTGGCACCCTCGTCTTCTTCCTCGGCCATCTCCTCTTCCTCGGCCATGTCGTCGCCTTCGCTCGGAGCGGCCGTGGTTTCGGTCTCTGTCTCGCTGGCGTCAGCATCCGCGTCGTCATCGCCGCCGCCGCATGCAGCAGCGACGAGCGAGAACGCGAAGAGCAGAGCCAGCAAGCGCCACATTCGACGCTTGGTCATGTTGTGTCTCCCCAATTGGTTGCAAAATGATGAACCGGCAGCGCAATCGCACAGATGCCCCAACCGGTCCATCGAGACGCTAGTTCGCGTCTCTGATCTGGTCACGGGGCGGGTCATGTCAATTCTGCAACGATTTCGAATCTGTGATCCGTACAACGCTGGTGCGAGCAGCGCGTCTGCAGGCGTTCGCTCACCGCGTCCGGATGGATCGTGTTGCAGTACGAACTGCCTAGTCGTTGCGACGGCGGCTGAACATGCCGATGAGGCCGCGAGGGAAGACGAACGTCAGCGCCACCAGCAGCACGCCGAACACGAACTGTTCCTCGTCGAGCAAGCGCAGGAACTCGCCGAGCGGACCCAGCCCGCTCACATCGCCGAGGAGTCCGCCGATCACAGAGAAGACTTCACGGATCGCGACGCCCAACACGGAGCCCCACAGCGAGCCCAGGCCGCCAAGCACCGCAGTCGCATACAGCACCAGCGATTCTTGGAACGGGTACGACTCCTGCGACGTGAACGGCACGAGGACGATGCCGAGCGCGCCTGCGAGTCCCGCCAGCGTCGCACTCGCCGCAAATGTGCTGACCCTGGAGACCACGAGATTGACTCCGTACACGGCCGCAGCCGTATCGTTGTCGCGCACTGCGCGCATCGCGCGGCCGGGCCGGCTGTTGATGATGTTGTGCGTCAGCCACATCGCCAACCCCACCACCGCCAAGCAGATCAGGTAGCGGTAGAGCCCCTCGGCCCAGCGGGTGGTGCCGAACCACGACGGCGGCACCAACTCGGCACCCACCGCCCTGCCGCTGACGCCGCCGGAGAATGCCGGCACTCGCTTGGCGAGCGGCTGGAACACAATGGCGAGCCCGAGTGTCACCAGCGCGAGATGGATGCCTTTGATGCGAAGTGCGGGCAGGCCCACCAGTGCCCCCACCGCTCCAGCGAATGCAGCTCCGGCAACGATCGAAACGACCCACGGCAGCGCGAGGTTGTCAACTGCGTAGGCGGCCGCGAACGAACCGACGGCCACGAACACCCCATGGCCGAGGCTGATCATGCCGCCGTATCCCGTGGCGATGTTCACGCCCAGCACTGCGAGGATCATGACGATGATCTGGGTGTTCTGCCGCAGCTCGGTCACCGAGCTGGTCAGCGGCATTGCCACCAGCCACACACCCAGCAACACAGCACCGATCCAGCTGAGCGGGCCGATCCGCCGGCGAGGGCGCGCGACACGGCCTGCGCTACCGGCGCCGAGCACGGCTGTGCCAATGCCGGATGCGGCTGACGGGCCGCTGCGCACGCTGAGCCCGGCCCCGGCAGGCTCGGCAGCCAGCGCCTCTGATCCAGACGGCTCGTCAGCTTCGGGCGGCGTTCTGACGGGCGCCTCGGCGGCTGGGTCGTCGGGCGGGGCGAAGACAGCGAACACGCTGGCATCGGTGCCCGGGGCTTCGTCATCGTCGCCTGGGCGCGGCAGCGGCGTGGGCCAGTTGTCGTCGCTCACACCCGCTCGATCCGCTGGGTGCCGAACAGGCCAGCCGGGCGCACGATCAGCACCACCACCATGGCGACCAGTGCGGGCAGCACACTGAGCTCGAAGCCGATGAACGGAACATAGGCCGGGATCAGCGTCTGGCTGAGACCGATGACCACACCGCCGACCAGCGCTCCCTTGGGCGAGTCGAGCCCGCCCAGCGTCGCCGCGGCAAAGGCGTACACAAGCACCCGCACCATCATGGTGGGCTCCAGGAGCACCGAATTCGCGCTCATGTTTGCCGCGATGGCACCGAGGCCCGCCGCCAGCGCCCAGCCGTACATCAGCGTCGGACCCACGCGGATGCCGTTCAACGCGGCCGATTCCGAATCGATCGACACCGCCCGGAAGGCGAGACCGGCTCTCGTGTACCGCAGCAACAGGGCCAGCACGGTCAGCAGCGCGAACAGCACCAGCCACGCCCCGACCGTGGAGAAGCGCAGGCGGGCACCTGCGATCGCGAAGTGATCACCGGGATTCGACGGGAAGAACGGCGGGAAGACACGCGGTCCGGTGCCCCACCATTGGCCCATCAACGAGTTCAGCGCCAGCAGGATGCCGATCGTCACGTTGACGAGCGCTAGCTCCGGCGCGTTTCGTAACGGCCGGATCAGCACGCGTTCGGTCGCGGCGCCGGCCGCGATGCCGATGACGACCGCTCCTCCGATCGCCAGCGGCGTCACGAGCGGTGCTCCGATCCATGACGCCAGCCCGCCGCCGGTGACACCTGGTGCCGCACCGGCAAGCAGAACGAAGGCGATGTAGGCCGAGAAGGTCGCCATCTCGCCCTGGGCGAAGTTCAGCAGCCCGGTGGATCGAAAGATGATGACCAGCGCCAGCGCCAGCGAGGAGTAGATAGCGCTGTTGAACAGTGCATCGAAGATTCGCTGCAGCAGCAGTACTACATCCATCGCTACTGCTCAGCATCCATCGCTACTGCTCAGCCTTCAGCAATGTCGACCGAACCCCTGCGCCGCAACGGAGGCGGGAGGCTCGGCGTCGCTCTACATCTACGCAGAGGCGCCGACGTCTTCAGGCGCTGGCTCGGAGGCCGTCTCGGCCTTCTCGTCCGCGAACACGAAGTAGCGCAGGCCGATGAAGATCGTCGCCACGATGACGATGATGCTCAGCACCAGCGACAGCATGCTCTGCGTCGGCCAGCCGATGAGCCAGAAACCCACCGGTGTCTCGGAGGCATCAATGGCATCGGATGCCACGTTGCACAGCTCGCTGACCGACATGTCGCTGATCTCGCCCGAGGGCGAGGTGCCGCAGAATTCGCCCGGCGTGCCCACAAAATCCTTCGCCTTCGCAGCCTCACTGACGAGCGGGATCGCCGGCACCGTCTTGCCGTCGGGGTTCACTGCGATCGATTCGCGGGCCAAGTGACCCACGTGGTGGGCTCGCAGCGCGATGTTCAGGGCGAACGCCTGGATATAGGCGAAGCTCAGCACACCAAGGACGCCCGCTGTCTTGGCCTGCGAGCTCACTGCAGCGGCGTTCTCGCCGCGCCGGCCGGCTTTCGCCGCTCGGAGCTCGTTCATCGAGACGAAGATGATGACCGGCGCGAGCACCACGATGGCAAAGCGCAGAGCGAAAGCCAGCGTGCCGACGATGAGGTTGTCGACGTTCATCAGCACCCAGCCGATGACCAGCAGCACCGGGCCGGCGATGGCGAATCTCATCGCCCACGTAGCTCGGGTGGAGGATGGACCGGGGTCGAGGCTCTCAAGCGGCGTGATCGGGTCGCCGGACGGTGTGAGCGGCACGACTTGGATAATCCTCTTCTGCATCGCCGTGACCATCGATGCGATGCCGCCCGGGGCGAAGAAGGTGAACAGGATGAGGATGAGGCCGAAGATGGCTGCGGAGAGCGGCCCATCGCCGTCGAGCGTGTAGAAGCCCAACGGGATGGAGATTCTCTTGGTGAGATCTCGCACCCACACCACGAACAAGCCGCCGAAGATGGAGCCTTGCAGGGTGCCGACACCGCCGATCACCAAGCCGATGATGAGGTCGACTGCCAGCAGGAACGTGAAGTCCTGGCCGGCCACGAAGCCCTTGTCGAGACACCACATGAGGCCCGCCAGCGAACCCAGCGAGGCGCTCAGCGCGAAGTTCACGGTCTTGTACAGCGGCAGGTTCACGCCGTACACCGCAGCGCCAGCCTCGCTGTCGCGGATCGCGAGCACCGCCCTGCCAGGCCGGCTGCGCATGATGTTGCGGACCAGCGCAATGACGATCGCTGTCATGATCAGCAGGATCCAGTAGCGATACGCATTCGCGCCACGCGCACCGTCGACACCGGGCAGCCACTCGAAGAAACTGGAGAAGCCGCTCTCCTGCCGATCGACTTCCTCGATGACGTCTCGGCCATTCGGGCCGCCGGTACGGCGTGCGATGCCGAGTTCGTCGATGTTCACCAGCGTCGGGAACACCGCCGCCTGAGCGATGGTGACCAAGGCTAGGTAGAGACCTCGAACTCGTAGCGCGGGCAGGCCGACGATGATGCCGATGGCGAACCCCACGATCACGACGACCGGGATGATCATCCAGTAGTCCCAGAGCTCGTCCTGGACCATCGACGCGGCAACGAATGCACCGATGCCCATGAACGCCGAGTGGCCGAGTGCGAGCATGCCGTTGAAGCCAACGACCAGGTTGACCGCCAGCACGGCCACCATGAGGACCAGTGCGCGGTTCATCTTGCCGATCTCGAACGGCTGCAGGACCAGTGGCACCAGGATCGCCAGCGCCACGGCGTAGCCCCAGCTCAGGAACCGCCACTGGCGGTGCTGTGTGCTGCCCCTGGAAACGATGAGCAGTGGTGAACTCATACCTCAGCAACTCCCCTTGGGTCGTTGAGCTAGACGCGCTCGATACGGCGGGTTCCGAAGAGACCCGCTGGACGGAACAACAGCACGATCAAGATCAGCAGGAACGCCATGGCCAGCTGCAAGATCGAGAAATAGGCCTGGCCGAGCACGACCACGCCGAACCATGAGACCAATACCGATTTGATGAGGCCCACGACCAAGCCGCCGATGACGGCGCCGCCGAGGCTGTCGAGGCCGCCGAGGGCGGCGCCGGCCAGGGCGTAGATCAGGATCGTGAGCATCATGTTGGGGTTGACGCCGCCCAGCGCCGGTGCCACCAAGGCGGCGGAGAGCGTGCCGAACACCGAGGCCAGCGCCCAGCCGAACCCCAGCGTGCGGCCGGTGTTGACGCCGACCAGCCGTGCCGACTCGGTGTTGGAGGACACCGCCCGGAAGGCCAAGCCCGCCTTCGTCTTGCCCAGGATGACCGCCAGCGCAATCAGTGCGAGGGCCAGTGCGATCCACGTGCCGATGGTGCGGTAATGGAGGCGGGCGCCGATGACCTCGAAGAAGGTGCGGCCCACCATCTCGCACATCTCGGCGCCGGCGGTGCCCTCAGCCACCGTGGCCAAGTCGCCGTCGGCATTCTCGAGGCACGCGATGGTGCCTTCGCTAGAGGTCTTGAGCTCGCTGCCGTTCGGCACCCAGCTCGGGAAGTGGCCGAAGGGGTCGTTCACCCTGCGGACCTGATAGTTCCAGACATCGCCCGCGACGGCGTTGATTATCAGGAACAAACCTAGGGTGATGAGCACCACAGGCAAATGGTCGGCTGGGTCGAATGGTCTGACGAGTGTTCGCTCGACGGCCGCGCCGATTGCGGCGCTGATGAGCATTGCTATGGCAATCGAGAGCCAGAGCCACAGGCCCTGCTCGATATTGAGCACATAAACGAAGAACGCACCGAGCATCGCCAGCTCGCCGGTGGCGAAGTTGATCAGCGTGGTGGCCTTGAAGATCAACACCAGCGCCAAGGCAGCGGCGCCGTAGACGGCACCGTCGCGTAGGCCGTTGAAAATAAAGTCCGGGAGGATCTCCCAGTTCCAATCCATGGTTTCTGCCCCCGTACCTACGGATCAAGCGCCCAAGTACGCTTCCTGCACAGCAGGATCGTTCTTGAGCTGTTCGGCGGGTCCATGCAGAGCGATCTCGCCGCTCTCAATCACGTACCCGTAGTCGGCCATGTCCAGTGCCAGGTTGGCATTCTGCTCGACGAGCAGCATCGTCAGCCCGGTCTCTTTGTTGAGCTGGGCGAAGCGCTCGAAGAGGTCTTCGATGATGAGCGGCGCCAAGCCCAGCGACGGCTCGTCGAGCAGCAGCAGCCTCGGCCGGCACATCAGCGCCCGGGCGACGGCGAGCATCTGCTGCTCGCCGCCCGAGAGCGAGCCGGCGAGCTGATCGCGGCGCTCCTCGAGCCGGGGAAAGATCTCGAACCAGCGGTCGACATCGGCGCCGACCTCGTTGTCCTTGCGGGTGTAGGCACCGATCTTGAGATTGTCCATCACCGAGAGCTCGGGGAACGTGCCCCGGCCCTGTGGCACGTGGGCGACACCGCGCCGCACGATGTCGGCGGTTTTGGCACGGGAGATGTCGTCGCCTTCCATCGTGACCGTGCCGGTCGTTGTGCACATGTTGCACAGCGCCCGCAGTGTCGTGGTCTTGCCGGCGCCGTTGGCGCCGAGAATCACCACGACGTTGCCGTCGGGAACTTCGAAATCGAGGCCGCGGAGCACCTCGACGGCGCCGTAGCGCGCGTGGAGGTCCTCGGCCTTCAGCATCATGTCTGTCATGAAGAACTCCCCAGGTACGCCTCGATGACCTCCGGGTCGTTGCGCACGACATCGGGGTGACCGTCGGCGATCTTGCGGCCGAAATTGAGCACGACCAAGTGCTCGCTGATGTTGAGCACCATGCGCATGTGGTGCTCGACCAGCAGGACTGACAGGTTGTGCCGGTCGCGGATGTCCTTGACATCTTGCGCGAGCGAGTCGACCTCTTGGTGTGTCAGGCCTGAAGCCGGCTCATCCAGCATGATGAGGCGCGGATTGGAGATCAGGGCCCGTGCGAGCTCAATGCGCTTCAGCGTGCCGAACGGCAGGCCGGCAGCCGGGTGGTATGCGTACTCCTCGAGGCCAAGCTCCTCCAGCGCTTCCCAAGCTCGCCGCCTCAGGTCGTTTTCCTCGCTGCGGGTGCCGATGCGGAACGCAGCGGTGAAGAAGTTCGCCTTCGTGTTGGTGTGGTCGCCCACCATCACGTTCTCAATCACGGTCATGCCGCGCCACAGGGCCAGGTTCTGGAACGTGCGATAAACGCCGACGCGGCTGATCTGGTGAGCGGGCATGGCCAGCAGATCGTGCCCGTCGAATGTCACCGAGCCGGTCGTCGGGTCGTAGATCCGGCTGACCACGTTGAACAGCGTGGTCTTGCCCGCGCCGTTCGGGCCGATGAGTCCGAGGATCTGTCCCTCGTCCAGAGTGAACGACAAATCGTCGAGCGCACGGATACCGCCGAACTGCACGGAGATGTCTTGGACTTCGAGCAACGCCACGCGCTGAACCCCCTCCGGTCCTCGCCGATCAGGTGACCGGCCGCAGGCAAGTTATCAGGTCGGCCCAGCAGCGTGAGTTTCCGCGTGGAGCCTCTCGCGGGCCGGGCCAGCGGGTGATGCTAGGACACAAATCGACGGATGGTGCAAATCGTGCCCGGGATGCCGAGGACGTGGATGTTTGCCGACCGCGGCAAGCGCCTGATGCGTGGGGACATGCCGCCGCCGGTCTGGTTCGGGGAGGAGGACTCGAACCCCCAATGACTGGACCAGAACCAGTTGTGTTGCCAATTACACCATCCCCGAGGGCGGGAACAGGCTAGCGCTGCGGCTCTTTCGGTGGCCCTGATTATTCCCCGGAGTCTGCTGCACTCGCGAGCTTCGCCAGCGCGGTGTCGAGGCGCGCGAGCGCGGCATCGCGGCCGAGCAGCACGAGCGATTCGAATAGCGGGGGGCCGACGGCGCGGCCCGTGGTGGCGACGCGAACCGGGGCTTGCGCCTTGCCCAGCTTCAAGCCGAAACTCTCGCCGATCGCGCGCAGCTCGGCGTGCAGCGTCGCGGCGCTCCACTCGGCCTCGGAGAACGCGGTGCGCGCGCGCTCGAGGATGTCGCTTGCCGGCGCCGCCATAGCTGCGGCCCAGTCATCGGGGTCGATCTGGGGTTCAGCGAAGAGGAAGGCGATGCGATCGGGAGCGTCGCCGAGCAGGCGGGTGCGCTCGCGGATGAGCGGTGCGACCGTGCTCAGCGTCGCTGCATCAAGATCAGCGCCCCACGGTTCCGCGCGCACCCACGGCTCGACTGCGGCGGCGAAGCCGGCATCGTCGAGCGCCCGCAGGTACTCGCCGTTGATCGCGGTGAGCTTGTCCATGTCGAACATGGCGGGCGCAGCGTTGACGTCGGCCAGATCGAACAATTCAATGATCTCGCTGAGCGGTCGCACCTCGATGTCGTCGGGAGGTCCCCATCCCAGCAGTGCCAGGTAGTTGACCATGGCCGCCGGCAGCACGCCCTGATCGCGGTAGCTGATGAGCGACACGTCGTCGCGCCGCTTGGAGAGCTTCTTTCGCTGCTTGTTGACGATGAGCGGCAGGTGGGCGAACGTCGGCATTTCGGTCGCGCCGAGCGCAGCCCGCAGCAGCACCACCTTCGGCGTCGTATTCAGCAGATCTTCGCCTCGCACCACGTGCGTGATGCCCAGATCGAGATCGTCGACAGCGTTCGCGACGAAGAAGGTCGCGCTGCCGTCGCTGCGGCGGACAACGAAGTCATCGATCGACGCGTTCGGGAACTCGACGCGGCCGCGCACGATGTCGTCGAATGCCGTCACGCCGTCGTCGGGTACAGCGAACCGCACCGCCCCGTCGTCGAGGTACGCACGTCCCTCGTCGAGCCAGCCGTCGACGGCGGCGTCGTAGAGGGCGGCGCGCTGGCTCTGGAAGACGGGGTCGCCGTCGAAGTCCAGCCCGAGCCATTCGAGCGTCTCCAGGATCTGTTCGATGTGTGCAGTAGTGGCGAGTTCCGCGTTCGTGTCCTCGATGCGCAGCACCATCTCCCCGCCGCAGTGGCGGGCATACAGCCAGTTGAACAGCGCCGTGCGCGCCGTGCCGAGATGCGGCAGCCCGGTCGGGGCGGGAGCGAAACGCAGCCGAGGTACGCCGCTCAGCACTGACCGGTGCTGCAGTTCGGGTCGCTCGAGTCGACCCAGCGGCCCACCGGTCTGCCCGCCATCGCCAGCAGCCGTTGCAGCGGCGGGGTGGACAGGTCGACCGGCAGCGCCTCGAGCCCTGGCCAGACCGTCACGGCCGGGGCTGCAGCGAGCACGCGATCCACGAGGAGCTCGTCGAGGCCCGCGCCCGCACTGATGGCCTGCTGCAGGTCGTATCCCAGCACCGTCAGCTCGGTGACGCGCGTCCACAAGAGTCCACGCAGCCTGGGGCTGAACCCGGCGCCTGCATCCAGGCTGGCTGCCATCGACAGCACCGTGCGGACGCTCTCCACGACGGGCTGTGTGGGATCGGGGCGATCCTGAGCGCCGGTGCCGAAGCCCAGGCCGATGCCAGCTGCGGGCGTCGGGATCCGGACCGGTGGCGGTGCTGGCTGCCCGCCCATCTCGGCCGCAGCCGCGAGATTGCCGTTGATTGCCCGCTCCAGCAAGTCGGCGACGGTGTAGTCGCCCAGCGGCGGGGCCAGCCGCATGCCCATGTGCTCCCAGGCGGGCAACCGCATCCTGGCAGCGAAGTCGGTGCACGCCCTGCGATGCAGCCGCAACAGCTCGCGGTCGGGCTGCATGGTGACGGTTGCGCCGGGAGGCTGGTCGGCGGTCTGGGTATTCGTCATCTGGGCCATGGGTTTCTCAATCTCGCGTCAGTGACAGGGGATCTGTTTCATACCGACGCCTGATCGCCGACGGCGCGAGGGAGAGCACTTCGGTCGGGACGCGGGCGACCAGCTCGCGGACATGCTTGTAATGGTGCGCTTCCGCAGCGCCCTCGAACAGCGGCGTGCGGCGCGCCACGAGCTCCGCCGGCGGGTGCTGGTCGAGGAAGCCATACGCCAGGTACGCCGCTTCGAGGTCCCACACCACCGGCGCACGTCCGAAGATCGACGCACGCTTAAGCGCCACCGCCACGCAGCCGGCGTCGACGTCGTGACGATCCTCGCTCTCGGTGAGGTACACCCGATCGTCGAAGAGATGGACCAACCCGTAGGCGTAGCCCTGGTCGGGCCCTTGGTGTCCACGCAGGGCGCCTGTGGGCTGACCTCCGGCCAGGTCGCCGGGACGGGCGGCCTCCCAGCGCCGCGGCGTGACTTCGGGCGAGGAGTAGGAACGCACTACCGAGAGCGGTTCGACCCGGACGTGACGCGGCGCAGCCATTGCCGCGCAGTCTATGAAGCGGCGGCCGTTCCGGCCGAGACCGATGCCGCCGTCGCGGGCTGCTACTGGCTCGGGCTGTCGCCCAGGCGATGACGCATGAGCGCGTAGATGACCGAATCGCGCAGCGCGAGCCAGGACGACTCGATGATGTTCTCCGAGACGCCGATGGTGGTCCAGGTGGTCTCGCCATCGGTGGAGTCGATGAGCACCCTCGTAACCGCCTCGGTGCCCCGGTCGGCATCCAGCACCCGGACCTTGTAGTCGGTCAGGCGCACTGCATCGAGTTCCGGGTAGTCGTCTCGCACGGCTTGGCGGAACGCGTTGTCGAGCGCGTTCACCGGCCCGTCGCCCTCGCCGACCGTCACCCGCCGGTCGCCGCCGACCACGATGCGCAGCGTCGCCTCCGTGTCGAACTCGGCCTCGCGGCCGCGCTCCACCAGCACCTTGAACGACTCGACGTTGAAGAAGTCGAAGGTCTGGCCGGCGGCCTGGCGCAGCAGCATCTCCAGCGAGGCGTCGGCCACCTCGAAGTGGTAGCCGGCGTGCTCGAGCCGCTTCAGCTCGTCGACCACATCGGACATGGCGGCCTTGTCGATCTCGATGCCGAGCTCGGCCGCCTTCAGCTCCACCGACGCCCGTCCCGACAGGTCGCCGAGCAGGAAGCGTGTGCTGTTGCCGACTGCCGCCGGGTCGACATGTTCGTAGCTGTCGGGGCGGCGCGCGATGGCGCTGGTGTGCAGGCCCGCCTTGTGGGCGAACGCCGAGGCGCCCACATAGGGCTGCTGGTTCTGAGGCGGCATGTTCATCAGCTCGGCCACGTGATGCGCTACCGAGGTGAAGCGTGACAGGCACTCGCGTGGCACCGTCTCGATGCCCATCTTGAGCGTCAGGTTCGGCACCAGCACGGTGTTGTCGCAGTTGCCTGTGCGCTCGCCGTAGCCGTTGACGGTTCCCTGCACATGCGTGGCGCCCGCGACCACACCAGCCACGGCGTTGGCGACGGCGCAGCCCGTGTCGTTCTGCGTGTGCATGCCCACCTGGATGTCGTCGAAGTAACGGACCACCTCGTGCACGATCCGCTCCACCTCATGGGGCAGCGAGCCGCCATTGGTGTCGCACAGCACCAGGCAGTCGGCGCCGTTGACGGCTGCCGCTTCGAGCACCTGCAGCGCGAACTTTGGATTGCGCTTGTAGCCGTCGAAGAAGTGCTCCGCGTCAAAGAAGACGCGCAGCCCCTCCCCCTTGAGGAACTCGACGGAGTCGCCGACCATGGCGACGCCTTCGCTGAGCGGCTGCCGGAGCGCCTCGGTGACGTGGTAGTCCCACGACTTGCCCACGATGCACACCGTGGAGGTGCCGGCCCCAACGAGTGCTGCCAGGGTCTGGTCGTCGTCGACGCGGCCGCGGGGCCGGCGTGTGGAGCCGAAGGCCACCAGCGTGGCGTGCTGGAGCTGCAGCTCGGTGGCCGCCCGGGAGAAGAACTCCTCGTCCTTGGGATTCGAACCGGGCCAGCCGCCTTCGATCCAATGGATGCCGAGCGCGTCGAGCTGGCGGGCCACTTTGAGCTTGTCGTCGGACGACACCGAGATGCCCTCGAACTGGACGCCGTCGCGCAGCGTCGTGTCGAAGATCTCGACTCGCTCGGGCCACGCAGGGTCACGCACTCCCTCGCGGATGAGCGGAGCCGATGATCCGGGTTCGGCGGCTGTGTTGCCGGGGTCGGAGGTGCTCATTGCAGCATCACCCCTGCTCGACGCCGGCCAGGATCGCCTTGGCAATCTCGTCGGTGCCCACATCGGGCACAGCGTCATCGGCAATCACGGCTTCGCATGCCGCTCGCACACGCTCGGCGCACTCGGCTTCCCCCAGGAACTCCAGCATGAGCACTGCCGACAGCACCGCAGCCGTGGGGTTGGCGAGGCCCTTGCCGGCGATGTCGGGTGCCGAGCCGTGCACCGGCTCGAACAGGGACGGCCCCGTGCGGTCCGGGTTGAGGTTGGCAGAAGCGGCGAGCCCGATGCCGCCCGCCACGGCGCCGCCGAGGTCGGTGAGGATGTCGCCGAAGAGATTGTCAGTGACGATCACCTCATAGCGGTGCGGATCCTCGACGAAGTGGATGCAGGCCGCGTCGACGTGGTTGTACGCAGTTTCGACGTCGGGGTACTCCTCGGCGACGTCATTGAACGTGCGCTCCCACAAGTCGCCCGAGAACGTCAGCACGTTGGTCTTGTGGACCAGCGTCAGGTGGCGGCGCTCCCGTGCACGGGCCAGCTCGAAGCCGTACCGGATGGCGCGCTCAGCTCCCATGCGGGTATTGACCGAGCCCTGGGTGGCGATCTCGTGCGGCGTGCCCTTGCGCAGGAACCCGCCCTCGCCCGCATAGGTACCTTCGGTGTTCTCGCG
Source organism: Candidatus Poriferisodalis sp. (assembly GCF_965204125.1). Lineage (GTDB taxonomy): Bacteria > Actinomycetota > Acidimicrobiia > Acidimicrobiales > Poriferisodalaceae > Poriferisodalis. The sequence continues at coordinate 2,123,223 of NZ_OZ241968.1, read as the reverse complement.
GATCACCGTGAAGCTGTGGCCGTCAGGCAGGGTGAAGGGGCGCAGGTTCACGTACAGATCCAGCTCAAAGCGAGCCTTCAGCAACAGGCCGCGCTCGATGACGCCCGGGGGCACTTCGGGCGTGCCCACGGCGCCGAGCAGGATGGCGTCGAACGTGCGCAGTTCTTCCAGCGTCTCGTCATCGAGCACCGTGCCGTCGCGCAGGTAGCGATGCCCGCCCAGTTCGAACTCGGTGGTCGAGATGCCGGCTCCGGCGGCAGCAATCACATCGAGCGCAACCGAGATCACCTCGGGTCCGATTCCGTCTCCGCCGACGACTGCGATGCGATGCGTCACTGTGATGCCCCCTCGCTCCAAAGCACAGAGAGTGTGCCAACAGAAGCCCTCGGTAACCTCGCGGGGTGCCCGAGATCCACCACATCTCAGCGGAGACCCGCGATCGACTCCAGGCCGAGCTCATCGATCTGACCGGGCGAGGTCGCATCGATATCGCAGCCCAGATCGAGGCGGCTCGGCTGCTGGGGGACCTCTCGGAGAACGGCGACTACCACGCCGCCAAGGAAGAGCAGGGGAAGATGGAAGGCCGCATCATGCGGCTGAAGGCGATCCTGGAGAACTGCGAGATCGTCGCCGATTCGGAGGACAGGTCGGGCGACAGCGTCGTGGCACCGGGCCTCATGGTGTCCATCCGCTTCCAAGGCGATGACGAAGTCGAGCAGTACCTGTTCGGCTCGATCGAGGAACGCCGGACGGGCATCGAAGTGGTGTCGCCGGGGTCGCCCATGGGCCAGGCGCTCGAGGGCGCCCGAGCCGGTGAGACGGTCACCTACGAGGCGAACGGCAACCGGCTCAGCATCGAAGTCGTCGCCGTCGAGGCCTGACCGCGCTGCGACACGCGTTCGAGGGCTGCTGCAGCGGGCAAGGTGCACCGGCTCACAGCAGAACGAGCAGTCCGAACAGCACGTGGATGAGAAGCACCACCAGATTCACTGCGGCGTGGAGCATCACCGCGGACCACCATCCGAACCGGATGCGGACGATGCTCGCGAGCGCGCCGAACCACAGCCAGGGCAGCACGACGACCGGGATCACCAGTACCGCCGTCACGGACCAATCGATCTCGTAGCGCGCGAGATGCGCCATGGCGAAACAGGAGATCATGAGCCAGATCGGCACGGCCGGCCATCGCAGCAGCCACCGGTCGACGCGCTGATCGATCGCCGCCAGCACCTGCACACGCCCACTCAGCAGGTGAAGCCCGAGGCCCACGGCTATCGCGACGGCGTCCAGAAGGATCTCGACGCCGAGATCCTGAGCTGCACCGGGATAGCCCGTGATTCCCACGACGGCGATGTAGATGCCGGGAAGCAGGAGGAATGTCCGCGGCCGTTGCGCAATCGGCCATCTGCACATCGCCTCCTCGCCGAGCGGCGCGTACACAAGCAGCAGCAATACCCAGACGAGCAGTGGCGTGTCGCCGGTGATCTCGGTGAACCGGCTTCCCACATCCCCGATGGCCAGCACCGCTTCGGCGAAGATCCCCAGGGCCACACCGCCGCCGAAGTCGAGGGCAGTGAAGATCAGCAGGCACTGCGCTATGTGTCGCCGCGAATGGCAGCGCTCCCCGTCGGGCCGCACCAGCACCACAGGATTCAGATGGCGCCAGGCAGAGCTGTCGCACTTGCGCGCGGTCGTCGTGGGTGTCACCTCCCACTCGCGTGGCTGACCGTCGGGAGCAGGCGCGGGGACCGGTCTCGGCCGCGGCGGCCGTTTCGGACGAGCACGTTCCAGCACCTGCTGGCTTGACGGCGGCGCAGTCGGCAGGGGCAGCCGTGACCCACCACGCCTTCGCCGGATGGGAGGGCCCATGCCGCCATCGTTGAAGAAGATCCTGGCTATGCCCCGCAGCCGTCGGCGTTTTGTCGGGCGGGAATCGACCGGCCGCGCCGACGGCGGTGGGGCGGGACGCAACCCTGACCACGGAGAGCTCCCAGGCGGCGGGGCCGGCCGCGGCCCTGACCACGGAGAGCTCCCAGGCGGCGGGGCCGGCAGCGGCTCTGACCGCGGAGGGCTCCCGGGGGGCGGCGTGGCCGGTTGCGGCGGCGGAGGATCGTTGGTCACAAGTGCGGCTCTTGAACCGACGGCATGTCGACACCACGACTCTGACACAGCGGATCGCGACGGCAGCTGCCAGCCATGCGAGCAGCAGGTTGGAACCCGCGGCGCAAGAGGCGCAGACTGACATCGTGACAAACGCCGCCGCGACGGGTGCGCGCACCCTCAGCGAGAAGGTCTGGGACCGCCACGTCGTTCGCACCGGCGGCGGGCAGCCCGATCTCCTCTACATCGACCTGCACCTCGTTCACGAGGTCACCTCTCCGCAGGCCTTCGACGGCCTGCGCATGTCGGGGCGCACCGTACGCCGCCCCGACCTGACCGTGGCGACCGAGGACCACAACGTCCCCACCGCCGATCTGCACCTGCCCATTGCCGACCCGATCTCGGCCAAGCAGGTGGAGGTGCTGCGGACGAACTGCGACGAGTTCGACATCACGCTGTACCCGATGGGCGATCCAGGCCAGGGCATCGTGCACGTCATCGGTCCTGAGCAGGGTCTCACGCTGCCCGGCATGACCGTGGTCTGCGGCGACAGCCACACCTCAACCCATGGTGCCTTCGGCGCGCTGGCCTTCGGCATCGGCACCTCCGAGGTGGAGCACGTCCTGGCGAGCCAGACGCTGCCGCAGGCACGGCCGTCCACCATGGAAGTACGCGTCGACGGCGATGCGCCCGCGGGCGTGACCGCCAAAGACATCGTGCTGGCGATCATTGGACGCATCGGCACTGGCGGCGGCATCGGCCACATCATCGAGTACCGCGGCGCGGCTATCGAGGCGCTGTCGATGGAAGGGCGGATGACCGTCTGCAACATGTCCATCGAGGCGGGCGCCAAGGCGGGCATGGTGGCGCCCGACGAAACCACCTTCGAGTACTTAGCAGGCCGCCCGCACGCCCCATCGGGGGCCGACTGGGAGGCCGCGGTGGCCGACTGGCGCTCGCTCGTCACCGACGAGGGCGCGGCTTTCGACCGCTCGGTGACCATCGACGGCACCTCGCTGCGCCCGCACGTCACGTGGGGCACCAACCCCGCGCACGTCATTCCCATCGACGGCGCCGTGCCGGGCCCGGGTGACTTCAACGACCCGGTCGAGGCGACGACTGCCCAGCGGGCGCTGGACTACATGGGCCTCACGGCAGGCACCCGGTTGTCTGACGTGCAGGTCGACACGGTGTTCATCGGCAGCTGCACGAACTCGCGCATCGAGGATCTGCGGGCTGCCGCGGCGGTGGCCCGCGGCCGCACGGTGGCAGACGGCGTCCGCACCCTGGTGGTGCCCGGCTCGTTCGCCGTCAAGGCACAGGCCGAAGCCGAGGGGCTGGATGCGATCTTCGTAGAGGCGGGGTTCGACTGGCGCGAGCCCGGTTGCTCGATGTGCCTGGCGATGAACCCCGACAAGCTCTCGCCCGGCGAGCGCTCGGCGTCGACATCGAATCGCAACTTCGAGGGTCGGCAAGGCCGCGGCGGCCGCACGCACCTGTGCTCGCCGGAGGTGGCCGCGGCCACTGCAATCGCGGGTCGCTTTGTCACACCCGACGACCTGGGCTGACGGAGGCTGAGCCGGTAGGCGAAGCCGTGGCCCGAGCGGCCCGTGAGCGCAGCGAACAAGAGCGGAAGAAAGCTGATCCAGGAGGAAGCAGTCGATGGAGCCAGTACGAGTTCATGAGGGGCGGGCGGTGCCCCTCGATCGCTCCGACGTTGACACCGACCAGATCATCCCCAGCGACTGGCTGAAGCGCGTCGAGCGCACCGGCTTCGGCAAGGGGCTGTTCAGCGAGTGGCGCGACGAGCGCGATTTTGTGCTGAATGACGAACGCTTTGCGGGCGCCACGGTGCTCGTAGCAGGGTCGAACTTCGGCACGGGGTCGTCGCGCGAGCATGCCGTGTGGGCACTGATGGACTACGGCTTCGTGGCGGTGGTCTCCCCTCGTTTCGGGGACATCTTCCGCAACAACTCCACCAAGAACGGGCTGGTGCCGGTGCAGGTGTCCGAGGAGGCTGCCGCCCGCCTGCGGGCCGCCGTGGCTGCCGACCCCGACCTGATGGTCACAGTCGACGTAGAGCGGCGCCTGCTCAGCGCACCCGCTGCGGGCATCGAAGAACCGTTCCCGATGGACGACGCAACCCAGGAGCGTTTCCTCGAGGGTCTCGACGACATCGGCATCACGCTGCGCAGCGCATCGGAGATCGACAGCTACGAGACAGAGCGTCCCGCCTGGCTGCCCACCACGTAGCGAAACGCTGGGTGACCATGGCCGGTGCCCGACGAACTGCGACGCTGCTGGCGGCGCTTGCTCTCCTCGCGGCCGGGTGCGGCGGCTCGGAAGGCGAGGCAGCTGGCAGCGTCGGCGATGGGTCGCTGGGTGTGGTGCGGGTAGAACCGGGCGACGCCATCCAGATACGGACCATGACCCGCCTCAGTGGCCCGGTCACCGACGGCCTGACTACCTACCACCAAGCCGCCGTGTTCGCCGTGGCGGACTACGGCCCGATCCGCGGCTTCGCCGTGGAGCTGGCAGCACTCGACGAGCAGTGCACCCCCGAAGGAGGCGAGCAGGCGGCTCGTGCGGTGGTTGACGACGCTGCGATTGTCGGCGTGGTGGGCACGTCGTGCTCTGCGGCTGCGACTGGGGCCTCACCGGTGCTGTCGGCTGCGGGCCTGACAATGATCTCGCCTTCGAATTCCTCGCCGTCGCTGACCTCGGATCTGGCGGGCAACCCGAGCGAGTTCTACCGGCCCGGGTACTACCGCACGGCCCAGAACGATCTGTACCAGGGCGAGGCGGTGGCGAGCTTTCTCCGAGACGTGATCGAGGTGGATCGGGTCGCCGTCATCCATCACGGCGATGCGTACACGAAGGGCCTTGCCGCAGCGTTCGGCACTGCATTCGAGGCGACCGGGGGCAGCATCACCGGGATGGTCGAGGTCGACCGCGACGCAACCGACGTCACCGGCGTACTCGCCAGGATCGCCGCAGGGAATCCTGAGGCGCTGTTCTTGCCGGTCACGCGTCCGCTGGCCGACTATGTAGTCGAGCAGACGAGCACGTCAGATGCGTTGGGCCAGGCCGTGCTGGTCGCTGCTGACACAGTCCTCAACGCGCCGTTCCTCGAACTCGAAGCCGCCGACGGCGTCTTCGTGGCCGGCCCCGATCTGCGCTACGGCGACAATGCCAACCAATCCACCGGCAAGGCCGCCGATCATGTGATCCAGCGATTCGTCGATGAAACCGGCGGTCCGCCGATTCGGGCGTTCTGGGCCCACTCCTACGACGCCGCCACGCTGCTGCTCGACGCCATACATGCTGCCTCATGGCTGGACGACGGCGTGCTCGTGATCGATCGAGCGGCGATCCGTCAGCACCTCGATCAGGTGAGCGGGTTCGACGGCATCATCGGGAGGATCAGCTGCAGTGCCTTCGGCGACTGCGGTCCGGCGAACATGATGATCGTAAGAGGTTTGGGTCCGGGCCGCGGCGCAGCGTCACTGCGCAACGTGGTTTATGAGTTCTCGCCGTCCTGAATGCTGCCTGATCATACGATCGTCGGCCGCCAAGAGCTGATCAGCCCTGCACAGCGCGGATCGCTCTGGCCGCAAGGTACTCAGGCAGGTTCTGGCTGGATTTCGAGCCGCTTGAGGCCTCTCAGCAAGAAGCTGGGGTGATACTCAAAATCGTTCGAGGCGGACAGCGTGACGGAGCGCAGCCGCTGCGACAGCTCTTCGGCCGCGACACGCCCTTCCAGCCGTGCAAGTGCCGCTCCCAGACAGAAGTGGATGCCCCGGCCGAACGCGAGGTGATTCGACACGCCGTTGCGCATCGGGCAGAACGAGTCTGAGTCCTCGAAGACCGACCGGTCCCGGTTGGCCGAGCTGAACATCACCACCACGTGAGCACCGGCGGGGAGGTCAACGCCGGCGAGCCGCGCGTCTTTCTTCACCACGCGGAACATCCCCTGCGTCGGCGTCGACAGGCGAAGGGTTTCCTCCACAAATGCCGAGGCTCGCGACGGATCCGATCTCAGCGCCTCCCACTCGGCGGGGTGCTCGGCCAGCAGCCGCAGCATCTCGGTGAGCATCTTGGTTGTGGTCTCGTTGCCGGCCACCAGCAGCTGCTGGATGATGCTGAGCATCTCCGCAATCGTGAGCGGCGCGGTCGACACCGCTTCACCGACGTCATCGCCCTCGCGGTCGATGCGGGCGTTCAGCAGGTTCGTCAGCAGATCGTCCTGCGGTTCGGTACGCCGACGCTCGAGCTGTTCGGCGAAGTACTTCTGGAATTCGATCACCTCGCGCTCGGCTTCAAGACGTTCCTCGACGGAAATATTGGTGCCGATGCCGGCAATGGAGGCGTCGCTCCAGCGCTTGAAGTCGGCAAGCCGATCCTCGGGGACGTTGAGCGCCCGGGCGATGACCGCCACCGGGAGCGGCACCGCGAACGCCTCGACGAAATCCACCGAATCGCCGGCAGCGGCAGCGAGCATCTCGTCGATCAGGGCGGCGGCAATCTCGCGCACGGCGGGTTCGAGATCGTTGACGACCTTGGGAGTGAACGCCTTGCTGACGAGACGGCGGAATCGGGTGTGCTCAGGAGGATCCGCCGTGAGCATCGTGCCTACGCGGTCGTAACCGCCCTCGGCCTCATAGAGCTCCTTGGTGCGCCGAGCCAGCTCAGCGTTGCCGCGGCCGCCGACATCAAAACGAGAGGAGAACGTCCCAGGATCCCGCACTACCTCCAGCACGTCGTCGTACCTGGTGACCAGATGCAGCGCGGCACCGCCAGCCGCCGCCTCGAACACCGGTGACGATTCGCGCATCTTGGCGTAGTAGGCGTGCGGGCACTGCTGAACCGCCGGGTCGAACAGTCCGAAGTCGCTCAGGTCGACCTCGTGCGAGCCGGCGAAGAAGCGCAGCATCCAGCCGGCGACGAGTTCCTGGTTGCAGGGCGCTGCCAGGCTGGCTTTGGCTTCGGCAACGGCATCGGCGCCCAGCAGCTCTGTGCGGCTCTCGTACAGCGGGCCGACAAACTCGGGCTGGAACTCTGGGTGGCCCTGCAGCCCGACGAGGTGCTCCCCCACCGCCAGCATTGCGATCGGGCACCGATCGGCGCCCGCCAGCGCCACGCCGCCCGGGGGCAGCGCCAGCACTTGGTCCTGATGGCTGTGGATGAGGCGGATCTCATCGGTGGGTGGGTCCATCCACGGGCGACGCTCGTGGATCTTCCAGGCGTTCGCGCCCACGGTCCAGCCGTGCGAGGCCCGCTGCACAGTGCCGCCCAGCGCATGGGCGATCATCTGGTGCCCGAAGCAGACGCCGAACATCTTGCGGCCCTCAGCGTGCAGCTGCCGCACAAAATCGGCGAACCGGCTGATCCACGGCACATCGTCGTAGACCGAAGCGCGCGTTCCCGTGGTCATCCAGCCGTCATAGGCATCGAGGTCGTCAGGCCATTCGTCATCGGGGAGGCTGAACGTGTCCATCTGCACGCTGGGATCGACCCGGGCGATCACGTCGGCGAACATGTCCGAATAGGTGCCGCAGATCGATCTCAGCTCGGGGATCGGATCGTCGCAGCGCAGCAGGCCCAGGCGCAGCGGACGGTGCTCGCCGGACGCGCCGGTCTCTCCTCGCGGGTTCTCTGGCATCTGCAGCTCAGCGGAACGACGAGACCAGGGCGCTGTCGGAGCCCTCTGCGAGCGGTTCGAGCAGCCCCCGGTCACGCAGCATCGGCATGACGCCCTCGCCGAACCAGTACGCCTCTTCGAGGTGCGGGTAGCCCGACAGGATGAACTCGTCGAAGCCCAGCGCGTGGTATTCGGCAATGCGGTCCGCCACCTCGCTGTAGCTGCCGACCAGCGCCGTTCCGGCGCCGCCGCGGACGAGTCCGATGCCCGACCACACATTGGGGTGGATCTCCAGCCGCCCGGTGCCCTCGGCGTGCAGCTGGGCCATGCGGCGCTGGCCCTCCGACATCGTGGTGGCGAAGTCGGCCTGGGCAGCGGCGATGGCCTCGGGACTCATGTGCGCCAGCATGTCGTCGGCCACGGCCCAGGCGTCGGCCGCATCGGGCCGGGTGATGACGTGGAAGCGGATGCCGTAGCGCAGCGTGCGATCGTGCTCAGCGGCGCGGGCACGCATCCGGTCCAGCCGCTCGGTCACCATGTCGGGAGGCTCGCCCCACGCCAGGTAGACGTCGACGTGCTCGGCTGCGATCTGCTCAGCAGCAGGCGACGCCCCGCCGAAGTAGATCGCCGGGAGCGGATCGGGCGCCTCGCGGGTGGTGGCGGCGGCGACCTTGTAGAAGTCGCCTTCGAAATCGAACGGCTCGCCCGACCACGCCTCCCGCACGATGCGCAGGAACTCGCCGGTCCGCGCATAGCGGGTGTCTTTGTCGAGCCAGTCGCCGAAGCGGTTCAGCTCACGCGGCTCCGCACCGGTGACGATGTTGATGAGCAGCCGCCCGCCCGACAGCCGCTGGTAGGTCGAGGCCATCTGTGCCGCCAGCGTGGGCGACAGGAAGCCTGGCCGGAAGGCCACGAGGAACTTGACGCGCTTGGTCAGCGGGGCCAGCGCAATCGTGGAGAGCCAGGCGTCCTCGCACATCGTGCCGCACGGCGTGAGCATCCCCTCATAGCCGAGTTGATCGCAGGCGGTCGCGATCTGGGCGAGATAATCCATCGACGGCGCCCGCCAGTGCGCTCCCGGCTCGTCGGGCAGCACATCACGGGAGTCGCCGCCCGTTGGCAAGAACCAATGGACCTTCATTGGCCGACCACCTTGCTGAGTGCGCGGTGCCGCACGCCGAGCGTCGCGCGTGCCGCTGTCGATGGCAACGACATCGTCGGTTACGGTAGCGCAGGCTCTGCCAGGGCCTAGCCAAGAATTGCGCCCGTTGTCGTGTGACCGTGGGTGCCTCCAGGGAGGGAGACGTCCTCATGAGGACCACGACAACGCGTGGCAGGCAGCGGAGCTTCGGCCGGCTGCTGATCACGCTGCTTGCGGTGTTCGCACTGATCGCTGCGGCGTGCAGCAGTGACGACGACGGTGATGACGCCGCGCCGGCCACCACCGCCGCTGCGGACTCGGGCGGCGATGCCGGCGATGACATGGCCGATGACGGCGACATGGCTGACGACGACATGGCCGACGGCGACATGGCTGACGACGACATGGCCGACGACAGCGGCGACATGGATGACGACATGGCCGATGACATGGCCGCTGCTGCGTGCAACCACGGGCAGAACGTGGGCGGGACGCTCATCATCGGCAGCACGCAGGTGCCGCGGCACCTGAACGGCACCGTGCAGTCGGGCTACGCCACCGCCGTGCCCGGCACGCAGCTCAACGCCAGCCCACTGCTGTACGACGCCGAGTACAACCCCATGCCGTACCTGGCCGAGAGCTGGGAAGTGGCCGACGATGGCCTCTCGGTGACGCTGCATCTGGTCGAAGACGCGGTGTTCCACGACGGCATGCCCATTACATCCGCCGACGTGGCGTTCTCAATCCAGACCGTGCAGGCACATCACCCGTTCAAGACGATGTACGCACCGGTGACCACCGTGGACACGCCCGACGAGCACACCGCGGTGATCAACCTGAGCCAGCCGCACCCTGCGATTCTGCTGGCGATGTCGCCCGGTCTGCTGCCGATCATCCCCAAGCACGTCTTCGATGACGGCCAGGAGATGCCGACCCACCCGCGCAACAGCGAGGACTTCGTGGGCTCGGGCCCGTTCCGGCTGACCGAGTACGAGCCGGGCACGATCATCCGGATGGAGCGCTTCGACGACTTCTTCATCGAGGGCACGCCATGCCTGGACGAGATCGTGATGGAGATCACACCTGAGAGCACAGCCATCGTGCTCGGGCTCGAGAACGGCACAACCCACCTGTCGTCGACGCTGGGCCCGTCAGCGAACGTGCTGCGTCTGATGGACAACCCCGACGTCGAAGTGAGTGCCAAGGGCCACGAAGCCATCGGGCAGATCAACTGGATGGAAATGAACGTGAACGACCCGGCGCTGTCGGACAAGCGGGTGCGGCAGGCGATCGCGTACGCGATCGATCGCGACTTCCTCTCCGAGGTCATCGACCAAGGGATCACGTTCCCGGTGCCAACCGGCATTGCGGCCGCCAGCCCGTTCCACAACCCGAACGTGAATCACTACGAGAAGGACATCGATCGGGCGAAGGCGTTGTTGGCTGAAGCTGGCTACGGCCCAGGAGAACTGCAGCTCTCCATCGACTACATCCCGCCGGCATTCGTGGTGCAAGCCGAGTATGTGCAGCAGCAACTGGAGGAAGCCGGCATCGAGGTTGAACTGAGCGTGTCACCCGACTTCCCGACCTGGGCGCAACGAGTCGCCGCCGGGGAGTACCAGATGACGATCAACCAGGTCTGGAACTGGGGCGATCCGGTCATCGGCGTGCACCGCACCTACCTGTGCGACAACCGGGTGGGCGTGATCTGGACGAACAACACGGGCTACTGCAACCCCGATGTCGACGCGCTGCTCAACGCGGCCGGCCAGGAGTTCGACATTGACAAGCGTGCCGAGTTGTATGCCGAGTTCCAGGAGATCGTGGCCGAAGACATGCCGATCTTCTTCCTGAACACGCCCTCGTTCTGGCAGGCCTACAACCCGGCGGTCATGAACCCGCCGACCAACAACATCTGGGGGCAGATGTCGCCCATGCACGAGGTCTGGCTGGACGAGTAGCGCCAACTGAGCACCATTCCGGCAACACCGAGGTGACCGCCGGAATCTCGCTCAACAAGGACGGAGCATGCTGAGGTCCATCGCTGCCAGGATCGCCCAAGCACTCGGGCTGATCCTGGCAGTGATGTGCCTCAACTTCTTGCTGATCCACATCACGCCGGGCGATCCCGCCACCGTCATCGTGGGCGAGAGCGGGGCCGGCGATCCTGAGCTGCTGGAGGAGATCCGCGCGCAATACGGACTCGACCGCCCGGTCATCGTGCAGCTCGCGTCGTATGTCGGCCGGGTCGCCACCGGCGATCTGGGCGATTCGTACTTCTTCAACCAGTCGGTGACGTCGCTGATCCTCCAACGCCTGTGGCCCACCGTGCTGCTAGTGGGAACCGCGCTGGCGTTTGCCGTGGCGGCTGGGACGATGGTGGGCGTCGCCACCGCGCGCCGTCCCGAGAGCCCGCTCAGCCATGGAGCGACCGTGCTGGCGCTGGTGGGCTTCTCGATGCCGGTCTTCTGGACCGGGATCATGCTGGTGATCCTGTTCGCCTCCGCCTGGAAGCTGCTGCCGGTGCAGGGTTGGCACGACGTGAACTACGGCGAGGGCCTGCTCGCGAATGTGCTCGACGTGGGCGAGCACCTGGTGCTGCCCGCGCTCACGCTCGGCCTCATCTACCTGGCGCAGTACAGCCGGCTGTCTCGGGCGTCGATGCTAGAAGTGCTCGAGTCGGACTATGTGCGCACGGCGCGGGCCAAGGGCCTGAACGAGCGCCGCGTCGTATACAAGCACGCGCTGCGCAACGCCGTCATCCCCGTGGTGACCGTGGTGGGTCTGCAGTTCGGCGCGCTGCTGTCTGGGGCGCTGCTCGTCGAGACCGTATTCAACTGGCCCGGGCTCGGCCGATTGGCGTTCGACTCGATTCTCCGCCGGGACACCTCGGTGCTGCTCGGCGTGCTGATGGTGTCGTCGGTGATGGTGATCGTGGCCAACCTGCTCACCGATCTGCTGTACACGATCATCGACCCGCGCATCCGGCTGCGGGAGCGTTCCAATGTCTGACGCGATGGGACGTGGCGAGGTGGCCGCCGCCGATCTGCCCGTCGCACCCGGCCTGGGCGCCGGCGGCGAAGGCGGATCGGGTCGCCCAGGTCGCGAAACACTGCGGTTGTTCGTGCGCAACAAGGCGGCAGTGGCCGGTGTGGTGATGCTCATCGGGATCGTCTTCATGACGGTCGCCGGGCCGCGGATCTACGACAACGATCCCAAGGACATCGTGGCGATCCCGCTGACTGGTCCCGGAGAGCTGGCCGAGGCCCGCTTGGGCACCGACTATTTGGGACGTGACGTGCTGGCCGGGGTGATCGGGGGCGGCACGACCAGCATGACGGTGGCCGCCATGGCGGCTGCGATGGTGCTGGTGATCGGCATCAGCATCGGCGCGCTCGCCGGCTATTACGGCGGCTGGCTCGACAGCGCCCTCATGCGCTTCACCGAGTTCTTCCAGGTGCTGCCTGCGCTGCTGTTCGCGATGGTGCTCGTGGCGCTGTTCGAGCCGTCGATGTGGACGATCTCGTTCGCCATCGGCGTAGTGGCGTGGCCGGGGATCGCTCGCATCACTCGTGCGGAGTTCCTGAGACTGAAGAACCTGGAATTCGTGCGGGCAGCCCGAGCGGTGGGAGCGACGGACTGGCGCATCATTCGCAAGGTGGTGTTCCCCAATGCGCTGCCGCCGCTCATCGTGTCGGCCACGCTCATCATGGGTACGGCAATCCTGTTCGAGGCGGGGCTGGCGTTCCTGGGCCTCGGTGATCCCAACACCACGAGCTGGGGCTTGATGATCGGGCTGAACCGAGGGAACTTCCTGACGGCGTGGTGGTCGGTGACCTTCCCCGGCCTGGCGATCTTCTTCACCGTGCTGAGCTTCAGCCTCATCGGCGACGGGCTGCAGGATGCCTACAACCCCAAGCTGCGGGGACGCTGAGCGATGAGCGCTCTGACGAACGGCGACGGCGCCCCAGGAGATTCGCCACGGCTGCGGGTTCGGGGCCTCACCGTCGGCTTCGACGAGTTCATCGCCGTGAACGACGTGTCGTTCGACCTGCACGACGGCGGGACGCTTGCGGTGGTCGGCGAGTCGGGCTCGGGCAAGTCGGTCACGGCGCTCTCGATCATGCGCCTCATCGAGATCGGCACCCGGGCGGAGATCCGCAGCGGCGAGGTGCTGTTCCGCCACGACGACGGCAGCGTCGAGGACTTGCTGCAGCTGCCCGAACCGCAGATGCGGTCGATCCGGGGCGACCGCATCTCGATGATCTTCCAGGAACCGCTGACCAGCCTCAACCCCGTCTATACGGTCGGCAGCCAGATCGGCGAGGCGCTGCGGCTCCACCGTGGCATGAACCGCGGCGAGGCTCGCGAGCGCACGTTGGAGATGCTGAACAGGGTGCGCATTCCCGACGCTGCGCGCCGGATCGACCAGTACCCCCACGAGATGTCGGGCGGGATGCGCCAGCGGGTCATGATCGCCATGGCGCTTGCCTGCGACCCGGCGATCCTGATCGCGGACGAGCCCACCACCGCGCTCGACGTGACGATCCAAGCGCAGATCCTCGCCCTGATCGCCGAGATGCAGCGCGAGACCGGCGCAGCCGTGCTGATCATCACCCACGACATGGGCGTGGTGGCCGAGATCGCCGACGAGGTGGTGGTGATGCAGCAGTCGCGATTGGTGGAGCGCGGCCATGTCTCGGACATCTTCGATCGGCCCAGCGAGCCCTACACGCAGTCGCTGCTGGCTGCTGTGCCGCGGCTGGGGTCGATGGCCGGCGTCGAGGCCCCGCAGCGCTTCGACCTGATCGATCCCGATGCGCTGGCGGCTGCTGCGGCCGCCGGGGCCGACAGCGACGGGGGCTCGGACTCGTGACGCGGCACGATCCCCCTGAGGCTGAGCCGATCGTCGAGGTCGAGGCGCTCACCAAACACTTCCCCGCCACCCATGGCGCCCGCGTGCACGCTGTGGAGCAGGTCAGCCTGCACATCGATCGCGGCGAGACGCTGGCGGTGGTCGGCGAGAGCGGCTGCGGCAAGTCGACGCTGGCATACCTGATCATCCGCCTGCTGAATCCGACCAGCGGCACCATCCGGCTCGATGGTGCCGACATCACGAACTTGGGCCCCCGGGCGTTGCGGCCCCACCGGCGCAAGGCGCAGATCGTCTTCCAGGACCCCTTCGCCAGCCTGGATCCCCGTCGCACGGTGGGCAAGGCGATCGCTGAGCCGCTCGAGATCCATCGTGCGGTGCCCAAGCGTGAGATCGATGATGTGGTCGCCGATCTCCTGCGACGGGTCGGCATGTCGCCCGACGACATGCGGCAGTACCCGCACCAATTCTCCGGAGGTCAGCGGCAGCGCATCTGCATCGCCCGGGCGCTGACGCTGCGGCCTGAGCTGGTGATCGCCGATGAGGCAGTGTCTGCACTGGACGTCTCGATCCAGGCGCAGGTCATCAATCTCATGATGGACCTGCAGGACGAGATGGGCCTGTCGTACCTGTTCATCAGCCACGACCTCGCCGTTGTGGAGCGGATCGCTCACCGGGTCGGCGTGATGTACCTCGGCCAGATCGTGGAGCTGGGTCCGCGCCGAGCCATCTTCGAGAACCCCATGCACGATTACACCAAGCGGTTGCTCGACGCGGTGCCGATCGCCGATCCGGCTCGTCGTCGGACCGACCGCTCGGTGCAGACCGACGAGGTGCCCAGCCCGGTCTTCGAGGCCGGCACCGCCCCCGAGCCCGTGACACTGGTCGAAGTGGAACCGGGACACCTCGTAGCACAGGAGCAGGACTGATGGAATCGCACGCGCCGGCCAGCACCGAGAACGAGCCGTTCGTGATCTACCCGGCTCGCCGGGTCATCACCATCAATCCCGCTTTCCCCTTCGGTGAAGCCGTGGCAGTGGCCGGCGACCGCATTCTGGGCGTCGGCAGCACCGACGAGCTGGCGTCGTGGGGCGAACACCGCATCGACGATTGCTTTGCCGAGCACGTGATCATGCCCGGATTCATCGAAGCCCACTGCCACGTGATGTCAGGCGGCCTGTGGAACTCCACCTACGTCGGCTACTTCGACCGGCGCGACCCCCAGGGACAGCTGTGGCCGGGCTGCACCTCGATCGACGATGTGCTCGAACGGCTGGGCAAGGCTGCGGCAGATCTGACCGACGATTCCCAGACGCTGCTGGCGTGGGGCCTCGACCCCATCTACTTCCCGGGCGAGCGGCTCGTGGCGCGCCACCTCGACACCGTGACCGGCGACCGGCCGACGCTGATACTGCATGCCAGCGGGCATCTCGCCACGATCAACTCGGCGCTCATGGACCGATGTGGGATCGACGAGACGGCGACCAGCCCTGGGGTTGCCCGGGGCGGCGACGGACTGCCGAACGGCGAGCTGCATGAGCCCGCCGGGATGATGCTGGCCGGCGAAGCGTTCGCCGACATGATGCAGGCCAACCGCAGCGAGCAGGCCCGCTGGCGCTACGCCAACGAGGCACGCAATGCCGGGCACACGCTGCTGACCGACTTGGGCACCACGCAGCTCTGGGACCCTGACCAGCTCGGCAACTGGAAGAAGGTCACCAGCGAACCCGCATATCCGGCGCGAATCATGGTGGCGATGTCGAACCTGTTCGGGGCCACAGCCGACCCGGCGGAACTGGCCGACCTGTGCGTGAAGCTGAAGAGCGAGCAGACCGACAAGCTGCGCTTCGGCATCGTCAAGCTGATCCTGGACGGCTCGATCCAGGGCTTCACGGCCCGCATCAGCTGGCCCCACTACTACAAGCCGCCGCCAGGACACATCGGCAACGGCATGTGGCTGACGGCGCCCGACCAGATGGCCGACCTGGTGGAGCCGTACCACCGGGCCGGCTTGACCGTGCACTGTCACTGCAACGGGGACGAGGCCACCGAGGCGTTCGTCGAAGCCGTCGAGCAGGTGCTGGAGCGCTACCCCCGCTGGGATCACCGCCACACGGTGCAGCACTGCCAGCTCACCACGCCCGACCAGTACCGCCGCATGGCAGCGCTCGGCATGTGCGCCAACATCTTCTCGAACCACATCTACTACTGGGGCGACCAGCACCGGGACGTGACCGTGGGGCCCGAGCGTGCGGCGAGGATGGATGCCTGCGGCACCGCACTGGCCAGCGGCGTCAGCTTCTCGATCCACTCGGATTCGCCCATCACGCCGCTGGGCCATCTGCACACTGCGTGGTGCGCGGTGAACCGGGTGACGGCGTCGGGCCAAGTGCTGGGACCAGACGAGCGAATCGGCGTGCCAGACGCGCTGAGGGCCATCACCATCGAGGCCGCCCGGCAGATCAAGATGGACGCCGAGATCGGCAGCATCGAGGCCGGCAAGCTGGCTGACTTCGCCGTCCTGGAGGACGACCCGCTCACCGTCGACCCGATGGCGCTGCGCGACATCGGGGTGTGGGGCACCGTGCTGGGCGGCGTGCTGCAGCCTGCCCAGATCAGCGACGCGTAGGGGTCGCTCCGGCGGAGGGAACGTGCCGTCGCGCCAGAGTGTCGCAGACAGGGGCAAGATGGGCGGGAGATGAACGCGCACACGATTGCGGTCACCGTTGTCGGCGGGTATCTCGGCGCTGGCAAGACGACGCTGGTCAACCATGTACTGCGCTCGACCGACGAGCGCATCGCGGTGATCGTCAACGACTTCGGTGAGATCTCCATCGACGAAGACCTGATCGTGGCCGCCGACAGCGACAAGCTGACATTGGCCAACGGCTGCATCTGCTGCACACTCGCCGACGGATTCGCCGCCGCACTCATGCAGATCCGCTCAGCGGGCACGCTCCCACAACGCCTGCTCATCGAGGCCAGCGGTGTCGCCGACCCGACCCAGATCGCGGCCTATGGCTACACGCCCGGGCTGCGACTGGACGCCGTGGTGGTGATGGCAGATGCCGAGCAGGTTCGCCGCCAAGCCAACGACCGCTGGGTCGCTGACACCGTGCGGATGCAGCTCGCGGCTGCAGACCTGCTGGTGGTCAACAAGATCGACTTGCTGGACGATGCCGGAAAGGCCGACGACCTGTGCCACTGGCTGGCAGGGCTCGCGGCCGGCGCCACTGTTGTGCGGGCGAGTCGAGCCTCCGTGCCCATCGATGTGCTGCTCGGCCCCCGATCGGCCAATGACGCGGCCGACATCCGTGAACGGTCGGCGCCCGAGGCGGCCGCTGCTTCCAGATGGCACGTCGTGGAGGAGCTCTTCGAATCGCAGACCGTCGTGCTCGACGCACCAGTTCCCATGCCTGTCGTCGAGGCATTGCTCGCCGATCTGCCCGAAGGCGTCGCCCGGCTCAAGGGCTTGCTGCAAGCAGTGCCACCCGCGAGCACCGAGGACGCGGGCGAAACAGAGGCCGCCGACGCAACCGCCTACCTGGTCGAAGCCGTCGGCAGACGCACCTCGATGACCCCCCACGCCACGGACCCCACCCAGCCACCACCCCGCTGGGCCATCAGCCTCATCGCCCACAAGGGCTCGGTCCCCCCCGATTGGCTCGCCGAGCGACTGCACGAGCGCAGGTGAGTCTCCGCCCCGGGTGATCGGGGGCGGTTGCGTGCCAGACTCATCGGGGGGCTGCCGACTGCGCCGAAGCCCCGAACCTGAGTTCTGAGCCTGGAGTGCCGACGTGGCGATCACCATTCCTGAACCTGATGTCAACAACGTGTGGCGACTGGAGACGCCGGGCAATGAGGGGTGGCTGCGCTCGGCTCGGCCCGATTCCGACGACAAGTTCTTCATGTGCTCAGCGGACGGTCATGTGCAGGAGCCGAACACGTTTCTCTATGACCGCATCGACCCCGCGTACCACCACCGGCTGCCGACCATTGCCGTCACCAAGGCGATGGACGTGCACGGCAAGGGCGCCAAGGGCAGCGATGCCAGGGGTGAGGGCGGCGGTGCCACTGGCGAAGCCAGCGGCGGCGCAACCGAGGAGCAGTTCTTCCAGAAGGCCGAGGGATTCCGCCCGGCCAAGCTCAACTGGACCAAGCCCTTCGAAGGCCACGAGAAGCTGCGCAACCAGTCCGGGCGCAGCCCCGAGGCCCGGCTGGCTGACCTGGCGCTGGACGGCTGCGACGCCGAGGTCCTGTTTCCGAACAAGGGCTTGAGCATTTGGGCCACACCCGATGCCGATTTCAGCCACGCCATGTGCCGGGCCTACAACGAATGGGCCTGGGAGGAATTCGCCGACTACAACGACCGGCTGGCCCCGATGGCTTGCATCGCGCCCGCGGCGCTCGACAAGGCCATCGCGGAGATCCAGCGTTGCGCAGCGCTCGGGTTCAAGGGCTTGAGCCTGCCGGCCAAGCCGGTGTTCGGGCCGCCCGACGTGGACGACCTCAACTACAACCTGCGCGAGATGGAGCCGCTGTGGGACTGCATCGACGAGGTCGAGCTGCCCGTCACGTTCCACGTCTCAACTGGGCGCGACCCACGCACGTCACGCAGCCAGGGCGGCGCCGTCATCAACTACGCCGTGCACTCGCTGGCGCCCACCATGGAGCCGCTGGTCAACATCTGCGCCTCCGGTGTTGCCGAGCGGCACCCGAATCTGCAGTTCGGCTCGATCGAGGCCGGCATCGGCTGGGTGCCGTGGATGCTGACCGCGATGGACGAGGCGTACCTCAAGCACCACATGTGGGTACGGCCCAAGCTCGAGATGCTGCCCAGCGAGTACTTCAAGCGCCAAGGGTTCGCGAGCTTCCAGGAAGATCCCGCGGGGCTGGATCTCGCGCGCGAGCACGAGCTGGTCGACAATTTCCTGTGGGCGAACGACTTCCCGCACCACGAGGGCTCATGGCCCTACTCGGCCCAGGCCATCGAGCGCACGATGAGCCACCTCGACGACGGCGAGCGGGCCAAGATCCTGGGCCTCAACAGCGCCCGCATCTTCGGTTTCGACATCCCCGAGCGCTACCTGCACCATCCCGACGCAGCCGCAGTCGCCGCCCGGCACTGAGCACATCGGCGCTCAGCAGATTCCGGACGGCACGGCAATGACCGATTCCGATGGACCATGGCAACCTGCACGGATCTCGCGCGAGTCGAAGCACAGAAGCGCCCGACTGGGCGACGAGTCGGAGGTGACGCTCGCGTCGAGCGGCGAACGACTCGGGGCTCGCGTCATCGACTTCGGAATCTCCGTCGGCTTCCTGCTGCTCATCGGCGGGCGCTGGCTGTGGTCGCTCGCGATGTGGACTGACGACAATTCGTCCGGGGCGATCCGTGAATGGCGGTTCATCTGGCTACCGGCGTTGCCGTTCGCAGTGGCGGCGTTGTATCGCATCACAGCGACCGCCCTCTGGGGCCAAACTCTGGGAAAGCGCGTGCTGAACATTCGAGTTGTCGACGCAAGCACCGGTCAGCGGCTTCGCTGGCGCCAGTCTGTTGGACGGACTGCCATGACGGCAGTCGGGGGCTTTGTCTCGCTCGCAGGCTTCAGCTTTTGGTTTGTGCTCTCCATCGTCGGCGCGGGCATCGTCGTAGCCGTGTTCTTTCTCTTCGCAGGTCTCGTGGGAGCGAACTTGTGCTACTTGTCGATCACGTGGCATGCCCAGCGGCAGGGCTGGCACGATCGCGCTGCGAGGACTCTGGTCATCAGACTGCCTTGAGGCTCGTGCCAAACTCCGGTGCCGTCGCAGTCGACGCCTGGCACTGAAACCGGCTCGGACGCATCGCCGCAGCTTCTTGACCGTCGGCGAGATGTAGGGTCGATTCCCAGGAGCCCGTCTCATAAGGGAGTGGTGATCGTGCGCAGAGTGATCAAGAAGATCGGCAGCGGACTGCGGAGTTTCGGCCACTTCTTTGCTGCCCTGGCGCACCCGAGCTCGAAGTCGTCGGCCCCGGACCCTCGCAAGGCAGCCGCCAAGAAGATGCGTGAGTCGATTCACGCGAGCCGGGCTGGCAGCACCGCGAACAACTCGGATGCCGAAAGGCTCTACGCCCAGGAACTGGCGAAGGGCTACAAGCAGCAGGGCTAGGCGTTGACGGCGTAGGGCACGGGATCGCCGGCCAGCGCCAGGTTGACCTGTTCGGCGATCTGGGTACCGGCGCGGTCTTGCGCCTCTGAAGTGCCAATCGACTGCGCGGACTGCCATGACGGCATTCGGGGGCCTCGTCTCGCTCGCAGGCTTCAGCTTCTGGTTTGTGCTCTCCGTCGTCGGGGCGGGCATCGGTGTAGCCGTGTTCGTTCTCCTCGCAGGTTTCGTGGGAGCGAATCTGTGCTACTTGTCGATCACGTGGCATGCCCAGCGACAGGGCTGGCACGACCGCGTTGCGAGGACTCTGGTCGTCAGACTGCCTTGAGGCCCACGCTCTGGATACTGGGTGCCATGAACGAGCCCCGTCTCGAGCACGACGTGCGGCGGCGTCCCAACCATCGAGAGCACGACGAGCCATCTCGACGATGGCAAGCGGGCCAAGATCCTGGGCCTCAACGCTGCTCGCCTATTCGGCTTCGACATCCACGAGGGCGATCCGGGACATCCCGGCCTCGCAGCAGTTGCCGCCAGCGCTCAGGCTCACTGCGGAATCCAAGATCGGCGACCGAATTCCATGGGAATGCCGCTTACGTGCGTGTTACCGTGGATAACTTAATTCTGGCAAACCACGCCTATGTAGTTTGCTGGCGTGTGGTCTACCCGCGGTGTGCCCCCTCTGCCGCGCGTGATGAGGAGAACCATGAACACCCCTGCCGTTCAAGATGCCAAGGAGGAGCCAGTAGAGGCCCTCGCCCAGCCGGACGCCGTCCTGCGGGTTCTCGAAGCACTGCAGCAGGGGCACATACCGGCTCCGCACCGGATTCTCCTGGAAGGGTTTGCCTTTCTGGCGAGCCAGCTCGAATTCCGTCAGAAGAACTGTCGTGTCTTCAAGGCCTTCAACAAGGAGCAATGGCAGCTTGAGCTGCACGAATCGCTCAACTATCTCGAGCAAGCGCGACAAGTGAAGCGCGACAAGGGCAAGTACAGCCTGACGCCCTTGGGCACGGCACGACTGGACCCGATCTTGGCGGGCGGCCCCACCCAGAAAGAACTCAGAGAGATACAGCACCTCGCCCAGCGGGTCATCGTCGGCCTTGACCTCTAGCAGGGTGCTGAAATTCGGTGTTGTGGCTGGTTGGGTGTGTGGGGTGGGGCGGGGGCTGCCTGCTGGGGGTTGTGGCGGGTCGTGTCAGCCCGGTGCTGGGGTGTCTGTCAGGCGGTTTGGGTGTCGAGTTTGGCTATGCGGATGAGGTTGTAGGCGGCGGCGCTGATCAGGAAAGCGGCCCGGTTGCGGGCGGTGCCTTTGTGTCTGAGTTTTCGGCCTCCGCCGATGGTCTTGATCCACCCGAAGGGCTCCTCGACGCGTTTTCGTTTCCGCTGGGACGCCGTGTAGCCGGGGTGGCGGGTGGTGCGCCGGTCGATCGCTGAGCGGCGGTTGGTGGTGTTCTGGGCGACGTGGGGCGTGAACCCCGCAGCGCGGGCGTCGGCGACGAAGCCTTTGGTGTCGTAGTTCTTGTCGCCGCCCACGGTGCGCCGCCGTCGCCGCGGCGGACGCCGTTTGAGCATTTTGATGGCGGTGTCGCGTTCCGCGTAGCCGTCGGCGGCTGTGAGCTCGGCGTCGACGATGAGGCCGTTGCGGTTCTCGGTCACGATGTGGCCCATGAAGCACAGCACCGCCGCTGTCCCCGCCGACTTGCGGTACAGGCGAGCCTCGGGATCGGTCGTGGAGGCATGGGTGTCGTTGCGGCGCTTCGTGCCCCGGAAATCGCCCTCGGCGTTGCGGCCCCGCGGCGCGTCGCCCCAGGAGCCGTCTTTGGGCTTGAAGCTCTTGTGCGACGCCCACGCCTCCAAAAGCATGCCGTCCACGCTGAAATGATCGCTCGAGCAATACCGGCGCAGCCTGGCCCGCTCGACCACCGCCGCGAAGAACCGATCAGCGATGTCGTGGCCCAACAGCCGCTCGCGGTTCTTGGAGAACGTCGACGCGTCGAACGCGTCATCGTCGATGCCTAGCCCCAAGAACCACTTGAACAACATGTCATAGCGCAGCCGCTCGCAGAACGCCCGCTCCGAGCGCACCGAGAACAACGCCATCAACACCGACGCCTTCAGCAGCATCTCAGGCGGCACGCTCGGGCGGCCACGGGCCGGATACATGGCGTCCAGCTCTCCGTCGAGACCGGCCAGCACCTCATCAACCGTCGCCCGGATCGACCGGATCGGATGATCCGCCCCGATCAGATCCTCAGTCGACAGAGTCGACAGCATCGCCATCTGAGCATCAACAGTCCCGCGCATCCCCACAGTGTCCCGCGCCCACCCACCCAACGCGAGCACCAAACCGGGCCTTTTTCAGCACCCTGCTAGAGGTGTGCGCCTGAAGCTCCTTTCGGCAGCCGTCTCTCTTCTCTAACGTCTGTCTAACGTCGGTTCAGATCCACGGTCTGTCGTGTGCGCTAGATCCGAAGCGGAGCCGCTGCTCGGGTTGTACATCGGTCACCGGCCAGTTGATGTGATCGTCGGTCTGTGAAGGGTGTTGGTATGTCGGTCGACCACTATCCGCGAGAGTCGTATGCGCGCCGCTCAGAGGAACAGCATGTGCAGCAGCCGGGCACGGACCCCGACCCCGGCGGCGGACGCAACGAATTTGCTCGTGACCGAGATCGGATCCTCTATTCCAGCGCTTTCCGGAGCCTGGCTGGCAAGAGCCAAGTGGTCCCGAGCACCGAGACGGGCCAGTTCCACACCAGGCTCACACACAGCCTGAAGGTGGCCCAACTCGGTCGCCGCATCGCCGAGCGACTTCGTCGGCAGTACATGGATCAGGCCCAACCAGATCACGAAGGCGAGTCAGATTCGGCGACGGCGACAACAGCCCATCTGATAGTGCCGCCAGACCCGGACCTCGTTGAATTCGCCTGCCTCGCACATGACATCGGGCATCCGCCTTTCGGGCACGCAGGCGAGCAAGAACTGAACGCGGTCGCCGACGAGCTCATCGAACAGGCCATCCATGATCACTACGACTCACCCTCACAACCCGAGACGCCGACTGGCGACCGTGACCTGACAGCGCCGGAACCGGCAAGCGCCGATACACCGATCGAGCTCAAGGAACGTATCGAACGCGCCAAGCTGCTATTCGGCGGCTTCGAGGGCAACGCGCAGTCTTTCCGGATTGTGACCCGGCTGGCAAACAAGGCATACCCAGCCGACACCACTGCTGATGGACCCAATACTGATTTCTTCGGACTCGACCTCACGTATGCAGCGATGGACGCACTGACCAAATATCCATGGACCAGAGCGCAGGGCGAGTCGTCGAGCGTCCCGCATGCCGACGAGGGCAAATGGGGCGGGTACGGCGACCGTTCAGATGCTTCCAGCGATTACTCGGTGCTCTGCCGGGCGCGTGCCAAGACGGGATTCCAGCAACCCTCCGCCGATGGCGACGACGCGAGTCGCCCAAGAAAGAGCTTCGAGTGCCAAGTGATGGACTGGTGCGATGACGTGACCTACGCCGTGCACGATGTCGAGGACTTCTACATGGCCGGAATGCTCCCGATGGCCGCGATCTTTGACAACACGCCTTTCCTTGAACGGCTGAGGGAGCGTGATCCGGGACCTGATCACGAAGCACCGCTACGGACGCCGAACGAGCCCACTGATGATGGAACAAGCGACGAGGACCACGACCGTCGACGTGCGTGGTACCCCGAGACCGGAGAATGGCAGCGCTTTCGGCAAAAGCTGCTCGACGACTGGTGCAAGAAACACGAGGACGGGTATTCCGACGACGACCTCGACGCCGAGAAAGAGCGGCTGAACCGTGTCCGCCTGCACCTCTGTCACGAGATCTACGGCGTGACAGGCTGGTTCGCAGACTTGGACACGGTGCAAGCCAGGCGCTTCTCACAGCGACGAGTCAGCGCGCTCATTGACTACCTGGCTGGAGACAACCTGACCTACTCGGGCACACCGATGCTGCATCAAGGCTGCCTGAAGCTGAGCCGTGGCGGCCAAGACACCGCGGCAGAGCCCGAGGGGCAAGAGGGGACAGCGGCGCAGGCTCGTCGCGAGGTCTGCGATCTGCTGAAGAAACTTGTCCGAAAGTACGTCATCGAGTCTCCGGGCCTGCGCATGCAGCAAGAGGGGCAGCGCAAGATTCTGCGCGATCTCGTTGAGTTGCTGGCAGCGAAGCCCAAGCTCCTTCCTGCTCGGTACCTCGATGTCGTGCAAGCCGAGGCAGCGGCGGCGAAGGCACTCAGTATCGAAGAGCCCGCCGAGACCGCGCCCGAGAAACCACGGTCGACATCGACGCCATCGGAGGATCTAGGCCAACCGGCACCTCTGGCTATCAGGTTTTCGGAACCCTGCCTTGAGTCGATGTTCAAGATTCGAGCGGCTGTCGATTACGTGGCGTCGCTCACCGAAGTACAGGCGCTGGCGCTGCACAAGCGTCTGTTGGGCATAGAGACGTCTGGTTTTCGAGAGCTGACGTGACAGCAGTCGCGGCCGGTTAGCCGAACCGGCGCGGAGGCTCAGCTGGCAGATGTCACCGAGTCATGAGCGGGGCAGCCGGTTGGGTCCAAGGTGCGCTCTGCGGTCGGGGGATTCGCGGCGAGAGCACGGGCGGGGCGGATCGGACGGGGCACGAGGTTGCCGCCGCAGTTCTTGCAGGTCCAGTTCAGGTCTTCTGCGCAGCTTGCACAGAATGTGCACTCGAACGTGCAGATCGTTGCCTCAGGCGACTCGGGCGGCAGATCGCGGTCACAGCACTCGCAGCCGGGGCGAAGGTCGAGAATTGCCATCGTGGGTGCTCCTTATCCAGAGGATTTGCTGCTAGGCGTTGACGGCGTAGGGCACGGGGTCGCCGGCTAGGGCCAGGTTGACCTGTTCGGCGATCTGGGTGCCGGCGCGGTCTTGGGCCTCGGTGGTGCTGGCGCCGAGGTGCGGTGTGGCCACCACATCGGGTCGGCCGAACAGCGGCGACTCGGTTGCCGGTTCGGTTGCGTAGACATCTACTGCTACGCCGCCAAGGCGCCCGGCCTCCAAAGCTGCGGCAGCCGCCGCCTCGTCGAGAATGCCTCCACGGGCGGTGTTGACGATCAACGCATGCGGGCGGCACTTTGCCAGGTTCTCGGCTCCCAGCAGCCCCGCCGTCTCGGGCGTGCGGGGCATGTGCAGCGTGATGATGTCCGATCGCTCCAGCAGTTCGTCGAACTCGACCATCTCGACATCGGCGGCTCGGCCGGATTCCGCGCTCACATAGGGGTCGTAGGAGATGAGCGCTACGTCGAACGGTGCGATCCGCTGTGCGACCAAGCGGCCGACTCGGCCGAGGCCCACGATCCCGATCGTCTTGCGGTAGATCTCCATGCCGCCCCAGCGGCTGCGCTCCCAGCGGCCGTCCGCGAGTGCTTGGTGTGCTTGAGGCACATGGCGAGCCAGCGCCAGCATGAGCGCCACGGTCATCTCTGCCGCAGACACCACGTTGCTGGACGGCGCGTTACACACGAGCACGCCGCGCTCGGTTGCAGCGGCCACATCGACGTTGTCGAGCCCTACGCCGGCACGCCCCACGACGACGAGCGAATCGCCGGCTGCCAAGAGATCAGCATCGACCCGAGTCGCCGAACGGATGACCAGCGCCTGTGCCCCGGCGATGGCGTCACGCAACTCGTCGGAGCTGAGCCCCGTACGGATGTCGACGTCGTGGCCGGCAGCGCGCAGCAGGTCGAGACCGGCAGCGGCCAACGTCTCGGCGACCAAGACTCGTGCCATGTCACCCGACCAGGTCTGCGATGCGGCTGATGCCTTCGGCCAGGTCGTCGAGCCCGAGAGCGAACGAGAAGCGCGCGTAGCCGGGGGCGCCGAAGGCCTCGCCGGGCACGAAGGCGACCTTGGCGTGCTCGAGCACGGCCGCCGCCAACTCGAGCGTGGTCGTGACTTCCGTGCCGCCGTAGCGGCGTCCCAGCAGCCCCTCCATGTTGGGGAATGCGTAGAAGGCGCCTTCGGGCTCGGGGCAGTCCACGCCCTCGATGGCGCTGAGCATCTCGGTGATGCGCTGACGCCGCACGTCGAACGCTGATCGCATCATCGCCACCGCCTCGAGATCTCCCGAGACCGCTGCGAGTGCCGCCGCCTGAGCCACGTTGCAGACGTTGGACGTGGCATGGCTCTGCAGGTTGGTGGCCGCAGCGATTACGTCGGACGGCCCGGCCATCCAGCCGACCCGCCAGCCCGTCATGGCGTAGGTCTTGGCCACGCCGTTCAGCACCACGCAGCGGTCGGCGATCTCGGGCACCAGTACGGGAAGCGAGTGGTGCTCGGCGTCGCCGTAGGTCAGGTGCTCGTAGATCTCGTCGGTGATCACCCACAATCCGTGCTCGACGGCCCACTGGCCGATCGCCACGATCTCGTCGTGCGGGTAGATGGCTCCGGTCGGGTTCGACGGTGAGACGAACAGCAGGGCCTTGGTGCGGTCGGTTCGCGCCGCTTCGAGCTGTTCGACACTGACCCGGAAGCCCGACTCGATGCCGGCGAACACCTCCACCGGGACGCCTCCGAAGACGCGGATCGCTTCGGGATACGTCGTCCAGTAGGGCGCAGGCAGCAGCACTTCGTCGCCGGGGTCCACCAGCGCAGCCATGGTGTTGTAGACGGCTTGCTTGCCGCCATTGGTGACCAGGAACTGGCTGGCATCCCAGTCGAGACCGCTGTCTCGCTTGGTCTTGGCTGCCAGAGCGGCTTTCAGCGCGGGTTGCCCTCCGGCCGGCGAATAGCGGTGATTGGCGACATCGCGGCAAGCGGCCACCGCTGCATCCACGATGTGGGGAGGGGTCGGAAAATCGGGCTCGCCGGCGCCGAAGCCGACCACGTTCTCCCCCGCCGCCCGCAGCGCCTTGGCCTTGGCATCCACCGCCAAGGTTGCCGACGGTGCGATGCCCGCCAGCGCTGTGGAAACTCGATTGCTCATTGGGCGTCTCCCGTCTGCTCGACGCGCTGCCGCGAACGCCCGACAGTCTCGCCGCCAAGTCACGTTGCGCCACCATCGGCAACTTGTTGCGAAAATGTGGTTGTCGGCAGCACGGCCGGGCGCAATAGTGGCAGCCAATGGCTGGCACTCCCCCATCGATTTCGATTCCCGCAGAACTGCGGCCTGCCGACGGGCGTTTTGGCTCCGGCCCGTCCAAGGTTCGACCCGAGGCCGTCAAGGCGCTCGAGGCTCGTGCACTCGACTACATGGGCACGTCGCATCGTCGCACTGGAGTGCGATCAGTGGTGGGTCGGCTGCGCGCAGCCATGACCGAGCTGTTCGGACTCAGCGACGGCTGGGAGGTGGTGCTGGGCAACGGCGGCAGCACCGGCTTCTGGGACGCTGCGGCTTTCTCTCTGATCGAGCGGCGCACCCAGCACCTGACCTTCGGCGAGTTCTCGGAGAAGTTCTCGGCAGTCACTGCTGCCGCCCCGCACCTGGACGACCCGGTGGTCATCACAGCGCCGTACGGCAGCCACCCCGTGCCCGCGGCGGCGGATCCCGCCGAGGTCGACGTGTACGCGCTGACGCACAACGAAACGTCGACCGGCGTGGCGATGCCGCTGACGCAGCCGCAACTTGACCCGTGCCGGCAAGGCGTGCCGCCGGCACTGGTCATGGTCGACGCCACCTCGGCGGCCGGAGCGATGACATGGGATCCCCGCGATGTCGACTGCTACTACTTCGCTCCACAGAAGGCGTTCGCGGCCGATGGCGGGCTGTTCATCGCACTGTGCTCGCCGGCAGCCATTGAGCGGATCGAGCGGATCGATGCTTCGGATCGCTACAAGCCCGCCACGCTCGATTTGGCAATCGCCGCCCGCAATTCTCGCCAGGATCAGACCTACAACACCCCGGCGCTTGCCACGATCCTGCTGACGCTCGAGACCGCAGAGTGGATGCTCGACGGCGGCGGGCTCGGCTGGGCTGCGTCCCGCTCGGCCGCATCCAGCGGTGCCGTGTACGGCTGGGCAGCAGAACGCGACTTCGCCGCGCCGTTCGTTGCAGATGAGGCCATGCGCTCCCCTGTCGTGTGCACCATCGACTTCGAGGGCGTCAGCGCGGACGACATCGCGGCAGTACTGCGCGCCAACGACATCGTGGACACCGAGGGCTACCGCAAGCTGGGCCGCAACCAGCTGCGCATCGCTGCATTCCCTGCAATCGATCCGGCCGATGCCGAGGCGCTGACCGCATGCATCGACTACATCGTGGAGCGGCTCTAGCGCCGCATCCACCAACGGCTGGCGCGCCTCACTTCTTGATCACCAGCGTGCCCGCCGCCTTGTCATGCCAGCCCCGGTAGAACGGTTCATGACCGATGGTCAGCACGCACAGCAGGAAGAAGAGCGCACCGGGGATTTGGACATAGGGCACAGCGAGAGGCAGTATCAGCACGGCCCATCGGCCAAGTGACTTGCGCCAGCCAGGAACTCCGCCTGAAGCGACATCCACGACCTTGATCCCGAGAATTCGCTTGCCGAGCGTTTGGCCCCAAACGGCCGTAGGCACGACCTCGTAGACGACGTCCACCAGCGCCGTCAGCAGAAACGCCCCGAACGCAGCCAGGACCAGCGCTCCGAGCGTCGTGATGTTCGTGCCCTCATCGACGACAAGGGCGTCCCGACCTCGGATGAATGCCCAGATGCCCGCCGGAGCCGTGACAATCACCGCGTCGAGAGTGCGGGCGCCGAGGCGCTCGATTGGCCGGGCCAGCTGAACGGTCTGGCCCGATGCGAGCCGAGCCCAGCCGGACTGCCACTCGTCGCCTGAAACACGCAGCCGGTCGGAGTCGGTCATTCAGCTTTCTCGACCTCGTCGACCCGGCCGGATGGGCGGCCTGCTCAGGTGCGTACGACGAGGGTGCCGGCCGACTTGTCGTGCCATCCCTGGTAGACGCGGTCCCACGTGAGGCTGAGATAGCACAGCATGGAAACCAACCCACCGATGAACGGGATCAGAAAGACCAGACCCGGTATCGCCCACCTACCGAGTGCCTTGCCCCAGCCGGGCACGCCGCCGTGCGTGGCGTGAATCACCTTGATGCCGGTCATCCGCTTGCCGAGCGTCTGACCCCAGATGGCGACCTGCACGACCTCGTACACGAGCCAGATGGCCAAGAAGATCAGCATCGTGCCGAAAAACCCGCCCGTCGACAGATCCGTGTCATCAGAGTCAACCGACCCGGCCACAATGACCAGCACGATCACGAAGTTGATGATGGCGGCGATGATGATGTCGAGGATCCGACCTCCGAAGCGTGCTCCCGGCCGGGCCAACTCGACGGTCTCGCCGGATCCGAGTTCGGCCCAGCCTGTGCGCTGACCTCCGTCTGACATGGGTGGTTCGCTGAAATCGCTCAAGGGTCGCCTCCGCAGTAATCGTGGCCGGCCGGTCCGCGCATGCTAATTCTGCGCGGGGTCGTCGGGATAGTGGGCCAGCAGCCGGGCGGGCGGTGACTGGCGCGCGAGCACGTCGTACCAGAGCGTGGTGGCATCGGCAGTCAGGTCGCCGGGCATCGAATCGAACACCCACCAGCAGCCCGACTGCAGCTCGCCTCGCAACTGGCCGGGCCCCCACCCCGCGTGCCCGCCATAGATCCGGACGGCAACGACTGCGGTGTCCAGTTCGGCCGGATCGGCGGTGAGGTCGACCAGCCCGACCGTCCCGTTGACGGTGCGCCACACGCCGCCGGCCTCGGACGACTCGGCGCCCGAGCCTTGGGGCGGCAGTGATTCGCCGGCCGCGGGATCCATCGTTGCACCGAGCGCCAGCAGACCCTGCGGCTCTACCGGCCCGCCGAGCCCGACGGCCGCCTCCTCGGCAAAATGTGATGCCCAGCGCGGAACCGCGGCGACGCACGAGATATCCGACACGCGGTTGATGACCACGCCCAACGTTCCCGCTTCCTGGTGCTCGATCACGAACACGACCGTGCGATCGAAGTTGGGATCCACCAGACGCGGCGTCGCCACGAGCAGGTCACCCGCAGCGGGCACCCGCACCGGCGTTACGACAACGTCGACCACGCCCCGATTCTGCCACTGCGCTGCTGCGTCTCAGGTGCCCCGAACTGGGCGCGCCGTCAAGCGCGAGATGCTCAGAGGCTCAGGAGACAGCGCCGCCCGAGGCCGCGGTGACGTCCTGGCGGCCCGCGGTAATCCACGGCATCATCGCCCGCAGCTCCGCGCCGACCTGCTCGATGGGGTGCTGCTTGCCTTCCTCGACCATCCGGCGGTAGTTGGGCAGCCCGTTGCGGTTCTCGTCGATCCACTCCCGGGCGAAGCTGCCGTCCTGGATCTCCGCAAGGATGCGCTTCATCTCCGCTCGCGTCTCGTCGGTGATGATGCGTGCGCCGCGGGTCATGTCGCCGTACTCGGCTGTGGTCGAGATGGAGTAGCGCATGCCCGAGATGCCCGCCTCGTAGATGAAGTCGACGATCAGCTTCACCTCGTGCAGCGTCTCGAAGTAGGCCGACTCGGGCTGGTAGCCAGCCTCCACCAAGGTCTCGTAGCCAGCCCGGATCAGCTCGGTGAGGCCGCCGCAGAGCACGACCTGCTCGCCGAACAGGTCGGTCTCGGTTTCTTCGGCGAACGTGGTCGTCAGCACGCCGCCCCGTGTGCCGCCGATGCCCTTTGCATAGGCCAGCGCGTCGGCCAGCGCACGCCCGCTGGCGTCCTGGTGAATCGCCACGAGCGCCGGGACGCCGCCGCCCTCGACGTAGGTGCGCCGGACGTTGTGGCCCGGTCCCTTGGGGGCGATCATCCACACGTCCACGTCGTCAGGCGGGCTGATCTGGCCGAAGTGAATGTTGAAGCCATGCGAGAAGGCGACCGCATTGCCCGGCTGCAGGTTCGGCGCGATCGAATCCTCGTAGATGGCGGCCTGGTCGGTATCGGGCAGCGCCATCATGATGATGTCGGCCTCGGCGGCGGCGTCTGCGACAGAGGCGACCCGCAGGCCCTCGGCCTCGGCCTTGGCACGAGACGACGAGCCTTCCCGCAACCCCACCACGACATCCACGCCGCTGTCGCGCAAGTTCAGGGCGTGAGCGTGACCCTGCGATCCATAACCCATGACCGCCACAGTGCGGCCTGCCAGCTGGCTGAGTTCTGCGTCTTCTTCGTAATAGATGGTCGCGGGCATTCGTATAGTTCCTCTCCGAGTCGGCGTTGGCGGGAGTCTGCCAGCCTCAGGCGGTCATGCCGACGGCGGGCTCATCGGCATCGAGCGCCCGCAGCGCAATGCGGCCCGTGCGCTGCAGCACGTGCAGACCGAACGGACGCAGTTGGCGCTCGCACCGGTCGAGCCGGTCTGGATGTGCGCTCACGCTCACAATGGCCTCGCCATCGGCGTGATCGAGCACTTCGCCGCCGTATTCGGAGATCACATCGGTGACGGCTTCGAGATCGGCGGCGCCGACGCGGGCCAGCATCAGCTCCCGCTCGAGCGAATCGGACGGGTGCAGCTCGCTGATGTTGATGACGTTGACGAGCTTGTCGAGCTGCTTCGCGATCTGGTTGACGTCGGTGTTGTGGACGTCAACCACGATCGTGATGCGGCTGTAGGAGGGATCGGCCGTCGGGGCCACTGCCAGCGAGAAGATGTTGAAGCCACGCCGGCTGAACAGCCCTGCGATCCGCGCAAGAACGCCGAACTTGTTCTCCACGATGGCCGCGAAGATGTGCAGGTCGGGTTCCTGCGGCAGGCTCACCACCGCCGATTCCTCAGGGGACAGGTTGGTGCCCTGCGCGCCGCTCACGACGGCCTGCCCACTTGCGCGCCGCTCACGACGGCGCGCTGCCCTTCAATGCCGCGTCGGCGTCGCCCTCGGGACCGAGAATGATGTCGTCGTTGGAACCTCCGGCCGGCACCATCGGGTACACCTTCTCCTCGGTGTCGACGCGGAAGTCGATCACCACCGGACGGTCGTTGACAGCGTTCGCCTTGGTGATGGCAGGAACGACTTCCTCCGCCGATTCCACCCGGATGCCGACGCAGCCCATCGCCTCGGCCCAGCCGACGTAGTCGGGGTGGTCGGCGCTGAGATACACCTCGCTGTAGCGCTCGGCGTAGAAGAGCTCCTGCCACTGGCGCACCATGCCCAAGTAGGCGTTGTTGAGGATGCCCACCTTCACGGGGATGTTCTCTGCACTGGCGGAGATCAGCTCCTGTGCGGTCATCTGGAAACAGCCGTCACCATCAATGGCCCACACCGTTCGATCCGGTCGGCCCACCTTGGCCCCGATAGCCGCAGGCACGGCGAATCCCATGGTCCCCAGACCGCCTGAGTTCACCCAGGTGTAGGGGTGGTCGAACTGCCAGAACTGGCTGGCCCACATCTGGTGCTGGCCCACGCCCGCCACGACGATCGTGTCGTCAGGAGTGTGATCACGCAGCTGCTCCACCACGAACTGCGGCTTGAGCGGGTGGCCGCTCGACGGCTGGTCATAGCTCAGGGGGTACTGCTCCTGCCAACCGGAGACGGTCGACTTCCACACAGATCGATCCGCCATCGCATCGGTGACGGCGCTGCCGTCGCCGGGGCGCAGCGCTTCGATCAGCGCTTCGATCGCCACCTTGGCATCTCCGGCGATCGGCACATCGGGCACCCGCACCTTGCCGTGCTCGGCCGGGTCGATATCGACGTGAATGACCTTGGCAGCGGGGGCGAAGTGCGCGGGGTTGCCCGTGACCCGGTCATCGAAACGCGCGCCAAGGTTGATCAGCAGATCGGCCTGCTGCATCGCTGTCACCGCGGTGTAGTTGCCGTGCATGCCCGGCATGCCGAGGCAGAGCGGGTGACGATCGGGGAACACGCCACGCGCCATCAAGGTGGTCACCACGTGGATCTCGCACATCTCGGCGAGCTCCCGCAGTACTTCGGCCGCTCGGGCCTTCAGCAGTCCTCCGCCGGCGTAGATGACCGGACGCTCCGCCGTACGGATGAGCTGGGCGGCTTCGGCGATGGCCGCCGGGTCGATCTCATGGCGGGGCCGGTAGCCGGGCAGGTCGACGCCGTCTGGCCAGTACCAGTCCATCGTCGCGTTGCTGACGTCCTTGGGCAGGTCGATCAGCACCGGGCCCGGACGCCCCGTCGTGGCGATGTGAAATGCCTCGGCCACGATGCGCGGGATGTCGGCCGGGTCGGTCACGAGGTAGTTGTGCTTGGTGACCGCCATGGTGATGCCGGTGGTGTCGCACTCCTGGAAGGCGTCGGAGCCGATGGCCGACATCGCGACCTGGCCGGTCACGACGACCATCGGGATCGAGTCCATGAAGGCGTCGCACAGCGGTGTCACGATGTTCGTGGCTGCAGGCCCGCTCGTGACCATCGCCACGCCCGGCTTGCCCGTGACGTGCGCGTAGCCCTGCGCCATGTGGCCGGCGCCTTGTTCATGGCGCACGAGGACGTGGCGGATCGGCGAGTCGAGCACGGGGTCGTAGACCGGGAGGATTGCCCCGCCGGGCAGGCCGAACATGACTTCGACGCCGCTCATCTCCAGGCTTCGCATCAGTGCCTGAGCGCCTGTGAGCTCCATGAAGATTCTCCTGAAACAAAAAAGCCCCCCGAGCGGGAGGCAGGGCGAGCGCGGACGAAACGGCTCGCCTAGATGAGTACCCCTCCTGTCGCGCCGCGCCTCGCAGGCTCGGCCGGGCAGCCGGTTCGGCGTGCTGACGCGCTCACCGGCACATTCTGTCGTGCCGTTCCGGCGGCCACAACCTAAGAGGCGGTGCCGGTGGGCGGGCGTACATTGGCCGGGTGCGGGGTGGACGGCTGTTCAGCATTGCCACCTGCGCTGCGGCCATCACTGCCGGGGCGCTGGCAGTGGGGTGTTCTGACATCGGGATCGACGAGGGCGCCGGCCCCGCCGTCGGCAGTCCAGAGGGCGCGGGCAACGCCGCGACAAGCGAGCCTGCGACCACGCTGCCGCTGACGCAGACACCCGAGTACATCGCATCAAACACACCCTGTCCGCAGGGGCTGACCGAGTTGGGTGCGGTACCGCTGGGCGAGGCCGCGCCCGGGCGCTCAGCGACGCTGATGCCGTTTATCGACCTGGCCGAGGCGACGGTGATGATCTTCGACAGCGCGGGCGCAGCAGGCGGCGGGTTCGTGGGCGATCGCCGGGGACGCATCTGGCGATTTGCCCCCAACTTCGCAGCGCAGGCCGGCCGCGACTTCGGCGCGGTCATCAGCGCGGAGCCCGTCGCCGATTTCTCCTCGAACACGGCGGCCGAGCACGACCAAGGCCTGGTGGGCATGACGCTGGGACCCGACGGGCGGTTGTGGATCAACCGAACCGACCGCCACGGGTCAAGCGTGCTCACGGTGCTCATGCCGAGCGCGGACAGAACGACGCTGGAGGGTCGCTACGCCGATGTACTGAAGGTGAAGCAGACCAATGCACAGCACAACGGTGGCGACCTGCTGTTCGACCCGGATGGGCTGCTCTACGTGTCATTCGGCGATGGCGGCGGACTCGGCGATCCACGCCATCACGGTCAGAACCTCACCACCCCGCTGGGGGCTGTGCTGCGATTCGCAGTCGAAGGCGGCAGCAGCGCCGATCCCAGCGACTGGCGCTTGACACCAGCGCCCGGCAATCCCGATCTCGGACCCGGCAGCGACCCGCGCATCTGGGCCTACGGGGCGCGCAACCCGTTTCGCATCTCGCTCGATGAGCCGACCGGCACGTTGTGGATCTCCGACGTCGGACAGCAGTGCATGGAAGAAGTCACAGTGCTCGACCTCGGCGAGGGAGGCGCCAACTTGGGCTGGAATGCCTACGAAGGCAGCCGGCGCTTCGTCGGCGATGAACTGGCCAACCACCGACCGCCAGATCTGGAGTATCGGCACGGGCGGGGCCTGTGCGCGGTCATCGGGGGTCACGTCTACCGGGGTGGCCAACTCGAATGGCTGGCCGGCCGCTATGTCTTCGCCGACCTCTGCGGGGGTGACATCTACGCAGCGGCGGTGGAGCCCGGCACGCAGCCTGACGAGGTCTGGCACTTGGGCGTGAGCACGCCGCGACCGGTCGGGTTCGCGGTCGACGCAGCGGGCGAGTTGTACGTGATCGACATGGAAATCGGCGTGTGGCGCCTGACCGGATGACGCACGCAGCACCTACTGGGTCCGGGACGTAGCCGTGTTTCGACGCACGGTCTATGACCGTGAGATCCTGCTGCTCGCAGTGCCGGCGTTCGGGGCGCTGATCGCCGAGCCGCTGTATGTGCTCACCGACAGGGCGATCGTCGGGAGACTCGGCACGCCCGAGCTGGCCGGGCTGGCCATTGCGTCGGCCATCCTGCTCAGTGCTCACGCGATTCTGATCTTCCTCGCCTATGGCACGACCGGCCTCGTCGGGCGGCTGGTGGGGGCCGGATCGCTGAGGCGAGCAGCCGAACAGGGCATCGCCGGCATGTGGCTGTCGATCGCGCTGGGCGTGGTGTTCAGCCTGGGCATATGGGCCGGCTCGGGCTATCTCGTCGGCGTGTTCGACCCGACCCCCGAAGTCGCTGATCACGCGCTCACGTACCTGAGGATCAGCCTCATCGGCTTTACCGCGTTGCTGGCGGGCATGGCGGCCACGGGCTACCTACGGGGCACCCAGGACACGGTCACCCCTCTCGTGATCGCCGTGGCTTCAGCGGCAGGGAACTTGCTGATCGAACTGGTGCTGGTGTTCGAGCTCGACATGGGCATCGCCGGCGCGGCATGGTCAACAGTCATCGCGCAGTGGGGTGCCGCCCTGGCGTTCGCCGTCGCTGTCCATCGCCACGTTCGGGCGGTTGGCGCGCGGCTGCGGCTCGTTGCTTCTGCGGCGTGGCGTTACGCCCGAGTCGGCGCCCAGATGTTCGTGCGCACGGCATCATTGCGGGGCGCGTTCGTGCTGGCTGCAGTGTTCGCTTCCCGTATCGGCACCACCGAGGTGGCATCGCACGAGATCGGCGTGCAGATCTGGTCGTTCTTCTCGCTCGCCCTCGACGCCGTGGCGATTGCGGGCCAGGCCATGGTGGCCAAGGAACTCGGCGCCAGCCGCCCCGACGTGGCTCGCGCAGCCAGCGTCCGCATGATCGGCATGAGCATCCAGCTCAGCGCAGTGTTCGGGCTGGCACTGGTGCTGCTGCGCGGGCCGCTGGCCTCGATCTTCAGCAACGACCCTGCTGTCGTCGCGCTCAGCGGCTTCATCCTGCTGTTCGTGGCCGTCGCGCAGCCCATCAATGCCGCCGCCTTCGCCTTCGACGGCATCTTCATCGGCGCGGGCGACTTGGGCTTCCTGGCACAGGCGATGGCCGGTGCCGCGGCGGGTTTCGCGATCGTCGGCGGCGCAGTGCGCATCTTGGATCTGGGAATCGGCTGGCTGTGGGTGGCGCTCACCCTGTTCATGTTCTTTCGCGCTGCGCCGCAGTGGGTCCGCTTCAGGGGCGACGCCTGGCTGCGCACCGGTGAGAGCTGAGCGCGGCAGGCGCCCAGAGGGACTCAGGCGTCGCGGCGCTGTGCGAGCAGCTGGGTGACGGCTTGGCCGTCGGCCTGGCCGCGGGTGGCCTTCATCACCGCTCCCACGAACACACCGATCACCTTGGCCTCACCGGCGCAGAGTTTTTCCCACGCTTCGGGGTTGTCCGCGATGGCCTGATCGACCAGCGCTTCGAGTTCGTCGGCGGCCATGGCTTCGAAGCCCAGTTCCGCGGCGATCGCAGCAGGATCGGCGGTGCCGGCGGCGACTCGCTCGCACATGATCCCCAGCACCGTCTTGGCCTGCGTCGCAGTGAGCTGTCCTGACGTCTCCATCTGGACCAGCGAGGACAGATGGTCGGAGCCAAGCAGTTCGGCTCCGTCGAGCGCCAGGTTCTGCACGGCATGGGTCACGGTGCGCTTGGCATCAGCTCCCGCCTCGACCGCCCCCAGCACCACCGGTGCCAGGCCGCGGCCCACGATGACCTGGGCATCGTCGGGCTCGGCGCCGCATTCGTGCAGGCGTGCCCGCTGGGATGCGGGCAGTTCGGGCATGGCAGCGCGGACTTCGGCGATCCACTCGTCGTCGGGCACCAGCGGCACAAGGTCGGGCTCGGGGAAGTACCTGTAGTCGTCGGCCTCTTCCTTGGAGCGCAGCGAGTGCGTGCGCCCGTGTTCGGACCAGTGACGGGTTTCCTGGACGGGGGCTTCTCCTGCGGCGTACAGCTCGATGTGGCGCCGGGCCTCGTAGTCGATGGCGTTCCGTAGCGACCGCAGCGAGTTCAGGTTCTTGACCTCGCAACGGGTGCGCAGCTCGCCCGAGCCAGCGGGCCTGACGCTGATGTTCGCGTCGACACGCATTGAGCCCTCTTCCAGCCGCGCGTCGGATGCGCCGAGCGCCAGCAGGATCGCTCGCAGCTCCTCGACGTAGGCGCTGGCCTCGGCTGCCGAGCCGATGTCGGGCCGCGAGACGATCTCCAGCAGCGGTGTGCCTGCCCGGTTGTAGTCGACGAGCGCGCCGACGGCCCCGTGGATGCGGCCGTCCGCGCCTCCCAGGTGTGTCGTCTTGCCGGCGTCCTCTTCGAGGTGCGCCCGCTCGATCCCGACACGGCTGCCGCCGGGGACGTCGAGCCAGCCGTCGGAGCAGATCGGCTGGTCGTACTGGCTGACCTGGTAGTCCTTCGGCATGTCGGGGTAGAAGTAGTTCTTGCGGTGAAACACCGACGGCCGGATCTCGCAGTTGAGCGCGAGGCCCACCGCCATGGCCAGCTCGACGGCGCGGCGATTCAGCACAGGCAGCGAGCCGGGCAGGCCCAGGCACACCGGCGTGACATTGGTGTTCGGCTCGTCGCCGAAGCGGCTGGGCGCGGCCGAGAACAGCTTCGTGTCGGTCGCCAGCTCGACGTGGACTTCGAGCCCCACGACGGTCTCCCAGCCCGCGGCCATCAGCTTCGTGCACCTGTCGAGCCGGTCATGCGAGCCAGCGGCGGCTTCGGCAGCGGCGGCGCGGCGCGCTCCAGCGCGGCGGCCACCGTCAGCATCGTCTCCTCGCCCAGTGCGGGAGCCATGACCTGCACGCCCACCGGCAGATCCTCAGCGCCGGTTCCGAACGGCACCGACATGGCCGGGTCGCCCGAGAGATTCGACGGGATGGTGCAGGTGTCGCAGCGGTACATGGTCATCGGGTCAGCGCGCTCGCCGAAGCGGAACGCCACGCATGGCGAGGTCGGCGACAGCAGCACGTCGAAGTCGGCGTAGGCGGCGTCGAAGTCTCGCCGGGTCAGCATGCGCACACGCTGAGCCTTGCCGTAGTAGGCGTCGTAGTAGCCGGCGCTGAGGGCGAAAGTGCCCAGCATGATGCGTGCCTTGACCTCGTCGCCGAAACCGACCCGGCGGGTCAAGCGGTTCATCTCCTCGACATCTGCGCCCTCCACCCGCAGGCCGTAACGGGTGCCGTCGTAACGCGCCAGGTTGCTGGAGGCCTCGGCCGGTGCGATGAGGTAGTACGCAGTGAGGCCGTAGGTGACCGCAGGCACCGAGACCCTGCCGACGGTCGCCCCGGCGTCGGCCAGCGCGTCAGCCGCCTCGAGCACCCGCTCGGTCACATCCGCGTCGATGCCGTCCAGCACGTCTCCCGCTGCATCGCCCGGCGCGGGGCCAGCGGCGGCAGCACCATTGCTGCCGCGCCCGGTCAGCTCGCTCACGACACCCACTCGCAAGCCCTCGACACCCCGCCCCAGCGCGGCCTCGAAGTCGGGCACGGCAGACGGAATCGACGTGCTGTCGGCGGGATCGTGGCCGCTGATCACACCGAGTGTGAGCGCAGCATCGGCAACATCGGTTGCGAACGGACCGATCTGGTCGAATGAGCTGGCGAACGCCACGAGCCCGTAGCGGCTGACGCGGCCGTAGGTGGGCTTGATGCCTACGATGCCGCAGAGCGATGCCGGCTGGCGGATCGAGCCGCCGGTATCGGAGCCCAGCGCCAGGGGCGCGAAGCCCGCGGCCACCGCTGCAGCCGAACCCCCGCTGGAGCCGCCCGGCACCCGGGCAAGGTCGTAGGGATTGCGCGTGGGGCCGAATGCCGAGTGCTCGGTGGAGCTGCCCATCGCGAACTCGTCGAGGTTGGTCTTGCCGATCATGACGGCACCGGCGGCCGTCATGGCCTGCACGACCGTGGCGTCGTAGGGAGGCTGCCAGCCTTCGAGCATCCGCGATGAGCAAGTGGTAGCGACGCCGCGCGTACACAGGTTGTCTTTGAAGGCAACCGGAACGCCCGCCAGCGGTCCGGGGTCGCGGCCCTCGTCGACTGCTGCATCGATGGCGGCTGCAGCGGCTCGAGCCTGCTCGGCCGTCACGGTATTGAAGGCGTGGACATCGCCGTCGTGGGCTTCGATGCGGCCGAGATATTCCTCGAGCACATCGGCAGCCCGCTGGGCGCCAGAGCGGATGTCGCCGGCGATGGCACGTGCGGTGCTCATCGGACGCCTGCAGCGGGAAACATGGCCGTATCAGGCTTCCTCGCCGAGCACCGGCGGCACTTCGAACTGGCCGCCGGACGCAGCGGGTGCCTGCTCGAGCACCTCGTCCCGGTCCACCGGCGAGCACGCAACATCGTCACGGAACACGTTGCGGAGCGGGTAGGGGTGCGCCAGCGGCGGCACATCGGCGAGATCCAGATCTTCCAGCTCGCGGGCATGCTCGAGCACTCGTCCCAGGTGGCCCGTGTAGTGCTCGATTTCGTCGAGAGTGAGCTCGATCCGGGCAAGCCGCGCCACGTGCGCCACCTGATCCGTGCTGATCGCCTTCGCTTCTCCCATAGAGGCCGCGAGGGTACTGGCGCTGCTTCAGCGGGGAATTCGTCGCCGGGCGGCTTCTGCCAGCATCTCGCCGGGGCGGGTCGGGCTGAACAGCACCCGCGATACCGACAGCACTTGTGCGGTGCCGGTAGTACGCGGCACCACCTCGACCTGGCCGTTCAGCGCCACAAGCAGCACCGGTCCGAGGGCATTGCCGCTGATGTCCACCAGGTCGTCGGCTGCGAGATCGATGTCGGCGGGCGCAGCACCGAGCGACGCTATGTCGGCTCGTCGCAGCAGGAACGGCTCGCGCGTTGCCATGCGGTCGTGCAGCACGAATCCGTTGGGAACGAATACCACCCAGCGGCGCGCCAGCTGATGCAACGAGCGAAAACCCAGCACAGCCGCAGTGAGTCCGGTGGCCGTGGCAACGGCGGCCCAGATCCACTGCTCGATGGCCCACAGCACCGCCGGCGCCACGATGCCGGCAACCACGGCTGCCCACACCAGCGGGACCGGAGCGATCGCCAGCAGGAACGGCGTGCGCAGCAGCATGCGCCGCTCGTTGCCGTAGCTGAGGCCGTCGACCATGGAGTTGCCGGTCTCGGGCAGCAGCGCGACGGCGGTCGCGATGGCAGCGCCGGCGATGGCTGCCGCAGCACGCGGGGCGGCCAGGTCGGCGTCCCACGCCGCTGCGGCCACCACGGCACCGATAGCCACGCCGACAGAGGCGGGCGCGGCGATGCGCACGACGGTGAGCGCCCACGGCCGGCGCACCAGGGTCGCCGTGAGCACCAGCGCCCAGACAGCCCACAATTCGGCACTCAGGATGCGCGCCGAGGATTCCGAGCAGGCGACGAGCGCATCCGCCGCTGCGGCACCCACGCTCCACGGCATCACCAGCCACAACAGCCGCATCAACCACAGGGTCGGGTGCGCGCGCAGCGTTGCTCCCACAGGCGAAGTCTTGCCGCTGGACACCGCAATTCTCCGTCTTGCTGCTGCCGAAGCAGTCACAGCCCCTCGGTACTCTCAGCAGTGCGATGCCCTCCGAAAGCGATAACTCGACGGGCGAGCGCCAGGAAGCGGCGCTGAGTTCCACTGCCGAGGGTGATCTCGAGCGCATGCGCCAGCTGGCGAGCCTGATCAATCGCTACGACGTGGAATACCACCGCGACGACGCACCGTCGGTGCCCGATGGGGAGTACGACGCCCGCAAGCGCGAGCTCATCGAGCTCGAAGCGCGCTATCCCGACTTCGCAGATCCGAACTCGCCCAGCCAGCGTGTCGGCGCGGAGCTGTCGGCGCTCTTCAGCGAGGTCGTCCACGCCAGGCCGATGATGTCGCTCGACAACGCCATGAGCTTCGACGAGCTGCGGGCGTGGCACGGCCGTGTCATGCGCGGCATGGCTGCGACGCAGCCGACGCTGTTCGACGACGCAGACGCCGATGAATCCGCCGGCGACGGCGGCGAAAACGGCGCCGAGGTGAACCTTCCCGAACCGGAGCTGATTTGCGAGCTCAAGTTCGACGGGCTGGCCGTGTCGCTCCGGTACGAGCAGGGACGCCTTGTCCAGGCGGCGACGCGCGGCAACGGGCGTGTCGGCGAGGACGTCACCGCGAACGTCGTGACCATCGCGGACATCCCCCGGGAACTGAGCGCGGCATCGCCGGTGCCCGAGGCCATCGAGGTGCGCGGCGAGATCTTCCTGCCGCTGGACAGGTTCCGCGAG
The DNA here is from genome assembly GCF_965204125.1 of Candidatus Poriferisodalis sp. GTDB lineage: Bacteria > Actinomycetota > Acidimicrobiia > Acidimicrobiales > Poriferisodalaceae > Poriferisodalis. The sequence continues at coordinate 2,081,787 of NZ_OZ241968.1, read as the reverse complement.
TTGAACGAGTCGCAGGCCGAGGCGCGCCGAGCCCTCGCCGCGGCCGCGGAAGACGCACGGGAACAGATCGTCGAGGCCCCCGACGGCATGCCGGCGAGCGAGCGGCGGAAGCTCGAATCGCTGGCCAAGCTCACGCCGGTCGATGTGCAGCGCCGACATCCCGACTACGCCAATGCCCGGAACACTGCTGCGGGCAGCCTGCGCCAGAAGGATCCGTCGATCGTGGCGACGCGTGGCCTGTCGTTCTGGAGTTACGACGTCGGCGGGCTGGCCGGCGGGCCCGAGCTCAGCGGCGCTGGCGAGGTCTTCGCGTACCTGGGCAAGCTCGGCATGCCGGTAAACCCCGAAATACGGACCTTCGGCACGCTCGCCGAGGTCGAGGAATTCTGCACGCGCTGGGAACGCGACCGCCACAAGCCCGCCTACGAGATCGACGGGGTCGTGGTGAAGGTGGCCGACCTCGAACTCCGATCTCAGCTCGGCTACACCAGCCGTGCGCCGCGATGGGCGGTGGCCTACAAGTTCCCCCCGGAGGAACGCACGACCAAGCTGCGCAACATCATGGTCTCGATCGGGCGCACCGGTCGCGCCACGCCGTTCGCCTACATGGAACCTGTCTTCGTGGGCGGATCGACAGTGTCGCTGGCCACGCTGCACAACCAGGATCAGGTCGCCGCCAAGGATGTACGCCCGGGCGACACCGTGATCGTGCGCAAGGCCGGCGACGTGATCCCCGAGGTGGTCGGCCCCGTGCTCGCCGAGCGCCCGGAGGGGCTGCCGGAGTGGACGTTTCCCACCGTCTGCCCGGTCTGCGGCCACGGTCTCGTGCGCGAGGAGGGCGACGCCAATACCTACTGCGTGAACCGTTCATGCCGTGAGCGGATCATCCAGGGCATCGGGCACTTCGTAGGCCGGGGCGCACTCGACATCGAAGGCCTCGGCGAGCGAACCGTGGTCCTGCTCTACGAGCAGGGACTCGTCGCCGATGCGGCCGACCTCTTCGGACTGACCGCCCACGACCTCGTCGGGCTCGAGGGATTCGCCGAGAAGTCCGCGACGAGCCTGGTGGCAGAGATCAGCCAAGCACGGGAGGCGCCCTTGGCCCGGTTGCTCATCGGCCTCGGCATCGAGCACCTTGGCCCAACGGCCTCGGAACTGCTCGCGATGCGCTTCGGCGCCCTCGATTCCATCATGGAAGCCACCGACGAGGATCTCGCAGACATCGACGGCATCGGCCCGATCATCGCCGCCAGCGTCACGGGCTTCTTCGCCGACGATGACAACCGGGCGCTGGTGAAGAAGCTGCGCAGCATGGGCGTTCGCTTCGATGTCGTCGATGGTCTTGACGACGGTGGCGACACACCGCAGGTGCTGGCCGGGCGCTCGGTAGTCGTGAGCGGCAACCTCGACGGCTGGTTCATCGGGCGAGACGACGCGAAGCGGGCCATCACACAGCGCGGCGGCAAGTCCACCTCGTCGGTGAACAAGAGCACGTACGCGCTGGTCGCCGGCGAACGTGCCGGTCAGGCCAAGCTGGACAAGGCCGCCGAACTCGGCATCCCTGTCCTCGACGAGGACGGCTTGCGCACCCTGCTCACTGCCGGGACGGTCGACGGGTCAGGTCCTCCTAGAACGTCGTGAAGCACCATTCGTAGGTGAAGTCGGCCGCTTCGACATCGATCGTGGGCGTGGCGACCAGTCGCGCGCACGATCGCCCGGTACGCAGTTTCTCGATGACTTTGCCGTCCCCCGGCGAGAAGAAGTGCTCGCCGAGCTGGATGGTGCCTGCGTCGAGCTGACCGGCGGGAATCGTGGTGCCGTTGATGACCAGCGTCAGCGTCCAGCCGGGTTCGAGCCGAGCTCCGATGGGGCTCTGGTGCGGCACCTGGGCGCCGGGCACCGGAGTGACTGCCTGCAGGCCGCTCGGGTAGGCCGGTGCAGGCTCGCCGCCGCGGGTCAGCCACACCGCCAAGACGACGAGTGCAGCAGCAACGAGCGCACCGAGCGTGATGGCCGTGGAGACGCCCTTGCGCAGCGCCCAAGGCACGCTCGGCTGGCCGTCGGCGGACCCGTCGCGGCTCATGTGAGATGTCCGGCGGCGGTCGCGCCGCCGAGCACCTCGTCGCCCTTGTAGAACACGACCGCCTGGCCAGCCGCGACGCGGCGCTGAGGCACCGCCCACCGCAACTGCCCCTCGGCATCGACGTGCGCCGGCAACGCCGGACCGTGGGCGCTCGTCTGGGCCAGAACGTCGCCTTCGACGGCGGCGCCGGCCCAACGATGATCGAGCAGCCGGAGGCCTGTTGCCGCCAGCTCGGAGGCCCCGCCCACCGTGACACGGCGAGCGGCGATGTCTACGTCGACCGCATAGCGCCGCTGCGGTGCGCCGCCAAGGTCAAGACCCTTGCGCTGACCGACAGTCACGAGCTCCACCGCAGGAGCGGTGCCAACGCGTTGACCCGCCGCATCGACCAGCTCCGCCGGATGCAGGTCGATTCGTTCGGCCAGGAAGCGCTCCCTGCCGGCAGCCTCGGTGATGAAGCAGACATCCTGGCTCTCGGGCTTGTGAGCAGTTCGCAGCCCGAGCTCGGCTGCGAGCGTTCTCAGCTCGTGCTTGCGGTAGTCGCCGACCGGGAACCACAGGTCCGCCAAGTCGGCCTCGGACAGCATGTACAGCACGTACGACTGGTCTTTCGCGCTGTCGGCCCCACGCTGCAGCCGTCGCCTGCCGCTCTGCGAGCAGATGCGAACGTGATGGCCCGTGACCAGACGCTCGAAGCCCAGGCGGCGGGCACGGTCCAGCAGCACGTCGAACTTGACGTGCCGGTTGCAGGCAATGCACGGATTCGGTGTGAGGCCTCGACGGTGTGCGTCTACGTACGGCTCGACCACATCGCGCTCGAACTCGGCCGCATAGTTGAAGACGAAATGGTCGATGCCGAGCTGCTGGCACACCCGTCGGGCATCGTCCACGTCGGAGACCGCGCAGCAGCCCTGGTCCTGCGGGCCGCCCCACAGCTTCAGGGTGACGCCGACCACGTCGTGCCCAGCGCGCAAGCACAGGGCCGCGGCGACCGAGCTGTCGACGCCGCCCGACATCGCAACGAGCACCCTGCTCCCTGCAGCGGCACTGCGCCACGCGGCGCCCCTTGCAGCCGCGCCGTGCCGCTCGGGAGTCATCGCAGCTGCTCCACGCAGTTGGGGATGGCGTCGATGGCTCGCTCGATCTCCCACGGTTCGGTGCACCAGCCCAGCGACAGGCGGAGCGAACCGGCTGCGGCATGGCGCTCAACCCCCATCGCTGCGAGCACATGGCTCGGCTCCATGGCGCCCGACGCGCACGAGGCCGCCGCCGATGCCATGACGTCGAACCGGTCGAGCAACACCAGCAGCGCTTCGGTCTCGATGCCGTCGATGAGCAGCTGGCAGATGCCCGCCGCTCGCCGAGGCCGCTCGACCGTCTCGGCACACCCGTCGATCGCGGCCAGCAGGCCATCTGCCAGCCGGTCCGCCAATTCCCTGATCCGGCAGAGGTCCTCGTCGCGTGTCTCGTGCAGCTCGCCGAGCGCGGCGCCGAGCGCGGCGATTCCCGCTGTGTTATGCGTGCCGCTGCGCCGGTCGGCCTCCTGGCCGCCGCCGAGCTGCTGCGCTGACAGCGTCACGCCGGGCCGGATGGCCAGCACCCCCACGCCCTTGGGCCCGCCGAACTTGTGGCCGCTCAAGGACAGCAGATCTGCCGGACGCGCCGCTTCGGCGATGTCAACCCAGTTGACCCCTTGCACGGCGTCGGTGTGCAGCAGCGCCTCGGGGGCATGGCGCCCGATCACGTCGGCCACGGCATCAAGATCGGCAATGACGCCCGACTCGTTGTTGACCAGCATCACCGACACCAACCCCACGGGTGGTCCCGCATCGGGCGCCAACTGTTCGGCTAGGTGTTCGAGGTCGACGTCACCGCCGGCGTCGACTTGCACATACCGACCGCCGACCGCTTCGACCGGGTGGAGCACCGCGTGGTGTTCGGTCGCCGGGCACAGCGCCGTCGTGCCTGTTGCGGAGGTCACGCCGTGCACCGCGAGATTGTCTGCTTCAGTCCCGCCGCTGGTGAACACGATGCCGTGCGGGTCGAAGCCGAGCGACCCAGCGACGATCTCACGCGCGTCATCGATGGCCGCCCGCGACCTGCGCGCCATGCGGTGCGCGCCCGAGGGATTGGCGAACTGGTGCTCGAAGAACGGCACCATGGCCTCGATGGCGCATGGCCGCATCGGCGTCGACGCAGCGCAGTCGAGATACGCGGGACGCTGGGATTGATCACGCTGAGCCTGCCGATGCTCGGCCGGCTGGTTCTGCACCGCGCTCATGCCGTGAGGTTACGGGTGTGGTCCTCGACCAGCCGCCCGCTGGAGTGAACGCGACGTTGCTCAAGCCAGCGATTCATGGACTCGGCCTATGCGACTCCTTAGGAGCTGAGCCGGTAGGTGTGTTGGTCAGTTGCGTGTCCAGCGGTTTCGGTGGTCGATGAGGCGTGCGGTGATCAGGATTGCGGTGGCCAAACAGAGGGCGGCGTGGCGGTGGAGGGGTTTGCGGTCGGTGTTGCGTCGGAGCTGGCCGTAGTTGGACCACCAGGTGTTGGTGGCCTCGACGATCCAGCGAAGCCCCAAGGTGAGCCGGCCCCGCGAGCCGGGCGGGGGTTTGGTGCCGCGTCGCTGGATGTCGAGATCGGTGATCCCGCGGGCGGCGAGAGCTGCGCGCACTTTGGGGTAGTCGTAGCTGCGGTCCAGGCTCAGGGTGCCGATGTCGTGATGCAGACCGGCGGCGTCCACAGCGTCGAGGGTGGGCCCCAGCAGAGCGACGTCGTTGCGGTTCGCGCCGTCGATGCTCCACCCGATCGGGATGCCGTGCCGTTCAGCGGCGACGGACCATTTCCAGCCCAGCTTGCCCCGGTCCACGGGACTCTTGCCGGTGCCCTCCCCGCCGCCGGGCGCCTTGTGGATCGACCCGTCGACCGCCACCACACCGAGGTCGAGGCCGACGATCCGGTCGAACGCCGCGAGCGCCTCAGCACGAAGCCTGTCGAACACACCCGCAGCGATCCACTCGTCGCGTCGACGGCGCAGCGTCGTGTCCGACACCGCATAGTCCATGATCGCCTCGATGTCGGTCCACGACGAGCCCGTCACCAGCCGGATCAACAGCCCCCGAAAACACACCTCATCAGCCACTCTGGGGTTGTGGCAGCCCAACGGATGGCTGTCATCGGGCGGCGGCACCAACGGCTTCACAGCCGCCCAGATCGCGTCTGACACCTCCGGGTCCATAGCGCGTGTCATGATCCCCACAGCCTCCACTGGTCGTTGGTGGGTGAATGCACTCGCCATCAAACGCGAGACACCACAACGACCGGTGGATGCTCACCTACCGGCGCGGGTCCTTAGGCACAAACGATTGATTTCTTCACGTTCGCGCGACCACGTGCAAGCGGAGTCAGGCGAAAATGCAAGTGGGGACAGATCGCACACGAGGACATGTGCAACTGCCGAATGCCGCCCGAGAGAAAGAGCTTCATGAACATCTCTGCATCGGTGAGCTGGCAGTTTCCCCAGCGATGGCCAATGAAGGTTGCGTGAACGCTCCGTGAGCACACGTACCAACGTCGCCGTAGGCAGGCCGACGATACGCCAGCTGGAGTATCTGGTGGCCCTCGACGCCCATGGGCACATCGGGCGCGCGGCAGCAGCATGCTTCGTCTCCCAGCCGACGCTCAGCACGCAGATCCGGCAGCTTGAGCGCCATCTGGGCGTCACCATCACCGAGCGCGTGGGCCGCGGCATCGTCGTGACGCCTGCAGGCCGCGAACTCGCAGAACGCGCACGAGCGGTGCTGCGTGACACCGACGAGATGCTCGAATGGGGCCGCAGCAGCACGGACGGTCTGGGCGGACCATTGCGAATCGCAGCCATTCCGACGGCGGCGCCCTACTTGCTTGCCCGCATGCTTGCGGTGATCAACGAGCGACATCCAGAGGTGCTGCTGTGCCTTGACGAGCTCAGGGCCTCTGCGCTGGTCGAGGCACTGGTCGCAGCACAGCTTGACCTGGGTCTGATGGCGGAACCAGAGGCGCACGATGACCTCGCGCACACGATCATCCTCGAAGACCCGCTCCTGCTGGCAATGGCGCCCCAGCATCGACTGGCCCGCCAGCCTTCAGTGGCAATCGATGACCTCGCCGGCGAGACCGTGCTGCTGCTCGAGGACGGCCACTGCTTGCGCTGCCAAGTGCTCAAGGTGTGCCGGAGCGTGGGCGCCCGCGAGGTGAGCAAGGGCGGCACGAGCCTGGCGACGATCTGCCAGATGGTGGCCGCGGGGATGGGCGTGACACTGCTGCCCACGAGCGCCGCCCCCATCGAGGCCCGGCGAGGCACCGGAATCGTGGTGCGGCCGTTCAGCGACGTCACGGCGAAGCGACAGCTGGCGCTTGTTTGGCGACGTCGCTCGCCGGCTGCGCCCCTGTACCGGGAGCTGGCCGAACTCATCGCAGCGAGACTGGCAGATGTGAACTCCGGGTCGGCACCCTCGCCTGCGTCATCGAAACCCGACGTCGGCGACGCGACGGCCGCGGGGTGACATCGCCCGTTCTGGGTGCAACACTTGCCGGTCGCTGGAAACGAGCGTCGGCGTGACGCAGTGCACCAGCGATTCGAGACGCGATTCGCGTGCAAGCAGGCATCGACAAGGCAATCACCCCCATGGGCATCGAGGTCTCCATCGACATTCCGGCATCGCCGCAGGAAGTCTGGGATTACGTCGCAGACCTCGCGAGCAACGTCGAGTGGATGGCTGACGCTCAGTCGATCAACTTCACGTCTGCCCAGACCGAAGGTGTCGGCACGACGTTCGACTGCGTCACCAAGATCGGCCCGATGAAGACCACGGACAAGATCGAGGTCACCGAATGGGACCCGCCGAAGACGCTCGGCATTGCCCATCAAGGTGCAGTGACAGGCACTGGCCGCTTCGCGCTCGAGCCCATCGAAGACGGCACCCGCTTCACCTGGAGCGAGGATCTGACGCTGCCGTGGTACTTCGGCTCGCGGATGGGCCAGCAACCTGCCTCGCTGGTGCTGGAACGCGTCTGGCGCAAGAACCTGCGGAACCTGCGCGCACGGATGCTCGAACGTCAGCAGGGACCCACCGGTCACGAGCCCGGACCGCTGCTCGGGATGGGCCGCGACTCAGAGATGCGCGCCTACGGCCCGCACATCATTCGCATGAGCCTGCGCGGCAGAGACCTGAGCCATGAGGCCGAGGCGATGCGTCACGTGCGGGCCCACGGATTTCCCGCACCGGAGGTCATCGAGCAGCCCGACAACCACTCGGTGGTAATGGCGCGTCTGACCGGCCCAACAATGCTCGACGAGCTGGCGGCCAAGCCGTGGCTCCTGACGCGCCACGTCAAGGGTCTGGCACGGCTGCACCGGCTTCTCGGCGACGTGCCTGCCCCAGGCAACTGGGTCAAGGTGTCGGGCGGCAGCTCGGTGGTGCATCTCGACCTGCAGCCCGACAACGTGAAGCTCACGCCCGACGGCCCCGTCGTCATCGACTGGTCGAACGCAGCAGCCGGCGACGCCGCCTTCGACGCGGCCTCCACCTACGTCCGGCTGCGCACTGCCGCGCCCGACAACCACGCTGCGGCCCGGGCGGTCATCAACGCGTTTCGCACGCAGTTCGCCCGCGCGTTCCTCAAGGAGTTCGGTGCCGACGCGATTCTCTCGCACTTGCGCGCGGCAGCCGACCTGCGGCTCCTCGACCGCAACCTGCATCCCAACGAGCGCGAGGCAGTCTTCGCGCTCGCCCGCGGCGAACTCGACTGACGAATTCGCATGAGTCGTCCTGACTTGCCGGAGTCAGGAAACCATCGGCCGTAATCGGTCGACCGCGTTTCAGCGGTCCTGGTCGAGGAGCATCTCGGCGGCGGCGTAGGGATCGAGCTCTCGGCGGGCGAGCTGCTGGCGCAGGCGCTCCGCAGCAGGCCCTTCGGAGAGGGTTGCCACGCGTTCGGCAATGGTGGCCCGCAACACTTCATCAAGCTCGGTCTGCACCCTGGCCGCACGGCGGGACTCGAGTTCGCCCGAGACCGTGCAGTGGTCGCGGTGCGCACAGATGGCATCCCACAACTCCGCGGCGCCCTCGCCGGTGGTGCCCACCGAGGTCAGGATCGGCGGGTCCCAGTCGCCGGGCGCAGAAAGATCCAGCATCTGGCGGATGTCCCGGCACGTTTCCGATGTGCCGGGCCGATCGGCCTTGTTCACCACGAAGATGTCGGCGATCTCCATGAGACCCGCCTTGTTGGCCTGCACCGAGTCGCCCCAACCGGGGTTCACCACGACGACGGTGGTATCTGTCGCGCCCACGATCTCCGTCTCGATCTGGCCGACGCCGACCGTCTCGATCACCACCCAGGGCCAACCCAGTGCGTCCAGCACTCGTACCGCGAGCGGTGTCGCCAAGGTGAGGCCGCCCAAGTGGCCGCGCGTCGCCATCGAGCGGATGTAGACGTTTTCGTCGAAGGTGTGGTCGGACATGCGCACGCGGTCGCCCAGGATTGCGCCGCCGCTGAACGGCGACGACGGGTCAATCGCCAATACCGCCAGCCGCTCGCCCCGCTCGCGTGCCACGCCGACGACGCCTGAGTTGAGCGTCGACTTGCCGGCCCCGGGCGCACCGGTGATGCCGACTGTGTGAGCGCTGCCTGACTGGGCGAACGTGAGCGCGCCCAGCGCACGCGCCTGCGAACCGCCGCGTTCGACCAACGACATCGCCCGCGCCAGGGCGCGGCGCTGTCCCGAGCGCGCAGCTTCCAGAAGCTCTGCAACATCAGCAGCGAGCGGATGGTCGGGTGATGTCATCGGCGCGCCGACAGTAGCGAGACGCGCCGGGAGCGGCACGTTTCAGCGACGCGTGATGATGGCGCCGAGACCGGCCAGCTTTCCCGTCAGATCGTCGTAACCGCGGTCGATATGGGTTGCTCCGGCCACCTCGGTCTCGCCTTCGGCTGCAAGCCCTGCCACCACGAGCGCCGCGCCGGCTCGTATGTCGTGCGCCCGCACGGGCGCTCCCGAGAGGCGTTCGGCACCACGTACCACCGCGTGATGGCCTTCGGTGCGGATGTCGGCACCCATGCGCCGCAACTCGTCGATGTAGCGGAAGCGTCCGGTGAATATGTTCTCGGTGACGATCCCGACGCCGGAAGCCGTGGTGAGCATGGCCACCAGGAATGGCTTGTAGTCGGTGGCGAGGCCGGGGTACGGCAAGGTGGCCACGTCGGCAGATGTGAGACGTTGCGTTGCGGTCGCCCGGATGCCCTCGGCATCGGCGACGATGTGCATGCCCATCTCGGTCAGCTTGCGGATGAGCATGGTCATGTGGTCGCCCACGGCGTGGCGGAGGAATACGGATCCGCCGCACATGCCCACGGCGGCCAAATAGGTAGCAGTCTCGATGCGATCCGAGATCACCCGATAGCCGTCCCCGTCCGCAGGGGTGCCGCCGACTTCTGTGCGAGCCGACGTTCCGATGCCGCCGGCAGTGCTCCTGGGAGAACTCGCGTGCTGACCGGCGGGCGACAGTTGCTCGACTCCCTCAATCGCCAGACCATTCCCGGCCCATCTCGCCTTGGCGCCCATCTGGTTGAGAAAACTGACGAGATCGCCGATCTCGGGTTCTCGCGCGGGGTTCACAATGCGCGTACGGCCTTTGGCCCGCACTGCCGCCATCAGCACGTTCTCCGTCGCGCCCACCGACGGGTACTCCAGCACGATTTCGGCACCAGTGAGTGCTTCAGCCGTGCCGGAGATGTCGCCGTGCGACGTGCGGAAGGTGGCCCCCAGGCTCTCCAGCGCTCGCAGGTGCATGTCGATGGGCCGTGGGCCGAAGTCGTCACCACCTGGCAGCGCCACGCGGGCGGCGCCGAAGCGCGCCAGCAGCGGGCCGAGCACCACGATGGAGGCGCGCATGCGCTCGACGAGGTGATACGGCGCCTCGGTGTTGATCTCGGCCGGCACGTCGATGACCAAACAGTGATCGGTGCGGGTGATGCTGACTCCCATGGCTTCGAGCAGTTCGCACATGACCGACACGTCGGAAATGTCGGGGACGTTTGCCAGAACATGCTGACCCTCGGCCAGCAGGCACGCCGCTATCAGCTTCAGCACGCTGTTCTTGGCCCCGCCGATGCACACCTCGCCGTCGAGGCCGCCGTTGCCTCGCACCACAATCACGTCACCAGCCGACTGAGCCATCGCATTAGCAGTACCACTGCTGCAGGCCTATGGCTAGGCCTATTGCATGGCGGTACCGGGTCACTCGCTGCCATATGTGCTAGGCCCGCCGCCGTGACCTGCCTCGTGCGCACGTTCGTGGCCGATGCCGGCGAGGTGGATGCCCTGCTGCGTCCCCGCGACGACATTGTGGCCGAAATGCCGGCCGCCACGCTCGACGGCGATCACCGCTTCGAGCTCGCAGAGGGGCCGTTCACCAGCTACTCACGCGTCGTCGAGGTCTCGCCAGCCGCGGAGCAATCGGCGGGCTGCACACATGGCGCAGCGGGTGACGTGATGCCCCGTTACGAGGTCACGGAAACAGTCGAGTGGCGCTTGGCGGTGCCGTGGTTCGGCCCGCTCTTCAACGTCGCTGTCCGGCGCGCGATGCGCACGGGACGCACCGGCGACGGCACCCAGCCTGTCTGGGCTCCTCCACGGCGGTTCACCCCACGTGCGGCCACCGTCATGGCCATGCTCGCCGCGGCAGCGATGCTCAGCGGCTACCTGGCGAACGCACCCTCGGAGCTGCACACCTACGCCGCAGACGAATTCGGTGCGGATCAAGCCGCCCAGGGATTGCTGGGGGCCGTCGTGCGCATCGGGACGCTGCTGGCGATCGGCGTGTCGGTACTGGCGGACCGGCACGGGCGCCGGCGCGTCGTGGCGGGCGCCATGGGCATCGGCATCGTTGCTGCCGCGCTCGCAGCCCTGGCACCGAACATGGTGTGGCTGGGCGCGTTCCTGCTGATCGGTCGCACAGCCAATGCGGCGCTCGGTGCCACGGTCGTCGTGATGGCGCTGGAGGAGATCCCCGCCGGCTGCAGGGCGTGGTGCCTGTCGGTGCTGGCCATGTCGGCCGCGCTCGGCGCGGGCGTGGTGGTGTGGCTGCAAACAATCTCGGATCTTGCGCCGTGGGCATGGCGCCTGGTGTTTGCCTTCCCGCTCGTCGCGCTGGCAGCCGCTCGCCCGCTGCTCCGGCGGCTGCCGGAGAGTCGCCGGTTCGAGCGGCGGGGTCGGGGCGTGACATTGCGCGGCTACTGGCGGCCGATTGCGCTGCTGGGGGCCATCTATCTGGCATTCGGACTGTTCCTGGGCCCCATCGACTGGTTCCGCAACGAGTACCTGCGCGACGAGCACGGCTTCAGTGCCGGCTTGGTGTCGCTGTTCGTGCTGGGCACCGCGACGCCCGCCGGCCTCGCCGTCTACGCAGCAGGCAGGCTCGCCGATTCCCGGGGGCGGCGAATCATCCTGTCCGTGGCCTCAGTGGCCGGGCTTGGCTCGCTGGTGGTGCTGTTCAACGTGTCCGGCGCCGCACTGTGGATCGCAGGCCTGGTCGGGGCGATGCTGTCGGCGGGACTGCTGCCAGCGCTCGGCGTGTACCGCGGCGAGCTGTTCCCGACTGCCCTGCGGGCACGCGCCGCGACGCTGACCGGTGCCATGGGCGTCGGTGGCGCGGCAGCAGGAATCTATTTCGCCGGCCGGCTGCGCACGGCGTGGGGCAGCTTCGGCGATGTGATCGCTCTGCTGTGGGTAGGGCCGCTGCTGGCGGTCACCGTCGCCGTGTTGTGGCTGACCGAGCGCAGCGGGCAGGAACTCGAAGAGCTGCATCCCGCCGACGCCGCCGCAGATCCCGAGGGCCCGTGGTCACGCGGCCTGTGAACGATTCCGGTGAGACCGGGCCGGGACATGATGGGTCTGCGATGCGCGCTGCCGAAGCACTCCTGCTGACACCAGGTGCCGGTGGCGGCGCGGATCATCGCACGCTCGTCGAGATCGATGACGCGCTGTCGGGCCGCCTGCCGGTGCGCCGTCACGACTTCGCATACCGGAGAGCCGGGCGGCGCGCGCCGCCGCACGCGCCCAGCGTCGTTGCCGAACTGCTGGGCGACCTGCCCCAGATTGCGGCCGATCTGGGCGTGTCGCCGGGCGGTCTGGTGATCGGCGGCCGGTCGTTCGGCGGCCGTGTCTGCTCGATGGCAGTGGCCGATGGCGCCCGCGCCGCAGGGCTCGTGCTGCTCAGCTACCCGCTGCACCCGCCCGAACGGCCCGAGCGCCTCCGCACCGAGCACTTCGAGCGGATCGGCGTACCGTGCCTGTTCGTCTCGGGCACGCGTGACCCGTTTGCCACTCCTGAGGAGCTGAGCGAGCACACCCGGGCCATCGCGGGCCCGGTCACACTCGCTTTCGTTGACGGTGGCCGACATGATCCCAACACGATCGCGGCCCGTCAGGCCATCGTCGAACACCTCAACTGCTGGCTCGACACGCTCGGAGGCTGAGCCACCGGCTCGATCTCGTGAGCCGAACGGGCAGCGGCTCGCGGGCACCTGCCGCACTGACGCAGCCGGGACTGCTCAAGATCGCTTTGCATATCCGGCCGGAAAGCGTGGTATTGCCGGTTTCGGGCTTGAGCCGCGGCAGGCGACGGCTCACTCCTCGGGGTGCCAGCCGAAACCGATCGAGCGTCGGCGAGCCTGCTCAGTGCCGCCGATCAGCGCTTGGTCCGAATCATCGGACGCATGCCCTTGGTGAGTGTCCCGAACTTGGCACCGATCCTCACTGACGACGAGCGCCGGGTGCGGGCCCGGCTGGGCTCGCTGCGCCAGACAGGCTGGATCGAGTGCATGAGCGTGGGGATGACCGAAGCCCGCCAGCAGCGCTGGTTCGTCACGAACCAAGCCGCTCAGGCTCTCTACGCCCACGATGGCGTGCACACTACGGGGGACTGCGATCCACCGACGACGCCCTTCTCAGACCGCCTGCCAGTCAACGCGCCGACGTCGGAACCTCGTGAGCACCTGCCGTGGACAGCCACCGCGCGAGGCGTGCGTACCGGCGTGCGGCGACTGGCTGCGCTGGAGCCGCTCTACCGGCTCGCCCCGGGTTTGCTGCATTCAGGCTGGCTGCGCGTACCCGACAGCGACACTGCCGACCGTCTCGATATCGGCATGACCGACTTTCGCCTGCTGCGCTACGGCGGCTGGTTTCATGCCGTCGCGCACTACGGCGAGCACTACTGGGTCACGTTCACCTACGTCGGCCTGCACGCCACCGAGAGGGCGTTGCGCCGCAAGCGAGCCCATCGCTTCTGGGGCCTTGACGCCTACGCGAGCGAGCACGATGCGCACGAGCGAGCTGTCGATCGTGTCTTCTACGGTGACCCCGAATACGAAGCCACGCCCTCCGCGCAGGTGATGCTGGCTGCGGACTCGTGGGCGGCCCACCTGGCGCAGCGCGAGTTCGCTCGCGGCGCCCGGCCGCTGATCTGCACCCCCGACGGACTCTGGGGCGATCCGGTCGAACTGCGCCCCTCCCGTGATCGGGTCGATGATCCGGTCACGCCGGTGGCAGCGGGGCGGGCAGAGCAACTGAGGCGCTGGCGACGCATCAACGCCGACACCGTGGCCATCACCGATCCCCTCACCTACGCAACATTCATGGCTGTCGCCCAATTCCCGGCCATGCGAGGACGCGAGCTCAGCCGCATGTTGAGCGCTTCGCAGCGGAGCGTCAACGACGCACTCGCCAGGCTCGTCGAGGTCGGACTCATCGATCGTTTCGATGGCCGCTGCTATCTCACCGAGCAGGGTCTGCGGCGAGCTGCCAATGTCAGTCGACTGCTGGCGTCTGCGCTCATCCGGCGACACGGCGCATACCTGCTGCCCGCCTTCCGGCACAGACAGCGCCACCACGACGATGGTGTCAACCAACTGGTGCTGCAGTTCGCCGCCGAAGGCGCGGCAGCATTCGTGGGCTGGAGGGGGGAGATCAACGTACCCGGCGTCACCCAGATCAGGCCCGACCTCGTGGTGCTGGTTGCCGACGGACCTCTCGGCGCCGGCACCCACTGCCTCGAGTACGAGCGCAGCGCCACCAGCCCTGCTGAGGTCATCGAGAAGATGAGGACGTACCGCAAGTGTGCGGCCGTGGGACGTCACGTGCCCTTGCTGATGGTCTGCGAAACCGAGCAAGCCGCCGAGAGATTCGCCGAGTTCGACACGCTGGTGCCGCTGCTGGTCACCCACATGGCGGCCGTCGAGGCAGGCCGGCTGACGGGTGACAGCACCGTCTGGCGGAAACGCGATACCGCTGCGGTCTCGCTGCACTGCGTGTGAGGGCTGAGTCGGCGACCTGATGCCCGCATCCGGCACCGGGCGTCGTCAACGCGGCGGCGAATCTCAGCCGTCGATCCGATCGACAATCATCCTGGCGATCTCCAAGCTTGAGGTGGCCGCAGGACTCGGGGCGTTCAGCACGTGGGTGCTGCGGCTGGCGACTGTGACCGCAAAATCGTCCTCGAGTTCGCCTGCGGGATCCATGGCCTGGGCACGCACGCCGGCGGGCGAGGGCACGAGATCGTCGGCTTCGATGTCGGGCACCAGCCGCTGCAACGCCCGGGTGAACGCTGCCTTGTTCAGCGAGCGCCACACCTCCCCCGCTCCGGTGCGCCAGTAGCGACGGGCGAGTCGCCACAGGCCGCGATTGGTGACGTGCTCGCGCAGCTGTGCCCTGCTGATGTCGCCCCAGCGGTAGCCCTCTCGGGCCAGTGCGAGCACCGCGTTGGGGCCGGCGTGGATCGTGCCGTCGATCATCCGAGTCAGATGTACTCCGAGGAACGGGAAGCTGGGATCGGGCACCGGGTAGATCAGGTTGTTCACGAGGTGCGAGCGCTCCGGCACCAGCTCGTAGTACTCGCCGCGGAACGGGACGATCCGGTAACCATCCGCCGCACCGGCGAGCGCCGCCACCTGGTCGCACCGCAGCCCTGCACAGTTCACGAGCCACGCCGCCTCCAGGTCCCCGGAAGTGGTGGTGATCCGGACGCGGTCCGCGGCGGGAGCGAGCCCGACAACCGCGGTGCCCGTCCGCAATTCGCCGCCGGCAGCGGTGATCTCGTCGATGAGCGCGCGGCACACCGCGCTGTAGTCGACAATCCCAGTGCTGGGGATGAACAGCGCCTCCACACCGGCGCAGTAGGGCTCGAGCTCAGCGAGGCGGCGGGCGTCGATCAGTTCCGCGGCCACGCCGTTGCTGGCCGCACGCTCATAGAGCGCTGCCAACCGCGCCTGCTCGGTGCTGTCCACCGCCACGATGACCTTGCCGCACAACTCGTGCGCAATGCCACGCTCGCGGCAGAACTCGACCATCGAGCTGCGCCCGGCGACTGCCAGCGAGGCCTTGGCTGACCCCGGCCGGTAATACACGCCTGAGTGCAGCACTCCGGAGTTGCGACCGGTCTGGTGCAGCGCCGGCCGCTCCTCGGCCTCACAGATCACCACCCGGTGGCCCGGATGGTCAGCCAGATACCTGTGCGCCGTGGCCAAGCCGATGATGCCCGCCCCCACGACGGCCAGATCGGCACCAGCCGACGAGGTCGAAGCGCTGCTCACCGGGGCGAAGCTATCGCCAGAGGCGAAGCCGTGGCCCGAGCGGCCCGTGAGCCCAATCGCATGAGAACGGGGAACAAGAGCGGGAAGCACAAGAGGCCTAATCAGAAGGCTCATCTCTCCGCGCATCCTCTAGGGTCGGCGGCAATGAATGACAATCGCAGGTTCCGCAGCGATCGAGGTCGCGTCGGCGGTCCAGATCTCAGCCGTCAGGCACCTGATCGCAACCTGGCACTCGAACTGGTGCGCACTACCGAGGCGGCAGCAATGGCCGCTTCACGCTGGATGGGCCGCGGCGACAAAGACGGCGCCGACGGCGCCGCGGTGGACGCCATGCGGGTGGTGCTGTCGAGCGTGCCGATGGACGGCATCGTCGTGATCGGCGAGGGCGAGAAGGACGAAGCGCCGATGCTGTTCAACGGCGAGCTGATCGGCGACGGCACCGGGGCTCTGACCGACGTCGCGGTGGACCCGATCGATGGCACCACGCTGACATCGCTCGGACGGGGCAATGCCATCGCGGTGATCGCCGTCTCGCCGCGCGGCACCATGCTGGATCCCGGTCCGTGCGTCTACATGGAGAAAATCGCTGTGGGTCCCGACGCCAAGGGCGTCGTCGACCTGAACCGGTCGCCCGCAGAGAACCTGCGAGCCATCGCAGAGGCCACCGGCCAAGGTCTGCGCGACCTCACCGCGGTGGTGCTCGACCGCGATCGCCACTCCGAGCTGATCGGGGAGATCCGCGAGACAGGCGCTCGCATCAGGCTCATTCCCGACGGCGATGTGGCCGGTGCCATCTCCGCGGCCGCGAGCGACTCGACCGACGTGCTGTTCGGCATCGGCGGCACGCCCGAAGGCATCATCTCGGCAGCGGCGCTGAAGTGCCTCGGCGGCGAGCTGCAGGGCCGGCTGTGGCCCCGCAACGACCATGAGCGCCAGGCAGCCGTTGCCGCCGGCTACGACCTCGACCGGGTGCTGCACATCGACGATCTCGTCCAGTCCGACGACGTTTTCTTTGCTGCCACCGGCATCACCGACGGCGAATTGCTGCACGGCGTGAAGTTCACGGCGCATCGCGCCACCACCGACTCGCTCGTGATGCGCTCCCGCAGCGGCACCGTGCGCCACATCAAGGCCACCCACGACATCGACAAGCTCAGCGCCTACGCCGCGGTGGACTTCACCTGAGCCATGGCTGAGACCCAGAATCTCAACTCCGGGAGCGAGCCAGCACCGGACGCCCCGGTCGGCAACGAGCTCGAAGAGGGCACAGTCGTCAACGAGCTCGAAGAAGGCACAGTCGCACTCATCGACTTCGGCAAGGTGGCCCAGATCGGACGTGACGGCCATCAGGTGGTGCCGGTCGTGCTGCAGGACGCCGACAGCGGCGACGTGCTGTTCATCGGCTATGCCAACGAGGAGGCACTGCGGCTCACGTTCGAGCGACGCAGCGCGGTGCTGTATTCCACGTCGCGCAACGAGATCTGGCACAAAGGCGCCACCTCGGGCGACACCCTGTCACTCGTCGACGTGCGAGTGAACTGCGAGCAGAACTCGCTGCTGTACCGGGTGCGGCGCGATGGCGGCGGCGCTTGCCATACCCGCGACGCGAGCGGCAACTCCCGCCCCGGCTGCTACTACCGCGCTGTCGACAGCCCCACCGAGCTGAGCCACTTGGACGGCTGAGCCAACTCTGCAGCTGGCGTCTGCCGGGCCGGTGCGGCGACCGGCCCCGGGCCGCTATTCGTCGAAGTTCTCCGGCATCAGCACGAACTCGGGGTATGCCTCGATGCCGAGTTCGCCCGAGTCCTGCCCGAGCTGCTCCACCGTCTTCGAGACTCGCAGACCCAGCACGAGGTCCAGAACCTTCCAGACGATGAACGATGCGATGAACACGAAGGCACCGACCGCCACGACGCCCAGCAGCTGAATGTGAAGCTGGGCACCCGCTGCGATCGCAGTTGCGAGGGTTCCCCAGATGCCGCAGACAAGGTGCGCTGGGATCGCGCCCACCACATCGTCCACCTTGATCAGCTCGAGACCCTTGATCGCGGCCGTGCAGATGACGCCGCCGATAGCACCGATGATGATCGCCCACCAGTGTTCGGTGATGTTGGGCCCGGCTGTGATCGACACCAGGCCGGCAATGGCACCGTTGAGTCCGGCAAAGAGGTCGATGCGCCCGAGCAGGGAGCGGGAGACCGCCAGCGCTGCGACCACGCCAGCGGCAGCGGCCAGATTGGTGTTGACCAGCACGATGCTCATCTCCACGGCGTCGAGCACGCTGCCGAGCGCAAGCTGCGAACCGCCGTTGAAGCCGAACCAGCCCAGCCACAGGATGAAAACGCCCAGCGTTACGACCAGCACGTTGGATGGCGGCGTGGGCCGAACCGACCCGTCCTTGCGGAACTTGCCGAGCCGCGGCCCCACTACCAGCACGCCGGCCAGCGCTGCCCAGCCGCCGGTGCTGTGCACGATCGTCGAGCCCGCAAAATCCTGGAAGCCTTGCTCGTACAGCCAACCTTCGCCCCACGTCCACGCCCCGACGATCGGGTAGATGATCGCTGTCAGGATCAGCGTGAACGCGAAGAACGACCACATCTTGATGCGCTCGGCGATGGCACCGGACACAACCGAAGCGGCCGTGGCGACAAACACCATCTGGAAGAACCAGTCCGACATCGACGCATAGCGATCGCCGGCCACGGCGGCCTCAGCGGCTGCATCGCCACCGATCAATGCCAACTCGTTCGCGCTCGGCCCGTACAGGAACGTGAACGTGCCCCACAGACTGCCGACGTCGACGTACATGAGGTTGTAGCCGACGACGTAGAAGGCCAGACCGGCGACCGAGTAGATGCCGATGTTCTTCAGGCAGATCATCGACGCGTTCTTGGTGCGCACGGCGCCGGCTTCGAGCATGGTGAAGCCAGCGGCCATCCACATGATCAGCGCGCCCCACACCAGGAACATGAAGGTGTTGAGGATGAACTGACCCGAGGGCTCGATCATGAGAAGTCCTTTCCGGGCTGCGACAGGACGCTCACATGTTTGCAGGCACCACGCGGGCGCTACGACATTCGCGGGCCCAACGGTCAAGCCGCGATCAACGGCGACGCCTGTTGGCTGGGGAAGGTACGGCGACCGCGCTCAGGCGGCGCTGGCAACTGCGATGCGTGTCTCGGCCCAGGCCACGGCTGCCTTGGCGTCGTCATCGTCGTCGTCGGCCGCGACTGCGGCTTGGGCAGCTTCGAGGTCGGCCTGTGCAGCAGCGACGTCGATCTCATCGGCTGCGTAGGCAGCATCGCTGAGGATTGTCACGACGTTATTGCTGACTTCGACGAAGCCGCGGTTGAGCGCCAGTGTCACGATGCCGTCGGATGCCCAGAGCTGGGTCTGCCCGATGTCGAGCGCTCCGATGAAGGCTGCGTGGTGGTCGAGGAAGGCGATGTCGCCGTCGACCGTGCGCGTCACGACTTGGCTGCACTCGCCGCTGAACAGCACCGCTTCGGGTGAGACAAGTTCAACCTGCATAGGCCTCGACCTGCATCCGTCTCTTGGGGTGCCGGCCCTCAGGCCCCGGCTTGCGCCAGGTCGCGGGCCTTGGCCATCGCCGACTCGGCGTTGCCGACATTGAGGAACGCCTGCTCGGGCAAGTCGTCGAGATCGCCGTTGCACAGCATCTCGAACGACTCGATGGTCTCCGAGACCGGCACGAAGATGCCCGGCAGGCCGGTGAAGACCTCGGCCACGAAGAACGGCTGGCTCAGGAAGCGCTGGATCTTGCGGGCCCGGTCGACGGTGATGCGGTCTTCCTCGGACAGCTCGTCGAGGCCCAGGATGGCAATGATGTCCTGCAGCTCCTTGTAGCGCTGCAGGATCTCCTGGGTGCGCCGTGCCACGTTGTAGTGCCGGTCGCCCACCACTTCGGGGCTGAGGATGGTGGAAGTGGACGCCAGCGGATCCACGGCCGGGTAGATGCCCAGCGAGGCGATCTGCCGGCTCAGCTCGGTGGTCGCATCGAGGTGCGTGAAGGTCGTGAACGGCGCCGGGTCGGTGTAGTCGTCGGCGGGCACGTACACGGCTTGCAGCGACGTGATCGAGTGACCCGACGTCGAGGTGATGCGCTCCTGCAGCTCGCCCATCTCGTCGGCCAGGTTGGGCTGGTAGCCCACTGCCGAGGGCATGCGCCCCAGCAGGGTCGACACCTCCGAGCCTGCCTGCACGAAGCGGAAGATGTTGTCGACGAACAGCAGCACCTCCTGGCCCTGCACATCGCGGAAGTACTCAGCCATCGTGAGTGCCGACAGCGCCACACGCAGCCGCACGCCCGGCGGCTCGTCCATCTGCCCGAAGACCAGCGCGGTCTTCTCGAGTACGCCCGATTCCTCCATCTCGAGATAGAGGTCGGTGCCCTCACGGGTGCGCTCCCCCACACCGGCGAACACCGATACGCCGCCGTGCTGGGAGGCGACGCGGTTGATCATCTCGGTGATGAGCACCGTCTTGCCCACGCCGGCACCGCCGAACAGGCCGATCTTGCCGCCCTCCACGTAGGGCTCGAGCAGGTCGATCACCTTGATGCCCGACTCGAACATCGTGGCCTTGGGCTCGAGGGTGTCGAACGCCGGCGCCGGGCGGTGGATCTCCCAGCGGTCGGCGATGTCCTCGGTGACGTCGGCGCCGTCGAGCGGCTCGCCGAGCACGTTGAAGATGTGGCCGAGCACCCCATCGCCCACCGGAACGCTGATGCCCTGACCGGTATTGACCACCGCCATGCCCCGTGTCAGACCGTCGGTGGCCTTCATCGACACGATGCGGACGCGGTTGTCGCCGATCTGCTGGGCGACCTCGCCGGTGATGGTGACGGGCCGGCCCTCCAGCTCGACGTGCATCTCAACGGCGGTGTTGATCTCGGGGATTGCGCCCGGCGGGAACTCCGCGTCGACGACCGGCCCGGCGATGGCCACAACCCGGCCATCAGCGTGCTCGGCGGCGTCTCCAGCAGTTCTCTCTTCGGTCATCGTCATGTCTGTCACTCCTTGGAGCAGAGCGGAGGCTCGGTGGGGTTACTCGCGTGCACGGAACAAGTCCACGGTGCGGGCTTCGATGGTGTCTGACAGCAGGTCGACTTCGCCGCCGGTCTGCGCAAGCGCCTCGGCACCGCCGACGATCTCCATGATCTCGGTGGTGATGGCGTCCTGACGGGCACGGTTCATGACGCGCGTCAGGTTGGTCTTGAGTTCCTCGGCGTTGTCGGTGGCTGCCTTCATGGCGCGCTGGCGGGCCGCGTGCTCCGATGCCGAGGCCTCAAGCAGCGCCGAATAGAGCCTGGCTTCTGCATAGCGCGGCAGCAGCCGCTCCAGAATGACGGCGGGTTCGGGCTCGAACTCGTAGCCGCCTTCGGGGCCGCCCGCCGAACTCTCGGCGCCGTCTGCTTCGTCGAGCTCACCCGTGTCGAGCGGCATGAACGGCACGATGGCCACCGACTGGTTTCCCATGGAGTGGAACTGGGTGTAGGCGAGCATCACCCGCTGGCAGCCGTTCTCGAACAGCTCCGTCGCCGCCGCGGCAACCTGCTGAGCGTCGGCGTAGCTGGGTTGGTCGCTGAAGCCCTCGAATCCTGCTGCGATGCGATAGTCGCGGAAGCGGAAGTACCCGAGCGCCTTGCGCCCTGACAGCACCAGCTCGTAGTCACGGCCCTCCGCTGCGTCGGCGGCGATGGCCCGCTCGGTGGCCCGCAGGACATTGTTGTTGTACCCGCCGCACAGACCGCGGTCTGCGGCGATGGCCACGTAGGCGACCTTGGTCACCTCGGCCGGCTCGCGCAGCAGCGGGTGGTCGGCTTCGCCGCCGGCGGACGCCAGGTTGGCAATGACGGCGGTCACCTTGTCGCTGTACGGCCGTGCTGCCCGCACTCGGGCTTGCGCTCGCACGATACGAGAGGCCGCAATCAGCTCCATGGCGCGCGTGATCTTCTTGGTGGCGTCGATCGACCTGATGCGACGCCGAAGAATGCGCTCCTGACCGCTTGCCATCGGTGCTCAGTTCCCCGCTCAGTCCTCGCCGCCGGCGTCTGCACCGGCAGACGCACCGTCGCTGCCTTCGGCAGTGCCCACGAACTGGGCGGTGAATGCCTCGACGGCCGCCTGCAGCGAGGCCGCGTCGACATCGCCAGTGGAGCGGATGTCCGACATCAATGCGCTGTGGCGGGTGCTCATATAGGCCAGCAGTTCTTCCTCGTAACGGTTTACGTCGTCGACGTCGATGCCGTCGACATAACCATTGGTGCCCGCATAGATCACGACCACCTGCTCCTCCACCGGCATCGGCGAGTTGAGCCCCTGCTTGAGCAGCTCCACGAGCCGGTAGCCGCGGCCGAGCTGCGCCGCCGACACGGCGTCGAGCTCGGAGCCGAACGTGGCGAATGCCTCGAGGTCGCGAAACTGGGCGAGGTCGATCTTGAGCGTGCCGGCCACGCTCTTCATGGCCTTGGTCTGCGCAGCCGACCCCACCCGCGACACCGAGATGCCCACATCCACGGCGGGACGCACGCCCGACTTGAACAGGTCGTCCTGGAGGTAGATCTGGCCGTCGGTGATCGAGATCACGTTGGTCGGGATGTACGCCGACACGTCGCCCGCCTTGGTCTCGATGATCGGCAGCGCCGTCAGCGAGCCCGCGCCGTTGGCATCGGACAGCTTGGCGGCGCGCTCCAGCAGCCGGCTATGCAGGTAGAAGACGTCGCCCGGGTAGGCCTCACGGCCTGGCGGCCGGCGCAACAGCAGCGACATCTGGCGGTACGCCTCGGCCTGCTTGGACAGGTCGTCATAGACGATGAGGGCGTGGTCGCCGGTCTCCATCCAGTGTTGGCCCATGGCGCAGCCCGCGTACGGCGCCAGATACTTGAACGGCGCGGGGTCTGACGCAGGCGCCGAGACCACCACCGTGTACTCCATGGCGCCGCGCTCACGCAGCGTGTTCACCACCTGCGCCACCGTCGAGCCCTTCTGCCCGATGGCCACGTAGATGCACTTCACACCCAGGCCGGCCTGGTTCAGGATCGTGTCGACCGCGACGGAGGTCTTGCCGGTCTTGCGGTCGCCGATGATGAGCTCGCGCTGGCCCCTGCCGACCGGCGTCATCGAGTCGATCGCCTTGATGCCTGTCTGCAGCGGTTCGTGCACCGGCTTGCGGCCCATCACGCCGGGTGCCTGGATCTCCATGCGCCGCTCGACTGCACCAGTGATCTCGCCCTGGCCGTCGACCGGCTGGCCAAGCGCGTTCACGACGCGGCCGAGCACGGCGTCGCCGACCGGCACCGACAGGATGCGACCTGTGGCCCGCACTGCCTGGCCTTCCTCGATGTGCTCGACGCTGCCCAGCACGACGGCGCCGATCGACTCTTCGTCGAGGTTCAGCGCCAGGCCGACGTCGCCGCTCTGGAACTCGAGGATCTCGTTCACCGAGCAGCCGGGCAGGCCCGAGACACGGGCGATGCCGTCGCCGACCTCGAGAATGCGTCCGACGGTGCCAGACTCGATCGACGGATCGAAGCCTTCGAGATTCCGGCGAATCGCAGAGGTGATATCGGCTGTGTTGATGGAAAGATCGGTCACGACAGGCGCTCCTTCATCTGGTCGAGCCGGGTGCGAACCGAGCCGTCGAAGACTGTGTCGCCGATCTGGGCGGTCAATCCTCCGATGATCTCGGTGTCGACTACGACATGGACGGTCACGTTGCGGCCGCTGGCACGGCTCAGCGCCTCGGCCACCCGGGCGATTTGTTCGTCGGTGAGCGCGACTGCCGAGCGAACTTCGGCCACCGCCTCGCCACGCGTGGCTGCAGCCAGCTCCAACGCTTCGGTCGCAATGGCCTCGAGGTCGCCGCCTCGGCCGGCCCCCACCAGCATCGCCACCACATTCAGCGTGATCGGTGAGGCCACCGAAGCCAGCAGATCTTCCACGATGCCGATGCGACGTGACGCTGGCACCGTGCGGTCTGACAGCACGCGGCGCAGCTCTTCATTGCCCGATGCAGCCCGTCCCACGGACGCCAGCTCAGAGGTGACTCGGTCGAGCACGTCTTCGGCCTGGGCGATAGCGACCACAGCGCCGGCGTAGCCCTCGGTTCGCTCGCTCATCGGTCGATCCTGATCATCAGTTCAACTCCTGTGGGGTCCGCCGCCTGCCGCTGCAGCCAGAGCGGTGCTGCGGGTGACGGCGGGAACCTTCGGCGGGATGGCTCAGTTCCCCACCCGCTCGATGTAGTCCTCGATCAACTGGGCATGCGCCGCCTCGTCGATGCTGGCCATCACTACCTGCTCAGCGGCGCCTACCGCGATCGAAGTGATGTCGGCCCGCACCTCGGCCATGGCACGTTCGCGGGCGGCCTCGATATCGGCCTCGGCCTGCGCACGTCGCTCGGCGATCTCGGGCTCGATGGCCGCGAGTCGCTCCTGGCGGACTTCCTCGGCCTGTGCACGCGCTTCCTCGATGATTCGCGCCGCTTCCGCGTTGGCCTCGGCCAAGCGGGCGTCGTAGGACGCGCGCAACTCCTCGGCTTCGGTCTTGGCGGTCGCGGCGTCGTCGAGGTCGCCCTGGATGCGCTCGGTGCGCGCCTCCATTGCCCGCCGGATCGGCGGCAGCGCCAGCTTCCACATCACGAAGAGGAGAATGAAGAACGCGATCGAACCCCAGATCACCTCGAACCATGCGGGAATGATCGGGTTGGACGACTCGCCCTCGGATGCTGCGAGCAGGCCGGATAGTGCGTTCACTGCCGCCTCCTAGGTGAAGTTGAGCAGGATGAACACCACGAAACCGATGAGGGCCAAGGCCTCGGTGAACGCGATGCCCAGGAACATGGTCGTACGGACCATGCCTGCTGATTCGGGTTGGCGAGCCATTGCGGTGATGGCGTTGCCGACGACGAGGCCGATGCCGACGCCCGGGCCGATGGCTGCGAGGCCATAGCCGAGGCCGGCGCCGAGCGCCTTGAGGCCGTCAACTGCGGTGTCCGCTTGTGCGAGCAAGTCCATTACTCGTTATCTCCTGTGTTGTATGGGTTCTTGGGGCAGGGGCCGGAGCGCCGGGGCACTGTGCGGCCGTTGGTCGATGGGAACTGGATGATCTGGATTGGAGTTGGGCCTAGTGCTCGGGGTGCAGCGAGCCGCCGATGTAGACGGCGGTGAGGATCGTGAAGATGAACGCCTGCAGGAACGCCACCAAGATCTCGAATCCTGTGAGGCCTATCAGCATCAGGAACGGGGCTGGCGTGATGATGACGAGCCACGTGGGCGTGCTGTCGGTGAGCGCCAGCCAGAACACCGTGTGCGACAGCACAGCGAACGTCACCAGCAACAGGTGGCCGGCAAGCATGTTGGCGAAGAGCCGCACCGCCAGCGAGAAGGGCCGTACGACGATTGTCGATATGAACTCGATGGGCAAGACGATGATCAACAACGCCTTGGGCACGCCGGGCGGAATGCAGACGTTCTTCAGGTAGCCGAAGAACCCGTGGTGCTTGATGCCGATCGTGTTGTAGATCACCCACACCAGCAGTGCGAGCGTGACCGGCATCGCCATGCGGGCGTTGCCCGGGAAGTGGATCAGCGGCACAACCTCGGTGATGTTCGAAAACAGGATGAAGAAGAACATCGTCAGCAAGAACGGCAGGTAGCGCAGGCCGTCCGGTCCGATGGTCTGCATGATGATGTTCTCGCGGATGAACCCGACCGAGGTCTCCGCCACGGTCTGGATGCCGCGAGGGGCGGTGATGACTTCGGCCCGGTCGTAGCGACGCTTGGCCATCACGAACATCAGAACCGTCGCCACGAGGGCGAAGAGGTAGATGATGCCGACCTTGTTCAGCGCGTACCACTCGTTCGTGCCCGTCACCGGGTCGTGCCCGAAGAGGCCCGGCCACTCCAAGAGGTGCCCGATGTCAGGGAAGGTCAGCGCTAGCAGGTTCACTTCTGCTCCTTGCCGGGACGTTGGAGATCAAGGCCTGGGGCTGCGAGCCGCAGGGAAACATAGCGGATCTCCCACGCAAGCAAACCGAGATGGCTCGCGACGATGGTGATCGCGAGGGGCACGGGCTCGAAGAAGCTGAGCTGACTGGCCCCCAGAACAATGCCGGCGAGCACTGCGAGCCGCACGATGAAGCCGCCCAGCGTTGCCCCCATGAGCGCGACCGGCGACGTGCGCGCGCCCCACGCCATCAGCACCGCGGCCGCCGCAAGGTTGCCGATGACCAGCGCGTAGCCGAGTGCCGACGAGAGCGCCCCGCCTATGCCCCAGATGAACCCGCTGACGACAACCCAGGCGGGAAACACCCACAGACTGCGGCGCGCCATGTCGAACGCAAGGTCGCGCTCAGGAGAGTGGTCGACTGTGGCGGAGCTCACGCTGCCGCCGGCGGAGTCGGTTCGGGCGGCTCCGAGGCGTCAAGCGACACGCCAGTCGGCAGCGATGCGGGCTCTTCGAGGTTGCCGTCACGGTCGATGCCCCGCCGCTGGGAGGGACGGCTCGAGGCCAGTTCCTGCTCGTGGACCTGCATGCGCTCGGCATAGCGCTGCCACTCGACGAGGATCTTCACGATGAACGCGGTCATGCCGAAGCTCAGCGCGAGCCATGGCCCGGTGCCCCACCAGTGATCCAAGCCGAATCCCGCCGCTGCGAATATGGCCGGCGTCACGACGATCTCGATGGCCTTGGCCAGACCGTCCTCGCTGCCGTTGCTGACGACGGGGCCGCGTGCCATGCGCACAGGCTACGAGCGTCAGCGGTCGTAGGGCGGGTGGTCCGCGCAGAGCTCGGCGACCTCGGCGCGCACCTGGGCGATGACGGTCTCGTCGTCGGGGGTGCGCAGCACGCGCGCGGTGAATTCGGCGATCTTTGCCATCTCGTCAGGTCCCATGCCTTGGGTGGTGACCGATGGGGTACCCATACGCAGGCCGCTGGTGACGAAGGGCGAACGGGGGTCGTCGGGGATGGCGTTGCGGTTCAGCGTGATGCCGGCCGCATCGAGGGCCTCCTGGGCCACCTTGCCCGTCAGTTCGGCGTCGAAGGTGCGCAGGTCGATCAGCAGCAGGTGGTTGTCGGTGCCGCCGGAGACCAAACGGAAGCCGTGATTGCCGAGCGCGTCGGCCAGCGCCGCGGCGTTCGCGACGATGCGCGCCTGGTAGTCGGCGAACTCAGGACGGGCGGCCTCGGCGAAGCCCACCGCCTTGGCCGCGACGGCGTGGTCGAGCGGCCCGCCTTGGCTGCCGGGGAACACGGCTGAGTCGATGCGCTTGGCGTATTCCTGGGTGGACAGGATCGCTCCGCCGCGCGGCCCGCGCATCGTCTTGTGCGTGGTGAACGTGACGATGTCGGCGAACGGGACCGGGTTCGGGTGCACCCCACCCACGATCAGCCCCGCTATGTGGGCGGCGTCGAACATGAACACCGCGCCGATCTCGTCGCAGATCTCGCGGAACGGTGCCGGGTCGATGCGGCGGGGATACGCCGTGGCGCCGGCCACGATCAGCCTGGGCCGGTGCTCGCGGGCCAGCGCTGCCATGGCCTCGTAGTCGATGCGCTCGTCGCTGCGAGTCAGCCCGTAGCTGACGAAGTTGTAGAGCTTGCCGCTGGCATTCACCGGCGACCCATGGGTGAGATGACCGCCGTGATCCAGGCTCATGCCCATCACCGTGTCGCCGATGTCGAGCATGGCGAGGTACACCGCGGCGTTCGCCTGCGACCCCGAATGGGGCTGCACGTTCGCATGCTCGGCACCGAAGAGCGCCTTCACCCGGTCGATGGCGAGCTGCTCGGCGGTGTCGGCGTTGGCATTGCCGCCGTAGTAGCGACGGCGCGGGTAACCCTCGCTGTACTTGTTGGTGAGCACGCTGCCCGTGACCGCCATGACCGCGGGCGAGGCGAAGTTCTCCGACGCGATGAGCTGGATCGTCGTCATCTGGCGCTTAAGTTCGGCTGCCAGCACGGCATCGATCTCGGGATCGCCGAGCGGTGCCCAGCTCGCTGCAGTGGGGTGCGTTCGGGTCATGAAGCTGTGTCTCCTTGCGATGTTCGTCCTGCCACGTTTTGCTTCCCGCTCATGTTCGCTCCGCTCACGGGCCGCTCGGGCCACGACGGCGCCTCTCGGCGCAGCCTCTCGGGATGGTCTCAGCGCCGGCCGAGTGCGTCGATCTTGTCCACCCGTCGCTGATGCCGTCCGCCTTCGAACGCCGCTGCGAGGTACGCATCGAGTGCGGCTACCGCCCCGCCGGGATCGGTGAGGCGAGCGCCGAGGCAGATCACGTTGGCGTCGTTGTGCTCGCGGGCGAGTCGGGCCGATGTCTCGTCGTGCACGGTGGCCGCGCGGATGCCGTCTACCTTGCCGGCGGCCATCGCGATGCCGATGCCGCTGCCGCACACGGCCACACCGAGGTCTGCCGTCCGGTTCGCCACCGCCTTGCCGACGGCCTCGCCGAAATCGGGGTAGTCGACTGACTCCGGGCCGTTGGTGCCCAGGTCGACCACCTCGTAGCCGCTGCCGCGCAGGTGTTGCGCCAAGCGATCCTTGAGTTCCCAGCCGGCGTGATCGGCAGCGAGCGCGATGACGATCTCGTTCGGGGCGGACGAGTTGCCCTGTGCCACGGCGCCAGTCTCGCAGCGCTTGCCGCCGCTCAGGTGCCGGTTTCGGTAGGAATTTCAGGGAATTCCAGCGCAACGGCGGGGACGGCGCCGGCTCGCAGGATCACCGGCTTGTCTCCGGTGACATCCACGACGGTGGAAGCGGTCTCCCCCGCCGCGCGGCCGCGGATGACCTGCCCGGGCGCCTTCGTTTCGCCCTGGCGAGCGGCCAGGAGCGCTGCTGCCTCGGAAGCATCGGCCGGTGTGGGCAGACCGTGCCGGTTCGCGCTGGTGCCCGTTACCGGCCCGACGTCGTCGATGAGCCAGCGCAGCCAGCCCAGCGCGGGTGCGCGGACGCCCAGCGTCTCGCGGCCGTGCAGCGGGTCGGCCCCGCCCCGGCGTTTCGCGACCAGCGTCAGGCCGCCGGGCCAGTGCTGCTCGGCCAGCACGCGGGCGGCCGGGCTGAGCTCGACCAGCTCATCGGCCTGAGCCAGCCCCGAGACCAGGATCGGCATCGGCTCCGTGCGAGGACGCTCCTTGGCTTCGCATACCCGGGCCACGGCCTCGGTGTCGGCGTAGCGAGCCATGACCCCGCAGAGGGTGTCGGTGGGCGCGACCACAAACCCGCCCGCGCGCAGCCATTCGACGGCGGCGCTGAGCTCGAGCTCATCGGGCTCGGCATGGGGGCGCGACGCAACCAGCACTCGATCGGTGCCGGCCAGGTCACACTCGATGCGCACGTCTTCGTAGCCACGGGCGATCGCCATGGCGGTGGCCGCTGGGGCCTGCGTCGCCCCGAGTTCCAGCACCAGCAGGCCTCCAGGTGCCAGCCAGCCGCGGGCATCGCCGATGATCGCACGGAGCGCGCTCAGCCCGTCAGGCCCGGCGTACAGCGCCTCGTGCGGCTCCCAGTCGTCGATATCAGGAGCCAGCACCTCGCCATCGGCGACGTACGGCGGGTTGGAAACTACCAGATCGAGCCGTCCTCGCAGGGGCCCTGCGGCGCGGCCGTCCGCATGCGGATCCTGAACGCCAGCCAGGGCTTCGAACCAGTTTCCCTGGTGCAGCGAGACGCGACTCGCCGCGCTGCCCAAGCCGGCCAGGTTGGCCGCGGCCAGCGCCAGCGCGTGGGCGGAGCTGTCGGTGGCGAACACCCGGGCGTCGGGAACCTCGTTCGCTATCGACAAGGCAATCGCGCCACAGCCTGTGCCGAGGTCAGCAGCGTTCAGTCCGGCGGGATGCCGGTGCCGGGCTCGCCCGTTGAGCCAGTCGATGGCGGTGCCGGCAACCACCTCGGTTTCGGGGCGCGGGATCAGCGCCCGGCTGTCCACTGCCAAGTCGAGCATTCGGAATCCCCAGCTGCCCAGCACGTACTGCAGCGGTTCGCCCGCCACCCGACGGGTGGCCATGGCGTCGGCGTGCGCCACCATCCGCACGGTCATCGGCGTCTGCGGTGCCAGTGCAACCTCGGCGGCACTGGTGCCGCTGGCCTCCGCCGCGATGCGGCGCGCGCTCACTTCGGGCTCGGGCACGCCGGCTGCTGCGAACTGCTCGCGCAGCCCGCGGTACAGATCGCCGAGCGTCAGCCCGTCTTTAGAGGACACAGTCGAGCCTGCTGTCGAGCCGGGTCGGCTCACCCGCCGCCGTCGGCGACTGCAGCGGCAAGCTGCTCGGCGCGCTCCGCGCTCGCGAGGGCGTCGATGATCTCGTCCAACTCGCCGGCGAGCACCCGATCGAGCTTGTAGATCGTGAGCCCGACACGATGGTCGGTGACGCGGTTCTCCTTGAAGTTGTAGGTGCGGATTTTCTCGGATCGGCCGCCGCCGCGGACCTGGTCGCGCTTGTGAGCAGCTACCTCGGCAGCGTGAGCCTCCTGCTGCAGCTGCAGGAGCCGGGCCCGCAGCACGCGCATTGCCTTGGCCCGGTTCTGCAGCTGGCTCTTCTCGTCCTGCATCGACACCACGACCCCGGTGGGCTTGTGGGTGATCCGCACCGCCGAGTCAGTTGTGTTGACCGACTGGCCGCCCGGGCCCGACGAGCGAAACGTGTCGATGACCAGATCGTTGGGATCGATCTCGATGTCGACCTCCTCGGCTTCGGGCAGCACGCTGACTGTCGCAGACGATGTGTGGACGCGGCCTTGGGACTCGGTGACCGGCACGCGCTGCACCCTGTGCGGCCCTCCTTCGTGCTTCAGCGAGCGCCAGACATCAGGGCCGCGCACCGCAAAGGCCACATTCGTGAACCCGCCCATATCGCTGTCCTGGCTGCCCAGCAGCTCCAGCGACCAGCCGGACTGCGCCGACGCATACGCCCGGTACATCTCGAAGAGATCGCGTGCCCAGATGTTGGCTTCCTCGCCGCCCTCAGCACCTTGGATCTCCACGATGACATCGCGCTTGTCGTTCGGGTCCTGCGGCAGCAGCAGCACCTTGAGTCGCTCGTCGAGCTCAGCTTCCCGCGCAGTCGCCGCCTCCAGCATCTCGGCGGCTTCGACCGCGTCGTCGCCGTCGCTGGCATCGAAGAGGTCCTTGGCGGCCGTCGCATCAGCTTGGGCTTGGCCGGCCTCGTGAGCCACATCGATGATCTCGCCGATGCGCGCGAGCCGTCGGCCGAGATCGGCGAACTGCGAACGATCGCCGGATGCCGCACCCTCGCCCAGCTTCCGTTCGAGTTCGGCTCGCTCGGCTTCCAGCGCGTCCAGCCGCAGGGATTCCAAGGCGCCCGACACGCGTTCAGGCTAACTGGGGGGTTTCAGGCCGGATCAGGCGCCCGCGGTTGACAGCGTGCGCCATTCGTCGTCGATCTCGGCGATCTCAGCGGGACTGTCCAGCCTCGCAGCCATGGCCCTGATGACGTCATGTGCGTCGCGTCGCGGCAGCGCAATGGTCAATTCGGCGTCAGGATCGAGGAACAGCCGGGCGTCTGCTGCGAACGGCACCACGTCGAGGTCGATGCCGACGCAGACCACCACGACGAGGCGGCGGCCATCGGGCGTCAGGCCATATGCCACCGCCGGCGACAGTTCCTTGGGACCCCCTCGGGGCACTGGCGGCGATGCCGCCCGCAAACGGCCAGCGTCGACGAGTTCTGGCTGGCGGATGAGCAGCGAGCGCAGCCAGCGAGCCGCACCCATCCGGTTGAGCGGGTGCGGCGATGCGCCCGGCGAGCGGTGAGTTCGCACGACTTCGGCGACCCGGCCGATGGCCTCGGCGGTGGGCTCGTCGGCGTGCAGCAGCGCGAAGGCCTCCCGGTCATGCGCACCGACGCCGACCTCGATCTGCCACGCAGTCGCAGATTCGTGGCCGTCGTGGGGGTCGATGTCGCCGCTG
The DNA here is from genome assembly GCF_965204125.1 of Candidatus Poriferisodalis sp. Lineage (GTDB taxonomy): Bacteria > Actinomycetota > Acidimicrobiia > Acidimicrobiales > Poriferisodalaceae > Poriferisodalis. Next base: position 2,050,126 of record NZ_OZ241968.1, on the reverse strand, counting down.
CCCTCACTGGCGTCGCTGGCTTCGGCAGCCGGCGCAGCGGGGACGACGCGGGCCACTTCGAGACCCTCGACCTCACCGGTGATGACGCCGTGCTCGACCGCAATCTCGACACCGGCGCTGGCGAGCAGCGACACGAGCTCAGGCACGCGCGGCGGCGTCGGTTCGACCGGTCGGGGCGCCGGTTCTGCGGCCGTCGCGCCCGCACCCTCGATGCTCCAGACCACGGGCGCCGGCACGAAGCACGCCGCCCGTCGAGCGAGCACACCGCTGTGATCCTCAGCGAAGATGTGCACGTCATCGCAACCGGTCCGCTCGGCCAGCGCCAATGCGCCGCCGAGCGCACGTTCGGGGCGCTCCTGCGCGAGGCACACCACCGCAGGCTCAGCACCGGCGGCCACGGCGAGCGCGCCGTCGTCGGTACCCGAGACCTCGGCCAACTCCACATCGAGCACGCTGCGGGCCAAGGCTCTCAGCTTGGCCGCGTGCAGGGCCCGGATGCGATCAGCGTCAAGCGTCATCGCGGCTGCCGGCCGTCACGAGTCGTGCCTGGCCGTTCGCGATGCTCGGCGCGCACTGGGGCCGCGTGGTGGCCCGACGGCGTCAGCTTCGCCGCTTGCGCTGACCGTAGCGACGCTCGAATCGTTCCACCCGGCCCGCCGTGTCCACAATCTTCATCTGGCCGGTGAAGAAGGGGTGGCTGGCGCTGGACAGTTCAACGTTGGCCAGCGGGTACGTGTTGCCGTCTGTCCATTCGATCGTGTCGCTGGTCTCGATCGTGGACTGCGTCAGGAACGCAAAGTCGGCGCTGGCATCCCGGAAGACCACGGGCCGGTAGTTCGGATGGATGTCGCTCTTCATCGTGTTTCCTGATTCGAAGGCTCTGGGCCAATCAGCCTAAGGACTCCGGGCCTTGGCGACGAGTTGGTCAGCGGTGATCGCCGAGGCTGAAGCTGCGGTCGCTGTCGAGGGAAACCTCGCCCGCGTCCAGCTCAGCGGTGCCGGGCAGGCCCTCGCCGAGCGCGATCTCCAGGTTCGCAGCCTCTTGCAGCCGTGCCGCCACGAGGTCATCGACCTGGTTGCCCGTCGAGGTACGCGCTGTCGCCAACATCGTGATGGAACCAGCGTCTTCCAGGTTGCGGGCGCCGCCGAAGAATCTCAGTGTCGAGGTGATGGCCGCACCCACGGTGTCGGTCGGCTGATGTCTCCCGTTGCTCCCGGCCGCGTAGGCACGCGCAAGCCGCGTCAAGCCGTCGAAGAGGATGACCACGTCGGCACCGGCCTCTGCCATGCGCTTCGTGCGCTCCAGCGTGAGCTCGGCGACCGCAAGGTGCTCCTCGGGAGGCCGATCGAATGTCGATGCCAGAACCTCGCCCGACGTCTCGAGCCGGCGCGTCATATCGGTGACGTCTTCGGGCCGCTCCGCAATGAGCAGGACAATCAGATGTACGTCGGGATGCTGATCGCCGACCGCAGCGGCCATGGCAGCGATCAGCGGGGATGCGGACCGCGTCCCGCTCGCGGTCAGCAAGCCGCGAGAGCCGAGTCCGATCAACGAGAGACGGTCGATGGCTGCCAAGGCACCGGCGCTCTGCTCGCCGGCCAGCGGCAACGCTTCGGTGGGCAACACCGGCGTGAGGTCGTCGAACAGCGCTCGTTCGGGTTGCTCGGGCGGCGGCTCGCCATTGAGCGTGTCGAGGCGCAGCAGCGCAGGGTTGCGCTCGCTGCGGGCGGCCGGGCGGCTGACACCGGTGATCCGGTCGCCGCGGCGCAGGTCGTACTGGCGCACCTGGCGGGCTGCGACGTAGACATCGTCGGCCGACGGCAGCGGGCCGTTCGTGCGCAGGAAGCCGTAACCCTCGTCGCGCAGGTCGAGCAGGCCGTCGCAGTGCACGGTCTCGCCGACAATCTGCGTGTCATCGCGCCCTCGACCTCGCCGGCGGCTCCGTCGGTTGCCTTCCTCGGCCACCGGAGCATCGGGCGCGGCCGCCGCGGAGTCGGCTGCGTCGCCGGCTTCCCCCTCCGCTTCGGCGGCACTTTCGGTTGACGCACGCGGGTCGCCCGCAGCTGCCGGCTGTTCTGCCGGAGCGTCAGCAGCGGCCCCATGCGCTGCATCGGCCGGCGGCGCGGGCGTGCGGGTGCGCTTGGTGACCGCCGGAGCCTCGGGCGCGGCCTCGGCGTCAGCCGAGCCGTCGCCCTGTTCCTCGCCGGTGCTCGCCTCGCCCTCGGGCGCCAGGATCGCGCCGATGATGGTGTTCTTGCGGGCGCGGGGCGCTACCTCAACGCCGAGCGCTGCGGCGATCTGCAGCAGCTCGTCTCGCTCCTTGGATTCCAGCAAGGCACGATCCGGCATGTCTGACATGGCTACCTCGCAAGCTCCCGCCTGCTCCCACCGCGCCCAGCGGGTGAGCGAAGTGAGTCTGTCTTTCCTGTGACAGGCCTTGTCGCCCGACCCAGCGATCCGGTCCCGCGACGCCCGAGCGAACCCTGCACTAGGGAACCGTCGATCAGCGCCGACGCTACCGCCAGCCGTCCCGTGCGACTACCGGCGGAGAGAGACACGCCGGACAGCGCAGCATTCCGCTGCTCCGGGAGACGGCGCTCTCCTATTCGTCATCAATCGCGCTGCCCGGTGCGAACGCGCCTCTGCCGCCGTTGCCCCAGCACGTCGCGGTGCCCTCGGCGCGCAGTGCACACGAAAAGTTCCTGCCGACGGCAATGTGGGCAAACGGTCCTGGGGGGACCTCGAGCTCGCCCTCATTGTTGTCGCCCCAGCACGTCACCTCGCCATCGAAGCCGAGAGCGCAAGCGTGCCAAGCGCCAGCCGATACAGCGACGAAGCGTCCGTCGGGCGCTTCTGCTTGGCCCCACAGGTTCGAGCCCCAGCACACCACCGTGCCGCCAGTGCGCAAGCCGCACGTCAAGCCGTCGCCCGCGGACACCGCCGCAAACCGGCCGGCGGGAGCGACAGCCTGACCTTGCGAGTTCGAGTCCCAACACTCGACCTCGTCATTGGTCGACACGCCGCACGCGTGCCCGTTTCCGACTGAGATCGAAGAAAACTGTTGCAACGGCGATTTCACGGGCCCTGAAGAGTCCCAACACAGCACGGTTCCGTCAGCTCGAAGGCCGCATGCCCTAGAGCCGCCTGTGCTGATCGCGCTCAGATGTCCGGGCGGCACGTAGTGGCGGCCTGTCGCGGTGTTGTGTGAGCTTCCCCAGCAAACGGCCGATCCGTCAGTCTTGATCGCACACGTGTGGTAGCGGCCGCCGTCGACTGCAGCGAACTGATCCGCGGGCGCGTCGAGCTGTCCATGGTGATTCTCGCCCCAGCATTCGGCGGTGCCGTCGCCGCGCAAGCCGCAGGCGTGCGATGAGCCGGTGCCGAGGAACGCGAATTCTCGCCCGGGCGCGCTGTCGCGGCCGTCATACTGGAGTCCCCAGCACACTGCGGCGCCGTCGACTCGCAAGCCGCAATTCCGGCCCTCCCGGGAGACGACGTCGGTGAACTCCCCGGCCGGCGCTTGAGTCCGGGACTTTTCTGGCTGCCCCCAGCAGGCAATTTCCCCGCTAGCGCGCAACGCGCACGAATGAAACGACCCCATAGCGATCGCCGTATAGCGGCCCGCCGGCGCCCTCGACTGGCTGGCTCGGTTGTCGCCCCAGCACGCCAACGTTCCGTCTCCGCGGAGTCCACACGCGTGCCAGCCGCCGGCTGCGATGGCAACGAATTCGCCAGATGGCACACCCCAGTCCTGTGAGTACTCCCGCCCCCAGCAGTGAGCTGTTCCGTTTGTGCGCAAACCGCAGGCGACGCCACCGTCATCGCTGACAGACATGGACACGAAGGGTCCTCGGGGTGCCTTGACGCGCCCGAGGAAGCTTCCGCCCCAGCACTCGATGTAGCGCCCGACCGTCAGGCCGCATGCCGCATTCTCGACGGCTTCGACCGCCGTGAACTGCAGGGATGGCGGTTCGGCTTCGCCGCTGTCGTTGGCACCCCAGCATGCGGCCTTGCCGTCGGTACGCAGGCCGCATGCGTGCCAACTGCCCGCTGAGACAGCGACGAACTCACCAGCGGGCACGTCAGTCTGACCCTTGTGGTTCCAACCCCAGCATTCGAGCGACCCCTCGGTGTGCACGCCGCAGGAAAAGCTGTTGCCTGACGCAACATCTCGGAATGTTCCGTCGGGAGCATCGGCTTGACCCGAGCTGTTCGATCCCCAGCACCCGATTGTCCCCTCGGCCTGCAAGCCGCACACGTGGTTTGCGCCGGGCGCCAAGAGGGTGTAGCGCGCCGACGCCGGATCAGCGCGAGAGACATCGAGTATCCCCACGGGCTGGGTGTCGTCGGACTCAGGCTCTTGCGGATCAGCTGCCTCTGTGGGCCGGTCGGTGACCGCAGTGGAGTCAGTTGCCCCGGCGCCGTTCCCGTCATCGAGGAGGTGTTGGCCGACGTCCGACTCGCGGACTTCATCGATCGGCTCGGGTGCGATCAGCACTGTTCCCCTCGCTTGCTGGGGCTCCCCGCGCAGTGCCTCGTCGCCCCCGCCGACGGTTGGGGTGGCGTTGACCGTTGCGCTCCTGCCGGTCGCATCGGCGCCGTCGACGTCTGGTGACCTGTCAGCCAGCAGCACTGCGATGAGCAGCACAACGAGCACCGCCAGCGCTGCAAACTCCCACCGCATGACGGACGCCGCCCGACGTTCCTCGTTCGAATCGCTCAACACATCGACCAGACTCGGCCGGTACGAGTCTGTCAGTCGGCACCCTCACCTACCGACCGAGGCAGCATTGGCGGCGACGCGCCGCTATCTGGAGACTCAGCGGGCGCAGCGGGCGGTGACGAAGTCGCGGAGGGTGGCTAAATCGTTCGGAAGCGCGGTGAGGTGCTCTTCGCGGCTTGCGAGAGCCGCTAGCGCAGGAGGAATCTCAGGTTGTTGACCAGTGGCCTCGAGTACTGCTTCGCCGAACTTGGCCGGGTGCGCGGTGGCCATGACTGCGATGGGCGTAGTCCAGCCGTCAGTGGGAGCATCGCGTCGTGCCACGGTCAGTGCTACGGCCGTGTGGGGATCGATGAGCCGCTCGTCGACCTCGTTCACTGCTGCGATGGTGGCCGATACCTCGTCCTCGCTCGCCGAGCCAGCATCGAAGCCCGCTTGCAGGCCGTCCATCACGTCGAGCGTCAGCGTCAGCGAGTTCTCGGCCCGAAAGTGGGCCATGTCGGCAGCCAGCGCAGCACCTTGCCGGTCCCCTAGCTCGAACAGCAGCCGTTCGAAGTTGCTCGACACCTGGATGTCCATCGCAGGGCTGGTGGAAGGCCGGACCTCGGTGATGGCCATTGCGCCGGTGCGGTAGGTGCGGGCCAGGATGTCGTTGTGGTTGGTGGCTACCACCAGACGGTCGATGGGCAGACCCATGCGCCGGGCCACATCGCCTGCGAGCACATTGCCGAAGTTGCCGGTCGGCACGCAGAACGACACGGCCTGCTCGGGAGCGCCGAGCCTGACTGCGGTCGTCACGTAGTAGACGGTCTGGGCCGCGACGCGGGCCCAGTTGATGCTGTTCACCGCGCCCAATCGCATTCGCTCGCGGAATGGCCGGTCGGCAAACAGCGCCTTCACCAGGTCCTGGCAGTCGTCGAATGTGCCGTCGATGGCCACGTTGTGGATGTTCGGGCTGTCGATGGTGGTCATCTGGCGTCGCTGGATCTCGGTGACCCGGCCAGCGGGGTGCAGCATCACCAGCTCGATGCCTGCCCGGTCGCGGCACGCTTCGATCGCTGCAGAGCCGGTGTCCCCCGAGGTGGCTCCGACGACAGTCATGAAACTGCCGCGCCGGTCCAGCTCGTGCTCGAAGAGCCTCCCGAGCAGCTGCAGCGCGACGTCCTTGAACGACAGCGTCGGCCCCCAGAACAGCTCCACCAGGTGCTCGCCAGCCGCCAGCGCGCTGAGGGGAACGACATCGGTGTGGGTGAACGTGGCGTAGGCGTCCTGTACGAGCGGTGCCAGGTCGTCGGGGCTCAGTGACGGCGCCACGAACGGTGCCAGCACCCGTGTCGCCACCTCGTGGTACTCCAGCTCGGCAAAGTCCCTCAGATCGCTCGCGCTGAGCGCGGGCAGTTCACGGGGCACGTATAGCCCGCCGTCGGCGGCCAAGCCTTCGAGCAGCACGTCGCCGAAGTCCAGGACCGGGGCGTCACCCCGCGTGCTCACGTAGCGCATGGTCGCCTCGGCAGATCCCGGCAGTTACTCGCCGATCACGCGTATCGCGTTGCCGATACGCCGCACCGCGTCGAGATCGCGCACGTCCCGCAGTGTGGAGGCCACGTCAGCTTCGCGGGCGCGGTGGGTGATGAACTCCAGGTGAGCGATGTCGTCGGCTGCCCCTGCCCGGGTGGTCTGCTCGACCGAGCGGATCGACACACCGTGCTCGCCGAACACGCCGGCCACCGCAGCGAGTACGCCTGGCTTGTCGGTGACATCGAATTGAAGGTGGTACGCGGTGTAGGTCTCGTCGATGGGCCGCAAGCGGGCCGCAGCGAGCGGGCCGAAGCCGTCGCACACGCCGCGGCGAAGATTCTGCGACACCGTGATGAGGTCGCCCAGCATGGCGCTGGCAGTCGGGAACCCGCCCGCACCGCGCCCGTACAGCATCAGGTCGTCGACAGCCTCACCCTCCAGAAACACCGCGTTGAAGGCATCGCGCACCGAGGCCAGTGGGTGGTCGACCGGCACCATCGCCGGGTGTACCCGCACGGCGATCTCGCCGTTCTGACGCTCGGCCACGGCAAGCAGCTTGATGACATGGCCCATGCGGGCGGCTGCTGCGATGTCGCCCTTGCCGATGCCGCTGATGCCCTCCTGGTAGACGTCGCCGGCCACCACCTTGGCGCCGAACGCCGTCATGGCCAGGATCGCCGCCTTGGCGCCCGCATCGAAGCCCTCCACGTCAGCGGTCGGATCGGCCTCGGCATAGCCCAGCCGCTGCGCCTCGCCCAGCACGTCGGCGTAGTCGGCCCCGTCCTCGGTCATGCGGGTGAGGATGTAGTTGGTGGTGCCGTTCACGATGCCCATCACGCGGGCAATGCGCTCGCCGATGAGCGAGTTGCGCAGCACGCCGATGAGCGGGATGCCGCCGGCGACAGCCGCCTCGAATGCCAGGTCGACGCCGTTGGCAGCAGCCAGGGCGAACAGCTCCTCGCCGACGTTGGCGATGAGCTCCTTGTTGGCCGTCACGACCGGCTTGCCTGCACCGAGTGCGGCGCTGACCAAGTGCCGAGCCGGCTCGATGCCGCCCATCGCCTCCACGACGACGTCCACATCGTCGTCCACCACCAGCGACTCGCTGTCGCGGGTCAGCACGCCCTCTGGCAGCTCCACTGTCCGCTCAGCACTGAGATTGCGGACCGCGACCCGGGTGACTTCGAAGTCCAGCCCGGTGCGGCTTGCCAGGTGCGCTGCATCGCGCCGCAGGATCGCAACGAGCGCGGCACCGACGTTTCCGCAGCCCAGGATGCCGACGCGCAGGGGCCGTGGCCCGGCCGCATGAGCGGCAGAGGACGGCGCAGGCTCGGCAGCAGCTTCAGGCACGGCCGAAACGGTACCGCCAGCGCACCGGCACCCCCGCAACGATTTTGCCGAGCACCCTCGCGTCGCTTGTCGGCCTAGGCGGTCACACAGCCGTCCCACTCGAGGATCGGCTGTGCGTTTCCGGATCGTCGTCTGATCTCTCGGCATTGGCTTGCGATGGCGGAACCGGCGCCAGATAGCCGACGACCAGCAGCACGATTCCGACGCCGATGAACGAACCGGCCTTCGGCAGCGCGGCCAGGCTTGCGAGGTCGACCAAGAACAGCTTGATCACTACGACGCCCATCCAGGACGCGCCGACGATCCAGATGCGCCGGTCGGCCGCCCTCACACCGACGACCATCGCCGCCAACGCGGTCGCAGCCCACAGGATCGACAGTGCCACCTGCAGCTCAGTGGAGTACACGAGTGACCTCAGCTCGAACGGCACGTCCGCCCAGTGGTGGACCGTCCGAGCAGCGCTCATCGTGAGCACTGCCACACCCGCCACGCTGAGAGCCGCGAGCCAGGGTGTCGCCGCCAGGCGCAGCAGACTCCCGATGGCAGGTGTCAGGCTGTCCTCATCAGCAGACAGCTCGGCGACCATCTCGCGCTTCCATCTCAGCAGCAGGATGACCGAGGCCGCGGCGAAGATGTCGATCGGATTCAGGATCGGCAGGAACAGCAGCGGATCGACAGCTCCAGGGTGGTTCACCACAGCAATGCCTGCACCCGCAGCAGCCGTCCAGACAACCGGAGTAATGCCATACAGCAGGCAGCAACGCCAGCCGTCGCCCACGATCCATGACGCGACCGGACGGGCACGCACGGTTGCCTCCAGCCACAGCAGCACCGCAGCAGCGGCGCCGTAGAGCGGCCATTCACCACCAGCGACCTGTTCCAACTGGCCGTACACCTCAGCGGCCAGGAACACGCTCAGCACGCAGTACAAGCCGCCGTAGAGTCCGGTTGCATTCAGCCGGTCGCTGCCGGTGCACAAGAACGCCACATAGGCCACGATCATGATCGGCCACGCTGTCCAGCCCCAGTCCGCAGACGGGTAGTCCTTGGTGGCCAAGGCGATCACCAACGCCACGCCGAGCGTCGGCAGCATCAGCACGCCGGCCCACTCCAGCTCGTTCCACCGCAGCGATCGACCAGCGGTCACCAACGCTGACAACGTGCCAACCACCAGCAATGACAATCCCCACAACCGGTAGTCGTCAGTCACCACCCAGATCTGCGCCGCGACGGCGTAGAACCACCAGCCGACACCCCACAGCAGCGACAGCCACATCAGCGGGACACGGAGTTCGCCGAGCGCGGAGGACGACCGGTAGACGATCACGGCGCTCGCAACACCGCAGGCAGCCAGCAATACGGCAACGCCGAAGTACTGGTTGAGCAACGGGGTCTCGTCTGCCCAGAAGCTCAGTGCAGACGCGCCATTCGCACCTTCCGCAGCCAAACGGTCCTCAACCGACCGAATGGCATAGACCGCGCCGGCAGCGAACTGCAACAGGGTGCCGAGCACCGCTCCAGGCACCATCCGGCGCCGCGCTGCGAACCACACCAGCGCCGCTCCTTCGAGCGTCCACAGCGCCGACAGGGCAAAGGGCCCCGCCCGCACCCACATCTCCACGGATTCGGCGAACAGGAACCAACCTCCGCCCAGCGCCAGGGCCGAGTACATGACAGCGCGCCAGGCATCATCACGGCCGCCGACGAATCGGGAGACAGCTGTGGCGCTGGCGATGCCGCACACCGCCAAGAACACCGTGATGGCGAAGTACTGATTGACGACCGGCGGCGTGTCCGCCCAGAACTCGAACGAGCCAGGCGACCGACCCGCAGCGTCGTCGCTCAGCTTGAACCCGGCCGCGACGGCCGCCGCTGCCTGCATTGCGATGCCCACGACCGCGACCGGCATCAAACGGCGTCTCGATGCGACCCACGTCAGGGCAGCGCCCTGCACCGCCCACAGCCCGACCGTTGGCAGCAATCCAAGCCGTAGCCAAACAGCGGCAGTCTCAGCAAAGAGGAACCAGCCCGCACCCCACACCAGTGCCAGGTTCTGCGGCCATGGCCGCCAAGCCGCGAAATGCGACGACCGGCGCAACGACTCTGCACTGGCGAGTCCGCAGGCCGTCAGCATGGCCGCGCCGAGCGCGTACACATTGATCACCGGTGTGGCCTCAGCCCAGAACCCGAAGACTGCGGGCGAGTCCAAGTCGACGGAGTCGGCCGCAAGCCGCACCCCGTACGCGACCGCAGCGATGGCCTGCAGGACAGTGCCGCCGAGCAGCGCCAACCGCGAGCCCCACCGTGAGGCGGCCCACACGAGCACCGCACCCTGCACCGCCCAGATGGCTGAGGTGGCCGACGCGCCCAGGAACAGCGGAACGGCCGTGGCGCAGAACACCACGGCGAGCGCCGCGTAGGCGACCTCGATCTGCTTGCCCGTGCCCCTCAGACGACGCGAAAGCTGCTGGTACGCGGCGTGCACGACAGCGAGCGCGGCGCTGCTGACCGCGACCCCGTAGCGCAGGTGGCTGACCAGCAGCGCCTGCATCGCCAGCCCGGCGAATGGTGTGCAGAACACCAGCGGGGTGATCCACGTGTCCTTGATGCCGACGGGCTCGTCGCGATCCGCTGGCACCGGCGGCCACGCCAGCGGCACAAGCGTGTACAGCAGCACGAAGAACGCCACGAACGGCTGCAGCTGCATCCAGTCGCTGTTCCCCTCGCGGGCAAAGAGCCACAGCCCCGCGACGACGAACGTGAAGAGGTAGCCGGACAGCACCAAGGTCGGCCATGCCATTCGCCTGCCCACGGCTACGACGGCGACGCCGAGCACCGCATAGAAGCCGAACACCTCGAAATGATCCTGAGGCCACGCGAAGGCCAGCAAGGGCGCGGAGAAGCCGCCGACGAGCCCCAGCATCGCCAGCGTGAGCGAGCCTTGGATCATGGCCAGCGCACCGGCTGCAACAGTGATCAGCACCACCGCAACTAGGGCCGGCAGCGGTGCCAGCAGGTCGTACAGCGCGTACGCGGCCAGTGTCACCAGGTACAGAACGGCGATCCCGCCTCCCTGCAGACTGCGGCCGTAGATCGGTCGTCTCGTTCGTTGATGCCAGCCGAAGCCCAGCAATCCGAGCCCGAACACCGTCGCTGCTGCCAGACGGATCTCGATCGTGAAGTCCACCCAGCCGCGCACAGCCGCTTCCCGCAGAAGGAAACCGAGCCCGATCAGCGAGACGATGATCCCGATCTTCACGGGCGAGTTGCCGGTCAGTAGCCACGTACGCGCACGGGCAACAGCACCTGCGACCCAGCCCGGCTCTGCGGGCCGCGCCGGCCGACGAGGCACCCGCTGCCGTCGAGCCGCGGGCAGCCCCGGCCGGGGCACGGGAGCTGGTCGCCGCGCCCCGGCCGCCGGTGCAGGTCGCGGCGCTGGCGCCGGGCGCGGTGCTGTCGCTGGGCGGGGCGGTGGCGCCGGACGCGGCGCGCGGGGCGGCGGCGCCGGTGCGGACTCAGCTTCGGACACTTCGGCAGGCGGCTCCCGCTCACGCTGCGGCTCAACCTCGTGCTCGAGTTCCTGTGCGCCGTCTGATGCAGATTCGAGCTCGGACTCGGCCTCAGGCGAGTCGGGCTCGCGTTCTGGCTCGGGCGCACTCTCGGGTGTTGGCGGACGATCTGGGTCGGGCGCGGGAGTCGGGTGCGTAGTTCCAAGAGCCTCTTGCAGCGTCTCCGACGACGTGGGCGGAGAATCAGAGCGGCGCAGGCCCTCGACCGATCGTTCGAGCGAGTCCAGGCGAGAGCGCATCTGACGAGACCCGATGTCCCGTCCGATCAGGTAGCCGATGGCAGCCCCCGCGGGGATGCCGGCGGGACCAGCAGCCGCGCCGACGAGCGCACCGACGACGGCAAGGACAGCCGGGAGCACTCAGTCAGCCTGAGTTCGGTCGAGGCACGGAACACCCCCGTAGCGCGGCCTGAACGACGACGCCCAACACAGCCGCACCGGACCCGCAGCGAGGGCCCGAGCTATCGCCCATCCCACAAATCTATGTCCAGACGCAATACTCGGCGTGTGAGCGACTCCCAACGTCGAGCCGCAGACGCCCTGCGCCGGCTGAGATTCGGTCGACGAGTGCAGGCGCAGTACGCCGACTTGCGCGACAACTGCGAAGCGTGGGCCGACTATTTGGCAGAGGCCGAGTCGACCCATGTGCGCGATGGCCTCGATTGACGAGTTCTGGCTTGCCGATTTCGGCGAGCCATACCCGAACGAGCCTGTCTCGCTGCGGCCTGGTCCCCGGCTACGGCGGGGTCAGAGAACGTCGAGGGCGAGCATGTCGTCGACGGTCTCGCGACGGATGACGAGCTGGGCGTCGCCGCCGTCCACGAACACGACTGCCGGGCGGCCGATGCGGTTGTAGGGCGCGCCCATCGAATAGCCGTAGGCTCCCGTCACCGGCGTGGCAACGAGATCGCCCGGGGCGAGTCCCGCCGGCATCGGGGCAGAGCGCACGATCACGTCGCCCGACTCGCAGTGCTTGCCCACTATCCGCACTCGATCGGGACGGGGCTCGCCCGCACGAGCGGGCATGAATGCGGTGTAGTCGCTGCCGTACAGCATCGGGCGCGGGTTGTCGCCGTAGCCGCCGTCGACGGCGACATAGGTGCGCACACCTGGCACCTCCTTGATGCTGCCCACCGTGTAGAGCGTGACCGCGGCCGCAGCCGCGACGGCACGCCCGGGCTCGGCCACCAGACGGGCTTCGAAGCCATAGCGCTCGCTGAGCGATCGCCAGCGCTCACGCAGCGCTGCCCCCCATTCGGTGATGGTGGGCGCCTGCTCCGATTCGACGTATGCGACGCCGAGTCCCCCGCCGATCGACAGCTCCTCGAGACTGCCAGCAGCTGGACCAGCGTCACCGAACAAGGGCGCTGCGAACTCGGCGACGACATCGAGCGCTCTGGCCAGGCTCTCCACGCGGAACACCTGGCTGCCGATATGGCAGTGGAGGCCCACGAGCTCGATCGACGACATCTCGGCTGCACGTTCAACGGCGGCGACCGCCACTCCCTGCCCGATGCCGAAGCCAAACTTGGAGTCGGCCTGCCCGGTCGAGATGTACTCGTGCGTCTCAGCCCGGACACCCGGAGTGACCCGCAGCAGGACTCGCGGCACTGCCCCATCGGCACGGTGCAGCTCGTCGAGGCGGTCCAGCTCGGCAGTCGAGTCGACCACGATGCGGCCCACGCCTGAATCGCGCGCCATCGCCAGCTCGGCGACCGACTTGTTGTTGCCGTGCAGCACGACGCGCTGCGCCACGTCGCTATCAGCTGCGGCGGCGTCGCCGTCGAAGGCTCGCAGGACCGTCTGCAGCTCACCGCCGCTGGCGACGTCGATGTCCATGCCCTCGGAGATGGCGAGCCGGGCCATGGCGGCGCACAGGAAGGCCTTGGCGGCATAGGCCACCCCCCCGTCGAAGGCCCCAACGGCTTCCCGGCAGCGGGCGCGCAGGTGTGCTTCGTCGTACACGAACAGCGGTGTGCCGAATTCGGCGGCGAGGTCGACGAGGTCGCAGCCACCGAGGTGCAGATGCCCCTGCTCTGAAACGCGAGCGGTGTCGGGGAGCAAGCGCAGCGGAATCGGGCCGCTGGGATCGTCGCCCGGCGCCTCGCCTTCAGCGGCCGCCGTGCTGTGCGGTTCAGTGATCATTGCCAGACCGTCGCTTCCCGCTCACATCGCCTCGGGCGCATCCACGCCGAGCAGGTCGAGGCCGATCGCCAAGCCGATGCGCGTGCCCTCGGTGAGGCAGAGCCGGGCATCACGCACCTCCGGCGACACTTCGCTGTGCAGGATCGGGCAGTCGTGGTAGAAGCCGTGGAACGCAGCCGCCAGGTCGCGCACCCAAGTCGTCACCTTGTGCGGCGCTCGCTCTCGGAGCGCGATCTCCACCACCGACGGCAACACTTCGAGCGCCCGCAAGAGCGCCAGTTCCCGATCGCCGGTGAGCGGGGAGAGTTCGGTGCCTGGCGGCGGCCGGGGGGCAACGCCGTCGGCTTCAGCGCGACGGCCGACCGACGCGATGCGAGCGTGCGCATATTGCACGTAGAAGACCGGGTTCTCCGCAGCCTGCGCCGAGAGCAGGTCGATGTCGATGGTCTGGCGGGAATCGATCGACTGCAGCAGGAACGCGAAACGCGACACGTCGGGACCCACCGCGTCGATGAGCTCGCGCACCTCGACCATCGTGCCGGTGCGCTTGGACAGCTCGATGACCTGGCCGTCGCGCATGAGGGTCACGTTCTGGCCGACGATGGCCTCATAGGACTCGGCGCGATGCCCGAGCATCTGCATGGCCGCCGCAATGCGCGGCACATAGCCGTGATGGTCGGCACCCAGCACGTCGATCACGCGGTCACCGCGGCCGAACTTGGCGTGGTGGTAGGCGATGTCGGGCACGAAGTACGTGGGCTCGCCGTCACTGCGACGCAAGACCCGGTCCTTGGCATCGTCGAACTCGCTGGTCGCGAGCCAGACAGCGCCGTCCTCTTCGTACACCCGCCCTGCATCGCGAAGCCGCTCGATGACATCGTCCATGGCGCCCGAATCCACGAGCGATGCCTCGCTCTGCCAATGGTCGAAGCCCACGTTCATCGCCGCTAGCGACTCTGCGACGTCGCGCAACGCCCGCTCGCGGCCCCACGATGCCGCAAAGGCGGTGCCACCCCGGGCCTCGAGCGCGGCCCGAGGACCTGAGTTGTCAACTGCGGTGTCTGCCACAAGCTCGACGGCCAACTCGTTCGCCCACTCGGTGACGTACTCGCCGTGATAGCCGTCATCGGGTACCGGTTCGCCCGCCAAGCGAGCCGCCAGCGAACGCCCGAACAGGTCCATCTGCGTGCCGCGGTCATTGACGTAGTACTCAGTGACGGTGTCGTAGCCGCAGCGGCGGAACAGGCGGGCGAGGCTGTCGCCGAAAGCGCCCCAGCGGCCACCGCCGGCATGCAGCGGGCCGGTGGGGTTGGCAGACACGAACTCCAGGTTCACTGTCTGCCCGCTGCCAACATCGAGGCGTGCGTACTGCTCGGTGCCCTCCCGCAGCACCGCGCCGAGTACCTCGTGCAGCCATGACGGCGCCAGGTGCATGTTCACGAATCCGGGTCCGGCCACCTCGGTTCGTTCGAGATGCGGCAAGGCGGCGCCGTCGAGCTCCGCGGCGAGCTGCTGGGCCAGCTCGCGAGGCGCCAGCCCCGCTCCCTTCGCGCTCACCAATGCGGCGTTAGTCGACCAGTCGCCGTGATCGGTGCGAGTCGGGCGTTCGAGGCCGATGCGCGACGGGTCAGCGTCGACGCCGAGGCGCGTCAACGCTGCCGAGATAGCGCCTGTCAGCGCTGCTTCCATCACCACAGCTCCATCACCGAAGCGAACCTATCCCTGCCGGATGCCGAACCTCGGGACAATTTCGGGCACCAGCCCGATGCTCGTCGCCGGAGCGGGGCGCGACGGCGGTCGGTAGCTTGACCGGTCGGTGAGCCCCGGCAACCGTCCGGGCGTGCAGCCCTCGTAGCTCAGGGGATAGAGCAGTGGCCTCCGGAGCCATGTGCGCAGGTTCGAATCCTGCCGAGGGCGCTCAGCCGGTGGCGGACCAGCCAGTGAGCTCGGTGCGCTGGATGACGATGGCGGCGCCGACGGGCGGCTCCGCGGCGTACTGCGGGTAGCGCTTGCACAGCAGCTCGATCGCATGCCGGTGCTGCGCACCCTCGGTGTGCACCGCAGCGCGCCCTCGCAGGCGCACCCACCACAGGCGCTCCCAGTCTGTGTCGTCGTAGTGCTCGATCAGCATCGTGACCTCGGGGAAGCGCCGAACATTGTCGAGCCGCTTGAGGTCCATGGTCGTCTTGGGCTTGTGGTCGACCGCTGTCACCACCACGTCGTCCTCGAACGCATAGGTGCATGGCACCAGGTCGACGCGACCGTCGGACCGGATCGTCGCGAGGGTCGCCACCCGTCCCTGCTCGAGCAGCTCCAGCAGTTCAGCCTCTGTCACGGCGCGCCACCCTAGAGCCCTGAGCAGCGGTTTCAGCTACCAGGCAATCGACTCGTAGCGCTACGGGGCACCTGACGTAGCCTGTGACCATGACCATGACCGAGTCACCTCCGACTCCCAACGGGGCGCCGCAGCGCTGGACCTTCCAGTGGAAGGAGCTGTACGACGAGGTCATCACCACCGGGCTGTGCACCGGATGCGCCGGCTGCGTGATCTCCTGCCCGCACGACGTCATCGGCTACGAGCACGTGCAGGGCGGGTTCACGCCATTCCACCTCGAAGAAGAACTCGGCCTCGAAGACTGCGGCCACGGCCAGAAGGGCTGTACGAGCTGCACCCGCGCCTGCCCTCGATTCCGCACATGGGAAGACGAGGCCGACGACTTCATGTTCGGCCGGCACCGCACCGTCGACGAGCCATCGGGTGTGTTCAAGGACATCATCCTGACTAGGGCGTCCGACGACTTCGTCCACGAGATCGGTCAGGACGGCGGGCTGGTGTCGGCGATCCTCATCTGGGCGCTCGACCATGGCTATATCGACGCCGCCCTCACGTCGTACGTCGGCGAGGGCGAGGGCAACCAGTGGACCGCCTCGCCGGGCGTGGCCTTCAACCGCGACGACGTATTGCGCGGCGCGGGCAGCCGTTACACGTACTCAGCCAACACGCTCGCCTACGACGAGGCAATGGAGGCCGGCGCACAGAAGATCGCGCTGGTCGGCATGAGCTGCCAGAGCTCGATCGTGCCGGTCGCCAAGTCGCGCAAGGTCGGCAAGGTCGGCAACCGCTTCGTGCTGAACATCGGCTTGCTGTGCTCGAAGTCGTTCGACGAAGCCATCTTCGAGGAGTTGTTCGAGCAGAAGTACGGTCTCGACCGCCACCGGATCCGCAAGACCAACATCAAGGGCGTGTTCCAGATCTGGACCCACGACGGCGGCTACTACGAGATCAACCTCAAGGAGTGCCACGCCTGGACCCGCGAAGGCTGCAACCACTGCCCCGACTTCGCCGCCGAGCATGCCGACATCTCCACCGGCGGCATCGGCAAGTACAGCGACTGGACCCTCACGATCGTCCGCACCGACATCGGCCGCGAGATCATCATGAAGATGCTCGCCGACGGCTCGCTGATCGGGCGCCCCGGCGACGAGGATCCGGGTGCCATCGCGCTCATGCACAAGCTCAGCGAGAAGTCGCGTGTCCGCTGGCCAAAATTCGCGTGGGACAAGCCCGCCCTGCTGCCCGAGCCCACCAAGAAATAGGGGCTAGAGGCAGAGGTTCAGGAAGTCGACGATGCCGGGCTGAACCTCGTTGCTCGCGAGGAACTCGTTCAGCCGGTGGGCGGGGATGACCTCCTGAGCACGGGCCAGCGAGCAGGCGCACAGGCTCCTCATCCGGTCTGAACCGGCCGAGCACGCGTCCAGGTACGTCTGCCGTTGGGCATCAGACCATTCGGGCGGCGGCTCGGCCTCACGGCAGTCCACCAAGGCGGCCGCCAGTTCAGGAGAGAACTCCAGCGCACCCGACATGCGGTCCTCGAACACTTCGAGATCGATGACCGTCAGGCTGCCCTCGATGCGGTCGGCCGCACAGTGGCAAGGCCCGACGAGACCCGCGTCTCCCACGCACGCATCCATGAAGGCGATGAGCGGTTCGATCGCGAGCAACCCCGGTGCGCCATCGACGGTGACGGTCGGCGGAACCAGCGTGCCGGGATTGCCAAGCAGCACATCAGCGTCGGTATCGCCGGTTGCCGGCTCCACCTCGATCACGGTGGCCGAGCACGCCAACATTCCCGCCGATGCCAGCAAGGCAGCCAACAGACATGCACCCCGCTTCAGGTGGGGCCTCATCGATTCAGCCAGGCGACAGATTCGCCAGCCGGCGCGCATCGCGGAGCACCGTATCGGCCATGTCCGCAGTGAGGCGGCCGGTGAAGGTGTTCTGCTGGCTGGGATGGAACGAGCAGATGATGCGGGAGATGCCGGCGAGCGGCGGAGGCTTGGCTGACCCGTCGGCGGCAGGCACGTCGGCGATCACACCGTGGCCGAAGCGGGGCCGGGGCCGCACGCCGCCGATCGTGCACAGCACGCCGTACGCGAATGCGCCTAGGGCGACTGCGACGCGAGCATTGACCAGCAGCGCCAGCTCGCGCTCGAGGAATGGCCGGCAGGCGTCTCGCTCGGCAGGAGCAGGCTTGTTGGCCGGCGGCGCGCAGCGCACCGCCGCCGTGATGTACGCGTCGCGCAGCGCTAGCCCGTCGCCGGCGTGCACGGAAGTCGGCTGGTTGGCGAAACCGCAGCGGTGCAGGGCCGCATAGAGAAAGTCACCCGAGCGATCGCCGGTGAACATCCGGCCCGTGCGGTTCGCGCCATGTGCAGCCGGTGCCAGGCCGACGAGCACGACCGCTGCGGCAGGGTCGCCGAAGCCGGGCACGCCACGGCCCCAGTAGTCCTCGTCGGCGAATGCCGCCCGCTTGTCGGCGGCGGTCTGCTCGCGCCACGTGACGAGGCGGTCGCAACGCCTGCATGCTGCGACCTCGTCGTTGAGCAAGCGCAAGGCCGCGTTGCTCGTGACATCGCCGGGCGAGCTCGGTGGGGCGCTCACCCTGCGAGTGTGCCAGGCAAGTAGCTTCGACCCGGTGCCGAACCGAACTCGACCCACATTGCTGCTGTTCGTCCGGCACGGACTCACGCCGACCACCGGCGTCGAGCTGTACGGCCGACGACCCGGAGTGCACCTGTCAGAGGCCGGAACGCAGCAGGCGCAGCGTGCCGCGGAGCGCATCGCCGCAGGCGGTCGCCGGGTGGCGGCTGTCTATGCCAGCCCGCTGGAGCGTGCCCAGGAGACGGCCGCGCCGATTGCTGCCGCTCTCGGACGCCGCGTGCGCACCCATGACGGTCTCAACGAGGCGGACATGGGCCGATGGACCGGCCGCAAGCTCAATCAGCTGCGCAAGCTGGCGGCGTGGTCGCAGGTGCAGCGCTACCCCAGCGGCTTTCGCTTCCCCGGCGGCGAGACATTCCGACAGATGCAGGCGCGCATAGCGGCCACGGCGAGCGAGCTGGCGGCCCGCCATCGCGGCGCCACCGTGGTCGCCGTCAGCCACGCCGACCCCATTCGGGCGCTGGTGGCAGACGCCATGGGCACCCATCTCGATCTCTTCCAGCGGATCGTGGTGTCGCCGTGCTCGGTGACTGCGATCCTGTACACCGCTGACGGCCCCGTCGTGCTGGCCACCAACAGCACGTCCGATCTCGCAGCATTGGCTCCGGCATGAGTGACGATTTCGACCTCCGCAATCCCGACACGTTCGTGGCGGGCACCGTCGGGCCGCCCGGCCAGCGGATCTTCTTCCTGCAGGCAACTGAGGCCGGCCATGTGGTCTCGCTGAAGCTGGAGAAGGGGCAGGTCTGGGCGCTGGCGAACCTGCTCAGCGAATTGCTCGAGGGCGAGAGCTACGAGGGGCCCGCGGCTGCTTTCGGCGAGCTGGTCGAACCCGTGACCGCCGCGTGGACCGTCGGCCGCCTCGCCACCGGCATGGACACCGAGGGCAAGGTGATCGTGGTCATCGCCGACGAGATCGATGACGATGACGACGATCCCGAAGCCGACTCGGGCGCTGCGGGAGAGATGTCGCCCGAGGACGACGAGCGCACCGGCGGTCGAGCCCGCATCCATCTCGACTACGCGACAGCACTCGGATTCGCTCAGCAAGCACTGCTGCTCGTCGAGGAAGGCCGCGACTTCGGCATGCGCAACGGGCACCGTCCGCCCCGCACCTGATGGCTCCACGACCCAACGGTTCGGCATGAACGAACCGGCCCCGCACCATGTGCTGCCCCGGAGCGAAGACGGTGAGCAACTCGAGTTGCCCGTCGTTTGGGACGCGCCCACCACCGTTGCCTTGGAGGTGCTGCAGCAGGGCGACATCTCGATCCTGGGACGGATGCCGTACAGCAGCAACGCCACCTTCTTGGTGCGCATCGACCACGCCACCACGCCGACGGCCGCGATCTACAAGCCGGAGCGGGGAGAGCGGCCGCTGTGGGATTTTCCCTCCGGCCTGTACCGGCGCGAGATCGCCGCATTCGAGCTGTCTGAGGCTTTGGGATGGCACGTCATTCCGCCCACGGTCGAGCGCGACGGCCCGCTCGGGGTGGGGTCGGTTCAGCTCTTCATCGACGCGGACTTCACAGAGCACTACTTCACGCTGGTCGCCGAGGACCGGCACCATGGCGACCTGCGGCGGATCTGTGCGTTCGATCTCATCGCCAACAACACCGACCGCAAGTCGGGTCACTGCTTGGCGTCACGCTGGGGACCGATCTACGGCATCGACCAAGGCCTGTGCTTCGCCAGCGATTTCAAGCTGCGGACGGTTATCTGGGACTTCGGGGGCGAACCGTTCGACGACGAGCTTGGCGCTTCCATCGGAGCGGCCGCCGAACCGCCCGCCGATCTCGCGCAATGGCTTCGACCTGACGAACTCAGCGCGCTCGCTGAACGCGCCGAGTGGCTCGCCGACTTCGGCAGATTCCCTGATGACGACGGCGGCCGCCGCTGGCCTTGGCCGCTGGTCTGACGAGCGGCTCAGCGCGACTTGAGGGCTTCTATCAGCGCCGGCATCACCTTGTGAACGTCGCCGACGATGCCCAAGTCGGCAACGCCGAAGATCGGCGCTTCGGGGTCCTTGTTGATGGCCACGATGTTCTTGGAGCCCTTCATGCCCACCAGATGCTGGGTGGCGCCTGAGATGCCGCAGGCGATGTAGACGCTGGGCTTCACCACCTTGCCGGTCTGGCCCACCTGCTTGGCATAGGGAACCCAACCGGCATCCACGATGGCGCGCGAAGCGCCGGACGCGGCCCCCAGCAAGCCCGCCAGCTCGTCGACCATCGAATACGCCTCGGGCTGGCCCAGCCCCCGGCCGCCCGACACCACCACAGCGGCGTCATCGAGCTGCGGGCCCGAGCGCTCCTCGGCATGGCGACCCGTGACCGTCGCACGTCCCGCTTCGCCGGGGTCGACTGAAGCCACGCTCTCGACCGCAGCCGCCCCGCCGCCGCTGGGCTCGGCCTCGAAGCTCTTCGGGCGGAACATCGCGAGCGCCGGTGCCGGCGCCCGGTACGCAGTGAAGATATTCTGCGTGCCGCCGAAGATGGGCTCCTCGGTGACGAGGCCCCCATCGACGATCTCGGCGCCGACGTTGTTGGTGGACACGGGACGATCCGCCAGCACTGCCAAGCGGGCGGCGGTGTCGCGCCCGTCGGTGGTCTGGCCGAAGAAGACGGCATCGGGCGAGGTGGCTTCGATGTGCCCGGCCAGCGCCGCGGCAGCGTGAACGCCGACCAGCCCGTCGCCGAGCCCTTCGAGTGCGTACACGGTCGACACGCCGTGCGCGCCCAGCTCGGCAGCCATGGTCTCGCCGTGTGCCGGTGCGAATGCGGTGACGGTGTCGGCCAGCGTGCGGGCCTTGGTGGCCAGCTCCAGGGTGAGGCCGGAGGCACCGTCGGCGTCGCCTTCAGCGAAGAGCAGAATCTGTGCAAGCGTCATTGCGGGTGGTTCCAGTCGGTTTCGTGGGTGAGTGGATCAGGGAGCTGAGTCAGCCGATAGCTGGCGGGCGGTTCAGATGACCTTGAGCTCGGTCAGGAACTCGACGATGTTGGCGTGCGCATCGCCCTCGTCGGTGATGATCTCGCCGGCCTCGCGCTCGGGCGCATCGGTCACCTCGACCGTCTCCTGTCGAGCCCCGGCCACGCCGACCGCAGCGGCATCGATGCCGAGGGCTGCGAGGTCCTTCGAGTCGACCGGCTTCTTCTTGGCCGCCATGATCCCCTTGAACGAGGGGTAGCGCGGCTCGACCACGCCCGCGGTGACCGACACGACGGCCGGAAGCGCGCACTCCACCTGGTCGTAGCCGGCCTCGGTCTGCCGCTGGACGCTGGCGACGCCGTCGGAGATCTCGATCTGCTTTGCGAACGTGATCGACGGCAGCCCCATCACGCCGGCGATCATCTCGGGGACGGTGCCGGTGTACCCGTCGCTCGACTCGACGCCCGCGAGCACGAGGTCGGCTTCGAGCTCGGCGATCGCGGCACCCAGCACCTTGGCAGTGCCGAGCGCGTCGCTGCCGGCGAGCGCATCGTCGCTGATGAGCACCGCATCGTCGGCGCCCATGGCGAGCGCCGTCCGCAGACCGCTCGTCTCCGAACGCGGTGCCATCGACACCAGCGACACCTGGCCGCCGCCGGCGGCCTCGGCGAGCTGCAGCGCCATCTCGACGCCGTACGAGTCGGATTCGTCCAGGATCAGCTTGTCGTCCCGGTTCAGCGTGCCGGTCTCGGGAACCAGCTCGCCCGGGATAGCCGGGTCTGGGATCTGCTTGACGCACACAACGACCTTCATGGCCGGGCAGTCTGCCGACTCACGGCTTCGTTGCCACACCCATTGTTCGGTAGTGCTCGCAAGCTCCAGCTTTGTCTCATGGCGCCCACACGCTCGCGTCGGCGCTGCAGCCCATTCACTCACGGTCTCGTTGCCGAACCTGTTGCTTGATGGCGCTCGCAGGCTCGCGTCGGGGCGAGACTTGCGCGGTGCGTGTCCTGCTGCTGGTCAACGATTCGGCATCGTCGACCACGGCCCGCACGCGCGTGCTCATCCACACGGCGCTTTCGGAGCGGCACGACACCGAGGTGGCCTTCACCAACCGGCGAGGGCACGCGGCTCGCTTGGCACGCGGGGCGGCCACAACCGGCACCGACGCGGTGGTCGTGCTCGGCGGCGACGGCACGCTCAACGAAGCCGCCAACGGGGTCGCCGGCACCGACTGCGTGCTCGCCGCATTGCCGGGCGGTTCTACCAACGTGTTCGCACGGACGATCGGCACGCCCGACGATCCGCTGGCGGCAACCGACGCCGTCCTTGACGCATTCGAGATCGGCAGCATCACCTCAGCGGGGCTCGGACGCACCTCGGGTCGTTACTTCCTGTTCCACTGCGGCATGGGGCTCGACGCTGCGATCGTGGAGCAGGTCGAGCGGCACCCGACACTCAAGCGCTATCTCGGCCACCCGCTGTTCCTCCTCGCGGGCATCGACACGCTGTTGCGCCGTTACGACCGCCGGACCGGCACGCTGAGCGTGCGTACAACGGCTCCAACAACGGCGACGATCGACGGTTGCTTCGTTGTCGTCGCGGCGAACACCGACCCCTACACCTTCCTCGGGAGCCGTCCAGTTCGGATCGCCCCCGCAGCAACGCTGCGCACCGGACTGTCGGTGGTGGGACTGCGGTCGCTCCGATTCGCCGACGCGCTAGACGTGCTCTCTGCGGTGTTCCGCGCCAACGGCAGCCTGAGCGACACCGATCCGAGCGTCGTGCAGCGCATCGACGACGTGCGCGACGTCACCGTGACCGGGATGCATCCCTTCGGTCACCAGCTCGATGGTGACCACCTCGGTGCCGTCGACGAGCTCCAGCTCGAGTGGGTACCCGACGTGCTGCGACTCGCCATCCCCGCCGCATCTGGCTAAGACACTGAGCCCGTAGGCCGAGCCACCGGCTGAGCAGCCGTCAGGCGATGGTGCGCAGGGGGATCTGCACCACGGCTTCGGAGCCCGGCGGGGGCGTCCGGCGCCGAACCTCGAAGGTGCCGCCGAGATCTGACCCGCACAGCGCCCGGACGATTGAGGTGCCGAGCCCGCCTGGGCGCTGCGAGTCGTAGTCGGCCGGGATGCCGACACCGTCATCACGCACAACCATCGACAGCAGATCTGCCGACGGCCGCGAGATCTCCACCTCGACGTGGCCGATGGGGCTCTCGTCGAGCGCCGGCGCCGCCTCCAGCGCCTGGTCCTCGATCTCCCACAACTGAGGGAAGGCGTGGTCCACGGCATTCTGGAGCAGCTCGTTTAGCACCACGGCCAGCGAAGTCGCTGTCTGCGATCGCAGCATCCCCGCTTCGCAGGAGACGGTGAAATCGATGGGCCGCTCCGGGAACGTGATGCTCTGGCGCATCGTCTCGGTCAGCGTCTCGGCGACATCGCAGAAGTCGACATCATCGGTGGTCTCGGTCGACAGAGTCTGGTGCACGAGAGCGATGGCGCGGATGCGGCGCACCGCCTCGTCGAGCGCCCGGTTCGCCTCGCGCGATTCCAAGCGACGGGCCTGGATGCGCAGCAGCGACGAGACCGTCTGCAGGTTGTTGGTGACCCGATGGTGAATCTCTCGGATCGTGGCGTCCTTCGAGATGAGCAGCCGGTCACGGCGGCGCAGCTCCGTCACGTCACGCAGCAGCACCAGGGCGTTGCGCACGGGCGTGTCGGTGAGCGGCAGCGCCTGCAGTTGCACCGTCACCGACTGGTGCTCCACCTCGTCCACCACCGGGATCCCGCCGCTCATGGCCCGCCCCACGACGTCCGGTCCGAGATCAAGGTCTCGCACGCGGCGCCCCTGCACATTGCCGCCAACCCCGATGCGGTGCAGGGCGCTGACCGCATTGGGCGTGGCGAATCCGATGCGTGTCGTCTCGTCGGTCAGGAACAGCCCATCGCCTACCCGCGGGGCTTCTTCGTGGGTGACATCGGCCCCCCGATACGGAAATGAGCCGGCTGCGACCATGCGTGCGAGGCGTCCGAACGTCGCGATGTAGGTGCGCTCGAGCTCGCCGGGATCGCGGATGTCGGTGAAGCGCGGCGTCACCTCGCTGCTCATCACGGCAATCGTCACGCCGTCGAACGTCACCGGCACCGCAGTGATGCGTGCCCGCCGGTCGCCTGGCACGCGCAGGCCCTCGCCGGTGACGATGACGCCGCGGGCGAATGCCTCTGACACCAATGGCCGCTCGCCGGCGGCGACGCAGAGCCCGATGTGGTCGTCGCGGTACAGCGTGCGGCCGGTCGTGGGCCGGACTTGGCCGATCACGGTCAGCGGTGTCTCGGGGCCGAGCCGGCGCCACGGACGGGGCGGTCCGTCGGGGTGGTTGGTGTCGGCGTCGGCGATTTCGTCGGGAAGTTCGTCGAGTGCAGTCACCTGTCCGGGCACGAACAGCAGCAGGTCCGAAAACGACAGGTCGGCCAGCAGCGACCACCATGCGAGCAAGCGGCGCAGGTGCTCGCGCGGGCCATCGCGGGTGTTGTCGCGCACGTTGTCTGCGGGCAGCGGCCGATCGGCGGGCGCCCGCATTCGAATCTCAGTCGGCTGCGAAGCCGATGCGCCGATCGCCGGCCGGACCCAGCTCCAGGTAGGCGAGCTTGTCGATGGGCACCCCGACGCGGCGCCCGCTGCGATCATTCAGCCAGAGCACTGTGTCGTCGCCGCTCAGCGCACCTTCGAGCGACGCCGCCGCGTCTTCAGCAGCCTCGTCGTCGATTTCGACGCTGAGCTCCCGACCGCCGTGCGTGATGCCGATCCGGATGTCCATACCCGCAGGCTATCGGTGGGGTCTGCGGCAACCGGCTGCTGAGGGCGACAACGCAGCGCAGTTCGAGTCTTCCGGCGAGGGTCAGGAGCTGCAGGAGAGCTGGCTGCAGCCGACTCGGGTGCGGGCCCAGTCGGGGCGCAGTGCCGCGTAGGACTCCCGGTCGGGCTGTTCGTCGTAAGGGTGGCGCATGACGTCGAGCAGCTCCCCGATGGCCTCGGGGCGGCCGCCGGTGGCGGCGTCGATGGCGAGCTGGGCCAGGTAGTTGCGGAGGACGTACTTGGGATTGACCCGGTTCATCGTCTCGGTCCGTGCGGCGTCCGCGATGCCGAGCGCTCGCAGCCGTGCCGCGTAGCGCTCGACGAACTCACTCGTGGCTGAGCGGTGCTCGTCGGTGACCTCGGAAGGCTGGTAGTACGCGTCGGCGAGCGGGGCGATGCGCTTGGCCGGGTCGACGCCCTCGACGGTGTCGACGGTGGCGAGCCGTCGCCAGAAAATCGTCATGTCGGTCTCGACCAGCCGCAGCACCTCGAGCACCCCGGTCGCCAGCTCACGGTCGGCCTCGGTCGCCAGCTCTGGCAATCCCAGCTTGGCGGCCATCATCACCGACCATTGCTCCTCGAAGTAGGGCACGTAGCCGTCGAGGGCTGCCTGCAGCGGCTCGGCCTCGCCCACCAGCGGGTACAGCGCATTGGCGAGCTGCATGAGATTCCACTGCGCGACGGCCGGCTGCGTGCCGAAGCGGTAGCGGCGGTGGGCTGCGTCGGTGGTGTTCGGAGTCCAGTCGGGGTCGTAGTTGTCGAGCCAGCCGTAAGGGCCGTAATCGATCGTGAGGCCCAGGATCGACATGTTGTCGGTGTTCATCACCCCATGCACGAAGCCCACCCGCAGCCATTCGCACACCATGTCCGCCGTGCGCCGCACCACTTCGTCGAAGAAGCGCGCATACCGCTCCGGCGACGAGCTGCCGGACTCGGTGTCGGCGGCCAGGTCAGGAAAGTCGGTGCCGATGACAAAATCGGTCAGCGTGCGCAACGTGTCGATATCGCCGCGGGAAGCGAAGATCTCGAAGTTCCCGAACCGCACGAACGAGGGCGCCACCCGGCAGACCACAGCCCCGGGCTCGAGCTCGGCGTTGCCGTCGTAGAGCATGTCGCGCATCACCATGCCGCCCGTCGCCACCAGGCTGAGCGCCCGGGTGGTCGGCACGCCGAGATGCGCCATGGCCTCGCTGCACAGGAACTCGCGCACCGAGCTGCGCAGCACGGCCAGGCCGTCGGCCGTGCGGGAATACGGCGTGGGGCCGGCGCCTTTGAGCTGCAGGGTCTGGTGCTGGCCGTCGCGGTCCACCACTTCGCCGAGCGCGATCGCCCGGCCGTCGCCGAGCTGACCGGCCCAGTTGCCGAACTGGTGGCCGCCGTAGCAGTGGGCATGCGGATCCATGCCGTCGAGCAGCGTGCTGCCGCCGAACACCGCGGCGAACTCCGGGTCGCTCGCCAGTTCGGCGTCGAAGCCCAGCAGGTCGAACATCTCCGCACTGTGCGCCAGCAGGTGCGGTGCAGGCACCGGTGTCGGCTCGACCCTCGAGTAGCACGCTCCCATCACCTGCCTGCGGGAGTTGCCGGCGTCGGGGTCGGCGGGAAGCGCGGCGGTGAAGCGGTTGTCGAAACTGAGCTCGTCGAGCGAGCCGATCGGCATCGCCGCCGTGACGCTCACAGCAGCTTCAGCCCCTCGTTGTAGCGACGGGTCGGCAGATGCTCCTCGCAGAGCAGGCGCGCCATGTCTTGAAACACACCGGCCGTCTCGCTGTCAGGGTCTGCCGCGGCGATCGGCATGCCCTCGTCGCCGCCCGCTCGCAACTGCGGCACCAGCGGCACCTGGCCGAGCAGCGGCACCTCCAGCTCGTCGGCCAGCGCTTGGCCGCCGCCGGAGCCGAAGAGCTCGTAACGCTTGCCGTCGTCGCCCGTGAACCAGCTCATGTTCTCGATCACCGCCCGCACCTGCAGGTTGACGCGCCCCGCCATCTGGGCGGCGCGCTGGGCCACCTTCTGCGCTGCTGGCTGCGGCGTGGTCACCACCAGCATCTCCGAGCGGGGCAGGAACTGTGCCAGCGAGAGCGAGATGTCGCCCGTGCCGGGCGGCAGGTCGATCAGAAGATGGTCGGGCTCGTCCCAGAAGACATCGGTGAGGAATTGCTCGAGCGCCTTGTGCAGCATCGGGCCGCGCCAGATCACCGGCTGGTCCTCTCGTGCGAAGAAGCCCATCGACATGCATCGCACGCCGTGTGCTTCGGTGGGCACCACCATCTGGTCGATCACGGTGGGCGGGCGCTGCACGCCGAGCATCCGGGGAATGGAGAAGCCCCACACGTCGGCGTCGATAACCGCGGTGCGGGTGCCGCGCTGGGCCAGCGCTATCGCGAGGTTGACCGTCACGCTCGACTTGCCGACGCCGCCCTTGCCGCTGGCCACCAGCAGCACGCGGGTCTTGTTGCCGGCCTGGGCGAACGGCACCTCACGGCCTTCGGCGTGCCCGTGGCCGGCATGAGTGCCGGCTGACGCCGCGGGGTCGCCGATGAGCTGAGCCCGCAGCGTCGACTGCTCGGCTTCGTCCATGACGGTGAATTCCACGACCACGTCGTCGATGCCGTCGAGGGCGCATCCCGCCTCGGTCACGGCGTGCGAAACGTGGCCGGCGGCCGGCCAGTCGTTCGACGGCAAGGCCACGAGCACCTGTGCCGCACGCCCGGCGACTGCGGCGGCCCGCAGCATGCCCATCTGGCCGATGGGCCGGCGCAGCTCAGGGTCGATCACGTCAGCCACCGCAGCGGCCAGCTGCTGGTCGGTGACGCTGGCTGGTCCGCCGTTGGCGGCTGACCCTCGACGCTTGCCCTTCACTGGGTGCCCCTGACCGGTTGCGATCGCTTGCCGCGTGGTGACTGCACCGGCGTTGCAGCCGCACCTGCCGCTCGCCAAGCACGCTACTGCCGCAACCCGATAATCGGTTCTGTCGACTAGTACGCAGTGTTTCCATATGCGCCATGGATGCGAATGGATGCGCTCGCTGGAGGTCAATGCAAATTCACACTTGATACATTGTTCATAATGAATGTGAATAATGAAATCAGGTGGCAACTAGAAAGAGAGCTTGAAGCTGAAGCAGTCCGCATTCTGCGAGCGATCCCAGAATTCACCGTCACCGTCGAGCACGGCCGCGCCCAGCGCGCCGACGCAATCGTCCGACACGGCGGATCGACAACGCCGGTAGCGATAGAAGCCAAGACTCGGGTCAATAGCGCCACGGCTCACCAAATCACCCACCATGCACGCCAGCTCTCGATGCCGATGGTGGTGATAGCACGCGAGATGACAACACGCGCGAGCGAGATCCTCGCGGCCGAAGGCATCGGTTCGATCGACGGCCTCGGCAATATTCGCTTGACGCTGCCGGGACTCATCATGAGGATCACAGGTGAGCGACGCCCCAAGCGCGCCCCTCCTCCGACACGCCTGTCGGGCAAGTCCAGTCTGGTGGTTCAAGCGATGCTCTTGGATACGAAGCGCTCCTGGCAGGTCACAGAACTGGCGAGGCAGGCAGGAGTGGCAGTCGGGCTCGCGCACCGAGTTGTGCGGCGCCTTGACGGCGAAGGCGTCTTGGAGTCTCAAGGAGCCGGACCAGCCAAGTCACGACGCTTGGTCAACCCCACTGCGTTGCTTGACCTATTGATCGAAGAACACCGAGATCGTCCGCTGCGAACGCTCACGTACATGCTTGAAGCCGGTGATGGGCGGCCGGCAGAAGCACTCTGTTCCGGACTCGATGCAGCCGAGGTCGAATATGCGCTCACGGGAGCAGCCGCAGCTGCGCGTGTCGCACCGTTCGTGACAAATGTCCTCGTCAGCGAAGTATGGCTCGGGGCTCTGACGGACCCCAGCGCCATTTGCGAGCAGATCGGCGCACTCGAGGTCGAGTCTGGGCCGAATGTCGTGTTCCTCCAAGTACGCGACGACACACCGCTTGCCTTTCGCGCACGCGAAAGCGATGCGTGGATCACCAATCGCGTCCGGCTCTTTCTCGATCTCAGACGTGACCCGAGGCGAGGGCGCGAGCAGGCAGACCACCTGCGCCGCGAGCTCATTGGCTTCTGATGACCCCAAGTCACCAGAGCGAGTACGACGCCGCGACGACGGACCTCTGTGAGCGCGTCCTCGTCACCTTGCTCGGCGACATCGGCCCATGGGGTGAACGGGTGGTGCTCGTCGGAGGTCTTGCCCCGCGCTACATCGTCGGAACATCACCATCCCCTACCAGCCCCCACGCAGGCACGACGGACGTTGACCTCGTCATCGAACTCGCCGTGGGCGAATCCACTGAGAGCTACGACACCCTTTACCGCAACGTCGAGCGCTCGGGATTCGTTCGGGGTCAACCGGACTACAAGTGGCACCGCCGCATAGAGGAGGCCGTGATCGAAGTGGATTTCCTCTGCGAAACCGATGCCGTAGAGCCAGGCCGGATCCACAAACCCAGCGACGGCACGGGTTCCAAGTTCGCTGCCTTCAATGCCCCCGGCGCCAGCCTCGTCGCACAGGATTTCTTTGAAGTGAGTGTGACTGCGGAGCGCCTCGACGATGGGGGGACCTCAACGGTGACCTTGCGAGTTGCGGGTCTATGGAGCTTCGTGGCGCTCAAGACGCTCGCCTTCCAACAGCGCCATCACAACAAGGACGCCTACGACCTGATTTACACGCTGAGGAACTACCACGGCGGGCCCAGGGCGGCGGGATTGGCTGCCGCCGGCAGCCCCATTCGTCGCGCCCCGAGGATCCAAGAGACCCTTGACTCGATGCGGGCACGATTTGAGACTCCCGAACACGATGGACCGTCGGCGTATGCCAACTTCCTCGCTGCTTCTGATGACGCTGCTGCACATGCCCGTCGCCAAAACGAAGCAGTTCTCGTCGTGCGGGAGTTCCTCGCTGCTCTCGGCGGCTGAACACTCTCGCGGACGCTTCGCGGTGGGTTAGTCGAGTTCGGTTTGCGTCTCGGCGATCGCGTCGTTGAGGGCGACGGCCATAGCAGGGGGCGGGTTGCGTCGCAGTTGCAGCGGCGCGGCCGTCGACTGCGTGCATACCGAGGCGACTCATGACGAGTCGGCCAGCCGGATGTCATCGAATCCCAACATGAATTAATGTCGATGCCTCAGCCAAACGTGTGCATATGCACATAACAGATGGAGTCGATGTGATAACGACAAGTGCGCTATCGCGCGGTGGTAGCCGCCCTGCTTCTGGCAGGCAGCTTCCTGGTGGCGGTGCCTGCCGCAGCCGATGACTCCGGGAGCATGGACCCCGGTAACGATCTGCTGAGCGACACCTGGGACAAGCAGCCCTCAACCGGCGAAGGTGACGGCGCCGGCGACGACGATGGGATCGAGGGGTTGCGACCAGGGGGGCCGATCGGGCCAGTTGGCTCCACCGGCGTGCCCACATATGGGGCTGTCTGGGCACCCGGTGAATTGGTCCCCACAGCCGTCGAGATTCTCTTCGACAATGCCAACGTCGAATTGTTCACGCACGAGCCCGAAGATCGATCTTTGTTCGCTGCCCTGCTCTTGATCCACAGCCACGAGGCACCCACCGAGTATCGATTCGAGAATGCGGTGCCTGATGGCCATACCGCTGAATTGCAGCCGGATGGTTCGGTGAGGTTCTTCGACGCCGACGGCAACGAATCGGGCGGTATCGCTTCGCCGTGGGCCCTCGACGCCAACGGCGAGGAAGTGCCCACCCGCTACACCCTCGACGGCGCAACCCTCGTTCAAGCCATTGATCACGAAGACGCTGCTTACCCCGTGGTTGCTGACCCGGCGTGGTTTCTAGCCGTCGTCGTGCTGGCACGGCTCGCGGCTCCCACGGCTGCGGCGGTACTGACGGCTTGCGGCCCAGCGCAGTGCGTGGCGGCGGGCAGGACCGCCGGCGGAGCTGTCTACAACCACGTCAGGCCCCGTGGCGGATCATCCAGCGGAGGCCGTCCAACCAATACCCCGACGTGCAATGCAAGAAATCCGAGTGGGTGTTGAATGGGCGACGAAGCATCTCTTTGATGCAGGGTCGCCTGTTGTAGCACTTGGAATGCGGGAGGTGGTTGAGTCGATGGCACGGGCAATAGAAGCGTGCCGCAGGGTCCGCTGGTCTGACGGACGTCCTGTCAGTTATTCGCAGGACCGCGTCGCGCTTGGCCTCCACCTGTGGTCGTTGATATCGGGGATCACGGTGACCATCCTGTGGATTAGCTCTTCGAGTTGGGCGGCGTGGTGGGTGTTGATACCGCTGAGCATTGCGAACGGCGTCGGGTTCGAATTCGTCGCAAGGATCCGCTTGCGTCGCGCCGTGCTGCGGGTCGAAGCCCTCGGCAGCGCAGGGCGAGCACTGGTCAAGATGGGTCCCGGGCACTGGATCAATCAGCAGATCAATCGCTTCGACGACTATGGGATTCGGCTCTGCGACCGGAAGGCGGAGGAGTTCCAGGCTCGAGCCGAGATGGCGCTGGCCAGCGGGAAGCAGAAGTCTGCTGCGAAGTACCTACGACGTGCGGAGCGCGAGCGCAAGTACAGCAAGTGGGCTAGGCACTTCGCCGAGCGCCATCCTCATCCATTCTGAAGTAGTCCAAGCAGCTGGCTGAGCCCTCTAGAGGAAGTGCTGTGGTCGGCTATTCGAGTTCGGCTTGCATTTCGGTGATTGCGTTTTCGAGGGCGGCGGCCATTGCGGGGGGCGGGTTGCGTTGCAGCGCTGCGCCGTAGTAGCCGATGGCAGCTTCGAGGTCGCGCTCGATGAAGCGGGCGGTGTAGCCGCGGAAGACCCACGGATCGAATTCGCTGGGGTCGAGCGCTACGGCAGCGTCCAGCGACGCGATGCCGGCGACGATGAGCTCGCGGTCGGGGATGCGAACCAGCAGCCAGCCGCGCAACGCCAGTGCCTCAGTGTCGCTGGGGTCGTCAGCTAGGACGCGGTCCAGATCCACGAGCGCCGACTGCAGATCGCAGTCGGCTGCGGGAGCATCGGTTGCCTCGCCTGCGCCGGACGGGTCCTGCGATGACGCCGATTCGCAGTGACGCAGGTGCAGGCGGGCCGACAGTACGAGCGCGCCGCGCAGGTCGGGATCGAGCCGGAAGATCTCCTCCAGCGTGGCGCGGGACTCATCAAGCTGGTTTGCGGCGAACTGACGCTGCGCATCAAGAAGCAATGAACGGGCCGAGCGGTCGATGTCGCCCGTCAGGGTCTCGCCCGAGAGGCGCAGCCCTGCCGAGCGCGCCACCAGTACCCCAGCCACCGCGCCGACGAGCACCAGAGCGCTGACCGTGATCACCGTCGCGCTGCGCCAACCGGTTCTGCGACCACGGTCGCCCGGCGGTTCAAGGTCGCCTGCTGCTGTGGATCCGTCGCCGCTAGCCCCGTTGCCGCCGGCGCCGTCGCCATCAGACCGATCCCCGTCAACTTCGGCTGCGCCGGCCCGAGCCTTCCAGCGGCGGGTCGCGGCCCACAGCCCTGCCGCAGCCGCGGCGAACGCAGCCACCGGCAGCGCCCACACCAGCGTGCCCACCCCCTCCCCCGGCGGCAGCGCGTTCACGTCGTCGCCGTAGGCGGCGGCAAGATCGGCCCGGATCTCGGTGTCGCTGCGGCCGGCATCCACCCACATATCGATCTGGCGGCGCATGGCCGCCGCAGCGGGTGCGTTCGACTCGAGGACGCTCTGGCCGTCGCAGACCGGGCAGAGCGTCGCCTGCTTGAGCTCGTACGCACGCTCGGCCTCTGTCGCTGGCGGCCGCGACGCCGTCGCTGCGAGAACAGCGGCGATGAGCGCCACAGCGGCGACGGCCAGCCAGCCGATGCGGCGCAGTCCTGAACCGCTCCGGGGCGCCGCAGTCGGCTGAGCTGGCGAAGTCGTGCCCGAGTCGCTCATGGCTGGTTCACGAACCCGGCTGCGGCGCGGCATCCGCGCTCGCAACACCCAGCAACAGTGCGATGACCGCATCGGGATCGTCAGCGCTGATCTGCCCCTGCCAGCGAGCCGCCACGATGCCGTCGGGTGTGATCAGGAACGACTCGGGTGGCCGCAGCACGCCGAACTCGACTGCCCAGCGGGAATCGGGGTCGTCGACGACCGACCAGTCGCCGCCGAGGCGCTCGTAGAACGCAATCGCGTCGGATGTCCGGTCGCCGAACGGCACCGAAACCAGGGCGCCATCTTGGGAATGGCGAGCTGCCCACGTCGCGAGCGCAGGGTGTTCGCGGTCGCACGGCACGCACCACGACGCAAAGAAGTTGACCAGCACCCACCGCGGATTCGACGACAGCGGGCCCACGGCATCGATGTCGAAACGCGCCACGTCATCGGGACCGATCCGCACTCCCGGCAAGGCCTGCGCGCCGCCGGCGTCGAGGAACGATTCGGGCGGCCAGATGAGCTCACCTCGCAAGGGCGGCACCAACTCGCCGATGAGCGGGCTCGCGGCACGGATACTGCCGCCATCAGAATCACGTGTCGCCAGCAGAGCGATCAGGCCGGCGGCCACCAGACCCACGAGCACTGCAGCAACCCGCACCCACGAGCGGCTACGTCGCCTTCCCGAGTCGCTGCTGTTGCCGGATGGAGCCTGCGGCTCAACGCTCGACGCATCGTTGGATGGCGGCGTCACGACTCGCGCACCCCGACGGAACCCGCGGTTGCGGGAGTGCCGCGGCGCGGGACGCGGTCGCGTGCGCCGATGCGGGTCGGCACCAGGGCAGCGGCAATGCCAAGCACGAGAACGGCGCCGCCCAGCCACATCCATGCCACAAGTGGCTTGATGAGCACGCGAAGCGCTACGTCGCTGTCTCCCTCTTCGGGGATGGTGGCCAGCGACAGGTACACATCGTCGATCAGGCTCGTGGCCACAGACGGCGTCGAGATCGGCTGGCCGAATTCGGCGAATCGCGTCACGGCCGGCTCGAAGATGCCCCGGTCTTCGACGTCCACGCGCACGCGCACAACCCGGTTGCCGCTCTCGATCTCATCGGTGAGCCCCAAGTAGGTCACCTGGTGGCCCGCGACCACGCCGGACTCCCCCGGCGACAGCGTGAACTCGCCTTCAGACCCGTACGCGCTCGACGCGATGAACCCGAAGGCGATCACGGCGACCCCGATATGGGCGATCATGCCGCCGCCGGTGCGTCCGAGCAGTCCGCGCCAGCCATTGCGCCGCACGCCCAGCCACAGCAGCCGCGCAGCGCTGCCGATGACGAAACCGCCCATGCCCAGCGCCAACACTTGCCACAGACCGTGCGCTCCGGCCCACACCGACAGCACCATGGTCAGCGCCCCTGCCGCTGCAGGCCACACGAGCCGCTTCGAGCGAAGCTCCGCCGGGGTGTCGCGCCAGTTCAGCGCCGGCGACAGCGCCATGAGGCCGAGCAACGCGATGCCGACCGGCGCAAGCATCCGGTCGAAGTACGGCCGCCCGACCGCCAGGCGCTCGGACGCGACCGCCTCGGCCAGGAGCGGGAACACCGTGCCGAGCATCACCACGAATGCTGCGACGGCGAAGAGCAGGTTGTTGCCGAGGAACGACCCTTCCCGGGACCAGATCGATCCCAGGCTGGCCGGGTTTCGCAGCGCCTCGCCGCGCCACGCCACCAGCACCACCCCGCTCACCACGATCACCGCAAAGAACGCCAGCAAAATCGGCCCCAGCGATGACTCGCTGAACTCGTGCACCGATTCGAGCACGCCCGAGCGCGTGAGGAACGTGCCGAAGATCGTCAACGCGAACGTCACGATGAGCAGCGACAGGTTCCACACGCGCAGCATCTGGCGGCGCTGCTGGGTGATGAGCGAATGCACGAATGCAGTCGCGGTCAGCCACGGCAGCAGCGAGGCGTTCTCGACGGGATCCCACGCCCAGTAGCCGCCCCAGCCCAACACCTCATAGGACCACCAGGCGCCCAGCATGATGCCTGCGCCCAGGCTGCCCCATGCCACCAGCGTCCAGCGGCGGGTGTCAGCCAGCCAGCGGCTGTCGAACTGGCGCGTGACGAGCGCAGCCACCGCGAACCCGAACGGCACGGTGAACCCGACGTACCCCAGGTACAGCATCACGGGATGAATCGCCATCAGCGGGTGGTTACGCAGCAGCGGATTCAGGCCGCCGCCGTCCGCTGGCGGGTCGGCGAGCGTGCCGAACGGGTTTGCCGGACCGGCGAGCAGTGCGAAGAAGAAGATGCACACGCCCAGCATCACCGCAAGCGCCCAAGCAACCGTCGGTTCTGATGTGCGGGCGCGGAAGCGCCATGCCGCAGCGCCCACATAGCCGCACAGCACCAGCGCCCACAGCAGGATGGATCCTTCGAGCGCTCCCCACAGCGTGGCGATCTTGTAGATGAGCGGCGTGGCGATAGTGGAGTTGCGCGCCACGTAAGCGAGCGAGAAGTCGTCGCTGAGCAGGGCGAACTCCATCGCTCCCACGGCCAGCACGCAACCGCCGGCCATGGCCGCGATCCATGCCAGCGCCTGGCGGCACCGCTCGGGCTGAGAGAGCGCTCTGGCTGCAACCAGCGTCCCGGCACCGCCGAGCGCGCTGACGAGGCCGACGGCCACGCCGAGCGTGCCCAGCACGGCGATCACAGCCGGGGCACCTCGAATGGGCAGTCGTCGAGGAAGCCCTCGGGCGGCTCGTCGGGATCACCGATGCGATCCGCATTTGCCGCGGCGTACTCGTTGGTGTGCTTGACAAGCATGTTGTCGCTCGAGAAGAAGTGCGTATCGCGGCCGGCGACCGTCACGACGTTGCCGGACACCCAGCGCCCTTCCAGCACCACCGGTATCCAGGGCGACTCGAACAGATCCGGAGGATCGACCGAGTGGCGCACCGCGACCGATGCGCAGTTGTGGATCACCTCGAAGGTGGTCACGCCGCCGTCGACAGCGACTGACGACGGCACCACCCGTCCCTGCAGGCGAAAGCGGCGGTCGCCCAGCTCGACCCGCTCCGCGATCGCCTCGTCGGCATTGCGGAAGAACAGCGTGGCGTTGCGCAGGCCTGCAACCGTCGCCGCCCCACCGGCGATGAGCAGCAACAGCACGAAGGCGCCGATCACGGCCTTGCGCCGGCGTCCCATTTGCCGGCGCACCGCCGCGCGCTCATCGGGCGCCTCCAGCGGGTGCCGGGGGCTGAGGTCAGTCATGGGGACGCGACTCGTCGGCGGCCTCGGGCACGGGGCCTCGCGCGCCGATCCCCAAGTCCCGGCCGAGCGTGCGTCCACGGCGAATGACCCAGCCGACATAGGCGACGGTTGCCGCGGCTGCCAGCACGTAGCCCGAGAACACGTTGGCCGCGTGCGTCATCGGCCCGCCGCCTGTTCGTCACGGCGCTGGGCGAGGAGTTCTTCCAGCGATGCCTCTTCGGCAAGCTCCTCGAGGCGCAGCACCCGGTAGCGGTGAATGCCGATCCACAGCGCCACCACCGTGAACGTGGCCCAGGAATACAGGAGCGTCCAGTACATCTCGCCGGTGATGTTGCGTTCGCCCCCGGGCTGGAGGTTCAGGCTGGCCTCTTGATGCAGAGTGCGCCACCAGTCCACCGAGTAATGCACGATCGGCAGGTTGACGACCGCAATGAGCGCCATCACGGCTGACCTGCGGGCACGGGCACGCGATTCGGCCGGGAGCCGGCGCAGCGCCAAGTACCCCAGGTAGGTGACGAACAGCAGCACGGTCGTGGTGAGCCTGGCGTCCCACTGCCAGTAGGTGCCCCAGGTCACCTTTCCCCAGAGCGACCCGGTCACCAGCGTGAGGGCCGTGAACAGCACACCGAGCTCGGCAGCAGCACCGGCCACGCGGTCCCACCGCCGGGCCTGCCGATCGGCGATGACGCCGTGGGTGCCGCCTGCGCCGCTGCGAGTGCGCCACAGCACCCTGGCGCTGGCGAAGGCGGTCAGCACGAAGCCCCCATAGGCGACCCAGATGGACGGCACGTGGACGTACATGAGCCGCACCGAGTCGCCTTGGACCGCATCGGGGGGCGAGATCCACAGCGCCAGCAGCGCCATTACGCCCACAGCGGCGATCGCGACCACGCCGAGCACCCGGGTTGCGACGCTGCCGGTCATCGACAGCGAGCCGGCTCGCTGCGCCTGCTGGCGAAGGTCGGGCTCAGGCGTCTCGATCATCGGGTGACTCAGGCGTCTTCCAGCAGCGGACCGGCTGCGGCCCAGCCCACTGCGATGTAGGTGACGAGCACCACTGCGAGCAGTGCTGTCCAGCTCCAGCCTTGGTCGGCGCTGGTCCCGAGCGCCACGTCGAACGCCCGGGTTCCGGCCAAGAGCACCGGTGCCGCCACCGGGATCAGCAACAGCGGGAGCAGGGTATCCGCCGACCGCAGACCTACCGTCATCGCCCCGTACAGCGTCCCGCAGATGGCGAACGCAGCCATGCCGCACAGTCCTGCAGCCACGATCAGCAGCCAATCCTGGACCGACACCGAGTAGAGCACCAGCAGGCCAGCGGCGGCGAAAACGCCGACAAGCACGAGTTGCAGGGCCAGGGCCGCCGCCTTGCCCCAGAGGATGGCCGCGGGCGCGAGTCCTCCCAAGCGCAGAGCATCGAGGTTCCCGCCTTCGGCTTCGATGTCGAAGCTGCGCTTGGCCCCGAGCACTGCCCCGAAGAGCACAGCCACCCAGAACAGGCCGCCCGCCCCCGCACCCAGCAACGAGGGGTTCGCGTCGAGCGCGAACGCGAAGACGACCAGCACCAGCAGCACGGTCGGGACGATCTGGACGAGGGTGACGCGAGCCCGCCACTCGATGGTCAGGTCCTTGCGGCAGACAAGCCAGATCTCACGCCACATCGGTCGGGCCATTGGTCTGTGACACGGGTGCAGTCGGCTCGACGCGGCCGCCGGCCAGCATCACTTGGCGAGCGGCCGCAACGCGGGAACGGCCGGTCTCGTGCGTTGCGAACATCACGGTGGCGCCTGCGGTGACGGCGTCGGCCAGCAGCTCGTCGAGCGCATCCCGGCTCACGGTGTCAAGCCCGGCATGGGGCTCATCCAGCAGCCACAGCCGCGGGCGCGCGATGGTCAGGCACGCCAGCGCCACCCGCCGTTGCTGACCTTCCGACAGCCGTCGAATGGCAACCTCGCCGAGACGGCCGCCGAGTGCAAAGCGCTCGATCGCGGCCGACACTTCGGTCGGCCCAGCACGGTGAACGTCGGCGCAGTGGCGCAACTGGTCGTCCACCCGCAGATCGCCGTACAGCGGTGACCGATGCCCCAGCAGTCCGACGTAAGGACGCACGGCGCGACGCTGCGCTCTCAGGTCAAAGCCGAGCACCTCGGCACGCTCGCCCCGCACGGGCACGAGCCCCGCGCAGGCCCTCAGCAACGTGCTCTTGCCTGCTCCGTTGGGTCCTCTCAGGCACACCATCTCGCCGGCTTGCACGCTGAGATCCACTCCCGCCAATGCGGGAAAGCGGTCCAGCAGGGCAACGACGCCCTCGAAGGCAACGGCAGCGCCCACGAAGCGCCAAGGCTACGGCCGCACCGGGGAACCGGGGCTCAGGACGTGGCGACCACCGCAAGCACATCGCCTTCGGCGACGGAGTCGCCTTCGGCCACACGCATCTCTGCGAGCGTGCCGCCTTCGGGCGCCGCGACCGGGATCTCCATCTTCATGGACTCGAGGATGAGCAAATCGTCGCCGGCAGCGACGGCGGCGCCCACCTCGGCGACCACCTTCCACACAGTCGCAGTCAACTCAGCTCGAACGTCCAGCACGTCGTCTCTCCTCCACAGGCCCGGGGCGAAGGGCCGGCGCAAAGCTACACGGCCACCTGCTCCCGCATCCCCGAACGCTCGCGCGCTACTCGGTATCTTCGGAACGCGGTGTCCTTCATCGCGCTCCTGACCCTCATCGGACTCGGCGTCGGCTTTGCTGTCGCACTCGTTACCGGTGGCACGCCCTCCGAGATTCTCAGCAGGATGCGAGTGGTGCGCATCAACCATTGGCCGGTGCTGGTGCTCGGAGCAGTGCTGTCGCTCGCCGTCGGGCTGGACACCAACATGCTCGCCGGCCGATTCGCCCTCGGCATCTCACTGGCGCTGCTGCTCGCCGGATGCCTGCTCAACCGGCAAATCGCCGGCGCGAGCATCGCCGCAATCGGCATGGCCGCGAATCTCGGCGTCCTCCTGGCGAACGGCTACGTACCGGTGAGCGAAGGTGCTGTCGTGGCCGCGGGCATCATCGACTTCGACGGGATCGACCGGGTGCTGCTCGGCGCGGCACGCCAGTGGTCGGACGACGCGACGATCGCTGCCTGGCTGGGCAGTGCGATCCCGCTCGCGCCGCTGAAAGACGTCATCACGCTCGGCGACCTAGTGACCGCCGCCGGCTTGGCGAACGTCGGATTCCGGCTGATGTGGCCCGGGGCCCGGGTTCCGCAAGGACTGGCGGCGGTGTCGCAGGGCGGCTTCGACGACTACGACGACGATTCAGTAGTGCTGAGGCCGGCAGGGCAGCGCACGACCTTGGAGCATCCCCCACTGATCGGCTCGACTGCAGCGGCAGCTCCCGAGGCGCCTGCACCGGTCGCTGCCCCGGCCGAGCCCAGCCCGGTGCCCATACCCAGCGAGCCGGCCTGGGCCTCGAGGGTCGAACCGGCACCGTGGCCGGCCCCCGCTCCGTGGCCTCATGAGCCGCAGGCCGATGAGCCAAGCACCTATCAGGCAGGCGAACCCGAACCCCCCTCGGGCGAAGAGCCCACCGAGAGCCACGATCCTCAGCTCTTCGGAGCCTGAATCTCACAACATGCCGAGATAATGGAACGGTGGACGAGGTTCTCGCTCGGCGAGCTCGGCTGAAGCGGATCACCAGCCTGGGGCAACGGACCGGGTACGGCCTCTATGCCGCATCGCTCATCTGCGGCGCCATCGGCATCCGCTGGGGATACACGCCGCTGCTCAGCACATTGATCGCCGTGGCACTCGTGGTGGGCTCGATGCTGCTCGCGCCCACCATCATCATGAGCCACGGCATCAAGGCCGCCGAGCGCGAGGAGCGCCAAGCGGCTGCCGCCGGATCTACTGAGTAGAAGAGGCTCTTGATGTCAGACACTGCGGGCACTGCCGCCGCGGCCGGCAACGAAACGGCCGGAGCCCTCGATGGCATACGCGTGGTCGATCTCACCACCGTGCTCATGGGGCCCATGGCGTGCCGCATGCTGGGAGATCACGGCGCCGATGTGATCAGGGTGGAATCGCTGGACGGCGACTCCACGCGCAACGGTCTGCCTGCCCGGTCTGCCGGCATGTCCGGCTTCAGCCTCAACATCCAGCGCAACAAACGCTCGCTGGCGCTCAACCTCAAGTCCGATGCCGGTCGTGCAGCCATGCAGCGGCTGCTCGCGAGCGCCGACGTGCTGATCACCAACATGCGGGCCGCCGCACTCGAGCGTCTCGGCCTCGACGCCGAGTCCCTGCGAACTCAGCATCC
This sequence comes from Candidatus Poriferisodalis sp., assembly GCF_965204125.1. Taxonomy (GTDB): domain Bacteria; phylum Actinomycetota; class Acidimicrobiia; order Acidimicrobiales; family Poriferisodalaceae; genus Poriferisodalis. Next base: position 2,009,544 of record NZ_OZ241968.1, on the reverse strand, counting down.
GCAGCTCATCTGCTGCCGTGCGAACGGCTACGGCAGCGGGGGCCCGTACAGCGACAAAGCGGCATACGACGACGCCATCCAAGCCGCGTCCGGCCTGTCGAACCTGATCGGCCGCATCGCAGGCGAGCCCGGCTTCGTCCCGTCGGTGATCGCAGACAAGGTCACCGGGCTGCACGTGGTGGAGGCCGTGCTCGCGGCCCTGTTCCATCGGGAACGGACCGGCGTGGCCCAGGCCATCGAAGTGCCCATGTTCGAGACGATGGTGGCCTTCAACCTGGTGGAGCACTACCGCGGCGCCGTGTTCGAACCGCCCGAGGGACCGTTCGGTTATGACCGGCTGCTCACGCCGCACCGGCGGCCCTATCCCACGGCCGACGGCTGGGTGTGCCTGCTGCCCTACAACGACGCGCAGTACCGAGCCTTCTTCGCGTTCGTCGAGCAACCTGAGCTGGCTGATGATCCGCGCTTCGCCGACCACAATTCGCGGATCGCTCACATCGACGAGCTGTACGCACTATTCGGGGAGCTCTCGGTGCGTCGCACCACCGACGAGTGGATCGCCTACTGCGATACCCACTCGATCCCGGCAGCGAGAGTCATGGACTTGGCAGACCTTGACGCGGATCCTCAGCTCGCCGCCGTGGGCCTCGTCAGCATCTCGGAACATCCCACCGAAGGCGCGTACCGCTATGTGGCCGATCCGGTGGTCTACTCAGCGACGCCGACTCGGCTGCGCCGCCATGCCCCGCGGCTGGGCGAGCACGCGCTCGAGATTCTCAGCGAGCTGGGCTACGGCGGCGGCGAGATCGACGGGCTGCTCGACCAGGGCGTCATTGTGCTGCCGGATTGATCAGTCGCTGCGCCCGCCAATGCCCTTCTTCAAGGCGCTGATTGCAGCGTCTCGAACCGGGATGAAAGCAACGAGAACTATGGCAGTCGCTACGTCCATGCCAAAGCGGTTCAGCGACAGCAGTTCCATGTTCGCTCCGAATCCCAGATTGAGCACATCGTTCGCACCGTTGATCTGAGAGATCAGCACGAACAGGTACGCCCAAATCAGGTTCAGATTGCCTCCGATAATCGGAATCGACTTCAAGGTGTCGTTCACCTTGACCGTGTCGAGGACGCTGTCCACGACCACCATCGCACCCTGGAACACCATGCCCAGGATGATCAGCGTCAGAATTGTCGCCATCATGCCAATCGACCCCCTTTGGTCGGCAGTACGGCTGAAGTTGCCGACCGCCCCCGCAGGCGGCAACCAACGCACACACTAGTCAGTTTCATTGCTTTTTTGTGACAATTTCATGACAACCCCGGATACATTGGCGAAGTACTTCGCATCTGGCGGGTGCCCGGGATCGGCCTCTGGCGCAGCGCGCCGGTAGCTTTGCGGCGCATGACGCAGGTGCCCGACAAGCCCACCGTCGACGGGCTCGAGGCGAAGTGGTCACAGCGCTGGGAAGCCGACGGCGTGTACCGCTTCGATCGCACCGCCACCCGCGATCAGGTATTCAGCATTGACACGCCGCCGCCGACCGTGAGCGGCTCGCTGCACATGGGGCACGTGTTCAGCTACACCCACACCGACAACATCGCTCGTTACCGGCGCATGGCCGGCTACAAGGTCTTCTACCCGATGGGCTGGGACGACAACGGCCTGCCCACCGAGCGGCGCGTCCAGAATTACTTCGGGGTGCGCTGCGACCCGTCGCTGCCCTACGACGAGAACTTCGAGCCGCCTGCCGACGGCGGCGACGCCAAGGCAGTGGAGGCCCGCGGCGAGCTGGCGATCTCGCGCCGGAACTTCATCGAGCTGTGCCACGTGCTCACGGCCGAAGACGAGCACGCCTTCGAGGCCTTGTGGCGCCAGCTCGGGCTGAGCGTGGACTGGTCTATGACCTACGCCACCATCGACGAACGCTGCCAGCGGATCGCGCAGCGCGCATTTCTCGGGAACCTCGAACGCGGCGAGGCGTACCAGATCGAAGCGCCCTCGCTGTGGGATGTCACCTTCGGCACTGCTGTGGCCCAGGCCGAGCTCGAAGACCGCGAACGGCCCGGCGCCTACCACCGCATTGCATTCGGGCGCACCAGCCCGGAAGGATCACGCAACGGCACCGTCGAGATCGAGACCACCCGGCCAGAATTGCTGGCCGCATGCGTGGCGCTCGTGGCCCACCCCGACGACGAGCGCTACCAGCCGTTATTCGGCTCCACCGTGCTGACCCCGTTGTTCGGGGTGGAAGTGCCGGTGGTGGCGCACAAGCTGGCCGAGCCCGACAAGGGCACCGGCATCGCCATGATCTGCACATTCGGCGACACCACCGACGTGACGTGGTGGCGCGAGCTGGACTTGCCCGTGCGGGCGATCGTGGACCGGCGGGGCCGCATCACCCCCGACCCGCCGCACGGCATCGACGGTGCTGCGGGCCGCGAGGCGTATGAGCACCTGGCTGGCCGGACGGTGGGAGGCGCTCGCACCGCAACTGTCGAGTTGCTCCGAGCCTCCGGCGATCTCATCGGCGAGCCCCGCCCCATCACCCATGCCGTGAAGTTCTTCGAGAAGGGCGACCGGCCGCTGGAGATCGTGTCGAGCCGCCAGTGGTACATCCGCAACGGCGGGCGCGACGCCGAGCTGCGGGACGCCCTGATCGCCCGCGGCTCGGAGATGACGTGGCACCCGCCCTACATGCAGGGCCGGTATACCAATTGGATCGAGGGCCTGAGCGGCGACTGGCTGATCAGCCGCCAGCGCTACTTCGGGGTGCCGATCCCGCTGTGGTACCCGCTCGACGACGCGGGCGAGCCGATCATCGAACAGCCGCTGGTGCCCGACGGCGGCGTGCTGCCGGTCGACCCGAGCAGCGATGTGCCGGCCGGCTACGACGAATCGCAACGGGGCCAGCCGGGCGGTTTCATCGGCGATCACGACGTGATGGACACGTGGGCCACGTCGTCGCTGACGCCGCAGATCGCCTGCGGGTGGAGCGAAGACCCGGATCTTTGGGAACGCACCTACCCGATGGACATGCGCCCCCAGGGCCACGACATCATCCGTACCTGGCTGTTCTCGACGGCAGTGCGGAGCCATCTCGGGCATGACTGTGCCCCCTGGCACCACTGCGCCTTGTCGGGCTGGATTCTCGATCCGGACCGCAAGAAGATGTCCAAGTCGAAGGGCAACGTGGTGACGCCGGTGGACCTGCTCGACACCTACGGGGCCGACGCCGTGCGCTACTGGGCCGCCAACGGCCGACCTGGCACCGACACGGCCTTCGACGAAGGGCAGATGAAGATCGGCCGCCGGCTGGCCATCAAGCTGCTGAACGCAGCGAAGTTCGCTCTGACGCTGACCGGCGGCACGAGTCCCGGGGCGGCCACGGACGCCGATCCGGACGGTCGTGCCGGCCCAGTGCGCAACGCCCTGGACGCGGCGCTGCTGGCTGAGCTCGCCGGGCTGGTGCGAGGCGCTACCGACGCCTTCGAGAACTTCGACTACGCCCGGGCGCTCGAGCGGTCGGAACAGTTCTTCTGGCGATTCACCGATGACTACGTGGAGTTGGCCAAGGGCCGGGCCTATGGCGGGCAGGGCGACGAGGCGGCAGCCGACGCGCATCTCACCCTGACGACGGCGCTCGACGTATTGCTGCGTCTGTTCGCGCCGTTTCTGCCATTCGTCACCGAAGAGATCTGGTCGTGGTGGCGCGGCGGTTCAGTGCACCGGTCGACGTGGCCCGACGCGGGCGAGATCGAAGCGCTGGTTCGTGACCGTCCCTCGGGCGCGTTCGAGCTCACTGCGTCGGTGCTCAGCGAGGTTCGCCGAGCCAAGACCGAGGCCAGGCGCAGCCTTCGGGTGCCCGCAGAGCAGGTGACCGTGAGTGCCGCGGATGAGCACATCGCCACACTGGAGCAGACGCGAGCCGACTTGATCGATGCCGGACGCATCGAGAGCCTGACGTTCGTGGCGGACGGCTCGCTGGCGCATCCCGAAGTCAGCGTGACGCTGGCGCCGGCCGACGCCTAGATCATCGCTGCAGCTACAGATCGCTGTCGGCGCCGTCGGTGTCGGGGTCTTCGGCCTCCATCGGCGACGCCACGGTCTCGAAGGCGCTGACGGGCCGCTCGCCGCTCTCGCCATCGGGCTCGCCGCTGCGCACCCAGACCGTCCGCTGCGGGAACGGGATCTCGATGCCGGCCTCGTCGAATGCGGCCTTGATGCGCCTGCGCATCAGGCGCGCCGTTGCCCACTGTTCAGATGGCTCGGTCTTGAGCATGACCCGGATGGTGACGGCATCGGCACCGAAGGCCTGCACTCCCGACAGGGTGGGTTCTTCGAGCACCGTGGTGCTCTCGCCTTGCTCCTGCCACACCTCGTCCGCGACTCGCTTGATGATCGCCATGGCCTCGTCGAGGTCGGTGTCATAGGCCACGTCGAGGTCGAGCGGCACCCGGGCCCACAGCTGCGACATGTTGCCCACCCGGGCGATGGCGCCGTTGGGCACATGCCAGACGGTGCCGGCGATGTCGCGCAGCCGTGTGGTGCGCAACCCGACCGACTCCACCGTGCCGACGGCGTCGCCGAGGTCGACCACATCGCCCACGCCGTACTGGTCTTCGATCAGCATGAACACGCCGGTCAGCAGGTCGCGCACGATCGACTGGGCGCCGAAGCCGACGGCGACGCCGATGATGCCCGCGCCTGCGATGAGCGGCCCGAGATTCACGTCGAATTCGCCGAGCAGCATCATGAGCGCGACCGCCCAGATGATGGTGGTGGCGATGCTCTTGAACAGCGTGCCCAGCGTCGTGGCCCGCTGGCTGGCGCGCTCGGTGCGCTCACGCAGCTGCTTCATCTTCTCGGCGAGCCGCTCTGGGTCCCAGGTTCGGCCCTCTTCGGCGGTGCGGGCGGCCTCGTCCTCCTCGGCGTGCTGCTTGTCCGACGCGATGCGCTCCACCATGTGATCGATGGCGCGGCGCACGACCCGCCGGGCGATGACGGCCAGCAGCAAGATGATCAGCACCGTGAGCGGCTTGTCCACGATCCAAACAGAGGCCGATGCAAAGCCCTCGCTGCCCGTCCAGTCGTAGATGCGTTCGCAGACCCAACTGGGCTCGGGGCCGCACACTTCGTTGACGCGACTGACTTCCAGCAACGCGTTGACCGCGTCGGTCGCCGATTCGGCCTGTGCAAGTAGTCCGGTCATCTGAGGGAGCCTAAGCCCGGAGGTACCGGCAGGACTGCCGGAGTTTGGCAGCCCAGATTCACGACACCGATGTGGCGGCGGCAGAGCTTACAAACCAAGCTGCTAGTGATCTCCAATTCGATACATGAATAACTTGTAAAGTGCTATATTGATACCCTTGTCTCAGTGCGATTCCGCATGAGTCACGGGCAGCTGCGAAAGCGAGAGCGCCTGCGATGAATGACGCTGAGTCCCTCGCCACCGACAGTCCACCGTCTGATCGGCTGACCATGCCCGGCTACCGGCAGCGGGTCATCGAGACTCAGATTGCCCAAGCGCTGGCGCGGGTGGGCGCCGTGCTCATCGACGGGGCACGAGCATGCGGCAAGACGTGGACCGCCCGCCACTTTGCGCGCAGCGAAGCCCGAATCGACGACCCGGCGTCACAGCTGCTTATCGAGACTGCGCCCGAGTCGCTGCTGGCGGGTGCCTCGCCTCGACTGCTCGACGAATGGCAGATGGCGCCATCGCTGTGGAACCGGGTGCGCCGGGTCTGCGACGACCGCAGCCGGCCCGGCCAGTTCATCCTGACAGGATCGGCATCGCCGAGCGACGAGATCACCCGCCACTCGGGCATGGGGCGCATTGCCCGCATCCGAATGCGCCCGATGTCGCTGTACGAATCGGGGCTCTCCGACGGCAGTGCGTCGCTGCAGTCGATGTTCGACGGCGATACTGCTGCGGCAGTGCCCCGCGATGATGTCTCGCTCGTTGATGTCGTCGACGCCATCTGCCTCGGAGGCTGGCCCGCCAACGTGGGCGACAGTGCTGGTGCCCGAGGCGAAGCATCTGGCGCCGGCGGCGCGATCGGCGACTACATCAACGAGGCAGCGCGGGTGGAGGTTGCCGAAGCAGTCGGCGTGCGGCATCAGCCCGAGGCGCTGCTGCGACTGATGCGTTCGGTGGCTCGCAATGTGGCAACCGAAGCGAGGCTCACCGGCTTGGCCGCAGACGCTGGCGGCGACTCGGCACTGGCGAGCGCCACGGTGCGTTCGTACCTGTCCGCATTGGAGCGCATCTTCGTCGTCGAGCGGCAGCCGGCATGGTCCGTAGAACTGCGCTCCCGGGCCTCGTTGCGCAAATCGCCCAAACTGCACTTCGTCGATCCTTCGCTGGCGGCATCGTTGCTGCGAGCCACGCCGACGCGCCTCATGGCCGATACGCCTGCGCTGGGATCGCTGTTCGAGTCGCTGGTAGTGCGAGACCTGCGGATACTGAGCCAGGGCATCGGCGCCGACGTTTACCACTACCGCGACAACGTCGGCCTTGAGGCAGATGCGGTCATCGAACGGCGTGACGGAGCGTGGATCGGAGTACAGGCAAAGCTGAGTCCGGGCCGCTCCGCGGTGGATGCAGCGGCTGCATCGCTGCTGCGCCTGCGTGACAAGGTGGCTCGCCGACGCAACGCTGACCTGGCTGCACTGCTGGTAGTGACCTCGACCGGGGCGGCCTACCGCCGCACCGACGGCGTCATCGTCGTGCCCGTGACCTCGCTCGGCCCCTGACCAACAGGCGAGCGTTCACTTCGATGTCTTTGTCTCAGGGCAATGCCGGGTGAGGCAAGGGCAGCGGCAATGCCATTCAGCGATTGCTCATGGCAAGTTGACTACCGCAGCGCGAGCCGCCTCAGCGCGTTCGACTGTGCCGCGGTGGCAGGTCAGCAAGATGGTCTGATGCTGCTCGGAGAAATCTCTCAGCAAGCGGACACACCGCTCGGCACGATCATCGTCGAGGCCGACCAGCACATCGTCGAGAATCAACGGCAGCCGCACGCCAGTGGCCTCGCCCTGTTCGGCCACCGTCGCCAGTCGCAGCATGAGATACAACAGCGAGCGCGCTCCGAAGGACTGTCGCCGCGCCGGATGCTCGCCGTGGGGACCGGCCACCCGCAGCAGATCGTCGATACCGGACTGCTTCTTGGCATGCATCTTGTCGTCGGGGGGCGGCAAGACAATGCGAAGGTCTGTCCAGCCGGCCAAATTCGAGTCCCACTGCCGACACTGCCTCAGCAGCTCTGGTTGCCGTTCCTCCAGGTAGTCCTCGGCGGTGTCGGGCAGCAGCTCAGCCGCGAGGCCATGCCCGAGGCCTTGCACTATCTGGGCGCGAATCGCCGTGATCAGCTGGGCGCGTAGTAGCCGGTTAGCTGCGGCCTCGTTCGATAACCGCTTCAGGTCGTCTGCGTTCTGTTTCAGTTCCTCGACCTTGTCGTCAACGCTGGGGCCCCTTCGGCGAGTTCATCTAGCCCCTTCTCCAAGACGAGAATCTGTTCGCGCAACGAGTCGGGATCGTCCTCGGCGACGTGTTCAAGGGCAGCACCAGCGGCGCGGTAGGGCCGTGACGCCCGAGGGTGCCCGCATCCCCGAGGGGACCCCTGCGGGGCCACAGCCGAGCTACCCGCAGGGGCGCAGGGGTGAGTCTCGCGCTTCACACACGACAGCCCCCCACAGCCCCGATGGCACCGGCCCCCGGCGCTGCCCCAGCGGGCACCGGCAGGGGGCCACTCCGTGCTACCAGACTCGCCCCCCGGCGCTGCGGCAAGCCTGCGCGCAGCCGTGACAGCGTTTTGCTCGAGCCGCACAGCCCACCCCGTACCACGGGGCACCAACGGGCCGCATCGGCCCCGAGAGTGTGTGAGCGCAAGACCCCCCCCGCCGGTACCCACGCCCAAGCGCACAGCGCCGGTGCCATCACGCCCCCTCGCCCCGCCGCAGCGGCCCTATCCGGCAGAGCAGGGCACCCACGGGGGCACGGGGCGCACGCCAACAGCGCAAAGGTCCGCCCCCGAAAGGGCAAGGCGGACCTTGACGGCGAAAAGCACCGCGGCCCTGCGGGCCACGCCAACCGACCCCGAACGGGACCGGTGGGCCCGACGTTAACCGCGTCAGTTTCGGCTAGCTGCCGCTGTCGGCTTGATGTCGTTGGCCGCGCTTGGGGGCGGGGGTGCGTCGGCGCTGCCAATTGGCGTACGCCGGACAGGCGATGGCGAGCGAACCGATCATACCGACCGTCGCCACCATGCTGCCCAACGGGTCCACCAGCAACCACCACGCGGGCACGATGAGGCATAGTGCCAAGCGGGCCAGCCCCTCGCGGCCGTCGCGGGGCCGCACCCAATTCCAGCGCCAGCTCCAGCGGCTTGCCGGTGGTGTGTGGTTACCGGGTTCATGGCCGGGCGGCAGCGCGGACCGCGGCCTGTGCCACCGCTGCTTGCGCTGGGCTGTCGTAACGGTCTCGGCCATGGTGACATGGTAGTTCGTTGCGCTCATGGCCTATGTATGCCTCTCGCTCATTGCTAGCGGTTCCCTCACTAGCACTTCGATTGCACGCCCAGCGAGCACTGATAGCGGTTGGCCGCTGCCTGTAGCCCTGCGCGGTTGAGCTTGCCGTTGACGAAGTCGCGCATGGCCTGATCCCAAGCCTCCTTGGGCGTCTGTTCGGGCGTGCTGGCCCCTGCGCTGTCGCCGCTGCTGCTGCTGTCGCTGCCGTCGCTGCCGTCGCTGCCGTCGCTGCCGTCGCTGCCGTCGCTGCCGTCGCTGCCGCCGCTGCCGCCGCTGCCGCTGCCGCTGCCGCCGCCGCTGCCGCCGCCGTTCGGCCTCGGCCCGTTGACGTCGACGACGGCGAGACCGAGAGCGGCCAGAACGCCCGGGCCGCCGAACAGGCCCACAGCGAAGATCCCTGCAATCTTCTCGTTGTCTGACAGCGTGTCCCATCGGGTGATGAATTCGTTGTAGCCATCTCTGGTGCGAAGTATCGACAGGCCTGGCGCCAGCTGCACGTCCACGCCGCTGCGCTTTTCTGCTTCCTCAAGTGCATTCAGCGCTCGGTCGATGGCGTTCACCACGGCTTTGGCCTCCTCGCTACTTCCCTCGGGCATTTCCCAACTGCTCCGGTCGGAGGCTTCCCAAATCTCCTTGGTGGTCTTGATGAGACCGTCCCACGCCTTTCTGGTGGCCTTCGTGACCCCGTCGCTCGTGCGGCAGTCCTGCGAGCCGTGGCCGCCGTGCTCGGTCTGCCCAGCGGGGCAGTGCGAATGGTCGGCCCGGTGGCAGGCGCCGTCAGCGGTGCCGCCCCCGAGAGGGTGCCTGTGGCGCTGGTATCTCTCCGTCGAGGCTTGGTATGGGGTGCACGGCTTGACGGTGTAGGTGGCCGTCTGTGGGTCTACGGGGTCGTCGTCGCCCTCTTCGTTGTCTTCGGCTTCCTCGTCGCCTTCGCCCTCTTCGGCTTCCTCGTCGCCTTCGTCGCCGCCGCCTTCGGTCCCGTCGTCGGCTTCCGTGCCGTCGCGGTTGGAGTTGTCGGAGGGCACCGGCTGACAGTTCGGCGGGGTGCCGGTCGTGCCCGACGGGCACGTGTTCGCATCACGGTTGGAGTTGTCGGAGGGGATCGGCTGACAGTTCGGCGGGGTGCCGGTCGTGCCGTCCGGGCACGTTTTCGGAGTAGTGCGGGAGTTGTCAGACGGGACCGGCAGACAGTTCGGCGGGGTGCCGGTCGTGCCCGACGGGCACGTCTTGGGCGGCGGCGCCGTCGTGGGCGGCGGCGCGGTGGTCGTGGTGGTGGTGCGCGGCGTGGTGTCGGGCGGGGGTGAGTAGTTGGTCGATGTCTTGGGCTTGGGCTTGGGATGTGTGTGGGGGACGGACTCGTTCCAGCACTGGCGGCCCGCGAAGGGGTCATAGGAGCAGCGCTGGATGGTCTTGGTGTGCGCGTCGGCGGGTTCGGCGCTGACGAGCGGCACTACCGCGAGCACGGCAGCGAACGTGAGCAGCGCGGCGAGCGCAGCTCCTAGGCGTTTGGGCATTGGCGGGTTCCTTCCGGACGGGTTGGCGTGTGGGTGATCCGCGCGCACGCCGGTCCCGGAAGGGGACCCATGCAACTGATGCCGCCCGACGGGCCGGCCTGCGCGCGAATCGTTCACTTCAGGCACAGTCCCCGAATGGATGAACACACATATGAACTTGACGAATTGAAGGCAATCTCGTATGCGCGGGTATCTACGGGGTCTCAGGCCGCGTCGGGCCTGAGCACCGACGCGCAGCACCGCGCCGTGGAACGGGCCGCAGCTGCTCAGGGCTGGCAGATCGTGGAGCGCATCACCGACGGCGCCGTGTCAGGCACGACCCCCACCCAGCAGCGGCCGCTGCTGCAAGCAGCACTCGAGCAACTCCGCGACGGCCACGTCCAGGTACTCGCCGTAGCCCGCTCGGACCGCCTCGCGCGTTCCACGATCGAGCTGCTGCGCCTCTACGAACGCTCCCAGGCCGAGGGCTGGACCCTCGCCGTGCTCGACTTCCCCGCGGGCCTCAGCGGCCCCGAAGGCCGCATGTGCATAGGGTTCCGCGCCCTCGTCGCCGAATTCGAATCCGACATGGCACGCGTCCGCACCAGCGAAGCACTCGAGATCGCCCGACAGCGCGGCACCCGCTTCGGACGACCCAGCCGCCACAGCGACACCGCCAAAAAGCTCGCATCCCGCCTGCGCTCAGCCGGCCACAGCCTCGCCCAGATCGCAGCAGCGCTCACCGACGCCGGCATCGCCACCCCCACCGGCAGCACCGCCTGGAGTCGCTCATCGGCAAGATCCCTGCTGCGCACCATCGACCACGACACCGCCGCCCAAGCACACCAACAGGCCTTCACGCGATCAGACAACGACGGCGACCCGCCAAAGCGGCACGCCGCGTAGACACCATCACCGCCCCGCTTGACACAGCACATCAAGCCTGTGCACAATACGAACGATTAAGGCACACCCCAAAACACCCTCTGACCAGCAGGTTCAGGCCGCCGCGCGGGTCCGGGGCCGAGGTTTGCACCCCGGAAATGACGCCCGAAGAACAACGAAAATCGACGGAATAGCACCACATCACTGCGGCCCGGGCATCCCAAGAACGCCGGCAACGACGCAGAACGGCACCCAGCCGCCGAAATCAGCCCCGGATGACCGCCCCGCTCCCGGCGAAACCGGTACCGACGTCCGACCTGCGCCGCCAGGCGGGGCAGATCGCTAGGCGAGAGTCGCCAGCACCTCGACAGTGTGCTCGTACGGCTGAGCGGTGAGGTGGGCGAAATGCGCTTCGTCGGAGCCGTAGATGACGCCCGTGCTCTGATCAGGCGGCAGAGGCGCGGCCCCGGCTGCAGCGCGGAGGTCTGCGATGGAAACCATGCCGTCATCGGCCGATGGGTCGGCGGCGGGATCAACTGGTTGCGGGGTTGCGGCCACGACGGCACCTATGCTCGCTATTCGTCATCATTGACGCTACAGCAGCCGCTAATGGGCACGAAAGCGATTTTCGCCGATGCTCCGCACAGCGTGTTCGGCCGCGTCGGCAGGTCATGCCTCAATGGCGACTCCTGGCCGAGCCCGGTTGCCTAGCATCGCCGCGATGTCAGAGAACCTTGCCGGCGACGGCACCGACGATTGCACGCCGACTGATGACCCGGACGCGGCCGTGCTCTATGAGGTCGCGGGCGGCGTGGCAACGATCACGCTGAACCGGCCCGACTACCGCAACGCGCTCAGCGTCGAGATCGTGAACGGCATCGGTGATCACTTCGAAGCGGCGCTGGCCGACCCCGGAGTGCGAGCGATCCTGTTCACTCACGTGGGCAACACATTCTGCGCGGGTGCGGACCTGCGTGCCGCCCAGCCCGGCGTGCCCCAGCCGACGCTGCGCCACAACTTCGTGGAGATCCTCGAGAAGATCATGACCTGCGACAAGCCGGTGGTGGGCCGGCTTGCAGGTCATGTCACCGCGGGCGGTGTGGGGCTGGCTGCAGCGATGGACATCTCGATCGCCGCCGACGACGCCATCATCGGCTTCACCGAAGTTCGCATCGGCGTGGCGCCGGCCGTGATCTCGGTGGTCTGCCTGCCGAAGCTGCGCCGGGCCGATGCCAGCGAGCTGTTCCTCGAGGGCGAGCGGGTACCTGCCCCCCGGGCAGCAGCGGCCGGGCTGATCAATCGAGCAGTGCCGCGCGACCAGCTCGACGACGAGGTGACGGAAACGCTGCGTCGCCTGGTGCGGGGCGGCCCCAACGCGCTGGCCAACACCAAGCAGCTCGTCACAAGAGTGCCGCAGATGCCCCGCAGCGAAGCATGGGAGTGGACTGCCGAGTTGAGCCAGCGGCTGTTCCAGAGCGACGAGGCAGCAGAGGGCATCGCCGCATTCCGCGAACGCCGCGACGCCAGCTGGGTCCCGCCCGAATCCTGAGTTCGGCTGATCCGCGCCGGATCGACTCCGGGCGGTAGCGTCAGCCGCCGTGAGCGGGCAGGTGCATCTCGAACGCGACGGCCACGTGGGCCGCATCATCCTGGACCATCCGGAGCGGCACAACGCCATCAGCGCGCAGATGTGGAACGGCATCACCGATGCCGCGACCGATCTGGAGAATGACCACGAGATCCGGGTAGTGGTGATCCGCGGCGCCGGCGAGCGCGCATTCGCGGCCGGTGCCGATATCAGCCAATTCGGCGAGCAGCGGTCTGACGCGAGCGGCAACCGTGACTACGACGACACGACGTCGAGAGCCCATGCCTCGCTGCTGGGACTGTCCAAGCCGCTCATCGCTGCCATCCACGGCTACTGCATCGGCGGCGGTCTGGCGGTGGCACTGACGGCTGATTTGCGCGTCGCGGCGGAGGATGCGCAGTTCACAATCCCCGCTGCTCGCTTGGGGCTCGGCTACGGCGCCGCAGGGATCGGAACGCTGATGCGGCTGGTGGGACCCTCAGCCGCGAAGCGCATCTTCTTCCTGGCCGATCGCTTCGGAGCGCAGGAGGCCCTGCAGATGGGTCTCGTCAACCGGGTGGTGCCCAAGGCGCACCTCGAAGCGTCGGTCACCGAGTGGACCGACCTCATCGGCCAGAACGCCCCGCTGACCATCGCTGCCGCCAAGGCGGCGCTGACCCAATGGCAGAAGCCGGAGTCCCAGCGTGACTTCACCGATGTGGAGGCAATGATCCGGACGTGCTTCGACAGCGAGGATTATCAAGAGGGCGTCGACGCGTTCATGAACAAGCGCCGCCCGGAGTTCAAGGGCCGCTGAGCGAGTCGCCTGCTTCCATGTCGGCGACGAGCTGGAGGTAGGTGCTCAGGCGCTCGGCCGCCAGCTCGCCGGATTGCACCGCAGCAATGACCGCGCAGTCGGGTTCGACCGTGTGTGAGCAGTCGGCAAAGCGGCAGTGCTGAGCGAGCGCCGTGACATCACCAAACGTCCGCTCTAGGCCGTCGAGCACGGACGCGCCCGCCGGGAGGCCCAGATCACCGCTCCAAGGGATCAGATCCTGCAGGCCCGGGGTGTCCACGAATGTCCCTCCGTCGGGCCCACCGACCGGTACAAGCTGGCGCCGCACTGTCGTGTGCCGACCGCGGCCGTCTGGACTCAGCGGGGCGACCGGCATCACATCGGCGCCGGCGAGCCGGTTGACCAGTGATGACTTGCCGACCCCGGACGGTCCGCCGAGCGCGACTGTCGCACCGTCGCCGGCCAAGGCGCCGAGGCCGTCGAGCCCGCGACCGTCGAGGGCGCTGGTTGCCAGAATCGGCACCTCGGCCGCTGCGGAGCCGAGTCGACGACGCAGCGCATCGACGGTCGCTTGATATTCGGCGCCCGACACCGTGTCGATCTTGTTCACGACGATCACCGGTCGAGCGCCGCCGCTGAACGCCGCCGTGAGGTACCACTCGATCCGGTGGCCTGCGGCGTCCGGCGCCACCGAGCCGGCAGCCCCAGCGAGTGCCGCATCGCTGGCAGGTGCGGCGGTTGTCACTACCGCCAGCACGTCGGCGTTCGCTGCCACCAGTTGCGGCCGCGCGCGTGGCCCCGCTGCGCGCCGGCACAGCAGCGAACTGCGATCCAACACGCTGGTGATCGCCACACGGCGGTCGTGCCGAACGTCGAGCGTGCGCACGACCCAGTCCCCGACGGTCGGGTAGTCGAACGGCGTTCGGGCAGCGCGGCGTGCCGCGGCGTCGAGTGCTCCGGTGACTTCGCCATTGCTGTCGAAGAGTTCGTAGGCACCGCGGTGCTCCACGGCGACGCGGCTGACGGTCTGCCCGCTCGGCACCTGGGGTAGCGGAAGGGCGCGACGCTGCCAGCCGAGCTGTGCCAGCGCCGGCGCGGCGGCGGATGGATCGGTGCTGTCACTCACGGCGCAGCCACACCTCGTCGTAGCGACCGACGCCGAGTCGTTGCCCTTCGACCACCCTGCCGTCGGGCAGCGACACTCGCCCCAGCCCGGCCACATCTGCCGGTGCCGCCACGACGCTCGACGAGTAGGCCAGGAACACGTAGGGAGCTTCATTGGCGAGTTCGGCCATGAACTGCGCTACTGCGTCGCGCCGGTCGTCTCCCGCATCCGTCGACTTGATCAGGCTCACCAAGGCACTCAAGTGCTCACCGGTGACGTTGGACGCGTTCAGCGGCGTGGTGCGCACCGGTCCGACAGCGGCCGACGCCAGCACCGCCGGGTCAGACTCGCCGCCCACCCGCCAACACGTTGCGCCGAAGTCGCCAGCGAACGACGGGCTCTGGACCACCGAGCCCATGACCCGGCTGACGAGTCCCGTGCGGGCCAGCGTTTCAACGTCGACGTTGACGAGACCGGTGCTCTCCCACTGGCGCTTCAGCTCGGCGGTCATCCGGCCGAGGGCGAGGTCGTCGGTGCACAGCACCCTGACTCGCACCGGCTCGCCCGGATCCCGGCCGTCGGAGCGTTCGGGATCCTCCGTGTACTCACGCAGCAGCGCATGGGCGCGCTCGGCGTCATGGCTCGGCCAGGCCGCTGCAACCTCCTCCGAGTACCAGATGCTCGCAGGCGACCACCATTGCGTTGCGGGCAGCGAGTCGACGTCAGGCCCAAGCGCAGCGACGAGCCGGGACTGGTCGGCAGCAGCCAGCAACGCTCGCCGCACGCGGATGTCGTCGAGCGGAGCGCGCAGCAGGTTGAACAGCACCGCTCCTGCGTTGTCGTCGTACCGCTGGACGGCAGTGAGCGGTCGGCCCCCGCCGTCGGTTGCCGCGGCCACCGCCGTGGACAGCTCGGCCGATCTCGACATCAGAATGTCACCGCGGCCGTCGAGCAGTGCTTCGAGCCGCTGGCGCTCGTCGGGGATCTCGGTGAAGACGATGTCGTCGGCCCACGGCAGTGTCGAGCCATCTGCCGCGGTGCGCCAGTAGTCGGGGTTCGCCTCCAAGACCGCCGGCTCCCCCACCGACCAGCGCCGGAAGACGAACGGCCCGGTGCCTACCGGCGCTCTGGCGAAGGTCTCCGGCTCGGACTCGGCGGCGACGGTCGAGAAGACCCGCCCGACGGGGCCGGCCAGTGCAGCGGGAAGGCCGGCGTTGGGTTCGCCCACTTCGATGACCAGCGTGAGCTCGTCGACGACGATGACCGAGGTGATGCGGGCCTCCCGCAGGTGGCTGCTGCTGGCTCGACCCGAGCGCAGGTAGTCGTCGATGCCGGTCTTGACCGTGAGCGCATCCAGCGGCTCGCCGTCGGTGAACGTGATGCCCGGCCGCAGCGTGACCGTCCATCGCTGCAACGAAGGGTCCGCGGACACCGACTCTGCCAGCCAGGGTTCCACCGATCCGTCGGGCGCCACGACGGTGAGCGTCTCGAGCACGTGGTCGAGCACATTGCGGCATGACCATGCGCAGACGTGATCCCACGGCGTCCAGCCGGTGATGGGCGTGGGGTCGGCAGCCAGCAGCACGCGCAGCGTGCCGCCCCGGCGCGGTGACGCGTCGGGCAACCGCTGCGTCGTCGGCACATCTGCCTGCCCGGTTTCGCCAGTCGTTGGGGTGTCGTCGGCAAGTCCCTCGCCGTCAGCGATCGTCGGCGTCGGAGCGGCCGACGTCGCCGGGGTGTCGTCAGTGGCGGTGCTGCACGCCCCGGCCAGCAGCAGAACCGTGGCCAGGGCCGGAATGCCGGCGCGCAGCGATCTCAGGAGACGCAGCCTTTGCTGCTCGTGACCCATGAACGCGTGCTGGCGTATGTGCTGTGCACCATTTCTGACGCTAGTGGCGCGATGATCATGACCGATTAAGGAGTGAGCCCTATGTCCACCGGTCTTGCCGTCGTGCTGGGTCTCCTGGCAGGTCTTGCCGTCGGGGCGGTCATCGTGTGGGCCGCGCTCTCCCGCCGGTTGGCCGATGAGAAAGTCGAGCGCGAGCGGCTCATGGGCGACATCGCCGAACGTGACCTTGAGCTGGTCAGGACGCGAGCCGCTCAGGAAGCGCAGCGTGGCCTGGATGAATCACGCTCGGAGCTGACCGAACAGTTCAAGGGCATCGCCGCACAGATCACCGAGTCGAACCGGGAAACCTTCCTGAAAGAACTCAACCAGTTGACGAACCGCCAAACCGAGGCAGCGGAGAAGAACGTCAAGCAGCTTCTCGATCCTGTTCATGCTGATCTTCGCGACTTGCGCAAGCACGTCGATCGAGCCGAAAACGCTCGTGAGAGTCTTGCGAGTGAGACGCAGCAACTGCGTCAAGTGCTTGGCGACTCGCGGATGCGCGGGGCTTGGGGCGAACAAGGGCTCCAGCGAATCGTCGAGCTGGCAGGGCTGCGCGAGCGGGTTGATTTCGTGACCCAGACCGCTATTGGTGCTGACTCGCAACTGCGGCCGGACATGGTTGTTCATCTTCCCGACGACGTAGACGTGGTGATCGACGCGAAGGCACCCCTCGACGCGTACAAGCGGGCGATTGAAACCAACGACGAACGAGAACGTGACGAATACCTGCGTCAACATGCCGAAGCCCTCCGGGGCCGTGCCAAGGAATTGGGCGATCGCAACTATGCAAACTCGCTGGAGAACGCTCCCGAATTTGTCTTGATGTACGTGCCGACCGATCCGATCTTGGACGCGGCGATCGACGCACGGGAAGACATCTGGGAGGAGGCCTGGACTAAGCACCGTGTGCTGATCACCAGCCCGAGTCTCTTGATCGCCGTGCTGAAGTCAGTCGCGTTCGCATGGAAGCGGCGTGATGTCGAAGAGAACGCCAAGCAGATCGCACAGCTTGGCCAGAGGCTCTACGAGCGCCTGGGCACTCACGTCTCCCATCTCGAACGGGTCGGCACCAATCTCGGCCGGGCCGTCACTGCCTACAACCAGAGCGTCGGTTCGCTCGAGGGTCGGGTGCTGGTCACTGCCAGAGAGTTCGACAAGCTGGGGGCGGTCGAGGCCGGCACCGAGATGCCTGACCTAGAACAACTCGAAGCCGGAGTACGGCCGCTTACCGCACCGGAACGACGTGCAATTGAGGACGCCGACGAAGGTGAGACGCCCTAGTTGTTCGAAGACGTGGCGTCGGTGATGGCTTGCCAGACGCGCTGGGGGGTGAGCGGCATGTCGATGTGGCGGATCCCCAGGTGGGCGACGGCGTCGACGACGGCGTTCTGGACTGCGGGCGTGGCACCGACGGTGCCCGACTCGCCGATACCCTTGGCGCCGAGCGGGTTGATGTGCGTGGGCGTCTCGAGCACCACGCGGTCGAAGAACGGCAGCTCTGCCGCAGAGATGATCGGGTAGTCGGCGAAGTTCCCGGTGAGCGGGTTGCCGTCGGGGTCGTAGACGAACTCCTCGTACAGCGCCTGGGCCGCACCTTGTGCGAGTCCTCCGTGCACCTGCCCGGCTGCGAGCAGCGGGTTGAGGATGGTGCCGGCATCGTCGCAGGCCACGAGCCGGCGAAGCTCCACCTCGCCGGTGTGGCGGTCGACCTCCACCACGGCGACATGGGTGCCGAAGGGGAACGTGGGTGCTTCGGAGTCGAACACCTCCTCGGCATGCAGCAGGCGCGGCCCCGCAGCCCTGTCGCCGTCCGAAGTGCCGTCGCTCTCTGACGCCTCGGCGGCCGACGCGAGATGTTCGGCGATCGCCGTCCAGCCCACCGACACCGCCGGCGTGCCCACAACGTGGAACGCGCCGGCCCCGGTGTCGAGCGTGATGTCCGCCGGGTCGGCTTCCAGCAGGGTCGCCGCCACCGAGCGGGCCTGATCGACCAGCGTGCCGGAGGCTTCCCAGATGGCCGTACCTGCCAGCTGCACCGAACGCGAGCCGCCGGTCACTTCGCCGCGGGGTACCTCGTCGGTGTCGCCATGGACGATGTGGATGCTCTCCATCGGCACCCCGGTGCGGTCGGAGATGAGCATGGCCCATGAGGTGTGGTGGCCCTGCCCGTAGGGCGATGAACCGGTGCGAGCCACGATGCGACCGCCCGCCAACAGTTCCACTGCCCCGTACTCGGAGCGTCCGATGCCTGCGGTGCGCTCGACGTAGGTCGCCAATCCGATGCCGAGCAGCTTGTCGTCGCCGTCCGCACGGCGGCGGGCCTGCTCTGCACGCAACTCGCTGTAGCCGGCCGCGTCGAGCGCAGCATCCAGGCTGGCTTCGTACGCGCCGGTGTCGTAGGGCATGCCGGTGCGGGTGGTGAGCGGGAAGACCTCCGGCTGCAAGAAGTTCTTCCGGCGCACCTCGGCGGGGTCCATGCCGATCTCGGCAGCGAAGACGTCGACCGCACGCTCGATGGCCGCCGCCGCTTCGGGCCTGCCGGCGCCGCGGTAAGGACCGGTCGGCGTGGTGTTGGTGAGCACCGAAACCGAGGTGAAGCCCAGCGTGGCGATGTCGTAACAGCCCGCGAGCATCGCCCGGCCGTTGTTCGGCAGCGCCGCACCCATGTTCCCGTAGGCGCCGGCCTGCTGCACCACGTGCACTGCAAATGCCGTGATGTGCCCGTCGCGGCTGCCGCCGATGCGGCAGTACTGGATCTGCCCGCGGCCGTGCACGAGACCCACCATGTCGTCGGTGCGCGAGGGCACCCACATGACCGGCCGGCCGGTGCGAGCTGCCAGCCAACCCAGCAGCGCTTCCTCGGGATGCGGGCGAGCCTTTGCCCCGAAGCTCCCTCCCACGTCGCGCGAGAGCACGCGCATCTGGGAGCGGTCGAGTTCGAGCATCTTGGCGAGTCCGGCGCGTACCGGGTGGGGTCCTTGGCCGGCATTGACATGGTGCAGGCGTCCGTCGTCGGCCCAGCGGCTCGCCGCAACGCGCGGCTCCAGCGGGCACGGCGCAATGCGGTTGTTGACCGTGCGGACCTCGGCGACCGCCTCGCATGAGTCGAAGTCGGCCTGCTCGCCGTCGAGCGACATGCGGATGACGACGTTCGGCTCCGCCATGCCGTCGAACAGTGCGGGGCCCTCGAGCGCTGCTTCAGGATCGACGATCGCCGGCAGCGGCTCGTAGTCGACGATGACCAGCTCCGCTGCGTCGATCGCCGCGGCCGGACTGTCGGCCACCACGACGGCGACGGGCTCGCCCACGAATCGCACCCGGTCGGCGGCCAGCATCGGCCGCACGATGGCGGCGTCAAAGGCCGGATTCGGCGACGGGTAGGGCGCCAGACTGACATCGGCTGCCGTGACCACATCGACCACACCGGGCGCGTTGCGTGCCGCGCTCACATCGATGCCGCTGATCTCGGCGTGGGGAACCGTCGACGTCACGTAACAGGCGTGCGCCATGGGTTCCCAGTCGGCATCGACGGCGAGGTTGGCGACGAACTGTCCCTGGCCGCGCAACAGCGACTCGTCCTCGCGCCGGACGACAGATGTTCCTCGCAATGCCATGAATGCCCTCCGTTGCGCGACCCGGCTCTGAGCCCCGGCGATTGTGGCAGGTCCGCGCTCGGCTCACCTGCGCCCGCCACGCCCCGGGCTTCGCCGGCGCCGCCGAACCGATGGGCGTGGAGCTACCAGACCGCCGTCGGGTCGATGGAGAGCACTTCGACCATTTCGGCGTGCAGCGCCGCAAAGTGCGCCGAGCGCCGACCTGCGCGGCCGTTCGCCGATGCTGCGTTGGCGCTGCCAGCGGGCCACTGTGGCTGGTATCCGGCGCTCGCCACAGCCTCGTCGACCGCTTCCTGCCATTCGGCACGCTGGTCGCTCAAGGGACGAGCCATGATGCCCGCAGCAACGAGGTCATCAGCAGCGCAGCCGGGCGGCAGCTCGAACAGCTCGCACGCCAGCGGCGTGAATTGATCGAACAGCGGGAGCAGCTGCGAACGACCTGCCTCGGTGCGCAGCAGCCGTGACAGCAACCCAGTCGCGTGGCGCAGGTGCGATCGTTCTTCGGCCAGGGCGCGACGCGCAACCGCGCCGAGGGCTTCCCACGAGGAGTCGGCCAGCGCTGCCCAGCGGACGGTCTCGGCGGTGTCGTACAGGAAGTGCCGGACCAGGGTTTCGCCCCAGTCGCGGCACGGCAGCTCGGTGAGGTGCGCGCTGCGGTACTCGTGCGCCTGGCGTCCATAGGCCAGCGCGTCGACGTCGTCGCCGAGCAGCCCGTACAGCGCCCGAGCATGACCCAGCTCGTCCTGGCTGATCGACGTGAGTGCCAGATCCTCCTCGAGGAACGGGCCGACAGCGATCCACCACGCCAGGTTCTGGCCGATGCACAGCTCGTCATCGGCGAGCGCCAGCACCATCTCGCGCGCGCCGTGCGTGCTTGCCGGGGCCGAGTCGGTCATGAGGCTGACTGGTCTCCGGCCTGCCGCAGATCCCGCAACAGCGCTCCGTCATTGTGGCGGTGAGGTCGGTCTGCCATCTCGAGCTCGACAGGGTCGGCGACCAGCAGATCCTCGCGGGCCACCACCCACATCTGGTCTCCCTCAGAGCGCCGGGTGTAGCAGTCGCGGGCGAAGCTGAGGGCCAGATCGTCGTCGGGCGCTTCGAGCGCGCCGACATGGATGAACGGATCCTTGCCGGGACGCTTGAGGAACACCTCGTAGGTCTTCATGCCAAAGCCGGCATATCAACCCTGCCGACGACCTCGATCGGGTTGCGGCAGCTCGGGCACCATTCCACGCTGCGGCACGGCGTGGGCCCGAAGTCTGACCGGTGCTCCAGGGCATCGTTGCCGCAGATAGGGCAGCTCGCGGTCGCCGACCGGCTTCGCACTGCCACTGAATACTCCCGAGCCAGGAAGCCCACCGCCGAAGGCGCGATCCGATCCGGCGTCCACACGGGGTCGTCGACGAAGGTCACTTCGATCGAGACGTCGGCACCGGCACACGCCGTTCGCGCAGCATCGGTGACATCCCGGGCGATGACATCAAGTGCGGGGCAGCCCAGCATGGTCGGCACGAGCTCGATCCGAACGGTCGAGCCGCCGTCGCTGCTGCTGACTCGTTCGAGGATCCCCAACTCCGCGATGGTCACCTCCGGGTATTCCGGGTCGCACACCTGCGACACCGATCGGCGCACAGCCGCGACGACGCCAGCGAGAACCGCTCGGCTCATGCGGGCACCGCCGCGGCCTCGTCCAGCGCGGAACGTACCCACGCTGCCCCATCCCAAGCGAGGCGCGCATCGTTCAAGCGGCGAGCACTGTCGGGCCCACGGCCGGCGATGGCTGCCTTCAGCGCATCCCAGTCGATCTTCCCGCTGACCCAACGACCGGTTTCGGAGTCCTGGTGCAAGTCCGGGTCGGGAATGGTGAAGCCCGCGGCGGTCAGCTGCGGCACCATCTTCTGCACAAACCGGTCCCGCAGATCCTCGTTGCGCTCAGACTTGATGTGCCAGCGCAGCAGCACGTCGTCGGGCCTCGTGTCGGGCCCGAACAGCTGCACTGATGGCCACCACCAGCGGTCGATGCCTTCCTGCATCATCTCGTGCTGCTGCGCGGTGCCTTTGGCCATCTTCAGCAACAGCTCCTCGCCGTTGCGCATGTGGAAGCCCTCCTCGGCGATGATCCGCCGCAGGATGCGCTTGTAGGGCCCGTAGCTGCAGTTCTTGAAGACGGCCTGCTGGCTGGCGAGCGCCGCCGCATCGACCAGGTACGCAATGGCGATCTGATCGCCCCACGAGTACGCCCGGTAATGGAACACGTTGTGAAACGTGGTGCGCCCCGCAAGCAGGTCGGCGGTCATCTCGTCACGGGTCTTGACGCCCATGTCGGCCGCCACCATGTACAGCAGGTGCGCGTGGCCGATCTCATCCTGGGTCTTGGCCAACGCAGTCAGCTTGTTCGTCAGCCCCGGCGCCTTGGCGATCCAGTCGCGTTCGGTCAGGCCGCCCATGTACTCGCTGTTGGCGTGCAGCTCGATGAACCGAAACACCGCCTCGCGGTATGCGTCTGGCATGTCGTCGTCGGGCTCCACCAGCCCGCCGTCATCCAGAAAGGCCTCGAAGTCGTCCATCGAGTCCCAGCTGCGCATGATCACCTCACTGTCACGGGGGACAGTGCGAATGCTACGCCTGCGCTGTGCAGGGTTGACCGCGCCCTGGACCCCGCGTCGCACATAGAGCGCTGTGTCACACCGGCGGTGCGTGGGCATGATGATCGGTGACCCGCTGGAAGGCCTCGCCCACCGCAGCAAGCGTCCGCTCGGCGTACGGCCTGCCGATGAGCTGGAAGCCGATGGGCAGACCGTCGGGAGCGAAACCGCCCGGCAGGGCGATGGCGGGCAGCCCGGCCCCGTTGACCGGGAAGGTGAACTGGGTTGTTGCGGGAATGAGCGGCACCCCGTCGAGCTCGACCGCGCCATGGGGCAGCACCTGATTGGGGTTGACCGGGGCGATGATCAGGTCGACGCCCTGCTCGTCGAACACGTCCATGCACGCCCGCTCGAACGTCACCCGCTGTGCCTGCGCTGACGCAAGCTCTGCTCCGGAGATCGCAGCACCCGCTTCGAGAATGCCCCGAACCTCCTCGCCGACCAGGTCGGTGTGGTCGGTGCGCAGCTCTTCGAGCAACGCCGCCGACTCGGCGAAGACGATCGTGACGCCCGCCGGCATGTGCTCGGCGCTGTTGGGCACCTGCACTGAGCTGATGTCGGCCACGATCGTGCGGAGCACGTCGACTGCTGCGTCCATCACCGCACCGACGTGAGGATCGACGTCGATCCCGTCGAAGAAGCTGTCGCTCGGCACGCCGAGGGTGAGTTCGCCCGGGTCCGCGGCGTCGCTCAGCGGCGTCTTGGACGAGAACGGGTCATCGGGCGAATGGCCTGCGATGACGTCCAGCAGGATCCGGCAATCCTCAGCGGTACGCCCCATCGGGCCGACCGTGTCGTAGGTCCATGAGAGCAGGTGCAACCCGTGTCGGGGCACGACGCCGCGCGTCGTCTTGATCCCTGTCGTGCCGCAGCAATTCGAGGGGATGCGTACCGAACCGCCGGTATCGGTGCCGAGCGCACCGAACACCTGCCGGGCGGCGAGGCTCGCTGCGCTGCCTCCCGAGGAACCGCCGGTCGAACGCTGCGGATCCCAGGGGTTGTGCGACGCCGGGCAGGAAACGCCGAACGCCAACTCGTGCGTGTTGGTCTTGCCGACGATCACGGCACCGGCCTGACGTAGGCGATGCACGACCGTGGCGTCGTGGTCTGGCACGAATCCCCGCAGGGCTTCGCAATTCGCCTCTGTCGGAACGCCTTCGGTGAAGAACAGGTCCTTGAGGGCGATGGGCACGCCGTGCAGCGGGCCGGCGATCCCTCCGCCGTCGAGCTGTTGGGCCACCGCACGCGCAGCATCAGCCCCGATCGAGGCAAATGCGTTGACCGTGGACTCCGTCCGCTCGATGCTCGCGAGGCAGGCGTCGAGCAACTCGACCGCACTCAGATCTCGGGCTCTGATGGCCTGCGCTGCCGCGGCGAGGCTCATCTGGGTCGGTTCGGTCATGGTTGCCGTCCTTTGTACTTGGTCGTCTGTTGTCGCATGACTGATGTGTTTGGGCTGATCAGGCTGGTTCGGTCTCGCTGGGTTGACCTCATAGGGCGAGGCGGCCCGACAGTCGGTCCGCCAGACCGGCCTCGCCGGCAGTGCCTGTGTCGACGATCTCGCCCTTCTCGAGCACGATGAACCGGTCGGCCAGCCGCAGCGCCAGCGCCAGGTGCTGCTCCACCAGCAGCACGCCGCGGCCCTCCTGCCTCGCCACCGCGAGGGCGTCGCTGAGCAACTCGACATTCGAGGGCTGCAAGCCCTCAGTCGGCTCGTCCATCAGCAGGATGGACGCAGTCGAAGCGAGCGCCGACGCCGCCGCGAGCATCTTCTGCTCGCCACCCGAGAGGGTGCCCGCTCGCTGAGCCTCGCGTCCCGCCAACGACTCGCCGAACATTGCCAGCACGCGGCCGTGCTCGGCCGCCGGATGCCCGCTCAGCCGCAGGTTGTCGCCCACCGAGAGCTGGCTGAACAGCGAGCGCTCCTGGAAAGCAGCTCGCAGCCCGGCCCGAACACGGCGAGAGGGCGGCACCCGCGTGATGTCGGCGCCATCGAGCCTGATCTGCCCGCCGGTCGCCCTCAGCAAGCCGATCATCGTGCGGACCAGAGTCGTCTTGCCGGCGCCGTTGCGTCCGACCAGCGCCACGATCTCCCCTTGGGCGACACCGAAGCTGATGCCGTGCAGCACCGGCACGCTGCCGTAGCCCGAGCGCAGCCCGTGCGCTTCGAACCGCATCAGCTGTCGACCCCCGCGTAGATCGCCTGCACATCAGGGTCGCTCTCGACCTCGGCGACAGTGCCGTCGGCAATGACCTCGCCGCGCGCGAGCACCGTGACGCGATCGGCCACGGCGCGGATGAACGCCATGTCGTGCTCCACGATCACGATCGGCAGCCGATGAGAACGGTGGAGCTCACGCAGCAGCGCGGCCGCTTCGAGGCTCTCGGCAACCGTCATGCCAGCGGTCGGCTCGTCGAGCAGCAGCAGCCCGCAGTCCCCTGCCACCGCCATCGCGATCTCCAGCCACTGCTTGTCTCCGTGGGAGAGATCGCCCGCCCGCATGTCGAGCCGCTCGCCGAGCTGCGTGCGTTCGAGCACTTCCAGCGCAGGCCGCGGCACCGCCGTAGCCCAGGGGCGACGGATCAGGTTCCAGGGCGACGAACGAGTCCCCCAGGCTGCGATGGCCACGTTCGTAGCCACAGACAGGTCGTCGATGAGCTGGGGCGACTGGAACTTGCGACTCACCCCGTGTCTCGCGAACTCCCAGGCTTGGCGGCCCGTGTGCTCGGCGCCGAGCACCAGCACCCGCCCAGACTGGCAGCCCTGCTGGCCCGACAGGATGTCGAGCAGCGTGGACTTGCCCGCGCCGTTCGGCCCGATGAGGCAGCGGAGCTCAGCGTCATCCATGGTGAGCGTGACGCCATCGAGCAACCGGAAGAAGCCGAAGCTCTTGTGCACTTCCCGGGCTTCGAAGACTGCCGCAGCGGCAGCCGACGGCGCCTGCGTGCCTGCGCCTGGGCCCGACGTCGCGTCACCGTCGGTGGCAGCGGGCCGCAGCGTCGGCTGCTGGCGGCGGCGGGCCGGCCGGCCTGCCAACCGCTGGGCGCTGGGGACCAGCCCATGGGGCATCACCACCACGACGGCCACGAAGATCAGGCCGGTGGCGAGCGTCCAGTACTGCAGCCAGACGTCGGCCAGCGTCGCGGAAGCAAAGTTGATCGCCATCGCACCGATGACTGGGCCCACGATGGTTCCCCGCCCGCCGACCAGTGTCCACAGCACCACGCTGGTGGCCAGCGAGAACCCGAAGATCTGCGGCGACACGAAGCTTGTGCGGTGCACGTACAGCGCACCGGCGAAGCCCGCGAGCGCGCCGCCCACGGTGAACGCCCAGATCTTGATCTGGACGGTCTTGTAGCCCAGCGCCTCCATGCGGCGCTCGTTGGAACGGATGCCGATCAGCACCGCGCCGATCGGTCGCGTGAGCAGCGTGCCGACCACGGTGATCGCAACGATGGCCAGCACACTGATCGCGACATCCTGCGCTGTATCGGAGAGTTCGATCCCGAAGGCGCCGAGGCGGGGGACGCCGGTCAGCCCGTTGAAGCCTCCCGTGAGGTCTCGCCACTGCTCGGCGAGCTGCTCCAGCGTGAGCGACAGCACCAGCGTGAGCAGGCCCACCACGACCGCGGACGGCCGGCGTCGCAGCATCGCCACGCCGAGGGCCGCGGCGACACCGGCGCCCACCGCAGCGGAGCCGACAAGCATCGGCACGCTCAGCGACGGCGCCGCGGCGGCGACCTTCGCCGACGTGTACGCAGCGATGCCGAAGGGCAGCAGCTGGCCCAGCGAGAGGATGCCGGAGTAGCCCCACACGAAATCGAGGCTGACGGCGAGCGCGGCGAATACCAGGAACAGCGAGAGCTGTCCCGAGCGGTAGCCGCCGAATGCGCCGCTGAATGCCGCTGCCACGACTGCACAGGCCGCGCCGAGGGCGAGTGCGCGCCTCATGCCGCGGCCCCCTCGACGGGCACCCGGCGAAGCTGCAGCATCAGCACCGCGAGAGCAAGCGAGGCGATCTGCGCCCAGACGGCGTCGTAGAAGTGGATGACACCGGTCTGCACCGCCGCCACCACCAGCGCTCCTGCGATCACGCCCCACAGCCGGTTGAAGCCGCCGACGATCACCACCAGGAACGCCCCGGGCAGGTAGGCGAGCCCGGCCTGGGGCTCGATCGCACCCAGCGGAGCGACCAGAGCACCCGCGACCCCGGCAGTCGCCGCGCCGATGCCGAATGCACAGAAGTTGGCGATGCCGGTGCGCACGCCGCAGGCATCCGCGAGGTCGCGGTCGGCGACGATCGCCCGGACGGTCAATCCGAAGCGTGACCGGGTGAACGCGAGCAGTGTCACCACCACCACGACGACGGCGATGCCGATCAGCACGTAGCGATATGTCGGAAAGAGCACGCCGAATGCCCGGGTCGCGCCGGGCACCGGGTTGGGAACGCCGCGGAAGTCCTTGGTGAAGATCAGCTCGACGGCCTGCCGCAGACAGATCGACAGGCCGAACGTGGCCAGGATCGTCACCTCCGGCCGGCGATGGATGCGTCGGATCAACCCAACCTCGATGCAGGCGCCCAGCACGAACAGCACGACTGCGGCCAGCGGCAGCGACAGCCAGTGGCTGAGCCCGTTGGCGTGAGTGACGTAGGCGACGTACGCCCCGATCATCACGAACTCGCCGTGGGCGAGGTTGATGATCCCCATCAGCCCGAACACAATGCCGAGGCCGAGCGCGACGATCGCAAGCGTCGCGAACAGACTCAGCCCGTTGAGCAGTTCGAGCGTCAGCGCATCCAAGGGACTGAGCTACGAGGCTGAGCCGCCCGGGCCCGAGCGGCCCGTGAGCGAAGCGAACAAGAGCGGGAAGCAACAGGCGGCTCCGCGGGAAGGCTCATGATGTGCGCGTTCACTCGGGACTGCAGGTCTCGTCAGGCTCCACCGCCGGGAACGACTGGACGATGAGCTGTGAGCCGTCGGACTGGATCTCCGCCACATAGATCGGCTGCGCGAGGTGACGGCTGCCGGAGACGGTGATGTCGCCAGTCGGCGTCGAGAGCGACAGTCCTTCGAGGGCCGCTGCGACAGCCGCCGTGTCGGTGCTGCCCGCAGCGTTCGCCGCGGCCGCATACAGCAACGCGGCGTCATAGATGTGCGAGCTGAAGGTCATGTGCGGCGGCGCGTCAGCCCCGAACTGCTCGAAGTAGCGAGCCACGAATGCGTTGTTGGCAGGGTTGTCCACTTCCTTGAAGTAGCCCAGCGTGACCCGCATGCCGGCGGTGACCGACGGTCCCATCGCTCCGAGCACGTTCTCCTCATAGATGTTCGCGAGCCGCGGGATGGCGCTTTGGCCGATGCCGAAGTCGACCGCCTGGGTCTCGAAGGCGATGGCGTCGCCGCCGACGAGCGCCGGGAAGATCAGGTCTGCGCCCGAGCCTGCGATCTGCTGGGCGACAGAGGAGAAGTCCTGGGTGCCGAGCGGGACGTATTCCTCGCCCACCACTTCGCCGCCTGCGGCTTCGATGTACTGCCGGGCAAGCTCGAAGCTCCGCCGAGGCCACACGTAGTCGTTGCCGAGCAGGAACCAGGTGTTGCCGCCGGTCTCGTCCATCATCCACGGGATGACCGGTGCGAGCTGCTGGCTGGGCACCTCGCCCGTGTTGAACATCACTGGCGAGCACTCGCCGCCCTCGTAGAGGGCTGCGTAGATGTACAGCACGCCGGCATCCTCGGCGAGCGGCTTGGCGGCTTCACGTGTCGCGCTGGAATGGGTGCCGAGCACCACGTCGACGCCGTCCGATTCGATGAGCTGCTCCATTGCCTGGCGCCCGACGGCGGGATCGGTGGCGTCGTCGGCGAGGAACGTCTCGACCGGTCGGCCGTTGATGCCGCCAGCGACATTGATGTCCTCTTCGATGAACTCTGCGATGTTGGCCGTGGGCTGGCCGAAGATGCCAGCGGGACCGCTGTTGGAGAACAGGATCCCGATGCGCACCGGCTCCCCCGACGGCTCGGCGGGCTCGTCCGGCGCGGTGGTCGCAGGTGCTTCGGTGGGTTCGGGCGCTGCGTCGCTGTCGTCGGCTGGCTCGTCGGCAGGGGCAGGCGCCGCCTCGGCCTCGGTCGCCGCCGGTTCAGCGACTGCGGGCTCATCGTCGCTCGTCGCGCACGCCGCTGCCATCCCCAGCAGCAGCGCCATCATGATTGCTGCGGTTCGAGAACGGGACCGCGTCCGTGGTTTCAGTGTGCTCCCCACGGCGTCAACCTCCCCCAATATGTGAGTAGATGTTGACATATTGTCCCGTCAAACGGCCCGGGTCAAGCGCGGAGATACACGAGCGGACGGCCCCGGCGCCGACGCGGCGGGTTCAGCCAGAAGCCTGAGAATCAGGCGGGCGCTGCGACGGGAAGCTCGTCGATCACCCGGACCCCCGCCGGCGTCGCCTCCCCCAGCAGCAGCGACTCCAGCGAGCCGCCTCTGCCGCAGCGGCGCGGGCCGCGGTAGGTGCTGGTACGCAAGCCGTTCAGCAGCGACGAGGGATCGGTGCCCCCGCCCGACCTGCAGGCGGCCGCCCAGGTGTGCACTGCCTCGTACACGCCTTCCGCTGCTGCAGACACCGGAGGGGCGCACTCGCCGAACCGGTCTGCATAGCGCCGCAGGAACTCCCGATTCTCTGCGGAATCCATGCCGACGAAGTAGCCGAGAGCGTTCCAGATGCCCGCAGCCGAATCGCCGAGATGCTCCACCACGGCGTCATCCATGAGCGGTGCGAACGTACGGGTGGTCGAGCGAAGCCCCGACGACGAGAACTCGCTCTCGAAGCGGACGTGGTCCTGCCCGACGAAGCTCGACACGACATGGTCAGTGCCGTGTTCGCCGATGGCCGAGATCACCGGCGTGAAGTCCTCGGTTCCCAGCGGTACGTAGCCCTCGCCGCTGACCGTGCCGCCCATGCGCTCGATGACCGCCCGCGCGGCCGTGCCGACCGCGCGGGGCCACGAGTAGTCGTTGCCGGCGAGGAACCAGCGGCTCCCGCCGGTCACCTCGGCCAGGAGCGGGAGGGCTCGGTGCAACTGGTCGAGCGGCCGCTCGCCGAAGTGGATCAGCAGCGGATGGGTGGGGACCGCCTCGCTGGTGGGCGTGTAGAGGTACGGGATGCCCTGGGCGACAGCGATCGGCGAGGTAGCCGAATAGGTCGCCGAGGAATGCATACCCACCACCGCGGCCAAGCCCGACACCCCGCAGAGACGGCGCATCGCGACCACGCCGGTGCCGGGATCGGTGGCGTCATCCGTGACCATGAGTCGAACGTCTCGACCTGTCACGCCGCCGTCAGCGTTGATTTCCTCCACAGCTAGCTGCGCGCAGTTGACCGTTGAGCGGCCGAGGATCCCCGCACTCCCCGACAGCGAGGCGAGCAATCCGAGCGGAATCTCCCAGCCCTCGGCGTCGGCTCCGCAGAGCAGCCCCAGGTCGGCCCCGAAGCGCATGAACTCGCGGTCGTCGATGCTGACTCGGATGCGCAACCGGGTGCCGCCGCTGCGCAGCGGATCGAGGTGACATGCAACATGCCCGAACCAGGGCGATTCGTGCACCAGGTCAATCCGTCGGACGGGTTTGCAGCTCAGCACCCGTGCCGTGCCGTGCACCCGTGACCCCTCGCCGATGGGCAGGGCGAGCCGAACCAGCGCACCGGGCGCCAGCACCTCGGCCTCGGAGCCGAACAGCCAGCCCAGCGCTGGATCGCCGGATCCGAACAGCGCGAACAGCTCGCTCGGGTCTGCCGCTAGCCGCACCTCGCTGCTGAGAACGAGTTCAGCCATCGCAAGCCCTTAGGCGCTCAGCCCGTCGTCTCGCTGGCCAGCGTCGCCGCTTCCGGCGCCAGCGACCGCTTCGTTCATCGCGTCCGCCAACTGCTCGAGCGAGTTCTGGTACACGGAGGCGAGAAAGGCCACCACCGTGTCTGCGGGCGTCGAGGTGAGCGAGTAGTGGCGGTAGCGGCCGTCACGGCGCTCGGTGATCAGCCCGGCAAGGCGCAGGATGCGCAGATGCGACGACACCGCCGTCCGGCCGACGCCGTCGAACCGGGAGGCGATCTCCCCCACCGTCAGCTCGCCATGCTCGCCGATCAATCCCAAGATCGCCCGGCGCGTCTGGTCGGCCAGAGCCGAGAACGTGGCATCACTGGTGGGATCGGTCATGTGCCCAGCCGTATCAGTACGTCAATAGCTGTTCACACATAGTGCCATACAGGAGCAGTGACGTGACCAGCGCGTCAGCGAACCGTCAGATCATCTGCACCGCGCAGCCCACCAATGAGCGGCGCTTGGCTCGCGCGGCCCGCTAGGCCGACGTGGGCCTCGCCGTGGCCATGGACGACCATGCGCCCGATCCCTGAGTGTTCAGGGCCCTGACTCGAACCTTGTAGGTCTTGCCATTCGTCAGGGACGAGAGCACCGTGCGCAATTCCTCAAAGTCATTGTGGGACACGGGCGTCTGCCAACCAGTACCGCCGACAGCGGAGCAGTCGTCGTCGGTGTCGTTGCAGTACGCCACTTCGTACGCGGTGATGTCCGAGTGGTTCTTGGCGGGCGCCGACCACCGCACGGTGATCTCTGCATTGCCAGCCGTCAGTCGAGGCGCCGAGGGAGGATTCGGTGCGCCCGGTGTCGCAGTTGCTCTGCTCGTCCAGGCACTCTCGCCATGGCCTCTGCTGATGGTGCGCATCTCGACGAGGTGCTCGTTGTCGTTGGTGAGCCCAGAGATCGTGTAGCGCGTCGAACCCGAACCGATTCCGGGCCTGGTCGTCCAGTCGTCGTAGTCACTGGTGCAGTCGTTCGCGGTGTCCCCGCTGTCGCAGTACCGCAGTTGGAAGCTCGTGATCGTCGACCCCCGGGCATTCGGCTTGGGCCACGTCACGATCAGCTGCCGATTACCTGATGCCAGCGTCACCGTCGGCGCATCGGGCGCGCCTCTCGGCATGCCCATGGCAGATGATGACCACGGACTCTCACGGTTGTCGTCGGTCGTCGCACGGACCCGTACTTGGTACGCGGTGCCGTTGATCAGGCTTCCGATGGTCGTACTGGTGCTGTCATCGGCATGGGTGTGCGTCTCCCATGTGGCGGCCCATGTCGGATTCGTGGCGCAAGTCAGCACCCTCATGTCGGAGTTGGTCGCGGTGCAGGCCCGGTAGCGCACGTCATAGCCGTCGATGGTCGAACCGTTGGATCGCGGCACGATCCAATTGACCGTCAACGCCATGTTGCCTGTGGTCACCCTGGGCGTAGTGGGTGCTGATGGCGCGCCCACAGGTGTGCCGACGGCCGGCGTTGCAGTCCACGGCCCCCAGCCTTTCTCGTTCTCGGCCCGCACCCGCACCTGGTACGCGGTGCCATTGGTCAGGCCCGTGATGATCCTCGACAGGCTGGCACCGGTATCGCCGTGAAGCCGCCAGTTCCCCCAAGTCGGATTCGGGTCACACGTCTTGACCGTGGTGACGGAGTTGGTTGCGGCGCATGCCCGGTAGGCCACCTCGTAGTGCTCGATCGTCGAGTCATGATCCTCTGGCTCACTCCAGTTGACGCGCAGCTGGCGATCATCGGCAGCCAGTGTCGGCGTAGCCGGAGCGTCGGGTACAGCAGCGACGATGGCTGACTTGATCTGCGACCAACCACTATTGCCAGTGCCGCTCGTGGCCCGCACCCGCACTTGGTACGCGGTGTCGTTCATCAGGCTGCTAATCGTCGTTGTCGTGGTGTCGGCGGCGACGGTTACCGACGTCCATTGCTGGTTCCACTTCGGGCTCGACGTGCAGTCCTTTCGTGTCGCCGTGCAGTCACGGTGCTCAACCTGATAGCCGGTGATGTCCGCGCCGTGCGATGCCGGCTCGCTCCACGACACAACCAGCTGTGTATTGCTGGGCTCCAGGGTCAGCCCGGCGGGTGTCGACGGAGCCGCCAATGGGATGGTGTCGACAGAGTCCGACCACGGCCCAACGCCGTTGGCGTTACGGGCTCTCACCCGCGCCTCGTACTTCGTCCCGTTGGTCAGCCCGGTGATCGTCGCAGCGGTGCTGCTGGCCGCGTAGCTCCGCTCAGCCCAGTTCCCCCACGTCGGGGTGGCGCCGGTGCAGTCTCTCGGCGTTGCGGTGCATGCCCGGAATCCAAGGATGTACTGGGTGATCGCCAGCCCGTTGCTGCCTGGCTCGCCCCACGAGAGGCTGAACTTCCGGTCGCCCGGGTTGATGTTCGGCGCAGCGGGAGCGTCAGGTCGCAGTGACGGCGTGCCCGACGCAGATGACGACCACGGGCCCAGGCCCTGGCCCGCGCCGCCGACACCGTTCACGGCCCGGACGCGCACCCTGTACGTCGTGCCGTTGTTCAACGAGGTGATCGTGTAGGTGGTCGCAGGTGGGTCTCCGCCGCTTTCCGTGACAGTGCCTGGCGACGACCAACCTTGTCCGTCGAGACTGCAATCTGCGGTGCTCACGCAGTGCGCGACGTCGTAGCGGGTGATGGCAGAACCGTTGTCGGCCGGTGCCTTCCATGTCACCACGAGCGATTCGTTGCCCGGGGTCAGCGTGGGCGTCGCGGGCTTGGCCGGCTTGCCGAGCGGCGTTGATTCTTCCGACGTCGAGTACGGCCCGACGCCAGTGGAAATGCGAGCCCTCACTCGCACCTCGTACTTGGTGGCATTCGTAAGGTTCGTGATCGTCAGCGCGAGGTCGCTGAGGTCCGTGAGGGTTCTTGTCTGCCATCCACCCCACCGAGGATTCGCGCTGCAGTCTCTCGGCGTCGCCGTGCACGCCCGGTACTGGACGTCGTAGCGATTGATCGTCGTGCCATTCGGCTCTGCCGGATTCCACGAAACATCGATCTGGCGGTCACCGGCCACGAGACTCGGCGCGTCGGGGGCGTCGGGAAGGGCCTTCGGCGTGGCCGACCTGATCGACGACCACGGGCCCAAGCCCAAGCCTGCGCCGCCGAGATCGTTGATGGCCCGGACGCGCACCCTGTAGGCCGTGCCATTGACGAGACCGGTGATCTCGTGCCTTGGATCGGTGCCCGAGTGAGCTGGAACGTCAGTCCAGTCTTCTGAGTTGCTGGCGCAGGTGCCAGTGCAGTGCTCGACGTCATAGCCGGTGATGCTGAGACCGTTGTCGGCCGGCGCAACCCAGGTCACCACCAGCGATTGATGGCCCGGTTCGACAGTCGGGGTGTTCGGCCTCGCCGGCACCGAGACCGGCTTCGCCTCCCCGGCTGTCGACCACGGCCCCACGCCGTTGGCGTTGCGAGCCCGCACCTGTACCTCGTAGGCGGTGCCGTTGGTCAGTCCCGTGATCGTCGAGACCTTGCCGGTACCCGAGTGGCCGCGCGCCCTCCAACTGCCCCAGGCCTCGGTCTCGCTGTCAGAGCAGTCCTTCGGCGTCGCGGTACAGGCCCGGTACTGCACGTCGTAGTCGGTGATGGCCGACCCGGAGTATCCGGGCTCGTTCCATTGCACGAGGATCTGCCGGTCGCCCGCCGTCAAGTCGGGAGCACGCTCGAAGCTCGGCAGCTCCTCAGGTGTTGCCGACTGAGTTGGCGACCAGTCGCTCTCGCTCCCGCCGCTGCGGGCGCGCACCTGCACCTCGTGCTTGACGCCGTTGCTCAGCTTGGTGATCGTGGTGGTGGTGCCGGTGCCCGAATGGCTGTGGGGCGTCCAGCTGCCGCATGTCAGGCTCGAACCGCACGTCCGGTATCGAACCTCGTAGCCGTCGACGCTCCCGCCGCTCGGGGGCGTCGACGGCGCCCACGTCACCTTCAACTGCTCGTTCGCGGCCTCCACGGTCAGGCGGGCCGGTACCGAGGGCCGTCCGGTCTGCACTTCCGGTATGCCCGACACGATCTGCGACCATGAGCCGAGCCCGAAGATATTGCGGGCCCGCACCCGCACTTGGTATGCGGTGCCGTTGGCGAGACCGGTGATGGTGGTGCTGGTGCCGGTACCCGAATGCGCATGTGCGGTCCAACCGCCCCAGCTCGCACCGGACGTGCAGGTGCTCGGCGTGGCGGTGCACGCGCGGTACTCCACCACGTAGCCGGAGACCGCTGCACCGACGGCGCTGGTGGGTGCCCTCCACGACACTGCCAGACCGGCATTCCTGGTGGTCGCCGTGAGCGACGTCGGTGCGCTCGGCGGATCGGTGCCGATGGCCGTCAGCGTGCCTGCCGCGGCACGGGCCGCAGTGTCGATGCGGTCCGACCCGCTGATCCTGTGCAGAGCAGCCGTCGGAGCGAGGGTGCGCAGGCGGGCATGCAAGCTGGTGTCGAGCGCCGCGCTCCCGCCGACCAGCACGATCGCACGCGGCCGCAGCTCCTCGATGCGTCGCTCGGTGGGAGCGGTCAGCGCGCTCGTCTGGGAGTACAGCACTGCTCCGCCGGTGGTGATGGCCGCGTAGGCAGCGGCGACCCCCATGTCTGCTGGACTCCACCCGTTCGCGATCACCACGGTGGTGGAGAGGTTGGGCGCGGCCGCTGCTGCGGTATCGGTGCGGGACGCGCCGCTGTGGCGCGGCACGCTCTGCACCGAGGGCGCGAGCTCCCGGACACGATCGGCGAGCGATGCTGCGAGCACCACCGTGCCGCCGACGAATTCGACCTGCGAGGGCTGCTGTTCGCGAATGATGCGTTCGGTCGGCTCCGTGAGGTCGTCGGCGTTGGCCAGCAGCACTGCTGCGTTGGGACGTGTCGCCGCCAGGGCGGCCGCCACGCCCGTGTCTGCGGCGCTGAAGCCGTTCGCCACGATGAATGTGGTGGCGTTCGACGGCACCGCCTTCGCAGCCGTATCGAAGCGGTCGGTGCCCTCGATCCGCCGGACTGCAGCACCGCCGACCAGTGCGACCACCTCATCTTGCACTGCGGTTGACAGCGCAGCCGTGCCGCCGACCAGGATCACCGCCGACGGCTGGCGGTCTCGGATGAAGCTTGCTGTACGGGCGGTGAGCTCTCTCGAGTTCGCATAGAGCACCACGGCGTCGGATTGGCT
This sequence comes from Candidatus Poriferisodalis sp., assembly GCF_965204125.1. Lineage (GTDB taxonomy): Bacteria > Actinomycetota > Acidimicrobiia > Acidimicrobiales > Poriferisodalaceae > Poriferisodalis. Next base: position 1,973,994 of record NZ_OZ241968.1, on the reverse strand, counting down.
GCCGCTCTCGAGGGCTGCGAGGGCCGATGCAACGGCCGAGTCGGCAGAACTCCAGCCGTTGGCGATGACCACCGTGCCGATGGACCGAGTCTGCGCCGACGCCGCAGGTGCCAGCACGGCCGCGATCAGCACCAGGACGGCAAGCATCGTCGTGCCTCGGCGCGCGCTCCGGCGCAGCGCCGAGCAGGTGCGCATCAACCGCCCCGTGAGTGCGTGAGAGCCGCCCCAAAATCGCAGGCGCGGCACGCCGAGCGGTCCAAAACGCGTCCATGCAGGCATCACGTCGGACTCTATTTCTCGCCAGTCTGCGGGTAGGGGATGGCAGATCGGCTTCAGGCCGACGTCAGATCGCCGAGACGGTGCGGCCGAGCAGAGCGAACAGCGGTTCCTTGGTGGCCGCGAGCGCCGCCGAGACTTCTTCGTGCGAGATCTCGCCGTCGAACATCCCCGCGGCCATGTTCGCTACGACGGCGATGCCGGCGTACGGGATGCCGGCCTCACGGGCCAGCGCCACCTCCGGATAGCCAGTCATCCCGACGACGCTGCCGCCCATCTGCGCATACATGCGAATCTCCGCGGGTGTCTCGAAGCGGGGCCCGTTCGTGCAGACGTAGGTGGCGGTGGGCGCCACGTCGATGCCCTCGGTCGCTGCCGCGGCAACCAGCGCAGCACGCAGCGACGGGTCGTACGGCGTCGTCATGTCGGTATGGGTGACCTGCCCCGGCTGGTCGAAGAAGGTGGCAGCTCGGCCGGTGGTGAATTCCAGATAGTCGTCGAGCAGCAGGAATGATCCGGTGCCCCGCTCGGGCACCATCGAACCCACGACGCTCACCGCGAGGATGGCCGTGGCCTCCAGATCACGAATCGCCGCGATGTTGGCCCGGTAGTTGATGGCGGACGGCGGGATCGAGTGGTCGCCGCCATGGCGCGGCACGAACACGATGCTGCGGCCACGCCAGCGGCCGGTCATGGCGTGCGCCTCGCCCCAGTCGGTCTGCACCATCTGGTGCTCGGCCTCGCTCAGGCCGGGAAGCTCGTAATAGCCGGTTCCCGCGATGATGCCCACCGGGGGGCGCTCGCGGCCTGCTCCGCTGGTGTCGCCCATCTCGCTCATCTCGCTCACGTCCCCGATTCCTGCGCCAGCCGTTGCGCACGATGCTGCACTTCATAGCGAGCCCGTGACTCGTCGACGGTGAGGCATACCCGGTCCGCGACCACCCGCTCGCCACCGACCCACACTTCGGTGACGTGGCGACTGCCGCCGGACCATGCCACATGGGCGATCAGCTCCTGCGGGGACGTGACCGGGACAAACGCAACATCATCGATGTCGAGCCGGATCATGTCGGCCCAGCGGCCCGCTTCCAGCACGCCGACATCCAAGCCGAGCGCCTCGCCGCCGCTGCGAGTGGCCATCGAGATGACCTGCTGCGCGCTCATCACGGTGGGGTCGAGCGCGGTCACCCGGGCCAGGAGCGAGGCAATCTTGATCTCCTCCCACAGGTCCAGATCGTCATTGGACGCAGGCCCATCGGTAGCGAGCGACACCGTGATGCCCCGCTCGATCATCTCGGGCACCCGCGCCACGCCCGAACCCAGCTTCATGTTGCTGACCGGGCAGTGCGCCACGGCCACGCCCGCCGAGGCGTAGATGTCGAGGTCGGCATCGTCGAGCCAGACACTGTGCGCAGCCAGCACCCTTCCTTCCAGCGCACCGGCCTCAGCAAGGAGCCTCGGCACGCTGGCGCCGCTGTGCATGTCGGCCAGCGCGTCGCCCTCATCGGCGGTCTCGGCGACGTGAATGTGCAGCAGGGCGTCGCGCTCCCGGGCTGCAACGGCGATCTCCGCGCACGGGCCCACGCCGAGGTCGTACGCCGAATGCGGTGCAAACCCGATGGTGACGCGGCCCAATGGGTCGTTCTGCTCGTCGTGTACCCGGGCGATCTCGCCGACTCGATCGGCGACGCTTCCGGTGTCGTCCAAGTGCGCCACCGACAGCACACCCGGACACATGACCTGCCGGATGCCCGCCTGGCGGCCCGCATCGATCACCTCGTGTTCGAAGGCGTACATCTCGCATGTGGTCGTCACGCCCGAGCGCAGCATCTCGACTGAGCCGAGCGTCATCCCCCACCACACATCGGAGGGGCGCAGGCGGCCCTCACGCGGCCACATCACCTCGGTGAGCCACGCCATCAGCGGCAGCCCGTCGCCTGCGCCGCGCACGAGCGTCATCGGCGTGTGCGCATGGGTGTTGACCAGGCCGGGCATCAGCAGGCCGCCCAGGTTGATCACCGGTGCGTCGGTGGCCGGTGCGTCAGCAGCGGCACCGACCCAGGCGATGCGCCCGTCTGCCCCCACGTCCACGGTCCCGCGCTCGATCATCGCGAAGTCCTCGTCACAGGTCAGCACGACATCGGCGAGGTAGCGAGTCTCACCGGAGCGGGCATCAGAACCGTTCGGCACTGCCTCATCTTCGCACCGGCAGGCGGCGAAGGGTCAACGCGCCCGCCCGTGACACAATCTGCGGCCGTGACCCTGTTCCTGCAGCGGGTCTTCGACTCGTTCGCCAACGGCTCTGCGTACGCAGCCTTGGCGGTGGCGATCTCGATGGTGTTCCGCTCGACCGGGGTGCTGAACCTGGCGCAGGGTCAGATGGCGATGCTCTCCGCGTACATCGCGGTGGTGTTCGCTGCAGGCGCCGACCCTGGCGTGGCGTTCTCGGGCTGGTTGACGCCGTTCGCCACGCCGTGGCCGATCTGGGCCGCGGTTGCCGGCGCGGTGGTCGTGTCTGCGGCAGTGGGCGCCCTGCTCGAATACACGGTCATCCGGCCGATGCGCGGCGACCCCGTGCCGACCATCGGTGCGACGCTCGGGCTCTACCTGCTCATCGGTGTGTTCGTGGTCAAGCACTTCGGCGGTCGCCAGCGGTTCCTCGGCTCGCCGTTCCCGCAGGAGCACACCGACCGGTTCATCATCGGCGGTGCTCGGCTGTGGTTCGACACCATCGGGCTGACACTCACGATGCTGGCGGCCATCGGCCTGCTCGCGCTGGTTCAGCGCACCACGAAGGTGGGCCTCGCATTCCGGGCCATCACGTCCAACCGCGACAGCTCTGCGCTGGTGGGCATCAGGGTGGAGTGGGTGGTGATGGGCGGCTGGGCTGTCGCCGCGGCCTTGGGAGGGCTGGCCGGCGGCCTCATCGCCGGTGAGCTGAACGTGCGCCCCGACATGATGGAGCGTCTGCTGATCTTCGGCCTTGCAGCCGCCACCCTCGGTGGCCTGCGCAGCCCCGCCCTGGCGCTCGCCGGGGGCTACCTGTTCGCCTTCGCCGAGACGATGATGGCTGGCTACGTCGGCTTCATCGACAGCCAGGTCACGCTGGTGTGGGCGCTCGGCGTGCTCATCGTGGTGCTGTCGGTGCGCCCGTCGGGCCTGCTGTCGCGCAAGGCCGCCCGCGAGGGGCTGCGGACGTGAGCGATCCGCCGACTCCCGATTCCGACACACCCGTGTTCCGCCTGGCGCTGCGCGAAGCCCCCGTCCCGCACGGCAGTGTCGCTGCGAGCATTCCGATCCCCCGGGCCGGCGAAACACCCCCATCCTCCGAATCGGAGACGCCGGCCATGCCGGGCGAGCGAAGCGCCGGCCAGGAGGCCGAAGCAGCGGGCCGTGCGCCGCCGTCATCCGAATCGGCCCAGTCGGCCGCGGCAACGTGGCCGAACCGGCTGACTGCCGTGGCACTGATCGCGATCGCCGCTCTGGCAGTGGTCGTTCCGCTGCGCGCGTCGTCCACCTTCCTCACCGATGTCACCCAGCTCGCAGCGTTCTGCCTCGTATTCGCCGGGCTCTGGCTGCTGACGCACCGGATGGGGCTGCTGTCGGTCGGCCACGGAGCATTGACCGGCGTGGGCGCCTATGCCGCCCTGCACGCGGTGAACGATTTCGGCTTGCCGCCGATGCTGATGCCGCTGGCCGGCTTTGCCGCGGGCTGCGCGGTGGGTGCGCTGCTCGGCATCCCGGCGCTGCGCTTGCCGAAGGCGTACCTGGCGCTGCTGACCCTGTCGGCGGCAGTGGCGTTCCCGATCGTGCTGCGCCAGCTCGACGGCCCGCTGCCGGTCACCCTCGACAGCGAGTTCATCGCGCCGACCTGGACCGGCATCGCGCCCAACGACGAGCACATCTGGGAGTTCTGGATTGTGGTGGCGTGGGTGGCGGTCGCCTTCTGGCTGCTGCATGGCCTGCTGACAGGTCCGATCGGGCGCGCCCTGGTCGCTACCAGAGACGAGCCCACTGCGGCCGCGACGTTCGGCGTCTCGGTGTACCGGCTGCGCTTGGCCGGGGTGAGCCTCAGCAGCGGTCTCGCTGGCATGGCCGGCGGCCTCATGCTGATCCCGGTGAACTTCAACGACCAGTCGCTGTACCCCGAGGAGCTGTCGATCAAGCTGTTCGCCCTCACGATCGCCTTCGGCAGCACGGCGATCGGGGGCAGCCGGCTCATCATGACAGTGCCCGCAGCGACCGTCCTGGTGCTCCTGCCCGTCTGGCTCGTCGACCGGCCCGGCTGGGTCACCCAGGGCGGCTGGATCGGATTCCTGAAGTCGGAGTTCTTCCTGTATGCAGCGCTGCTGCTGGTGGCCGCCTACGCACGCAGCCGCCGGGCGCGCGCCGTGCGGCTGTACGACGCATGAGCGCCGCAGACCGCTGGAACGCCAAGTACGCCGACTGCCATGAGCCAGGGTCGCCGTCAGGATTCGTGATGGATCAGGCCGGGCTGCTGGCCGACTGCCCGACGGCGGTTGATCTGGCGGGCGGCGCAGGCGGCACAGCACTTTGGCTCGCCGAGCAGGGCATCGAGACCACGCTCGTCGATGTCTCCGAGCGCGCGCTGCAGATTGCCGAGAACGCTGCTGCGGAGCGGGGTGTGCGGCTGCAAACGATCTGCACCGACCTCGAAGCCGATCCCGTGCCGACCCCGGGGCAGTTGAGTCGGCTCGCAGGCGCGGCGGTCCCTGATGGTGGCTGGCACGCGGCGGTGTGCACCAACTTCCTGCACCGACCCCTGCTGGGCGCGCTTCGCGACTTCCTCGTGCCCGGCGGTATCGCCTTCGTGCTGATCGCCACCGTCGAGAACCTGCTCGTCAACGCGCGCCCGAGCCGCCCGTTCCTGGTGGAGCTGGGCGAGCTGCCCGAGCTGTGCTGCGGCCTCGAGACGATCAGCTTCGACGAGGAGTGGTTCGGCCAGCGCCACGAGGCACGCTTCGTCGCGAGCCGCCCGGGCTGAGGCGCATCCGGCGGCGCGCCGGATGCAATCGGGCCCGACCCGACGGCGGCGTTCAGCTGAGCAGCCAGTCCGCAGGGGTGATGTCCGCGTCGGCGTAGAGCCGCGACTGGAAGCGACGCATGCCCGACAGCCAGCGGTCGATGTCGGACGCTTTGCGCTCGCGGTAGGTCTGCACTTCAGGGTGGGGCAGCACCAAGAAGCGTTCCTCGGCCATCGCCTCGATGACGGTGTCGGCCAACTGCGAGGGCTGCAGGATGCCGTCGCCGGCGGCGGCGCCCGGCGTGCCTCGCTCCTGGTCGCCATCGCCAGTGCGGTCAGGGCTATTGGCCAAAATGTTGGTCTCGACCGCCTGAGGGCACAGCATCGACACCACGATGCCCTTATCGCCGTAGGTGATCGCGAGGAATTCACCCAGCGACACCGCGGCGGCCTTGGTGACCGCATATTGCATTGAGCCGAGTTGGGTCAACAGGCCGGCCGCCGACGCCGTGTTCAACAGGTAGCCGCCGCCGCGTTCGACCATGACGGGAACCGCCGCGCGAGCCGCATACACGTGGGACATCACGTGCACTTCCCACATGCGCTGGATCTCGTCGTTCGCCGCTTCCAAGCCGCCCTGGGTCACATAGCCGGCGTTGGAGACGAATACGTCGAGCGCACCATACGCTGCGACGGTGTCGGCGACCACCGCCTTGATGGCGTCCTCGTCGGTGACGTCGAGCCCGACGGCTGTGCCGCCCACCCGATCAGCCACCGCCTGCGCGCCGGCCTCGTCACGGTCGACGACCACCAGTGCCCGCGCCCCTTCTGCCTTGAATCGCTCGATGAGCGCTTCCCCGATTCCGCTCGCACCGCCGGTGACGACAGCGACCTTCCCAGCAAGTTCCATGGCCCGGCAGCGTAATCTCGCGGCCCGGACTCGACGCTGGCTTGGAGGTCCGATGGCGGCACCGTTGGACGATGTGAAGGTGATCGAGGTGGACAGCTGGATGGCCACGCCCTCGGCGGGCGCGATCCTGGCCGACCTCGGCGCCGATGTCATCAAGGTGGAGCCGCTCGACGGCGACCCGATGCGGGGTTACAGCCGTCCGGCGAAGCTGCCGCCGGAGATCAAGGACTACGACTTCCAGTTCGACGTCGACAACCGCGGCAAGCGCTCGATCGCGGTGGACTTGGGCTCGCCAGAGGGTCAGCAGGTGGTCCACCGGCTCATCGCCGGCGCAGACGTGTTCATGTGCAACCTGCTCGTCCACCGCCAGGAACGATTCGGCCTCGACCAGGCCACAGTCACTGCCGTGAACCCGCGCATCGTGCACGCCACGCTGACGGGCTACGGCACCACCGGTCCCGAGGCATGGCGCCCTGGCTACGACGTGACCGCATTTTTCGGCCGTTCGGGCATCTACGACGCCATGCGGGAAGGACCCGACGGCGCAGTGCCGATGGCGCGCCCCGCCCAGGGCGACCACACCACGGGCCTGGCGCTGGTGGGCGCGGTGCTGGCGGCCCTGCGGCTGGCCGAACGCACCGGCGAGGCCCAGGTGGTCGAGACATCGCTCTACGAGACAGCCGTGTGGACCCAGGCGTCCGACTACGCCATCACCGCCGTCGACAGGGCACCGCTTCGCCAGCGGGCCCGCGAGAACATGATCGTCCCCACCGCCAACCGCTATCCCTGCGGCGACGGCAAGTGGGTGGTGCTCAACATGCCCCAGGAGAGTGCTTGGCCGGCGCTGTGCCGCGTCATCGAGCGGCTCGACTGGCTCGACGACGAGCGCTTTGACGACATTCGCGGCCGGTTCGCCCACATGCCCGAGATCGTGGCCGGCATCGACGAGGCGCTCGCGCACCGCACCCGCGACGAGTGGGGCGAGATCTTCGATGCTGAGGGAATCATCTGGGGGCCGGTGCTGGGCCTGCACGAGGTGGTCGACGACGCGCAGGCCGAAGCGCTCGGCATGTTCCCCACGCTCGACAGCCCCGACATCGGCCCCTACCGAAGCGTCGGCATCCCGATGCGATTCGCCAACGCCGACGTCGGCCCCCGCGGACCTGCGCCGAAACTGGGCGAGGGCACACGTGACGTTCTGGCCGCCGCGGGCATGTCCGAGGCTGAGATCGACGGACTTGTCGCCGATGACGCTGTGCGCGAGGCATAAGGGCCTCGCGTCTAAGTTCGCTTTCACAGACCGACCACCGAGGAGGTGCCCGGAATGCGACACGTCTTGATCGTGGCCAACCAAACTCTCGTCGGCAGCCACCTGCATGAGCGCGTGGAGCACATCCTGGCCGTCGATCCCGAGACCCGGTTTCACATCGTCGTGCCCGCGACCGGTGCGAACGGTCCTGATCCCGCGCGGGCGCTCGCCGGTGCACGCCGCCGGCTCAGCCAGGCGTTCGAGGCGCTCGACGACATCGGTGCCCGGGTCACCGGCGAGGTGGGCCCCGCGCATCCGGTCGTGGCGGTCAACCTGGCCATTGACCGGCTGAATCCCGACCTCATCGTCTTGAGCACCTTGCCTGCCGGTGCCAGCAGGTGGCTGCATCTCGACCTGCCGCATCGGCTGCAGCGGCGCTTCGGCGTTCCCGTCGAGCACGTCTCGGCGGAGACGCAAACCGTCGATCGGGCAGGCACCTTCGAACCACCGGTGATCCACGCTCCGGACGACACGGTTCATGTGCTGCTGGCCGAGGAGAATCAGCACGACGTCGACGTGATCACCATGGCGCTCGCGGAAGCCGGCACCCGCAACCAGCTTCGGGTGGCCCATGACGGCGCGAACGCCCTGGCGTTCATGCGTGCGGTAGGTCCGTCGGAGATCGACCTCGTCCTGTTCGACCTGAAACTGCCGGTGGTCAGCGGTTTCGATCTGCTCGCCGAGACGCGTGCCGCCGACGAATTCGACAAGGTGATGATGGTTGCGCTCACCACCGACGAGGCCGCGGACGACCGTGCCCGCGCGTATGACCTCGGCGCAGATGCGTTCGTGATGAAGCGGCCCGATTACAGCCAGATGGCCCACGTCATCGACGACCTGCTGGCTGAGGTCGCCGGCTAACCGGCGATAGTCCAGATACGTCGCCGGCTAGCCGGCCGTGGCCTCGCGCATGGCCGCATTGCGCGACGCAGCCATGCCGCCAGGGAAGCCGATCTCCGCTGGCGCTTCGATTTGGCTCTGCAACACCCAGCCGAGCAGGCCGTGCTGGTCGCAGATGGCCGTGTGCGTGCCCGCCAGCCCCTGGGGTGCCACCACTGTGGCCGCGTCGAAGTAGAACCACTCCCCCGCTGGCACGCGCAGCAGCTGCAGCGTCACGTCGGTGTTGATGTAGGCGCCGCCGGACGGCGAGAAGTCCCACCCGACGGCCGCGCCGAGATCGGCCAAGGTCGCAACCCGCACCAGCGGGGACGTCTCCTCACCGGCCATTAACGGATGGTCCAACCGCAGCCATGTGCGGCCCGGGCCCGGCTCCTCCGTCGAGCCGCCGACGAAGCGAAAATCCACGGCATCGGCGTTGAAGCCGGGACGCGGGTAGTCGATGTCGGGATTTGCTCCAGGGTCCGCGCGCTCGGCCGGGATCGGCGGCAGCGATTGCCCATCGCCCCCAGGGTCGCCGTCCAAGGGCGCTGTGGGCGTCAGCCACTGAGATGAAGCTCGCGCCACCAAGCGCCCGCCTCTCCCAGCGCCGTGTACCTCGCGCACCTCGGCATCGACCAGCGCAGTCCGCTTGCCGCCCTTCACCATGGTCGCAGTGACCTCATAGGTCGCCATCGGCATGCCCGAGAGGATCTCCACCGTCAACCGGCTGCACACCTGCGAGATGCCGAGCTGCCGCTGCTCGCGCTCAACCGCCCAGCCCAGCAGGCCGCCAATGGCGCCGCCGTGCATCACCTGATGCGCCCACGGACCACGCGTCAGCTCCGTCGCGCACACACCGTCGGCCTCCTGCACGAAGAGCGCTGGCGGCATCACCCCCGGGGGCGGCGGTTGGGGGGAGCAGGAGTTTGCGCTACTCGGCTCGGATCCGATGTTCACCACGGCGACAAGCTAGGTGGCAGGATGTTGGATCGCCTGTTATCGCGTTGGAGCGGCGCCGGCGAGCCGGAGGGGACGGGGCGACGTGACCGACACTGCCACCCCCGCTCCCCATGCACCGCCACTGGCCACGGCGAAGCCATGGTGGGCGCGCCTGCATCCGATCGGCTGGCTGGCGGGGTCCACCATTGTTCTCGCGTTCGGGGCCCGGCTGTTCTGGGACACCGAATACTGGATCGGCAACCTGGCGTGGTGGAACTGGCTGGTGCTGGCGGGCGCAGTGGCGATGGGCGCGTGGCACGACGGGCTGGACCGGCTCCGGCGGGGCGTGGAGTCGATCGCCACATTCAGCTTGACCGTGGCGTGGATCCTGGCGTGGGTGGTCTTCCTGCTGCAGCTGTTCAATGTCATCACCCGCTACGGCAATGACCTCGTCGAGACCGACATCCTCTTCGGCGAGACCACCAGCCTGGCGTGGCAGTCGTTCGGACTCATGTTTCTCATCGCCATCAACTTCGGCGTGCGCGAAGGCGTGAACCCGCGTATCGACTTCTGGTGGGCCAACTTCAGCGCCAAGCGCAAGGCATGGCTCGACTTCGTCGTTCACTCGGCCCTGCTGCTGCCGTTCATCATCATGGCCATCCGGATCCTCAAGGGCTACGCGGCCACCTCGCTGGGCCGCCGGCACAACGGCGAGTGGCCGAGCGGCTGGCGGGTATGGGAAACCTGGGAGGAGGCGGTCGACGCCGGCGGTCTGCCCGTCGGGCCGATCAAGGTGATGATCCTCGTTGCGTTCATTCTGTTCGGCCTGCAGATCCTTGCGGAGATGATCAAGACCGGCTTCGTGATGATCGGCGACGACGAGAAGGGTGACCTCGTCGAGCACGAGTCGCCGCTGCGCGTCGAGTAGCCCCCTCATGAGCGACCTCTTGGCCATCTTCGGCATGGATACGGGCGTCTTCCTGGCCCTGACGATGTTCATCGTGTTCATGGCGATGATCCTCACCGGCTACAACGTCGCGTTCTCGTTCGCCGCGACGGCCTTGGCGTTCGCGTTCATCGGCGATCTCACAGGGGCGTTCAACACCGCCACGCTGAATACGCTGCCGGCGCGCTGGTTCGTGGCCATCAGCGACCCGGTGCTGCTCGCCGTGCCGCTGTTCGTGCTGATGGGCGCGATCCTGGAACGATCCGGCATGGCCGAGCGGCTGCTGAACGCCGTCGGCATGCTGATGGGCGCGCTGCGCGGCGGCGTGGCCGCTGCAGTGGTGCTGGTGGGCACGCTGCTGGCCGCTGCCACCGGCGTGGTGGCGGCGACTGTCATCGTGATGGGCCTGCTGTCGTTGCCGGCGATGGTGCGGCTCGGCTACGACAACAAGCTCTCGACAGGCGCCATCACAGCTTCGGGCACGCTCGCGCAGCTGCTGCCGCCCAGCATCGTGCTGATCCTGCTGGCCCAGCAGATGGGTGTGGGCATCCTGGGCCTGTTCGCCGGTGCACTGCTGCCCGGCCTGATGCTCAGCGGCCTCTACGTGGCCTACGTGCTGATCGTGTCGTGGTGGAAGCCCGACATGGGCCCGGCCATGCCGCTCGAAGAGCGCAAGCTGGAAGGCAACCCGTCGATCCAGACCAAACTCCTGATCGCAGGCCTGCTGGGCTTCATGGTCGGGTGCGTGATGCTGCTCGCGAACCTGCGGGTAGCAGCCGTGGCGGCGGTGCTGGTACTCATCGTGAGCTTCGCGATCATGGCGTTCACCCGGATGCTGGCGTGCGAGGTGCTCATCGCCATCGTGCCGATCGTGGTGCTCATCCTCGGCGTGCTGGTGTCGATCTTCCAGGGGATCGCCACGCCTTCCGAATCGGGCGCAGTCGGCGTGTTCGGAGCGCTGGCGCTCACGGGCTTGAACTGGCTGTTCGACCGCCTGCTCATGCGCGAGGGCGCCACTCACATCAGGCCCCAGTGGCGGCTCAGCCGCGCTGCGGCGGTGCAAGCGGGCAAGTCGACTGCCAGCGTGGTGGTGCTGGTGATGACGCTGCTGTTCAGCTCCACCTTCTTCAGCGCCATGTTCTTCCAGCTCGGCGGCTCCGATCAGACGTCGGCATGGCTCACTTCGATCGGCGGCGGCAAGCTGGGCTTCGTCATCGTCGCGATGGTCGCTGTGTTCCTGCTGGGCATCAATCTGGAGTTCCTCGAGATCACCTTCATCGTGGTGCCCATCTTCGTTCCGGCCATGGAAATTCTGGGTTTCACCCAGGACGAGAAGATCTGGTTCGCCGTGATGATGGCGGTGAACCTGAACATGGCGTTCATCTCGCCGCCGGTGGGCTTCTCGCTGTTCTACCTGCAGAGCGTGGCCCCGCCCGAAGTGCGCACCGCCGACATCCACAAGGGCGCCATCCCGTTCATGGGGCTCCAATCCATCGCGCTGGTCATCCTCGGCGTATTCCCTGGCATCGTGTACACGTCGCTCGAGCTGTTCAGTTAGCTGCGCAGCCTGTCCGGCCCGATTTCGGCGCGTGCTAATTTCGCGCGACGTAGTTGGCGCGACTTGCGCGCCTGCGGGGAGGCACTACCTATGACTATGCACGACGAGGCCAGTCCGGAGACTGCCCTCGATGAAGGCATCGAAGATGCCGGCTTCGACCGGCGATCGTTCCTCAAGGCCGGTCTCGGCGTAGCCGGATTCGCAGCGGCCGCAACGGTGCTCAACGCCTGCACCTCCGACGACGGAGACACCGCAGCGACCACCGAAGGTCCCGCCGCCACCGACGCGCCGGCCACATCGGTGGCGCTCACCCAGGACGGCCCCGAGATCGAGTGGGAGATGGCGACGAGCTGGCCGGCGGCGCTGGTGACCCTGTTCGGCTCGGCGAACTTCTTCGCAGAGCAGGTGAGCCGGCTCACCGGCGGCCGGTTCAAGATCAATCCCCGACCGGCCGGTGAGATCGTGGGCGGCCTCGAGGTGCTGCCCACCGTGCGTGACGTCGGCGTGCAGGCCGGTCACACAGCCTCGTACTACTACGTGGGCCTCAGCCCGGTGCAGCAGTTCGGCACCGCTGTGCCGTTCGGGCTGACGCAGCGCCAGCAGAACGCCTGGCTGTACAAGGGCGGCGGCCTCGACATGCTCAACGAGTTCTACGCCGAAGAGCATGGCGTCATCGCCTTCCCGGCCGGCGGCACGGGCTGCCAGATGGGTGGCTGGTTCACCAAGGAGCTCAATTCGGTGAGCGACCTGCAGGGCCTGAAGATGCGCATCCCCGGCCTTGCGGGGCGTGTGCTCGAGAGCCTCGGCGGCGAGCAGGTCACCCTGGCGGGCGGCGAGATCCTGCCTGCGATCCAGCAGGGTGCGATCGACGGCGCCGAGTTCGTGGGGCCCACCGACGACTTGATCCTGGGCCTGGACCAGTTCACCGGCGATCTGTTCTACTACCACCCCGGCTGGTGGGAGCCCGGCACGGCGGTGGAGGTGCAGTTCCCGCTGTCGCTGTGGAACGACCTGCCGGCGGAATACCAGGCGGCCATCGAGATTGCGGCGGCATCGGCAAACATCAACACGATTGCCGACTACGACGTGCGCAACCAGGCCGACCTCCAGCGGGTCAAGGAGTTCGCCAGCATCCGCCAGTTCCCCGACGAGCTGATGGCAGCTTTCAAGGAAGAGACCGAGAACGTGCTGGACGCGGTGGCGGCGGACGATGCACGCTTCGCCGCCATCTTGGCGCCGTGGCGGGAGTTCCGTGACGGCATCGCCGAGTGGCACGGTCTGGCGGAGCGTTCCTTCCTGGACCAGCAGACGCAGATCTAGCGCCCAGACTGGCGCTGCGGCCGACATCGGCGGCGCATCGGCTCCACCTAGCCTGCCGCTGTGCATCCGTTCAGATTCGGCGTCCAGTACGGCAAGCCGGAGAGCCCCGCAGCGTTCCGGGAGACGGCGCGCAAGGTCGAGGGCTTGGGCTACTCGTCCCTGTTCTGCCACGACCATTTCTGGGACAGCTGGTCGCCCATCGTGCATCCCGCTGTTGCGGCGGAGATCACCACGACGTTGCGGGTGGGGACGCTGGTCTTCGCAGCCGATTACCGGCACCCCGCGGTGCTGGCGAAGGACTTCGCCACGCTCGACCTGCTGGCAGAAGGCCGCACCGAGTTCGGCATCGGCGCCGGCTGGCTGACCGAGGACTATGAGCAGTCGGGCATTGCGCTCGACCGGCCCGGAGTGCGCATCGACCGCATGATCGAGGCGTTGGAGGTCATCAAGGGGCTGTGGACCGGCGAGCCCTTCGACTACGACGGCGAGCACTACCAGATCTCCGGCATGGTGGGCCGCCCGCTGCCCCACACGCCGGGCGGGCCGCCCGTCATCATCGGCGGCGGCGGCAAGCGGGTGCTGAGCGAGGCGGCCCGCCTTGCCGACATCATCAGCCTGAATCCCAATCTGCGGTCTGGCACCGTGGGCCCCGATGCTGCCCGCACCTCGGTAGCGGACAAGTTCGTCGAGCGCCGCCAGTGGATTGCCGATGCCGCCGGCGACCGATTCGCCGACATCGAGATCCAGCTCAACACGTTCATGGCGTTGGTGTCCGACGACGCCGACAGCATTCTCGAGCAGTTCGCGCCTGGCTTCGGGCTGACACTGGAAGAGGCGCGCGAAGTTCCCTTGGTGCTGGCCGGCACGGTCGACGACATCTGCGGGCAGCTGCATCACCATCGCGAGACCTACGGCGCCAGCTACATCATCATTCACGACCCCGAGGTCGACGCGATGGCCCCAGTGGTGGCCCGGCTCGCCGGCACCTGAGCCCTGTCGCCCGCCGTGTCGCGAATGACGCGATTGCACTGCGACAATGAATCCATGACATCAACGCAGGAAGACTCAACGCCCGAAAATGATGGTGACGCGTCTCACGGCGCGCGCGAGGCTCAGCGACGCAGCCGTCGGCTGCCGTCTCTCCGCCCTGTTCGACAGAGGAGGCCTCCTGTGGGCACCACGCACGTCACCGTCACCGTCAAGAACCCAGCAGCACGCGATCGCGCCTGGCAAGGCGAGTTCCTGGTGGACACCGGCGCCATCGAGTCGCTGGTGCCGCGCCAGCACCTCGAAGCCATCGGCATCGAGCCGTTCGGATCTCGCACATACGAGATGGCCGACGGCCGTCGGCTGCAATTCGACATCGGAGGTGCCGAGCTCGAGTTCATGGACGAGATGGTCATGGGCACCGTGGTGTTCGTCGACGACGACGTCGAGCCGTTGCTCGGCCTCACCGCGCTGGAGTCAGCCGGCATCGAGGTCGACCCGCGCAACCAGCAGCTCAAGCGCCTGTCTGCCGTACGACTCAAGGCGCTCGCTGCTCACTGACCCCAACAACATGGCTGTCACACCGCTGACGTAGGTTCGCCGGGGTGCAGCAGCTCTCGATTCGACGTGTCGGCTATGGACGCCCGGCCTGCGACGAGCTTGAGGCGTTCGTGCGCGATGCCAAGGTCGATGATCCGTTCGCGCCGATCACGGTGGTGGTGCGCAGCAACTACGAGGGTGTTGCACTTCGCCGGCAGCTCACGCGACAGCGTGCCGAATCAGCAGGCCCCGAGCAGGCTCACTGCGGGCTTGTCGCCATCGAATTCTGGACCTTGCAGCGAGTGGCCGACGAGCTGGGATCCGCCGACTTGCGCGCGCGGGGGCGCCAGCCCGTCAACGACCTCGTCATCGCTGCGGCGATTCGTCAGGAGCTGGCCGAAGCCGCCGGCATGTTCGCCGACATCGCCGATCATGCAGCCACCGAGATCTCACTGGCACGGGCATTCGCCGAGGTGCGCTCGCTGCGCCGCGATCAGCGAGACCGGCTCGAAACGTCCGACTCCGCACGCGTGCGCGAGGTGGCGGGCTTCGTCCAGCGAGTCTGGGAGCGATTGGAAGCACAGAACTACTACGACCCGAACGGCTTGCTGGATCACGTCGTGGGCCGTCTGCGAGGTCGCGCCGACACAGCAGCGGAGCGCGCGCGGCAGCGCCTCGGTCGCCTCCTGCTGCACCTGCCGCGAGACCTTTCGCCGAACGAGATTCGACTGGTGCAAGCGCTGGCAGGCACCACCGACATCGTCGTGCACTTCGGTGTCACCGGCAATCCAGTGGCGGACCGCCCAGCGCACGAGCTTCACACGGCCTTGAGCATGCCCGGCACGGATTGGGCGGCCTCACGGCACGTCGACGAGGCCGGAATCGACGAGGCCACCGCCGACCGCATCATCAGCGTCACCGATCCCGACGAGGAAGTGCGTACCGCGGTGCGGTCGGTGCTCGAAGATCTGGGCGACGGCATACCGGCCAACGAGATCGCCGTCCTCATTCCTGCCCGTGACCCGTATGCGCGTTCGCTCGCCGATCAACTCGAGGCGGCGGGCATCGCGTGGAACGGCGACGCTGCCCAGTCGCTCTCGGAATCTGTCGTCGGGCGCTTCGTACTGAGCCTGATGCGGCTGGTCGTCGATCAACGGCTGCGACGTGTCGATGTCATGGCGATGCTGGCCGAAGCTCCCGTGTGGAGGCCCATCCAGACGGCGGACGGCACGCGCAGCCGTGCACCAGTACCGGCAGCCGCCTGGGAACGGCTGGCACGAACCGCCAACGTCGTCGAGGGATCCGACTGGATCCCCTCCGAGAGCCAGAACGCTCGATCCGGTGACCCGTCCACTCGGCTCGGCCGCTACATGCGCTTGCTCGATTCCCAGATCGCCACCGAGGAATCCGACCCCGAAGCCAGCGATGCCCGGCTCTCCCGCCTCCGGGCAGACCGGGAGCGCTGCGGCGACCTAGCCGAGTTCATCTCCGACTTGTCCCAGCACATCAGCCGTGCCGTATCGCTGCGCAGCTGGAACGACCTCTCCGCGTGGTTGCGCAGGCAGGTGACCGCCTTCCTTGGTCGCACGACCGACGACGACTGGGCGCCAGGCCTGCCCGCTGGCACGACCGGCGCCCACCGTCCCGACGACATCAGCGATGGAGGCCCCTCCCAGCTCAGGGACGCCGGACTCAGCGACGCCCAAACGCGCTGGGATGTCGAACGGGCCGCTGCTCAGCGAATCGATCACATCGTCGAAGGGCTCAGCACCCTCGGCACCGTCGAGCCAGCCGCCGATGCATCGCTGCTCCTGCGCACGCTGCAGTCGCAGTTGGCCAGTCCGCATGGGCTGAGCGGCCGGGTCGGCGCCGGTGTCTTCGTCGGCAGGATCGGCAGCCACCCCGCCATTCCCCGACGACGGCTGTACATCTTGGGCTTGGCCGAGGGCATCTATCCCAACCGTCAGCTTCCAGACAGCCTCATCGGCGATGGCGATCGGCATCGAGGAGCGCTGCGGACCCGTTCGGAGCGCACCGATGCGCAGCACCGCGATCTGCTGGCGGCGCTGGCGTGCTGCATCGGGCGCAGCACCGTCACCATCCCGCGCGGCGATCTGCGCCGGACGGCCGAGAATGTGCCCTCGCGCTGGCTGCTGCCGACGGCGCAGCAGCTTGCCGCTGCGGCCGAGCAGCCCAGCGACGACTTCTCCGGCGGCTATCTCGACGCCGACAACCTGACGTCGGCGGCAGCATCGGGGTCCATCGGCGGCCTCACCGTCAGCCATTCGTTCCTGAGCGGCTTGCTGCATGCGCGATTCCCTGCGACCGAGGCCGAGTTCGACAGCCGCGACCTGCTCAGCGCAGCCGCCGGTGGCGACAGGGGCAGCCATTGGCTGTTCGCCGACGAGGCCGAGCCTGCATTCGCACGCGGCGTTGCGCTGTGGCGCGGGCGCCAAAGCCGCCGCTTCACCCGTTTCGACGGCAACCTCGGCGATGTCGTTATCGCAGGCGACGGCTTTACCCAGGTCCTCTCAGCCAGCCGCCTGGAGACGTGGGCCACATGTCCGCGCAAGTACTTGTTCTCGTACCTGCTCGGCATCGACGAAGTCGTCGAGCCGGAGTCCGTCGTTCGTCTCAGTCCCATCGACCGGGGACG
Source organism: Candidatus Poriferisodalis sp. (assembly GCF_965204125.1). GTDB lineage: Bacteria > Actinomycetota > Acidimicrobiia > Acidimicrobiales > Poriferisodalaceae > Poriferisodalis. The sequence continues at coordinate 1,956,690 of NZ_OZ241968.1, read as the reverse complement.
GCTCATCCACGAATCACTCGACGAACTGCTGCGCGAGCTGATCGCTGCGTCCGCGACGCCCGAAGATCTGCCCGGCGCGAAACGCAGCTACGGCAGCGCCGACCGCGATCGCCTCCTCGAGATCGGCGCCGCCAAGGCAGCAGAGTTCGAGGCGGCCGGCGCCACCGGCTTTCCGTTGCTGTGGAGCTTCGACCGCGAAACCGTGCTCGCCGACCTCGTCGAGGTGCTGGTGCGTGACGAGCAGCGCGCTGTCACGCCTCACGCCGCAGCACGCGGCACGGTCGTCGCTTCGGAACACCGCTTCGGGCTCGGACCGTCGTCCCTTGGCGACGGAACGAACGCCGCCGTGCCCTACGACCTCGAGCCAGGACGCGTCCTGCACTTCCGCGGCGCGATCGACCGGGTCGAGCTCATCGATGACAGCGCGGCAGACAGCTCCCAAGGCGAGCGCGGCCGCCTGGTGGTCATCGATTACAAGTCCGGCTCGGAAAGGCCCTACGTGGGCATCCGCGTCCCGACGACACGCGCCAGCCGCGGAGACGATCCAACGCTGCGCGGCACCAAGCTGCAGCTCGGCGTCTACGCGCTCGCAGCCGCCCACCACTACGCACCTGACACCGCGGTGACCGAAGCGGTACGCGAAGCGGCCTACTGGTTCGTCTCGGCACGCGCGGGCTGGGCGTGGGTGTCGCGCCCCATGGACCAGCAGTACTTCGAACGCTTCGACGAAGTGGTGAAGTCCGTCACCGACGGCATCGACTCGGGCGTCTTCGTGGGATATGTGCGCGCGGGCGACGATCGCGCAGGCTTCACGCCCTGCCCGTACTGCGATCCCGACAGGATTGGCACCGCGGACATCGCGCGGCAGTGGAAACGCAAGCGTGCCGACAGCGAGTTGGCCCGCTTTGTCGGTTTGGCCGAGGCCCCTTTGGACGAAGGCAACTGATGCTGACCGACCAAACCGAGCGCGATCTGATCGCCACCGAGTCGCGTCAGCTGCTCTTTGTCGAGGCGGGCGCTGGCACCGGAAAGACCACCGTGCTCGTGAATCGGATCGTGTCGATGGTGACCGGCGCAGGCAGCTTCGATCCGGTGCCCATGTCGTCTGTCGCCGCCATCACGTTCACCGACAAGGCAGCCGCCGAGCTCCGCAACCGCGTTCGGGCCGAGCTGAACAAGGCGCTGCAGACCGCGTCGGGTACCGAACGCGATCTGGTGGTCGCCTCCTTGGGCGAACTCGACGGCGCCGCAGTGGGCACCCTGCACAGCTTCGCTCGCCGCATTCTGGCTGAGCACCCGGTGGAGGCCGGCTTGCCCCCGTCGTTCGAGACGCTCGACGAGATCGCTTCAGAAGTCGCGTTCGACGAGCGTTGGGACACGTTTCTGTCGGAGCTGCTCTCCGACGAGTCGATGCGCTGGCCGGTCGGCATGCTCGACGCGGTAGGCGTCACTCCAGCGCACCTGCGCGATCTCGCCCGAGCGCTCAACGCCAACTCTGACCGGCTCCATTGGCCTGCCCATCCGCCCAACAGCGCACCGATCGGCGCGGCGCACATCAGTCAGCTCGCGACGCACCTGCTGGAGCGTCGCAGCGAGTGCACCAATGCCGGCGCCTGCAAGCTGTACATCTCGTTCGGCGCCATCAGCGCCTTGGTCGAACGCCTCGCGGATGCCCGCAATGACCGCGAGATCCTCCGGGTGCTGATGCGCGCGGACGTTCCCAAGGTCGGCAACAAGGGGAACAAGCGCGACTGGCCCGACATCGCGGACGTGCGAGCTGACTTCGCCCGGCTGTCCGACGAAATCGCCAGCACGGTGGCATCGGTGCTGGCAGAAGCCCTGGCGCAGGTCACCGAACGCCTCCGCGTATTCACGATTGAAGGCGTCGAGCACCGTCGGCGCATCGGCAGCTTGGAGTTCCATGATCTGCTCACCCAAGCCAGGTGGCTGCTGCGTGACAGTCCCGCCGCCGCCCAGGTGCGCGCAGCACTGGCAAACCAGTACCAGCGGCTGCTGCTCGACGAATTCCAAGACACCGACCCGATTCAGATCGAGCTAGCACAGCTCATTGCATTTCCCGACGGCGTCAACGCGGATTCGGCGCGGCCTGAGCGGCTCTTCTTCGTCGGCGATCCGAAGCAGTCCATCTACCGCTTTCGCCGAGCCGACATCGCGCAGTACCGGTCCGCCCAGGCGAGCCTGGGCGAAGAACTCGGATCGGTGCTCACGTTGAGCACCAACTTCCGCACCCTGCCGGGGATCATCGATTGGGTCAACGAAGTCTTCGACAGCCTGATCAACGAGGTGCCTGCGCTGCAACCTCCGTACCACGCGCTGAAAGCGGGTCGGCAGCTGCCTGACGCCGTTCGGGCAGCGAGCGACGAAGGCATCGACATGGGCTTGCGGCGTGTCAGCGGACCTCGGGTCAGTGTCTTGGGACTCAACCCGCGTGACCGCAGGACGCCGATCAGCGAGGTGCGTGAGGCCGAGTCCGAAGACGTTGCGGGCGCGATCGCAGCAATCATGAATGAGCGGTGGATGGTCATCGACCCGGACACCGGCGAAGCGCGGCCGGCCCGTCCCAGCGACATCGCCGTGCTCATTCCCAAGCGGACGGGCCTGCCGCAGCTCGAGGAGGCCCTGTCCGACGCCGACATCTCCTACCGGCTCGAGGCCGCGTCGTTCATCTGGCGAACGCAGATGGTGCGCGACCTCATGATGTGCCTGCGAGCCGTGTCGGATCCCACCGATGCATTGGCGATAGCCAGCGCGTTGCGGACGCCTGTCTATGGCTGCGGAGACGACGACCTGTACGTCCACCGGGTGAGACAACAGGTCTCGTGGAACTACACCGATCCACGGTTGAGCGACGCGGAGCCCACACCGGCAGTCGAAGCGCTCCGGCACCTGCTCTCGCTGCACCAGCGCAGCGCCACCTTGGGTCCGGCCGCGGTCATCGATGCGCTCGTGCGGGAGCGGCGACTGTACGAGCAGGTGGCGACTCGGGCGCGGCCGCGTGACGGCTGGCGTCAGATCCGGTACCTCGTCGACCAGGCGCGGGCATGGTCCGACAGCCAGCACGGCGGCATGCGCGGCTTCCTGGCCTGGGCCAAGGGGCAGGCAGCAGAGAACGCGCGTGCGACCGAATCGATCCTGCCCGAGTCCGACGACGAGGCGGTGCGGGTGATGACGATTCACGCTGCCAAGGGTCTCGAGTTCCCGATCGTCATCGTCGCGGGTCTGCAGGACCGGCCCCGCAGGCGAGCTGGCGTGCAGGTGATCATCTCACGAGACGGCTTGCCGCCTGAGATCCGCCTGCGCGGCGAAGTGAGCTCGCTTCGCTTCGAGGAACGCAACGAAGACGAAGTCGTGGCGCTTCACTACGAACGACTGCGCCTGCTGTATGTGGCCTGCACCAGGGCGCGCGACCATCTCATCGTCTCGGTGCACCGCAACGAACCGCCTCTCCGCTCCAGCGGTGACCACAATCTTGAGAGCGGGGAGTTGCTGAGCGCCGCGTTGAGCTTGTGGGGCAGCGCTGCCGCGGACGAGCCGCTGAGCGGGGTCACCTGGCGCCAAGACGACTTCCGGCCCGATCGTGACGTTTTCGGCGCACACGCGCATGACGAATCCAACGGTGCAGGCCGTGGGCCCGCGACCGTCGATGTCGTTGCGGATCCAACTGTGATCTTCGCTAGCCGCGAGGAGTGGCTGCAACGGCACGCGGCAGCGGTGGAGGCGAGCAAGACGCTGTCGCATCTCAGCGCCTCTGCGCTCGCCAAGCATCACGCCGCAGCCACCGTCACCAACGGCAGCGCAAGAGGTGCAGATCCCGATGCAGAGCTGGATGCAGCGGGGTTGTCCAAGGACGATGTGGTCACCGACACCGGCGCTGCTGTGGCCGATGCTGGCGGCGAGGGCGGCTACGCCACCGCAGGGGAACCGATGGTGCGCCAGGGTCGTTACGGCACCGCTCTGGGCAGCGCGGTGCATGCGGTACTGCAGAGCATCGACATCTCCGACAGCTCCTCACACGACTCCAAGGCGCTGCGAGCGCTCGCTGCGGTCTGTGCGCGCGACCACGGTCTGACCGGGCAGACGAGCGAGATCACACGTCGGGTGGAAGCTGCGCTTGCGAGCCGCACGGTGGCAGAGGCTGCCCGCGGGCGCTACTGGCAGGAGGTGTTCGTCACCGCCCCGCTCGACGACGGGCTCGTGCTCGAAGGCTTCATCGACCTGCTGTACGAGACACCCGACGGGCGACTGGTGGTGGTCGACTTCAAGACCGACGCCGTCGCGGACAGCAGTGTTGTCGAGCAGAAGACCGGTTACTACCGCCTTCAGGGCGCCACCTACGCCTGGTGCGCACAGCAGGCCACCGGCATGGAAGTGGAGCGCATCGTGTTTCAGTTCCTGGCTCGTGACGATGTCGCCGAAGGTGTGATCGAGGGCGAAGATCTCGCCCGGGCACTCGACGAGGTGGCTGCTGCAGCTCAGAGTGCGCGGGGTGGGGGCTGATAGCCGCCGGTGAGCTCGCCGATGCGGCGGGCCAGCGCCATCGTGGTGCGGTCGCCGCCGTAGGGGCCGACCACTTGGAATCCCACGGGCAGGCCTTGGGTGGTGAGGCCCAGCGGCGGCACGGTGGCGGGCAGGTACGACATGCCGGTCAGGATCGTCCAGCGGGTCATCTCGATGTAGGGCCGCTCGATGCCGTTCGCGGGGATGCGGCGCTCGGCGAAGGTTCCTTCCTGCATGTGGTCGAAGGGCGGGTGGAAGCTCACCGGCATGAGGATCGCGTCGTAACCGGTGAAGAAGTCCGCCCACTTGCGGCGGCACTCCTCGCGCGCCATGTGGCGCTCTAGCCACTCGCGATGGCCCGGTCCTTCGCCGCGGCCCGCAAGCGTCATGGCGGCCCGCACCAGCCACAGCCCCGTCTCCCATGCCGGCATCGGATCGATGCCTGGACGGGCCGCGTGGTCGACGCTCACGCCGCTGGCCTCGAGGGCCGCCACAGCCGCATTCATCACCTCGAGCACGTCCCCATCGACCGGGCAGTAATCGTCGTCAAGCCACGCCACTACCCGCAAGCTGCTCACATCATCCGGGGCGGGTGGCAATTGCGGCACCCACGGCGCTTCGTCGCGCAGCAGCACGTCGAACAGCAATTTGAGGTCGTCGCAGCTGCGCGTCAGCGGGCCGAATACGTTGATGTCGGGCTCCGTGGTGCCGCCGCGCACGTGGTCGAGATAGCCGGTCGTAGGGATGACGCCGAAGCTCGGCTTGTGGCCCCAGATGCCGTTGTACGAGGCCGGGAATCTGATCGAGCCGCCGATGTCTGTGCCGATCTCGAAGCCGGTGAAGCCCATGGCGGTCGCCGCTGCGGCACCGCCCGACGAGCCGCCGGGCACCTTCGTCAGGTCCCACGGGTTGTTGGTGGTGCCGAACAAGTCATTGAACGACTGGTTGTCGGCCGACCAGCGCGGCAGGTTTGTCTTGCCGATCACGATGGCACCCGCAGCGCGGCAGGCCGCCACCACCGCCGCATCAGTGTCGGGAACGTTGTCGGTCAGCTCTCGCGCCCCGCCGGTCGAGCGGATTCCCTCAGTCATCAGAGCGTCCTTGGCGGTGAACGGAACCCCGTGAAGCGGCCCGAGCGCACCGCCTCCGGCCTGCACAGCGTCAGCCGTTGCCGCTCGCTCCAGCGCCCCTTCGAAATCGCGCGTCACCACAGCGTTGACGTCGCCGTCGAGCCGTTCAATGCGATCGATGACGTGGCTCGTCAGCTCGCGGCTCGACAGCTCCCCCGCGGCGATGGCCGCTGCCTGCTTGCTCGCACTCCACAGTCCCGGGTCATCGCTCGCCATCTCGTCCCCTGATCCCCAAGCGCCGATACAACCCGGCGCAGCGCCGACGTTAGTTCTGACGTGACAGGCAGGTCCCGGGTCGAACGCTGTTGTGGCCGGGTCGGCCTCAGCGCTTACAAGCTGATCTGCCGGTAGGCATCGATCACCGATGCCAACTCGGCAGGCGTTGCGCCGTGCATGAGCACAGCGTCGCAGCCGAGGTCGATCTGGCGTCTCACCGCCGCAGCGCACTGGGCGGGAGTCCCCGTCGCCATCGGGGCCAGCCATTCATCGGGCAAGAGCGTGCCGATGTGCTCGAGCTCGGTAACCGAGGCCGTGCCGTCGATCGGAGCCAGGAACTTGGACACGACCTCGTCGGCACGGAACTGCGCCAGCACATCGGGGTCCCAGCGGTTCACTCGCACCAGCACATCGCCGTAGTACTGCAGGTAGGTGGCCAAGCGTCCGACCGTCTTGCGCAGCCGCAGCTCAGGCGGTACCTCGTCGCTGACCACGACGAAACACGACCACACGTTCACCTCAGCCGGATCGCGTCCGGCCTGCTCGGCCGCCGTCGTGACCGCATCCACTGAGCGCACCACGGTCTCGTCGGAATAGAACGGATGCAGGATGACGTCGTCGAAGCAGCGTCCGCCCAAGGCCAGCGTGTTCGGCCCCATCGCGCCGAGTGCCAATGGCAGATGCTCGTCGAGCGTCTGGTCGAGCAGCAGGATCGGTACGCGGCCGGTCGGACCGTCGTAGTCGCCGATGATCTCCCCCCGGAACAACCGGCGCATCATCAGGGCGAAGTCCTCCAGCTCCGCCGTGGTGACGGGCTCAAGGCCCATGATCTGCTGCGCCACGGCGACGCCGCGCCCGAAGCCCATCGTGAATCGTCCGCCGGCCAGGCTCTGCACTGTGAGCGCGAGGCCCGCCGTGAGCGTCGGGTGGCGGGTGTTGATGTTGGTGACTCCCAGCGTGATGCCGATGGAGTCGGTCACCGCTGCGGCAGCGCCGCAGATGGCACCGGCTTCCTTGCGATTCGGTCGTTCACCGAGAAACGCCCGGCCGATCCCCATCGCTTCGGCAGCCTGAATCTCGGTGAGCGCATCCGACGAGTCGTCTGCATCGCCAGGCAGCATGTAGAAGCCCAGTTCCGGAAACTCTTGCGGTGCCACTGCTCTGTCTGACATCTGCGAGACACTACGACACCGTTTGCGCGTGAAATCGATTCATCGGCGGCATGCGGCGCGCAACTACTCGGTGCGCTCCACGATGAACAGCGTCTGTTCTGGCTTGCCGACGACGACCGCGAGATGCTCGCCCGCCCTGCCGACCTCCCCGTTGACCTGGTTCAGCTCCTCGTCGGCGATCGGGCAGACCTCCCACGTCTGACCGCCGCGCCGCAGCATCGCCATGCCATGGCTGACGTGCACCGTCGTGGCGACATCCATGACGGTGGTCTCGTGCAGGGCCACGGTTGCGGCACCCTCGTCTGCCGATCGGCTGGGAGAGAGCTGCAGCGCAGCGACCGTGTACTTCGGCGGGCTCGTGGTCATCCACTCCAAGTCAGCACCGGATGCTGCGGCGGCATCGGCATCGGAGCGAGCCACGTTCGGCCAGTGATCCGCGAACCCCCCGTCCAACCGTGCAAGCGGCCAGCTGTCACGCCAGATCTCGCCGAGTTCCTCCAGTTCGGCGACGAGTTCCGCTGCCGCACCGGTCGGCGCTTCGAACTCCGCAGTGCCCGGGCATTGCTCGTCCAGCCATAGACGCTCGACGCGCTCGAGTTCGATGGCGGTGTCGGTGACGCGAATCCGGGCGTCGAGCAGCTCCCACCCCACCGTCGGCGGCGTGTCGTCATCGACGCGGACGTAGCTCCACCGCTCGCCTGTGCTCACCGCCACCACCTGCTCACGGGCGCATTCGAGCGGTCGAACCACACCGAACACGGCAATTCGCCCCGATCCCGACAGATCGACCGCCACGACCTCCATGTCGCCAGGCAGACCCACCAACTGCCAGTCCGCGCCGTCGTAGGCGTACCAGTCGCCGGCTGCGCGGGCGACGGCGTGCGCGCCGCTGAACGAGTAGCGCATGTCTGCGCCCTCGGCCTCCGGCGGCGGATTCACGATCGACACGGTGGTGGCGAACACCGCGGTTTCAGGGTCGCTGCTGGCAGGTGGCTTGCCGTCCCAGTTCTCCGACTCGCCGGCCAGGGCCGGTTCGAGCGTCTCGCCGACGGGGGGCGTGGCGGCGCCCTCCGCCGCGTCCTCCGACATCTCCTCTGCCTCCTGCTGGGATTCGTCGTCGCTGGCTGCTGCCGCGGTCACGATCTCGCCGGCGGCCTCGTCGGCCATTTCCTCTTCGGCCATCTCCTCCTCGGCGACGCTGAATGCGACAGCAGCAGTCGTCGCGGCTGTTGGCAGGGCCTCCTCCTGCTGTTCTGCAGCCACCACGGAGTCGGAAAGATCACTGCGCCCGCCGTCCCGCAGCGACACCACGCCCACGAGCGCGACGGCCACGAGCGCGAACGCGCCAACTCCCCCGCGCACCGCATTGCGCCGGCGCTGCAGTCGGGCTGCGCGCGCCTGGACGCCCGCAAGCGAGCCTGAGCCCACCGGCATCTCCGATGCTGCGCTGCGCAGCCGCCCGCGGAGGAGGTCCTCGTCGGTCACGACCCGTCCTCATCGTCAGCCACCGTCTCCAGCACCTCGCGCAGCTGCTCCAGGCCGCGGCTGAGACGGCTCTTGACCGTGCCTGTCGCGATGCCCAGCGCATCGGCGGTCTCGGCCACCGACCAGTCCAAGTAGAAGCGGGCCACGATCACCGCGCGGTGCGCGTCATTGAGCGTCGCCAATGCCCGCTCGAGGTCCACGTCGCGCGCCCGGTCCTCGGTGGCGTGCGGCTGGGCCAGCAGCGGTCGCCGTTCGCGCTCCCGCCGCACCCGCCGCAGCCACGACCGCGCCCAATTCAGCCCGACACGGAATACCCAGCCCTGCGGATTCGCATAGGCGCTGACCTGTCCCCAGCGCTGGCACGCGCGTGCAAATGCCTCGTCGGCCGCTTCGGCGCCCAGCGCGCTGTCCCGCAGCGCCAGCCCGAGCGCACGCGCCAACTCGTCGCGATGGGTCGCATAGAAGTCCTCGAACCGGACTGCGACGGCATCGACAGGCGCGGCCCCGGTCGAGGGCGCGCCCTCAGCGGCACTCACCGTCAGTCCAGGGCGGATGGTGCCCGAGCCGATCGTGCCCGATCCCGCCAGCGGGGCAGCCATCAACGAGGCATCGAACCGCAGATCCAAGCTCATCACTGCCGGAATCGTCAATGCAATGGGCGCGCCAGCCATGCCAAGTCCCCACGAAGACTGCCTATCCCCTCAGACTCCTGCCGGACTGTTTCGGTTCCATGAAGATCGTTGCATGAACGTCATGATCGACGGTCACCGTCGACCGTGTGAGCGCCCTTCGGTAGCGAATCCGTCCTCGATGAGCACGCCCGCTGCGCGCAACGCGTCGATTTCGGAGCGGCCCGCGCCCAGCCACTCCGCCAGCACCTCGCCGTTGTGCTCGCCGAGGTACGGCGCCAGCGAGTCCGATGTCACCCCCGAGACCGCCCCCGAATCCGCAGCAGCACCGGCAAACCGGTACGGCGTCTGGGTGACGCGCCGCGTGCCGCCGTCGCGAGCATCGATCTCCACCGAGGAACGCCTATGGGTCGCGGTGGGCGATTCGTGCGCCTCCGCTGTCGTGCGGATGTCGCCCCACGCCAGGTTCGCCGCATCCAGCGCAGCCAGCATCTCCGCACGGGTTCCGAAGGAACTCAGAAATGCGTTGATCGCATCGGTGCGGTGCGCCCGCTTGGTGGGGATGTCGGCATCCGGGGGCGACGGGTCGGCCAGCCCGTGGGTCTCGCTCAGCTGCCGCCAGATCCATCGGAAGTCGCCTGCGGTCAAGACCGGCCCGTCGACGCCGTCCCACACGAGCCCGCCCTGGGACGTGTAGTTCCCGCCGTCGAGCCCCGCCTGGCTCCCCTCATCGGTCGCCAGGAACGCTTCGAGCATCGCGATGTCGATGTGCTGGCCGTGCCCGGTCGCCTCCGCGACGCGCAGCGCGGCGAGGACGCCGATGGATCCGTGCAGTGCTGCGTTGGTATCGGCGACGGCTAAGTACGGCTCTTGGAGCGGCTGCTGGTGCATCTTGGCGGCGCGAGCCATCCAGCCCGACTCGCCGTGCAGCACTGCTGCATAGGCCGCCCGCTGCGAATCGGGGCCGTCCTGTCCGAATCCGCTGATCGACAGCATCACCAGGGCCGGATTCACCTCGCACAGCTCGGCAAACGACAGGCCGTGGCGCGCCATGACACCCGGTCGGAAGTTCTCTACGAGCACATGGGCGTGCGCCACGAGCCGCTTCACCGTCTCGGCGCCGCCCTCGGCCCGCAGGTCGATGCAGACGTTTCGCTTGCCCACGTTCTGCTGGGTGTAGAAGCCGGCGAGCCCGGCTCGGTTGACGCCCCACAGGCGCGAGATGTCGCCCTCGGGCGGCTCCACCTTCACGACGTCGGCTCCGAGGTCGCTGAGAATCCGTCCGGCGAGCGGGCCAGCCAGAACACGGCTCATGTCGACCACGCGGATGCCTTCCAGCGGTCTCATCGGCTCAGCCTCCCGCGCAGTGGCTCAGCGAGGCCGGTCGCCGGCGATCGTCACCCGGAGCATGTGCCGGCGCTGCCCGTGGTAGTCGTTCAGCGCGTAGTGCTGGACGCTGCGGTTGTCCCACATGGTCAGCGTTCCCGGCTCCCACCGCACCCGGCACGTGAACTGTTCGCCGACCGCATGGCTCCACAGCATGTCGAGCAGCGCCTTCGACTCGTGCCGGCGCATGCCCGAGATGGCCTCGGTGAACGCCCGATTCACATACAGCGCCTTCGCGCCGGTCTCGGGATGGGTCCGCACGACCGGATGTGTCAGCTGTGCGTGCGCCTCGTCGGACACCTCTACCTTCATCGAGCTGCGCTGGCCGGCGTACCGGTCTGAATCGCCTCGCCGCCCGTACTGGCGGGCCGCGGAGTGCACCGCGCTGAGGCTCTCGGCGAAGTGCTTCATCGTGTCGGACAGCCCCGTATAGGCCGCCTGCTGGTTCGCGAACAGCGTGTCACCGCCGAAGCTCGGCACCTCCACCGCATACAGCGCTGTCGCCATCGGGGGGCATTCCAGGAACGACATCTCCGAATGCCACCCGCCGCCGAAGTTGACCGTCTCGTGTGGTTCTTTGATGACCGGCACCACCTCGGGTTCATCCGAGGTGCCGCCGAGATAGGGGTGACGCTCCAGCTCGCCGAAGCGACGGCCGAAACGTGCGAGCGCTGCCGCGTCCATCTGCTGGTCGCGGATCACCACGACGTGGTGCGTGCACAGTGCCTCCCGGATCGCTGCGCACCCGGGGTCGTCAATCGCGGTGACATCGAGCGGCTCGCCGTCGGGGGCCCAGAGCTCGGCACCGAGTGCGCCGGCGAGGGGCTTGGCCGTGATGCTCATGACGGCCCTGTCACGTTCGTTGCTGTCGCGTTCATTACGGCGTCCTTGCCTCGATCAGCTCACTTCGGCGTCGTGACGGCATCGACGGTTCGGGCGCTGACCCCGAGTGGATCCGCCTGCCTCAGCCGTCGTGCCACTTCCCCCGCGGCAAGTATCGCCTCATCGGGGTTCCCGCCGCACAGCGTCATGTTGATGTGGCGGCAGCCGGCGTCGAGGTACGGCATGAAGAACTCGACGATGTCGTCTACCGTGCCGCAGGGCGTGTACTTCTCGAACGCCCTGAACGGCACCCGGTAGAAGCGTTCCAGCTCGGGTCCCACCCAGCTGGCTGCTTCTTCGCGGCTGTCGCCCAGGCCGATCCACAGCTGGATGCCGTGATCGGGCGCTTCGGGCGCCGGAGCGTCGATCGCCCGCTCCGCGGCGGCCGTCTCGGCATAGAGGCGCAGCGCCGCTCGGTAGTGCTCGACGGTGCACCAGATGCCCAGCCAGCCGTCGGCAAAGCGACCGGCCCTGCGGATGGCCGCATCGGAACGGCCGCCGACATAGCTAGGGATGGGCGGGTCCGGCACCGGCACGATGCGGGCCTCTTCGAATGAGAAGAACTCGCCGGCGTGATCGACGGTCTCGCCCGCTAGCAGCCGCAGCACGATGCCGAGCGATTCGTCCGTGCGGCGCCCGCGGGTGCGAGGATCGACGCCGCACACTTCGACTTCGTGGCGGTCGTCGCCGCCGATGCCCACGCCAAAGCTGATCCGTCCCGGTGCCATCTCGGCCAGGTTCGCGAGCTGACGGGCGACGGGAATCGGGTGGCGCAGCGGCAGCAGGTACACGCCGAGATACACGCCCAGCGTGGGATGCAAGTTGGCCAGCGCCGCAGCGGTGACCATGCCGTCATTGCCGTGCCCGATCCGGAAGCTGACGTGATCCGCGAAGAACACGTGGTCGATTCCCGCGTCGGCGACGAGCTCGAGCATGCGTCGGCGCTCAGCCCACGGCCGTGACCAGAGCTTGACGTCGGGTGTGACGCCGACCCGGATGGGCGGCGCAGCGGGGCGCCCGGTCACAGCGACGCCGCCTCGCGGCCGGCAGGCGCATCCCAGAGCACCGGCAGGTGCTTGAAGCCGTGCTGGAAGTTCGACAGCAGGCGTTCGGGCCTGCGGGCCGGGTCGAGGCGCAGGTTCGGCATGCGCCACAGCGACTCAGTGAACATCGCGGACATCTGGCGGCGAGCCAGGTGAGCGCCCAGGCAGAAATGCGGCCCTGCCCCGAAGGTGAGGTGGTCGTTGGGGCTGCGCTCGATGTCGAACCGATCGGGCTCGGCGAACACGGCCGGGTCGCGGTTGGCCGCCACATGGAAGACCACCACCTTGTCGCCCGAACGCACGGCGCGGCCGCCGAGTTCGACATCGCGCGAGGCCGTGCGGCGGAAGTGCACCACCGGCGGTATGAACCGCAGCATCTCCTCGATGGCACTGGGCAATAGCCCAGGGTCGGCGAGCAGCTTGTCGAGCTGTTCGCGGTGCTGCAGTAGCGCCCAGAGCCCGCCGGGTATGCCGTTTCGCAATGTCTCGTTGCCGGCTACGGCAAACAGGAAGAACATGGTCTCGAACTCTTCGTTGGTGATGCCGCCCTCCGCGTCGTCGGCAGCCAGCAAAATCGACACCACGTCAGAGCCCGGATTCGCCCGCTTGTAGGTCGCGAGATCGTGCGCATAGGCGTACATGTCTGCGAGGCCCTCGCGCGAGCGAGGGTCTGGCATGCGACCGTCGGGACCGGGGCGGATCTGGTCCCGCACCTCGCAGGCGCGCCGCGCCATCTCTGTTCCAGTAGCGGGATTGAATGCGTCCGACACCGAGTACTCGGCGTCCTGGTAGCCGATGACCCGGTTGGACCAGTCGAACAGCAGCATCCGATCCTCGGACGGCACGCCCATGATGTCGGCGAGCGTCAGCAGCGGCAGCTCAGCCGAGACCTCCTTGGCGAAGTCGGCGTGCCCGCGCTCCACCACAGCACTCACCAGCCGCTCGGCCCGAGTGGAGATGGTGGCCTCCAGCTCAGCTACGGCGCTCGGTGTGAATGAGCGCATGAGCAGGCGCCGCAGCCGAGTGTGCTGCGGCGGATCCTGATTGAGCATCATCCGCTGGACGAATTCGAGCATCGCAGCGGTCTGAGGGTCGCGGATCTGCGTGCCGCCGAGGTGGGACGAGAACGTCCCCGGATCGCGCAGCACCCGGTTCATGAGCTCGTGCGTGAGCACCGCCCAGAAGCCAGGTCCGGCCTCCCAGCCCATGAGCTCCGGTTCGGGCACCCAGTGAACCGGAGAGCATGAGCGCAGCTCGGCAATCAGATCGTGGGGCACACCGTCGAGATACGTGCGGGGATCGAACAGCGGCGCTGGGTCGGCTGCAGCGATGTTCGAGCCGCCGGCGGCACGGACGGTGCTCACGGCGCTCAGCCTGCCACCTGACGCCGAGCGGAACCCACGTCAGCGCCGTCGCGCGAGCCCGCAGCGATGCCGGGCGGGTCGACATCGCTGCTGTTCGGCTGGGTGGCGGTGCTGCGGGGACCGCTGCTGCCTCGCCTCGGCGGGGCGGGAGGCTTGGTGATCACGAAGAACAGCATTCCAGCGGCGGTGATGACGGCGAGCGCCACGAATCCGGTGACGTAGCTGCCGGTGGTGTCAGCCAGCCACCCTGCGACGAGCGGGCCGACGATCGGCCCGATCATCACGATGAGCGAACTCACGCCCATGATCGCAGCGAACGCCGAGGAACCGAAGTAGTCGGCTCGCAAGGCTTGCATGAGCGGCCCGCGCGCTCCCCACGCGAGCCCGTGGAAGATCACGAACAGCACCACCACGAACGCGTTGGGAGCCCACGCCAGCAACAAGATGCCGCCGGCGTGCCCGAACATGGCGACCGATGCAATGAGCCGCTTGTTGATCCGATCGCCGAGCCAGCCGCCCACGGCCATGCCGGCGAGCTGCATGAGCGGCAGCGCTGCAGCGAACAGGCTGGCCTGCTGCAGCGAGTAGCCCCGTTCTGATGTCAGATAGAGCTGCAGGTGCGCCATCACTGCGCCGACCACGAACAGGGCACTCAGGTGACCGAACGAGATCGTCCAGAACGCTCTCGTGCGCATCGCCTCCTTCGCCGTGAAGTGGACGTCGGTCAGCCCTTCGGCGCGGACCGTCCTCCCGTTGGCAACGATCTTGGCCCCGCCGTCGACCTCTTCGCCGAATTCAGCAGGGCTGCCGTCGAGGTACTTGGCCAGCCACCATGCGACAGCAGCGCCCCCGACGCCGGTGACCGCAGCGGTGGTGCGCCAGCCGAACCACGTGAACGACAGCACCACGAGCGGGACGCACACGCCGCCCGCGGCGAGGCCCATGCCGCCGAACGCCAGCGCGCGGGCGCGCAGCCGTTCGAACCATCGCACGATCGCAACGGTGACAGTCAGAAAGCCGCAGAATGCGCTGCCGACGGCCATGACGAAGAAGGCGCCGTAGAACTGCCACAACGAGTGCAGCTGGCTGAACCACACGAAGCCGATCGCCATGCCCACAGCGCCTGCCCGGGTAACGGCTTTGGGTCCGAACCGGTCAATCAGCCAGCCCTGCGCCGGTCCTAGCAGCGCCGTCTCGGCACGATTCACCGCAAATGCGCCCGACAGGGCCGTCTTGCTCCAGCCGTACTCCCGCTCGATCTCCACCAGGTAGGCACCCAGCGCATGCATCACGAATGCGCTCTGGAGCCCCTGGACCACTGCCCCCGCACCCACCACCTTCCAGCCGCGGAAGGTGGTGTTGCGTTTGGACATCGTTACATCCTGCCTGATGAGGCGGCTGCTGCGTCGGTTCAGGACCCCTCTTTGGGCTGATCTAGACTCGTTTTTTTCCTCCAGCCACGCACCAAGGACTCCCAACGGAGCGAGGAGGGCACAACATGGCACGCAAGGTGACGGCGGCAATCGTGCAGACCGCCTGGACCGGCGACAAGGAGTCGATGATCGAGCTCCACGAGAAGTACGTGGCCGAGGCGGCCGCGGCCGGTGCCCGGGTGATGTGCTTTCAGGAGCTGTTCTACGGGCCCTACTTCTGCCAGGTACAAGACGCCGAGTACTACTCCTACGCAGAAGCGATCCCCGACGGCCCGACCACCAAGCGCTTCTGCGAGCTCGCCGAACAGCACGAGATGGTGCTCGTGGTGCCCATGTACGAGCGGGAGCAGGCCGGCCTCCTCTACAACACCGCAGCCGTCATCGACGCCGACGGGACCTATCTCGGCAAGTACCGCAAGAACCACATCCCGCAGGTCAAGGGGTTCTGGGAGAAGTTCTACTTCCGGCCGGGCAATCTCGGCTATCCCGTCTTCGAGACCGCCGTGGGGACGGTCGGCGTCTACATCTGCTACGACCGTCACTTCCCCGAGGGCTGGCGCGCGCTCGGACTGGCCGGCGCGGAGATCGTGTTCAACCCCTCAGCCACGAGCCGAGGGCTGTCCGCATATCTGTGGCAACTCGAACAGACATCTTCCGCGGCGGCGAACATGTACTTCGTCGGGGCCATCAACCGGGTCGGCGTCGAACCGCTGGGCGACAACGACTTCTACGGCACGTCGTACTTCGCCAACCCCCGGGGGCAGATCGTTGACGGCGCCGCATCGGACCACGCCGAGGAGTTGGTCGTGCGTGAGCTGGACCTCGAGATGCTCGATGAGGTCCGCAACCAGTGGGCCTTCTACCGAGACCGCCGGCCCGAGTCGTACGAATCGCTCGTAGCGCCCTGAGGCGACGGGCCGAGACTGGCTGGGGCTTCACAGATCGCGACCTAGGGGGAACACCAAGATGACGACGCTGATCAAGGGGGGCACCGTTGTCAGCTCGACCGGGGCGGATCCGGCCGAGGTGCTGATCGACGGTGAGCAGATCGCAGCGGTGCTGCAACCCGGCAGCGATATCGCCGTCGCCGCCGAGCAGAGCGCTGAAGTCATCGATGCTTCCGGACGGCTCGTCGTGCCTGGCGGCGTGGACGTGCATACGCACATGGAGCTGCCCTTCGGCGGCACTTATGCCTCGGACACGTTCGAGACGGGAACGAGAGCCGCAGCGTGGGGCGGCACCACCACGATCGTGGATTTCGCCGTGCAGCGCTACGGCGAGAACGTGCGCGAGTGCCTCGATGAATGGATGGCCAAAGCCGAGGGCAACTGCGCGATCGACTTCGGCTTCCACATGATCGTCGGCGGCGTCGACAACGACTCGCTGAAGGAGTTGGACCTGCTGGTCAATGAGGGCATCACCAGCTTCAAGCTGTTCATGGCGTACCCGGGCGTTTTCTACTCCGATGACGGGCAGATCCTGCGAGCAATGCAACAAGCGGCCGGCAACGGCGGGCTGATCATGATGCACGCCGAGAATGGCCTGGCCATCGATGTGCTGGCCGACCAGGCGTTCGAGCGTGGCGAGACCTCGCCGGTCACCCATGGCTACGTGCGCCGCCCCGAGCTCGAATCCGAAGCCACTCACCGTGCGATCCAGCTGGCCAAGGTGGGCGCGGCTCCGCTGTACATCGTGCACCTCTCGGCCGCTGAGGCCCTCGAGCAAGTGGCGCTGGCACGCAACGCAGGCATGAACGTGTTCGCGGAGACCTGCCCGCAGTACCTGCACTTCAGTCTGGAGGACCACCTCGACCGGCCCGGTTTCGGGGGGGCCGCCTACGTGTGCTCGACGCCGCTTCGCTCCCGTGCAGACGGCCACCAGGACACCCTGTGGAAGGGGCTGCGGACCAACGATCTGGCCGTCGTGTCGACCGACCATTGCCCGTTCTGCATGAAGGAGCAGAAGGAGCTCGGGCTCAACGACTTCCGGGCCATCCCCAATGGCATCGGCGGCGTCGAACACCGCATGGACATGATCTACCAGGGCGTGGTGACCGGTGAGATCGGCCTTCCTCGCTGGATTGAGCTGTGCGCCACGACCCCTGCTCGCATGATGGGCATGTACCCGCGCAAGGGGATCATCGCCGCAGGTTCCGATGCCGACGTCGTCATCTACGACCCCAACAAGCAGTGGACGATCAGCGTCGACAACCACCACATGAACATCGACCACTCGGCCTATGAAGGGGTCGAGGTGACAGGACATGTCGACACGGTGTTCTCTCGGGGTCGCAAGATCATCGACGACAACCAGTACCTGGGCCGTGCCGGCGACGGCCAGTACCTGCGCCGGGGTCTCTGCCAGTACCTGCAGTAGGGGGCATCACCATGGCCCGACGCAACGGAGCGTTCGGGCAGCGGAACGGATCGGGGGACTGAGAACATGGATTTTGGCGTTGTTCTTCAGACCGATCCGCCCGCGTGGCGAGTGGTGGATCTCGCCCAGCGAGCCGAGACGCTGGGGTTCGACTACGGGTGGACCTTCGACAGCCACGTGCTGTGGCAAGAGCCCTACGTGATCTACAGCCAGATGCTGTCGGCCACGAACCGAATGATTGTCGGCCCGATGGTCACCAATCCGGGAACCCGGAACTGGACGGTCACGGCATCGCTGTTCGCGACGCTCAACGACATGTTCGGCAACCGGACGGTGTGCGGCATCGGCCGGGGCGACTCGGCTATGCGAGTGCTGGGACACCGTCCCACCAGCCTGGCCACGCTGTCGGAGTCGATGACGGTCATCAAGGGGTTGGCCGAAGGATGCGAGGTGACCTACAACGGCACCCGCCAGCAGATCCCGTGGTCGTCGGGCAGCCGGCTCGACATCTGGATGGCCGCGTACGGACCGAAGGCGCTGCAACTCTGCGGCGAGCAGGCCGACGGGTTCATCCTGCAGCTTGCCGATCCCCAGATCACCGAGTGGACCGTCGCCGCCGTCCGCCGGGCTGCGGCCGACGCCGGACGGAACCCCGACGACCTGTACATCTGTGTGGCGGCGCCCGCCTATGTCGGTGACAACCTTGCCCACCAACGCGACCAGTGCCGGTGGTTCGGCGGCATGGTCGGCAATCACGTGGCCGATCTCGTCGAGCGGTACGGCGACACCGGGGGCGCGGTGCCCCAAGCCCTCACCGACTACATCGCTGGGCGCGAGGGCTACGACTACGCCGAGCATGGAAAGGCAGGCAACGTCCACACCGACTTCGTGCCCGATGAGGTGATCGACCGGTTCTGCATACTCGGCGACGCCAGCAACCATGTCTCGCGCCTGCGCGAGCTGCGAGATCTCGGCGTGGACCAGTTCGCCATCTACCTGATGCACGATGCCAAGGACGAGACCCTGAACGCCTACGGCCAGCGGATCATTCCGGCGCTCGCGACCTGACTGGCGAGCCGTGCAAGCAGAGACCGCTCCACCATCGCATTCATTGGCGCCTTCCCCGGCGCATTCCCCGGGAGCCGGCCCGCCAGAGAGCGACGACCCGATCGTCCGCGACCAGTTCATTCGCTTGCAAGCTGCGCGCGAGCGTCGCCGAGCACGCACCCGCCGCATCATTCGCCAAGTCGTCGTATTGGCCGCTTTCGTGTGCCTGCTGGGCCTGGCGTACACCGCCTACAAGGCATTCGGCACCGCCATCGACGACGCCCAGTCCGGATGGCTGCTGATCGGGTCGTTCCTGCCGGAGACCACCGACCTCAAGATGCCGCCGGTGCTCGACATACTCGCGGGGATCTTCGAGGAGCCGCGAGGCACCGGCGACGCCTTCTGGACGATCATCGCCGGCGAAGCAGCGTTCACGCTGCGCGAAGCGGCGGTCGGTTTCGCAATCGGGGTCGTGGTGGGTCTGGGCATCGCCATCGCGCTCACCACCTCAGGGCGCTTGGAGCGAGCGCTGGTGCCCCACGTCATCGCCAGCCAAACGATCCCGCTGATCGCGATCGCTCCCATCATCGTGATCTGGGGACGCAAGAGCTTCGATTTCCTGCCATTCGAATGGCAGGACTGGATGTCGGTGTCGATCATCGCCACGTACTTGACGTTCTTCCCGGTGACGATCAACGGCCTGCGGGGCCTGCAGTCGCCCCGACCCGAGAATCTCGAGTTGATGGATTCCTACGCCGCGCCTTGGGGACAGACCCTGTGGCGGCTGCGCCTGCCGGCATCGCTGCCATACCTGTTTGCCGCGTTCAAGATCGCGGCGACCGCAAGCGTGGTAGGTGCCATCGTCGGCGAGATCTCCGCTGGCGTGAAGGGCGGGCTCGGCCGCCGGGTGCTGCTCGAAGCCCAGCGCTACACGACAGGACCCGAGCGCCTCTATGTCGCTGTGCTCGGCGCGGCCGCATTGGGGATCTTCGTGTTCGTGGTGATCTCGACGGTGGAGTACGCGCTGGTGGGACGCAAGGGCCGTGAGGCTGTGACATGAACATCGCGCCCGATGTCGCAGCCGTCGAATTGGACGGCGTGGGCAAGGTGTTCAACCCGGGTCGGTCCAACGAGGTGAATGCACTGACCGGCATCGATCTGCGCATCGCCTCGGGAGAGTTCGTCACGTTGATCGGCCCGTCGGGTTGCGGCAAGAGCACCTTGCTGCGGCTGATCGCTGCGCTGACCGACGTGACCGACGGCTCTGTCAGCGTCAACGGCAAGACGGCAGACCGGGCCCGGCTCGACCGCGACTACTCGATGGTGTTCCAGCGGGCCGGACTGTTCGACTGGCGCAACGTGTCGCGCAACATCGAGCTGCCGCTCGAGCTGATGGGCTGGAAAGCGGCCGACCGGCGGCAGCGATCGGCCGAGATGCTCGACCTGGTGAAGCTGAGCGAATTCGCTCGGCACCATCCCGCGGAGCTGTCGGGTGGCATGCAGCAGCGCGTCGCCATCGCCAGAGCGATGTCGTTCGACCCAAAGCTGCTGCTGATGGACGAACCGTTCGGCGCACTCGACGAAATGACCCGCGAGCACATGCAGAACGAGTTGCTGCGGATCTGGACTGAGACGCAGACCACGGTGATCTTCGTGACGCATTCCATCAGCGAGGCGGTGTTCCTGTCCACGAGGGTCGTGGTGATGTCGCCCCGACCGGGCAGGATCTCGGCGATCATCGACACCGACCTGGGCGAGCGCAGCGAGGCCACCCGCGACCATCCGGAGTACTTCGCCAACGTGACCGCAGTGCGTAACGCGCTGCGAGGAGACCACGCCTCGTGACCGCCGCGAAGGCTGTGCTGCGCGCATGGCTGCCCCCGGTGGTGGCAGCGGCGATCATGTTCGGCTGTTGGGAAGCCCTGCTGGCCGTGCTGAATCCCGACGGCTTCGTGCTGCCGCCGCCCTCGCGCATCGTCAGCGCCCTGTTCGGCGACTTCGACACGATCTCGACTGCGACGGGCATCACGGGATTCATCATCGTCACCGGCTTGATCGCCGGCGTGGTGGTAGGTGCATTGGCGGCAGTGCTCGTGACCGCGTTCCGATCGGCGCACGAGACGTTGACACCGCTGGCCGTGGCGATCAATGCGGTGCCGATCATCGCCCTGGCGCCCATCTTCAACGCCTGGTTCGGGATCCTGTCGCCCCGATCCAACCAAGCCGTCGTGGTGGTGCTGGTTTTCTTCCCGGTCTTCATCAACACGACCAGAGGGCTGGGGCAGGTCGAGCCCAGCCAGATCGAGCTCATGGAGTCCTACGGCGCCGGCAAGTGGCGGATCATGCGCGAGGTGCGCATTCCGAACGCGATGCCGTACTTCTTCACGGCGCTCAAGCTGGCGACCTCGCTGGCGGTGATCGCCGCCATCGTGGCCGAGTACTTCGGCGGCCGCCAGGACGCTTTGGGCAACATCATCACCAACTCGGCCGGCCTGACCCGCTACGACGACGCCTGGGCGGCCGTTCTGGCCGGCTCGCTGGTGGGCATCGGCCTCTACGCGATCGCTGTCGTGCTCGAACGGCTCGTCATGCCGTGGTACTTCGCAGCAAGGAGGGCGACATGACCTTGACCTTGGGCGTGAGCGCCCATTGGGTATCCCAACACGGGGGGAAAATATGAAGGTAAGAAAAACACTGATCCGGACGCTGGCGCCGCTGCTGGCGCTCGGCTTGCTAGCCGCGGCGTGCACCGGCGGCGACGACGCAGATGAGCCCGAATTCGAGCCCATCTCCGAGGTGTCGCTGCAGTTGCAGTGGTTCACGCAGGCACAGTTCGCCGGCTACTACGCGGCGCAGGCGCTCGGCTTCTACGAAGACGTCGGGCTCGACGTGACCATCCTCGAGGGCGGCGTCGACATCGTGCCGGCCTCGGTGCTCGACTCGGGTGCCGCGGAATTCGCAGTTTCGTGGGTGCCGAGGGGCCTTGTGCCACGAGAAGAGGGCGCCAACATCACCAACATTGCTCAGGTGTTCCAGCGAAGCGCCACCTTGCAGGTGTCCTTCGTGGACTCCGGCATCAACTCGGTGGCCGACCTCGAAGGCCGCACCGTGGGCAACTGGGGATTCGGCAACGAATTCGAGCTGCTGGCCGGGCTGCGTCGCAGCGGGCTGGATCCGGACTCCGACATCCAGCTGGTGCAGCAGAACTTCGACATGCTGGCGCTGATCTCCGGAGAGATCGATGCGGCGCAGGCGATGATCTACAACGAGTACGCGCAAGTGCTCGAGACGGTCAACCCTGCCACCGGTGAGCTCTACCAGCCGTCCGATCTCAACATCATCGACTGGAACGACGAGGGCACGGCGATGCTCCAGGACGCCCTGTGGGCTGATGCCGACCGCCTCGATGACGATCCTGCGTACTACGACGCGGCGGTCCGGTTCGTGGAGGCGTCGCTGCGCGGCTGGATCCACTGCCGGGACAACACCGAAGAGTGCGTGCAGATCGTGCTCGACAATGTCCCGACGCTGGGCCAGTCGCACCAGACGTGGCAGATGAACGAGATCAGCGCGCTGATCTGGCCGTCGCCGTTGGGTGCGGGCATCATGGATGCCGACCTGTGGGCACAGACGGTTGATGTGGCCACCAGCGAGGGCATCCTGGCCGCTGAGCCCGATGAGGGTGCCTACCGCACCGACATCGCCGAGGCGGCGGTCGCGAATCTGCGGGACGCCGGCGTCGATGTCGTGGGCGATGACTGGGAGCGGATCCCGGTCGTGCTGCTTGAGGGCGGCGAGTAGCCGCTCGCACGCCCACCAGACCGATTCGGGGTGGCGGCGGGCTCGCTGCCGCCACCCCGGTCGGCTAGCTCCAGCGCCGGACCGGTGCGAGCCACATGATGGATGCACTCGTCGCCGGGATCATCGAGCGCGCTGCGGGCGGGCCGCAATGGCCTCGCCGACAGACATGATGGAGCGATGAGTTCGCCGAGACCTCCGAGGGCGCGGTGGCCGACTCAGATCGACATGACGTGAGACGCGGCCCGTGGCTCACCGCCCGGCAGGTCGATGTGCTCCTGGCTGCTGCGGCGATCGTCGCGGTCGGGACGGGTCTGGCGTCGTGGGCCGTGGGTTCGGGCTGGTCACGCTGGTTGACCGTCACCCACGCCGTCGCCGGCTTGAGCCTGCTGGCGATGGCCCCGGCGAAGCTCCGGGGCTCGGTGCGCACCGGGCTGAAGCGCCGTCGAGCCACCCGGTGGCTGTCGATGCTGCTCGGCGCTCTCGTTGTCGCGACCGTCGGGCTCGGGGTGCTGCACGCCACTGGACTCTGGCACGGCGTGGGCTACTGGTCGGCGCTGTGGACCCATGTCCTGCTAGTCGCGCTCGTGGCCCCGCTGCTGGTGTGGCACATCGTCAGCCGGCCGGGCCGTCCCGGCATCGCCGACCTCAACCGCCGGGCATTCGTCGGCGGGGGCATCGCATTGGCGGCCGCGGGAGCTGCGTACTGGATCCAGCAACTGGTGGTGGGCGACAACCGGCGATTCACCGGTTCGCACGAGATCGGCTCGTTCAACCCCGCCGAGATGCCGACAACGATGTGGCTCAACGACCGGTCGCCCCGGGTAGCCGCTTCAGACTGGGAGCTCACCGTCGCAGGCGAGCCAGTGCCGCTGCAGACCCTCCACGACCGAGCCGCGCCGCTGACCGCCGACCTCGACTGCACTGGGGGATGGTGGAGCCGTCAGTCGTGGGACGCAGTGCCGCTGGCTGAGCTGCTGGGAGACACCGACGCGCCAACGCTGGAAATCACATCGCTGACCGGCTACAGCCGCCTCTTCCCCGCTCGAGACGCGGCCAACCTGTACCTAGCGGTCGGCTACGGCGGTGAGCCCCTGCGCCGGGGCCACGGCGCCCCGGTGCGGCTGGTGGCCCCTGGCAGGCGCGGCTTCTGGTGGGTCAAATGGGTGACCCGCGTCGACGCCGTCAGTCGCCCGTGGTGGCTCCAGCTCCCCTTCCCCGCCGAATAGCCGCCGAGACGCTTGCTGCCGCTGTCGCGGCGTGTCAAGCGGACCCAGATGCCAAGACGAGGACTCGCTTCAATGAAGGACCGGTCCTCAATAGACCGGCCAAACCTGGACGCAACGATCCACTGCCATGACCCGCTCGGCACGCTTCAATGAAGGGCCGACCAACTGATCGGCCGAACCAAGCCCGCTACGACGGCGCCAACTGAAATTTCCTGCTGCTTCAATGAGGGGCCGATCACTCGATCGGCCGAACCTTGACCGGTGAGCCTGAGCCGGTGCCGATGGTGGCCTTGCTTCAATGAAGGGCCGACCAACTGATCGGCCAGACGAGTTCGGTGCGCGAGATGGTGCGCCGCCGCCGCATCGTACTTCAATGAAGGGCCGAAGATATCTCCGGCCAAAGGCCCCGGTCTTGTGGCTGAGCCGTTCGTGGACTTCCCGCTTCAATGAAGGGCCGGAGATATCTCCGGCCAAAGGGCTTCAGGTTCGCTTCCGTATCGGTTGCCCAACTCATGCTTCAATGAAGGGCCGGAGATATCTCCGGCCAAAGGCGGCGCGTCGTCGTGTGCAGTCCCAGCAGAGACATCGCTTCAATGAAGGGCCGGAGATATCTCCGGCCAAAGCTGACCACCAGCCTCGAAGGCATCCTGCTTGTCGCCGCTTCAATGAAGGGCCGGAGATATCTCCGGCCAAAGTCGCGGTCACACTCCGGCGAATGGCGGAATGCTTCGAACCTTCAATGAAGGGCCGGAGATATCTCCGGCCAAAGCTCCCGCCGAGTTCCAGCCGCTCGACTACGAAGTGTCGCCTTCAATGAAGGGCCGGAGATATCTCCGGCCAAAGTGGATCAACGCCGGCCCAACCTCGATCACCGTATCCACATCCTTCAATGAAGGGCCGGAGATATCTCCGGCCAAAGCTAGTTCTCGAAGGTCAAGGCGATGTCCACGAAGTCCTTCAATGAAGGGCCGGAGATATCTCCGGCCAAAGTCCGCTGCTACGAGGCGGCGCGCGAACAGGTCACACCTTCAATGAAGGGCCGGAGATATCTCCGGCCAAAGAATCTCCGGACATGGCACTCGCACGACTGCTGTTCACCTTCAATGAAGGGCCGGAGATATCTCCGGCCAAAGGTCCCCGACGATTGGCTCACATGGCTCCGCACCGCATTTCTTCAATGAAGGGCCGGAGATATCTCCGGCCAAAGTGGCGGTGTCGGTCTCGTAGCTGCGGGTGGGTGCGACGTCTTCAATGAAGGGCCGGAGATATCTCCGGCCAAAGGCCGCATCGGCATCTCCAGCGTGCAGGACCGCACAGCCTCTTCAATGAAGGGCCGGAGATATCTCCGGCCAAAGCTATGCGATTTGCATTTGCATAGGGACATTCAGCGTCTTCAATGAAGGGCCGGAGATATCTCCGGCCAAAGGCGAACAACGGCCTGCTCATGCAAACCACCGACGACGATCTTCAATGAAGGGCCGGAGATATCTCCGGCCAAAGACGTTCGTCTATGCCAGCGTGCGCTCGCTCGGCCATTCTTCAATGAAGGGCCGGAGATATCTCCGGCCAAAGAGCGCCTCGCCGTCCTGCGATCGCAGGGCTTCACCTCTTCAATGAAGGGCCGGAGATATCTCCGGCCAAAGCTACTCTGACCGCCATGGCCACCGTCGCGCAGCTCCGTCTTCAATGAAGGGCCGGAGATATCTCCGGCCAAAGGAGCGCATCGAGGCTGTAGAGAAGCTGGCACTTGCCTGTCTTCAATGAAGGGCCGGAGATATCTCCGGCCAAAGGAGTGCCTGGCACTCGCGGAAGCGGCCGAACCGGGGTCTTCAATGAAGGGCCGGAGATATCTCCGGCCAAAGCAGGGTCACCGCTGGGTTCTTCGCGCATGAGCGTGACGTTCTTCAATGAAGGGCCGGAGATATCTCCGGCCAAAGCGGCTACGACGAGCAGACGAACCGGTGGGCTGAGATTCTTCAATGAAGGGCCGGAGATATCTCCGGCCAAAGACCCCCACCGACCCCTACGCCGCCGAGCCGGACCCGGTCTTCAATGAAGGGCCGGAGATATCTCCGGCCAAAGGCGCACGCATAGGCGCTGAGCGCACCCCCCCGACATGACTTCAATGAAGGGCCGGAGATATCTCCGGCCAAAGCCCGCATCGCCGGCGGAGACGCCGCCGAGAACAGCGAACTTCAATGAAGGGCCGGAGATATCTCCGGCCAAAGGACCCCCCCGCCGCCATCATCTACAGCCCCCCGTTCGGAACTTCAATGAAGGGCCGGAGATATCTCCGGCCAAAGGATGCGTGGTGCATCCGGTCGAGCCAGTGGCTGAGCGGACTTCAATGAAGGGCCGGAGATATCTCCGGCCAAAGGCGCGAGAGTCGCTGCGAAGGACGCAACGGCTTTCACGACTTCAATGAAGGGCCGGAGATATCTCCGGCCAAAGGCAGCCCCGTGCTGACCAAGGGCGAAGGCCTGCGCCTACTTCAATGAAGGGCCGGAGATATCTCCGGCCAAAGTCCGCCCCTGACGCGACCGCTTAGCGGTACAGTCACGACTTCAATGAAGGGCCGGAGATATCTCCGGCCAAAGCCTGGTGGCCGCCACCGGCACGTTCGGCTACTTGCTACTTCAATGAAGGGCCGGAGATATCTCCGGCCAAAGCCGAGAGACCGAGAGGAGACGGCGCAGCTAAGCAGCTGACTTCAATGAAGGGCCGGAGATATCTCCGGCCAAAGGCCGCCTGGCTGACGGGCAGGTCGCCGCGTTCGATGCCGACTTCAATGAAGGGCCGGAGATATCTCCGGCCAAAGCAGTCACAGCTTGCTGCGCGGCGGCTGCCCGCAACTGACTTCAATGAAGGGCCGGAGATATCTCCGGCCAAAGCGCTCTCGAAAACTACCGGCTGTGACCAGCGGTTTTGAGTGCGGTTGCGAGCGCTCCACGTGTAGGAGTGCTCGGGAAGCATAGGAATCTGTTGTCAAGGTGCATTTCAGGCCCGTACTTCAGGGCTGCGAGCGCTGCCCGGGCATCGGGGTCTGACCGGACCGCTCGCATCAGACGATTACCGGCCCGGATCGAGGCAGTGGCGGAGCTACTCCGAGAAAATCAAAGCAGTCTCGTCCGCGTTCTGTTGGCATTCCTAAGTCGATGAACGCAACTGTATCTTCTCCATGGTGGATCACTTCGCCGAGTTCGAACTTGAGATCTATCAACTCGATGCGGTCTAGATCGCTGATAAACACGCTGTAGTGCATCGGCCAGCCGTAGGCCTTCATGGCCTTGTGGACTTTGCGCAACCGCTTCGGATCTCGGATGTCGTATGAGACCAGGTACCGACGTCGATCACTCATGGCTCTACCTAGTCATGAAGGGGACGTACTCGGGAATCTCGCCGAGCATGCTTGCTGCGAGCATCCGTGCCTGCACTTCGAGCACACGACGGTAGGTGATCTTGTAGCCATACGTCGGGTGAGTGACCTCGTGGTCGAGGCGCCGCTCGTAGGCAGCGATGACCGCTCGGCGGGCGGGCTGCTCCAGCGCCACTCCCCCGGCTCGGACGACAAATCCGTTCTCAGCCACCTCGCCGTTGTTCACGGCGTTCACGACGACTGACTCAGCGATGATGGGGCGGAACTCCTCAGCCAGATCGAGCGCTAGCGCCGGCCTCCCGAATCTCGGCCGGTGATAGACGCCCAAATAGGGGTCGAAGCCGACCGAGAACGCCACCGCGGTGAGGTCCTTGACCAACAGGGCGTACAGGAACGACAGCAGGCAATTCACGGGATCGCGGGGAGGCCGCCGGTTGCGCCCGTTGAAGTCAAAGGTGCCGAGACGATCATTCTTCAGCATCGTTGCGAAGCTGCCGAAGTACGAGCGAGCGGCGGCGCCTTCGATCCCGAGCAGCGACTCGACCGAGTCAGCCTCGGCAGCCTTCGCGGTGAGCTCCTTCAGCTGCGCGACGGCTGAGTCCACCGGTTCACGAGAGTTGCGCATCAACAGCGTTCGGGAGTTGCGGATCTTGCCGACAATCATCTGACGTGCCAACGGCAGGCCGGCCTGGGCTGCCACGGCGACCTGGCGCCGCCGCAGTTCCACGTGCTTGGACGGCAGGCCGTGGGCCATCCCTTGGAACCATCCCCCGTAGCTGAACCAGCACACCGGGATGTCCTCCCGGAACGCTGCGTGGAGCAGCTGAGTGGACACCTGCACGTTGCCGGTGAGGTTGATCTGTGAGATATCGATCAGGCGCTCGCTGCTGACCACCTCGCGGTTGACCTTCACTTCAACCCGACGCTGACTGATGCCGAGCCGGGCGCCTTGCTGGCCGACATACAGCGGCCGCGCAGCCGAATCGCGAGGCGTCAGGCGTCGAGGGGTCCCGTCAACGCGACCGGTGTGGAAATTGGTCTCGTCGGGAAGGCAGATGCCCACCAACGAGCAACGCGGACACTTCGGGCTGTCCACCAGCGGCGGCGGAGGGTCATCGGTAGCGGCTACCTGGCGCAGCCGGTCGACGGTGTCGAGCGTCCGGTGAACCAAACGATCATCGAACTCGACAGTTGTGCGTTCGCGTGACGAGGCGAAATAGAACTGGCCGTGGTCACAGTCGTAACCGTTCTCGCGCAAGATCAGCCCGATCGCGGCTAACTGCACCAGCTCGGGCTCCCACGCGGGGCCGTGCTTCGGCGGCCGGCCCCGCTTGACCTCCACTGGCACGACCTTGCCGTCGGAACCCTCGACGATGTCCGTCTTCGCAATGAGGCCCAGACGCTCGGAACTCACGAGCACAGAGCGAGCGTCGCGAACAGGATCGTCCTCCGACGACTCACCCATGCGTCCGCCGCCCTTGTCCACGTTGCGATGCACATAGCGGCCGTGCACCGTGTCAGCGTTGTCCTCGAATCTGGCCTGGACCCATTCGAGGTAGAACAGCCGCGGGCAGTACACGAACTCGTTGACCATCCGGGCCGGCACGAGCTCAGGTACGTCAGTCACGTCGAGGGATCTACTCGATCGGCTTGAAGAGGCCAAGCCCAAAGTGGCTCAAAGAGCCGAGGGCGATGGGGCCTCTGACGGCATGTGCAAATCGGATTTCGACCATGGAGGCATACCGGCTGTTCGCCAGGCGTTCCTTGGGTGGCAAGCGATACCTGCGGAATCGCCGCGCGTCCCCGTTAATCACTTCGACTGAAACGGGAGACGGGTAGTCGCGGTAGGCCGTTAGCTCGCGTTCGATCTCGGCCGCTATGTGATCGGGCCACGTGATCCTCTTGCCGGGGTGCCTTCCCGGTGCGAACGGGGTGCACGAGGCCCAGACGGACGACGGCCCGACCATTTCGGGAGCGACTTCATCTATGTTTCCGAAGCTCTGAACTGCCACCGCGATGTCCGGAAAGCCTGATACGGCGCGGCCGGCGCGGAGCCAGTCGATCTGGGCAAGCGCTGCGAACTCGTCGCCGTTCAACCGTCGAGGTGCCCACACGAGCAGCGACTCGATCGGCGACGATGGTCCCGCTCGGTCTTGATCGGGAAGAGAAATGTAATGGGCGTGCTCATGCCTGCCCAATTGCCGCTCTCCAGTCGACCGCTTGCCGCTGAGGGTCGCGGACGGGACCCCGTGCTTGCTGAGTGAAGCGCGTCGCAGCAGTTCGCCCGCAACAACCGCATCGGCGAGCGTCGGTCGAGGTCGAGGATGAACTGCGAACCGCACTGCCGCGTGTGCCGGTCGCCAGTCATCGGCGGTGGCCGGGGCCATTGCCGACTCGGTCTTCCGGTAGCGCACGAGGTGGCTTCCTGTGGGGAATAGTCGTCTGTTTCTCCGGACGATGTCTGGACTCTGCATCAGGTCACTCAACTCGAGGGGCTGCTGGGCACACAGGATCTCAGCATCGGTCGGATCGTCTTTCGCTGCTGGTCGCCAGGAGACGGGGGCGCGGTCCTCGACTTCGTGCACCAACGCCACGTTGCAGATCGACTCGGACCTGCCTAGGTAGGGAATTCCGAGTGCCATCTCGTCGAGCGCCTTCCGTGCCGAAGGCGCCACGTCGACGTCCCACTCAATGAAGATCGACGCGCTGGGGCTCATCACAGCAAACGAGTCGAATGTGAGCGTCGTAGAGCGCCTGCCAACCGAACGATGAGTGATCTGAGGCATGTAATGGCGCAGGTGAGCAGGCTTCATCGCCGGGACGTGAATCGTCGGCGCACCAGCGAGCCGGCCCAAGGCCGCTCCGACATCCTCAGCTGGGAGATTCGGACAGCGGGTCTTCCATGAGGCGACCAGCGCTCGAAGAACGCGCCATGGCGATGGGGGCCACTCGGGCAGACCCTCGTTCACATTGCGGCCCCAAGGAGTGGCGTGATACCGACCCCAAGGAAACTCCAGCCGGAGAACCGTGGTCATCTTGAGCGCCGCTTCCCATCCGACCATCGGACGATCATGGGAGGCTCAGACGAGTCGGTGAACTCGGGGATTCCCCCGCTAAGGAGGGTTCGTATCTCCGACGCCAGGGTTTCGCCGTCAGCGAGTTCGATTGTCTCGTTGTCGTGTCGCGGTTCGAACTCGCAGGCTGTGCGGAGACGCAGACCGCTGTCAAGAAGTGTGCGGACTTCCCAGCGGGCGACGGCGAGCAAGAGGTTTGTTGCCTCCGGAGAGAGGCCATATGCCTCGATCTGCCCTACGTCGATCGACACATACAGCGTGATTGAGCGGGCGGTGTACTCGGTTCGGTGGTAAGGGACGTGTCCGTACCCTTCAGTGGACCCGCTGTCCCCTTCGCCGATCTTGTGCCGAACATCATCTCGCTTCACACCTCCGGAGTAGGCCTCTTTGACATCCACAGCCTCGATGAAGCCGGTGAGTGCGCGGGCAACCTTGGGCTGGCCAGGCCATTTCGCGTCAGCAAAGAAGACACCGTGGATCAGGCACAGCGGGTCCAAGGCGAAGATGGCAGCAGCTATGCGGTTCGCCGCGAGAGGGGTGTCGTCAGCCAGCTCAAGAAGGCCGCCGAGGCTGGTGACCATGTCCTCGCCTTTGGCATTCATCGATTCCTTGACGAACGCCGAAGCCAGTCGATGCGCCTCAGTGCGGCTCGACGTCAAGTATCGGTCGTCGTCTTCGGCTACGACCTTGATCCATGGCAATCCCTTGAGCGTTGATACCGGCTCCTGGAGTGCCTCACTCCAGCCCACGGCCTCAAACCGATTCGCCATGGACTGAGCCGATTCGACGAGGATGGCGTCGACCCACTCGCTGTTGCCGACCGGCTTCTCAAACTTGGCTGCGCCCAAATCTGGGAACCCGGTGGGTTGGAACCGATCCGAGGGCACGGCCCTCAACTCGATCGCGTGCATTTCACGTTTGCTCATTGCTTGACTCCTGACTCTCTCGACTCGCAACCCAGCGAGTTCCGACTGTGCATTGGTGGTTGAGCAGAAAACGAATCTGGCGCAGATCACCGTCGACCCGGCCTAGATGCAGCAACAGCGCCGCTGCCAACCGGCCCCGCTCGACATTGGACCGTTCGAAGCTGTCGACGATGAGCCTCCAGCCGCGCCCGCGCAGCAGTCGCGCAGCAGATCGTGCTGCGGCGTGGGCATGCCCAGTGCGGACTGCTCCGACCCACTCGGGTCGCGGGTGTACCGCGATTGATCGGTTGGGTCTTGGTTCTACGTCGGTCGGCGCGACCGGCAATCGCCCTGCGAAGAAGGGGGCGAGCACTACATAGGTGGGCTCGCTCGCGGCATGGAGTCGGGCAACCGGATCATCAGCAACAGCCAGACCGTTCCCGATGACGTTGAAGGAGTCCTTCCATTCCAGCAGCAGCAGGCCGCTGAGAATCGCACCTAGGCGTTCTTCGTTGACCTGCCCATGCAGGAGACGCCCGATGTCAGCAAGGCCGACGCCAAGCCCGTAATCGAATGCGAAGGGCAGACCTGCGACTTGATCCGAAGCCTCGATTCTTGATCGCGCAGAGCACGCAAGGGCAGCCCGAGCGCCCACGACATCGTTGAGGACATCGAACAGCGGGCGATGGCCCAAGTTCGGAACTCTCGGCCCGCCCTTCGCCCAGCCCAAACCGAATCGAGTCCGGACGACCGGACGAAGAAGCGTCAGAAGGCTCCCGCCGACAGCCTCCGCGGCGGTAGGCCGCCCCGCAGACATGCGATCGCGCAGGGAAGCGAGGCCTACTGCGATCCGAAACTCCACGGAATCATCGTTGAGCGTCGGCACCCACTCTCCGGCCGAAAGCCCCGAAATCGGTTCGAGACGTCGGTCCTGCCGATACTTGGCTGACCGGGACGCGGATTGTTCCGCCTCAGCAAGCACGGCAAGCACCGTCTGGAGACGGGCAGCACCACCAAATGTCGACACCGCGAACTGCTCCCGCTCCACAGCGTTCAGCGCCGACCTGACCGCTGCAGGTGCCCTGTTGGATCGTGCCTTGCCGACCCATCCATCGAGTTGGCGCAAGAGATCGGCCTCGGGCCTCGCCCGGTCGCGAACCCTGAATCGTCCGATCGGCACAGCTAGGACGTTCTGGCCATGACGAACGCTGACGAGGTATCGGACGAATTCGTCAATCGAGCGATCAACGCCAAGCGTCGCAGTCGCTCGAACGAAGTCAAGCCCTGTTCGGGCTTGGCCGCGGCCCCATTGGGATCGCCCCTCCGACATGACGTGTCGAATCTCGCGAAACGAAAGCTCATCGCGCCATAAGGGGGCCCACAGCTCGCCTCTTGGGTCTTCGGCTGTCGACACCGAGCCATACGCCGCCGCCGTCGCTGCGACCGTGAACGGCATGCTGGCCGTGCGAGCACCGACATAGCTCTCCGCGCTGAGCCGCCGAGAGGCTGCGCTGGCGAAGACCATGGCACCTTCCATGCCGAGCACGAAGCTCAGTGGGTTGGCGAGTTCATTGCCGACACCTGTGGACGAGCTGTTGGGGCCGCCCACGCCTCCAGGATCAAACTGACCGCTGCTGTCTCTGACGAGTCCAACATCGCCATCGCGGAACAGGGCATGGCGAAGAAGGGACTGTCTGTACTCCTGTTTGCTGCTGCCTCGCGCCGGAGCACCTTCTTGCTCATCCAAGAGTCCGGAGGCATCCAGATACTTAAGGAAGGCAAACGACGCGTCCAGACTGCCCATCACACCGCCTGCACCGCCCAGAATCAGGGGAAATGCGATGGCATCGTCGAGGAGAACCACCGTTGCATCAAGCCAAGAGAGCGCATCGTCGGGGAGCCTCGCTCTGCACAGCTCGACGAACTGGGCCTTTCGGTTGCTGGGGACCTTGCCTTCCTTGAGCAACTGGTGGCTGCGGGCCACTTCCCAGATGTCGCGAGCGGCCGCGATGGCACTGCGGTATGGCTCAAGCCGATCTGAATTGCCGCGCTCGACCTTCTGCACAATCTTCTCGGAAGGCCGCTCCATGCCGTCTTGAAACCCCCCGCGGCCATTCCACGGAGCGATGAGCGGGGTGGGTCGGTAGTCCTCCGAGAAGAACTCGACCAGCTTCGCGTCGTCGAGTTCCGAGCCAGCGATGACCAAGTGATCACTATCCCATCGAGCCGAGACTTCGGGATCGAGCTGTTCTGCAACCAAACGGACGACCCCGAGGCCCGCTAGGTAGGAAAGCAGGGGCTCGGCCCTGCACCCGTGCAAATGGACCCTGTTCATGAGGCTTGACCAACGTTGCGGCTCGCCCGCCAATCCGCGCAGCGAACGACCATCTCAAGGAATGCCAAGCGGAGCGGGCCGAGGTCAGGACGGTCTCGCAAGGCGAGCGCGCGTCGCTCATACCGATCGTGCCCCGTTGGAATCCTGAGACGACTCTCTGGAATCGTCCAATCGCCAAGGTTGACCTCCGGAAGTTCTGACCCGGGCGCAATGCCAAGCGTGGTGACGGCCCGATCATCGGTGCCGAGTTCTTCGGGTGGCCGCCGGATCGACAGACGGATGCGCCCGTGGTGCGACGCGACGAGGTAGATCACTAGATCGGTTTCTCGGTGGTCACCCAATGCCGACGCACCCTCACCCATCAGGGCCAAGGCCGACGCAAGCTCGTGCCGGAAGAAGGGTGGATCGAAGCGCAACGGCCTGCGGTTGCCCGTCTTGGCAAATGGGCCGTCGGATTGAAGATCGGCTCGCTCGTCATCGCTAGCAGTTGCCAGCGCCGCCTGTTGCCACACCTCCGATGCCTTTCCGATGTCGTGTAGCCGTCCGGCGACGATTGCGGCACGCTGCATCTCGGCGGTCAGACCGACAGTTCCAAACGCCTCGAGCAGCGTCGTGCACTCACGCTCGACATCGATGAGATGTTCGGCCAGCGGATACCAAGCATCAGCGAGTGACGCTGGTTCGTCAGCCACCGCGACATCTTCGTCAGGTGACAACCCAGCACTAACCGACGCCGAGTCGGGTGGTGTGACGACGGCCACCGACTCGGTGCTTCTTGGATTCCAGCCTGTTTCCGAGTCGTATCCACCCTTGCTCGCGTCGAGCACCACCTCGATGCCGTCACGCAGGTCGCGAGCGGTGCATCGCGCCCAGGGCTGGTCGCGGTCGCGAGCCAAGTGGTCGAGGAACCATGCCGAGTTGCCCTTCCGCAACCACTGCCCGAGTTCGGCAATCGGCACACCGCAGAGTTCACCCCTACGCGGCGATGCCCCCGAAGGCTGATTGTCGGCGATTTCGCGCCATGCCACCTGCACGGTGCGATCGTCTCGGTCACGAATGAACCGGGCGACGTCGACATCGTTGCCGCTCAGATCTGGAGTGGTGTCGAACAAGTCGATCAGATCCTTGCGCCGAATTACTGGCGTGATCCGCTCGGCTGTGTGCACGTCAGCGTCTTGCAATCGGGTAGTCGACACTCGTTCCCCGGCAAGCGAGCGAAGCGCTTCGGCCGACGCGTGCACGTCGTCTTCCTCATAGGGCGGAGACTTCGGCGGCATCGCCCACAACAACTGAGCGTCGTTTCGTGCGCCGTCTCGGTTGCAGCGCCCGGCGCGCTGCACGATCGATGGCCACGGTGCAGACTCGGTGAACAGGAGCGTCGCCGAGAGATCAATGCCGGCTTCCAGAACCTGCGTGCTGACAACGATCTTTCCTGCCGGACCCGGTGGCGACAGAGCTGCAGCCGTGCGGTCTTCCCGGTCAGCGGGCCGATAACGAGAATGCAAGAGAACCAGGTCGGCATCAGGGTCGCGCTTCTTCAGCGCCTCCCAGGCATCGATCGCCCGGTTCACTGTGTTGAACACAGCCAAGGTGAGGGTGCCTGGTTGGTGGCGGTCAATCAGGTGATCTGCGAGAGTTCGCTCCGGCCATTTCGCCGGCAGGGTGATCTCTGAGACGGTCCGGAGCGCATCCAAACGGTGACTCAGGGCACCACGGCGATCATGATCATCAAGTTCGATCTTGGCCCCGATGTCAGGCCGATCTACCGTGCACAGGAGCCGCTCATCCACAGTGGCAGACATCCACGTGCTCGACGTCGGTAGAGCCGTACCGAAAGAGTCACGGAAGGATTGGAGCTGGCGGGTGTTGGGAGCGGCGACATCCATTAGCTGGATCTCGTCGAACACCCAGTGCGCTCCGTTGTTGAATCCTCCGAATGCCATCGGCCAATGCCAGCGGCAGTCGGCGTACCCGCGATTGAGGGCCCGGGACAGCAGCATGTCGATGGTCCCAACGAACACAGCGTCACGATCAGGGCTGAGCCGCCAGTCGTCATCGCTCCAGCCAGCTCCACCCTGAACCTTGTGAAGGGCGATGTCACCATCCATGCCAAGGCGCTTGAGCCACGATTCGAATCGATTGGCGGTTTGCTCAACGAGGGTTCGCATCGGCAGCGCAACGACAAGCCAGTGGGGAGTGGCAGTGCGTACATAGGCGTCCGGGTGCAGGCGTCGGCGATAGAGCCATCCCAGACCAACGGCTTCCGTCTTGCCACAACCCGTCGGAACTTGAAGCAGCTCCGGAAGGCCTTCCGCAGCTACGCGCCGCTGAAATTCATAGGGCTTGAACCCGGTCGCTTCGGCGTACAGCTCTTCAACCAACACTTGGATTAATGCCGACGCTCTCGTGGCGGTGGTCGCTGCGGCTGTGATTCCTGAGATGTTCGTCGCGCCCGTCTGTTGGCGAGGGCACGTTGTCGATCACGATGACGTCCTGCGGAACGGCGTCATCGGGCGAGGCCCAACGCCGGTCGCGCTGGTAACGGCCGCCTTCGTAGACCGCCGGCTTGACCGGTGCTCCTGCCCCAGCGACAGGCTCTAGTTCGGACTCCAACAGCAAGCCGTCATCGAACGAGTCGTCCACGCAGCCTCGGAGGCTCCGGTCCAGTTCGAGCAGTTCAGTCACGCCCGCTCCTTCGCGATATGCATCTCGTTCATTTCTCTGTGCTCCGTTCGCGAACGTAGTTTCACGGTGTGACATGAATGCGGATGGACCCCCGTCGCGGCGATCTGCTGCAGTCGTGTTGTCGTGCTGCGTGGACTTCGGATCCGGCTCAGCGACGGTACTTGTAACACCCCCTTCGTACGGTTGTTCTCATGGAAATGGGCGGCGGCGACCGGGTTGGCGGCAGCGACTCCCCTGCTGCAGAGGCCACGCATGAGGCACCGGCCGGTGTCGAGGTGAGGGCCGATGCGGTTGCGGTGTCCGAGCTGTCCGATGCTGCGTTGCATCGCAGGCTGGCCGAGATCGGCCGGGCAACGTCGGCGTTGGCGGCGCTGCGCAGCGAGACACTGCGGGAACTGACCCGCCGTACCGACGCCGCTACGGCTGAACAGACGGCCAAGGACACGCTGAGAATTCCGGGGCGGGCGGCGCGCAGCGATGTGAAGCTCAGCGTGGCGCTCGGCGACCTCGACGCGACGCGCAGCGGCCTGGAGGAAGGCACGATTCCCGACGGGCACGCTCAGCTGATCGCTCGCGCGTCGACCGAGGGGCCCATCGACGAGGCATGGCTGGCTGAGCGGGCTCAGCGTGAGGGGTATGACCAGTTCCGCCGCACGGTCGCCCGCCATCAAGCTGAGGCGAGCAGCGATGACGGTGCCTCGCTGCTGGAGCGGCAGCGTCAGGCGCGTTCGGGGAAGATCTTCACCAGCCGGCACGACGGCATGGTGGTGCTCAATGCCCAGTTCGACCCCGTCACCGGTGCCCGACTGGCGACGGTGATCGCCGCGGCAGAACGGCGCCTCTACAGCAACGAGGACCCCAAGTCACGACCGTCGCACCCCCAGCGCACTGCGGATGCGATCGCAATGCTGATCCTCGAGCCCGACACCGCACGACCCGCGGGCACCTCGCTGCTGGTGGTGGCCGACTACGACGCGGTGAACCACCAGCTCACCAACGCCCGTCTGTCGGACGGCACCCCCATCCCCATCGGCGAGATCGGCCGCATCGCTGCCGATGCACGGGTGCTGCCGGCGATCTTCAATCACGCAACCGGCGATCTGCGCATGGGTCGTAGCCGCCGCACAGCCACCGATCTGCAGCGCGCCGCGCTCGCACTCCGCGACCAGGGCTGCATCGGCTGCGATGTGTCGCCCGACTACTGCCGGGCGCACCACATCATCGAATGGCAGCACGGTGGCCGGACCGACTACGACAACCTCGTGCTGGTCTGCAACGACTGCCACCACAAGATCCACGACCACGGCCACACCGTCGAACAGGTGCCCTGCACAGGCCGCTACGAACTGCGCGCTCCTGCGCCGCCCGCAACAGGCGACAGCACGGCCCCCAGAGCACCTCCGGCTTGAACGCCGAGGCGGCCGGGCGAAGGTCTGTCCCCGCAAGAGCGCTCAGCCTTGAGCGCCGCTGTCAAGGGTCGCGAGTCTGTCCGCACCCAGAGCCTTGAATTGTGGAGTCGGAGGCCGGAAATCTGGCAAAACGGAGGCACGGGATCCAGGGAATTGGAGCCCGGGTTTCTGGGGATTTGGAGGCACGGGACCCCTGGAATTGGAGCAGTGAAGTCAACCAGTCAGCGCGGCGATAGCTGCAACCGGTACGGGCTGGCGTGTTGGTCGCTTGACGCCAGATGTCGGCGTCAAGCCGGGGAATCAGATGCCGACGCGGATTTGCAGGTTGCGGGGGCCTCGGATCTGCGAGCCGCCCCATTCGGCGCTGCGGCCGTCGGCGTCGGTGGCGAGCTCGAAGTTGGGGAAGCGAGCGAGCCATTCTTCGAGCGCGACCTTGAGCTCCATGCGGGCAAGGTTCGAGCCCAGGCAGCGGTGGATGCCGATGCCGAAGGCGACGTGCCGGTTGTGGGCGCGATCTATGAGGACCTCATCGGGACGGTCGAACATGGCGGGGTCGCGATTGCTCGCACCGAACGGCAGGTACACCTTGTCGCCCTTGGGGACCGGGCAGCCGGCGATCTCGGCGTCGTCGGTGGCGCTGATCCGTGCCATGGTCACTGGTGCGTACGCCCGCAGGAACTCCTCGATGGCCGAGTCGAGCAGTTCCGGCTCGGCCAGCAGGCGTTCGCGGTCGTCGGGATGGGTCGCCAGGTGCAGCAGGCTGGCCGAGATCGAGCTCCACGTGGTGTCGATGCCGGCCAGCAGCAGCAGGAAACCGACACCGATGATGTGGCGGTTGGTAAGCGGGTCGCCGTTCGGCAACGGCGTGTCGATCAGCTTCGAGGGAAGATCATCCGCACGTTCCTCACGGCGAGCGTCGACGAGGTCGCCGAAGTACTTCAGCACTTCACGGGTCGCAAGGGCTCGGTGGTCATGCTCCTCGGGCGTCGCCTGCAGCACGGCGACCGCCCAGCGGGTGAACATCGGCTCGTCCAATTCGGGCAGTCCCAAAATGCGGGCGATCACGCGCACCGGGATGTACTTGGAGAAGGCGTCGGCGGCATCGATCACTCCCGAACCGCCCCGGTCTGCCCCCGTCTTGGCTGCGATGGCGTCGAGGCGCTCACGGGCGATGCTGCGCGTCACCTCCACAAGCTCCTCCACTGCCTTGGGCGAGAAGAACGGCAGCAGCATCCGGCGGGCGTCGGCATGGAACGGCGGATCGGACGTGATCGGCGGGGCCGAGATGAACGACGCGCCTTCGGGCGTCTGGGCCACCGAGCTGTCGCGGGAGCTGAAGTTGTCGGTGTCGTACGCCACCGCCGCGATGTCGTCCCAGGTAGTGGGCATCCACCCGCCGCCGTTCCGCTCACTGTGCGCGACGGGGCACTCGGTGCGCAGTTCGTCCCAGACCCGCGATGGGTCCGCGATGTACTCGTCGCTGAAGATGTCGAAGTCGCGCTCGACATCGCCGTGATCAACAGCGGTCGTCGTGCTCACGGCAGCCTCCTCACCCGAGGTTCGGCAGTCCCGGACGCTGCCAGCGTAGGTCGGACGCTCGGCGGGGGACCCGTGTTCGGCTTCAGTAATAGTATGAACTACCGACATGTACGGGTGAATGGAGCGAGCCCTACTCTCGGAGCATGCACTTCACCCGACCGTCTGATCCGCGGCTGGAGCCCCTGGAGTGGGCAGCCGAGCTCGCACGCGAAGCAATGAAGACGTCGCCCGCGAACGTGGTGAACATGCGGGCGACGATGGCGCACAATCGCCTCGTCTCCAAGGCGATGGGCATGTTCTCCCAGACCATCCTGCTGAAGTTCGAAGACGAACTCACCCGGCGAGACGTGGAGATCGCCGTGCTGCGGACGTGCTGGAACTGCGGCTCGGCGTACACGTTCGGCCAGCACGGTCTCGTGGCGCTGGTCGACGGCGTGACCGAAGCAGAGCTCTACTACGCGACGCGCCCCATATCCCAAGGCCACTGGACGCCCGCCGAGGCCGCCATGCTCCAGCTCGTCGACGATCTGTGTGCCGACGACTGCGTGTCCGACGCGGCCTGGGCCGCAGCGTCGCAGCACTACAGCGCCGCCGACATGTGCCAGCTGCTCGCCGTGTCGGGCTGCTACCGCATGGTGTGCGGCTTCAACAACAGCGCCGGCGTGCAACTCGAAGAAGGCGTCCCTGGCTGGCCCACGCCCCCCGCAGCATCCCAGTCCTGAGTCGGCCGGCTCGCACCGCCCGAAGCTCGCCCGTTTTCCGTCGCCGCACCGCCCGAGACACCCCGGTCCTCCGCCGCCCGCCGGCCCTCGCAGCCATGCGCTGGGGCGCGCGCAGCTAGCGTCCGCGCCATGAATACCGACGCGGGAGACGCGGGAACCGCCGGAGGGACTGAAGGCACCGGCGAGCCCGAGCCGGTGGTGCTCTATGACGAGGTCGACACGGTCGCGTTCATCACGCTGAACCGGCCCGAACGCATGAACACGCTGACCGAAGCCGTCATTGCCGGGGTGGCGGATGGCATCGACCGGGCGACAGCGTCCCGCAACGTTCGCTCGATCGTGCTCCGCGGCAACGGCCCCACGCTTACCGCCGGCTACGACCTGAATCCAGGCGGCGGCACCCCGACGGCGTCGGGACAGACCTCGAGCGGGGGCACGCACGACGAGCTGTACGACTCGTGGGGCAGCCCCTACAGCGCGCCAGGCCCCAAGCCGCGCGCAGGCGCCTGGGACCCGGTGCGCGACTGGCAGTTCATGGGCCACAACGTCAAGCGGTTCATGAAGATCTGGGAGTGCCCCAAGCCGGTGCTGGGCCAGATCCACGGCTGGGCGATCGGCGGCGCCACCGACATGATCCTGTGCTGCGATCTGCTGTTCATGGCCGATGACGCCCACATCGGCTACGCCCCATCCCGCATCTACGGCACGCCCACCACGATGATGTGGGTGTACCGGCTGGGCCTCGAGCACGCCAAGCAATTCCTGCTGTCGGGCGACGCCATCGACGCCGAAACCGCCCACCGCATCGGGCTCGTCGCCTACGTGCACCCGCCCGACGAGCTCAGCGAGCAGGTCGAGGCGTTCGCCCGGCGGTTGGCGCACATCCCTGCCAACCAGCTCGCGCTCAACAAGCTGCTGATCAACCAGGCCTACGAGAACATGGGCCTGCGCACCAGCCAACTACTCGGCACGTTCTTCGATGGCGTGACCCGCCACACCGAAGAGGCCTACCGCTGGGTGGAGGATTTCGAGACGAAGGGATTCCGCCAAGTGATCGCTGAGCGCGACGCTCCCCACGGCGACTACGGCGAGCGGCCCCGATGAGCACTCAAGACGGGCATGGCACTGCCCGCAGCCGCCTCAGGCAAAGCCAACCGCGGGTCGGGCGCTGCGATGGCTGAGCGGCCGGTGTTGGTGCTGCTGCACGGGCTCGGCGCCAACCGCCATGTGTGGGACGGCGTGGCCGAGCTGCTCAGCGTTCGCGGCACTTCAGTGCTGGCGCCAGACTTCCGAGGGCACGGACGGGCCGCGTGGACCGGCCATTACTCGTTCGGGGCGATGGCAGCCGACGTCGCAGCAGCGCTGCACAGCGAGTACGCAGCGGAGCCCTACGCCGTCGTCGGGCACTCCATGGGCGGCGCCGTTGCGCTCGCGCTCGCGTCAGGCTGGTTCGGTCCCGCTCCAGCATCGGCCGCCACAATCGGCGTCAAGATCCGCTGGTCCGACGAAGAGCTGGCCCGCATCGACGGTCTCGCTGCCCGGCCGCCGCGAGGGTTCGACGACCGCCAGGCAGCCGCTGAGTGGTTCTTGAAGCTGTCGGGTCTGTTCGGCGTGATCCCGGCCGACGATCCGCGCCTGGCGGCAGCGATTGACGCCGGCGTGGCCCACGACTCGGGCCAGGAACTGCCTTGGCGTGCGTCACAGGATCCCGCCACCGTGAGTGTCGGTCCGCCCGATCTCGCGGCATTGCTGCCGGCGACAAAGTGCCCGATCTCCATGGCGATCGGCGAGCGCGATCCGCTAGTCGCAGCCGACCATCACGACGATCTGGCCGCAGCAGCGTCAGCGAACCCGCTGACCGCAGGCGTTGCCGAGCCACATGTGTTCGGCGGCCTCGGCCACAACGCGATGGTCGAGGATCCCCGCGCAGTCGCCGGCTGGCTCGCGGCGCTGCCAGGGTTCGCCGCCGACTGACCAGCGGCTCAGCACAGGGTCAGAGCAGCCCGGCTAGCCCTCTTCGAGCGGCAGCTCTCCGGAGATCTTCACGCACTCGCCGCCGTCGATGTCCATGACGTGGCCGGTCAGCCATGTCGCAGCCGCCGAAAGAAACAGTGCTGCCTCGCCGATGTCGGACGGCTCGCCCAGCCGCTTCATCGGCAGCTGGTCGGCGATCATCTTGCCGCGCGGCCCGTCCCACAGCACCCGCGCAAAATCGGTGCGGATGAGCCCCGGAGCGATGCAGTTCACACGCACCTTCGGCCCCAGCTCGGCAGCGAGCTGGCGGGTCATGTGCATCAGCGCGTCCTTGAACATGCAGTACACGCCGAGCGCCTCGGAGGTGTGATGGCCGCCCACCGAGGCGATGTTGATGACGGAGCCGCCGTGCTCAGACATCCACATCTGCCATGCCGTCTGGGTCCACTGCAGCGGCGCCCGCAGGTTCACTTCGTAGGTCTTGTCGAGCCGCGGCACGTCGCAGTCGACCATGGGACCGGCCCACGGGTTGGTTGCCGCGTTGTTCACCAGGATGTCCAGCGAGCCATAGCGCTCGATGGTCGCGCCCAGCACCCGCTCAGCCTGGTCGAGATGGCCGATGTGCGCAGCGATGAAATCGCATTCGCCACCGATATCGGCCACAGCGGCCTCGCACTTGTCGGCCTTGCGGCTCGTGATCATCACGTTCGCGCCCGCATCGGCGAACGACTTCGCGATGCCCTTGCCGATGCCGGCTGAGCCGCCGGTCACCAGCGCGGTCTTGCCGTCAAGTCGCAATTCCATGATCAGTTCCCTTCAGTCGTGGGTGTGTGCGCGTGCGCGCCTCGTTCGTACAGGTCTCGTTCTGCCCGGATCAGTTCTTGCCGATCTGATTCCACGGGCCTCCGTCGGCACGCGGTTCACGCGGCAGCCCGAGCACCCGGTCGCCGACGATGTTGCGCTGCACCTCCGACGTGCCCGCGTAGATCGTGCCCGGACGGGCGCCCATGAACGTCTGGACCCACGACAGCGACGAGAACTCTGCTCCCACGGCATCGGTATTGATGCCGTTCGCCGCCGGATGGCCGCTGGGAGCCGTCGCCTCCATGCCCAGCAGGTCCAGAGACAGCTCGGTGACCCAGTGGTGATACTCGCTCCACAGGAGCTTGTGCAGCGACGACTCGGGCCCAGGTGCATTGCCGGCCAGCACGTTGGTGACGTTGCGCTGGCCCATCCACTTCATGATCTCGACCTTGGTGTGGGCCCGGGCGAGATCTTGGCGTACGAGCGGGTCGTCGTTGGCGCCCCGCTCCAATGCGACCTCAGTGATGCGATTGAGTTCATCGCGGAAGCGCAGCGCGTCGGTGGTGGCGCCGTGGCCCCGCTCAAATCCCAGCAGCACGTTCGCCACCCTCCAGCCGTCGTTCACGTCGCCGACCACGTTCTCCTTCGCCGTCTTGGCGTCGGTGAAGAAGACTTCGTTGAAGTCGTGCCGGTTGTTGATGTTGATGATCGGGCGCATCTCCACGCCGGGCTGATCCACCGGCACCAGCAGGAAGGAGATGCCCCGGTGCTTGGCCTCGGTGGGATTGGTGCGGCACAGCACGAAAATCCAGTTGGCGGTGTGCCCGCTGGAGGTCCAGATTTTCTGGCCGTTGATCACCCACTCGTCACCGTCGAGCACGGCGCGGGTGCCCAGGTTGGCGAGGTCCGAGCCGCTGTCGGGTTCGCTGTATCCCTGGCACCAGCGGTGCTCGCCCGAGATGATCTTGGGCAGGAAGTGGCGCTTCTGCTCTTCGGTGCCGCACTCGATGATGGCGTTGCCGACCATCGTGATGCTGAACCCGTCGTTGTCGCCCCCGGTGGGCACGCCAGCCTTGGCGAATTCCTCGGCCAGCACGATCCGCTCGACCTCGCTGAGCCCCGCTCCGCCGTACTCGACCGGCCACGAGACGGCCAGCAGCTGATTCTCCGACAGCAACGCCCGCCATTCCTCGCTGAAGCGGTCTGCAGCCTCGTCGTCGAGGGCGCCCATGCCGGACCAGTTCGAGGGCAGGTGCTCTGCCAGGAAGGCCTGGATCTTCTCCCGGTAGTCCTCGGCCTCGTCGGTGTAGGTCGGATCCATGGGCGCGCTCCCCTGCTTGGCTGACAGCTCAGCTCGTCGCTGAGTCTGCCACGCGACAGGGTGGTTGGCTCAGGGCCGGTAACCGAACGCAGACGGCCCGGGGCGGAGCGAGCGGCGGGCCAGGTCCACCCACTCGCACAGCACCGGACGGGTGTCGCGGGGGTCGATGATCTCCTCGATCTCGAAGAACTCCGCAGAGCGGTGCGGCGAGCGAACGCTGTTGAGCCGCTCACGGATTTCTTCGAGCAGCTCGTCGGGCGTCTCACTGTCGGCCAGGTCCTGCTTGTAGGCCACCTCGAGGCCGCCTTCGATGGGCAGCGAGCCCCAGTCGCCCGAGGGCCATGCCACCCGGAAGCTGCGGGCACCCGGCTTGTTGTTGGCCGCACCTGCGACGCCGAATGCCTTGCGGATGACCACACAGGCGAATGGCGCAGCCAGCTGACCGAGAGCGGCCAACGCCGCCGAACCGAATCGGATCGTCCCGCTCTCCTCAGATTCCTTGCCGATCAGAAAGCCCGGGCAGTCCGCGAGATGCACCACCGGCAGATGGAACGTGGAGGCGGTGTCGAGCAGCCGGATGAGCTTGCGGCAGCTGTCGGCCGTCCAGCCGCCGCCGTACACGTACGGATCCTCGCCGAAGATCGCCACCGGCCACCCGTCGAGGCGTGCCAGTCCAGTGATGATCGACCGCCCCCAGCGACTGCCGATCTCGAAGAAGCTGCCCTGGTCGCAGACCGACTCGATGATCGAGCGCATCTTGTAGACGCGCCGTGGCTCGCGGGGCACAATCGAGATCAGATCGTCGTCGCGCCGCTGCGGGCTGTCGCCGCTCAGCACACGCTCGGGCAGCTCGTCCACGTTGGCGGGCAGGTACGACAGGAAGCGGCGTGCGCGCTCGAACGCCTCGTCCTCG
This sequence comes from Candidatus Poriferisodalis sp., assembly GCF_965204125.1. Classification (GTDB taxonomy): domain Bacteria; phylum Actinomycetota; class Acidimicrobiia; order Acidimicrobiales; family Poriferisodalaceae; genus Poriferisodalis. Next base: position 1,911,925 of record NZ_OZ241968.1, on the reverse strand, counting down.
CTGTCGACTACATCGTCGATGGCGCCGTTGGCCGTGTGGATGTCGGCGTGGCCGAGTTCTTCCTTGCCGTGATCGCCCAGCGACGCCTGCTCGACCAGTGCCGGCCCGGCGATCATCATCTGCGCGGTGTCGCGCACGATGACCGAGTAGTGCGCTGTGGCCACACGGGCGGCACCGATGCCCGCCACCGAGCCCAGCGCCAGCGACACTGACGGTGCCACCGAGAGGTGGTTCACGATGACGTCCCAGCCCCGCAGCTCGGGGATGTACGTGCGGCCTGCCATCTCGATGGACTTGACCGAGCCGCCGCCGCCCATGCCGTCCACCAGGCGGATGTGCGGCAGTCGCATCTCATAGGCCATGGACTCGGCGGCGTTGCGCTTCTCGGGAATGGTGGCGTCCGAGGAGCCGCCGCGCACGGTGAAGTCGTCACCGGAAAGGACAACAGGCCGATCGTCGATGCGGGCGAGGCCGAAGATGAAGTTGGACGGCGTCAGGTGGACGAGATTGCCGTGATCGTCGTATTCGGCGACGCCGGCGGTCTTGCCGATCTCGTGGAACGAGCCCTTGTCCGCCATGACGTCGATGCGCTCGCGCACCGTCATCTTGCCGAAGAAGTGCTGGCGCTCGACCTTGTCGGGCCCGCCCAGCGCTTCAGCGAACGCTTCGCGGCGGCGCAGCTCAGCGATCTCAGGCTCCCAGCTCATGCGACCCCCGTTCTGGCTGCTCGCTCCGATTCAACAGATCTGCACAGAGCGTACGGCCGAGTTCGGGGTGCCTGCCGTTGAAGCCAGGAGAACATCCCGATCCGTTCAGCCGGCAGTGGGATCGACCAGCAGCTTGATCGCCGCATTGCGCCGCGTCGCGAGATCGTCAATCGTCTGCGGCAGCTCATCGAGCGTGATCGTGCCCTGCACCAGCGGGGCGACGCTGATGCGGCCATCGGCGATGAAGCCGGCCGCGGCGCGCATCTCGTCGAGCGTGAACGCCAGCGACGTGTCCACCGAAATCTCCTTGAACAGCCAGCGGTTCGGTCGGATCACCGCATCGCTGCCGGTCACGCCCACAATGCAGACCGAGCCGCCGTAGCGCACCATGTCCACCGACTGCTGGATCGTCTGCGGGATGCCGGCACAGTCGAATGCGATGTCGGCCCGCAAGCCACCGGTGACCTCATTCACCGCCTCGCGCATCTCTGCGCCGGGTTCCACAGCCATATCGGCCCCGACTTCGAACGCGAGGCGGCGCCGGTCGGCGTCGGGTTCGATCGCAATCACCGTCCCCGCTCCCGCGAGGCGAGCGCACTGGGCGACCAGCAGGCCGATCGGTCCGCAGCCCACGACGCACGTCACGTCGCCCGCTCGCATTCGGCTGCGACGTACCGCGTGCAACGCAACCGAAGCGGGCTCGATCACCGCAGCGTCGTCGTCGGTGAGCTCGTCGGGCACGCGCACCAGTCGGTCCGCGCTCGCCGCCATGTACGGCGCGAAACCTCCCGAGGCCGGCGCCTTCGGGCCCATGTAGTACGAGCGCGCTGTGGAGCAGTAGGCGGGGTGATCGGCGCGGCATTCCGGGCACTGGCCGCAGCCCGGTGCCAACCCGCCCGTGACGCGGTCGCCCATGCCCACTACCTGAACATCAGCATCCACAGCAACTACGTTGCCGACCCACTCGTGGCCGCAGATTCCCGGCGCGTAGGGCCAGCCTTCGGCATAGGCATGCACGTCGCTGCCGCAGATCCCGCAGAGCGAGATCTCCACCAGCGCCTCGCCCGGCCCGGGCGTCGGCTCGTCGACCTCCCGTAGCTCGAACTGTTCCTTGCCGGTCACCAGTCCCGTGCGCATGCCACATGGTCGCGCACGACTGGCCCCAGCGCACCGGGCCCGGTGGTCGGCAGCGCCCAGATTGAGCGCGAGACAGCGCCCACAAATATGGTGCGCGTATGGAATTGAGACTTGACGGCCGCACAGCGCTGATCACCGGGGGCAGCCGAGGTCTGGGACGGGCGATGGCCGAGACCTTTGCGGCTGCAGGTGCCGCGGTGGCGGTAGTCGCCCGCGACCAGGCGGTGCTTGATGACACGCTCGGCGCACTCCGAGCTGCAAACCCTGGCGCGGCTCACGCAGCCATTTCGGCCGACGTCCGGCGGGCCGACGAGGTTGCGCGGGCCCACACCGAGGCGGTGGAGGCCTGCGGCCCGATCGACATCCTCGTGAACAACTCCGGGACATCGAATGCGAAGCCATTTCTCGACATCGACGATGACGACTGGCAGGACGACCTCAATCTGAAGCTCTTCTCGGCAGTACGCCTCTGCCGACTTTGCATTCCCCACATGCGCGATCAGCGCTGGGGCCGCATCATCAACTCGCTGAACGTCGGTGCGAAGGCAGCGAGCGCGCAGACGTGCCCCACCTCAGCGAGTCGTGCCGCCGGCCTGGCGATGACCAAGGCGCTGGCGTCAGAATTTGCCCCTGACGGCGTGCTGGTGAATGCCCTCATCACCGGACTGCTGGTGACCCACCAGTGGCAGACACGCTGGGAACGCGAGGGTCACGACACCGCCTTCGAGGACTACACCGCGGCCATCGGGAATCGCATCCCCGTCGGGCGCATGGGCGACGCCCAAGAGTTCGCCAACCTGGCCCTGTTCCTCGCCAGCGACGCCGCCAGCTACGTCACCGGCACCGCAATCAACATCGACGGCGGATTGTCCCCGGTGGTCTGAGGCCAGTCCGCCGTCGCAACCAGCACGGGCGGCGGATTGTCCCCGGTGGTCTGAGGCCAGTCCGCCGTCGCAACCAGCACGGGCGGCGGATTGTCCCCGGTGGTCTAGCCGGGGGTCAGCGCGCCGAACTTGTCCATCAGGCCAGGAGGCGGGCGACGGGGCTTGCCGCTGTTGTCGCAGATGGCCGCTGTCAAGTGGCCCTCCACCAGCACCGCATCGTCGGACTCGCGGATGATCCGCTGCTGCCACCGCGTGCTCGCACGGCGACGCTCGACCAATTCAGTCTCGACGCGCAGCGTGTCGCGGGCGGTCGCAGGCGCCCGGAAGCGCACCTCAAGGTTCGTCACCACGATCTGGACATCTTGATCTGAGAGGTCCGGCAACGCGAGATCGGCGGATTCCAGCGCCAGGCAGCGGGCCGCTTCAAAATACGACACATAAACCGCGTGGTTGACGTGGTTGTACGGATCCAGCTCGCCGAATCGAGGCACGATCTGGGTCGCGTGTGTCGCCATCGGCGGAACGCTAGTGGGGCGTCATGGCGGGCCGACCGCAGCCATCTGCTGAGCCGACATCATCTGGGCCGCGCGCCGCTCCCTCTAGCGTTGCGATGCGTGAGCGTCATCGCGGCGATCGATGTCGGAACGAACTCGTTCCACCTCGTTGTCGCATCGGTCGACGCAGATGGCCATTTCGAAGTGCTGACACGCGAACGCGAGCCGGTCCGGCTGGGATCGGGCGGCGAGGACATGAAGCGCCTTACCGCCGATGCCATGGATCGCGGCATCGCGGTGCTCGACCGCATGCGGCGCATCGCTGATCACGCCGGCGCTGCCACCGTCACAGCCGTGGCCACCAGTGCGGTACGCGAGGCCGACAACCGAGGCGAGTTTGTGGCGCGGGCCCTCTCCGAGGCCGGCGTGGACATCCAAGTGGTCTCCGGCGTCGAGGAGGCCCGACTGATCCATCTGGGCGTGATGGCGGCCGTCCCGGTGCTCGACAAGCGGCACCTGGTCATCGACATCGGCGGCGGCTCCACTGAGTTCATCGTCGGCGACGGTGCCGAGCCGCTGCTGATGCGCAGTCTCAAGCTCGGCTCAATCCGGCTCACCGACCGCTTCTTCCCCGAGGGCCGCTCGCGTAAGCGTGCCGTTCGCGAGTGCCGCATCCACATCGAGTCGTTCCTCGGCCACTTGCCAGCCGAGATCGGTGAGCTCGGTTTCGAGACTGCTGTCGGCTCGTCGGGAACCATCATGGCCTTGGCGCGCATGTGCGCCATCCGGCGCGGCGATCGCGACAGCCGTACCGGCCGGCTGTCGTTCACAGGCAAGGAGCTGCGTTCCCTCACAGCAGATCTCGCCAATGCCACGACTCCGGCGCGCCGGCTCGACATCGAAGGGCTGGAGGAACGCCGAGCCGACATCATCGTGGGCGGCGCGCTGTTGCTGTCGGAGACGTTCAAGCTGCTTGGCATCAAGCGCATGGAAGTATCCGACTACGCCCTGCGGGAGGGGATCCTGTTCGAGCAGATGCGGCGAGCGGCTGCACCGGGGCTGGACCCATTCCACCGTCTCGAAGACCTGCGGCGCTCGGGAGTCATGTACGTGGCGAACAGCTACCACGAGGACCTGGGACACGCCGAGCACATCACCGACCTGGCACTGGAGTTGTTCGACGGCCTGAGTTCTCAGCACGGGCTCGGCGAAGAAGACCGGGAGCTGTTCGAGGCAGCCTCGCTGCTGCACAACGTGGGGATATTCATCTCCCACAGCGCCCACCACCGTCACAGCTACTACATCATCCGCAACAGCGAGCACCTCACGGGCTTCACCGAACGCGAGATCGAGATCATCGCCCAGGTCGCTCGCTATCACCGCAAGAGCGCGCCCAAGTCCAAGCACGCTGAATTCGCCTCGCTGGGTTCAGCAGACAAGAACAAGGTGCGCTGGATGGCGGCCATGCTGCGCGTGGCGATCGGCCTTGACCGCTCCAATCGTCAGGTGGTGACACGCATCCGCGTCGCGCACGAGCCTGGGGAGTCGGGCATGCAGCCCGACGGCGAACTCCGACTGGTCGCACGCGTCTCACCCGGTGTTGACACCTCCGTCGAACTCTTCACTGCCCGAGCCCGCAGCGAACTGCTCGAATCGGTCACCGGACGCACCGTGGTGATCGAGTCTGAAGTAGCCGAGACCGGTCGGGCCACTCACCCCACCAATGGGATGCGCAGCACCCAGCCCACCAGGATCACGTCCGGGTCGGTCAGCGCACCGCCATAGGCCTGCTCGCGGCCTTCGTTCGCCTCGAAGATGAGCGGCCAGCGTGCCCCGTGGCCCAGGTGCGCCGCCGCGATCTTCCAGAGGAAGTCGCCAGGTTGCACGGTGTAGAGCATGTAGTCGCCGTCCTCGGGCGCTTCCTCGGATGCCAGCGCCATCACCCGGTTGCCGCCGTCGACGGGGTACTGCTCAGCGCTGATCATTCCGTCCAGGTCTTCGGCGATGTAATCCGCCAATGCCTGCTGGTAGGTGACGCCCAGCCGCGTGAACGAGAGGTCATCGAGCGGGTAACAGTCGCCGCCGTTCGCCAAGAAGTCCAGAGTCGCCAAGGCCACCGGGTCACCCGGCACCACCTCGCCGCCCGTGACGATCAAGGTGCCGTCGTCCAAGGTCACCTCACGCAACCGCGTGCCAGCGGGTTCGATGAGCGCGCAGTCGCCGTCACGGTCGATGCCCTGCCCCGCGCCGTTGGGGTCGTAAACGACGGTCATGCCCGAGACATGCGGGAACTGTCCCGTCGCTCGCGGCAAGACGCTCAGCGCCCGCTCGAGCAGCTCGGCCAGCGTGGCACGCGGCACCTCGGCGGTCACGAGCACGTTATTGAAGGGGGCGATGTCCCAGGTGGTGCCCACGCTTACGGTGCCCGCACCGATGACCGAGTCGTTGCGGAGCCCGCCGCCATTGGTCACCGCCACCTGCGGGGCCGCCACGCCGAAGCCAGGGGCGAGATGCGCGCCGCGCACCCGCAACGCGTCGGCCATCAGGCTGCCGACGTTGGTGGACTGGGTGCGCAAAACCAGCTTGCGGCCTTCGAGATCGACGTCGCTCGTGCCGAGGGCGGTGCTGCCCACTAGGGCCACCTCTGCGGTCAGCGGCTCCACCACATCGGACTGCACCGTGGCATCGGGATCGCGGTCGAGCGCTATCCCGATCGAAGCGCCCACCGCGGCGGTGACGTTGCCGTCGGCGTCGAAGGTCACCTCCAGCTTGCCGATGCAGCGGTAGCCGCCGGGAGCGGTCACTACCGGCACCCGGCTGCCCGCTGCATCGTCGACCCACGTCGGGTACGGCCCCACCGGCTTCTCATCGGGCTGGCAGGTGTCGCCGGGGTTCGCCAGGAGGTCATCGCCGCCGCCGGCGATGATCACGTCCACGCCGGTGAGCCCGACAACCAGCGCCTCCTCTTCCCTCACGTCTTGCAGGTGGCTGACGAGGATGATCTTGTCAACGCCATCAGCGGTCAGGCGATCAGCTTCGGCCTGCACCGCGGGCAGCACTGCGCTCACCACCACCTTGCGCGGACTGGAGATGTTCGGGAGCCACGGCGTCACCGCGCCGATCACACCGATGCGCTCGCCGCCGGTCTCGATCACCGTCGACGGCGCCACCAATCCCCGTTCGGCTAGGGCCGCCAAGGCCGGTTCGGCTGACACGTCGATATTGGCGCTCAGGAACGGGATCGGCGGGTCGAACCCCTCGATGAAGCGGGCTGTCACGTCGGGTCCGAAATCGAAATCGTGGTTGCCGAGCGCCATGGCGTCGTAGATGCCGCTGAGCGCAACCGAGTCGTACATCGGACCGTCGCGGTCAAGCGACACGCCGAGTTCCAGCGATGCCAGGAAGTTGTCGCCAGACGTCAACGTCACCACCGGTCCGGTATCGGCGGCAGCGGCCTGCAGTTCGCGCATCGCAGCAACGAACCGCGCCACGCCTGGAAAGCCCGACTCGGAATCGGGCAGCAGCTTCGATTCGCCGTCGTTGTTGTGCAGGATCGTGAGCGTCACCGGACCCGCAGAGATGAGCGTGGGCGTTGCATCGCCGTCGTCATCGGCTTGGGCACCCGACGGCAACGCTGCCAGCGGCACCGCCAGCAACATGGCGATGGCCGCCGCGGCCCAGCGGACGAGCCCGACTCGATGTCGGCGCAGTCCTGCGTCGTTCAGCTTGGTCACAGCCACGTGCTGCCTCCTCGGTTCATTCGCTACGCAGTGTCGCAGCGCCGTGCGGCGGTAGCTTGCCCGGCTGACTCTCATTGAGGGCTGCGCACCGGGCACCAGCAGTCTCGCTGCGCCACAGCAACGCTCACCAGCACGGAAGGACGCCGACCATGTACATCGCGCTCGGTCAGTGGTGCTTCCGGAACCCGTGGCGTGTCTTTGTTGCATGGCTCGGATTCGCCGTCACGGTCGGCCTGCTGGCTGGAATCGTCGGGCCGTCATTCGGCGCAGCGCTCAACACCCCTGATTCCGAGAGCGACCGCGCCGCCGATGTGCTGTCCACACACTTCGGCGACATCGGAGCCAACATCGGCGGCTCAATCGTGGTCAGGTCGAGTTCCGGAGTGAACGACCCGGCCGTGCGATCAACGCTCACCGACCTGTTCGCCACTGTCGACGCCATCGACGAGGTGACGGTCAACTCCCCGTATGACCCTGGCGGACGCCAGTTCATCGCCCAGCAGGGCCCTCATGCGGGCCAGATCGCCGTTGCCGAGATCCAGATCAGCCGCTCGTTCAACATCGACGAGGCAGGCGGGCTCGGCGAGCACATCACCGAACTCATCGACCGCAGCGGGGTGCGAGACATCCCGGGCGTCCAGATAGAGGTCGGCGGCGCGTGGCTCGCCGGACAGGAGCCTCCCGAAACCGAGGCCATCGGGCTCGCGTTTGCCGTCTTCGTGCTGATTGCCGCCGTGGGCTCGGTGATGGCCATGGGCGTGACCGTCGGAACGGCGCTCATCGGCGTCGGCATCGGCGCGCTCACCATCACCATCCTCAGCAACCTGGCAACCGTTCCCGACATCGCCCCGACGCTCGGGGTGATGATCGGGCTCGGCGTCGGCATCGACTACGCGCTGATCATCCTCAACCGCTATCGAGAATGGGTCCGCAGCGGCTTCGGACCGCTCGATGCGGTGGGCGCTGCGCTGGACTCTGCGGGCCGTTCGGTGGTCTTCGCCGGCGCGACCGTGGTGGTGTCGCTGCTGGGACTACTGCTCATGGGGCTGCCATTCGTCGCAGGACTGGGGCTGTCTGCGGCGATCACCGTCGCGATCGTGATGGCAGGTTCGATGACCGTGCTGCCCGCCGTGCTGGGGTTGATGCGCAACCGGATGGCGACCACCCGGGTACGCGGCATGCTCGCCGCATCGCTGGTGGCGGTGGCGCTGCTGGGCTTCGGCCTCGGACTTCGCCCGCTGCTGGCCGGGCTGCCTGCGGCTGCCGCGGTCCTGATCGCTGGGGCGTTCGGCGGCCCCCGCAACCCGCTGAGGCGGATCCTGCACCACCGCCAGCCCAAGCCGCTGCGCGCCACCGCTTGGTACCGGCTCAGCCGGGTCGTGCAGCGCCGAGCGTGGCTGTTTGCGCTCGGCGGCACCGCCGTGCTGGTCCTGGCCGCCGCCCCGGTCTTCGCACTGCGGCTGGGCTTCTCCGATGAGGGCAACTTCCCGCCCGACAGCACAACACGCAAGGCCTATGACCTCATCGCCGATGGATTCGGCCCAGGCGCGAATGGCCCGTTGCTGATCGTGGCTGAGACCTCGGGCCGTCAGGACGTCCTCGCTCTGCTCGAGCTGACCGACTCCCTGAACCGCACCGATGGCGTCGTGGCCGCCTCCCCGCCGTTCCCGAGCCCCGACGGAGGGGCCGCGATGATCCGGGTGCTGCCCGCGACCGGTCCCCAGGACGCCGGCACCGAGACGCTCGTCCACACGTTGCGCGACCAGGTCATCGCGCCGACGATGAGCGGCACCGGCGTCGACGCTCTGGTCGGCGGCACGGTGGCCTTCCAGATCGACTTCAGCGACTACCTGGCCGGACGCATGTGGGTCTTCTTCGGAGCGGTGCTCGGGGCGTCGTTCCTGCTGTTGATGGCCGTATTCCGCTCGCTGGTGGTGCCGCTCAAAGCAGTCATCATGAACATGCTGTCCATCGGGGCGTCCTACGGGGTGCTCGTGGCCGTGTTCCAGTGGGGCTGGTTCGGCAGCGTGCTCGGCATCCAGCCGGCGCCGATCGAGCCGTTCATCCCGATGATGCTGTTCGCCGTGCTGTTCGGGCTGTCGATGGACTACGAGGTCTTCCTGCTCTCACGCATGAAGGAGGAGTACGAGCGCACCGGCGATCCGGTCAACTCCGTGGCCGACGGGCTGGCCGCGACGGCTCGGGTCATCACCGCGGCGGCGGCGATCATGATCGTGGTCTTCGGCAGCTTCGTGCTGGAGGAAGAACGGGTCGTCAAGCTGTTCGGCCTGGGCCTCGCCACGGCCATCGCCATCGACGCGACGCTCGTGCGCATGCTGATCGTGCCCTCCACCATGGAGCTGCTCGGCGCTCGCAACTGGTGGCTGCCGGCTTGGCTCGACCGCATCATCCCCAACCTGCGGGTCGAAGGCGAATTGCCCGACATCAGGCAGGCCGACGACGAGGATCTTGAACCCGAGCACGCTGAGCAGCCCGAACACGGCGAAGAGCCCGAGCACGCGGGCTGAGCGCGCGCACGGCTGAGCCCATCGCAGTCAGCCAGCGACGAAGTCAGCGACCTCCGCGCCGCTCGCATCCACGAGTTCGCCGGGCGTCAGCTCGAAAACCGTGTCGGGCGTACCTGCGGCAGCCCACACCGTCTCGTATGTCAGCAGCGCCCGGTCCACGACAGCCTGCAGCACCTGCGCGTGGCCGAACGGGGGTGTGCCGCCGATTGCGTAGCCGGTGGCCTCGCGCACACCCTCAGCATCGGCCCGGGTGATCTTGCCGCCGAGCAGCTCGCCCAACCGCCTCGTATCGACCCGATTCGCACCAGAGGTCAGCGCCAGCACTGGCTGACCATCGCACAGGAACACCAGCGACTTCACGATCTGGCCCAGCTCGCAGCCCACCGCCGCAGCCGCCTGCTCCGCAGTACGCGTGCCCTCGGGGAAACGCAGGATCTCCGGCGTCAAGCCCAGTGCTTCAGCGCCGGCCAGGAACCGCTCACGAGCGCTCAGGCGCGTGGCGCCGACTCGGTTGCCGTCGGTGTCATCGATGCCGGCCGCCACGGGTGTTGGCTACTCGGCCCAGGCCTTGACTTGAGAGATGACGTCGAGCGGCTTCTCGGTCTCGGGCGGGATGGTGATGTCGAGGTAGCTCACGCCCACCGAGCGGTACACCTCGATGCGTTCCTTCACGCGCTCGGGGTCGCCGGTGAGGCTGGCCCGGTCGACGTAGTCGTCGGGCACCGCCGCGAACGCCTCGTCACGCTTGCCGGTCAGGAACAGGTCCTGGATCTTCTCGGCCTCGTCCACGTAGCCGTAGCGCTTGAACAGGTCGTTGTAGAAGTTCCTGTCGCGGGCGCCCATGCCGCCGACGTAGAAGCCCACGTTGTCGCGCACGCCCTTGCGGACCGCGTCGACCATCGGGCCCGAGCCCATCGCCACGGTGCCGCCGGCCACGATCTGCAGGTCGGTCAGATCGTCGGAGCGCTTGGCACCGCCTGCCGCCAGCGCATCACCCCATACGTCGTTGAACTTCTCGGGTAGGAAGTGGATGGGCTGCCACACTTCGGCTAGCTCGGCGGTCATCTCCACGTTGCGCGGGCCGATCGATGCAACCGCGATCGGGATGTCGCGGCGGTGCGGTTTGGCCATGAGCTTGAGCGGCTTGCCCAGGCCCGTGCCCCCGTCATAGGGCAGGCTGACGGCGCTGCCGTCGTGGACCACCTTGTCGCCCGACCACACCTTGCGGCAGATCTCGATCACGTCGCGGGTCCGGCCCATCGGCTTGGAGAACGGCACGCCGTGCCAGCCCTCGATCACCTGCGGCCCTGAGGTGCCGAGCCCCAGGATGAACCGGCCTTCGGACAGCGTGTCGATGGTCATGGCGGTCTGGGCGATGATGGCGGGGCTGCGCGAGTAGATGGGCAGGATGCCGGTCATGAGCTGGATGCGCTCGGTCTTAGCGGCCACGTAGGCCAGCGTCGACACCAAGTCGAAGCCGTAGATCTCGCCGCCCCAGATCATGTCGACACCGGCCGCTTCGAGATCGGTCACGTGCTGGGTGAGACGCTTGGGGTCGAGGCTCGCGCCCGCTCCGATCGCCATGGATGTCTTCATCGTCGTACTCCGTCGTGCTCGCTGCTGCGTTCGGTCGGCGCGAATGCTAGGAGCAACGTCGTGTCGATGACGGGCAAGCATCGGCACGAACCATGTTGGGAGGATCGATGCACGACAACGACGAGGCCGCAGACGACGTCGCCGACGAGATCATCGAGACGCTGCGGCGCTGGGTTGACGAGGTGGTGGTACCCGAGTCGTCTGCTCTGGAGCTAGCCGACGAGTACCCCACCGCGATGGCCGAACAGATGGAGGAGTTCGGCCTGTTCGGCGCCACCATTCCCGAATCGCACGGCGGTCTCGACCTCGACCACGTCACCTACGCCCGGGTGATCGAGGAGCTCTCGCGAGGGTGGATGTCGCTGGCAGGCATCGTCAACAGCCACCTCATCTGCGCCAAGCTCATCTCCCGGTTCGGCACCGACGAACAGCGCGACCGCTCGCTGGCCGGCATGGCCACCGGCAAGCTGCGCGGCTGCTTCTCGCTGTCAGAGCCCGACAGCGGCTCCGACGCTGGCGCGCTGCGCTGCCGTGCGGTGCGAGACGGCGACGAGTTCGTCATCAACGGCACGAAGATGTGGGTTACCAACGGCGAGCGTGCGGGCATCGTGGCACTGCTGGCTCGGGTGCCCGAGGGCGACCCCTCGGGCAGCTCGGGCATCACCTGCTTCCTGGTCGACAAAACGCCGGGCAAGCACTCGGGCGGCATCACGGTCAGCCGCAAGATCGACAAGATCGGCTACCGCGGGTTGGAGACCGTCGAGATGTCCTACGTGGATCACCGGGTGCCGGCAGACCGGGTGCTGGGGGGCGACGGTCTCGATGGAGATGGCGGCATCGGCAACGGGCTCCGCTGGGCCCTCGCCGCGCTTGAACTCGGCCGCATCAACGTGGCGGCCCGGGGCGTGGGCGTAGCCCAGGCGGCCTATGACGCCGCTCTGGTGTACGCGAAACAGCGCGAAGCCTTCGGCAAGCCCATCGCCAAGCACCAGGCGATCGCCTTCAAGATCGCCGAGATGGCCACCAAACTGCACGCCGCACGGCTGATGACCTACGACGCCGCGCGCAAGGCAGATGCCGGCGAGCGGGTCGACCTAGCTGCAGGCATGGCCAAGCTGTTCGCTTCGGAGACCGCGGCCGAGCTGTCGCTCGACGCCATGCGCATCCACGGCGGCAACGGATTCTCCACCGAGTACCCGGTGGAGCGCTACTACCGCGACGCGCCGCTGATGATCATCGGCGAAGGCACGAGCGAGATCCAGAAGCTGGTCATCAGCCGGGCGCTGCTCGCGGAAGACTGAGACGCCGCGGCGGCGAGGGCGAAGGCGTCTCTTGCTGGGAGAAATGGGATACGGCGCGCCTAGGTTTGCGGGGGGCGCATCTGGAGGTAGTGCAATGGCAGACCGCAAGTCGTTCTGGGCGTGGTGCCTGGAGTCCGAAGAACCCAGTGACACCGAACGGGCTGAGCTGGCCAAGAAGCTCTCGGCGCAGTACGGCACCGAGATCGTGGCCAAGCCGGTGCCGTCGGTGGACGATGCCGACCTGCGTGCGCCACGCATCTCGATTCCTGACTCGGTGGCGGGCTGGTGCTCGGTCAGCACGTACGACCGGGCCCGCTATGCCTATGGCGCACACTTCACCGAGCGGGTGCGGGCGTTCAACCTCGACTTCCCGAACCCGCCGGACGTGGTGGCGCATCCCCGCGACGAGACCGAGGTGGAGGCCACGCTCGACTGGTGCGACGCCAACGGCTACATCGCCGTGCCCTACGGCGGCGGCTCGTCGGTGGTCTGGGGCCTGACTCCGCCTGAAGACCGCGGGCCCACGGTGGTCATCTCGCTGGACCAGCTCGACCAAGTGCTCGAGATCGACGACGTGTCCCGGGCCGCGCGCATCCAGGCGGGCGTGTTCGGGCCGCACCTCGAGGACCAACTGCGTCCCAGCGGGCACACGCTGCGCCATTTCCCCCAGTCGTTCCGCTTCTCGACCCTCGGCGGATGGATCGCCACACGCTCGGGCGGTCACTACGCCACCAACCACACCCACATCGACGACTTCGTCGAGTCGGCCCGGATGATCACGCCGTCGGGCTGGTGGGAGTCGCGGCGACTGCCCGGCTCAGGCGCGGGGCCCAGCCCCGACCGCATGGTCATCGGCTCCGAAGGCATCTACGGGATCATCACCGAAGCGTGGATGCGCATCCAGAAGCGCCCCACGTTCCGGGCCACCGCAGGCATCACGTTCCCCACATGGGAAGCCGGCTACGACGCTGTGCGGCACTTGGTGCAGGCCAAGCTGTGGCCCGCAAACCTGCGGATCCTCGACCCAGCCGAAGCCGGACGCGCCGCTGGGATGGACGGCGAGCGCGCGCTGGTCATCGTGTCGTTCGAATCGGCCGAGCTGACCCAGCGCCACAACGTCGCCCAGGCGGTCGAGATCGCACGCGGGTGCGACGGGCACGTGCCCGACGACGAGATCCAGGTCGACGACGGCACCGGCACGCCCACTGGCCGCGGCGGCGCAGTCGGCGCATGGCGCAACGCGTTCATCGGCGTGGGCAACGGCGTGGAGACCTCGCTGGGGCTGATCAACGACACCTTCGAAACCGCGATCACCTGGGACCGGTGGCCCGAATTCGACGCAGTGGTGCGCGAGAAGGTGGGGGCAGTGCTGGCGGAGGTGTTCGGCGACCATCACACGCTGTCGTGCCGCTTCACCCACGTCTACACCGACGGCCCCGCGCCGTACTACACGTGGTCGGGCATGGGCACCCCGGGCGGCGAGATCGAGCAATGGCAGATCGTCAAGGACGCCGCCAACGAGGCACTCGAAGCAGCCGGCGGCACCTGCACGCACCATCACGCAGTGGGCCGCATGCACCGCCCGAACGCGTATGACCGCCAGCGCCCCGAGCTCTTCGCCGAAGCGATCCGGGCCGCCAAGAAGCGGCTCGACCCCAACGGCATCCTCAACCCCGGCGTGCTGATCGATCCCTAGACGCGACGAGCGGCCGCCGCTGCCGGGATTGCTCCCGGCGGCGACGACCGCCCATATCGCTCAGTAGGGAAGGATCAGCGGCAGCCGCCGTTGTCCTTGTCCCAAGCGCAGTTCGGCGAGCCGCCGTTCACATCCACGATGTCGCCGACGATGTTCCACGTCTGCTCTGTGGCGTCGTACTGGCTGAAGTCGGAACCCTCGACGTAGTAGCCGTCCACCGCGCCGTCGGCAGCGAAGCTGATGCCGTCCAGCAGCAGCGGGTGGTAGATGTCGAGCGACCGCGCAGCCAGGATGAAGTTCGTCCTGGTCAGCCCACCCGGCAGCTCAGCGGCCACCCGGATCGCCTCCGTGTGCGGGTACGCGAAGTAGTAGCCCGTGCCCAGCAGCGAGATCTCGGGATCGAGACCGCGATCGGCCAGTTCGTTGCGCAGGAACGAGATGAACGGCTCGTCCACGTGCTTCGGGTCGGTGGTGTCCTTGACGCCGCCGCCCACGATCCACCAGTCGTCACTGGAGTCGCCCGCCGGCGCCATGTAGGCAGCCACGGCCTTGCAGACCGACGGCGTGAACGCCACCGACAGGTCGTCGAGCAGGCCCGACGCATCGACCTCTTGGATGGCCAGCAGGCACGGGTTGCCTGCGGTCATCGAGATGAACACGTTCGGACTCGCCGCAGCGATGGTGGTGACCTCGTTGGTCAGCGTGGGAGCGGCCGGATCATGGCGCACCGGGATGAACTCGCTGACGACATCAGGATTGGCATGGGCGTAGGCCTCGAAGCCCAGCTCATAGGCCAAGCCGAAGTCGTTGTCCATTACCAGGCCCGCCACTTTCACAGGCAGCTCGTCGGCCAGGTTCTCCTTGATCCAGTTGCCCCACAGGATCGCCTCGGTCGAGTACGACATCTGCAGGCCGGTCGTCCACGGGTGGTTCACCGGGTCGCCCCAGGCCGGGTGGCCCGTCGCGACCATCACCTGCGGGATGCACTCGTCGTTGATCTGGTCGTACACGGCCAGCGTGTTCGGCGAGCCCAGCGTGTGCAGGGCAAAGACGTTCTCCGACTCGATCAGCTCGTCAACGAACTCGATGGTCTGTGCGGCCACATAGCCATCGTCACGGGAGATCAGCACCATCTCCTTGCCGGCGACGCCGCCGGTTGCGTTGACGTACTCGTAGTAGTTCTCCCAGCCGACGGTGATGTCGCCGTAGGCGGCCAGGTTGCCCGACTTCACGGTCGTCTGGCCGATCCGGATTTCCGTGTCGGTGATGCCGGTGGTGTCCGACCAGTCCGACGGGCACTCGTTCATGTCGATCTCGAAGCCTGACGGTCCGCGCAGGATGCCATCGCTTCCGACGCCGTAGTCGCCGGCTTCGATACCGGCAGTCAGATTGCTGACGATGGCTGCACGCTGCGCCGCTGCCAGCTCCCAGATGCCGTCGATGGTGGACAGATCGAAGTCGTCGATGTTGACGCTCATCATCCCGTCGTCGGCCATGTCCTCATCGGCCATGTCACCCTCGTCTTCGGCGGCGTCGTCTTCCAGCGCCTCCTGGGTGATGCCGCCGCCGATGGAGCTTTCGTCCTCCGGCTCAGCCTCGTCGGCCATCTCCTCCTCATCAGCCATGGCCTCGTCATCGGCCATGTCCTCATCGGCGGTTTGTGTGCCTGCGTCGGTGGTGCCGTCGCCGGCATCGTCGTCGTCACCGCCGCCGCACGCAGCAGCTACCAGCGAGAACGCGAACAGCAGCGCTAGCAGGCGCCACAGCCGTCGGTGTGATCCGGTCATGGGTACTCCCTCTTGATGTATCCCCGCACCAGCGGCCGAACGGTCCCCTGGCGCCCAACAGTTCCGCCGAAGCTAATCGCTCGCCACACGCAGCACAGACGCGACGAGCGGCCGCCGCTGCCGGGATCGTCCCCGGCGGCGACGGCCGCTCAATGTCGCTCAGTCAGAAAGGACTAGCGGCAGCCGCCGTTGTCCTTGTCCCAGACGCAGTTGCCCGAAGCGCCGTTCACGTCAATGACGTTCGAGACAATCCAGGAATGCGTGGACGAGTCGTACTGGCTGATATCCGTGCCCTCGATCGGGAAGGCATCCGCGTTGCCGTTCATGGCGAACGTGATGCCGTCCAGGAAGATCGGGTGGTGGATGTCGATCGCCCGCACCGCCAGGATGAAGTTGGCCCGGTTCAGGCCTGCAGGGTTGTTCGCACTCGCAGGCAGCTCTGCGGCGATGCGCAGCGCCTCCACGTACGGGTAGCCCAGCATGTAGCCGTTGCCGAACATCGAGATGGTCGGATCGAGGTCATTGGCCTCGAGGCTCTCGATGATGAAGTCGATGAACGCATCGCTGCCGATCAGCGCCGGGTCGGTGGTGTCCTTGACGCCGCCGCCCACGATGTACCAGCCGTCGCCGTCGTCGCCGGCCGGGGAGACCCAGCTTGCGGGTGCCTTGCACACTGACGGCGTGAACGCTGCCGAGATGTCATCCTTCAGACCTGAGGCTGCGACCTCCTGGATGGCCAGCAGGCATGCATTGCCCGCGGTCATCGAGATATAGACGTCCGGATCGCTCGCGGCGATAGTCGTGATCTCGTTGGTGATCGTCGGCGATGCAGGGTCATGGCGTACCGGCACGAACTCCGACACCACGTCGGGGTTGTTGTGGGCGTACTCCTCGAAGCCCAGCTCGTAGGCCAAGCCGAAGTCGTTGTCCATCACCAGGCCAGCCACCACAACCGGCAGCTCATCGGCGAGGTTGTCCTTGATCCAGTTGCCCCACAGCACTGCCTCAGTGGAGTAGGACAGGATGCTGCCCGTCGTCCATGGGTGAATCTCGGGATCGCCCCAGGCCGGGTGGCCCGTCCACACGAACGGCTGCGGGATGCACTCGGCATTGAGCGTGTCGTACACGGCCAGCGTGTTCGGCGAGCCCAGCGTGTGGATCGCGAAGACGTTGTCGTTCTCGATCAGCTCGTCGACGAACTCGATGGTCTGTGCAGCCACGTACGCGTCGTCGTAGGACTTCATGACCACATCGCGGCCTGCGATGCCACCTTCGGCATTCACATGCAGGAGGTAGGTCTGCCAGCCCAGACGGGCGTTGCCGTACAGCGCCAGGGTGCCCGACTGCGGGCCGGTCTGGCCGAGACGGATCTCGGTGTCGGTGATGCCCTCAGTGTTGGACCAGTCATCGGGACACTCGTTGAGGTCGATGGTGAAGCCTTCGGGGCCGCGGAGGACGTTGTCGTCGCCAACGCCCCACTCGCCAGCCTCGATCTGAGCGGTGATGCGCTCGACAACCTTGGCCCGCCGGAATTCGGCCTCTTCGAAGATGCCCTCCATGGTGGAGCGGTCAAACTCCATCATCTCCTCTTCGTCCATCATCTCGTCGTCGGCCATCTCCTCTTCTTCGGCCGCCTGCTCGATGACTTCCTGGCTGAGACCGCCGGCCTCTTCCTCGGGCTCGTCGGCGGCCATCTCATCCTCTTCGTGGTCGTGGCCGTCGTCCTCGTCGTGGTCGTCCGCTTCCTCCTCGGCCATGGCCTCGGTGGTCTGGGTCTCGCCGGCGTCGTCGTCGCCATCGTCACCACCGCAGGCGGCCGCGACGAGCGAAAATGCGAAGAGCAGCGCTAGCAAGCGCAAAAGGCGGTTCTTGGATAGTTGCATGGGTCCCCTCCTGGGTGGAACAGCAGCCACCGCGGCGTCGCAAGCCGACAATCAGCAGCCGAAGCCCCCGACTGTCTCCCCATGACCGCTGCGGCGGTGCGCGCGAGAGTAATCGCGCCGCGCCGGGCCGTTCTCAGCTCGGGTACGACGATCGCGTGACAATCGCCTAGAGCCACAGGCACAGATGCGGTAGCTGTGGAGGCGGCAGGAAACTCTGCGACGTTGCGACCTGCTGGATCGCTGGTCGCTGGTCGCTGAGGGTCCTGCCGCCTGCGCAGCGGGCGCGGGAGGCATAGCGTGTCGGCCCATGGAATGGGGAGTCACTCTGCCGCACTTGGGCCGCATCGGATCTCGCGATGGGCTCATCACGTTCGCATCGGAAGTCGACCAGCTCGGATTCGCTTCGGGCTGGGCGTCCGACCATGTCTGCTGGCCCGCCGAGCTGGTGTCGAAGTACCCGTACTCCGACGACGGCTCGTTCCCGGCGCCGCCGAAGACGGGATGGCTCGACCCCATCGGCACACTGCTCTTCGTCGCCGCCGTCACCGAGAACCTGCGCCTGGGCTTCAGCGTGCTGATCCTGCCGTACCGGCCGCCGGTGGAAACGGCGAAGCGTCTCGCAACCATCGACGTGCTCTCGGACGGCCGGCTGATCCTGGGCGTGGGCGTGGGCTGGATGCGCGAGGAGGCCGAAGTACTGGGTATGCCGTGGGATCGCCGTGGCAAGCGCTCTGACGAGCAGCTCGAAGTGTTCCGCACGCTGTTCACCGAGAACGACCCGAGTTTCGACGGCGAGTTCTATTCGTTCCCCGCCGTCGGCTTCGAGCCCAAGCCGGTGCAAGACCCGGTGCCGGTGTGGGTCGGCGGCAATACGACTGCCGCATACCGGCGGGTGGCGCAGTATGGGCACGGCTTCCATGCAGCATTCGAGACGGTCGACGAGGTTGCTTCGGGTTGGAGCCAGGTGGGCGAGGCGTGCGACGCCGCGGGCCGCGACCGCGGCGAGATCACGCTGTCGCTGCGCTACTACCTCGATCCGGCATCGGCCATGAAGCCTGAGGTGTCGATCGCCGGCAGCACCGAGCAGATGATCGACAGCGTCGGTCGCGTTGCGGAGGCCGGGGTGACGCATTTCGTGCTCGACCCGGTGGCACGCGGCGGCATCGAGGGCCGCCTCGACGCGCTGCGTGCCTTCATGGCCAACGTGGCACCTCACTTCGCCTAGCGCCTGACACGAGATTCAGCCGCTCGATCGGGCGACCCTGCGGCAGACTCGCTGCGTGCTGTGGGGTTCCTCGCTCGCCAAGTCGTACCCGCCGCGGCGGCTGTTCGCTGACGTCAGCGTGCAGCTGGCGCCTGGCCGGCGGGTGGCGCTGGTCGGCGGCAACGGGATCGGAAAGACGACCTTGCTGGAGATCCTGGCTGGCATCAACGAACCCGACGAAGGCGAGGTCCACCGCCAGAGCGGGCTGACGATCGGCTACCTGCCCCAGGAGCTCGCCGAGATCGCCGACGGCACGGTGCTCGAAGCGACGCTGGCCGGGGCGGGTGACATCACCGCTATGACAGCCGAGCTTCGATCGCTGGAGGCGAGGCTGGCCGATGTCGACGCTGCCGACCATCACGACGTGCTCGCCCGCTACGGCGAGCTGGAGGCTCACTTTCGCCAGATCGGCGGCTACGGCTTCGAAGCGGAAGCTCACCGGGTGCTCGCTGGCCTGGGCTTTGCAGCCGATGATGCGCAACGCCCGGTGGCGCAGCTGTCGGGCGGCTGGCGGATGCGGGTCGCGCTCGCCCAGCTGCTGCTGGCGAAGCCCGACGTGCTGCTGGCTGACGAGCCCACGAACCACCTCGATGTCGACTCTGTGGCCTGGTTGGAAGACCAGCTCGCTGCCTGGGAGGGCGGGCTGCTGTTCGTCAGCCACGACCGTGACTTCATCGACGCCGTTGCCAACCGCGTGATCGAGATGGACGGCACGACCACGCACGAGCACGTCGGCGGCTTCGCCGAGTTCGTTGTGGCCCGCGAAGAGCGGATTGCGGCTGCCGAGGCAGCTGCGGCACAACAAGCTCGCAGGCGGGCTCACACGGAGCGATTCATCGAGCGATTCCGCTACAAGGCCACCAAGGCCCGCCAAGTGCAGAGCCGGATCAAGGCGTTGGCGAAGCTCGAGCCGGTCGAGGTCCCGAGTCGCAAGGAGCTGGCGGCCCGTTTTGGCTTCGGCACCCCACGGCGCTCATCGCGGGTCGTTGTGGAGATGATCGACGCTTCGGTGGGATACGCCGACGGCGACGCTCCGGTGCTCGAAGGCGTAGACCTCGTCATCGAACGCGGCACCAAGGTGGGCGTGGTCGGTCCGAATGGCGCTGGCAAGACGACGCTGCTGCGGGTGTTGCAGGGCGAATTGGGCATTCTCGACGGCGAGCTGCACCGCGGCCGCAATGTGGACATGGCCACGTTCGCTCAGCACCTCGCCGAGGTCATGGATCCTCGACGCTCGGTGGTGGAGGAGTTCACTGCCTCGGTGGGCGATCAGCCCGGGCGGAATGTGCGCACGATGCTCGGCGGCTTCGGCTTTCCGGGCGACGCTGCGGACCGCAAGGTGGCGGATCTCTCCGGCGGCGAGCGCACCCGGCTGGCGCTCGGCATCACGATGGCGAACCCGGTGAACCTGCTGGTGCTCGACGAGCCCACCAACCACCTCGATCTGCCGAGCTGCGATCTGCTGGAGGATGCGCTGTCGGTGTACCCGGGCACGGTGCTGCTGGTGACCCACGACCGCCACCTCATCCGAAGCGTGGCCGACTCGCTGATCGTGGTGCGTGACGGCACCGCCACCCTGCACCCGGGCGTCGACGAGGATCTGCTGCGACCGCCAGGGCTGAGCACGAGACGGACCGCTGGCGGCAGCACCGCGGGAACCACCGGCACCGTGAGCGGTCGGGGCACTGACACCGATGCGCCGACATCGCGAGCGGCAGCAGCCGAGCGGCGCCGCGCAGGGGCCAGCAAGCGTCAAGCCGCGCATGACGCAACAGCCGACCTGCGCCGGGAACTCGCTGCGGCCGAGCGGTTGTGGGAAGCGGCCGAGCACCGCGTCGCAGAGCTGCAGGCACTGCTCGGTGAGCCCGAGACCTACGACGACCCCGATCGTGCGCGCCAGGTCGCCGAGGACTACGGCGCTGCCAAGTCCGATGCGATGCGCCACATGTCCGCATGCGAGGCGCTGCAGCGCCGCATCGAACGCGCCGCCGCGGAACTCTGAGCAGCCGCCGCTAGGCGCAGCCGTCGGCAGGCGCGGCCACGGGCACATGCGACACCGCGACGGAGCGGTCGGCGCCATCGGCACCCTGCGAGAACGTGACGAGGGAGGCAGTGCCATTCGACGGGACGCCCATGGGCGCCCCCGGGTACCAAGCGACGACGTCGCCGACCGAGACATCGGTGGTCACATGCCAGTGGCCGAGCGCCACGTAGTCGGCGCCGGTGGCTTCGATCTCTTCGGCGGCGATCGGCGATGACCGGTGCGCATCGTCGGCCGTGCGCTGGAAATGACCGTGCCCGGCGGCGATGAACCAACCGTCGTCAGGGCGTGCCGGTACGCCTGCGAGGGGTCGGTACTCGGAGTGGTGCAGGTCCATCGCCCGACCCCACAGCGTCAGGTCGTGCTCGCCGAAGTGCAGGGTCGCACCCTCGGGATCGTCCAGGAAGATCACGCCGGCGCCGGTGACCTCGAGCCGGTGCTCGTGGTCGGCATGGGTGCCCCACAGCGACTGCTCGTCATGGACATCGTGGTTGCCGGGGATGATGACGACTGACGCATCGACGCTGCCGAGCAGCTCCATCGTGTGCGCGACATCGGAGCGCTTCAGCCGGGCATGGTCGAACAGGTCTCCCGCGATCAGCAGGATGTCGGCTGCATGGGCGACTGCGGTTGCGGCGAGGGCATGGATCGGGCATTGGCATACGTCTCGGTGACTGCCGTGCGGCCCGCGTACATGCCCGATGTGCACATCGGACGTGTGCAGGACGCGCAACTGGCGCTCGCTGCCCGTTTCAGCCCACTCCTTCACAGCGAGACAGCTTGCCACGGCACCGACACTCCCCGTTCGGGAGCCATACATCCACGCTTCACCTGCGGGCGGTACCTTCGACACGGTGCGGATCCTGGTGACCAACGATGACGGAATCGAGTCCGAAGGACTGCACGTACTTGCGAGCGCCATGACCGCTCATGGCGATGTGGTTGTGGTGGCGCCAGATTCCGAATACTCAGGCGCAGGCGCCGCGATCGGTCCGCTGCATCTCATGGATCCCCAAGTGCACAAGGTGCGTTTCGAAGGCGTCACCGATGCCTGGGCCGTCTCGGGAGCGCCAGCGCTGTGCGTGATGTTCGCCCGGCTGGGCGCCTTCGGCCCGGTGGACTTGGTGGTGTCGGGGATCAACCCGGGCGCGAACGTCGGCCGATCCGTGTACCACTCCGGCACCGTCGGCGCGGTGCTGACAGGCCGCAATGGCAATATCCCGGGCTTGGCGGTCAGCCAGACCGTCGAGGGATTCGGGGTTGAGGGCCAAGGCTGGGAAGATGCCATCGCCGACCAGAAGTGGCATGCGGCGGCCGAGGTTGCCAGCGTCGTGCTCAGCGGTCTGCTCGCGGACGAACACGACTCGGCATGGGCAGTCAACCTCAATGTGCCGAATCGTGAAGTCGCCGACATGAAGGGCTGGCGGTTCACCGAGGTCGGCACCCTGCCGCCGCGTTCGATCACCTCGGTGACCCTTGAGCCGCATCCCGACAACGCTGACGCGTTCCGGGTCGCCATGGAGTGGGGCGACGCTGTCGACATGCCCGCCGACGTCGACACCGGCGCCGTCATGGGCGACTTCGTCTCGGTGTCGTTCCTGTCGCGTCTCACTGCGCAAGCGCCGGCAGCCGACGCCAAGCTGACTGCCTGCCTCAACGGCCTGTTCTGAGACCACGAGCTCGCGTCAGTACCTGCGCGCGCTGGGGAGGCGCCAGAATCCTCTGCTCTAGCAGCGGCGCTGAGCCGCGGATCAAGCTGTGAAGCGCCGAGTCACCCGGAAGTTCCGTACCAGCATCACGACCGCCGCGATGCCGAGCGCTACGGCCACCCACGCTCCCCAGTTCGCCAGATCGGCATAGGAGCGATGCTCCACTGCCAGGCCTGAGCTCACGCCGGCGGCGGCGCCGAGTGCGGTCATCAACACGTCCGCGGTGGCCTGCACGCTGACGCGGCGCTCCACCGGGAACGACGACGTCAGCAGCGAGCTTGCGGCCACGACGCAGCAGCTCCAGCCGATGCCGATGAGAAACAGCCCGAACAGCAGACCGGTGGCGTGCTCGGCGTCGGTGTTCGCGGCTATCGCGGAGCCGACCGCGAGCACGAGCGCGCCTGCGACGATGACGATCTGGCCGCCGACTCGGTCCACCAGCCAGCCCACATACGGCGAGAACGCAAACATCCCGGCGATGTGCAGCGAGAGCATGATGCTGATGATCAGCAAGTTCTGGTCGCCCTGGGACATGTGAATGGGCGACACCGTCATGACGCCCACCATCACGGCCTGCGACAGCATCATCCCGATGAGCGCGATGGACGCCACGGGATGGGCCAGGATGCGGCCGGCCTCGGCCAAGCTCGGCAGCTTGATGCCTGTCGAGCCCGCTTCGGCAGCCACCACATGCAGCGGATCGGGCCGGAGCCGGAGCGAGATGTTGACCGCAGCGAGGAGGAAGAGTCCGAGCGCCAACGCGTACGGCAATGCAAATCCGCTGAGCCCCTCGGTATCGGCGAAGAAGTGTTTGAGACCGAGCCCCGCCATGGGTCCCAAGACCGAGCCGACCGTGCTTGCCCACAGCACCAAGCTGATCGAGCGGGCCCGGTTCTCGTCGGTGGCCAGATCGGCGCCGGCGTAGCGAGACGCCAGGTTCGCCGCTTGACCGGTGCCGATCATCACCATGCCCCCAACGAGCATCGAGTACCTGCCGGCCAACGCGGACAGCAAGGCGAGCGTGGCGCCTGCTGCACCGATCAGGTAGCCGGCCGACAGGCCAGTCCGGCGGCCGTGGCGGGCCATCAGCGCAGCCAGCGGGATGCCGGCGAGGGTGCCGCCGATGCTGAGGCAGACGGCGGCAAGCGAGGCCTTGGTCTCGCTGCCCGTCATCTGGTCGGCCAGCAGTGTCGAAGCTGCGAACGACGCCGTCATGGCCAACCCGCCGGGGATCACCCCGAGCTGCAGGACCCCGATGGTGCGGCGTGCCAGTTCGTCGCGTTCGGGCGAACCCGGGAGGTATGCAGCTCCCCCGCTGCCCTCCGACAAACTCTGCACCATCGACCTAGCCTCCGGATCGGCCTGCCGGCTGCGGGCGAGGCCGATTGCGAACGCTACTGCGGGTCACCGAAGCGCGTCGGGATGACCCGACTGCCCGGCAGGAGGAGTACGAGATGCGAGACATCACCGGCTGCGTGGCGATGATCAGCGGTGCCAATCGCGGCATCGGCGAGGCCATCGCCGCGGCTCTGCATGCCGATGGCTGGGCGCTGTCGCTGGGCGCACGCGATATGGCCGCGCTCGAAGCCTCAGCGGCTGAGTACCGGACCGACGGCGGCGGCCCCGCGGTGAGCTTGCACCGCCACGACGCCACCGATCCCGAGGCTGCCGAGCGCTGGACCGCCGAGACGATTGTGGCGCACGGTCGGATCGACTGCCTCGTGAACAACGCCGGCGTCGCCTATCCCGATGTGTTCGAAGAGCTGACCGAGGACACGCTCGACGAGATGTGGGAGGTCAACGCGAAGGGGCCGTTCCGCATGCTCCGCGCCACGCTCGACCACCTGCGCCACAGCGGCGAGGGCCGCATCGTGAACGTGATCTCGATGTCGGGCAAGCGAGTGCGCGGCACCTTCGCACCCGGTTATGCGATGAGCAAGCACGCCGCGATGGCGCTGCATCACTCGGTCCGCCACCTCACCTTTCCTGACGGGATCCGGTGCACGGCCGTGTGTCCGGGCTATGTGCAGACCGACATGACCTCGGGTTTCGGCGTGGACCCGTCGATCATGATCCAAGCCGACGATCTGGCCCAGGCCCTGGCCACGATCCTGCGGCTGCCGAACACCGCGTCGGTGGCCGAACTGCTCGTCACCACCGAACCCGAGACCATTGCCTGAGTCTGCCGCCCAGCGGGCTCGCGGATCCTGTTCGCCCGACGGGAGCTCCTAGCGGGCTGCCAGACGGCGGCGCCGTTCGACTATGCGGTCGGTGGCTTCCTGGCTGCCGTCGTGAAAGGTGCCGAACCACTTGTCGAGCGGCACGATCGCCGTTCCGTAGTTGCAGTCGAAATAGCGGTGGTGGAGCGTGTGGAACCGGTCCCCGCCGGCCACGGTGCGACCGCCAGCTACCACGAAGCGGTCGAAACCCGAATGCGACGCAGCCGGTGACAGCAGGAAATACGTGGTCGTCAGGGTGATCAAGTACGGGTTCGCCGGGATCACCAGGAAGACCAGCGGCACCGAGAGGTACAGCACGTGCTCGAGCGGATGCATCGACACGCCCGACCACGGGCCGATGTTGACGTTGCGATGGTGCAGCGAGTGCGCCCAGCGGTACAGGTGCTTGGTGTGGAGCAGCCGGTGGTTGGCATAGAAGTGCACCGAGCCCAGCGGGAAAATCAGCAGCGTCAGCGCCGCTGTGTAGCCGAAGCTGGCGAGGCTGCCCGTTGCCGGAACGGTCCAGATGTGGTCGTTGGCATACAGCCAGAGCATCAGCGTCTCGTACAGCGCTGCGATGGAGCAGGCGCTGGCGAGCGACCAGAAGACGTTGTCGCGGGTCTGGTTTCTGAACAGGAACGGCCTGCGCCCAGCCGACTGCCAGCGCTCGTCGTACTTGTGCTGGGTTCCCTGACTGCGCCGGATGAACAGCCACCAATGCAGGCCGCCGGCCACGGCAATCATGAGCGCCACGTTGCGCAGGTACACCGCTGCGGCGGCCCACGCCGCTGGGGTCGCGAAGCTCTCGATCGACGGCGTGAGCCAGTTCCACGCCGCGATGCCGACGGCGATCCACAGGCCGCCCTGCCACCAGAGGAACTTGGTGATCGTCCAGCGCGCCATCGCGAAGGGACGAGGCGGCCGGTCGTACAGCGGCGGGAGGGTCACCTCCCCAATCCCCACGACGCGAATTGTATGGCTGCGGGTGCGAGACACCTAGCGTCGTTGAGATGAGCGGCGAGCCTGGACCGGGGTCTTCGAAGGACGCTTGGCGCCGGTGGATCCGAGAACAGCGCCAACCGGTTTCAGCAGCGTCGACAGTCGCCGTCGTAGCGGGCCTGCGGGAGTTCATCGGGGCGTTCGACGAAGGCTCGACTGCCGTTGCCGGCGCGCCGGTGCCCTCGGGGGCCAACCTGATCCTCTTCTACCGGGCAATGGCGAATGAGCTGTCGCTCGACGGGCTCGCCGACGCCGTCGGCTGGCAGCGCTTCGCCGTGACGCGCACTCCCCCGGACGGCCCGCTCACGCTGCATCCGGCGATCGGTGCCATGGAGCAGCACCGCTACGGCTTCCCCCAGCCCACCGCGGATGCGTTCGAGTTGCAGCCCCGCCACATCTCGCTGGCGCTGGTGCCTGGCGTGGCCTTCGACCGTCACGGCACCCGGCTCGGCCACGGTGTGGGCTACTACGACGAGTTGCTGGCTCGGTTGCCCGAGGATTGCCCGCGCGTCGGCGTCGCATGCCGCGACATCGTCTTCGACCAGCTTCTGTCCGAACCCCATGACGTGCCGATGACCCACCTCGCCACCGAGGACGGCGTCATCGTCATCGGCGCTTGACTCATCGCCGGCTGACGCGATTCACGGTCGGATCAGCCCTGCGCGGGCGGCCTCGATGATTGGCCGGCGGTGGCAGCCTTCGAGGTGGTCGTTGACGATGCCTGAGGCCTGCATGAGCGCATAGCAGGTGGTGGGGCCGACAAAGCGCCAGCCCAACTTGCGCAGTGCCTTGCTGAGGGCGGTCGATTCAGGCGTTGAGGTCATCGAGGCGAGCGTGCGGTAGTCGATGGTTGCCGGCCGATCCTCTGGCTGCGGCTCGAACGACCAGAAGAAGGCCGCCAGGCTGTCGTGTGCATCGATGGTGCCGAGGGCGGCGCGGGCGTTGTTGATGGTGGCTTCGATCTTGCCGCGATGGCGCACGATGCCTGCGTCGCCGAGGAGGCGCTCGACATCGGCGTCGCCGAAGCCCGCCACGACCTCGAAGTCAAACCCGCAGAATGCGGCTCGAAAGTTCTCCCGCTTGCGCAGGATCGTCAGCCATGACAGTCCCGATTGGAAGCCCTCGAGGCACATCTTCTCGTACAGGCGCACGTCGTCGGTGACCGGCAGACCCCACTCGGCGTCGTGATACGCCTCGTAGTCGTCGTGGCCCTCGCCCCACCAGCACGCCAGCGTCACGTCAGCTCGCCGCCTCAGCCCCTCAGGCACAGCGGACGGCTGGCTCATGCGCCGTTGGCGGCTGCTACGGCTTCGGCGATGGCGTCGTTGGTGGGTGTCGGGCCATAGAACATCATCGTGGTGCGGTCGGCGAAGGTGTTGCGCTCGGCGACTCGCGCACCCACCTCCGACGGAGTGCCCGACACCACGACGAGATCCAGCAGATCGTCGTCGATGAGGTCGCTCATCTCGCGCCAGTCGCCTTGCTTGGACAGCGTGTTCAGGCGTGGCTGCAGTTCGCCGTAGCCGTGGTGGTCGAGCGCACCCGCGTAGGCAGGCGTCGACCCGTAGAACGCGAGCTGCCCTGCCGCTGAGCGGCGCGCCTTGTCGATCTGTTCGTCGTTCTCGCCCATGGCGACGATGGTCAGGCAGGCAACGGTGACCTCGCCGACGTCGCGTCCGGCCGATTCGGCACCGGCCGCCATGGCCGGGAGGGTGACATCGGTCATGAACTGCGCGGTGTGGAACGGATGCACGAAGAATCCGTCCGCCGTCGCACCGATCACCTCGACCATGCGCGGGCCGACGCCGGCCACGTAGATCGCTGGCTGCGCCATGCCGATCGGACCTGGGTTGAAGAACGGCGTCATCAGGGTGTGGGTGTAGAACTCGCCCCGGTGGTTGAGCCGCTCGCCGGTCTCGAAGGTGTGCCAGATGGCGCGCACCGCCTCGATGTACTCGCGCATCCGCTCAGCAGGACGTGACCACTGCTCGCTGTAGCGCTTGGTGATGTGGGGCTTGATCTGCGTTCCAAGCCCCAGGATGAAGCGTCCACCGCTGTGGCGCTGCAGGTCCCACGCAGTGACGGCGCATGTCATCGGGTTGCGGGCGAATGCCACGGCAATGGCCGTGCCGAGCTCGATGTTCTCGGTGCGCTCTGCTGCCAGCGCCAACGGCAGGAACGGATCGTGGGACGCCTCGAACGACCACGCCGCCGAGAGCCCCATCTCCTCGAACTGCGCTGCTTCGTCTGCACAGCCCCCCGGTGTCGACGCAGTCGTCGCCCCGTCAATCCGATGTTGCGCTGTTTCGGTCGTGTTCATTGTGCAGGTCTCCTGAACGCTCGCTGTGCCGGCCCGTCGCCAAGACTGTTGGCGGGCCGGGTGAATCTTGCCCCATCGGGCGTCCATAGGCTGCGGCGTTGTGCGGCATCGGCCTGATCGGCTCTTTCTGCTGACGGGGGGCGTGCAGGGCTTGGCCTTCTCGTGGGGCCTGCCGGCGATGGTGTGGTGGGTGGTCGACTTGCGGCTGTCGCCGTTCCGGCTTGCGGTGCTGGGCACTGCGCTGGTGCTGTCGATTCTGGTCACCGAGACGCCGACCGGCGTGGTCGCCGACCTGTACAGCCGCAAGTACTCGGTGGTGGCCGCGTACGTCGTGATGGGCTTGGCGATGGCGTTGACCCCGGTGACAGAGCTGTTCGGCGTTCTCGTCATCTGGCAGGTGCTGTGGGGTGTCGGCTGGACGCTGCAGAGCGGCGCTGCCACGGCGTGGATGACCGACGAGATCGCCTACCACGCGTCGCATTCGCATCGCAGTGCCGCGGTGATGCCGGTCGAGCCTTCGACCGCGGGCGACGACTCCGGTGCTGAAGCCGGCGGCGCGGCCGGCAGCGATCCCAGCCGCCAGGTGGACGGGCTCATCGTGCGCCATGCCGTCTTCCGGTCGGTGGGTGTCATGGTGGGCCTGGTCGCCGCCACCGCAATGGGTGCGTGGTCGGTTCGGGGCTCAATGGCCGTGATGGGGCTGCTCGCCATCGCGGCGGCTGGATACCTCGCCGTCACGATGCCCGAAGCCGGCTTCGAGTCACCCCGCCGCCGGGCCGGCAGCGCACCCCGGCCGGCGCGCACGAGCGCGTGGAAGGACGCGATCACCCTCTGGAAGCGAGGCGCTCGGCTCGTCCGCCGCAATCCGTCGCTGCTGGCAGTGACCCTCTCGGCCGCCATTGCCGCCGGAGCGTGGGAAGCCAATGATCGACTCTCCGTATTGCGGCTGTTCGAACTCGGTCTCACCGAGCTGGACGGGCGGGAGGCCGTGCTCTTCTTCGGCGCAACGTGGTTCGTGATGTCCGCCCTGGCGATCCCGATGATGACGTGGCTGCGCCGTCACCTCGAGCGCTCCCAGGCTGACCAGCGAAGCGCTCGGCGAGATGCCTTCCTGCTGGCGCGATTCCTGACGGTCGCCGCAGCAGGCGCTCTGGCGTTGGCGCTGAGCCCCTGGTTCACGGTGGCGCTCATCGGCTGGGCGGTCCTCGACGTGGCGGGCGAGACGGCGTACTCGCTCACCGAAGCGATGGCGAATCGGCATGCCGACTCGTCAGTTCGCGCCACCGTGGTCTCGTTCGTCGGGCAATCCCAGGCAGTGGGAGAGGTGTCGATCGGTCTGGCGCTGGGAACGGTGGCGCAGATCGTCTCGGTGCCGTTCGCGCTCGCCATAGCGGCGGCGCTGTTCGCCGTCTCCGCGGCGCCCGCGGCAGTCGTCGGGTGGCGCACAGGCGGCGCCGTGCAGTGATCCGCGGCGCCGGACTCAGCCGAGAATCAGTATTCGCGGGGTTCTGTCAGCCGTCGGCCATCTCGGCCATGGCGGCTTCCGAGCGGCGCGCCATCTCCTCGGGATCGATGTCTTCGATGTGGGTGGTGAGGTTCCAGCGGTGGCCCCACAGGTCCTCGATCATGCCCGAGCGGTCGCCGTAGAACTGGTCCACGACGGGCCGCACCTCGGTGGCTCCCGCTGCGAGCGCCGCCGCAAACGTGGCGTCGACGTCCTCCACGTACACGCTCATCTGCACCGGTGACCCGCCGTAGTGCTTGGGCGAATGGAACTCCATCTCGGGGAACTCGTCGGCCACCATGATGAGCGAATCGCCGAGTTCCAGCTCGGAATGGCCGATCCTGCCGCCCATGTCGATGCGCATCCGCTCCGTCATCCCGAGAATCTCGGTGTAGAACGCGATGGCGTCTGCCGCGCCGTCGATGCTCATCGAGGCCGAGATGCGCGGGTAGTCGTCGGGAATGGGATTCACCATCGCGATGTGCTCCTGAGTTGAGAATGCGCGTAGTCCGAGCGTTCGTCGGTGCGATCCGCCGTTCCGCGGGCGCAGCCAGAAGCTAGTGCGCCACCAGCACCCTGACGGCCTGCTCTACCGCCGTTTCGGCTCGGGCTTCGAGCCCTGCTGCATCAGCGCTGGCGATGGGGTGCTCGATCACGGTGAACGGGTGCTCGGGCACGCCCTGGACACGGGCCATCAGCTCGGCGGCGTCGATGAACGCGCTGGTCATCACGCTGATCGCAGGCACGCCCACCCGTTCGGCGGCGACGGCGTCGTGCAGACTGCACGACGAGCAGCTGCCTCAGTCGCCGACGCCGGCCAGCACCGCATCCCAACCCATCGCTTCGGCCAACAACGCGTGCTGCGCGGGCGCGCTGTAGTTGGCCTTGATCCGCCGGATCACCTTGGCAACGCCATGACTGTCGCGCAGCAGGCGCTCGACGTGGTCGAAGAACGGCTTGGTGTTCTCCTTGCCGTTGGAGATCACGCCGATGGTGGCGCCCTTCAGGGTGGCGAGGCGCTTCGGGGCTGCGAACCCTGCGGGATCCTGCTCGTGTGTCGGGTCCAGCAGTTCCACGCTGACCTCCTAGCGGTTCTCGACAACTTGTCTCGGCGAGCGCCGGTCGGCTACATGCTGCCACGGGTCTGAGCCAGCGGCACAGCCCTTGATCTCTCAGCCGTTGATGTTGTCGAAGCCGGCGTACACGAACTCAAACACGGCGCTGGCGGGGTCTGCCGCGGCAATGATCTCCGCATACGGCAGCGACGCCCCGCCGAAGGCATCGTCGTTCCAGTACGGATCGCTGCGATCCACGTCGGCCCACGGCCCCACGTAGGCATACGGGAACGGGTGAGCAGTGTCGCCCGGCGACAGGCCGTAGGTGGCTCGAGTCCCGTCGTCGGCATCACCGATGGCCGTAGCAATGTCGAAGTGCCCTGGCCACAGCTGGATCTCATCGGGCTCCACCGCACCGGGCAGTTGGCGCAACTGTCCGAGTGCATGCTTGCCGAGTCGGAACCACGCCACCAGATGCGAACCCATCTCCGGGCTCACCCGCAGCCAGCGATCCACGTCGCCGAGTTCCGGACTGTCGTGTTCGCGCGCATCCGTTCCCGGCGAAACCCCGGCGAAGTCGGCGGCTGCAGACAGCGTCGTGATGTGGGCGCTGCGCTGACTGCCGCCTTCGGTGGCGAACAGCTCATCGCCGTCGACCCACACCTGGCACTCCATCTCGCCGGCGCGGCCCATCGTCACCTCAAACACCGGCGTGCCGAAACCTTCGTCCAGGCTGCGCAGGCCGAACCGCCCCGTCGCGACCCGGCGCGCCTCGCCCACCACGGCGTACGCAAGCCGGTGATAGTCCTCGACCGAGGCCAGGTAGTCATCGGGCAGCTCCGCCAGCAGGCCATTGTGCACAGTCTGCGGCTGGTGCGAACTGTGGTTCTTGTCCATATTCGGAGTCTTGCGCGACCAGGCGTGCGGTGGCGTTCACCCGCGGCTGAGCACAGCAGGCTCCAAGCACGACGCACACGCCGAGGGCGTCGAGCCTCGGCCTCGCCACCGACGGTTGATCGCGCTAGCTGATCTCGCAATCCACGCAGGCGCCCACGGCCACCGTGGCCGCGTGGCTGCGCGTGCCGAGCCACGGCGGGATGACGGCTGCGAAGCCGCCTGCCGGCCCGCCTGCAGCAACGATCAGCAGGTCCTCCGGTGATTCCAGCGCGGGATAGGTGCGTTCGGCCCGGTCCTTGACGACGGCTCCCTTGCCGACGGCGGCCCAGTCGCCCCGGCGCACCCGGGCCCGCTCGTACACGCAGGCGGCAATGTCGTCCTTGGTCCAACCGGCCGCATCGAAGTGGGTCCGCAGCTGCGGCGGCAGCACCACGGTGTAGTTGCCGGGCCAGATGGAGTAGTTGAGCTGGTTGGCACGAATCTCGGCGGCGAGCGTCTCGCACAGCTCGGTGGGGTCGGTCGTCCACTCATTCATGACCTGCCGGGGCGCCATCGAGGCCACCGCTGTCACCGATGACAGCTGGCCCCGCTCGGCGGGCGCGGTGCCGAGCCGCTGGTCGCCGAGCGAGACCCAGCCCGTGGCCTCCTCGTCCTCGGCGATGCAGTAGCCGAGCTTGCCGGGGTGACCGAGCGTGGAGCGGTCGATGCCGCCGGGCTTCACGTCGAGCACGTTGGCGAGCACCAACCGCACTGCCCGTGCGATGACCGCGCGCGACCGGTCGGCTCCCCCGAGCACGCTGAAGGTGGCGTCCATCGCCAGCTCGTGCCGGATGGGGCCATTCACGATCAGCAGCAGCGCACAACCACCGGTTGAAGCCGTGGGCCCGTGCAGTCCGAATTCGGGTTGAAGCAGGGCCGTGAGCGCGGTCACGACAACCGGGAAGTGCGGCGGCAGGCAGCCCGCCATGACGGCATTGACGGCTGCCTTCTCCGCAGTGATGGCCCGCGCCCGCACCGGCTCGATGCCGATGAGATGATCGGGCGGCAGCATCGCCCACTCCAGACACGCCGCTACGGCGTCGTCGGTGGGTGGCACCACCGGCAGGCCATCGGTCCAACCACGCGAGTGGAACGCTTCTTGGGCTTCCGCGAAATTCTCGACGTTGATGTGGCTCGATGTCAACTGCATGGTCACGTCCGCCAGTCTGGCCGGAGCGGACGCCGCTCGGCTAGGTCCGGGCGACGCGTCGTGCGACCGCGCCCTCGGTCGGTGCCGCGGCCGTCAGCTGCGCTCGAGCAGTCCCGAGAGCAGGCCGCGGGAGTCGTCGGACATGGGTCCGGCGGCGTTGGCCAGCACCCGCGACGACAGCCGCTCGAACGGCAACGACTGCAGCCACACCCAGCCGGTGCCCGACACGGTCGCCAGGAACAGTCCCTCCCCCCCGAAGAACATCGACTTGAGGTTGCCTGCGCGCTCGATCGAGTACTGCAGCGAGGGCTGCAGTGCCACGAGGCAGCCGGTGTCGAGCCTCACCGTCTGGTTATTCAACTGCACGGCCTTGATCGAGCCGCCGGCGTGCAGGAATGCCATCCCGTCTCCCGACAGGCGCTGAAGGATGAAGCCCTCCCCGCCGAAAAGGCCCGTGCCAATGCCGCGCTGCCAGGCGATGTCGAGCTTGGTGCCGAGCGCCGCGCACAGGAAGGCGTCTCGCTGGGCGATGATCTCGCCCCCCATCTGCGCCAGGTCGACCGGGATGATCTTGCCCGGATATCCCGCAGCGAATCCGACTTTCGCCTTGCCGCCAGCTTCGGTGTTGGTGAAGTGGGTGAGGAACAGCGACTCACCGGATATGACCCGCTTGCCGGCGCCCTTGAGCTTGCCCCACATGCCTGAGTCTGGTTGGGAGCCATCGCCCATGACCGATTCGAACGTGATGCCGTCTTCGATGAACATCATCGTGCCGGCCTCGCCGACAACGGTCTCGCCCGGATCCAGCTCGACCTCGACGAACTGCATGTCGTCGCCGAAGATCTCGTAGTCGACCTCGTGGCTCTGCATAGGTGGTGGCTCCTCGCTGGTACGCCGCTAGCGAGCGCTCGCGGCGCTCATGGCCCACGGTACCTGTCGGGTTCATGCGCTTATGCACAGGTTCGGCGGCGAGGCTGAACGCCCCGGTACCGGCTGAGAGCGAGGCTCAGCCGGCTGTGCGTCCGGGCCGAAGCACCCGCCCAGACGGTTGTCGACGAGGTGCTGGCCGCTTTGCCCTCAGGCTGCGCTGGCGGCCAGTCGATCGCCGCCGACAGGCAGCTTCGATAGGTCGATGTCGTACAGCTCGGCCGAGTTGTTGCAGAGGATGTCCTGCTGCTGCTCGGGCGTCAGATTCGCCGAGTGCTCGTCGAGCAGCTCCTGGCTCCAGGGCCAGGTGCTGTCGGAGTGCGGGAAGTCGTTCGCCCACAGCAGCCGCTTGTGATTGACGTCGTTCACCATCTTGAACGCCACCCAGTCGTCCTGGAACGTCGTGTAGATGTGCTCGCTGAAGTACTCGCTGGGCAGCTTGGACAGCTCCTGGCCCGGCGGCAGCCAGTACCGGTGACGCTTGTAGGCGTGGTCCATCCGGTACATGAAGTGCGGCACCCAGCCGGCGTCGGCTTCGACGCAGACCACCCGCAAGCCGGGGTTGCGCTCGAACACGCCGCCGAACACCAGCGTGCCCATGATGTCCTGGTTCGCCCGGATGATGGTCATGAAGGCGTTCGCCTTCGGCCCCCGGGGCCGGCCTTGGCCGCGGCTGGTGAGGATGTGCCACGACACGGGCAAGTTGAGGTCGACGGCGGCCTGCCAGAAGGGGTCCCATTGGGGGTCGTCGAAGTCGAATTCGGTATGAGGGTTGCCCGACATCATCACGCCGCGCATGCCCGCCTCGGCCATGGCCTCGATGTCGCTGATGGCCTCTTCCACCGAGCGGAGTGCCGTCTGCCCTACTGCCAGCAGCCGGTCGGTGTCCACCGAGCAGTAGTCGGCGATCCACCGGTTGTAGGCGTCCATGGTCGCCTTCTTGTAGTCGGGGTCGGAGTGGTTGCACAGCACCATGCCCACCGACGGGTAGATCACCTCAGCAGAAACGCCGTCTCGGTCCTGGTCGGCGGTCCGCGTGGCCGGGTCGTAGCTGCTGATCGGCAGTTCCTCGTACGCCGCGCTGCGCTTGAGCTCCTCAGGCTTCTGACCTGCGGCAGCGATGAGACCCATGTCGATCGTGCGCTTCATGCCGTCGATGACGTAGACATCGCCGCGCTCTTCGGTCCACTCGACCCGTGGCGCCACATCGCGCCACTTGGGGTCGATGTAGTCGACGTAGGTGTTGCGTGCCTCCGCAATGTGCGAGTCGGCCGAGATGATCGGATAGTCGACTTCCACGTTCCCCTCCCAGGTCGGTCCCCGCAGCGGATCGTACTGTCCAGCCTCCAAGCACCGCCCGGTTCACACGGTCGCCGCTACCTCAGCCGCAAGCACCGGGGCCTGGCTCACTGCGAGCGGCGTCGCATCCCCTCCTCGGCTTCGCGTACGCCTCCGAAGAAGTCGTCGTTGTCGGGCGTCAGGCCCACGGTGGAGTGCCTCGTCCGACGCTCGCTGTACGCCCGGCTCACCGACGCGAACGCCTCGCCGACGCCCTCGTCAGATGCCTCGTAGTTCTGCACGTTCCCCGGTTCGACGCCCAGCCGGGCGCCCTCGAAGTACGAGTCTTGGTTGGCACCCATGAACACGAAGGCCCATCCCTGCTCGCGCCGGCTGCTGACGAGCCGGTGGATATCGGCCCACGTGAAGTCGGTGCTGGCGTTTTCCAGGCCATCGGAAACGATCAGAACGGTCTGATCCTCGGGCTCCTTGCCAGCCTTGCGGCGCCGCTTCGCTCGCTCGTCGGCCCGCCCGATCAGCGAGCCGATCGCGTCCAGAAGAGGCGTCGCGGCACGCGGGCAGTACTGCTCGACTGACAGCGCGCTCGCCTTCTTGACGGGCACAGCGTCAGCGAGGACCTCGAACGGTTCCTCGGAGTCGAACTGGACGAGCGTGACCTTGCACTTGTCCGGCAGGGCCGCCTGTTCGGCCATGAACCCGTTGACGCCGTGTACGACTGCTACCTCAAGCCCCGACATCGAGCCAGACCGGTCGAGCAGCATCCACGCCTTCGACCGGTCAGATGTCGAGCCCTTGCCGCTCTTCTTGCCGCCCTTGGCCTTCTTGGAGCTCTTCGCTTGCTGTGCGTCGCTTGCCAATGCGTCGTCGTCACCGCGCTCCCACGGTGCCCTGCTGCTCCGCTTGAGCTGCCCGTTCCCAGTCCCATTTGTTGACGTTGCGCCCACTGTCTTTCCCTTTCTGCAGACCCCGACTCATCCGGCGTGACCGCCCGACGTGCCGGTTGCGGAGCCGCTGATCGGCCTCCGCCTCACTGATGTCCAACGTAGAGAGGGGGTGTGACAACTAGGGGTGGCGCGCACCTACGAATTGACGCGCGAGTGCCGGTCGAGAGCACTGCCGAGGCCGAGTCACACCTGTCTCGGCCGACAGCCCGTTGGCGCGGTCATGAAGGCAGACGAGCCCGAGTCAGTAGATCTTGGAGTCGGCTCCGGTGGCGGCTTCGGCTACGCCGGACTCGCGGGCGGTGCGGAGGTCGCGGGCCATGCCGCGGCCGAGCGCCATGGCGTCGCCTGCCACCGTTTGCATGCGGAAGCCTTTGCCGCGGCGGTCCGCCGAGAGTGATGCCGTGGAGTGGATGCCCGCCACCACGCCGTGTGCGGCGCACCGTTCGGCGATGTGCTCCAGCGCTGCCTTGTAGTCGGCGTGATCGTCGGTGTAGCCGGGGCCGTAGCCGTAGCTGATCGACAGGTCGGCCGGGCCGACGTAGATGGCATCGACGCCCTCGATCGCCAGGATCTCATCCAGCGCCTCGACCGCTTGGCGGGTCTCGATCATGGGAATGCATGCCGTGGTGTCGTTCGCCACCTCGAAGTAGTTCTCCCCCGCCGCCGCCCGAGCAGCCACCAGCACCGGGCCGAAGCTGCGGGCACCCAGCGGCGGGTACTTGCAGGCAGACACGGCGGCCTGCGCCTCGGCGACCGAGTTCACCATGGGCACAACGACGCCCCGCGCCCCCGCATCGAGCACCCGCCCGATGATGCCGGGCTCGTTCCACGGCACCCGCACGATGGGCGTACCGCCACCCATCTCGATGGCCTGCATCATCTCCACGGCAACCTGGTAATCGGCCACGCCGTGCTGCATGTCGACGCACACATAGTCGAAGCCGGCACGCCCAGCGATCTCGGCCGAATGGCTCGACGCCATCGACAGCCAGGTGCCCAGCGTCTCGTCGCCAGCGGCCCAAGTGTCCATCATCGTGTTCGGCATAGGTGTGCGCTCCAGCTCAGCTCTCGAAGATGTCGCGCAGCATCACGTTCTCCTGAATCTCCACCAAGGGCGCGATCTCCCTGACGAACTCCAGCCACTGCGGATCCTCGAACAGCGCCTTGCGCTTCTGGGCACGCTCCTCGAGCGTGTCGTAACGCCACAGGTGGTAGATCTCGTTGATGCCGCCGAACTCGGTGGTGTAGTAGCCCACCGGCTCGCCCAGGTACTTGCGCTGCGCTTCGTAGCCCTTCTCGAAGTACTCCTTCACCCAGCGTTCAGGGGCACCCACCTTCAGCCGGTAGTGCCGCATCTCCACAAAGCTCATGACTGTCTCCTTCGGCGGTGCCCAAGCCATGCCCCGGCCTGGCTCGACCGCCGCACCGTAGCGCGCCGCCCATGTGCTCAGCCTCGGAGGTCGCGGACGCGCTGCGCCTTTCCTTCTGAGCGCGGGATGCCCTCAGGTTCGACGGTGCGGACGTCGACAGCGATGCCGATGCGCTGGCGCACCGTGCTGGTGAAGTCTGCGGCGATCGCATCGTGGTCGCCGCCGTCGGGCTTGGGCTCCAGCACGGCGGTGATGCCCTCCATGCGGCCCCGCGAATGCACTTCGAGAAAGAAATGACCGGTCAGCCTCGGATCGGCCGACACCAGCTCCTCGAACTGGCTCGGGAACACGTTGACGCCACGGATGATGAGCATGTCGTCGCTGCGCGCCGCAACCCGTCCCATGCGACGCATCGAGCGAGCCGTGCCGGGCTGCAATGAGCAGATGTCGCGGGTGCGGTACCGGATCACCGGCATCGCCACCTTGGTCAGCGAGGTGAACACCAGCTCGCCCGTCTCGCCTTCGGGCAGCACCTCGCCCGAATCAGGGTCGATGACCTCCGGATAGAAGTGGTCCTCCCAGATCGTCGGCCCGTCCTTGGTTTCCACGCACTCGTTGGCGACACCCCCGCCGATGACCTCCGAGAGGCCGTAGATGTCGACGGCGTCGATGCCGAAGGCCTCCTCGAGTTCGGCCCGCATCGCCTCCGACCACGGTTCCGCCCCGAAGATCCCCACCCGCAGCGACGTCGACGCCGGGTCGATGCCCTGGTTGCGGAACTCGTCGGCGACGACCAGCGCGTACGACGGCGTGGCGCACAGCACATCGGCGTCGAAGTCCACCAGCAGCTGCACCTGCCGGGCGGTCTGGCCCACCGACGCCGGCACCACGGTGCAGCCGTACTGCTCGGCCCCGTAGTGCGCCCCCAGCCCGCCGGTGAACAGCCCGTAGCCGTAGGAGACGTGGACCACGTCGCCCGGTCGTACACCCGCCGCCATCAGCGAGCGCCCGAACACGTGCGCCCACATGTCCAAGTCGGACTGCGTGTAGCCGACCACGGTCGGCTTGCCCGTAGTCCCCGATGAGGCATGCACCCGCAGCACCTGCTCCCGCGGCACGGCGAACATGCCGAAGGGGTAGTTCTCGCGCAGCTCGGTCTTGGACGTGAACGGGAAGCGCGCCAAATCATCGAGGGTGTGCAGATCGGACGGGTGAACCCCCGCCTCGTCGAACAGCTGCTGGTACGCGGGCACATGTGCGTACGCGTGCGCCAGGCTCCACTTCAGCCGCTCCAGCTGGAGCGCTCGGATCTCGGGGATCGGGGCATTCTCGATGGGATGCAATCCCCGCCCGGCGGTGGGCTCGAACTTGGGCATCTGGCGGTTCCTCCCCGCTCGGATGACGCTGGGCTGGCCGGTTCAGGAGCCAGCCGGTTTCCTAGTGTTGCAGTCTGTGCGGCCGCTGCCGCAAGGTGCGGTGAGCCGAAAGGACCCCAGTCTCCATGACCGACTTCCGCTTCACGATCCTCGTCGTGCCGTACATGCGCCGTCGTGACGAGCAGATCGGCCTCGCCGGGTCGATGCCCGAGCGTTGGCAGACCCTCATGGATCACGTGCGGACACAGATGCAGTTCGCCGAGTCGGTGGGGTACGACGGGTTCGCCATGACCGAGCAGCACATGCAGGTGGAGGGCATCGAAACCACCACCAACCCGCTGTTCTGGGACTACTTCGTGGCCCAGCACACCGAGCGGATGCGGGTGGGCCAGCTCGGCATGAACCTCACCGCCGTGAACCCCATTCAGCTCGCCGAGAACATCGCCATCCTCGACCACTTCACCGGCGGCCGCACCTTCGTGGGCTTCACCCGCGGCAACACGCCGCGCTGGACCGGCACATTCGGCCAGCACCTGGGCATCACCTCCACCGAGTCCGACAAATCCGATGCCGACCAGCGCAGCCGCCGGGCCCTGTACGAGAACTGGCACCTGGTGAAGTCGCTGTGGACGCAGGACAAGGTGTCGATCCAAGGCGAGTTCTGGGAGGCCCCGCCCGAGATGGAATGGCACTTCCCGCCGACCGACGACTTCGACCCGACGGCGGTCGACGAGAACAAGACGCTGCGCGAGATCGGCATCGTGCCCCGGCCGCTGCAGCAGCCGCACCCGCCGGTGTACGCGCCGTTCAGCTACAGCATGGAGACCTCGAAGTTCTGGGCCCGCGAGGGCGGAAAGATGGTCAGCTTCGTGGCACCCGAGCGGCAGAGCTTCATCGGCACAGCGCTCGACATCTATCTCGAAGAAGCGCACAGCTCGGGGCGCGACACCACGGCGGCTGATGCACTGGCGATCGGCGGCCACCTCACGATGGGCCGCACGCCAGCCGAGGGCGCCGACCTGTACACCGGCTTCGAGGAGCTGTTCAACTGGGCCTACAACGCGCCGCCCTACGTGGTGCCGATGGGCCGTGTCTGGCGCGGCAGCCAGGAGGAGGAACTCGACCACGTCGCCTCGCTGCACGAGGAGTTCGGCGTTACCGAGTTCTTCCTGTGGCACCACGTCGGCTACTTCACGCAAGACCAAGAGCTGGCCATGCTCAACGAATTCGCCGAAGGCGTGATCGCTCCCCTGCGAGCAGGCTCCTGAGCACGGCCTGCGAACGGTGACGAAAGCAGCCGACGACAACCGACTGATCGGCGTCGCCGCACTGGATGCCCGCCCCCGGGCCGTCGCTATGGCGATGGCGTTCAAGGCGGCACTGGCGCTGTGCTTCGTGGTGGCCATCGCCGTGCCGCTCGATCACCTCGAAGGCAAGGGAATGGCGTTCCGGTTCCCGCTGTTCATGCTGTCGGCAGTCGTGGTGCCGCTCGCATGGCGCGGACGGTTCCGGCCCTACCCAGCAACTGCCGATGTGCTGATCGTGGCCCCGTTCCTGATCGACACGCTCGGCAACCTGGCGTACGTCTACGACACGTTCGACGCCACCGACGACGTGCTCCACACGCTCAACTGGATCCTGCTGGTCGGCGCATTCCACGCCTGGCGCTACCGCCGTGGTGGCGCTGCGAACCGTCTGTCCCGCGGCGATGCGTGGTTGCTCGGCGCCGGACTCGGCGCTCTCGCCATCGTGGGCTGGGAAGCGGCCGAGTGGATCGTTGCCGAGACGGGCGCAGGCGGCGGCCTCGACCTCACCTACGACGACACCGTCGCCGACCTCGTCCTGTCCACCACCGGCGGCATGATCGGCTCCGCCCTCGCCGTCACCCTCTTCGGCACGCACAGGCGAACTCGCAACAGCTCTCAACGGAGTTCACAGTAGAAAACCGGCCATACGCTGGGCTTTTACAAGTGACTCTCAACTACTCCAAAGGGACTGCCAGTAGCGATCGCCGCCCAAACCAAGCAACTCACAACCATCAAAATCACTTGAAAGTCAGCGTATAGTCCGCTACAGATTCGCATGTGGTTGCGTTTACCAAGACCCGCTGCCGGCCAGCAGAGCAGACTCTCACCAACCGGTAGGGTGACGTGGATCCCTTCATTCGTCCTACTGCGCGGAAGCACGGCATCAGCGACGAGGACATGCTCCACGCCTATCGAAACGCCTTCGACGCACATGAGATCGACAACATGACGATGATCATCGGCGGAGACCGCTCCGGCCGACCTCTTGAACTTGGAATTGAGTTTCGGGGACATATTCCCGAGATCCTCCATGCGATGCCGGCTCGGGCCCGATTTCTGCGGCGTCGATGGAACGGCAGGCGGTGATGGGACTGCCAATCGATGAACCCGTCGACGACGACGATTGGGACGAGATCGCTCGACGCTTCGAGAATTTCGATTTCGATCGAGCCGTCCGCCGCCCGATCTCCGACTGGTGGCTCCGCTGCGCCGCCATCGACCCCAAGAGTTCAGACGAACTGATTCACGCCAAGGTGACCGCAGCTCGCGTTGACGGCGTCTCGTGGCAGCGCATCGGCGAGCTGCTCGGCGTGCCTGAGACAGAAGCCCAACAGCGCTACGACACGCCCGCCGAACCGTCCTGACAGCCGGGCCGGCGGCCCCATGGCTACAGGGTGCGGAGGCGTTCTATGGCTTGGTCTAGGACGTCGTGCTGCTTGCAGAAGGCGAAGCGGACGAGATGGCGGCCCTCGTGGGCATTGTCGTACATGACCACGTTCGGCACCGCCGCCACGCCGATCCGGTCTGGCAGACCCCAGCAGAACTCGACACCGTCGTCATGCCCGATCGAGCGAATGTCGGCGGTGATGAAATAGGTGCCGGACGGCTCGAACACTTCGAGGCCAGTCGAGCGCAGGCCGTCGGTCAGCCGGTCCCGCTTGGCGCGCAGGTCCTCGGCCTGGGCCGTGAAGTAGTCGTCGCCGAGATCCAGCCCCGCGGCGATGGCGTGCTGGAACGGTCCGCCGCTGACGTAGGTCAGCCATTGCTTGGCCGTGCGCACTGCCGCCACCAGTTCCGGGCGGGCGCAGACCCAGCCGATCTTCCAGCCGGTGACGGCGAATGTCTTGCCGCCGCTGGAGATCGTGACCGTGCGGTCGGCCATGCCGGGCAGCGTCGCGATGGGGATGTGCTCGCCGTCGAACACCAGGTGCTCGTACACCTCGTCGGTGACCACGATGAGATCTCGCTCGATGGCCACGGCAGCAATGGCTTCAAGCTCGGCCCGGCTGAACACCTTGCCGGTCGGGTTGTGCGGGCTGTTGAGCACCAGCATTCGGGTGCGCGGCGTGACCGCCGCTGCCAACTCGTCGGGATCGAAGCCGTAGTCGGGCGGCCGCAAGGTGACCACCTTGCGCACAGCGCCTGACATGGAGATCACAGCGCCGTAGAGGTCGTACCACGGCTCGAACGTGAGCACGTCGTCGCCCACTTCGGTCAGCGCCAGGATGCTCGCGGCCAAAGCCTCGCTCGCACCAGCGGTGATGAGCACTTCGCTGTCGGGGTCGACCTCCATGCCCCAGAACCGCTTCTGGTGGCGGGCAACCGCATGGCGCAGCTCAGCGATGCCGATGCCCGGCGGGTACTGGTTTGCGGTGCCGCTGCGTATCGCTGCGACCGCTGCCTCGAGCACCTCCGCCGGCCCGTCGGTGTCGGGGAAGCCCTGGCCCAGGTTGATGGCACCAGTGCGAACCGCCAGCGCCGACATCTCGGCGAAGATCGTCGACTGGTAGCCCTGCAGGCGCGAACTCAAGTACGGCAGCCGTGCCATGTCGCGGAGGCTAGAGGCTGCGCCTCAGGCCTATTGGTACGAGACGAACAGCGGCGACGGTGTCTGAGCCAGCACCTGTTCTGCGGTGGGCGTGGGGAAGTCCTCGTCGTAGAAGTTCTTCCAGCCCCAGTAGAAGCGATGGGCGTCTGGCTCGCCGGTCAACGCATTCCATGTGCTGTATTTCGTGTTGATCGGACCCTGCCCGTCCATGTGGATCATCACTGCGAGTTCCGCTGGGGTCTCGATGAGCTCGCGGTTGGTGATCATCGAGAAGCGGAATTGGTGCAGGATCAACAGCTTCTGAGGCAGAGCCTCCTCACGCACGAGGCCAGCCAGCCACCCGACGACCTCGTTGATCTCGGCAGCATCGACCGTTCCGATCTGCTGCAGATGCACCTCGCCGGGCCGCAACCGCCATTCGGGGTCGAGCGCCAGCCCGACGTACGGAAGCCGCAGGAATTCCTCATAGTGCTTCGCCTGCGTGAGGAAGTCGGTTCGGCCCGACTGCAGGTCCAGCACCACGTACATGTCATTGGCAGCCGCCGCCTCGACCCATGGCCTGATGTCGTCGAGAGCGGTCTCGTTGGAGTAATCGCCGTCACGGCCGGCCCTGGCAGAGGCAACGGTGGCGATGATCTCGAAGGCGAGCACCACATCGGATCCGTCAGCGTCGTAGCCCTCCGCGATGGACGCGAGGCGGGCCACGCCCTCGGTTGGGTCCTGCTCGCCCAGCACACCGAGCTGCGATGTCGCCGGGTGGCCGT
Source organism: Candidatus Poriferisodalis sp. (assembly GCF_965204125.1). Taxonomy (GTDB): domain Bacteria; phylum Actinomycetota; class Acidimicrobiia; order Acidimicrobiales; family Poriferisodalaceae; genus Poriferisodalis. Next base: position 1,868,440 of record NZ_OZ241968.1, on the reverse strand, counting down.
ACATGGCCACGAGGCGGCGGGCGCGGCCCGGCTCGAACAGAAGCAGGCCGCCTCCGGGTACTTCGTGGCCGCCGCGGACCACCTCCAGCTGCCACGCTGCGTCGGGGCCGAGGTCCGAGCGCAACTCGACGTGCGCAGCGTCGCGCAGCATGGCGCGATCGGCCACAGGCAGAGCTCGCAAGTCGTCGCCCTCGCTCACCGTCAGCGCCGCTACGTCGATCTGGCTTCCGAGTGCCCCGAACACTGCAGCTTGTTCGGCATTGCCGACGATCCAGACCCGCTCGGGGGGAGCGTCTCGATGCGGCAGCGTTGCCGATGGATTGACGGGCACCCACTCGACATCGAAGCCGGGGAGCTGCTGGGAGAGTCGCTGCTCGTTGAAGCCTGCCGCCACGACGCGCTCTGGCGCGAGCCGCTGAATCTCGGTCATCGGCTCGGCTGCCGACCACGACTCGATCAGCAGCAGCGGTCCGCCAATCCCGCGTGCGGCCAGCGTGAGGATCGCCTCCGGATCATCGGCGAACGCCAAGCCGATCTCGTCGGCGCAGTCGTAGAGCGCACGCGACATCTGGACGCTCGCGAGCACAGCAGCAGCGATGTCGATTGGCAGGTCGTCGGCTGCGTCCCGCGGCGAGCAGTCGCGAACAGTCGTAGCGGGCGCAGGCAGTTCGGATGGCTCTGGCGCTCGGGAAGCCGTCGTCTCAGCGACCGCGCCAGCATCCTCTCCGACAGCGGCGGCAGGCTCGTGCGTCTCCACGCGACCCGGCAGGCATGCGGCGGCGAGCACGGCGAGGGCAGCCAGAGCCAGTTGGTTTCCAATCCGGCGCCCCGTCCCCATTCGAAACAGGCCCACAAACCGCTCGGGCCATGGCTTGGCCATGCGGTTTGGTCGCGGGCCGGCCGGCGGGGGTCTCATCACGCTCGGAGAAACTATTGAGTGAGACGGCAATACTGGCGGCATGCCGACACCAGAGCTGAACCCCCACGTGCCCGCCCGCTACGACACTGCCGCTGTCGACCTCGCGTCGGTCGACGGCGTGCTCTCGACCACCCGCTCGGTGCGGCTGCGCCTCGATCTGGAACGTGAGGTCCCCCACGAGGTCGTGCTCGACTGCATCGACGTCGCCGAGCAGGGACCCGGTGGCGGCAACCAAGCAAGCCGGCGATGGCTGCTGATCCGTGACCCACAGCAGCGTCAGGCCATCGGCGACATGTACAACTCGGTCGTCGGCGCGTTCATGAAGCGGGGACGCGACGCGACCGCGGGAACCGGGCACCCGATGGAACAGGTGATGAAGTCGGCGTTCCACCTCGCCGAACATCTCGCCGAGGTGCCGGTCATCGTCATTCCCTGCGTGTGGGGAGTCCACGACGACAGCGGCAAGCCGGGCCTGTTCGACTCGGTCCTGCAGTCGGCATGGAGCTTCTGCCTCGCGGCCCGTGCGCGCGGCCTCGCCACCGCGTGGACGACGGCAATCCTGAACAAGGAAGACGAACTGCGCGAAGCGCTCGGCATCCCTGAGGGAGTCACGCCGGTGGCACTGCTTCCGCTGGCCTATGCGAAGGGCACCGAGTTCGGTTCGGTGCCACGCCGGCGCGCCAATGAGATCGCGTACGTGGACGGCTGGGGTCGCACCTGGGAGGCACGCGGTGACGAGTCGGCAGCCCGCTCGCTGGGCGAGGGTCCCGGTGCCACGGTCGAAGTCGACATCGACGCGCCCGCCGAACGCGTCTGGGAGATCGTCAGCAACATCAACACCGGGGCCGATTTCTCCGAGGAGTTCGTGCGCGCCGAGTGGGCCCCGGGCTACGACGGGCCGGCCGCTGGTGCCAAGTTCATCGGCCACAATCAGCACCCCGCCATCGGCGAGTGGAATATCGATCTCACCATCACCGAGTACGAGCCCAACGTGCTGTTCGGCTGGGCGACCGGTGAGACCGAAGAGGTAGCCGGCGCCCGGTGGCGCTACGAGATAGACGTGTTGCACGGCCAGCGCTGCCGCCTGCGTCATACCGTGCGGATCGGTCCGGGCGAATCGGGCCTCTCGATGGCGATCACAGCGATGCCCGACAAGGAGCCTCGCATCCTGTCCCGCCGCCAAGACGAGCATCTGGCGAACATGGCGCGCTGCGTCGAGGGAATCAAGGCACTCGCCGAGGGCAGCGCTTGACGAGAGACCTGACTGTTGGTCGCTGGGCCCCGAGCCCCACCGGCGACCTGCACCTCGGCAACCTCCGCACAGCGCTGCTGGCATGGCTGTTCGCCCGCTCTGCCGGCGGACGATTCCTGTGGCGGTTCGAAGACCTCGACGGGGCCGTGCGGCCGCAGTACTACGACTCGCAGTTGCGCGACATGGCCGCGCTCGGGCTCGATTGGGATGCCGAGCCAGTCCGCCAGACCAAGCGCCTGGATCTCTACCGCGATGCGATCGCCGACCTCCACCGGCGCGACCTCACCTACGAGTGCTTCTGCACCCGGCGCGAGATAGCCGAAGCGGCCGCGGCCCCGCACGGACCGTCACCCGAAGGCGCCTACCCCGGAACCTGCCGACACCTGACAGCGGCTGAGCGAGAACAGCGTCGCAGCAGCGGCCGACCACCAGCCCTCAGGCTGCGCGTTGGCTCCGACGGTCCCGAGCCCGCCGAAGTGACCGTCGTCGACCGCCAGCTCGGCGCCTACACCAGCACAGTCGACGACTTCGTGATCCAGCGAGGCGACGGCACCCCCGCCTACAACCTCACGGTAGTCGTAGACGACGCCGCACAAGGCATCACCGAGATCGTGCGAGGCGACGACCTCTTGCCCTCCACCCCCCGCCAAGCCCACCTCGCCCGACTGCTCGGCATCGAACCGCCCTCATACGCCCACGTCCCACTCGTTCTGGGCCCCGAGGGTCGCCGTCTCGCCAAAAGAGACGGCGCCGTAACACTCCAAGACCGCCTGGCACTCGGCGAGACACCGCTCGACGTCGTGAACCTCCTGCTCACCAGCCTCGGGCTCGATCCCGTGACGAGCGTGGACGACCTGCACACGACAGCGAGCCGCCTAGATCCCGAGACACTGCCGAGACAACCGTGGATCTACGAGCCGTCTGGCGCACCAGGCTGACGTCGACAGCCAGTCTGACTGTCCTTACTCCATGACCCTCAATGTGCCCGGGATGAACATGTTCTTGAGCTTGCGGCGGGAGAACACCGGCACGATGGCGACGGCGACCAGTGCCACCACGAAATGGGCAACCATCTCCCCCCAGCGGACCGAGACGAGCAGGCCGACATCGGGAATGACGGACGGCATCAAGACCAACAGAATCCCCTGCAGCAACCCGTAGCCGAACACGCCACCGAGCACCGCGGCGATCACGCCCAAGAGCACACCCTCGATCGAGAGATTCGCAATCACACGGCGCACCGGAAGGCCGTAGGCGAAGATCGTCGCGTGATCCCGTCTCCGTTCGTCCACATTGAGGTTGGTGGTGTTGAAGGCGATCAGCATGATCAACAGAATGATGAAGATGCGACCGACATTGAAGAGCCCAGCCGATTGCTCCAGCGAATCCTCCACCGACTGGAATGACTCGCCCAGACCCTGCACCAGCACCACGCCTGCGCCAGTGCCGAAGAGCGACCGCTTTACATCGTTGAGGCTTCTTGCCTCCGCAGGGACTCCGGTCACGATGTTCGCAAGGCCACCGAAACCCCAATCCGCCGCAGACGAGACATCCATGTAGGCGTTGACTCGCAGCGGATGAGGATGAATCGCGACAACTTGCAGTGCGTGCGTGTTGAAGGCGAGCACCCCATCGACCAACTCCGGATGCGTGACGACCACGTCGTCGCCGACTCCCACGCCGAAGTCCCGCGCAGCCTTGTCTGCCAGCACGATGCCCGGCACTCCAGGTGACAGCGCACCATCGGTCGCCGTGGGGGTCCACACGTTGCTGCCGAAGTCGACAAAGCGGACGACGAGATCCAGCCGGGTTTGCTCGTCTACGCCGTTGTCAGGCGCAACGGCTGCGACACTCGTGCCCAGGCGCAGCGCGGTCTCGCCGGACTGCACAGTCGCATCATCGAGTACGCCGCGTACTTGCGATGAATCGACCGGATAGAACGAATCGAACTGCACCATGAAGCGATCAGGCTCGCCGCCGAGCAGCTCCTGGTTGCCGTCGCTGAAAGTGCCTTCGAACGAGCTGCTGAAGCCCACTTGGCTGAACAGGATTGCGAAGCCCATCGTGAAGGTCAGCAGTGTCAGGAACGTACGGCGAGGAGCTCTCATCAAGTTGCGGAACGGCATCCGCTCGAGGCTGCGGCCGGGCAGCGGCACGCGGCTGATGATCGGCGAGAGACCGCCGCCCCGAGATGCCAGATGTCCTGATCGGATCGCTTCGATCGGGCGAACCCGTACTGCGCGCACGACGGGCAGGAAGACCGCCACCATCGGCACGATGATTCCGACCGCTGCAGCCCTCGCGTACAGCACTGCGTTGAATGGTGTCTCGAACACCGGCAGCGCAGTGATCTGCTTCAAGGTTTCCACGGTCGGGTACGCAGACGCCAGACCCACGCCGATTCCTAAGACGGCGCCCAAGACGCCGATCTGCAATCCGATCAGCATCGGCCGAACGGCGATCGAGCGGGGAGGCTCCCCGATCGCCATCGACGCGCCGATCTCGCGCCGTTGTGTCTGCACCATCCGGGCCGAGAAGTTCACCGCCGCGATGGTCGCCCCGCCCAAGAGCAGCAACGTGATGATGTCGTAGATGTCCTGATCGATGTCGGGCACGTTGGTGAGGCCGATGTACGACGGAGTCTCGTCGCGGCTGAGCATCTCCAGCAGCACACCGTGCTGCGAACGCGCGGCGTCCACGAGCTGTTCGGCCACGGCGTCGGGGTCGGCATCCGCATGGAGCGTCAGCACGAGGTCGTTCACCACACCGGTCTGGCCGGTGATCTCTTGCGCGGCAGCTAGCGGCGTGAACAGCGCGGCAAAGTTGGACCTGCCGAGCGAGCCGTTCCCTTCGAGGACGAAGAAATACTCGGGCGACACCGCATGCCCTCGGTAATCGACGATGACATCGCCGCCGACAGTCAGCTGACCTGTCGCCGGGAGGTCATGGATCACAGCGAAGTTCCGCTCGAGCAGCACCGCCGGCGTGCCAACTGAAATCTGCTGCAGGTCATCGCCCTCGATGACCTCGACGCGATTGACGCTCGGCCCCCCGCCGGCCATGTCCACACCGACGATGCGACCGTGAACCAGCAGTTCCTCGCCGCCTGCAGTCGTCTCGACCTGTGTATCGACGACGAGGCGTTCGCCGTACTGGTCAATACCGTCGATCCCTTCGGCCATTTGCGCGAGCGAGCCCGAAGGCACATCCTCGCCCCCGCTGACCGTGGCCCGCAGGTCATACATCGCAGTGAGCTCGAAGCTGTCAACAATGGCCGTACGTCGCCAATCGGAAACGCTGCTGAGCGCGGCGTATGCGCCGACACCGATGGACACCGTGAAGGCGATGCCCAGAATCTGAACCCAATGCTTGCGTGCGTCCCGAAAGGACCAGCGCAGCTTCAAAAGCCACACGTCCGGGACCTACCAGCGCAGTTCGGACAGCGGGGTCTTGCCGCCCGGAGGGGGACCGTCGCTGACGATCTGCCCGCTGCTCATCTCGACGACCCGGTCAGCCATCCGCGAGATCTCGCGATTGTGCGTCACCACGAGCACGACCCGGTCGCTGTCCGCCTGTTCGGCCAGCAACTCGAGAATCTGGGACCCAGTCTTGAAGTCGAGTTCGCCGGTGGGCTCGTCTGCCAGCAGCACAGGATTGCCGGTGGCGAGCGCACGGGCGATCGCCACGCGCTGCTGCTCGCCGCCGGACAGCTCGTGCGGGAAATGCCCGAGACGGTGGCTGAGACCGACCGAGGTGAGGATCTCTTCGGGGTCAGCCGAGTCGCGCCGGCCCGAAACGTCCATCCCGAACTCGACGTTCTCGGTGGCGGTCAGACTCGGGAAGAGATTGAAGCTCTGGAAGATGAAGCTGACCGTCTCGCGCCTCAGGGCGAACAGCTCGCTCCGGCTGGAATTCGAGAGATCGCGGCCGCCGACGGTGATCTTCCCCGAAGATGCTGTGTCAAGGGCGCCGATGAGGTTGAGCGTGGTTGTCTTGCCGCTGCCTGAGGCGCCGAGAATGACGACGAACTCGCCAGCGCTGACATGAAGATCGATGCCGCCGAGCGCCGTTACCAGTACCGGGCCGACTTCGTAGTGCTTGGTGACGCCTTCGAGATCGATCACGGCTCGGAACTCCTCATCCACTCACAACACCGGCTGCGTTGACCCTACGCGTATCCAAAGGTGTCCTGAGCGTATTGTGCGCCGTCAGCAGCTTGGCCAGTAGCTGAGCGGTCGCTGCTCGGGCGGCGGCACCGGCCGATTGGCCAGCATCCGCAGGTCGGAGATGAGCACGCCGCGGGTGTCGGCGGGGTCGATCATCTCGTCGATGCGCATCGTGCCGGCTGCTTCGAAGGGGTTCGTCGCCTCAGCCACCTCGGCCACGAGCTTCAGCCGCTCGGCCTCTCGCTCGTCGGGATCAGCGATGCGCGAGAGCTTCGAGCCGAATGCCACGTTCACGCCGACTTCTGGATCCATGAAGCCGACCTCTGCACCGGGCCAGCAGTAGATGCCATGGCTTGGCATCCGGGAGCCGTTCATGGCCTGCCAAGCCATGCCGAATGCCTTGCGCAGGCACACGGTGAGCGTGGGCGTGGACGCGTTCTGCAGCGCATGCATCATGCGGATGCCCCAGTGGAGCATCAGGTCGTGCTCGACGCGCTTGCCGACCATGAAGCCCGGCACATCCACCAAGAAGATCATGGGAATGTTGTAAGAGTCGCATACGGTCGCGAGGCGAATCACCTTGTGGCACGCCTGCGGGTCGAGGGTTCCCGCCTGGAACATGGGGTTGTTCGCGATGACGCCGACCGCGAACCCGTCCAGCCGGGCGAGCGCGCACACCACGTTGCGGGCGTAGTTCGGCTGCATCTCGAAGACGGACCCGGGGTCGCAGATGCGGGCGACGACGCGTCGCATGTCGTAGCCGCGAGTGCGCCGGGCCGGCACCATCTTGGCGAGCTGGGGGTCGGGTCCGTCGTCTCCTTTCGGCTCGGCCCGTGGCGCCGGCTGCCAAGCATTCGACGGCATATACGACAGCCACCGCCGGATGGCCTCGTACCCCTCCTCGTCGGTGTCGACGCCGAGATCGATCTGCCCGGTGATACGAGCGTGCACGTCCACGCCGCCCACATCCTCGAATGAGATGACTTCGCCGGTGGCGATCTCGAACACTTTCGGCGAGGTGACTGCCAAGCACGAGCCGCGCACCATGACGACGTAGTCGCTCATGGCCGACACGAACGATGAGCCGCCGAACGACTGGCCGCAGATCATGGTGGCCATCGGCACCCGGTGACGCCGCTGGGCCATCTCGAACATGGCACCGGGCTCGGAGATGCCTTCCGAACCCATGAGATCGGGAATGCGGCCACCGCCGGTCTCGCCGAAATGCACAACTGGAATGCCCATGGTGAGCGCCCGGTCGTAGAGACGGGTCTCCTTGCGAGTACCCACGATGGAGCTTGAGCCGCGCAGCACCGTGATGTCGTCGCCGAACACCGCCACCGGCCGGCCGTCCACATTGCCGTGCCCGCCGATCTTGCCGTCACCGGGCGTGATGTCGCGCATTTCAGGGCGGAGCGACCGGCTGAACGTGCCGATCTCCCGGAAGGAGCCGTCGTCGAGGAACGCATCGATGTGCTGGCGGATCGTCCGGTCGCCTTCGGCCTCCATGGCGCGGACCTTCGACGCGCCGCCCATGTCCCGCCGGATCACCTCGGCTCGGGCCTGCATCTCGGCAACCCGTTGCTCGTGACTGATCGCGTCCCCATCTCCGTACTGCGGCATGGCCTCGGTCCTTCGTGTCGGCTGCTGATGGGAAGCTCACCGTTTTCTGCGCCGGCGAGGTGCGGGAGGGCTATATCTACTCCAGAATGACGCAGGGTATGGTGGTCGTACCGGATTTGGGACGGTGCCACGGCATCCCAGTCTGGAAGCCGTAACGTTCGTCTCGCCTCGTCCCCATCCTGGAGCATCGCATGACGCAGACTCAGGACACCTTCCAATCACAGCCGCGTATCAGGCTCGGCGTGTCCGGCGAGTTCCTTCTGATGCTCCTGAACGAGGAGACAGGACATTTCCGCCAAGTCTCCGAGCGACGTATGGCCTTGGCCATGACCGGGGCCGTTCTTGCCGACTTGTCGCTGCTGTCCCGCATCGATACTGATTTGGAATCACTCCGCTTGCTCGATGCAACGCCGACCGGCGTGGAGGCCTTGGACACCGCACTGGAGCAGATCGCGAGCGAATCGTCGGCGCAAACAGCTGAGTACTGGATTGAACGGCTGACACCTATGGCGGAGCCTGCCATTGATGCGACGCTGAAGCGGATGGTTGAAGCGCACGTTCTGCAACACTACTCAGGCGATTTTTGGGTATTGGCGCCAGATGCGTGGCGATCGATTGCGATCATCGATCCGTCTGATGAGTCAGTCATTCAGTTTGTTCGAACCCGTGTCAGTGCAGTGATATTTGACGAACAGCTGCCTAGTCCGGAAGATATTATCGTCATCTGCTTGCTCAATGTGTGCGATGTCTTGCAGCATATGTTCGAACTCGACGACCAGTCGATTCGCCGCATTGAACTCGTCTGCAGGCTCGACTTGATCGGTCGCACGCTGTCCGAGGCCGTTGCCAAGAATATAGCCAAGCAGGCACCGCTGCAAACAGCCGATGTACGGCCCATACCGAAGGTGCCAATCCACAAATTCATAACCAATCGGCACGCCCGCGAGGGCAGCATTCCGGCGCTGTTTGCATCATTGGCAGCCGAGTTCGGACCGGTATTTCAAGCCAAGATACCCTTCAAGGAGCCGATGGTCTTTCTTTCCAGCGGCGAAACCAACCGTTGGGCCAACCGGCGCGGCAGGATGCATCTGCGGACACGCGATTACTTCCAAGACTTCGAACAAGTTTACGGAGCAGTGGGGACTATTCCCTCGCTCGACGGTGCCGACCACTTCCAGTGGCGCAAGGCTATGCGCCCAGGCGGCTCACGCCAGAGGTACGAGGATCGATTGGGCCTCACCATTCCGCATGCCTATAAGGAAATGTCGACTTGGCAGGTCGGCGACACTCGACGCGCTGTTCCCATGTGCCGGCAGCTCATCAATGCTCAGTTCTCACAGCTCCATCTCAGCATCGAAACGCAAGACTTGATCGACGATCTGATCGCCTACAAGGAACGAGCAGCTGGCACTCACTTAGTAAAGGCGCTGCCCCGCTTCATGTTGAAGACTCCTCGTATGAGGCGTTGTGGCAGGGCAATCGCAGAGCTGATGAGGCGCATTAAGGAGAGCCACACGCCCGACATGCGCTCCGGATGCCCGGTGGACCAGATTGACGAATTGCTGGAGTTCCGAGATTCCAATCCGCGTCTATTTCCTGAGACAAACATCGAATTTGCACTGGCAGCAACGCTGCTCACTACTTGGTATACCGGGGATCAGCTCAGCTTTGCCATCTATTGCATGGTGACACAGCCGCATCTCCATGAGCAAATTCAGCGCGAAGCAGAAACAATATTCGCCAATGGCGTTCCTGATCCCGAACAATTGGACGATGCAACCATCGACATCACACGTCGATTCATCTCTGAAGTTCTGCGAATGTACCCGATCGCGGGCGTCTCCTTCCGGACCGTGAGCAACTCCTGTGTGGTCGAAAATCATGAACTGAAGGCAGGCCAGCTGCTGTATATCGTCTATGCAGCCTCTCATTATGACGAGAACCTGTTTCCTGATCCCTTCCGTTTCGACATAGATCGTTACCTGCCCGAGCGCAAAGAGCATGTATCGCCCGGCTATGCACCGTTCGGCGTCGGTGCCCACATGTGCCTCGGCTACCAGCTCGTGGAGATAATGCTGGCCGTCAATCTGATGATGGTGGCTCACCACTTCACCATCGAACTGGCACCGAAGAACTACAAGCTTCGGTTGAGTCCATTTCCTGCGATGAAGCCATCGCGACGGCTGAAGTTTGCCATCAAGGAACAGCGGCACCCGATTCCGTCGATCGAACCCCAAACGAGCTGAAACCACGGGAGCTGGAGACGCGCACGTCCAAGCCCCGGCATTCTGGCGATGCTGCCATTGCGGGACCGGGCGGCGCGCCTATGCCCGCTGATCATGCATCCGCGTAATCAGCGAGGATCTGCCCGTATGTCTCGCCGAGCTGGGGCGGCCTGCGCCCCGGCACCATCACTTGGCTGACGCCGAGCTCGACCAGCTGATCGAGGTGGGCGCGGTCGGTCCCGCCGGTAGTCCACATCTCGATCTCACTTGGGTCGCGTCCCGCGGCCTCGGCATAGCGGCGCGTCGATTCGAAGAGCCCCGCGAGCACCTCAGCAGGCCGTTCGGCCGGGAAGAACACGTCGCCGAGCTCACCGGCGCGCCGGGCGGCGCGGTCGCTGTGGCCGCCTACCAGGATCGGCACCGGCTGCTGGATGGGCTTGGGCTGCGAGTAGACCGGGTCGAAGTCCACGAACTCGCCGTGGAACTCGGCTTCCTCCTCGGTCCACAGCACGCGCAGTGCCGCGATGTACTCGTCGGTGCGCGCACCCCGACGATCAAAGGGCACGCCGAGTGCGTCGAACTCTTCGCGCAGCCATCCCACGCCGATGCCGAAGTCGAAACGGCCGCCGCACAGGCGGTCCAGCGAAGCAATCTCCTTCGCCAGGATCAGGGGGTTGCGCTGGGGCAGGATGAGAATGCCGGTCGCCAGCCGGATGCGGGTGGTCACTGCGGCGGCGTACGCCAGCCAGATGAGCGGGTCTGAGTGATCGAGCTGGCTGGCACCCTTGAACAGGCGCCCCCCGTCGTCGTAGGGATAGGTGGAGCTGTACGACTTCGGCACCACCACGTGCTCGATCGCCCACAGCGAATCGAAGCCGACTTCCTCAGCGGTCTGCGCGGTCTCCTGCGCCGCAGCGCCATCGACGTTGCCCATCAAGTTCGCTGAGATCAGGCCGAATCTCATCTGGAAGCCCCCGTCCGCCGCGCTCGGGCGGCGCGGCGGCGAACATCATGGCCGATCAGCGCCGCGGATTCCCGCGGTGCCTGCTACGCCGCTGCGGCGGCGGTCTCGGTAGCGGCGAGGCCCACGGGCGGGGCGTCCCACTCCTTGATCACGGGCAGCACCTCGGTGGCGAACAGATCGCGGTTGCGGCGGGCCTCGGTCCAGGTCATGCCGGCGTAGGCCAGATTGGGGAAGAACGCGGCCATGCCGATCTTGTCCTTGATGACCTGCAGCTTCTCGAGCACCTGGTCGGGCGTGCCGTAGGGCATGAGACGGGTGAAATCTTCGGCGGCGCCGCGGGCGCCGTGGCGGTCGATGTACTTCGAGATGCCCTCGTAGAACTCGTAGCCCTTGACGCCCTCGTGCGGACGCTTGGGTCCGAACTCGTAGTGCTTCATCACGGTGCCGTAGTAGTTGCCGATGTGCTCCATCGCCTTCTCCTCGGCCCGGTCGGCGTTGGTGTCCACCCAGCAGAACCCGCCTGACAGCGGCGGGGGCGGCGGCGCGGTGTGATGCTTGGCCCACTCGCCGTGGTACGCCGCGAAGTCTGACTCGACGATCTCCCAGGGCTTCTGGGGGATCACCAGCAGGCCGATGCCGAGCTGCGCCATGAGCGGCATGCCCTCAGGCGACACTGCAGCGGCATACGTGCGGCCTTTGAACGAACGCTCCGGGGCGGGGCGGATGTCTCGCCGGGGCTGCTGCACAAACTCGCCGTCGTGCTCCACGTAGCCCTGCTCAAGCCCTTCGATGAGCATCTTGGCGTACTCCAGGAAGCGCTCCCTGCTGGAGTTCATGTCCACCCGGAAGCCCTCGTATTCGATGCGGGCGAGACCGCGACCGATGCCGAGGATCATGCGCCCGCCTGAGAGGTTGTCGAGCATGGTCACCTGCTCGGCCACCCGCATCGGGTCGTGCCACGGAAGCACAATGACGGCGGTGCCGAGCTGCAGGTTCGTGCGGCCGGCGACCCATGTCAGGAACTGCACAGGATCGGGGCACATCGTGTAGTCGGTGAAGTGGTGCTCCACGGTCCAGATCGAGTCGAAGCCGAGGTCCTCGGCTTCCTCGACCATGCGGATCTCCTGCTCCCAGACCTCACGGTCTGAAAGTGCGTTCTCGGGATTCTGGAAGACGGCCGAGTAACCGACGTGCATGACGTGCCCCCTGGGTCTGGCCGCTGATATTGCGGCCAAAATCTAATGTTAGGCAGATTCTCGGACCGCCGCGGCCGTGTGGTCGTGCCTGCTGCGGGGGCGTCCAATGCATGATCAGGGGCCGCGCGGTTAGCGTCACCGTCGAGTCGAACCAGGAGGGCTCGGTAATGGAGACAACGGCGGTAGCGCGCAGCATGCGCGGCTCTGTGGGAATGCTGGCGATGGACTGGCTGATGGACCCGGCCACGCTGGAGAAGGCGGCGCAACGCGGCATGGCTGAGGGGCTGGGGGCATACGCAACCGGCCGGCTGGGCGTGCTCGGCGAATGCCCGGTCGACAACGTGATCGGGGCGGCGTTCTTCTGGAATCCCGACACCATGCGTTCGGCCGTCGAAGCGGGCCGCGCGGTCATGAACCCGTCGCAGGGGGCGCTGATCTGGGCCGACATCTGCACCGAGTACGGCGAGAAGCGGCTCGCCGGGATGGAGGGCGCGGAGCGCTTGGGCGAGCTGCTCGAGCGGGTCGTCGACACGGCGGTCCCCCAGGGTGCGCCGACCTTTGTCGGCTGGCGAGACGTGCCCCGGCCCGGCGAACCCGGCCCGGCCCATGCCTTCTTCATGGCCCAGATCATGCGCGAGCTGCGCTTCGGCCGGCATGCCGTTGCCGTGCAGGCACTGGGCATGGGACCGCTCGAAGCGATCCTGTCGGGTCCAGCTGGCGAATGGAATGCCGAGTTCTTCGGGTGGCCCAAGCCCTACCCCGACGTCAGCGATCTCGGCGATGCCCGCGAGGAGATCGAGTCGCTCACCGACAAGCTGCATGCGCCCGACTTCGAGTGCCTGACGCCCGATGAGCGGGCCGAAGTGCGCGAGCTGGCGAAGGCGGCGCGCTTCCACAATCCCGACGAGTAGCCCCCACCGCGCCTGGCGGCGGCCCCAGTTCAGAAAGATCAGTCGGCGAGCAGATCCTGGTGCTCGCCGAGACGTGGCGCCCGTGTGGCGCGCCACGGCGTGGCTGAGAACCTGTAAGGCGCGCCTGGGTAGGTGACCGGGGTGCCGTCGTGATCGATCTCGACGGGAAAGCCTCGGGCCACGAAGTGCTCGTCGGCCAGCATCTCCTCGGGCGAATAGACGATGCCGCAGGCGAGGCCGATCGACTGCAAGCCCACGAACAGTTCGTGAGCGCCGAGGCGCTCGGCAAGGAAGTTGATGGTGTCGCGGCCAGCTCCGAACACTTCCGCGCTGAGCGGATCGGCGTCGAGGTGGAGGATGTCGATCTGCTCATAGCTCTCACCCAGCTTCAGCAGCTCGGTATAGGGGCACTCGCTGGCTAGGCCCAATTCGGCCAGCCACCCTGAGAGGGCTGCGAACTCGGGTCCGCGCCGGGGCGGCACCCCGGTGTTGAGCCAGCGATCGTCCGCACAACGCACCTGGGTGGGCTCGGAGATCTGCGGAAGGGCGTGGCGGCCGGTCTGGCGCTGCACATCGACCTGCTGGTTCAGCCAGAAGTAGGTCGCGAACTCACAGGTCAGATTGGCGGCAGCGAGCATGGAGACGTCGATGAGCTGCCCGCGGCCTGAATCCTCCCGCCACATCAGCGCTGCCATCAGCGTGGCGACGGCGTAGTGGCAGGCCATCTGCAGGCCCTGGTTGCCGCCGCCCCGGACCGGAGGAATGGTGTGATCGTCGTAGCCGCACGACCACACGGGACCGCCTTCAGCCAGCACGGTGAGATCGGTGGCCGGAGGGTCGGGGCGTTCTCGCCCGTTGTGCGTTATCGACACCCAGATGAGCCGTTCGTTGCGCCCGCTGGCATCGGGCGAGGGCTGGGCTGCGCCGGTCGCCGCGTGCGAAGCCGCGCCGAGCTGGCGCCAGTCGAGCCCGAGGGTTGCCAGGCGGCCGAGCGGCTCGGCTTCGATCACCACGTCGGCGGTGCTCACCAGGCGGCGGAAGTCATCAGCGCCGCCGGTCTCGTCGAGATCGAGCACGACCGAGCGCTTGGAAGTGTTGTAGTGCCACCACCACAGCGCTTGTTCCCGATCATGCTCATCGCCGGCGAACGGCTCGTAGGCGCGCATCGGCGACCCGCCGGGCGGCTCGACCACGATGACATCGGCGCCCATGTCAGCGAGCAGCTTGCCTGCGAGCGCGCATCGTTCTGAGGTCAGCTCGATGACCCGGATACCGTCGAGGGGGCGAGGGCTTGCTGGGGGCGAAGCATCGAACGCAGACATCAGATGACCCCGTCGGCTTCGAGCTCGGCAATCTCGTCGGCGCTGCGGCCGAGCACCTCGCCGAACACGTACCGGTTGTCCTCGCCCAAGCACGCAGCGCCGCGGCCGATCGCCCAGTCGGTCTCCGACAGGCGCACGGGCAGACCCTCGACCCGGGTGTCACCCACGGCGCTGTGCGGAACGGTGACCCACAGACCCCAGTCCTGGGTTCGAGGATCGCCGTCGATGCGCTCGCTCGGGCGCAGCACCGGCGCAGCTGGCACACCCGCCGCGACGAGCGATCCCGCAACCTCGTGCTTGGGGCGGCCGGCCGTCCAGCTGCCGACTAGGCGCTCGATCTCGTCCTCGTGCGCCAGGCGCCCGGCGAGGCGCTCCCATCGCTCGTCGCCCGTCCACGGTTCGCCGACCACGTCTGCGAAACACTGCCAGTCATCGTCGTGGCGCACTGCAATCGCGACCCACTCGTCGTCGCCCTCGCAGGCGAATACGCCGTGTGGTGCCATCGCGGGCGATTGGGATCGGTTGCTGTTGGGCATCCCGCTTCGCCGGGCCGGGCGGCCGTTCACAGTGAAGTCCAGCGTTGCGGCGCCATGGAGCGTTCCTGCTGCCTCGATGCAGGCCAGGTCCACCCATTGGCCCTGACCGGTGCGCCGCCGGTGGAACAGCGCCATCAGGATCGCCGTGGCCATGTAGTAGGCGCCGGTGTGGTCCATGAACGAGTAGCCCCAGCCGGCGGGCGGCAAGTCGGGCAGCCCCGACTGGAACGTGAGACCTGACACGGCCTGCACGATCGGCCCCCACGACCGGAAGCTGCCATAGGGCCCATCGGCACCGAAGCCGCAGTTCGACACATAGACGATGTCGGGCTTGATCCGCCGCAGCGCTTCGTAGCCGAAGCCGAGCCGCTCGAGCACGCCGGCCGCGAAGTTCTCGGTAACGGCGTCGCTGACCGCCACCAGGTCGCGGAGAAGTTCTTTGGCCCGGTCGTCACGCAGGTTGAGCGTGATACCGAGCTTGCCGGCGTTGTGGTTGTTGAACGAGCCTCCGGCTTCGATGCCGCGGTGCTCGCCCACGAATGGCTGGGTGCCTCGCAGGATGTCCCACTTCCCCTGCCGTACCGGGTCTTCGATACGGATCACCTCGGCGCCGAGAGCCGCCAGGATCTTGGTGGCGCCGGCGCCTGCGAGCTGCCCGGTGAAGTCGCAGATGCGGATGCCGGCCAACGCTGCGGGTTCAGCCGTGGGCCACACCGGCGAACGGTGATCCGGCCCGATCACGGTACGAGGTCGCGCATGGGCGTGCGGGCGCGGCCGGGCTCGTTTGCCAACGCTCGCGCGCGCTGCTGGCAGCCTTCGAGGGCATCTCGCAGCGTCGCCGTCCACGCCGTCATGTCCGGCCGCCTGGCACGGCCGCCGTCGGGTCCGGTCGGCGGAGCGAGCGGCTCCCCCACCACGATCGCGACCTGTGTCCGCTTCGGGAACTTTGCGCCGCTGGGCATCGCCTCGCGTGTGCCTGCGATGCCCACCGGCAACACCGGTGCCCCCGACTTCGCAGCCAGCCATGCGGTGCCATCGAAGACGGGGCCGATGTCATCGGAGGGCTGGCGTGTTCCTTCAGGGAAAACCAGCATCGCCTCGCCACCTTTCAGCAGGCCGAGCGCTGCGCGCATCGCATCCAGGTCGGCCTCGCCGCGCCGCACCGGAAACGTGCCGATCGAGCGCATGAACCAGCCGAGCGGCTTGGGCTGGAACAGCTCCTCCTTGCCGAGGTAGCGGACCCGGTGATGGGTGAGGCCGCCGATGAACGGGCCGTCGAGGTGGCTGCGGTGGACCGGCGCGTAGATCAACGGGCCGTCCGCCCGCAAGCGTTCGAACCCGGTGGCGCGCAGCCGGAAGATGCGAAAGAGCAGGATGCGTATGAGCCCCCGTGCCGCTCGCCATGCCAGCAGCCCAGCGAGACCGTCATCGGCCAGCAGTCCGCCCGGCCTGGTCACGTGCCGCAGTCGCTTGCCGATGTCCACACCGTGATTCTGGCGTTTCTCGGCGGTCGCGCGACGACCCGGCTCGCTGAAGTTGCGGCGATATCCGGACATGTCCCCAGGCTGGGCGCCCGCCAGACGGACAGCGCTGACTACTCTCCGCGTGAGAGCGAGGGGAAGCACGATGCCGGTTCCTTCAGACATGGTTGGCGAGGTGATCGGGCCGATCACCCATGACGTGGACGAGCGCTGGACGATGGCCTATGCGGCATCGCTCGGCGACACCCACGATTGCTATTTCGACACGCTGGGCGACGACGGCGTGGTGGCGCACCCGATGTTCGCCGTATGCCCGGAGTGGCCGGTCATCGTGGCAGGCCGCGATATCTCGGACCGCTGGGGCATCACACCCGACGAGGTCCGGCGCTCAGTCCACGCCACGCATGATCTGACGGTGCACCGGCTGGTGCGCCCCGGCGACCATCTCACCACCAGCGTCACGTACACCGGTGTCGAGCAGCGCAAGCCCGGCACCTACCAGACCATGCGCATCGACACTGCCGATGCCGACGGGAACCCGGTTGCCACGACGTACCAAGGCGGGGTGTTCCTCAACGTCGAGACCGCCGGTGGCAACAGGCCCGATCCCGACGCCCCTGCCGAGCCGGACTTCGGCGACCTGCCCGCCGAGCCGCTCGCCGAGATCGGGGTGCCAGTGGCGCACGGGGCAGCGCACGCCTATACCGAGTGCGCCCGCATCTGGAACCCGATCCACACCGACGCTGCGGTCGCCCGCAAGGCCGGGCTGCCGGGCATCATCCTGCACGGCACCGCCACGCTGGCGCTCGGCGTCTCGGCCGTCGTGGACGCCGTCGCCGACGGCAATCCGCACCGCGTCCGCCGGATCGTTTGCCGCTTCCGTGCCATGGTGCTCATGCCCTCGACCATCACCGTCCGCATCTGGGACGTGGTGCCCGTCAGCGACGCAACCGAGGCCGTCCGCTTCGACGTGCTCAACGCCGAAGGCGGCCCCGCGATCGACCGCGGCGTCATCTTCCTGAGCAACTGACCTCAGGCGCCGAGCGACGTCGGCGCCTCGACGTCGCAGAGCCAGTCATCAAGCAGGTCAGTTGGTGCGGCCCCCCGAACGGTTCAGCTCAGGTGTTGAGCGAAATGATCCAGCGTGCGCTGCTTGGCCAGCGCCGCGGCGTCGGGATGAAAGCTGGCTCGGGCGTCGCAGTTGAAGCCGTGATCGGCGCCGTCGTAGATGTGCACGGTGATGTGATCCCAGCGCTCGTCGATGGCATGCACGTTCTCGAGCGGGATGCCGTGGTCCTCGGTGCCGAAGTGCAACAGCAGCGGAGCCGTGGGCCGCTCGTCGAGGTGCGGCATGATCTGCCCGCCGTAGTAGCCCGATGCGGCAGCGATCTTGTCGGCCAGGCGGGCTGAGGCCACGTAGCACATCGAACCGCCCCAGCAGTAGCCGACGATGCCGACCTTGCCGCCGTCGGCAGCACAATCGGCCGCCGCCGAGATGTCGTCCATGACCTGATCCACAGTGAGATCTTCGAAGGCGATCTTGCGGCCGACGTCGATGCCCTCGGCGTTGTAGCCCAGCTCGACGCCGCCTCGCACACGGTCGAAGAGTGCTGGCGCTACCGCCAAGTAGCCGTCGGCTGCGTAGCCGTCGGCCACGCTGCGGATGTGGTCGTTCACCCCGAAGATCTCCTGCACGACCACCACACCGCCTTTCGGCGGCCCCGCCGGCTCGGCTCGGTAGGCGCTGAAGGTCACGCCGTCTGAAGCTGTCAAGGAAATCGTCTGTCCCATGGCGCCAATGTCTAGCGGGCCGGGCCCTGCCGATGGTCTGGCAACTGCCACTTTGGCCGCCATCCCCGCGTTTCCTAAGGTGCTCGGTCATGGACGGTCTCGGTGAGTCACGCCACGAGCACGACCTCGCAGCCGAGCGAAACCGGTGCGAGCGCTGGTTCGTTCGCCAAGGACTGCCGCAGCTGATCCACGACTATTCCGCAACCACCGACGTGCTCACCCGCGCCGCGCCCTTCTTGGCGTTCGTGGTGTTCATCGAGTTCTTCTTGGTATTCGGCGACCGGTGGGCGGGCTGGGCCCAAGCGGGCATCTTCGTGGTGGGCCTGGCGGCAATGGCGGGGGCTATGGCGCTCGTGAACCGCATTCGCGGCCGGCGCCTGTGGCAGCTGCCCGAGCGGTTCGGTCCGTGGGAGGTGCTGGCCTATCTCGGGCTCGGTGCCGTGTTTGCCGGCCTGGGATCGTCCAACGCGGTCATCGTCGATGCGGCCGTCACCTTGGGCCTGAATGTGGTGCTTCTCGGCGGCGCGTATGTGGTGACCAGCTGGGGCCTGGTGCCGATGGTGCGTTGGTCGGTGGGTCAGTTGTGGCGTCAGGTGGGTCAAATGACGACGCTGCTGGCCAAGTCGCTCCCGATCTTGCTGGTGTTCTCCGCGTTCATCTTCCTCAATGCCGAGATGTGGCAGGTGGCCCACGACTTCACACTTCCGTTCTTCGCCATGGTGGCCGGGCTGCTCGTCGCCGTCGGGGCGCTGTTCTTGGGCATCTCTGTGCGGCGCCTTGCCGTGGACCTTGCTCGCTTCTCCTCCTGGGTCGACGTGCGCTCTCGCTGCGCAGACACGCCGGTGACCCACTTGGTGCCTGGCGACGATGCGCCCCCGCCCGACGCGCCGCCGCTGGGACGCCGGGCCCGGTCCAATGTCAGCCTGCTGCTGTTCGTGGCTCAGAGCATCCAGACCGTGCTCGTGGCGGGGATCGTCACCGCCTTCTACGTGCTGTTCGGCATGTTCACCGTGCGCGAGAGCACGTTGATGCAGTGGACCACGTTGAGCCAGCTCACCTGGGCAGAGTCGTGGGCGCTGCGTGTGCCGCTGTGGGGCGAGGAACTGCTGTTCAGCCGCCAGCTGGTGCTGGTGGCGGCCTTCATCGGGCTGTTCTCCGGCCTGCAGTTCGCCGTGTCGGTCGTCCTCGACTCCAGTTATCGCTCAGAGTTCGCCGACGACATGACCGAGGAGCTGCGCGAGGCGCTCGCCGTGCGAGCCGTCTACCACCGAACCTTGGTCAGCGAAACACCCTGAGGCGCTTGCAGCCCGGAGCTAACTCAGCCCATGCTGTGTCTGCCCACCTCAGCCTGACCGCTTGATCAACGACCCGATCTCCTCGGCAGCTCGGTAGCGGGACGCGAAGCTCGGCAGCACCATCAGCTGATCGAGACCGGCAGCCTCAAGCTCGGAAATCTTCTCCACCAACTGATCGGCCTGGCCCACGATGCAGGCTGCTTCAATGAGCTCCGGAGTCGCGAACTGGACCTCGTCGGGGTGCAGATACGTGCCGTGGCCAGCATGGATGCGATAGTGGCGTTCGGCTTCTGGACTCTGCTCCACCAACGCGACGTAGTCGTCCCACACGCTGCGGAGGTGGGGCGGCGGATCGACCCCGAACTGGCGGAAACGCTCATAGGCATAGTGAAGGCCCATCACCGCCATCGGTCCACATTGCTCGACGACACGATCCGAGGTGAGGTCCTCACCCGGCTCGAGCACCGCCATCGCCGTCAACGTCGTCAGCTGGAAGCCGTCCTCGTCGAACTCGCGACCGGCACCGGCGGCGCCGCCTGCAGCATTTGCCAGGCAACGCTCAACTGCACTGCGCTGGGGCGGCACCGCTGCGATCAGGCCGTCACCGTACGCACCGGCGAGGGCCTGCCCCTTCGGCCCGAACGCCGAAACGTGGATCGGCACCGGATCGTTCACGTTGACGAACCCCAGCTCGGCCATCTGGAACGCGACGTCAGTGGTCTTCCCCCCGTGGGTGAACGGTGCTTCTTCGCCCCTGAGCAGTCGACGTGTGGTGTCGAGGAACGCCTCGAACTCGACCAGGCGCGCTGGCTTCCGTGCCATCAGCCGCCACGCCGTGAAGCCGTTACCCACGCCCAGGAACGTTCGACCGGGAGCCAACACGTTGATGGTGGCGATGCTGTGCGCTGTGACCGGCGCGACCCGAGTATCGACGACCGATACACCAGTACCCAGCTTGATGCGCGTGGTGCGGTCGGCTGCCAGTGCCATGCACGAGTAGCAGTCAGACCACAGCATCTGTGAGTCGGCGAACCAGGCCGCATCGAAGCCCAGGTTCTCGGCCCGGACCACCAAGTCGATGTCGTCGATCTTCGAATGCAGACAGATCCCGAACTCCATTGCCCCCCCTTCTTGATGCTGGGTGTGAGAGGCGCTGGCGGTTTGGGGCTACGAGAGCCCCATGCTGTGCCTGATGTTCATGGGGCTACGAGAGCCCCATGAAGCGGCGGGCGTTGGTGTAGACGACCTCGTCGCGCAGGCTGCTCACCTCGTCGTCGAAGCCCTCGAAGGTTTCGTTCAGCTCGGCGAGCGCGCCGGGGAAGGTGCAGTCGTAGTGGGGGTAGTCCGATCCCCACACCACGGTGTGCGCCAGGCCCATCGCAGCGACTTGCTCGAAGGCTTCGCCCTCGCCGGCTTCCATGGTCACGAAGCACTGCTCGGAGAAGATCTCCGTGGGGTCGCGCTTGAGCCGTGGCACGAGGTGGCCCATGGCCTCCTTGTGCTCGTCGAGGCGGTCGAGCCAGTACGGCAGCCAGCCCAAGCCCGACTCGAAGAAGCCCACCCGCAGCATCGGATGGTCGTCGAGCACGCCCGAGGACACCATCTCCATCACCGAGGCCATCTGCTCGAACGGGTGGCAGACCATGTGGACGTAGAACTGGTTCTCGTAGCGGGTCTTGGCGAAGCTCGGCATGCCCGAGCCGAAGCTGCCGTGGATGCCCACGGTCAGGTCGTGGTGCTCGGCGGCCGACCACACCCGGTTCATCTCGTCGGAGAACAGCTCAAGCCCGCGATAGCGCTCGGGGCGGAATGTGATGCCGGTCAGTCCAGCGTTGGCGACCTCTTCGATCACGGCCACAGAGCCGTCGACTGACTGCAGCGGGCACACGCCCATGCCGAACAGCCGGTTCGGATCCTCCGAGCAGAAGTCGGTCATCCAGCGGTTGTAGGCACGGGCATTCTCGACGGCGACGTCTGGGTCGTTGATGTCACCCGAGATCAGCATGAGCGACGGGAACATCAGCGCCGCGTCGAGGCCCTCGTCGTCCATCACCGACAAGCGAGCGGCCGGGTCGTAGCTGCCGGGCACGATGTCGTCCCAGGTGACGTCGGTGCCATAGGCGTGCGGGATGCAGGCCGGCGCGATGCCGTTGCGCAACCTCTTGCCCTCGACGAACATGGCATCGCTGCCGTCACCCATGATCCGGCACTGCGCGATCAGATCCCGATACTTGGGATCGGCGTAGTACTCCCACACCGACGTCGGCTCGGCGATGTGCGCGTCCGCGTCGTACACCGGCACTTTGCCGTTGGCCGGCTTGGGTCCCCGGCTGCGGTCCTGGGTTGCGGATGTGGTCTCGGTCACCGTCATGTCACGGCCTCCCCATTGCCCCTGTGCGCCCATTCTGCCCCACTCCCGAGGCCCGGCGCTCAACGATCAGGCGGGCGCGGGAGCCTCCTCGCTGACTCCGGTCATCAGCAGGCCCACACGGTCGGTGGTGGCTTCCGCGCGCGGCAGATTGCACATGGCCTGGCCCTCGAAGATCACCACGACCCGGTCCGAGAGCTGCAAGGCCTCGTCGAGGTCCTCGGTGATGAGCAGGATCGCTGCGCCGGCTGCGCGCTTCTCCAGCAGGCGTTCGTGCACATACTCGGCTGCGCCGATGTCAATGCCACGGGTCGGCTGTGCCACGACGAGCACGTCGGCGTCGGCCGAGAACTCCCGGGCGATGACGACCTTCTGGATGTTGCCGCCCGACAGGTGCGAGGTCTCGGTGCTCAGCGCCGGGGTCTTCACCGTGAAGCGACGCACCAACTCCCAGCAGCGCTCGGCGATGGTGCCGAACTGGAGCAACCCGCCGCGAACGAAGGGCCGCTTGTTGTAGTCGACGAGCATGAGATTCTCCGACACGCTCATCTCGCCGACGGCGCCGTGGCGCATGCGTTCCTCCGGCACGAACGCCACGCCGCGCCGACGCACCTGTTTCGGCGACGGCGCAGCGATGGTCTCGCCACGAACCTGCACGGTGCCCGATTCGATAGGTCGCAGGCCGAAGATCGCTTCGGCTAGCTCGCGTTGCCCGTTGCCTGACACACCGGCAATGCCGACGATCTCCCCGCTCCCCACCTGCACGGAGAAGTCGTCGAGTGAGATGTTCCCCCGGTCGCCGCGGACGTGAAGGCGGTCCACGACCAGACGCTGGTCGCCGGCGTCCTGATCGGGCACCTCACGGCCCAGCCGCACCTCTCGCCCTACCATCATCGAGGCAAGCCCCTCACGCGTGGTCTCCGCCGGTGTGGTGCGCCCCACGACCTGACCGTCTCGCAGCACGGTGATCTGGTCGGAGATCACCATGACTTCGGCCAGCTTGTGGGAGATGAAGATGAGCCCGCGGCCCTCGTCGGTCAACGACCGCAGCGTGGCAAACAGGTCGTCGACTTCGGGGGGCGTCAGCACCGCCGTCGGCTCGTCGAGGACCAGAAGCCGTGCATCCCGGTAGAGCGCCTTGAGAATCTCCGCCCGCTGTCGCTCGCCGACAGCGAGCTGCCAGATGTACGCATCGGGGTCGATGACGAGCCCGTGGCGTTCGGACACCTCCATCAGCCGCTCACGCACGGGACCCATGTCTGCTAGGCCCCGGCGTCCGTGCAAGCCCAACGCCACGTTCTCGGCCACCGTCAGCGTGGGGACCAGCATGAAGTGCTGGTGGATCATGCCGACGCCGTGTTCGATCGCGGCGGCCGGCGAAGGAATGTCGACCCGCTCCCCACCGATCTTGATCTCACCCTCGTCAGGCCGGTACAGGCCGTAGAGGATCTTCACCAGCGTGCTCTTGCCGGCCCCGTTCTCCCCCAGCAAGGTATGCACCTCGCCGGGCTGGACGACCAAGTCGACGTTCTCATTCGCGACGACGCCCGGGAAGCGCTTGGTGATGCCGGTCATCTCCAGCATCGGCGAGGCCGGGGCCTGGCCCCGCAACTCAGCCGCAGCTGAGTGCGGTTCCGTGGCCCCGGCCGCCGTGTTGTCTGTTGGTTCGACCATCCC
The DNA here is from genome assembly GCF_965204125.1 of Candidatus Poriferisodalis sp. Classification (GTDB taxonomy): domain Bacteria; phylum Actinomycetota; class Acidimicrobiia; order Acidimicrobiales; family Poriferisodalaceae; genus Poriferisodalis. Next base: position 1,844,714 of record NZ_OZ241968.1, on the reverse strand, counting down.
CGAAGTGCTGCCGATCAGGCCGGCGGAATCTGCCCGGCGTGTCCGGCTGGTCGGTGCTGGTCGTTCAATGTCGTCCTGCCTGCTATTGGCCGGTCGAAATCGAGCCGTCCACGATGCCCGCGATGGTTGCCTCGGCGGCCTCTTGGACCGCGGCATCGAGGCCATAGCCGTCGTTGAACTCGATGACGATGCCGCCGTTGGCAAGCGTGGCCGTCATCACCTCGCCGCCGAGCGTGCCGCTCTCGATCTTGTCGATCATCTCGTTGAGCAGCACCTCCCAGTGGTACACCTGCGAAGCCACCACAATGCTCTCGCCGAGCGCCGTCTGATTGGCCTGAGTGCCGAACCACGCCACGCCGTGCTCGTTGGCGACGCCGGTCGCACCCACGACCATCTGCGCCGAGCCGGTCAGCACGTCGGCATCGTTGGAGATGTGGGCCTCGGCCGCTTCGGCCGCGAGCGCCACATCGCTGAATGAGTCGGTGTACACGATGTTGGTCGTCACCGACGAGTCCTGTGCCGCTACACCGGCCGCGAAGCCGTCGACGTACAGCTTGGCGTCGCCGACCTCGATCGGGCCGATCACGCCAACCACTCCCGTGCCGGTGATCTGGGCCGCAACGGTGCCCGATACGTACCCGCCCTGATCCGAACGGACCGTGTAGGCGAATACGTTGTCGAGGCCCTTGAAGTCGACCGCGGTGCCCCATGCGAAGGAGGTGTCCGGGAAGTCAGGTGCGATCTCCTCGAGCGGACCGCCGTACTGGCTGCCGTGCGCGATCACTAGGTCAAAGCCGTCCTCGGCATAACCACGGATCGCCGCAGCGGCTTCCTCCACGATGAATGTGCCGTCGGTGACTGCGACTTCGATCTCGCGCGTCCCGCCGACTGCGTTCACTGCATCGACCATGCTCTGCGTGAATGCCAAGTCGTTGCTGGCGCTCGGCGCGACGATGGCGATCCGGATCGGACCCGCTTCTTCCTCGTCGGCGCCGGTGCAGCCCGCAGCGAGCAGCAGTACGACTGCGGCGACCGCTACGAGCTTGGCTACGAGCGATCTGCGTGTGGTGTTTCGGAACATGTGACCCCTCCCGGATCGACCCTGTCGCAGGCTCTCGCCGGATCTGTGCGCTGCAGTACGGCGCGGCTCGGCGGAGCCCCGGGCCTGCAGGCGATGCTAGGCGACCCCGAATGGGCGCGATGCTCCCGTGCCGGCAACGCCCTGCGCGGCCCCATTTGAGGGAACCTTTGAGGGATCCGGTGCGGCTGCCGTCAGTTGTCTCGTTCGAACGGAACCGTCAGAGCAGACGGCGCCCCGATGCGACGGCTGACGAGCACGAGCACCACGATGGTCAGGATTGCAGGCGCCATTGCGGCAATGGTCGAGTTGGCGCCGACGATGATGCCGAGCGTCTTGAGCTGCAGCACGGTGGACGACACGACACCGAACAACAGCGCTCCCGCCATGACACCGCTCGAGCGCCACGCCCCGAAGTACACGAGCGCCACGGCGATGAACCCCTGCCCCGAGGTGAGGTTCTGCTGGAAGATGCCGACGTCAAGAGCCAAGGTGCCGCCCGCGAGGCCCGCCATGACGTTGCCGATGATGATCGCCTGCGTGCGCACCACGTTGACTCGCACGCCAAGGGTGTCGGCAGCCTCGGGCGTCTCGCCCACGGCTCGCACGTTGAGTCCGAAGGTCGTGCGGTTCATGGCGAACCACACGACCGGCACCAGGGCGAACGCTACGTAGGTGAGCACGCTGTGCTGGAAGAACAGCTCTCCTACCACCGGCAAGTCCGAGAGCCCGCCCATGTCGAGGCCCCGGAGGCCGTCGATCGGCACCGGCGTGCCCACTTGCTGACGGAAGAGCAGATCGGTGAAGCCGAGACCGAACAGGAAGATGCCGATGCCGCTGATGCCCTGGGTGGCATGCATGACCACCGTGATGAAGGCGTACACGACGCCCATCGCTGCCCCGGCAGCCATGGCCGCAATCACGCCAGCGACGACACTGCCGGTCCGCAGCGCCGTGATGTAGGCGGCATACGCGCCGATGAGCATCACGCCTTCGACGCCCAGATTCAGCACGCCGGCTCGTTGACCGATGGTCTCGCCCAGTGCCGACAGCAAGAATGGCGTCGCAAGCCGGATGCCGGACGCCAAGGTGGCGACGAGCACGCTGACGGTGAAGAAATCGCTCACGCCCGGCCTCCGTAGCTCGAGACCTCGCCCGCCCACGTCCTGAGCCGGTCACGCAGTCGCAGGCTCCCCACCACGAAGACCACCACGACGCCGTTCAGCGCCACCACCAGAGCGGCGGGCACTTGGACTGCCCGTTGCATGTCGCTGCCGCCGGTGAGCATTCCCCCGAACAAGAACGACGCAGGCACCGTGAAGATCGGATGGAGCGCACCGAACAGAGCCGCCACGATGCCGTTGAAGCCGGCGTTCTGTGTGAACGCCGCCGCGCCGCCCTCACCGATCAGCCGGTGCGATTCGCTGCCGAACACCAGCACTGCCCCGGCGATGCCGCAGCAGGCCCCGCTGAACGCCAGCGCCTGGGTGACGCTCTTGCGGACGGCCATGCCGGCGTATTGAGATGCATCGGGGTTGTGGCCGACGGCCCGCAATCGCATGCCGAGCGCGCTGCGGAACAGCAGGAGGTAGCCCAACACTGCGACCAGGATCGCGATGAGCACGCCGATGTGCAGCCGGGTTCCTCCTGGGAGCAGCGGCAAGTCGGCGTTGGGGCTGAGCCGGCGCGTCTGCTGGATCTTGATGGCGCCCGGCTCGATCAGGAGATCCTGAAGCAGGAAGCTCAGGAAGTGGAACGCAACGAGGTTCATCATGATGGTGGACAAGATCTCGTTGACACCCGCATAGGCCTTGAGCGCCCCGGGAATCGCACCCCAGAAGCCGCCGCCGATCGCTCCCGCCACGATCACCATGGGCACCAGCAACACCCGCGGCACGTCGTCGAAGGCCATAGAAGTGACCGTGGCAGCGATCGCGCCCAGAATGATCTGACCCTCGCCGCCGATGTTGATCACGTCGGTACGGAATGCGATGCAGATGCCGACACCGACGAGAGCCAAAGGCATCGCCCGCACCGCAGTGTCGGCGAGGTTGTCGGCGCTGCCGAAGGCACCCGTGACCAGTTCGCCGTATGCCACCAGGGGGTTTGCACCGAAGGCGAGCAGCATGATGGCGCCCACCAGCAGGGCAGCGACCGCAGCGAATGCGGGCACGGCGACGCCCACGAAGGGACGCATAATGCGCGCCAACCGGCTGACGGCCATATCGCCAGACGCGTCTATGTCATCGGCTTCTGGTGCTGTGCGCGCCATCCCCCCGTCGCCTTCTGCGTTCCCGCTCGCGATCACGCGAACTTAGAGCGTGCGCAGGGGGTCAGTCGGCGTAGAGCACCCGGAGCCCCCGGCTGACGGCCGGGCCGACCACCGTGTTGTGGTTCTCGCCGGGAAAGACATGCCAGGTCAGATCAATGTTGCGGTAGCCGCGGGCAGAGAATTGATCGTGGAATCTGGCCTGGGGCGAGTACTCGTCGGTCTCGTTCTCGCCCATCGACATGAAGATCTTCACGTCAGGATCGCCGCCCGCCTCGGCGTGCTCGGCCTCGAGTCGGAACATGACCTCGTAGTCCCACCACACCGACGGGCTGGCCAGCAGGTAACGGGCGAACATGTCGGGTGCGTTGAACAGCACGTGCAGGCCGAAGAGCGCCGTGAACGAATGGCCGACGTAGGTGGGTTCACCGACGTGGTACCGGTCGTACAGCAGCGGCATCACGTCGCTGGCGAGCCACTGGCGGAAGGGCTCGGCCTGGCCGGTTTCGGCGGCTGGTGCGCGAATGCCGGTCATCGGCGGGGCCTCCGCCGGTGTCACCGTGTAGTCGATCGCGCGCAGGTCGAGCATCTCGCGCATGTCTGCCGTGTCGTGCGCGATGCCGGCGACAACACAGCGCGGCGTCTCCCGCGACATCGACAGGATGCGGGTGGTGTCGACCGCCGTGCCGAAGGTCCACGGCGCGTCGCAACAGACAACCAGCGGGTACGGGTTCGTCGCGTCGGGTCGGTAACCCATCGGGAGCGCCACCCAGAGCTGGTAGCTCCGACCGGCATCGCTCCGGTGCAGGATGTGCGTCTCGATGGGCCAAGCGACCTGATCGTTCACGGCCGGGATGCTATTGCGGGGGGCTATTGCTTGGGGCTGATCATCGTCAGGCCGTCGCCGATCGGCAGCAGCACAGAGCGCGTGCGCTCATCAGCGGCAACGTGTTCGTTGAACGCACGCATCGCCTCGGTGGCTTCGTCGTCGCTGGCGGCGTCAGCAACCGTGCCGCCCCGCAGCACGTTGTCGACCAAGATCACGCCGCCGGGCGAGAGCCGGCAGACGATCTCGTCGTAGTAGGCGGGATAGCTGGACTTGTCCGCGTCGATGAACGCCAAGTCGATGAGCCGTTCCGGCGGCAGCGCACGCAGCGTGTCGAGTGCCGGCCCGATTCGGAGATCGATGCGATCCGCCACGCCGGCGCGCTCCCAATACCGGCGGGCAATCGACGTCCATTCCTGGGACACGTCGCAGCAGATGAGCTGTGCTCCCGGTTCGAGGGCACTGGCGACGCACAAGGCTGAGTACCCGGTGAAGGTGCCCACCTCCACCGCGAGCCGGGGGCGAAGCGCCGTCGCCAGCACGGTCATGAACGCACCTTGCAGCGGGCCGATCTGCATGCCAGCGACCCGGCCGAGCGACGCCGTCTCGGCGATCAGCTCACGCTGCACCTCGGTGGGCTGCAGCGAATGCGCCGCCGCATAGAGCGCAGCTTGTTCTTCCACGAACGCCGAGTCCCGCGACACCCGGGCGAGGTTATGTTGCACAGATGGACCGTCGGCATGTTCAGCCGCATGTACCTCGAAGGGTGCAAGGAACTCCAGATTGACCCCGTCGCCCCAGCACCAGGTCCAGCGTCAAGTCGTCAGTCGACGTAGGGAACGAACTGGCTTCGGTTGACGGCCGAGCCGATAGCCGTGCCTTGTGCGCTAGGTCGGCGCGTCGAGGCGCACACCGCATCGTGGTCTGAATTGAGCCGTTGACAAAGCAACAAAGAAATTCACCTTGTACACTCGGGTCATGGCGAACACGGGAACGTTGAAGGTGTCGTCCCGGGGGCAGATGAGCCTTCCTGCGACAGCCCGCCACCACTGGGGCCTGAGCGAGGGCGGCGAGGTCGGCTACCTCGATCTTGGCAGCCTGCTGCTTTTGGTACCAGGAGGAGTCGAAGAACTGCGCTCCCAGCTGCTCGGTGCCATCACCGACGAGGTATGGGCAGAGGCGGCTGCCGGCTTCGGCGACCCCGAGCTGTCCAGCGAGTGACCCAGCTCGTCGACGACAAGGTTCTCGCCAACCTGCTGCAAGGGCGGACCACGCCGCATCTGCATCCGGATCGAGCCGTCTACACCACTGGTTGCTGGTATGTGCGCCTCTGTCAGGCTGCACTCAGTCCGGCGGTCAGCGGGGTGCTCTCGGGCGCGTTCGCCGAACTGCCTCCAAGCCTGCGCAGCCGTGCATTGGAATCACTGTCGGAACTCCCCGCCGAGATCGGATTGGTGAGCATGAGAACCATCGCGCCGCTGATCGGCCGACTGCGCAGCCGCCACCGAAAGCTCAACCTGTTGTCGATCGAGGCATTGGCGGCGGCCCTGCATCTCGGTGCCGAGGTTTGCTTGGGCACGCCCTCGCCTCCACTGCAGGCAGCTCTCATCGCTGAGGGACGTCAAGTCGTCATCGTGAACTAACGCGTAGGTAGGCAAAGGCGGGCTGGGTCATGCAGAATTCGGCAGTTCGCGTCTGAGGTCCCTGATGGCCGGGGCACAGGCCCGAGCGCTGCGAGCCTGCGGGAGTCACATGCCGGTACTGCGATCCCACATCGACACCTCCGCTGAGTGGTTCACGAAGAACTGCGACGACATGCGCGAGCAGCTCGCAGAGCTCGACGAGCTGCAGCAGCAGGCTGCGGCCGGCGGCGGGCCTCGGGCTATGGCACGCATGCGCAGCCGCGACAAGATGCCGGTGCGCGAACGCATCGCCATGGTGCTCGACCGCGACTCGCCGTTCTTCGAGATCAGCTCGCTGGCCGGCTACTGCTCGAACTACGCCGTCGGCGGCGGGCTGGTGATGGGCATCGGCGTCGTGAACGGCGTCGAGTGCATGATCGAGGGCAACGACCCCACCGTGCTGGGCGGGGCCATCACGGTGTTTGCGGGCCGCAAGATCATGCGGGCCATCGAGATCTGCCGCGACAACCGCATGCCCTACATCCAGTTCGTGGAGTCGGCGGGCGGCGACCTGCGCGGCGACGACGACCCTGAGCGCCAGATGCTCGAGCAGGAGAGCCACTTCGCCGAATCCGGCCGGCTGTTCTATGACGTCACCGAGCTGTCGAAGATGAAGATCCCCTCGATCTCGGTGGTGTTCGGCAGCTCCACCGCCGGGGGCGCCTACCAGCCCGGCATGAGCGACTACAACATCTTCATCCGCAACCAGTCCAAGGTCTTCCTGGGCGGACCCCCGCTGGTGAAGATGGCCACCGGCGAGGACTCCGACGACGAGACGCTCGGCGGGGCGCAGATGCACGCCGAGATCTCGGGCCTCGCCGACTACCTGGCGGAGGACGAGGCCGATGCGCTGCGCATCTGCCGCGAGGTCGTGGCGCACCTGAACTGGCGCAAGCTGGGCCCGGGCCCGACCATGCCGGCCGATCCCCCGGTCCACGATCCCGAAGAACTGCTCGGCCTGATGCCGCGGGATCTGCAGGCCATGATCGACTGCCGCGAGGTCATCGCCCGCATCGCCGACGGCTCCCGCTTCGAGGAGTTCAAGGCCCGCTACGGCACCACGCTCATCTGCGGCTGGGCCTCCGTGCACGGCTTCCCCGTGGGGATCCTGGGCAACAACGGCCCGCTGTTCAGCGACAGCTCCGAGAAGGCCACGCAATTCATCCAGCTCTGCAACCAGCAGGACATTCCGCTGGTGTTCCTGCAGAACATCACTGGCTACATGGTCGGCAAGGACTTCGAGCAGGGCGGGATCGTCAAGAACGGCTCCAAGATGATCAACGCCGTGTCCAACTCGATGGTGCCGCACATCACCGTCATCCTGGGCAACAGCTATGGCGCGGGGAACTACGGCATGTCGGGTCGGGCGTTCAACACCCGATTCACCTACCTGTGGCCGACCGCCAAGATCGCCATCATGGGGCCCAAGCAGATCGCAGGCGTCATGTCGATCGTGCGGCGGGGCCAGGCGATGCGCCGCGGCATCGAGTTCGACGAGGAAGCCGACCGCAAGATCACTGAGCAGGTGGAGCACTATCACGAGCTGAAGTCGCTGGCCCCCTACGCCAGCGGGCGCGTCACCGATGACGGTGTCATCGACCCCCGTGATACCCGTGACGTGATCGCGATGTCGCTGTCTGCCTGCCACAACAACGTGGTGAAAGGCGCCGATGGGTTCGGCGTCTTCCGGATGTAAGGGCGGCTGGGCATGACTGATTCTGAGCTTCGACCGATCCGGCGACTGCTCGTGGCCAACCGTGGCGAGATCGCCCGCCGAGTCTTCCGTACCGCACAAGCGATGGGCATCTCCACGGTCGCGGTCTATGCCGACGGCGACGCTGAGGCGCCCTTCGTGACCGACGCCGACCTGTCCGTGCCGCTCGGCGGCCGGACGGCGACCGACTCATACCTGTCCATCGACAAGGTGATCGCCGCGGCCGAGAACAGTGCCGCCGATGCCGTGCACCCGGGCTACGGCTTCCTGTCCGAGAACGCCGACTTCGCCCAGGCGGTCATCGACGCCGGCCTGATCTGGGTGGGGCCTGCGCCGGAGGCGATTGCGGCCATGGGCGACAAGCTGGCCGCCAAGGAATCGATGATCGCTGCCGGTGTGCCGACGCTGCCGTCGGTGCCGGTGGCTGACTCGACGTCGGGCGATGACCTGGCTGCTGCCGGCACCGAAGTGGGCTACCCCCTGCTGGTCAAGGCATCGGCGGGCGGCGGCGGCAAAGGCATGCGCATCGTCGATGCCGCCGACACCCTCGCTGACGCTGTCGCCGCTGCCCGGCGCGAGGCTGCTGGCGCATTCGGCGACGACACGGTGTTCTTGGAGCGTTACCTGCCCGCGCCGCGCCACGTGGAGATCCAGGTGCTCGGCGACACTCACGGCAACCTCGTGCATTGTTTCGAGCGGGAATGCTCCATCCAGCGGCGCCATCAGAAGGTCATCGAGGAGGCACCGTCGCCCGCCGTGACGCCGGCGCTGCGCGACCGCATGGGCGCCGCAGCCGTCGCGGCCGTTCGCTCGATCGGCTACCACTCGGCCGGCACCGTCGAGTTCCTGCTCGAGGGCAGCGGCGACGACGCCGAGTTCTGGTTCCTCGAGGTCAACACCCGCCTGCAGGTCGAGCATCCAGTCACCGAGGAGATCACGGGCCTCGACTTGGTCCGGGAGCAGATCCGCATCGCGGCCGGCGAACCGCTGGGCTATGGCCAGGAAGACTTGACCATCCGCGGGCATGCCACCGAAGCCCGCCTGTACGCGGAGGATCCCGCCAGCGGTTTCCTGCCCGCCACCGGAACGGTCGAACTGTGGACCCCTGCACGCGAGCCGCAGGCACGTTTCGATTCCGGCATCGAGATGGGGTCGGTGGTCGGCACCGAGTTCGACCCGATGCTGGCCAAGGTGATCGTGGCGGCGCCCACGCGCTCAGAGGCCGCACTCGGACTGGCGTCGGCACTCGACCGCACACGATTGGGCGGCGTGGTCACCAATCGTGACTTCCTGTCTGCCGTGCTGCGCAGCGATGAGTTCCTGGCCGGCGACACCACGACGGATTTCATCGAGCGAACCGGGCTCGCGGGCGAATCGCCGCACCAGGGCCAGTTCCTTCACGCGGCGGCATCGGCGGTGGCGCTGGTGTCACAAGCCCGCAATCGGTCTCAGGCGACCGCACTGAACTTCATGAGCTCCGGCTACCGCAACAGCGTGATGCCCGACGAGGTGCTGCCGCTGACAGCGCTCGATCCGTCCGCAGGCGATAACGATGCGAGCGTGACCTACCGGCGGCAGCGAGATGGCAGCTACCGGCTGCGAGTCGCCCCGCTGCGGGCGGACGCGCCGTACGCCCCTCCCGACGACAGTGATGCGCCGTCGGGCGAAGATGCCAACCGCGACAGCCACGACGGCAATCTGCCGGAGGCCAGCGAGTTCGTCGTTCGGCCCCACTCAATCCAGATCCACGCCATCAAAGACGATCACATCCGGATCGACGCAGGCGGCGGGGCAGCCGACGCACCGCCCGCTGAGGAATTCGACGCGGAGCTCGATGTCGAGACCGGCAGCATGCGGGGCACCTGGCAGGTCAGCAGGCGCCGCCACAACTGGTATGTGACCGGACCGCTCACGGGTTCGGTGACCCTGCGGGAACGGTCCCGATTCCCCGATCCCGATGCCGAAGCAGTCGAAGGCGGCTTGGTCGCCCCGATGCCCGGCAAAGTGCTGATGGTCGACGTGCAGCCCGGCGACCGGGTGGCCGCCGGCCAGGTGCTCGTGGTGATGGAAGCCATGAAGATGGAGCACCAGATCACCGCACCAGCAGACGGCGAGGTGAGCGAGGTACGGGCTGCGGTCGGCGACCAGGTTGACAACGGCGAGCTGCTGGTCGTGATCGCGGCTGACAGCTAGCAATCTGACGAAGGTGCCGATGACAACGGTGCAATAGCGTCGGCCTTCCGATCCTCGAACGAGAGATTCCGGCTACTCAGGCATGAGTTACGACCTGCACACACTCCGTGGGGACGTCTCGGGCGGTGTCACCGCCGCGGTCATCTCGATTACTCCTGCTGTGACGTACGGCGTCGCGTCGGGGCTCGGAGCTACGAGCGGCATCTACGGCGCTCTCGCTGTGGGCTTCTTTGTGGGCGTCTTCGAGCGATCACGGCCGCAGATGGGATCGGTGAGCGCCGTCTTGGCCATTGCCATGGCCGCGGTCGTCGCGACGCACGCCGAGACCGCTGCCGAGGCGTTCACGATCGCGATGCTCGCCGGGGTCATCCAGCTCGTCCTGAGCGTGCTGCGCATCGGCAGCTACGTCACCTATACGCCGTATTCGGTGATCGCGGGGTTCACGTCGGGGATCGGCGTGATGACGGTCATCTCGATGTCCAACGCGTTCCTGGGCGATCCGGTCAAGATCACCAAGCCAGTGAACGCAATTCGGAATTGGCCTGAAGCGTTTGACACGCTCAATACCAGTGCCCTGGCCGTCGGGTTGGCGGCATTGGGTGTCTCGGTGCTGTGGCCGAAGCGGCTGCGCAGGTTCCTGCCCGCCATGATCGCAGCATTGCTGGCCGCAACCCTCCTCCACGTCCTGTGGTTGAGTGACATGCCGACGCTTGAGGGCATACCGCGCTCGCTGCCAGACCTGCAGCGTCCGGAACTCTCGCTGACCTTCCTGGCAGGTGCGGTGGTGCCGGCACTGACCATTGCGCTGCTCAGCACGGTGCGAGGTCTGCTGGGCGCGTTGGCGGTGGATGCGCAGACTCGCACTCAGCTCGACCCGAACAAGGGCTTGCTCGGCACCGGCATTGGCAACGTCGCAGCCGGCCTGATCGGCGGCCTGCCGGGGAGCCCGACCTTCCTCTCGTCGATTGTGGCTTGGCGGATGGGATCTCGTACTGCGATCTCACCCATCATTCGCTCGCTGACGCTTCTGGCATTGGTGCTGGGATTGGCACCGCTGTTCACCTATGTGCCGCACGCCGCGTTGGCAGGAATGCTCGCCGTCATCGGCTGGCAGCTCATCGACTGGCGATTCCTGGCACGGCTTCGGCGCATTCAGCGCGAGCACCTTCTGATCATGCTCACGACGCTTGGCATCACGGTGTTCGTCGACTTGGTGACGGCCGTGGCGGTGGGGCTGATCGTCGCGGGCATGATCGGCGCCCGCCAGTTCGAGCGGCTCCAGCTCGACAGCGTGGTCTCGGTGCCTCTGCTCGACCAGATCTTCCTGTACGAGCACAGCGCGGACTCCTACGGCATCAGCCCGTATTCCGCACGCACCGGCATCGTCAAGCTGCGCGGCAGCTTCACCGTGGCCTCGTCCAGCAAGCTCATCCGCACCATCGGCGACGACATTGTCGGCCACGAGGTCGTCATCTTGGATTTCTCCGAGACCGAATACATCGACGACAGTGCCGCGCTGGTCATCGAGCAGCTCATCGACACCGCCGCCGCCGGCGATGCCACGTGCATCATCCTCAGTCTCGACGGTGCGCCCGCCGCCACCCTCGAGTCGCTCAACGCTCTGCGCCGCATCCCGCCCGAGCACATGGTCGGCTCACTCGACGAAGCTCAGGACATTGCCCGGGGTCTGCTCGTCGACGAATCCGAAGCCAGTCCCCCTCCCCCCCGTCGCTTGACCGGTCCTGACTCACCAGACCTCTAGACGCGTCGACGCACCAGTCGACCTGCCATGCACGACGCAACCGGGGCGGCACTGGGCGGGGCTACTGTCGGCGCCACACCCGGGGACGTCGCGTCCGGGCAGACAGGGGAACCCTCATGAGCACTGCAGCAGTACATCGTCCCGGACGGCTGGGCGATCCGGACATGACTATTGCCGACGATCCACGGGCAGACCCGCGCATGATCGCGGTGCTGGACATGGTCGGCATGGGCGGCCACGGCGAGCCGTCGCCCGCAACTGCCGACACGTCGATGGAGGATCTGTACGCCTGGGTCAACGAGGCTGAGCCCGGCTTCGAGATGCTCTTCGACGCCCTCTTCGGAAGCTTGCCGCCTGTCGTGGGCGTGGAGTCGCGCACCGAGGTGATCAGCGGCGTCGACGGCAACGACATCAACCTCTACATCCACCAGCAATCCGACGCTGCGGGCCCGCAGCCGTGCGTGTACCACATCCATGGCGGCGGCATGGTGCTGCTGAAGGCATCCGGGCTGTCCTATGTGCGCTGGCGCGACGAGCTGGCGGCGCTCGGGCTGGTCGCCATCGGCGTCGAGTTCCGCAACGGCGGCGGCGAGCTGGGCAACCATCCGTTCCCCGCCGGACTCAATGACTGCGCGTCGGGCCTGCAGTGGGTTGCGGCCAACAAGGACGCCCTGGGCGTGTCGACCATCACCGTCTCGGGTGAGTCGGGCGGCGGGAACCTGACGCTTGCCACTGCACTGAAGGCCAAGCGCGACGGCTATCTCGACATGATCGACGGCGTGTTCGCGCAGTGCCCGTACATCTCAGGCATGTACGCGGACCCGCCCGCCGACCTGCCGTCGTTGCATGAGAACAACCAGTACTTCCTCGACTGCGAGAACATGGGCGGCATCGCCAAGGTGTACGACCTGGGCGGGCCCGACCGCACCAACCCGCTGGCATGGCCGCTGCATGCCAGCGTGGATGACTTGACCGGCCTGCCCCCGCACGTCATCTCGGTGAACGAGCTCGACCCGCTGCGAGACGAGGGGCTCGCCTACTACCGCAAGCTGGCGGCGGCGGGCAACAGCGTGCAGGCCCGCACAGTCAACGGCACCTGCCATGCCGGCGACGTGATCTTCCGGGGCGCCATGCCCGAGGTGTACGCGGCCACGGCCGCAGCCCTGCGCGATTTCGCCTATTCGGTGTAGCAGTCGACTCGATCTCCGTGGCCGCAGTAGCGCCGGGCGAGGGCATCACCTACGAACCGGACGAGAAGTGCTCCATAGCGCTGTCGCTGGGAATGGGCATCCAGGGCGTCGTGATCGCGCTGGCGCCGACCGTGCTGACGATGTCGCTGTTCGTGCAGTCGGCCAATCTGAGCGAACGCCAAGCGGCATGGTCGGTGACGGCGGCGATCCTGGTTTGCGGCATAGCGACCGTGGCTTCAGCAGCCCGTCTCGGACCGTTCGGCAGCGGGCACAACATCCTGATGGCCATCTCGCCGAGCTACCTGGCCGTTGCGATTCTGGCGGTGAACAGTGCCGGGCCGCAGACACTGGCGACCCTGATTGTCGTGACCGCCTTGTTCCAGTTCGCGCTCGCCAAGTGGCTGCATCGCCTGAGCTGGCTCATCACGCCGACGGTCTCGGGAGTCGTCGTCATGCTGATCGCGCTCGGTGTCATGCAGGTCGTCGTCAAGCGCCTCGGAACGACATCCGGGGACACTCCGGCCATCGCGGGGCCAGTTGTCGCTCTCATCGCAGTGCTGGTTGCGGCGATGCTGGCAATGCGCGCCAAGGGGCTTCTCCGGTTGTGGTCGCCAATCATCGCGATTGTCGCTGCAACGCTCGCTGCCGGCCTCTACGGGCTGTATGACCCTGCAGATGTCGGAAACGCTGCCTGGCTTGAGGTTCCGCAACCAGAGTTTCCCGGTCTCGACCTGACCCCAGGTGCCGAGTTCTGGGCGCTGCTGCCGCTATTCCTCGTCGTCTCGCTAGCCGTCACCATCAAGGCGATGACGACGAGCGTCGTGATCCAGCGGGTATCGCGACGGAGCCCTGCAGCGGCCGACTACCGCCATGTGCAGGGCACGGCCAACACCATCGGCATCGGTTCGCTCTTCGGCGGACTGGCAGGAACGCTGTCTGTCGGAACCATGGATGCAACGTCGATTTCCTTCGCGCAGTTCACTGGCGTGGCCTCCCGCAGAGTGGGGTACTGCATCGGCGCCTTGCTCATCGCGCTGGCGCTGACACCGAAACTGACCGCCGTCCTGCTCACGGTTCCCAGCGCGGTCGCTTCGGGCTACCTGCTCATCATCATGGGACTGCTGTTCGTGGAGGGACTCCGCTCCGTGCTGCAGGACGGCCTTCGACCCGAGAAGGCCATAGTGGTCGGTGTCGCTATTGCAGTCGGCGTGGGGCTGCAGGGCTCCGACGTGATCGGCACCATCATCGGCGGCGCTTGGGGGACGTTGCTCAGCAACGGCATGATGGTCGGCACGCTCATCGCGATCTTGCTGACGGCCTACGTCGAGTCAAGCGGTCGGAAGCGCCGCCGTCTTGAGACAGCATTGAATGCGGCGGCGCTGCCGCAGGTCGACGAATTCTTGGCGGAGGTCGCAGCGAGCTCAGGCTGGGAGGCCGCTGCGGCGAACCGGCTCAGGCTCGTGGGAGAGGAATCGCTGCTGAGCCTGATGGAGTCCGACGAGGACCAGTCCCCCTCACGTTTGGTCGTCATCGCGCGGCCCTCGGCGTCCAGCATCGAACTGCAGTTGCGCACGTCAGCGGATGCCCACAATCTCGAAGACCGGCTCACCTTTGTGAGCGAACGCGCCCCCGCATCCGAAGGGCACACGATCTCGCTTCGCCTGCTGCGTCACTTCGCCTCGACGGTTCGGCACCGGAAGTACACGGGTATCGACATCGTGACGGTTGTGGTCGAGAGAACTCGGTCGCGCCTGGGGTAGCAGATCGCGAAGAGCGGGGCTTGCGCTGCGAACAAGACCAGCGGCAGCGCCCACACCCAGCGGGGAATTGGTGCAGGTGGTGTAAATTGCACCACATGCGGCGCCTGAGCGTGACCATTCCCGATGAGCTGGATGCGGAGATCGAGCGATACCGGAGCCAGCAACCGGTGCCGCCTTCCACTGCTGCGTTGGTTCAGCACGCGCTCGGAGAATTCCTGAGCCGCCACTCGCGACCGGCCCAATCGACGCTGGAACGCGTCCTGCGGCACCGGCACGACATCAAGCGGCTGGCGACCGAGCATCATGCTGCCGACGTGCGGCTGTTCGGCTCTACCGCACGAGGCACCGCCGGCGCCGGCAGCGACATAGACCTGCTGGTCACGGTTTCGGACACAGCGACACTGTTCGACCTCGCGCGGCTCAGCAGTGCGCTCGAAGCGCTGCTCGACGCGCCTGTCGATGTCGTCAGCGACAGCGGTATGACCGAGGCCGAAAGCGAAGCGGTCGGCCGCTACGCCATTGCACTGTGAACGCCGAAGACGTCTCTCGTCTCAGCTACCTGCTCGATGCTGCCGAGCGAGCAATTCGATATGCCGGCCTGCGAGCAGACATCGCCGACGACACTATGGCCGAGGACGCGCTGCTGAGGTGCTTGACCGTGATTGGTGAATGCGCCTCGCGATTGACCGACGAGGCGGCAACGTTGCTGCCGACTCTGCCGGTCGCCATGGCCCGTGGCTTGCGCAATCGCATCGTCCACGCCTACTGGACCATCGACGCAGCAACGGCATGGCGAACCGCCGAAGACGACCTCCCACCGCTTGTCGCTGAAGTGCGCACCGCTCTCGAACGAGCGCCGTGATGGCTAACGATGGCCCTGAGACTCGCGGCGCGATCAGAGGCCGAGCACTCGGGCGGCGTTGTCGCGCAGGTACTTGCGCTCGATGTGCGGCGGCAGTTGCCAGCCTGCAACGATGCGGCGCAGGTCGGTGAGCGGACCGCAGTTGGGATAAACGCTGCCGAACAGGATCTGGTCGGGAAGCTGGCGGGCCAGCGCGGTCACGTAGTCCTCTGAGCCGGGGAACCCGTAGTGGACGTATTGGCCGGGCACGATCACCACGTTGGGCTGCTTGTAGGCCACGCCCAGCGCCTCGCGCACATACGGCCAGCCGCCGTGCTGGATCGACACGGTCAAGCCGGGGAAGTCGGTAGCGACGTGATCGGCGTACTCGGGGCGGCAGTCGTCTTGGTACGGCCCGAGCAGGCAGCTCATGGTGGTGGACACGATCAGCCCGAGGCGCTGCGCCTCCTCATATATCGGGTAGAGCTCGCGGTCGTCGAACCGGCGGTTGATCTGGGCGGTGGACGGATCGACGGTGACGCCGCGCATGCCCTGGCGTGCCAGCTCGCCGACGGCCGACACTGCGGCCTCGACATCGCTGGGCTCGACCGAGCCGAACCCCACGAACCGATCCGGATGCTCCGAGACGATCTGGCGGATCTCGGCGGAACCGGTCGGGTCCAGCCCTCGGATGCCCGTCGGCCCGGGCACGCCGATGACGCCCAGCGCTATGCCGGCTGCGTCCATCTCGGCGAACATCAGGTCAACCGACTGCGCCTCGAAGCTGGGGCACGGCTCGAGGCCCATTCGCTCGAGGTAGTGGTAGGTGGTCTCGGGCGTCCAGCTGCGAGCGCCGATCGGCCGGAACCGGAAGTCGATGACGCCTACGTCATCGCTGTCGCCTCCGTCGGCCGGGGGACTCCCGTCGTCGGGCACGGCAGCGATGCTCAGGCCGGCGCGTCGGCGGTGATGACGATCTTGCCGAAGAAGCGACGCTCCTCCATGGCCCGGTGCGCTTCCACGCCGTCAGGCAGCGGCACCAGCGAATCGATGACCGGCACCAGCTCGCGGGACTGCACCATCCGCAGCAACTCGTCGAGGTCGCTGCGCTGCCAGCCGTTGGAGCCCCGGATGTCCATCTCGGCCGTCCAGATGAACCGCAGATCGGTCTGCGGGTCGTAACCGGCCGTGGCACCGCAGGTGAGCACGCGCCCGCCCTGGCGCACGCATCGCAGCGAGCGGGCCCAAGTGTCGCCGCCAGTGAAGTTCACCACCACGTCGTAGCCGCCCCCGCCGAACAGGCCGCCTGTCTGCTCGCGGCAGTACCGGGCGATGTCGACCTCGGAGTAGTTGATGGTTTCGTCGGCACCGAGGTCGGCGAGGCGTTGGCACTTCTCGTCGGTTCCTGCGGCAGCGATCACCTTGGCGCCGCGCATCTTCGAGATCAGCAGCGCGCTGGTGCCCACGCCCCCACTGGCGCCCAAGATCAGCACCGTGTCATCGGGGCCGACCTCGCCGCGGGTGATCATCATCCGGTGTGCCGTGCCGTAGGCCACCGGCAGGCACGAAGCGTCCTCGTAGGAGACGTCGTCGGGCAGCGGGATCAGCTGGCTCGCTGCCACCACCACGTACTCGGCGTACGCACCCCACAGCGTGTCGCCGATCATGGAGAACTTGCCGGTGCCGCGATCCCACCGCACCGGGTCCACGAGCACCCGGTCGCCCACCGACCACCCCTCGACGTCGGGTCCGAGCTCGGCGACCTGCCCGGCAGCGTCGCAGCCGGGAATGCCGGGCAGCGGCACCTTGATGCCCGGCATGCCCCGGCGGGTGAAGACGTCGTGATAGTTGAGCGAGCAGGCCCGCACCGCTACCCGGACTTCGCCGGGTTGCAGCTCGGGCGTGTCGATGTCGCGGTACGCCAGCACGTCGATATCGCCGTGCTCGTCGAAGACGATTGCCTTCATCACTGAGCCCCCATGTTGCTGGCTGTCATGTCTGTTTCAAGCCGCCGCAGCCCGATCCCGCTCAACCGAAGCGTCCATGGCCGCGAGGACGTCACCGCGCAGCGCGCGCACCGTGCCGGCGTAGGCGCCGGCATCGAGCGTCTCCGACAGCTCCGCGGCGACCTCCAGCGCTCGATCCACCACGGCATCTGGGCTGACGGCTTCGTCCAGGTAGCCGGCCTCGACCGCTCCATTGCCGTCGAGCAGGCGTGCGTTGGCCACGCAGCGCTGCAGGTGACGGCGCGACAGCCGTTCCTTGGAGATGGTCATGGCCCAGTCGGGCAGCGTCAGCGCGATCGCCACTTCGTTCAAGCCGATCTTGACCGGCGCATCGGGTCCGACACGGTGGTCGCAGCCGAGCAGCAGCAGGGCGCCGGCGGCGACCGCGTGGCCGGTGCAGGCCGCCACCACCGGCACCGATGCGCCATAGGCCCGCCGCACCATCGCGCCGCCCGCCGAGACCAACTCGCCGATCGCAGCACGGTCGCCGCCGCGGATCACGTTGAGATCGAAGCCCGCGAAGAACGCCCGGTCATTGCCGGCGATGACCACCGCCCCGATCTCATCGTCTGCCTCGGCAATGTCGATCTGGGCATCGAGCGCCGCAAGCATCGGCACCGAGAAGGCATTGGCCTTGCCGTCATCCACCCGCACCAGCAGGACGTCGCCGTGCCGCTCTGCCGCAACCGTCCCGCTCCCGTTGTCTGTTGTCTCGCTCATCGGGCGAATGGTACGGCCGCCAAACGGCGCCGTGCTCGGCTTCGTGCCCACCCCACGGCCTCGGCAGCGACCGCCGGCGTCGGCCTCGACCCGATCTCGTGGGGCTTCTGTTCGGCGCCGCAGGCGGGCTGGTTAGGGTGCGGCCATGGCCACACTTGTTGCCGATGTCGACATGCCTGAGGTCGGCCTCGGAGGCGATGAAGGCGAGGACGAGAGGCGAGAGGCACTGATCGGGCTCGCTGAGCGCAACTGGATCGCCCGCACCCCGCTGGGCTACGTCATCACCCGTCACGCCGACGTGACCGCCATGCTGCGCGACAAGCGCTGGTTCAGCGCCATCGGCCTCATCGCCCAGATGCAAGGCGTCGACGACGCCGAGTGGAACCGCCGCAGCGGGCAGAACATCCTGGGCATGGAGGGCGACGAGCACCAGCGACTGCGCCGGCTCGTCGGCCCGGCGTTCACTCCCAAGGCCGCCGAACGGCTGCGCCCGTTCATGGCCGAGGTCATCGACGAGCTGCTCGACCCGCTGTGTGCTCGCGGGCACGGCGATTTCGTCACCGAGGTCTGCGAGCCGTACCCCATCCCGATCATCTGCGAGCTGCTGGGCGCACCCCGCGACGACTGGGAGCTGTTCAGCCGTCTCGCCACCGACATCTTCCGGGTGTTCAACGGCAACCTGGCACGCGACCTGCACACGATCATGTCCGCGCAGGACGAGATGGGTGCCTACATGTCCAAGCTCATCGCCGAGCGGCGCGCCGAGCCTCGCGACGACCTGCTCTCGGATCTCATCGCCGCAGAGGAGGAAGGCGACCGGCTGACGACCGAGGAGATGCAGTCACTGGCCAACGCCGTACTGCTCGCCGGCACCGACACCACGCGCAATCAGCTCGCCTGCGCTGTGGAACTGTTCGCCCGCTGTCCCGACCAGCTCCGGCTGCTGCGCGACGAGCCGTCGCTCGCGCCCCTGGCTGCCGAAGAAGTCATGCGGCACTTCGGCGCCATCCGGGGCACCGCCCGCTACGCCAGCGAGGACCTCACCTACCGCGACATCGAGTTCCCGGCCAGCACGCTGATCTTTCCCAGCTTCACCGCCGCCAACCATGACGAGACGCAGTTCGATCAGCCGCTGCGCTTCGACATCACGCGCCGGTCGAGTGCGCCGCACATGACCTTCGGCAGCGGCATCCACTACTGCCTCGGCGCGTTCCTGGCACGAGCCGAGCTGCAGGAGGCCCTCAAGGCCGTGGCGAAGCGAATGCCGGACTTGCGTCTCGACGGCGACGTGGAATGGAAACCGGTGTCCAACGGCATTTGGGGGCCATCGACACTGCCGATCAGGTTCACGCCGGGGCACTGAACCCCGCCTCCGCGCAGATGGGCCGCCTGCCCGACGTCTTCGAGGTCACTTCGGGCCAGGCCGCATCTAGCCCACCGGTACCCAGCGAGGTCGGGAGCACCCCGCGCGAGCGCGTCCGCTGGGGACGGGTGGTGCTGGTGGCTCTTTCGGGGGTGGTGTCGCACGTCTTCGGCCGGGCCACGGTCGGCGTGCTGGTGCCCGCCATGGCCGACGATCTCGACCTCAGCGACACGCTGATCGGCGCGCTCGGCTCGGCCAACATGGGCGCGTACTTCACCGGAGTGATCATCGTCACGTTCACTGCCGGTCGAATCGAGCCGTTCACCTTGCTGCGCGCCGGCATCGTCACTTCGACCGTGGGTCTTGCGGTGATCGGCACCGCGTCGAGCCCGGCAGCCGTAGTGATCGGCACTGCATTGGCCGGTCTCGGCGGCGGCGGCATCTGGCTCACGGCACCAGTGATCGCCAGCGAAGGCGTGCCGGCGAGTCGCCGCGGCGCCGCGCTCGGCACGCTCACCGCCACCATGGGCGCCGCGCTCATCGGCGTGCCGCTCGCAACCACTGCCCTGCGCAGCATTGCGGCCGACGATGCGATCTGGCGGCCCGTCTGGGTGGCCCAGGCGGCACTGTCGGTGGTGCTGTTTGCGGCGCTGTCGATATTCGTCCGGGCTCGACGCACCGAGCGGGTGGCCGGTGCCGGCGGCTTCGGAGCCCTGTTCCGGATTCACGGGTGGAAGCGCGCTGTCGCGGCATACATGGCATTCGCGTACATGGCGTCTTCGTTCGCGAACTTCTTGGGGCGAGCGCTGGAGGGCGATCACGAATTCAGCCGCACCGCCGCGACGCTCGTGTTCTCGTGGATGGGCGCGGGTTCGATCGTTGGGGCACTGGCCTTCGGACGGCTCAGCGACCGCATCGGGCGGCCCGCAACCATGGCCACCGTCATGGCCTTGAGCGCCGGTGCCGCCGTGGTCATGGCGACGCGTGCGCCCAGCGCCATGATCCTCGTCGCCGTGGTGGTTTTCGGCGCAGCATCGTTCTCGTTCCCATCGCTCACCGCGACGTTCGTGAGCGATCACGTCTCCGACCGCACGTTCGCCGCCGTGCTCGGCTCGATGACGATGTTCTACGGCCCTGCGTCGGTGATCGGCCCGGCCGCGAGCGGGTGGCTCGCCGACCGGACGAGCAGCTTCAGCACGACCTACTCGGTCATCGCTGCTCTTGCCCTCACTGCTTGCATCTGCATGGCGACGATGCGCCGAAGGGATGGTGTGGCGCCACAGACGGCGCCGCTGAGCTGAGCCTCAGCTCAGCTCATCAGCTGCTTTTTCATGGCAGCAGCGGTTGCCAGCTTGAGGGAGCGGCTCGGACCGATCTGGATGGACTCGCCGGTCTGGGGGTTGCGACCCATGCGGGCGCCACGCTCAGACATGGAGAAGGAGCCGAATCCCGGCCAGGTCACTTTGCCGCCGGCTTTCGCTTCGGCCGCAACGAGATCAAAGAACGCTGACAGCGTCCGCTCTGCGTCGCTCGCAGTCACACCGGCTTCGGCGGCTACTGCCTTGATGGTCTCTGCCTTGTTCGCCACAGTCCAGTTCCTCTCTGAAACGATTCGGGGTACCACCTCAGCACACAAAAGCCCTGAAGTGGTGGAATTGCGGCCCGCTGTCTACCGGCGCGACCCGGTACTTGCACCCCGCGACGACAGTCGGAGCGACCGTCAGCTGCGGCCTTCACCTCGCACGTCAAACGCATCGCGCAGGCCGTCGCCGACGTAATTCACGGCCAACACGGTGATGACGATGGCCAATCCGGGCGCCCACACCAGCCACGGCTCGACCGTCATGAAGCCCTCGTTGCCTCCGATCATGTTTCCCCATGTCGGCGTGTGGGCAGAGCTGACCCCCAAGCCCAGGAAGCTCAGCACTGACTCGGCCAGAATTGCACCAGCGACTGCGAGCGATACCGCGACAGAGATCTCACCGACCAGATTTGGCAGCAGGTGGCGAACCATGATCCGCGTGGTGCTTGCGCCCATCGAGCTGGCCGCCACAACGAATTCCTGCTCGCGCAGCGCCAGCGTCTTCGCCCGGATGATGCGGGCCAGCGCCATCCACCCCAGCAGCGACAGCACCAACACGACATCAGCGGCGCTGTCGCCCAAGATGCGCGCCAGCAGGATGATCATCATGAGGAGCGGCAGTGCGAGCAGTGTGTCGGTGAAACGCATCAACACGGCATCGATGCGTCCGCCCAGATAGCCGGCAACCACGCCGACGGTCGTGCCGAGCAGCGAGGCGATGAGCGCCACCGATATGCCGATGACGAGCGAGATCCGGCCGGCATACAGCGTCTGGCTCAGCGTGTCCCGACCCAAGGTGTCGGTCCCGAGCAGGAAGCCCGCCCCGGGAGGCGCCAGCACATGATCGAGATGCTGCTGTCCTGACCGGTAGGGGGCGATCAGGTCGGCACCGGCGACTGCCGTGGCAATGATCACGAGCGCAACGAGCGCTACGACCGACACGCGACGGCTGGCGAAGCGCCGCCAGGCTGCCATCAACGGGCGCTCTGCGAGCTCGTGATCAGCGAGCGCCACGCCGGATCCTGGGGTCGAGGACGCCGTAGGAGAGATCGCCTGCGAGGTTCACCAAGAAAACTGCTGTTGCAACGATCATCACGGAGGCCAGCAGCACGGGGTAGTCGCCGCCGTAGAGGGCGTCGACGAACAACCGGCCCATACCCGGGTACTGGAACACGAGCTCGGTCACCACCAGCCCGCCGACCAGCTGACCAGCATCGGTGGCGGCCTGCGCAGTCACGGGGAGCAGCGCATTGCGCACGCCATGACGAACCACCACGGTGCGTTCCGGCAGGCCTCGTCCACGAGCAGCGCGAACGTGATCCGAGTTCATGACATCAAGCAGGCTGGCCCGCATATAGCGGCTGTAGACGGCAATGAGCTGCAGCGACAGCGCCATCGTGGGCAGCACTAGGTGTCGCACTCGGTCGGCGAGGTCGAAGCCCTGCTGGCCAGGCGAGTACAGCCCCGCCGTCGGAAGCAGCGGCGGACCGATCCCCAGCCAATTTGCGAGGTACAAGCCGAAGAACAGCTGCAGCATGAGGCCCAGCCAGAACACCGGGATGGAAATCCCCAGGAACGAGATCGTGGTGGCCAAGTAGTCGATGAACGAGCCGCGACGGATGGCCGAGATCGCGCCGATTGCGATTCCCGCGACCAGCGAGAGCGCGACCGCCAAGCTCACCAGCACCAGCGTGTTCACCAACGCTGTGCGCACGATGGGCCATACATCCGCACCGTTGCGCACCAGCGAGATGCCAAGATCGGCTTGCACGAAGTCCCCGAGCCACTGCAGGTATCGGCTCAGGATCGGATCACCGAGCCCGAGGTGTTCGCGGTACCTGGTGATGTCCTCTGGCGCGATGCGGGGATTCACCGTGAGCGCGACCGTGGGATCCGAGACCTGATTCGCCGCCCAGAACACGGCGAACGAGATGGCCAGCAGGATCGGGACCGTCGTCGCGAGCCGTCTCAGCACGTAGCGCGCCACGATGTTGAGCCTGCCAGCCCGTTCGCGGGCTATGCGTTCATTCGACGTGCACGGTCCAGTCGAACATGTCGAAGAATCCGCCGTAGGGACTCGACACATAGGCGCCCGGTCCCGACACCGCATTGGGGTCCCAGATGATCATGTTGGGCAGCATGTACAGCGGGATCCACGGCACATCGGCCGCCAGGATCTGGCTTAACTCGTGAACCAGCTCCAAGCGGGCTGCTGGGTCCACTTCGGCATCAATCGCGAACGCCAAGTCGCTGGCCTGCTGGCTGCGGTAGGCCGTGAAGTTCTGACCCGTGTACTCGTTCTCCTCGGTGGGGATGCCGTCGATGTCGTAGAGATTGGCTACGGAGGGATCCGGGTTGGTGCTGTTCGCGAAGAGCGCCACCGGGCCGAAGTTCAGCGCCGGCAGTCGATTCTGGAACAGCTCGCCCGGGTCGTAGTTGATGATCTCCCAGCCGATGCCCAGCGGAGCGGTCATGTCGACGACCAGCGCTTGCACGTCCTCGCGCCGGTTGTTGCCGGCGACGGTGTTCCATGCCAGCACAAGCTCTTCACCTTCGGCGTTCATCCACAAGCCGTCGGGGTCGGGTCGTGTCCAGCCCTCGGCCTCGAGCAGCTCGGCGACCTTGGCCGCATCCTGCGTGTAGCGGGCGAAGTCGTCCTGGCACCAGGGGCCGAACCCGGGATTCCAGCCAGTGCACTGCAGGACCGGCGGGTCGGCGGTGATCGTGCCAAGCGCAATTTCGGCGATGCGTTCGCGATCCAGCGCATAGGCGACGGCTTGGCGCACGTTGCGCGTCATGTCGAAGCGGCGGTCGGGCGCGTCCTGGTTGATCCAGAGGCCTTCCATGTAGGTGCCCTCAGCGACCTTGTAGGTCAGATCACCGGTGATCCGCTCGCGGGCACCGGGAAACGGCTGGGGGAAGGCGGCCATGGCTTCGCCGGTCTGCAGGGCCAGCAGTTCCGAGTCGGTGTCCTCGCGGGGCACCATCACCACACGGTCCACCAGTGGGATGCGCTCGGCATCCCAGTAGCTGCGGTTCGGAACCAGGATGTGCTGCTCCTGATTCCATTCCTCCTGGATCCACGGACCGCCCGAGACCGTGATCTCGTCATTCCACTTGTCGGCGATATCGGTGTCGGGACCCAGCTCGTGCGCCGGCAGCAAGCCGCCGAACAGCGTCGGCCACGGTGCATACGGCTCGCTGAAGGTGATAACGGCCGTATGTGGGTCGGAATGGTCGATGTCGGTGATCAGATCCAGACCGATGGTGCTGAGCGTGCCGGTGGTGTCGAGCCCGGCGCGCCAGCTGAACCAGACATCTGTGCTGGTGATGGGCGTGCCGTCGCTCCACGTCGCGTCAGGATTCAGGCGGTAGGTGAGCGTGAACGTGCCATCGTCTGCGGTGACGAGGCCGCCGTTCGCCACGGTTGGCTCTTCGGCCAGCAACGACGACGCCACGTACGTGTTGCTCTGGTCGAGCTCCATGAGCCGCGGCAGGTAGTGGATCAGCACCGACCAGATCGTCCAGGTGGCATTGGCACACGAGGTGACGGGGTTGACGCACTCGGGCCACTGCTCGACGGCCAGCACGAGCGTGCCGCCGCTGGGGTCATCCCCGGTATCGGGTGCGACAGTGGTCGCAGATCCGGATGCCGGTTCATCGGGCACCGGCTCGTCGGTGGACGTATCGCTGCCGCACGCTGCGGCAAGAAATACGACGGCCATCAGAGCGATGCCGAAACGTCGACTGCGGCGCCGACGCGGGCCTGACGGTCTCGACGAACCCTTCGAGCTTCCCTGTGCCTCAAGCGTGGTCATGCAAGCAAAGTAACGCTCAGGCTCTTTGCCGAGCGGCAGTTCCGCGGACCGGACACCGCACGCATTGCACGCGTGCGGTGAGCGGTTCTGGCAGAGTTTGCGGGATTCAGCCGGGCACTCCGGCTCATTGGCGACAACTGGGGGCATACCGAGGTGCTGGACGGCTACCGGATTCTGGATCTGACCGACGACCGGGGCCATCTCGCCGGAATGCTGCTGGCCCAGCTCGGCGCAGAGGTGGTGCTCTGCGAGCCGCCCAGTGGGCATCGCACCCGTCACCGCGGTCCGTACGTCGATGACGTAGCCGACCCGGAGCGCGCTATCGAGTTTCTCGTCTACAACCGGGGCAAGCACTCGGTGGTCGTCGAGAACCCCGCGCAGATTGCCGAGCTCGCCGCCCGCTGCGATGCGGTGATCTCGTGCGGTGCGTTCGACGTCGACCTCGAGGCGCTGCGCGCAGCCAGCCCGCAGCTGGTGACCGCGGCCATCACGCCGTTCGGCGAAACGGGCCCCAAGACCGGCTGGGCCGCTACCGACCTCACCATCGCCGCTTCGAGCGGCACGATGTCGCTGACCGGCGACCGCGACCGGGCGCCGGTGCGCATCGGGCCGCCGCAGACCTGGCACAACGCTGCGGTGGACACCGCCGGCGCGGTCCTCATGGCGCTGCACGAACGGCAGACCTCCGGGCTGGGCCAGCACGTCGACACGTCGGCCCAGCAGTCGTTCGTGGACTGCACGCAATTCCAGATGATGGCGGTGCTCACCGGCGGCGAAGTGCCGGTGCGGCTGCCTGGCGCCGTGAACCTGGGCGGCTTCCTGATCCCCTGGGTGTACGAATGCGCCGACGGCTACGTGACCGTCACGTTCCTGTTCGGTCCGATGATCGCCCCGTTCACGAGCCGGATCCTGACCTGGGCCTGCGAGGAAGGGTTCTGCGAGCCCGAGCTGCGCGACAAGGACTGGGTGGACTTCGGCATGGCCATCGTGGAGGGCCGCGAGTCGATGGACACGTTCGATCAGGCCATCAAGGCGCTGACCTCGTTCGTGGCGACCAAGACCAAAGCCGAGCTGCTGGAACGGGCGCTGACCGACAACCTGCTCATCGCGCCGATCACCACCACCGCCGACGTGCTCGCCCTCGAGCACCTCGACGTGCGCGACTACTGGCAGCAGGTCGAGATGCCGCGTGCCGAAGGCTCGGCACCGGTGCGGCTCTGCGGCGCGCTCGCCAAGACCACCGGCGAGCCGCTGGCCGACCTGCCGGTGGCGCCGCGGCTCGGGGAGCACACGGCGCGTTACCTCGGCGGCGCGGCCGGGCCAGCGATCACCGCGCGCCCGCGGGCGGAGGCGGCACCTGTGGGGCAGCCGATGGAGCGCCCGCTTGATGACGTCAAGGTTCTCGATTTCATGTGGGCGCTGGCAGGCCCCGGCGCCACGCGCACGCTGGCCGACTACGGCGCCACCGTGGTCAAAGTCGAGAGCGAGCTGAAGCCCGATGTGCTGCGCGGCGTCCACCCGTTCATCGGCGAGGAGGGCGGGCAGGAGAACGCCCTGCAGTTCCACTCGATCAACGCCGGGAAAATGGACCTGACGCTCGACCTGTCGCTGCCCGAGGCCCGCGAGGTGATCCTCGATCTCGTCGCGTGGTGCGACGTGCTCACCGAGTCGTTCTCGCCGAAGGCCATGGAGAACTGGGGTCTCACCTACGACGTGCTGCGCGAGGTGAACCCCGAGCTGGTCATGTTCTCGAGCTGTCTGATGGGCCAGACCGGGCCGATGCGCATGTACGCCGGTTTCGGCACGATGGCGGCGGCCATCGCCGGCTTCTACCCGGTGACCGGATGGCCAGACCGCATCCCGGCGGGGCCGTTCACCGCCTACACCGACTACATCTCGCCGAAGCTGGGCGTGATGCTGATCCTGTCCGCGCTGGCGGAGCGCGATCGCACCGGGCGGGGCCAGCACATCGACTTCGCCCAGATGGAGGGGGCGCTGCACTTCCTGGCAACCGAGTTCGCCGACGAGGAGATCAACGGCCGCACCGCGGGCCGGGCCGGCAACGCCGACCGCCACATGTGCCCCCACGGCGTGTACCCCGCGGCCGGCGACGACCGCTGGGTCGCGATCGCCTGCGAGACCGACGAGCACTGGGACGCACTGGCGAACTTGCTGGGCGCAAACGCCGATCTGCTCGGTCTCGATGCAGAAGGCCGTCGAGCGCACGCCGAAACCATCGATGCTGCAATCACCGCGTGGACAGAGCCTCAGGCGGCAGCCGACATCGAGACGGCGCTCCAAGCGGCAGACGTGCCCGCCCACCGTGTGAGCGATGCTGCAGATCTCATGGCCGACCCGCAGATCGTGGCCCGCGATCACTTTCTGTCGGTACCGCACGCCAAGCACGGCCACACCTGGGTCGAGAACAGCAACTTCGAGCTGTCACGCACGCCTGGCCGGCCGCTGTGGGGCGGCCCGATGTTCGGCGAGCACAACATGGAAGTGCTCGAAGGCATCCTCGGCTACGACGGCGACAAGATCGCCGAACTCGTCATAGCCGGCGCCCTCGCCTAGAACGCTCCGTCAGCTTTCCACCGAACCCGACCATGCCGAATTGAGGTCAGCATGAGCACAGACAGCGGCGCTTCGGGCGTCGACAGGCAGAACATTTCAAGCGGCGGTCCGCTGGAGCCCGTGGCCGGCTACTCGCGGGCTGTGCGGCTCGGCGACTGGGTCGCTGTATCGGGGAGCACGTCGCTGGGCCCCGACGGCGTGGCGCACCCGGGCGACTGCTACGGGCAGGCCATCTACACGCTGGGGGTCATTGAGCAGGCGCTGGCAGAGGCGGGAGCGCAGATGAGCGATGTCGTGCGGACCCGCTCGTTCGTCACCGACATCGGGATGCTCGACGACTTCATCCGCGCCCATGGTGAGGTGTTCGGCGACATCCGGCCGGCGTCGACGCTCGTCGAGGTGTCGGGGCTGATCCATCCCGACCTCGTCATCGAGATCGAAGTCGACGCGATCATTCCCTGAGCGCGTGCGAGCACTGGTGCAGCGGGCCGCCGAGGCCCGGGTGCGAGTCGGCGGCGAGGTGATCGGCGAGATCGGTCCCGGGCTGTGCTGCCTGGTGGGTGCGACGCACGACGACAGCACTGAGTCGGCACACAGGCTTGCCGGCAAGATCTGGAACCTGCGCATCTTCGCCGACGACAACGGCCAGATGAACCGGTCAGTAGCAGATACCAGCGGCGAGGTGCTGGTGGTGAGCCAATTCACGCTCTACGGCGACACCCGCAAGGGTCGCCGCCCGTCGTTCGTTGCAGCAGCAGCGCCCGATCAGGCAACCGGGCTGATCGACGAATTGGTTGCCGAACTGCGTCGCCTGGGCGCCACCGTGGCCACTGGCTCGTTCGGGGCCGAGATGGCGGTCGAGCTGATCAATGACGGCCCGGTCACGCTGATGCTCGAAGTCTGACTCCGGCGCTCCCGCTGAACAGCGGTCAGGCTGGGGTGAAGCGCAGCAGTGCGGGGCCGTCTGGCGTGGGGTCGAAGACGGCCTGCACGGCTTGGCCGATATGGACCGTCTCGGGGTCGCAGCCGACGATGTTGGTGAGCACTCGGGGACCCTCTTCCAACTCGACGTAGGCGAGCACGAACGGGGCCGCCTTGCGCCACGAACCCGGGATGCGGCGGGTAACTGTGCAGCTGTACACGGTGCCTCGCCCCGAGGCCTCGAACCAGGTCACCGAGGTGCTGCCGGGCCCATCGCAGCGTTCCCGCGGGTACCACACGACGTCACCGCTGTTGTCGCAGCGGGGCAGCACCAGTCGGCCTTCGGCGGTGGCATCCCAGAACCGCTGCGTCTCGAGATTCACCGTCGGCGGCGGTACCGGCAGGCCGAACTGCCCGAGTTCGCTCACGTCGACCTGCCCATCACAAGCGTGGCGCTTCCCATGCGGGTGGCGAGGCTGCCTCCGGTGCCGTGCGCCAGGGCCAGCTCGCAGTCGGGCACCTGCACGGCCGCTTGGGCCTCGCCGCGCAGCTGGCGCACGGCTTCGACCACCTTGGTCATGCCGCCGCGGTTGGCCGGATGGTTGTTGCACAGGCCGCCGCCGTCGGTGTTGAACGGCAGCGCACCGCCGGGCGACTGCAGAGCGCCGTCGGACACGAAGCGTCCGCCATGACCCTTTTCGCAGAAGCCGAGGTCTTCCAGCGTCATCAGCACCGTGATGGTGAAGCTGTCGTAGATCGACACGTAGTCGATGTCGGCGGGTGTCACGCCGGCTTCGGCAAACGCCAGCGGCCCCGAGCGCGTCGCCCCCGTGTGGGTCAGATCGATGCGCCCGCCCGAGGTGTGCTTGATGGCGGTTCCCGTTCCCAGCACCGGCACGCAGTGGCGGTCAAGCGACGCCGCCACCGCTTCGCTGACCAGCACGAGGGCACCGCCGCCGTCGGTGATCACGCAGCAGTCGAGCCGGTGCAGCGGATCGGAGATCATCGGCGACGACACCACCTCCTCCACCGTCACGACGTCTTGGAGGAAGGCGTGCGGATTGTGCTGCGCATGGGTTGAGGCGGCCACCTTGACTTCGGCCAGCTGCTCTGAGGTGGTGCCGAATTCGTGCATGTGCCGTGCCGCGGCCAGCGCGTACCCGCCGGGTACCGACATGCCGAACTGGTTCTCGAACGAAGCCTCGGGCGCCGAGCTGAACCGGGCGCTGCCGCCTGGACCGGCGCCGCCGGTGCGCGGCTTGCCGGCCAGCGTGATCAGCGCCACGTTCACGTGGCCTGCAGCAATGGCCGCAGCGGCATGCTGAACATGGACCAAGTACGCCGAGCCGCCGGTCTCGGTGTCGTCGATGTAGGTGAGGTCGAGGCCGAGGTACTCCGCCATCGACAGGGCGCCGAAGCCGGGTGCGTCGCCGGCCGAGTAGTAGGCGTCGACGTCGGCCAGGGTCAGCCCGGCGTCGGCCAGCGCGCCCGCGGCTACCTCGGCGTGGATCTGCGGCAGCGTGCGGTCGGGCAGTTCACGGCCGGGATGCTCGTACACCCCGGCGATGAGTGCCTTGCCTCGAATCGTCACCGGCGGCACGCTAGCCGCCGGCGCCGACGCGATGCCCGATCTGCGCCGGTGCCGGGTCGTCGGTCGGCGCCGAGAGCGAGCGTTAGCTTCGCGGCGATGCTGAAGCCATACCGAGTGCTGGACCTCACCGATCACCGGGGCGCGATGTGCACCTCGATCCTCGGCTCATTGGGCGCCGAGGTGATCCTCATCGAAGGCCCCGATGGCCGCGGGCGAGACCATCGGGAAACAGGCCCCGACGGCACATCGCTGAACTGGTGGAACCTGCGGCGCGGTGCGCAGAGCTGCGTCATTGACGATCGCAACGAGCTGATGGAGCTGGTCGCCAGCGCCGACGCACTGATCGAATCGCCCGACCCCGGACTTGGCCTCAGCTACGACGAGCTGCGTGCGGTCAACCCGGGACTCGTGCACACCACCGTCACCCCATTCGGAAGCACCGGACCGAAGGCCGGCTGGGCAGCATCAGATCTCACCATTGCCGCCTCGGCATGCAGCGCTGCAATCACCGGCGACGCCGACCGGGCGCCGCTGCGCATCACGGCACCGCAGAGCTGGCTGCACGCGGGATCGCATGCCGCCGTCGGCACGGCGCTCGCGCTGCGCCAACGCGACCGCAGCGGGTACGGCCAGCACGTCGACATCTCGGCACAGCAGGCGATGATGCAGACGGCATTCCCCGGCATCATCCACGCCCCTAACGAATACCCGTCGGCCCGCCGAACCTCAGGCGGGATCCTCTTCCTCAACTTCCACCTGCAGTTCGTCTATCCGGCGTCCGACGGCTACGTCTCGATCACGCTGCTGTTCGGCGACACCATCGGCCGATTCACCAAGCGGCTGATGGACTGGGTGCATGAGAACGGCTGCTGTGACGACGAGCTCGCGGTACTCGACTGGGTCGATTTCGGGATGCGCCTGTTCACCGATCCTGAGGTTGCGCCGGGCCAGCTCGAGCAGACCAAGGCCGCGATCACCCGCTTGACGAGCACGCGCACCCGCGCCGATTTGTTCGCGGAAGCGCAGCGCCGCGAGCTGCTGCTGGCACCCGTGTACACGCCAGCCGAGCTGACCGAGGTGGAGCACTTCAACGAGCGCGGCTATTGGGACACCGTCGCCGATCCTGCGTGGGGCAGCGTGATCACCCCAGGCGCATGGTGCAAGCCCAGCCGCACGCCACTCCGCTCCCTCGGCACCCCGCCAGATCTCGGCGCCCACACCGCGGCCATCAAGGCGAAGCCGCGCTCGGCGCTGCTGGACGCCGCGGAGAAACTGCGCGACGGCGGCGGCGATCCGTCGAGCCCGCGGCCCCTCGAGGGGATCAAGGTGCTCGACACCACGTGGGTGTACGCCGGGCCGTTCACGACGCGGGTGCTCGCCGACTTCGGCGCCACGGTCATCAAGGTGGAAGGGCCAGCGCGATTCGACGCTGCACGCGGCAGCGGCGGCGGCCTGCGGGGAGACATGGGACCTGACGCCTCGATCCAGTACGGCACGCTCAACGCGGGCAAGCTCGGCGTGACCATCGATCTCAACACCGCCGAGGGCCGCGACGTGCTGTGCGACTTGGCGGAATGGGCCGACATCTACGTCGAGTCGTACACGCCGGGCACGCTCGACGACTGGGGCATCGGTTACGAGACGCTCTCGGCCCGCAACCCGGGCCTGATTCTGCTGAGCACCAGCCTGATGGGCCAGACCGGACCGCTCGCCACATTCGCCGGCTTCGGCAATCTGGCCGGTGCCATCACCGGCTACTACGAGATGACCGGCTGGCCGGACCGGGCGCCGGCGGGACCGTTCCTCGCCTACACCGACTACGTCACCCCGCAGTACATGGTGCCGCTGCTGCTGGCCGCGCTCGACGCCCGCGACGCCGATCCGCAGGGCCGGGGCCAGCATCTCGACTTCGCTCAGGCCGAGGCCGCGGTGCACTTCTTGGCGACCGAGGTGCTCGAGCACACGGTCAATGGCGTTGCTGCCACCCGATCGGGCAATGCCGATGCGTTCAGCAGCCCCCATGCGATGTACCCGTGCGACCAGGGCGATGCCAGTCCCGACAATCCCATCGAGCCACCGGAGGCGTGGATCGCGGTGGTGTGCGAAACCGAGCACCAGTGGGAGTCACTGTGTGAGGTGCTCAGCCGCGACGGCCAGCCCGTGCCGGCCGAACTCGCCGGCCTCGACGCAGCGGGACGCGTCGCGCGCAACGCAGACATTGACGCCGCCATCGCGGCATGGGCCGCCGGGCGCACACCGGCTGAAGCCGAAGCCGTGCTGCAGGCTGCGGGCGTGCCCGCACACGCCAGCCAGAACAGTCTCGGCTGCTTCGCCGATCCGCAGCTCATTCACCGCGGCCACTGGATGGACGTCGAGCACCCGGTGTACGACCGCATGATCGTCGAAGCGCCCCGCCTGCAGCTCGCCGGCACCCCCCACGCCGTCACCAGGTCAGGCCCGAGCCTGGGTGAGCACAACGACCGCGTCCTGCGGGACATCCTCGGTTACGACGACGACCGTGTTGTCGAACTCGCCGTGGCCGGCGCCATCGGCTGAACGCCGCTAGGGACTGTCCTCAAACAGTGAACCGTAGGTTGATGTCGCTCTGCCACCGAGTAGGGCACCAACGGGAACCGGTCGATGCGAACTTTCGAGTCGGCCGGTCTTCAATCTACCGACGAGTCTCCGTAGAGCGCCTGCCCGTAGGCCAGTACCGCTGCCGCCACGTTCGCATGCGTGTTGATCAGTTCCATGATTTCGGGGTCGTCTATGGGCGGTCCGCCCGGGCTGAGGATGCTGTCGCCAATCTGCAGCAAACGGTGACGGACCGATTCCAAATGTGCGCAGAGCGTTGCGTACGTTGGCTCTGTATCCGAAGTAATGAACGCCACGGAGACCTCCTCGTCGTCTCCGCGTACGGTACATCGGTTGGCTCATCAATCTATGAGACCCTGCCTCTATGGGCCGGCACCCGCAGACAACTGCGAGAAATCGCTCTACCCCCGCCCAGCGGGTGTCGGCTCCAAGAACTTATGATAATCGCAGGTCACGCCATGTTTCCGCAACGTGTTGCGAACATATATTCCTACTGTGTTTACCATAATGAGGCAAGCATTACCGGACGAACAGTGGAAACGGATAGAGCCGCTGCTCCCTCCGCAGCGCGGCCGCGGCCGGCCGTACGAAGCTTCCCACTGGGTGACGCTCGAGGGCATTCTCTGGATTGCCCGAAGAGGCGCTCCGTGGCGAGATTTGCCCGAGCGCTATGGCCAGCGGTTCCGGCGGTGGTCGCACCGAGGTGTCTTCGAGCGGTTGCTGCAATCTCTGGATAGCGAACTCGACTTCGGAACGCTCCAGATCGATGGCATGTTTATCAAGGTCCACCAACACGCCCGCGGAGCCCGCCGAAGAAAACGGCAAGGCCTCCCCTGCGATCCCCGAACAGCCTTGACGAAGCAATCGGAACAAGCAGAGGAGGCCCAACCTCCAAAGTCATCGCACTTACCGACCGATCGGGCCGGTTCCTGAGATTCAGCCTGCGACCCGGATACGCCGCAGAGTCGAAAGAGCTGATTCCGCTCCTTGATCGTTCCTCGGAACAGGCCAGCTGGCTCCTTGCCGACCGAACGTACGACAGCCAAGCTATGCAGGAGGACTTGGAGCGCCGTGCGACTGAGGCGGTGATCCCCTCGACGCGGGCGAGGAAGCTTCCGCACCCGTACGACGCGAACGCATACAGGGCCCGCCGCGTCGTCGAAAACGCCTTCGCAGACCTCAAGCAGTTCAGAGGCATAGCAACCCGCTACTGCAAGCTCGCCAGCACCTTCGCATCGCTTCTCTCGCTGGGCTGCTGGGTCCTGAACACCCGGGCGACGAGGCGGGGTGCAAGTCCCTACGACTGAGTGCGGTGCGGTCAGGTTCGCCATCGACAACGCACATCCCGCCTACGCGGAGCCGGCCAAATACGACGGCACCGGTTGCCTGGTTCCCTCCGGCTGGTCAGCGTCATCGATGGCAGACACCGACTTCCGTCAGGAGGGAACCGCCATGTCCGCACAGCCGCTTCATGAGCTTGCAACATCAGATGTTGCGGCAGCCATCAAGAGCCTGGACGAGGAAGTTGCCCTCTTCCGCAGATCAAAGATCGGCGGCGTGAAGGACACGTTCTGGGGAATGGCTCTCGGGGTCGTAGTAGGCGTGCCGCTGATCCTGCTTGCTGTCGTAGTGCTCTTGGCAATTGTCGGCATGGGGCTCGACTCGCCGCTTTCTAGGTGAGGAGCGCGCGTCCTGCTGGCCCATGGGCCAGTCTCGCAAATCCCTGAAACCCGCATAGTTACTGAGAATTCGAGAACCGTTCGCCACTATCCACAATTTGCGACAAGACGCGTCTACGGTTGCGGATGTAGCAGCGGGCCACCTGCGCCGTACGCAGGTGGCCCGCCTAAGAAGCCTCGGCAGCTTGACGGATCAAGCACTTGCCCTAGCGAAGCGAGAGATGCGGGTTCGAATCCCGCCCGAGGCTCTACGACAGGGACCGTAACATAGCGGCATCCAGCGCACTTATGCACGCTCGATTCTCTGCCCTACGGTCACCAAGACTCAGCCTGCCATGCGTGTTGGTTCGGATGGTGGATGCTTGGAACACTTGGTTCCGGCTTGTAGCCAGTCCCTAGTCCTCACTGAAGCCGGTGCCTTCCTCGAAGCCGAGAACTCGGGTGTTCTCGTTGACGTCGCGGACGAGATCGCCAGCGAAGCCTCCCGGCTTGCGAACTTCGACTTCGACTCGTACGACGACTTCTGCATCTGGGTGACCGATGAGGTGGGTGAGGACATCGTCGCTGACCTGAGTGAATGCGCGGGTGGGACGTTCAGGGTTCAGGACAATCGATCCTCGAAAGACGCTGAGGACTGGGCGCGCCGGATCCGTTCGCGTACCAGAACCTTCGCCTTGATCGTCTGCGCCGCCTCCGAAGTCGTCGTCCCCGCCTGAGGCGCCACCGCGGCCATCGCCCGAGTCGCCACCATCTCCGCTCGCTCCTTCAGCGTCGTGGGACGTAGCAGCTTCACGGTCTCGCTCGTGCTGCCGCATCGCCAAGTCGGGATGAACAATGAGATGGGATGGCGTCACTGCCGCTATTCGTTCCCCCGGCGGACTCAGCCCCAAGTAGCGACCGGTTGTCTCGTCGTAGGAAACGGCAACGGCGAATCCCTCTGTCGTCCAGGCGATGCCCTCGGGGCCACGTTCGATGGTGGACGTCAGCACATCCTGATCACGCAAGCGCGGCAGGTAGACGTATCGCGCCATGTCTTCCCAGAGCGCGGATAGCGACACGTGGCCCTCTGTCCAGCGCGACGCCAGCACCCCGTCGAGTTGCTGACGCAGCAAGACCGCTGGGAACTGCGCGCCCAGGCTGCCATCGTTCACGAGCCTTCGAGCAGCGTTCTCGGCTATGCGCGCGACGGGCTGCATCGCGCTGAGCTGATGGTCGCCGGCGCGCCGGCGACCGTTCCGCTCTCCCGCCGCGCTGTCCGCGTCCAGTCTGACCGCCTCCAGCGTGACCGAACCGCGCGGGTCCTCTTGCTGGGGAACCAAGAGGAAGCGGTAAGCCTCCGCAATTCGCAACCCAGTGGTCTGGTCAGCCCGCTCGCGCTGCGCCCGGGCGAGGTTCATCTGCTGGGCGTCGAGATTCAGCTCGTCTTGACGCGTGCAGATGCCTTCCCAGGCCAAAAACTCGGCGGCGGCCTGTTCCAGGGCCTCAGCGGCGCGCTGCTCAGCTGCGGCGAACACCAGCATGTTCCTGTACTGCCGCGGTCCGGCACCTCGTTGTTCGAGTATCTCTCGCGCCGTGGACACGGCGGGCGAATCGTCGGAGTTCAGAGTCAGCGTCGTCCCGGGTTCCAAGACCACCAAGCGCGCACGCGGCTCGTCAGCCACATCGGCGCCGCTCGACGGAGCGACATGGACACTTACGAATGCGTCGGCTTGCATGCCAGCCCTGCCGCTCCGCTCGCGCAGCCTCCTAACAATCTCAGCGTGCAACTGGAAGCGATCGCCCGAAAGCAGGTTCTCGATCTCGTCACGTGCCGTTCTCGTCACGTTCTGCTGCCGATCGAACCAGTACCGGTCGCGGTCGACGTACAGGTACGGCGCCTCGGCAGCGAGCCGGCTCAACGCATCAGACACCGGACCCGACGGATCGCCGACGAAGGTGGCCCCGAGACGTACGCGACGCAGATCCAAGCCTTGGTTCGGACCTCCGACTCGGGGAGTCGCGCCGACGAAGATGGTCCGAGCAACCCGACGCGCCGCATGCAGCGCCCCCAGGTGAGGCGTTGCTCGGTCGATGCGCCCGGCATGCGAGGACTGCCCGTCCACGTCAGAGTCGATGACCGGGTGCCAGTAGTCAGGCAGCCGCCCGGCCAGTTCATTGACTACGCGGTCGTCGCCCAAGGGGATCGAGCACGGCAGGATCAGGGGCGACTTGTCATCGCTCGCCCAGAGCGAGTCGATGGTTGCGGCCATCAGCCGAAGCACACCGCGAGTGCGCTGGAAGCGATCAATCGACGACCAGTCCTGATAGAGCCGGTCGAACACTTCCGGATGGATCGGATACGCCGCCTTGATGCGCTCGACGAACGCGATCTCGGAGCACTCGGAAGGGAAGTCGGCGCGTCGAGACCGGTAGAGGCGACCGAAGGCCTCTGCGGTTTCGTCCCGGTGCGCTCGTGCCTCATCGCTGAGCGGCTGGAAGAGCCGCCGACGCACGATCTCGTAGCTCTCGTCGCCGCTCGCGGGCTGCCAAGTCTCCGCAAGGCGGTTCGTGACATTGGTCAACCGCCGCAGCGCCTCCCGCCCGGCCGTGCCGCCCACCTCCAAGCTCGACACCGCGAAGCTGTCCTCGTCGGAATCGGCTTCCTCCGAAGCGGGTATGGACACCACGAACAGCGCTCCGTCGGTCGCCCTCGTCGCCTCCGAGAGCGTCTGGGCGAAGCTGAACTGAGAATCGAAGCTGCCGCCAGGCAGGTCGGTGCGCTCGTAGAGTTCGCGCGCGTAGGCGACCCATTCGTCGATGAGGATCAGGCACGGCGAACACACGGTGAGCACGTCCCGGATCGCCTCGCCGGGGTTGGTGCGGTTGCGGTCGCTGTCGGCGACCAGTTCGTACGCCGCAGCACCACCGAGCTGCCACGCGATCTCGCCCCAGATCGTTTGCGCCTCAGTGCCGTCGGGCTTGGTGTGAACCTCACCGGCCCCGAAACGGTTGCCGACGACGACAGCGCAGTTCACTTCGGGCAGATTGTCGACACCGGCATCGCGAACCAGATCGGCGACCTCGACCGGCATCTGAGACAGGTCGAGACCCGACATCAGGTGGTACAGCGCGATGAGACTGTGCGTCTTTCCGCCGCCGAAGTTGGTCTGGCAGCTGATGACCGGCTGTCCGCCTTGCCCCGATACGCGCCTGACGGCAAGCGTGAGCAGGTCGCGCAACCCCGCCGTCAAGTAGGTGCGCTCGAAGAACCGCCGCGGGTTGGCGTATTCCTCGCTGCCCTCGCCCCGACGAACCATCTCCAAGTCGGCTGCGAACTCCGCAACGCTGAACCGGCCTGAGTGAATGTCCGCATGGGGGTGGATCACCTCCCGCCACGGCCTCAACCCAGCCGGCGGCGAGTCCACCACGTTGAACACGGCGCCGGGGTGCTCGCTCTCGTCGTTGCGTTGCGTTCGCTCGTACTGTGTTCGATTTAGGTCGTCGAGCAACTCCTGCACGGCGGCGGCTTCCGAAGGCGCAACCGCTTCGATCAGCGTCACGATCCCGCTCAGCGTGTACTGCGCGTCATGCAGCTGGAAGCGCTTGTTGTGAGCCCACTCGTTGCGCTTGTCTCGAAGTGTGAAGACGATGTTGCGAGCGCCGCGTGGCAGCTGCCGCTCAAACCTGCCCTGCCAGCAGTCGGCAATCACCCGCAGCAGGAACGACGGGTCGTCCTCCGAGTACTCCCGCAGCGCCGGACGCGCCGTCGCTGCAAACGTCGCTGCCCAGTCCGCGCCACCGCCAGCCCCGCTCGACATGTGCCGGTCAACGAATGGGCGCAACACCCGAGCCAATACCTCGAACGCCTCCCCCACCCGAGCCCGATTGCT
The DNA here is from genome assembly GCF_965204125.1 of Candidatus Poriferisodalis sp. Taxonomy (GTDB): domain Bacteria; phylum Actinomycetota; class Acidimicrobiia; order Acidimicrobiales; family Poriferisodalaceae; genus Poriferisodalis. The sequence continues at coordinate 1,806,681 of NZ_OZ241968.1, read as the reverse complement.
CATCTCCGCCATCGTCTGCCTCCACTCAGTCGGACCGAGACGCACAGCCACCGGAATTCTGCCCTCAAGGATGTCGTCATACGCTCGTCACTGAGTTCCTTGGAGCATCTGACTCCGCCCGCTGGTCCGACCGCACGGACGGCCCCCGGGCGGGCGCTTCCATTATGCGCACTCTCGTTCTCATCGACGGCCAACTCCTGTGCCAGCGCTGACTCACAGCCCATCGACCACGGCCACACCCGCGCACTGCGCGAGGCCTTCAAGCCGTACTGCCACCGAAGCTAGCCCTGAAGGCAGGTTCGCCTTCTGGGCGAATCAGGCCATCGCTATCTGAGTGTCACGGACGACGTCGAACAGGTTCGCTGCGTGGGTCTCAATCTCGGCGACCTGCAGCCCTGTCTCCCATTCGTGGGCGATGGTCTTGAGCATCATCACAGTCGGCGCGACGGCATGCCAGAGCACCGGCCGTAACCGCGACCGGACGCTGACCGTTCGCATCCCGCCTGCCACTTCTGTGTCCATCATTCCCATCAGCGTGTTGGGGTCGCCATGAACCGCGCCATGGAGGTTCGCCAGCAGCGCTTCGTCCGGAGGCAACTCCAAGTCAGGGTTCGCTCCACGCAGGGCATCCATCGCCGCTGCCATGCGTGTAGCGATGGACGGCGCTCCTTCTTTCGCGTTGAAACCGAATCGCTGCCCGATGTCGTCAAACCCGGCGAGAGTCGTCTTATACGAGGCAATTTCTTCGGCGAGGGCTTCCGTTTCTCGTGCCGACAGCACATGCCATTCCGACATCTCGTCGGCTTGCTTGGTCGCGCTTCGGATCTGCCGGTAAGCCAGCGTGATGGCACGCTGCAACAGTTCAGCGGGGTCTGTCCCGTTCGTGTTCAGCCATGATGCTGTACATGCGGCTTCCATGACGATGCGGCTCAGCGACATCAGCGAGAACACGGTCCGCTGTGGCAGACAGACGGCTATCGCGTGCAGATGATCCTGCGCTGACCAGACTTGTGCTGCCGTCTGTGACTTGACGAGTGCTGCTCCACGCTCGTTGCCGAGAATGTCATCGCAAGTCCTGGAGGGCACGCCGCGCTGCTCCAACAACGCGGGGATAGCAGCCATCCAAGGATTTGTTGGTTTCGGTACCAACGGATCCAGCTCATTCATGCAGTCAGCGAGGCCGCGGACTTCGTTCGCTGCTTGGGTGAGCAGTTCATTGACGTTGACTGGGCTGGCAGCAGTAGAGGGCGGCGAGTCGTCGGCGTCTGGCTGTGTCGGGATGACTTTCGGCGCGGGCTGTCGTCTCGGTCGTTTGCGGGCCATGTCCGCGAGTATGACGAGGCGGCGCGCACGAACCCATCGGCACGGCAAGCGTCAGCCGCCTCGCCGCGAACTGGCGAAGCACATCGAGCCATTCGGGTGCGGGTCAGATGAGGGTGAGGTCGGTGGGGGCTGTGGCCTGGCGGATGATCTCGGGCCAGGAGGTGACGAGGGCGTTGTAGGCCACCGCTTCGGGCTGCCAGCCTTGGCGCTCGCAGATGTGGAACAGGCGGTAGGCGAGATCGCGCGGGGCATCGTCGATGACGCCGCCTTGGGCCAGGAGTGCAGACGCTGCCTGCTCGCCGTCGCTCATCAGCTTGCGGCGCAGGTGGAGCGTTGTCTCCCAGACGGTCAGGCGCCGGTCGGTGGCCGGGTCCCAGTCCTCGTCGAGTTCGTCGACGGTCAGCAGGCGGCACTCGTTGCCCTGCTGCCACAGGATGCCCGCCTCCACCAGGCCCGCGATGGAGGTGTTCTTGGCCTTGCACAGCGTGTCGGCGTCCCCAGCGGGACCGCTGCCGTGACCGTGCTGCGAGTACCACGCCAGCGCCCAGCGGGTGTCGGCGTCGAGGTCAGCGTCTTGCTCTTCGAGCACGGCGTCGAGGGCACGGTTGATCTCGGCCAGCGCATCGCGGACCCTCATCGTGCTGCCATCGAGCTCCACCACTCGTGAGTAGCGGGAGAACACGGCCATGCCCGGGCCGATGGATGACTGCGCCAGATCGACCGGGGCGATGTTCTCGGCCTGGAGCTGGGCTAGCGCGTCCGGCAACTCCTTGCGAAGCGCAGTCAGAAAGTCCCGGCGGCTGACCACCGGAGCGTCATCGGACCGACGGCGGCAGACCAAGATGATCGACGACGCCAGCGCAGCCCGTCCAACCTCACGCAAGCCTCCAGACTGCTCAGTGCGCATCGGCCAAGTCCGCACAATGGATGCCCCGCTGTCGAGCAAACCTTCCAGCATCGTCTCCCAGCCCGTAGATGCGGTACCTGAGGCGTCGGTCTCGGACTGCTTGAACGCATAGAAGACGGTGTAGGGAAAACGGTCGTCTTGAACGTTGCCGATCGCGCTGAAAGCTTGCTGCAGGCCGCGCTCGAAGAACTCGGCGGCTGCGTCCCAGCCGTCGTGGCGGGCGGGCTCCGCTATCAGCTCCTGTGCCTTGGGTACCTGCAACGTGCGGAACAGGTCGGGATGGACATCGGCCAAGCTCTTCCGCAGCCAGATGTAGAAGAAGTCGGACAGGTCGGCATACGGGATGTTGTCGTAGTAGGGCGGATCGGTACACACCACCGCGGCCCCACTGCTGTCGCTCATGTCGCGGGCATCACTCTGAATCGCGGTTCCGGCAGCGGCGGCGGGCGCTCGGCTCAGCACCTCGACCAAGTAGTCAAGCTGGCCCAAGAAGTTCCCTGTAGAGGAACAGAACGGATTGCCCTCGGCAGATATCCAGATCATCGGAAGCGCTGGTCGTGCGAAAACCTGCTCGATCTTCTCGCCTCCTGCGTTCCAAAAACACAACGAGGAACTGCGGTTGGCGAGCCGACCGAGTGCAAGTCCGAGGTAGTGAGTGATGGCATCGGCGTAGGCGACGGGGCCGGTGCCTCCTTGGTGGAGCCGTAGGGCATCGCCTTCGATTCCCACTGCCTCGGCATCGGCGATGACTTGGTCGCGGACCTGCGGCAATAGCGCGGTGAAGGCGCACATCGTGGTCAGCTGGCGGGGCGTGAACACATCGGACCATGCCCGCAGGCCGTATTGCGGTACGCGAAAGCCGAGCGCCTTGGCCGGAAGGTCGCCGACGGGTGCATCCTCGGGGGCTGGCACCCGTGATGCATCGACATGTTCCTTTGTGGCCTCGACGTAGATGCGACCCCGCTGGCCCTCGGCCACGATGCACAGCAGTTGCGATCCGAGGCCACCAGCCTGCGCCAGTGCGCGGACATCCTTCAGTGGCACCGCGGTGCCACACACCAGACAGGTCGCACCCCGTCGGGTGACGGTACCGCCGGACGGGCACCCTGCACCGTGACGGACGCGGAAACGTACTCGCGATGTTGCCGTGTCGACCTCGGGTTCCAGCCACGCCTCGCGGTTGCGACGCCGTGACAAGGCGTAGGCGTTCAGCAGCGGCATGCGTGCCTCGCAGGCCGGGTTGCTGCATGGGACCGTGCGGGCCCACATCCATGCGATCACGGTGGCAGCTTCGCCACTTGGGACCTCCACCGTCGGATAGTGCGCGCCCACGCGGGCGCGAGCGAGGTCCCTCAGCACGCCCCCGTAGTGCCGTACGTCCTCAGCCAAGCCACTCGCGCCCGGCCAGTCGTCTTCGAGATGCAGCGCTTGGCGAAGCTGGCCACCGGACCATTCCGATGGGTCAGACGTATCAAGCCCGCCGCTGTCGGCTTCCAACGACGCAAGCCGCTCGCTGATCGGCGTCCGGCCGGCGAACTTGGGCGGAATCTCGATCAGCGCCTTGTTGATCAGGACCGCCACCGGGTTGAGGTCGCTGGCGTAGGCCCTCAACCCGAGCCGTTGGGCCTCCAGCGGGATACTGCCACCGCCCGCGAACGGGTCGAGCACTGTAGGCAGTCCGTCCTCGCAGGATTTGGCGATCTCAGCACGGGCGGCTGTGAATACGGCCTCATCAGACGTGTTCTTCCACTGGACCATTGCCTCGATGATCTTGAACAGGCGATCCCGCTCTTCCTCTTGGTCCTCGTCGGTCGGGAAGCGGCCCGGGTGCGCTGACGGGTCATCCACAAGTTGCGCGAACAACACCGCCCGCGCCGCAGCCAATGGCTTTCGTGACCACCACAGATGAAGGGTCGACGGATGGCCCCGGCGTATCGACTTCTCCTTTGCCGCTGCCGCATTGATGGCATCGAGCGGCAACGCGACCTCGATCAGCTTCTTCTTCACTCGGGAGACCTCATCTCACTCATCACTCAGCCGCCTGCATGTTGTCCGCGAGGGGGAAATCGCCAGGCGTCACGCCGCGTGCCCACAGCGAGGCCCAGTTGAAGTTGACGCTGGTCACCTCGAACAGATGGTCCCCCGAACCCACATCGAGCGGACCCTGCACGTAGCGCGCCCGGTCACGGTCTCCGTTGCCGTCGGGCGCTACTTCCACCAGCGCGAGGATCCAGCGGCTTGGCTCGTTGAGGCTGGTGAGGATCTCGTTGCGGCTTACGGTGACCGTGGTCGCGCCAGCTAGCCGGCCCTTGACCTCCAGGTAACGGAAGCTGGTCACGGTGCCTTCGGTGCGGCTCGACCGGATGTCGAAGCCGGGATGGTTTGGACGCTCTTCGTTGAGGTCAACCGCGTCCCACCCCGCATCTGTCTCCGCGGCCAGGACTGCGGCTATGGCTCGGCGCTCAGTCTCCCGTTTCGACAGCTGGTCGCCGACCGCAACCTCAGGCTGGGCAGTGCCGAGAACTTCAGGGTCTGCCGGCAGCAGCTCTGCCAGCAGGCCAGCGGGCACCACGAACGCACCACCCGCCACCCGCGGCGGCAGGGCGCTGACGGCTCGTTCCTGCTCCAGCGCCGCCAGCCGCTCTTTGAGACGCGCTTCGTACTCGTCGGCACGCCGGCGGGCGGTGTCGACGTTCATCTTGGGAACTCGGCCAGCATCCACATCGAGCTGCAACTGCGCTGCTCGGTTGTCCCAGTGGTTGATCTCTTTCGTCAGCCGCTGATGCACCGCTTCGCGGGTGTGCTCCACCCGAGCCAGCGTGCGCGCCCGGATGGAGGCCAAGTGATCGGGTGCTGACACGTTGACGGCGTGGTCCATGCCGAGCGTTTCCGCGCCGCGGCCGTCGCCTCGCCGCCGCTCCACCAAGTGCCCCACCGCTGCGGCTTCGGCCTCTGTGGCCGGGCGGTAGTCCAAGTAGCGGGCGTGCGAACTGGCCGACGGCTCCCCGGTCTCAGGGATTTCCACGAACTCGAAGCGGCGGCTCACCACCGTGTGCGGCGCCCTCGCGGTGGGGCGGGCATCGGCCACCTCGTGCTCGAGCATCACCATGACTCTCGGAATGGTTCCCGAGTCGGCATCGTCCACCAGCACCGCGCCTCGGCGGATCTGGTCACTGTGGTGTTCCAGAGTCAGGTCGACCACGGCTTCGAGCAACGGATGGCCAGGCGCCAGCAGGTCGGCGTCGGGCACGCCGGTGGCCTCAGTCAGGTCCTTGTCGAAGGTGACGCGCGTGTATCGCTCCAGAACGGCTGTGGCGCCCCGAGCCGCTACTGATCGGCTGTGCTGGCGAACCGACAGCGGCACCCGGCGAATCTGGAACCGGCCCGGTTCCTTCTCCTGCATGGTGCCGCCTAAGTCGCCCAGCGCTGCCTCGAAGAACGCTCGCACGTAGTGGGGCTGGATGCGCCTCAGTGCTGCTTCGTCCATGTCTCGCCGGATGCGGTCCAGATCGGAGTAGCCGATCACCTCCGATGCCAGCACCGGGTCGGTGATGGCCGCCTCCACGCGGGCAGGCACATCGGCGTCGATGACTTCGTCGAGTCGGCGTCGTACGTCGGGGCGGTCGCCGTAGCGGATGGCCTCCAGCAGCAGGCTGCGAAGCTCGCGGCCCGACAGCACCTCACCGAGCACGTCGTAGACCTGCCCGTCGAAGGTCTCGCGCATCTGCTCGATCTTCTCCAGCAGGCGCACATACACCTGCGCTTCGCGGGTGTCTTCGGCCACGAGGTTCCACATGTGACACACCTCGGTCTGGCCGATCCGGTGGACCCGCCCGAAGCGCTGCTCGATGCGGTTCGGATTCCACGGCAGGTCGTAGTTGACGACCAGGTGCGCCTGCTGGAGGTTGATGCCCTCGCCTGCGGCGTCGGTGGCCACCAGCACCAGCACGTCGGGGTCTTGGGTGAACCGGTGCTGGATGCGGCGACGCTCGTCGCGGCCCGTGCCGCCGGAGATGTGGACAACTGCCTCGTCGGAACCCAGGAACGTCCGCAGCCGGTCAACGAGATAGTTGAGCGTGTCACGGTGCTCGGTGAACACGATCAGCTTGCGTCGGTCGCCTGCGGGCGAGCGCATGTGCGGGGAGTCGCTGAGCGTGCGCGACAGCTGTGCCCACTTCGTGTCGGTGCCCTCGGAACGCAGCCGCAGCGCCAGTTCCTCTAGCTGTCGCAGCGTGCCGACTTCGGCCTCAAGCTCGGCGATAGTCGCGGCGGCGGTAGCGGCGTCCACGACCTCGGCATCTACTTCCGCCTGTTCGGACTCGTCGAGTTCGTCGTAGGCATCGGGATCCAGCGTCGATGCGTCGCCGTCGTCAGCGAGCAGTCGTGACAGGCGTTCTTCGCGGCCCGACATCCCCAGCCGGGCGGACCGAACCGCTTGCCGCTCTTCAGCTATCCGGGCCTCCAGCCGCCGGCGACGGCGACGCAGCGATTGGTAGATCGCTTCTGGCGACGATGCCAGCCGCCGCTGCAGCACGGTCAGCGCAAACCCCACTGTGTTGCCCCGTCGGCCGTCACCGCCTTCACGCAGCCGATCCGCCGCATTCATCTGCTCGCGCACGTACGACGTCACTTCGTCGTACAGCGCCATCTCTGCGTCGGACAGGTGGTACCGCACCGTCGTGGAGCGACGTTCGGGAAACAACGGCCTTCCCTCGAAGGTCAGCAGCCGCTCCTTGGTCATGCGACGCATGAACGCCGACGGATCCGTCGCGTGAACGCCGTCGCGGAACCGGCCAGCGAACTGGTCGCTGTCGAGCAGTGCGCAGAACAGCTGGAAGTCTTCCTCCTTGCCGTTGTGCGGGGTTGCGGTCATCAGCAACAAGTGCTGCGCCGCCTCACCGAGCAGTTCGCCAAGCTGGTACCGCAGCGTCTTGCGAATCTCGTCACCCCAGAAGTGCGCCGCCATGCGATGCGCCTCGTCGACCACCACCAAATCCCACTCGCCACGACGCAGGTATGGCCCTAGCTCCTCTTGCCGCCGGGCGATCTGGTCGACGCGGGCGATCAGCAGCCGCTTGCGCTCGAACGGGTTGATGCTGGCAACTCCGTCGAGGTCGTCTTTGGTAACGATGTCGAAGTGCAGGTCGAACTTGTCCCGCAGTTCTTCTTGCCACTGGGCTGTGAGGTTGCCGGGCACCACCACCAGCGCCCGCTCCAATGCCCCGCGCAGCATCAGTTCCTTCATGTAGAGCCCAGCCATGACGGTCTTGCCCGCTCCCGGATCGTCAGCGAGCAGAAAGCGCAGCGGCTGGCGCGGCAGCATGTGCCCATACACCGCCTCGATCTGATGTGGCAACGGCCGCACCCGACTCGCATCCAGCGCCAAGTACGGATCGAACAGGTGCGCCAGCCGAATGCGCCGAGCCTCAGCAGCCAACCGAAACAGCCACCCGTCCCCGTCAAATGTGAACGACCCGCTGGTCTCCGGCGCCACCAGCCGCAACGCCGCCTCGTCGTCCCGAAACAGCACCCGCTCCCCCAGCGTGCCGTCCGCCCGCCGATACGTCAGCGTGACCGCCTGCGTGCCATGCCACTGCACCGCCACCACCGTGACCGCCCCACCAGGCTCCACCCCGACCAACTCTGCCCCCGCGCCGATGTCCTCCAGCTCTACAGATTGCGGACCATGGAGAGCGCCCTCGTCATCCAGCGTCGCTTCCCCAACGGGCATCAGCAGACCCTAGCTATCGCTCTAAGACCCCAGACCTGGAACCGGCCGTAACGGACTTGCCGCCGGAGTGGGCGAGTGAGCGACGCAAACAAGAGATCGACTGCCCACGGGAGACTCGAACTTTGTCAAGCTGTCTGCGTTGGTCCGGCCAGCTGATAGCCCTGCTTGGTCGCTCAGAGCATTCGTCAGATGGCAATGATGCCCGCTCCGAACGGCGCAACCCCGGCCGTTTGCCGCAGCAGGGACGGTTCCGGGGCCTTCCGCAACGAATCTATAGCCTCCGTCTCGCGCCGACGAAGCGGACTGCTTGCGGACGGTCATCTCCAAGAAACCGAGGTTTTGACATGAACGCTGACGAGCGCTTGGCGACTATCCGGGCGATCCATGCCTCGCCGCTGCGAATCGTGCTGTCGGTGACGGGAGGCGGGATGCTGGCGGTCAGCGACCTGCTAACGGTGCCGGGCGGCTCGCGCACGATCCTCGAGGCCGGTGTGCCGTATTCGGTGAAGTCGCTCTACGAGCTGATGGGCTCGGAGCTGGAGCCGCACGTGTCCGATGAGGCCGCCCTGGCGATGGCCGACGGCTGCCTGGCCCGGGCGCAGTACCTGGTCTCGACGCCCAAGCCCGGCACTGAGCCGTGGCCGCTGGCGGGCATCTCGTGCACGGCCGCGCTGGTGACCGATCCGCCCCGGCGAGGCGAGGACCGCGCGCACATCGCCGCCGTCAGCGACTCGGGCACGCGCATTGCCCGCAAGGTCACGTACGAGACCGACGACCGCATCGAACAAGACCGCGAGACCTCGGACGCGATTCTCTCCCTCATCGCTGAGATCGTCACTGGCTGAGTTTCCGAGCGAGCGGCGGGCACCGTCACCGAGCGCACAGACACACTCAGCGCCACCTGTGGACAACCATGTGCCTCAGTCAGTGCTGGCGAGTGCTTCGAACAGAGTTCCTTGTTCGCCTGTTGCCACTGGCTCGGTGTGGTCGAGGTGGATGTCGGCTGATGGAAACGCAATGGGTTCATCAAGCAGGGCATCCACATCTGCGATATCTGCGACGGCGGCTGCCCCCGCCTGCTCCAGGCGGGCGTTGCCGGCGCCTTCACCGTGTCCGCGCCACACCGCAACGTGCCCGAAGCGATGATCGAGCGACTCGTTGGCACCCGTCCAGGTTCCGCCGCTGCCGAGTTCGCTCGCTACGACCAGCGTGACTGCGGCAAGGGCATAGACCAGCTTGTTGCGGCCCATCGCATTGCCAGCGCTGAACCCGGCGGAGGGGTTGTAAGGCGTACACAGGACGACGCGCTCATCGTGAATCGCCGCACGGACAGCGGGATTTCGGAGCTTGCGCACCAGCGAGTCGGCCAGCACGCCCGTCACCGTGCCACCTGCTTCGAATGCGGCGTCCATCGCCAACTGGTCAACGCCTCGCGCGCCTCCCGAGACCACAGGAAGCTCCCGGGCAGCCGCACGCTTGGCCGCTTCCTTCGCGACCTCGGCACCAGCCTCCCCGACGTTGCGACTGCCGACGACGCCAAGCCCCGGCACGCCCAACAAGTCGCTCGCACCTGCGGCGTACAACAGCGGAGGTGCCCTGAACCCGAGACGGTCGGTCAGGCGCTCTGGATAGTGCTCGTCGAACTGTGTGAGCGTCCGAATGCCCGAGCGCTCAAGTCCTTCGAGCTCGAAGGCGAGCGCAGTCGACCGTTCCAGCAGGGTCACGGTTCGCTCAGCCTCGGACATCGGTACACCCCGGAGCTCAGCGACATCGCTTGCATTCATGCCCAAGAGTCGACCGGGGCATTCGTCCACCTGCGATGTCAGCTTCCAGAATTCCGCAGCCTTGAGAGGCCGCAGGCCGTCAGCACAGAGCCGACTCACCAATGCGATGGTGGCGAGCGCGTCATCGCTGCGTCTCATCTGCCCGCGCCCTCCGAGGTGTCCGCTAGTGCCAATGGGATAACCACGCCGGCGCCTGCCCGTCGCAGTAGCTGCCCGACGACTGTCAGGGTCCAACGGGAGTCCACCACGTCGTCGATCAGCAGAACCGGACCCTCGGGCACTGCGCCTCGGGCCGCGAACGCCGACTCGACGTTGCGATGCTGCTGCAAGCTGTTCTGCATCATCTTCTGCGGGTGCGAGTTGCCCGCCTTCACTACCGAATCATGACACGGCAGGTCGAGACGAGAGGCGAGCCGTTCTGCGAAGTCGGCTACCAGCTGCGGATGCCGATGCGACGGCACGAATGTGAGCCACGTCGGCGCAGGCTGCGGGTGCCAGCGCTCACGTAGCAATTCGGCCGCGGCATCCACCAGCCGATCGTCGAACCTGCCGTCATCCTGCTTCCCTGTACGCACAAGGCTGCCCCAGCCAGCGTCGCCCCAGCGTGCCAGAACACGCCCTTCCGCCAGCCGGAGCTCGGCGGGGATGCGCTTCCGGTCCGGCCACTGCTTGCGAGGCTCGATGACCAAGTGGGCGCTGCGCATGAACTCGGCCGCCTCCTGCACTTGGGCCGGATCGAGTTCGAGAGCGAGCGACTCGCCGGTGCAGTTGTCACAGCGTCCACACGGCTCGGCGACGGGATCGTCAAGGAAGCGACGCAACATCTGCATCCTGCACTCGCTGGACTCGATGTAGTGCTGAACCTGTTCAAGTTCCGCGTAGCGAAGTGCCGTCACGGCCTCGGCCCGGTCGAAGTCGAACTGCCATGGTTGCAGGCTTCGTTGCCAGCGCTGGCCTGATCGCTCGACCGCACTGTCAACTTCCAAGTTCTTCAGGAGACCCTCCAGCCGTGACTGCCGCACGTTGACGTGGTTCAGCAGGTCCACGAGGCCCATCGGCTCGTGATCGGCTTCGAGCAGGGCCACCACCTGCTGTGCGAGCTCGGGTTCTGCAAACGCATTGTTGATGAAGTACTCCTGAATGTCGGAGTCCTCGCTCCCACGCAGCATCACGCCCCAGGACTCGCGCAGTCCGCGGCCAGCGCGGCCGACCTGCTGGTAGTACGCCACCGGTGAACCGGGCGACTGGTAGTGGATCACGAACGACAGGTCCGGCTTGTCGAAGCCCATGCCCAACGCCGATGTGGCGACGACGACCTTGAAGGCGTTGGACAAGAGCGCCTGCTCGATCTCCGGCCTCGCGTCCCTGTCCGTCGAGCCGCTGTAGGCCACAGCTTCAATGCCCCGCGACCTCAACCAATTGGCGACCCGCTCTGTGTCGCGCACTGTCGAGCAATAGACGACGCCGGTGCCAGGCAAGCGTTCGACGGCCGCTGCCAGCCAGGCCAGCCGCTCAGCGGGCGAGTTCATCGTGATCGCATGCAGACGCAATCCGTCACGCGCCAGCGGCCCGCGAACTGCAGCAAAATCTGATCCGAGCTGAGCTGTGACGTCGTCGACAACCCGATCGTTGGCAGTTGCCGTGCAGCACAGAACCGGAACGCCACGCGGCAGCAGTTCCAGCACTCGGAGCAAACGACGGTAGTCAGGCCGAAAGTCATGGCCCCAGTCGGAGATGCAATGTGCTTCGTCAATGACGAGAAGCCCGCATCGTTGCCCGATCATGGGCAGCACATCGCGACGGAAGTCCTGATTCGCAAGACGTTCCGGCGAGATCAACACCAGATCGACGCCGTCGTCCTCGATCCTCTGTGTGACACCGTCCCATTCAGACCTGTTGTCGCTGTTGATCGTGACGGCTTCCACGCCCATGCGCTGAGCGGCTTGAATCTGATTGCGCATCAGTGCGAGCAACGGCGAGACGATCAGAGTCGGACCCAAACCGTTGCTTCGCAGCAGCTTGGTGGCGATGAAGTAGACCGCGCTCTTGCCCCAGCCTGTTCGCTGGACCAGCAGCACCCGCGAGCGTTCGGCCGTCAGGCGGCGAATCGTGTCGAGTTGGTCGGGACGAAATGCAGCGTCGGGGTCGCCAGTCAGCTGACGCAGTAGGGCGACCTCGTCAGGGGATGAGGAGGCAGTGTTCATCGGCGGCCGGACCTCAGTGGGGGTTTCTGTTTCGAGTGCTCGCGACGGAACCTAGAGGGCCGGTGTGACAGGCCAAAGGGTGCGGGGTCAGCGATGCGGCACGTATACGGCGAGCGGGATGCCTGCACCCGGAACTGCTATCCGAGCCCGCCAAACGCTCAGCGGAACAGGCCGTCGCCGATGCCCTCGGCGATCTCCTCTGGCGAGTAGCCGACATCGGCCCAGACGTCGAAGTTGTGCTCGCCCAAGTAGGCGGGGCTGAGATGGCGGGGCGTCCAGCGCCGGCCGTTCCACAACCCCGCGAACGCGTCAACGGTCCGCTCGCCGAAGACTGCATGATCCACCGCTTGCCAGAATCCACGCTCGGCGTGCTGGGGATCGTCGGCGAACAGCTGGTGTGAGCTCTGCACCGGGCCCGCCGGCACACCGGCACCCTGCAGGGCATCGGCTGCTTCGGCTGCGGTGCGACCGGCAGCCCACTCCCCCAGCACCGCATCGATCATCGACCTGCGGTCGCGGCGGGCCGCTTCGGTGACCAGCGACGGATCGTCGAGCCGGGGATCGGCGAGCAGGCCGACGAGCCCGAGCCACTGCGCCGGCTCAGTCACCGTCACGGCCACGAAGCCGTCGCCCGTCGCGTACACCTCGTTGGGCACATGGTCGGCTATGCCGTCGCGGTTGCCCTCGGGACGCGGCGGCAACACGCCAGCCGATTGGCGGATGATCGCGGCGCCGATCGCGTAGGTGCCCACTTCGAGCTGCGCCATGTCGATGCGCTGCCCCTCACCGGTTCGCTCGCGGGCGTACAGCGCGCCGACGGTCGAGACCGCCGCGGCGAAGCCGGCCAGGTGGTCATTGAGCGAGAAGCCCGGGCCCACGTCGCCGCGGTCGGCGAAGTTGGTCAGGTGGGTGATGCCGCACACGGCATGCACGGTGGGCGCGTAGGAGATGACATGCCGCCACGGTCCGTCGTGGCCGCAGCCCGACATGGTCACGTAGACGAGCCGTGGGTTCCATTCGTGCACGGTTTCCCAGTCGAGACCCCACGAGTCGAGCACGCCGGCGCTGAAGTTCTCGATGAGCACATCGCACGTCTCGATCAGCCGCCGGGCTGCCGCCAGGGCGTCGGGATGCTTCATGTCGAGCGTGGCGCTGCGCTTGGAGCGGTTCCACACGAAGTAGTAGGGAAAGTCCGGCGAGTTGACGAGCGTCGAGCGCTCCTCGCTCTGGATGCGGATCACGTCGGCGCCGAGGTCGCCGAGCAGCTTGGTGGCCGACGGCCCGGCCAGCACCCAGGTGAAATCCGCCACACGGATCCCGTCCAGCGGGCGCCGGTCACCGTCACCGGGGCCCGATTCGCCGCCGCTCACGGCACCAAGATCCGATGCTCCGACACTTGACGCGTCAGTGCCCGGTTCGTCGGCACCGTGAACACGGGCGTCGCCGTTGCGAGCTTCGCCCGCGGGCGCCGCCCACGACGCCAATATCTCCTCGAGCGATGTGTCCGCAGCGGCCGGGGTGCCGGGCGGCACGGATCCGGATCGACCCGTATCGCTCCATCGCACCAAGCGCGCCGGCAACGTCACCGAACCGGCGGCGCTGCCTGCGCCTGTGTCCATCGATCGGGCCGATACCAGTGAACCGTTCGCAGCCGCCGCGCCGGGCGGCGGCACGTCGGCGAAGAACTCCCGGTGCGCGAACTGCGGGTTCGCGCAGACCTCGGCGATGTCGAGCACCCCGCCGAAGGCCACATGCCGCTCCTGCGCTTCCCACCAGACCTCGCGCGCGTCCTGCGGAGCGATCCAGCGCCGGACGGCATCCATGACCTCGTCCACGCTGAGCAGCAGCTCGCCGGGATCGATTCCGATCCACTTGTCGACTTCGTTGGATCCCGTCTCGACCATCCACTCCAGCAGCAGGTCGGGTGTCGGCGTCGGCGTGATCATGACGTAGCCGCCGTCGCCGCCCACACACTCCGCCAGGTCGTAGGCACGCAGCCAGTGCAGGGCGCCCTGGCGCGGGGCCACCTTGGGCAGCGGCAGCACGTCGTCGAAGAAGTACTGCATGAACAGGTTCTCGATCGAACCGGTGACCGTCTCGTGGACGGACAGGTCGAGATGCGCGCCCCGGCCCGTCGAGCGGGCCGACAATGCCGCCGCAACGCCCGAAGCCGCCGCCACGAAACCCGCGTAGTTGTAGGCCTGGCGGCCCCACACGTTGAGCGGGCGGTCGGCGAGGCCCGTCAGCCCCATCATCCCGCCCATCGCAGCGGCCACCAGGTCCGAGCCGAGCCACTGCGCCCGCGGGCCTGTGCGCCCGAACGGCGTGATCGACACCTGCACCAGCGCTGGGTTGTCGGCACTGATGTCGGGGTAATCAATACCCGCTTCGGCCAGGCGGCCGGGACGCTCGGTCTCTACGACCACATCGGCCGCGACAGCCAACCGGCGGTAGGAGTCTTGACCCTCAGCGGTGCTCAGGTCCACCGGGCAGCGGCGCTTGCCGCCGTCGTACCACCAGTCGGCGACCCCGCCGAGCGCTGCTGCAGGCGGATCTGCCAGCGGCAGGCCCGGCGGTCCGGCGCCAACCCGCACCACATCGGCGCCCAGCTCCGTCAACAGCTTCGTCGCAAACCGGCCTGCGTCTCCAGTGAGATCCACGACACGCAGTCCCGACAGCGCCCCGTGGACGGTCGACGAGTCGCGACCATGAGGGTTGACCGGCTGGTTCATGACAGCCCGAAGCTAGCCCCGGCGCGCACATCAGCCCATGGTGACGCGGGTTCCTGCCCAGAGGCTGAGCCGCATGGCGAAGCCGTGGCCCGAGCGGCCCGTGAGCGCAGCGAACAAGAGCGGGAAGTGAAGGCGACGGTGGGTTAGTCGAACGATGCCGCCATGAAGTTGAGGTAGAGCTGCTCGGCGTCGGCCGCGAAGCCGACCATGGCCCGGTCGGCGTCGGCGGCGAGCGCGTCCAGTGAGCCGGGGCCGAGCGTCGTCTCCAAGGCGTCGCGGTAGGCGTCGATGGCGCCCCAGTTGCGCACCGTGTCGTTCTCTACTTCTACGTGGTACTGCATCGACCACGCCCGGGGACCGACTCGCATCGCCTGCACCCGGCACTCCGGCGAGCTGGCCAGCACGACTGCATCGTCGGGGGGCTGCGCCACCTGCACCGAGTGCCACTGCAGTGCGTGCTGGCGGTCGCTCATCTGGCGGAAGATCGGGTCGCTGCGGCCCTCAGGCGTGAGATCCACAGCCAGCACGCCGATCTCGGGTGGGCGCTGGGGCCCGCAGGTTCCGCCCAGCGCGTCAGCCAGCAGCTGGTGCCCGAGGCACAGCCCGAGGAACGGTCGCTGCAGCTCACGCACCCAGCGGCGGATGGCGCGCTTCTCGGGCACCAGCCAGGGGCAGTCCTCCACGTCCCACACGTCCATCGGGCCGCCCATCACCCACATGGCGTCGTAGTCCTCCAGCGGCGGGATGGACTCGCCCTCGTCGAGTTCCACCGCAGTCCACTCGACGCCGTCGGCCCGCAGGAAGTCGCGCAGCCTGCCCGGATGCTCGCAGTCGATGTGCTGTAGTACGAGGAGCCGCATCGCCCCCGTTGCTACCACGTCCCCGTTGCGCGCCAAGGCAGCGAACGGGTCACCGGCGGCCGGTTGCGATGCGCTGTAAACAGCCGAGGTCCCGGCTCAGCCTCTCAGCCGGGGGTGGTGCAGAGCCCGGCGAGACTGCCGATCGCCGTGTCGCGCCGGGGCTGGCGAACCTCGTGCTCGTCGTAGCCGTTGGTGGTGTAGCCGAGCGACAGGCCGGTGGCCGGGTCGCCCCAGGCGAGCTGCCCGCCGGCACCGTTGTGGCCGAACGCCATCGGCGACACGGTGCGGCCCAGCCCGCGCATGTTCGACAGGCCGTCATCGCCGGCCAGGAACAGCCCGATCGAGCGGTTGGCCGGCATGCCCATCGGGTCGGGCATCGTGTTGCGGACTTCGCCCGTGCCGGTGGCGAGCATCTCGGGGTCCCACAGGTCGTCGGGGTTGTGGAGCAGGGCTTGGTAGAAGAGCGCCAGATCGACCGCGGTGCCGAACCCGCCGCCGCCGGGCACGCCCACCTCGCGCACGGTCGGCTCGTTGAACCGCAGGATTGCCTCATTGGTGACCTCGGTCATGGGCAGTTCACGCACGCCGAACGTCGCCTCGAGCTCGTCGGGCGTGGCCGGCTCGCCCACCAGGATCAGCTCCGCGATGCCGTCCTGGTCGTCGGCAGCCAGGCCCAGCAGGCGGGGCAGCCCGAGCGGGCCGGTGACCCGGTTGTGCACCTCGTCGCGGAAGTCGTTGCCGGTGACCGCGTTGATGATCTCGGCAAGCACCCAGTGCGCCGACGTCGGGTGGTACTCGTAGCGGGTGCCGGGCTCCCAGTTGAGCCGCCAGTTCGCCATGGCGACCAGCCGCGACTCCGACGTGTCCCACGCCGGCGGCTTCAGCGGCGCATGCGGGAAGCCCGACGTGTGCAGCATCACCTGCTCGACGGTGATCTGGTCCTTGCCGTTCTCGCCGAACGCCGGCACGTAGCTGGCTGCTGTGGCGTCGAGCTCCACCACGCCTTCGCTGAGGAGCTGCCACATCACCGAAGCCACGAACGGCTTGGTGGCCGAGAAGATGCAGTAGCGGGTCTCGTCGGTGGCGTCGCCGTAGGTGGCCTGCGCGACGATCTCGCCCTCGAAGCCGACCGCCACCTGGCAGCTCGGCAGGAGCCCCGATTCGACCTCGCGCTTGCAGCGGTCGAGCAACGCGTCGATGCGGGATGGCTGGACAGTGGATGCGGCGTCAGTTGTTGTGCTCACGGCCTTGGCCTAGCACCCGCGGCTACCGTCTCGCTCCACAAGAGCGGGCAAGAGGCTGAGCCGGCAGGCGAAGCCGTGGCCCGAGCGGCCCGTGAGCGCCAGCGAACAAGAGCGGGCAAAACTGAGGGGGACCCAATGAGCGACAGCACACCGGCCAACGGCAAGATCGAGTTCGGGCTGGCAATTCGTCGCAGCGACGACATCGCGGGGGCCGCGCGTGAGATCGAAGCGCTCGGCTACGACTACGCCACCACCGGCGAGCACGTCTTCTTCCACGTGCCCACCTCGAACGGCTTCATCTCGCTGGCGGTGGCAGCGGGCGCCACCACCACGCTCAAGCTGATGACGTCGATCACGCTCATCCCGCTGTATCCGGCGGCGCTGTGCGCCAAGCTCGCGGCCTCGCTCGATGTGGCCTCCGGCGGGCGCTTCCACCTCGGCGTCGGCGTCGGGGGCGAGATGCCCTCGGAGTTCGAGGCCTGCGGGGTGCCGGTGCGCGAGCGTGGCGCTCGCACCAATGAGGCGCTCGAGATCATGCAGCGGTTGTTCACGGAAGACGACGTGACTTTCGAGGGCCGCTTCAACACGTTGAACGGCGTCACGCTCGCACCCAAGCCGGCGTCGCCGCCTCCGGTGTGGGTATCGGGCAGGCAGGACGCCGCGTGGCGACGGGCAGCACGCTACGGCGACGGCTGGCTTCCGTACATGTACACGCCCGAGCGGCTCGCGCAGTCGATCGAGGCAATCGCCGGCTACCGGGAAGACGAAGGCAACCCGACGCCGGTGGAGCCCGGCCTGTTCGTGTTCTTCTGCTGCCACGAAGACAACGACACGGCTGTCCAATACGCCGCTGAACGGCTGTCCAAGCAGTACGCGCAGGATTTCTCCCAGCTCGTTCACAAGTTCGCCATTGCGGGCGATCCCGACCGCTGCGAAGCGCGGCTGCGGGAGTACATCGACGCCGGCGCCCGCACCGTGGTGCTCAGCGCCGCCTCGCCCATGAGCTACATCGAAGAGAGCGAGCGATTCTGGGCAGCGGAGGTGCTTCCGCGCTTCCGCGAGGGGCAGGCCTAGTCGCCGAAAGGGACCCGATGTCGGCAAAGCGATTCTTCGAGACCACGCTGGCAGCGGAGCGCATCGACGAGCTGAGCGCGTCGGGAGCCTGGCCGAACCGGCTGCTCGACGAGCGGATCGACAGGTGGACTGCCGAGCGGGCGGGCGAGCCGGTCATCACCGATCACTTCGGCACCATGACCTGGGGCGAGCTCGGCGACGACGTGGACGCTGTCAGCAAGGGCCTGCTGGAGATCGGCGTCCGCCCCGGCACGGTCGTGCAGTTGCAACTGCCGAATTGGCGCCATTTCGTGGTGACAGCAGTGGCGTGCGACCGCATCGGCGCGGTGGTGAACCCGGTGGCACCGATCTTCCGGCACAACGAGCTCACGGTGATGAGCGAACTCGGCCGGCCGATGGTGGTGGTGACCGCCGACAGCTACCGGGGCTTCAAGCTCGCCGAGATGCACGCGGAGCTGCGCGAGCAATGCGAATGGGTCACCGAGCTGGTGGTGGTGCCATCGCCCGAGACCCTGCAGTCGGATGCCGACGGCGACGAGTCGTGGCTGCCGGAGGGCGCGATCACCTGGGAGGACCTGGTCGAGGAAGGCCGGTTCTCGTCGTACGACCGCGCCGCCGTCGACCTGTGCCGGCCGGGGCCCAACGACGTGTGCGAGATGATGTTCACCTCGGGCACCACCGGCCTGCCCAAGGGCGTCATGCACACCCACAACATCCTGTCGGTGGCCGTCGATGCCTTCCTCGACACGGTGTGCGAGGGGCTCGATCCGCACCCTGGCGCCGGCGCGCCGCAGGCGTACGTCACCCACATGGCCTCCACCCTGGGCCACCAGACCGGCTACCTCTACGGGATGCGGCTGCCGCTGTACACGGGCGGCCATGTCGTCATGCAGGACGTGTGGGATCCGGTGGAATTCGTGGGGCTCATCGGCAGGCACCGCATCCAGCTGTCGATGGGTGCGACGCCGTTCCTGGCCGATGTGCTCAATGTGGACGATCTGGCCGGCTACGACCTCTCCACGTGGCAGCGATTCCTGTGTGCAGGTGCGGCGATCCCTCGCCCGGTGCTCGAACGTGCGCTCGAGTTGCTGCCCGATTGCGTGGTGATGCCGGGCTGGGGCATGACCGAAACCGGCCTGCTGACCGTGGGCCGGCCCAGCGACCCGCTCGAGCGCCGGCTGACCGACGGCCGAGCCGTGGACGACAACGAAGTGAGGGTGATCGACGAATCCGGCCAGGCAGTGACCGACGCCGAAGGCGACCTGCAGTGCCGTGGCAGCGCGCTGTTCGCCGGCTACATGGCCGGGCGGGAGTTCACGGAGCAGTTCTGGACAGACGGCTGGTTCGACACGGGCGACCGTGCGGTCATGAACAGCGACGGATACATCAGCATTGCGGGCCGTACGAAGGACTTGGTGATCCGCGGCGGCGAGAACGTCCCGGTCAAGGAAGTCGAAGACGTGCTGCTGCGGCACCCCGCCGTGGGTGTGGCCGCAATCGTCGCCAAGCCCCATGAACGACTCGGCGAGATCGGCTGCGCGTTCGTTCAAGCCATCGGCGAGGCGCCGACCCTGGCGGAACTCACGGAGTTCCTCGACGACCAGCAGGTGACACGGCAGTTCTGGCCTGAGGAACTCGTCATCGTCGACGAGTTCCCGATGACGCCGAGCGGCAAGATCCAGAAGTACCGGCTGCGCGAACGCTTCGACTAACTGCGTTTGAACAGCAGCTGGAACTCCATGATTCCGTGGTCTTCGGCGGACAGGACGATGGGCACCTGCGGCACCGTCACGTCGAAGTCGGCGAAGGTGATCTCGACCGAGCCGACGACGGCGATGAGGCTGCCGACGAGCTGGGCTTCGATGTCGATGGTCACTGGCTGCGTGATGCCGTTGACCGTCAGGTCGCCCGATGCCATGAGGCTGATGGACTCGCCGAGTTCCACGGCGCCCTCGATGTGCAATTCCTCGCTGAGCGAGAACGTGGCCGTGGGGTGCTGAGAGGTCCCCAGCGCTCGCTGGACCGCGCCGTCGCGGCGGCTGTCGTCGGTCCGCAGCGTGGTCAGGTCGACCTCGATCTCCACGGAGGTCACAGATTCCTCCGCGATCACCAACGTGCCGCTGACATCGCCGGTGCGGCCTACGGCCGTGAATGCGCCGATGCGCGCCAGCTCCTCGTCAACGCGGAAGCCGGCGAACGAGCCAGTGGCGTCCTCCAGGGTGAACTCCCCGGTCTCGGCATCCACGGCCCACGTGCCGTCAAGCTCGACGACGGCCGTCGCCGCATCGTCGGATGTCGTGTCGTCATCGGTGCCGCTGTCGCCGCTGGCTGTGTCGCCCGCGCCGTCGCCCGCATCGCCGTCGCCCGCATCGCTCGTCTCGCTGCTGCCGTCGGTGTCCTGCGCAGCGTCGTCGCCTTGCCGGGCATCGCTGCCGGTGTCGGGCGTGGCCGCTTCCGGTTCGACATCTTCTTGGGCCTGTTCGGCCACTTCGACCGCTTCGGCCAGGCTGACCTCTTCGGGGGCATCGCCGAGCACTCGCCACACGCCGACAGCCGCTGCGGCAGCCACGACTACGAGCAGCGCGACCACCGTCACAACCGTCCGGCGCCGGGGGCTCATGGCGGCTCACGGTAGCTTGGGGCCGCTCATGAAACTGCGCGACCTGAGAACCGGACTGACTTTCGACGACGTACTGATCGTGCCGCAGCGGTCGTCGATCCGCAGCCGCAGCGACGTGTCGGTGCGCACTCGCCTGTCCCGCAGCATCCCGCTGGATCTGCCGGTGATTGCGGCCAACATGGACACGGTCTGCGAGCACGAGATGGCGATTGCCATGGGCCGTCTGGGCGGCGCGGGCATCGTCCACCGCTTCATGCCCATCGACGCGCAAGCGGCCCAGATCGCCGCCATCAAGAACGTCGACGACGGCTCACTGGTGGCCGGCGGCGCGGTAGGCACCGACCACGACATGGGCGACCGAGCCAAGGCGCTGGTGGCAGCAGGAGCCGATGTGCTGGTGCTCGACATCGCGCACGGTCACGCCGATCACGCCATCGACGGGGTGCGCCGCCTGAAGGACAACTTCGCCGATACCGACGTGATCGCCGGCAACGTGGCCACCATCGACGGCGCGATCGACATGGCCGAAGCCGGTGCCGACGCGATCAAGGTGGGCGTGGGACCGGGCGGGGTCTGCACCACGAGGCTGGTGGCCGGGGTCGGCGTGCCGCAGTTGTCTGCGACCGACAGCGTGGTCAACGGGCTGGCCGATGCGGGGTTCGACGTGCCGGTCATCGCCGACGGCGGCATCAGGACATCGGGCGACATCGCCAAGGCGCTGGCCGTCGGTGCCGAGACTGTGATGATCGGCAGCATGCTCGCCGGAACGAAGGAGAGTCCCGGCGAGGTCGAGCAGGGTCCGCATGGGCTGCGCAAGCGCATCCGCGGCATGGCCAGCTTCGAAGCCATCGAGGCCCGGGCCGAGCGTCACGGCGAGGAAATCGACGACGAGTACTTCGAACAGCGGGCGCCTGAAGGCGTCGAAGGCACCGTGCCCTACCGCGGCGAGGCCGGCAAGCTGATCGGCGAGCTGATGGCCGGCCTTCGCAGCGCCATGAGCTACACCAACGCCCGCAACCTGGCCGAATTCACCGAGCGCACCGAGTTCGTCGCCGTGACGCCGCTCGGGTTGGCGGAGAACACCCCGCACGCCACCCTGTCGTACTGACGGGTACCTCTGCCCGCCAGTCGAGGAGTTCCGACATGGGAAGCGAACCGTCCAGAGACCTCATCGCGCTCGACGACCCCTACCCCGACCGCGACTACGAGGTGCGCTGCACCACGCCTGAGCTGACCTGCGTGTGCCCAGTGACCGGGCAGCCCGATTACGCCACAGTCGATATCGCGTACATCCCCGATCGTCGCATCGTCGAGCTGAAGTCGCTCAAGCTCTACCTGTGGAGCTACCGGGACGAGCCGGTCCATCACGAAGCCATCACCAACCGCATCCTCGACGACCTGGTGGCGGCGGTCGCCCCCAAGCAGGCCACCGTGGAGACACGCTGGCTGGTGCGAGGCGGCATTACCACGACGGTCACGGCCCGCCATCCGGCCCAGGCATCGCTGGGCTGAAGCGGCGGCACGCCTGACCGGAGGCCGTCTGGCGGCCTCAATACACTCGATCCGATGCCATTGTTGGCACCCGCCGACAGGCGCATTCTGCGCGAGCTGCTCACCCGTGGGGGTACGGCCGAGATCGGCGAGATCAGCGCGGCCGTGGCGCTGGACAACCAGACAGTGCAGACCTCGCTCGACACCCTGCAGGAATCGGGCATCGTGGCGCAGGCCGGCTCCGTGCCGGGTCTGCGGGGCGCTCGCTGGTCGCTCACCCGCCATGGCCATGAAGTGGGGCCGTCACTGGTCGGCAGCGATCTCGCCGGTGCCCCCGATGGCCGTGAGGCGGCCGGTCCGGCCGACCCGGCCGAGGGCTGGGGCTTTCCCTGGCGGCCGCCGAAGCCCGAAGCGCCGCTCTATGCGACCGGCCTGAGCCGGCGTGCGCGCCGAGCGGCCGACCGCGCCGTCATCGGCATTGCGGGGCCGCCGCCCAAGCGCCGTGGCCGTGGCCGTGCGATCGTGGCGATCCTGCTGGCGGTCGCCACCATCGGTGTGGGCTTCGTGGCGGTGAACGCGTTGCGCGTCACCGAGATCACCGTCTCGGGCATCAACGACGGCGCGATGGTGCGGCCGGCTGGGCTGGCCGGGACCGTCCTGGAGTTCAGCGTCGACGGTGGTGATGTCACCTCCGCGCAGATGCTGCTCGACGGCTTCCCGGTGAGCGGAGTGCAGCGCTACGACAACCGGATCGTGTGGCCAGTGCCGGAGCTGACCGAGGGCGCGCACGTCGTGACGCTCGATGTCGATCGACGCTTCTTCGGCACGGCAACGGCAGCGGTCACGTTCACGGTCGACGGGACGCCCCCCGCCGTGGAGCTGCCAAGGGTCTTCGAGCCGGTGGCATTGGACGAGCCGGTGGTGCTGGCCGGGTCGGTCGAGCCGGGCGTGTCGCTGCAAATCGGGGATCAGCGCGTCGACACGGCATCGGGCTCGTTCAGCCTCACCCTGCCGAGTCCGCCCGGCGGCCCAGTGCCGGTGATCGCTACGGACGCTGCCGGCAACAGCACCGAATTCGACGTCATCGTGCCCATCGGCTACCCGCACACCACGGGAGTTCACGTCACGGCCGCGGCATGGGACCACGACGGGCTGCGCGAGTCGGTGGTGGAGCTCATCGAGCAAGGTCGCATCAACGCGGTGCAGCTCGATCTGAAAGACGAGGATGGTCGCATCGGCCACCGGACCAACGTCCGGCTGGCGCAGCTGTCAGGTGCGTCGAGAGAGCTCTACGACTTGCGGGAGGCCATCGACGAGCTGCACGACCTCGGTGTGCGGGTGATCGGGCGCATCGTGGCATTCAACGACCCGACGCTCACTCGATATGCCGTTGCGAACGGCGACCTGGACTGGGTGGTGCAGACGCCTGATGGGCGCCCGCTGGCGAAGTACGGCGGGTTCACCAATTTCAACAACCCGATCGTGCGGCAGTACAACCTGGACATTGCCGCAGAGGCCGCCGAGGCCGGCATCGACGACATCTTGTGGGACTACATGCGCCGGCCCGAAGGCGACCTGAGCGGCATGCGGATTCCCGGCTGGGACGGCGGCGACCCCTCACCGGTCATCGTGAGCTTCCTGGCCGAGGCAAACTCCATGCTGCGCGAGGCGCAGGTGTTCCACGGTGTCTCGGTGTTCGGCATCGCTGCCGACCGCGGCGAGTGGGTGGCACAGGACATCGGCGCCATGTCCGACCACGTGGACTATGTGGCGCCCATGGTGTACCCGTCCCACTGGGGGCGCGGCGAGTACGGGGTGGTGCACCCGGAGGCGCAGCCCTACGACATCACCAAGGCCTCACTGGCCCAATTCCAGCGCGTGCTTGCGGGCACCAACACAGCCGTCGTGCCGTGGCTGCAGGACTTCTCGATGCGGGTGAACTACGGCCCTGCCGAGGTGCGCGCCCAGATCGATGCCGCCGCCGACCTCGGCATCAGCGACTGGCTGCTGTGGGATCCCCAGGTCACCTACACCAACGAGGGCATCCCGGTCTCGTACCGCTAGAGACGATGGCTGCCTGTGCATCGCCCCGGCGGGGCGGGCATCATGTGGCGCCGATCCGGCGCACCCCCACAACCCGAGGAGCACCCATGGCCACCCTCTCAGCCGAACCGCTGTCCAAGTCCTACGCCACCGTCAACGGCAAGCAGATGGCGTACCACGATTCCGGTTCGGGCGATGCGGTCGTGTTCCTGCACGGCAACCCGACATCGTCGTACCTGTGGCGCAACATCGTGCCCCACGTGCGGCCGCACGCTCGGGTCGTGGTGCCGGATCTGATCGGCCAGGGCGACTCCGACAAGCTCGACGACACCGGGCCCGACTCCTACCGCTTCGTGGAACACCGCGAGTACCTCGACGGCCTGCTCGACCAGCTCGACCTGGGCGACAACATCACGTTCGTGATCCACGACTGGGGATCGGCGCTCGGTTTCGACTGGGCCAACCGGCACCGCGACCGCGTCGCGGGTCTCTGCTACATGGAGGCCATCGTGCGGCCGATGAGCTGGGCGGAGTGGCCCGAGGCGGCGGCCGGCATCTTCCAGGGCTTCCGCTCCCCCGCAGGCGAGGAGATGGTCATCACCAAGAACCTGTTCGTCGAGGCGGTGCTGCCCGGCTCGATCCAGCGCAAGCTGTCTGACGAGGAGATGAACGAGTACCGGCGCCCGTTCGTCGAGCCCGAGCACCGGCGTCCCACGCTGACGTGGCCGCGCCAGATCCCGATCGAGGGCGAGCCTGCCGACGTCACCCAGATCGTGACCGACTACGGCGAGTGGCTGTCGGGCTCAGACGTGCCGAAGCTGCTCGTCAACGCCGATCCGGGCGCGATCCTGAACGGTCCGCAGCTGGAGTACTGCCGCACCTGGCCGAACCAGACCGAGGTGACCGTCGCGGGCAATCACTTCTGCCAGGAAGACAGCCCCGACGAGATCGGACAAGCGATCGCCGACTGGCTCCAGAACCGTTGAGCTAGCTCAGCCCGACCGCTTCGCGGGCTCGGGCCTCGCGCTGTTTGCGCTCGATCTCTTCGCGCTTCTCCACCGGCGTCTGGTTGGTGATCACCTGGTACAGGTCGGTGTCGATGTCATCGAGGACGACGTCACCGGCCAGCACTGCTGACTTCCAGTCCTGATGCTCGGCGTCGCGCTCGTGGAATTCCGGCATGACCTCCGCGGCGAACAGCTCGAGGCTGGAGCAGATGTCCTCGTGGGTGTTCTTGCCGGCCTGGTTCAGCAGGATGAGCTGATCGACGTGGGCGTCCTCGTACATCTCCAACTTCTGGCGGATGGTGTCGGGTGAGCCCACGAGGCCGACGTTGTTGCTGGCCTTCTGGCCCTTCGGCGATTTCTTCCACTCCTGGTACTCGTCCCACAGGTTGACCGAGCCCGGCTCGACGGGTCCGTGGGAGTTGTAGAAGACCAGCGAGAACTGGAAGAACGTCCAGCCCTCGGCCTTGGCCTGGGCCTCCTCGTCGGTCTCGGCGCACATGAATGGGCTCACCACGGCCACGCCGGGGTTGGTCTGGTAGTCGCAGAGCAGGTCGAGGTGGTTGAGGTAGTTGTTGTAGTAGGCGTTCACCCAGGCCCGGGCGGCGTCGGCCGACACGAATGAGAAGCCCAGCGCTCCCATGCCTCGCTGGGCCGCCATGACGATCGTGTCGAGCTGGCTGCACGCCACCCACAGGGGCGGATGCGGCTTCTGGTACGGCTTGGGCACCACGTTTCGGGCGGGGAACTTGAAGATCTCGCCGTCGTAGCTGTGGTTGACCTCTTGGAACATCGGCATGAGGCAGCGCACGGCGTCTTCCCACACGACGCGCTTGTCGCGGAAACGGCGGTCGAAGGGATGCAGTTCAGTGACCGATGAGCCCTCGCCGATGCCCAGCTCGACCCGGCCGCCGCTCACGATGTCGAGCGTGGAGACCCGCTCGGCCACGCGGGCTGGGTGGTTGGTGGGCAGCTGCACGATGCCGTGCCCGAGCCGGATGTTCTTCGTGCGCTGGCTGGCTGCCGCCAGGAACACCTCGGGCGCCGAGCTGTGGCTGTACTCCTCGAGGAAGTGGTGCTCGACCTCCCACGCGTAGTCGTAGCCGAGCTTGTCGGCCAGCTCGATCTGGTCGAGCGCCTGCTGGAAAAGGACGAACTCGGAGTCGTCGTTCCACGGCCTCGGCAGCTGCAGTTCGTAGAAGATCCCGAACTTCATGGTGTGTCCCCCTGTGCGCTGGACCGCCGGTCATCCTATGTGGGCGCTCCCGGTGCTGACCGGGGCGGGCCCTGTCAGCGAACACCCCGCAGTCCTCGCAAGCTGCGGGCTGCGGGGGCCCCGTTCGCTGCCACGCACCCCTCCCTTGGCGCGCACACGGACCCTCGCGAGTGCCGTCGTATCGGACCGCTTGGTATTGGCCGAGTGCACCTGAGTTTCGCCGTCTGGCGGCTCTACATACAGGGGTGTTTGGAAGGGAATGGGGGCGGTGGGAAGATATGAGCGTGAACACCGTTGGATTCGTGGGGCTGGGCACGATGGGCGGACCGATGTGCGCTCGCTTGGCCGGCGCCGGCTACCCGGTCACGGCCTTCGACCTGAATGCTGACGCGCTCGATGCCGCGGTGGCAGCTGGCGCGATCGCGGCTGGCTCGGCCGCAGCAGCAGCTTCTGGCGCCGATGTCTTTCTGACCTCGTTGCCCGCTCCACAGCATGTCGAGGCGGTGATGGGCGATGCCGGTGCGCTTGCGGCGCTGTCTGCCGGGTCGGTGTGGGTGGATTTGACTACGAGCCGCCCGGAGCTGATCCGGCGATTGGATGGCGAGGCTCCTGAGGGCGTCGCTGTGGTGGACTCGCCGGTCACGGGTGCCGTGGACGGTGCTCGCAACGGCACTTTGACGCTGTTTGCCGGAGGCGAGACGGCGGC
Source organism: Candidatus Poriferisodalis sp. (assembly GCF_965204125.1). Taxonomy (GTDB): domain Bacteria; phylum Actinomycetota; class Acidimicrobiia; order Acidimicrobiales; family Poriferisodalaceae; genus Poriferisodalis. The sequence continues at coordinate 1,779,742 of NZ_OZ241968.1, read as the reverse complement.
GGTTGAGCGGGTGCGACCGGTGCTGGAACGGCTGGGGCGGGTCATTGTGTGCGGGGCGTTGGGCACGGGGTGCGTGACGAAGCTGGTGACCAATCAGCTGTGGTTCGTGGGCGCTGCCGCACTGGCCGAGGGGCTGGCGGTCGGAGTGCGCAATGGGGTTGAGCTCGGCGACCTCTGGGAGGCGATCAAGGGCAGCGTCGCCGACAGCTTCGTTGCCCGCCACGACGCGCCCAGCATCTTCGCCGGGCACTACGACCCGTCATTCTCGCTGGGCTTGTGCGTGAAGGACCTCGGGTTGCTGGGCGAGTTGGAGACCATCGTGGGCGCCGAGCTGCCGATGACCGCCGCAGCGCGGGCTGCCTTCGAACGAGCGGCCGAGCGCTACGGCGTGGACGGACCCGAGCTGAGCGTGGCCCGCCGCATCGAGGACGACGCCGGCCTGTCGCTGCGGCTCGACGGCGACTGGGTTCCGCACTGGGAGGCGTAGCGAGATGAGCACCACATCCGCTGTGACGTCGGGCCTAGACGACAGAAAAGCAGCCGAATTGGGGCGACTGATCGATGTCGACCGCTATCCGCTGGACGGACGCGACCTGCCCGCGGCCAACCCCAGTCACGCGGCCTACTGGAACGTGGTCGAGCACGCTCGCAGCGGGCTGCGGTCCGACGGCTGTGCAGTGCTGAAGCGATTCGTGACGCCTCACGGTGTGAGGCAGCTCAACGACGAGATAGTCGCTGCGAAACCGCAGACGCACTTCTCGACGCAGGTCATCAATCCCTACTTCCACACCCAGGTCAATCCCGAGTTCAGCGACGACCACCCGGTCAACACGTTCACCGAACGTTCGAGCGGCTTCATTCCGGGTGACGCGTGGCCGTCGGTGTGCGCCATTGACGCTGTGTTCCGTGCGCCGCAGCTGTGCCGGCTGCTGGCTGACTGCCTCGAGATCGACGAGTTGCACTGCTACGCCGATCCCCTAGCCGGCCTGACGGCGAACATCTTGGATCCAGGTCAGCAGTTCCCTTGGCACTTCGACACCAACGATTTCGCCGTGACCGTGCTGGTGCAGCCCGCCGACGAGGGCGGACTGTTTGAGTACGCGCCTGCGGTGCGATCCGCGGATGACGAGGGCTTCGAGGCGATCGGCGGGCTGCTGGATGGCGGGCGCGACGGCGTTCACACGCTGGATCTGCAACCGGGCGACTTGCAGATCTTCCGCGGGCGTTACTCGCTGCACCGGGTGACCCGGGTGGCTGCGAGCTCGCAACCCCGCCATGCGGCGATCTTCGCCTACACCCACCAGCCCGGTGTCATCGGGCGAGTCGAGCGAACCCGCCAGCTATTCGGCCGCGTCTTGGCCGAGCACGAGGAAGCCGAGCGCGGCCGCGTGCGCGAGGACGACCTGCTCGACTGACGGAGGGCGGCTGGACCGGAACCCGAAAATCACCATGACGGCGGTACGTGTGCCGCGTACCGTGCGGGCGTGAGCAAATCAGGCGAATCAGGCCCTTCAGACCAGAACAGCACCCAGGCACCCTCGGCGCGCACCAAGTTGCGGCGGATGGCTGAGCGCGGCCGTTACGGCAGTGACGACGTGCGGGAGATCCTCGACGCCGGGCTGATCGCCCACGTCGGCGTCGACACACCTGACGGCCCGCTGGTGCTGCCGATGGCCTACGGCCGCGACGACGAGAACCTGTACCTGCACGGGGCGTTGGCGAATCACCTGCTGAACTCCGGCGAGGGCACCGAGATCTGCGTGACGGTGACCCACCTCGACGGTCTGGTGATGGCGCGCACGCCGTTCCACAACTCCATGAACTTCCGCTGCGTCGTGGTGCGCGGCCTCGCTCACCGGGTCACCGATGCCGCGGCCAAGGAACGGGCACTGAAGCTGGTGACCGACCACATCGTCGCCAACTGGGACACCTCCCGGCCACCGACCGCGGAGGACCTGCGGGCGACGCTCGTGCTGGAACTGCCGCTGGCCGAGGCCTCTGCCAAGGTCCGGGCCGGCGACCCCGTCGACGACGCCGAAGACATGGCTGGCAACTGGTGGGCCGGCGTCGTCCCCCTCACCACCCGCTTCGAACTGCCCACCCCCGCCGCCGACCTCACCGAGGGCATTACCACGCCCACTGCCGTCGCGAACCTCGCCCACCGCACGCCTGACAACAGGATGTCGGTCTAGCGACAGGGGCGCCGGCGGCCTACTCGCGGCCCTCGGTCGGGACCGCCGGGTCGAGCGTGTGGTAGTCGGCTGCATCGTCCACGAAGATGGCCCACTCGGTGTGCAGGCCCGACGGAAGATCCAACGTGCCGGCGCAAATCGCAATGGTGTCGACCTGGTGCGACTTGCCCTCGGCCACCTTCCAGAACAGCGATGCACCGCACTCCCGGCAGAACCCGTAGGCCACGTTGGGGTCGTCGGCCGGGTGGTGCCACGCCAAGGAGGCATCCGAGATCAGCCGGAGGTCGGTGCTCTTGCAGCCCGTCGCTGCCATGAAGTGCCCCGTCCACCGCCGGCAGCGCCAGCAGTGGCAGTTCCACACATGCCGGATCGGCCCGTGCACCTCGTAGCTCACGGCGCCGCACAGGCAGTGACCCGAAGCCGCTGCTTCGGACGAAGGCTGGTCGATCCCGCTCATGGCACTCCTTCGAAGACTCGCCCCCAAGCCGCAAGGCTGTGATTGTCCCATGACACCCCGGCCTGCCTTGCCAGCCCTATGCGAGATGTCGACGTTGAGCGGATGTTTGGCGCTAGCCGTCTGGGTGAGGCGTGGGGCGGCGGTAGATCCAGTGGCCGCCTCTTGGGTCGATCGCGTGGAAGAGCAGGTGCTCGCCGGTCTCGCTCCATCGCAGGGTTGGCGTGCTGCCTGATGCGATCTCGCCGGCTGCATTCACGGTGATGCTGTAGCCCTCGGCGGCGGTCGGATCTTGCAGCGAGCGGATCGCGGCAGTCGCCTGGCCGTCCGACCACTCGCGCATCGCTGCGATTGCCGAGCCGTCAACCGACCACGTGCCGCGGCCGCCGACAACGCCCGTCAGCAGCAGCGACTCGGACAGGTCGTCGAGTTGCACCATCCTCAACTCGTTACCGATCAGGTAGGCGATGGCACTGCCATCAGGTGACCACGAGGGTGCTGACAGGCTCTCGGCACTGACCGCGACCACCTGCTCGGTGCCGTCCAATAGATCCACCACGACGATGCGGTGCTCGAAGCGGGTGCTTCCGTCGTCCTCGATCACCCGCATCCGGCGGGCGAACGCAATGCTGCCCTCGTCGGGAGACCAGGTGGGGTCTTGATCCAACACGCTCCCTTGCGTGATCTGAGCAAGGCCCAGACCGTCGGGCAGGATCATGAAGATGTGGCTGGCCCGCTCTCCCTCCACGATTGCGCCCTGCGAGAACGCAATCCACTGGCTGTCGGGCGACCACACCGGAGCATTCAGGCCGTACTGGGCCGTGAGGAACGGCAGATCGCTGGTTCCGTCGCCGTTGGCAACCCACAGGGTGCTGCCCACCCGGAACACCATTCGCCGGCAGTCGGGCGACCAGGAGAGATGATCGACGCCTTCGGGTTTGGTGCTCGCGAAGCTCAGGGGGAGCTGCACCCGCTGGGCGGGCAGCACTCCCCTGCAGACGGCAGCGGGCGGGCCAGGCTCGTCGAGTCGGATGCGACTGGGGATGTACGGCTCCACGCCCGATACCGGGTGCTCCGGTTCGCCGAAGGCCTCCGACAGCTCGGTGTCAGGCTCGTCATCGGCCTCGGCGGGCTCGTCGCTCGATGTAGGCGGCTCTGAATCCACCGGTGCCTCGGCAGCGGCGGCGGTCGTCACCGGCGCGGCATTCTCCTCGGGCGCAACCGCATCTGCGCTCGTCGCCGGGACCTCGTCTGCGGACGCGGCGTCATCGGCGGCCCCATTCGATCCCAACAGCGAACTGACCACGGCAGCAGCAACGAGCAACACGCCAGCAACGGCAGCGACCAGCCACCATCGCGTTCGAGGCTCATCGGAACCGCGGCGGCCTGAGCGCTGCACCACCATGCGTGCGACCGTACTTGGAACCACTCACGCGCAGCCCGTCAGAGGACGCATCAAGCAGCGCATCTAGGGTGGCCCGGTGCCCAAGCCGCTGATCGGACTGTCGGGACGGCGCCGCGCCGGCGCTCGCATCCGCGGCTTCCCGCCGGTGTTCGTGGACGTCGAAGTCGATCTGTACATCGCTCACTACGCCCAGGCGGTGCACGCTGCGGGGGCCATCGCAGTGCATGTGCCGCTCGACGCCGACCCCGCCGATGTGGTGCCGCGCCTCGACGCGGTGCTGCTCACGGGCGGTGAGGACGTGGCGGCGTGCCTGTACGCCGATCGCCTGCACGAGCAGGTGTACGACGGCATCGACCCGTTTGCCGAGCGCGCCGCAGGATTCGACAACGACACCGTCAGCGCCGTCGACGCGGTTCCGATGCTCGCTCGCAGCGACGGCGAGCACAGCAACTCACCCGCCGCCGACCGCGTGCCGCTGCGCGATGCGTTCGAGATCGCGTTGCTCGACGCCGCCGTCAACAGCGGCCTGCCGGTGCTGGGCATCTGCCGCGGCCCGCAGCTCATCAACATCGCCGCCGGGGGCACCCTGCACCAGCACTTGCCCGAGCACGCAGCCACCGACGGGCCGCCCGACGCCACCCCGCACACCGTCATCACTGTCGAAGGCAGCCAACTGCACCGGATGTATGGCCCAGAGGTGGCGGTGAACTCGCTGCATCACCAGGCGGTGGATCAGCTCGGCGACGGCTACATCGCCACCGCCCACTCCCCCGACGGGATCATCGAGGGCATCGAGCACGCGGAGCTGCCGATCCTGGCCGTGCAGTGGCACCCCGAGCTGATGACCGGGGCACTCGCCGACCCCTGCTTCCGCTGGCTCGTCGACAACGCCAGCACCTGATTGCGGCGGCGGCGCTCGCCAGCTACGCCTGCACCGTCCGCCACACCGCTACGAACCGAACGGTTAGCCCTCGACGGCGGCGCGCACCCGCGGGATGACGTTTCGAGCGAGCCGTTCGAGGGACGTGTTGAACAGCGACGGGGCTATGCCGGGCGAGGCACCCCAGGTGCACACGTCGGTGAAGCCGTACTGCTGAATAAACCCAGTCAGCTCGGCGACGCAGTGGTCCTCATCGCCGACGATCCAGTTCTGGGGAATCGCACCCTTCGACGGGTCGAATGCGGTGAACTCGTCGGGCGTCTCGGCGAAGAACTTGGCGTACACGCCGAGCCGGTAGCGCTCTGCGGCCTTGATGGGGTTCCACTCGCGCTCGACATCGTCGGTGACGAACACCGAGCGGATGATGCCCACCCGGTAGTCGTCGGGATCACGTCCGGTCGCCTGCAGCTCGTCCTTCCACGGGTCCATCACCACCTCGGGCGCACCCTGCGGCAGCAGATGCGTATCGAAACGGGCAGCCCGCACCGCGGCGTTCGCGCTCATGCCTGCAATCCATAGCGGCGGGCCTCCCGGTTGCACCGGCGCCGGCGTCACCAGCAGGTCGTCGAAACGGTGGCGCTTGCCGTGGAAGCTGAATGGTTCGCCCTTCCACGCCAGCCGCAGGATCTGCACCAACTCCTCGGTAAGCGACACCCGGCGGGATTGGGGGATCCCGAAGCCACGGAACTCGTGGGCTGCGTAGCCCATGCCGATGCCCAGCTCGATGCGCCCGCCGGAGATGTTGTCGAGAATCGCCAGGTCCTCAGCCAGCCGGATCGGATGCGCGAACGGCGCCAGCAAAATGTCGGTGGACAGGCGAATTCTCGAGGTGCGAGCGGCCACCGCCCCGGCCACCGGCACGAAGTTCGGCAGGTGCCCGTCGTCGAGGAAGTGGTGCTCGGTGAACCACGCCAGGTCGAACCCCAGCTCATCGGCCATCTCGAGCTGGTCGAGCGCCTGCGCGTACATCTCGGGCAGCGGCACATCGCTGCCGGGCGGGCTCCGCAGATCGTGGACGACCCCGAAGCGCAGTGGTGGAGCCATGGCCGGAGACTAGGGCCAGGCCAGCCGAGCCGACCGTTCGACGCTGGGCCCCCACGAAATTTCCTAATGGGCGTTCGACTATTGTGAAGAGACGGGTCCGGAGCGTCGGCGTCGACTCTGGCGAATTCGCAGCCGCTCCATCCGGCGATGCGCCGTACGATCTCAATTGGGGGAGACCAGACATGGCAGCAACAGCGACCAACGGAACCTCAAACGGCAGCGCCGACGGCACGAACGACTACGAAGTCATCATCATCGGCGCGGGCGTGGCGGGCATCTACCAGATGTACCGGCTGGCCGAGCGCGGCGTCCACGCAACCGTGCTCGAGATGGGCAGCGACCTCGGCGGCACCTGGTTCTGGAACCGCTACCCCGGCTGCCGCTTCGACTCGGAGAGTTACACCTACGGCTACTCATTCTCCGACGAGCTGCTCGAGGAGTGGCACTGGAAGGAACGCTTCTCTGGCCAGCCCGAGAACCTTCGCTACCTCAACTACGTCGCAGACAAGTTCGACCTGCGCAAGTACATGCAGTTCAACTGCACCGTCGAGACGGCGCACTTCGACGACGATGCGGGCATCTGGCGACTGCACCTCGGCGACGGCCGCGACCTCAGCTGCCGCTTCCTGCTGACCGCACTGGGCCTGCTGTCGGCGCCTACCTACCCCCGCATCGAGGGCGTCAACGCCGACGGCACCGATGTGTTCGAGGGCCCGTCGTTCCACACCTACCACTGGCCCGCCGATCCGGTCGAGATCAAGGGCAAGCGGGTGGCGGTCATCGGCACCGGTGCCACCGGCGTGCAGGCCATCGCGGCCATCGGCGAGCAGGCCGACCACCTCACGGTGTTCCAGCGGCGGCCGAACTGGTGCGCCCCGCTGCACAACAGCGAGATCTCCGACGAGGAGATGGTCGGCATCCGGGCCCGCTACGACGAGATCTTCGACAAGTGTGCTCGCACGCCCGGCGGTTTCGAGCACGAACCCGACCGCCGCGGCTTCTGGAATGTCCCACCCGAAGAGCGCCGCGCCATGTGGGAGAAGCTGTACGGCGAGCCGGGCTTCGGCATCTGGATGGCCAACTTCCGCGAGATCTTCTTCGACGAAGAGGCCAACGCCGAGCTGTCGTCATTCATCGCCGACAAGATTCGCGAGCGGGTCGACGACCCGATCGTCGCCGACAAGCTGATCCCCAAGGACCACGGCTTCGGCGTGCAGCGGGTGCCGCTCGAGACCCACTACTACGAGACCTACAACCGCCCGAACGTGGATCTGGTGGACATCAAGGAGACACCGATCACCCGGATCACGCCGACCGGCATCCAAACAGCCGACCGGCACTACGAGTTCGATCTGATCGTCTATGCCACCGGCTTCGATGCCATCACCGGCTCGTTCGACCGGATCGACTTCCAGGGCTCGGGCGGTCTCAAGCTGCGCGACAAATGGTCCGACGGGCCAGTCACCTACATCGGGCTGATGGTCAATGGCTTCCCGAACCTCATGACCATTGCCGGCCCGCAGAGCGGCTCAGCGTCCACCAACTACCCGCGGGGCATCGAGATCGGCGTCGACTGGGTGACCGGCATGCTCGACTTCGTCTGGGAGCACGGCTACACCCGCTTCGAGGCCGACGAGGATGCCGAGACGGAGTGGACCAACCACGTCATCGAGATGTACAGCATGATGCTGATGCGCAAGGCCCAGGGCTGGTTCACGGGCTACAACTCGAACGTGGACGGCCACGAGCAGGGCACCATCCGCTACCTCGTGTACAACGGCGGCGCCCCCAAGTACAAGCGCCGGATCGACGAGATCGCTGATCACGACTACGAGGGCGTGTCGTTCGCGACCGAGCGCACGGCCGTCGGCGTCGGCTGAACCGGATCTGCACAACCGAAACGGGCTGCGTCCCGCGGCCCACGCGCCGACGTGACCGTTGCTGGATGAGGTGAACCGTGGACATTTCCGGATCCGCCGCCATCGTCGGCGTCGCCGAGACCGACTACATGCGAGGCACCTCGCTGAGCGTGCCCGAGCTGGTGCTGGAAGCGACCATGGCCGCGATCGCCGACGCTGGGCTCGACCCCAGCGAGATCGACGGCATCCTGCCGCCGCCGGGGTTCATCTCGTCGGAGGAGATCGCCGCCAACCTCGGCGCTGACGACATCCGCTACGCCGTCACCGTGCACATGGGCGGCGCGAGCCCGGTCGCGGCGCTGCAGTCGGCCACCATGGCGATCGCGGCGGGCGTCGCCACCAACGTCGTGATCACCATGGGCTGGAACGGTTACTCGGCAATGCGCCCGCGTCCCGACGCTCGCCCGACCAAGCGGCGCCTCGAGCCGGGCCCGTTCGTGGACGTGAGCCGCAACTTCTACGCGCCCTACGGCGTGCGCTCGGCGGTGCAGTGGTACTCGATGTACATCCAGCGCTATGTCGACCTGTACGACGTGGAGCCCACCGACGCCGCCCAAGTCGCGCTGACCTGCCGCGAGCACGCGCACCTCAACGACAAGGCTCTCATGGGCGGCCGGCCGATGACCATGGACGACTACCTGGCCTCGCCGCTCATCACCGAGCCGATGCGCAAGTTCGACTGCTGCCTGGAGACCGACTGCGCGGCCGCGGTGGTGCTGACCTCGCCCGAGCGGGCGAAGGATCTGCCCCACGCGCCGGTGCTGTGGCTCGGCGGCGCAGAAGGGCACCCCTATCCCGCCGACGAGATCACCAACCGGCCCGACATGCTCAAGCTCGGACTCGACTCGGCAGCGCCGCGGGCGTTCGCGATGGCCGGGGTTCAACCAGCCGACATGGACTTCCTGCAGATCTACGACTGCTTCACCTACGTCGTCATGATGGAGCTCGAAGCCATCGGCATGTGCCCCAAGGGCGCCGCCAAGGAGTTCGTGGCCGACGGGAACATCTCGCTCAGCGGTCGCTACCCCATGAACACCCACGGCGGCCTGCTGTCGCAGGGCCACGCATGGGGCCTCAACCACGTGGTGGAAGCGGCGCGCCAGCTTCGGCACGAAGCCGGCGACGCGCAGGTGCGCGACGCCGAGCTGGGCGTGGTGACCGGCTACGGCGACCTCGGCGACGGCAGCATCGCCGTGCTCGCCCGAGGCTGAGCCGGTGCGGACGAGATTGATGCCATGAGCACAGCCAAATCGGCCCGCAAGTACGTGCCCAAGCCCGAGGGGCTGAACCTCGAATTCCACCTGGCGTGCCTGGAAGCGGGCACGCTGCGCATCCAGCGGTGCACCGACTGCGGCCAGTTCCGCCACCCGCAGCGCTGGTACTGCCCGTCGTGCCACAGCCGCAACTACGACTTCGCCCCCGTCTCAGGCAGCGGGCGGATCTACTCGATGGCGGTCAACCACTTCACGGTGGATCGCGGCTGGGCCGACGAGCTGCCGTACATCACCGCCGTCGTGGAGCTCGACGAGGGTCCCCGCGTGGTCGGCTCGCTGCGCGACGTGCAGCCGGGCGAGGCCAGCCTCGGGCAGCCGGTGCATGTCGCGGTGGAAGCTCGAGGCACCGAGTTCGCCTACCTCTGGGTTGACTTGGCCTGACATCTCGGCACTGGAGGATCACCGCACCATGAGCATGCTCGGCACCCGCGTCGAAAGGAAGGAAGACCCCGAACTTCTTACCGTCGGCGGCACCTACGTCGACGACGTCGAATGCGAGGGCGCGCTTGTCGCGGTCTTCGTCCGATCGACCATGGCCCACGCAGACATCGCTGCCGTCCACACAGACGAGGCGCGTGCGATGCCCGGCGTGGCGGGTGCCTTCACGGCAGCCGATCTGCAGCTCAGCGCCGATCCGCCCCGCATGCCGATGCTCAACCAGCAGATGCTGCGCTCGCCGCTGGCCGCTGGCCGGGTGCGCTATGTGGGCGAGCCGTTCGCCGTGGTCGTCGCCGAGTCGCAGTCCCAAGCGATCGATGCCGCCGAATTGGTGTACGCCGACTACGAACCGCTCGATCCGCTGCTGGACACCGCCGAGTCTGCACGCAACCACCGGCTGCTGTTTCCCGAGGCCGACACCAACACGGTCTTCGCCATTCCGCCGGGCCCCCAGAACGGGCAGGATCCCTTCGACGCCTGCGAGGTCGTCGTGGAGCTGGAGTTCTGCAACCCTCGGATGACTGCAGCGCCTATCGAGCCTCGCACTGCCCTGGCCTCCTGGGACACGGGCGCGCAGCGGCTCACCTACTGGGCCTGCACCCAGTTCCCGCACCAGACCCGCGACACCCTGTCCGCGTTCTGCGGGCTCGAGCCCAGCCAGGTGCACGTCATCACGCCTGACGTCGGCGGGGGCTTCGGCGCCAAGAACGCCCAGTACGTCGAGGATTTTGTGGTCGCTCGCCTCACCTGCCACCTCGAACGCCCGGTGCGCTGGGCGGAGACACGCTCGGAGGCCATGGTCGGCTTCACGCACGCGCGGGCAATCTCGTACTCGGCGCGTCTCGGGGGCACACGCGACGGCAACGTGACGGCATACGAGGTGGACGCGCTGCAAGACGCCGGCGCCTACCCGATGATCGGGTCGCTGTTGCCCATGTTCGTCCGCACCATGGCGTCGGGCGTGTACGACATCCCGAACGTGGCGGTGTCCACCAATTCGGTCACCACCAACACCGCGCCGGTGGGTGCGTACCGGGGCGCCGGGCGCCCCGAGGCCGCGCTGGCGATCGAGCGGATGATGGATCTGTTCGCCGCCGAGATCGAGATGGACCCCGGCGAGCTGCGCCGGCGCAACTTCATCCCGCCCGACGCGTTCCCGTTCACCACCCCGACCGGCGCCGACATGGATTCGGGCGAGTACGCCAAGGCCCTCGACGCCGTGATGGAGGCCGCGGATTATCCCGGCCTGCGGGCCGAACAGGAGCGGCGCCGTTCGGAGGGCTCAGCGAAGCTGCTCGGGTTGGGCTGGAGCGCGTACGTGGAGATCTCGAACCCGATGGGAGCTCCGGAGTTCGGCAGCGTGGAGGTCCGTAACGACGGATCGGCGCTGGTGCTCACCGGCTCGTCGAACCACGGGCAGGGTCATCACACGGCGTACGCCCAGATCGCTGCGGACCTCACCGGCATCGATTTCGAGATGATCGAGGTGCGCCACGGCGACACCGACGAGATCAAGCGCGGCGGTGGCACCGGCGGCTCCCGCTCGCTGCAGACAGGCGGGGCCGCGGTCTTCGAAGCAGCCGAGGCAGTGGTCGAGCAGGCCAAGGAGGTCGCCGCGGCGATGCTCGAGGCCGATCCCGCCGACATCGTGCTGGATGTCCATGCGGGCACGTTCGCCGTGGTCGGGACACCGGCCCGGTCGCTCGACTGGGCTCAGGTCGCTGCTCACGTCAGCCAATCCGAAGACCACGAGCTGCGAGCCGAGAGCGACTTCCAGCCGCCGGCGGCCACGTTCCCGTTCGGCGTGCAGCTCTCGGTGGTGGAGGTGGACCGCGACACCGGCCAGGTCACCTCGCTGCGGCATGTGACATGCGACGACGCCGGCGTCATCGTGAACCCGATGATCGTCGAAGGCCAGGTGCACGGCGGCGTGGCCTCGGGCATCGCTCATGCGCTCGGCGAGGTGTTCGTCTACGACGGCGACGGCAACCCGCTGACCGGCAACTTCATGGACTACGCGATCCCCTCGGCCGCCGAACTGCCCAGTTTCGAGCGGATCCCCCTGGAGACTCCCACCGACCGCAATCCGCTCGGCGCCAAGGGCATCGGCGAGTCAGGAACGATCGGTGCCACACCAGCCGTCCACAACGCCGTCGTCGATGCGCTGTCGCACCTCGGCGTCCGCCACGTGGAGCTTCCCTGCACCCCCGAACGGGTCTGGCAGCACCTGCAGCACGCCTGACGGCTGGCGTTCCCAGCGAGGCTGCCGCGCCCCTGTTTCAGGATTGGCCCGCCATGTCGATCCGGCTGGCCAGAACGGCGACGATGGCGAACGCGCCCGCCGCCGCAGAGCCGAGATAGGCCCACGTCGGGCTGAAGGTGAACACGGGCAACCAGATCACCGCACCGAGCGCATGACCGCTGAATCGGAGCGAGAGCGTGAACGACAGTGCTCCCGCGCGATTGTCGGGTGTCGCAATCGAGGCGAGCGATTGGAAGCTGACCACGACGGCCTGCGTTGCAGCGCCGGTGACGAACCAGAGAACGGCGAGCAGCCATACCGCGCCCGCGGCAGGCAGCAGTGCCACCAGTCCCGAGCACACGGCGATGGCAATGGTGGCCGCCCGCCGCCCGCCCAAGCGGTCGAGCGCGATCCCCCATAGCGGTGCTGCTGCCATGCCGGCCAAACCGCCGGCCAGCAGCAGCACACCCACCTGCGAACCCGTCAACCCCACCACGTCGCGGCCGCTCAGGCTCACGAGGATCCTGGCCCCGATGGGGCCCATAGCGCACAGCGATGCCGTGGCGGCTATCAGCAGCGTCGGGCGGCGCATCAAGGACTGCAATCGGGGCGGAGAACCTGCCTGCTGGCGAGCGTCCGGCTCGGCTCGGGCTGTGCTGGCCGGCAACAGCAGTGCGATCATCGCTCCGATCGCGGCCGTCGCGACATACGCGATGCGCCAGTTCGTGTCGGCACCGATCCCGCCCAGCATGGGCGCGGAGAGCTGGCCCAGCGCCTGGCACGCCGCGTACCGACCCACGATGCGACCGACTCCCCCGGTCGGCGCGGTCTCGGTGAGCGTCGCCAGCAGCAGCGGCGTGATGAACGCGTTCATGGCGCCCTGGCCAGCACGGGCCGCGAGAAACCACCCGTAGTTCGGCGCTAGGGCACACCCGAGCGTCGCGACGGCATACAGCGCGACGGCGCTACGCAGCGTGCGCGCCCGTCCCCACCGGTCGCCGAGCGTGCCCGACACCAGCAGAAGGCCGGCAAATGGCACCAAGTAGACGTTGAGCGCCCAGCCGATCTGGCTCGTGCTGACCGAGAACGCGTCGCGCAGCTCGGGGATCATCGGCAGCATCACGAACGTGCCGAGCGGACCCATCATCCCGCCGACATAGAGCAGCACCCGGCGCCACTCGCCGTTCACCGCCGTCTCCCCATAAGCCTCCGCACGCTACTTCGCAGCCGCTGGACGGGTCCCGGCGAACGCGCTCCGGCCCGTGGGTGCAGCCGCTCGCGCCTACCATCGCCACGCGACGGACGGGGGCAGTCATGGCCGAACAAGCGCCGATGACGTCCCGCCGCCCGCCGCCAGTTGCTCCCGAAGCCGGACTGTCCCATGTGCGGGTGCTGGAGCTGGCCGGCAGCGTGGGAGTTGCCTGGGCGGCGAAGCTCTTCGCCGACCTGGGCGCAGACGTCATGCGTGTCGAGGACGACCACGACCTGGTCCGGTCGCGGCCGCACGATGTCCACCGATGGCTGAACTCCAATAAGCGCTCGGTTTGGTCGGTAAGCGACGAGCTGATCGCCGGTGCCGACCTGGTGATTCACGATCGCCGCGACCTCGCCGATCTGACGCTGCAGAACAGCCGGCTCGTTGTGCTGTCCATCACCCCGTTCGGGCTCACGGGGCCCTACGCGCACTACGACGCCGCTGAGATCAACGTCATCCACGGGTCCAGCTGGGGAAACCTGTCACCCGGGGGCGCCACCGATCCAGACCTGCCGCCGCTGAAGGCGCCCGGACATCACGCCAACATCAACGTGGCCTCGGTGGCCGCGATAGTGGCCCTCGCGGCAACCGAACGTGCTGCCGCGAGCGGCCAAGGCGAGTACATCGACTTCTCGGCTGCCGCCGCCGCGGCCAAGCTCACCGAGGTTGCGCCTGCGTCCGTCTCGTTCCTGGGCGTGGAGGCATCTCGGCTGGGCACGCGCACGGTGGTGCCGTGGCGCATCTTTCAGTGCGTCGACGGGCTGCTTCAGCTCATCTGCCCCGAACAATCCCAATGGGAAGCGTTCGTAGAGCTCATGGGCTCCCCCGAGTGGGCATCACTCGACGTGTTCGCCACCGGTCCGGACCGGACCCAGAACTCCGATGTCGTCAACATGTACCTGGCCGAGTGGTTCGCCGACCAGCGGGCCGATGAGATCTACCACGCCGCCCAGGCTGCTCGAATTGCCGTGACGCCGGTGAACACGATGGCCCAGCTCGAATCCGATAGGCACTTCGCCGAACGCGGATTCTTCGCCACGACGCCCGACGGGCTGAAGCTGCCGGGACCGGGGTTCCAGATCGATCAGCCATGGTGGAATCTCGCCACCGAAGCACCCGACGCCGGCGCTCACGAAGGGGAAAGCTGGCGGCACAGGACGGTTGCCGCTGAGGGCGCCGGAGCCGCCGCGAGCGCCAGCAGCACGGCGCCCGCAGCTGCAGGAGGCCGCCCGCTCGAGGGCGTGCGAGTCTGCGACTTCACGTGGATCTGGGCCGGTCCGTTCTGCACGCAGATCCTGGCCCACCTCGGCGCCGACGTCATCAAGCTCGAATCTCCCGATCACCTCTGCATGTTCCGGCGACTGCCGCTGAGCCCACCCGACAGCCCGCCGTCGCATGACACCTCGGGCCTGTTTCAGCTCTACAACAGCGACAAGCGCAGCGTCGGCATCGACCTCTCCCACCCGGATGCCGCGGAGGTGGTCGCACGACTCGTCGCCATCAGCGACGTGGTGGTCGACAACTTCGGCGTCGGCGTCATGGACCGGCTCGGGTTCGGAGCCGAGCAATTGCGAGCGATCAACCCGGATGTCGTCATCGCCTCGCTGTCCGGCTACGGGAGCACGGGCCCCTGCGCGCAGTATGTGGCGTACGGACCTGCCGGCGGCGCGTTCGCGGGCCTGTACGCCTCCAACGGCTACGAAGGCGGCCCGGCGTACGAGACCGGCGTGGCCATCGGCGATCCATGCACAGGAATCACCGCCGCGTGGGCGGTGGTGGCATCGCTCGCCGCTCGACGCCGCAGCGGCATTGCCGCCACGATCGATGTCGCCATGGCCGAAGCCGTTGCCGCCACCGTCGGCGAGGGCTGGATGCAATACCAGCAAAACGGCCAGTCGCCGGCTCCCATCGGCAACCACGACCCGATCTGGTCGCCCCACAACTGCTACCCGGCCCGCGGCGACGATCAATGGGTCACGATCGCCTGCACCGACGAGGCCATGTGGCAGTCGCTCTGCACGGTCATCGACCCCGGCCTCGCGACCCGCCCGGAATTCGCCGGCGCCGCGGATCGCAAGCGGAACGAGACCGAGCTGGATGCCGCAATCTCGGCATGGACGCAGACGCGGGACCGCTGGCAGATCACCGAGGAGCTGCAGGCGGTCGGCGTCACCGCCTTTCCCTCGCTGGCATCGCACGAGCTGTGGACCGGCGACCCCCATTTCGATGCCATCGGCATGCTCGAGCGACCTCACCATCCGCTCACCGGGAACCGGGTGGTGCCCGGCGTTCCGTGGCGCTTGAGGGACGGACCCAACGGTCTGCGACGCCCAGCACCCCTGCTCGGCCAGCACACCGTCGAGGTGCTCACCGACGTGCTGGGCTATGCGCCTGACGCGGTGAGCGAGCTAGTCGCCCGTGGTGTCGTTCAGGAACCCGCCACGGCTCACACCGATTGAGAGCGCGCGCATAGTGTGAGCCGCGAGTTCCTGCGGTCCTCGCCACCGGGGTGGCGTGCAGCATCGCCGGATAACGCTGCGGGGCGGCCCCGCACGCCGACAAGGGAGCAGACATGGCTGCAGAAGTAACGATCAATTCCGGAAGGCTGGCCGGGGGCGACGACCAGGGCGTGCACGCCTACAAGGGAATTCCCTATGCGGCACCGCCCGTGGGCGACCTGCGATTCCAGCCGCCGGCCGCCCCGGCGAGCTGGGACGGTGTACGTCAGGCGTCCGACTTCGGACCCGTGGCACTGCAGCAGCCCATGCCGGGCATCTTCGGCGAGCTGGGAACCCCGCCCAATCCCGCCGGTGACGACTGCCTGCGGCTGAATGTCTGGACGCCCGACCCTGGTGCCGGCGGCATGCCGGTGCTGGTGTGGATCCACGGCGGCGCCTTCTATGCCGGCAGCGGCGTCGACGACGTGTACAACGGCGCAGCGTTCGCCCGAGACGGCGTCGTATGCGTCACGATCAACTACCGGCTCGGCGTACAGGGCTTCATGAACCTGGCAGGCCACTTCCCCGCGCTGGCCCAGTCCGGCAACCTCGGCATGCTCGACCAGATCGCTGCGCTGCAGTGGGTGCAGGACAACATCGGCGCATTCGGCGGCGACGCGTCCAAGGTCACCATCGCCGGCGAGTCCGCGGGCGGAATGAGCTGCTCGACACTCATGGCGATGCCGGCGGCCAAGGGCCTGTTCCGGGCTGCCATTCCCCAGAGCGGCGCTGCCCACAACGGCCTCAGTGCCGACACGGCGTCGCTCATCAGCACCTACGTCATGGAAGCGGTCGGCGTCACACCCGGCGACTCGGCTGCGCTTGCCGCCGTCAGCAACGACGATTTGCTCGCCGCGCAGATCGCCATCACCGATGACCTGGGTGCGACACGTGACCCCGAGAAGTACCGCGAGGCAGCGGCGGTGCCGATGGCGTTTCAGCCCACGTACTTCACCGAGGAGCTGCCGCAGCGGCCTATCGACGCGATCGCAGGCGGCTCGGCGAAGGACATCTCGGTCATGGTCGGCTCGACCAAGGAGGAAGCGCTCATATTCGTCGTCGATCTCAAAGAGATATTCAACGAAGAACTCGTGCAGGCCACCGTCGGGGCGGTTTTCGGCATGGCCGGCAAGGACGGCGACGCTGCCTTGCGGCTGTACACCGACAACCGGCCGGGGGCTGCACCGCACGAACTCGCCGCAGCGATCGAGACCGACCGGATGTTCACCGTGCCGGCCATCCGCCTTGCTGATGCTCAGTCCGCGCAGAACGCGGACCTGTGGATGTACCGGTTCGACTGGGAGAACCCCGGGGGCGAGTGGGGCGCGCACCACTTCATCGAGGTGCCGTTCGCGTTCGACCAGGCCGACAACGAGATGGGTCGAGGCTTCGTCGGCGACAACCCGCCGGCGGACCTGATAGCGGCCACGCACGACGCCTGGGTCCGGTTCGCCACCGACGGCAACCCCAACCACGGCGGACTGCCCGACTGGCCTCGCTGGGATGCGAGCAGCCGGCCCACGATGCTCTTCGACAACGAGTGCCGCGTCGAGAACAGCCCCGCCGCCGCAGAGATCAGCCTCTGGGACGGCGTCCTGTAGCGATTCAGGCGCTGGCGGCTGCTTGGACTGTGGTGGTGACCTCGGGCGCCAAGTCGAGGCCGTGGAAGTTCTGGAGCCGCTCGATGGTCTCGGCGTAGCGCTCGCGCTTTGCGGCCTCGCGCTCGGGGGCACGCTCGGCGAATTCGCCCATGACCTCGGTGGCGAACAGCTCCATTGACTCGCAGATGTCCTCGTGGCGGTTGCGGCCCGCCTGGCTCACGAAGATCAGCTCGTCCACGCCGGCGTCCTCGTAGGCCCGCACGAACTCGCGGATCTGGTCCGGCGTGCCGATGCAACCGCGCAGCGAGTCCAGCCCGCCAGCGGTCACCAGGTTGTCGGCGCCCTCCGAGCCCACCGCCTCCTGCACGGTGGCGGTCAGCTTGGCGAACCCCATCTCCTCGCGGTTCTCCTCGAATTGGCTCCAGATGTCGGTCGCGCCTGGCGTGTGCGTGCCGAATGCGTAGTAGTGCAAGAGCGAGTAGGCGAAGAAGTGGAAGCCGTCGAGGCCGCGGTCGAGCGCTGTTTGCTCGTCGGGGTGGCACATGAAGCCCGTCGTCACTGCGATGTTGGGGTTCGGCGCCAAACCCGCCGGGTCGGTGCAGGCCTCAAAGGCCGCGTAGTAGTCCGACACCCACTGGCGAGCCTCGTCGGGATCGATGAAGGAGAAGCTCAGCGCGCCGAGGCCACGCTGGCCCGCCATCAGGATGGTGTCGCGCTGGCTGCACGCCACCCACATCGGCGGGTGCGGCCGTTGCAGCGGCTTGGGCACCACGTTGCGCGCCGGCATCGAGAAGAACTTGCCGGTGTGACCCTCGTACGGCGCCTGGGACATCATCTTGGCGATCTCGGGCACCGCTTCTTCCCACATGGCCCGCTTGTCGGCCCGCTCGATCTCGAAGCCGCCGAGCTCCATGTCGCTGGAGGTCTCGCCGGTGCCGAACTCGACGCGCCCGTTCGAGATGATGTCGAGCGTGCCGATGCGCTCGGCTACCCGGGCCGGGTGGTTGTAGCCCGGCAGCACCGGCACGATGCCATGCCCGATGCGGATGTTCTGGGTGGTCGCGGCGCACGCAGACAGGAACACCTCAGGCGCAGACGAGTGCGAATACTCCTCCAGGAAGTGGTGCTCCACTTCCCACACCGTGCTGAACCCGAGCTTGTCAGCGAGCTGCACCTGCTCGAGCGCCTCGTGGATAATGCGGGCCTCGGCCCCGTCGTCCCACGGGCGCGGCAGTTGGTGTTCGTAGAAGATGCTGAAGCGCATGCCGGTTCCCTTCGAGCGGCGCTGAGAGGCCCGTAGTGTGCCGTGGCTGACGCAGTTCGGGGCGCCCGCGAGCGGGCGGCAGCGGGCTCGGTGCGCTCAGCCTGCAGCGGCAATGCTGGCGAAGGCAGCATCGACGATGCGATTGCCCCGGGGATCGCCGGTGATGGTGCTCTCCATGCGGTTCATCACATAGGCCACCGATGCCCGGACATCGAAGTCGACGACAGCCACTGAGCCGCCCCAACCGCCCCAGAACATGTGGTTCGGGTTGGGACTGGTGACCCAGCCGTCGAGATCGCGGGCGAAGCCCAGGCCATGGCGCATCCGCATGTACAGCACGTCATCGACGTTGTCGATCTGCTCCTCGAGGGCCTTGCGCGCACCGGCCTCGGACATGATCCGCACGCCGTCCACCTCGCCGCCGCAGGCCAGCATCGAGTGAATCCGCGCAATGGAGCGGGCGTTGCCGATGCCGCCAGCCGCGGGGATCTCTGCCGCACGCCACTCGCGTGTCTGCGGCTCGGAGGCGTCCAGCATGCAGCTCATCAGCGTCTTGGCGCAGAGCGAGTCGAGCTCGATGGGCACGCCGTTCATCTCGAGGGCTTCCAGGTTCACCTCCGGCGGGATGAGCTCGCCCATGCGGCCGTCCTCGGAGGCGGGCAGGCTCATGTGAAAGTCGGCCCCGAGCGGCTCGGCGATCTCGTCGCGGAACCAGTCCGCCATGCGCTTGCCGGTGATGCGGTAGAGGATCTCGCCTTCGAGGTTGCCCTGGGTGACGGCGTGGTAGGCCGATTTGCTGCCCGGCTCGAACCACAGCTCCTGGGCGGCGAGCCGCTCGGCGATGGCGTCGAGGTCGTACAGGTCTGCTGCGGTCACCGGCGGCACGAAACCCGGCAGTCCGGCGGTGTGCGCCATGACGTGGCTGACGAGCACGCCTTCCTTGCCGTTCTGGGCGAACTCTGGCCAGTACTGGCACACGGGAGCGTCGAAATCGAGCTCGCCGCGGTCGGCGAGGGCGAGCATGCAGGTGGCCGCCATGGTCTTGGTGCTCGAGTACACGTTGACGATCGTGTCCCGGTCCCACGGCGTGCCGTTGGGGTCCGCGTCTCCGGCCCAGATGTCGACGACAGCCTCGCCGTCGACGGTGACTGCGGCAGCCGCGCCGACTTCCAGGCCCTCCTCGAAGTTCTCCACGAAGGCATCGCGAACCGCCTCGAAGCCGTCCTTGCACATCCCGCGTACTTCCATGACTGTCCCCCTTGTGGCACCGGACCGTCCGGCCCGCAATTCACGGCTCATCATTGCAGTCGCGACATGCAGTCGCCGATGCCGGATCTGTCCTGCCCGGGCACACCCGGGCGGCTGGCAATGACGAGGTTCAACTCGTGGGTGCGGTGATCGGCGGAGCTTCGCCGAAGTCGTCCCAATCGGTGACGACACTGAATGAGCCGGTGCTCTCGATAAAGGCGGTGTAGCTGACCCGCCGGATGAGGTCGTCACGGTCCACCCACACGTCGAGCTGGACGTTGTCGAGTCGCTGAGGCGGCTCCTGACCCGTCATGGTCATGAACATGCCGAGCGACATCAGGAACCCGGCCCCTGCGCCGGCTGGCACCGAGTGCGTGCGGTAGTGGGCGACGGTGATGCCGTCGAGGCGTGCGTCGCCCACCTCGACGAAGTCGAACATGGCACCGAGATCGTCGATGGTGACCCCGAACGTCAGATTCGATCGGGCGGGTGCGCTCGCGTCCTGGGAGTCCGGCGCCCAGACATAGGGGTGGGGTCCCTCCCACGGTCCGTCGCCGACAGAGCGGTACGCCTGATCACCGACGACGACCTCGGCATAGGAGCCCAGCTCCGGAATGCCCGCCTCGGGCACGGCGGGTCCGGATGTCAGCCGGTACTCGAAGCTGCTGTCGGAGAAGACGCCTTCGATCGTCATCTCCCACGGCTCAGCCAACACGTCGAAGTCGAACGTGACCGTCGTGGACGAGGTAGCCGAGTTGCTCAGCCCGATCGTGGTCTCGACGGCTTCGTGCACTGCAGCTGTGGCATCGCGGCCGGTGCCGGTGTCGTAGACAACAACCGTCGTCACGGCAACCAGGGCGATCACCGCGGCGGCGGCTGCTGCAGCCAGCCATCGCTGTCGCCGGGGCGAATCGAACCGGATCTTGCGTCGAGCCGCCCGGCCCAGCACCGGAGCGTCGCCGGCGTCCGCCAGGATCATCTCCAGCGAGCGCGCCGGTCCCGGATCGGTCGCCGTCTCCAAATCACGTTCGTTGACCGGGTTGGCTCGACGCAGTTCGGCGAGCAGTTCATCCTGGGTGTCAGTGCCGTTCATTGCGCCTTCCCTTCATCGATCCCTGCGTGGTCAAGACGATCGAGGCGCGCAGCGAGTCGCTTGCGTGCCCGGTGGACTCGGATTGCCGAGGCGTTCGCCGAGATGCCGAGCACCTGGCCGATCTCGGCATGACTGAGTTCCTCCCACGCCACGAGCATGAGCACTTCCCGGTCGGCTTCAGACAGGGCGGCGAGGGCTGTTGTGATCAACGTCGAGCGCTCGCCGGTGTCCGGCGCGGCCGGATCGTCGACCTCCGCCGGGCGGACCAGTCGCAGCCGATCGTGCGCCGCTTCGCGTCGGCGGCTGGAGCGCGCGGCATTGCGGATCATGTTGCGGGCCACGCCGAACAGCCACAGCCGCTCCGAGCTGTCGGGAACGTCGTCACGTCGGCGCCACGCAGTCAGGAAGGTGTCAGCGACGACCTCGTCTGCTGTTGCAGCATCCACCCGGCGCCGGGCGTAAGCCAGCAACGGCTGGTACGTCTCGGCGTACAGGTTCCGGAACCAAACCTCGTCATGATCGGCGAGCATGCAGACAGCCATCATGGCTGTCATGTCCGCACCAGCGGGTCCCTTTCAGGCTGACAGTCCCCGACGCATCGACTGGCAGCAGTGAGGCGACATAGGATCGGCCGCATTCGCTTGGCACGGCGACAGTCGCGCGGGCTCCCAGCGGTGCCTGTCACGAGCGATTGAGGGATCAGGGGACTCCATGAATTCACGACTGCTTCGGCTTCTCGCACTGCTCTTTGCGTTCAGCCTCATTGCTGCCGCCTGCGCCGATGATTCGGACGACGACGGCACCGCCGATGACGCTCCAGCAGCGACGGCGGCCGATGACGGCGACGACATGGCCGACGACGACATGGCCGACGATTCCGGTGACGACATGGCCGACGACAGCGACGACATGGCTGACGACGACATGGCCGACGATTCCGGTGACGACATGGCCGACGACAGCGACGACATGGTCGACATCGACCGCACCGGCGAAGTCATCAAGATCGGCTACGTGAACAACGAGGGTGCTGCCTTCGCTCTGCCCGAGTTCCGTACCGGCGGCGAGGTGGCGATCCAGTTCATCAACGACAACGGCGGCATCAACGGTGCGATGATCGAAACCGAGGTCTGCCTGTCGGATGGCACGCCTGAAAGCGCGATCAATTGCGCCAACCAGCTGATCGAAGCCGATGTCGTGCTGGCCTACATGGGCATCGAGGTGGCGTCGGAAGCAGCGATCAACCTGTGGGTTGAGGCCGGCATCCCCTACATCTCGTCTCACGCGTGGGGCGTCACCGAGCAGAACAGCCCCGGCTCGGTCATCCTGCACTCGCCCGCAGGCGCCTACGCAGTCGGCCCGGCAAAGACGTTCGCCGATCTCGGCATCGACCACATCGCGGTGATCCTCGAGGACACCCCTGCGGGCAACGCCTTCATGGACGAAACCAGCAATCCGATCATGGCGCACCACGGCATCGAATGGGAGGGCATCTTGGTGGACCCGGCGGCGCCGGACTGGACCGCGGCGATCGCCACTGCGCAAGCGGCCGGTGTCGACGGCGTCTGGGGCCAGCTGACCGAGCCCGGCTGCATCGGCATGGTCAGTGCCGCTGCCGCCAGCGGTTACGACAAGCCGGTGTTCGCGGGCTCGTGCAGCTTCTTCATCCCGATCTTGGGGCCCGCCGCGATCGGCGCCTACACCCAGAGCGACGTGTTCTTCCCATCGACGGCCGAATTCGCGCCGCCTGAGATCCAGGCACAGATCGCCGAGTACGTCGAACTGATGACCGCCGCCGGATACGAAGACCACATCGAAGGCTTCGCGGTCGCGCCGTATAGCGCGTGGCGTGCGATGGAGATCATCCTCGAGCGCATCGAAGGCCCGATGACCTCCGAAGCGGTGCTCCACGCCTTCAAGAACGCCGGCGAAACACCCGGCTGGTTCGGCCCGAATCATCGCTGCGGCGAGGAACCGTGGCCGGCTGAAACGTCGGCCTGCAAGTCTGAGATCGCGGTGTGGCAGATCGCCGAGCGAGACGACGGCACGATCGGGCGCGTCCTGGTCGGCGACGGCTTCATCGACGCTTTCGAATTCAGCGGTTTCTAGGCGGTTGAATCCGGCCGCCTACAGCTTCGGCAAGAGCTGAGCACTCGACCTACACGACGTGCAGCAATATCTCCTGTTCGCCATCGTCGGGCTCGGCTTCGGCACCATCTACGCGGCCATCTCGATGGGCGTGGTCATCACCTACCGCGGCACTGGCATCATCAACTTCGCCACCGGAGCGATGGCGATGTGGGGCGCCTACGTCTTCGATGAGCTGAACCGCACTGGCGACCTGGTGTTTCCTGTCGCGATCATCCCGCACAAGGTGAGCCTCGGCGACGGCTTGGGCTCTGTGCCCTTTGCGCTTGCGATGGTGCTGGCCGTGCTGTCGTGCAGCCTCATCGGGCTGCTGGTGCACTTCTTGGTGTTCCGCCCGCTGCGACGGGCGCCGATCCTGGCGCGCGTCGTGGCATCGGTGGGCGTGCTGCTGGCGATCCAAGCCCTCATCGTGATGCAGTTCACCAGCACCCCGCGAGCGGTGGCGCCGATCCTGCCGAACGAGCCGGTGGATTTCGCGGGTATCAGCTTCTCGCGCGATCGCCTGTGGCTCACCGGCGTGGTCATCGTGATCGCTGTGGCGATGTGGGCGTGGTTCCGCTTCACGCGTCTCGGGCTGGCCACACGAGCGTCTGCGGAGAACGAGCGGGCCATCGGCTTAGCCCGCTTCTCACCGCAGGTGCTCGCCGGTTCCACCTGGGTGCTGTCGAGCACCGTTGTCGGCTTCATCGTCATCCTGACCTCGCCAACGGTGATCCTGAACCCGCTGACCTACGTGCTGGCCATAGTGCCGGCCCTGGCAGCGGCGCTCATCGGGCGGCTCTCGTCGATCGCAGTCACGGTGAGTGCGGCGCTGGTGCTGGGCATGATCCAGTCCATCGTGGTGTTCCAGACCACCAAGGCCTGGTGGCCTGAGTGGGCGAAGGCGGGGCTGTCCGACGCCCTGCCGTTCGTGGTCATCGTGATCGCGCTCTTCGTGGTCGGTGATTCGCTGCCGAGCCGCGGGGCGGTCGAGTCGGATCCGCTGCCCGAGGTGTACCGACCGAAGATGCGAACCGCGGTGATCGCTCCGGTCGTGATCGGCGCAGGCGTGGTGGCCACCCTGACCTCGGGCAGCTACCGCTTCGGAATCATCACCAGCATGATCGTGACCATCATCATGCTGTCGCTGGTGGTGCTCACCGGGCTGGTCGGGCAGATCTCGCTGGCGCAGGCCGGCATCGCCGGTACTGCCGGATTTGCTCTCAGCAAGCTGGGGGACGCGGCAGGCATTCCGTTCCCGATCTCGCCGCTGCTGGCAGCGCTGGTGGCGACCGTCTTCGGCGTGCTGGTCGGCATCCCGGCGTTGCGCATCCGCGGCGCTCAGCTCGCCGTGGTCACCCTGGCGGGCGCCGTGGCATTGGAGAAGTTCATCTTCCGCAACACCAAGCTGGCCGAGGCGGCCGGGAACCCCATCGCGGACCCGACGCTGTTCGGTCTCGACATGGGCATCCGGGAAGGTCGCACGATCGCTCGTGTCGAGTTCGCCATCCTCGTCCTGCTCGTGGTCACGGTGTGCGCGATTCTCGTCGGGAATCTGGCACGCAGCGCGACCGGCCGGCGCTTCCTGGCAGTGAGGTCGAACGAGCGCGCGGGCGCATCGGTCGGCATCTCCATTGCCAACACCAAGCTGCTGGCGTTCGGCATCGCGTCGTTCCTCGCAGGCGTCGGCGGTGCGTTCCTCGGCTACAGCCGCGGGCAGCTGTCCGCGGACAGCTTCACTGTCATGGTCGGGCTGAGCTTCCTGGCCTTTGCCTACTTGGGCGGCATCACCACGGTGTCCGGCGCGATCATCGCCGGCACCTTCGCCCCGCTGGGCATCGGCTTCGTGATCTTGGACCGTGCCCTCGACATCGGAACGGCATACCAGATCCTGGCGGGCATCGGCCTCGTGCTGACAGCGATCTTCAATCCGGAGGGAATCGCTGGCGCGAACCGCAAGAACTTCGACAAGATGCGCGCGGGGCTGGCTGCCCGCGCCGCCGCCAAGGCCGCGCCCGTCGACGACGATGCCGCTGCTGCGAGCACGGTTGCGGCCGATGCGGTGCCAACCGCCGCTGCGCCGGCACCTCGCGCCACCCGGCGGCCGAGCTTCGACGACGCTCCCGTCATGCTCGCGATCAACGAGCTGACCGTGCGCTACGGCGGCCTCAAGGCCGTCGACGACGCGTCGCTGCGAGTGCGTGAGGGCGAGATCGTCGGGCTGATCGGGCCGAACGGTGCAGGCAAGACCACGATGATCGACGCGTTGACGGGGTTCATTCCCTCTGAAGGGCGGATCGAATTCTGCGGGGCTGAGCTCACCACCGAGCAGCCGTACCAGCGGGCACGCATGGGCCTGTCGCGTACGTGGCAGTCGCTCGAGCTGTTCGGGGACCTGTCGGTGCGAGAGAACGTGCAAGTCGCCGACGAGCGAGCCACCGCCGGTTCGGTGCTCGCGGACTTCGTCAAGCCCGCGAGACCGGTGGACCTCACACGCGTGGACTCCGCGCTCGACCTCGTCGGTCTCGCCGGCGATGCCGACGCCCGTCCCGGCGATCTGCCGCTCGGGCGACAGAAGCTGGTCGGCGTGGCCCGGGCCCTCGCCAGCTCTCCCCGCGTGATGCTGGCCGACGAGCCTGCAGCCGGTCTCGACACTGCCGAGAGCCGGGCGCTGGGCCGCGAGATCATCGACATCGCCGAAGGCGGCGTGTCGATCCTGCTCGTCGACCACGACATGGGCCTGGTGCTGGAGGTCTGCGACTACATCTACGTTCTCGACTTCGGCCAGATCATCGCCGAGGGCACCCCCGCCGACATTCGTGCGAACGAAGCCGTGATCGACGCCTACCTTGGTTCTGAGGTTCACACATGAGCGCGTTCACATGACCAGCACGGAGACGCAGATGCCGGGCAACGATGCCTCGACGACCCCGGCGCTGGACGTGCGGAACCTCGTGGCCGGCTGGGGCGGCGTGCCCGCCGTGCGAGACCTGTCGCTGCATGTCCATCCCGGCGAGGTGGTTGCGCTGCTGGGGCCCAACGGTGCCGGCAAGACGACCACGCTGCTGACCATCGCAGGGATCCTGCGACCGATCAACGGCGAGATCGATGTGCTCGGCGAGCCGCTCGGCGGGGCCAGCGCGCACCAAGTGGCCCGCAGGGGCGCCGCGTTGCTGCCCGAGGACCGGGGCATCTTCTTCCAGCTCACCGTGGCCGAGAACCTGCGCCTGCACCGGCACCGTCGCAGCGAGGTGACCGAAGCCGACATCATCGGCTGGTTCCCGGCGCTCGAGCAGCTCCTGGACCGCCGGGCCGGGCTGCTCTCGGGCGGCGAGCAGCAGATGCTGGCGTTGGGCTGCAAGCTCATCGCCGATCCGAAGCTCCTGATGGTCGATGAGATGAGCCTCGGGCTCGCGCCGATCATCGTGGAGCGCCTGCTGCCGGTGGTGCGACGCATTGCAGACGAAACCGGCACGGCGGTGCTGCTGGTGGAACAGCACGTGCATGCTGCACTCGCCATCACTGACCGGGCCTATGTGCTCAACCACGGCGAGCTGGCACTGTCGGGCACTGCGGACGAGTTGGCGCAGCGACCCGAGGTGCTCGAAGCCAGCTACCTCGGGGAGCGCACCCTCGACCACGAGTAGCGTCGGGGACTCCATGAGACATCTACATGCACGATCATTGGCGCTGCTCGTTGCGTTCTGTTTTCTGGCAGCTGCGTGCGGCGGTTCAGACGACACTGGCGACGACGCCCCGACCACCACAGCCTCGAGCGGCGCCGCCACCGACACCGACACGGCGACCGATGACACGACCGGCGACGGCGCTGGCGGCGTTGCAGCGGGAGGCGACGACGCGTCGGGCGATGCGGCCCCCATCGACCGCACGGGCGAAGTCATCAGGGTCGGCTACGTCAACAACGAGGGCGGCAACATCTCGCTGCCGGAGCTGCGCATCGGCGGCGAGGTGGCCATCAAGGTGATCAACGACGCGGGCGGTATCCACGGCGCCATGATCGAGCCGGTCGTCTGCCTCTCCGACAACACGCCAGAGAGCGCCATCAACTGCGCCATCAAGCTCATCGAGGAAGACGTCGTGATGGCCTACATGGGCGTCGAGCTGGCTTCCGAAGCGGCGCTCAGCCTGTGGGTCGACGCCGGCATTCCCTACGTCTCGTCGCACTCATGGGGCCCCACCGAGCGGAACAGCCCCGGCGCCTTCCTGCTCCATGTCGCAACCGGCGCCTTTGCCGTCGGTCCGGCGAAGACGTTCAAAGAGCTCGGCATCGATCACATCGCCGTGGTCATCCAGGACTCGTCCACCGCCCTGGACTTCATGGACAACATCATCGCCCCGGTTCTCGAGCACCACGGCATCGAGATGACACGCGTCGTGGTCGATATTGCTGCCCCCGACTGGACTGCCGCCATCGCAGCCGCGCAGGCCGCCGACGTCGGAGGCATGATGGGCCAGCTCGACGAATTCGGCTGCATCGGC
Organism: Candidatus Poriferisodalis sp.; assembly: GCF_965204125.1. Classification (GTDB taxonomy): domain Bacteria; phylum Actinomycetota; class Acidimicrobiia; order Acidimicrobiales; family Poriferisodalaceae; genus Poriferisodalis. Next base: position 1,752,248 of record NZ_OZ241968.1, on the reverse strand, counting down.
ATGGTGGGCTCGGCCGCTGCGAGCGGCTTCGACAAGCCGATCTTTGCCGGGTCGTGCACGCTCTACATCGACCTGCTGGGTCCCGCGTCGGCAGGCACGTACACCCAGGGCGATCAGTGGACCCCGTGGGTTGCCGAGTTCGCACCGCCCGAGATCCAGGAACGCCTCACGGCCTACGCGGACCACATGACGGCGGCAGGGCACGAGAAGCTGATCGAGGGATTCGCCATCGCTCCGTACGGGGCATGGCGCGAGATCGAGTTCATCCTCGAGACCATCGAAGGGCCCATCACTCCCGAGTCGATCACCGATGCGTTCACCAATGCCGGCGAGACGCCCGGCTGGTTCGGCCCCAACCTGCGATGCGGGCAGGCACCCTGGCCGCCGGAATCTTCGCACTGCATGTCGGAGATCATGGTGTGGCAGGTGGTCGAGGCCGAAGACGGAGGGCTGAAGCGGATCGTGGTCGGCGACGGGCTTTTCGATGCGTACGAGCTGAGCGGGCTCTAGCCGGCAATCACCACACCGCCGCCAGTTCATCTGCGAGCATCTTGAGATGAGTGATCGGCCCCTCTGAGGTGGATCAGTACCTGCTCTTTGCGATCGTCGGTCTGGGATCGGGCTGTCTGTATGCGGCCCTGTCGATGGGCCTCGTCATCACCTACCGGGGCACCGGCATCATCAACTTCGCCACCGGCGCGATGGCGATGTGGGGGGCGTACGTCTACGACGAGCTGAACCGCACCGGCGACCTTGTGCTGCCGGTGGTGCTCGTCAAGCACCGCTTCGGACTGGGGGGCAGCTCCGGCAGCGTGCCGTTTCTGGCGGCCATCGTGCTGGCGGTGCTGTCATGCAGCCTCGTCGGGCTGATGGTGCACTTCTTCGTGTTCCGGCCGCTTCGACGCGCCCCGATCCTGGCCCGCGTCGTGGCGTCGGTGGGCGTGCTGCTCGTGGTGCAGGCACTGATCGTGATGCACTTCACGAGCACCGCTCGGGTGGTTGCGCCGATCCTGCCCAACGAGCCCGTCAGCTTCGCCGGCATCAGCTTCCCGCGTGACCGCCTGTGGCTCACCGGCGTGGTGATGGCGACCTCCATCGCGGTCTGGGCGTGGTTCCGCTTCACCCGCCTGGGGCTGGCGACACGGGCCTCCACCGAGAACGAGCAGGCAGTCAGCCTGGCCCGCTACTCACCGCAGACACTCGCGGGCGCCACATGGGTGCTGTCGAGCACCATCGTCGGCTTCCTCATCATCTTGGCTTCGCCGATCGCCCAGCCCAACCCGAGGACGTACATCCTGGCGATCGTGCCCGCGCTGGCCTCGGCGGTCATCGGCCGGCTGCTGTCGATCGCGGTCACCGTGGCGGCAGCATTCGGCCTCGGCATCTTCCAGTCGATCGTGGTGTACCAGTCCACCAGTCCGTGGTGGCCCGACTGGGCCATCACCGGGATACCCGAGGCACTGCCCTTCGGCGTCATCGTGATCGCCCTGTTCGGTCTGGGCCACACCTTGCCGACCCGGGGAGCGGTCCAAGCCGACCCCTTGCCTGAGGTCGTGAGGCCCCAGATGCGCGCCGGCGTGGTCGCAGCCATGGTGGCGATCGCCGGCGTGCTGATGGTGGTGGCGCAGGGCAGCTACCGCATCGGGATCATCACCAGCATGATCATGACCGTCGTCATGCTGTCGCTGGTGGTGCTGACCGGGCTGGTCGGCCAGATCTCGCTGGCACAGGCCGCCATCGCCGGGGCCGCGGGCTTCGCGCTCAGCAAGCTGGGCGACTCGCTGGGCATCCCGTTTCCCCTGTCGTTGCTGCTGGCGTCCCTGATGGCCACCGGCTTCGGCCTCGTCGTGGGGGTGTCGGCGCTGCGCATCCGGGGGGCGCAGCTCGCCGTCGTCACGCTGTCGGGTGCGGTGGCGCTCGAGGAGTTCGTCTTCCGCAACTCCGCCATCACCGGCCTGTTCGGCAACCCCATCTCCGGCCCGTCGCTGTTCGGGCTGAACCTCAGCATGCGGGAGGGAAGGAACTTCGCACGGCTCGAGTTCGGGTTCCTCGTGCTGGCCGTGGTGACCGTGTGCGCCGTCGGGGTCGGCAACCTGGCGCGCAGCGCCACCGGGCGACGGTTCCTGGCCATCCGATCCAACGAGCGTGCCGGCGCGTCCATCGGGATCTCGGTCGCCCGCACCAAGATGCTGGCGTTCGGCATCGCGTCGTTCCTGGCCGGGGTGGGCGGCTCGTTCATCGGCTACAGCCGCGGCCAGCTGTCCGCGGAGAGCTTTGCCGTGCTGATCGGCCTGAGCTTCCTGGCGCTGGCCTACCTGTGCGGCATCACCAGCGTGGCCGGGGCGATCATTGCGGGACTGTTCGCGCCGCTCGGCGTCGTCTACATCACCGCTGACCGGGTCGCTCCGCTCGGCAGGTGGTACCAGTTCCTCGCGGGTGCCTCGCTCGTGGCCACTGCCATCTTCTTCACCGAGGGCGTTGCCGGCGCCTACCGCCAGAACCTCCGCAGGCTGAAGGCGTGGCGTGCTGCCCGGCGAACCGTCACCGCCATCCGGGAAGGCAGCGACCCCCGTACGGGGCTCACCGACGTCGACGCGGGCCCGAGCGTCGAGATCCCCCTCGAGTCGCGCTACTGGCGCAAGCGGCGGCCGACGAGCTTCGACGATGCTCCTGTCGTGCTCGACGTCGCCGATCTCACGGTGAGATTCGGCGGGCTGAAGGCCGTGGACAGCGCATCGCTGCAGATTCGCGAGGGCCAGATCGTCGGCTTGATCGGCCCGAACGGGGCCGGCAAGACGACGTTTGTCGATGCGCTGACCGGCTTCGTCTCGTCGCGAGGGAAGGTCAGGTTCTGCGGGAAACCGCTCACCCACGAAGCGCCGCATGTACGCGCCCAGCTCGGCTTGACACGCACCTGGCAGTCGCTCGAGTTGTTCGACGACCTGACAGTGCGCGAGAACGTGCAGGTCGCCGCCGAGCGTTCTTCGTTCGGCTCCGTGCTGGCCGACTTCTTCGTGCCGACACGACCCGCTGAGGAGTCCCGGGTGGATGCGGCGATGGAGCTGGTGGGCCTGGCGCGTAACACCGAGGCGAAGCCCGCGAGCCTGCCGCTCGGCAGCCAGAAGCTGGTGGGCGTCGCACGCGCATTGGCGCCCGCACCGCGAGTGATGCTCGCCGACGAGCCCGCCGCAGGACTGACCACTCCCGAGAGCATCGCGCTGGGCGTGCGGCTGCTGGATGTGGCCTCGGAGGGCGTGTCGATCCTGTTGATCGACCACGACATGGGCCTCGTGCTCGAGGTGTGCGACTACATCTACGTGCTCGAATTCGGCCGGGTCATCGCACAGGGCACTCCTGCTGAGATCCGGGTCAACGAAGCCGTGGTGGACGCCTACCTCGGCTCGGACGCCGACGCCTGAGCACTGCCAAGCCGGGCGAGTGCCACAGGCTCACGCCGGCTCTGGATCGCGGCGGCGGGCAACCTCAGCGGCAAGCAGCAGCGTCGCGATGGCAGCAACGATGCCGATCGCCAGCACGATCACCCGCGCATCAGGTTCGTTTGCATCGGGATCGAGAGCAGCAGCGTCGGAGAGGACGTCGTCGAGCAGCGTGTCGATGCCGGCTTGCAGCGCGAGCGTCGCCTGACGGCTGGACCCGATCAGCTCTGCTTCTTGAGCGATGAGGGGAAGCCGGTGCCGCAGCGAGTCGAAGAAGTTCGCCTCCCCGTTGCCGAAGGCGATGAACTGGCGAGCCAACGGGACCAGTTGAGGATGCACCTCGCTTCCGCCCTCCTGCTCCAGATACGCAATGCTCGACTCCAGACGGTGGGCCGCAGTCGCAAACCTCTCTTCGGCCTCGGCGATCAGCGTCGGCTCGGAGATGATGATGGCGATGATGAGGCCAGAGAAGGTCCGGAAGAGCGAGTTGAAGACGAGCGTCAGGTGCCGGTACCGCAAGAGCTCCTCATGTGACAGCGGTTCAGAACCGCTCGCCCCGCCGTCGATGAACTCGCTGCGGCCGGTCAGCATGTAATACAGCTGGTTGTCGAGGCTCGAGACCACCGCCGGACGAAGCTGGTAGTCGAAGAAGGCCCTCAGCTGCGCCCGCTGACCTGCTGCAGCTTGCAAGGCCTCGACCAGCGCCGGGCGGCCATCGTGGACGTTGTCGACATTCGACTGCATGCGGTCGACCGATGTGCGCATCGGCCCGACCACGTCGCTGTGACCAGCGCCGTCGAGCACGTCCAAATGTTGGCGAATGCCTGCGAAGCCGGCCGTGGCAGCGTCACTGACTGCCGGCAACTCGCCCAGTGGCGTCGTCGGGGCGCTTCTGGCCGTGGCGACTGCCGCAACGGCGCTCAGATGCCGATCAGCCGCCAGCGCAGCGTCCAAGGCATCAGCGATCCCGCCGTACCCGTCGACATATCCGACGCTGTCGACGGTCTGGGCCAGGAGCGCCGTGGCCTCAGTCTGCAGCGACGCCACGATCCCTTCGAGCGCAGCGATGTTGCGCGCTTCGGACGCCGCCAGACCCAAGCGGGACTTCATCATGTCGATCAGGTTCGCGTCGCCGTAGGCAGCGTCCACGAGGTCTCGAGAAAGCGGGATCAGCGTGGGTTGCAGATCTTGATGGGTGTCTTCGGAGAAGACGTCGAGACTGTCGGAGAGCTGGTACATCACCAGATCGACGTTCTCCTCGACAGTGGCGACGAACGCGATGTCCGACTGCCTCGCCGCGACCTCGAGCAACACCGATCCCTGGTCGACCTGCTGCGTCAAGAGCGCCAGGCGCGAATACCGCAGCAGGTCGTCGGGGGTGATGGCATCGCCGCTGTCGGTGATCAAGCGATAGAACACGTCGTCCTCGCTGGCCACCGAGGCGGGCAGCAGTTCCCAGTTAGTCGTCGCGATCAGCGCTTGCCGGCGTCGCTCTGATTCGCGCCGGACCTCCGCGAGCTGCGGGCGACGGTCGTCGATCGTCGCAGTCGTGCCAGCCAGCGCGTCGACCAGGTCGCGCATCGGTGCCGAGGCCTGCGCGTATCCAGCGGCCTCCAGTGCGTCAAGCTGCCGGCGCAGCACTTCGATGTCAGCTTCCAGAGATGCACGCGACTCAGCCAACGACTCCGGCGTCATGCTGGCTTGCGTGCTGACCGTGGCGGCGTCCGCCACCGACTTCACTTGCCGTACAAGCGCCAGGGCAGCCGTCACGGCGCCGATGTCGGGTGCTTCGTCTGGCTGGGTCGCCGAGTCGCCGACGGCAACCCACGCCACGGCCGTGCTCGCGGCGATGACCGCGAACACCACCAGCGTGACCGTCGCCAGACGGGCCGACACCCGCAGACGGCCCATTACTGCGAGTCCCCAAGATCGGCCGCCGGAACGAACCTGCCGTCGTCGTTGATCACGGTCAGGAGAACATCGTCGGAGCCTTGGTTGTCGCCGGGGCCGTACTGGAGGCTGACGCCGGACAGGTCGACGGCACCCAACTCGGAGAATGCACCCAAGAAGCACTCACGGGTCAGGTCTGCGCCGCACGTCTCGAGTGCGACGATGGCCAATCGCCCGGCGAGATACCCCTCCAGCGAGACGAACCCAGGCGCTGCGTTCGGGTCGATCGCGCTGAGTGCCGCCCGATACTCCGCAACGACCGGAGTCTCGGCGTCGTCGGGAATCGGGACCACCTGCGTGACGTACACGCCGGGCGCCTCGTCCCCCAGCTCCTGCGCCAGCGCGTTGCTGCCCACGAACGAGACCGCCATGAAGACGGGATCGATGTCCATGCGCAGCAGCGTGATCGCCTTGGCCACCGGCTGGTAGGCACCGATGAAGATGACCGCTTCGGGATCTGCGTCACCGATGTGGAACACCGCCGCCTTCACAGCACTCGAGTTCCGCTCGTAGTACCAGGTGGCAACGGGTGCGAGTCCGCGCTTGTCCAAGGCGTCGATCACCCCGTTCAGGCCGGATTGGCCATACGAGTCGTTCTGGTACATGACCGCGACCCGGGTGACGCCCAGGTCTTCGGTGAGACGCTCCACCATGTGCTCGGTCTCCTGCGCATAGGAGGCCCGCAGGTTGACGACCGAGTTGAGATCAGGATCGCGCAGGAAGCCTGCGCCGGTGAACGGGGCAACGAACGGCACCGCCCGAGATTCGGCGAGGGGAACAGCCGAGCGCGATGTGGGCGTCCCCACCTCCCCGATCAGCGCGAACACTCGCTCTTGGGTGATCAGGTCTCGTGTGTTCGCGAAGGCGAATCCCGGCTCGTACCGGTCGTCCTTGGTGACGAGCTCGAGCATGCGGCCATGCACGCCGCCTGCTTGGTTCTGTTCCGCGAACGCGGCCTCGATACCCAAGCGCATGGCATGTCCCAATGCCTGCGCCGGGCCGCTGAACGCCGCAGACTGCCCGAACAGCACACGATCATCGGAGACCCCCGGGATCCCCTGAACACCGGCCGCCGGAGCTGTCGCCGCCGGAGCCTCTGATGTTCCGGTCGTCACGTCATCATCCGGCGCAGCACCGGTGCACGCCGCCGCCAGGATGGCCACGCCCGCAACCAGCACTGCCAACCTCCCAGCTGCCGGGCGAAGGGGAGTAGACATAGCGTCCTTCCTTTGCTGAGAGTCGCGGGGAGCGTCCCGTCCGTCGATGGATACGGGGATCGTAGGCGTGCACGAGTCGCATGTACTGCATGCGTGCGCCGTGCAGCATGCAGCAGGTGCACGAACGGTTGCATCGCGTGCATCTGTGTGGTGATGCCTGACGGGCGAGTGCCGGGTGCTGCGCTCTAGGGCTGAGTGCGGGCAGCGGCGATTGCAGCGTGGATACGGGCGGGGCTGAGCGGCAGCTCGTCGATGGTGATGCCCAGCGGCGCAAGCGCGTCGCATACGGCATTGGCGATGGCGGCGTACGGGCCGAGCGTGCCGCCCTCGCCCACGCCGCGGATCTGGTTGAGATTGTGCGCCGGATCGGCGATATGGCCCAGCTCGATCGAGGGCATCCGGTCGGCGGTGATGGCCAGGTAGTCCATGAACGTGCCCGAGTGCAGCTGGCCATCGGCGTCGTAGACGAAGTGCTCGTACAGCGCGCCGCCAATGCCCTGCGCGATGGCGCCGTGCATCTGGCCCTCCACGATCATCGGGTTGATCACGCGGCCGGTGTCCTCCACGCACACCATGCGCGCCAGGTCCACCTCGCCGGTGTCAAGGTCGACCGCGACCACTGCGGCTTGCGCGCCCGCTGCGAACGTGCCGGTCATCGGGTCGTAGAAACGCATGGCTTCCAAGCCGGGTTCGACGCCGGGCGGGAGCCGGTGGGGCTCGAAGTAGGCCACGTGGGCGACCTCGCCGAGGGTGACACCGACAGCGGGCGCATCCTGCGTGTGGATGAAGCCGTCGTCGATGCTCAGCCAGTCGGGCTCGGCTTCGAGCAGGTGTGCTGCGATGACCAACGTCTTTGCCAGTACGGCGCGAGCGGCCAGTGTTGCTGCGCCCGAGCCGATGACACCCTGGCGGCTGGCGAATGCGCCCATCCCGAACGAGATGCGATCGGTGTCGCCCATCTCGACGGTCACCTGTTCGACACCGACGCCGAGTTCGGCAGCTACCACCTGCGCCATGGTGGTTTCCAAGCCTTGGCCTTGCGAGGTGACGCCCATGGCCGCAGTGATCGCTCCCGACGGGTCCACCCGCACTTCAGCCGACTCGTGACCGGTGCGGAAGGGCAGTCGCGGACCCGCCGAGGCTTTCTGGCCGAGACCGGTCAGCTCGTTGTAGCAAGCGAAGCCGATCCCAGTGAGCCGACCGTCTCCGGTGGCGCGAGCAGCTTGCTGCGCCGAGCGAAACCCGTCGTAGTCGACGAGCTCCACGGCTTGCTCAAGACAGTCGAGGTAGGTGCGTGAGTCGTGCACCAGCCGCGTGGGGGCGGTGTAGGGCAGGTCGTCGGGGGCCACGAGGTTGCGGCGCCGGACGTCGAGGGGGTCCATGCCGAGCTCGGCGGCCGCATCGTCGAGCAGACGCTCCATCACGAACACAGTCGCTGGTCGGGCCACACCCCGGTATGGGCCGGTCGGCGTGGTGTTGGTGGCCACGCCCAGCACCTCGCAGCGGTAGTGGGTGAGCTTGTAGGGGCCGGTCAGCAGGCCGCCGGCCATGAGCGGCTCGATGCCAGCCGTCCATGGCGGTGAGCTGTAGGCCCCCACGTTGGCATGCAGCACTGCGTCGACCGCCACCAGCGTGCCGTCGGCCTCGAAGCCAGCCCGCACCGAGTAGTGATGGTCACGGGCATGCAGCGCAGTTGCCATGTGCTCCGAGCGGGTTTCCACCCAGCCCACCGGGCGGCCCAGCCGTCGTGCGAGCTGGCTCACCACGACGTCTTCGGGGTACAGCGCCCCCTTGATGCCGAACCCGCCGCCGACGTCGCCGACCACCATGCGCACGGCGCCGTCGGCCAATCCGAGCACCTTGGCCATGCCGCTGCGGTGCAGGTACGGCACCTGCGAGGTGGCGTGCAGCGTCAGCTTGGTGCCCTCGCGATTCCAGAGAGCCACGGCGCCGCGACCCTCCATGGGCGTGGCACCGTGCCGGTTGGTGCGGTAGCGGCGTTCGAGCACCAGGTGCGAGCCGTCAATTGCCCCATCCGCGTCGCCGGCATCGAAGGTGCGGGTGACGATGAGATTGTCGGGCGCGATGTCGTGCACCGGTTCGGAGGGATCTGCTGCTGCAGCGACAGCATCGACGTGCACCCGGAGTTCGTCATAGGTCACCTCGACGAGCTCGGCGGCGTCGGCTGCCGCCGCAGGGGTGGCAGCGACCACTGCCGCGACGGCTTCGCCCTGGTAACGCACCTTGCCGGTCGCGAGCACCGGCTGGGGGGTGTTCACATGGGTACGCAACGCCGACTCGGCTACGAGCGCCAAGCCTGCGAAGTCCGGGTCGGCGCCGGTCGCAACATCGAACACGCCGGGGGCTTGGCGAGCAGCTGAGACATCCGCCGAGACGATCCGCGCATGAGCTACGGGACTCCGCACGAACGCCACTGCGAGCTGGCCGTCATAGCGGACGTTGGCGATATAGCGACCGCGCCCGCGCAGCAGCCGGCTGTCCTCGCGGCGCGGCACAGGCTCACCGAATGGACCGCCCGTCGTCGGCGTCGTCTCATCCAGCCCGAATGGCTCGTCTGCCACGTTGCAATCTTCCCGGCCGGGGTGTCGGCAGCGTCTCGTCTGCCGCGCAGCCTGACGCTCAGACCATCGAGTAGCCGCCGTTGACGGAGACGGTCTGGCCGGTCGTCCATCCCGACAGCGGCGAGGCCAGCAGCAGCACTATCGGCGGCACGTCGTCGGGCACGCCGACCCGCCGCAGCGGGTACATCTTGGCGATGCGGGCCATGCGCTCGTCGTCAGCATTGCCGGTGTGGTGGGCGAACCGCTCCGAGCGCACCAACCCGAGCGACACGGTGTTGGCGCGGATGCCGTTGCGGCCGAATTCCTTGGCGACCGACTTCATCAGTCCCATCGTCGAAGCACGGGTCGCTGCTACACCCGCCAGGCGGCTCTCGCCCACCCGGCCCGAGTCGCCCATCAGCGACACGATCGAGCCTTCGACGCCGGCGTCGATCATGTGCCGCACAACTGCTTGAGTCATCCGCAGGGTGCCCATCACGGTCACGTCCACCATTCGGGCCAGATCGTCGGGATCGGCGTCGATGAAGGGTCCGGTGTCGGTGTACGCGGCGTTGTTGACGAGCACGTCGACACTGCCGAACTCGCTGACCACCTCGCTGACGGTGCGGTCCACATTGGGCTGGCTCGTGACATCGCACCGGAGCGCGAGCGCCGCCCGGCCCGATTCCTGCGCGGCCGCCGCTCCCTTCTCTGCGCCCTCGCTCGACGAGTTGTAGGCGAAGGCCACGTTTGCCCCTTCGCCGGCAAACGCATCAGCGATGGCCAGCCCCAGTCCTTGGCCTGCCCCCGTCACGAGGACGTTCTTGCCTGCCAGTTGCAGATCCATCTCGCACTCCCCTTCGCGCCCCGGCGCCCGGCAGGCGCAGCGCCAGTCTGCCTTGAGCGATGGCTGTGCGCCTGCAAACTCGGTGCAGCGAAAGTCTGGGCTAGGGGTATGGTGGCGACCGTGGGGTACGAGCCGACTGAACACCATCCGGCCTTCGAGGAGTACTCCGAGACGGTGTACGAGCTGGCGGAGGACGGGGTCGAAGTCATCCAGGCGCGCATCGCCGAACGACTGGAGGTCTCGCGTCCCGCGGTGTCGGAGATGATCCGCCGCATGCAACGCGAAGGCCTGGTGAGCGTCGACGACGACGCCCACATCAGCCTCACTGACGAGGGACAGCAGATCGCCACCACCGTGGTGCGAAGGCACCGGCTGGCCGAGCGGTTTCTCACCGACATTCTCAAGCTCAACTGGGCAGTCGCCCATCACGAGGCCGGCCGCTGGGAGCACGTCATCTCGCCCGTCGTGGAGCGGGCGATGATGGATGTGCTCGACGATCCCAACACGTGCCCGCACGGCAACCCGATTCCCGGCACCGACTATGTCGCCCCCGCAGATGCGATGCCGCTCGCCGAGGTCGGCGCCAGCGGCGCATTCACCGTGGAGCGCATTCCCGAGGAACTCGAATTCGAGCCGGGGCAGCTGGAGTTCCTCGAACAATCGGGGCTCATGCCAGGGCGCGCCGGCGAGGTTATGTCGGTGGCCCCTGACGGCACCGCCACCGTCCGTATGCCCGAGGGCACGGTCGGCGTGAGTGCGTACACCGCCCAGCGGATTCTCGTCACTGCGGGCGACTGAACGACGCTGTGGCACTCGGCGCTTGAGCGCTGTCACACCCCGCACTCGCGCGCTGTGACACTCAGCGCTTGCACGCTGTCACACCCCGCACTTGCACGCTGTCACACCCCGCACTTGCGCGCGGTGCGTTAGCAATGCCTAACATGGGCCATAAGGAGTCGTGCACCACGTTGGTGCATGCGCCGCCGCCCGCCGGAGCCCGCTGCATCGATGATCGTCTGCCAATGTCTTGCGACGAATGAGGCCGCCATCCGGCGGCTCGCCGCGCACGGTGGCACGACGGTCCGCGACGTGTCGACGGCCTGCGGTGCCGGGACCGACTGCGGCAGCTGCGTCGCCATGATCCAAGCCGTGCTCGACCAGTGCGTGCTCGAGGCCATCGACCCCGAGCATCACCCTGTCCACTCGATCGCCTTCGAGCCGATCGCGGTGGGCGCATAAGCTGGAGTTCATGCAGGGATCACCCGAGGTCATCGAATTCTTGAACGAAGCGCTGACGGCCGAGCTGACGGCCATCAACCAGTACTTCGCCGCCTCGAAGATCGCCGGCAACTGGGGTTATGACCGGTTGGCCTCCAAGTACCACGAGGAATCCGTCGAGGAAATGCGCGATGCCGAGAAGCTCATGGAGCGCATCCTGCTGCTGGATGCGCTGCCCAACATGCAGCGGCTGGGCACGGTGATGATCGGCGAGACCGTGCCAGAACAACTTGCCCTCGACCGGCAGCTCGAAGAGCACGCCATCGAGCGGTACCGCACGGGTGTGCGGCTGTGTCTCGACCACGGCGACGCCGGTACCCGGGAGCTGCTGGAACATCTGCTGGTCGGCGAGGAAGAGCATCTCGACTGGATCGAGACCCAGCAGAGCCTCATCGAGGACATCGGCATCGAGCGGTACCTGCTGAGCCAGATCGGCGACGACTAGCGCCGAGGCTCGACGCCGAACGGAGCAATCGGCATGGGAGGGATCGACTGGAGCCTCCTCATTGCGTGCATCGGCGGTGCCAGCCTCGTGGGCATCGCCGCGTATCACGCGGTCGCCGGCTGTTTCTATTGCCGGTACTACATCCGGCGGCGCGCGGCGGCCGACTCGTGGAAGCTGCAGCCTGAGCGTTTCCTGTCGCCTGAGCTCCATCGCCTCGCCGTTTGGACCGGCACCCGCAACATGGCGCTGAGCGGCCTGCTGAGCGGCGCTCTCGTCTACGCCATCCTCAGCGGCAGCCTCGACACGCCCATCTACACCGATGTCGCAGGCTGGGGCGGTTGGTCGTACACGATCGGCTCCACGCTGGTGCTGTTCGTGCTGACCGACTACATCGCCTACCTGGTGCACCGCACGTTGCACACACGGTTTCTGTTCAAGCATGTGCACCGATTTCATCATCGGTTCGTCGCGACGAATCCCTACGTGACGTTCGCACTGCATCCGGCTGAACTGCTGCTCATGCAAGCCGCCACGCTGGCACCGCTGCTCATCATTCCCTTCCATGCGGTGTCCGTGGTCGGTGTGCTCCTGTACATCGTTGTCTTCAATATCGCCGGCCATTCCGGCGTCAGGCTGGAGTCGGCGCTGCCGTGGCAGCCGCCGGCACGGTTCCACGATGACCATCACGCCCATGTCCATGTCAACTTCGGGCAGCATCTGCTGGTCTGGGACCGCCTGCACGGCACCATGCGCAGGCAAGGCAGGCACTACGGCCCGGAGGTGTTCGGCGGTCGTGGCGAACGAGACCGCAGCGAAGCCGGCGCCGGGCGCCAACTCGAACCGTTCGTCAGGTACTGAGAGGGCGTTCCGACAGTGAGAACGCTGCCGTGGGAGGTGTCGTCGGACCTTCCTTGGAAGACGTTCACGGGCCCCGCCGAACAGTGGGCCAACCTGCCGACGTTCCTGATCGGCGAGTACGTCATCATCCTGTGTGCCGTGCTGGCGCTGGTCCACGCGGTTCGGTCTGGGAGCGCCAACCGGCTCGCCTGGGTTGCCGCGCTCATCACCGGCACGGCCAACGACTTGATCTTCATGGCGCTGCCGGTCGTCGACACCTTCTGGCAGGCCCAGGCGACGATCATGATCACGCCGCGCCTGCCGCTGTACATCCCGTGCGTGTACATCGTCATCCTGTACTGGCCGACCGTCGGCATCCGTCGCCTCGGACTGGCGCGCTGGCCGGCCGCGGCGCTTACCGGACTGGTGGCGGTGGTGCTGTACGCGCCCTACGACATCGTCGGCGCCAAGTTCCTCTGGTGGACATGGCATGACACCGATCCCGCCATAGCGGACCGGCTCTTCGGGGCCCCGCTCAGCAGCAGCCTGTGGGTGCTCACGTTCACCGGCTCATTCGCCTTGCTGCTCGATCTCGTGCTGCGCGGCCGCCATGTCACCAAGCTGAGCTTTGTCACCAAGCGGCGCTTCATCGCCGGCATCGTGCTGGCGGGATGCGTCACAACGCCGCTGATGATGGCGCAGATGTTCGTGCTGCAACTGCTCGACAGGGGAACCCCTGGCCTGGTCGCGTTCTGCACCGGGGTGGTCATCTACGGCGCAGTCTCGTTCTTCGGGCGCGGCACTGCCCGTCCCGACAGGCAACCGGTGGATTGGCTGGGGCGCGGAGCTGCCGCCTACTTGATGGCCCTGGTCATCTGCATGGCGTTCTTCGCGCCGGAAACCCACGTGAGCAGCGGTTTGCACCAGGTGCCCGGCCCCTGCGGTGTCGAAGAATCGGACATCACCGGCAACACGCGCGACAAGTTCCTCTGCGTGGACGACTACACGGAGGACTTCACGTTTGCGTGCACCACGCCTCCCGAGCACGGGGTGCAGTGGTACACCGTCTGCGGCAAGGAGCACTCGAGTTACCCCGCGTATGTCGCCGTCGTCAGCGGTCTGGCGCTCGCGGGAATTGCTGCATTCTTCGCCATGTTCGGCGCTGTGGGCGGCAGCGCCGGGCGGGCGGCTACGCCGGCTTACGCACGAGCACGAAGTACAGCGGAGTGAAGATCCCCAGCCGCCCGGATTCTGCGAGGGCTGCCGCTCCGATATTCAGAATTCTTGATGCTCCAGACGTACCGGTCGGCACGACCCGAAGCGCTTCGAGCGCCCGGAGGGTCATGTGGGTCGCCGATCGCCCGACGCGGGAGCTCCTGAGACCCGTCAGCGACAGCCTGGGGCCGACCAAAGGCTCGTACCACGGGATCGACGGCCCAGCCTGATCGGCCATGTCGAGTGCCTCGAGCACCTCGAAGCCGACCTTGTCCAAGGCGGCATTCACTTCCTGCAGCGAGACGATGTCCTGCAGCCCGGCGCCGAGTTCGATGTCGTGCTTGAGCTGCCGGTGACGCGAGTCGCCCGCATCGAATCGATCCGTCAGGCACCACTCGTGCGACGCGAAGCAGCCTCCTGGCTTGAGCAGGCGGAACGCTTCGGCGAAGACGTCGACGCGGTCAGGCACATGGCAGGTCGACTCGAGCGCGTAGATGGCGTCGAACGATTCGTCGGGTTCGTCGATGTCGGTGAAGTCCGATTCGAGGTAGGACCCGAGATGGCTGAGCCCTGCCTCGGCGGTGTAGGCGATGGCGCGCCTGAGCTGGTACGTGCTGACGTTGATTCCCACGATCTGCGATCCCGAGAAACGGGCGATCTCTCGCAGCGGGCCACCGATGCCGCAGCCGAAGTCTGCGACGCGCATGCCGGGCCGAAGGCCGAGCTTGAGTGCCATGAGGTGCTCTTGTCGCGCAATCGACGCACGACGGCTCTCGCCTGGTACCCGCGGGGCAAAGTGAAACGACTCGCCCCAGCCGTACTCATACAGATCGGTCGCCAGGTCGTAGTAGTTCTCCACGAAGCCCCGATGATCGGTGGCCCGCCGGTCTCGGCCCTTGCGGCGCCCGAAGTCGAAACTGCGTTCGTGCACATCGACGCTCGACTCGACGTCTTCGGGATCCAAGGATCGCCGGAGTATCTGTGAGAGCCGGATCGGCATGGCGGTGGTCTCTGTGCGATACGTGCTGAGTTACGGGGCGTCGAGGAGTTCGATGGTGGGGTCGTAGGCGGCGGCTGCGAACCAGAAGGTGTCGATGTGCTCGATGGGCTGGAGCTGGGCGCCCTCCAGCGGGCCGTCGAACGCCCGGCCGAGAATCGACCACCTAGAGCCGGTCTGGTCGTCGGTGAATGCTCCCGGCCCAGCCGAGCTCGCGGCGTCGGGATTGCGGGTGAACGTCAGCGCCCGACCGCCGACGTTGGGGTCGAACACGCCGGTCGCGCCGACATCACGGCCGAAGGCCACCTGCTGGTTCTGGATCGGGGTGGCCGTGCCGGGGAGATGGAAAGCGACCACCGGCGTGCCGCCCAGGTCCAACGGCAGCACGCCGGCTGTACTCAGCGTGTCCAGCTGCACTGCCACCGAAGCGCCGCCGTGGCGGACGACCAGCACGCGGGTCTGCGGCGGCAGGCGATCATCGGGTGTGCCGCCGAAGAAGGTCGGGCTTCCATTGGGCGTGTCGTAGTTGACGTAGGGATTGGTGCCGTATGAGCGCCCGAAACCGCCGGGACGGGTCATCACAAGGCCGTCGGGATGCTCGTCGAGGAACGTTTCGAAGGCCACGGTGGCCATTGGGATCAGCTCGAGCTGGGATCCGGTGAGCGCGCCGGCGATGGCCTGCCCGGTGTAGTGGACCCACAGGCTCTCGGTCTGGCGGTCGTACATGACGAGTGCTGAGTTGTAGAGCCGGCCTGAGGTGCCGAAGTCGAAGATGCGACCGTCGAGCTGGCGGTAGTACCCGATGGCCGTGTTGCACAGCGGGCAGTAGGTGATGGTGACCGGCTCGCCGCCGACGGTGTCGTTGACGATCTCGTGCCACAGCAGCACCTGCACCGGGTAGGCGCGGGCATCGCCGTTGAGCGTGAGCGTGACGACGGCCTCTTGGGGCTGCAGGAAGCCGACGTCGGTGGCCCGCTCGAACTCCGGTGCATCGATGGAGGGGATGCCGTCGGGCGGCGGCCCGCCGGAGAGGACATCGAGGGGCGACACCAGCGGTTCGGGCAGCAGCGGCGCAGTCATGCCCTCGCGCAGCGCCGAGACGGTGGACTCGCGCGGGCCGCCGGGGATCTGGGTGACCCTGACGTCGACGATCACCTCGGCCGGCGTGGTTGCTGGCGTCGCCGCTGCGGCCGTCGTCGCCGGCGCGGTGTCGGCGCTCGCTGCCTCGGCGGTATCGGATTCGGACGGCTCGTCGCTGGACGAGTCATCGGCACACCCAAGCGCGATGAACATGAGCGCTGCTGCCAGCAGCACCAGTACCCCGCGGGTGCCGGGCCCTCGTACGGCCGCGAACTTCAGCGGGAACCGATCCCGACGGCCGCAGGCCGCCGTACCGGCGCGGACTTCAGCCGGTACGGATGCCGCTGTCGTGAGAGCCATCGTGCGACGCTACTCCGGCAGTCTGCGCTCCCATGTTCAGGGCGCCGACGCATGTGCGCTTGGGCAGATGCCACAGCGCCCACGAAGCGGCCGGTTCGTCGACGAGGTGCCGGGCGTTCGTGCAGCGCTGCGCCAGGTCATCGTGGGCGATGACCAGCTCCGAGCACGGTCGGTCGCCGGCGTCGAGCCGTACGCGTTCGTGAGCGATCTCGGGCAGCTCCAGGCGGTACAGCCACAACGCGTACTCAGGCACTGACGCCCGGTCGTGGGCAAGACACGTCAGGCCGTCGTCGACGGCGTCGGACACAGTGCCTGCCGAGACGACCTGGTCTCGGGCGACGGCACCGACATCGGCAAGGTGGCGGTGATTCGAGACCGTCGCGACTGCTCCCAGCGCGAGCACCGCGGCAACGCACACGCCGAGCACTGCTCGCCTGCGCAGAGCGACGGCGGCGAGCAGCACGCCGAAGAGCGTGAAAATGAGCGACGCCACGGCTACAGCACTCAGGCGCTCATCGAACAAGGTCCATGCCGGACTGAACGACAGAGTCATGATGCGGCGTGGCGCAGCGTCGTAGTTGCCCGCAACAGCGACAACCACAACACACGCGAGCACAGCCACGACTGCGCTTGCCCCCAGCCACGACGATGTATCTGGTCGGCTTCGTCGCCGGGCCGCAAGCCAGGCCAGCGCGGCGACGGCCAGCGGCACCGCCCATGGGTCGACATAGCGCCCGTAGAGCAGCGCGTCGGCACGCTCGCTGCCGGTCAGCGTCCAGCCGCCGAGCAGTACGGCCCCGAATGCGCCAATTGCCAAGCAGACCAACGCCGCCGTGAGCGGATCGGGCATGCCGGCAGTCCGACTCCGGGCCAGCCAGATTGCTGCTCCGAGTCCGGCGACCAGGCCGATCATGCCCAGCCCGACCGTGCCGCCGCCCAGGGCCAGCAGCTGCCCCGACACCGTGGCGATCGGCTCGGCGCCGCGATCCAGCTGCGCAGCTTCGCTCAGCCGCTCCACCGGCCACGTGTCGGTGAGGGTCAGCGCCGCGGCCGTGGCTGCGCCGCCGGCGACCAGTCCCATGCCGAGAGCGGCCCAGGCACGGCGGCCGATGCCGCACAGCAGCGCCGTTGCCACCACGGCCACCACCAGCACGATCATGCGGGCATGCAGCGCCACTGCCAGAGTTGCGAGCAGCCCGGCACGGGCCCACGCCCGCTGGCTCGCCGCGGAGCCGGCATGCAGCACGGCGAAGGCCACCGCGAGCGCCACGATGAGCACGAACAGGGAGAGCAGGGTCTCGGGCCAGGCGATCCGCGAGGCGCTCGACAGCGACGGATGGACCGCCGCGACCAGCCCCGCTGCACCCGCCACCCACCAGCGCCGCGAGCCCACCAGGCCGAGCCGGCCGGCCACCACCACTGCGGCGACCGCCGCCAGCGAGTTGACGACGAGCGCGAGGTAGTGCACCGCCTCTCCCTGCGTCCCCAGCAACGAGACCT
This sequence comes from Candidatus Poriferisodalis sp., assembly GCF_965204125.1. Lineage (GTDB taxonomy): Bacteria > Actinomycetota > Acidimicrobiia > Acidimicrobiales > Poriferisodalaceae > Poriferisodalis. The sequence continues at coordinate 1,734,524 of NZ_OZ241968.1, read as the reverse complement.
GTGCAACGGCCACCAACGGCGCAATCAGCAGCCCGTAGCCCGGCTGGAACGGGATGTGACCCAGCGCGAGCCCGTCGCCGCCGACCCATTGAGCGACTCCCAGGTATGCCGGCACATCGGGCACCGCCACCGGCCCGCCCGCTACGACTGCCGTGCGCAGATGCACAACGAACACGGCCAGCACGACGCACATTCCGATCGAGGCCCACATGAACGCTCGCGGTGGGTCGCGCCGCATACCGCTGAGAAGGCTGTCACACCCCGGCGCGCCCCGAAGCCTCTCCCCTAACATCAAACGGGGCCTACAGGGAGGTTGAACCGATGGCGGCGAGCCAGGTGACAACTGACGCGAGCACACGTCCGGCGGTCAGCATCGACCCGGAGACGGGTCGCAAGATCTTCAACACCCGTGCGGCGAAGGCGTCAGAGAAGATCGACGGCGTGGGCTACTCGGTCAACGCCGACGAGCATCTGAAGGAGCTGCCCCCGCCCCCGCCCGGCGCCGTGTTCAACGCGGAAGAGCAGGCGAAATATCGCGACTTCAAGGAAGCGCGCCGGGGCGCTGCCGACTACATGGCCATGGAGGGCGAGTTCAAGCGCTACCTCGACGACGTCTATTCCGAGCCGCCGATCGAGCGCGAGGCGCTCGACGACGAGTGCGAGGTGCTGTGCATCGGCGCCGGTTTCGCCGGGTTGCTGCTGTGGCACAAGCTGAGCAGCGCCGGCTTCACCGACGTGCGGTTCTGCGAGAAGGGCGGCGACGTCGGCGGCACCTGGTACTGGAATCGCTACCCGGGCATCGCCTGCGACGTGGAGTCGTACAGCTACCTGCCGCTGCTCGAGGAGATGAAGTACATCCCCACGATGAAGTTCGCCTCTGGCTTCGAGATTCTCGAGTACTGCCAGGCGATGGCCGACAAGTTCGGCTTCTACGACCACTGCCTGTTCCACACCACCGTCGATTCCACGGTGTGGGACGAGGAGACCGGACGCTGGACCGTCTACACCGATCGCGGCGACGCCATGAAGGCCCGCTACGTGATCCTGGCCAACGGCATCCTCACCAGCCCGAAGCTGGCCCGCATCGACGGCATGGCCTCGTTTCAGGGCGAGTCGTTTCACACCTCACGTTGGGACTACAACATCGACCTCGAAGGCAAGCGGGTGGGCATCATCGGCACCGGGGCCACCGCCGTGCAGGTCATCCCCGAGATCGCCAAGGTGGTCGGCGAGCTGTACGTGTTCCAGCGGACGCCGTCGTCGATCGACGTGCGCGACCAGCGCGAGACCGACCCAGAGGAGATCGCCGAGTGGTCGAAGGAGCCCGGCTGGGCACGGGCCCGCCGCAAACGCTTCTCCCGAATCTCCTCGGGCCGTACCGCGATCAAGGCCAACGACGACTACCTGGCCGGCCGGGTCGACGACTTCAAGGAGCGCAAGCAGCACGCCCGCAAACTGTCGCCCGACGAGCTGGTGCAGAAGCAGCTCAACACCAACTTCCGGATCATGGAGCAGATCCGTGCCCGGGTGGACGCGATCGTGGAAGATCCCGACACGGCCGAGGCGCTGAAGCCGTACTACCCCTACGGCTGCAAGCGGCCCACGTTCCACGACGAGTACCTGCCGACGTTCAACATGCCCCATGTGCACCTGGTGGACACCGCGCCGATGGGCGTGCAGGAGATCAACGAGCGGGGCGTGGTGCATGAGGGCATCGAGTACCCGCTCGACGTGCTGATCTACGCCACCGGGTTCCAGTGGATGGCGACCTCGACGTTCAACATGATCTCGGGCCGCGACGGCGTGACGCTGAGCGAGAAGTGGCAGACCGAGGGCACCCGGACGTTCCTGGGCCTGCACAGCCACGGATTCCCGAACCTGTTCATCGTGTCGGGCCCGCAAGGCGGCGGCGGCAGCTTCAACTTCACCGACGCCATCGATACCCACGGCGACTACATCATCTGGATGCTCACCGAGATGCGCGACAAGGCGTGGAACGTGGTGGACATCACCGAGGACTCAGAGGTGAACTACGCCGAGCACTGCAGGGTGGCCGACATCACCACGGCCCCGCTGCGCGACTGCCTGTCGTATTACAACGGTCATGGCGACGCCGAGCCCGGCAGCTTGGCGTACTACGGCGGCGGCTACTGGCACAAGTGGCGGATCGCCGCTCAGGAATCGCTCGATCCGTACCTGTTCGAGTTCAAGCCAGATCAGGTAGCCCAGCCCGCCGGCTAGCCCGGCGCAGGGCCGGTCGGGCCCGTTTCTGGCCGGTTGCGGCGGTCAGCGGTTGGACCACTTGACCTGGCGGCGTTCGAGGAACGACGCCATGGCCTCACGGCTGTCTTCGGTGAGCGAGGACATGATCTGCGTGCGGTTCTCCAGGTCGATGCCGGCGCGCAGGCTGCCGATCTCGAGGTTCGACCACATCACTTCCTTGGTCATCCACACGCCGAAGGGGCTGTTGGCGGCGATCTCGGCGGCGACGCCCAGGCAGGTGTCCATGAGGTCGTCGTCGGGCACCACGGCGCTGACGAGCCCGATGCGGTCGGCTTCGGCGGCATCGATGACCCGGCCGGTGAGCAGCAGCTCCCACGCCCGTGAGGCGCCGATGAGGCGGGGCAGCATCCAGCTCACGCCGATGTCGCAGCCTGAGATGCCGAGGCGCACGAAGGCGGTGCCGAACTTGGCGGTCTCGGCGCAGTAGCGGACGTCGGAGGCGCAGGCGATGGCGAACCCGCCGCCTGCGGCTGCGCCGTTGATGGCGGCGATGATCGGCTGGCGCACATCGCGCATGTGGTGGACCAGCTCGGCGATCTCCTGCTGGACGGCCATGCCGCGCTGGGGACCACCGTGGTCCTCGGTGCCTGGGACCGTGCCATAGCCGGTCAGGTCAAGCCCGGCGCAGAAGCCCCGGCCGGCGCCGGTGAGCACGATGGCGCGGGTGTCGTGGTCGTTGTCGACGGCGCTGAGCGCATCGTGGAGATCGCTGACCAGCCCATGCGTGATCGCGTTCAGCCGTTCGGGCCGGTTGAAGGTGATGCGGGTGACGCCGTCGGCGGGCGCATCGATGCTCAGGTTCTCGTAGCCGTCGGACATCGGGACATCCTCTCGCTCAGCAGCCGCTGTGTCTCGCAGCGTTCGCTGTGTCGTGCAGCGACAGCACAGTAGCCAGCAGGATCGAACCCCTCTCGGTCGGATCAGGCTGGTCCTGCTTGGCACGCAGATGCGGCGGCACACGTGCGGACTGGCGGCACCGGCCTGTGCCGTGGTCGGCATCGGGCACGGTGACGCGAGACGTAGCCCAGAATGTGCCGATGGCTGGCGGAGACGGCAGCGAGCGCCGCACACGGCGAGGGCGGTCGAGCCGGGTCGCGGCACGCACCGCTGCGCCGCTGCCGTCTGCTGAGCAGCTCACGCCGCGACGACGCATTCCCACCTATGAGCTGCTCGACGATCCAGCGCTGGAACAGCTCGAGGCGCACGCCGACTGGATCCTGTCGGAGATCGGCGTCGAATTCCGTGGCGACGACGAGGCGCTGGAGCTGTTCCGGTCTGCCGGGGCTCAGGTGGACGGCGAGCGGGTGCGCTTCGAGCCCGGTTTGGCCCCGCAGCTCTGCTCGACTGCTCCACGCCAGTTCTCCATGTGGGGCCGCGACGGTCGACGCATCGAGATCGGTGACGATCACGTGCTGTTCACGCCGACGTATGGCCCGCCGTTCGTGACGGATCTGGACGAGGGCCGCCGCTACGCCACCATCGACGATTTCCGGAACTTCGTGAAGCTGACCTGGATGTCGCCGTGGCTGGCGCACGGCAGCGGCACGGTGTGCGAGCCGGTCGACGTGCCGGTCAACAAGCGCCACCTCGACATGGTCGACGCCCACCTGCGCTGGTCGGCCAAGCCGTTCATGGGCGCAGTGACCGCCCCCGAGCGGGCCGAGGACTCGCTCGCGATGGCCCGCATCGTGTTCGGTGCCGAGTACATGGAGACGCACTGCGTCATCCAGGGCAACGTGAACGTGAACTCGCCGCTGGTGTGGGACGCCACCATGAGCGGCGCGCTCAAGGCCTACGCCCGGGCGAACCAGGGCTGCCTGATCTCGCCGTTCATTATCGGCGGCGGCATGGGGCCCGTCACCCAGCCGGCCCTGGTCGCGCAGGCCCATGCAGAGGCCATGACCGGCATCGCGCTCACCCAGCTCGTGCGGCCCGGCTCGCCGATGATCTACGGCAACTTCCTCACCACCATGGATCTGCGTTCGGGCGCGCCCACTTTCGGCACGGCGGAATCGACGCTGGCGACCTACGCGATCGGCCAGCTCGCTCGGCGGCTCGGCCTGCCGTTCCGCTGCGGCGGCCACTACACGGCCTCGAAGATCGCCGATGCGCAGGCCATGCAGGAATCAGCCGATGCGATGACGCCGGGACTGCTGGCTGGGGCGAACTTCATCCTGCAGGCGGCCGGCTGGCTGGAAGGCGGGCTGACTCTCGGGTACGAGAAGTTCGTGATGGATGCCGATCGCTGCGGCATGCTGCATCGCCTCATAGAAGGCCTGACCGTCGACAGCAACGAGCTCGGGGGCGAGGCGTTCAGCGAAGCCGGCGCGGGCGGCAACTACCTGGCGACCGCCCACACCATCGCCAACTTCGAGACAGCCAACTTCGAAGCCTCGCTGTGCGACACCCGCTCGTTCGAGCAGTGGTCAGAAGAGGGTGCGCTCGACATGGCCCAGCGAGCCAATCAGAAGTGGAAGCAGACCCTCGCCGACTACGAGCCGCCCCCACCCCTCGAGGAGGCAGCCGACCGCGAGCTGCAAGCCTTCGTCGACGACCGCAAAGCAGCCGTGCCCGACGCCTGGTACTGACCCGAACGAGCCCCGAGGCACGCATCGCGTACCGGGTGTCATGGGCCTGTATGGCTTCGCTATCGAGAAGGTCGGACAAAATTCCGGGGCCGCTCACGTCAATCCCAACTACGTTCCGACATCTCCGGAATGGAATGGTCGCGTCCAGCGGGCCTACTGCCACTGACGGTCGGATTCCGCGGTCTTGTTTCATAAATGGTTGTGTTTCAGTATCGGTGAAACAAGATAGAATATGAAACACCATTTCCCTATACGTGTCTGACGAGCGAAGTACCCATGACGTCACGACAGCTTCCAACGGAGACCGGCATCGCTCGCGATGTCGTGCGCTCCCTCGCTGACCGCATGCCGAAGGGATGGAGAGCTGACGTCCAGCTCGAGCCTCGAATCGGAGCGACGACTCGCCGACCTGATGCCGTCGTTTCGGTGCAATCGCCGGACGGACGCTTCGCTGACCTCGTCATCGAGGTCAAGCGGCGCATTGAACCCCGAATGGTCAGGTCAGTCGTCGAGCAGGTGCAGCAGTACTGCGCAGCGCTGGACGAGGCAGCAGTGCCAGTTGTCGGCGCTGCGTACCTCTCTCCACGGGCACGCGAAGCGTTGACGGAATCCGGCGTCGGTTACGTCGACACCACCGGCAATCTCAGGTTGGAGGTTTCCGCTCCCGGCATTCTCATCTCAGATTCTGGCGCTGACCGCGACCCATGGCCAGCGGATCATCAACTGAATTCCCTCCGTGGACGCGGTGCCGGAGCGGCCGTTCGAGCGATTATCGACAATCAGGCGCCGTTCGGAGTACGACAACTTGCTGATATCACGGGGGTGCCGGCACCGACGCTCTCCCGCGTGATCGTTCTGCTCGACCGCGAGGGAATCGTGGCGCGCAAGCCGCGTGGCCCGGTGCTCGACGTCGATTGGCAAGGCGCTATTCGCCGATGGGCCGAGGACTACGGCCAGCTCACATCGAACAGGCCGACAATGCTGCTCGATCCGCGTGGACTTCGAACCACGGAACACCGCCTCGCAAGTGCGTCGTTCAAGTACGCAGCGACCGGCGCATTCGCAGCCCGGCGCTTCAGTCCGGTAGCACCGGCGAGAACGGCCTCCCTGTACGTCGAAGATCCGATCGAAGCAGCCAACCAACTCAATCTCCGAGAGGTTGACGCCGGTGCAAATGTCGTGCTGCTGGAGCCGTTCGACCCGGCCGTTCTTGCAGGCGCCACGACCCGCGACGGCTTGACGTGTGTTGCGCCGAGTCAACTCGCCGTCGATCTCCTCACGGGTCCGGGCCGAGAGCCCTCGCAAGGTGAAGCACTGCTCGAATGGATGGCGGACAATGAGTCAGTTTGGCGAAGTTGACGAAGAGTACGTCCTTGCGCGTCGAGCGCTGCTGGATGCCGCAGATGCGCTCAGTGAGCACTTGGACGCAGTCGTGTTGGTCGGAGCGCAGGCCATCTACCTCCAGACCGGCGCCGCCGAGTTTGCGATAGCCGAGTACACGACTGATGCCGATCTCTCGATCCAACCGGCTGGACTCCGAGATGCACCCCGCATCCCCTCCCGGCTACAAGCCTCAGACATCACCCCCGTCATCCGAGGTGACCAACAACAGCCCGGCCAATGGCTGAGTCCTGATCGCGTACCGGTAGATCTCATGGTGCCCGATCGACTGGCCGGTTCGGGATCTCGTAGTGCCGACTTGGGTGTTCACGGACGACGCACCGCGCGACGCGCCAAGGGTCTCGAAGCGGCATTCGTCGATCGAGAGTCCATGACAGTGAGCGCTCTCGAGCCTGGGGATGATCGCTCGATCGAGATGAACGTCGCCGGACCGGGTGCTCTTCTTGTCGCCAAGATCCACAAGATCGCTGACCGATCCTCGACTCCTGACCGGCTGATTGGCAAAGATGCGCTGGATGTACTCCGACTGCTGCAGTGCGTCTCGACTGACGAGCTGTGTGCGCGTCTGGTTCGGTTGCGTCAGGATGAATTGAGCCGAGATGTCACTGACGAAGCAATTGCGCAGATGCCATTGCTCTTCGGCAGTTCAGACAGCCTCGGCGTGAGCATGGCGGTGCGCGCGGTCGGCGACCTCGAAAACCCCGATGTCATCGCGTCATCGATGGTCGCCTTGGCGAACGACCTTCTCGACGCTCTCTAGCCGGTCGGCTCGTCGCATTGTCCAACTAGCGTCCCATTGCTGAGCAGGGAGCACGGCATGGCGCAATCGCTCAGATTCGGGATCGTGCACGACTTCCGCTGCCCGCCGGGCAGCGACGTGACCATGCCGCAGGTGTACGCCGAGACGTTCGAGCAGGTGGTGCTGGCCGAGCAGCTCGGCATGGAGCTGTGCTGGTTCACCGAGCACCACTTCATGGCCGACGGCTACCTGCCGAATTTCGTGCCGGTGGCGGGTGCGGCAGCGGCGCTCACCAGCAGCATCCGGTTCTCCACCGACATCTGCCTGATGCCATTCCGAGACCCGGTGCGGCTGGCCGAGGATCTGGCCGTGCTCGACAACATCTCCGATGGCCGCATGGAGTTGGGCATCGGCATGGGTTATGCCGCGCATGAGTTCGCCGGATTCGGGCTGCCGCTCAGCCGGCGGGTGTCGCTGACCGAGGAGGCCATCGAGATCGTCCGGCTGGCATGGTCTGGCGAGCCATTCAGCTATGAGGGCAAGCGGTACAGGTACCGGGACCTGCGGGTTACGCCCGATCCGGTACAGCCCGGCGGGCCGCCGCTGTGGGTGGCGGCTACGAGCAAGGCCGGGGCGCTGCGAGCTGCACGCTTCGATACGAACCTGCTGCCCCAAGGGCCGAAGGCTGCCGTGCTGGACCCGTGGAAGGAAGCGCTGGCTGCTGACGGCCGCGACCCCAGCGACAAGCGCGTGGGGATCATCCGTGGCGTCTATGTGACCGACGGCTCCGACCGAGCCGACGATCCCGTCTGGGAGGCAGTGGCTGCCGCCGAGAAGTACCGCCGCGATGTCTATGTCGGCATCATCAAGGCCAGCGCCGACCACAAGCAGACGGCCCGCGAGCGTGCTGCCCGCACCGGTCCGCGCCAGCCCGATCCGCTGAACCCGCTGGTGTGGACCGTCGGCGACGCCGACCACTGCGTCGCCGAGCTGACCGCCATGATCCGCGACCACGACGTCACCGACCTCGTCACCTGGGGCGGCCCGCCCGGCCTGCCGCCGTCGGTGATGAACGCCTCGCTGGAGCGCATGGCCAGCGACGTGATCCCCAGAGTGCGCGCCAACCTCTCACGCTGACGGTCTGGTCCCGCAATCTCGGCCTCAGGCCGGATTCGCCGGGGAACGCTTGCGTCGAGTGGCCTATGGTCCCGGCATGGACATTGCTGACCGTCTGGAATTGCACGAGCTGCCGGGGCGCTACGGCGACATCATCGACGACCGCGATTGGGACCGGCTGGGGACGATCTTCACCGACGATGCAGTGTTCGACCTAACCGATCTGGGGGCGCCGCGGCTCGAGGGCCTGACCGCGATCCGCGACTTCATGGCCGATGAGGCCGAGCATCCGCGCACGCACACCATGACCAACATCTACGTGAACGAAACCGCGGACGGCGTGGAGCTGAAGTTCCGCATCCTGGCGCTGCTCGGGGGCGGCAAGGTCGGCACCGCCTCGTATCACGACCTCGTGGTGAAGACGCCGGATGGCTGGCGTGTGCAGGACCGCATGCTGAAGCGCCGCCGCACGCAGGTGTACCCCGACTGAGTTGTCGCAGGCCCTGTTTCGGGCCAGCGGGAAGACAGTCGAGACGTCAGTCGGTCGCGGGAGCGTGGCTGTCGAGCCAGGCGCGCCAGCGGGCGTCGTCGCGCTCGGCGGCGGCTGCGCCCTCAGGACCGTAGAGGTACAGCCACACCGAGACCATCGTGAAGCCGCCCCCGTCCTCGGACGTCAGGAATCCGGTGCCCGGTGCGGGAGTGTCCAGCAGCAGGCTGATGCGGCGTGGCCCGGTGCCGACGACCGTGCCGCCCATCTTCGTGTCGTCGTCGGCGGCCACGTCGAGCCGGTCGCCGACGCTGGGCATCTGGCCGATGCCGAGCCCGCCGGCGAGGATCTCCCAGCCCTGCTCGGGCGTGACCGGCCACATCACCATCGGCAGCGCAGAGGTGGCCGTCTGGCCGGCGAAGTACTCGAGGTGGAGCTGCAGGTTCGACATGAACAGCTTCCAGCCGTCCACCATGGCGTCGTACTGCGAGTCATCGTCGCCGAAGCCAGCATTGTGCAGCCGCACAGCGCAGGTGTTGTCGTCATGCGGCTCGACGGTCCACTCGAACGACAGTCCCTCGACAGCCTCGCCCCCGTCGAATATCACCCGGTGCGGCGGCTCCCAAACCGCAACTCGGCCTTCGATCTGCATCTCAGGCTCGGGGCCGAACGAAGCCACGCCCGCTCCCCCAGCGCGCTCCTCGACAGTGTGGGGCACATACCAAGCCGAGATCCCCGGCCCGGTCGCCACCGCTCGCCACACCGTCTCAACGTCGCCGATCACCTCGACCGACAAATCAATAACTCGTCCCGAATCCGCCATGCCCACAGCTTGCCTCATCTACGTGCAGATTCCACTGCGCTGCACGGAGTCTCGACGCGCTGCTACGGACACTACCTAGGACGCAAACAGGTAAAGCGACCTTCGATCATTAGTCTGTGGACCGTTCAGCTTATGGCCCGCATCGCTAAGCCGCCATCACCACAAGGGATATACCGCATTTGGCAAGCGCCCGTACGGATCACTCTTGCCAACTACGCTCGGGCCGTACTGCTTCGTTGCAGAGCGAATTATGCGCGCGATGCGTTGAACGCTTGGAACAACAAGACTAATGGTCTGCCCGCTTGTCGAACCAACTACCTCTAGGTTCCGTAGTGCATTTCGAGAATGCCCGTGCGGCGATGGCAACCGCGGACCGAGCCCCTGAGCGCGCAGCAGGGAACTTCTCTTTCTGACCGCAAGATATAACTGATCCAATATCCAATTGTCGAGCTCATCCAGATGCGCGAGATCGTCGATTAGCGGATAGGCAGACATTATTCCGCGAAAGCGCCTAAGTGGAGCATCACCTTGTTGATAGCGCCGCACTGCCTTCTCAGACAAATCGCCATACAAGAAACGTCGGATCCGCCAAATGAGCGTCACGTAATCACGGTCGACATTTCGAGATAGGCGGGCAGGATTCTGCGTCGAGTTGGCAGGCTCGTGTATCAAGTTCCAATAGATGAGGTCACTGATTCGTTTCTTGATCCTTGAGGTCGCAGACTCTTTCATCGTCGCACCGCTGAGGCCCAAGCGGTAGCCAAGGTAGTCGATACAATCGGTACCCTCCATTTCAACATGGGCTTCCGCGTCTGCAAGGAGTCGAATCCCTGGAGACTTGGCGGAGTTAATGTCAACTCCGATTGCCGCTGCCTGCTCTTGCAGTATGTCTACTGCGTGACATATTCGGCCGTAGTCCTTTGACCACATCAGCGTGTCGTCGGCGTATCGAACAAATCCAACGCCACATTGTTCGAGTTCACGATCGAGATTCCAAGCTGCCACGTTGGCAAGGAAGAGAGAGATCGACGTACCCTGTGGAACGCCACGATCGCGAATCTCAGCACTGGCCAGCGCATAGTTATCTTGGCCACGCGGCGCTACACGCAAGAAACCTTCTATCGCTGAACGCTCAACTTCGGTTAGAAGGAAGTGTGCCTTCAGAGTCTTGCGGATGTGCTCGTGATCAATCATGTCGAAGTATCGCCGAAAGTCATACTCGGCCACGAATAAGCGCTTTCGGCCAGCGAACTCTGACTTGACGTACTGAATTGCGTTCTGCGCTGAGACGTCTTTGCGGTAGGCGTAGGCTCGTGCGCTTATGATCGGTAGGTTCTTCTTGAGTAATCCTTCAAACAGCATTTTCGAGACTGCCCCATCTGCGACCTGATATACGCACACATAACGATCCTCATTCGCATCTTTGGGGATTGGCAGGAGAACCGGACATCTGGGCTCATACTGACGGCTTGCGAGCCGACCGCGGATGCTGTGGGCGATCCGAGACGCCCGGGCTCGTGTCAGATACGGATCGAATCCCTCGTGGAGACTCCATTGAGGTGGTCGCAGAAGTCTGAGAGGCTCGCTGGGGTTAGTTGTCCGCCGCGCGCGGCGGACGTTCTCCTCCGCCAGAAGACGCCCTTTTGTCTCGTGGCGCACAATAAGCCGTTGAGCCTCTTGACGTATTTCTCTCTCGACTCGCATCGCTCTCTTTCTCGTCGGTGAGGCCCGGCCCAATAGCGGGCCGGGCCTAGCGGCCTCCGAAGATTCCGGAAGGGAAACAACGCTGTCACGCGGAAGCCGTACCGGACGATACGGAATCCAGTACAAACCGCAGGGCGATCAACCCGGGCGCGGTCTGGCAAGTCTCCGGTGGCCTACCCCCCTAGCCCTGACTATTCATGAGGGCGCGGGTTGGGGGCGTTGGGGCCGGTTTTCGGCGTCGGTTTGAGGGTCGGCGGGGGCGATGCGGTGTTGGCTGTGTCGGTGGCGGGTGGTTGGGGCGGTTGTGGGTGCGTTCGGCGGTTGTGGGTGCGTGTGGGGTGGGGCTGCGGGCGCGGGCGGTGGCCGTGTTGGGGGGCGTGGGGGTTCAGCGGGGGTGCTGGGCCGCGAGGAGCGCTCGGGCGCCGGGAAGCCGCGTGGGAATGCGTATGAGGGTGCGGCGGGCTCGGCGGCACACGATGCCGGGCAGGTGCCACAGTTGCCATCGGAGCCGTTTGGGTGCTGCTTTGGCGAGAGCGCCGGTGAGCTGGTGTGTCTGGAACCATGTCACGAGCGCGAGCGAGATGAGGCACATGGCGGTCCAGGCGCGGTTGGCGTTCCAGGCGGCGAACGGCATTCGTGCCAGGCCGGAGTCTTTGAGCCGTTCGATGCTGTTCTCGACGTGGGCGTGGTGGCGCATGAGCGTGTCGACATGGGCGGGGCTGCCGGGCGCGTCGGTGAGGAATCCCCAGTAGCGGAAGGTCTCTGAGGGGAACAGGCTGCGCCGGGCGCCGGCGTGGAGCGGCTCGCGTCGGACGATCAGCCGAGTCCCCTCGGGCCACTCGGTCAGGTCCACGAGCTCGGTGAGCTCGGCGACCTGGGTCCGGTTGGGCTTGCGGGCGTGCTTGGGGTTCGGCGCCGCAGGGACCCACATGTCGTGGTCGAGGCGGGCGGCGGCTATCGCTGCGTCGATGCCGTCGGTGGCGCGCGCGGTGACTGCGAAGCCGACGTTTCGGTCCCTGCACCCCAAGGCGATGCGCGCCGAGCATCCCGCCGCGTCGATGCGCACCAGCAGCCGCCGCCGCACCAGGTCCTTGGGGTCGCCGGCGCGGTGGCCCGCAGCGTCGGACTCGGGCAGCATCGAGATCGCACGGTCGAGCACGTGCAGGTGATCGGCGATGCTGTTCGCCGCCGCGTTGCCCGATCGCAGCATCCCCCACAGCGGCTCCCCCTCGTCGGTGGAGCACACCATCGGGTGGAACCCATAGCCGCCCTTGTAGTGCGGCGCCGCGCCTTGCTTGTTCTCCGAGTGCACCTCGACCAGCGTCGAGTCGATGTCCACCACCAGCGGCCCCGTCGCCGGCGTCTGAGGCCACACCCGCTCGCGCACCGCCCCCGCCGCCTGCCACAGCCCGTCGAGCTCCTCGTCGCCGACACCGCTGAGCGCACGCCACAGCGTCGAGTCCGACGCCACCGGCCCGAACAGCTCCGGCTGCGCGCGCAGATGCTCGATGTCGCTGCACGCCTCCCCGCCGCCCGCCAGCGCCAAGCACAGATGCGTCAACAGCACCCCCCGGTCATGGACCGGCGCCCGCTCCCCGCGCGGCACCAGCGCCCCCGACAGCTCCCCCGCCAGCCCCACCCGGTCCGCGAAGCCGCCCAGAACGAACAGCCCCACGCCCGACACTGCCCGGTCCCCGCCAGATGTCAGCACCGCATTGGACACGCTTCTAAGCTTCACCTCGGAGATGCCTTTCCGATCCGCACAATGTGTGCCTCGACAACACACATCGTCGCAGGTCAGAAAGGCTTTTCCGCGGACGCGAAAACCCCGCCACCCCAATTCTCATGAATAATCAGGGCTAGGGGGCTACACCAAGAGAGACGCTAGCTGTGTCGCCGTCCTAATCAAAGCGATCAGTGAGGAAGGCGTCGATCTCGTCGGCGGGGATGGCACGGGTGGAGTTGTTGCGGCGTTGGTAGAGGGTGGCTGAGCCCTTTGGGTTCTTGACCCAGATTGGGCGGGAGCTGGCGGGAACGTCGATGCGGCAGATGTCGTGGCCGGCGACCCGGTCCATGCGAACGGTGAGGCGGTTGGCGCCGGCGTGGCCTAGGCGGTTGTCGAACAGGGTGTCGAGCCAGTTCACGAAGCCGTCTGCATTCGGGGGCTTGACCTGGGCGTAATCGTCGTCGAGTCCGACGGGCTCGCCGTCGTCGGTCACGCCGATGAGCAGCGTGCCGCCATGGTCGTTCAGCATTCCGGCGACGGTCTTGACGATCACCTCTTCCATAGCCCGATCCTTGCGCTGTTCCCGAACGTTCCACCTGGCCGTCTGTTTGTACTCCACCTCTCGTGTCTCGCCGCTGAGCAGTTCTTCGGTTGGGCGTGCCCATGTGGCGTGCGCGCCGAGCAACTGCTCCATGAGCAGCGCTCGGACCTCCGGATCGATGCCGGCCAGTTCAACTAGCTCGTTGCTGACTTCGTCGGCGGCGGTCGGCAGTGCGGCCACGGCTGTGGTTGGGCCAGCTGCGGTCTCGGGAGCGTCGTACACACTTCCGTGATCGTCGAAGTAGCTGGCGTAGATGTGGTCGTAGATGTTGCCGACCTTGCGGTCGAACAATTCGGGGCCATAGGCCTCAGGCAGCTCTTGGTCGAGGACGCTGCTGATCGCGACCTTGACGGCCGCGCGGGTTTGTTGCCGCTTCTTCCAGTCGAGAACGAGCTTGTCCTCGATGCGCTCCAGCAGCAGCTTCGCCGCGCCCTTGACCTTGCGGGCATCGGCCTCGGCCAGCTCCGGTTCGGGCTTGGTGAGCAGGTCGAAGATCGCTAGTTCAGCCTCGCTCATGTCTTCCCGGACAGCCCGCTGTTCTTCCTCGGTGAGTTCGTCGTTGATGGCCTTGAGCCGGCGGAGGAACTCTTCGAGGTTGTGGGTGCCGGCGTTGTAGTCGTCGATCAACTGCCGGAACCGCTCGGCAAGATCGAGGCGCACCGGGTTCTTCCGCACCGCATTTTCGAGGCGCTGTTCGAGGTCTTGCTCGATGGCCTTGGCGACGGTGCGCTTGTTGGCTGCGAACTGGAACGCAAGCTGATCGAAGTCCAGCTGGCTCAGGTCGATCAGCGGGTCAGCGCCCCCGGCCGACCGGATGATGTACTCCTTAGCGCCCACCGACCGGTCGAGCAGATCCGAGACCGAGTCCATCACCTCGCTGATGTCAGGCGCCTCCGACGACGACTCGATCTTCGATGCGATCGAGCGAATCACCGCCACTCGGTGCGTCACGGCCATCGCCTCGGGGTCGGGCAACAGCGACTTGAACGCCTTGCGCACCCGTCGCGCCAAGGCGACGTAGTGACGCCGGGTCTCCTCGTCGACCAGCAGCGCCTCGACAGCGGATTTCTGCAGCGCGATGAACTCGAACCCTTGCGCCGACTCCAGATCGTGGAGGTCGATGTCGTTGGCGTCGCAGAAATCAACGGTCTCGGCGAGTGCGGCTTCGAGTTCGGTGATCAGCTCGTCCTTGGGACGAATCGGTGAGTCAACTTCCCTTCCGGCGTCGTCACCGTCGGTGCCTGGCCGTTCCGCTGCATAGATCGCAAGGGCACGCTCCAGGTTCCGGAACACGCCCACATAGTCGACGATGAGGCCGTTGTCCTTGTCGCCGAATACCCGGTTGGCCCGCGCGATGGTCTGCATCAGCACGTGGTTGCGCATTGGCTTGTCGAGGTACACCGTCGACGTTGACGGCGAATCGAAGCCGGTCAGCCACATTGCGCAGACAAACACCAGCCTGAACGGATCGTCGGGGTCCTTGAACTTGGAATCGAGATCCTCTTCGACTATCCGCTTGCGGTGCTTTGCGATGTCGAGTCCGGCGTCGGCCATGTCCGCTACTTCGTTCTGCGCCTGGGACACCACCACTGCCATGTCGGTCGTGCGCATGAACTCGATCAGCGACTCCAGGTGTGGCCGTTCCACCTCGGGCGTGTCGGCCAGCTTCGCCTCAAGCTCAGCCCGGTAGCGGGCCCATTCGGCTTCAACCAGGTCGAACATGTGCACGGCGGTGGCCTTGTCGATGGCCACGTACATGGCCTTGCCTCTGAACCCGCGGTTGACGAAGTGGTGAACCAGATCGGCGGCGACCTCTTCCAGACGCTGCGGCCGGGTGATCAGCTCGTACTGCTGGGAGAAGCGGCGGGCGACAGCTCGCTCCTGGGCGTCGTCCAGCTCCGCCTCTTCGAGCAGGTCTTCGAGTTCGTCGTCGAAATCGTCGTTGGTGAGCTGCAGCTCGGGAGTGCGGTTCTCGTAGTAGAGCGGGACGGTGGCGCCATCGGCGATCGAATCCCGGAAGTTGTAGATCGACACGTAGTCGCCGAAGACGCGACGTGTTTCTTCCTCGCCGACGATCAGCGGCGTGCCGGTGAATCCGAGGTAGGAGGCGTTGGGCAGCGCCAGACGCATGCTGGCGGCCAGCGTGTCGTACTGGGTGCGGTGAGCCTCGTCGGTGATGACCACGATGTCGTCGCGCTCGGACAGCACCGGCATCGGTTGGCCCTTCTCAGGCGGGATGAACTTGTGGATCAGCGTGAACACGTAGCGGTGGTCCTGGCCCAGCAGGTCCCGCAGGTCGGCCGACGATTCGGCGTGGACTTCCTGACCAGCGGTGATGACGCCCGAGTCGGCAAATTGCTCGTAGAGCTGCTCATCGAGCTCTTTGCGGTCGGTCACAAGCACGAATGTCCAGTTGCCGGGTTCCCTGCGGAGCACCTTCTGGGTGAACCACAGCATCGACAGCGACTTTCCCGAACCCTGCGTGTGCCAGAACACGCCGAGCCGGCCTTCCCGCTGCTGCAGTTGCTGCAGGGCTTCCAGCGAGTTGTTCACCCCGAGGTACTGGTGGTTCTTGGCGAGCGCCTTCACCAGGCCACCAGGCCGCTCGGTGTAGGCGATGAAGTTCTCGACGAGGTCCAGCGTCCGATATCGGTCGCAGGTGCCCCGCAGCGCTGTTTCCAGCGACACGATGCCTTGTTCGCCTTCGGAGTCGATGCGTTTCCATTCCGCGAAGTGCCCCCATGGGGCGTAGGTGGATCCGACCCGCGTGTCGGCACCGTTCGAGAGCATGACGAAGGCGTTGAACCAGAACAGATGAGGCGCCGTGTCGCGGTAGTCGCGCAGGTTGGCCTCGTAGGCGTCGTGGACGTTCTTGTGCGACACCTTGAGCTCGATGAGCACGAGCGGGATGCCGTTGACGAACAGCACGATGTCGGCGCGCCGCTTGTACATGTCGCCGGCAATCCAGAACTGCGAGACGGCGAGCCAGTCGTTGGAGTCCGCATGGTCCCATGCAATGAAACGGACGGTGGTGGTCTGCTGGGTACCGCCGCCGCCGGTCATCTCGACCTTCGCGCCGTCGCGGATCAGTTCGTACACCTCCCGATTAGCCCTCACGCGATCCATCGCGGACCGGTCTTGAACGAGCTGATCGATCGCTTCGCCAAGGACGGTGTCGTCGAGCCCCGGGTTTAGCCCACGTAGAGCATCTCGAAGTCGATGGGTGAGGACAGGTTCCGATTGCGAATCTCGGCCGAGGGTGCCGATGGGGCCTAGCGCTTCATCAAAACCCGAGACGACATCCCATCCGAGTTGCGCCAGAAGCCGAAGCGCTGGCTGCTCGACCAGCTCATCCTCGGTCAAACTGGATGGGTTCACGCCACCATGGCCTCCGACTCCGAGTCAGGGCCCAAAACATCCAACTCGCCGGAGACCAAACGAGGCAGCAGGAGATCTCGGGTGTCACGCGCAACGGTATTCACTTGGGTTAGATGCTTGATCAATTCAGCCATCGGCAACACCGCCGATTCGAAGTCTCTAGCGACTCGCTCACTCGGAATCAAGAGTGTGATCGACTCCATATCCTTCTTTGTCACTGAATTGAAGATTGTGCCACCTCCGATCATGTCCTCAGTTACAAACGTATCCTTCAACTGCTGAAGCAAGAAGCCTTGGTTACCATCTAAGGCCCGAATCGCGCATAAGCCGCGACCCACAACGAGGCGATCTGATGCTAGGTTGATGCGACCTACCGGTGCCCGAACACTGAACAATATGTCTCCCGGTTCGGCAACTCTCTTGTCTACTGTCGTCCATTTCACATGCGTAGGAAAATACTTGCCAAAATTGCTGACCCCCTGATGAAACGGCAATCCTTCGCCTGTGTCATTGTAGTATTCGGACCTGGGTGATTGTCCCATCACTAACGAGCATACGTCGCCCAGTGTAGCCACCGACCAATCTCCAGGAATTGGTCCGAGATTGGAATCGACGAGTTCGACAGCCTCATGGCTGGGAAATCGGAGATGCACAAACCACTCTTGGTATAGCAGCCTCGCCATCTCGTCCAAAGTCTCAATCCGCCTCCGATTGTTCTCGACCAGCGCTTCGAACGAATCCAGTGCATCGATGATCTCCATTTGGGTGGAGATCGATGGAAACGTCACTGGCAGCTGTCGCACGACTCCCGCGCTGAGATTGGACATTGTGGCTCCGACTGAATGGCCCTTCAGCCACTCAATTGCCAGCGGCGATTCCAAGTAGTAATACAGAAAGCGTGGAAGGAGATCCCGCCCATTGCCTACCGAGATACGCATCGAGCCTGTGCCGCAAAGCCAACCAGCCTCGTCGGCGCCGACCCATGCCCTCCGCCCTATGTCCCCACGGCGACCGAGCACAATATCTTCCTCACAGAGAATGTGAGAATTGAGGCGCTCAACCGTCGGCTCATCAATGCGGGCAATTGATGAAATGTCAATCTTCCCGTCCGCCATATCTTTGGGCATCACCACGGGCGTGGCACCTAGATCATCAACATAATCGCACTTGTGGAGCTGGGACCCGAAAGGCCCCGTTCGAACCTCCCCACCGCACTCGTCGGCGATCTCGCCAAGAGTCTTGGTTGACCAGCTCACCCCCTCAGCACCTCGTTTACTACTGACTGAGTGCGCCCTGACAAGATCTCAGCTTGAGCCGTAAGGTCTGCAAAATGCTCCTCCAACAACTCTAGCCTTGCCATGAATTCAACATCGTCGACGCGGTGCCTCGTGAATCCTACATAACGGCCGGGGTTCAAACTCCAATGTTGCCTGACCACCGTCTCAAGGTCGGCTTGGCCACATAACCCCTCAACGTCGTGATATTCAAGCTTCGGAAAGGAGGCTTCGATAAGTTCTCGACTGCCTTCTTCAAATTCAGGATCTCCCCCACGCCAGAGTCGGACGATGTTCGCCAGAAACTCGATCTGCTGCGAGGTCCAGTCGCGGTGGGCGCGATCGACTTGGTTGTAGACCTTCTTGGCGTCAATGAAAAGCACCTTGTTCTCGCGTTCGGTGCCTCGCTTCCCACGGTCAAGAAACCACAGCGTGACCGGCAACGTCACGGTGTAGAACATGTTCGTTCCAACGGATATGATCACATCGACGCAGCGGTCTTCAATCAGCTTGCGGCGGATCTCAAGCTCGCTGCCCCGGGCATCAGAGGCAGAGTTGGCCATGACGAAGCCAGCCCGTCCAGTTCCACTGAGGGCCGAATAAAACGTCTGGATCCACAGAAAGTTGGCGTTGTCGGCCGACGGCAAGCCGAAGGGGAATCGATCGTCATCTTCGAGTTTGACCTTGTCAACCCCATTGACGTTGAACGGCGGGTTGGCCATAACGAAATCGAACTGCCCGAACGAGTCGTGCAGATCCTCGTAGTAGGTGTTTCCCTGCCGGATATCACCGCCTAAACCGTGGACGGCAAGGTTCATCTTGGCAAGCCGGACCGTGTCACCAACCCGCTCTTGGCCATAAATCGAGAGCGTGTGGCTCGACTTGTCGCGATGCCGTTCCACAAAGTGGGCTGACTGCACAAACATGCCGCCCGAGCCGCAGGCGGGGTCGTAGATCTTCCCGTGGAACGGCTCGAGGATCTCGACGATGAGGCGCACGATCGAGGTCGGCGTGAAGAACTCGCCGCCGCCGCGCCCTTCGGCAAGGGCGAACTTGCCCAGGAAGTACTCGTAGATCAGTCCGAACCCGTCCCCCTCGATGGCATCCGGCAACGACTGCAGGAGTCGCAGCAGCTCGCTGAGGATGTCGTCGGGGATGCGGGAGTAGTCCTTCGGCAGTACACCGCGGAGGTCCTGATTGTGCTCTTCGACCGCCTCCATGGCCTTGTTGATCGCCTTGCCGAGATCAGCGCCTTCCGGCAGGTTCAGCAACCGCTCGAAGCGGGACTCCTCCGGCAGGTACAGCGCTCCGATGGCCTTGTAGTC
Source organism: Candidatus Poriferisodalis sp. (assembly GCF_965204125.1). Lineage (GTDB taxonomy): Bacteria > Actinomycetota > Acidimicrobiia > Acidimicrobiales > Poriferisodalaceae > Poriferisodalis. The sequence goes on along the minus strand of NZ_OZ241968.1, from coordinate 1,715,079 downwards.
GTCGGGGCCGATCTTCCGACGCTCGCTGCCCTCGCCCACCTGTTCGGTGGCTGCGGCGAATCGCTGATCGGCGTACCTGAGGAAGATGAGTCCCAGCACGGGCGATGCGTACTCGGACGACTTCAGCTCCGAGTTGGCTCGCAGCTGGTCGGCTGTCTCCCAGAGCTTGCTCTGCAGTTCACCAAGATCTGTCGCCACACCCATCCCTCCGACGAACCGCCACATTCTTGCCGCCACGGCGGAGCCGAGTTGCGGCGAAGCCCGACTGGCCCATGTTCCGTTGCGACGTGAGGCTCACTCGAAAGGCTGACCGCTGTCCCAGAACCCGAGTGAACGCATCTCCGCGTGGAGTCGGTTCGCCTCCTCACGCGTGATACGTCCCTCATCAGCGGCACGAATGAGCAGTTTGCGGATGCGCTCGTAGGGATAGGTCCGACCTCCGTGCTCTTGGTCGAGAACCTGGAGCGCGTCGGCGTCATCGGTCACAATCGTCCAACCGCGCTCCAACGAGATCGCTACACAGGCTGCCTCGCCAGGTCCAAGCCCGAACTTGAGCCCGTATGTGCTGACGTGACTGCCCTGAAGTCGGGCGGCCAACAGCTGCTCCACATGAGTCATTTCGACCGGTACGAGGCCAGATTCGTCGTATAGCTGATCGACGAGTCTGATTTTGGTCAACAACTCGATCGCATGGTCCGGGGATTCCGATTCCTCGGCCAACGTGGCCGCCGTCTCGTAGTGCCCCAAGGCCTGCCGCATCTCGGACAGCAACTCGGGTCGCGGTGCCGGCTCATCCGAACGCGCTCGATCAGCGGGGTCGTAGACCGCCACTGGAACTTGCAGCGGCCTACCGAGGAGATCGCCGAGCAACCCTTCCTGCCCAACGAGCAGGAAGTACATCAGCACAACCGTGTCGATGATGTGGGAGCCGTCAGACAACGCCTGTCACCTCGAACTCGTCGAACTCTGCCTCAAGATGCGACGCTTCTTGCTCAGCACCACCGAGCGGTTGGCCAAGGATCTGGACTACGTCCGGAACTGCGAGACCGGCGAACGAGGCGGCCGTTGGCGCGGACATCAGGTCTGCCACGACCGCTCGCCGCAGCATCCGTCTGAAGGACATCGGGAAGCGCTGGATGCGCCAACGCTCCGAATCTTGCGCGTCTTCCTCAGGATGAATTGTGTAGCCAAGCGCTCGCGCCAGCGAAACGGGGCGCACTGACTCTCGGAGCTCGGTGTACGTCTCTGGCGCCAGCCACTTCATTTGACGGAGCCGTACGAGCGCCGTCGGCCATGAAACCTTGAAGTAGCGCTGCATGTGAATGATGTCGACCGGGTCAACGATGCGGGGTGGAAGTCCGACCTCCTCAGCAAAGCGGCGGATGCCCTCGCTCGGCATCAGAAACTCACCTGCGAAGCGGTTTGCAAAGCTCTCCCGCGACCCCTTGCCGTGCGAGAGCACACGCGTGGTTTCGTTGCTGTGAAACAGGGCGTGGGCCAACTCATGCGCGACCGTGAATCGCCGTCGGCCTGGCGTCATGTCGAGGTTCACCAGAATCGCGAATCCGACTTCGGGGTGACTCAGGAACGCTCCTGAAGGCGCACGGCTGAGATCGGACCCGAGTGGTGCCCGGTACAAGGTCACACCCAGCGTCTCGCAGACCGGGTCAAGATCCGAGATTGGACCGGAACCGAGGCCAAGATGCGCGCGGACTTCCTCGGCCTTGCGGCGAATGTCGTCCTTCTGGGTGAACTTGTGCCGAAACACAAACGGGCTTTGCCTGAGGCCCCGGATGGGTTCGTCCAAGCTGCTCGCCAACTCAGCGAACCGGTCGAGGAACTGAACGAACTCGCGGATGCCTGGTGTGGCCCCCTCGTCGACGCCGTCCTCTGCACGCAGCAGCAGATTCACGAGATCATCGGCTCTTGGCCGGAGCTCGCGGCCTTCCAAGACGTCGAGCAGCTCGACGCCATACAACCGGGCCAGCGCGCTGAGCTGTCGATCGTTCGGGGTTCGCGTGCCGGACTCCCAGTACGACACCATGGCCCGGTTGATGCCTAAGGCTGCCCCCACATCGTCCTGCGAGTAGCGGGCGCTCGTGCGAGCGCGCGCGAGCGCCTCACCCAGCTGGCTCATGGCGTCTCCCCTCGTTCCCCTGCGGTGGGTCTGTTACGCATTCTGCTACGTGTTGGTTCATGCCGCAACTATTCCATTCTGCTGTTACACTAGAACTAGTAGGAAGCCCAGGAACATAACAGGAGACGGCTATGACTACTTCCCTGAACCCCGAAACCGACGAGAACGTCATCGAGGTCTACGTCCACACCGAGGGCACACCGGACCTGCAGTTGCTGCCGGTGAACCGCGACGGTCACGTGCGAGACCTGCTGACGACTGACGACCCGGCGGTGTCCGACGAGTCGATCTGGCTGGCGGAGCAGGACGAACCGCTCGAGCTCGAGATCTCACTTGTGGACGCCGGCATTACGGAGCGATGTCACGTGCATCGGGGCTGCTGTACCAGCGTCAAGGCGCGAGTTCGATACCACGATCGAAGTCTCGACAAGGAGTTCCCCCCGGCGACACGACTCTCGACGGTGTATCGCTGGGCCGCGGGAGAAGACGGATTCAAGCTTCCGAGCCAGGAAATCCCTCGCCATGCTCTGCTTGTCCGCGGCACCAGCGAGTTCATCGACGCTGAAGTGCACATCGGCTCGCTCACAACGAGTCCCCGCTGTGACGTCGACTTCGATCTCGTTCCGAAGAAGCGGTTCGAGGGCTGACGGAGTCGATGGTCGTGGCGCCTGACGAACGGGCCATGAGTGCTGCTCTGGAAGCCGCTGGCTTCCAGAGTGGTGTCGACGGCGGCCGTTGGCGGCTAGTCAAGCTCGAATGGCCGATCGGCATCTTCGCCGTGTCCGCTGCAGAGCGCCCCAACTCGCCGAGCGAGTTCGGGCTGCGCGTTGACCTCACGGGCTATCCGCAGCAAGCGCCTACGTCCGCACCGTGGGACCTCGACCTCGACGCCGCTCTTCCCCCGGCTCAACGGCCGAAGGGCGACCGGGTGGGGAAGGTGTTCTACAACGGCAACTGGGATGAAGACCTCGCACTGTACGCCCCGTGGGACCGCAAGGCGCTTAAGGGGCACGCGACTTGGCGCGACCGACACCCCGAGGATGTCTGGCACCCAGGACGTGACATTGCTTTCCTCCTCGGGCGAGTGCACGAGCTACTGAACGCCGATGACTACGCGGGCATCTAGTTCGGCTCGTCGGCCGCTCGTCTCTCTGACGCGGTGGCAATGGCGCTCGTTGATTCGCGAACTTGGCCGGCGAGGACAAGGCACGCGCGAGGCGGGGGCCTTTCTTCTGGCACCTCTCCCCGACTCGCGGCGAGTTGCTCATGTCGAGTACTTCGACGATCTGGATCCGATGTGCTTGCGCGGCAACATCGAGATCCAGGGACACGCCTTCAGCAAGCTCTGGGACATCTGCGAGGCGAAGAAGCTCACCGTCATCGCCGATGTCCATACCCATCCCGGCGCCGCCGTCCAGCAGAGCTCCATCGACAAAGACAGTCCGATGATCGCTCAAGTCGGGCACGTGGCCTTGATCGTGCCTCACTTTGCGACCCGTCGAGTCAGGCCTCGCCAGGTCGGTGTGCACCGTTACTGCGGAAGCGGCGAATGGGATTCGTGGTTCGGGCGGGCGGCGGCTCGACGCCTGTCGGTTCGGAGATGGACATGAACGCGGTCGGTCGCGACGAGCTCAGTCGAACGGCCAAGATCCTGCTCGACGGTGATCTGGCCAGCGACATCAACGACGCCTATCGCCGCCTTGGAGACCTTGTACTCCAAGTCGAGGTGGGTCCTGACATTGCAGCCGATCTCGCAGCCCAAGCCGCACTGCTGACAACCCTCAACACGGGCCACAGAGCGATGCTCGGCGGCATCGAAGTGGCTGTCGCCAGCAATCCAGAACTCACGTTGCCTTGGGCACGCGGCCGGACTGTGGCCGACGTCATTGACGAGTTCGGTGGCACCGTGGTGGACCGGCCGGACTCAGACCTACCGACGTTGCGAATCGCGACACCGTCTCCGTGCCGCCAACGCCGGCGCAGACTTCAACTAGATCTCACATGGCACGGTTGGTGCGGCGGTGTGACTGAATCCACCGGAACCGAGCCACGCGAACCGGCGATCCCCCTTGCAGGCATCGTGGCGGGCGCCCTGGGCGTCTCAGAGATGTTCCAGCACATGGTCGGCTCCCCCGTTGCTGGTCGTCGGACCGTCGGGCTATCGCTCTGGATGCCAGACCTGGATTGGCGGTCGCCTGAGGCACTGGGGCCAACACTTCAGTACTTACCAAACGGGATTTGGCTGCTCGGTCTAGGTCACCTCGGTCAAGCGAATGCCTGGAGCATCGGATGCCTGCCCTATGAGCGTCCTAAGGAGCTCAAGGTTTTCCTCGTTGACTTCGACGTGGTCGTTGAGGCCAATCGATCGACTGGTTTGCTGACCACCCAGGCCGATGTCGGCCGGCCCAAGACCCGAGTGGTTCAGACGTGCCTTGAAGCCCTCGGCCACCGGACCCGCTTAGTCGAACGGCGCTTCGACGAACACGTGATACCCCATGAAACGGAGCCGAAGCTGGCACTCGCCGGATTCGACAGCCCCGAACCGCGGCGAGCGCTGGGCGAGAAGTTCTGGCGAGTGGTCGACTCTGGCCTCGGTGCCGGCTCGACCGGCTACCTCGACATGCTCATCTACGCATTTCCATCGCAGCTCACGCCAGAAATCGCATTTCCAAACGCGGAATCAGCGGAGCGCAAGCTCGTCGAGGCGTATGAAACCGAAATCAGTCGCCGCATCGACAAAGGCGAGCAGCCCGGTGATGCGCAATGCGGCGTCATTGAACTCGCCGGTGCTACGGCTGCGGCCTCGTTCGTGGGTGCCATCGCAGGCGCGCTGAGCGTCGCAGATCTGCTGCGGATCCTCCACGACGGCCAGCAATACGCGTCGATCAACCTGGACCTTCGCAGTCCGGGGGCCAAGCTCACTGCGTTCACGGAGGGCGTGAGCCAACCAATCAACCCTGGCTATACCGCCGCCAGCCAAAGCGCACTTCCGGCTGCGTAGGCAGGCCACTTCGGCCGCGTACCCGCTCAGTGCCGATCGCCACCGGTGCTGAAATACAGCCCGGCCGAGAATTCGAAAGTCACGGCCTCGATGAAAACGCAAGGGCCCGCCGAAGCGGGCCCTGCACCCAGCCACCGAAGCGGCTGGGGGGATATGGCCTCAGGTTAGGCGAAACCAGTGACAAACGCGACAGCGGGACGTACGCGACCTACTCGTTTTCTCGCCGGGGAGCCTCGTGCGACGGCGGTGGCGGCGGCGCCTTGGCGTTCGGCGCAGGTAGGCCGCGTACATCGCCCGAGCCCGGCCAACGCGGCCTGCGGCCTGCACCTCCCCCAAATGCCTGGCGGCGGCGCGCGGCCGCTTGTCGGAGTTCACGAGACTTGGCGCGTCTAGTCATCAGTCTTCCTTTCGGACTGTCCCCAGAATCGCATGCTGCGTGCCCGAGAGAGCCTCGGATTGCGCGCCGACGTGGACGCGGAGTCTCGCGTACGTGCCTATCGCCAAGAACCTCTGGCCATGTCCCGACGAGGGATTCGGAAGGCCATCAACTCCTACGTTCACCGGTGCTCATCGTTGCTCACATGCTGGCCGAGGATTTGGACGATCTCGGGAACCGTCGCAGCGGCTCGGTCACCAATTCGTTGGCCTCAAGCGCGGTCGGGTGCGCGCCAGCGACCGCCGGCCAGGTCGTGTGCTCCCCTTCCCAATGAGGCCAACCCACAAAACCATGCTGGTGCCGCCATGAACACGCAATAGGGTCGGGTTCATGGCGAAGGTGAGGCTCGACGACGAGGATGGTCAATTGCTGGACCGTCTCGCGCCCAAGTTCGGCGGCCGAGCCGCGGCAGTCCGAGAAGCGCTGCAGAGGCTGGCGGCGGATGAGGACCGCAAGGAGGCTTTCGACGCATTCCTCGCCGAATGGGCCAGCGAAAGCGGTCCCCCAGAAGCCGAGGCGGTCGCTGCTATGGCTGAGCGTTACGGGTTGTGATACTCGACGCCGGCTTCCTGATCTCTGTCGAACGCGGCGAAGCCTCCGCGCAGGCCTTTCTCGTCTCTCACGCCAAGGACCAGCGATGGCACAGCACGCATCCGGTCGTTGCACAAGTCTGGCGCGACGGGGCGCGACAGGCGCGGCTGGCTGACGGTCTCGGCTGCAGCGGTCACATCCGGTCTGCTCGACCGGCTCGGCCATGCTGCAGCTGAACACCTCAACCGTGCCGCGGAAGCGCTCGATGCCGACGTGCGCGGCGACCTGACCGCTGCGGGCATCGGCATCGGCATCGGCACTGCCTACGACCCCGGTGCCGACCTCGCTCGACGCCTCGCCACCGTATTGAGCGTGCTCGCAAGGCACCTCGACCGGCAAGGCGCAGGCATGGCGGTCACCGTGGACGAACTGCACGCGGGCCAAACCGACGAGCTGCGCACGCTCGGCATCGCACTGCAGGACGTGACCCGGCTCGCACGGCTGACACCGTTCGCAGATGACGACCCACCACGCTCACCGACGCTGGCCGCGCCCAAACACCTGACAGGATGGTTCACGCCATGAAGCGCACGCGGGCGCAGCGGGCGGCAGCGCTGGAAGGCTGGGCGGACCGGGTCGCGCCAAGCGATCTGGTCGAGGCCGACAGCGTTCGGCGCGCACGCGAAGGTGAAGCGATTGCCGAGTCGTACCGGCAAGTTCCGCAGGGGCCAGACGAGGACGCCGCAGCATTGGCCAATTCGATCGCCATGACCGAGGCCGAGCCGTAGCAGTTCGGCTCGAACCGCGGCTGCTTGCAACGCCGAACCAGAAGGCCCGGCCTGCGCTTGTGATCACGCGAGACCAGGCGATCCCGGTGCTGGAGTTGTCGCGATCGAGAACCGGTGCCGCTAGCTGTCGAGGCGTCTGTAGGCATCTCGACGGTGCGCCACCCGGAGTATGAAGACTTCCCGTCGCGCATCGTCGATGCGGTACACGATCTGGTACGTACCGCGGCGTGCTGCCCATCGGCCATCGAGCTCACCACCCAATGGTGTTCCGACTCGACGCGGCGCTTCCGCCAAGTCGCCTGCAATCAGCTCGAGGACGGCTGAAACGACCGACTCCGGAAGCTGTTCAGCGATCGCAGCAGCAGCGGAACGCGCGAAAACGATGCCGTACGGCGTTGCATTCACTGCGCCCGAAGCGCCCTGACAGCCTCCACGCCGCGCACGACGTCACCTTCGGCGATTTCGCGTTCCGCCTGAGCGATCTCTTTCATCGCATCGGGGTCGGACAGGATCGCCAGCGTTTCCTCAATGGACTCGAGATCGTCGGGACTCATGAGTACCGCAGCAGACATGCCGTTGCGAGTGATGAAGATCCTCTCGTGAGTGCTGTGAACCCGTTCAACGAATTCCGAGAAGCGGTCCTTCACGGTGCGCAGCGATTCAGTTGTCATGACCACAATTGTGCCACGGTGAGATACCAGACTCCAACCGGACTTGTGACAGCCCCTTCGTACGTTGCGGGCCATGACACAACTCACCACACGCATCCTTCCCGACTACGACTCCGCCGAGCGGCCGGCTTGGCTGGTGCACGGCGCCCATGAGGCGTGGCGCGCAGCGCTGCCGACGACCGAGTCCATCGATTGGTCCGAATTCGTTGTACGCGCGTGCGACGAGATGGCGACTGCCGCCGATGGGCTTCCCGGCATTCCCGGACCTGGCAGCGACCCGCCCGACGACGGGCTCCAGGTCGCCATGGCCGCGGCGCTGCTGGGCGACATCGCGACCCGGGCTGTCTCGCCGTACGACGCGAACGAGATGTGCCGCCGGGCATATCCGCGCTGCTGGGACGCGACTTTGGACGGACTGGCGAGCCGCCCGCACGCAGCGCCAGAGGCTGACCCTGTCCTCTACGACCACGGCGTTGCGCTGCGATCGTTCAGCAGCCCTGATGTGCGATGGCCTTCAGGCATGCACGAGGCCCTCCAGGCAGTCATGGAGCTAGCGAACGAGGTGAGCGCTTCGAGCTCGCTCGGGTTGTGCCTCACCCATGTCGTTCCCGGCCCGGTGGTGTGGCCGCCGCCCGTGGCTCCGCCGGCGCTCGACCGTGAAAGGTGCGACCTCGACGCCGCAGTTGCGGGAACGCTGGTCAGCCATCAGGAGCACGCCGACATGCTCCACAGCTACCTGTCAGCGCGTGATGATCCCGACGTTCCGGATCCGTCACCGGCCGAGACCGACCAGGTGCAGGCAGCAGTGCGCGACTGGTCGGCCGAGGTCGTGCCGGCCGCCGTGCGTGTTGCCACAGCTACGTTCGCCCACGCCTACGAGTGGGCCAGCACCGACACCGAGCGCTGGGATCCATCGGTCGTCGCCTACGCCCACGCCGAGGCCTACCTGTCGATCTACCACCTGCGCCAGATCACCGACTCATACGACCTCACCAACGGTGGCGTATCCAGCTACGCCTGGTGGTGGTGCCACGACCGCCAATTCGGCCTGGCCAGCCTGCGGAAGTTGGCGAGCACCTGGTAACTCCAGCCTGGTTCAGCAAGTCAGACCGCCACGGTCCGCACCGTGGCGTCGCCGTCTGCGATCTGCATGGTCCTGATGTGGGCTTGGACCTGCATCGGCCTGACAGACTCCGCTCGTGTCCGGGGAGCCTGAGCCGCCAGACGACCGCTCGGATCCCGACGGCATGGCCGCTGCACTGGCACGCCGCCTCGCCGCACTTGCGCTGGACGCTGTGATTCTGATGTCGGCCTTGGTGTTCTGGTACATCGTGATCGCGTATGCCGCGTGGTGGCTCGTCGCTCTGTCACGCGGGCAGACGCCCGGCAAGCAGGTGTTCGGGCTGGTGGCTGTGACGCCTGACGGTGAGCGGTTCGGCTGGGGTCAGATGTTGGTGCGCGAGATCTTCAAGGTCATGACTTGGGCCTTCACGCTCGGCCTCGGCATCGTCATCGACATCACGCTGCTCGTGCTCAGCGACGAACCCCGGACGGTTGCCGACCGAGTCCGCAACAGCACCATCGTCCATACCTCCGCGCTGTCGCGGTAGCCGACCGTCTCGTCGACTGTCTGCAACAATCCCGCCCGTGACGATGGAGCCCGAGCAGCCGCCTGAGCGCGATGGCTCCGTGAGCGACTTCGCAGCGGGTCCGTTTCGGCGATTGATGGCTGCGCTGATCGACGATTTCTTCCTGGTGCTGATCCTCGTGTTCTGGCCGCTCGTCTTTGTGATCCTCGTTTGGTGGCTCTTCGTGCTGGGACGAGGACAGACGCCTGGCAAGCAGCTCGCCGGGATCTTCGCTGTGCGGCGAGACGGCTCACGATTCGGCTGGGGCCGGATGTTCATCCGCGAGAACTTCAGGTTGCTCCTCTGGATCGTGACCTTCGGATTCGCCCTGGTCGTCGACGGTGCACTCATCCTGCTGCGCAAGGACCGCCGCTCGGTGACCGACCTCGTCGCGGGCAGCGTCCTCGTCTATGTCCCCAGCGAGTGACACTCACTACAGACGAGATAGCCGGCGTCGGGAGCATCTAGCTTGCTGGCGTGTCGAGCTTTGAGGTAGCGGTTGTCGGGCGAGGGCTGATCGGCAGTGCTGCCGCGAGGCATCTCGCAGAGGCCGGGCATTCGGTCGCGCTGATCGGGCCGGGTGAGCCGGAGGACTACGCCTCGTCAAACGGTCCGTTTGCGAGCCACTACGACGAGGGCCGCATCACTCGGATGATCGATCCGGATCCCGCTTGGTCACACTTGGCGATCCGCTCGATCGGCAGATACGCCGACATCGAAGAACGCTCGGGCATCGCGTTTCATTCGGGCACCGGTCTTGTCTATTCGGGGGCGAACCCGCATGCGGATCTCGCCCATGCGGTCGAACTCAATGTCGATGCACGCGAGGTCACCGCTGAGGAGGTCGCAGAGCGCTTCGGGATCGACATGTCGAGCGCGGACGCGATCATCCTCGAAGCCGCGCCGGCGGGACACATCAACCCGCGGCGGATGGTCGCGGCGCAGAGCCGGCTGGCGGCCGCGGCGGGCGGGACCGTCATCGACGCGCCCGTCTCGGCGGCCGTGCCGACGCCTGACGGCGTGCAGCTGACCTTCGGCAACGACACGGTGCTCGCGCAGGGCGTACTGCTGTGCACCGGCGCGTGGGCGGCTGAGCTGGTCGGCGTCGACCTGCCGCTCGAGCGCAGCTTGCGGACGATCCTGATGGCCGAGCTCGACGACGGCCCGGCGCTGCCGAGCCTGATCTCCCGGACCGACCCGGCCACCTGCGAGGAAGATCCGCGTCACGACGTCTACTGGGTGCCGCCCGTTCGGTTCCCCGACGGTCGGGTCATGCTGAAGATCGGCGGCTACGACCCTGCCGCCACCATGGCCGACGACGTGCCCACTGTGGTCGACTGGTTCCGCAGCGGCGGGAGCGTGGCCGAAGCGGGCGACCTTGAGGCCCGGTTGCGGGAGTTCCTCCCCGACCGCACGATCCGGTCGCGCGACTTCAAGCCCTGCGTGGTCACGAACACGCCGCACGACCTGCCGTGGATCGACTGGGTGGACGACCGCGTCGCCGTCGCGGTGGGCGGTTGCGGCTCGGCCGCCAAGTCGGCAGATGAGATCGGCCGGCTTGCAGGGACGCTGTTCACCGACGAGGGCTGGACTGACCCCGTTCTGAAACTCGAATCGTTCCGTCCCTGATTGCCGCGGCTGCGCCTGTCAGGTGCGCGGCTCCAGCAACTCAAGACGGTTGCCGAAGGGATCGTCCACGTAGACGCGGTCGTAACCCGCGAGCGGCTCGTCGTCCCGGACGTCGACGCCAGCGCCACGGAGCAGCTCAACGAGTGCGGGAAGATCCTGCACGTGCAGGGCGGGATGGGCCTTGCGAGCGGGACGGAATGGCTCCTCGACGCCCAGATGGATCTTGATCGCGTCGCTCTCGAACCAGCAGCCGCCGCGTCGCTCCAAGTGCGCCGGCTTGGGCACACGCGGCACACCGAGCAGTCCCTCGTAGAACGCCTGCGCGTCAGCCTCGGCGCCGGGCGGCATCGCCAGCTGCACGTGATCAATCGCGACAATCCTCACGACATCGAACCTCCACGCCGTCCGACTCCGCTGGCCGAGCCGCTGCGAACGCTGGGCGACACCGGGGAAGTACCGGAAGCGTGGTGCCGATGAGCCATGCTGCAAGCCTGCCAACTACCGCGACGATTCAGCGCCGCAGCGGCAGCGACCGAGCCGGCGATCAAGGGAGTGAGGAAACGGGATGCAGGGAGCGGCAGAGTCATCGACGAGGGGGCGGCCGTGAGCAGTGTGGTGGTGACGGGGGCGAGCTCGGGGATCGGCGAAGCGATTGCACGGCGGTTCCTGGCTGACGGCTGGGACGTGCTGACCGGCAGCCGGCGGGAGCCCGATCTGGCAGGCGCTGGGTGGCTGCAGACCGATGTGGCCGATCCGGCCCAGGCCGATGCGCTGGTGGCCGCCGCCGTTGAGCGGTTCGGGCGGCTGGATGTGGTGGTGAACAACGCCGGCGTGCAGGTGGAGAAGACCGTCGCCGACACCACTGATGAGGAATTCGACCGCGTCATGGACGTCAACGTGCGGGGTGTGTTCAACATGTGCCGTGCTGCCGTGCGTCACATGTCGAACCAGACCGACGGCGGCGTCATCATCAACATCGCGTCGATCGCGGCAACCCACGCCGACGCCGGCATGGCCGTCTACAACGCGTCCAAAGGTGCCGTCGAGGCCCTCACCCGGGCCATCGCGATCGATCACGGCCGTCAAGGCATCCGTTGCGTGGCGGTCAGTCCTGGCTGGATCGCGACCGCGCTCGCCGACACCGTGTTCGACCTTGAAGCGGACCCCGCCGCGGCCCGGCAGGCAGCCATCAAGCGCCATCCCATCGGCCGCCTTGGCACCCCCGATGACGTCGCCGAAGTGGTCGCCTGGCTGGCGGGCCCCGCGGCCAGTTTCGTCTCAGGCAGCGTGTTTACTGTGGACGGTGGCCTCACAGCACAGAGCCCCATCGGCGGCTGAAGTGACGGCGAATGCCACGCGGAGCGAGGCAGCCAGCAGGCGCGCCCGGCTGGTCCGGGGTTAGTGCGGACATGACGGCGACGGCCCGCAAGCCGTGCCCGGTTGCTGCGGTCGAAGCGCTCATCGTGTCGGTGCCTGCTGTCGGGAACGCCTTCGCCGAAGGCTCCGAGGAAACGCTGCTCGTCAAGGTGACCGACGAGGACGGGCGGGTCGGCATCGGCGAGTCGGTGTGCACGCCCGCCGTCGTCAAGGCGATGATCGACCAGCGCACCATTCACTTCTGGAGCCAGGGCATCACCGACGTGGTGGTGGGTGCCGATCCGATCGAAGCCGCAGCACTGTACGACCGGGCGTACCACGGCAGCTTCTACCACGGGCGCCGCGGCACCTACATCCAGGCGTACTCGGCCGTGGACATCGCTCTGTACGACCTCGCCGGGCGCCAGCTCGGCCTGCCCGTGTACAAGCTGCTCGGCGGCGCCCGCACCGAGCGCATCCGGCCGTATGCCACCTGCTACCCGGGCGACATCTACGACGGGCCGATGTCTGCGGTGCTCGACGAGATCACCCGTCAGGCCGCCATCGCCGCCGACCAGGGCCTCACCGCGGTCAAGGTGCCGGTGCTGTTCGGCGATGAGGTGTCCGACCGAGCCGTCGTGGAGTTCGTCGGCAACTGCCGGGAAGCGCTCGGCGACGAGCTCACCATGGCGCTCGACTTCGGCTACCGCTGGTGGGACTGGCACGACGCCGCCTGGACGCTGCGACGCATCGAAGACTTCGACGTGGCCTTCGCCGAAGCACCGCTGCGCCACGACGACCTGGCCGGCCATGCCCGCCTCGCAGCCGTATCGCCCATCCGGGTGGGCGGTGCCGAGTTCGCAGCCGGGCGCTGGGAGGTGCGGGAATGGCTGACCACCGGCAGGGTGTCGCTGGTGCAACCCGGCGTCAGCCGCGCCGGAGGGTTCACCGAGCTGATACGCATCGCCGAGCTGTGCGAGCTGCACGGCGCGCAGCTCATCCCCCACAGCTTCGCCACCGGCATCACCGACGTCGCCAACTTCCATCTCCAAGCAGCAGCGCTGACCATCCCGATGGTGGAATTCCGTTCGTCCCGGCTGGGACCGTCCCGCCTGCGCACCGAGCTGGTGCACCCACCCGAGCCCGACATCGTCGACGGCTACGCAGCGCTGCCGACCGGCGCCGGCCTCGGCGTGGAGCTGAATGAAGAACTCGTGGCTGCCCACACACTCGATGCGGCCGGCGACGGAAGCGATTGACCGGTGAGCGAGCCGTCGGCTGGGTTGTCGGCGTCGCCGTCGGGCCGGTCATCCCGAGCCTCGACAATGCCGGAATCTGTGCCAGTAGCGCACGATGCACACGAGACGGCGCCGAATCCGCCGACTGATGCCGCAGTGCACGGGGCTGTGGGCGGCATCACCACCTACAACCCGTATCTCGGCAACCGGCTCGGCATCGCTGACGCACCTGCCGTGACCGGCGCGGCAATCGATGGACGCCAGGTGCATGTCACCTTCGCCAACGGCCGCCAACGCACCTACTCAGCGCAGTGGCTGCGGCACTGCTGCTGGTGTGCCGAGTGCGGCAACCCCGCTGACGGCATCCGCTTCACGACCGTGGCGAGCATCCCGCCCGACATCGCGCCTGCGAGTGCCGGGCCCTGCAATGGCGACTTGGTGCTGACGTGGCCGGGCGGGCACTGTTCCACCTATGGCAGCGACTGGCTCGCGGCGAACGCCTACGACGACGAGGCTCGCCAGCGCAGGGCCGACTGGCAGCCCGCCACCTGGCGGGCCGAACTCGCCAACGACTTCCCCACCGTCGACTGGGCCGACGCCAGCGACGGCGGCGCCGGCCAACTGCACTCCTACCGGCTCTTGGCCCAATACGGCATCGTGCGCATCGACAACCTCGGCAGCGACCCCGCCTGCACCGAGCACCTCGCCAACCTCGTCGGCCCCATCCACGAGACGACCGTCTATGGCCGCATCTACGACGTGCGCGCCGAGCCCGTCGCCAAGCTGGGCGCCAAGACCGGCATGGCCCAGGCGCCCCACATCGACGACGCCTTCTACTACTCCCCGCCCGGCATCGACATCTTCCACTGCCTGGTCAACACCGATGTCGGCGGCATGAGCACCTACGTGGACGGCTTCGCCATCGCCGAGTCGCTGCGCGTCGACGAGCCCGACGCATTCGAGGCCCTCACCACGCTGCCCGTCACACATGTGCGGCGTCACCCCGGCGAGATCAACCTGCGCAGCCGCAGCCCGGTCATCCGGCTCGACGAGTTCGGACGCCTCAGCGGCATCCGCTACTTCGACCGGGCGCTCGGCCCGCTCGACGTGCCGCCAAGCGATGTCGACCGCCTCTACGACGCCATCCGGGCCTACAGCAACCGCATGCTGAGCCCCGAGTTCACCGCCGCCATCCGGGTCGAGCCCGGTCAGGGCGTGCTCATCGACAACCACCGGGTCATGCACGGCCGCACCGAGTTTGACCCCGCATCGGGCCGCCACATCCGCCTGTGCCACGTGCCCCGCGACGAGTTCCACGGCCGCCTGCGCGAGCTCAGCCTGCGGCTCGACCCATGGTGCCACGACCAGTACCTGCCGCAGGGCTCATGAGCGATCACCGATCAACGAAGGGGGCCGCCACATGATCAGCGCCGATCTCACCGGCAAACGGAGCATCGTCAGCGGCGGGGCCAGCGGCATCGGCCTCGGCGTCACCCGTACGTTCGCCGAGAACGGCTCCACGGTGGCCATCGCCGACCTGCCCGGCGAGCGGCTCACCGGCACCGTTCAGGCGCTGCGGGGGGACGACCTCGACGTGTTCGAAGCGCCATGCGACCTGCGCGACAACGACTCGGTGGTGGCCATGGTCGAAGCTGCCGCCGAGCGGATGGGCGGCATCGACTACCTGCTGAACATCGCCGGGCATCCTGTCACCCTGCAGACCATCCCGGCCGACGATCTCGAATCGCAGACCGAGGAACTGTGGGCAGAGGCGCTGTCGATCAACCTGCTGTCGGCCTTCCGCACTGCCAAAGCCGCTGCGCCGTACCTCACCGAAGCACGCGGGGCCATCGTGAACACCTCGTCCATGTCGGGCTGGCGAGGCGGCGGCTCCAGCTCGCCCTACAGCGTCGCCAAGGGCGGCCTCATCACGCTCACCAAGGAGCTGGCACGCGGCCTCGCCCCCGAGGTGCGGGTGAACGCCATCTCCCCCAGCTACGTGCACCCCGACTCCACCAACTTCCCGATCCGCTGGGCGACGGTCTTCGAAGACTCCGAGTCGCTGCCGCTCGGCCGTCCCGGCACCGCCGCCGAGTACGCCGACGCGTGCCTGTTCCTGTGCGCCGGCGCCAGCTACATCACCGGTCAGACGATCCACGTCGACGGCGGCTGGAGCGTCTGAGTGTCGGCCAGCTGCCCTGCATTCACACCCGGGGCCCGACGGACCACCGGCACAACACCGGCCGCGAGGAGGCACATCCAGTGAGCGAGTCCATCAAGCCGGCCAAGTGGGCTGACCCTGCGAAGAAGCTGTTCCCGCACCAGGTCGGCTTTACGGCGCCGCCGATGGACTTCGACGCCGCTCCTACCGACTTCCTGCGCATGTGCCCGCCGTCGGTGGGCGTGCACGGCCGCCTGCTGCACGCCCCCGGCTACGCCCACCGGCTCAGCGACCGGGCCGGGCTGTTTCACCTGCTCGAGGAAACCGTGCACTGCCTGTCCGGCAGCGGCGCCGACGTGGTGGGCCAGGTCGGCACGAACTGGGTGCATGCCGCCGGCACCGACGCTGCCGACATTCGCCGCTTCACCGCCGAGATGTCCGAGAAGTACGACACGCCGTTCCACATGGCCGGCCTGACGCTGGTGGAGGCCTGCGAGGCGCGTGGCTACGAGCGGATCGCCCTCAACGCCGTGTACTTCTGGCCCGACTGGCGCGACGGCGTCGTGCGGTTCCTGCGCAGTGCTGACATCGACGTGGTGTGGGCCGGGAACTTCGTCGATCAGGGCTGGTACGCCACCCAAGACGAGGTGAACGACTGCACTTGGATCTTCCCCGGCGACTTGGCGCTGCGATCGTGCGAGCACGCCCTGAGCCAGGCGCCCGACGTGGACGCAGTGCTGATGAACGGCATGTCCAACTACCGCGGCACCGACGGGCTGCCGCGCCGCTTCGTGAGCCTGGCCGCAGATATCGAAGCGCAGCTCGGCGTGCCGATCATCGCCTCCGACATCAGCCTGCACTGGCGCATCTTCCGCACGCTCGGCGTGGAGCCGCTGGGCCGGCAGGGCTCGCTGCTGGCCTCGCTGCAGAGCGATCCCGCGGCCGGATAGTTCTCGGAGACGGCGCCCATGTCTGCACCATTGACGTACGCACACCGTACGCGCGCAGCTCGAAGCCAGGCCCGACGCCGCGCACTCCGATCAGCGATGCCGGTCGCCTGCGTCGCGCTCATCGTCAGTGCATGCGGTTACAACGACGACACCACCGAGATCGTCACCCCAGCACCGCCGGGCGCCGACGCCTCGGTGCGCGGCACGATCACCTACCGCGAGCGCATCGCGCTGACGCCCGACGCCGTCGTGACCGTGCAGCTGCGCGACACGTCCCTCGCCGATGCGGCCTCGGTGCTCATCGCCGAGCAGATCATCAGCAGTCCGGGCCAGGTGCCCATCGACTTCGACCTGCGCTACGTCAGCGACGAGATCGACGACCGCAACGTCTACTCAGTCTCGGTGGTGATCACCGAGGGCGACGGTCGGATGGCGTTCACGAACGACAGCGCGTACGACGTGATCACCCGGGGCAACCCGCGCCGAGTCGACATGACGCTCGTGATGGTGGAGCCGCCGCCAGAGCTGGCGCCCGACGGCTGGAGCCCTACCGACCCCGACCGGGTCGAGGCACCAGTGCACGCCACCGACGTGGGAATGATCTGGGAGGGTTCAACCGGCAGCCAGAGCAGCGGCTACCTGCGGGTTGTGTTCGTGACCTCGAGCGAGGACGGCTGCTACCACATCGGCAGGGAGGAAGCCGTGCGCAGCGGCAGCCGCTTCGAGGTCGCCGTGACGGCATGGGTGCCGGCACCGGTGCCGTGGGCGCAGGACTGCTCCGAGCGAGATCTGGAACTCGACGCCATGGTCCACCTCGGCGACGGGTTCATCTCGGGCGAGATGTTCGAGGTGGTCCTGAATGGCGAGCGCACCTTCACCTTCACCGCGCCCTAGCCAGCGGAGCCGCGCACAGCGCGCCCCGGTCGGCCTTGCAACAGCAGTCCGTCCAGCGACCGCTAGGCGAGCGGCGCCCCGGCGGCGCTGTGGCTCAGCCGCCGACGGCGACTGCGGGCTGCTGGCGGCGGGGTCGGCGCATCGCCCGGCGCACGCCTGTGTAGGTGAAGAACGTCACCAGTACCAGCGCCACGCCGAACAGCGCATTCGCGTAGTTCACGCCGCGGTACTGGAACGTCTCGTACAGCGCACCCGAGCTGAGCCCTGCCATCGCACCGGCGCCGAGCATGGCGAAGTCGCCCACGCCCTGCACCGACACCCGCTGATGGATCGGATACAGCTCCACCAGCAGGCTCGACGCCGCCACCACGCCGAAGCACCAGCCCAGCCCGATCAGGAAGTTGCCCATGAACACGCCGAGCACGCCCGCGGGCGGCGTCACCGCCGCCCACCACGCGCCCCAGGTACATAGCCCGCCCGCGACATACAGCATCGGGTACTTGCCGACCGAGTCGGTGAGCCGGCCGATGAGCGGCGACAGCAGGTACATGCCCAAGATGTGGAAGCCCATCATGTGGCCGATGACGTTCTGGGACTGGTCGCCCGCGTTCATGTGCAGCGGGGTGAGCGCCATGACCCCCACCATCGTCACTTGAGAGACGATCATGGCGAACACGGCGAGACGGGCCTGGCTCTGCTGCATGATCAGCGAGACCGCCTCGCGCACTGTGGGCTTGGCCTGGGCTTTCTGGGTGCCGTTGGCAACGCCCTCGGCCGCCAGCTCGTTGGCCATGTGCAGCGGGTCGGGCCGCAGGAAGATCTCCACGATCGCCGCTGCCAGCAGGAACATCACGCCGGCGAACACGTAGGAACCGGTCTTGTCGGGCAGGCCCAGCGAGACGCCCACTTCGCTCGCGTAGCCCGACACCACCGAGCCGGTGTACGAACCGAACGTGGTGGCCCACACGATCATGCTGATCGTGCTGGCGCGCCGGTTCTCCTGCGCCAGGTCTGACGCGGCGTAGCGGGTCGCCAGGTTGGCGGCGTTGCCGGCGCCGGCGCCGAACACGCCCAGGCACAGCAGCGGGTAGCTGAGCAGGATCGCCCCCAGCACGGCCAGCGTGGCGCCCCCCGCGCCCACCAGGTAGCCGAAGCGCAGGCCCGAGCGGCGGCCGTACTTGTTCATGAGCTTCGACATGGGGGCGGCGACCGAGGCCGAGCCGATCGACAGGCTGCTCGCGGCGATCGTTGCCAGCGTGGAACTGCCGGTGATGTCCTCGGCCAGCAGGGCGCTCACGATGTAGGTGGCCACGAGGCCGAAACCGCCGGCGGCCTGGCTGGCGATGAGCACCACGACCGTGCGCCGCTGGACGCGCTCCTGGTCGGCGCGCGTGTACGCGGAGGCGCGCTGCACCGAGAACACAGCGTCGCTCACGGCGATCTCCCCCCAGGCACCGCAACAGCTTGGCGCACCGGGCCGCTGCATGCACGACTGCGCGGAGCGCTGGGCTGGCGGGCTCGGCGGACTGGCCGGATCGGCGGGGCCAGCGAAGCCACCGGCACCCGCTGCAGGTGTTGCGTACAGTCCCGCAGATGCACGTCGGCATCACCCCCATCAACTCGGCCGCCTACCTCGACCCCGGGTACCTGCGGTCGTTCGCCCAGCAGCTCGAGGAACTCGGCTACGAATCGGTCTGGACGTTCGAGCACGTGATCGTGCCGCACGACTACGAGAGCCGGTACCCGTACAACCCCAGCGGCAAGCTGGGCCTCCCAACGGACGCAGGCTTCACCGACCCGTTCATCGCGCTGACCTTCGTCGCCGGGGCCACCGAGCGGTTGCGGCTCGGCACCGGCGTCAACATCGTCACCCAGGCCAACGCCCTGTACTTCGCCAAGCAGGCGTCATCGCTCGACCACCTGTCGGGCGGGCGGCTGGAGCTCGGCATCGGCGTGGGTTGGCTGGAAGAGGAATTCGACGCGCTCGGCGTGCCGTTCGACCGCCGGGGCGCCCGGGCCGACGAGTACATCGACGCCATGACCGCCGCGTGGACCGGCGAGGATGTGGACTTCCAGGGCGAGTTCCTGGACTGGACGGGATTCTCGATGCTGCCGACACCGGCCCAGCGGCCCCGCATGCCGCTGCTCATCGGCGGCACCACGCCGCCGGCCATCCGTCGCCTGGTGGCGCGGGGCGACGGCTGGTACGTGATCCACAAGGATCTCGACGACTTCAAGCGCTTGATCGGCGAAATGCGAGCCGAGTGCGACCGGCAGGGGCGCGACCCGGCCGAGCTGGCGCTGACGGCGTACTGGAACTACCACCGCGAGGGACTTGAAGGGCTCGAGGTGTACCGCGACCACGGTGTGCAGCGGCTGCTGATCAACACTGCGGCGCTGCGCATGGGCCGGCCCGAGGATGCGGTCGTGCAGTTCGCCGATGAGGCCTTGCCGGCCTGCCGGGAGTCGTAGAGAGTCACGTGAGCCCGCTGTGGCATCTGGGCTTGCGGGTCTGATTCTTCGAAGCCTCAGCTACTCGCCGATGGAGATGCTGATGCTGCCGGAGGGGTGCAGCGAGCAATAGGCGCTGATGGCAGCCACCTCGTTGAACGAGTGCTCGGATTGCTCGCCGGGTCCTATCTCGAACGGGCCGATGGTGTGCGCCACCGAGTCACGGTTCACGATGATCAGCACGTCTCGAAGCGTGAGGTCCAGCTCGTCAGGAACGACGTCTACGTCCTGGCCGGCTGCGATGGCGGCGGCCGTTCCCGGCGGTATGTCGATGGTGTAGGTGTCGCCGGGGGGCTGGTCGACGAAGCGCGCCACTATGACGGGGATCGCCGCGATGAGCAGCCCGCCCAGCAGGTACAGCAGCAGGGTGCGCTGGTTCGGCCAGCCCCGGTCACGCCGGTTCGGCCCGCTCGCGCCGCTCGATGCGCCGCTGGGCTCGAGGTCGTCGGGCTCGACACCGTCAGACTCAGCGCTGCCGGACCCAGCCATCGCCCTGCTCAGTCGTCGGACCAGGTACGGGCGTCGGGATCGTCCCGGTCGAAGTAGCTGCGCACGGCCGTGCGGGAGCTGTCGCTCTTGCCCATGTAGCCGACGGCCACGTGGTCGAGGTGGTTGATGGCTCGGCCGAGCGGCATCGCCTGCGCATTGATCGATGCCTTCGACGACGTGACCGGCACCGGCGGCTGGTTCACGACGGCTGCGGCCAGGCGTTCAGCGGCGGGCACGAGCTCATCGTCGCCGGACACGGTCTCGGTGAAGAAGCCCCACGAATCGAGTTCTTCCATGCCGTAGGTGCGCCCGAGGATCAGCATCTCCTTGGCCCGGTGCGGCCCCACCAGGTTCACCAGCGCCGGCACCGAGTGCCAGGTGAGGTTGAAGCCGATGCTGACCTCGTTGAGCGTCAGGCTCATCGACGGGCTGCCGATGCGGAAATCGCACGCAGCGGGCAGCACCCCTCCCCCGCCGATCATGTAGCCGTGGCAGAGGCAGATCGTGATCGCGTTGAGATTCATCAGCGTGTCGTACATGCGGGCGCCCGCCTTGGAGCCGAGCATGGCGTCGAGGCTGGTGCCCCGCCCCTGCTTGAGATCGGCCCCCGAGGACAGGCTGCGGCCCTCGCCACGCACGATCACCACCCGCACGCTCGGGTCGGCGTCGAGCGCCAAGCAGGCAGCGTGAACGTCGGCGATGAGCCGGGAGTTGACGGCGTTGTGAACCTCGGGCCGGTTCAGCACCAGATGACGCACCGGCCCGTCGCCGTCCACCCGCACGGTCTCCAGAACGATCCCCGAATCTTCCGACATCGCTGCCCCCCGTTCGGACTGCTGTTTACGCGGCAGTCTGACACGCGCCTGATGCCAGCGTTCGAGCGTGATCCTTGAGGAACAAGGCGGACTGATCGACGCGGGCCACGAGACCGTCGCCCAGCATCAGCTCGCGTCAAGCAATGGGTCCATCAGGTCGCCGAAGTCGCCGACGATCTCGTCCGGCGACGGTGCTTCGATGGTGATGTCGGCGCCATAGTCGAAATACTCGGTGACATTGGAGGTATTGGACACGACGAGATCGAGAAACTCGTCGAGATCGCTTCCGTCGCCTTCAATGTCAGCTTCGTCAAGATCATCGACAAGACCATCGACGACGTCCTGCATCATCGAACCTAAGTCCATGCTCATGCGCCGGGTCAGCCCGTTATCGTCGATCCACATGTCGACGGCGACCTCGTCGATATGCATGAAGCCGAGGTACGGCGTCAAGGCGTTGCCGTCTTGGGGCTCGTCGAAGTACGGATCCATCGCGGCGCCGTAGTCCAGCGTCAAGCGCACCTGTGTCATCGGAACACCGTCGATGACCTCGCCGCCTATCACCTCCGCGTCTGTTACGTGCTCGATCATCCACAGGTTGTCGTTGGGCGCCCGGCACAATCCGTCATCCGCTGTAATGCCAGGAAGCGGTGAGGCGCAAATGATGCCCGCGGCAGCAGCGAAATCTGAGTCGAGCGTAAGCCAGCCCTCGGGCAGCGCATCGCCAGCGAGGTCTTGCATTTCCTCGGAGAGGATGTACCGCATATAGGCGACGTCGTCGACCAATCGCATCTCGAAGCCGAACCCGGGCACGTCGGTATAACTCGCCCACTCAAGGTTCATCACAATCGACATGTTCTGGTTGTTGTCGCTCTCGAACTGGGCAGATGCGCTGACGAAGCCGCCCATGTCCATGTGCATGTCGCCTCGGGCGGATCGGGTGGCGCTGTTCTCGAATGCCGTTCGAAGCAGCTCCATTGCATCCGTCGGAAGCGCTGCACGGTCGTCGTCAGCCCCACCGGTGCACGCAGTAGCGACGAGAAACAGCGCCACTAGCGCCGCGACCCATCGTGACCTGCGGATGCGATGTGTCGGCATGCCGGGGGTTGCAGCCGATACGACCTCGGCGACGGCCTCATCGACCTCCTGCCGGCTGCGCTCGGGTGCGGCGGCGCTCGGCGACGTGGCAGGGGAGGAACAAGTATCCGTCATGACTTACTTCTATCTAGCTCATGACGGCCTAGGCGCGCCAACCCACCGCGCCGACAGTACTGCCGCTAGCGGCAATGACAGCGTGCCCGCCGCTACCAACGACATCGCCGCTCTCCTGTCAGCCGGCTGCCATTCCTGCCCCCATCATGTCGCCAAAATCGCCGACAATGTCGTCCGCGGGCGGTGCCTCAATGGTGATGTCGGCGCCGTAGTCGTAGTAGTCGATGACGTTGGTGATGTCGAACAGGCTGGCGAAGGCATCCGCGAAATCGTCCGATTCAGTCTCGTCTGCACCGCCCCTGAGCTCTTCCATGGCGGCGCCCAAGTCGAGGCTCAGGCGCCTGATGAGGCCGTCGCCGTCGATCCAGGTGTCGAAGACGAACTCTTCGGGGCCGAAGTCGTCGCCGAAGGGAAGCAGGCCCCCAGCGCCGTCGCCGCCTCCGAGCGTGGCGACGGTTTGCGCCACCAGTGCCGCCGCATCGACGGTGAACCGAACGTGGGAGACAGCCAGCCCGTCGAGGTCGTCCTGACCGACGATCTCGGCGCCGATCACGTGCTCGATCATGAAGGTGTTGTCGTTCGGAAGCTGGCACACGCCACCCGCCGGCGTACCGCCGGGCATGGGCGAGGGGCACACGATTCCCACCTGGGCGGCCGTCTCTGCGTCGAGCGTGAACCACCCTTCGGGCATCGCGTCGCCGACGAGACCCTGCATGCCCTCGGGGACTATGAACTGCACGTACTGATCGCCGCCGACGAATCGGATCTCGATTCCCGGACCCTCCCCGTCGGGTCCGGTCATCTCCGCAAAGTGCATGGTGATCGAGCGGTTCTGGTTGCCGTCAGTCGCGAACTGCACGGCCACGCTCGCCATCTCGGCCATGCTGAGGCGCATCTCGCCGCGCACCGATGGCACGGCGCTGTTCTCGATTGCAGCGATCAGCAAGCCCATCGCATCGGTCGGCAGTTCATTGGCCGCAGCGACCGTTGCCGGCGGCGGCGCTGTGGTGGGAGCCGCGCTGGTCGGAGCGGCCGCGGTGGTTGCCGGCGCAGGTGTCGCCTGCGTGGCGGCATCTCCCCCACCTCCGTCGCTACCGCATGCGGCGGCAACCAGCGCCGCGGCCGCGACAGCCGTCGCGAGCCTCGCCTTGCGAGCCTTCACGTTCATCATCTCCTCGCCGGAGCGGCGGCGCCATCTGCTGGGCACCGCGGACACGAACCGGCCTTCGGCCAGTATCTCAGTAGGTCATGTCCGCAGACGGTCACCTATTTCGGCGCGTGCTAGTCGGCGGTGCCTCGTTCGACGATCCACTCGGTGGACTGGCCGGTGATCTCGGCAATGAGCTCAAAGTCGGCGTCGTAGTGCAGTACGACAAGGCCTCGGCTTTCGGCAACTGCTGCGACGAGAGTGTCGACCAGCGAGACTGCCCGGTGGAGCCCCCGGTGCACGAGGCGTTGCTGGATGTCAAGGGCGCGCCCGAAGTCTCCTTCGGTGGTCTGCGCTCGCTCGAAGGCATCGAGCCGGGTCGCGGCCGCGTCGTAGTCGGCGGCGGTGCGGGCGCTGAAGCCCAGTTCGTAGATGACTGGGGCGCAGAGTGCGATCTGGCCGGCTGCTATGCGGGCGGCGGCTGACGCGACGACATGGGGCCGGTCGAATCGAGCGAGCGCGCTCGTGTCGGCGAGATGCGTGGCGCGCGCCACTAGCTGTCTGCGCCCCACGCGGTGTCCGCGGCTGCGAAGTCGAAACGCTCAGGGTCGGCGAGCAGCCCGACGAGTTCGAGGCGGCGGCGGGCGTTGACGATCTCGCGCAGCGAGGCGTCGATCGTGTCTCGCAGGGAGGATGTGCCGAGAATCTCCGCGGCTTGTGCCACGATGTCTCGATCGATCTCGACAGATGTCTTTGCCACACAGTCAAGATATCAACCGGAATGCCGACAGGAGTACCGGCAACACCGTGACGAGTAGGAGCCCGCCGCTTCCTAGCGTCTCGTTTGGGCTACAGCGGGTGGGGGCCAGGGTCCATGCCGAGGCGGGTGCGGCCGTAGGCCTCGCCGACCGTGTCGAGATCGGCGACCTGGTGCTGAGAGGCCATCGTCACGTCCCGGAAGGCCTGCTGCAGGCGGCTGCCGTCGAAGACGGCCCGCCCGCCGGCAGCCGTGGTGACCCGATCGAGTGCCCGCCGGCACAGCTCGATGGCGTAGCTGCCCTGGTACTTGGCGTGGGCTCGTAGCGCCTTGGAGTCGTCGCCCTCGGCGGCCCGGCGCAGCAGGCCGACCGTGTCGTCGATGAGCATCTCCGCGGAGCGCACCTCGGTGTTGGCCTCGGCGAGGCGCATGTGCAGCCCCGGCCGGCGCGATTTGGCCGTGCCCATGTAGCGATCGTCCTGAACCCCGAAGCGGTCGGCGGCGTCGTCCAGCCCGGCCCGGGCGAGCCCGAGGGCGGTCGCCGCGACATGCACCGACAGTCCTGGCAGGACCGGCGTGTGGTACAGCGAGGTGCGGTGGCGGGCTGACCACGGCGAGCGGGCGCCGAGCAGCTCGCCCGAGTCGAGCATGCGGTGGGTGGGCACGAAGGCCTGCTCGGCGGTGACATCGCACGAGCCGGTGCCGCGCAGGCCGATCGCGTACCAGTTGTCGTCGACGGTGATGTCGGCGCGCGGCATCACCACGTGGATCAGGCGGGGTCGATCGCCCGGCTCGAGCACCTGCGAGCCCAGCAGGAACCAGTCGCCCCACACGGCGCCGCTCGTGAACGGCCAGCGCCCGTCGACCAGCCATCCGCCGTCGCACTCGGTGGCCGAGCCCACCGGGGCCAGCGAACCCGGCACGATCGCGTCGAGGTCGGCTCCGTACACCTCGTCCTGGAGATCTTCGCTCATGGAGCCGATCATCCAGCTGTGCCCGACCAGCACCATCAGCACCCAGGCTGCAGCGCCGTCGTACAGGGCGGCCTCTCGCACATTGGCCACCATTTCGGCGAAGGTGAGCTCGTCACCGCCGACCCGTTCGGGCACCAGCAGCCGCAGCGCCCCCGAATCGCGTAGGGCCGACAGGGAGTGCTCGGAGAGGTGGCGGTGCTCCTCGTTCCAAGCGGCGTGCTCGGCCAGCACTGCGCCAGCGCGCTCGTCGATGCGCAGGCTGCTGCCGCTTCGATCGCTGTTCGACTCGCTCACAGCACCACCCCCTCGGCACGCAACTCGGCGATCGCTTCGGCCGACCGGCCCAGCTCCGACAGGATTGCATCGGTGTCGGTGCCCCGCTCGACGGCGTGGCGCAGCTCGGGCATTCCGCCTGCGAACAGTGCGGCGGGGCGGTGCTGGCGGATCAGGCCGACGATGGGGTGGTCGACTTCCCGCACCACGCCGGAGTGCTGTACCTGCGGGTCGGCGGCGATCTCGTCGGGGCGCAGGGCCGGCGCCACCGGCACGTCGGCTGCGATGAGCCGCTCGACCACGTCGTCGCGGGCCGCATCGGCTACCACCTCGCCGAGCGTGTCGATCATGTCGCCGAAGTGCGCTGCCCGTGGTCCGGCTTCGGCGAAGCGGGGATCGGTGAGCAGATCGGGCCGGCCGAACGCATCGGCGACACCCTTCCAGTGGGCGTCGGTGAGCGGCATGACGGCCACGTAGCCGTCCCGGCACGCCAGCAGCCGGTAGTCGGCCAGCAGGTTCGGGCGGTGGTCGGCGTCGTCGGCCAGCACGGTGTGGTCCATCATCGCGTCGGGCCACATGAAGCTGACCGCCGAGTCGAGCAGCGAGAGCTCAACGTGCTCGCCTCGGCCGGTGCGCTCCCGGGCAAACAGCGCTGCGCACACGGCCTGGGTCCACGTCAGCGAAGTGACCTTGTCGGGGATGAAGCTCTTGACGAACTGCGGCTCGCCGTCGCCGCCCTGCACCGCCGCGATGCCCGACCAGCCCTGGATGACGGCGTCGTAAGCGGGCCGCTTCGAATAGGGCCCGTCACGGCCGAAGCCGCTGATCGACACGTAGATGACGTTGGGATTGCGCTTGCGCACGTCGGCTTCGCCGATGCCGAGCCGTTCGGCCACACCGGGGCGGTACGCCTGCACGAATACGTCAGCCGTAGCCAGCAGGTCGGCCATGAGTTCACGACCCTGGGGCGAGGCGATGTCCATGGCGAGCGAGCGCTTGCCGGCGTTGATGTTGGCGAACCAGCCCGACATGCCGCCCCGACTCGACCCGAACATACGCAGCGGGTCGCCGACCACCAGGTCCTCCACCTTGATGACGTCGGCACCCTGCGACGCCAGCAGGTGCGCGCCGCCGGGCGCGGCGATGAAGGTGGCGATCTCCACAACACGGATGCCCGCCAAGGGTCCCTGCGGCGCTCCCGACTCGAACGATGTCACCGCTTACGCCCCGAACGGCACTGCCGGGCAGTCATCGCCACCGAGTGCTCCGGTGAGGTGCCGGCCGAGCGAGCTGTCTGCGGGCAGAGACACGTCCATTCAGCAGGGCTTGCCGCCGCGCATCTTGAGCGGCGACCACGCTAGGAACCGGGTGCTGCGGGCACCGAAGGCACCCAAGCCGCCGTGAGCGAGGACGCCCACCGAGTTCAGACCCCCGAACGAGATCACCCCGATGCTGTTGAACCCGCCGATCGAGATGATCCCGATGGAGTTCGCTCCTCCGATGGCCACGATGCCGATGGCGTTCCATCCGCCGAACGCGACGATCCCGATGCCGTTGTTGGTGCCCACGGCGATGGCCGCGCTCTCGCTTATCGGAACATCGTCGAGCAGGCCCCATTGCGTCAAACCGAACATCAGCGCAAGGCCGCCGCCCAGCAGCACCACCCACAGGAATGTCAACCCCCGCATCTTGTCGAGTTCATGCCCGTCCATCTCACCGGCCATCGCTAGCCCCCTCGTCAATGCCCCGCGCCAGCGTCGAACCTAACCCACCGCCTCAACCCGTCGCCCAGTCGTACGATCGGCAGCGTGGACGACGACGCAGACGGAACAGGAGTGAGCTGGATCCAGCTGCTTGGCGCGCTCGTGGTCTTGGTCGCCGTCATTCTCCTTGCTTCGATGTGGCTGTTCGGTGGCGGGACCGACGACGACGATGCTGAGATCGACAGCGTCGAGACCGCTGCATTGGCCACAACAGCTCCGGCTCCCGCCACGACCTCCTCGGCTGCTCTCGCTCCCGCCGCAACCACCACGGCCGATGGGATTTCGAGCGACACGCCGACCGGCACCACTGCGCCGCCTCCGACAACCGCGGACCAGCCTGCGGACGACTCGGACGGCGCGGCCGATGACTCTGCAGCAGCAGACCGAGCAGGCGACGGCACGGCAGCCGCTCCCGTCGAGTGGTTCGAGTGGGTCTCGACCAGCGGCCTGCACACCTGCGCGGTCCGCGGCGACTACTCGCTCACCTGCTGGGGCCGCAACACTCATGGCCAAGCCGAACCGCCCGCTGGCGAGTTTGTGGACATCTCGGTCGGCGGCAATCACTCGTGTGCCATCCGCTACGACTTCGCTCTCGCCTGCTGGGGTCGCAACATTGACCGGGAGTCCGAGCCGCCGTCCGGCGACTTCACGAGGGTGTCCGCCGGCGATGGCTTCACGTGTGGTCAGCAGATCGACGGCACGTTGAGGTGCTGGGGCAACAACCGGTTCGGGCAGGCTGAGCCTCCCCCGGGCAAATTCACCCACGTGTCAGCCGGCTCGTATCACGCGTGCGGTGTGCGCTCTGACGACACGCTCGCGTGCTGGGGCTTGAACAACTCGGGACGGGCTGAACCGCCTGCAGGCAGGTTCTTGGATGTCTCCGCGGGCAACGTCCACAGCTGCGGGGTGCGCAGCGACGCCAAGCTGATCTGCTGGGGCTACAACGGTCCAGGCCGCACCGATGCGCCCAGCGGCAGCTTCTCCGCGGTATCGGCAGGAGCGCTGACATCTTGTGCACTGCGGGTCACCGGCACCATCGCTTGCTGGGGATCGGACCAGGCTGGCGAGGCCGACCCGCCGGCGGGATCCTTCCGGTCGGTGTCAGCGGGCAACTTGCAGACCTGTGGCGTCACAACTGAAGACGTACTCACCTGCTGGGGTCACGACCTAGACGACGTGATCGACGCACCAGCCGGCACCTTCAACCAGGTTTCCGCGGGCAGCGGTCACTCATGCGGAATCCGCTCGAATGAAAAAGTCGTGTGCTGGGGCGCGGACTTGTGGGGTCGTGCGTCGGCGGCGGCAGGCGTCTACTGGCATGTGTCCGCCGGCGCCCTGTACTCGTGTGGGGCGCGGACCGACGGCGCTCTCAGGTGCTGGGGCTACAGCAACTACGGCGCCAGCAAGCCGCCTGGTGGTGTCTTCGACACAGTGTCCGCCGGTCTAGAACACGCTTGTGGGCTTCGCTCAGATGCAACCTTGACCTGCTGGGGTGACGATCGCTACGGCCAGCTCGACTCGCCGTCAGGCACATTCGTCGAGGTGTCCGCAGGGGGTCATTTCTCGTGCGCTACGGGGCTTGACAGGACCGTCCAGTGCTGGGGTGACAATGGCTTTGGGCAGACTCGGGTGCCGGACAAGGAATTCCTCGGCGTCGCAGCGGGATGGGCCACCGCCTGTGCCATCGGGCTCGACGGTGAGCTGACGTGCTGGGGTCGCAACGATTCGGGCCAGGCGGAACCGCCAGCGGGCAGCTATCTGGAAGTGTCGCTGAGCCAGGACTATGGCTGCGGGGTGCGGACCAACGGTTCTGTGCGGTGCTGGGGCGATGTGACCGAGACCGACATGATCGTTCCCGAGGGTCCGTTCGCCGCGGTCTCCGTCGGCTGGGAGCACGCGTGCGGCTTGCGGCGCGATGGCACGGCGGCGTGCTGGCTGACCCGGGCCGTGCCGACGCCGCCCGAGGTGCGCCGGGACTGAGCGTCGTTTGCGCTGGTGGGCCAAGCTGACGGAGTGAACATCCTCGTCATCGGAGGGACGGGGCCGACTGGGCCCCACATTGTGAATGGTCTGGTCGATCGCGGTCACACCGTGACGATCCTGCACACCGGGCGCCACGAGGTCGACACCATTCCCGACCATCTCGAGCACATCCACACCGATCCCTTCGACGAGGATGCGTTCCGCTCGTCGATCGAGGGCCGCAACTTCGATGTGGTGTTTGCGATGTACGGCCGGTTGCGGTCGATCGTCAAAGTGCTCGTCGGCCGGACGCCCCGTCTCATCTCCATCGGCGGCGTGCCGGTGTACAGCGGGTACGCCGAGCCTGCTGTCGAGTTTCCCGAAGGGATGGCGGTGCCGACGAACGAGGACGATCTGCTGGTCGGCGATGAGCGCTCGGGACCCAAGCCGCTCAAGATGGCCGAGTCGGAGGAGCTGACGTTCTCGCTGCACCCCGACGCCACGCACTTCCGGTACCCGTACATCTACGGCCCCAACCAAGTGTTGCCGCGGGAGTGGACGCTGGTCAAGCGTGCGCTCGACGGTCGGCGGCGGGTCATCGTGCCCGACGGCGGGCTCACCGTCGCTACGTCGGCGTTCGTCGAGAACGCCACCTCGGCGGTGCTGCTGGCGGTGGATCACATCGACGGCTCGGCAGGCGAGATCTACAACGTGGGCGACGACCGGCAGTTCACGTACGCGCAGATCGCGCAGATCATCGGCGACGAGCTCGGCAACCCGTTCGAGCTTGTGTCGGTGCCGGGTGAGCTGGCCGCGACCGGCGGGCCGTTCCTGCTCAACCACTCATCGGCGCACTCGATCCTCAGTACCGAGAAGATCCGCCAGCAGCTCGGCTATCGGGACAAGATGGACCCTGAGGACGGGTTGCGGCGGACCGTGCGATGGCAGGCCGAGAACCTTCCCAGCGATGCCGGCGTGGCGGCCCGGCTGCAGGATCCGTTCGACTACGCCGCCGAGGACGCGCTGATCGCTGCGACCGAGCGCTATGCGGAGGCGGTCGGGCGCATCGAGTGGGAGCACATGCCGGGTTGGACCTTC
The DNA here is from genome assembly GCF_965204125.1 of Candidatus Poriferisodalis sp. GTDB lineage: Bacteria > Actinomycetota > Acidimicrobiia > Acidimicrobiales > Poriferisodalaceae > Poriferisodalis. The sequence continues at coordinate 1,684,658 of NZ_OZ241968.1, read as the reverse complement.
GGCTACTACGGGCCCCGCGAGAACCCCGGGGGTCGGCGCGGCAGCTTCCGGGCGTGAGAGGGGCTGGCCGGGGCGCGAGACTGCTCGCTGCGATGAGACCGGGCTGGCGGGGGGAACTGTGACGGCGACGATTGCTGAGCTGGCGGCGGGCTACCGGGATGGATCCCGGTCGCCGGTGGAGGCCACCGAGGAATGCCTGACGGCGATTGCGTCGCTGGACGGGCGTGTGGGGGCTTGGCAAGCGGTGTACGCGGATGAGGCCCGGGCGTCGGCCGAGGCTGCCGAGGTGGCGCTGACGCTGGCGGCGGGCGAGCCGGTGGGGCCGTTCTGGGGTGTGCCGTTCGCGCTGAAGGACATCGTGGACGTGGAGGGCCGGGTGACCACGGCGGGATCGGCCGAGTGGGCCGACCGGGTGTCTCCGGCGACGGGCACGGTTGCTCGCCGGCTGCTGGAGGCCGGCGGCGTGCTGCTGGGCAAGACCAAGACCGTCGAGTTCGCCATGGGCGGCTGGGGCACTAACCAGCACATGGGTACGCCGTGGAATCCGTGGGACCGGGATGTCTTGCGTACGCCGGGCGGCTCGTCGTCTGGGTCGGGCGCGGCAGTGGCTGCGGGCATGGCGCCATGTGCGGTCGGCACCGACACGGGCGGGTCGGTGCGGCTGCCGGCGGCGCTGTGCGGGATCGTGGGGCTGAAGACCACCGAGGGTTTGCTGCCCATCGACGGCATCGTTCCCCTGTCGCACACGCTGGACACGCCGGGGCCGCTGGCTCGAACGGTGCTGGACGCGGCGCTGATGTTCGACGCCATGCTGGGCACACCTGCCGCCGAGGTTGAACGTGACTGGCTGGCCGGGGGAGGTCGTTACGGGGCGCTGCAGGCAGCGCTCGACGTCGGTTTGGGCGGCCGGCGCATCGGCTGCCTGAGCGATGCCGAGCGAGTGGGTGTGGACGCTGCTCAGCTCGCCGCCTATGACGCGGCGCTCAAGGTGCTGGTCGGGCTGGGTGCCGAGGTGGTGCCCTTCGACCCGCCGACGTCGTTCGAGGAGATGAAGAACACCCGCTTCGTGATCGTGACGGCCGAGTCGTACCACTACTACGGCGAGATGATGGAGGATCCGGCCTCGAAGGTCGACGAGCGGGTGCGGGCCAGGGTGCTGCCGGGCGCCGGCATCTCGGCCAGCGAGTACATCGCGGCGATGGTGCAGCGGCGCATCGACCTTGCCGAATTTGCCGAGGCGTTAGAGGGCTTCGATGCGATGGTGACGCCCACCACGCCGATGCTGCCGTTGCCGGTGGATGAGGCTGACGAGACGAACACCCCGGCGCTGTTCACTCGGGCCGGCAACTTCCTGGCACTGTGCTCGACGACCGTGCCGACGGGCGTGTCGCCGGCGGGACCGGGGGGCGGCTTGCCGACGTCGATCCAGTTCATGTGCCGGGGCGGCGACGAGACCCTGTCCCTGTCGCTGGCAGCGGCGTACGAGGCAGCTCGCGGCCCGATGCCCACCCCGCCACTATGGGCCGGCGGTTAGGCGACGCCGTTGCTTCAGGCCAGTTGCGAGCGTGGTAGGCATTCCGCCGCGGCGCACAGCGCCGAGGCGAATCCACCATCGGGAGCGACAGCTATGGGCAAGGCAACGGTGATCGGCAGTTTTACGTGTCAAGACGGCAAGGCTGACGAGATGGAGGCGGTGCTGGCTTCGATGGTCGAGGCCGCCAAGGGTGAGCCGGGCGTGGAGATCTACTCGTACCACCGGGGCGAGGGAAACCAGTTCTGGTTCTTCGCTCTCATGAGCGACGCTGAGTCGATGCAGCACCACGGCCAGACCCCTGCCATGCAGGAGGCGATGGCGGCGTTCGGTCCGCTGATGGGGTCTCCGCCGCAGATGCAGATGACGACGCCGATTGCGGCCATCGGACTCGATCTCTAGCCGCGTCGAACGAGCGCCGCGGACGGCGCGCTAGCTCCGCAGACAGTCGCTCAACTGCAAACAGCGACGGTTCGGGTGACGAGGTCGTCGAGGGAGAGCTCGCCGACGCCTGCGAGGGAGACCTGCACACGGCCGTTCCATGCGTCGGGCCAGTGTGCCGGGATCGGGCGGCCGGTCAGGCCCCACAGGGCGCCCACGGTTGCGCCGTTGCAGTCGGTGTCACACCCCGCGGCGACAGTGTCGCCTATGGCGGCCGAGAAGTCGTGCTCGCCGGAGAGGAGGCCCCATGTGACCAATGCCAAATTGTTCACCGTGTGCACCGGCGACATGCCGTCGTAGGCCTCGTGGATCGGGTCCGGGCCGTCGTTGGCCGTTGCGCAGCGGATGCCGAGCGCCATGGCTTCGACGCACGCCGAGTCGGCCGGCAGCAGCTCCAGGGAGGTTTCGATCGCAGCCAGCACGGACGGGCTCGACGGGATGGCTGCGCCGATCGCGGCGACGGCTTGGGCGCCGTAGACGCCCTCGCCACGGTGGGACAGGCGGGCGTCGCGGGCGGCGAGCTCCGCGGCGAGCGCGGGATCGCCGGGTGCCACCCAGCCGTACATGTCGGCACGGATCTGTGCCCCGATCCAGTCGTTGAACTCGTTGTCGCTGCATTCGTCGAGGTCGAATCCGGCGGGCTGCCCGAAGGCGAACGGCGTCGAGGCCTTGGCCATCAGCACGGCGTAGGCGGCGCGCTCGGCGGTGAAGGTGAGACCGCCGGGCAGCAGGCGGAACCAGGCCCGGGCCACGTCCTCGGTGGTGAAGCCGGTGCCGTGTTCTTCGATCAGCATCAGCGACAGCACCGTGTAGTTGATGTCGTCGTCGGGCACGGCCACGACCAGGCGGTCCTTGCAGGCGTCGGCGTTGCGCTCGACGGCCGACGGCGCTCCCGCGAGAAGCGGCACGTAGTCCCGCAGTGGCAGGGCGCCGGCCTGGGCGAGGTAGTCCTGCAGTACCGCGGGGCCTTGGCGCATCGACAGCAGTTCCACGGGCTTGCCGAGCATGCAGCCGCTGATGCGGCCGATCCAAGCACTGCGGATCCGCTGTTCGAGTTTCGGACTTGTCACAGCTCGGTCTCCCTCACCACGGCGACGACGGCACGGCATGACAGCACGGCACGCCAGCAAGGTAGGACTCGATCACAGCGCAGCCTCTCGACCCGTCAGCGACCCGACAACTTACGGCTCGCGCGCAGCGCGGCGTCGTGCGTATTCGACCATCCCGCCGCTGGGCCTGACAGAGCGGACCCGGCGGGCAGCCGTAGGGTGGGCAGGGTGCGGGTGCGACTGAAGGGGTCGCTGGTGCTGGTCGGCATCATGGCTGTGGCTTGCGGCACCTCGACGGACGCCGGTGACCCCGCGGCCGACGGAGGAGACGCTCCCGCAGCGCTGTCCACTGCCGATGCAACTGCTTCCGAGCCCGTCGTTCCCGCAGCCATCGAGCCGGTCACTGATCGTTTGGCCGCTGACCGCGGTGCTCCGACGGCTGAGTGGGTCGCGGGGGTGAACGCGGCGGGATGGGAATTCCACCGGCACCTCGAGGGCAACGCAGTGTCCAGCCCGATGAGCATCGGCGTCGCCTTCAGCCTGAGCCGGGCCGGCGCGTCAGCCGACTCCGCAGCAGTGCTCGATGACATCTTCGAGTTCCCCGAGGAGGGCAGCCACAGCGCTGCCAATGCGGTCGATCTCATGCTGGCCGAAGCTTCGGTTGCGCCGAACACTGTGGAAGTAGCCAACCGCCTCTTCCCCGATGACGAATTCTCGCCGCTGGCCGAGTTCCTCGAGACGGCCGCCTTGCACTACGGCGCGACGATGCAACCGGTCGACACGGCCGACGGCGACTCGGCGGCCGCTGTCATCAACGAGTGGGTGTCAGGGCGCACCCGCGGCCTCATCCCCGCCATCGTCAACCAAGCCACAGTCCAAGATCAGGAATTGATCCTGGTGAACACCGTCTACCTCAAGGCCGACTGGCTGGAGCCCTTCCTGGCAGACCTCACCCGCGACGGCGAGTTCACCACCAACTCTGGCCAGACGGTGACCGTGCCGTTCATGCGCGATCACGAAGCGGTGGATCGCCGCTACGTCCTGATGGACGACGCCGATGCCGTGGAACTTCCCTATGTCAGAAGCGAATTGGCCATGTGGCTCATCGTCCCCCACGCTCCCGACGGCCTCGCTGCCGTTGAAGCATCGCTCGACGCCGCAGCTCTGACCGAGCTGTCCAGCATTGCGCTTTCGGGCACAGTCAAGATCACCATGCCGAAGTGGGAGCAGACGCTGCCGCCAGCCGATCTCTTCAAATGGCTCTGCCCGCAAGGGTTCTGTGCCGGCGCATCGTTCGACGGCATCGCGCCCGGCATCTTCATCACCTCTGCGCTGCACAGCGCCAAGGTGATCGTCGATGAGAAGGGCACCGAAGCGGCCGCAGCAACAGCCATGGCGTTCGCCGAGTCCATGCCCCCGCCGCCAGATCTGACGGTGGTCGCCGACCGGCCCTTCCTGTGGGCGATCATCCACCGCGAGACACAAGCAGTGCTCTTCATCGGGCGCCTCGTTCATCCGGCAGCGTGACTCTCCGGCCCTGACGTGACGTGACGGAGCGGACCCGGCGGGCAGCCGTAGGGTGGGCGGCGTGCTGGCGGTGCTCATCCTGTTGCTCATATCGGTGCCGCTGCTGGAACTGTTCGTGATCGTGCAGGTGGCGGGCGGGCTCGGCGCCGGCCAGACCATCCTGCTGCTGGTCGTGGTGTCCGTCGTGGGTGCCTGGATGGTGCGGCGCTCCGGGCTCGGCGTGCTGAACCAGATCCGCACCCGCTTGGCACAGGGCGAGATTCCCGGCAAGGAACTCGTGAACGGGATGTTGATCCTGCTGGCCGGCGCGTTCATGCTCACACCCGGCTTCCTGACCGATGCTGCCGGTCTGATCATGCTCTTTCCGCCGACCCGCAAGGTCGTACTCTCGATACTCGTGCGTCGCTATGCCAAGCGAGTCGATATCGCTGGCTGGCCTGGCGCACAGGGCAGTCCTGGCGGTCCTCGTCGCTTCGGCTCCCCCCTCGACGCCGAGAGCTACACGAAGGACACCGATGACCGGTCCAACTGATTTTCCAGAGCCGCATGGCATGGAGCGCGCGCCTTCTGAAGGTCTCATCGCGCTGAAGGATCGACTGCCGCTGGGCGTCGCGTTGCTCGCGCTCATCGTGGCGATCGCGGCACTGGTGGTCGCCCTCGGAGACTCCGACGACGACAGCGTTGCTGCCGTCGATGACCAGCCTGAGGCCACCGCCGCCACGTCGGCACCCGTGGCAACCGCACCGGCGCCGATTCCCACCACCACCATCGGCACGGTCCAGACGCTGCCGCCCGCGCCCACGACAACGGCCGGGCAGCAGGTCGTGACGGCCACGACGGCGGCTGAAACCGGCGAAGAGGCTGAGCAGCGCCTGGTGCTGTCGGTCGTGGGCATCGGCTACGACAGCACGCTCAATGTGCGCGAAGAGCCGGGCGGTCAGATCGTGGCCAAGCTCGACTCGACGGGCACCGGCATCGTTCCCACCGGCACGAGGCAAGAGGTGTCCGGCGTGCTGTGGCACGAAGTGCACGCAGCCGGTGTGATCGGCTGGGTCAGCGGCGACTACGTGACTCCGCTGGGCGCCACCGTCGACACCACGACCGAGATCGTGGCGCGCCTCGGCCAAGCGCCCAGCGCGGCGAATCTGGCGGCGCTGGGACGCACCGTCGCAGGGGCCGTGGCATCGGAGGAACCCGAATCGCGAGTGAGGATCTCGGGCGAGCCGACCGTCGGCGAACTCAGCGAGGTCACGATGGACATCGTCGGTCAGCCCGACGATTCCATCCGCGGCTTCCGGCTGCGCGTGTTCGCCACCCGCAACAGCGACGGGACGTTCACGATGCGCAACGTCGAGGGCACCCTGATGTGCTACATCGATCGCGGCGTCAGCGCGCAGGGTCTCTGCAACTGAGTTCCGATCCGGAGTGCTGCTGTTCGGGGGCCCGGTTCGTTCCGGCTGATTGGGCAACCATGATTCGGGCAAACGGATAAGGCCGTGATCCGCGCCGGCGTGCCCGGATGGGCCGGCGTTGTCGCCATCGGAGCGGTGGCGGTGGTGCTCGGCGTCACCGTCTATCCCGATATCGACCATCCCCTCGTCGGCACGCCCTATGGCGTGGCGCTGGGAGCGTGCACGGCGGTGGCGGTGCTGAGCTGGATGGCGTCGATCCTGACCCGGGACGCCTCCTGGGTGGACCGGCTGTGGTCGATTGTGCCGGCGCTGTACTGCGGGATCGTTCTCGCCGACGTGGGATTCGGATCGGCCCGGGTCGCGGTGATGACGGCGCTGGCGAGCGCGTGGGGTGCACGGCTCACCTTCAACCTCATCCGCCGGGGCGGGTGGCGAGCCGACAGCGAGGATTACCGATGGACCTATCTCCGAGAGCAGATCAGCCAGCGGCGAGTTCTCGGCCGACAGATCGGCGAGGTGGGCTTCCAGACATTCAACGTGCTCTTCGTGTCGTTCGGCCAGATGGCGCTCATCTGGCTGTTCACGTCGCCGGTGCACCAGGCGTGGCAGCACGCCGACGTGCCGCTGGGCTGGCTGGACTACGTCGCGATCGTGGCGTTCGTGGTGCTGCTGGTGCTCGAAACCATCGCCGATCAGCAGGTGTGGCGGTTCCAGCAGAACAAGGCCCGGCTCGTGGCCGAGGGCGCCGAGGTGGAGCGGCCGTTCCTCACCGAGGGGCTGTTCCGCTACTGCCGCCATCCCAACTGCACCTGCGAGCAGGCCATGTGGATCGTGTTCTACCTGTTCGCGATCTCGGCGTCGGGCCGGCTGTGGCACTGGACCGGGCTGGGCTGGGTGATCCTGCTGCTGCTGTTCGCGGTCTCGACGAGGCTCACTGAGCAGATCTCGGGCGAGAGGTACCCCGCGTACAGCCGCTACCAGGCTGCGGTGCCGATGTTCGTGCCGAACCCGCTCAACCCGAGGCGGCGACGAGCGCAGCCGGTGTACCTGTAGTTCAGCTAGGCGGGATCGGGCATCTCGGCGGTGCCGTAGCCCTCGTCCACCACACCTTCGGTGAAGAAGGCCTCCCACCACAGGCCGTTGGGATCGGTGACCCACGACTTGTGCTGGAGCTGGTAGCCGCACACCAAGTCGTCCTGGTCGGACCGGGGCAGGGCGGCCGCATCGATGTGGGAACGCAGGTCGGTGAGCTCGTCGTGCGTTTCCACCTGGATGCCGTAGTGGGCCGAGCCGGCCGGCCCGTCGCCGTGGGTGTCGAGCGAGAAGTTGACCCGGGGATCGTCGAGCATCCACTTGGCGTAGTCGGCGCGCCGCATCGTGGGTTCGCAGCCGAATAGCCGGGTGTAGAACTCGATCGACTCGTCGAGGTCGTCGACCTGCAAACCGATGTGCATGCGCCGCATGGCTCGAACGATAGGGCGCGGCATGGCTCGCACGAAAGGACATTGACGGACGTATCTCTGGCCTGAATGGTGCTGGCCGGCATCCGGCGATGTGGCGGGTACTGCGATGGCCCTCGCGTGCAGTTCTTGCGGCAGACTCTTCGGCGCTGCCGACGCGCTGCCCGTCGCGTCGCCAGCAGGAGCAGCACCCACGATGCCGTATGCGACCGTCAACACCCATGAAGCGACAGCGATCGAGCTCTACTACGAGACCCACGGCGACCCGGCCGACCCGGCGCTGCTGCTGGTGAACGGGTACTCGTCGCAGATCCTGGGTTGGTACCCCGGCTTCCGGGAGCAGCTCGCCGAGCGGGGGCGATTCGTTGTGAGCTTCGACAACCGTGACGTCGGCCTGTCGACGCACCTGGACGGTGTCGACGTGGACCTCGGTGCGGTGAGCAAGGCTGCCGTGAAGGCTGCGGCCGCCGGTGAGCGCATGCCGCCGGTGCCGTACACACTGTCCGACTTCGCCGATGATGCTGTCGGACTGCTCGACCATCTGGGCATCGGGACGGCGCACATCGCCGGGGTGTCGATGGGCGGGATGATCGTGCAGCAGACGGCGATCGATCACCCCGACCGGGTGCTGTCGATGACGTCGATTATGTCGACGACCCGTGAGCCGGGCTACTTCGAGGCCACGCCCGAGGCCATGGCGGCGCTGACAACACCGCCGCCGCCCGACCGCGAGGGGTACATCGCGGCCAGCGTCGCTTCTCGCAAGATCAGCTCTAGCCCCCGCCACTTCGACCCCGACCAGGCGGCCGAGATGGTGGCTGCCTCGTACGACCGCATGTACTACCCCGAGGGCCTCCCCCGACAGATGGCGGCGGTGCGGTGCTCGCCGCTCGGGGTCGAGGCGCTGCGCCGGCTGGGCGTGCCGACGCTGGTGATCCACGGCCGTGACGACCCGCTGATCATGCCGAACGGCGGTGAGCGCACGGCCGCACTCGTGCCGGGTGCCAACCTGCTGATGGTGGGCGACATGGGCCACGACCTGCCGAAACCGCTGTGGCCGATCCTGATCGATGCGATCATCAGCCACACTGCCCACGCGGAGACTGCCCACGCGGAGACATCATGAAACTCTTGGCCTTTGCCGCCTCCAACAGCAGCCAGTCGATCAACCGTCAGCTTGTCGACTACGCCATCGGGCTGCTTGCCGACGGCGAGATCGAGGGCGTGCCGGCCGGTGCGCTGGAGATCAGCACGCTCGACCTGAACGACTTCGAGATGCCGATCTACAGCATCGATCGGCAGGAGGCGGGTGGCATCCCGCAGGCGGCGCACGACTTCTACAACACGCTCGGGGCGGCAGATGCGCTGCTGATCTCGTTCGCCGAGCACAACGGCTCGTACACGGTTGCGTTCAAGAACGTGTTCGACTGGGCGTCACGGATCGACATGCGCGTCTACCACGACAAGCCGATCGTGATGCTGTCGACGTCGCCGGGGGGCGGCGGGGGCGGGTTCGTGCTGCGGACCGCCGGCCATCTCGCCGGCTACTTCGGCAACGAGGTGCTGGCCAGTCTGGCCATCCCTCGGTTCGGCCAGAACTTCGACTCTGAAGGCGGAACGCTGACCGATCCCGACCTCGATGCCCAGCTACGGGAGACCCTGGCCACGCTGTCTGGGCTGTTGCCCTAATACGCCCGTGACTGATACCACTGTGCTCATCGCGGGTGCGGGGCCGGCGGGGCTGTCGATGGCGATCCTGCTCGGGCGCCTCGGGCTCGACTCGATCGTTGTGGAGCGTCGCAGCGGCATCAACCCTCATCCCCGCGCCCGGTCGGTCAACGTGCGAACGGCCGAGCTGATGCGCCAGTGGGATGTGCTCGATGAGATCGAGGCCGCCAGCCTTCCGCTGCCGTGGACAGAGCAGTTCGTGTACTGCGAGACGCTGGCGGGCACCGAGATCGGCCGCGTGATCACGGGGGTGCAGCCGGTCGTGGACGGCGTGGAGCTGTCGCCGGCGCCGTGGCTGCTGACGTCGCAGGACCGGATCGAGGAAATCCTGCTGCGCCGGCTGGCGGGCATGGACGGGGTGCAGATCTGCTGGGACACCGAGCTGGTCGAGGTGACCCAGGGCGACGAGCAGGTGACAGCCGAAGTGCGCGGACCATCGGGCACGCGGCACCTGACGGCGCGCTGGCTGGTCGGTGCCGACGGCGCGGCGTCGAGCGTGCGGCGAAGCCTCGACATCGAGATGGACGGCATCGCCAGCTTCGGCACCATGATCAACTGCCAGTTCTACGCCGACCTGGGGCCGTGGACCGACCATCGCCCCGCTGCGCTGTACTGGACGACAAGCCCGGCCCGCAATGTGTTTCAGAAGATCGACACCGACAATCGTTGGCTGTGCCAGCTCAACTACGACCCGTCGATGCACCGGGCGGAGGACTTCAACACTGAGGTGGCGGCGGAGTGGATCCGGCGTTCGATCGGGCCGGATCTTCCCGAGGACTTCGACCTGCGGGTCACCGATGTCATCCCCTGGGCCATGTCCTCGACGGTGGCTGAGCGGTTCCGGGACGGGCGGGTGTTCCTGATCGGTGATGCGGCGCACCAGCTGCCTCCGACAGGTGGCTTCGGCATGAACACGGCGGTGCAAGACGCCCACAACCTGGCGTGGAAGTTCGCGGCGGTGGCCGGCGGCCAGGCCGGCGAGGGGTTGCTCGACACCTACGAGAGCGAGCGGGCGCCGGTCGCCCAGTACAACGCTGACCGGTCTCGTGAGAATTCCCGGAGCGTGGGGCGGATCCGGCGGTTGGTCGAATCTGGCACGGCCACTGTCGAGCAGAAGCGGGAGGCCCTGCGAGCTTCCACGCAGTACGGCAACTGGCTCGGGATGGACTTGGGGCTGCGGTACGACGAGGGGTGCCTGATTCCTGACGGCACTGAGCCCCCGCAGGTGGATGACCCGGTATCCGAGTATGTGCCGACGGCGCGGCCGGGACACCGCGCTCCCCATGTGCCGATCGATCTCGACGGGGCCACGTCAACGCTGGATCTGTACGACACGCAGTTCGTGCTGCTGTGCGGTGCCGATTTTGACATCGCCGTCGCCGCTGACGGGGCAGAAGCCGGGGCGAAGGCAAGCCTCGGCAGCGCCGGCGCAGATCCGGCGCCGCGCGTGCTGCGCTTGTGTGCCGATCTCGATGATCCAGGCGGCGCGATTGCCGCCGCCTACGGCATCGGCCAGATGGGTGCCGTGCTGGTGCGGCCCGACGGCCATGTCGCGTGGCGGGATCCGCAGGCGACGGCGACTGCCGCTATGACCGCGCTCGGCAGCCTGCTCAGGCGCTGACGGCTAGCCACGAGCCGGGCTCGATTGCGGCTCCGCGTCGCGAGGAGCCGGTTTCGGGGATTGCGCCGTTGGTCTAGGGCTCCCACAGGAGCGTGTCGGCCATGAACTGGCTCCAGGCGAACCAGAACGACTGGTGGCCTTCGATCGGTTCACCGGCGGCGTCGACCGCACGCACCCCGCCGCCGTCGAGCTGCAGCGTGACGCCGCCGAGCTCCACCGTCCTGCCGGCCTCGAGCGCGGCCACGGCCGCGTCGACGGGGAATGCGACTGGCGTGCCGTCGTCGAGCACCACGCCGAAGACCTGGTCCTGCACGCTGAGACGCTCGTCGACATCGCCGACCGGGAAGATCGGCCCGTTGTCGTCACGGCCGCCCAGCGGATTGAACCGGTAGCTGCGCCCGATCCCCCCGTCGGGGGCGATGATCGTCGTGTCGGGATGGGCCGCCTTCCACTCGCCCCAGGTTGTGGTGACCACGGTGGTCTGGGGCAGCACGACACCCTGGCGGCGCAGCGGGCCCGAGATGGCTCTGCCCGTGAACGTGTTGAACACCGACTTGGTGACGAGGTCGTACATGACCTTGTTCGACCGAGACAGCAGGCCCGAGGTGCGCAGCACCGGCGTGGCCACGCCGTCGGGCACTTCCTCGGTCAGGTACGCCTGGGCCGACCCGCACAGCGTGCAATACGGCATGCCGATGCGGCGACCGCCGAGCGTGTCGTTGATCATCTCGTGGATTTCCATGATGTGGCGGGGGTACGCCCGGGCCTCCCCGCCGAGCACGACGGCGAACACGATGCCGTCGTCGGGGTACCAGGAACCGCCCTCGGCGTCGGTGACGCCGGGGTTGTCGAGGGCGGGGATGCAGCCTCGGGGACACAGTCGGGGGTCGCCGAGCTCGCGGTTGTCGATGAGCACGCCGCCCCAGCTGACGATGCGCCAGTCGATGTCTGAGTCGGCGTCGTCGAAGAACGGCTGCCAGCCGGGCTCGACCAGCGTGAACAGCCGCTCCTTGTATTCGGCGTAGCCGTCGAAGACGGGCAGGTCCCATGCGAGCAGGTGGTCGGTGACCGACTGCCATGGGCTGCGCAGGGCGACGGGGTCGTCGGCCAGCCTGACGCCGGTGAGCGACTGGAAGGCCGAGATGGCCCCGTCGGTGAGTTCGCCCGGGGGGACGAACCTGAGCAAGTCGGAGAGGATCCACCCGAGTCGAGAGTCGCCCGTCTGGCCGAGCCGGGCAATGGCGTCGCCGCTGATGCCGCCTCGCTGCAAGCCGGACCAGATCATGTTGAGGTCGTTGAGCGCGGCGCGTTGCAGCGGGCCTGTCTGCACTTCGGGTGCGGGAGGGAACGTGTAGCCGAGGAAGTTGCGCAGCTGGCCGGTTTCGCGTGGGTCCAGAACCACGTCGCTCCCGCTCTCACCCTCGCTGGCGACCCCTGCCGACGTGTCAGCAGTGGTCCCCGAGGCATCAGCAGTCACATCGGCAGACGTTGCCGACGTGGCTTGTTGGTCAGAGTCCTCGCCCGACGCTTCTGCTGACGTATCCGATGTGGGTCCGGTTCCCGGCGGCGGCGTGCTCGTGTCGGAAGTGGCACAAGCCGCTGCCAGCAGGGTGGTTGCAAACAACGCCGTGATGGATCGGGCGAGGATGCGGAACCGCACGCGGCCACCCTATGACGCGGCAGGGTTCACTCTGCCCTCGCCACCTATCCGTTGAGCAGCGTTCGAAGCTGCTTGTGCCTCATCGGTACGCTCGGTCGCGAGCAGTTGCGGGCGGCGGTTGGCGTGGTCGGCAGTGCCAGTTTCAGCGGCCGATGAGCGCCGGGAGGTTGCCCGATGTTCCGATTGACATCGCTGGACCACATTGTGCTGCGGGTCGTCGACGTCGAGCGGAGCATGGACTTCTATACGACGGTGCTGGGCTGCAGCGTCGAGCACATCAACGACGAGATCGGTCTGTACCAGTTGCGGGCCGGCGATTGCATCATCGATCTCGTCGACGTGGCTGGCGTGCTCGGGCAGGAGGGTGGCCCGCCGCCAGGCCCGACTGCGCACAACGTCGACCATTTCTGCGTTCGGATCGAGCCGTTCGACGAAGCCGATCTGCGCCGGCATTTCGCGGCCCACGGCGTCGAAGCCGGCCGCCTCTACAACAACTGGGGCGCCGACGGGCGCGGCCCGTCGATGTACGTCAAGGATCCCGACGGCAACACCGTCGAGCTCAAGGGCCCCCCGACTCAGCCGTACGACCCGGCTATCGGTTACATCGCAGCCCCGTAGGGGCAGTCAAGCAGGGACGGAGTGTCCCGCCCCAAGAGTTACTGTTTTCCTGTGTCGGCGTCCTTTCGTTTCTGGACGACCCTGCTCATGCTGGTCGGTGCCATCGTGCCGATCGCCGTAGCCGCGACAATGATCGGTGATCGCCCCGCATTGGCGCTGGCCATGTTCTTGACCGGCGCAGCAGTGCTCGTCATGGCTCGGTTCGCTTTCCGATGGATGCTCGAGGCGTCAGATTGACGACCCCGAGCTAGAGCGCTTTTCCGACATGTCGGCCGATCAACGCTTAAAGGGCAAGCGGATCGTTGTGACCGGGGCGGGGGCCGGGATCGGTGCATCCATTGCGGAAACGGCACGTGGCTACGGGGCCAAGGTGTTCGGCGCCGACATCGACCGGGACACCGATGTCGACGGGCACTACGACGTCGCCGACGAGGCCGATGTGGCCCAGCTGTTCGCAGCCGCCGTCGAGCAGATGGGTGGCATCGACGGACTGGTCAACAACGTCGGCATCGCCGGCCCGACGGGCCGCGTCGAAGACCTCGATCCGGCAGCGTTCGATCACTGCGTGAAGGTGAACGTGGGCAGCACGTTCCGCTGCACTGCGGCGGCGGTGCCGCTGCTAGGTGCGGGCGGCTCGATTGTCAACATCGTTTCCACCGCTGGCATCTTCGGCTACCCGCTGCGGAGCCCCTACGCCGCCTCGAAGTGGGCGGTGGTGGGCCTCACCAAGACGTGGGCCATGGAACTCGGCGAGCGCGGCATCCGGGTCAACGCCGTCTGTCCCGGCACCGTCGAGGGCCCGCGCATGGACGGTGTGATCGAGCGGGAGGCAGCCGCCGCCGGCACCACTGCCGAAGAGGTCAAGGCCGGCTACACCGCACAGGTGTCGATGCACACGCTCGTCACCGGCACCGACATCGGTGAAGCCTGTTGCTGGCTGCTCTCGGATGCCGCCCGCTATGTATCGGGCCAAGTCCTCAGCGTGGACGGCAATACCGAAACCCTTCGCACTGTCTGAACCACGCCGGCGGCGCGGCTTGCGTCAGGTCTTGAGTCCCGCCTTCAACCTGCGTCGGACCACAGCGTGGCTTCGTAGCCCGCTTCGAGGTTTTGGTCGATGGCGCTTGGTTCAGCCTGCAGCTCATGCTGGGAGGCGAGGATCTCGCCCGCCGTGGGCGCCTCGCCTTCCGGCCACGTCGAGGTGTCCCAGAGGTTGGCGCGTATCAGCGCCTTGCCGCAGTGGAGAAAGCACTCGTCGACATCGACGACCACGGCCGTCTTGGGCACCCGATCCCCCACCGCTGTCGCCGCACAGACGTCGGGATCGGTCGTGAGCGAAGCAGCGCCGTTCACCCGCACCGTGTGGTCGCTGCCGGGTACGAAGAAGATCAAACCGACCTGGGGGTTGTCCAGGAAGTTGGTGTACGAGTCGAGCCGGTTGTTGCCAGCGAGGTCGCCGAAGGCCAAGCGTGCGCCGTCATCGAGCACCCGGGCGAACCCCGGAGGCCCGCCACGGGGCGAAGCATCGGTCCCGCCCGGGCCATGGGTGGCCAGCACGCACAACGGCGACATCGCCAGGAATCGGGCCGACTCATCATCGATCGCCGGCACGTTCTTGTTGGCCACCAGCTTGGATGGCTGGCGGTAGATCTCCCGCAGTGCCGTGGAGTCGCTGACCTGTCCGTTCATCGCCCGTCCCTTTGCTGTCCTCATCCATTCCGCTGCGTGGAACAGTTTGGCGGTCCCCGGACGCTCAGTGCTTCGTCAAAGCCCGCTGCACTCCTCGCATGCGGCACCTCAGACTCACCTCGGCAAGTTCGAGCGTCGCCGCAACGCCAGGCAACTGCGCACGTTCGGCAAGCGGGCGGGCACGAGATCCGCAGATCAGCAGTTCTGACGGACGTGGTCTCCCGTTGGGGTGCGGGGCTTGCGGGGCGGGGCTGGTGTGACCGTCCAGCCCTCACCGGGCGGTGCCGGCGCCGTGGGCGGGTGCAGCACCAAGTTGTACTCGTGGAGGCGCTGGTGGTGGCTGTGGCACAGCAGCGCGAGGTTCGCAAGGCTGGTGGGCCCCTCGTCGAGCCAGTGCTCGATGTGGTGACCTTCGCAGTGGATCGGCGCCCGATCACAGCCGGGCCACACGCAGCGTTGGTCGCGGGCGATCAGGGCGCGGCGGATGGCTGGGGGGATGGTGCGCTTGGCTCGGCCCACGTCGAGCACCTCTCCGGGGCCACCCATGACCACCGGTATCACTTGGGTGTCGCAGGCGATGCGGCGCAGGTCGGCCGCGCCGAGCACGGTGCCGGTCTCGGTGGTCGCCGCGGCGCCCGGCACCGCCAGCAGATCATTCGGCGGCCTCGACGCTGCGCACGTGCACCGGGCAACAGGCCCACCGTCGGGCGAGCCGCCGCGCAGGTTGTCCAGGGTGGTGAGCACGATCATCTGCGTCGGACTCGGCACCACCCAGCCGTCGTCACCCGAGCCTCCGCCAGCGACAGTTGACCTATCGGGGGCTGCGGGTGCCGCTTCGAGACCACCTGGGGCCGACGCAGCATCTCGAGCCGCAGAACCTGCATGCCGTGCCGGGTCGGGCCTCGAAGCGTCACCGCTAGCGGAGTCCGCGCCCTGCGCTGGTCCCTCGCTGCCGGTGCTCCTGGAACTCGCGTCACCTTCTTCCGCGCAATCAGCGCTTTGCGCGCCGGCGGCGGTGAGCAGCCACACGAGCGCATCGGCGGCGCGCTGGGGGACGCTTCGGCGCTGGGATTCGGGCAGGTCCTTGTCGCTGCGCCAGTTCCGCTCGATCGCAGCCACCAACAGACGGTTGACGGCGTCGCCGGTCAGCGCATCGAGCTTCGCACGCAAGTGCCACATGCCGTCGTGGGGATCGACCCACATCGATGCCGACCTCGCGGCGCGCTGGCGAGCCCGCCGCTGCGCGTCGCTCTCGCGCCGCCACGCCGCCTCGGCAGCACGCACGGTCTGCCGGGTCTGGTCAGCTGTCTGGTTCTCAGCCTGCTCGCACAGCTCATGCCGCACGTCGTCAGGCACTTCTGCTGCGGCCACCATCGCGGCTTGATCGGAGTTGATGTCACCGCGCCCCAGCGCTTCCGCAACCGGCGGCTGGGCGTTCACAGCCTGCGCCTCGCGTTCGATCCGACGCGCCAGCGCACCGCTGACCGCGGTGGCGTTCACCAGCGTTTCTGCCCCCGATGCCTCCCCGCGGCGCGCATGCAGCCGACGCCGTACCGCTTCGGCGGCCAGCGCGCTGCGTGACCCCTCCAGCACGTTGATGGCGCGCTGCACCGCCTGCGCGCACCACACCAAATCCTCATCGCCCACAGACCGAACCGCCGCCGCATCCACCAACGGATCCCCACCAACCAGCGGCCCCACCGCGGCATCGACCGCGCACCGAACCACAGCACCACCGCCACCATCCACGTCGCCGCCACCGTCACTACCGTCACCACCGCACTGCTGCGCCAAGCGCGCACGCATCTCCGCCAGGCAGGCCTTCCCCGCAGGGCGACCGCCCGGACCACGCCGGACGGTCGCTGGTCGGCTTCCCACGGCGGAGGTCATGACGGTCAACGTAGAAGGGGGGTGTGACATGTGTTCGTGGCACCGACTGCCGCCGTCGCCCTACCGTTCCCTCATGGCCGGAGCAACTCACAACAACCGCGAGCGACGCGCCGAGGCTCGCCGCCCGACCGCCGACGACCAGTTCCCAGAACGCCTCGCTGCCTCCATGCAGCGCCATCGCCGCATCCTCGATCGCCTCGCCGGCGAGGCCGAGTGAGCCGCCTGCCATGACCACCCGCTGCGTCGTGCTGCCCAAAGGCATCAATGTGGGCGGGCACAACCGGGTGCCCATGGCCGAGCTGCGCCCCAAGCTGGCCGACGCCGGCTACGCCGACCCCGTCACGATCCTCCAGAGTGGCAACATCATCGTCACCGCCGACCAGCCCGACAATGCCACTGGCCCCGCCGCAGTAGCCGCCGCCGTGGCCGCATCCGTCCAGCAGCTGCTCGCCGACGAATTCGACGTCCACGTGGCCTGCGTGGCCCGCACCGCCGCCGAGGTCGAAGCCATCCTCGAGCGCAATCCCCTCCGCCACCTCGCCGACGACGGATCCCGCTACCTGGTCAACTTCCTCGCCACCGAAGCCAGCGCCAGCCTCGACCCGCACCTCGTCAGCGAGCTCACCGAGGCCGACCACGCCCCCGATGTGCTCCACGTAGAAGGCTCGGAGGCATACGTCTGGGCCCCCGAGGGCATCAAGGCGCTCCGCCTGACGTATGCGCATCTCGAGCGGCACTTCGGCGTGCCCGTCACAGCCCGCAACTGGAACACGCTCGAACGCATCGC
The DNA here is from genome assembly GCF_965204125.1 of Candidatus Poriferisodalis sp. Lineage (GTDB taxonomy): Bacteria > Actinomycetota > Acidimicrobiia > Acidimicrobiales > Poriferisodalaceae > Poriferisodalis. The sequence continues at coordinate 1,667,245 of NZ_OZ241968.1, read as the reverse complement.
AGCCAAGCTGTAGTCAGCCATCCCGACGTAGTCCAGACGCTGACGATTCGCGTCAGCGGCCACGGCGCCGGGTTCGACCTCGCAGCACCGCTGAGCAGCCCCGCCCCGCAACGTTGCCAGGCCACCGCGGATGGCCAGAATGTCGGTCGTGACGCTGCTGGAGGTCGAATCGCTGACCAAGCGATACGGCTCGATCACCGCCGTCGACGATCTGTCGTTCTCTGTGGCCCCCGGCGAAACGCTCGGGCTGCTGGGCCCCAACGGCGCCGGCAAGACGACCACGATGGGCTGCATCGTCGGCCTGCTGGAACCCGACGGCGGCCGCATCGCCGTCGACGGGTTGGCACCGAAGTCCAAAACGGTAAGCGCCATGGTCGGCTATGCGGCCCAGCGCACAGCGCTGTACCTGTCGCTGCGCGTGTCAGAGAACTTGGCCTACTTCGGCGGCCTGTACGGGCTGCGGGGCCGGGCGCTGGCAGAGGCGGCAGCGAAGATCGTCGACCTGTTCGACCTCGACTCGCTGACCGGCCGCCGGGTGAACGACCTCAGCGTGGGGCAGGCGAAGCTCGTGCACCTGGCATCAGCCGTGATCCATGAGCCCACGCTGCTGCTGGTCGACGAGCCGACGGCAGGCCTCGACGTGTCGGCGCGACGGCGGGTGATCGACGCCATCCGACGGCTCGCGGCCGGCGGCACTGCGGTCATCTTCAGCACCCACTACCTCGAGGAAGCCGACGAGGCGTGCGACTCGCTGGTGATCATCGACCACGGCCGGCGGGTCGCGGCCGGTCCGCTCGACGACCTGCTCGCTGCCGACCCCGACCCGGCGACGATCATCCGGCTCGGCAACGGCGACACGGTGTCATTCGACGACCGTGACCTCATGGCGGCGATCAACTCCGTCGATCAGGATCAGATCGCCGAAGTGGTGGTGGAGCGGCCGTCGGTCCGAAGGCTGTACGAGCGGGTCATCGACAGCGATACCGGCGACGGAAGCAGCAGCGCCGATGGCTAGCACCCTCCTTATCGCCCGCAACGAACTGCGCCTGCTGCAGCGCGACCCCTTCCCGTTGTTCGTGCTGATCGGCATGCCGGGCGTGCTGCTGTTCTTCGTGACCGACGCGCTCATCGGCGGACCGGCCCACTCGGTGCCCGCCCTGGCTTCGCTGTTCGCCCTCATGGGCACCGGGTCGATGGGGTTCTCGTTCTTCCGAGAGCACGGCTGGGGCACCTGGGACCGGCTGCGCGTCGCCCCGGTGCGCACGATCGAGCTCGTCGCCGGCAAGGCCATCCCGATGCTGGCCGTGACCGCCGCCCAGCAGCTCATCATGGTGGCCATCGGCATCGCCGTGTTCAGCCTCGATGTGCCCGGCGGTGCGGCCCAGCTCATCATCACGGCGCTGGTCTGCGCGGCGATGTATGTCGCCCTGGCGATCGCATTGACGTCGCTGTGCCGGACCATGTCACAGCTCAACGCCGCCTCGATGCTCGGCACCATGGCGATCGCAGGCGCCGGCGGGGCCATCGCCAAGATCGCAGCGCTGCCGGGCTGGGTGCAGGCCATCGCCCCGGCCAGCCCCGTGTACTGGGTGAGCGACGCCTACCGCAGCGTGCTCAACGGCGAGCAGGGCTTCGGCCGCGCCATCGCCATGCTGGTCGGGTTCGCAGCGCTGTTCACTGCCATCACTCTGTGGCAATTCCGAGCCCACAAGCCGAAAGAGGGCCTCGCCGGGTGACCGATTCCGCCTCAGCAGCCTCAGCGGCGCAGTGAGCTGGACAGGCCGAGCGCCAGTCGGAGACCGTCGTCGATGCGTTCCATCGTGGCCGGGCCGGCGGCGCCGACCGCTTCGGACAGTTCCGCCTTGTCGATAGTGACCACTTGGGACACGTTGGCCACCGAGTCGTGGGGCAGGCCCGCTTCGGCGGCGGGCAGGCTCACGTTGCCGGGCGCGTCGAGCAGCTGCAGATTGCTTGTCACCACTACCCCGACAACCGTCGCTATGCGGCTGCGGTTGAAGCTGTCATCGGAGACCACCACCAGCGGGTGCCGATAGCCCGGTTCCGAACCGGCCGGCTCGCCGAAGTCCACCCAGCAGACATCGCCCCGCTGAATCACCGGCGGCCTGACAGCGCCCGAGCCTGCGCCTCACGAAGGCCGGCCCCGAGATCGGAGCGCTCGGCCTCGTACACGGCATTGAGCTTGGCCGTGACCTCCTGCCGCTCCGCCTCGGCCAGCAGACGCCGCAGCGCCTCCGCATACAGGCTTGAGCGCGAGCAGCGCTCACGCGCCGCCAATTCCTCCCCTGCCCGAAACACATCGTCCGGAATCGAAACGGCGATCTTCATGCCCGCAGTATAACCAAGTCATACCACCGCTCATCTCGCCGACGGGACGGTCACGGTCGATTCGAAGCACTACTCGAACACTTCCAGGCGATCGCTCTCCAGCAAGCGGCGCGCGGCATCGAGCACACCTTCGGCTGTCTCAAGAGCGTGCTGGGCGTCGTCGGCGTTGACGCCAGGCGAGTCTGCTCTCGGGTATTCGGTCCGGTTGCGGCGTCGGCGCAATGCATGGAGGCGGCTGAACACCTCCATCCCGCCGTGACCATTGAATTGAGCTTGAACAGCGTCAATCACGGCAATGTGGCCTCCCCGGACCGATGCGCGCAATCCTTGGACGGCGAGCAGCGCAGCAGACGCCTTCCGCACGGCGTCGTAGGAGAGCTGGAGGGCGCCAGCGGGATCGTCAGCGACGCCTTTCGAAGCCAAGCCGATGTGCGCCACTGCATCGACCAGCAGACGGTTCGCCACGGCGGCCGAAGGCGTGACATGGTGGAGCTCGTCGTCGGCAAGCAAGCGCTCGACTGTTGAGCGGCCCCGTTCCCAACTCACCCCCGGACGCCTCAGTCCCCTGCGAGTTCTGCAAGATCGGTCACGAGCTGCACGTCGTCATTGTTGAGCACGACGAGCAGCGGCCGCGACTTAATTTCCTCGATGAAGCTCTCGGTCGAGGATTTCCATTGCGAGCGGGACCGGACTGTCGCATTGACCGGCATGCCGATACGACGCTCTGCTCGTTCGGCGGCATCGTCCGCAAGATCGCGGTCGGCGTTGCCGATGACGAGCACATCGATGTCGTTGGGTGCTCGGCCTTGCTCGCCGAGATAGCGCGCAGCCCACGAACCGAAGAGCAGCACCGCATCGGCGCTGGGGAGATCGCCGAACTCCTCGGCCACCACTGCCGGCGCGCCATAGGTGGCGACGATGATCCGGCGCACAGCGTCGAAGAGCGGGTGGTCGACCTTGGCACGAACCAGCCGGACAGGGCCCAGCTTCTCGGTGGTCACGATGCCGGCTTGTTCGGCGCGCCGAATCTCTCGAGTCACCGTCGGCATGCTCGTTCCCGACCACGCGACCAGATCGGTGAGACTGTGGCTCGCGTCCGGGTCGACGAGCACGCGCGCCAAGATCCGCCCCTGCGCATCGGAGCGCAAGATAGGTGCGAGCGAAGGCGCTGGAACTTTCATAAAACGTATATAACTATACGTTAAAAGGAAATAAGAAGTCCAGCAGGCTGATCTCGGCTAGGTCGAGTCGTCAGGCTGCAACTCCGAGAGCGCCCGCCGCTTGGCTTCGTCGATTCGGCGGGCTCGCTCGGGATCGCGTCGGGCCTCGTCTCGCAGTTCGCTGAACTTCCTGGTGCTCGGCATCAGCAGAATCCTCCTAGTCGCTGCGCTCCCTGAAGACGTCACGGCCTGGCTCAAGGCTTGAATCCTTGCCCAGCGCGATCGGCAACAAACTAGTCTGTCTAGTGCAGTTGACAAGTGACTGACGACGAAGCAGGACGATGAGCAGTTACACGGTGACCTACCGGCGAGACCCAGGCGACGATGCCTGGCTCGTGGACATCGAGGCCATGACCGACGTCCACACTTTCGGCCGGAACCTCGATGAAGCGGCGACGAACGCCCGCGAGGCCATCGCCGTCACGGCCGATGTCCCCGAATCCGCCGTGGAACTCGACGAGCGCATCTGCGTCGCTGATGTCGATGTCGACGAACTCGCACGCTTGCGCGACCAGGCGCTGGAGGCGCACGAGATCTACCTGGCACGCCAGCGGGCCGCCGCCCTGCGACTCACCGAGGCCGGCGTGTCGCGGCGGGATGCGGCTCGGCTACTGGGCGTGTCGCACCAGCGGGTCCAGCAACTCGTCGCCGGCTGACGTGAGTGGCACGAACTCCCGCGGCATCGCCCGCCGACGGACGCAGCCGACAGTTCCCCACCCGGAGGCCGAGGAGCAGTCGGGGGAGCTGCAAGCGGTGATCGATCTCGCCCGCACGGTCATCAGTGATGACGCCGTCAGTCCGTGGCTGCGATCTCCCAACCCGGGCCTCGACAACCGAACACCGCTAGACGTCATCGCCGCTGGCGAGTACCAACGCGTGGTCGATCTGCTGCACGCGCTGGCGGAGGGCGTCACGTCCTGACCAAACGCTAAACAGCCCCGACCGAAGTCGGGGCCGTCGGACCGGAGTAACGAGCCCCGGTGGGGTGCGCTCATGCTACCGGCAGCATCCGTCGCTGAAGCGGCACGTCGCCGAGAACGCAACTACGGCCGCCCGAAGGCGACCGTAGGACGTGACGTTCGGCCGAGGGCCTAAGCGCCGGTATTGAAGTACACGAGCACCATAAGGCACGGGCCGAGCACTAAGCAATCTGATTTCGGCCGATCCTGACGGCAACTACCCATCAGCGGCGTGGGCGCCACAGATACTGAGTCGACCGGTCTGTTGCACTGCGGATATCTGCTCCCCGCCTGCTGGGCTGCAACTTCGGTTCAGCCCCCGGGCGGGTGTTTCTTGTCATGCGACCGCTCGCGCACCTCGACGGTCAGAGCTGGTTGTCAAGGGCTTGACGCGCGGTATGCACGCAGTCGCGCAATCCGTTGTAGTCGTCGGTGTATTCGGCGAATTCAGCGGGCGGAATCCGGTCGAAGTACTCCAGGGCTGCTACTAGCTGCTCGGGAGCGAAGCCCGGATCCTTCTCGCCCGCGAGCTGGCAGAGCTGGTCGATGTCGAAGCGAGTCAGCAAGCCTCGGAAATCGATGAAGTCCCTGGATTCGCCTCGACCCGACAGCGCGAGCACCTTGTCTGCTGCCAGTTCGGCCTCTGCCAGCATGAAGCCGGTGTCGGTTGAGCGGGCCGGCAACATTCGGGCATCCGATGCGAGGTCGACATAGGTCACCTCGTCGGGCCCGCCGACACGCAGCCGAGCGAAAGTCGATGCTTCAGCGAGGCGAGTCACTTCGAGGCCCGCGTCCTCGAGGGCGGTTTGAGCAGCGTCGAGCAGGGCCTCAACAGTCTTCGGATGCTCCGTGAAGAAGTCGAGGTCATTGGTGGGGCGGTCTGCGATTCCGCTGATGATGATGGCTGCGCCGCCAGCGAGAGCGAAGTCGTCACTCTCGCCAAGCTCGGCCAGGATGCGCAGAATTCTCCGCTGAAGATCGGTGAGCACTACGCAGCTAGGTCAGTTGTCCGTGCTCGGTGAGCCAAGCACGCCACCGCTCCCGCACGTGGGGTGCCAAGTAGATCTCGTCCCACATGTCGACGAGAGCGTCGACGTCGACGAAGTACCGCACGTCGGCTTCGAGACCCTCGGTCATGACCCTGGCGTAGGCCCGGCAGCGCTGTTGACGATCTTCCAAGTCATAGACATGCGGCGGGCTCCACGCGACATGGTCTGGGAGCCTCACCGTGCCCTTTGCCTTAGGCAGCGACCGATCGCCTACGTCTGCGGGGATCGCGACTGGCATCCGCCCGAGCGGACGGCGCTTCGATTCGCGCGTATCGGTCTCGAGACGGCCAGTCATGAACTCATTGTATTTGCGGGTCCAAATCTCACGATCTGCACTGGTTCCCGCGGCACCCGAACCGGCAACTCGTCCCACAGCTTGCCCTCGAGTTCGCGGCCGCCGGCCTTGGGCGTGCGGCCTCCCCACTGCTTGAAGAAGAACGCCACGCCGGCCGAGATGCAGGCGTCGCGCAGCTCGGTGACCCAGTTCAGCTCCATGGGCCGGGCGCCGACACCGGACTCGCCGCCGGCGATCACCCAATCGATGCCCGCAAGATCGAGCTCGCCGAGCGGGCCGAGCAGCGGCTCGGCGCTGACGAACCTCACCGCTGCGGGAACCTGGCGCAGGTGGTCGATGCGGAACCCGTACCGGCGAGTCTCGACGCTCACGCCCATCCACAGGTTCGGCGGCCAGTCGAGCTCAGGCGCGATCCGGCTCAGCCGCTGCGCTCGCTTGGTGAGCACCTGGTAGGTGTGCTGGGGCGTCTCGCGGATCACCTCGAAGACCTGCGCGATGAACCCCGGCGGCACATCGTCGTGAAAGAGATCGCTCATCGAGTCCACGAACACGAGGCGGGGTGCGCTCCAGCGTCGAGGCACATCGAGCGACGACCGATGCAAGGTGAGCCCGAAGCCCGGCCCGCTCGTCGACGGGTCGCCGTCGTTCTGGTACTTCGGCGACCCCATCGCCTTCAGCCGCTTGGCCAGCGTCTGCGCATAGCAGCGGTCGCAGCCCGGCGACACCCGATCGCAGCCCGTAGTCGGGTTCCACGTCGCCTCGGTCCACTCGATCCCCGACCTGTCAGCCACGCCCCAACCGTACGGATGGGGTGTCACAGCTAGGGGCACTCTTGACTGGCATTCAGGGACTCGGATGAGACCGCTGAGCGGCGCCGTTAGCGAGCGCTATCCACCCTGACGGTCAGCCATCGCTCGGCGTATTTCTGACTGTGCCTGATATCGAGTTCGCGGCGCTTGCATCCAAGTACGAAGCCTGCGGTCGTCTGAGTCAAGCAGGGCGTGAAACTCCGCCTCTGCATCCTCACCGTGTGACTCCACCCACTCCTCGTGCAAGTTCGCCTCCATCAAGATCGGTGCGGAGAGCTCGGCCATCACCTCCAACTCAATGACTACGCGCGTCAGGTGATGGGCCATGCGCTGCTGCAGAAGTTGGATGCCTATCTCCGACATAGCGGCAATTCGCCTGGCGCTCTGCAACTCATCGGTTGGCACACTGCTCAGTTCCCGCAGACTCACCGACGTCGGCCCGAATTCTCCGACCTCTAGCTCCGGTAGAGGCATCCAGTCGTAGCCGCCCCGCCACAACATGCTCTCGCGAGCGCGCACCGGAGCGACGATCTGCGTCGGATGCAACTGCGCGCCTTGGCGCATGGAGCAGGCGTGGGTCACCACGCATACCGGGCCAGACTCAAGCACGAGAACGTCGCCCTGCAACAGCAGCCGGTGGGACGGCACCTCGTCGGGTGGGCAGATGTACCAGATGTCCGATGGTTGATCAGGTTCATCCAGCTCTCGCGACACGCCCCCATCAGCTCCGTCGGACGATGATGCGTTCACCATCGGGTCGCTCGGCAACCGCCCATTCTGAACTCGTTTCCGCCTGCCAGCGAGGATTCCAGTGATTCAGCATGTCCGTCAGGGGCAAGTGCCCTTGCGCATGCTCCAGAATGTCCTCCTCGCAACCAGCGAGATAGAGCTCCGCGGCTGACACTGTGTGTCCCTCGACCAACGGCATCATGAGCCAGCTTGTCGGTTCCCCCGTAGGGCCGGACTGCTCAAGGAGCTCAAGGAATGCAGCGAGCTTGGCCAGTGCTCGCAACCGCTCGGGGGAGAGAGAGCCGCCGCTTCGCCATTTGCGAACAGCTGAGACAGACACTCCACACAGGCGCGCAATGTCGGACCATCCCAAGCCCCGGTCCACCGCCAGCTCCTCCAAGAGCGCATCAGTGCCCGCTGCGGCTTTCATATTCGTCCGCAGGCCTAGATCAAGCGATCGGACCTCTCGACGTCCATCCTCGACGTCTTCGGCCAAGAGTCTCGCCCGCCCCGAGAGCATGCGGTAGGACTCGTTCAAGCCAGCGATAGCCCGCGAGGCCGCCGCGGTGCCGATTTCGGTCACGAAGCCGGACTCAAGCTGGCGTGACCTTGCCGATGTCTGATCGATCATGGTCACTCTGGCTCCTTCCTGAACAGCTCGCGTGCACGGTCAGTGATCGAGCGCTGGAACAGCATCCCGATGGGCTCGTGCAAGTCATCGAGCACTGAAGCGATGGACTCGGCGCTGAAGTCGATCATGTCTACACCGCTGGTGTCGCGGTAGGAATCCACATCGATCACAAAAAATGGGCCCTCCGGCGGAACTGTGCTACGCCGTAACGGCTTGTCTGCAACCACGCCGGGGCCGTTCATCGCTGCGTAGCGAACGAGCATGTGATGGCTGCCATTGTGAAGCACCGTTGCAGATGTGAATCCCGCCGGGGCCATGTCAGGCACCACGCTCAGATGGCTGAGTACGTCCTCGGCGATCCACTTCCTCCACATGGTGGCGTCCACGATGGGCTCCGGCACTCGAATCTCGTCGATGTACCGCAACCCAAGGCGTTCGACGCCTGCCACTTTGGCATTGCCCGCTACCACGTCGACGGCAGACATCACCTGCGACCTGAAGTCGGGCCATTCACGGTAAGTGGTGGTCTCGATCGACAGCGAGGTGCGGGTCAGCACTGCGGAGGAGGTGCGATCGCGATTCGAAAACCGCAGCACGCGCTGAGCATGGTCACCATCGTCTGAGTCTTCGTCGCCCCATTCCACAATTGTGGTCGCGGGAATGGGCAAGAGGTCGAAGAAGTCCTCGACCAAGCAATCCAGAGTGTCGTCCGTGGTCAAGCTCGGAACGAGCGGGAACCGAATCTCGCAGGCAACGAACACCAGCGGAGCGTTCGCGTAGACCTCACGGCTATAGCCCATGTGCCTGACACTATAGACGTGTACCGCGACTTGCACCTGAACACGTACCAAAACGTGCACCGTTCGACAGCCGAATTCGTGGACATCGACGCTGGCTTGGTGTGGGTGGACGGCGTTGGGCTCGGCGTGCTCTCACGCCTTAGCGAAGGTGACGTTGTCGCCGATGCTGGCCGCGACCAGCATGCGCTGCCAGGGCCTCCATGTCGACGGGCTTCACGCAGGTCGTTGCCAGCTAGTGGCCCTGGACGGGCTCCTGCGGCACTCGAAACTCGGAGCCGTCCTCAGCCAGCGCTACTGCGAGCGGCGACATCGTCGGATGCCGCCAACGGGTCACGTCCGCCGTGTTGCCCTTGTTCTTGTTGCAGTAGGTGTGGGACGCCTGGAGGTTGTCCAGCTTGTGCAGCTGGCTCTTGTACCGAGTGCCCCGCACCGCCTTGCCCGCCTCGCTGACGTCGAAGTAGGCGAAGATCTTCGGGACGATGTGCTCCACGTGGGCAGCCTCGATACGTGTCTCGGCACCGCACACGCCGCAACGGCCGCCGTCTCGTTCGTAGACGTAGCGCAGCACCTTGCGGCGATGTTCCGGGCTCCAGCGGCCCGACGCGTCTGGTTCCTCGGCCTCCAGCATGAAGCGCTGGACCTTGTCGTATGTCTTGAACGCGCCGATAGCTGCCCCGGCGAGCTTGTCCCGTAGACGGCGTCGTTCATTGCCACTGGGCGGCGCGTCCGTCGCCGGTGGCTCAGCGTCGGCACCCGGCTCGGCGGCCTCCGAGGTATCGCTACTTCCCGACACAGCACCGGACGGGTCCTCGAGACCGCCGCCTGTCTCCTCGGCCTCTTCGAGGGCGATCGTGTTCCGACACTTCGGAAACGTCGAGCATCCCCAGAACTGATTGCCTTGGTTCGCCCCCCTGCGAGCAGTGCGCAAGGCCATGCCGGCGCCGCAACGTGGGCAAACGGGCACAGGCCCAGCCTGGTCGGACGGCTCTTTCGGTGTCTGCTCCACGAGCGCCGAATCGTAATGACCTGTGCCGGACCGGAACGTGCCGTCCATTCAGCTCCGGGTGGCAGCGCGTCGATCACAAGAGCAGACTCCTGCCGCATGACCGCGCTTCACCAACTCATGCACATAGAACGCCTGACGTGTGGGCAGTCAACGTGCACGAGTTCAGCGGAGCCGCACGGAAGGACCAACCAGTGGCCGTCGATGTCCAGCAGATAACCGGAACTGCCCGATCCGTTCGACAGCTGCTGTCGGAGAGTCGCTACGGCCTCGACTTCTACCAGCGTGAGTACAGCTGGGAGGAAGCCCAGGTCGGTGAGCTCATCGATGACCTCACCGGCCGGTTCTTCGATGAGTACGACGAAGCCCACGAACGGCACGACGTGGCCTCCTACCGTCCGTATTTTCTGGGGCCGATCGTGACCGCCCAGCGCGATGGGGTGCGTTACCTCGTCGACGGCCAACAACGAATCACAACCCTCAGCCTCTTATTGATCTATGTGCGTCACCGACTCGTCGAATCTCAGCCGGGGGACGCGAACGCCCTCAGCTCGCTCATCTTCTCGACGGCATTCGGCAAGAAGACGTTCAACCTCGACGTCGATGAGCGCGAGAAGTGCCTGCAAGCCATCTTGGACGGCGAGCAGTTCGACACCAGCGGCGAACGCGAGTCCGTTCGCAACCTCTGGAACAGGTACCAAACGATCATCGAGCGGTTCCCGGGCGACCTTCAGGGCCACACGCTGCCGTACTTCGTCGACTGGCTCCAGCACCGGGTGATCCTCGTCGACATCGGAGCGCCCGATCAGGACATGGCGCTTGAGATCTTTGAGACTATGAACGATCGGGGACTGCGGTTGAGCAGCACCGACATGCTCAAGAGCTTCCTGCTCGCACGGGTCGGTGACGAGACTGTGATTCGCGAACTCAACGACCGTTGGCGCCAGCGGATCACCGAATTGGTCGAAACCGAGAAGAACGCCGACGCAGAATTCGTGAAGGCTTGGCTCCGGGGTAAGCACGCTGCGACACAGCGAGAACGCAGGGCCAACGCGGTACCGCGCGACTTCGACATCATCGGCACCGCGTTCCACAAGTGGGTACGCGACAACCGGGCTGAGATCGGGCTCGCAAGACAGGAGAGCTACCGACGGTTTGTCGAACGCGAATTCCTGGGGCTCAGCAGTCGCTACCTGGAGCTGCTGCACGCGTCACGGGAGATGCAGCCGGGCCTCGAAGCCGTCTTCTGCAACGCAAGAAACGGCTTCACGTTGCAGCTGCCTGTGATCCTCGCTGCCGTCACGCCCGAGGACGACGACGAGACCTTCGCGGCGAAGACCGCCCTCGTCGCCGGAGCCCTTGAGATCTTCATCGCACGGAGAATGGTGAACTACCGCAACTTCGGCTACTCGACTGTCGTCTACACGATGTTCAACCTCATCAAGGAAGTGCGTGACCAGCCAGTTGAAGCTGTTCGCAGCACTCTCAGCCGCTGGCTCGAGTCGGAAGACGAGCGCCTTGACGGGATCCTGTCCTTCCGGCTGACTCAGCGAAACCGCAGTCACATTCACTACCTCCTGGCTCGGATCACCGCCTGGCTCGACACCGGAACGTCGTTGGCTGACTATCTGGACCGGTCACGCACAAATCCCTACGAGGTGGAACACATCTGGGCGAACAAGTTCGAGCGACACACGGACGAGTTCCCGACCATCTACGAATTCGAGGATCACCGGAACAAGTTGGGTGATCTCTTGCTGTTGCCAAAGGAGTTCAACGCCAGCTACGGAGCGATGCCGTACCGAGAGAAGGTCGAGCACTACTCAGGTCAGAATTTCTTGGCGAAGTCGCTGCACCCACTCGCGTACGAGCACCACCCCAGCTTCGACAGGCTTCGCGCAACCTACGGCCTCGCATTCGAGCCGTACCCAGAGACCTTCACGAAGGACGACATCGACGCCCGCCAAGCTCTCTACCGCGCGCTGGCCGAGATCGTCTGGAATCCGCCACGGATCGGGCTCACGACCGGCTGAACCCGAGCGAAGAACCGACTAGCCTCCGCTGCGGGTGACATGCCGTCGTTTGTGGACCATTCAACCTCGACACGTTCTGCACGCGTAGGCGCTGTGCCCGACTAAGCCGCCCCGTGAGCGGCTTAGAACAGGTGTCGCGACGAGCGACGACCTCACGGATCGCTAACTACTACCCCTCCGCGCATTCGACCGGTCGAATCTCGATACGTGCGCCGACGCGCCCGGCGTTGCCACGCGTACTGAACCGGGATCGCGTCGAACTCAGGAGCAGTGTGCGGTCGGGTGCGCTGCTGATCGAACGTTTTGTCCCTGAACAAACGGAGCTGCGCGTTCGGTATCACGACGTCGAAGCGCTTGGCGCCCTCGTCGTCGGCGTCAAGCTGATCGGGCAGCTTGACGACCCGGCCACAACAAGAAGTTGCTCGGGTTCATCGACGCGACCGCCTCATGCAGCGTCGCGGCAACTTCGGCCGGCTTATCGCCGAGCAAGCTCACGCCTGTCTTGTCTGCCGGCACCAACTTCTGGCAGCAGTCGAGTACCTTGAACTCCGTCTTGTTGTCGCCACACCCGAACAGGCCAGCACACAACCCAGTGCCCCACCTCAGGATCGGCCATAACCTGGTCTTCGACCGCACCAGCTTGAAGTACACGAGGTTGAGCACCTCGGATATGTCAGTGCCAGTGCCCAATATGTTCGCGCCGGTCGCGGTGTCTTCCTAAGGGCTCACGACACTCTCACACCCGCCGTCGCCATACTGCTGCAGAGATTGATAGGATTCAAGACTTCGAATGCTAAGGCTGAGAAGGATATAACAACTGTGACCCTAACGCTAGCTTGGGTTCGGTCAGTAGGAGAGACTGAAGAACTCGTAGTCGCTACTGACAGCCGGCTGCGTCCGTTCGGCTGGGACACCGCTCCCAAAATCCTTCCGTTACCGCGCGGAGATTCCGTGCTGGCTTTCGCGGGCGATACACAGTTCGCTTACCCAGTGATGCAACAAATGATGCATACAGTCGAAAGCTGGGATCCAGCCGCAAGCCGAACGCAACCACTGGCAGAACTAAAGGGTCACTTGCTACGCGTACTGGATCGTATGTCGATGCCGAAGGAATACGCTGATCTTCCTAACTCCGAAGTACCTGCCCCGACGGCCGTGTTCCTGTTGGCCGGCTTCTGTTGGTCAAGCCAACGATTCCGGATTTGGAAACTCCACTACCAGTCTGACATCGACCGTTTCTCGTTTCATGCCTATCGACGATGGTCAGGCAACAATAGTGCCAAGATGCTTGCAGTTGCCGGCAATCACATGCACGAAGCCAAGAGGTTGATTCGGAAGCAACTAGACAGTGTCGACCGGCTTCGATCAGGTGGCATCGATATGGAGCCACTGCAAGTTTTGGGTCAGATGATTGACAACGACCGATTCCTAGAAATCGGAGGTAGAATTCAGCTAGTCAAAATCTACCGTTCTCTCAAGACTGTGCCCTTCGTAGTGTCTAAAGATGATGAGAAATCACTATTTGGTCGACCGCTGCTTTCATATGAAGTACCAGATCGATTTCCTGAACTGAAGATCGATTAAGGCCGTCGGCTCCATCCTCTGAACTACTCAGGAAAAACCCCACGCGGCCTAGGTCTCAATAAGGACTACCGTTATGTTGTCTCGCCCACCGGCAGCCAGAGCTAAGCCGATCAGTTGCCTCACGGCTTCAGATCCCGTTTCCCGATTAAGCGTTCCACGAATCGCCTCGGAGGGCACAAAACTGGTGAGGCCGTCCGAACATATCAGAATTCGCTGTTGTTCGACGCGTGCGGCCCGTGCGAGATGCGGGTGCACTTTCTTAAATTTGGTTCGCCCTCCGAGGCTCTGAGTGACGATAGGCGTTGCTAGGCCGAGAAGCTGAACGCGGTCGTGTGGGACATCGTCGACCGTGAGTTGTCGGAGGACTCCATCGGCAAACTCGAATGCCTTCGTGTCACCGACATTCGCGACGGCTGCCTCACTTTGGGTAATGAGCACAACTGCGATAGTTGCACCCATTCCCACGTTGCCGTTGTTCGCGGACATCTGGTCATAGATGGCCTCGTTCGCAGTGTGCAGGGCATCGACAAGCGAGCCTGGGGAACCAGGACAGCTCGCGAAGAGGCTCTCGATGGCGAGTTGGCTGGCGACGTCACCCGCGGGATGGCCTCCCAAGCCGTCAGCGACGACAGCAAGGCAACAACTTCCGATCGACTCGGCAGATACGGCGTCACCGTCCCCGTTCGGTGCCGGCAGACCCGTTGCAGCAAACCAATCCTCGTTGCGCTCTCGCACCCACCCGGTGTGGGTGGCGGCACTGATGGTTGCCCGAATCAATGCGGGGTCCCGGCGAACCAGATCAACTGCGCGAGCATGTGCCGGCGGTGAGTCGACCACTCGGTCATGCTGCCGCACGAGCGGCTTCGAGCGCTGTCTTCATCTCGGTTGCCGTCTGGAAGCGCTGTGATCGATAAGGCGCGCAGGCCCGGACCAGCAACTGCGCGATTTCTTCGCTCATGTCGCTTCGAAATTGACGTGGGTCTCGCGGCTCCGTATCTGGCCTCGGTCGCTCATTGGGGTAAGGGTGCTCACCATCGCAAAGCAGTTGATACAAGGTCACCCCGAGGGCGAAGAGATCCGTCGAGACATCCCACCGGGTGAGGTCGGCGTCTGGCGGTTGGTACGGAGGCGTCCCAGACACTGTGTGGACCGGGTCACCGACGCGCGACGCGATATTGAAGTCGAGGAGTTTGGCACCGGATCGGGTCAGCATGATGTTCTGGGGCTTGACATCCCGGTGAACGAATGCCTTATCTGCGAGACTCCTGTACTCGGCATACTCGTCTTGCGACAGCTCTCCGTCGCTCTTTCTCCTGTCCATGTCCTTCAGTTGTTCGCTGTCGGGGTGGAACGCTGCCAATGCCTCAAGCACATCCAAGGCCACTTCCAATGCTTCTCGATCACGCAAATGCTTCTTGCCCGAGACGAAGTCGGCCAACAACTCTCCGTCGATGTTCTCCATGATGAGATACCACTCATTGAGATCGGACCGATCAGCCCAGATGGCCCGGACGACGTTGGGATGGTCGACTCCTCGAAGGGCGCTGATCTCGCGCCGGACAGCCTCGTAGCCGGCGGCGTTGTCGAACAACTTGAGCGCTCGCACCTCATCCTCGACGATGTCGCGAACCTTGTACACCTTGGAGAAGCCCCCTTCCCCGAGTCTCGCCACGACTTCGAAACGGCCGGCGATCATGTCGCCGTCGGCATAGTCACGTGATGGTTGGTTGGAGGACACGTCCGCCGGGTCTGGAACTGGAAAGGCCTCGTCTTCTGCGGGCTCACCGGAATTGACGACATTCGGCGCCTCGCTCTCCATTCGCAGCCAATGCTGAACGGTTTCGTCGCAGTAGACGACAACCTCAGGCCCGCCACCGACGCTGAACGACAGATCTGTCTTGCCGAACTCCGCTGCGCCGATGAATGCCTGCGCTTCCTTGACTCGGCGACGCATCTCGAGGGAGAGGCTGGCCGCCCACGCGAGAAAGTCATCCGGAACCTCCATCTCCGGATTCGGATACAGCAACCTGAGCAAGCCGTCGACGCTGTTGTTGGCCGCCTTGCGATCGCGACCGCTGAGCTGGCTCCCCCATTCCAGTCGGCCCTGGAGGACGTCCAGCCGAGTGGTCCCGCGTAGCTGGCTCCACACCTCGGCCAGGTAGTCGCTGACGAGGCCAAAGTGGCTTGTGAAGAACGACGGGTCGAGCTTGGGCACATCCCAGCCAGGCAAGTACGCGTGGATCCGGTCCATGAACGCGGTGTCATCACGCATTTCCTTGGGCAGCGGCGACAGCAGGTGGCCAACCCGTAGCTGCGTTTCGACGTCAACGTCAAAGTTCCCGACCATGACGACCCCGCCTTCTGCGCGGATCGACTCACGACCACGGCTGAACTCGCCCGATTCCATGTACCCCTTCAGGATGTTCACGCCCTCCTTCTGGTCGAAGGAGACACCGGAGACCTCGTCGAAGCAGATCACGTCGTACTGGGCCACCAAGCCGCGGCGGCCGGTATTCATGTTGACGAACATGTTCGCGATCGTCGCCTTGCCGCCGGACACGAGATGGGCGTAAGGAGAGACCTGTTGGAACAGGTGGGACTTGCCTGTTCCGCGGGGCCCAAGCTCAACTGCGTTGTAGTTCCGCACAACGAAGGGCACCATTCGTGCGATCAGAATGTCCTGCTGGCGACGGCCAAGGCGCGATGGCTCAAATCCAACGCTCCGAAGCAGAAGTTCCCGCCACTGGTCGAGCGTGAACGAACTGCGTCCGGACACGAATGTGGCAAGGGCGTCTCGTGTGGACATCTGGATTGGACGGATCGCTTCGACGCGGAAGGGCTGGCCGCCCTGTTCACCGGCGAGGGCCGCGATGTACTCCAGCGTCACCTCGGCATAGAAGCCGCCTGTGAGCATGCGCTGGTGCTCATCCACTAGCTCCGGCGAGATATGGATGTCGTTGAGCTGAAGACTTGGGAGCTCGGCCTTGTATGCATCGTTGCGAGAGTCCAGTCGGGCACGGAGGAGGTCGATGATCTTGACCCGCCTTCGGTCACGGGCCCGATGCTTGAACAGCTCCTCTTCGCCAGCCCGGACGGTGCGATCCTGCATCGACTGCTGAACCATCTCGAGGCCGGCCGTGATTGCGTCAGGATCGGTGGTAGCGCAGTAACGACCGAGCATGAACTCGCCGACGTACGTGGGAACCGGGTATTGGCCGCGGAACTGCTGTGCGAGATCCTTCTTGACCAGGAAGCCGTCAAAAGCGCCGGCAGCGAGTGTGTCGAGTGCGTCCAGTTCCGTCATCGGTTCTGACCCACCGCCGTCTCACGCTGGAGAAGTAGCGAGCCGTCCGCTCCCACCAGAACAAGGTGGGCCTGCCGCCCTTCGAGATCCTCGTCCCCTACGAGCAGGATCACCTTTCCCGCGCCTCCGGTCACGCGCGCCGTTTCTGCGATGCTCGATGACTCGTCGCCCGCCGATGCACGTAAGTCGACCTTGGCTCCGTCTGGCAGCCCAGAAAATTCGACGACAAGGGTGAGCCCTCGCCACTTGAAGCTTGTGATCACCGCGCCTGCGGTCTCGC
Organism: Candidatus Poriferisodalis sp.; assembly: GCF_965204125.1. Lineage (GTDB taxonomy): Bacteria > Actinomycetota > Acidimicrobiia > Acidimicrobiales > Poriferisodalaceae > Poriferisodalis. Next base: position 1,650,203 of record NZ_OZ241968.1, on the reverse strand, counting down.
CTGCCCCGCGCGTGACCGTGAGGCGGGGCACGACGCATTCCTGGGGGCTGACGCCGCCATGTTCGTAGGTCTGGTTGGCCTCAAAGCAAGAGATGCCTGGCGCGACGGCAATTCGTACGTCGGCATCCCAGTGCCACGGCACCGTTGGCACCAGCGGCTCGGCGCCATCCTTGATCCTTGCGCAACGCCCTTTTCTTGTGTCGGTGACGGCAACCGGGAGATCTTCGTTCTTCGGCAGGCCTCCCGGCATGAGAAGCCAGCCATGATCGGTGATGACAATGACGCGTTTCCATCCTGCGTCGAGCAGATCTTCAATCCGCGTCGCTATCCGCTGCACCTCAGCGCCGACTTCGTGCGCGAGCCGGAGCCCGAGGTCGTGCCCTCGCCGGTCGAGCTCGCCAGTCTCGGTCCACGCCACGCCAGTGGGTTCGCCAACATCGGCGCCGACCAGCACTTGAACTCCGGCGTCGGCAAGGAGCCCGCGTAGGACGCGGATTCCGGCAGCAGGGCCATCTGGCGCACGTCGCGCGTCGAGCGCAGCCCCTGCCACCAAGTGCTGTTGGTCAACCGGAATGAGCGCTGGTTTGGCGGTCTGGGTGACGGTCGGCAGCGCAGCGAGTCCCGTGGTGAGATCGGTTTCGAGGCCGGATCCAGCCAATCGCTCATTCAAGCGATGCGCGACATCGAGCCGAAGGCCGTCGACGAATACGACGACATCACCGCTCTCGGTAGACGGGGGCGATGCCGGAACGTACGTTGCAGCGTTCGCCATCGGTCCAACCGCTGCCTGAAGCAACCGAGCGCAAGCGTCAGCCCAGGGCTTGTAGGCGGCGCCGATTGCAGACTCGACGGCCGTGATGTCAGCCTGACGCTCCACCTCGCAGAGTGCTGCCTGGACCGCCCAGTCCGCCTTCCATCCTGCAGATGCGTACCACTCCACAATCGACTCGACGGTCTCACCCGAGGACCCCATCGAGGTCAGGCGGGCCAACTCCGCGAGGTGCTCAAGGGCTAAAGCGAGAGGTGTCCAGCCGAGATCCGCCCACACGTAGCCTCTTCGCACTTTGTGTTGGTCTTCGAGATCCAATAGCAAGGAGCGCGCATTCTCGGGGGTCTCATGTGCAACGCGCTCGAGAGCCCCGCGCAGCTTCTCCTCCTCATCCTCCGCTAGCCCCGGCCACGACCCCGGATTGCTCGGGAGAAGTTCATTCGGCTGTGCTTGGCGCAACCGGTTGGGGATATCCGGGTATTCCGAGGGGTTCTCGCGAAACCGATGCCACGCGTGAACCCAGTGGCCTTCGCCAGCCCCAAGCCGGCGAGCAGCTTCGATCTCGCTCTCCGTAGAAGGGTCGAACCCGAACTCGCTCTTGCACTGTTGCACAAAAGCACTCCACGCCCCATGGGTAAGCGACGCCCGCGTCTCTTGGGGATCGTCCAGCCAATCCAACAAGGATCGAACAAGGTCTGGATTCAGCAGCCTGTTGAGAAAGGCGGCATCGATGTACTTCGATTCAAGTCGGTTCCAGTTCTGCCCCGCAAGCTCCGGCAGGCTGTCGACCAGAGCCGTTGCCGTCTCAGAGTCGGCAGCGACGCTCAAGCCGAGTCCTCGCTCCTTGTTCGCAAGCATGGCCCTGACGGTCCAATCTCTCCCATTGGGATGCCCGATCCACTGGCATCGATGCTGGAGAGCGCTCAGCGGGGCCAACTCGGCATCCACGCTCTCGATCGCGCGTAGCGAGTCGCGAGATACCCCAGGCAGGTAGACGACCGGCGTTCCGGAAGGTGCGTCATCGATAGCCACGGTGTTAGCGATCACGCAACGCAGCCAGTAAGCGCGCCCTCGCCGCGCTTCCTGATCGAAGGCTCCGAAGCTAATGATGTGCATGCGCTCCCGGAGTTGCGGAACGAGTGATTCCCATTGACGCTCACCGTCTGGCCACAGGAGCGCAATTGGAGCACTGGTGGTGTTTCGGTCATATGTCCCGGCAGCCTCTAGGACGTAAGTGATGCGGTCCAGCACAGATTCGCTCATTGTTCGATGTCCTCACGTGCAGCCTGCTTTTGGGCCCTGGTGTAGTGCAGATGGTTGTGACGCTCGCTCCCGTCAGGGTCCTTGCCTCGATCTTTGCGCCACTTGACGTTGAACTTCGACCGGAGGACCTCGGCCTCAACAAATGGCCGCACGTTGAGGCGCACGCCATCGTTCAAGTCTGGTTCCCACCCCAGCGGTTGTTCGGCTAGTGACTTCCATCGCACGTAGATGTCGTACGGAGGCTCACCATCCAATATGAGCTCGAGTCGTTGCTGCAGACGCTGAGCCGCGGCCAGGCGCTCCTCCGAGCCGGGTCTATCCTCACGGACGTTGGCTGCTTGACGCTCAATCCAATCCCCCAAGTAGGAGTAGGTCAACCTCTCGAGGGTGGCTCTATCGAGCATGTGATAGTTCACGAGCGCGGCGAAGCCGTCCTTGTGACTGTCCCAGATGTGCCAGATAAACGGTCTGTTCTTGAACAGCCTGCAGTGCGCTCTGAAGAAGTCATCCCTTAACCAGGTCTCCAGATCTCTCTTCTTCGAATCCGACATTGCCAACAGTTCTTCAGTTTTTGTCGGCGACCAGGTCACATCGAACGCCCTAGCCAATAGCTCTCGAAGCCGATCTGCGGCGGCCCGTTCACCCAACACCGACGGCAAACACACGATGCCGTCCTCATCAGCCAGTGCGCTAAGATCGTCATCGTCATCCTGCTCCGGCCAGTGATACCCAAGCAGCCGACCAACCGCAACCTGCAGTGGCGCAGTCGCCAACTCTGGGCGGCCTCCGAACAACCATTGCCTCGGGTCATCCGATGACGGCTCCGGTAAGCCGTCCAAGAAACGATCCTGGGCAACATTGCGCCAACGGCCGATGTCAAATGGAACCTTGACGAGATAACCTGATCCTACGATTACCTTATGGTTGATTTGCCGCACTCGAGCTTCATAATCCGGCGAACTAAGGTATGCCCACAACGGCATTAGGTCTTCCGGCCTATTTGGAATCACGGGTGAACTTGCATCATTGAACATTTCACCTCGATAGAGCGTCACCCGCAAACTGCCTTGTCCCACCAGGACACCCATGCGTCCTAGCACTTGTGTGGGATTAAAGTTGTGTGCGCCCGATGAGCGAGTGAGAGCGCCTTTTCCCTCTTGCCATTTCAGGAAGCTTTCACGACCAGAATGGAAGGCTGTGTCGGAAGGTGCTGTTAGGTAGCGCTCCCAGCCAGAAGTTTGCTCGGGTAGTTCCCAGAATTTCACTATGTATTGGGCTACATCACTCGTCACAAGGCCTTGCCAACTAGTCGCATATGATGACAGCAGTTCATCCGAAGAGCGACCTAGCGCCAGAAGTGTGTCCGGTGAGGCGCTAAGTTCAGACTGCTGTAGAAGCTGGATTGGCCGCGTGGTCATAGCATTGCTCTTTGGTGCAGGTCCCTCTACATCCGTAACGTCGATCGCAAACATACGAGCTTGCGTTGTTCCGCCACTCAGGACAATGAGCGCGCTTTGAACAACTTCGCCGGTAATTGCACCAAACCCACCTTTACCTATTGGCACCAGTGTGTGCCAGCAAGTTTGCTCAAGAAGCTGTTTCCGTAGCTTGGAGAAGTTCCGCAAGAATAGCCATCCCAATGGCGTTACCAGAGCAGCGGAACCTAACGAAGCGAGCTCTAAGCATCTCTCAATAAACACCGTACCGAGATCGTGTGCGCTCTTCGGGTACCTCTGCGCCATATACCCGGCCGCCAACTCAGGCATTTTCTGAACGCCTAGGTACGGAACATTTGTAGCTACGAGCACGTAGCGCCGCGAGAGATAGTCCGCTGCTCTTGCAGTACCGGCCGCGTCCGCTCCTAGCACAGTCATCCCGGGATCGTTGGCTTCGCGCATCAATGCGGCTTCCAATAGCGGAGCAATCTGGTCCCAGTCAAAATCTTCAAATGATGTTTGGAGGCCAGCCGGATCAGAGATCTCAACGGCGCGCTTCGGATCGATTAGACTTCCGAGCGCGTCTGCATCTCGGAACATTATATGGAGGCGCACTAACGCGTTCTCCATCCGCTCATCCCCTTCGGCCAGCGCCCTCCATTCATCGGCTGATGCCTTGACCGGGATTCCCGTGCACGCGATGTTCGGTATGGGCAACTCTCGCCACCCGCCACCTACCTTCCATGCTTGGATTGCGATTGCAAACATCGCAATCTGGACACAGCGAGGGTCCAGTTCCAACCCAAACAAGTTGTCACGCAAGACAGCGTCCTGCGCGATCACCGGGCTCAGAGATTCCTCCTCAGCTCGCATTCGCCAGAGCATTGAGAAGGCTTCGACGAGGAAGTGACCTGATCCGCAACACGGGTCCATCACCGTCACTTCGGCAGCTCGGTCCGGCCACTGGTCGAATCCTCCGGCCGCCGGACGGTCGTCGTTATCGACTCGCAGGTAGCTCCATTCCTGTGTGAGTCTGCTCTCGGGATGGCGCGCTGCCCACCAAGCCCCAAGGGAGTTTTCGAGCAGGAAGCGAACCATGTAGTTCTCGGTGAACAACTGCGTCACCGGGCCGAGGTCGGCTCCGCCGATCTTGCGCTCCGATTCGTTGACCTCGTCCTTCCTATCGCGCTGCCAGAACTGGTACACCCAGCCGAGCGCGTCGTCCGCGACAAACACGGCCTCAGGCAGCCCAGCCACTATCCGTTCAAGTGCAAGACGGCCTTCCGGCGCCAACCGCAGCTGCACACACGGGTCACCTAGCCGAAAAATCCCTGGCAGGATCGCGGCCGCGAAGCGAGCCGCCACACTCCAACCGTCCGGCTCGCCTAGTTCCGAGGCCAACTCATCACACTCAGCCAGCGTCACCGGCGCCTCGAAGTCTGGGTGGATCAAGAGATCGTTCTCCGCAAGGAACCGCGCGAACAGCAACCGATGCCACTGTTCGAATGCGCATTCCCCTACGAGCAGCTCGATTGAACCGCGTGTGTCTCCGAGCTGTCTGGACTTGGCTCGTAGACCGCGTCGCAGCCTGCGCTCCCGTTCATCCAGATGCCCCCTCGGACGATCGTCCATCACGCCCAAAGCGGTCAAGGCAGCCCGACACGCGACCTCCGATGCTCGCCGACCACGTACGCACGAATCTTCCAGCGCACGCCGCAACCCCGACGCGAGTGCGCCCATCAGAACGCCCCGCTCACGTGACAACCGTTTCGCCAGCTTCGATGTGTGCCATTAGCTCGGCCCGGAATGCAGCGAGAAAACTGTCGACGTCGGACTCGGACCTCAAAGTGGCCGCCGGGAGAGAGGCTGTCACGACCTGTGGTTCGGGGTCGATGGCTTCCGCCATTGCCCTGCGGGCTGCAACGCCCTTGGCCGGTAGCGCCTGGATTCGCTCACCGATGCCCACGAGCGGCTGCGCGTTCAGCACGGCGATGAGCTTGTCGTTGCTGGAAGTGTCCGGTTCCTCGGGCCCGACGAGGCCGACGCCGGTGAGCACGGCTTCTTGTTGCCCAGGGCTGAGTTGGCCCCACGCTTCAGATGCGTGAAGCATCCCCACCTCGGATTCGTAGGCAGACCTGAGTCTTTCAAGAGCCTCCGTGATTGCTGTCCGAAGAAGGCTGGATACCGAGTCAATGAGGGGAGCCACAGGGTCGGGGCTCTCAAGCAACAGGCGCTGTTCAAGGACTGCATTTCGTTGGGCGCGAATCTCCAGAACATCGCTCAACGACGATGCGTGATCGAGCAATCTGTCAAGCATCGACCACGCCATGTCACGCTGGCCTCGATCCTCTCCCGCGGCCGTCCACTTGCCGAGATCTTGCCGAAGCTGCGTCGCAGCTTTGGCAACGGCTCGGAACTGCTGGTTTCCAGCGAGGGCTTGCAAGTGCTGGATGTGCGTCGTGTCTGGCTGGGGTGGCAGTGGCGCTGGGCCACCTGCGTGTTCTGCTAGGTCAACGAGGTGCTGGAGGAGACCACTGATTGCTGCCCCTTCTTGGCCGGTGGTGTAGGGGATGTTCGCTTCGGTAAGGACTCCCCTCACAGCCATTCGCTCGGATGCGGACGGCGGTTCGTCTTCCTTGTAGAAGAATGTTCGTCCGATTTGGGTTGCGGGAAGTTCCATAGGCCCTTGAACCGCTTGGCCATCGCGTTGTGCACGGATGTTGCCATTGGCGAGCAACACAAGCAGGGCGCCGTCAATCGCGTCCTTTGGCCATCCATACGGTGCGTCGCCGAGCTGACGCTGTATTTCACTGCCTTTCGTGCCGGCCCCAGCCGTCCTAGCTAGAACCTCCTTGCAGACAGGATTCGCCGACACGTCACCGTCCCAATCCACCTGTTTGAGTGCGTCAGGTGCGCCATCGCGGGCCTTGTCCTTGACCTTGCCCCAGTTCGCGTGATCAGCAATTCCGAACTTGCCAAACTGTCGGCTCAGTGCGTTCTGTCCTGCAGCCTCGACCCCGGCGCGAAGTGATGACGTCGTGAGCTCGTTGCCGCCTCCTTGGAAGATGCGGGCCTGGTCAACGACCGCACCTACGAGCTGAGTGAGATGCCGCTCTTGGTCCTCGACTCTTGATTGCATCCCGCGCTTCGCTTCGCGACCTTCATCCGTCTGCGGCTCGGGCCGCTGGCTGAGCGTGTCAACTGCTGCGGCATGTCCGGCAAGGGCATCACGTATTGCGTCCGCGTTGACCCTCGGCAGAAGAACAAACACAATCGGACTATCGGTGCCAGCCGTGGCTGCACCTTCACGGGCGTGTGACTCGGTGACAATCCACTCGTTGCGGATCCAGAGCGGCACGGCTGCTCCATCGAGCGTGGGCTCGTCGTCATCCCAGTGCCGGATGAACTGTCTAGGGGTCTTGCTCTCACCGTGTACCAACTTGAGACCCGCTAGCTCATCTTCGATGGTCTTTCGCAACCATTCGCTCCTGAGCTGTGACATACGTGCGGCATCGTCTCGGATCAATGCTCTGCGCACGCTGAATTCCTTGGCCCACTCTGCTCCCTCTTCTGTCTGGAGCCGGAACTCGTCTCCCAGCTTCATGACACGGCCCTGCTCAACGAGTTCCTCAAGGACCAGGGGCACTTCCCGCCGAAGCTGAGCGCCGTCCGCCGTGAGGTCCTCAACCAGAAGATCAGCGATTGTGGGAGAGGTTGCCCGAACCCCCGATTCACCGACACCGTCGTGTGCAAGCTGTGAGATCAAGAAGATCAGCGCGCAAGCACGAGACTTCAGTTGGCCCTCAGGCGAACCGTCTTCCAAGCTACGGATCAGTTCGTCGATTTCCTTCAGCAGGACCCCGCTCTGGAGCATGCTTGCGGATTCCGAATGGAAGATGAAGTCACCGCCAATGACGCAGCCGAGAGGCTCGTCAGCGACGCTCCCGGCGGCCTCATGAACGATCTTGAGCTGCGTACGCAAAACACCGGCCTTGCCCGCTTTGTCGATTGCCCGCAGGGCTAGCTCCCAAAACCGTCTACGAGTAGGCAGGAGCGGGTAGTCAGACACGAGCGTGGTCTTGTCGGCTGCCTTCGCCTCCAAGCGTGTTCCTCCCAACTGGCGGTCGATCTCGCCGCTGACGCTCTCAAGTGCCTCCTCAACTGCCGCGACAGCATCAGGTTTCTTTTGCAAAACCACCTTCCGCACAACCGTCTCCACGTCGGTGTCGGACAGGGCAACGGTGATCGAGAAGCGGTCGATCAGCTTCTGCAAGGTGGGATTGGCGGCAAGGGCGGCCTGCCCCGTGGCAACTACGACGACCTGGCTGCCAAATCGGGAACTGCAGCCTTCGACGAGGTGTTGAACTTGTTCTGCCTTGACATTCTCGTCGTTGATGTACTGCTGCATTTCGTCGAGAACGACGAGCGTGAGGGGCAGCTTGCCATCGACGGTGCTTTCCAGCCTGAGGACGTCTTCGAACGTGTCGAGCATCTCACTGTTGCTGATGTCATCGAGCATCGGGTACTGACTTTGCAGCGCGGCACTTACCTCTGCCGCAGTTGTCCCGAACCTGGCACCCGCATTCATGAGCGCTTCCGCGAGAACAGACGACACATAGAGATTCCGCAACTCGTGCTCTAGTTGTCGTCCGTGGCCTTCGACCTCGGCTTGTACTTGATCGTAGAGACCTTCGTTCTTGAGGTAGACGACTAGCCGAGCGGGGGCATACTGCTGGGGCAGCCCGGCCGCATCAAAGATGATCCCGAGGAAAGCAAGTCTTATCGAGCCAGCGGCACCCGAGCCGAGTGTTCCTGCCGCCGACCACAACCCACCCTGCCGTTTACCTTCCGCCGAGAGCTCGACAAGATGGCGTTCAATGTCTGGGGATAGTTCTGCTAGGCCTCTGGCCGAGACCCCCGATGGGAACGGGTAGTCGCGCCACAGATACTCCAATACGCGCATCAGGTGCGACTTACCGCTGCCGAAAAAACCGCTGACCCAAACCGCCGGCTGTTCGTCTTGATTCAGGTGGCTAAGGAATTGGTCGAGTATGCGCTCCAAGCCGCGTTCATACGTGCCTTCACAGACGAAGCTACGAAGCTCCCATTCGAGAGTGTTCCAATCACCAACACTTTCTGGCTTGCCAACCTTGGCCACCCCAAGATTCGGGATGTCCCCTTCGGTTGGGTCAACTGCAAACACCTCACGGTTCGTCATCATCACGGAAATCAGCCTTTCTAGGCAGTAATGGGAGTCGCTAGGTAATTCCAGCCATCGCGTGCGCCTAGCAGCCGATAGCTGTTTCCTTCAACCTCACCGGGAAAGAAAACCAGCAGGCGGCCTCGGACGTATTCCTGGACTCGCTCGACGAGTGCTGAGACTTTGACATGTTCACCGAGACCGTAGAGACTCGAAGCGCCTATGAGGCTTATGATCGTTCGGTCGGCCGTCATATCTCTGATTTGCTTCCTTACGCTCCCGATCAGCTGGTCAAAGAAGCCGAGCAGTTCCGGCTGCATTAGCTCGGGCTTGACAAAATAGGCCTCGCGGTACTCATGGGAACCCATCCATCGCTCGAACTCATTGCTTATGTCGATAAGTCCCCACCCGTAGCCCGCGCCCTTCGAAGCAGTCTCGAACTCAGGCAGATGGAGACGAAGCCGACGTTCCTCGACTGGGTCGTACACGGCCATCCAAACGCGCTGGGCCGGCGCGACGCTCGACGGCCAGGGAAGCTGGACGAACCGTTCGTAGTTCGAGATCAGATCAGCGACTCGGCTCACAGCATCCGACCTTCCATTGGGCGCAAGAGCTGTGTGAAACCGACAACCGTCACCCCGCCACTGTGCCGAAAGTCGATCAGGGAACGTTGGGATGCAATCGTGGCGAGATCAATCAGCTGTCGACGCGACAAGTCGAGCACTCTCGCCCACAGGGTCTCGAACAGCGCCTCTCCGCGTACGCCCTCTAGGTGCCCCAGCAACAGGCCGAACGCGAGTGCGGCGGGACTGGGCACGGGACGCTGGCGAACTTTTGTCGTTCTGGCGACGGTCTCTAGGTGGCCCGTCTGGTCCCACGACGCAAGGGTGTTGCGACCGATCTTCGCCAGCGTTGACTCGTTGTAAGCGGCAGGGAACTGCTGACCGACGGCTTCGGCAAGATCGGCGCTGACCACCCGGTCGCCGGGGTTGGCCGCCAAGATCGCTGGAGCGCTCGCTCGAAAGACCGGATCGCGAGCGAGGGCACAAAGGCCAGCCAGTAGCGGTTGCCCGTGGGGGTCGTCTCGCCACAGGTCTCTCAAGGCACGGAACAAGAGCGAATCGGACCGCAGCAAATAGAGCTCGCGCAAGTACCGGAATGTGCGTTTCCGCGAGCCCGTCGTGCCCTTGCCCAGCAGGTTCTGCTCCAGCACGGCGTACTCGTAGTCGGGGGCGGTTCCGTCAGGCTGTACGGAATCGAGAAGTACAGTCAAGGCTGGAATCACCACCGTATGGCTCGTTGTCGCACCACCGCTGTGGTCTGCTGGAACAATTTCGTCGGTGATCATGACATGGCCTCGCGCTGCGTGCGCCACTGAACGATGTCCTGCCGCCGCCAGAGCCGTACCCGGCTCCCGCTGAGATCGACGACGGGTTTCGGAAAATCCGCATACCGCTTCAGATAGGTCGTGACGCTGCTCGGATGAGACAGGCTGAGGATGGCCTGCACGTCTGCAGCGCCGATCAGATCATCCGGGTCGACCTTCTCTGCCATTGATCAGAGTCTAGGAACGTAGACATGTCCTTGCGCTGGCAAACCGAGGTCGGTCGGGCGTCTCGCGATCTCGATTGCGCGCTACAGGGAACACACTGGATTGCCCGGGCGCTAGAGACCCGAGAGGCGCCGTTACGCGGCGCGCCGCTTGCGTGTCCGTACGGCCGCCTTCGTGGTGGTCATGAGGTCATTCAGAAGCTCGAGCATCATCAGAGCCCGAGCAGGCGAGTCATCAACGAGTTCATGCGCCCTCGGATTCCTCCATGCTGCTACCACACCTTGGCAGAGCAACATGTGGCCTCGCTGCTCGCTCTCGTCAGTCTGCGAGCGCCCCCGATTGATGCGCAGTAGCGGAGCATTTGGTGAGAACGCCACGGTCATGAGTGGATCTCCATCCTCAGACCTGTTGGTCCGAGATCTAACGCACTCGCAGAAGGCCTTGACCCCAGACTCAACGGCGTCTGCGTGGTGGCCGGTCAACAGGCGCGTACGGGTCGCTGCGCGAAGGTCAGGGTCGATGACGCGGCGATCAAATTCAACGGCAATGTCGCGCTCGTGACCGGCCTCGTCCGCCAACGCGACGGCTTCGGCATTAGCCGGCCGCGCGAAATCGGCTAGGTCTTGGGCGATTCTCCGTGCGCGCGAACCGAATCGCATCGCTCACCCCAAGGTCACTTCGCGTACAGATGTCTCGCCATGCTCGAGAAGATCAAATCGATCTGTTCCGGCGTTGCATCAGCGGGGATGTGAATCTGTATGTCGAGATGGACCGTCGGACCCTCGGCGGGCTTGGCTGGCGGTTGCACATCTCCCGCAACTTCCTGAGCCTCTCCGGCCCCGCCTGATTCCTGAGACTTCGCAGCGGGCTTCTTCTTGGCTGGTGCTTTCTTCGCTGGCTTGCCTGAGTCCACCGCCGGAGGTTCGGGAATCTCCTTGCTAGCTACCAGGACATACGTCGCCGACATCTGTTGAGCGTTCGAATCGCCAAAGCCCCGATGATCAAACCAGGCCTTTACCGCCACCGGGTCAGGGTTGTCGCTGGCGTCGACCAGTACACCGAGTTCGTCAGGGTAGATCTCGTCCAGGATCTCTTGACAGGCGTCTGCGAACGTGCTGTCCACGCGCCACTTGTTGCCACGATCGGTCAGCCCGCCGTCCTCGTCGATGAGCCCGAGTCGACGCATCGGGTTGACCGTGTTGTTTCGTGCGCTCGATGGGCTTGACATTCCCAACATCGCGGCCACTGCAGCGGGAGTGAACTTCACCGTTGGCGCGGCGGCCGCGCGAGCCCGCAGAGTGGTCCACGCCTTCGCCCCAATCTTCGGGAACGTATTCTCAGCCATCACTACCTTTCATGAGTGGAATTACACCAATGTGACTGGGGCGCTCAGGCTACGAACGGTTGTGCAACCGCGCAACCTCATGCCGACTGAATTCGCTAGCCCAGTCACCCACCGGTGTGTCACGCTGGCTCATGGCGCGTATCGAGATGATCCCCGACGATTCCTGGGACGGCGAGCTCAGCGAGCTGCACCCCCGGGTCGTGGGCCCCGCCCACCGCCGGGTCGACAACATCCTGGCCGTCCGCTCGCTCAACCCCCGCGTCACCACCGCATCGGCAACTAGGGAGCGCAATGGCCGAGCCACCTGCGGCACCTTCTAGCGCAACCGGGAACTGCCCCCACTAGCGCTGGGGTGGGTTTCCCACGTCCGAGAGTAGGAGCGGACCGCGCCGGGTCCGGGTCAATCGTTGCGCGGGTGTGCCTAATCGGCTTCGGTGCGAAGGTACATCCCGAGCGCTAGCAGGGCTTGAACGACGGCTGCGTGTGCGGTAGTGATCGGGACAGTGTCGAAGGTGCTGTCAGGGTTGGGAACGTGTCTGTCCAAGATGGCCTCGAGGACCTGTCTGTGAGTGATGAGTCGTTGCCGGAGAGCTTCGGGGTCAGTCATGGGTTCGGCGGGGCCGCCGAGCGGGTCCGGGCCACCTAGTGCCGACTCGCCCAGCGTGAATCCTCTGTCTGTCATGCGCGACAGGATCGCGCGACCGTCAGGGAGCGTCAATCAACCACCTCTAGCCTGCGGTTATGAGCGATGATCTCGATAGTTTGCGTGCTCGACAAAGGGCGTTCGAAGACCTCGAAGCCACGGCCAGCGGTGTGAACGATGAACTGCACAAGGCGGAGCAACGTCTGCCGAACTTGCAGGCTGCAGTTGAGCAACTGCTGAGCACAGCGGAGGAAGCGCTGTCAGCGATACGCCAAGCCGCGGAAGCTGCGGAACCGAAGAACGAGTGGATGGCCTGATGACTGAGCACATCGACGTTCGTGAGGAGGTGGTGACCGCAGACGTGTTCAAGCGCTGCTTGGCTGCCGGGTTGAGCGAAGACACAGCACGGCAGAAGGCTGCGGCGGCCGTCGCCGCTTGGCGCGACCGACCCGACAGCGACCAGCGGCTCGCGCCTACGTTCGCCCGAGACTGGCCGATCTGACTAACCTGAGCATCTGCGATGACCTTGCTTCGTTGTTACACATACACATGCACCGCCTTCGTCATTGTCGGCGGAGTGCTGCTCTTGTTCACTCCCAACACCACGCTCGGCGTCACGTTCACAGTCATCGGCGCTCTTGCGCTCGCCCCCGTACCCCTGCGCAAGTGACTTAGGGCCTTCGAGTTGCCGGGCAACTCCCCCCTGCTCTTCACGGCTGTGGGCAAACACCTAAGTAAGTCCCTTCGGCTGCCACGGCAACCCGGGCAACCTCTGGCTGGATGGCAAGCGACACGTCTCGCTCAAAATGCTCGAGGCGATGATCAACGCGAGGGCCGAGGGACGCGTCATTCACTTCGGTTCTTGCGCGGTTGTGCGCGCCCGTGACGACCGGCTGCGCACATTCCGCCGAAACACCCGAGCGCGCGCCGTCATCGGCTACCGCAAGACCGTCTACAGCGACCTCGAGCTGGCTGCGTTCGAGCTCCTCCTGCTCGAAGCGCTCAGCAGGTACAGCCAGACAGGTGCCCCAGCCCGGCACCTCCGAAGCAACTACAAGTCCCTCTGCGACAAGCTTGGCTTCAAGTACATCTTCTGAGCCAAGGCGCTTCCGGACCCCTACGGCCCAACGCCATCAGATCATCGGCGGCTCGATCTCCAATCGATGAAGGAGCACCGATCCTCCGTCCGTGCGCTCAAGTGCCCCGGTGACATCGTTGTGCCCAAGCAATCCAGCGGATTGCAGCCAACCTCGTCGGAAGTTCAACTGGGCGGTGCTTCGCCAACCCATTCGGTACCTCGTGTTTGCGGCGAGCAGTAGCTCCTCGGCGGACAGCGGCGTCTCCAACACTGCAAGCAGTTCGCCGATGAACTGGACATTTCGGTGCATTTCCGCGATGAGCGAAGCGGGATCGTCGTCACGTAGCCACGCCACGCAGGCGGGGGAAGGAGTGCACACGCCGTCAACCGCCGAATACCAGCCCGCGCGGCACAAGGTGCGCCAACGGGTATAGGCCGATCCAGCTGTGATCGACAGGGTCTCCCTCATCCAGGACTGCAGTTGCTCAGGCGTTGGTTGAACGGAAACCGTGTACTCGGCCACTCGGCGTAGCGATATCAGGTAGCGGTCATAACCGCCTGGCATCCCGAGCACGCTGGAGTTGCGCGCCCTCCAGCTTGGAGAACCCAGCAACGATCTGTTGGCCATGACGTCCTAGCTTGCCGCCCGTGCGCCCTCGGTCGGCTACGACCAGTCTTGACCGAGATCGATGTCCAGTGAGATGAGCTCGATCGCCCCGTCGGCCGACAGCTGACCGACGACCGTGAACGCACGAACGAGCACGCTGGTCGAGATCAAGATCCGGTAGTCATCTCGGCCGGGGATCAACGCCGGCAGATCATCGAAGCCCACTGCGAACTTCTCGACGATTTCGAGGAGCTCAAAGGTCTGGAAGTCGCTCGTCGAAGGTTCACCATTCGGACCACGATCGCTGGGGAGTTGACGATCGAGGTCTTGGAAGAACTCGACGGCCGCTCGAACCTCTCGGCGTCCGGCGGTCACCCCCGCTGCGGTTCCGACTCAGCGATTCTCTGCTGCATCCGTGCCCGCGCTTGCTCGACGAGATGTGAGGGCGCCTCGTCGAGGTCCGTGACGATGCTTGCTTCAAACAGTTCGTGGCGCTCGGCCGGGCTGAGCTTCTCGAGTTCCGCTGCCGTCACGATGTCGTCGGACACATGCCGATCATAGGTTCAGCTTGGTCGGGTGGAGCGGCTGAATTTCATTCTCACGCACCGCCGCAGAATCGCCTCGGCAAGTCCCGGGTTGTGCCGGGCAATCGGGCGTGGCAGGCTTAGGAGCTGAGCCGGTAGGTGTGTTGGTCAGTTGCGTGTCCAGCGGTTTCGGTGGTCGATGAGGCGTGCGGTGATCAGGATTGCGGTGGCCAAACAGAGGGCGGCGTGGCGGTGGAGGGGTTTGCGGTCGGTGTTGCGTCGGAGCTGGCCGTAGTTGGACCACCAGGTGTTGGTGGCCTCGACGATCCAGCGAAGCCCCAAGGTGAGCCGGCCCCGCGAGCCGGGCGGGGGTTTGGTGCCGCGTCGCTGGATGTCGAGATCGGTGATCCCGCGGGCGGCGAGAGCTGCGCGCACTTTGGGGTAGTCGTAGCTGCGGTCCAGGCTCAGGGTGCCGATGTCGTGATGCAGACCGGCGGCGTCCACAGCGTCGAGGGTGGGCCCCAGCAGAGCGACGTCGTTGCGGTTCGCGCCGTCGATGCTCCACCCGATCGGGATGCCGTGCCGTTCAGCGGCGACGGACCATTTCCAGCCCAGCTTGCCCCGGTCCACGGGACTCTTGCCGGTGCCCTCCCCGCCGCCGGGCGCCTTGTGGATCGACCCGTCGACCGCCACCACACCGAGGTCGAGGCCGACGATCCGGTCGAACGCCGCGAGCGCCTCAGCACGAAGCCTGTCGAACACACCCGCAGCGATCCACTCGTCGCGTCGACGGCGCAGCGTCGTGTCCGACACCGCATAGTCCATGATCGCCTCGATGTCGGTCCACGACGAGCCCGTCACCAGCCGGATCAACAGCCCCCGAAAACACACCTCATCAGCCACTCTGGGGTTGTGGCAGCCCAACGGATGGCTGTCATCGGGCGGCGGCACCAACGGCTTCACAGCCGCCCAGATCGCGTCTGACACCTCCGGGTCCATAGCGCGTGTCATGATCCCCACAGCCTCCACTGGTCGTTGGTGGGTGAATGCACTCGCCATCAAACGCGAGACACCACAACGACCGGTGGATGCTCACCTACCGGCGCGGGTCCTTAGCCCAATCTTCCCCGCCGTCCACCACCGCCCAGCGGAGGTGCACTGGCGGGGCTTTGCGTTGTCATAGCTGGTCTGTTGGCCGCCTCGGTCCAGCGGAGACGCTGCGGACAAGGTCGTGACGCGTGACCCGGCAGGGTGCAGCCCGCGGGGATCGCCACGCCGAAACGAGAGCAGGACGCACTCGGGCATGCCGGCGGCTGCATCCAGGCATCTGAGTGAGGGCCTATTGCCAGAGATAGCCGCACTTGGTTTGGGATGACGGTGGGTGGCTGTGACCCGTGACTGTGCCGTCGGCGCGGCGGGTATGGGTGTGCTTTGGGTGGCCGGCGTGCCAGTGGGTGCATGATGCGGTGCTGCTCGGCTCGACGCTGTTCGAGTCGCTGGTCGCGGGGTCTTCGCTCTCGGAATCGGTGCCGGCGTCAGACTGGGCCGCCGATGCTGACGGGGATTCGACCGGTGCGGCGCCGGTCGGCGGGGTGCCGGCCAGGCCGTCTGAAGGGCCAGCGGCGGCGGGGTCGCCCGCGAAGTCGGAGCCGGTGCAGCCGTCGATCAGCGTCTCGATTGCGGCTTGCTCGCGGCGGTCCACGCTGAGTTCCCAGCGCGTCTTGACTGCGACCCAGTCGGCGGCGTAGCGGCATCGGTACTGCGCTCTGGGCGGCAGCCAGTCGGCGGGATCACCCGCACCCTTGCTGCGGTTGGTGCTCGCGGTCACGGCGATCAGCGAGCGGGGGTCGTCGAGATCGTTGCCGAAGCGCCGCCACGTTGCCGCCGTCCACGCATAGCCGCCCGATTCCCACGCCTCGGCCAGCGGCACCAGATGGTCGATGTCGAGCTTCGACGCATCCGCGACCACCAAGTTGTCGTACGCCGAGTGCCACGACCCGTCCGCCAGGCGCTCAGCGGCAAGCACCCGTTCCCTCGTGGACATCCCGCCGCTGTACAACCATCCGCCGAACACGGCGTCACGGTCGTAGCCCGATCGGTGCTCAGCTTCCACCCGCAGCCGCTCGAACAGCCCGATCACGCTGCGGCGGCGTTCGAGATCTGCCGCCTCGGCCTCGGGATCACGAATCGACGCCTCAGGAAAGGTGACCGGCGGCAGCACCTGGTTATCGGCCGCCGAAGGGCCCGAGTCGGCGGTCGGCTCGCTCGCCGGGGCGGCCGCCGGGGCGACCTCCGAGGTGTCCGAAGTCGGCGAGTTGCTGGCATCAGCCGAGGCAGAATCCGGCAACGCGGACGAAGAGCCGGCATCCGCTGCGGCACCTGGGTCCGATGAAACGGTGGCGTCTGGACTGGATGCCCGCCCTGCACCGGCCGCAACGCCGGAATCGCGCGTCGAAGTTGCAGCTGGCGTCAGTGCCGAAGCGGTTGTCGGGTGTGTGTCGTCGGTGATCGACGAGGTCTCGCCTCCAAGCCCGCACGCCGCCACCCAAACGGCGCACACGAACAGCAGCGCCTTGCGCCAAACGCCGAGCACGTCACGCAGACGCCAGTGTCGGCGCCCACCCGTCTTCACGAGGCCGCCGAACGAATCCGGCCTAATCGCTGCGACTGAACAACTGCGGCTCTCCGACGAGCTCCTCACAGCCGTTCGATTCCAGCCACGTAGCTGCGTTCAGCAAGATGTGCAGCTCCTCATCGTTGATGTGTCGCACGTCGGGGTGCACATGGTGGCGCGCAACACGTCGCACGGCTTCGTGCAGCGGAAACCCCTGATAGCTGCGCTCAGTTGCCATGCGGGAGAGTTTCGCGCGCCGCCAGCAGCGGCCATTGGATCAACGCGTCCGACTCTGCGCATTGCTCAGGCCATGGAACTGGGAGTGATCTCCGCGGCGGCCTGTGCGGTATCGCTGAGATTGACCGGTGGCGCTACGTGGTGCCGGCGTGAGGTTCGTCGGTCCATTCCGAAGAGGTCGGGTCCCAGGTGCCGTGGTGCCGGCCCGCGAGGACGGGGTTGATGAGTCTGCCGACGAGTTCCGCAGCGCCGCGAGCGGTGGTGTGTTCAAGGTGTGCTGCCTGTCTTGCAGCCTGTGCATAACCGCGCTCCCAGTCCGGCGAAGGGAGCGTGACGGCAGTCGGCGTGGGCAAGCCGCGAAAGGCGTACTCGCTGAGCAATGCCGTGCGGAGCGCATCGGCGCTGACCACCTGGGTCTCGGCGATGATGGCCAAATCAACGAGATCGCGGTATCGGGTGCTCGGCCGACCTCGGTAGGTGTCGAGCATGGCAGCGTGCTTATCGGCGATGTGGTCGACGAGCGGGTAGACGCGGTATCTAGCGGTCGGCAGCCCAGGCACTTGGACCGGTTGGATGGGGTCCACGGTCTCGGGTTCCGCAGTCATGTTGGAGACGACCACGAGATCGATCTTGAATCGTTCGAATTCTCGTTCGCCAAGGAACGCTGTGGCCGTGAGTGAGGCTGCGTCCTCGTGCGGCGAGGGAGCACGGCGCGCGTTGATGTCGAATGTGAAGTAGTCGCCAAGGGTGTCGCTTGTGCCGAGCCGCTGTAGTGCTTCGACGGCGGTCGTGACGCCGGTTCGACCGAACAGGTCGACATCGAGGCTGTAGCGGGCTCGGCCCGGTACCCGGGCCAAGAGGCCTGTGGCTCCTTTGAGCACCCACCTGTCAGGGTCTGCGATGAACAGTCGCGAGAGCAGTCGGTCGTATGTGAAGTGACGCCGTATCTCACTCGCTGCGATGCCGCCCTCGGCGGCGCAGTCGGCAATTCGAGCAGCGAGGGCTTGGCGGAATGCCTCGGGCGTGCGATAGCGCTGCGCTGGGGTGTCGCCGACGGCCGGGTCAGCCATGAAGCGCCGGAGCCGGGTGCTGAGCAGCTTGGGCTATCAGCGCTTCGATGTCGTCGTGGCTGACGGCGAGGCGGTGGGCGAGTTGGTCCTTGGTGACCGCGCCGACGCGGAGCGCGTCGTCAAGGAACCGGCCGATGTGGCCGCCGTCGGTGCGCGCAGCAAGCAGGTCGACGGTTGTGCGGGCCACGGTGGTCACCGCGAACCCGTCCTTGACCTCCCAGTCCGCTCGCGGCACGCCGCCCACGCGGCGATGCACCGCCACAAGCCCGCCGGTCTGGATGCGCCGCGCTGAGGTGAACGTGTGGCCGGCGCCGGCGAACACCCCCAAGCCGTGAACCCGGGCCGCGGACCCGAACGTGACCCACACCGTGGGCTGCATCACCCGCTCGCGAGGGCCGCGGGCGGGGTCGAGACGCAGCCATGCGATACGCAGGTCCGCGAGCGGGTCGTGCCCCGCACCGGCCACCCGGTACACGCCGTGGCCGACCCGCTCGATAAGCCCGCGCTGCACCGAGCGGGTGAGGTCGCAGTCGGGCACGCCGACCTCTGCCGCCTGAGCACGGGTGAAATAGCCATGCTGGGCTGCGGGCACGTCCCCAAGACGGCTGACCACGGTTGCGCCCAACGCTCTGTCCTTTCGCCACAGGCCGCCAGTGTCCACGGTGGCACTCGAAATCGTACTGAATACCTTTCACTATCTGCAAGGTTTGCAGCAGACAGTGACGCCAGCGACGATTCGGGTGACACGCCTCGAACATCAAAAGGGTGGCCGACGACCGTGAACGGCTTCTACCGAGGGTGAACTGCGCCTCAATGTACCTATGGCGGGAAGCGCCGAAGAATTGTTTTCGGGCGAGGTGCGGCCTGGCGCGGGCTGTGCCCCGCCGGTGTGTCACGCTGGCTCATGGCGCGTATCGAGATGATCCCCGACGACTCCTGGGACGGCGAGCTCGGCGAGCTGCACCCCCGGGTCGTGGACCCCACCCACCGCCGGGTCGACAACATCCTGGCCGTCCACTCGCTCAACCCCCGCTCCATGGCCGCACACCAAGGCCTCTACGAATCGGCCATGGCCGGCACCGCCACGCTGCGCAAGGTCGAACGCGAGCTCATCGCCCTGGTCGTCAGCCTCACCAATCACTGCCACTACTGAGTGGTCCACCACCGGCGCGGTCTGCGCCGCCTCATCGCCGACGACGAACTGGTCGCAGCCGTCGAGCACGACTGGACCACCGCCCCGCTGTCACCCAAGCGCACCGCCATGCTGGCCTACGCCGTCAAGCTCACCACCACACCCGCCGACATGGACGACGCCGACGTCGACGCCCTGCGCCACGCCGGCTTCTCCGACCGCGACATCCTCGACATCACCGAAGTGGTCGGCTACTACGCCTACGCCAACCGCATCGCCGACGGCCTCGGCATCAAAACCGAGGATTGGATCCCCGACTGAGCGACCTAGCGTCAGCTTGGTCGGATCGAGCACCTGAGTTCCGTGGTCTCATCGTGAGAGGAGATGCATGTCGCCAAGTGCTGTGTCTCGGGGCGATCAGGTCGGCGCGGTCGACATCGTGCGGCTGGTGGCGCTGGCGGGGTCGCGTGCGCGCATCGGCATCGACGGACCGGGTGGGTCTGGCAAAAGCAGGCTGGCTGCGGAGCTGGTCCGTTGCTGGCCGATCGACGTCGCTCTCATCCATGGCGACGACTTCGGGCGGCCGACAACCGACCCGGCTAGGTCGGAGCAGCGCATCGGCGGTCTCTTCGACCTCTCTCGGCTGGAGCGAGAGGTGCTCGAACCCCACGAACGGGGCGTGCCCATTCGGTACCGGCGCTACGACTGGAGCACAGACCGGCTCGGCGAATGGATCACCGCGCCGCATGACCGCACGCTCATCGTCGAGGGCGTCTACTGCACCCACCCGTCGATCCGAGACCGCTATCACTTCCTGATCTGGGTCGAAGCCGACCGCTCCACCCGGCTGGCCCGGGGGCTGGCTCGTGACGGCGAATCAGCAAGATCCCGCTGGGAAGACATCTGGATGCCCGTCGAGGACCGTTACCGAGCCGAGCACCGCCCCGAAGCCGCCGCCCACCTGGTGCTCGACAGCACCGACACGAGCGACAGCGACCAGCTGACGTTCCGAGTCACCGGCGGACTACAGCGGCCCGAATAGGCGGAGTCGCGCAGGGTCGATGTCATAGGATTTCGCACTCATCAGTGAGGCGCGAATCGGGCCCAGTGGGTCACTGTTTGCCGAGGCAGGAGGGTTGTTGATGAGGAAGTCGCTCGCGCTCGCCGCCATGGCGGTCGGGCTCACCGTGGCAGTCGTGAGCTGCGCGGACGACTCGCAGCCGCACGAGGCTGCTCTCGCAGTTGCGCACGTTGCCGACGCCATCGAGATGTACGAAGACGCCGGTATCGAATCCACGCTCGCCCACTACGACGATCCCGCTTCCATCGACGGCGAGTTCTATGTGGTCATCACTGGCCCCGACAACACCGTCCTGAACCACCCCTACCGCCCCGCGCTCACCGGCACCACCGCACAGGCCGTCACGATGGACGACGGCAGACTCGCCACCGAGGCGATCAGGGCGAGCGTCTCCAGTGGCCAGCCCGCTTGGGTCAGCTTCAACTTCTTCAACCCCGTGAACGACGCACTCGAACGCAAGCACGTCTGGGCTGTGCCTCACGACGGCTACGTGTTCGTCGCGGGCTACTACGAACCAATCGGCTAGAGGCTGACCTGACGCGGGATGCTGCCCGCGCAGCGCTCAGCGAACCCGGCGGACGGCGGCAACCAGGCCGAATGCGAAGCCGACGAACTCGATGAGCGCCAGGTTCAGGGCCGTGTGGAAGAACACGCCTGCGTTGTCGCCGGTGACGTTGGAGTGCAGGTCTGGGCTGTCGATGACGAAGTGCAGCAGGTAGCCGAACACGAACGAGGCATACATCGAGGCGGCGAACAGCGCAGCGCCCAACCGGAGGCTGCGACGGAACGCCAGCCACACCGCGGCGAGCGGCAGCAGCGTCACCACGATCGCGATGTACACCTGCTGGGCGGCCGGGATGGGCACGTCCGCAGCCATGTGGCTGTAGGTATGCGTCAGCCCGACGCCGAGATGCAGCGCAGCGATCCCAGCCAACGTGAACTGCTCGAACCTCGCCGACACCGCCATAGCAACACCAATTCTCGCGGCCGCTCAATGCCGCGCCGTGCCGAGGAGGTTCGCCGCCACTGCCGTGCCGCACTCCGCCGTCAGTTGACTCCCGGGTACCCGGTTCGCCGTGGCCTAGCGTGGTCGGGGTTTGCAACTGGTGAAACAGTCAGGACTGGGCATGCGCTCTCGGAGAATGATCACTGCGTTGGCGGCGGGGCTCCTCGCCGTGCTGGGGCTTGCCGCCTGCGGCGGGGATGACGGCGACGAGATCGCCGGCGTCGGCCAGCGGGCAAGCGCCGCTATATCGGGGCCCGACGGATCGCCGATGGGCACCGTCACCCTGGAGCAAGGTCCGAACGGCGTGCTGATCTCTGCCGACGTCAGCGGGCTGACGCCGGGTCCGCACGGGTTCCACATTCATGATGTGGGCGCTTGCACACCGGACTTCTCCGCCGCCGGCAGCCACTTCGCCCCCAGCGGTCACGGTCACGGGTTCATGTACGGCGACGACCAGCACGCCGGCGATCTTCCCAACCTCTACGCCGCCAGCGATGGCACGGCTCGGGCAGACGTCTTCACCGGCAAGATCACGCTCGCGGCCGACGCCGACACCACGGTGTTCGACGCCGACGGCTCAGCCATCATCATCCACGCCCAGCCGGACTCCTACGGCGCCGAACCCGGCGCCGGCGACCGCGTGGCCTGTGGCGTGATCGAGCGCAGCTAGCCCGCCCGACACCGCTCCGAGCGCGCATCAAGCTCTGGCTCGGTGAGAGCGTCTACGAGAGCGTCCTCCCTGTAGCCGGTCATTGCGAGCACGCCTTCGACCACATCGCCGAGCCGATCTAAGGCTGCCGCCCACAAACGCTTCGATCACGCTCGCGGCGACCGCGCCGCCTCTCATGAATGTGAAACACTCAGGCATGAGCGCCATGCTGACATCGATTGCTGCCCGGCGTAGCTCGGCCGCTGGTGACGAGAGTGTCAAGTCCGCTCCCAGTCGCCCACTCGCCCGAGCGGCGACGTTCTTGGCGGCCTCCGTGCTGATCGCTGCATGCGCACCGAGCGCGGAACGCAAAGCGCTTGACGAGGTGCTGACGGCGGAGGCGATGAGCGAGCATGCCTACGTCGAATCTGTAGACCTTCCAGAGCCGATACCCGCCGACGGCGAGCGCCATTCGCTGAATGTGTCTGAGTTCGTCGATTCGTTGATTCCTTTTGTCGCATATGTCGAGTTCGGAACCGGTTTTGAATCGCCCGAAGATCAGGAGGCAGCATTTGAAGAATGGTTCAATGAGCAGATCGTGGTTGTCGGGAACTCGCCAAGCGGATATCTGATGTCGTTTATGTGGGTGCTGATTGCTCCCCCTGGCGAATTTCAGCAGGTTGTGTTGGAGCGCGAGCTGATCGATAACCAGTTAACGGAATGGGATCCCGAGCAATTCAGTGACCGGTATCCCGTTTACCTCAATGAGTTGGCGGCAATCTGGCTTGATCTCAATGCTGACAGCAAGCCGGATTGGCTCACTATCCGAGGCTAGGTGAGTTAGTCATGCTGTCTTCTGACCCGGATCCAGCACTTGGGGACAATGAGAACCCAGAATACCCGGACCTCTTTACGCGCCTCGGTGCATGGGTATACGACTCATTCATGTTGATAGTCGTGTATGTTCCGGTCTTGATCTTCCTTCTTGTGTACTGGTACGCCACATACGGCAGCCCAGTTTGCTGTGGCCACAGTTCGGAAGAACTGACCGTAATGTGGATCGTTCCAATCTGCGCGGGCGTGGGTTTCGGCTTTCACCGAATCTATCGACTAGTAGTCACTGGTCAGTCGCCGGGAATGCGGCGTGTCGGCATCGAGCTCGTGCGCCTTGACAACGGTCGCCACATTTCGTATCCGAAGGCACTTGTCCGGACTATCCTGCCACCTGCAGTTGCTGTATTCGGATACGCCGCAGGCGCTATTGTAGGTTTCGAGAATCCGCTATGGGGTGTGCTTCTTTGGCTGATACTTCCCATTCCCGCACTGTGGAACTCCGCGAACCGCGGCTGGCATGATCAACTCGCAGGTGCAGTCATCGTGACTAAACGACCTGAATAGCGGCACGAAACACCTGACTGGACAGCCAAGGATGCGCTCAGTCGGCCAGTCTCTGCCCCGAACTTGGGGCGGTTACGGTGCAGGCGCGCAGACAGCTAGGGGGATTCGTGCAGACCGAACGACGTGAATTGGATACCGGCGACGGGCAGCTTGGACTCTATGTCGCCCGGCCGGACGGGGACGGCCCGTTCCCGCTCGTGATGTTCTTCCATCACGGGCCGGGGTTCGACGACGGGTCGCGTGAAGCGGCCGACGCCATCGCCGATGAGGGCTACTGCGTTGCGGTGCCCGATCGGTACTGGCGCAACGGTCCGTGGCTGACGTTCGACATCGCCGCGCTCTTCGCCGAAGGCCCCGACTCACCTGCGATGCAGGAATTCCTGGGCCTGCTGCTGGGCACCACCGACGACATGGTCAGCGCGGACATCGCGGCGGTGCTCGCCTCGCTGGAGGCTGACCCGGCGGTCGACACCGCCAACGTCGGATGCATCGGCTACTGCATCGGAGCGCGCACCGTGGTCAGGGCGCTCGCCGGACAGCCCGACACCTTCGCCGCCGGGGTGGGGCTGCATCCCTCGTTCTGCGTGACACCCGAGCCGAACTCGCCGCACCTGACGGTGCCGACGATCTCCGGCCGGCTGCACATGGCCCAAGGCACCGCCGATCAGCTCGCGTCGCTCGAGCAGAACCAGCCCTTGCTCGATGCCGTCGCCGAACTCGGCGAACGGGGCAGCATCGATGTGATCGAAGGTGCCGACCACGGGTTCGCCGTGCCGGGCGGACACGCCTATCACCCCGAAGGCGCCGCCCGCTCGTACGCCACGGCGCACACCATCTTCGCCCAGCACCTCGGCAGCAACGCCTGAAGCCGAACAGCACGCGCAGCGTGGCCACCAGGGAGCCCTTCGCATGAGCACCGAGCGAGTTGTCATTGTGGGCGGGGGTTTCGCCGGGCTCAGCGCTGCCTACACGCTGATGAAGCGGGGCATCACTCCCCTGCTGCTCGAGGGGTCCGAGCGAGCGGGCGGGCGCGGCAAAGGCGAGCAGATCGACGGCTTCTCGGTGGACATGGGCGCGTTCGTCTTCACCGCCACCTACGACACGGCGTTCCGCATCTGCGAGGAGCTGGGCCTGCCACTCGTGCGGTCGCAGATGAAGTTCGGCCACCTGCGCGGCGGGCGGTGGGTCACCACTTCGCCCGAGGGGTCGTTGGGGAGCTTCGTGCGGCAGCTGCCTGCGGCCATCGCCCTGGGCTTCATGTCGCCCGCCGGGTTCCGCTCGGGCGCCAAGGTGATGCGCCAGATCCATCGCCAGGCGGAATACATGAGCTTCGCCGGCGACAGCCCGCTCGCCGAGATCGACGACGACGAATCGTTCGGCGACTACCTGCAGCGGCTCGGCGTGCCGCCCAAGCTGCAGGTGACGCTCAGCGGGCCGCTCAAGATGGTGCTGGGCGACCCGGCGCCGGCCGGGCAGGCGCTGATGCGGGCCTACATCGGCGAGACGATGCTGAGCGGGGGTGCGGTGTCGATGCCCGAGCGGGGCATCGGCTCGCTGAGCGCGGCGCTGGCAGCCAAGTGCGCGGAAGTCATCCGGGTGTCCACACCCGTCAGCAGGATCGTGGTTGCCAACGGGAAGGCGACCGGCGTAGTCGCCGACGGCGAGACGATCGATGCCGACGCAGTCATCTGCGCCGTGCCGGGAACCAAGGTCGCCGATCTGGTGCCGGAGCTGCCGTCGGCGGTGCAGCGGGCGCTCGGCACCATCAACTACTCGACCGGTTGCCGGGTGGTGATCGGCGTCGACGGCTCGCCGCTGCCTGCGGGCTGGCACGGCGCGCTCTACCCCGAAGACGACGACGCGCCGCTGCTGATGGACCGGTCCAAGTTCCTGCCTGCGTGCGCGCCGCCGGGCAAGAGCATTCTCGACCTGCTCATCGGGCGCGACCGAGCTAAGGAGCTGATCCCGCTCGACGACGAGACGATCAAGCGCGAGCTGCTCGCCGCCGCCCGCCGCAATGCGCCGCCGGGCTCGAGCTTGCCAGACGACGACGAGGGCCTGTTCTTCCGTGTGTACCGCTGGGAGGAAGCGCTGTGCATGGGGCTGCCCGGCATGCTCGCCGCCCTGGCCGATGTGCCCGGGCAGCTTGCGGGCAACATCGACAACCTGTTCCTGGCAGGCGACTACATGGGCATCCCGTCGGTCAACGGCGCCCTGAGCACCGGCGAGAGCACGGCCAACCACGTCGCCGACCTGCTGACGCCCGCCACCCGCTAGACGCTGGCGCTTCCGGAACTTCAGGCATTACCGAGCATTCGCAGCGTTTCCTTCCGCAAAGGAGGCCAAGCGTGCGAATGGGCGGACGTCGAGCGCCGCTTCGAGCTGTTCGGCGACAGCCAGCAGCTCGTGGTCGCTTCCGCGGCGCCCGACGAGCTGGATCGCTGCGGGCAATCCCTCGACAAAGCCGGCTGGCAGCACCACCGCGGGATGCCCGGAGACGTTGAACGGCACGGCGAACGGGAAGGCTCCCCACAGCTTCGACACGGGCTCGCCGGCGATGGCCGACGGTCGGCATCCCAGCTCGAACGCGGTGGTGGCCGTGGCCGGCGTGGCGATCACGTCGTAGGCACCGAACCAGCGGTCCACGCGCTCGCGGTACGCCTCCAAGGCAGTGCGGGCCGCCGCGACAACGGCGGGATCGAGTCGCTCCGCTGCCTCGAGCGACCGGCGGCAGTACCAGGTGAGCTCATGGGGGCCGCCCAGCAGGTGGCCGCGGCGCTGGCCCTCGTCGGCCAGCACCAGCGGGCCGAAGATCTCTTCCCAGCCGGCGAGATCGAGATCCACCGGGTGCACGTCGTGCCCGCACGACGCAAGCACCCCCACCGCGGCGCCAGCCACGACGCCGACGCCGTCATCGATCGGTCGACCCTCGGGCTTGGCACACCAGGCGATGCGGCAGGGTGCCACGTCGCCTGAGTCATCCCCGGCACCGCTGCCACCGTCGGTGAGCACGGCATGCATGAGGCGGGCATCGGCGACGCACCGCGCCAGCGGGCCGGCAGAGATGAACGGGCTGAACGCACGGAACCCTCCCTCGTCGGGGACAGTGCCGTAGGTGGGCTTGAATCCCACGAGGCCGCAGAACGACGCAGGAATGCGAATCGATCCGCCGCCGTCCGAACCGAGGCCGAGCGTGCACATGGCGGCGGCAACCGAGGACGCGGCGCCGCCGCTGGAACCGCCAGCGGTGCGGCGAGGGTCGAAGGGATTCGCCGTGTCGGGACCCAGCAGGTTGTCGGTGGTGGCCGATTGGCAGAACTCCGGCACGTTGGTCTTGCCGACGAACAGCGCCCCGGCCTGGCGCAGGCGGCGAGCGGCACCCGAGTCGTGCGGCCTCACGTCGTCGGCGTGCGCCAGCGAACCGAGCGTGGTGACGTGCCCCTCGATATGGAAGGCGTCCTTGATCGAGACCGGCACCCCGGCCAGCGGGCCGGCAGTGCCGCTGCGATACGCCGTCTCCGCGGCGACCGCCTGGCTGCGGGCCAGCTCCCCTGTGGTGAGCACGACGGCATGCAGCAGCGGGTTGAGGTGCGCGATGCGCTCGGAAGCCTGTTCACACACCTCGACCGGTGACAGCGCGCCGCTGCGGTACGCATCGATGAGCTGGCGCACCGGCCACCACAGGGGTCCCTCATCCACGAGCCGACACGCCGCCTGAAACGGTGAACACCTCGCCAGTGATGTAGCTCGACTCATCCGACACCAGCAGCGACACCATGGCTGCGACATCGTCGGGCCGCCCGATCCGACCCAGGAATGCCTTCTCGGCGAGGTAGTTCGTGAAGAACTCCTCCGGGTAGATCCTGCGCAGGAAGTCGTTGTAGATGAGGCCCGGGGCGATCGCATTGACCCGCACTCCGTGGGTGCCGTTCTCGGCGGCAGCCACACGCGTGAGCGCGAGCACGCCGGCCTTGGCAGCGGAATAGGCGGCGCCGTGCTCGGCCGACATCTCCCAGGCCGCGATCGACGAGATGTTGATGATCGAACCGCTGCCTGCGGCGATCATGTGCGGGAGCGCAGCGCGCATGCACACGAACGTGCCGGTCAGGTCGACGTCGAGGCAGCGCTGCCAGGTCTCCACCGACATCTCGGCCACCGGCTCGATCTTCGACCAGCCTGCGTTGTTGACCAGCACATCGAGCCTGCCCTTGGCCGCCGCTGCCTCCGCGATGACGCGCTGCACCTGGGCGTGGTCGGTGACATCGAGGTGGTACGAGCTGACCTGTCGCCCGAGTTCGCCGGCGAGCTCGTCGGCGAACTCGTGGCACCGGCGCTCGTGAGCATCGGTGACCACCACGTCGAAGCCGTCGTGGGCGAGCCGCCTCGCCGCCGCGGCCCCGATGCCGGCGCCGGCGGCTGCGGTCACCAGCGCCACTCGCGGATCCGTTGTCATCAGCCTTCTCCCCCTGCTTCGACGTTGGCGATGAGGTCGTCGGCCAGTTGCGCGAGCCGTTGCTCGCGACCGCCCGACAGCAGCGCGAACGTGATGCGGTCGATGTCGAGCTGCCAGAGCTCGCGGATCCGTTCGACGCAGGTGTCGCGGTCGCCTGCCAGCGCCACCGAGGTGACGAACTCGTCGGACACGATGTGCTTGTGCTCCGCCTGCAGCGACAGGTGGTCGACTAGGCCGTACGCGTCGGCGGCGCGCTCGAACTCGGGGCGGAACCGCTCCCAAGCCGTCGGCATGCGCTTCCACGGGTGGAAGGTGGCCGCCTGGCTGACGGCCCAGGCCCTCACGTCGTCGAGGGCGGTCTGGCGGTCGTCGTCCGTCGACATGGTGACGAACAGATCGACGGTGAGCTCTGATCGGTCGCGACCGGCTGCCGCCAGCCCTTGGTGGATGAACTCGAGCTGCCACGCGCAGAACTCGGGATCGGCGGCGCCCATGAGCACGACGCCGTCGCACGTCTGTGCGGCGAGCTGCAGCATGGCGGGCTGCGACACGGCGAGGTAGATGGGGATCTGGCGCGTCGCGGTAGCCAGGCGAACCTGGCTGCCATAGAGATCGCATGGCTCGCCGCTGAAGAGCTGCCGGAATTCGTCGATTCCCGAGCGCAGCTCGGCCAGCTTGGACGGCGCTCCCCCGGCACCGAGCACCGCTGACCAGCCCGCGCCGAGACCCAGCACGGCACGGCCGCCGGACAGTTCGTCGAGGGCTGCGGTGGCGTTGGCGGTGACGGTGGGGTGACGGGTGACCAGGTTGGTGACGCCGGCTCCGATGAGCACGTTGTCGGTGGACAGCGCGGCCAGGTTCATGGCGGCGTACACGTCCTTCATGCCGAGCTGGAAGTCGATGAACCACAGCGCCTCGAAGCCTCGCTCGTCGATGGCCCGGGCCAGTTCGGCCGTGCGACTCAGCGGTTCGCGAGGGCTGACGCCCATCGAGATGCCGTAGCGGCGCTTCATGCTGACTGCCTCTCGCCCAGGAGCCTGGCGATCAGCGTGCCGTAGGCATCGGGCTGGTCCACCGAGATCAGATGGCCGGCGCCGGCTATCTCGTGGTAGCGGCTGCCGGTGACACCCTCGACGATGATGTCCGATGCCCGGCGGGGGCAGAAGACGTCGTCTGACGCCCCGATGATGTCCACCGGAATCCCGACGTGCTCGAGCAGCGGGTTGAGCGGCTCGGACCGGATGCCGATCATCGCCCGGGCCGCGTTGATGTAGCCGCTGCCGTCGCCGATGGCGTCGAGCCGCCTCGCGGTCACTGCGTCGACGTCGGACGGGGTGACGATCTGGGCGGCCGTGTCGTCGCGCAGGCCGGCGGCGAAGCCGCTCGTGTCGCCGGCTTCGAGCTGGGCGATACGTCCCGCGAAGAATTCGGCCGCAGCCGAGCCGACCACCGACGAGGTGGCAATAGCGATCAGGTGGCTGATCAGGGTGTCCGGCTCCGTCGCTGCGCGGAGGCCGATGGTGCCGCCCAGCGAATAGCCCACTACTGCGGCGGGGCCGGTCACGCTGCGCAGGAACGCATCGAGATCGCCGCTGAGCTGCGTCAGCGTGCCGGTGCCCTCTCCGGCTGTCGTCTGGCCATGGCCGCGGAGGTCGAGCGCGTACACGGTGAACCCGCGGAGACGGTCGGCGACGCCGTCCCACGACCGATGGTCTTCGGCCAGCCCGTGCAACAGCACCACGGGCGGTCCGGAGCCGTGGAGGGAGTAGTTGACCGTGATGTCATCCAGCTCGACGGAGCTCATCGGTTCGTGTCCTGGCGCGGGCCAGCGCTGCTGCCGTGCATCGTTTCAGCGGCACCGGCGGCGGCCACGAGCTCGTCGCGGAGCTGCTGCTTGCGGATCTTGCCCGCTGCTGTGCGCGGGAAGCCGTCCACCTGCACCAGCCGCTCAGGCCAGTACCGGTGCGGCAGGCCCTGTTCTGCGCAGAAGGCGAGCACCTCGCCGAGATCGAGCGGGACGCGGGCGTGGACAGCAGCGCAGATGCGCTCGCCGAGTCGTTCGTCGGGCCATCCGATCACCGCCACGCCCACCACGTCGGGATGGGCGGCGATCGCATTCTCGGTCTCCACGGGAGAGATATTGACAGCACCGCGGATGATCAGGTCCTTGAGCCGTCCGGTGATCGACACGTAGCCGTCGGCATCGATGCGGGCAAGATCGCCGGTCCGGAAGAAACCGTCGCCGACAATCTCCGCGGCATACAGCTCGGGCTGGCCGTAGTAGCCGTTGAACACGCCCGGTCCGCGCATCGCCAGCTCGCCGCTGCCCGCATCGCGCAGCGCGCCCCCGGCGTCGAGGATGCGCAGCTCCAGACCGGGCAGTCCCTCCCCCACCGTGGTCTCGACCTGGGATTCGGTCGACGCCCGAACGCAGGTGGTGAGCCCGCCTTCGGTCATGCCCCACAGCGGGGTGACGAACGTGTTGGGCAGCTCGGCGCGACAGCGCCGGATGAGGGCGGGCGGCACCTGGGCACCGCCGCAGAGGAAGCTGCGCATGGATGCCAGCTTGGGCTCGCTGGCGTCCCAGCGGGCATTGGCCAGATCCAGCAGGAACGGCGTGGCTGCCGCCGTGAAGTCGGCCCGGTGGCGGGCCACCAGCTCCAGGGCCGCGCCGGCGTCCCATTCGTCCTGGAGAATGAGCGGCGCGCCCACGTACAGCGACAGGCGGCAGCCGTGAATGGCACCCACGCTGTGGCCGAGCGGGGACGGCATGAACACCGGCGTGCCCTGGTGGAGTTCGAACCGCTCGGCGAACTGCATGTTGAGCGCAGCCAGCGAGTCTTCGCTGTGGCTCACCGCCTTGGGCGGCCCGGTGGTGCTCGAGGTGAACATCAGGTGTGCGGTGACCTCGGGCACCTCGGCGGTGGCGGTCGGCGGTGTCGGCAGACCGTCCGGCGTGAGCCGGCCTCCTTCCGCCACGGCCACGGCGATGGGCCCGCAGGCCGCCGCGGCGGCGCGCCGGGCGGCGTCTGCGGAGCGACTGCCGCTGTCCTGGCCGTCGCAGATCACCAGGGCCGGGCGCGTGAGCCCGAAGATGTGGCACAGGTGGGCCTCGGGCGTGGTGACGGGCGTGGTGGCAGGCACATGGCCCGCCCTCAGCACGGCCAGGAACATCACCATCCAGTCCGCGCAGTTGGGCAGGTGGATCACCACCGGCCGCCTGGTGGTGCCGGCGAGGGAGCGGATCTGCTCGGCGGCCTCGCCTGCTGCGTGCCACAGCTCAGCCCGTGACATGGCGGTGCCGCCGCTGACCAGCGCAAGCCGGTCGGCGCCCTCGTCGACGTGGCTCTCGAATCGATCGATCAGCCGGACACCTCGCCACCATCCGGCGAGGCGGTAGCGCTGCGCCCGGTTGTCGCTCACGGCGCTCCTCCGTTCGCGGCGGGGTCCGTTCCCGGGAGTATTGCAGGCTCGCCGAGTGTTCATTAGAGCGACTTCGCTTTTGCTTTTAGTGCCTGCCAACCGTGCGGATAGGCTTGCCCGCTGCGGGCCTTCGGGCCGCTGAAGCGACCATGGCGATTGAACCCACCACTCCGAAGGGTCGCCGGACACGGCAGACGATCCTCGAGGCTGCGTCGACGGTCTTCACCAAGGACGGCTACGTCGACGCCCGCATGAGCGATGTCGCAGCCGAGGCCGGTCTCTCGCTCGGCGGTCTCTACCGGTATTTCGAGAACAAGGAAGACCTGTTCAGCAGCGTGATCCGCGACATCCACGAGGAGCTCTTCCGGCGGAGCAGATCGTCGACGCCGATCAGCGACGACCCTGAGGCTGCGCTGTTCGAGGCCAACCTCGGCTACCTGCAGCACTACCACGACAACAGCGGCGTGATGCGTGCCTTCATCGCAGCCACCACCGTCGAGCAGCGCTTCACCACCATCTGGTGGACCATGCGCGAGCGTCACGTGGCCCGGTTCGTGCATGCGATCGAGAACGACGACCGTGTCCGGCTCGACGGGCTCGACCCGGCCACGGTGGCCCGGGCCATGGCGTCGCTGGTCGAGCAGACCGCGTACACCACGTTCGCCCACGACGCGCTCAACACCACCACGGTCGACGTGGAGACGGTGGCGCGCATCGTGACGAGGGCCTGGCACCGGAGCTTCTACGGCGAACCCGACGAGGCCTGAGGCGGCCGCACCGGCAGCGCCGTTGTGTGTGCCGCAGGCGGGCGCGCATCCGGCGGGCATCTCAGAGCTCTGAGCCCAGGTAGGCGGCTGCCAGCCGCTCGTCGGCCAGGAGCTCCCGGCTGGTGGCCTCCAGCGACACTTCGCCCGACTCGAGCACGTGGGCCCGGTCGCAGACCTCGAGCGCCTGATGGGCCCGCTGCTCCACCACGACCATCGCTGTGGTCTCGCTCTGCATCAGGCGCGTGACGCCCTCGAAGATGTCGTCGGCTGCGCGTGGCGCGAGCCCCATGGACGGCTCGTCGAGCATGAGCAGACGGGGGCAGGCCATCACCCCGCGCGCCACCGCCAGCATCTGCTGCTGGCCGCCCGAGAGCGCGCCGCCGTCGCGGCCCGCCATGTCGGCCAGCGCTGGAAAGATCTCGAACACGAGCTCACGACGCTCGTCGTGCCGGTTCTGCGCAGCCGCGCGGTGGCTGCCGAGCCGGAGATTGTCGGCCACGGTCATCGACGCGAAGATCATCCGCCCCTGGGGCACGTGCACGATGCCCGCCTCGACTCGCTTGTGCGGCGCTTGGGCGAGCAGGTCCCGGCCGTCGAAGCTGATCGAGCCGGAGTCGGGCACCACGGTGCCGCTGATGGCCTTCAGCAGAGTGGTCTTGCCGGCGCCGTTGGGGCCCAGGATGGCCACATGCTCGCGGGGCCCCACGCGGAAATCGACTGATCTCAGCGCAGGGATGCCGTCGTAGCCGGCGCACAGGTCACTGATCTCGAGCACGTTCCATCCACTTCGAGCCGAGGTAGGCCTCGATCACACGGGGGTCGGACACGACGTCGTCGGGCGAGCCATGGGCGATGATGTGGCCTTCGTCGAGCGCCACCACCGATTCGGCGTAGCGCACCAGCGACCGCACCGAGTGCTCGATCACCACGATGGCCGTGTGCGGCGCAACGAGGTCGTCGACGATCTGGAAGAAGCCGACACGCTCGGCCTCGTTGAGACCTGCGAGCGGCTCGTCGAGCAGCAGCAGGTCCGGCTCGCTCACCATGGCGCGGGCCAGCTCGAGGCTCTTGGTCTCGGCGACGGTGAGGGCGCTGAGCTGGCCCAGGGCCTTGCCGGCGAGGCCGACCCGTTCGAGCATCTCCATCGAGGCCTGCACCGGGTGCCGCACCGAGGCGCCGATCGCGGCAACCACCACGTTGTCGAGCGGCGACATGAGCCCGAAGCCCTGCGGCACCTGGAACGTGCGGGAGATGCCGAGCTCGTAGCGCCGCGGGGCGCGGATGCGGTCGATCGGGATGCTCTTGAAGCGGATCCGTCCGGCATCGGCGCGCAGGTGGGCGGTCATGATGTTGAACAGCGTCGTCTTGCCGGCGCCGTTGGGGCCGATGATGCCGACCCGCGTGCCGGCGGCAACTGTGAACGACACGTCGGACAGCACGCGGTTGGCGCCGAAGCTCTTGGCCACGCTCTCCACCTCGAGCACCGGCGCCTCGCCCGCTGCGGGCAGCGCCGCCGGTCGCCGGGGCCTGCGCGGCACGCTCAGCAGCGGCGAGGGCCGAGGCGGGGGCGCCACGACGCGCCGCAGCAGCTGCCCAGCCGGCGGCCCCTGCGCTGCGGGCAGCCGCGTCGCCAGCCAGCGGCAGCCCCGCCCAGCAGCAGGCAGGATCCCGCGCGGTATCAGCAGCGCCACCAGCACAAGCGCGGCGGCATAGACCAGCTCCTGCGCGCCGGGCACAGCCTCGCTGATCGAGTCGTCGAGGAACATCGCCAGCGGGATGAGGAACGCCGCGCCCACGACCGGTCCCCAGGTCATCCCGACCCCGCCCACGAACGCCACCGACAGCATCACGATCACGACGGTGATGCCGAAGACCTCCTCGGCAACTGTCACACGCAGCACGGCCTTCACCCACAGCACGGCCATGGCCGCTGACAGCGCCGCCGAGATCATGAAGGCAGCCGACTTCCACGCCACCGTCCGGATGCCGACAGCGCGTGCCAGCACCTCGTTGTCACGGATGGCTCGCAGAGCGAACCCGAATGAGGTCACATCGATCAGCTCGCTGATCAGCAGCGCCACGATGAGCATTCCCAGGCCCACCCACACGTAGGTGTGCGCGTTTGAGAACTCCATGAACTTCCACTGGTTCTCCGGGTGGAACGGCACCGTGAGCTCGGGCTCGCCGTAATGGGAGACGAGCAGTTCCAGGATCAGCGGGAACGAGATGGTCGCGAGCGTGAAGTAGAAGCCCTTCAGCCGGAACGTAGGCAGGCCGATCACGAAGGCCACGACCGCGGCGGCGCCCATGCCGATGGCCATGCCGATCCACGGCGACATGCCGCCGTCGCGCAGCAGCACGGTGAAGCCGTACGCGCCGATGCCGACGAATGCGCTGTGGCCGAGCGAGATCTGCCCGGCTTTGGCCATGAGATTCCAGGCCACGCCGGCCAGCGCCCACACCACGGCGAGAGTCAGCACCCGCACATGGAACCGCTGGTACAGCCAGCCGTTGAGCAGTGCCACGGCCGCCACCAGCACGACGAACGGGATGAGGCGTCGCGTCATATGGCCCGCTGGACCTTGCCGAACAGCCCGTTGGGCCGCACGTACAGGATGAGCAGGAACAGCGCGAACACCCAGACGTTCTTCACCGCCGCCGACGTCCAGACCTGCGACACCGACTGGATGATCCCGATGAGCACTCCGCCCACGAAGGCGCCGCTGACGCTGCCGAGGCCGCCGAGCACGACGGCGGCGAACATCACCACCACGAACCGCAGGCCCACGAACGGCGTGATGCTCTGGAACGTGACCAGCGCCGCTCCCCCGACGGCGGTGAGGGCCACGCCCACGCCGAACGCGATGCGGTTGGTGCGGTCGATATTGATGCCCATGTAGGTGGCGGCT
Source organism: Candidatus Poriferisodalis sp. (assembly GCF_965204125.1). Lineage (GTDB taxonomy): Bacteria > Actinomycetota > Acidimicrobiia > Acidimicrobiales > Poriferisodalaceae > Poriferisodalis. Next base: position 1,615,047 of record NZ_OZ241968.1, on the reverse strand, counting down.
TCCCAGTTCTCCGACGCGGCCCGGATGGCGCGGCCGGTGCCGGTGCGGTTGAGGAACAGGAACAGCAGCGCTGCCACCAGCAGCGACAGCAGGAAGGCGTAGAGGCGGGCCCGGCTGATGAAGATGTCGCCGATGAAGTCGCCCGTGTTGGCGTACGACGGCGCGACGACGCGGGGCTCCGAGGAGTACCTGATGAGGATGAGGTTCTGGAAGATGAGCCCGAGCCCGATGGTGAGGATGACCTGGGCGTCGTGGTTCTCGTGGCGGCCGATCACGAAGCGGATGAACAGCCAGTGGATCGCCATGCCCAGCAGCAGGAACACGGCGAAGATGCCCGGCATGGCCAGGAACGGGTCCATGCCGATGCCGCCTGCGAACAGCGCCCACGACAGGTACATGGCCAGCATCATGAAGTCGGCCTGGGCGAAGTTGACCACGCGCATCACGCCGAAGATCAGCCCGAGCCCCGAGGCCAGCAGCGCGTAGACGCCGCCGATGAGGATCCCCGGTACGAGGAACTGCAGGAATTCAGTCATCTGCGGGCGGGGTTGCGCTCGGCGCTACTCCCACACGGGATCGCAGATCGCGAACTCCTCCGGATAGACGGTGCACGGGATCAGCCTCCCGTCCACTTCCTGCCATTGGGCCAGCACGCCGAAGTGCTGGTCGACGCGGCCCGTGGCGCTGAAGCTGATGGCCGATGCCGGCATGAGGTCCACCGCGACGCCCTCGGTCAGCTTGACGGTGTTGAACGCCTTGGCGACTGCGGCCGGCGAGGGATCGCCAGACTGCTCCAGCACGGCGGCGATGAGGTGCACCACGAAGTAACCGCCGATGTGGTCCTGGCGGGCGTAGGGCTGGTCGATCGCAGCCGCCAGCTCGTCGAAGGCGTCACTGCCTGCCAGCGGGTTGGCATAGACGAAGGTCGACAGCCCGGCCACTTCCGGACCCAGGTCGGCCCATGCGGGCAGCAGGCCCTGGCCGCCGTTCTGGATCACCGGTGCGGTGACGCCACGGGCGATCAGCTCGTTCTGCAGGCCGCTGACGTCGCTGAAGGCGAATGCGATGTTGAAGATGACATCCACGTCGGCGTTGGCGATCTTGGTGGCCACGCCCGAGGGATCGTCGAGCCCGCCGGGTGCCCACGTGTCGGTGACGGCGACCTCGATGCCCCGCTCGGCGAACTCGGCCAGCAGCGCCTGCTGCAGCGGCACCGCTGCGGCCGAGGTGGAGCCCACCACTGCCACCGTCTCCATGGTGATGCCCGCCTGGTCGAGCCCGGGCTGGATGGCGTCGAGGATGAGGCCCTTGATGGCTGATGCCGGCGGCGAGTAACCGAACACGTGGGTGAAGCCCTCGCGGTCGGTGACCGAGTCGGCGAAGCTCTCGGTGACGAACGGGATGCCGGCTCGCTCGGACACCTCGGTGGCGGCCAGGCTGAACGACGACAACCATGATCCGGCGATCGCCGACACGTCGGGCTCGTCGTCGAGCAGGCGCTCGACGGCGGTGGCCGCCTCTTCGGCGGAGCCGCCCGCGTCGTAGATGGCGAGCCGCAGCGTGGCGTTGCACAGCGACTCGATGCCGCCGGCTGCGTTGATGTCCTCTACTGCCTTGCTGGCGCCGGCGATCTCGGCGCTGCCGACGAAGCTGAAGGTTCCCGACATCGGCCAGACCGTGCCGATGACCACCTCGTCGACGCAGTTGCGCTCTTCGACGGCCGCTGCCGCGGCCTGCTCGGCTTCCGCCTCGGCTGCGGCGGCGGCTTCGCGCGCTTCGGCCAGTTCTTTCTCGAGATCGGCGACGACTTCTGGGTCGACGCCTTCAGCGGCCTCGGCTTCGGCCAGGGCAGCCTCGGCTGCTGCAGCCTTGGCGGCGGCGTCTTCGGCTTCCGCCTGGGCGGCCGCCGCCGCGTCCTGCGCCTCTTGGAGGGCTTCGGCATCGGCGGTCGAGTCGGCGTCGGTGTCGTCTGCGCATGCAGCCGCGAGCAAGCCGGCTACGGCGAGCAGAACCATCAGCAAGCGCCACTTTGCTGCGGATCGCGTTCTATTGCGGGACCGGGTTCTAGGCATAGCCACTCCTTGGGCCGCCAGGGCCGGTCTCCGGCTGTCGCATTCGACCGACCGAGATCGATGTGCGCCCGACACTAGGCAGCCCTCTGGCCCAAGTCAAGAGACCGATGTCACTTTTTTTATAGCGTCAACTACTGGACATCAATCGTCCAGCCGCGACGGCGAACAGCCGAGCGGCTGCGCCTCGTGCTGCGAATCAATCTGCCCACGCTGGACCGTCAAATCACGGTCAAGTCGGATCGTAGTCCGTACTATTGTCCACGAGACTGCTGGCGAAGCCGGGTGAGCACTCTCGGAGTGGGCGGCGGCGAAGGAGGCTGCGAAATGAAGGGCACAGCGGGATACCTGCACATCCCAAGAGCCGATGGCGGCCCGCGAGGGCGGCGGCAGGCCGTTGTGGCCGCCGTGCTTGTGGTGGCTGTGGTGGCGTTGCTGAGCAGCTATCCGGCTGCGGCTCAGGATTCCGGAACCGAGTCGGGCATCTGCGGTCGCACCGAGGCAGTGCGCGATGCGATCCTGGACCAGCTTGCTGACGTCAGCGACTGCGCGGATGTGACCGACTCCGATCTGAGCGGCATCACGGGCACGATGCACGTGTCGGACGACTCGTCGCTCACGCTGAAGGACGGCGACTTCGCGGGCATGTCCGGTCTGGATGTTCTGTATCTGAGCGGCAACAGGCTCACTTCTCTTCCCGACGGCGCGCTGAGCGGGCTCTCCACACTGAGGGAGCTCAACCTGTACAGCAACTCGCTGACGACGCTGTCCAGCGACGTGTTCGACGGCCTTTCGAACCTCGAGAAGCTGCAGCTCAGCCACAACAACCTGACCTCGCTGCCCGCGGATCTATTCGACGACTTGCCGTTCCTGAGTCGTCTCAACTTGGACGACAACAGCCTGAGCGCGCTGCCCGACGGCATCTTCGATGGTCACTCGGCCCTGCTGGAATTGCAGCTGACCAACAATCCGGGTGCGCCGTTCACTCTCACTGCAGAATTGCAGCTCACCGACGATGGCGATGTGGTGGTCAAGGTGGCCGAGGGCGCGCCGTTCGACATGACGGTGGCGCTGTCTGCTGTCGGGGGGACGCTCTCAACCACCCCGGTCACGATCGACGCCGGATCGACGACGAGCTCGTCGGTGACGGTCACGGCGAGCGGCACCGACGATGTGGTTGTCAGCGTGGACTCAGCGGACCTCGCGGTCGACAACCGTCACTCGTTCGCCGGCATCCAGGCCGGCACCGGCGACAGCCTCATCATCGGGGTGAACAGCCCGGCGACGGGCGCGCCCACCATTTCCGGCACCGCGCAGGTGGGCAGCACCCTGACCGCGGACACCTCCGGCATCGGCGACGCCGACGGGCTCGCGGACGTCACTTTCAGCTACCAGTGGCTGGGCGACGGCGAGGTGATCGATAACGCAGCTGGGTCCAGCTATGTGCTGCAGTCCAGCGACGTCAACAAGGCGATCACAGTCACGGTCACCTTCACCGACAACGAAGGCAACGCCGAGACGCTGACCAGCGCGGCGACCGCCAAGGTGAACAGTCCGGCCGCGGGCGCGCCCACCGTTTCCGGCACCGCGCAGGTGGGTCACACCCTGACCGCGGACACCTCCGGCATCACCGACGCCAACGGGCTCACGAACGTCACTTTCAGCTACCAGTGGATGTGGGGCGGCGACACCGAGATCGTTGGCGCCACCGGGTCCAGCTATGTGCTGCAGTCCGGCGACGCCGGCGAGACGATCAGGATCAGGGTCAGTTTCACTGACGACGCAGGCAACGCCGAGACGCTGGTCAGCGCGGCGACCGCCACGGTGAACAGTCCGGCCGCGGGCGCGCCCACCATTTCCGGCACCGCGCAGGTGGGTCACACCCTGACCGCGGACACCTCCGGCATCACCGACGCCAACGGGCTCACCGACGTCACTTTCGGCTACCAGTGGCTGGGCGACGACGACGTGATCGACGGCGCGACCGGGTCCACATATCTGCTGCAGTCCGCCGACGCCGCCAAGACGATCAAGGTCAAGGTGAGCTTCGCTGACGACGACGGCTACCAGGAGACGCTGACCAGCGCGGCGACCGCCGCGGTGGGCGCCGGCGGGCTGTAGTTCCGTCCCGTCACAGCAATTGCGCTCAATGGCAATGAACCGATCCCTGGTCGCCGTGGTGATCGCTCTGCTCGGCGGCGTATCCCTCATCGGATGCAGCAGCGAGACCGACAGCGCCACAGACGGGCTGTCTCGCAGCGATGTCGAACAGATCGTGCAGGCTGAACTGGCTGATGCGCTGGCGGGCGAGTCCGACGTGTTACGCGGCGAAATCGACAGAGCTGTGCGAGAGGCGCTGGAGGCGGCAGCGGCATCTGCGACCGGTTTGGCCGCGGCCGATGTCGAAGCCGCCGTCGAGGCCGCTCTGGCGGAGACGGCCCCGCCGCAACAGGGCGTGACCCCAGCGCAGATCGAGGAGATGATCCGCCAGGTGATGGCGTCGACCCCGGCGAGATCGGAGCCGGCCGCATACACCAAGACCGTCGTCGAGGGCGCCATCAGCCGCTACGAGGCTGATGGGCTCGAAGCCACCGTGGAGCACTACAGCAGTCCCGAGAGCGTCGACGGACAGTGGTACGTGTTCATCATCGACGACAACGACACCGTCATCGCGCACTACAACCCCGATCTACTGGGCCTCGACGTCAACGGCCCGGTCGGAACCGACATCAACGGCTACAGCTACGGGCCCGAAATGCTGGCGGCCACGGAAGCGGGGCGCTGGGTGCCGTATGTGTATGTGAACCCGGCCAGCGGCACCCTCGGCGACGAGGCCGCCTTCGAGCTGAAGCACACCTGGGTGGTGCGCCATGACGGGCTGTTGTTCGGCTCGGGCTGGTACATCGACACCGACGAGTTCGTGCCACAGCTCATATCGGAATCGGCTGAGCACTTCCGCGCCGGCGGCTTCGAGGCGATCATCGAGTTCTATACGAACCCGCAGGGCATCTCCGTGGGGCTGGTGCCGATGGTGGAGTACTACAACCGCACTGACACGCTCGACGGGTTCTTCTCAGGGTTCACCGCGGCCCCAGACGGCGAGATCCTCACCCACATCGACCCCGAGCTGGTGGGCACCGACATCACTGACCTGCTGGGCCCGGCGGTGCACAACGCCACCGCAGAAGGCGTCTGGATCACCGCCGAGGACAACCCCGCCGACGCGCCAGGGCCCGCCACCATGCGCATCTGGGTGATGGACGTCGACGGCACCCTCATCGGCGCCGGCTGGTACAAGCCGTCGGGCGGCTGACCCCCCGCCGCTTATGATCCGGCATCTCCAGGGGGGAGACGACCATGACCGAGACTGACAGCGCAGGCGAGCCTGCCGGAGCGGACTATCCGGCGAGGCTGGATGTCGCCTATCCCGACGGCGGGCTCAGCCGGGCCAAGACGTTCTTCCGGATCATCCTGGCCATACCCATAGCGGTCGTTGCGGGCTTGGTCTCGGGTTCGATGGCCAGCAACTGGTCGGGCAGCGGCACCAACGTGGCGGCTGCCCTCACCGCCGGCGGGCTGTTCGGACCGACGTTGCTGATGCTCCTGTTCCGGCGCAAGTACCCGCGCTGGTGGTTCGACTGGAACCTCGAGCTGACGCGCTTCACCGCCCGCGTCAACGCCTACCTGTCGCTGATGCGCGACGAGTACCCCTCGACCGACGAACAGCAGGCCGTCGCCTTGGACTTGGACTATCCCGACGCGTCCCGAGATTTGAATCGCTGGCTGCCGCTGGTCAAGTGGCTGCTGGCGATCCCTCACTACATCGTGCTCGCCGTGCTGGGCGTCGCCGCAGTGCTCTGCGTGATCCTGGCGTGGATCGCCATCATCTTCACCGGCCGCTACCCGAGAGGCCTGTTTGACTTCGTGCTGGGCGTGCATCGCTGGGGGCTGCGGGTGGGTGCCTACATGTGGCTGCTCGTCACCGACCGCTACCCGCCGTTCTCACTGCGATAGCCGCCGAGTGATGGGCGACATCATTCGCTGACGCATCGAGCACAGCCTGGTCGTCGGCACTCAGTGAGGCGCTCGCGAGCTGAGCCGTGATCATGCGCCGGCGCCCGCGCCGGATTTCTTCTGAGCCACGGTTTGTTGTCACCGCGGCGGGTGGTTCAGTCATTCGGATCGTCCTCGACCACGCTCCGCAAAGTACCGAGCCGCCTAGCCAGCGACCAAGCCGTTTCCGGCATGGTGATCTCGGGAGCAACCACCGAACCTCAAGTGGCCGTGACCAGTCCGGGCCGCCTTGGAGTTGCTGGCCGATAATCGCTTGGACCTACGATTGGACAGGGTTAGGTTCCGCGGAGACCGATGACGATGACCGAGGCGAGAGCTGAAACGGCGCTGCTGACCGCAGCCGACTTGCTGCGGCTCGACGGCTCCGGCGTACGTGGCGAACTCATCGAAGGGGTGTTCTGCGAGACGATGTCGGCGGGCCAGATGCATGGAGCGATCGTCATGCGGTTGGGCGCGCGACTGGTCGACTTCGTGGTGGCCGCTGGCCTCGGCACCGTGGTCGGCTCTGATTCGGGGGTGTGGCTCGAACGCGACCCCGACACGGTGCGAGAGCCCGACATCGCCTTCACTTCCGCGCAGCGGCTGGCTGTCGGGCAGGAGGTGGCGGGGTACGCCGAAGTCGTGCCGGACTTGGTGGTCGAGGTGGCCTCGCCCAGCGAGCGCCGCGGCGAAACGCACGACAAAGCTCGCATGTGGCTCAGCTTCGGCGTGCGGCTGGTGTGGGTGATCTATCCCGAGTCACGCTCGGCCCGGGTCCACCGGCTCGACGGACCGGTCGAACTGCTGGCGCCCGAGGCTTCGCTCGACGGGCACGACGTGCTGCCCGGTTTCAGCTGCCCCCTCGCTCAGATCTGCGCCGAACCCGGCGATTGAGGCAACGCTCCCCCGCCGTGACCCGGTGGGGACGTGCAGCAACTCACTCCCACCTCTTGGTGGCGGGGGCAGGATTTGAACCTGCGACGCACGGTTTAGGAATTCCCGCCCGCCGGTGCGGTCCGCTCCCGTCGAGTGCCGGGTTGTGCTGAGTTCTGCGGGAATCCGCGGAGGGGGGTCCGGCTGGTCCCGGGCTGTGCCGGCGAATCGTGAGAAGTCCGTTACCCAAGCGTTACCCAGGCAGGCCGTTGTGGGTGGTGCCGATGAGCGTGACCACGATGACCGCGGGTTCGTCGAATGGGTTGCGCCATGCGTGCCGGGTGCCGTTCTGGACTACGGCGTCGCCAGGGCCGAGTTCGACGGCCGCTCCGTCGTCGAGTTCGAGCACGACGCGACCCGACACGACGTAGTCGAAGTCGATCGAGGCGGTGGTGTGCATTCCCGGGTTGTCGGGCTCCATGTGGCCGGCCAGGCCGGGCAGGCGCTCCTCCATCTCCGCCGCGGCCGCCTCGAAGTCGATGTCGTCGAGGTCGACGACCTGGGTCGGCGGCACGGTGAAGGTCGCGAACCGGATCCCGCCGGTCGGCGGGAAGTAGTCGTGACTTGGTCGTGGTTGGCCGGCGTCGGGGAACTCGGGGATGGTGTCGGCGCCCCAAATGCGGCGGAACTCGTACCCGGGGGCGACGGCGGACGCGATCGGTTCTACGACCTCGTTGATGGTGAAGACGGCCTTGCCCTGTTCGTTGTGGCCGGTTACGACGCGTCTCGTGTGCATGAGCTGACCTTTCTGGCTCTACTCGCCCTCGATGATGGCGAGCTGGTTGGCGATCGCCTCGAAGGACTGGGCGTTGAGGAATCCGCCGGCGTCGTCGATCGATTGCCGGAGGTACTGGGCGGTGTCGGTCACGAGACCGCGTACCTGTTCGAGATCGTGGGTCAGTCGTCCGCTGCGTTTGCGCCACGTGCCACCGACCATGACCGAGTCGACGACTCCGGGGTGGCCTTGAAGCACGACGTGGCCGGCCGCGTCGGCGCCGGTCCAGCCGCTCATCGAGATGTCGGTGCCGTCGAGCAGTACGAGGTCGGCAGCCATACCCACGGCGATACGGCCGACGGTTGCCTCGAGGCCGCACGCTCGCGCACCGTTGACGGTTATCCACGCGAGCGCGTCGCCGGCCGCAACCGTGGTGCCACTGAACATCTCGCCGGATGCGATGCGGGCCTCGTTGGCCAGGGCCCGTTCGACCTGGAGCGCGAGCCGGGCCGCGAAGAACATGTCGCCGTTGTTGTTGGAGACGATGTCGGTGCCGATCGTCGGCGCCATGCCGGCGGATCGGACCTTCTCGGTTGACGACATGCCCATGCCCATCTGGAGTTCGGTCTCGGGGGTGAAGACCACCGACGCACCGGAGGCCGCGACGGTCTCCCACTCTTCGTCGGTGCTGAAGTTCATGTGGACAAGCAAGACATCAGGGCCAAGCAACCCCCGGGGACCGAGGTGGTTGCCCACCTCGTGGCCGCCGGCGGTGCTGTTGACGTGATGCATGATGCGCAGCCCATTGGATCGGGCGAACTCGTATTGATCGGGCACGTCGACGGGCCGCGCTATACCGAACTCCTCGGGGCAGATGCCCATCGTGATGAGCGGATGGTCGGCCGCCGCGGCGGCGAGATCGACGAGCCGCGCCGCCCGGTCGGCATTGGATCCGTAGCGGTCTGCGCTTCCCGGCGGGACGTTGAACCCCGCTCCCCACCACGCGCGGATCCCGGACTCGGAAAGGCCCCGCAATGCGGCCGCGCCGTGGGCCGGGCTCAAGATGTTGTGGCTGTAATCGGCCACCGTCGTGACGCCGCAGCTCAACGCGTCGAGCGCCCCGGCCAACTGCGCGATGTAGAGATCTTCGGGCCGGTACGCGTCGGCGGCCGTGGTGCGAATGCCGATCACATAGTCCATGAGCGACCAGTTCGCCGTCACGCTGCGCAGCGGAAGCTGCCACACGTGACGGTGGCAGTCGACCAGCCCTGGGATGAGGATCATCCCGCGAGCGTCAACCCGCTCCGCATCACGTGTTGTGGCTTCGTCGACCGACCCGACCGCGCTGATGGAACCGTCCCGGATCAACACGTCGCCCACGACCGTGCCCATCTCGGCGTCCATCGACACGATCGTGGCTCCCTTGATGACCACCGCAGCGTTCTCAGCCATGTCGTCGACCGTAGTAGTTCGAATATGGGCACGCCCCCTGGCCTGCCTTCGGTGATTGGCGATTAACGCCTGCACCCCGCGCAGCTGGCGCAAACCCCCACCAGGACTCAAAGGCGACGAGCTCCAGCAGTTCTACACAGAACGAGCCGAACGGTTCGCGCTGCGAGTCCACGAGCACATCGAAGGCGGCGCCAAGCGGCTCTCGTCGCCCACCCGAGACGGACGGCTCAACATCGACCCCGACCAGAACGCCGGACCCAGTCAACAGCCGCTGTACCCGCCGCCGGCAGATCTCACCAGCATCTTCAAGAACCTCCCCCAAGGCATCCTCCACCAAGGAATCATCACCGCAGTCGTCGAAGACCTCGACTACTTCCAGTGGCCACCATGGGGCACACCGCTGCACGACCAGGTCTACGGACAGCGCAATCCCGCCGAGAACATCTTCGCCCAGATCAAAGACGAGAACGGCCTCTCCAAAAAGGTCAACCGCATCATGGGCATCGCCGCCCGCCACATCATGTGCCTCGCACAAGCCGTCTGGTACAACCTCAAACTCACCCGCAACGGCGAAGCACAACTCGAAGCAGAACTCACAGCCGCCAAACAGGCCCGACGAGCCGCCAACAAGACACAACCCACAAACAACACACCCCAACAGCAGCCGGACACCGACCAACCGGCCTCAAGCCCGCCGACCGGCGAGGCACCCGACTTCCGCGCACGACCACCCCCATAGCGGACCGGCGACCCGCCAGCGAAGCAGACGGCCACGAAGCCGTCTGCTTCGTCGCGTGCGTCCACACGCACCTCACCGCCTAACGAACGCGAACCGGCAAACCACCACCAAAACAAGCCCTGAACACGGGCCGAAACGCGCAAAATCGGGCCAAAAAGGCCCGATCTAGGTGCAACTGGCCAACACAAATGGGGTGCACTGGCCAAGACCCCTTGGTGGCGGGGGCAGGATTTGAACCTGCGACCTTCGGGTTATGAGCCCGACGAGCTTCCAGACTGCTCCACCCCGCGGCGAGAGCGATAACCCTACCAGTGGCCTTCCGGCGCCAGCAAGGTCGCGGTTCTCCCATTGGCAACCCCTATGGTGAATTCCCCATAATGGGTTGAGGAGGGATGGCCTACCTATGTCACTTCCCTACGAAGAGGTCGTCTCAGCACGCCGGGCGCGACTTGCACCTGAAGTCGCGGCACAGGGCGAGGTGTTTGCGCGTGCTTACGAGATTGCGATGCAGGTTGTGGAATTGCGTGAGAAGCTCGGCCTGACCCAGGGTCAACTAGCGGAACGCTGCGGAGTGAATCAAGCCGACATCAGCAGGATCGAACGCGGCTCCACGAGCCCGACGGCGCGGACCCTCCAACGGATCGCTGACGCCCTCGATGCCGATGTTCGGCTCGTAGCACGCGCCTTCTGATCAAGGCCGAAGCCCCATCAGCGACGGCCGCCGGGTTAACCGGTGGCGGCTTGTTCGAGGATTCGGGCGGCTCTGGCTATCAGGCGCTCGGCCTCGTCGACTGCCTCTTGGTAGGCGGCGAGGTCGCCTTCTCGCAGGGCGGCGTCGGCCCGTTCGAACGCCCTGGCGGCGCGTTCAAGCAGGTCGCCTGCGTCGGCGGTGTCGGGCGCCGTGTCGGGCTCGTCAGCTTCGTCGTCGGGCGCGGCCGCCGGCTCGTCCTCGGTGTCGTCGGGCGCTTCGGGCTCATCGGGCAGGCGCACCGTGCCGTTGCCGATGTCGATGCTGGCGCCGATCGCCTTCTCGAGCGCCCCTTCGAACGTCTCGGAGATCACCACGTTCGAGCCGATGCCGGCAATCACCAGCTGCAGCTCCGGCACCGCCGTCGGCCCCGTGGCCGCGATGAACAGCGGCCGCACATACAACAGCGAGTTCTCCACCGGGATCAGCAGCAGGTTGCCGGGCCGCACCACCGAGCCGTTCTGGTTCAGCAGCGTCAGCCGTTCGGAGATCTCCTCCTCGGTCTGGATGTTCGAGTTGAACAGCGCCGGACCGTCGATCGGCTGATCCGACCGGATCTCGAACACCTCGATCTGGCCGTACCGGTCGGGATCGTTGTGGACCACCATGAAGCCTTCGAGGTTCTTGCGGGAATCATCCTCGGAGAACGGCACGAACGGCCGGAAGATCACGAACGACGGAGCATCGTCGCCCGGCAATCGGAACAGCAAGTACTGCGGTGAGATCCTGGCCTCGACCGTGGCGATCACCTGCCCGGTCGTCTCGTCGCGCACCGTCTCCACGGTGGTCTGGCCGATCGAGTCGCCCGGATCCTGCGCCACCGCCCACGCACCGGCGGCGTCGTAGAACTCCGACGGGTCGTCCAGGCGGTACCGGCCCCACGCATCGGTCTGCACCCGGAACAGGTCCTCGGGATAGCGGAAGTGCTCCTGCAGCTCGGCGGGCGGGTCTTCGGTGGCGAACAGCGCCGGGAACTGCTTGATGTACGACTGCACGATCGGGTCGCTGCGGTCGACCACGTAGAACGTGACCGTGCCATCGTGGGCGTCCACCACGGCCTTCACTGAGTTACGCACGTAGTTGAACGGGTCGCGCAGGTCGCTTCCCAGCGTGGCCGCCCGCGAATTGGTGCGCTGCGCGTATGGGAACTGCGTGGTGGTGGTGTAGGCGTCGAGCACCCACTTCACCTTCCCGTCGAGCACGACGGGGTAGGGATCGTTGTCGTACGACAGGAACGGCGCCAACAGGCTCACCCGCTCCTGAATGTCGCGGTTGTAGAGGATCCGGCTCTCACCCTGGATCTCGCCCGACACCAGCAGGTTCGGCTCGGCGAAGCGCACCGCGAACGCCAGACGCCGGAAGAAACCGCCGATACCCACCCCGTCGGCGCCGTCGTAGCGCGTCGTCTCGGTGCGGTCGTCGTCGTCCTGGAAGTCGACCTCGGCGCGTTGCGCACCCACGATGGAATAGCCCTGCAGGTCTTCGCCCACGTACAGGCCCGGCTCGTCGAGCTCGAGGGCCTCCGCGCCCGGAGTGATCACATTCGGGATGTCGCCCAGCGCGTATGCCGGGCGGCCGTTGGCGTCGACCCCGTTGGCCGGCGCTGCCGCCACGCCGTAGCCGTGGGTGTAGGCGACGTGCTCGGTCTCCCACGTGTCGGTGGGCAGCTCGGTGGGCCGCAGCTCACGGGCCGCCAGCACGATCTGGGTGACCTGGCCGTCGATCTCGTAGCGGTCGACATCGATGTCGCGGAAGTCGTAGAAGCTCTTGATGCCCTGGGTCTGCTGGAACGTGTCCTGCATGACGGCGGGATCGAGCAGCCGCACGTTGCGCACCGTGTCGAAGTTGTTCTCGATGTCTTCGGCAGTCAACCCGGGTTCGTAGTTGAACTCGCGGGGCGACACGTTGTCGAGCCCGAGCGCGATGCGGGTCATCTCGATGTTGCGCTCGATGTAGGGCGCCTCGCGGGTCGACTCCGAGGGTTCCACCTGGAAGCGCTGCACGATGGCGGGGTACGCGGCGCCCGCCAGCCCGGCGATCACCACCCACAGCGCCACCGCGATCACCGGATAGGTGAAGCCCCGCCGCCAGATGTTCACCACCAGCAGCAGGAAGCTGAACAGGCTGATCACCATGAGCAGCCGCAGCACCGGCAGCTGGGCGTTCACGTCGGTGTAGGTGGCGCCGTCCACGAAGCCCCGGGTGGACAGCGTGAGCTCGAACTGGTCGAAGTAGTAGCCCACCGCCTTGATGAGCGCCAGCAGGCCCAGCAGCAGCGACAGGTGCGCCTTCACCTGCGGCTGCACCCGGCTGCCGGCGGGGGCCTGAACCCGGATCGCGCCGTTCAGATAGTGCCAGATGGTGGTGAAGATGAACGTCACCAGCACGGCGGCGAACGCCCAGCCAACCAGGAAGTTGAAGAACGGCAGGCGGAAGACGTAGAAGCCGATGTCGCGGCCGAACTGCGGGTCGGTGAGGCCGAAGTCGGTGGCGTTGATGAAGAACAGCCACGACTCCCATTGGCCCGAGACGCCAGTGCCGACCATGAAGGCGAGCACCAGCGAGACGCCGATGCGGATGAGGGCGCGGCGGCGGCGGGAAATCTGGTGCCAGCGGGCGGCGATGTCCTCGGCCGGGCCTGTCGGCGTGGCGCGTGCGGCGAGACGCTCGGCGATGAACAGGTTCACCCACATTAGGGCGAAGAAGATCGCCGTGAACAGCAGGCCGAGGCCGATCTTGGCCCACAGCACCTTCCACCACACCGAGGCGTAGCCCAGGCTGTCGAACCACAGGTAGTCGGTCCAGAAGCCGGCGAGGCCCCGGATGGAGAACAGCAGGATCAGGCCGGCCGCGACGACGATGCCGATGATCAGGCGGAAGCGGGTGAGGCCGCGTGGGCGGCGTGGCACCCGCCGGGGGCCGGCGGGACCCTGGGGGCCGCCGGGGCCTTGGGGACCCTGAGGCCCGCCTGGTGGCCCAGACGATGGGGGTGGCATGTCCTCGGGCGGGCGCATACGGCGCTGAGGCTACTGGGGAGCGCGGGCACCGCAGCCGGCGTACCGCGCCGCCGGCGCGCGGGGCGCGTAGGTTCGGCGCCGTGCGGCTGGCGGTACTGGTGTCGGGAACCGGATCCATCCTCGATGCGATGCTCGGCGAGGGGCTGCCGGTGGATCTGGTGGGTGCCGATCGGCCGTGCCGGGGACTGGGCATTGCCGCCGATGCGGAGATCGAGACGGTGCTGGTGGCGCGTTCGGACTGGATGGGCGAGAACAGCGACTCGGCCCAGCGGCGCTTCGACCGGGACGGCTACAGCTGCGAGCTGGCCGCTGTGCTCGGCGGGCGAGACGTAGACGTGGTGGCGATGGCCGGCTTCGGCACAGTGCTGGATGCGTCGTTCTTCGCATGGGATGGCGGCCGATACCAAGGGCGGGTGCTGAACACGCACCCGTCGCTGCTGCCGGCGTTCCCGGGCTGGCACGCAGTGCGTGACGCGCTGGATGCCGGGGCCGCCGAGTCGGGCTGCACCGTGCATGTGGCGATTGCCGAGGTGGACGCCGGCCCGGTGCTGGCGCAGCAAGCAGTGCCGGTGCTGGCCGGCGACGACGAGGCCACGCTGCACGAGCGCATCAAGGCGGTGGAACGGGAGCTCTACCCGGCCACGATTGCGGCGTTCCTGGAGCGCTGCGCCGGCGAGGACGCAATGGGCCTGCGGCAAATCGAACTCGAATACAGGCAGGAAGGACAGACCCGATGAGGGCGTTGATCTCGGTGTGGGACAAGACGGGCGTGGTCGACTTCGCGACCCGGCTGTCGGGCCTCGGGTGGGAGATCGTCTCGAGCGGCGGCACGGCCGCGGCGCTGGCCGACGCCGGAGTGCCGGTGCTGGCGGTGGAAGATGTCACCGGCAGCCCCGAGATGCTGGACGGCCGGGTGAAAACGCTGCACCCGCGCATCCACGGCGGGATCCTGGCCGACCGGTCGAAACCGGCCCACCTGGCGTCGCTCGACGAGCACGGCATCGCGGCAATCGATCTGGTGGTGTGCAACCTGTACCCGTTCCGGTCTGACCCGGGGCCCGAGCTGATCGACATCGGCGGGCCGGCCATGGTGCGGGCCGCTGCGAAGAACCACGGCGACGAAAGCGGCGGCGTGGGCGTGGTGGTGGACCCGGCCGACTACGAGCCGGTGCTGGAGGAGCTGGCCGCATCGGGCGATTCGGATGCCGGTGCGCTGAGCGCTGCCACGCGGCGACGGCTGGCACGGGCTGCCTTCGCCCATACCGCTGCCTACGACGCGGCGATCGTGAGCTGGCTGGACGAACCGACCGCAGGCGACGACGCGGGTGTGGCGGCAGGCACCCCTGATTCGCCCGAGCCAGCTCCCCTGCCGCCGACCGTGCACCTGGCGCTGGAACGGGTGGACGAATGCCGCTACGGCGAGAATCCGCACCATCTCGGGGCCCGCTACCGGCCGGTCGGCAAGCTGACCTGGTGGGATCACGCCTACCAGCACGGCGGGCTGGCGCTCAGCTACCTGAACTTCTTCGACGCCGACGCAGCATGGCGGATCGTGCACGACCTTGGCGATGCCGAACGCTCGTCGGCAGTCGTGATCGTGAAGCACGCCAACCCGTGCGGCGCGGCGGCCGGCGACGATCTTGCCGACGTGTACCAGCGGGCGTACGACTGCGATGCCCGTTCGGCATTCGGCGGGATCGTGGCGTTCAACAAGATCGTCGACCTCGACACGGTCGAGCGCATCGAGGCCGCGGCCCAAGCCGATTTGATCATCGCGCCCGGGTATGAGGACGGCGTGGTGGAGCGCCTCGAGGCCAAACGGCGCAATACCCGGGTGCTGGAGGCGCCGCGGCCCGACGAGGCCGGCGTGTCGCTGCGCCAGATCAACGGCGGATGGCTGGTGCAGTCGCCCCACACGTTCGCTTCGGCACCCGAGGGCTGGCAGGTGGTCACGCAGCGCGAGCCGACCGCGAGCGAGCTGGCCGATGCCCGCTTCGCCTGGCGCGTCTGCGGGCATGTGATGTCGAATGCGATCGTGCTGGCGCGGGACCGCACCGCGTGGGGCATCGGTGCCGGCCAGCAGAACCGCGTGGAGTCTGGTCAGCTTGCTGCTGCAAAGGCCGACGGGCGGGCTGCCGGCGGCGCCTGCGCCAGCGATGCGTTCTACCCCTTCGGTGACGGCGTCGAGGCCGCCGCCGAGGCCGGCGTGGCGGTGGTGGTGCAACCGGGCGGCGCCCTGCGCGACGACGACGTGATCGCCCGGGCGAACGAGCTCGGCCTCGCCATGCTGTTCACCAGCGAGCGGCAGTTCCGGCACTGATGAGTGCCGGAACCATTGAACGCAGTCGGCACTGATGAGTGCCGGAACCATTGAACGCAGTCGGCACTGATGAGTGCCGGAACCATTGAACGCAGTCGGCACTAGTGGCAACTACCTCGAAGGCAATCGCTGCAGCTCTCGTCGCTGTGAGCCTGCTGGGCTCATGGCCCGCGAGCGCGGGCGCGCAGACGGCTGGGTCGGCGACGCTGCCGCCGTCCGAGGTGCTGGGCGACTGCACCGATGCGGTACCGATCGTCGTGGCATCCGACGCCGACGCGCAGTCCGACATCTACTCGGCTGTCACGCTCGCCGGCGTGCTGGGCACCAAGCGCTGCATCGTGCTGGCCGGGGGCCGTCACGACCCATTCCCGCAGGACCAGCTGGAGCGGCTCGCCACAGCAGCAGCGGGCGGCTACGTCGTGGGCGGGCCCGCAGCAGTGCCGAACGCCAAGCTGTCGGGCCGCAAGATGATCCGCGTCTACGGCGCAGATCGCTGGGAGACCGCAACCGCAGTGGGAGCCATCGCAGCGGCGCTCGCAGCTGGCGAGGACCCCAGCACAACCGACGACACAGACGAGGGGGTCGACGACGACGCACCTGCCTGGCAGCAGCGGCTGGCAACCGAATTCTCGGCCGCGTTGCGGTCGAGCGAAGCAACCGACGACATGTGCATGTCGCTGTATCGCAACGGCGAGCCGATCTTCGAGCACAAGCCGCACACACCGCTGCTGCCGGCATCGCTTGCCAAGCTCGCGACGGTCACTGTGGCGCTGAACGAACTGGGCGCCGACGCAACCTTCACCACCCGGGTGGTTGCCAATGCCGACGCGCTCGATGCGGTCAGCGACGGTGTGCTGCGTGGCGACCTGTACCTGATCGGCGGCGGCGACCCGGTGCTGGCCACGCCCGGCTACATCAATCGCATCGCCGATGCGCGCCCGTACACCGATGTGACCCAGCTCGCCGACAGCGTGATGGCGGCACTCGACGCTCACGGCATCGACACCGTCGAGGGCGCGATCGTCGGCGACGGATCGTGGTTCGCCGACGGCGAGCAGAGCTACACCTCGCACTCCCTGCCGGGCGCGACGCCGGAGACCCCGGCGATCTGGAAGCAGTCGTACCTGTCGGGGAACTTCGTGGGCGTCTTGTCGGGCCTGATCATCAACGACGGCTACTCGCCCTACGCCGTCGACCGCCGGAGCCACACTCGCAGCGCCGATTCGACCCAGGCAGCAGCGTCAGACTTCGACGACCTGCTCGAAGAGCGCGGCATGGTGATCCGTCACCGGCCGCGCTCGGGCAGCGCCCCCGCAGCGGGCGACTCGACCGATCTGGGCAGCATCACCTCGCCTTCGGTGGCCGAGATGCTGGTGCGGATCCTGCGCTACTCGGAGAACACGCCGGCGGAGATGCTGTTCAAGCAGATCGGCCGGCACCGCGGCGACTCGTCGCGGGCGGGCTCGGCCGCAGCAGCGACGGCGGCGCTCAGCAAGCTGCTGGGAACGGCGGCCGACGAGATCGTCCTGGTGGACGGCTCAGGGCTGTCGGTTCACAACCGCATGAGCTGCGAGGCCGCTGTACGGCTGCTGCTGTTGGCGGGCAGTGACTCCCGCTTCGCGACCTCGCTGTCGATCGCAGGTCGAACCCCGACACTGCAGAGCTGCGGGCCGCGGTCTCCCGGCAACGGGCAGGGCCCGGCGAACACGGTCTTCGCCAAGGGCGGTCAGCTCAACGACAGCTCGGCCATCGCCGGGGTCAGCACTGCGCCCAACGGCGACGTGCTGACTTTCGCCATGATCGCCAACGAACCGTTGATCATCCGAATCGGAAGCTGCAACTCCCTGCGCCAACGCACGCTCGACGCCATAGGCCGCTACACCTACGGCCCCTCGAGCTGACCCGCTGCCGCCGACAGCCGAGTGGATGCCTGTTCGTCGGTACGCTGCGAACTACAGGCGCCGCCATGACTTCATCCACCCGGCCCCCGAACGCACTGGCCGACTACGTGCCGGCTCTGCGCGCCAGCGATGACGAGTTTCGGCTGCGTCTCTTGCTGCACGACTTCGGACTCGTATGGCAGGAAGCCGGCCCACACGAGCGAGCTGCCTTGACTGCCGACGAGCCAGAGCTGTTCGACCCCCGCTGGGACGCCTTCCTGGCCGCCTATGCCGAGCACCTCGCACGCTCCGCAGCCATAACGCCTCCGTCATGGACATCGTCCAAGCGCAGGTTTCTGCCCGATTTCTGGTACGCCGGCGGCTGCTACGCCTTCGATCGAGTGCGCACCATCATCACCACGCCCGGTGCCTTCGAGGAACACGGCGTCTGGTTCCCTCGCAGCGAGCTAGCGGTCGTCTGACGGTGACCCCGCTCGCTGAATCTGAGATCCGCGCCGCCCTCAGCGAGCTCGCCGAGCGACTTGAGCGTCGGCGAACTCATGCGCGCCTCTACATTGCCGGCGGCGCCGCGATGGTGCTGGCCTACGACGCCGATCGAGCTACCCGCGACATCGACACAGCCATTCTCGACGGCTACGAGGCGGTCATGTCCATCGCCGCTGAAATGGCACGCGAGCGAGGCTGGCCGTCAACTTGGCTGAACGAACAAGCAACGCCGTACATGCCCAAGGCCGAGCAGCGGCACGGGCGCGAGGTGTTCGAGCATCCGTACTTGACGGTCATCGCCGCGAGCCCAGAGCACATGCTGGCGATGAAGGCGCGAGCGGCTCGTCGCACCGACATCAGTGATGCGATGCGACTCATGGAGATCACTGGCATCGCCGATATCGACGACATTGCAGCACTCGTCCGCAAGGTGTTCCCCGACGAGGACTTGGGACGTCGCCAGCTCGACTGGCTGAACGCAGTGATTGAGGAGTCACAGACTGGCAGCCGCGCTCAGGAGCAGGACAGGAGCTGATGCCCGGGTGACGCTGCCGGCTGAGACACGCGTCCAATGCGAGCAGGCTGGCTGTCCGGTCTTCAATCTGGGTTCGTTCCGTGTGCGTGACGTCGAGTCGTCCGACGGCGCAACGTCCGGTGATCAGTGGCGACTGTCGGGTCAGCCGAGGAGGCCCATGCTTCCGACGGTGTCGCGCTCGTCGACCAATTCGGCCCAGGAGGCCTCGATGCGGGAGCGGCTGAAGCCGTCGAGCTCGAGGCCGGTCACCACGTGGTACTGGCCGCCTGAGACGGTGACCGGGTACGAGGTGATGATGCCTTCGGGGGCGCCGTAGTCGCCGGTGGACGGGATGCCCATCGACACCCAGTCGCCGCCCGGTGTGTCCGAAGACCAATCGCGCATGTGATCCACGGCCGCCGAGGCTGCCGAGGCTGCCGAGGAGGCGCCGCGGGCGTTGATGATCGCGGCACCACGCTGCTGCACGGTGGGGATGAAGTCGTCCTCCAGCCACGCCTGGTCGTCGACCAGGGCCGCTGCGTTGTGGCCGCCGACCTCCGCGTGGAAGATGTCGGGGTACTGGGTGGCGGAGTGGTTCCCCCAGATGGTCATGCGGGTCACGTCGTTCACCGACACGCCGGCCTTGGCGGCGAGCTGGGCGACGGCCCGGTTGTGGTCGAGCCGGGTCATGGCGGTGAACTGCCCGTCGGCGATGCCCGGCGCATTGCGCATGGCGATGAGGCAGTTGGTGTTGGCCGGGTTACCCACTACCAGCACCCGCACCGAGGGGTTGGCCGAATCGCTGAGCGCCTTGCCCTGGGTAGTGAAGATTCCGCCGTTGGCCTCGAGCAGGTCGCTGCGCTCCATGCCGGCCTTGCGGGGCATCGAGCCCACCATCAGCGCGTAGTCGGCACCCTCGAAGGCTTCGTTGGGGTCGGACGTGCCGGTGCGCGACGCCAGCAGCGGAAACGCGCAGTCGTCGAGCTCCATCATCACGCCGTCGAGCGCGCCCATTGCGGGGGGGATCTCCAGCATCCGCAGCTCGACGGGCTGGTCGGGGCCGAGCATGGCCCCCGATGCGATCCGGAACAGCAGGCTGTAGCCGATCTGGCCCGCTGCACCGGTCACCGCAACACGTACGGGATCGTTCACTGCACTCTCCTGATTCGACGCGCCGGGCACCCGCCCCGGCCGCGTGCGTTTCTAGCGCAGCATCTGTCCCTCTGCACCCCGCTCTATGCCGGTCAGTCTCGCTGTGCCAGGCCGGTAGCGGCCGGGGGAAGCTTGGCCCGGTAGGCATCGAGGAATCTGGGCCACCAGCGCTGCCAGAACTTCTCGGAAGTCTCATCGAGCGACCGGACGATCTCGGCGACGAATGACGACATCGAGTGCGAATTGCGGTAGAGCTCGCTGCGGGCGCTCACTGCGGCGTGAGCGGCCATGAACGCCCGGCGCGCCCGGCTTCCCGCCCAGTCGGCGGGCAGTGCTTGGGCGGGCAACAGCGGGTCGTCGCGATGGACTGCCTCAGTTTCTGATGCGGCAGCGAACATGGCAGCGGCGAGCTGTTCGCCGCCGAGCCGGTCGGCATCGGCTTCGATGGATGCGAGCTTGCGTTCGAGTACGCCGTAGCGATCGGCAAGCTCATCGAGGGGCCAGATACGTTTCGCGAACTCTGCCGGATCGTCATCTGTGGGCTCGCCGCCCTGAGCCGCGACGAGGCCTGTGCGGATCGACGGCGTGACGAAGCTGCGCACCGCATCAGGCACTTCGAGATGCTCGGCCAGCTGGGACACCAGATCGAAGAGGTCGTGCGGGTGCACGTACAGCCCCGACTGGATCGGTGCAGCACCGAGCTCGACGAGCAAGCGACGCAGGGCATCGCGGGCAGCTCGGCGCCGCTCGGGCACTTCGAATGCCGTGAGATGCCACCATCCATCCCAGGGTTCGAGGCCTGCATCGACGCGATGCGCGTAAGCGGCCCAGCCAATGTCGCTCTCGATGGCCGCTCGGCCCGCAGCAGTCACCCGGTAGCTGGCGCCGCGGCCCCGCCCCGCATCGCGAACAAGGAGCCCCTCGTTGGCGAGCCGAGCGAGGCAGTCACGCACGGCTTTGTCGCTGTGGCCGAGCAAGGCCGACATCACGAAGATCGGCTCGGCGTACAACGCGCCGTCGGTACCGACAGTCGACAGCACCAGCGCGCGGGTCGGGAGCGAGATGTGCGGCTCCGCTGCGTGCTCGCTCAATGCTGACTCCTCGCTCTGATGCCGTAGATTATCAACGACCGTTGATATCTTGCGGCATTCGGCCTATGCTGCTCGAATGAGCCTCGGCCAGATGGTGTTCGACCCCGATTCGGCACTGCCCCATGTCGCCTTTCGAGACCCGGCGATCCTTGCCGCGGAGCTGGACGCGATCTGGCACAGCGACTGGGTGTTCGTCACCACCGCCGATGCCGTGCCCAATCCCGGCGACCAGTTGCCGGTGATCGTCGGCAGGCAGCCGGTGCTGCTCATCCGCCAGCAGAACGGCGACCTCGCTGCGCTGTCGAACCTGTGCGCCCATCGGGGCACGCTGCTGGTCGACCGGCCGGCCAACAGCAAACGGATCCAGTGCCCGTACCACGCATGGACCTACGACGACGGCGGGCGGCTGCTGTCGGTGCCGCACGCACCGCGAGATGCCGTCGATCGCTCGGCGCACTGCCTGCCGACCTACCGGGTGGAGTCGTGGCACGGCCTGATCTTCGTCAGCCTGAACCCCGATGTCGAGCCGCTCGTCGAGCGCTTCGCCGCGGTGGAGCCGTACGTCGCCGCACACGGCCTCGACGCCGTGGCACACCGGTCAGAACAGCAAGAAACGCAGGAATGGGCCTGCAACTGGAAGCTCGCGATCCTCAATGCGATGGAGAGCTACCACCTGTTCCGGGTGCATCCCGAGACGCTCGAGCCGTTCTCGCCCACCAAAGGGGCCTACTACATCGCCGGTTCGGCTCGGGCGACCGCCACGGGCGGCTCGACTGCCTCCGGCGACGATTACCTGCTGATCAGCCTGCCGCCCGGGTTTGTCGGCGTGTTCAACTCGGGCGCGTTCTTCTGGCAGGCCGTCCACCCCATCGATGCCGAACGATGCGCCGTGAGAACCGGCGCTGCCTGGGGCACGGCATCGGGCGCGCGCCCTCGCAGCCGGAGCCGGATCGCGAACTGGTTCAGCCGCTGGACAGCCAGCGCCGCATACGGACTGCCCGACTTCCTGCCCGAAGACAAAGCGATCTGCGAGCGAGGGCAGCGTGGTGCGATCGGGGATTTCGCTCCCGGCCCGCTCGTTCCCATCGAACGGGTCGTCGCCGATTTCGGGCGCTACCTCAACTGGCGCCTCAACGGCGCGGAACCGCCGGCTGTGCACACGGCCCCCGACACAGGAGAGAACCGATGATCCAGAGCTGGGACGATCCGCCAGCGACCCGCCTCCGGCGTCCTTGGATGACGTGGGCCGGGCTGGCCGCCCTGTGGGTGCTGACGTTCTCCGGGCAGTACTGGATGTGGTCGGTGCTGTTCTTGGGCTGGGCCGCCTACGACATCTTTACGGGCGAGAGCAGCTTCATACAGCGCGTCACCCGGCGAGGCGATCCCGTCACGTATTGGCTGATCGTCTCTTCCTGGGTGGCGCTGTCATTGCTGTGGCTGCTCTACCCCGACGGATAGAGAGCGCGTCGCGACACAGACGCCGCGAGCCACCGCCCCCTCGACCGCCGAATCACCGCTGTGGCTCAGGCGGCTGCGGCTGCGGCGTCGACGGTGTTGGCCAGCAGCATGGCCCGGGTCATCGGACCGACGCCGCCGAGACGGGGAGTCACCCAGCCGGCCACCTCGCCGACCGACTCGTCCACGTCGGACAGGATCTTGCGGCCCTGGCGGGTGATGCCGCCGCCGACCACCGCCGCACCGGGCTTCACCATGTCGGGCGTGATGAGGCCGGGCACGCCGGCCGCGGCGATGACGATGTCGGCCTCGCGGGTATAGGCGCCCAGATCTGCAACGCCGGTGTGCATCACGGTCACCGCCGCATTCGCCACCGGCCGCTTCAGCGCCATCAGCAGCGCCATCGGCCGGCCAATCGTGAGGCCACGGCCCACCACCACCACATGGCGCCCTTCCACCGGCACGCCGTAGTGCTCAAGCATCACCTGGATGCCCCGAGGTGTGCACGGCAGCGGACCGTCCACGCCCATCACGAGGCGGCCCAAGTTCACTGGGTGCAGGCCGTCGGCGTCCTTGTCGGGATCGATAGCCAGCAGCGCCGCTTCCTCGTCGAGCTGGCGGGGCAGCGGCAGCTGGACGATGTACGCGTGCACGGCGGGATCATCGTTGAAGCGCTCGATCACCGCGTCCAGCTCCGCCTGGGTGATGTCGGCAGGGAGCTCCTCGTGGATCGAGGAGATGCCCACCTCGCCGCAGTCGCGGATCTTCGCTCCCACGTAGCTGTGCGATGCCGGGTCGTCGCCGACGAGGATCGTGCCGAGCCCCGGCTGCAGACCCTCGGCCGCAATCCGTTCTCGCAGGTCGTCCTTGATCTGTTCGGCCAGCGCCAGGCCGTCCAATAGCACCGCAGTCACGGGCTGCCACCGTAGTGGCGCTGTGCTAGGGCTCTTGCCGTCAGGCGTCCTCAGTCGAGGCTGGACGGGAGCGCTAGCTGATCGGACCGACGGCCATCAGTCAGGGCGCCAGAGATGCCGGGTCCAAGCTCGGGCTTCAGCACGCGTCTTGGGAGGTCGCTTTGCGGGCGCGGGATGTACGGCGTTTGTGCACGCGTCGCAGGGTGGGCGAGGCTGCAGCGAGGGCGCGGTCGGCGGCATTGAGCACGCGGCCGGGCGTGCCGGGGGTCTCGTTGTCGATGAGGTTGCCCATGACTTGCAGGGTGAGGCGGGCGATGGCGTCGGTGCCGACCGCCAGTCGCAGGCCGGCACGCAGGATGCGGGGGTGGCCGATGAGGAACGAGAACCGCCGGCCCGTCCGCAGGAAGGCGTCGAACTTCTCGGCGACGATGCGGTCGTAGGTGTCGGCAACCGCGGACGGGTCCTCTGCGAACAGGTCGGCCACCAGGATCCCGGTCTCGAGGCCGTAGTCGATTCCCTCGCCGTTCATCGGGTTGATCAGCCCCGCCGCATCGCCGATGGCCACCCAGCCGGGACCGTGCCGCTTGGTAGCGCTCATAGGCAGGCGCCACGCCCGCGGCCGCTCCAGATACGGGCCGAGCTGCCAGCTCTCGGCCACCAGGTCGCGGTAGCTGTCGCAGAGCCGGTTCAGGTTCAGGCTGGCGAAGCCCTTCATGGTGTTGAGCGCCCCGACGCCGATGTTGACCGTGCCATCGCCGGCGGGGAATAGCCACCCGTAGCCGGGCACCGCAGTGCCCTCGGCATCACGCAGCGTCAAGCAGGCTTCGAGGTACCCCTCGGCGTGGCGTGGCGTCTCGGCATAGGTGCGGATGGCCAGGCCGAACGGCTCGTCGGGATCGCGCAGGGCGCCCAGCATCCGGGCGGCCTGGCCCTGGGCACCGGCGGCCAGCACCACCAAGTCAGCGGTCCAGCGTTCGCCCCCGGCAGTCACGCCCACCGCCCGACCGTCGTCGATGATCGGCAGCGCCTCCGTGCCGAAGCACAGCTCAGCGCCGGCGGTGGCCGCGCCGTCGCACAGCGCGCTGTCGAGGCGGCGGCGGGGCCACACCGCGCCGTAGGGGCCGAACTGCCCGTTGGCCGGCCAGTCCAGCTCGCGCACTTGCCGTCCGGCGATCATCCGCAGCCCCGCGATGCGGTGCGCCTCGTCCAGCGACACGCCCAGCTCGTCCAGCGCTGCCACCGCCCGCGGCGTCAGGCCGTCACCGCAGACCTTGTCGCGCCCGGCAGGAGCCTTCTCGAACGCCGTCACCTTGATGCCGGCACCGGCAGCACGCATGGCCGCCGCCGCACCGGCGGGACCGGCCCCGATCACGATCATGTCCCGGTGCGGCACCGCTACAGCCTGCCGCCGCCAGCACCGGATCGCTCGCGCATCGTGCCGACGGCACGCTCAGGCCCAGGTTTCAGCATCTAGCTTGCACCCATGACCGAAACGCTGACGGGCACCGACCGCTCGGCTGGGATCAGCTACGACGAGCTGTTCGACAACGACACGCACCCGGTGTCGGAGGTGCTGCGGCGAGTCGGCGAGCACACACCGGGCAATACACGCGTGCCGGCCCGGGTGTACTACGCGCACGACGTTCATGACCTGGAAGTCGAGCGGCTGTGGAGCCGCGTGTGGCAGCTCGCCTGCCTCGCCGAGGAGATTCCCGAGGTCGGCGACTACCACGTCTATGACATCGCGCACCTGTCGTTCCTGATTGTCCGCACCGCACCCGACCAGATCAAGGCCTACCGCAACGCCTGCCTGCACCGGGGCCGCAAGCTGCGCGAGCACCACGGGCGGGGCGCGTCCAGCCTTCGCTGCCCCTTCCACGGCTGGTGCTGGGAGCTCAACGGCTCGCTGCGGGAGATCCCCTGCCAGTGGGACTTTCCCGATGTGGACATGGCCGACTACGGGCTGCCCGAGGCTCTGGTCGACACTTGGCACGGGTTCGTGTTCATCAACCCCGACTGCGATGCCGCGCCGCTGGCCGACTACCTGGGCGACCTCGCCGACCACTTCGAATTCGTGCCGTTCGAGCGCCGGTACAAGGCGGCACACGTCTCCAAGCTCATGCCGATGAACTGGAAGACCTGCCAAGAGGCCTTCATGGAGAGCTACCACGTGGTGGCGACCCATCCCACGCTGATGGAATCGCTCGGCGACGCCAACAGCCGCTACGACACCTTCGGCAACTACAGCCGGGCGATGACCGCCACCGGCGTGCCCAGCCCGCATCTCGACGGGCAGCCCCGCTGGGAGCGCATCGACGACGGCAAGGAGTACGGCCGCTGGCGGCATCCGCTGAGCGGCCACATCTACGAGCGCGACGCCGATGGGCAGGTGGCCGTCACCGACCTGGACGGCAACGTCAGCACCTTCGACGAGCACGGCAACCACATCGACGGTGCGCAGACCCAGGCCGACCCGCACCTGTGCAAGTGGATTGGCGGCCCACTGCCACCGGGCCTGGAAGAGATGCCGTTGATGACGCCCCATGCGCCGCCGGAGGTGACCAACGTGCGCGGCTGGCTGGCGGACCGCAAGCGGGCTCAGGTGCAACGGCAGGTGGGCGACGCCGTCGACGTCGAGGCTGTCAGCGACGCCGAGCTCATCGACTCGATCTTCTTCTCGGTGTTCCCGAACTGGTCGCCGTGGGGCTGCTTCAACCCGATCATGTACCGGTTCCGGCCGAACGGCGACAACCCCCAGGAGTGCATCTTCGAGGTGATGCTGTTTCCGCTGGCCCCGCCCGATCCGGCCGATCGACCGACACCGGCGCAGGTGCGTCACCTCGGCTTCGACGACGACTGGACGCTGGCGCCCGAGCTGGGGCCGCTGTCCAAGATCTTCCAGCAGGACTCGCTCAACCTGCCGCTGGTGCAGCAGGGCCTGAGAGCCCAGGAGCAGCAGGAGGTGATCTTCGCCTCCTACCAGGAAACCAAGATCCGGCACTTCTACCAGCACTACTTCGCATGGCTGGGGCCGAAGCTCGATCGCTCGACGGGTGCGGTGGCTGAGCTTTCAGTCGCGCTCGCTGCCGAGCCTTCCGCCTGACCACCACGATTCGAAGCGCGGCTCGATCGCCGACCAGACCAGCTCGACTATCGGTCCGCTCGGGGGCACGACGTAGGAGAACACGCCGTAGCGGTCGTCGGGCGGCGCGGCCGCTGCGGCAACGTGCCAGCCGGCCTGCAGGCAGTGTTCGGTTTCCGCAGCCACGTCGTCGACCCACACGCCCACGTGATGGACGCCCGGATCGTCCGAGCCGTCCCAGATGGTGCCCGGTTGGCCAGCCAGCAACTCGAGATGCTGGGGCCCTTCGCACGAGTAGGTGAAGGTCAGCTCGACCGATTGGAGGCCCTGCTGCGGCGTCCACACCTGCTGCGCCGCGTTGTGCTGCACCGACGCCCAGCTCACGCCCAGCGTCTCGCCCATCTCTGCCATCGCCGCATCGAGGTTTGGCACCCGGATCCCCGTGTGAAAGAGCCGCTGGTAGTCGATCATCGGATTGACCTCCCGAACCCGGCCATACTCGCGCAGGGGGTGCCGGGATGAGCCGCGAGACGCTTGTCGAACTCACACGCAGGACGCTCCAGCACGCCCGCGCGGAAACGGTGCCGCTGGCCGGCGACATCGGACGGGTGCCGGCGGCCAACTACTACGACTCCGATCGCTGGAAACTCGAGATGGCGCGGGTGTTCAAGCGCACTCCCCTGGCGCTGGGCTTCACCTGCGAACTGCCCGAGCCCGGCAACTACAAGGCGCTGGAGGTCGCGGGCGTGCCCGTCCTGCTGTCACGGGGCGCCGACGGCCAGATGCGCTCGTTCGTGAACATGTGCAGCCACCGCGGCTCGATCGTCGTGCCGGAGGGAACCGGCAGGGCACGGCGCTTCACCTGCCCGTACCACGCGTGGAGCTATGACAGCGAGGGCCGGCTGGTTGGGATCCTCGACCGTGAGGAATTCGGCGACCTCGACCCCGACGGTCATGGCCTCACGCCGCTGCCCGTCGCCGAGCGAGCCGGCATCGTCTTCGGCGCCTTGACGCCGGAGGCGCCCTTCGACATCGACGCCTACCTCTGCGGCTACGGCCAGATGCTGGCCCATCACGAGTTCGCGAACTGTGCCTACGTGGGCAGCCAGAGCGTCGACGGCCCGAACTGGAAGGTGGCCTACGACGGCTATCTCGACTTCTATCACCTGCCGATCCTGCACCGGGAGTCGTTCGGGCCCGGCTACTCCAACAAGGCCATCTACGACGCGTGGGGTCCGCACCAGCGGGTGACCTCACCCGACCGGCGGTTCCTGGCGCTCGACAATCTTCCCGAAGACGACTGGCCCGCCGACCTGCTGACCGACGGCGTATGGACGATCTTCCCGCACACCTCGGTCGCCGGCTTCCATGTAGGCGCCGACGGGGTGCCTGGCGGCGGGCGGATGTACATGATCTCGACGCTGTTTCCCGGCGACACTCCCGACACGTCCCGCACGGTCCAGCACTTCCTGGCCACATTCGAGCTCTCCGAGCAGCTCGACGGGCTCATCGAGGCTCAGAAGGCCTTCCTGCTGCACGTGGTGCGCGACGAGGACTACTACAACGGCAACCGGATCCAGCGGGCGGTGAAGACCGGGGCCAAGACCGAGTTCTTCTTCGGTCGCAACGAGGCCGGCGGTCAGCGCTTCCACGGCTGGGTCGATCGCCTCGTGGCCGCAGAGACCGACGACGACTTCGCCCAACTCTTCGCTGGTGCTGAGGTGTCCTTCCAGCGCTAGCTGGAAGCAACAAACACAGTCAGCGCTAGCTGGAAGCAACAAACACAGTCAGCGCTAGCTGGAAGCAACAAACACAGTCAGCGTTAGCTGGAAGCAACAGCACAGTCAGCGCTAGTTCGCGGGGGGCTCAGTCGCTGCGCGAGGCGAGCCAGTCGGCCGTGGCCTTGGCCATCTTCGAGCCGTCATATCCGATGCGCTGGGTCGGCTCCACCTCGAGGATCACCCGCCTGGGCGAGTCCAAGAACGAGACGAACGCGGCCTGGCCCGCTTCGTTGCCCGGCCAGAGCGCCGCAGCGAGCGCCGGGTAGAACCACGCCTTGGTTTCGGCGTCGTCGTGGACCGTGCACGTGCCCTTCCATGTGATCGCCTTGTTGCGCGGCATCGGTGAGCCGGTGCTGGTGACCACGACGCACACCCGTGGATCACGTCGCACAGCACTGATGCGCGCTCGCTGGCTCGACGCTGTCAGCCAGAAGCGGCCGTCGCGCCAGACGTACGACATGATCACGCCGACGGGCCAGCCCTCGCGGTTCGCCCAGATGAACGTGCACTCGTTGTGCGCGAGGAGCAGCTGTTCCTCGACGTCGGCGTCGAGGTCGTACACCGTGACGTCTTCGTAGTTCTCCTCGGGGTGGACCTCCGACGATGGCTCCGGCATGGCGTGACTCCGTTCGGCATTGGCATCGGCCGCCTGTGTCCATTCGTACAGGATCAGCTCGTCGTGCGCGTCGCCGCCTCACGACGGTTCGGCATGATCGGAGCCACGCCGTCGACCGGCCGCGGCCGCGAGCGGGAGCATCACCAGTTCATGGGCGAACTCCAGCACCCGCACTGCAATGGCGAATGCCGCGGCATCGCCGACCCCGAAGCGCTCGGCCAGCAGTGCCGCAACCACGACCTCGCGCACGCCGAGCCCTGCCGGAGTGATGCCGACCATGCCCACGACGATGCCTGCCGCGGTCGCCCCGGCAATCAACCAGATGTCAGCGCCGCCGGCGGCAAGCAGCGCAGCGGCCAGCAATACCGAGGCCATGAGACGCTGCGCCACTGCCAGTCCGTAGATGAACGCGGCCCGCCACACGGCTGGCCGCTCGGCGTTGAGCGCGTCGGTCTGCATCCGCCCCGACAGCCATCGCAGCACGACCACCCGCTGCATCAGTCCGTCGATGCGGCGCCACCACCCCCCGGCGCCCGCCAGTGTCCACGGCAGCGTCACCAGGCCGGCGGCTGCGCCGACGCCGATCACGATGCGTGCGAGCCAGCCCCCCGCGGTGCCCAGCCAGTCGGCCGGTGCCCACAGCGCAGCGAAGACTGCCGACCAGCCCACCAGCGTGGCGGTCTCCACGATCACCGAAGCGCCGGCTGCGGCCCGGTTCACGCCGAGCGGGGCGGCCAGGCCGGCTCGGGCGACCACTGGCACCAGCCCGCTCGGCAGGTAGCGCGTTGCCTGGGACAGCATCCAGATGCGCAGCGCCGGGCCTTGCGCCAGCGGCGTGCCGTAGCCGCCGATGAGCTCCCGCCATCCGAGTGCCAGGCACCAGGTGGCGGTCATCGACACGATGACAGCGGCCACCAGCCCGATGGCATCCACCTGTAGGTCGATCTGGCGCAGGTCGTCCCAGTAGCGGACGGCCAGCCAGACGATCATCGCCGCAGTCGCCAAGCCCAGCGTCCACCTCACGGCAGTGCCGGATCGCTGCCGTTCGGCGATGCTGCTGTTCGATCCGCTCACGGCTGCACCCTCGTGATGCTGCGCATCAGCCAGGTCCGGCGTTCCCGGCACATCTGGCACCCGGCCGGCATCCCGCCGAGCGTACCGGGGTCCCGGCGAGCCATCCGGAGCGTCGACGGAACGGCTCCAAGCAGGACCGCTGCGAGACTGGGCGGGTGCGTGTGGTGTTGGTTGCACCGGGGTTTCCGACGTCGCTGGACGATCACCACAAGCCCTTCCTGCTCGATCACGCACGAGCGCTGGCCGGTGCAGGTGCCGAGGTGACGGTGGTGTGCCCCGCTCACCCCGATGCGCCGCGCCGCCACGTGATGGGCGACATCGAGGTGCACAGAGTGCGCTTCGCCCCCCGCCGGATCGAAGCACGGGTGGCGCTGGGCGAGAGCTACCGGGTCTTCTCCGGATTGTCAGCGCTGTGGGTCATCCCGATGATCGCCCGGCTGACGCTGGCCGCAGCACGCCAGGCACGTCGCCGCTCGGGTGACGGCGCCGTCATACACGGCCACTGGTGGTTTCCCTGCGGACTGGTGGCCGTTGCAGCCGCTGCCCTTGCGGGACGGCGGACGGCCAGCGTGGTGCACATCCACGGCTCCGACGCCGCGGTCACCACCAATGCCGTCCACCGATGGCTGGCACGCCGGGCACTGCGCCGCACAAGCGCCGTGGCGACGGTCTCCGAGGACCTGCGGCGCTGGGCGTCATCGCTGGTACGACGACCCCACGGCCTGCACCCCCCGCAGGACGCCGAACCGGCTCAACGCACCACTGGGCCGCTGCTGCAGGTCGTGTCGATGCCGGTGGGCACCGACCGGCTCGGAACGCCAACGCCGGCACCCGCCGACGGTCCGGTGATCGGCATCGGCCGCCTCATGGCCGAGAAGGGGTTCGACGTACTCATCCAAGCCGTGGCGCTCATGCCGCCAGCCGCACAACCCGAGCTGGTCATCGTCGGCGACGGCCCCGACCGGACGCTGCTCGAAGCGCTGGCACTCCGGCGCGGCGTCAACGTGGAGTTCGCCGGTGCCGTGCCCCCCCGCGAGATTGGCAGCTGGTACCAGCGGGCCCGTCTCGTGTGCGTGCCGAGCCGCCGCGAAGGTTTCGGCATGATCACCGCCGAGGCTCTAACCGCAGGCCGACCCGTGGTCGCCACCGCCGTAGGCGCCGCGCCCCAATTCATCCACGAGGGCGTGAACGGCTGCTTGGCCCCACCCGGCAACGCTGACGCTCTGGCGGAGGCGCTCAACAAGGCCCTGCAATCAGACCTTGCTGTCTCGGCGTCATCAAGCACTGCGGCGCCGGCACCGTTCAGCCCTCAAGCCCACGCCGCACGGCTGCTCGAGATCTACGCCAGTGTGACTACAGCTCGGCGACGATCTCCGCCATGAGCTCGCCGGCCTCGGTGGGGTTCAGGCCCACGCGCACGCCAGCATCGCGCAGCGCATCCATCTTGGCCGCAGCAGTGCCCTTGCCCCCCGAGACGATGGCACCAGCGTGGCCCATCTTCTTGCCCGGAGGCGCAGTCACCCCGGCGATGTAGCTCGACACCGGCTTGGACATGTTGTCCTTGATGAACGCAGCGGCCTCTTCCTCGGCTGAGCCGCCGATCTCGCCGATCATCATCACGGCCTTGGTGTCGGGATCGGCTTCGAATGCTTCGAGGCAGTCGATGAACGAGGTGCCCGGCACCGGGTCGCCACCGATGCCCACACAGGTCGTGACGCCGATGTCCTTCTGCTGCAGCTCGTACAGCGCCTGGTAGGTCAGCGTGCCCGACCGGCTGACGATGCCCACCGGGCCGCCCGGCTTGGCGATGTGGCCCGCGGTGATGCCGATGTTGCACTCGCCCGGCGTGATGATGCCCGGGCAGTTCGGGCCCAGCAGCCGAACGTGGGGATAGTCGCGCTTGAGCATGTTGAAGAAGCGGGCCTCGTCGTGGGCCGGCACGCCCTCGGTGATGCAGGCGACGAACTCGATGCCCGCTTCGGCGGCATCCATCACGGCGTCGAACACACCGGGCGCGGGGATGAAGATGCAGGAGGCATTGGCGCCCGTGGCCGCGACCGCCTCGGTGCAGTTGGCGAACACCGGCACGCCTTCCACGTCGGTGCCGGCCTTGCGGGGGTTGGTGCCCGCCACCACGCTGGTGCCGTAGTCGCGGTTCAGCATGCCGTAGTACCGGCCTTGGGAGCCGGTGAGGCCCTGGTAGACGACCTTGGTGTCGGAGTTGACGAAAATGCTCATGTCCTGAGGCTCCCCTGATCAGGCCGCGGCCATCGCGACGGCTCGACGGGCAGCGTCGAGCATGGTCGGTTCCATCACCAGCTTCTCGTTGAGGTGCGGTGCGAGGATCTCGCGCCCCTCCGCGGCATTCGTGCCGTCGAGGCGCAGCACGATCGGCGCTTCGATGTCGACGGCGTCGAGCGCCCCGATGATGCCGTTGGCCACTTCCTCGCCGCGGGTGATCCCGCCGAAGATGTTGATGAAGATGGCCCGCACGTCGGGGTCGTTGTTGATGACCTCGAGCGCATTGGCCATCACCTGGGCGTTGGCGCCGCCGCCGATGTCGAGGAAGTTGGCGGGCTTGCCGCCCACCTGGTTCACCACGTCGACGGTGCTCATGGCCAGCCCGGCGCCGTTGGCGATCACGCCCACGCTGCCCGCCAGGCCCACGTACTGCAGGCCCTTGGCGTGCGCCGCTTCTTCACGCTCGTCACGGGGCTGGGTCTCGTCGTACTGCGTGTAGTCCTCGTGGCGGAACACGGCGTTCGCGTCGAGGGTCACCTTGGCGTCGAGCACATGCACCCGGCCCTCGGGCGTGAGGATCAGCGGGTTGATCTCGACGAGGTCGGCGTCGCCCTCGGTGTAAGCCACATAGAGCTTGCGCAGGATCTCGACGGCCTGATCGGTGGCGGCGGGGTTGAGGTTGGCGCCCTCCACCCACGCCCGGGCAGCCTCTTCGGTGAGTCCCTCGGCGGGGTCCACGAGCACCTTGCTGATGGCGTCGGGATTCTCGGCCGCCACGGTCTCGATCTCCACTCCCCCTTCGGCCGACAGCATCCCGAGATGCTTCTTGGCCGAGCGGTCCAGCGTGAAGCTGGCGTAGTACTCCTCGGAGATGTCTGACGCCTTCTCGATCCACAGCCGTCGCACGATGTGGCCGTTGATGTCGAGTCCCAGGATGTTGGACGCGTGGTTCTGCACGTCGTCGACGGAGGCGGCGAACTTCACGCCTCCCGCCTTGCCGCGCCCGCCGGTGTGCACCTGCGCCTTCACCATCACCGGCGTGCCCAAGCGCTCCGCGGCGGCCACTGCTTCGTCGACGCTGAAGGCGACTTCGCCGTCGGATACCGGCATGCCGTAGCCCTTGAAGAACTGCTTGCCCTGATATTCGAAGAGATCCACGGCGGGGAGCATAGGAGCCGAGCCCTGCCGCCCGCTGTGAAGACTCTTGGGAGCTCCAGGCCTCTAGGTGCGGACGCGGCGGAGGTTGGCGAAGCTGGCGACGAGGGTCTTGTTGCCGAGGTCGGCGAAGTGGACGGTGACCTCCCAGTCGTCGCCGTCGGGCCGTACGTCCTGCACGACGCCGGCACCGAAACGGTCATGCAGCACGTCATCGCCGACGCCGTACCCGAGGTCGGCCGAGGGGGCCGGCTTCGGCTCGCCCATCCGGGCGGCCACCCGGCGGCGGGCCTCCTCCCGGCGAGACTCGCGACCCTTCGCCGCGCTGTCGTCGTGGCGCGCGGGATCGCTGCGGGGCTGGCCCCGGGCGGTCAGCTCCGTCTCGCTGAGTTGGCTGTACTCGCTGGGTTCGCTGGCCCGTCGATTGGCACCCCAGTCGCTGGTGACCGGACGCCACGAGCTGCCGAGCCGCTGGGTGTCGTCGGAGCGGTCGTCCAGCAGGTCCGCCGGGATCTCGTCGATGAATCGGCTGGGCGGGTTGTAGCTGGTCTGGCCGTGCAGCATCCGGCTCCATGAGTGGGTCAGGTAGAGCTGCTTGCGGGCCCGGGTGATGCCGACGTACGCCAGACGGCGCTCTTCCTCCAGCTCGTATGGATCGGTCATCGAGCGGTGGTGCGGGAAGATGCCGTCTTCCATGCCGGTCACGAACACGATGTCGAACTCGAGCCCCTTGGCGGAGTGCAGCGTCATCAGCGAGACCTGAGAGGCATCGGTCATCTCGTCCACGTCGCTGACGAGCGACACCTGCTCCAGGAACTCGTCGCACGACTCGAACTCTGCGGCGGCGCCCGCGAGTTCTTCGAGGTGCTCCAGCCGCCCGTCGGATTCGACGGTTCCTTCGTCGTGCAGTGCCTGGATGTAGCCCGATTCGTTCAGCGCCACTTCGAGCACGGCAGCGGGACCCTCGTCGATGCGTGCCCGAGCACGACTCATCAGCTCGCGGAACTGCTGCAGGCCGCCGCGGGCGGTGCCGCGCACGCCCAGCGATTCGACACGGTCGATCACCTCGGCAAGCGATATGTCACCCCGTGTGGCCGCATCGTCCAGCTTGGCAATCGTGCGGTCGCCGATGCCGCGGGCGGGCAGGTTCACGACCCGCTTGAGCGACACCTCATCAGACGGGTTGACTGCGGCCCGCAGGTAGGCCAGCGCGTCCTTGATCTCGCGCCGGTCGTAGAAGCGAGTGCCGCCGATGATCTGGTACGGCACGTCGTTGGCGACGAGCTCCTCTTCAATCACGCGCGACTGGGCGTTGGACCGGTAGAACACCGCAGCGTCAGACCAGTCGATCCGGCCGTCGCCGTGCAGGCGGCGCAGCTCCGCGCAGACGTAGTGCGCCTCGTCTTCCTCGTTCGTGCCGCGGTAGCGGATCGGCTTGGCACCGCCGGATTGATCGGTCCAGAGGTTCTTCGGCGGCCGTCCGAAGTTGTTGCGGATCACCGAGTTGGCGGCATCGAGGATCGCCTGGCTGGAGCGGTAGTTCTGATCCAGCACGTAGGTCGAGCTGTCATCAAAGGTGGCGCCGAACTCCAGGATGTTGGTGATGTCGGCACCCCGGAACGCGTAGATCGACTGGTCGGAGTCGCCGACCACGAAGACGTTCTGGGCGGGCCCGCTCAGCAGGCCGATCAGGCGCACCTGCGCCAGGTTCGTGTCTTGGTACTCGTCGACGAGGATGTGCTCGAAGCGCTGCCGGAAATGCTCGGCCACCTCGTCATGGGCACTGAGCAGCTCCACGCCCAGCATCAGCAGGTCGTCGAAGTCCATGGCGCCGGCGCGCCGCAGCCGCTTCTGGTACTCGGAGTAGACGCGGGCCACTTCACGGTTGAACGGCCCGCCGCCATCGGGCGACTCGGCCCGCTCCGCAGCCTGCGGCGGCGTGGTGAGCTGGTTCTTCAGCGTCGAGATCGCCGCGTGCACGGCGCGCTCGTTGAATCGCTTGGCATCGAGGTCGAGGTCTCGCACCACGTAGCGGGTGAGCCGCCGCGAGTCGGCCTGGTCGTAGATGCTGAACGTGCCCGGGTAGCCGAGCACATCTGCATGGCTGCGCAGGATGCGGGCGCAGGCGCTGTGGAAGGTGGAGATCCACATCCGCTGCGCCACGGGACCGACGAGGCTGCCGATGCGCTCGCGCATCTCCCCCGCCGCCTTGTTGGTGAAGGTGATGGCCAGCAGGCCGAACGGGCTGACCTGCCGATGGGCCAGCAGGTAGGCGATGCGGTGACTGAGCACACGCGTCTTGCCCGATCCGGCCCCGGCCACCACCAGCGCCGGACCATCACCGTGCAGCACGGCGGCCCGCTGACCAGCGTTGAGCGGCGCCAGGATCGGATCGTCGCCTGGGTTCATCGGCTCGGCGCTCATGAGCTGCGGGCTCACGGGTTGTCGTTCGGTCGGCGCGGGCTGCGCCACGGGCGAGGGACGAGCGCGCGTCGGCTCATGTCGTGTAATCGGCGTTGATGCGGACGTACTGGTCGGTGAGGTCGCAGCCGTACACGGTGAACGAGCCATCCGCGATGCCCAAGTCCACCGAGATCAGCACCTCGTCCGACGCCAAGTACGCCTCAAGCTCGGCGAGGGCTTCGGGCGTCGCGGGCGTGGGGTACACCTCTTGGTCGCCGAAACGGATCCTGACGCGGTCGGGGTCGATGTCGGTCTCGTCGCTGCACTTGCCGATCGCCATCGCGACCCGGCCCCAGTTGGGATCGCGGCCATGCACGGCCGTCTTGACGAGCGGCGAGTTCACGATGACCTTGGCGACCCGCTTGGCCTGGGCGTCGTCACGAGCGCCGTTCGCCGACACCACGATCAGGGTCTCCGCTCCCTCGCCGTCGAACGCGAGTTGACGTGTCAGGTCCAGGCTGACGGCGCCGAGGGCGGCCTCCAGATCAGCCTCGTCGACCGGCCCCGCGGCGCCGTTGGCCAGCATCACCACCATGTCGCTGGTGGATGTGTCGGTGTCGACGCTGAGCGCGTTGAAGGTCACATCGCAGACCCGGCGCAGCATGGCGTCGAGCCGTTCTGGAGCGATCTCGGCATCGGTGATGATCACCGAGATCATCGTGGCCATATCGGGCTCGATCATTCCCGAGCCCTTCGCGATGCCCACCACCGTGGCGGCACCTGCTGAGGCGCTCGCCGTCTTGGGATGCGTGTCGGTGGTCATGATCGCCGTCGCAGCGGCAACGGCATCGTTGCTGTCGAGCGCTGGTTCTGAGCCTGCGATCAACCGGTCGAAGTACGTGTCGATCTTGCCTTCGGGGTAGGGCACGCCGATCAAGCCGGTGGAGCCGACCAACACTTGGCCGGGCTCGCAACCCACCAGTTCCGCGACCCGATTCGCGAGGTTCGCTGCGTCTCGCTCACCCTGCGCGCCAGTTGCCACGTTCGAGTTCTTCGATATGACCACCACAGCCTGCACTCGCCCGTCGGCAACGTTGGCCTGACTGCGACGCACGCTGGCCCCCGAGAAAAGACTCTTGGTAAACACACCGGCTGCGGCCGCCACCCGATCAGCCGCCAGCACCATCACATCGTCGGTGCCGTCCTTGATGCCGATATTGCCCACATGGCAAGCGAACCCCGCCGGCAAGTCCACCGATGCAGCCGCATTCGCGGCCCCTGCTGGATTCATGATCAGCCCTTGTCGCACGCTTTCCGCGGCCCGGCCGCGGCTGTGGGGCCAAGGTAGTTGCGGCTGTGCTGTGAACCTCCGCCTATTCCCATTCGCCTATTCCCATTCGATGGTGCCGGGGGGTTTGGAGGTGATGTCGTAGACGACCCGGTTCACGCCGGGCACTTCGTTGACGATCCGTGACGAGATCAACTCGAGCAGGTCGTGGGGCAGGCGGGCCCAGTCGGCAGTCATGGCGTCCTCGCTGGTGACCGCGCGCACGATGATCGGGCGGGCATAGGTGCGCTCGTCGCCCATCACGCCGACGCTGCGGATGTCGGCCAGCACGGCGAACCCCTGCCAGACCTCGCCGTCGAGACCGGCCTTCGTAATCTCGTCGCGCACGATGACGTCGGCCGCTCGCACCGTCTCGACGGCTTCGGGCGTGACCTCGCCCACGATCCGGACGCCCAGGCCCGGCCCGGGGAACGGCTGGCGCTGCACGATCTCGGGCGGCAGGCCCAGCTCGGTGCCGACGGCCCGCACCTCGTCCTTGAACAGGCTCCTCAGCGGCTCCACCAGCTCAAAGGTCATGTCTTCGGGCAGCCCGCCCACGTTGTGGTGGCTCTTGATCTTCGCCGCGGTGGGCGAGCCCGACTCGATCACGTCGGGGTACAGCGTTCCCTGCACCAGGAAGCGGGCGTCGGTGATGCCGCCGGCGGCGCGCTCGAAGATGCGCACGAACTTCTCGCCGATGATCTTGCGCTTGTCCTCGGGATCGATCACTCCCGCCAGCGCCTCGAAGAACTCGTCAGCGGCCCGCTCGTGGATCAACTCGATGCCCTGTGTGCGCCGGAATGTGTCGGTGACCTGCTCGCCCTCGCCGGCACGCATGAGCCCCGTGTCGACGAACACGCAGGTGAGCTGGTTGCCGATCGCTCGCTGTGTCAGCGCGGCGGCCACGGCGCTGTCCACCCCGCCCGAGAGCCCGCAGATGGCTCGTGCGCCGCCCACCTGGGCACGGATGGCCTCGATGCTCTCGGTGATGACGTTGGCCATCGTCCACTCGGAGTTGATCCCGCAGATGCCGTGGAGGAACCGCTCGAGCTGGGCCTGCCCTCCCGGCGTGTGCGCCACTTCGGGGTGATGCTGCACGCCGAAGAAGCGGCGCTGCGGGTCTTCGATGACCGCAGCGGGGCTGTCGGCAGTGGACGCCGTGACCGTGAAGCCGTCGGGCGGCTCGACCACCGCGTCGAAGTGCGACATCCACACGGGCTCGCTGGAGCCGACGCCCTCGCCGGATTCCCCGAGCAGTTCGGAGGGCACGCCAGCGTGCGTCATGGTGGTGCGCCCGTACTCGCCGCGGCCGCTGCGGTCCACCTGCCCGCCGAGGTCGCGCGCCAGCAGCTGCGACCCGTAGCAGATGCCCAGGATCGGCACGCCCATCTCGTACACGCCGGGATCGATGCCCGGGGCGTCTTCCACATGTACCGATGCCGGCCCGCCGCTGAAGATGATCGCCGCGGGCGAGCGCTCGGCGAGCTCGGCGGCAGTGGCCGTGTGGGAAACGATCTCGGAATAGACCTGCGCCTCGCGCACCCGCCGGGCGATCAACTGCGCATACTGCGCGCCGAAGTCCACCACCAAGACCGTTGGGTGGGCGGCCGCGGCGGCCGCCGGAGAGTGAGTGGACATGGGCCGCAGCTGCGCCGAGTTGGGGAAAGGTATGAGGGTACCGTTGGGTCCTAGCGGCATTGCGGGTTTTGGCAGCCGGGTACCGCCCGGCAACGACACAGAGCCGGCGCGAACGCCGGCCCTGCGCTTGTTAGGGAGGAGGTGGAGCGGGAGCTACATCATCCCCGGCATGCCACCCATGCCGCCGCCCATGGCAGCAGCAGCCGCAGCCGCGGCGGCGGGATCCGGATCTTCGGGCTTGTCGGTCACCAGGGTTTCGGTGGTGAGCAGCAGCGCCGCGATCGACGCTGCGTTCTGCAGCGCCGCACGGGTGACCTTGGCCGGGTCGATGACGCCGGCCGACACCAGGTCCTCGAACTTGCCGGTGTCGGCATTGAAGCCCGTGTTGCCGTCGGCCTGCTCGATCTGCTGCACGATGACAGCGCCCTCGTAGCCGGCGTTCTGCGCGATCTGGCGGCTGGGGCCTTCCAGTGCACGATGCACCATGCGAGCCCCGGTGGCCTCGTCGCCGTCGAGATCGAGCGCTGCCACAGCAGCCCGAGCCCGCAGCAGCGCAGTGCCGCCGCCGGGCACGATGCCCTCTTCGATCGCAGCACGGGTGGCCGACACCGCGTCCTCGATGCGGTGCTTCTTCTCCTTCAGCTCGACCTCGGTGGCCGCGCCGACCTGGATCACCGCCACGCCGCCGGCCAGCTTCGCCAGCCGCTCCTGCAGCTTCTCGCGATCCCAGTCGGAGTCGGTGTCGTCGATCTCGCGCTTGATCTGAACCACACGCCCGTCGACGTCGCCGCTGTCGCCGCCGCCCTCCACGATCGTGGTCTCGTCCTTGGTGATGATCACCTTGCGGGCGGTGCCCAGCAGGTCGAGAGTGGTGTTGTCGAGCTTCAGGCCGACCTCTTCGGAGATGACCTCGCCGCCGGTCAGGATCGCCATGTCGGCCAGCATCGCCTTGCGTCGCTCGCCGAAGCCAGGCGCCTTCACGGCTGCCGATGAGAACGTGCCGCGGATCTTGTTGACCACGAGCGTGGCCAGCGCCTCGCCCTCGACGTCCTCGGCGATGATCACCAAGCCCTTGCCGGTCTGCATGACCTTCTCGAGCACCGGCACCATCTCGGCGACCGCGCCGATCTTGCCGTTCACGAACAGCAGGTACGGGTCGTCGAAGACAGCTTCCTGGCGGTCGGGGTCGGTCACGAAGTACGGCGACAGGAAGCCCTTGTCGAACTGCATGCCCTCGGTGAATTCGAGGTCGACGCCGAACGTGTTGGATTCCTCCACCGAGATGACGCCGTCCTTGCCGACCTTGTCGAACGCCTCGGCAAGCGTCTCGCCGATCGTGGTATCGGCCGAGGAGATCCCGGCGACGCTGGCGATCTTGTCCTTGTCATCGGAGACGTCGGTCGACATGTCGACCATCTCGTCGACAGCGGCAGCCACAGCGGTCTCGATGCCCCGCTTGAGCTCCATCGGGTTGGCACCGGCGGCCACGTTGCGCAGGCCCTCACGGACCATGGCCTGAGCCAGCACGGTGGCGGTGGTGGTGCCGTCGCCGGCGACGTCGTTGGTCTTGGTGGCCACTTCCTTGACGAGCTGAGCGCCCATGTTCTCGAACGGGTCGTCCAGCTCGATCTCGCGGGCGATGCTCACGCCGTCGTTGGTGATCGTGGGTGCCCCGAATGACTTCTCGAGCACGACATTGCGGCCCTTGGGCCCCAGGGTCACCTTGACCGCATCGGCCAGTTTGTTGACGCCAGCTTCGAGGCCACGCCGGGCCTCCTCGCTGAACTTCAGGATCTTGGGCATGTGTTTGTTCTCTTTCCCCTCGGCGCGCTCAGCGTCAGGCCACGATGGCCAGGACGTCGCGGGCGCTCAGGATGAGCAGGTCCTCGCCGGCCACGGTGATCTCGGTGCCGCCGTACTTGCTGTACACGACGGTGTCGCCGACGCCGACATCCATCTGGATGATCTCGCCCGACTGGTCGGAACGCTTGCCGGGGCCGACCGCAAGTACCTCGCCCTGCTGGGGCTTTTCCTTGGCGGTGTCGGGGATGACCAGGCCGCTGGCCGTGGTCTCCTCCGCGTCGCTCGGACGCACGACGATGCGGTCCTCAAGTGGCTTCAGGTTCATGGTCGGAAGTGCCTCCTGTGGCGCTGTGCCCTGTCTGGGGGCGTGTCATGGAACTGCCCGGCGGCACTTAGCACTCTCACCGGGCGAGTGCTAACGATACGAGCCCTCGGGACCAGCCACAACCTTCTGCAAACACAATTGAAAATTATGTTGCTTATAACAAGATCGGTGAGATAAGTTCGTCTCAATGACAAATCGTTCATATCCGTCATTTCATCCCAGCAGGCAGACACAGCAACTGTTGATGACGACCGAGCAATTCAGAACAGAGTTTCCGAACGAGAACAACTACGTGGAATGGAAGGCAGGCGTCAGCCGCAAGGAGATCCAGCGGGCAATCGTCGCATTTTCCAACGCCGACGGTGGTGTCCTGCTGCTCGGCGTCGATGACAGCGGCCAGCCCACAGGCAAACCGCTGGATGCCGGTCTGGAAAAAACGCTGTGGGAGATCATCAACGACATCGAATCACCCGGCCCGATCAAGATCCGCTCGCTGACTGTCGGGACCGTGCTGATCACCGTCCTGTCGATCGAGCGACGGATGCAAGGGCTGGCGCAGACATCGGACGGTGCCGCGCTGGTTCGCAGAGGCAAGCAGAACCTTCCATTGACAGGGGCAGCTCTCGTCGAATTGGTAACAGAGCGCACACACGACAGCTTCGACAACAGCCCCTCGGAGTGGTCAATCGCCGAGGCCGACCCGGACCTGCTCAGACAGCTTTGCGAGGCTCTCGACGTCGATGCAGACCTCGACGGTTCCAGCTTGGCTGACGCGCTCGAAGAGCGAGGAATGCTCGTACGTCAGGCCGGCGAGCCAGTGCTAACCAAGGCCGGGGCGCTCTTCTTGGTGCCGCAGGCTTCGAACGAATTCGGCAAGTGCTTCGTCGAGGTCTTTCGCTTTCCCAACCCTGACGGAGAACACGACCTTCGCAAGTCGTTTGCAGGCACCCCGGCCCAGCAGGTCGACGAGGCAACTGCATGGATCGACAACGAACTGGGTTTCGATCTCGTCGTACTCGGACGCAAGCGTCACGAACTTCGACGCCTCCCGGTGAGGGCGCTGAGGGAGGTGATCGCCAATGCCGTCGCTCACCGCGACTATCAGCTCGCAGGATCCGCGGTCGAAGTACGAGTGACACCTCACGAGGTGTCGGTGAAGTCCCCAGGAGGATTTGT
Source organism: Candidatus Poriferisodalis sp. (assembly GCF_965204125.1). Taxonomy (GTDB): domain Bacteria; phylum Actinomycetota; class Acidimicrobiia; order Acidimicrobiales; family Poriferisodalaceae; genus Poriferisodalis. Next base: position 1,572,867 of record NZ_OZ241968.1, on the reverse strand, counting down.
TGCGCCGGTGACGAGCGAGAACCTGCGCCATGCGCATGCTGCACGCAATCGGCGCATTATCCAAGCGCTGCGTGCGTTCGGTCTCGCGGAGGACGCAGGCCGAGGTGTGCGGGTGATCCTTGAGGAAATGGCTGAAGATCTTCGAGCAGAGCCCACCTTCGCCGAAGATCCCTCTGGACACATCGCGGTACGGCTGCCGATCGAAAGCCCGGTCTCACCCGAGGAACGTGCGTGGGCGCGTGAACTTGAGCAGCGAACCGTCTTGCAACCTGAGGATCGACGTGTGCTCATCGAGGCGGCTCGAGGAGTCGAGCTCTCGAACGCCAGCGTCAGGTCGCTGCTCAACGCTGATAGTTCAACGGCACGCCAGAGTTTGCAGCGGCTGCGCGATGCAGGCTTCCTCATCCAAGACGGCGAGCGTCGTGGCACCCGGTACTACATCGCGCCTGGGCTTCGACGTCCTGCGTGGGTTGGCTTGGACCGCGCCAGCCTGCAGGCCGCCATCGTGGACATGGCCAATTCGGGTCCGATCACTAATGCTGCAGTACGCGAATTCATGGGCCTCTCTCGATCCGAAGCGGTAGCCGTGCTTCGAAACCTGGTCGCACACGGACAGCTTGAACTTCGCGGCTCCAAGCGTGGCTCGCACTATGTGCTTCCCGGCAGCGGGTGATCGACACGACGCTCGCTCGCCACATTGGCTCAATCCACGAAGTCCTTTGACGGGCCTGGACCCGCACCACCGTCGAGAGCCGATGGGTCCATGAGTCCAACCGCGCGAATGAGGGCAACACGTGCAAGAACGGTGAGCGGCGCGGCGAGGATGCGCACATTCCGCACTGTCTCTTAGGCTCAGCTGGCTGGGACAGTGACCGGGGCATGTGGCCAGGGAGGCAGCGATGTCAGTGGAACTGGCGGTGTGGCACATGAGCAACAGCGGACCCGTGCTGCTTGGGTCTTCCGCGCTGGATTCAGAAGAGCGCTTGGAGACGCTGCTCATCGATGACCCGACCATGTTGGGAACGGAACTTCTCATTATCGGGCGGCAGGTGCCCACGTCGTTCGGTGGTCGCATCGACCTGCTGGCACTGGACGATGAAGGCCGTGTTCACGTACTGGAGCTGAAGCGCGACCAGACACCGCGAGACACCGTCGCACAAGTACTCGACTACGGCTCATGGGCTGCGAACTTGGGCCTGCAGGAACTGCAGGACATCTTTGATGCCCACAAACTCAGCACTGACCGGAACCCCGGTGAGGTCTCCGGCGCGGAGTCGCTCGACGCGGCATTTGCCGATCAATTCGGCCAAGCGCTGCCCGATGTGGTCAACGCCGACCAGCAGTTCACCATCGTGGCCTCGAAGCTGGACGATGCATCAGATCGCATCGTTGAGTTTCTGGCCGAAACGTACGAAGTTCCGATCAACGCAGTGTTCTTCCGTCACTTCGCCCACAATGACAACGAGTACTTGGCGCGGACATGGCTATTGGACCAGCAGGTCGCCGAGAATCGTCCCAACCGCAAGGTGCGCAGCAAGAGCCGCCCATGGAACGGTCGGGACTACTACGCCGTGCTCGGGAGCCGTGAAGACGACAAGCGCTGGTTATTGGCGCGCCGGTATGGCTTTCTGAACGGCGGCAGCGGCAAACGCTATTGGAAACCCCTGCGGCATCTTGAGCGAGGACATCGCGTTTTCGCCCATGTGGCGGGTTGCGGATATGTTGGCGTCGGTGAAGTGACCGGTGAAATGAGGCCGATCGGCGAGGCGACCGTGATCGTCAGGGGCGAAGAAGAGGCACTCATCGAGCAGCCTGACATCCACTCGCATTTCCTGAATGCCGCGGCCTCGGAGGATGAAGATGCCGTCGAGATGGTGGTCCCGGTCAAATGGATGGCCACCCGCGACTTCGGCGAGGCGTTTTGGGAACCGGGATTGTTTGCCAATCAGAACACGGCCTGCAAGCTGACTCGTCAAAACACCATCGACAGGGTCTTGGCCGAGTTCGGTCTCGAGGACTCCGAATAGCCCCATTGCCGCACTTGCCGGGTAGCGGTTGAGGACTTGGACGTTAGTTAAGGAAGTCGATGCGCAGGTTGGGATCGGCGCCGCCGTCGAGGTTGGAAGGACCATCGCTGGCCAACCGGTACCAGGCCGTCGCGGCGATCATTGCGGCGTTGTCGGTGCACATGGCCCGGCTCGGCAGGTAGGCGTTGATGCCGTCTTCCATGCAGATGTCGAGCGTTCGCTCCCGTAATGCGCTGTTGGCCGCCACGCCGCCGGCCAGGCAGATGCCCGCTGCTGAAATCTCGCGGGCCGCCTTGCGGGCTTTGTGGGTGAGCACGTCGGTCACGCAGGCCTGGAACGACGCCGCAACGTCGGCAGTGGCGACCTCGGGGTGGGCTCGAACCCAGTTGATGACCGCCGTCTTGATGCCCGAGAACGAGAAGTCGTAGCCGTCGTCGAGCATGGCCCTGGTGAGCGGTACCGTGGTGGGATCGCCCTCGGACGCCAGCCGGTCGATGACGGGACCGCCCGGGTAACCGAGCCCCAGGTAGCGGGCCACCTTGTCGAAGGCCTCCCCGGCGGCATCGTCACGGGTGGCACCCAGCAGGCGGTAGCGGCCGTGGCCCTCGAACGAGATCAGCATCGTGTGTCCGCCCGAGACCAGCAGGGTGACCAGCGGGAACTGCACTTCGGCGTCGTGCTCATCGAGCAGCGCCGCGTACAGGTGGGCTTCGTGGTGGTTGATGCCGATGTAGGGAACGTCCCACACGAGCGCCAGCGCCTTGGCAGCGGCCACCCCCACCAGCAGGCTGCCCACCAATCCGGGACCGCAGGTAGCCGCCACGACGTCGATGTCGCTGTCGGCGGCGCCGGCCTCCACCAGCGCCTCGGCCACGACGGGCGTGATGAGGGCTTCGTGGGCGCGGCCCGCGATCTCGGGAACCACGCCGCCGTAGCGGGCATGGAGATCCACCTGGCTGCTGACGATGCTGGAGCGCACGTCGCGGCCGTCGTCCACGACCGCTGCGGCCGTCTCATCGCAGGAAGTCTCGATGCCGAGGATGGTCGTCATTGCACCCCCATGCTGGCCGCAATGCCATCCAACCGTGTGCTGTGCTCGTCGCTGCCGATGTCGTGGCACCACATCACCAATGCGTCCTCTCGCTTTCCGCCAGGGCCGCCCCGGTAATAGTTCTTGCGGCTGCCGACGGGCGCATAGCCGAACCAGCGGTAGAGGCGCTGGGCCGCAGTGTTGGAGGAACGCACCTCCAGCGTCAGCGCTTCCAGCCCATCGATGCGTCGGGCCTCGCGGTGCAGCTCCAGCATCAGCCGTGCGCCCACGCGGTGACCCTGGCAGTGGGGATGCACCGCCACGGAGGTGATGTGCCCCTCACCGGCCACGATCATGAAGCCGCCGTAGCCGATGACGCCGGCGGGTCGGCCGTCGGGGCCCGGCGTGCAGGCCACGCGGTACACCCGCTCGCCGCCCCGCTGCAATTCGTCCAGGTACAGGGCCATCGACCAGGGCCTCGGGTACACCAGCTTGTCGATGCGACGGATCTCGCGCAGATGCTTGCGGCGCATCGGGACGATGACGGGCGCTGGGCCAGGCGCAGCCGGAGCACGCCGCCGGCCTGCAGGGGCCGCCGCTGTATGCGCTGTACTCACGATCGCTCCCGCTGCTGCCAATTGATGCGAGCGTCGGGGGCGCGCAGGTACATCGGCGAGATCTCGGATGGGCTGACGAACTCTTCGCGCAGCGCTCGGGCGTGCGCCAGCTCCACCAGGGCACCGGCGTTGGGATGGCGCAGCCCCTCCCGGCCTATCTCCGCGCCGCGCACACCGCCCAGCACCTCCGCATAGCGCTCGGCACCGTCGCCCACGATCAGCGTCTCCGCACCCGTTGCCATCAGCTGCGCGGCGACATCGGCGGGCTGATCGACGGCGGGCGGGCTCATGAGCTGGATGCCCCCGGGCGCCCGCCGGTACGTGGCGTAGAAGATCTCGCCCCGGCGAGCATCGACGGTGGAGACGATGAGCCGATCGCTGAAGCGCGCCGGGAATGCCGTGAGGTCGAGGCTGGAGACGCCGATCATCGGGACGCGGCAGGCATGCGCAATGGACTTCGCGGTCGCCAAACCCACCCGCAAACCGGTGAACAGGCCGGGGCCGACATCGACGGCCACCAGGCCGATCTGCGACAGCTTCATCTGCGCCTGCTCGCAGAGGAACCGGATGGCCGGCGCGAGCGTCTCGGCGTGGCGCCGGTCGCGGGTGGTGTGGAACGAGGCGATGATGCCTTCGTGCCCGCCGATGGCCACGCCGACTTGGGGCGTCGCAGTCTCGATGCCGAGAACTAGCACTGCGCTGCCTCCGCGCAGTCGGGCACTAGCACTGCGCTGCCTCCGCGCAGCGGTGAACTAGCACGGCGGCACCGGGAAGCTGTCGGCGAAGTGCCATGCTGCGGCGAGCGAATCGGCGCGGGCGTGCCAGCTCGGACCCACGAGGTCGGCCTCGAAGATGCGGATGTCGGGCGATTCGCCGGGGTCGGCAAGCCTGATGCGTACTTGCAGGAAGTCGCGAGGCAGCTCGCCGATCACCACCTCGCCCCACTCCACGCACACCACCGCGTCGTCGTCGAGCAGCTCGGGCAGGTCCAAGTCGAGCACCTCGCCGAGATTCTCCAGCCGGTACACGTCGAGGTGGTGCAACCGCATGCGGCCCTGGTAGCTCTGCGCCAGCGTGAAGGTGGGGCTGGTCACCGGCTCGGCGACCCCGAGTGCTGCCGCCAGCCCCTGCGTGAACACCGTCTTGCCAGCGCCCAGGTCGCCCGACAGCAGCAGGACATCGCCAGGACGCAAGAGCGGGGCGAGTGCCGCTGCGACAGCTCGCGTCCCGTCGGCGCTCGTGGTGCGGAACCGCATGACGGAGCTTGTCTAGCGTGCCGAGCCGCAGCCCAGCGCCTCTGCACGGCGGTAGACGCGGGGGACGCGCAGCGAGATTCCAGTGAGCACTTCGTAGGGACTGCGACCGCACCAATCGGCCAGATCGGTGATGGTGACACGCTCGTCGCCCTGGCGGCCGACGAGGGTGACCCGGTCGCCGTTGTAGGCGCTGCCATCGCCGATGTTGACCATCGTCTGATCCATGCAGACATGGCCCACCACGGGGTGCGGCGCTCCGTCGATGAGTACGTTTGCCGGTCCCTGTGCCGGCCCCTGCTGCGGGCCCGTGCCCAGCGAGCGGGCGTAGCCGTCGGCGTACCCGACGGGCAGGGTGATCACCCGGGTCTGGCGGTCTGCGGTCCACGTGCTGCCGTAACCGACAGATGCTCCGCGGGGTACCACCTTGAAGTAAACGACCTCGCTGTGCCAGCTCAGCACCGGTTCGGTCGGCAGGGCGGCTGCGATCTCGGGTTTGGGAGCCACGCCGTACAGCACGATGCCCGGGCGGACACGGTCGAGGTGAGCCTCGGGCAGACGGGCAATGGCAGCGGAAGCCGCCATGTGCCGGACGGGCGTGGGCAGCGAATGGCGCTCGTAGAAGCTCAGTGCCTCGCTGAAGTAGTCGAGCTGCCTGCGCGCATCGGACAGATCACCGCTGTCGGCGTTGGCGAAGTGGCTGAACACGCCCTCGACGCGCACCGAGCGGCAGCGGAGCGATTCGGCGAACAGCCCCTCGGCGTTGTAGTGGTGAACGCCGATGCGCTCCATGCCTGTGTCGATCTTGAGATGCGCCCGGGCGGTGGTGCCTGCGGCGACGGCCGCATCGTCGATCTGGCGCAGCTTGTCAATCGACGGCGCCGTGAGGATCAGGTCGTGGGCAAGGAAGAGGGGAATCTGGCGCTCGACGGCGCCGCCGAGGACGTGGATGTCGATAGTCAGTCCGGCGCTGCGCAGTGCCAGCGCCTCCTCGACATAGGCGACGCTCACGCACGACACTCCGGCAGCCTGCAGCGCCAGCCCGATCCGCGCGATGCCGTGGCCGTAGGCGTTGGCCTTGACCACCGGCACCACCTCAGCCCCGGCGACGTGTCGGCGGATCGCTGCCAGGTTGCGGTCGAGCGCGTCGAGATCAATGTCGCACCAGGTAGGACGCATCTCTGACGCGTCTGGTTCCCGCAGCCGCATCTCTGACGCGTCTGGTTCCCGCAGCCGCATCTGCGATGCGTCAGTCATGTGCCGCTCATTTCGGCACCGGAGGCAGCGAGGCCAGCTCGCACTGTCCCCAACAGCTCGACCTGGTGCATCGCAGTCAGCGGCGTGAGAGCTGCGACAGCACCGTGACCGCCGAAGGTGGCGGTGCGGCCGTGCCAGTGCGCAGCGGCGGCGGTCTGCAACAGCACGGCACCAGGTTCGGTCGCACCGGCGGACAGGACCGCAGCGATCATCCCCGAGAGCACGTCGCCCGATCCAGCGGTCGCCAAGCGGGCGGTGCCAGCAGCGGCCGCCAGCACGACAGTCGTGTCAGCCTCTGGAGCAGCTCGGGCGGCCACCAGCGTCGTCGGTCCCTTCAGCAGGACAACGACATTGAATTCTTCCGCTGCCCGGCTCACAGCATCGAACCGATCAGCCGCGGGTGGGCTGCCCGTGAGCTTGGCGAACTCCCCGTCATGGGGTGTGAGAACGGTCGGCGCGGTGCGCTCATACAGGCACTCAGGATGGTCCGCGAGTGCCGTGAGGCCGTCGGCATCGACGACCAACGGCACCGGACAGTCGGCAATGAAGCGGGCTGCCTGGGCCATGGCGGTGGGGTCGGTGCCGATACCCGGTCCGATGATGGCTGCGTCGAAGCGTTTGATTCCGTCGAGCGCGGGCCCGGCCCACTCCCCTGGCCGGAGGTCGCGCGCCACCGCCTCGGCCGGTCGAGCGACATCGGCCGCTCGCACGCCCGGGGAGCTCGCTACCACCATCCCGGCGCCCGCTTGCTGGGCGGCCGCGCACACGAGATGTCCGGCGCCGCGCATCTGGGGCGAGCCCGCAATGACCCGCACCGCCCGGCGCCACTTGTGCGCTGCCGGCTCAGCGGCTGGCAACGCGGCATCTGCATCGGCATCGGTCACGAGCCACGACGCCGCCCCGCTGGCGTCGAGCCCGATCGGGGCGAGCTCCACCTCGCCAGCGGCAGCCGCCCCGGGGTGCAGCAACAGGCCCGGCTTCAGCGCCCCGAAGGTCACAGTCAATGCCGCAGGCCAGCAACCGTGGTCCTCACCGGTCAGCGCGTCGATGCCGGAGGGGATGTCGACCGCCAGCACGGGTGCTGCCGGTGCTCGATCCGCACCCCACGATCCGCGCAGCCCGGTTCCGTACGCCGCATCGATGACGAGGTCCCATGCCGCCGACGTGGGCATCTTCGAGCCTGCGCGGATTGGTGAACCTTCCGGTTTCGTTGCCTCTCGTTTCCCGCTCTTGTTCGCTGCGCTCACGGGCCGCTCAGGCCACGGCTTCGCCTGCCGGCTCAGCCTCTCGGAATTGGCCCTGCCGACGAGCTCCAGCGCCTCGGGTGGCGTCACGACTCGGCAGCGCACGCCCCATCGCTCCAGCGCCGCCGCTGCGACCCGCCCGTCTGCGCCGTTGTTGCCCTTGCCGGCGGCCACGAGCACCCGGCGCCCGTAGGTGCCGCCCATCATCCGTCGGGCTGCGATAGCGACGGCCGCGCCGGCACGCGCGACGAGCACATCGGTGCCTTCGGGCGCAGCCGCGTCAATTGCTGCCATCTCAGCCGGTGTCACGATCGGGATCACCGTCTCGCTCCCGGCCTATTGCGCCAGCACCATGGCGGCTGCCACCGAGTCGGTGTGGGTGAGCGTCACCTGCCATTCCGACAGGCCTGCTGCTGCAGCTCGTTCGGCCGCAAGGCCTCGAAGCACCAGTTCGGGTCGGCCGCCGGGGTGGCGTGCCACTTCGATGTCGCGGAACTTGCACGCGCCCAATCCGATGCCCAGCACCTTCATCACCGCCTCCTTCGCCGCGAATCTGGCGGCGAGGCGGGTGTCGGGATCGACTGTCCCCATGGCGTAGGCAAGCTCGGCGGGGGTGAACAGGCGGGCGCGCATGCCGCTGCGCCGCTCGAGCACTGCGGCGAATCGCTGGACATCCACCATGTCGAGCCCGATCGAGGTGCTCACGTGCCGGCGGTCCTACTCACCCGGCTCGTCGCCGGGCGGGGCCGGAGCACCCAGCCAATGCTCGGCGAGCACGTACACCGGTCGGGTCAGCAGATCGAAGACGTCGAGCGTGCCGAGCAGATCGTCACGGAACCATGGCAGCGTCTCGGTCACTGCGTCGGCGAGCGCCCCGTAGCGACCGCGGTAGCCCATCAGTACCGACCGCATCGTCGGCGCACGCAGCCGCTCCACGAAGCGGCAGTGCAGCAGCGTCAGCCCGGTTGTCGTTCCGTCCTTGGTCTCGGGAATGTGAAGCACTGTGCGGCCGTCGCGGCCGCGGGCCACGGTGACCTCCCGCTCGTAGGCGGCACGGTGCTTGCTGCCGCGCAGCTGCGGGTTGGTCACCGTGCGCGACTCGATGCCGAGCGCCGTGCCGCCACGATCAGTCAGCCAGATGGTGACCTCCGGGCCGCTGGCTGATGCCACTTGGCCTTCGATGCGGTATCGCGACCAGCCGGTGACCTCGGCCACCACCGGGTCGAGCGCGGCCAGGGTGCGCAGCGCGGCATACGACAGCCGATCCCTCGGCGCACCGGCTTCGAGCGCCGCTGCCACCAGCATCGAGTCGAGCAGTGTCTCATCGGCGCGCGAAATGCCGACGGTGACGGTCTTGGCCTGGTGCTTGATGGTGTCCACCGGTCGGGTGAGTTCGTCGATGGCGATATTCAGCGCATCGGTGAAGTCGTCGATGACAACCGAAGGCAGCCCCACCTTGCCGATGTCCGCTTGGTACATCTCCAGCGGCGTCATGCCCACTGCGTACCGCAGCACCGCTCCGAGGCGAGCCGCAGTGCCCGCCCGCAGGTGCCCGTCATAGCTGCCTGCACGCACGCCGTCGCGGAAGCGATTGGCTGGGGCGCGCAGGCGCTCGGCCAGCACGGCCAGCAGGTCGCCCTCGCGGCCGGGGGCCGTGAGCGATGCCCCAGCACGACCGCGGACCGCCGGCAACGATTCATCGCCGCCGGCAACCGCAAGCAGCGATTCGGTACTGGCACGCATCTCACGCAGCGGATCGGCCAGTGCGTCGATGGTCAGCGCCGCCTCGTAGCCGTACAGGTGACCAGCGGCCGTCGCCAGCATGAAGTCCACTGCCGGATGCACGGCGGGAACCTCCAGCAGCTCCGCCGCGGCGTCAAAGCGGCCGGTGCCGGCGGAGGCCACCACGATCGGAGTCGCACGGTGCGCCCGGTAGATCGCCACCTCCTTCGCGGCGTCGTCGGCGACCGAGCCCGAGAGACCCGTCGCGCACACCCAGATGAGCGGCTCACACGAGAGGTCGATGTGCTTCTTGTCCTCGGTCCCGTCCTCGGCGACGGCGTGATAGCAGACCTCAGACAGCTTGATGCGAATCTCACGGGACGCGATCCGGTTCGCGCCATTGCCCACCACGGCCCAGTGGCGATGGGCGCCCACGTGGCGCCGCGCGATCCGGGCGATCTCGCCATGCGATGCGATCACGGCTTCGAGTGCGGCGGGCAGCTTGACCAGCGCACCGAGCAGCTCACTGATGGCAGTGGACGTCGTGGAGTCGCCGGGGCGGATGTCAGCGGCGATGGCGGACGCGAGCAGCGCGCACGCCGCAACCTGTGCGTAGAAGGCCTTGGTGGATGCCACCGACATCTCCACGTCGCGGCCGTCGGAGGTGTAGAGCACGCCGTCGGCCCGGTCGGTCAGGTCGCTGCCGCGCCGGTTGACGATGGCGACCACGGCCGCGCCTCGGGCGCGAGCGAGATCGACCGTGCGGTTGGTATCGGTGGTGGTGCCGGACTGGCTGACGGCCACGACCAGCGTGTCGGACAGGTCGGCGTGCAGGCCGAAGCCGCTGAACTCGGTGGCGAGAGGCGCCGTCACTTCGACGCTGCGCAACGTGCGCGATGGCGCCAGGAGGGATTCGAGGAAATGTGGCAGTGACGACGCTGCAGCCGCCGCTGTGCCCTGGCCGATGGCAACGATGCGGCGGATGGAGCCGTCCCGCAGCCGGGACCGGACATCGGCAGGCAGGGCGTCGGTTCCAATCCGGGCGTGCCGCAGCGCGCCGGCTGTGGCTGTGTCAATGCGGCCACGCAATGTGGCCTGGAGCGACCGGGGAGCCTCGCTGATCTCCTTGAGCAGGAAGTGCGGGTAGTCGCCCCGGTCGATGTCACGGGTGGTGACCTCGGCGGTGACGATGTCACTGGCTTCGACGGGCAACTCTGTGCCGTCGTAGGAGAAGCGGCGCAGCGCAGTGAGTTCGGCCGCCGCGCCGCTGGGCGTGCCGACCAGCATGATCTGGCCGCGGCTGCCCACGGGGTTCGCTGGGTCGGACGGAGTCTCTCCATCGAGGCGGACGTACTGGCGGCATTCCTCGACCAAGCCATACGGCTCGCTCGCGACGATGTATGACGGGCCTGTTGCCCCTAGGTACAGCGCCTGGCCGCTCCCCCGCAGTGCCAGCGCCGCCACGTCGGGCATCGCGGCGACATGCGCCGCGATCGCCACCGAGCCCTCGAAGCTGCTGACGGCATCAGCGAAGGCTTGCCGAAGCTGTACCGAACTACCAGTGGAGTGCTCGCCGTTCGAGCTTGCAGCGAGGGCTTGGCGCAGCATCGTCGGAATGACCTTGGCGTCGGTGGTGATCTCGGGCGCAATCTGAAGACGCCTCTGCGCGATCAGGTCGGCGTAGTTGTCCACGTCTCCGTTGAGCACAGCGGCGATGTGCGGGACATCGCCGCCATCCGAATCAGCGATGTGCGGGACATCCGTGCCTGGGTCTGAGGGTCCCCATGCATCGAGGGGATGGGTGTTGGGCACCGAGACGATGCCGATGCTGGCCCACCGGGTGTGGCCCAGCACGACCGCGTCCGCGCCGTCGACGCACAGAGCCCAGCGCAGCAACCTGTCCTGGCGGATCTGCGATCTCAGCGCCGACGTGTTGTCGCCGAGCTCTCCGATTTCCGACGCGGTCTTGTAGACGAACGCCAGCCCATTGCCGGTGTCCCGCGCCGCGCCGGCACCGTAGAGCGGGTCGGTGAGCCGTCCGCCGTGCGCGCCGCCGGCGCTGCCGGTATCGGCGTCGAGGCGCGCTCCGTGTACGAATACCTGCAGCCCGGCCGAGTCCCGCCCTCGAACTTCGAGGCGGTCAAGTGCAGACAGCGCGACCTGGATCGACCAGAGTCCGCCCACGGCTGCCGGCGGGGGCGAGCCGCCCCAGAGCCCGATCACTTCCCGCGCCATCCGCAGACGGTCGCGGCGCAATGCGAATGCGTGGTCCTTCAGCTCGCTGAGGCAGGCATTGATGCGCTCGATGCGAGCGCCCTCATCACCGGGCAGCGCATCGCCGGCATCAAGTGCCCTGTCGATGTGGTCGACAGATTCATCCACGGTCGCCAACGCTGCCTCGATGTCGAGCACACACTTCGCGTCGGATACCAGCAGGCGGACGCCGGGTAACGATCGCAGCGCTTCGTCGGCGTCTTGCAGCACCGCGGCGGCGGCTTCAAGCCGCTCGAGGGAATCGCGACCGTCAAAGGGGGCGTCGGAATTGCCCCCGGCCGCTGCGGCAGCAAGCAGGCCGGCGGCGTCATGCAGCCGCGGGACAACCGCAGAGGCCTCCAGCGCAACCCTGTCGTCGCGGCGGCCGATAACGGCCACAATCCCGCACACAACAGCGAGGGTACCGAGCACCCGACGGCCCGTTGGTCGGGCGCATCACCACTGGGCGGCACCGGCCGCGCGCCCTGCTCAGCGGCGCAGCTGGACCCGTGACTAGACGGTGCCGGCCGCGCCGACGCCCTCGACGATCACGTCGGCGAGACGGTCCACAAGATCCGTTGCCTCGCGCTCGGTCGGGGCCTCCACCATGATGCGGATGACCGGTTCGGTGCCGCTGGCACGCACCAGCGCCCGCACGTCAGGACCTGCCCCTGCGGCGATGTCATCGACCGCACGCAGCGTCTCATCGCCCAGCGATCCGTAGCCGGCAGGCACATTGCGGAGCACCTGCGGTGCAACCTGCATCGCCTGCAAGGAAAGCTCAGCGCTTGTGAGCGACGATTCGCCCGCTGCCCGCCGGGCAACGAAGTCGGCAAGGTGGACGGCGCTGCGCAGACCGTCACCGGTGGTGGCCTCGTGCCGGAAGACGACATGACCTGACTGCTCGCCGCCGAGGCTGAGACCGCCCCCATCCAGTGCTTCGAGCACCGCACGGTCCCCCACCGCGGCCGTGAGCACTTCAATGCCGGCCTCGGCCATCGCCCGGCGCAGCCCCACGTTGGACATCACTGTCACGACCAGCGTGTCGCTGGCGAGCAGGCCCTGCTCAGCTAGGTCGACAGCGAACAGCGCCATTTGGCGGTCGCCGTCGATGACCTGCCCTTCGCTGTCCACGGCAATCATCCGGTCGCCGTCACCGTCGAACGCCATGCCTAGATCTGCGCCGACGTCGAGCACCGTCGCACCGAGCGCGCCAGGATGCACCGAGCCGCAGCCGTCGTTGATGTTGCGACCGTCGGGCTCGCAGAACAATGCGGTGACCTGTGCGCCCAGCCGTCGCAGTACTCCGGGCGCCAGCGAAGCGGTCGCACCGTTCGCGCCGTCCACCACCAGGTGCAGGCCGTCGAGCGTGCGACTGTCGATAGCAGCGCACAGCGAGCGCTCGTAGGCATCCAGCACTTGGTCCATCTCGCTCGGCCGCTCCGCCTGAGCTTCAGCAGCGCGGACAGCGGGAACAACGTCCGGCCGGCGTGCGACCTCAGCCGCGGACGGACGGTCGCCGTGCGTCAGCCGCAGGTCGGCGAGACACCGGGCGACGGCGGACTGCTCGGCATCGCTGAGCTTGGTACCGCCCGCTGCGAACAGCTTGACGCCATTGTCGTGCCACGGATTGTGGGATGCCGAGACCACGGCACCGGCCATGTCGAGGTGCTGGGCTGCAAATGCCACGACCGGTGTGGGCACGATGCCGAAGTCGATGACCTCAGCGCCGGTCGCTCGCAGGCCGGCAACAAGCGCTCGTGCCAGCGCAGGACCCGATTCGCGCGTGTCGCGGCCAACCGCCCAGCGCGCAGCATCATTGCCTGCGAACAGCGCCCGGTTCGCCGCGCGCCCGAGCGCGTGCGCGACAACCTCATCGATCTCGTCGAAGGCCCGCCCTCGAACGCCGTCGGTTCCGAAGGTGGGTTCCACGCCGGGTTAGCGCTTGGAGTACTGGGGCGCCTTGCGGGCCTTCTTGAGGCCGTACTTCTTGGATTCCTTCTTGCGGTCGTCGCGATGCAGCAGACCGGCGGACTTCAGCGTCGTTCGCGCCTCAGGGTCGAGCACCAGCAGCGAACGGGCAATGCCCAAGCGCAACGCGCCGGCCTGACCAGCCACACCGCCGCCGTCCACGGTAGCACTGACGTCGTAGCTCTCGGCGGCTTCGGTGAGTCGCAGCGGCTCGGTGATCTCCATGCGGTGCACCGACGACGTGAAGTACTCGTCGAACGGGCGACCATTCACCGAGATGTTGCCGCTGCCGGGCAGGAACCTCACCCGGGCGACGGCACGCTTGCGGCGGCCAGTGGTCTGCGTCAGCGGAACGGGCACGAAATCGGGGTCTTTCTCGTCGGAGGTCGATCGGTGCTTCAGCGCGCCAAGGCGTCGGGCAACGGCAGCGGCTGGGGCTGCTGAGCGGCATGGGGATGGTCAGGCCCGGCATACACCTTCAGCTTGCGCAGCTGAGCCCGGCCCAATCGGTTGTGCGGCAGCATGCCGCGGATGGTGCGCCGCACCGCGTCGGCCGGCCGGCGGGCCAGCAGATCGCCGTACTTCTCGCTGTGCAGACCGCCGGGGTAACCCGAGTGGCGGTGCACGAGCTTGTCCGTGGCCTTGTTGCCGGTCAGCACCACCTTGTCGGCGTTCACCACGACAACGTGGTCACCGCCGTCGATGTAGGGGGCGAAGGTGGGCTTGTGCTTGCCGCGCAGGATCTTGGCGACTTCGGTCGCCATGCGGCCCAGCACCATGCCCTCGGCATCCACAACGAACCACGAGCGCTCGATCTCAGATGCTTTGGGGGCATAGGTGCGCACGCTGGAACTCCGCATGGGGTCGGCTGCGAGACAGACCCCAAGAGGCTACCGGTGCTCAGCCAGATGCCGTCACTGGCCAGATGCCCGAACAGGCACAGTGTCGCGTCCCGCCCGGAGCAGGGTGCCCGGTCGCGCATCGGTGAACTCGCCGCCGCTGACGGCGACCTCGCCGTTGATCAGCACGGTGTCGATGCCGTCGGCCTCGCCATAGAGGCGCCACGCACCGCCGGGCAGGTCCTCACGCACCTCGATCGGCTTCGGCGCCACCTCGTCGGGGTCGAACACCACGACGTCGGCATGGCAGCCCTCCGCCAGACGGCCGCGGTCCGCGAGGCCGTACAAGCGGGCAGGGATGTCAGTGAGCTTGTGTATGGCGTCTTCCAGCTCGAGCATCTGGCGATCACGGGCTGCGGCCAGCAGGTACGTCGAGTAGTTGAACGTGGCCAGGAAGTCGAGGTGCGCGCCTGCATCCGATGCACCGATCACGCAGCGGTCGTCGTTCCACAGCTCCTGGCGCAGCGCCCAGCTGTCGTCGTCGTCCCCAGCAGCGCGCGGGTACAAGCCGGTCTTGAGATCGTCGGCAACCACCAGGTCGCACAGCGCATCCCACGGCGTGATGCCTTGCTCGTCGGCGATCTCGCCGATCGTGCGGCCTTCGAAGTGCGTGAGCTCGGGCTTGGTGACCTCGCCCACGGTGAGGCGCTCCCAGCGGGCCACGCCCCGGAACGCGCTCGGCTGCTGGGCGAGATCGTTCAGCGCGGCGCGGCGCTGCGGGTCGGCCAGCAGCTGCATCTTCTCTGCCGGCGGCAGCGCCATGGGCTCGGCCCAGCCGTGCAGCGTGTCGAGCAGGAATCCGCTCTCGAAGCACAGGCGGCTGACCGCGGGCATCGGGGCGGTCAGCGCCACCACGCGACCGCCTTGGCGAGCGGCGAAGTTGCTGGCTTCAAGCTTCTGGGCGATGACATCTCGGTGCCGGCCGTTGGCGAAGATCACGTTCCAGTTGAGCGGCCGATCCGCCGCCACCGACATGTCGGCAAGCAGCTGGTACACGTCGGTGTCGAAGCGCTCGATGGTTGGGATGAACTCGAGAGCCACCGCCGGGCTCGACCGCAGCACCGAGCACAGCTCGATCAGCTCGGTGGTCGAAGCGTGGCGCGAGGGCACAGCTTCGCCGGCGGCGTCGTTATGCGTCTTGGCCCACGACGAGCTGAAGCCCAGCCCGCCCGATGCGATGCTCTCGGCCAGCAGCCGCTTCATGGCCTCAAGCTCGTCGGGCGTGGCCTCGTGGCCCACCGAGCGCTCACCCATCACGATCCGCCGCAGCGCGCAGTGCCCTACCAGGAACCCGGCGTTGGGCATCAGGGTGCCGTCGATCGAGTCGAGGTACTCGCCGAAACTGCGCCAGTCCCACGGGACGCCCTCTTGCAGCGATTCGAGCGGCATGCCCTCCACCCGGGCGAGCATCCGCATCAGGTAGTCGCCGTGGTCGGGCTCCAGCGGGGCGATGGTGAAGCCGCAGTTGCCGCCGATCACCGTGGTCACGCCGTGCAATGGCGACGGAGACAGGGTGGTGTCCCAGAAGACCTGGGCGTCGAAGTGCGTGTGGATGTCGACGAAACCGGGCGCGACCACCTTGCCGGAGGCGTCGATGGTGTGCCTGGCGGCACCTGCCGCCTGAACCGCCTCGTCGCCGACCGCCACGATGCGCCCGCCGGAGATGCCGATGTCACCCTGCGCCCGCGGTGCCCCCGTGCCGTCGATGATCGTGCCGCCCGCAATCCTGGTATCGAGCATGTGCGGTATCCCCCTGTGACCTGGCCGATGCGACCGAGCCGATGCAGCCGGGTCAACGATTGGCCGTGACTGCACCGCTCCCAGCGAAGTTACCGTGCCAGCGATGAACGAGCATGAGGCCGCCCGCGGGGACGGGCAGCGAACAGTGCGGTTGGATATGGCGTACCGCGGCACGGGTTTTCGCGGCTTCGCTGCCAATGAAGGCGTTCGCACGGTGGCCGGCGAGCTGGGCGCCGCGCTCGAGCGCATCCTGGGCGAAGCGCCCCTGCTGACCGTGGCCGGCCGCACCGATGCAGGCGTTCACGCCACCGAGCAGGTCGTGTCGTTCCGGATCGGCGGCGAGGGGCTGCGGCGGCTCGACCCAGCCGGACCCCCGCGCTTGGCGTCCGCGCTCAACCGCATACTGAACCCCGAGATCGCCGTCGCAGCCGCCGCATTCGCCGATGACAGCTTCGATGCGCGCCATTCGGCAAGCTCCCGGGCCTACGAGTACCGCATCCGAAACGCGGTACATCCCGACCCCCGCTGTGCCGACCTCGAATGGCATGTTGCTGCTCCGCTCGACATCGGCCAGATGAATGTCGCTGCGGGTCACTTCGTCGGCGAGCACGACTTCACCTCGTTCTGCAGGCGACCGAAGGATCGTCCCGACGCTTCGCTCGTGCGCACCGTGTCGAGGGCGCGCTGGTCGGCTGAGGGCGCACAGATGCGGTTCGAGATCGAGGCCAACGCGTTCTGTCACCAGATGGTGCGGGCCATCGTGGGCCAGTGCGTGGCGGTGGGGCGCGGCGACCCGGCAGCTGACGACGTGCCCGCTGTGCTGTCTGCACGCAGCCGGGATGCGGCGGCGCCCATAGCGCCGCCCCACGGACTGACGCTTGTCGCAGTCAGGTACCCCGACGATGCGTACTGATGCGGCTTGCTGAACCGTCGACCTTTTTGCCTACTCGGCGGTGCGGAAGGCCTCGATGCGGTTGTCGAGGTTGAAGAGCAGCGCGATGAACTGCTGCACGTCGGCAGCGGTGACATCGTCGAGGGCCGCGCGCCGACGTGCCGGAGTGGCCACGTCTGCGTCGTCGAGGTAATGGCGGCTCAGCAGCGGGTTGATGAGCACCGAGTTGGTTTCGAATGCGTAGTTGTCACGGACCACGGCGATCGCCTGGGCGAGGTCGCGCTCGGTGGGACCGTCTGCGATCAGCTCAGTCAGGATTTGCAGCACTTCCGCGTGACCCACGTCGAGGCCTTCTGACGGGCCGGTCGAGCTGATGCGCGCCTCCCATGTGTCGACCGCAGTGTTCGGCGACACTGATGCACCGACTGAATAGGTGTCGCCGAGTTCCTCGCGCACCCTCCCAACAAGCAGGTCGTTGACCACTGCCGCCGCCACGTCGGCGATGACGGTGGTTTGTACGGAAATCGGTGCCTCCGCTCCGAACATGACATTGAAGCCCGCTGCACCGGCATCGGCATCGACCGCGATCGTGAGGCGCTCGACTCCCTGGGGAAAGCCGGGACGGTGATTGATGAACGTGTCGCTCTCACCGGCGGGCAGCGTGCCGATGTAGCGCGCCGCCAAGTCGGCCACCGTGCCACGGTCGATGTCGCCCACAACTGCCACGACCAAATCGTCGACATCGCTCAAGCGTGCTTGGTACAGCCCGAGCAGCGAATCTGTGGTCACTGCGTCGATCTGGGCTTGGCTCGCAATGAACTTGTGCCATGGGCTGCCGCCGTACAGCGCGTCCAGCAACTCCAGCTCCGAGATCCACAGCGGGAACGTCTCGGCGTTCGCGAGCCGCGTTTGCATGGCCTGCACCTGTTCGGCGACCGCCACATCGGTGATGCGCGGCTCGGTCACGTACAGGTGCATCAGCGTGAACAGCGCTTCGAGGTCGTCGGATCCGGCTGCACCGGAAAATCCCTCGGAGAATTCGGCGATGTACGGGCTGACCCGTGCCGTGGTCGTGGCGAGGTATTCGTCGAGCTGGGTTGCTGAGGCATCCCCCGCACCGCTGGAGGCCACCGCGCCGACCGCGTGGCGCACGAGCGCCGAATCGCCCTCGGTCAGCGTCGACCAGCCGCCGAGACTCTCGGCTACGACGTTCACTTCGCCGGCTGCGATGTCCGACGGAGCGAACACCACGCGGGCGCCGTTGGCAAATTGCCACTCGTACGCATCATCGAACAGGTCGACCTCAGCCTCGGTGACGGGAGCGACCGGACTGGGCGTCTCCATCAACACATCGACGGCTTCTTCGGCCTCCGGCGGGGCAATCGGCCGCGCCGCTTCGACAGCCGAGAGCAGCTCGTCTGCAGTCGGCACCGCGGAGGGGTCAGGTCCGATGGAAACGACCAGCGGTGGTGCGATGTCGAGCACCCAACGCAGGTGCGCCGTCAACTCCTCGATCGAGTACGTGTCCAGCAAGCCTTCGAGGCGCGCGACACGCTCAGCTGTGGACGAGATGTCCGATCCGGACAGGAAGTGCTGGACGTAGCCAATCGCATAGTCGTCGTCCTGACGCGTCTCGTCGCTCTGCAGCTGGAAGTCGAGCGACGTTCGGATCGCGCTGACCGCTTGTTCGAGTTCGTGTTGGGTGAAGCCGTAGTGGGCCGCGCCCTCCACGACCGACAGGTAGTCGGTGGTGGCCTGCACCAGATCGGAGCCCTGGTAGTTGGTGCCGTACAGCCGCAAGCCGCGCGCAGCCGCGAACGCGCTGAAGTGGGGCTCGGTCGCCTGGGCCATCAAACCGGCGCGGTGCGCGGCGTCCAAGCGGATGTCGAGCATCTGCGCGATCAGGTTCTCCATGAGCAGCAGCCGCTCGCCGCCACGGGTGTCCGTGGGCCATGCCGGCAGCTGCCAGTCGAGCGAGATGTAGATGGGGCCGTGATCAGGGTGCGTCACGACGTCAGTGACCGGCTCGGTCACGAACTGCACCGTGAACGGATTTCGATCCGGCTGGGCAGGCAGAGCATCGGCAGGCGCCGGCAGGTCGCCGAAGTGCTCGACGACGAGTTCCTGCATCTGGCTCACCGGCAGGTCGCCCACGACGACGACGGCCATGTTGTCGGGCCGGTACCACGTGTCGTAGAAGTCGCGCAGAACCTCGGCGGTGATCGACGAGTTCGACTCCTCGGTACCGCCGATCTCCATTCCCTCATAGACGGTGCCCTCGTAGTAGATGGCGTTGAGGAAGTTGGAGATCCGGCCCGATGCCGACTCGTCGCGCAGCCGGTACTCGTCGAGGATGATGCCTCGCTCTTGCTCGACGTCGGCGGGAAGGATGGTGGCGGCTGACGCCCATTCCGCCAGCACAGTGAACGCGAGATCGAGTGCCTCGGGATCATCTAGCTGGAAGTCGAGGATGTAGACCGTCTCGTCAGGGCTGGTGAATGCGTTGAGATCGTGGCCGAAGTCGGTGCCGATGTCGCGCAGCACCTGATCGAGCTCGTTCTCGGAGAACATCTCGGTGCCGTTGAACAGCATGTGCTCCAAGAAGTGCGCGGCGCCCTCGGCGCCCTCGGGGTCGAGCACTCCTCCCGCGTTGACTGCGAGGTGCATGACCACGGCATCACCCGGCGAGTCGTTCGATCGCAGGTAGTAGGTGAGGCCGTTCGGGAGCTGGCCGATCACCGCGTCCGGGTCGACCGGCAGCAGCGACGGGTCGAGGTCGGCAGGCTCGTAGTCGTTGAACTCGCCCAGGTCGACCGGGTCGCCGATGGGTTCGGGGGCGGGCTCGGGTTCGTCTGCGGGCTCTTCGGCAGGCTCAGGTTCGTCTGCGGGTTCGGGCTCGTCGGTCGCTTCGGGCTCTGCGTCGGCATCGACAGCGTCTGGTTCGTCGGTGTGAACTTCGGCTGTCTCGTCGTCGGCCGCTTCGGGTTCGCTGACCCCGTCATGTTCGTCCGGAGCACACGCAGCCGCCAGCAGGGCGGTCACAAAGAGCACGGTCAGGAGCTGGCGCCACAGAGCTGGTTTCATCGAGGGCTTCGCCTTTCGGCAGCGAGTATGCGGAACAGGACGGTACCGGCACCCGAGAGGCCAGCGGCGTCGAACAGGGGCGGAGTCCTCGAAGTGCTTCACCACTCGGCGAGACGTTCAAGCAGCAGTTCCGGCGAGCCCGCACAAGCCGTGATGTCAGCCGTGCTGAGCGCCGCCGACCAGCGCTCGCCGTCGTGGGCCACGATGGCAGGGAGTTGGGCTGCAGCAGCGAGTTGAGCGGCTGTGGCCTCGTCGCGATGCACTAGCTCCAGCTCGACCGGCGTAGCCGCACAGGCCTGCTTCCACTGGCGCGAGCCCATCGGGTTCCAGCCGTGGGTGATGTCGCACAGGGCGCACTTGCTGCGGCCCCGCAGTTTGCCTAAGGCGTAGCGGAGCTCTCCGGCGAGCCCGCCGTCAGCGTCATAGATGCCTACTAGCCGCACGCGCCGCACCATACCGCTGGGCCAGAACGGCCCAGTCGCGAATTGCATGCCCAGGCGACGCTGAAGTTCTGACTTCCGCTGGCATACTCGCCCGGGCCGGTGACCACGTGGGACTCAGATGACGATCCAGCTGCCAGACCTTCCCTACGCACCCGATGCGCTCTCGCCGCACATCAGCGAGCGCACGATCAGCTTCCACTACGGCAAGCATCACGCTGGCTATGTCACAGCAGTGAACAACGGCATCGCCGGCACGCCCAATGAGGGCCGGGCGCTGGAAGATCTGGTGTGCTCGCTGCCCGCAGGCGGGCTGTTCAATGCAGCAGCCCAGACGTGGAACCACAACTTCTACTGGCAGTCGATGTCGCCCGGTGGCGGCGGCGAGCCCGGCGGCGACCTGGCAGCGGCGCTAGCGGCAAGCTTCGGCGGCGTTGACGCGTTCCGGGCCGAGTTTGCCGCCGGAGCAGTCGGGAACTTCGCATCGGGCTGGGGCTGGCTGGTATTCGACGGTTCGGGCGGCGACGGAAGGGGCTCGCTGCGCATCGTCCAGACCGACGATGCCCAGACGCCCCTGACTGACGGCCTGAGAGCACTGCTGGTGATCGACGTGTGGGAACACGCCTACTACCTCGACTACCAGAACGCCCGGGCCGCCTACGTGGACGCGTTCGTCGAGCACCTGATCAACTGGGAATTCGCCTCAGCCAACTACAGCGCCGCGCTCGACGCCCACGCCTAGCTCAAGAGCACGGCCGTCACGCAGCCAATGCCCGATTGCTCTTGCATCCGCTTGCGTCTCCGTATAGTTTGCAATACAAACTAGTTTGCATTGCGGACCTAGGAGGTTGTGATGTCGACAGAGACCGATGATTCGACAGCTCTGAGACCCGACGAGAGTTGGGAGACCGTTCTCAGCACCATGCATGGCGCTCGCAGCGCCATGCACACGGCCGGGAGCACAGCGATCTTGCTGATGTGGGCAGGCATCATCTCGATCGCCTACCTCGCCCAGTACGCAGTGTCCACCTTCGCGCCCAGCTTCGCCGATCAAAATCCGTGGTATCCGGGGCCGCTATGGGCGATCATCACGTTCCTCGGCGTCATCGGCAGCATGACCATCGGCTACCGCGCCGGGCGCGCGGTGTCGCCAGGTTTCGCCATGCAGAGCGCCGGTATCCGCGTGTTCGCCTACTGGATGGCTGTCATCGTGGCGGCAGGGCTGCTGCCGGGTGCAGCGGGTCTGTGGAACGAGTCCGGTTCGGAGAAGATCCCCTTCGTCTTGATGGGGGTCATCGCGCTCGGCTACGTGCTCTTCGGCATCTTGCACCGGACGGTGATCGCCACCTTCGGTGTGGGCATGGCCGCGGCCTTCTACGTTCCGCACTACCTGTTCGAGGACATCGCCCCAGCAGTGTCGGGTTTCGCGATGCTCGGACTGCTCGGAGCCATCGCCACGTGGGTGCGCAGGACCGGCGAATGGTAGATCCCAACGGGGTGCCCGACGGCGGTGCCATCGACCTCGACGAGATCATCCACCAGCCGGCGCGACTGCAGATCATGTCGTTGCTCGTGTCACTGGACGAGCGGGACCGGCTCGCCTACGGGTTCGTACAGAAGCAGCTGGGCCTGACGCCCGGCAACCTGACGACTCACCTGCGGAAGCTGGAAAACGCTGACTACGTGGCGACGACCAAGGAGTTCCACGGCGCCAAGCCGCGCACGTGGATCGAAGCCACGGTGACAGGACGCAAGGCGTTTGCCGGGTACCTCGTCAACCTCGAGCGGGCCCTCGGCGTGCGCACCAACTCCTGACGCCGCGATCGCCCGTTGCGGCCGGCGGTTGGCATCGGCGCGAGCTCCTCGTGGCTCGGCACGTCTTGAACGGTGGGATTACATCATTAGGCTCCATGCCGCATGGTGATTGGCGATGCCCGATGCCGGTAGAGGCTGATGCCCGGACGCTCGCCGATCTGGAGCCCGAGGTCGAGCGACTCCTCGCGCGCCATCTTCGGCAGACCAAGGAATGGCACCCCCACGCGCTCGTACCCTGGAGCCGGGGCCAAGACTTCGCGCCCGACTACGAATGGTCGCCCGAGGAGGCCAACCTCACCCCTGAGGCTCGCAGCGCCCTCTTCGTGAACGTGCTCACCGAGGAGAACCTGCCGTACTACTTCCGTGACAGCGAGCGGCTGTTCGGCCGTGAGGGCGCATGGGGCGAATGGGTTCGCCGCTGGACGGCGGAAGAGGGACGGCACGGCCGGGTCATCTACGACTACCTGTCGGTCACCCGCGCCCTCGACCCCGTGGCACTGGAGCGGGCGCGCATGGCGCAGGTGCAGTGCGGGCAAGTGCCCCAGCCGCCGAGCCTGCTGGAAGGCCTTGCCTACGTGACGCTGCAGGAGTTGGCCACCCGAATCGCGCACTTCAACACCGGGCGCCACATCGACGACCCAGCCGGCAAGGCCATCATGCGGCGGGTCGCCTTTGATGAGAACCTGCATTTCCTGTTCTACCGCGACGTGATGAGTGCCGCGGTCGAGATGGACCCCTCCAGCGCGGTGGTGGCCATCGCCAACCAAGTCAAGAGCTTCGCCATGCCCGGAGTGGGCATCACCGACTTCGACACCCACTCCCGCATCATCGCCGAAGCCGGGATCTATGACCTAGCCATCCACCACGATCAGATCCTGCAGCCCGTCGTGCTGCGCGACTGGAATCTGCCGGGATTGACTGAACTGTCCAGCATCGCGGAAGCGGCGCGCGACCGCCTCATGAAGATGATCGACCGGATTGGGCGCGTCGGCCAGCGTCTCGCCGAGCGCTACGCCGAGGCACGCGAAACACTGCGCCGCAACGCGGCACTCGTGCGATAGACCCCGCAGCTGCGCCCACAACCGCGCTGGCCAGCGAAGGACTAGTGGTCGCCCTTGGGGTCGAGCAGGGCGGTCAGCCGGTCGATAGAGAAGTCCTCGCTGCGGGCGGCGTCGATGAGCACGCGCTCGGCAGCGGCGATCTTGGCGGCCGCTGCGGGAACGTCGGCCGCCGCATCGGCAGGCACCACGACCGCACCGTGACGGTCGGCGTGAATGAGATCGCCGGGACGCACCGACATGCCGTGCACCGTCACCGGCACCGCGTACTCCACAACGTGCACCCAGGCGTGGGACGGGCCGATCGAGCCGGCCAGGGCGCCGAAGCCCGGCGCCCACTCGCCCAGGTCACGGATCGAGCCGTTGGTAATGACGCCGAGCGAACCGAGCCCGGCGTGGATGCTGCTGTTCACTTCGCCCCACCAGGCGCCGTAGCCAGGCGATGCGTCGATGTCCTCGATCACGGTGATCGTGGGCTGAGGGCCTTCGGCCATGTGCCGGTAGTAGCCGACACGCATTGCCAGGTCGTTGTCGCCGGATCGGCCCGATGGCGCATTGGCGCGGATCGTGGCCGTGCGGGCGTAGCCGACCATGACGGTGTCCGGGTCCGGACAGACCAGCGGTGACGTGGTGTAGCCGTAGGCGCGGCGATGCGGAGCCACAACCTCGAGCGCGTTGCAAACGGTCGGGGTGTCCAGCGCCCGCAAGGCGTCGAGCACGCCAAGGCTCGACGGCCCAGCGCTCAACGGGTCCTCGGTGCTCATTGTCGGGACTCCGCGAAGAGCTAGACCAACTCGATGAGCGCCATGGGGGCGTTATCGCCCCGGCGCGGCCCGAGCTTCAAGATGCGCGTGTAGCCGCCCGGACGTCCCTCGTAGCGCGGGCCGATCTCGTCGACCAGCTTCTGGGCCATCTCCTGGTCGCCGTTGAGGCTGGCGATGATCTGGCGATGCCGTGCCAACCCGCCCTTGCGCGCCTTCGTGATGAGCTTCTCGGCGTACGGCCGCAGCGCCTTGGCCTTGGCCTCGGTGGTCTCGATGGCTTCCGCAGCGAACAACGACGCCGCCAGATTGGCCAGCATGGAGCGCTGGTGACTGGCGCTGCCGCCGAGGCGTCGGCCCTTCGTGGGCGTGGGCATGATCAGCTGACCGCCGCTGGGGTGGCCTGCTCGGCATCGGACTCGCCTTCGCCCTCAGACTCAGCCTCGGATGACGGGCTCATGCCACGCAGCGCCAGACCCCGCTCGTCGAGCTTCTCGATGACCTCGTCGAGCGACTTCTGGCCGAAGTTAGGAACGGTCATGAGTTCGTCCACCGATTGGTCGAGCAACTCGCCGATGGTGTTGAACTGCGCACGCTTGAGGCAGTTGCGGGCGCGCTCGGACAGACCCAAGTCCTCGATGGGACGTTCGAGATCGCTGGTCCGGCCGCCGCCGACCGCCACCTCGGCGATATCGAGACCCAGGGGCTCCGGCGACAGCTCGGCAATCATGAGCATCAGCCGGCACAGGGTGTCGCCCGCCGACGACAGCGCTTCGCGCGGGGTCATCGCGCCATCGGTCTCGATGTCGAGCACGAGCCGATCGAAATCGGTGGACTGCTCGACGCGCACCGGCTCGACCTCAACCGCCACACGACGCACCGGGCTGAACAGCGCGTCAACGAGGATCACGCCGATCGTGCTGCCGGTACGCTCGCTCTCGGGCGCCGCGTAGCCCCAGCCGCGCTCGACAGTGAGGTCCATCGCCAGGCGGGCGCCCTCGCCGAGCGTCGCGATGTGCAGGTCGGGGGTCAGGCACTCGACGTCGATGCCCCAGTCGACGTGCCCCGCCAGCACCGGGCCCACGCCCCGCTCGTCAAGGCGCACCGCCACGGGTTCGTCGGTGTGACACCTCAGCACCACGTCCTTGAGATTCAGGATGATGTCGGTGACATCTTCGACGACGCCCTCGATAGTCGTGAACTCGTGCAGCGCGTCGTCGAAACGCACTTGGGTGATTGCTGCGCCGGGAATCGACGACAGCAGAGTGCGTCGCAGCGAGTTGCCCAGCGTGTGCCCGAAGCCAGGCTCCAGCGGGCCGATGGCGAAGCGCTGGCGATTGCCCTCGGGCTCGCCGAGGATGTCGATCGTCGGTCGGTGCATAACCAAGGTGTCGGAGATGGACACGTTCACCCCTTCGTGGGCGGCAGATGTTGACAGGACTATTTGCTGTAGAGCTCGACGATGAGCTGCTCGCGAACCGGGATCTCGATCTGGGATCGGATCGGCAGCTCGCGCACGGTGACCCGCTGGCCGCCGTCGCTCGCCTCCAGCCACGCAGGCGGGGTGCGGTCCAGCACGTCGAGATTCCAGCGGATGGTGACGATCTCGCGGGCCTTGGTCCGCAACTCGACCACGTCATCCTTGCGGGCCCGGAAGCTGGGGATGTTCACCCGGCGCCCGTTGACATCGATGTGGCCATGGCTCACGAATTGGCGGGCCTGCGGGCGAGTCGCCGCCCAGCCGGCCCGGTACACGATGTTGTCGAGCCGCAGCTCGAGCAGCCGGAGCAGGTTCTCGCCGGTGACGCCGCGCTGACGGGCAGCCTCTTCGTAGGCGTTGCGGAACTGCCGCTCTGTCATCCCGTAGGTGAAGCGGCACTTCTGCTTCTCCTGCAGCTGCAGCAAGAACTCCGAGTTCTGGCTGCGCCGCCTGCCGCGGCCGTGCTCGCCGGGCGGGTAGGGACGCCGGTCGAGCGCCTTCGTCTCGCCCTCAGTGCCCCAGATATTGGTGTTGAGCCGCCGCGAGACGCGCGCCTTGGGACCGGTGTAGCGAGACATCTCAGACCCTCCGGCGCTTCGGGGGGCGGCAGCCGTTGTGCGGCACCGGCGTCATGTCGCGGATGCCCTTGATCTCGATGCCGGAATTCTGGATGGAGCGGATCGCGGTCTCGCGGCCCGAGCCGGGACCCTTCACGTGCACGTGCACCCGGCGCACGCCATGTTCCATGGCGCGCTCGGAGGCCTGCTCAGCGGCCTGCTGCGCGGCGAACGGCGTCGACTTGCGGGAGCCCTTGAAACCGGCGTTTCCGGCCGAGGCCCACGACACCACATTGCCCTGCAGGTCGGTGAAGGTGATGATCGTGTTATTGAACGAGCTCTTGATGTGCGCCACACCGTCGCCGACGTTCTTGCGCTCCCTCCGCCGCCCGCGGCGAGGCTGCTGCTGCTGGTTCACTTGCGCCCGCCTCTCATGCGTCCGGTCTCTCGTTGCCGACGAAATCGGCCGCGCACGTTCACTTGCGTACCTTCTTCTTGCCAGCGACGGTCTTGCGCGGACCCTTGCGGGTGCGTGCGTTCGTATGCGTGCGTTGGCCCCGTACCGGAAGACCGCGGCGGTGACGGACGCCCTGGTAGCAGCCGATCTCGATCTTCCGCTTGACGTCCTGGGCGACATCGCGCCGCAGGTCTCCCTCGACGGCCAGGTTTGCGTCGATGTGGTTGCGGATGCGGGCCACCTCGGCATCGGTCAGGTCACGCACGCGCGTGCGCTCGGCAATGTTCAGGTCTTCGCAGATCTGCTGGCTGGCCGAGCGGCCGATGCCGTAGATGTAGGTGAGCGCGATCTCCACACGCTTCTCACGCGGTATGTCGACGCCGGCGATTCGGGCCATCGATACAGAACTCCTGTCTCAGCCTTGCCGCTGCTTGTGTCGCGGGTTCTCACAGATCACCCGGATCCGCCCGTGACGGCGGATCACGCGGCATTTGTCGCAGATCTTCTTGACGCTCGGACGGACTTTCATCGGGTGACCTGCGCTGTAGACGAGCGAGCAAGTATAGGGGTCACAGTGCCGCCCCAATGGCGGCCGCTGTGCTGTTCGTGCGGCCGCCATGGCCGCCAACAAGAGCTCACAGTGTCGCCTCGATGGCGGCCACGATGCGTCCATGGACCTCGGCGGGGGTTCCGAGTCCGTCCACCGTCACCAGCACTCCCTGATCGGCGAACAGCTTCCGCAGCGGCGCTGTCTCGGCTTCGTACAGCTCCAGCCGCCGGGAAATGGCCTCAGGCGTGTCGTCGGCTCGGCCCCGCTCCAGCATCCGCCGGGTCACTACCTCGTCGGGCACGTCCAGGTCGATCGCCCGGTCCACCGCGTTCGGCGCCAGCAGCGCGAACAGACCGTCGGCCTGGGTTTCGGTGCGAGGGAAGCCGTCGAGCAGGAAACCGGCAGCAGTGTCGGGCTCGGTGAGCCGCTCAGCCACGATGCCCAGGATCAGCTCGTCGCTGACCAGGTCGCCTGCATCCATGACTGCCTTGGCCTGCCGACCCAGCTCGGTGCCTGCAGCGACCGCAGCGCGCAGCATGTCGCCAGTCGAGATGTGAGCGACGCCGTAGCGCTCCACCAGCAGCTCGCACTGGGTGCCCTTGCCAGCTCCCTGCTTGCCCAGGATGACCAGCCGTCGCGTGCTCATCAGGCCAGGAATCCTTCGTAGTTGCGCATCAGCAACTGGCTGTCGACCTGCTTCATGGTCTCGAGCGCCACGCCGGAGGCAATCAGGATCGAGACGCCGCCGAAGCCGATGGCTGCACCGGCGCCACCAGAGCCCAGCGCATCGAGGTCACTGGTCAGCGACAGCAGCACGCTGGGCAGCAGCGCCACCATGGCAATGAACAAAGCGCCCGGCAGCGTGATGCGGTTCAGCACTCTGGCCAGGTACCGCTCGGTCTGCGGCCCGGGCCGGATGCCGGGAATGAAGCCGCCCTGCTTGCGGATGTTGTCGGCCTGGCGCACCGGGTCGAACGTGATGGCCGTATAGAAGTAGGCGAAGCCCACGATCAACCCGCCGAAGAAGAGGATGTAGGCGATGTTGTCGGGCTGGGTCAGGTACTCGTCGACAGCGGTCTGCAGCCAGCCCCAGTTCGCCACATTCGACAGCAGCACCGGCAGGAACAGGATCGAGCTGGCGAAGATCACCGGGATCACGCCCGACTGGTTGACCTTCAGCGGGATGTAGGTGTTCTGCCCGCCGTAGAGCCTGCGGCCCACCTGCCGGCGGGAGAACTGCACCGGGATGCGACGCTGGCCCTGCTCGATGAAGATGATGGCCACCATCATTCCCGTGGCCACGATGATCGCCGCCGCCAGGTACACCGTGCCTTGCACCGCCAGCAAGCGGGCGCCGTCGAAGGGGATCGTGGACACGACCGAGGCGAAGATCAGCAGCGACATGCCGTTGCCCACGCCGCGCTGGCTGATCAGCTCGCCCATCCACATGAGCAGCGCCGTGCCTGCCGTCAGCGACAGGATCACCAGCGCCACGCGGTTGAACGTGAAGTCGGGGATGACGATGACGCCGGCGGTGTTGCCCAAGGCAGTGCCCTGGCCCCGCCCGAAGATGAACGTGATGCCCGTGGCCTGCACGAAGGCGATGCCCAGCGTCAGGTAGCGGGTGTACTGCGTCAGCTTCCGCTGCCCTACCGCACCCTGTTGCTGGAGCTGCTCGAAGCGCGGGATCGCGACGGTGAGGATCTGGATGATGATCGACGCCGTGATGTACGGCATGATCCCCAACGCGAAGATCGCGAAGTTGGTGAGCGCGCCGCCCGAGAACAGGTTCAGCAGCGCCAGCACGCCGCCGGTCGAGCTGGCCTGCTCGCGCAAGGACACAATGGCGTCGAAGTCGATACCCGGCACCGGCACCTGGGAGCCCAGCCTGTACGCCGCGATGATGAACAGCGTGAACAGGATCTTCCGGCGCAGGTCAGCGATCCGGAAGATGTTGCGCATGTGGCCGAGCACGATGAGCCCCTAGCGATTTGTGTGCTGGTTGCCCCGAGCGGGTGGCCGGGGGCCGCTGAATGTGGGCGGCAGAATCTCGATGCTGCCGCCGGCAGTCTCGATGGCTGCCCGGGCCGAGCCAGATACGGCATGGGCCTTCACCGTGACGGACCGGGTGATCTCGCCGCGCCCGAGGATCTTGACCATGGCACCCTTGGACACCAAGCCGCGGGCCAGCAGCTCGGCGGGGGTGATTTCGTCGAGACCGCAGTCTTCGAGGGTGTCGAGATTGACCGGCTGGTACTCGACGCGAAACGGGTTCTTGAAGCCCTTGAGCTTGGGAACGCGGACCTGCAGCGGCAACTGCCCGCCCTCGTACCAGACAGGAACGGTGCCACGGGCGCGTGTGCCCTTGGTGCCGCGGCCGGCAGTCTTGCCGCCCTTGCCGCTGGTGCCGCGCGCCACTCGCTTGCGCTTGCGCTTCGATCCCGGCGGCGGGGCCAGATCATGCAGTCTCAGCATCGCCGACCTCCTGAGCTGTAACGGATTCAACAGTGATCAGATGACTCACCTTGCGCAGCATGCCGCGGATCTCCGGTCGATCCGGCAGCGTATGGCTGCGGCCGATCTTGCCCAGCCCAAGCGCCCGCAGCGCGCCGCGTGCCTTGGGCTTGGCCCCGATGGCCGATCGCACCTGGGTCACCACGATCTGGCTGGTGCCGTGCTGATTCGAAACCGGCGCGTTCATGACGGTGCCCCCGCAGATGCGTCGCTCAGCTTGCGCGTGCGCTCTGTCTCCCGGTATGCCTCGAGCAGACCGGCCGGGATGCACTCCTCGGGCGACAGCCCGCGCAGCTTGGCCACCTCGTCAGGACGCTTCAGGGCCGCCAAGCCGGCAATGGTGGCCCTGGCCACGTTGATGTGATTGGAGGAGCCGAGCGACTTGGCCAGCACGTCGCTGATTCCTGCCTCCTCAAGGATCGCCCTGGCGGCGCCGCCGGCAATGACCCCAGTGCCTGGCGCGGCCGGCTGCAGCAGCACCTTGCCGGCGCCCATGACTCCCAGCACGGGGTGGACGATGGTGGAGCCGGCCAGGGGCACCTCAAACAGGCTCTTGCGGGCCTCTTCGGTGCCCTTCTGGATCGCCAACGGCACTTCCTTGGCCTTGCCGTAGCCCAGGCCGACCCGGCCCGCGCCGTCGCCGATCACCACGAGAGCGGAAAACGAGAAGCGGCGGCCGCCCTTGACCACCTTGGCCACGCGGTTGATGTCGATGACCCGCGATTCACGCAGACCGTCGTCGCCGCTGTTGCGGGGGTTGTCAAATTGGCGATCGCGCGGGCGACGGCCACCCCGCTCGCGCTCGTTGCCGCCGCCGCGTTCACTGCCGCCGCCGGCTTCGGGGCCGCTGCGCGGTTGAGAAGGGCCGGCCTGTGAGGTTGGTGCGTCTGTCACGAGTCCTCCCTCAGAACTCCAGGCCGCCCGCACGGGCGGCATCTGCAAGGGCCGCCACGCGGCCGTGGTAGCGGTTCCCGCCCCGGTCGAAGGTGACCGTGGTGGTGCCAGCCGCCCGAGCCCGCTCGGCGATGAGCCGACCGATCTCGCCAGCGGCTGTGATGTTGCCGCCACCGGTCACGCCGGCCTCGCGCGACGACGCAGCAGCCACTGTGCGGCCGGTTTCGTCGTCGATGAGCTGGGCGCTGATATGCCGGTTGGACCGGTGCACCGCCAGGCGCGGGCGCGCTGCGGTGCCGGTGATCTTCTTGCGGACGCGACGGCGGCGCCGATCACGCCGGGCCGCCCTCGTGGGAGCACTCACTTCGCCGCCTTTCCGGCTTTGCGCAGCACGCGCTCGTCGACGTAACGGATGCCCTTGCCCTTGTAGGGCTCGGGCTTGCGCAGCGCACGGATATTGGCCGCGACCTGCCCGACGAGCTGCTTGTCGATGCCCTTCACGATGATGGACGTCTGGCTCGGCACCTCGAAGCTGATGCCGTCGGGTGCCGTCACCGGCACGGTGTGACTGAATCCCAGCGACAGCTCAAGCGCCGATGATCCGCGGGCTGCTGCGCGGTATCCCACGCCGACAATCTGCAGTTCCTTGGAGAAGCCCTGCGACACGCCCTGCACCATGTTGGCGACCAGCGCCCGGCTCAGGCCGTGCAGCGACCGCTGCGAGCGGCTGTCATCGGCGCGCTCCACGACGACCTGGCTGCCGCCTTCCCCGTCGTCGACGCGCGCACGGATGCCCGCGGCCAGCTCGCGCTGGAGCTCGCCTCCAGGACCGCTGACGGTCACCACATCGCCAGCCACGGAACCGGCGACATCGGGGGCTGGTTCGGCCGTCACCGTCACCCCGTCGGGAATCGAGATGGGCGTTTTGCCCACGCGTGACATCGCCGCCTCCTACCAGACGTAACAGAGGATCTCGCCGCCCATGCGGTTACGGCGAGCTTCGCGGTCGGTCATCAGGCCCCGGCTCGTTGACAGCACGGCAATGCCGAGGCCGCCGAGCACGCGGGGAACTTTGTCGGACTTGGTGTACACCCGCAGCCCGGGCTTGGAGATGCGCTGCAGCCCCGAGATGGTGCGGTCCCGGTCACCGGTGTACTTCAGGTTGATGGTGAGCGTCGGGGCGGGGCCGTCGGTGCCGTCGCTCACCTGGTAGTCGCTCACGTAGCCCTCGCGCTTGAGGATCGCCGCCAGGCGCTCCTTCTGCTTGGAGGACGGCATGGCCACCTCGTCTTTGAACACCATGTTGGCGTTGCGGATGCGGGTGAGCATGTCCGCGATGGGGTCGGTCATCGACATGTGCGCACCTCCCTCACCAGCTGGCCTTCGTCACGCCGGGCACCTCGCCGGCATGGACCATCTCTCGCAAACACACTCGGCACAGCCCGAACTTGCGGTATACCGACCGCGGTCGGCCGCACACGCGGCAGCGCGTGTAGGCGCGCACCTTGAATTTGGGGGTGCGCTGCTGCTTGTTGACGAGTGCCTTCTTGGCCATCGGTACTGCCTTTGCTGAATCGGGGCCTGGTGAAATAGCCGGGCGCTAGGTCGTTGGGTTTTGACGGAATGGAAAGCCGAGCGCAACCAGCAGGGCACGTCCGCCCTCGTCGTCGACGGCTGACGTCACGAGGGTGATGTCCATGCCGCGGATCTGGTTGACGCTGTCGTAGTCGATCTCGGGAAAGACCAGCTGCTCGGTGAGGCCGAACGTGTAGTTGCCGTGGCCGTCGAAGCTGCGCGGCGACAGACCCCGGAAGTCGCGGATACGAGGGATGGCCAACGACACGAGACGGTCGTAGAACTCCCACATCCGGTCACGGCGCATAGTGACGCGGGCGCCGATCGCGTTGCCCTCGCGCAGCTTGAACCCTGCGATGGACTGCTTCGCCCGGGTGATCGCCGGCCGCTGACCGCAGATGCGGCTGAGGTCGTCGATGGCGCCCTCGAGCAGGCCCCGGTTCGTCAGCGCAGCGCCGACGCCCATGTTCACGCTGATCTTCGTCAGCGTGGGCACCTGCATCACGTTCGCGAGCCCGAGCTCGTCGAGCAGTTGCGCGCGGACGGTGTCGCGGTAGAGCACCTTCATACGGGGCTCAGGCCGCTCGCTGCCGCCGGTGTCGGACGAAGCGAGGGAGGGGGCGTCGGTCTGGGCGTCGGTCACGCTCATGGCAGTTCCTCCCCCGAGACTCGGTGGTAACGCACCTTGCGGCCGCCCTCGAAGCGGAAACCGACGCGGCCTGGCTGGCCTGTGCGCGGGCACACCACTGCCACGTTCGACACGTCGATCGGCAGCAGGTAGTCGATGATCTGGCCCTCCTGGTTCTGCTGGGAGGGCTTCTGGTGCTTGTGCCCCACGTTCACGCCTTCCACCGTGAGGCGGCGGCGCGCCAGATCCACCGACACGACTTCGCCTTCCCGGCCCTTGTCAGGGCCCGAGATCACGCGCACGGTGTCGCCTTTGCGGACTCGCAGCCGCGGCAGCTGGTTGCGCTGGCGTGCCATCACGTCACCCCCATCACAGAACTTCCGGGGCGAGCGACACGATGCGCATGAAGCGCTTGTCGCGCAGCTCGCGGCCGACGGGGCCGAAGATGCGGGTGCCACGCGGCTGGCGGTTGTCGTCGACGAGCACGGCGGCGTTCTCGTCGAAGCGGATATAGCTGCCGTCCGGGCGCCTGCGCTGCTTGCGCGTGCGCACCACGACGCAGCGCACCACTTCGCCCTTGCGCACGGCTGCACCCGGGATGGCGTCCTTCACAGTGGCGATGAACACGTCGCCGATCGAGGCGTAGCGCCGACCCGTGCCGCCGAGCACGCGAATGCACAGCACCTCGCGGGCGCCGGAATTGTCGGCGACTTTGAGTCGGGACTCTTGCTGGATCATGACCTCGCTGCCTTCACCTCATCGGGCCCGTTCGATGATCTCCACCAGGCGCCAGCGCTTGGTCTTCGAGATCGGCCGGGTTTCCATGACGCGCACCCGGTCGCCCGGACGCGTGTCTCCAGCGGGGTCGTGGACGTAGAGCTTCTTGGTGCGCTGAACGGTCTTGAAGTAGCGGGGGTGGCGCACACGCTCGGTCACCGAGACGACCGCCGTGCGGTCCATCTTGGTGGAGGTGACGATGCCCTCGCGCACCTTGCGCCGGTTGCGCTCGACGGCCTCGGCAGTCTCGGTGCTCATGACGGATCTCCTGTGGAATCTGCGCTGTCCGCGGCCGAGCCCTGCGAGGCGCCGGCCAGACCAGCGGCCGAGCCCTGCACTGGGCCACCCGATGGGTCCAACAGCACATCGGCCGCTGCGATCTCACGCTCGCGCAGCACTGTGTGAATGCGGGCGATGTCGCGCTTGGTGGCAGCCACCTGCGCCGAGTTGTCGAGCTGCCCTGTCGCGAACGCGAAGCGCAGGTTGAACAGCTCCTTCTTCGCGCTGTCCAGCTCGTCGAGCAGCTGATCATCCGACAGGGTCCGGAGCGTCACGGCCTTTGCCATCAGATGGCCTCCTCTCGGGAGATCACCCGTGCCCGGATGGGCAGCTTCTGGATGGCGCGCTCCATGGCGCCACGGGCCAGCTCGGCGTTCACGCCGCCCAGTTCGAACATCACACGGCCGGGCTTCACCACGGCCACCCACTTCTCCGGATTTCCCTTGCCCGAGCCCATGCGGGTCTCCGCAGGCTTGGCGGTCACCGGCTTGTCGGGGAAGATGTTGATCCAGACCTTGCCGCCGCGCTTGACGTGTCGGGTCATGGCGATACGGGCCGCCTCGATCTGGCGGGCCGTGATCCAGCCAGGCTCCAGCGCCTGGATGCCGTAGTCGCCGAAGTGCACGGCCGTGCCGCCCTTGGTGCGGCCCTTCATGCGACCGCGATGCGCCTTGCGGTGCTTCACCTTGCGAGGCATCAGCATCAGTCGTCTCCCGGCCGGAAGTTGGGCGTCTGGGATTGGTCGCGTGTGGCCCGCTCGATCTGCTCTTCCTCTTCGAGCAGGCGCTCGAATTCGGGATCGGCCTCGCGCAGCAGCGGGACGGGCTCTTCGGGGATGTCCTCGAGATCACCTTTGCGCCCGGCCGATGACACCACGCCCCCTGGGGGTGCGCCGTCACCCGACGTCTGGCCAGTGGCCATGGCCGCCTCGCGGTGAATGCGCTCGTCGGAGGACACCTTGTAGGGAAGGATGTCGCCCTTGTAGAGCCACACCTTCACGCCGATGCGACCCGCCGTGGTGCGGGCTTCGCGGAAGCCGTAGTCGATGTCGGCGCGCAGCGTGTGCAGCGGCACCCGGCCTTCGCGGTACCACTCGGTTCGGGCCATCTCCGAGCCGCCGAGCCGGCCTGAGCACTGCACCCGGATGCCGAGCGCGCCGGCCTTCTGGGCGTTCTGCACGGCACGCTTCATGGCCCGCCGGAAGGCGACGCGGCCGGCGAGCTGATCCGCAACGCCCTGTGCGATGAGCGCTGCCTCGAGCTCGGGCTGCTTGATCTCCTGGATGTTCAGCTGGACCTTCGGGTTGCCCGAGATCTTGCCGAGCTTCGTGCGCAGCCGATCGGCCTCGCTGCCCCGGCGGCCGATGACGATGCCCGGCCGGGCCGTGTGCACGTCGACGCGCAGGCGATCCCGGGTTCGCTCCACCTCGATGCGGCTGATCGCGGCATGCGGCAGCTCCGTCCGCAGGAAGTCGCGGATCTTCCAATCCTCGATGAGATAGTCCTGGTACTCCTTGTCGGCGTACCAACGGGACTTCCAGTCGGTGGTGATTCCCAAGCGGAAACCGTACGGGTTGACCTTCTGACCCATGATCAGTTCCGTTCTTCTGGGTTGGCAGCTTCAGGGTCGGCAGCATCGTCCCCGCTGGCTTCGCCGTTCTCATCGGCTGCTTCGATCTCGTCCGTCGCAGCAGCCGTAGTCTCTCCGGTCTCGTCGGCTGGTTCGGTTGCTTCCTCTGCGCCGGCGGCCGCGGTATCGTCTGTCGCGGTCTCGTCAACTACTGCGTCGATGTCATCGGGCGCAGCCTCTTCGGCCTCGTCGGTGTCGGGAGTTGCGCGGCTGGCGGCCACGCGGGCCGCACGCGCAGCCGCGGCGGTCTGAGAGCCCGAGGCGGCCAATCGGGCCTCGCGCATCTCGAGCTCCTCGGGGCTGAGCTGCGCCACGATCACCGTGATGTGGCTGGTCTGCTTGAAGATGCGCGTGGCGCGGCCCCGTGCCCTCGGGCGCCAGCGCTTGAGCACCGGACCCTCGTCGGCCCAGCACTCGGCCACATACAGCTCGTCGGCGTCGAGCTGCTCGTTGTTGGTGGCATTGGCCACTGCACTCTCGAGCACCTTGGACACCACCTCGGCGGCGCCGCGCTCGCAGAAGCGCAGGCGGTCGCGGGCAAGCGCCAAGTCTTCGTCGCGGATGAGGTTGAGCACCACCCGCGCCTTCGACGCGGACAGGCGCGCGTACTTGTGCGTCGCCTTCGCGCCGGCGATGACGTCGAGGTCAATCAACCCGCTCATCGCCTGCTGCCTTGCTCTCGTCCGGCGCGGGGCTTGAACGTCTGCGTTGGCGTGCACCCGCTCATCGCCTGCCTCCACGTTCCTGGCCGGCGTGGAACTTGAACGTCCGCGTCGGGGCGAACTCGCCGAGCTTGTGACCCACCATCGACTCGGTCACGTACACCGGCAGGTGCTTGCGCCCATCGTGAACCGCGATGGTGTGACCGATCATCTCGGGGATGATCGTGGAGCGCCGGCTCCACGTCTTGATGACCTTGCGCTCGCCGCTCTCGTTGAGTTCGTCCACCTTCGAGAGCAGGTGGTCGTCGACGAACGGGCCCTTCTTGAGACTGCGCGGCATCGCTCTACCTCCGGGACCCGCGCGTCCGGCGGCGGCGGACAATGAGGTCGTTGGACTTGCGGTTCTTGGAGCGGGTGCGGCCTTCGGGCTTGCCCCACGGCGACACCGGGTGACGCCCGCCCGACGACTTGCCCTCACCGCCACCGAGGGGATGGTCGACCGGGTTCATGGCCACGCCACGGGTCTGGGGCCGGACGCCCTTGTAACGGTTCCGGCCGGCCTTGCCGATCTTGATGAGGTCGGCCTCGGCGTTGCCCACCGAGCCGATAGTGGCGCGGCAGTCGATCGGCACCCGGCGCATCTCGGTGGACGGCAGGCGCAAGGTGGCGTACGCACCCTCCTTGGCCACGAGCTGCACGCTGGCGCCGGCCGAACGGGCCATGCGGCCGCCGGCGCCCGGCTTGAGTTCCACGTTGTGCACGGTGGTGCCGACCGGCACGTACCGCAGCGGCATGGCGTTGCCGACACGCACCTCCGCCTGGGCTCCGTTAGCGAGCTTGTCGCCCACCTCCAGCCCCGCCGGCGCCAGGATGTAGCGCTTCTCGCCGTCGTGATAGTGCAGCAACGCGATGCGCGCGTTGCGATTGGGGTCGTACTCGATGGTGGCGACCGTGGCGGGCACACCGTCCTTGTTGCGCCGGAAGTCGATCACCCGGTAGCGCTGCTTGTGACCGCCGCCACGGTGGCGAGAGGTCTTGCGGCCGTGGTTGTTGCGGCCGCCGGTGGAGTGCTGCTTGGCGATGAGCGACCGCTCGGGCTTGGTC
The DNA here is from genome assembly GCF_965204125.1 of Candidatus Poriferisodalis sp. Lineage (GTDB taxonomy): Bacteria > Actinomycetota > Acidimicrobiia > Acidimicrobiales > Poriferisodalaceae > Poriferisodalis. The sequence goes on along the minus strand of NZ_OZ241968.1, from coordinate 1,535,698 downwards.
GCGGTGATGTCGGCAAAGTCCGAGACCGTCTGGAACCTTCGGCCGGGACTGGTCGGCTTGCGTACTCGAATGCCCATGACGCCCCGCCTAGGAATTGAAGATCTGGATCGAGTCGCCCTCGACGAGGGTGACGATGGCCCGCTTGGTGTCCGGCCGCTTGCCGATGGTGTTGTTGCGCCGATTGCGCCGCTTCTTGCCCTTGCGATTGAGCGTGTTGACCTTGGCGACCTTGACGTCGAAAATCTCCTCGACCGCTTGTCGGATCTCCGGCTTGCTTGCGGACGGGTGGACGCGGAACACGTAGATGCCCTCTTCGAGGAAGTCATACGACTTCTCCGAGATGACGGGAGCGATCAGCACATCGCGGGGATCCTTCACTGGTCATCCCCCTCGCTCGCTGCCCCGTTCGTGGCTGGCCCAGTGCTCGTGGGAAGCGTGTCGCGGGTGAAGACCAGCCAGTCCGAGCGCAGGATGTCGTAGGCGTTCAGCTCGGCCGCGCTGACCGAGTGCACCGACGGGAGGTTGCGGAAACTGCGATCGGCCGTCTGGTGTGCTGTGCTGTCGCCCAGAACCAGCAGAACCTGTCCGGAGAGGGACAGGTTCTCGAGCACTGCGATGGCGTCCTTCGTGCGCGGCTGGGCAAAGTTCCATTCGTCGATGACCATGACGCGTTCGCTGCGAGCCCGGTCGCTGAGGGCGGAGCGCAGTGCCAGTCGCACGGTCTTGCGGTTCACCTTCTGGCGGTAGTCGCGCGGCTTGGGTCCGTGCGCCACGCCACCGCCGACCCACTGCGGCGAGCGGATCGACCCGTGGCGAGCCCGACCGGTGCCCTTCTGCCGCCACGGCTTCGCGCCGCCGCCGCGTACTTCGGCCCGGGTGAGGGTGCTGTGAGAGCCGCTCCGGCGGGCAGCTCGCTGGGCCGTGACGGCCTGATGCAGCGCCGCCATGTTCGGCTCGATGCCAAAGATGGCCTCGTCGAGCTCCACGGTGCCGGCGGTGCCGCCGTCGGGGGTGCGAACGTCAAGCGTGAGCGGCATCAGACTTCAGCCGGCGCTTTGACTGCGTTGCGGACGACGACGGTGCCGCCCTTGGGCCCGGGGACCGAGCCCCGCACCAGCAGCAGGCCCCGCTCGGCATCGGCCTCGACGACTGCGAGGTTGAGCGTGGTGACCTTCTCACCGCCCATGCGCCCGGCCATGCGGGTGCCCTTGAACACCCGTGAGGGCGTAGCGCAGGCGCCAATGGCGCCGGGGGCCCGGTGCACCCGGTGCGCGCCATGGCTGGCGCGCTGGCCCGAGAAGTTGTGTCGCTTCATGGTGCCGGCGAAACCCTTGCCCTTGGAGGTGGCTGTCACATCGACGAGCTCTCCAGGACTGAAAAGGTCGGCACCCAATTCGGTGCCGACCGGTACTTCGCTCACATCGTCGAGCCGCAGCTCTACGAGCTGTACGCCGGGGTCGATCCCGGCGCGCTCGTAGTGGCCATTGATGGGCTTGTTGACCTTGCGGGCCTCGCGGTGGCCGTAGGTGACCTGCACCGCGGTGTAGCCGTCTTGCTCGTTGGTGCGCACCTGAGTGACGCGGCAGTCATCGACGCGCAGCACAGTGACCGGGACGACGCGATTGTCGTCGTCCCAGAGCTGTGTCATGCCGACCTTGGTGGCGACGAGCGCCCTGTTGGCCATGTGCGCGTCTCTCTCGTGCTTTCGCCCTGCATCTCACTGCCCGCACAGCGGGCAGTTGTCCCTTCGGCCGCCCGCTCAGCGGGCCGCTGTCTCTATGGCTGCCCGCCTAGCGGGCCGCCATGCGAACGCTCCGCACGGCTGCGCCGGCGGAGCGGTTCTGAGGTTGTGCCGACCGGTTCCGAACACCCGACCCGTAGCGGGGAGGCATCCGGCCTTGCCGGACGTCAGTTCGACGCAGGAAGTCCGCGCCGCGAATGAAGCAGGTTACCGACCCCCCACGACCGCCCCAACCTCGTGGTCAGGCCATATCGCTCAGTCGCCGAGGCGGACGATGGTGGTGCCGACGGTGCGTCCGCCGAGCAGGTCGACGAAGGCACCACCCGCAGTATCGAGCCCGTCGTAGGTGACATGGCGGGGCACGAGCGACCCGGCATCGATCCACTCGCGCATCTGGCTGCGGGCCTCGTCATAGCGATCGGCGTAGGAGAACACGATGAAGCCCTGCATGCGCACCTGGTTGTTCACCAGCAGACCCGGGATGCCTCGCGGGCTGGGATCGGGGCTCGCAGTGTCGTAGGCCGAGACCGCTCCGCAGCAGACGATGCGGCCGAACGTGGCCATGCGGAAGAGCGCGGAGCCGAGGATCTCGCCGCCCGTGTTGTCGAAGTACACGTTGATGCGGTCGGGCGTGGCCGCCCGGAATTCGGCCCGGAAGTCGGGCGAGTGCCGGTTGATCGCCACGTCGAAGCCCAGCTCGTCGACCAGCAGCGAGCACTTCTCATCCGAGCCGGCCACGCCGACCACCCGGCAACCCTGCGCCTTGGCGATCTGCCCGGCAATGTGGCCCACCGATCCCGCCGCCGCGGACACCACCACGGTCTCGCCCGCTTCTGGGCGCCCGACATCGAGCAGGCCGAAGTAGGCGGTGAGCCCGTTGGTGCCGAGCACACCGAGGTGCAGGGCGGGATCGAGTGCGCCGTCCGCGACACGCAGCTCGTCGGCGGCCATCACCGCGTGGCGGCGCCAGCCGGTCCAGCCCACGACGGTGTCGCCGACGCTGATGCCGTCGGCATTCGACGCCTCCACGATGCCGGCACCCGTGCCTCGCATGACCACACCCGCTTCCGGGGCGCCCGCGTAGCTGGCACTGCCCTGCAGGCCGGCTCGCTGTCCCGCGCCGATCGTGATCGCCTGAACCCGCACGAGCACCTCGCCCGGTCCGGGTTCGGGTACATCTTCGGGCTGCAACGCGAAGTGCTCGGCGCTGAGCGGTCCGTCGGGGACCTCGGCAAGCACCACGCAGTCCGACACCCGCGCCGTGTTCGTTTCTCCAGCCATGACCCGCTCCTCGGTTCGCCCGCGGACGCCGCCGCGGCTCCACATGATTGCCGCTCGTCAACGACGGTTCTTGGCTCGTTTGCGACAGGAAGCCACGGTGCGGGCGGTCGCCGGCGACGGTTGATGCGACGAGCACGGCTCAGCGCAACTAACGTCCGCTGCCGTGCGCGCCGTCGCCCGCAGGCGGCGCGAGCGACGCAACCGCCGGGAGACGGTGCGTCGACACATGACGCAACACCCAACGGATCGGGAGCTATCCGCATGAAATATGCCGCGCCGACCACCATTGACGAGGCGAGGACACTGCTGGCCGGCGACGCCGATGCCATCGTGTTCGCAGGCGCAACCGACGTCGTGCCGCAGATGCGCGCCGGGCGGCCTGAGCCGTCGATGGTGATCGACCTCAAGAAGATCGACCGTCTCATGTCGGTGAGCCTCGACGGCGACACCTGGCAGGTGGGTGCTGCGGCCCCCAGCTCGGCGCTGACGTCCAACGCCGCCTTTGCTGCCGACTTCCCAGGCCTGACCGAGGCTGCAGGACTCATCGGGTCCGACCAGATCCAGAACCGCTCCAGCCTCGGCGGGAACCTCTGCAACGCCTCCCCCGCTGCCGACTCCGTGCCTGCCCTAGTGGTGAACGATGCGGTGGCCGTGATCGCAGGCGCGGACGGCGAGCGGCGGGTGCCCGTCGCCGACGTGGTGACCGGGCCCGGCCAGACATCGCTGGCGCATGACGAGATCGTGGTGTGCTTCGAGCTCGCCCGGCCAGCCGGCGGCACCTCCGACGCCTACCTGCGACTCATCCCTCGCACCGAGATGGACATCGCCGTGGTGGGTGCCGGGGTGCGACTCACGCTGGACGACAGCGGCAATGTGAGCGCGGCCTCGGTCGCGCTCGGCGCGGTGGCGCCCACCGTCGTGCGGGTGCCTGCCGCAGAGGCGGCGCTCGTGGGCAGCAGCCTCGACGACGCAGCGTTGGCCGCCGCAGCCGCAGCCGCCAGCGATGCCTGCAACCCCATCGACGACAAGCGGGGCACGATCAACTACCGGCGCCAGGTCGCCGGCGTGCTCACCCGTCGAGCCGCCGGCATTGCCGCCGACCGGATTCGCACACGCAACGGACAGAACGGAGCGTCCTGATGAGCCGCACACATGTGAACTGCGAGGTCAACGGCGACGCCGTTGATTTTCTGACCGAAGACGGCGAATCGCTGCTCAATGCCCTGCGGGACGAGCTGGGATTGATCGGGGCCAAGGAAGGCTGCGGCACCGGTGACTGCGGCGCCTGCTCGGTCATCATGAACGGGCGCCTGCAGTGTGCCTGCCTGATCTTCGCCCCCGAGGCCGACGGCGCCGCCATCACTACCTGCGAAGGTCTCGCCAGCGCAGATGAACTGCACCCGCTGCAGCAGTGCTTCCTCGAAGGAGCTGCGCTGCAATGCGGCATCTGCACACCCGGGTTCCTCATCGCCGCCAAGGCGCTCCTCGACGAGAACCCCGACCCCACTGAGACCGAAGTGCGCTACGCGCTCGCCGGCAACCTGTGCCGCTGCACCGGCTACGACAAGATCGTGCGCTCGGTGCTCGAGGCCGCCGTCCAGATCCGTACCCCAGCCTGATTGACATCGGCTGGCTGAGACTCACCCGACACCGCAGAAGGACACCAGAACATGAGCACTACTGAAGCTGCTGCAAGCACCGGAACCAACGGCAACGGAGCCAGCGGCTACCGCTGGGTCGGCACCCGCCCCGTCCGCCATGACGGGCTCGACAAGGTCGCCGGCAAGGCCCGCTACGCGGCCGATCTGAACCTGCCGGGAATGCTGTACGGGCACATCCTGCGCTCGCCGCATCCCCACGCACGGATCGTCTCGATCGACACCTCAGCAGCCGAGGCGATGCCCGGCGTGAAAGCGGTGGTCACCGGGGCCGATTTCCCCGAAGCACCGCCCAAGGGCGCGACGCGCAACCTGATGTGCACGGTCATCGCCCGCGACACGGTGCTGTACAGCGGCCACGCCGTGGCTGCGGTAGCGGCGTCCACCCGGCGCGAGGCCAAGGCAGCGGCGGAGGCCATCGAGGTCACCTACGAGCTGCTCCCCCACGTGCTGAACATCTCCGACGCGATGGCCGACGACGCGCCAGTGCTGCACGACAACCTGTTCACGCGCGGTGTCGAGCCGCGGCCCACCGAGCCGTCGAACATCGCGGCCCGCACGGTGTACGAGCGCGGCGATGTCGAGCAAGGTTTCGCCGAGGCCGACATCGTGATCGAGCGGGAGTTCTCGACCCAGGCGGTGCACCAGGGCTACATCGAGCCGCACGCCTGTGTGGTCGACTGCGACCAGGAAGGCAAGGCGGTCATCTGGGCCTCCTCCCAGGGCCACTTCATGGTGCGCTCGTCGACAGCCACGGTGCTGGGCTGGGATACCTCGCGCATCAAGGTGATCCCGGCCGAGATCGGCGGCGGCTTCGGCGGCAAGACGACGATCTACATCGAGCCGGTGGCGGCGCTGCTGTCGACGAAGGCCGGCCGCCCGGTCAAGATCGTGATGAGCCGTGAGGACGTGTTCCGGGCAACCGGCCCGGCACCCGGGGCCATCATCAAGATGAAGGTCGGCGCCCGCGACGACGGCACCATCACCACGGCGAAGGCCTGGCTGGCATACGAGAACGGGGCCTTCCAGGGCATCGCGGCGATGCTCGGCTGCATGTGCGTCGTGTCGGCCTACACCCTCGATCACCTCTATGTGGAGGGCTTCGACGTGGTGCTCAACCGGCCGGTCAACGTGGCCTACCGGGCCCCCTCGGCGCCTGCAGCAGCATTCGCGATGGACTCGGTGGTCGACGAGATCGCGGCGCGTGTCGGCATGGACCCGCTCGACCTCCGCATCCAGAACTGCCCCTCGCAGGGCGACCCGACGCCGTACGGGCCCAAGTGGCCGATGATCGGCCTGCGCGAGTGCCTCGAAGCGATCCGCGACAGCGACCACTACCAGTCGGAGCTGCCCGAAGGGCAGGGCCGCGGTGTGGCCAGCGGTTTCTGGTTCAACATCGGCGAGGCGTCGAGCGCGACGGTCAACCTGAACGAGAACGGCACCGCCACGGTGATCACCGGCAGCCCCGACATCGGCGGCAGCCGGGCGTCGATGGCGCTGATGGCCGCCGAGGAGCTGGGCCTCGACGTGCACCTGATCCAGCCAGTCGTGGGCGACACCGAGGTAGTCGGCTTCACCGACGTGACCGAGGGCAGCCGCGCCACGTTCGCGACGGGCATGGCGGTCGTGGAGGCCTGCCGGGATCTCAAGGAGCAGCTGCGCAAGCGTGCGGCCAAGACCTGGGATTGCGATGTGGAAGAGGTCGAATGGGTGGACGGCTCGGCCGTGCACGGACCTGGCGAGCAGGAACCGCTGACGCTGGCCGCCATCACCGGCAACGCCAAACGCACCGGCGGCCCGCTGGGCGCCACTGCGTCGCTGAATGCCCGGGGTGCCGGCCCGGCCTTCTCGGTCCAGGTCGCCGACGTGTCAGTTGACCAGGAGACCGGGCGGGTGACCGTCGAGCGCTACACCACCGCGCAAGACGCTGGCACGGCGATCCACCCGAGCTACGTGGAAGGCCAGATGCAGGGCGGCGTGGTGCAGGGCATTGGCTGGGCGCTCAATGAGGAGTACATCTACTCCGACGACGGCAACCTCGAGAACCCGGGATTCCTCGACTACCGCATCCCGGTGGCATCGGACCTGCCGATGATCGAGACCTGCATCGTGGAGGTGCCGAACCCGTCGCATCCCTACGGCGTGCGCGGCGTCGGCGAGGTGGGCATCGTGCCGCCGCTGCCGGTGATGGCCAACGCCGTGGCCGATGCCACCGGCGTGCGCATCAGCGATCTGCCGCTCTCGCCACCGCGAGTGCTGGAAGCGCTGACGGCCGCCGAGAGCTGATCGCAGCCCGAGCTCGCTGAGCCGATTCATCGAGGCGACTCGATGGCGGTCGTTCATTTCTCGACCGACCAGCGCCAGCACACCGGCGGCACATCTGAGGTCACCATCGACGCTGCGAATGTGCGCGACCTGGTGCGTCAGCTCGCAGAGCTCTACCCGTCGCTCAACGCACACCTCGTCGAGACGTCCTCGACGGCAGTCGCCATCGACGGCGAGATCATCCCCGACCCCTGGCTCGAAGCCCTCACTCCAACGTCAGAGGTGCACTTAGTCCGCCCGCTCGCGGGCGGATAAGAGTGGTTGACGTGGCCGCGGAAGGTGGACGGTTGCGCCGAGCTAGAGCCTGGGTCGTTCGCGCCGGGGAGAATGGCGAGTACGTCGAGCACAATCTGCGAAACGGCGTTGCGACCTTTGCATGGGATCAGCTTCCGGATCTCGGCACCTACGCGAACATTGAAGAACTCAAAGATGACATCGATGTTCTCACTCCCGGACTGGAGGCCAACCGACGCAAGATTGGCAACCACGCCGGGCAACTGTGGAGGTTCCGAACCGAGATCAAGCTAGGTGACATCGTCGTTCTGCCCCTCAATGACCGCAGCGGAAATCAGCACGTCGCTATCGGGACGGTTACGGGCCTATATCAGTTCGACGCCGCCCAGGAACCGGGAACACTGCATCGAATCCCTGTCGAATGGCTCGACACCAAGATCCACATATGCGCCTTGGACGACGAGCTCCGAGAATGGATTCGGAAGAAGACCCGGGGCACCGTGCGTCAAATCGGAGCAATTGGTGCCGCGGACCGTCTGGCCGCTACGGCCGTCCCTCCGCTCTCGGGTGATGAGGCCGGGGCGCGAGCGGCCGATGGCCTAACGGTGCCGGAGGGGTCGACGAAGCGCGTGGAGGTGAACCGCTACGAGCGCAACAGCTGGGCTCGTTCGGTCTGCCTTGAGCACTACGGCCACCGCTGCCAAGTCTGTGATGTTGACTTCGAGGAACGCTACGGCGAACTCGGCCGCGGCTACATGCACGTTCACCACGTCATTCCGTTGCATCAAGTCGCGAAAATTCCCAACTATCGCGTCGACCCCATCAAAGATTTGCGGCCGGTGTGCCCCAACTGTCACGCCATGCTCCATCGACGCAAGCACCGAACCCTCACTGTGGAAGAGCTACGCGAACTCCTACCGCCGGAGTGATGGAACAACGGTTGAGGCACAAGTTGCCCATGCATCGTCTCACCGGACGCGTGCCACCCACCGTCCTTGACTCATCGATCGGGTTCGAGAAAGCAGGAGCGGAGCGCGTCGCTCACTCAGGATTGGTCGAGGTGGCGAGGCTTTCCGAGAGGGCTTGGATTTCGGCGAGGGCGGCTTCGAGGTCCTCGGCGATCTCGGCGGCGAGGACATCGGGGGGTGGCAGGTTGTCAGCGTCTTCGAGGCTCTCGTCTCGGAGCCAGAACAGGTCGAGGCTGACTTTGTCGCGGGCGATCAGCTCGTCGTATGTGTAACGCTTGAACCGTTCGGACTCGGTGCGCTTGTGGCGGGCGTCGGGTCGGTAGCAGGAGACGAAGTCATCCAGATCGGCTCTGGCGAGCGGGTTCTGCTTGAGCGTGAAGTGCTTGTTAGTGCGCAGGTCATACACCCACAGCTGACGGGTCCAAGGATCCTCCGCGCCCTCGCGGCGGCGGAAGAACAGCACGTTGGCCTTCACGCCCTGGGCATAGAAGATCCCCGTCGGCAGTCGCAGCAGCGTGTGGACCTCGCAGTCGTGCAGCAGTCGGCGGCGGATCGTCTCGCCGGCACCAGCCTCGAACAACACGTTGTCGGGCACCACCACGGCAGCGTCGCCACCGATGCGCAGCAGGCTCACGACGTGCTGGACGAAGTTGAGCTGCTTGTTGCGGGTGGTCGCCCAGAAGTCTTCCCGCTCGTAGCTGTCCGACGACGACCGGCCGAACGGCGGGTTGGTCAGCACCATGTCGAACGGCCTGCCCGGTGATTCCCGCAGCGCGTCGTCCACGACGATCGGTGAGTCCGACTCGGGGCTCTCGATGCCGTGCAGCAGCATGTTCATCGCACAGAGTCGGGCAGGCAGGTCAGCGATCTCCCAACCGGTGAACGCACCCGAGCGCAAGTGCTCGGCCTGGTCGGGCTCCAGTGGCGAGTGCCGCTCGACGATCGACCGGTACACGCCAAGAAAGAACCCGCCCGTGCCGCATGCAGGGTCGCAGATGCGGTGGCCGGGTTCGGGCTGCATCACGTCGACGATGGCGTTGATGAGCGCTCGGGGCGTGAAGTACTGGCCTGCCCCCCTGGCACCTTCCTGAGCGGTCTTCTCGATCAGGCCTTCGTACGCGTCGCCCTTGAGGTCCGCGTCGTAGCTCATCCACTCGTGCTGATCGATGAACTCTTTGATGAGCTGTTCGAGCTTCGCGGGCGTCTGGATGCGGTTCCGGGCCTTGTGGAACACCACGCCGAGCATGTCCCCGCCGGTGCCCAGCGCGGCCAGCGCATCGCTGTAATGGTCTTCGAGCTCCGAACCCGAACGGCTCAGCAACGACTGCCAGTCGTGCTCGACCGGCACGATGCGGTCGCCTCCGAGCAACACGTACTGCTCATCGGCCATCTTCAGGAACAGCAAGTACGTGAGCTGCTCCAGGTAGTCGCCGTAGGACAAGCCGTCGTCGCGCAGCACGTCGCAGAAGTCCCACAGCTTCTGCACCAACGCCCTCGGATCCTGTGCAGGCACCGGTTCACGCTACGCCGGATCACCCACGGACCCTGTGTTGGTGGAGCAGCCCAGAGACGGCGCAGACTGGCTTCGCCAACCGCGCTGGCCAAGAAGGCCACTGCCCGCCGCAAGTAACACCACGGTTCGTCCGCTCTCTCTCGTCTGGCTGGTTGTGCCGGACGTGCCAGGCCCTCTGCTGTCAGGCCCCTCCTGTGATCTGACGCAACGTTTCGAAAACCAGATGAGCGAACAAAGACCGCAGCGCTAGCTTGACGACGTGCTTGGCGAGGCGAGCATCCCTGTGGCCGAAGACGCCGAACTCACCGCCGTCGACCTATTTGCGGGAGCGGGCGGTTCGACCCAAGGGCTAGGCGATGCGGGATTCCGCGTCGTCGGCGCGATTGAGAATGACGAGACAGCGGCAAGCACATTCTCGGAGAATCACCCGTGTGTGCCGGTCTTGATCGACGACATTTCGAACGTGGACCCGGCGGAGTTTCTGAGACAGCTCCGGCTCGGTCGGTCTGAGTTGTCCCTGCTGACGGCGTGCCCGCCGTGCCAAGGGTTCTCGTCGCTGGGCTCACGTGACAGCGCTGATGAGCGGAACGATCTGATCACGGAGGTATGGCGCTTCGCGGCGGAGATGCAGCCGGCGGCGATTCTGATTGAGAACGTGCCCGGTCTCGCCCGCGATCCGCGATGGGAGGACCTCCGGGAGCAGGCGGTTGAACACGGCTACCGCTTCAGTTCTTGGATCGTTGACGCCTTGGACTTCGGTGTCCCTCAGCGACGGCGACGGCTGATCGGCATTGCGATTCGCGACCGAGCCATTGGGTTTCCCGGGACGTTGCAAGAACTACTGCCGACATCCTTCTCGCTCGACGTGCCGCACGCGAGCCAAGTCATCGCCCAGGCTGGCGATATCGCAGACACAGCAGACCCTTGGCACCGCGCTCGCACACCTACGCCGCAGGTACTCGAACGGCTTCGTGAGATTCCCGCTGGCGGCGATCATTTCGACCTGCCGGACGAACTTCAGCTGGATTGCCACAAGCGCCTCAAGTCCGCCGGACGCACGGCATCAACGGGGCCGTACAGCCGCATCCCACTGGAGGGGCCCGCTCCCACCATGACGACGCGGTGTACTACCGCTGCCTGTGGCCGCTTCGTACATCCAACCGAGGACCGTGCGCTGAGTCTCCGTGAAGCGGCGCTGCTGCAGACGTTCCCGGCCGGGTATCAGTTCTGCGGAACATATGAGTCCATGGAACGGCAGATCGGCAATGCGGTGCCTGTGAGGCTCGCTCACGCGCTCGGACTGGCCGTACGTCGACTGCTCGGACCCGCAGAGAAGGCCGCCGAGCATGACTAGTGCCGAACGAGAGCCCCTGAAGCTCCGATTCTTGGGATCGTTGGTCGAGCAGCTTGGCGCACAGCTGTACCCGGGCGCGACGGCAACCATTGCCGAACTCATCTCCAACGCCTGGGATGCGGACGCCAGCACGGTCTGGATTGAGCTGCCGCTCGGCACTGGGTGGGTCGAAGATCATCAGATCGTGGTCACGGACAATGGCGTCGGAATGTCGTACGAGGACGCCGAGAACCGCTACCTCCTAGTAGGGCGCAAGCGTCGGGCCGAGCTGGACAAGGACACCTCCGATGGCGGCAGGCCGCTTCACGGCCGAAAAGGCATCGGCAAGCTCGCAGCGTTTGGCACCGCGAAGGTGCTGGAATGCCTGACGGTCGCTCAGGATGGCGAAACCACCAGCTTCCGCCTCGACTACGACGCAATACGCAGCCTCGACCCAACGCAGGACTACGAGGTTGAGGGCGCTACAGGCAACACACTGCTCTGCGGCCCCGACGGCAATCCGCTCACAAGCGGCACACGCATCACCTTGTCGTCGCTGCGCCCGCGTCGAGCACTCAACGAGGAACAATTCCGGCAGTCTCTGGCCCGCCGCTTCGCGCTCGACACCAGCCAGATGAGGATCATCGTCAATGGCCACGACATCGGGCGCTTCGATCTCAACTTGGACATGCGCTTCCCCACCGACGGGCACCTGTTGGACGACGTCGTCGAGCGCCAAGTCGGATGGGCCGATTCAGAGGTCGACGGCAGGCCCGTGCGCTGGTGGATCGGATTCACGGCCAAGCCGCTCCAAGAAAAGGAACTCCAAGGCATCTCGGTGCTGGCCCGCGGCAAGCTCGTCCAGCGTCCGTTCTTCTTCCAGCGCACTGCAGGCACGCAGGGCCAACTCGGCCAGGAGTACCTCGTCGGCGAGGTTCAGGCGGACTGGCTCGATGAAGGTTTCGACATCGAAACCGATCTCATTCAAGCGAACCGCGATCAATTGCAGCTGGAGGACGAGCGCCTCGACGGCTTCGTCGAGTGGGGTCAGAAACTGCTGCACCAAGCACTGCGGGAATGGAGCAGCATCCGACAGCAGCGGGTCAGCGACCAACTCGACATCGAAGAATTCGACGACCTCCTAGAACGGCTCACACCTGAAGAACGCAAACGGATAACCCGTGTCGCGCGGGCGGTCGCCAAGATTCCGGCGATCGACCCCGACGAGGCACGAGCACTCGTCGAATCTGTCGTGGATGCCCACCAGGACACCATCGTCAGGCAGCTCCTCGAGCAACTCGACGCCAGCGAGCCCGACTTCCAGACCCACATCTGGGAAGTCATCAATGAATTCGGGCTCATTGACGCTCGCCGCAACCAGACGGTCATCGATGCGCGGCTCAGGGCCATTGCCGAGCTTCGTCAATTTGTGGACACGGGCGCGCTTGAAGTTCCTACGATCCATGAGCACATCAAGCGGCACCCGTGGCTCCTCGACCCGCGCTGGTACCTGCTCGACGACGAGGTCCGCCTCTCAGACATCGGTATCACTCCCGACGAGGGCGAAAGCGACGGCCGGATGGACTACCTATTCGCCCTCGGCCCTTCGGCTCCCTACACACACGACGAACTACTGGTGGTGGAGATCAAACGCGGCACAACTGCCGATGGTCGACCGAGATCCGCCAACACTGACGAGATCGCTCGATTCCACGGCTATGTACTGGCAGCTCACGAGAGCCAACGGCTGAGCAGCGAACCCCTACGAGTGACTGGCCTCATGATTGCTCAGCGATACACCCAAGACGCTGACCGCCAACGCAAGAGCCTGCAAACGGTCGGGGACGTTCGACTCGTGTTTCGGACTTGGGACCGCGTCCTCAAGGAGACCGAACGTCTGCACCAAGGCTGGCTAGCCGTGACGAATCGGCGCGCGCTCGATAACGGCAGCACCTGAGCCCGCGCCGCCTACGGCGTGGCCTGTCACCTCTGACGCAGGGGCGTTCCTGAACCTCACCACTCTTGGAACCGCCTTCGTGGTCGTCATCGTCAGTTGAGGCCGTGATCAGCGAGACTGATGTTGGACGGCCACCGTCGCGCGGGCAAGATCGTCTCGGAGGACCGAGTCGAGGAGGCACGCAGAAATGGCGACGGATTCCCGGCACGATCAGCACCCGGGCCACGACCCTGAGGTCGATGATGCTGCGTCCTTCATCATCGCCTACTACTTCTTGCCGCTGGAGCGACCGCTGTCGATCGACGACAAGTCGGTGATCCGAGCTGGCGGGAAGCCTCCAATCCATGAGCGAGGCTACGAGGACGACTACCTAGACATCGACTGGGATGACGAGCGGGGGCTGGTGGGCTGTCGTATCAGTTGCTGCCTACACCAGATTTCGTGTGCGGCCATCGACACAAGCCAAGTCGCTGCACAACGAGCTGCAAGCATCGCATTCCCGTACCGCGTACGCACCGACGAGTCGCCGCCGCCTCCCATCACCCTGACGATGGACAACGGAGAGCACGCTGTCGTCGGCAATGAAGCCAATGACCCGGCGATGCCGCCGATTACCACAGTGACGGTCGCCGAAGTCGCGGTACGCGTGCCGAGCGACGGTGTAGCTGCGGTGAATGAAGGTCTTGATGTAGCCGTGGCATTCGTCGCGGACCTTCAGCGGGTGTACGGCGCCATGGCTCGCCAGCCGATGCCGACGATGACGCGCTCTCGGCTCCCGTGGGTACTGCCGTATGCGATTCGAATCGTGGCGCCCAACGAAACCGAGCCACAGTGGCCGACCGGCGATGACCTTCGTTACGTGTTGCCACAGACGCTCGATGAGCGCCGATTCATGCCCATGCCGGGCGACGAGTACCCAGCCCGCTGGACTACTGAAGATCTCGGTCGCGCCATGACACCAGTTCTGGAGGGTCCGTTCCGCCCCGTTCACGAAACGTGGCGGAACGCGAGCGTCACTCTCCAGCAAGACGACCTCGTCGTCGCTGCCATCCTGCTCGGCGTCACCTGCGAGCAGTACATCCGCGCACTGCTGCTGTGCTTGATCTGGGAAGACGACACACCTCCCGACAGCGCCGCCGAATTGATGTACAACCAGAATGGCAATACCAAGAACGCGTCGGACCTACTGACTCAGTTGCGAGCCCGACTGTCCGTATCCCCAAGCAGCGACGAGACGGCCGCGTCCAACGCCCGGAGTGTCCTCGACTTGCGCAATCGTGTCTTGCATCGAGCCCACGAACCGGGGGCCGCCGAAGTGCCGGCAGCAGCGGACGCGTGCGACAAGTTCACCACGTGGACACGCGACGGATTGCTTGCCCGCCTTGAGCGCTACCCCGCGACCTGTGAGCTGATGCTGACTCCCGATGTCGCCGACGCATCGCAGGCAGAGCAGCTCAATACCGTGTTCACCACGACGTTGCGGCCCACACGACCCCACGAGAACCTCAGGAACTATCAAATCGAGATCGACCGCAACTTGCCAGGCAACGAGGCGATGCGCGAGCGCAAGGCACGACCCAACCAGGCGGTCGGTTGGGTGCTGCAATCCCTGACGTATCCGAATGGAGCTATTCGCTGGTTCGGATTGGATGAGTCAAACTGGCTGGCCTTCCTCGCGAAGCCACCCGACGGCCTCCGCGAACCGCACCGGCAAGCGCTTCGCGACAGCGTGGAACAGGCGCAGATCGAGAGCGACGAATTCGGTCACCAGAACACCATCGTGATCCGTTGGATCGACGTCGATCCCGAACCGCAAGCCGCCACACCACAGCTCCACTCATGGTTCAAGATCTGTCCTCTCGACCGCGCGGAACGCTACGCGAGCTGCCCCACGCCGTACATCACGCCCGGCTGACGACGAAACTGGTGTTACGTGCAGCGCCAGCCGAACGAACTGGTGCTGCTGCCGCATTGATGAGTCAGATGCGTTCGTTCCACCACCTGCGCTCCCATTGTCGCCAGCCATCTCGATCGAATTGCCATATCGGCATGGAGTAGCCATGGATCTCCATGGAGCGCGCCGTGAAGAGGTCGGTCGCGACCCAAATGCTGTCCAAGCCCTGCAGATCGACCTCGCGCGGCGCTTCAGGCCCGTCCGCTCCGGTGCGAAGGGCGAGGCTGGCAGATTCGCTGACCCCCGTGCCGGCCGGCAGCCACAGAAACAAATGAGCCTCTTGGGCACCATTCGCCTTCGCCGCCATGAGCTTGGCTCGGTTCTGCGGCAGGTGCAGGTCGATGGCGTCGGCGATCGCTTCGGGGTTTGACGAGTTCGCGGCAGACGCTTCATTGATCCAGATGGCGGCGTCCTGCGCTAGTTCGCCCCGCCACGCATAGCTGACTCCGAGGGTTCGCAGCGCGTGAATCAGCGAGTGTTCTTCGTCCGTGCCGAATCGGTAGTCGAGGGACCTCAGCTGACTAGAGATGCCCTCCTGCTCAGCTTGCTCCAAGAGCGCTGCCAAGCACTCCTTGAGTGTCTCGAACTGCCGACGCACCGCCCTTGTGTCGTGAGGATCGCTGCCTGCCAGCCGGACCCCAACGGCCCAGTTCCACTTGAGCGTGGGAGCCGTGATCGGGCAGCCGCGGTCCCGCAAGGAGTGGAAGGCCTTAGATCTGCCCGCTGTGTGGGTAGTCACCTCCACGGCAAAGCGAACTCCGTCCGGGAATTCCAGGTCGAAGTCGTGCATCCCGGCGACAGAACCGTCGTCATACACACGCCAACGTGATGCCCCGAGCATCGGCCACAGCAGTTCACCCGCCCATCGCTCGTACGGATCAGCTGACGCGCATGCCTGCTGCGCTTGCATCTCCGGCTTGACATCCGGGTGGTCCATCAAGCTGTCGCCTGTTTCATCTGACATTGCCACGCCGTTTCGTTGCTCATCTGTACACAGACTCCGACCGTTGCAACCGCTGGAATGCCTCTCTGCACCGTCAGAGGCCGAACGTCGGGGATACCTCGGCGTTCACTCAGTTTGGGTCCCCAAGATCTCACACTGAGGTAGTCGCGAACGGTGTCTTCATGGGTTCGTTCCGTGCCGCAGGCGGTGGCAGCGTCCGACGCCCAAGCGAGGCTCAGGACTCACTGTCGTCCGATGACGCAGCCAGCCCGTGAGGCAACGCGTCGATCGATCGTCGAATATTGTCGAGTTCCTTCTGCTGCGCCTTGACAGCTTTCGTCAACTCCCCGAGAGGCGTTGCCGTTTCGTCGCGAAGCGAACTCTGCGCTCCAGAGCCGCCGAAGCGCATTTGGGACCGCCGCCTTCGAAGACCCCAGGTGCTCTCGTGGGACACCTCAAATCTGATGGCGTCCAGTGCTTTTGCTGTTCGCGGCGACGGAGTTCCGACGATGACCACGTAGCGCTGGTCCGGGGCCATGTCGCCGAAATCTTCGACCGGGCCGAATTGATCTCGCTTGGTCGCGACGCCGGTCTCGCTCCACGGGATCGGCGGTTCGCACGTGATCCGTACCTGCTTCGCGACTCGGTTTCCGGTGTTCCTCAGCTCCAGATAAAGGCCACCACTATGCAACAAACGCAGAGTCACCCGCGGACGACTTCGGTAGGCCCAGTACCAGAGCGCTCCCAGTGCGGCAAGAGCTTGGACGACGGCCTCACTCCATTCGTGCCCCACGCCCCACACGAGCCACACGGCAGCTGTGACGACCAATGCCGCCACCAGCCACCACCCGATGCGTCGCGCCCTCGACTTTGTCTCCATCGGTGTCTCTTCGTCTCGTCGGCTTTGAATCACTCAGTCAAGAGTTAGCAGGCGGCACAACTGGTGCCGAGGCGACCAGGTTCGCCTCCCGCCGGAGTCTCAGTCCGTGAGGACCATCGCCGGCTCGTCATCTGTGCTCCGCGCGACGAGCTGGCCATCGAATGCTCTTGTCAGGATCGAACGGCGGAGAGCGTGCACCCGCTCATGCGCTTGACGAATCGCGGCCTCGCAGTCTGACGACTGCTGGAATTTCTCTTCGAGCCCGGTGACGATGCGTTCTTGCTCAACCTTGGGGGCGACAGGGATAGGAAATCGTGCGAGGCCTTGCTTACCGAGATGCCTGATGTTGACGCCGCGACCTGCCTCGCCGAAGCGTCCCGTCAAGGCCGCCATGTAGCAGTACCAATACAGGTATGCCGGATTGATGTCGCGGGCTTGGAGGCGCAGCAGCGTGTTCTGGAAGCAGCAGTTCTCGATCTCTCCGTTCCACAATGCCGGCTTGCCGACCTCGTTCGGGCTGCCCGATGCCTCGTTCAAAAGGAGGTCACCGGGCCAAAGGCGGTAGGTCTCGAAATCGCCCTCGTCAAAATTCATCTGCTTGACGTCGTCCAAACTGAGACCAGCCCAAGTGACATTGGCAGCACGAAGGTACGGCCGCATCTGCGGGCCGGCATGATGTTGCGGTGATCGCTGGCGGCCGAGTTGCACCTTCGCAACTTCCTCGATCTCCGTTCGTTGCCAATTGTGAGGGAGCGTTCCGTTCACCTTGAAGGCATCCGTCAAGAGCGACCGTCTGAAGGCAGCGACAGACCTCAGCCCACCCTCCAACGTCGACTGAACGGCGTCGAGGCGGGAGAAGTGCTCTTCGATGACGGCGACGATGCGGTCCTGTTCCATGGGTGGGGCCACAGGAATGGGCCAAGCCTTGAGAATCGTCTGGCTGATGTTGCGCTGCGTCGCACCCTTGCCGGCTTCCGCTAGTTGGCTGCGCTGGGCGAGCAAGAAATAGAAGAGGTACTGGCTGCTGATGCGAGGGACTGCCGAAGCAATCGCTTGATTGGTGGCCATAGGCATCCCGGCGATGCCCAACTTGCCGATTGACCCGTACATCGCGATCAAGATTGTTCCTGGGCGAACGATCTTGCAGCTGCTGTTGCTCAGCCCCTCATGGGTGATTGAACCCTTGCACTGGGAAACGACCTCATCGTTCAGGTCGCCGATGACGGCCCAAGGAATGTCTCCGCCGTAGTAGCTCTCCTCTGTGCGCCGCGGGGTTCCACCGCTGCTCCAGTCGGCAATCTCACCCAAAGTTGTCCTCACCCAGCCTGGGGGTAGGTCTGTTGTCACGCGGCGAGCACCATGGTTAGTTCGCTGAGCAGGGCGTCGAGTTCGTCGCCGAAGAGTTGGTGGGCTTTACCGAGGCCGCCTTGGGTGCTGAAGGGTGGGGCCATCAGTTCTTTGGGCTCGATGCCGAGGTTGGTGGCGATGCGGTCTTTGATCAGCTCCAGGAAGGCTGCCTGCTCTTGGGAGAACGTCCGGCCGGCGTTCGCCTGTAGCAGCAGCCACGCTTGGAAGCGATCGTCCACGAGATCGGGGTAAGCGATCAGTTCGTCGGACGCGCCGAGCGTGTAGCGGACGAGGCTCACCAGGTCGGTACTGACGCGATGGCCTGAACCGTGAACTTTGGAGGCGTCGAGTGTCTCGTAGGCCTCCCAGAGATCGGCGGGGGTCCAGCGATGGGGTGGGCGTGCGATTGCGTTTGCCAGTTCCTTGATGTCTTCGTAGCTCAGCCCCCCGCCGTAGGGCTGGCCGTAGAGGACCTGCAGGGCGGTGATCTCGTTCTTGTTGTCTTCGATGAATTGGCGCCACGACTCGACTTGGACCCTTGCCCGGTCCGCCGCCTCCTTGGAGAACTCGCCGGATATCACTTTGTCCTTCGAAGCGGTGTCGATCACCTGCTCGTAGCTGCGCCGAACATCGACCAGCTTCTCGCGCAATGCTGCATTGCCGGCCAGCGGCTGTACGGCTTCCTTGATCATCTGTGTGCCGGCTGCTTCGACCTGTTCGGTCGTGGGCTCATCGCCACCCGCTGCGGCGGCGGCTGCCTCGTATTGCCGGTCGACATCCAGCGCGTTCACCATGCTGCGGACCAGGTCGCTCAACTCGAGGCCAGCCACCTTCTCTACTTCGGCTCGGTCCTCGGCAGTCATGCGTCGGTTCAACCGGGTGAGTCGAGACGCCAGCGACGACACCACATCGGGGTTGGTCGAGCCGAGCCCGATGTCATGTAGCAGCCTGTCGAAGCTCACTGTGCGCTGGCGTTCCATCGGCACCGTGTCGTGCAGTTCGGCTTCGGTGACGCCGACGGCGTCCACGATCACGAAGCGGTCCTTGACCGTGGCATCCGGCGTGACCGCGCGCAGTTGGTCGCTGTCGATCACCCGCACACCGCGCCCCTTCATCTGCTCGAAGAAGTTGCGGCTTCGCACCATGCGCATGAACACCACGCACTCGATCGGCTTCACATCGGTGCCGGTCGCGATCATGTCCACGGTCACCGCGATACGCGTTTGGTAGCTGGTGCGGAACTGGGCCAGCAGTTCCTCGGGCTTGTTGCCCGCATCGCCGGAGCGGTAGGTGATCTTCACCGCACCTTCGTTGCCGAGCCCGAACTCCTGGCGGACAACCTGAACGATGTCGTCGGCGTGGCTGTCGTCCTTGGCGAAGATCAGCGTCTTGGGGACATGCGCGAGCAGGCCATCGTCCCGGCGCTCTCGGTCGGGGAAGATCTCAGGCAGCGAGTCACGCAGCGTGCGCACCACGGTGCGGATCTGGTCGGGTGCCACCACCCGCTTGTCCAGTTCGTTGGCGTCGTAGTCGATGTCCTCGTCAATCTTCTCGAACCGGACTTCGCGGGTATCGCGGTCGCGGAAGTCCGTGACGAAATCAGCGGGGACAGTGCCGCCGGACTCGGTGATCTCGGTGCGGATGCGGAACACGTCGAAGTCCACGTTGACCCGGTCGGCCACCGCTTGGGCGTGCCCGTACTCCATCACGAGGTTCTGGTCGAAGAACCCGAATGTCTGAATGCCGGGGGTAGCCGTCAAGCCCACCAAGAACGCGTCGAAGTACTCGAGCACCTGACGCCACACTCCATAGATGGAGCGGTGGCATTCGTCGACGATGATCACGTCGTAGGACTCGATCGGCACCGCCGGGTTGTAGGCAACCTCGACCGGCGCTGCCGGTGCCGCCTCGAAGCTGCTCAGCTCGTCGAGGCTCTCGTCGAAGTCGTCGGCCTCGTCGCCTCGCAAGATCGAATGCAGCCGCTGGATGGTGCAGATGTGCACCTTGGTGGCGGCCTCGCCGGCCATAGCCAGCCGTGACGACGTGAGGTGACGGACGTTGTACAGCTCGCTGAACTTGCGGCTGTCGTCGGGAGTGGTGAAGCCTTGGAACTCCCGGAGAGCTTGGCGACCCAGATTCGCCCGGTCGACGAGGAACAGGATTCGCTCAGCTCCAGCGTGGAGCAGCAGCCGGTAGCAGACGTTGGCGGCGGTGAAGGTCTTGCCTGAGCCTGTTGCCATCTGGATGAGTGCCCGGGGCCGGTTCTCCTGCAGGGACTGCTCAAGGTTGCGGATCGCCTCGGCCTGGGCGGGCCACAAGTGTGATGCACCTGCTGCGACGTCGAGCTCAGGCAGCAGCGGGATGCCAGTACGCAGACCGGCACCACGGCCATTGACAAAGTCCTCGTGCCACTGGGCCAAGGTCTCAGGCCGATGGAACGTGTACACCCGACGACTGACCGGCACAGGGTCCAACTCGCTCGTGAATCGCGTCTCAGCACCTGTGGACTCGTAACAGAAGGGCAGCGCCCCATCGACCTCGAACGCCGGCAGCTCGTCCGGATACGCGGAGCCGTACTTGCGAGTCTGATACTCAACCCCAGTCAGCGTGCTGCCGACCTTCTTCGCCTCAATGACGCCGACAGCTTGGCCATCCACATAGAGCACATAGTCAGCCGGACCCGCCGCGGTCTGAACCTCACGAACGGCGACACCTTGCGCCGCAGCCACCGCCGCGCCCTTGTAGTCCTGCACCACCCAGCCGCAAGCCTCCAACTGCTCATCAATGTCACGACGAGCGCGCTGCTCGGGCGTCAGACTTTCCGACACCGAGAGCCTCTACACGCCACATCAACAACCCGCACAGCCCGCGATGGTAGGGCTGGCACGCCTGCTTTCGAGGTGCTGAACGACAGCGGCGGGATGAGGCTCGATCCCGCGAGCGTCGACATGTGCAGCGCGCAAAGGCGGGGACCCTTCGGAATCACCGTCGCACGAATCCGCGCATACTGACGCCGCCGCGACGAAGCGGGTGTCCATCCGGAGAAACCGCCGTGGCGCGCTGGACTGCCGAGGGCATCATGTGAGCGTGTTCGATTGCGGACCACCCGATGACGGGCCCAGCGCCGACCATGGGCCTGCGGTGCCCCGCGGAGCGACTGAGGAGTGGTGGAACTCCGAGCGCGCAGGGCTACAAGAATGGCTGGACCGAAAGGCACGGCATCTCACCCCGCTGTACCTGGGGGCGCTGCGAATGGCGATGGATGAGGGTTTCCCAGGCAGGGTTCACTTCATCGCGCATGCGATTCGTGAGATCAGGAACCGTCTACCCGACGCGCTCGATGGAACGCTTGAGCTTCCTAAGTCGAAATATCCGAAGTACGTGGGGAAGCTGCATGAGCGATGGGTTGACGAGGGATTCCCAACAGATGGATCCGGGCCTTCGATAGAAGAACACGCGGGGGCGAACTCAGCATCGAGTGGCTGCGTGGTGTCGCATGAGTTCATCGCTGCGGTGGCAAGTCTGGTCGCACATCACACCGGACTCGAAGCGGACCGGGATGCGCTCAGGACGCCCCGTTTTGAAGCGCTCGCCGGTTCAGGTCCCCATCCGCAACACGTGTGGAAGAACTGGCGAGACGCATCTCGTTCCGCCGAGCAGTTTGCACACGCCCGAAACAAGACGCTGCCCCCGAGTGCGGACGGCGAATGGACAGCCAATTTCTTGGCGTTCGAGCGGTTCTTGATAGTGATCTCGAAGCGTGCTCAGGAGAACATCGCAGACCTCGACGAACTGCTTCGTGAGGCGAACAGCTGATGAGTGCGTGGACTCCGCCCAACGAAGACCAGCTGGACCTGCTGCAGGCACAGGCCGCTCGCCAAGAGAACCGCGCGTATTTCTTCGACCGGCTGGAGAACCCTGAGTGGGTTGCGCCTTTGGCGGACCGCGGGTACTTCGCTGCGCCGCCAGGTGCGATGCACAACCGAGAGCAGGGCACTGTTCGGTTCGTGCCGTGGCCGGAGGGGCGCTACCTCGAGCGCATGGCGCCGCTCGCTCCCGATGCTGTGCTGACGGTTCTTGAGGCGTTGCCGTCGTCGGACAATCCTGTCGCTACGCAGATCGCGCTGAGGATCGTAGGAGCTCTGCCCAACGGCCATTTCGGTCGGCTGGCCTCGAAGGTCTTGGAGTGGCTGGGAGAGCGGTTGGGCGCTCGGTTCGGGGACCAATTCGCAGATGAGGCGGCGGCGACAATCTCGCGTCTCGCGCGCATCGGCGAAATCGACATGAGCCTGCGGATCACGAAGGCGCTGTTGCGGCTTGAACCGCAGCTAGATGGGGAAGCAACCGATGACCTCGACGAAGCGGCCTCGTTGCTGCGACCAGAGCCTGTCAGTCAACTGTCCCACTGGGCATACGGCGAAGCAGTCGGGCAGGTCCTGCCCGACCTCGTGGATGCGGGGGGCCTCGATGCCGTGCGGGCGTTCTCGGCGTTGCTCAACGATGCGTTGAGGCTGAGCGCATATGTAGGCGAGTCGGCCGACGAGGCCAATCACTCCTATATCTGGCGGCCGGCGGTCGAAGACCACGCTCAGAACTCCGACCGTGACATTGCCAGCGTTCTTGTCTCGGCGGTGAGAGACGCAGCGGTTCGCTTCGCGGGCACCTCGGCGGACGCGCTCGAAGCAGCGGTGGTTCAGCTTGAGAAGGCGACGTCCCTGCACCGTCGCATTGCTCTGCACGTGCTGGCGCACGCCGACGGCGGCGAAGCACTGGTCACCGAGCGCGTTTCGGACAGGGGCTTGTTCGACGACTACCGGCTGCGCCACGAGTACGCAGCCTTGTTGCGTTGCCGCTTCGGTGACGCGTCTGACGAAGCGCGTCGGCGCTTTCTCGAATGGGTCCATAACGGACCTGACCTCGAGAGATTCCGTCAATGGCGAACTGCGTCCGATGGCACGGCCCCTGCCGAGGGAGAAGGGTCTCGCTATGTCGCTTACTGGCAGCGCGACTGGCTGAGCTATGTGGTGGATCATCTGCCCGACCGCGCAGCGGCGCTCTACCAGAGTCACGTTGAGCGCTACGGCGACGCCGAGCATCCCGACTTCCTGAGCTGGACTTCGGTTGATTCGGGCCCGGACAGCCCGGTGTCCAAAGACGAGATGGACAGCTGGCCGCCTACCAAGGTCATCGACTACCTCAGAGCCTGGCAACCAGACACCGAGCGGCCCCACTTCAGCGCCTCGATGGAGGACCTCGGACGCGTTGTCGAAGAATCGGTCGCGGAACGCGCACCCGAGTTCATCGCAGTCATCGACAGCCTCGCGACATTAGATCCCACCTACGTTCGCCACTGCCTCGGCGGCTTCCAAACCGCAATCAAAGGCGGCGCGCAGATCGACTGGGAGCCCGTGCTGCGTCTGATGTCCTCGGTCGTCGGGCATCCCTTCGAGGAGGACAGCGACGAACCTGGCTGGGACCGCGACCCGGGGTGGCGATGGGCACGGGGCAAAGCCGCCTCGCTGATCGAGACAGGCATCGGCGACGGCGGCAACCGCATCCCCTTCCGATTCCGCGAAAGGGTCTGGCACATCCTCGCGATGCTCATGCACGACCCGAACCCGTCGCCTGCACACGAAGCTCGCGACATCCGCAGCATGGGTCCCCACACCCTCTCGATGAACACCAACCGGGGCGAGGCCATGCACTCAGTGATGTCCTATGCGCTTTGGTGCCGACGCGAACTCAGCGCGAACGACGTCGGCACCAAGACCGGATTCGACGCGATGCCCGAAGTCCGGACCGTCCTTGAAGAACACTTGGACCCAGTGACAGACCCGTCGGTCGCGGTCCGGGCGGTCTATGGCGCATACCTGCCCTGGCTGGCCCTTATCGACGAAGGATGGGTCGTCGCGCATCTCGGTGACATCTTCCCCGCGGCATCCGAGCAATCCGAATTGCGAGACGCCGCATGGAACACGTACGTCTGCTGGTGCCGGCCTTATGACCCGATGTTGGACATACTGCGGACCGAGTACGAGGCCGCTATCGAGCGAGTTCCGTCCAGCGGCAGCAGGGACCTGTCGGACTCCCATGAGGTAGATCAGGACCTCGGCGAGCACCTCGTCACCTTCTACTGGCGCGGTTTAGCGCCGATGCCCATACTCGAACGTTGGTTCGAAATGGCCGACGACGAACTCGCCGCCCACAGCATGAGCTTCATCGGGCAAGCGCTTGGAAACACGAGTGGCGACGTTGCGGCCGTGGTCTTGCAGCGCATCCGAGAGCTGTGGGAATGGAGGCTTGCGGCCATCGAAGCAAACCCCCAACGACACTCACATGAGGCCAGTGCCTTCGCCCCCACGTTCTTGTCGTCGAAGCTCGACGAAGACTGGTCACTTGCCGCACTCGAGACCACCCTCGCCGCCGGAGGCCCCAGATGGCATGGCCGCGAAGTGATCGAGCGCCTCGCCGAGATATCAACATCCAAACCAGCAGCTGCAGCGAGAATCACCGAGCAAATCCTCAAGACCGCCGAAAACGATTGGGACCACGCCACGTGGAGAAACCAAGTCCGTGAACTCCTGAACGCAACCAGTGATGCCCCCGACGACGAGACGCACGAGCACCGGTCAGCGATCATCGACCACTACGTCACCCGCGGCTATTACGACTTCAAGAGCCTCGCCCAGCAACCAATCACCTCGACCTCAGAGAGCCCGCTCGCGAGCGGCTAGATGCGCGAGGGCTGGACTTTGAACTCGGTCTCTACGCCAACAGGCAGGTCAAGACGCTGGAGCGAGTCGAAATCGGAGCTATCAAGGAGTCGCTATCGCGAATGCAATGATCAGCGCTACCAGGGACGCCGAGACGATCCCACACACCAGTCCAGCCTTGCGCATCCCCTCACCGAGTCGCTGGCCACTGCGTGTCTCATCTCGGGCTGCAACGGCTAGGGCTATTCCCACAATTCCGGACACGCCCCATGTGATGAAGCCGCAGATGCCGCAGCACATTGCGGCAATCGCCTTGCCGGAATAGCGGTCTGGTTGAGCGCGACGCTGTCCTCTCGGTGGAAATCGACGTTCAGCGGCGATCCGGCGCTCAACGCTCACGATTTCTCCGAGTGTCTCGACATCCCCATCAGAGCCATGCGGTGACGTGACTTGCAAGCTTGCGAATTGCGCGGCAGCGTCCTGTTGCCCCGTATCAGCAAGCCAATCATCAAGCAGGCGAGCCGCAGCGCCTACCAAGGCCGGATGCCACGTGCTGTGGCCTCGGTTGTCGGCATCAGCGGCGAACCTTCGCTGCGCTTCAAGGATGTCGAGGGCACTCAGTTCGTCGGCATCGGCATCTTGCATGGTCGGGCATCGTACAGACGCGCAATTGCGCCTCCAGCGAATGGAGTCACGCGCGCTACTGGGTGCCGTCGACGACGTTCGCCTCCGAGCGGCTTCAGTATCGAACGCGACCCGAGAAACCCCGGCTACTCGGTGGCTTTGGGATGACCGGTGCCCGCGTGGGTCATCCAGATCGTTCGCTTGGCGTCGTCGATGCCGTACCAGATGCGGCCGCCGGAAGTGACTTCGTACTGCCACTGCTCCATCTCTACGCCGCTGACCAGACACTGCCGACGAGGTCCTCTCAGCGGATGCTGGCGCGTGTTCCGCCGACGCGGATCACTGACGATCGCGTCCCAAGCAGTCCATGCGTTGGACGGAACATCTCTGCACAACCGATCCCATCCATTTGCCGCGGCGTTGTTCGCGAACCGGAAGTCCCAGCCATCCGGGCGCGGCGGCGGCGCGACGCGTTCTCGACGCTTCGGCATGCCGTGGTGCGGAGGCCCTCAGCCTGAGGGACGCGGTACGCGGCCGCCGTGAGTGATCTCGTGCGGCCCGGCCAGCCGACGAGCCAACTCTGGATCGGCATGAACCTCGGCTGTGGCCTTCCACTCGTGCAAGAACTGGGCTACGGCCTTGAAGTCGCCGATCGATGCCGCCGCCGCAAGCTCTTGGGCGAACTCCTCAAGGAATTGCTCACGTTCGTCGTCAGGCAGATACTTCGTCCACGGGTATGCCTCACTCAAGGACTTCCCGACCGCGGCCGGGTAGTGAAGAGACAGGTGTCGAAGCACACGAGTGATGCCGCTGAACGCTTCTGACCGCGCATTCTCTCGATCAGCATGGCGCAGGTGAAGCGCCGGCGCGCTCCGGCGGCGCAGCACCACATCACTGTTGTCGAGCTCAGCCACGACCTCCTTGGGGTGGCGCAAGAACTCCGAAAAGGTCCGCTCGATCACCTGCATGGCGTCACCTTATCTGAATTAGTTCAGAAGTCAGGCGCAGCCGCGTTAACAGCGCCCGCTTGCAGGCGGATAGCGCGCTAGGGCTGGACTTTGAGCTCGATCTCGACACCGGCAGGCAGGTCGAGACGCTGGAGCGAGTCGACCGTCTTGTCGGTGGGATCGATCACGTCGATCAGGCGCTTGTGGATCCGCATCTCGAAGTGCTCGCGCGAGTCCTTGTCCTTATGGGGAGACCGCACGACCGTGTAGCGATGCTTCTCGGTGGGCAGCGGCACCGGGCCCCGCACCTTGGCATTGGTGCGCAGCACCGTCTCGGTGATCTTCTGCGCCGACTGGTCCACGATCTCGTGGTCGTAGGCCTTGAGCCGCATCCGGATCCGAGGTGCTGCCATCTGAGTGCCTGACTGTTCGCCGGAAACCCGGGTTACTGGACGATCTTGGTGACCCGGCCGGCGCCCACAGTGCGCCCGCCCTCACGGATGGCGAAGCGCAAGCCTTCGTCCATCGCGATCGGGTTGATCAGCTCGACGGTCATCTCGGTGTTGTCGCCCGGCATGCACATCTCGGTGCCCGACGGCAGCTCGACCACACCGGTGATGTCGGTGGTGCGGAAATAGAACTGCGGGCGGTAGTTCGAGAAGAACGGCTTGTGCCGCCCTCCCTCGTCCTTGGTGAGCACGTATACCTGCGCCTCGAACTTGGTGTGCGGGGTGATCGCGCCCTTGCGGGTGCAGACCTGGCCGCGCTCCACCTCGTCCTTGCCGGTGCCGCGCAGCAGCAGGCCGACGTTGTCGCCAGCCTGGCCCTGATCGAGGATCTTGCGGAACATCTCGACGCCGGTCACCGTGGTGGTCTGCGTCTCGCGGATGCCCACGATCTCGACCTCGTCACCGGAGTTGATGATGCCCTGCTCGATCTTGCCGGTCACCACGGTGCCGCGGCCAGTGATCGAGAAGACGTCCTCGATCGGCATCAGGAACGGGCGCTCGGTGTCGCGCTCGGGCTCGGGTACGTACTCGTCGACCGCGTTCATCAGCTCGACGACCTGCTCGGCGGCAGCCGCGTCGCCCTCCAGTGCGTTCAGCGCGGAGACGCGGACCACCGGCACGTCGTCGCCGGGGAACTCGTACTCGCTGAGCAGCTCGCGTACCTCGAGCTCGACCAGCTCGAGCAGCTCCTCGTCGTCGACCATGTCGACCTTGTTCAGCGCGACCACGATGTAGGGCACGCCGACCTGGCGGGCCAGCAGCACGTGCTCACGCGTCTGGGGCATCGGGCCGTCAGCGGCGGACACCACCAGGATGGCGCCGTCCACCTGGGCGGCGCCGGTGATCATGTTCTTGATGTAGTCGGCGTGACCGGGCATGTCGACGTGCGCGTAATGCCGGTTGGCCGTCTCGTACTCGACGTGCGCGATCGAGATCGTGATGCCGCGCTCACGCTCCTCGGGTGCCTTGTCGATCTCGTCGAAGGCCGTGGCCTGGCCGCCGACCTGTTCGGACAGCACGCGCGTGATGGCAGCCGTCAGTGTCGTCTTGCCATGGTCGATGTGGCCCATCGTGCCCACGTTGACGTGAGGCTTGGTCCGCTCGAAACGCTCTTTTGCCATGTCGTACCCGCCTTTCGGGGTTCTGCTCGCCTATCGGGGGTGAGTGAGGTGCAGGGATGTCGTTTTTCTTTGTTTCTTCACCGTTCTGAACGGTGTGAGGCTAGGGATGCCGTGGCCCAGTTCCAATAGGCCCCCAGCCACAAAAGTCGGCCCGGAGACGACTGCGGCCCTCCAGCAGCCAGCTAGGTCATTCGCCGCGGATGCGCTTGATGATCTCCTCGGCGATGGTGCGCGGCACCTGCTCGTAGTTGTCGAATTGCATGCTGTAGGTCGCGCGGCCCTGGGTGCGGGACCGGAGGTCGTTGGCGTAGCCGAACATCTCCGACAGCGGCACCTTGGCGTCGATCACCTGGTTCACGCCGCGCAGCTCCATCTGCCCGACCCGGCCGCGCCGTGAGTTGAGGTCGCCGATGACGTCGCCCATGTAGTGCTCGGGCGTGACGACCTCCACCGACATGACCGGCTCGAGCAGGACCGGCCGTGCCAGCCTCGCTGCATCGCGCATGGCCATCGTGCCGGCGATCTTGAATGCCATCTCCGAGGAGTCAACGTCGTGATGGTTGCCGTCGATCAGATCGACGGCCACGTCCACCAGCGGGAAGCCCGCGAGCGGGCCGTTCTCCAGCGACGACTGCAAGCCCGCATCGACCGACGAGATGTACTCGCGCGGGATCACACCGCCGCGGATGCTGTCCTCGAAGACGTACCCCTCGCCGGGCTCCGACGGGCGCAGGTTGATGACCACCACTGCGTACTGGCCTGAGCCGCCGGTCTGCTTGATGTGGCGGTACTCGAACTTGTCGACCGGCGCCGTGATCGTCTCGCGGTAGGCCACCTGCGGCTTGCCGATCGAGGCGTCCACCTTGAACTCGCGCAGCATCCGGTCGACCAGCACCTCAAGGTGCAGTTCGCCCATGCCCGAGATCACGGTCTGGCCGGTCTCGTCGTCGGTCTTGACCTGGAAGGTGGGATCTTCCTCGCTCAGCGCTGTGAGCGCCTTGCCCAGCTTGTCCTGGTCGCCCTTCGACTTGGGCTCGACGGCCACGTGCACGACCGGGTCGGGGAAGTCGAGCTGTTCGAGCACGATCGGCTTGGACGAATCGCACAGCGTGTCGCCCGTGCGAGTGTTCTTCAGGCCGATGCCCGCAACGATGTCGCCGGTGCCGATGTCGTCGCGGTCTTCGCGGTTGTTGGCGTGCATCTGCAGGATGCGCCCGATGCGCTCGCGATTGCCCGTGGTGGTGTTGAGCACCTGGCCGCCGCGCTCGAACTTGCCGCTGTACACCCGGAAATAGGTGAGCTTGCCGACGTGAGGGTCGGTCATGATCTTGAACGCCAGCGCCGAGAACGGCTCTTCGTCGCTGGGAGTGCGCTCCAGATCTTCCTTGCCGTTCGTCGAGCGGCCCGCGATTGCCGGGATGTCGACCGGCGCGGGCAGATACATCGTGACTGCGTCGAGCAGCGGCTGCACGCCCTTGTTCTTGAACGCGCTGCCGGTGAGCACCGGCACGATCTGGCCGTCGACCGTGCCCTGCCGGATCGCCCGCCGGATTGTGTCGGCATCGACCTCCTCGCCTTCGAGGTAGGCCAGCATGATGTCCTCGTCGACATCGGCGAGCCGTTCGAGCAGCTTGCTGCGGTACTCGGACGCCTGATCGGCCAGATCGGCAGGAATGTCGACGATGTCGTAGGTGGCGCCAAGATCGTCGCCTTTCCACACCACAGCGTTCATCTCGACGAGGTCCACCACGCCTTCGAAGTCGGCCTCGAGGCCGATCGGCAGCTGCAGGACAGCCGTGTTGGGGGTGAGCCGGTCCTCGATGCTGGCCAACGAGCCGAAGAACGAGGCACCCGTGCGGTCCAGCTTGTTGATGAAGCACATCCGCGGCACGCCGTACCGGTCGGCCTGCCGCCAGACGGTCTCGGTCTGCGGCTCAACGCCTGCGACGCCGTCGAACACTGCCACGGCGCCGTCGAGCACCCGCAGCGACCGCTCCACCTCGACGGTGAAGTCGACGTGGCCCGGCGTGTCGATGATGTTGATGACGTGATCGTTCCAGTGGCAGGTGGTGGCGGCGGAGGTGATGGTGATGCCCCGCTCTTGCTCCTGCTCCATCCAGTCCATCGTGGCGGCGCCATCGTGGACCTCGCCGATCTTGTAGTTGACGCCGGTGTAGTAGAGGATCCGCTCCGTCACCGTGGTCTTGCCCGCGTCGATGTGGGCCATGATCCCGATGTTGCGGACGCGGTCGAGAGGTTGCGTTCGAGCCATTTCAGCGTTGTCCCAATTGACCAGACATCTCGATCAGATCGCCAGCGAACTGCTCACCAGCGGACTGTTACCAGCGGTAATGGGCGAAGGCCTTGTTGGCCTCTGCCATGCGGTGCGTGTCTTCGCGCCGCTTGGCAGCCGAGCCGGTGCCGTTGGAGGCATCCATCAGCTCGTTCGCGAGTCGTTCCGACATGGTGCGCTCGCGGCGCTCGCGGGCGAAGCCCACGATCCAGCGAATCGCCAGCGCGGTGGCGCGGCGAGGGCGCACCTCGACGGGCACCTGGTACGTGGCACCGCCGACGCGACGGCTCTTCACTTCGACTTGCGGCCGGGTGTTGTCCACCGCCCGCTTCAGAATCTCGAGCGGCTCGCCACCTGTCCGCTCGCCGACGAGATCCATCGCTTGGTACACGATGCTCTCGGCCAGCGAGCGCTTGCCGCGCCGCAGCACCTTGTTGATGAACTGGGTGACCAGCGCGGAGTCGTAGACGGGGTCGGGAGCGATGTCGCGGCGGGGCGCTGCACCTCGGCGGGGCACGTCAGGACTCCCGCTTGGCGCCGTAGCGCGAGCGTGCCTGCTGACGGGCATTCACACCCGAAGCATCCAGCGCACCGCGGATGATCTTGTAGCGGACGCCGGGCAGGTCTTTCACCCGGCCGCCGCGCACCAGCACGATGCTGTGCTCCTGAAGGTTGTGGCCCTCGCCCGGGATGTACGCGGTCACTTCGACACCGCTGGTGAGGCGCACACGGGCAACCTTGCGCAGGGCCGAGTTCGGCTTCTTCGGCGTGTGCGTGTACACGCGGGTGCAGACCCCGCGCCGCTGCGGCGAGCCCTTCAACGCAGGCGTGCGCACCTTCGTCGGCTTGGACTTTCGGCCCTTGCGGACCAGCTGCTGGATCGTGGGCACCAGAACCTCGGTGAGTTGGGAGACCCCTGCAAGTCGGGGCTGTCAGCGGGACAGATTGCTAGCGGACAGGTCGACAGGCAGGAGTCGGGCAGATCTGCGCAATGCCCCACCCGGCAGCGCGCCGAAACCGGCTATGAAGGCTAGGCAGCGCGCCCCAGCACGACAACCGCTCAGCCGGCGTCGGTGAACGAGGCGACGCCCTCTTCGAGACCTGCCTCGTCGGCATCGGGATCGCCGCCGATCGACGCCAGCCACGCAGCCGGGTCTTGGGCATCCTCGGACGACCAGAACTCCATCGGCTCGTACTCGGGGGCAATCGTGTCGATGTTGCGGTACACGTCCTGACCGGTGCCGGCCGGAATCAGCTTGCCGATGATGATGTTCTCCTTGAGGCCCTTCAGGCTGTCGCGACGCGACTCGATGGCCGCCTCGGTCAGCACGCGGGTCGTCTCCTGGAAGGAGGCAGCCGAGAGCCACGACTCGGTCGCCAGCGATGCCTTCGTGATGCCCATGATGATCGGGCGTCCCTCGGCGGGGCGACGGCTCTGAGCCACCAGCTCGCGGTTGGCTTCGCGGTAGTTCCGCTGGTCGACCTGTTCGCCGGGCAGGAACGGCGAATCGCCCTGCTCGCCGACGAGCACCCGCCTGGTCATCTGGCGGATGATCAGCTCGATGTGCTTGTCATGGATCGACACGCCCTGCTCGCGGTACACCTTCTGCACCTCGGAGACCAGGTACTGCTGGGTCTCGCGCACGCCGCGGATCTCGATGAGCTCCTTGGGGTCGCGCGGACCGTCCACGAGCGGGTCGCCGGCGCGGATGTCCTGACCGTCGGTCACGGCGAGCCGCGACATGGACGGAACCGTGTAGGTGTCCTCGGAGCCGTCATCGCCGATGACGTCGATCTGGCGTCCCCGACCGTCGTCCTCGCCGATGCGCACCACACCTGAGCGGCGGGCCAGCACGGCCTTGCCGCGCGGGGTGCGGGCTTCGAACAGCTCGACCACCCGGGGCAGACCGCCGGCGATGTTCTCGCCGCCGATGACGCCGCCGGTGTGGAACGTCCTCATGGTCAGCTGCGTGCCCGGCTCGCCGATGGACTGGGCAGCAATCACGCCGACCGCCTCACCCACCTCGATGAGCTTGCCGGTCGCCAGCGATCCGCCGTAGGCCATCGCCGACACGCCGAATTCGGAATCGTCAGTAAGCGGGGACAGCACACGGACTCGCGTGACGTCAGGGTCGTCGCGCAGCGCGATCAACTCGTCCTCGCCGACCAGCCGTCCGGCCTCGAGCACGGTGCCGTCGCTGAGCGTCACTTCCGCCGCAAGGCAGCGGCTGAACAGCCTCGTGTCGAGATGGGTGCGCTTGTCCGGTCCGTCCGGCGCGACGTCCTCGATCCACAGCCCGTTCACCGGACCGGGCCGGTCGAAGGGATTCTCGCTGTTGATGATGAGCTCTTGGGCGACATCGACGAGCCGGCGGGTCAGGTAGCCCGAGTCGGCCGTGCGCAGCGCCGTGTCGACCAAGCCCTTGCGGGCGCCTGGCGTGGAGATGAAGTACTCCAGCGTGGCCAAGCCCTCTCGATACGACGACTTGATGGGGCGCGGGATGATGTCGCCGCGGGGGTTGGCAACCAGCCCGCGGATGGCGGCAATCTGGCGCACCTGCATCATGTTCCCGCGTGCGCCGGAGCCGACCATCATGCCGATCGGGTTGAACGTGGTGCGAGACATCTCGCCTTCAAGCGAGCGACGCACCTCGTCGGTGGCGTCGGTCCAGATCTCCACTTCCTTCTGACGCCGCTCGCCGTCGGTGATGATGCCGCGCCGGAACTGGGTCTCGACTCGCTCCGCCTCGCCCTCGTGGCGTTCGAGGATCTCGGCCTTGTCGGGAGGCGTGCTCACGTCGTCGACCGAGATCGTCAAGCCCGAGCGGCTGGCGTACTCGTAGCAGAGGTCCTTGATGTGGTCGAGGCTGACGGCAATCTCGCTCGTGGAGTAGTTGTCGGACAGGGCGCGCACGATGCGACCCATGTCGCCCTTGCGGACGGGCCGGTTCACGTACTCGAAGTCGTCCGGGAGCGTGGCGTTGAACAGCGCACGGCCTGGCGTCGTGGGCGTGTAGCTGCCGTTTCCGTCGCTGAGCTGCGCAATGCGCCACTCGATGGGCTGGTGCAGCTTGAGGTGGCCGAGGTCGAGCGCCTGCTCGATCTGGTGCAGGTGGCGGAAAACCGGCACCTCGGCACTGTCATCGCTGTCGGCGCCGGTTGCCTCCGTCAGGTAGTAGCTGCCGATGAGCATGTCCAGGTTGGGCACGGTCATCGGCCGGCCGTCGGCGGGGCTCAGGAGGTTGTTGGCCGACAGCATCAGCACCCGTGCCTCTGCCTGCGCCTCTGAGGACAGCGGCAGGTGCACAGCCATCTGGTCGCCGTCGAAGTCGGCGTTGAAGGCAGCGCACACCAGCGGGTGGATCTGGATCGCCTTGCCTTCCACCAGCAGCGGCTCGAAGGCCTGGATGCCCAGCCGGTGCAGCGTGGGCGCCCGGTTCAGCAGCACTGGGTGCTCCTTGATGACGTCCTCGAGCACGTCCCAGACGTCGGCGCGGCGCCGCTCGACCATCCGCTTGGCCGATTTGATGTTCTGCGCGATCTCCGAGTCGACGAGCCGCTTCATGACGAACGGCTTGAACAGCTCGAGCGCCATCAGCTTGGGCAGCCCGCACTGGTGCAGGCGCAGCGTGGGCCCCGCGACGATGACCGAGCGGCCCGAGTAGTCACGCGCTTGCCGAGCAGGTTCTGGCGGAAGCGACCCTGCTTGCCCTTGAGCATGTCCGACAGCGACTTCAGCGCCCGATTGCCGGGGCCTGTCACAGGACGGCCCCTTCGGCCGTTGTCGAACAGCGCATCCACCGCTTCTTGCAGCATGCGCTTCTCGTTGTTGACGATGATCTCGGGTGCCCGCAGGTCGAGCAGGCGCTTCAGCCGGTTGTTGCGGTTGATGACACGTCGGTAGAGATCATTCAGGTCAGAGGTCGCGAAGCGTCCGCCGTCGAGCTGCACCATCGGGCGCAGGTCGGGCGGGATGCACGGCACCGCGTCGAGAATCATCGCCCGCGGGTCGTTGATGCGGCGCCCGTGCTCGTCTCGCCGGTTGAACGCGCTCAGGATCTTGAGGCGCTTGATCGCCTTCTGCTTGCGCTGGGCCGACAGTGGCCGGCGCCCGTCGGACGCCTCGATGGCGGCACGCAGTTCGGCCTCCTCGACGTCGAAGTCCATGTTGGCCATGAGCTGCGCGATGGCCTCGGCGCCCATGCCGCCCTCGAAGTACTGGCCGTAGCGATCCTCCAGCTCGCGCCAGAGATCCTCGTCGTCGACGATCATCCGCTCGTGCAGGTCGCGCAGCGCCGCGAAGGCGCGCTCCACGAGGTCTTTCTCCTCGTTGGCTTCTTCGTCGATGGCCTCGAGGTCGCGCTCGGATTCGCGCTGAGCCGACCGCAGCTCGCGTTCCTTGGCGTCGTCGGCCTCCAAGGAAGCGAGTTCGCTCTCGAGCTCGGCGAGCCGCTCCGCCCGGCGCTCGGCGAGCTCCTCGTCGATGACGTCGAGCTCCTCGGCCTTCTCGGCTTCGAGCCGCGGCAGGTCGGCGTGCAGCTTCTCGCTGTCGACCTTGGTGACCAGGTTCGCAGCGAAGTAGATGACGCGCTCCAGCGCCTTGGCCTTCAGCTCCTGGCGGGGGTCGAGGCCAGTCAAGAAGTACGCCAGCCATGAGCGGGTGCCCCGCAAGTACCAGATGTGCACCACCGGGGCCGCCAGCTCGATGTGGCCCATGCGCTCGCGGCGCACCTTGGAACGGGTGACTTCCACGCCGCAGCGCTCGCAGATGATGCCCTTGAACCGGACACGCTTGTACTTGCCGCAGCCGCACTCCCAGTCCTTGGTGGGACCGAAGATCTTCTCGCAGAACAAGCCGTCCTTCTCGGGCTTGAGCGTGCGGTAGTTGATGGTCTCCGGCTTGCGGACCTCGCCGTTGGACCATGTGCGGATGGCGTCAGCGGTCGCCAAGCCGATCCGGATGTCAGAGAAGTCGTTGACGTCGATCATGCGTTATGTCCGGCCCTGTGTCTGTATCGGTGGTGCGAGTTCTTGATGTTTCGGTTGCGCTGTATCGGCTGTGCGGTGTCGCTGCGTTGATCACATGCGCTGCTGGCGGCGCAGCTCGTCTTCTTCGTCGGTGCCGCGCTCGGGCCGGCTGATGTCGATGCCCAGCGATTCCTCGGCACGGAAGACGTCTTCGTCGAGACCCTGGATGTCGATCTGCTGCCCGGCTGTCGACATGACCTCGACGTTGAGGCAGAGCGCCTGCATTTCCTTGATGAGCACCTTGAAGCTCTCAGGGATGCCGGGCTCGGGGATGTTCTCGCCCTTGACGATCGCCTCGTACACGCGCACCCGGCCCAGCACGTCGTCGGACTTGATGGTGAGCAGCTCCTGCAGGCAGTAGGCAGCGCCGTACGCCTCGAGGGCCCACACCTCCATCTCGCCGAAGCGCTGGCCGCCGAACTGCGCCTTGCCGCCCAGCGGCTGCTGGGTGATCATCGAGTACGGCCCCGTCGAGCGAGCGTGGATCTTGTCGTCGACCAGGTGTGCCAGCTTCAGGATGTAGCTGTAGCCGACCATGATCGGCTCGTCGTAGGCCTCGCCGGTGCGCCCGTTGAAGAGCACCGTCTTGCCCGAGCGGGTCATCAGGCGTTCGCCGGTCACCGATTCGGGCCGCAGGTTCTCGAGCGTCTGCTGGATGGTGGGATGCCGCCCGGCGGCCTCCTCCTCGTCCCAGCGCGCCCCGTCGAACACCGGCGTGGCAATGAATACCGACGGCTCGGTGGTGGGGCGGGTCTTGCGGGCAGTGTTGCTGACCGGCTCCTTGCCGATCATCTCTTCCTTGCCGCCCCCGTCGGTGGCCTTCCAGCCCCAGCGTGCTGCGTAGCCCAAGTGGGCTTCGAGCACCTGGCCGACGTTCATGCGGCTCGGCACCCCCAGCGGGCTCAGGATGATGTCGACCGGTGTGCCGTCGGCCAGGTACGGCATGTCCTCGGTGGGGAGGATCTTCGAGATCACGCCCTTGTTGCCGTGACGTCCGGCGAGCTTGTCGCCCACGCTGATCTTGCGCTTCTGGGCCACGTACACGCGCACGAGCTGGTTCACGCCAGGCGGCAGCTCGTCGTCGGCGTCGCGGCTGAACACCCGGATGTCGGTAACCACGCCGTTCTCGCCGTGGGGCACCTTGAGCGAGGTGTCGCGCACCTCGCGGGCCTTCTCGCCGAAGATGGCACGCAGCAGCCGTTCCTCGGGCGTGAGCTCGGTCTCGCCCTTGGGAGTGACCTTGCCCACCAGCACCGCGCCCGGCTCGACTTCGGCACCGATGCGCACGATGCCCTGCTCGTCGAGGTCGGCGAGGATGTCGTCGGCCAGGTTCGGGATGTCCCGGGTGATCTCCTCGGGACCCAGCTTGGTGTCGCGGGCGTCGATCTCGTACTCGTGAATATGGATCGACGTGAGCACGTCGTCCTTCACCAGACGCTCCGACAGGATGATGGCGTCCTCGTAGTTGTAGCCCTCCCAGGCCATATAGGCGACCAAGAGGTTCTTGCCCAGCGCCAGCTCGCCGTGATCGGTAGACGGCCCGTCTGCGATGACGGCCTGAGGCTCCACGCGATCGCCGACGCGAACGAGCGCCCGCTGGTTGATGCAGGTGTCCTGATTGGAGCGCCGGAACTTGAGCAGCGGGAATTCGTGCCGCTTGCCGTCATCTCCGTCGATGACGATGCAGTCGCCGGCAACTTCGGCGACTTCGCCGCCGACGCCCTGACGCTCGCCCTTGTCGTCTTCGATTTCCGCAAGCACCATCTCGGCAGCGTCGGCCATGGCGAGGCCTTCGATGCCGGTGCCGATGTAGGGGGCCTCGGCCCGCAGCAGCGGCACCGCCTGGCGCTGCATGTTGGCGCCCATGAGCGCCCGGTTGGCGTCGTCGTGCTCGAGGAACGGGATCAGCGCGGTGGCCACCGACACGATCTGCTTCGGCGATACGTCCATGAGCTGGACTTCCGATGCCGGCACGTAGCTGATCTCGGTGGTCGCGGCGAAGTAAGTGTCGCGCTCCATCTGCAGCCGCAGATCTTCCAGGCTGGCGCCCTGGGGGCTCTTGCGCACGAGCACGCGGGGGTTGCGGAACGATCCGTCGGGGTTGAGCGGCGCGTTGGCCTGCGCGACCACGAACTCCTCTTCCTCATCCGCCGTCAGGTAACGCACTTCGGTGGTGGCCTTGCCGTCCTTGATCACCCGGTAGGGCGACTCGATGAAGCCGAACTCGTTGACGCGGGCGAAGGTGGCCAGCGCCCCGATCAGGCCGATGTTCGGACCCTCCGGCGTCTCGATGGGGCACATGCGGCCGTAGTGGCTGAAGTGGACATCGCGCACCTCGAAGCCGGCGCGTTCCCGCGACAGGCCGCCGGGGCCGAGCGCGGACAGGCGGCGGCGGTGGGTGAGGCCCGACAGCGGGTTCACCTGATCCATGAACTGGCTGAGCTGGCTGGTGCCGAAGAACTCCTTGGTGGCCGCCACGACCGGGCGGATGTTGATCAGCGTCTGCGGCGTGATGGCCTCGACGTCCTGGGTGGTCATGCGCTCGCGCACCACCCGCTCCATGCGGCTGAGGCCGATCCGCACCTGGTTCTGGATCAGCTCGCCGACGGAGCGGATGCGGCGGTTGGCGAAGTGATCCTGGTCGTCCAGGCGGTAGCCGGGCTCGGCGTTCGCCAGATGCAGCAGGTAGCTCGCCGTGGCGAGGACTTCGCTGCGGGTGAGCACCGTGGAATCGGGGTCGGGGCGGATCAGTTCGGGGTGCTCGAGCGCGTCGGGATCATCGGCGTCGATGAAGTCGAGGCCGAACAGCTCGGACACGCGGTCGAGCTCGGGCCCCAGCTTGCGGTTCAGCTTGTAGCGACCGACCTTGGACAGCGAGTACCGGCGCTCGTCGAAGAACGCATTCTGGAAGTAGTTGGACGCGGCATCCGGGGTTGCCACCTCACCGGGGCGCACCCGCTTGTACAGCTCGAGGAGCGAATCCTGCTGGTTGGGCGCAACGTCTCGATCCTTCTCCCACTGGGGCTCCAGGAAGTCGAAGTGCTCGACGAAGCGCTCGAGCAGGCCGGGATGGCGGTCTTCGCCGTAACCCAGTGCTCGCAGCAGCGAGAAGATGCTGAGGCGGCGCTTGCGGGCCACCCGGCTGCCGGCGGTGGGATCCTTGCCCGGCTTGTGCTCGACGTCGAACTCGATCCATTCGCCGCGGTAGGGGTGAACGGTTGCCGTCACCAGCTGGTGCTTCGACATATTGCGGAGCCGGTAGCGCTCGCCGGGCTGGAAGATGACGCCGGGCGAGCGCACGAGCTGACTCACCACCACCCGCTCGGTGCCGTTGATGATGAATGTGCCCTTGGGGGTCATCATCGGGAAGTCGCCCATGAACACGGTCTGGGCCTTGACCTCGCCGGTGTGAGCGTTCTTGAACTCGGCGCGCACGAAGATCGGCGCCGAGTAGGTCATGTCGCGTTCCTTGCACTCCTCCACGGAGAACTTGGGCGGCGGGCGCAGATCCTCGTCGTAAGGGTCGAAGGAGAAGACGAGCTGGAGATGCCCGCCGAAGTCGCTGATGGGGCTGATGTCTGAGAAGGTCTCAGCGAGCCCGACATCGAGGAATCGTTGGAAGGAATCCTTCTGGATCGACACGAGGTCCGGGAGCTCCAGGACTTCGTCGAGGTTGCCGAACGAATAGCGTTCGCGGCCGACACGAGACGACAACGGACTCTCCTAGTGGTTCAGTTGTTCGGGATGGGTCACCGGCGACTGCCCGCGGCAGGCGACGGGGGGCTGGAAGCGCGCGCAGTCGCAGGCGTCCGCAGCAAACAGGGAGCCCACCGCTGGGCCTCGGTGCTGGGGACTGGTGGGTGCGCGAATGGGGAGGCCACCTGTGCCACGGCCTTGGCAACGCTATCCAGCGATGCTGGGCGCCACAACCGCGACACGCGGCGTGCGGTGAGAAATGCGCTCGCGTCTAGGACAGTTCGACGCTGGCGCCGACTGCCTCGAGGGCTTCCTTGGCCTTGTCGGCGTCGGCCTTCGGCACGCCTTCGAGCACGGGCTTCGGGGCGGCCTCCACCAGGTCCTTGGCCTCCTTGAGTCCCAGGCTGGTGAGCGAGCGCACCTCCTTGATGACCTGCACCTTCTTGTCGCCGATCGCGGTCAGCGTGACGGTGACCTCATCGGCAGCCTCCTCGGCGGC
Organism: Candidatus Poriferisodalis sp.; assembly: GCF_965204125.1. GTDB lineage: Bacteria > Actinomycetota > Acidimicrobiia > Acidimicrobiales > Poriferisodalaceae > Poriferisodalis. The sequence continues at coordinate 1,496,134 of NZ_OZ241968.1, read as the reverse complement.
CTCGCCGTCGGTGTCACCGCCAGCAGCAGCGGCAGCCACCATCATCGGGGCGGCGGCAGCAGCGGTGACGTCGAAGCGCTCTTCAAACGCCTTCTTCAGCTCGACCAGCTCGAGCACCGTCATGTTGCCGATGGCGTCGAGGATCTCTTCGGTGGACGTGCTCATTGGTTGTTCTCCGTATTTGTTGGGTCGTTTGTTGGATCGTCAGGTGAATCGCTGTCTGGGCCGTCTGCTTCGACGTCGGCCGCGTCAAGAGCGGCATCGGCTTGGTCGGCTTGAGCCGGTGCCTCGTCGTCGGGAGCCGGGTTGTCCGGTGTCTTGTCGATCAGCGCCTGAACGAGGCCCGACACCTCCCCGATCAAGTTGTTCATCATCGAAGCCAGCGCATTGAGCGGCGCAGCGAACGCTCCCAGCATCTGCGCCATCAGCTCATCGCGCGACGGCAGGTCGGCGAGCTCGCGCACTTGGGCGTCACTGAGCAACGTGCCCGCCAGCACGCCGCCCTTGATGATCAGCGCGTCGTGCTCCGCTGCGAACGTGCGCAGCGCCTGAGCGGCCGCCGACGGATCCTTGCCGCAGAAGGCGAGCGCCGTGGGCCCCAAGAGCAGGTCAAGCGTGCCGGCCGGCGCATCAACAGACAGTGCCCGGCGGACGAGCGTGTTCTTGTAGATCTTGTAACGGCAGTCGGCATCGATGAGGCGGCCGCGCAGGTCGGCCATCTCTGCCACGTCCAAGCCCCGGTACTCGGTGAACAGCACCGCATCGGCCTCGGCGAATCGCTGGCGGACCTCGTCTACCACTGCCACCTTGTCGGCCCGCGGCACGCGCCCCTCAGCCGTAGTTGCTGTCGCCATGGTGGAGACCTCCTGTGCTGCGGGGTGTGCGGTGATCGGGCGGGTGGATCGCTCCCGGCCCCAGAACGGGCACCGGTCCGCAGACCAGACAGAACCGCATCCCGACGTACACGCGCACAGGAAGACCGTCCGCCTCATCAGGCTCGACCCGTGCGACTCACCCGAGGCGGGCGAGCCCCTGAACATGGTTCAGACGGGGCCGATTTCAGGCCGGAGCCACCGGAGTTCTACGGCGAGCAAGTTGTGAAGTGCCGAACGCTACCGGTCGCGCCCGGCCATTCAACTGCGGGAGGGCTAGTTGAACGTGGTGGGGTCGATGCGGACTCCTGGGCCCATGGTCGAGGACACCACCATCTTGCGCACGTAGCGGCCCTTGGCACCGGCCGGCTTCGCCCGTGCCAGCTCGTCCATGACCGCTGCCAGATTGGCGTTCAGGTCCTCAGCGGTGAAGCTCACCTTGCCGATCGCCAGATGCACGTTGCCGTACCGGTCGGTGCGGTACTCGACCTTGCCGCCCTTGAACTCGCCGACAGCCTTGCCCACATCGGGGGTCACCGTGCCGGACTTGGGGTTCGGCATAAGGCCACGTGGGCCGAGCACCTTGCCCAGCCGGCCCACGACGCCCATCATGTCCGGCGTCGCGATCGCCACGTCGAAATCGGTGAATCCGGCCTCGACGCGCTCGGCCAGATCGGCGCCGCCCACGACATCGGCCCCCGCTTCGGAGGCTTCGCCCGCAGCGTCACCCTGCGCGAAGACCGCAACGCGCACGTCGCCGCCGGTGCCCGACGGAAGCGCGACGGTGCCACGCACCATCTGGTCGGCCTTGCGGGGGTCCACGCCGAGCCGCACCGACAGATCGACCGATTCGTCGAACTTGGCCGGTGCCAGCGTGCGCACCATGTCGATGGCCTGGGCAGGCTCGTGCATCATCTGCCGGTCGTACCGTCGGGTCGCCTCGGCGTACTTCTTCCCTGACATCTGTGTTCTCCTGCGCTGCGCGGCGACTCAGCCGGCGACTTCGATGCCCATCGAGCGAGCGGTGCCGATCACCTGCAGCTTGGCGTTCTCAAGATCGCGTGCATTGAGATCCGGCATCTTCGTAGCAGCGATCTCGGCCACCTGGGCCTCGGTGACATGCGCCACGGTCTCGCGGCCGGGATTGTTGGCCGCCTTCTCGAGCCCCGCCGCTTGGCGCAGCAGCACCGACGTCGGCGGCGTCTTCGTGATGAATGTGAACGACCGGTCTTCGAAGATCGTGATCTCCGCTGGCACGATCGTGCCGCGCTGGCTCTCGGTCTTGGCGTTGTACTCCTTGCAGAAGTCCATGATCGCCACGCCGTGCGGGCCGAGCGCCGTGCCCACCGGCGGCGCGGGCGAGGCCTGCCCAGCGGGGATCTGGATCTTCACCACCGCGCTCACCCGCTTGCGGCCCGCCGCGGGTCGTGCCGGATTGTCTGCCATGAGGTGCTCCTTGAGTCTGTGCTTCTCGGCCCTCGCAGGGGCTCAGATCTTTGCGACTTGGACGAAGTCGAGCTCGACGGGGGTCTCACGGCCGAAGATGTTTACCAGCACCTTCACCTTCAGCTGCTCCTCATTGATCTCGATGACCTGACCCTGGAAGTCGGAGAACGGGCCCTCCTTGATGCGCACGCCCTCGTCGATCTCGAAGATCATCGACGGCTTGGTGCGGCGCGGCATCTCGGGACCGTCATCGGGCTCAGCCAGGAATGCCTCCACCTCCCTGCGGCGCAGGGGCGAGGGCTTGCCGCCCGGACCCGCATAGCCAGTGACTCCCGGCGTGCTGCGGATCATGTGGTGGGCCTCGTCGCTGGGACGGCAGCGGATCAGCAGGTAGCCCGGGAAGACCTTCTTCTTGGCGACGACTTTGCGGCCGCCCTTGAACTCGATCACGTCCTCCATCGGGATGGCGACTTCGAGAATCCGGTCCTCCATGTCGAACGTGCCGATCCGGGCTTCGAGGTTCTGCTTCACCTTCTTCTCGTAGCCCGACTGCGTGTGCACGACGAACCAGCGACCCGGCCGGTCGTACGGCGAGACCCGCTTGGTCTCCGGCTCGTCGACAGCGAGCAGCTCGTCCTCGGTGAGCACGTCGACGGCGCCGGTTTCATCGGCGGCACCTGCCGTGTCAGTCGCCTCGGCTGTCTCGGCGCCCGGACCCATCAGGGTGGTCGCCGTCTGGGAGCTCAGCAACCGGCGTGCGGTCGCCATCGGGTCGGTTTCGGGCTCTGCGGGAGTGTCGGTCAGATCGCTCATGTTCGTCAGCTCAGATGCTTGTCAGTTCACGTCGAAGAGGCGGAGGACGCCTTCACCCAGAATCCAGTCGAATCCGGCGATCATCGCCGTCAGGATCACGATGGTGATGAACACGACGACCGAGTAGTTGACGATCTCGGCGCGGGTCGGCCAGATCACCTTCTTCAGCTCGGAGCGGACCTCGCCCACGAACTGCGCCGGCCCGGCTCGCTCGGTGGTCGGGGATGCCGGAGCTGCCTGGCGCCGTTCGCGCCGTCCCGCGGGCGCGCCGTCAGCCCCCATCTCGCCCTGACGCTGCAGGTGACGGCGTGTGCGTCGGTTCATGGCCATCGGAAGTGTCTCCGGCCTCGATTACTCAGGGACTTGTTGTCAGGGGTTCGGGCATGGTCAGTCCGCCGGGCTGGCGGTCCAAACCGGCGGAATCGCAGGGCAGGAGGGACTCGAACCCGCAACCGCCGGTTTTGGAGACCGGTGCTCTACCAAATTGAGCTACTGCCCTCAGCGTCGGCGCATCGCGTGCGATACGCGGGTGACACTCAGTGCGGGCCTTCTTGGCGAATGTCCGCCGCAACAGGCTACCGGCAGCGATCTAGGTCGCGTCCAGAGGCGCCTGGAGCGGAGTCTGGTAGCGGGACTGGGACTCGAACCCAGGACCTCACGATTATGAGCCGTGCGCTCTGACCAACTGAGCTATCCCGCCTTGCGGGCCGCAGGGTAGCGGCGAGCCCCGTGCCGGAATCGAACCGGCGACACCAGCCTTACCATGGCTGTGCTCTGCCTACTGAGCTAACGGGGCGACGCTCGGGCGCCATCGCCAGCGATGTGCGCCGAACATTGTGGGGTCCGGAGTGTATCTGCGGCCCTTCGGTAGCTTCGCTGCCATGCGAACCCGGCTGGCCACGATGGCCGATGCCGATGCGATCGCGGAGATCTACAACCGCGAGGTCACCGACGGCACAGCGACATTCGACATGGTGCCGCGCACGCCGACAGAGCAGGCCGCCTGGATGGGTGACCACTCGGGCGCCTACCCGTGCATCGTGGCCGTGCCAGACAACGCTGACGCCGAGGCCAGCGGCACGGTGCTGGGCTGGGCCTGCCTGTCGCCGTACCGCACCCGGCCGGCGTACTCGACCAGCGTCGAGGACTCCATCTACGTGCATCGCGACCACCAGGGGCGCGGCGTGGGCAGCCTGTTGCTCGGCGACCTGGTGGCGCTCGCCGATGAGCACGGCTTTCACGCGGTCTTCGCCCGGATCGCCGACGCCGGTGCTGCGTCGGTGGCGCTGCACGCCAAGCACGGTTTCGAACTGGTCGGTGTGGAACGGGAAGTGGGGCGCAAGTTCGGGCGCTGGCTCGACGTGACGCTGATGCAGCGCCTGCGCCCCGCCTGAATCGCTCGGTCAGCGGCGCTGTCGGCGAGCTAGAAGTGCCAGGGGAACTGCTCGTATTCGGGATTGCGCTTTTCCAGGAACGCGTCACGGCCCTCCGCGGCCTCGTCGGTGCCGTAGGCCAGGCGGGTGGCCTCGCCCGCGAAAACCTGCTGGCCCACCAGGCCGTCGTCGATGAGGTTGAACGCGAACTTGGCCATGCGCTGTGCCGTGGGTGAACGCGACACGATCTCGGCCGCCCATTCCAGCGCCACCGACTCCAACTCGGCGTGGGGCACCACGGCGTTGACGTCGCCCATCTCGAACCGTTCCTGCGCGGTGTAGGCGCGGCCGAGGAAGAAGATCTCGCGGGCCTTCTTCTGGCCGATCTGGCGGGCCAGGTAGGCCGAGCCGAAACCGCCGTCGAAGCTGGCCACGTTGGTGTCGGTCTGGCGGAAGCGGGCGTGCTCAGCCGAGGCGATCGTCAGGTCGGACACCACATGCAGGCTGTGCCCGCCGCCTGCCGCCCAGCCGTTCGCTACGCAAACCACCACTTTGGGCATCATGCGGATCAGCCGCTGGCACTCGAGGATGTGCAGCCGCCCGGTGCGGGCCGGGTCGATGTCGGCAGCGGTCTCGCCGTCGGCGTAGCGGTAGCCGTCCTTGCCGCGGATGCGCTGGTCGCCGCCCGAGCAGAACGCCCAGCCGCCGTCGGCGGGTGCGGGGCCGTTGCCGGTCAGCAGGATGCAGCCCACGTCGGGAGTCTGGCGAGCATGGTCCAGCGCCCGGTACAGCTCGTCGACGGTGTGCGGGCGGAACGCGTTGCGCACATCAGGCCGGTCGAACGCGATGCGAACCGTTCCGTGCTCGTTGCTGCGGTGGTAGGTGATGTCGGTGAAGTCGAACCCGTCAATGTCGCTCCAGCGCGATGGATCGAAGATGTCTGAGACATGTGGCAAGAACGGCATGGATGCTCCAGGACCGGTGGCGTGAGGGCACGGTATTGGATCAAGGCACCGCACCGGTCGCTGGGTGGTGCCGCGCGCGAGACTGCGGGCTCGGCGCCAACCCACGGGGCCTCAACGAACGGACAGCGACATGAAGTTTGGGCTCAGGTATTGCAACACCGGCAAGTTCGCCATGGACACAGCGCTTGCGACCGAGTTGGTGCAGGCGGGCGAGGCGGCCGGCTTCGAGTCGGCATGGACGGTGGAGCACACGGTCATCCCGTCGGGCTACCAGTCGCAATACCCCTACAGCCCCGACGGGAAGATGGCCGGCGGCGTCGAAGACCTGCTGCTGCCCGACCCGCTGATGTGGATGGCCTATATGGCAGGCGTCACGTCCACCATCAACTTCGGCACCGGCATCCTGATCGTGCCCCAGCACAGCCCGGTGGTGTGCGCCAAGCAGATCGCCACGCTCGATCACATGTCCGGCGGCCGGGTACTGCTGGGCATCGGCGTGGGCTGGATGCGTGAGGAGTTCGAGGCCATCGGTGTCGGCGACCACTTCGACGATCGCGGTCCCCGCACCGACGAGTACGTGGCGGCGATGCGGGAGCTGTGGTCTGCCGACCGCCCGACGTTCCACGGCGAGTTCGTCAGCTTCGACGCCGCGTACTGCCGGCCCCAGCCGGTAAACGGCTCGGTGCCGATCATCGTGGGCGGCGACTCCAAGGTTGCGGCACGGCGGGCAGGTCGGCTCGGCGACGGCTACTTCCCCGCTCGCGGCGCGCCGTGGGACCTCATCGAGCTCGCTCGTCAGACTGCCGCCGAGCACGGCCGGGATCCCGACGCACTGGAGATCACCGTGCAGCTGCCCGCCGACCTCGACGAGATTCCCGAGCTGGCCCGCCGCGGCGTCAGCCGGATTGCAGTACCCGTGTCGCCGATGGCCGGGCTGCAGACCGTCATCTCCACACCGGACGATGCCAGCGCCTGGGCCGAAGCCATCGAGCGCTTCGCCGACCTCTAGCAGAACTGGAATTCGACCAGTCCGTCGCGGGCGTACTGGTCGGGTAGTGCGATCTCCCAGTCCAGATATCCCTGCATGGCAGCGCGCGCGACGTCGGCGTCTTCGGGGTCGTAAGGCAGCGGCGGCTGACGTGAGCGCAGCGCTGCTTCGGCCGCGTCATTGCCGCCAACGAGCAAGTCCGGCCCGTCTGCACTGTCGAGCCAACCCGGTTCCAGCACGCAGGCATCCCAGCCCATCTGGATGAGCCACGACGCGGTCATGGTGGCGCCGATGCCGTCGCCGTCGGCGAGCACGACCCGCGCTCCTCGCGTCGCCAGGTACTCGTCTGTGGCCTGCACCAACTGGCCGCCAGGAGCGCCGGTCGCCTCGCGCAAGTGTCCGGCGGCGAATTCTTCGGGTGTGCGCACGTCCATGAAGTAGGTGGTGCGCGTGGCGTCGGCCAGCCAGTCGTCGAGCTGGGACCGGTCGACGGTGCCAACCCCGCAGCGTTCAGCCACCTCCAGTGCGGCCGCCGTGGCCTGGGCCCTGCCGGCTTCGCTCGGTTCGGGGGCCAGCTCGTCGCGGCCGTGCTCCAGCTCGAGCCCGGCCAGCTCCCAGCCCATCGTTCCGTCTTTCAGCGCCACAACCCGGTCCAGCCCGGCCGAGCGCAGCGACTGCGCGCCCATGATGCTGCGGGTTCGCCCGGCGCAGTTGACGACCACCGTGGTGCCGTCATCGATCAGGTCGCCCACCCGCCGAACCAGCTCGCCGCCGGGGCACGACCGGCCGGTCGGGATGCTCATGCGGTTGAACTCCCGGCGGGTACGCGAGTCCACCACCAGCAGGTCCCGGCCTTCGGCCAGCCAACGCGCCAGCTCCGTCGCTGTGACATGCGGCGTGCCGAAGTGCTCCTCGACCAGTTCGCCGAACAGCTTGGACGGCACGTTGATGCCCGAGTACAGCTCGCCGCCCGCCGCTGCCCACGCGTCGATGCCGCCGTCGAGCACCGCCGTGTCGGTGTAGCCGAGCACGGTCAGCTCCAAGGCGACGGCTGCCGCCTGTCCCCCGCCGTCATCGCACACCACCACCGGCGTGCCCAACCGCGGGATGCGTGCGGCCACTTCAAGGCCCACATGACTCAGCGGCAGGTTCGCGGCATACAGCAGGTGGCGCCGGGTGAACTCGGCGGGCAAGCGGGCATCGATCAGCGCCAGCTCGCCGCCGTCGCCGCGCAGCAGCCCGCGATGCCGTTCCATCAACTCGGTCGCCGTCACGGCCCGAACCTCAGCCATCACCGGCCCTTCGAAGCCTCGACCCGGCGCACCGGTAGCGGTTCAGGCAGCGGCGGTGGTCGGATAGCCCGGGCGGGCCTCGACGACGCTGCTCGTGTCGGTGAAGACCCGCCACTCGCCTTCTTCGGCGTTCCAGTAGCGGCGACCGGTCATGTTCTCCATCGCCAACCCATAGCAGTGGAAGTTGGTCGACGCGCCCTCGATGTGGATCGAATGCACGTCGTGCCCCAGCATCGCGACGCCGGCGCCGCGCTCGACCGTCTCTTCGCGTTCGACGTGCGGCTCGCCCTCGCCGGCACAGCAGTCGTAGAAGCGGTTCAGCTCCTGGCCGCGCATGCCCACGATGACTGCCCAGGTGAGGTGCTCATGCGGCGGCGCCGAGGTGCCCTCGCTCACGCTCTGGACATAGAGCGCCAGCGTGCCGTCGTCGTTCTGGGCGAGCCGGTAGTTGTGCGAGCCGCGCTCGCCGTCGGGCGGCGGGAAGTCCTCGTTTGGGAATAGGTGCTCGTGGGTGGCGAGCTCCAGCAGCCGTTCCTTGATGCGGGCGATGCCGGCCCGGTCGATGCCGCCGTGCTCGCGGCCATGCGCGTCGATCTTCGCGATGTCGTCCATCGCGTCCGCTACCGCCGCCGCTCGCTCTGAAGCCCTCTTCTCCGCGACGTCCGATGCACTCATGGGCTCATCCTCTCAGAACAGCGTGAGGTACTGGTCGACCTCGCCGGCGGTGACGACGCTGTGGTGGGCCAGGAATTCTGCTTTCTTGGTTTGCACGAAGTAGTCGCGGTAGGGACCCTCGGCGGTGTCGCCCAGTCCCGCGCCGAGAACGTCGCACCCGGCCATTTCCTCGGCGGCGTGCAGCAGCGTGGGCGGCAGCACGGCAATCCCCTTTGCGGCCACGTCCTCGGCAGACATGGCGTGCAGGTTGTCCATGTTGGGCTCGCCCGGATCGATGTCGTTGTCGATGCCGTCGAGTCCGCAGGCCAAGTACGCAGCGAACATCAGGTACGGGTTGGCGGCCCCGTCGCCCAGGCGGACCTCGATCCGGTCGGGCTCGGGAATGCGGATCATCTGGGTGCGGTTGTTGCCGCCGTAGGCCGCATATGCCGGCGCCCAGGTGGCTCCCGAGGTGGGAGCGCCCACGCCCATGCGCTTGTAGGAGTTGACGATCGGGCACACCACCGCCACCAGCGAGCGGGCGTGGCGCAAGAGCCCGCCCACGAACTTGTACGCCATGTCGCTCAGGCCCAAGCCCTTGGTGTCGGCGCCGCCGGCGGTACCGCCGATGAACAGCGGATCGTCGGTGTCAGCAGTCCACAGGCTCAAGTGGGTGTGCAGCCCGTTGCCGGTCTTGTCGGCGAACGGCTTGGGCATGAATGTGGCGTAGCGGCCGTCGCGCTGGGCCAGCGTATGCACCATCAGCCGGAACAGGATCAGCCGGTCGGCGGTGGTCAGAGCGTCTGAGTACAGCCAGTTCTGCTCGTACTGGCCGTTGGCGTCCTCGTGATCGTTGGCGTAGTTGCCCCAACCCATGGCGTCGAGGTTCTTCGACACGGCCTCGAGGTGCGGCAGCATGCGGGTGAGCCCGCGAGCGTCGTAGCACGGCAGGGTCAGGTTGTCGCGGTCGTCCGCCACGGCCAGGGAGCCGTCCTCGTTGCGCACCACCAGCGAGTACTCGGCCTCCACGCCGCACTTGAGCACCAGGTTGCGCTCGGCCGCTGCCTCCAGCGCCCGGCGCAGGATCACCCGCGGTGCATAGGGCCACAGATCGCCCTCCACGGTGGGGTCGCACTGCATGGCAGCCACGTTCGGCTGCCACGGAAGTTGGGTGTACGAGGCGGGATCGGGCAGGGCCAGGATGTCGGGGCTGGAAGGGTCTTGACCCATCGGGCCTGCGGCGAAACCGGCAAAACCGGCCCCATCGCTCATCAAGCCCTCCAGCGCGCTGACCGGCACCAGCTTGGCGCACGGCTTTCCGTGCATCTCCACGAACATGGCGTAGATGAACTCCACGCCGTCGGCTTCAGTCTTGGCTCGGATCTCTTCGAGTGCGTCGGTCGCGCTGCTCATGATTCGCCCCCCGGCATGTTCGGATTGAGGCCGTCAGATCATCGGCCATGCCCCGCGCGCACAGTAGTCAACGAAACCGATCAGCCCGGATGGACCGCCAACGAGAACGGCCGCAGAAGGCGAAGCGCTACGGTGCGGGAGGCCCGACGGACAGACGCAAGGACTGCGGGGCTGGGGGTGCGCCATGTGCGGGATCGTGGGCCTGTTCTGCAAGACCGAGACGCACCGGCACGAACTGGGACGGCTGACCGAAGTCATGCTCGCCGAGATGGGCGACCGCGGCCCTGACAGTGCCGGGTTTGCCGTGTACGACGCCGGTGTCCCGGGCCGCACCCGCATCACCGTGCTGGCCGAGGGGCTCGAGGTGGACTGGGGGCCCGTGGCCGCAGCCCTCGAAGCGACCCTGGGCGCGGAGGTGACCGTCGCGGCGGTGCACGACCACGCTGTGTTCTCCACCGACGGCGACGGCCGGATCGCCCGCCAGTGGATCATCGACAACGTGGCGGGCGCGACCGTGTTGGCCCAGGGCAACAAGATCGAGATGTTCAAGGCCGTGGGCTACCCAGACCTCGTCGCCGAGCGCTACGACCTGGCGTCGCGCACCGGCACCCATGCGCTGGCACACACCCGCATGGCCACCGAATCGGCGGTCACCACCAACGGCTCTCACCCGTTCTCCACCGGCTCGGACACCTGCCTGGTGCACAACGGCTCGCTGTCGAATCACAACCGGCTGCGCCGCCAGCTCGAAGGCCAGGGCGAGTCGTTCCAGACCGAGAACGACTCCGAGGTGGCCGCCGGTTACCTGGCCTGGCGGATGCGCTCGGGCGACACCATCTCGGAGGCCTTGGAAGGCGCGCTCGGCGACCTCGACGGCTTCTACACCTTCGCCATCGGCGTGGCCGACGGGTTCGCCATCCTGCGCGACCCGATTGCCTGCAAGCCCGCTGTGGTGGCCGAGACCGACGACTGGGTCGCCATGTCGTCCGAGTACCGCGCCATCGCCCGCCTGCCCGGTGCGCTGGACGCCGAGGTCTGGGAACCCGAGCCGGCCCGCATCTACACTTGGAGCCTCGCGGCGTGAGCACGGCAGTGCGGACGTTCGACCTCGCCGAATCGGCCCGGCGCAAGCTCAACCAGGCACTGCACGAAGCCGCCGCCGGCGAGTCGTTCGAAGTCATCAATCCCCGCGGCGCCCACGCAGTGGCCTGCGGCATCACCGCCGACATCGATGTGGTGGTGCGGGGTTCGGTGGGCTACTACGGCGCCGGGATGCACCAGCGGGGACGGGTGCTGATCGAGGGCAACGCCAGCACCGGACTGGCCGAGAACATCATGTCGGGCGAGGTGCGCATCACCGGCAACGCCACCATGTCGGCGGGCGCCACGGGCTGCGGCGGCCTGCTGGTGGTGGGCGGCAACGCGGGTGCCCGCTGCGGCATCTCGATGAAGGGCGTCGACATCGTGGTCGGCGGCAACGTGGGCCACATGAGCGCGTTCATGGCCCAGGCGGGGAACCTGGTGGTCTGCGGCGACGCCGCGGCCGACCTGGGCGACTCGATCTACGAGGCGCAGATCTTCGTGCGGGGCGAGGTGGAGTCGCTCGGAGCCGACTGCGTCCGCAAGGAGATGCGTCCCGAGCACGTCGAGATCGTGGCGGGTCTGCTGGCCGCCGCCGGCGAAGCGGCACATGGGGCCGACCCCGGCGAATTCCGCCGGTACGGCTCGGCCCGCCGCCTCTACAACTTCACGATCGACGACGTGGACGCCGCGCAGGCAGCGGCGCAAGCCGCAGGCGGTGACGGTCGATGAGCGCGACACCGAACGGGAGGCCCGCAGGCGACCTCGACCCGCTCGCCGCCGACGACCCGCACAACTGGCACCTGCGCGAGTCCTACACGTTCGACCGCAACGTGATCGCCGAGATCCGCCGGGCCGCCAACACCGGCATCTACCGCATCCGCGGCTGGGGCGCCAAGCGCCGGATGCCCACGCTCGACGACCTGGTGTTCCTCGGCGCGTCCATGTCGCGCTATCCCCTGGAGGGATATCGAGAGGCGTGCGGCACCGATGTCGTGATCGGCGAGGATCGCGCTTCCCGGCCAGTGCGCCTGCAGATCCCGGTGACCATCGCCGGGATGAGCTTCGGCTCGCTGTCGGCGCAAGCCAAGGAAGCGCTCGGCCGGGGGGCATCGGCCGCCGGCACGTCGACCACCACCGGCGACGGCGGCATGACGATGGAGGAACGCGAGCACTCGTCGGTGCTGGTGTACCAGTACCTGCCGTCGCGCTACGGCATGAACCCCGACCATCTGCGGATGGCCGACGCCATCGAGGTGGTCGTGGGCCAGGGTGCCAAGCCCGGCGGCGGCGGGATGTTGCTGGGCCAGAAGATCACCGAGCGCGTGGCCGAGATGCGCACGCTGCCCACCGGCATCGACCAGCGCTCGGCGTGCCGCCACCCTGACTGGACCGGCCCCGACGACCTCGAGATCAAGATCGGCGAGCTGCGCGAGGTCACCGACTGGCGGGTGCCGATCTATGTGAAGGTGGGCGCTGCCCGCCCGTACTACGACACCGCGCTGGCGGTGAAGGCCGGCGCCGACGCCGTGGTGGTGGACGGCATGCAGGGCGGCACCGCAGCCACCCAGGACGTGTTCATCGAGCACGTCGGCATCCCGACGATCGCGGCGATTCCCGAAGCGGTGCGGGCGCTGCGGGAACTCGGCGTGCACCGCCGCGAGGTGAAGCTGATCGCCGCAGGCGGCATCCGCTCTGGAGCGGACGTGGCCAAAGCGCTGGCCCTCGGCGCCGACGCGGCCTCGATCGGCACCGCCGCGTTGATCGCCATCGGCGACAACGACCCCGCGTATGAGGCCGAGTACCGCGAGCTGGGCACCTCGGCCGGCTTCTGGGAGGACTTTCAAGCCGGCACCGATCCCGCCGGCATCACCACGCAAGACCCTGAGCTGTCAGCGCGGCTCGACCCCGAGCTGGCGGGCCGGCGCCTGGCCAACTACCTGCAGGTGCTCACCATCGAGACCCAGATCCTGGCCCGCGCCAACGGCAAGTCGCATGTGCTGAACCTCGAACCCGAAGACTTGGCCGCGCTCACGGTCGAGGCCGCGGCCATGGCCAAGGTGCCGCTGGCCGGCACCAACTGGGTGCCCGGCGCAGACTGATCCTTCGACCGCCCCTGCCAGGTTTCAAGGTCCGGGCCTTGGGCCGTGCTCAAGCAGCCGGTTTTCTCTACGCTCTCGGCGCATCGGGCGAAGCTGGACTGCGTACCTGATCGGAGCCCGCTGAAGCGAACCCTTAGGAGGTCAGATTGGAGTCGCAACCACAGCCGGGCCAACGGAGAGTTACCAGGCAGTCGCGCCAACCCCGTACGAAGCCACGTGCCTCCCCCTACTTCGGGCTTGATCAGAACGCGTGGGCTGCGAAGACTCTGGAGTTGATTGAACATCATCCGGCGAACCTCGATGACTTAGTCGCTGTCGTGCTCAGCTCGTGGGCCTCGATTTTTCAATCCTCTCTCGGCAGTGGGTTCAGAATCGGTACACACATCTTTCCGAGACCGCAGATACTCGGGTTCCTACTCCACGAACTAGTGCCGCTCGAGTTCGAGCACCGCTTCCCTGGATTGTGGCGTCGAGATGCGAGTGCCGACGAGAAGGACCTCGTCTACGTGACTAACGACTCGATGTCAGTTGAACTGAAGACGAGTTCGAGTTCAAACCAAATTTTTGCAAATCGCAGTTACGGACAGCAGAACCACACGCGCGTCAAAAAAGACAAATCTGGCTACTACCTCGCGGTGAACTTCGAGCGGTGGGATGATGCTGACGGCCTGCCCAGTATCCGGCTCATCCGTTTTGGTTGGCTCGATCACTCCGACTGGCACTCGCAAGAGGAGGCATCAGGCCAGCAGGCATCCCTCCCACCCATCGTCGAGAACTTGCAGCTTCTCACCGTCTACGAAGAACGTCGGAGTATCTAGAACAACTCCAGCGAGAGCTTGGTTCCGGCGGATTGTGACTGCTCGATGCGCGACACCGCGATGTCCAGATAATCACTCCGAACATCAAAGCCCACCGCTAACCGATCTAGGCGATGGGCCACGAGCGTCAGAGTGCCACTACCAACGAAGGGATCAAGAATTAGGTCGCCAGGATTGCTAGAACCCTTCACGACGCGCTCGATGACTGCCTCGGGAAACTGTGCCGGGTGCGGTGTCCGCTCCGTGCTACTGCGGTTACGTCCAGAAGTGACCTTGGGAATGGACCACACATCGGTTGGGTTCTTCCCGAGAGGATTGCACTTGAGCTTCCCGTTCTTCTTCTGATTGGGATACTTCACATTGGGATCGCGGATGGCATCCAGATTGAACGTGTAATTTGAGGGGTCTTTTACGTACCAGAGAAACTTCTCGTTTCGAGGCGACAATGATCGGCGTGCAGAGACACCGGCGCCATAGTGCCAAACGACCTCTTGGAGGAAGAAGAACGGGGAGGCATTCCAGAGCAAGTAAGGGAGGGGGACCGCCTTGCCTCGGCCCTCCACCGGCACGTATCCGAGGTTCAGCCAAAACGCGCCTGTCGTTCGCGTGACCGAATAAACCTCGGCCATCCACTTGCCGCACCATTCGAGATAGTCCTCCAGTGCGAGAGGCCGCTCGTACTCCTTCCCGATGTTGTAGGGCGGCGACGTCACCGTCAGGTCAATGCTCTCGTCAGGCAGCGCGGCAAGAAGATCTATGCAGTCGCCCTGATACAACAAGATCCCGTCCGTCTCGTAGTAGGGCTCACCGAGGGCGGAGCGAACGGCGCTTGCATCTGTCATCGGCTGGCTTCCCCTTCCCTCATCGGTGTCGTTACTGAAGGTAACCCGCGGGTGTGACAAGAGGCGGACACCTCCGACCGGAAACTGGCTGCGTTGCGGTTCGGTGTGACCCTCGGGTGGAGGCCGAACGGCCCGGGTGGAGACCGAACGGCCATAACTGTTCGTGGGCCAAGAGCCCTGCTACGAGTCTCAAGTAGCCGGATACCAAGGGAGCGTGGACGCCTAGGCTGGTGCATGTCGGAACCTCCATTCCAGGTTCGGGCCAGGCCCCAGGGTGTTGGCGCACCGCTGGGGCCGCTTAAGCCATCTTGTGTATACAAGCATAGGCTAGCATCGTCACCGCAAGCATGTCAACACTTATAGGCTCGCGGCGATGGCGAACCGTGTCGTCGATCTTGCCGAACTCATCGACGCGCGAGGGGTCGCCGATCTACTGGGCCTCGCGCAGCCGAACACTGTGTCGCTGTATCAGCGCCGGTACCCGGACATGCCTAGACCGGTCGTCGATCTCGGACGCGGCCGATGCAAGATGTGGCTTCGCAACGAGATCAAGGTTTGGCAACAACATCGCACCTAGGTCACTCGGCACAGGACACCGATCAAGAAAACCCACACGAACTGGACTCAACCAAGACGAACTTGCTCCGTGTGGGCGCCGCGGCGGCGAGCTGCCCACTGCCGCGAAGTGAAGAAGATCGCCGCGGTCGAACGGCAAGTCGCACGTGCCGAATCTGGAACCCGCAGACCCGGCCGCCGTCACGGTGGAAGCCGCGGCGATGGTAACGCACCTAGGTCACTCGGCACAGGACACCGATCAAGAAAACCCACACGAACTGGACTCAACCAAGACGAACTTGCTCCGTGTGGGCGCCGCGGCGGCGAGCTGCCCACTGCCGCGAAGTGAAGAAGATCGCCGCGGTCGAACGGCAAGTCGCACGTGCCGAATCTGGAACCCGCAGACCCGGCCGCCGTCACGGTGGAAGCCGCGGCGATGGTACGCCGGCGCCCGGCGCACGGTGCCGCTGGCCGGCACCGCCCGGGGGCACGGCTAGGACTGAGTTGTCTCAGTGGAACGAGTCTCGGGCGCATCAGCACGTTGACGCGTCGGTGCTTCAGCAGCACGCGCTAGTGGCACCGCCGCTGGGCGGATGCCTATGGCGTACTCCCCGGTCCTACCTCTCCTTCAGGTATTGCGACTTCTCCTTCAGATAGTCATAGGGCAACTTGAGCAGCTGGCAGCAGAACTCGATGGGATCCATGCCTGCGACCTGCTCGAACTGTTCGCCGTGGACACGCCAGAACGGCTTGTGACTCTCCACCAAGTCCGTTGTGCTGTAGTCGCCTCGGAAGAACTTGCATAGCGTCAGTGCGACATCCGGGAGATCTTCGAGGAGCCGGTCACCCTCAGGTCTCTCATGGCCCAGCAGCATCAAGACGTCGAAGATCGTCTCGCCGTGCTCGTCCATTGACGGCCGCGGCAACATCGTGAATGAATCGTGCATCGCCAACTGGTAAGCGGTTTCGAGTGCATGAATCAGGTGGTCGTAATCGCCGGTGTCATCTACCAGCACCTCGTCGAGCTGAACGGACGTGCTCACGGGATCCTGTTCAAGATGCGAGCCTTCGGCAACGCTGGCGCGGGCAACTCGAATGCGCATGCACAGCGTTTCTGCCTTGCCCGTGTCGATACCGCGGTCGGCAAGCAAATCAGGCAAGTGGTTCAAGACCACTTCTGCCACATCGCCTGCGCCCTCATCGCAGATCCACGCAATGCGCGAACGAACCTCCGCTCTCGTGTGCACGAATGCAAGGCGACGTCGTGGACCGCTCCCACTCGCCCCCTTCCGGTACCAATGCGTGATCTCGGGCTTGACGCCTCCTGACCAGTTGGCGCCCCGCGGCTCACCACTCTTCGGGCCGGATTCATGAAGCTGCTCGTCCTGAAAAAAGGGGCGGTAGACGCACAAGCCAGCAGTGTGCTCGACAATGACATGGTCTCGAAAGGCGACATCGAAGTAAACGCGGCCTGAGAGCGCACGGGCTACCGACGAAGCCGTGACATCCGGCACTTCGATACCGTCAGCCAGCAGATTCGTGTGCTCATAGCCGCTGTCAGGAGCGGTCCACAGGAGTTCAGCGTGAGGTTCTGGAATGTTCCAGCGCCTCGCCAAGTACGGGCTGAATCTGCCGTCATCATCCGGGCCCGCGAATCGGAGTTCATCGATCGCCGTGGGATTGATCAGCACCTGGCCGTGCTGTGCGAACTCCATATGGAGTCTGTTGACCTCGTCGACGACAGCGCTCCACTCGCCTAACGAGGTCGGAAGATCGTTCATCGCCTTGTTCATGCGACGTACTTCCGAGATTCTGTGAGAAAGGTACGTGCGCGGCACGGCCACTGGCTTCGTCAGATGCTCAAAGGCGGCACGCGAATGCTTGATGCCAAATACCGTGAAGTCCGCGGCGAGTTCGCGGGCGATGGATTCAGCTTGAAGAATCTCGTGCTGACGCCACGACACCAAGTGCATCAACGCGCTCTCAAGCGCTTCCAGGCGTGCGCGCTTCTTCGCCAATGCAGTCTCGTCGGCTCCGTAGTGAAGTCCGCGCAGCCGAGCTGCTCTGCTATCGATCGCATTATCTCTGTAGATGTCGTCGTCACCCTGCAAGCGTGCCAGCATGTCGTAGATATCGTCGATCAGGATGACGACACCGGTGACATCGCAGCCTTCGCTCTGGATGATTTCTTGAACATGACTCACAGAAACCGGCGAGAAGAACTCGCTCGTTGAGGGTTGATACCAACTCAGATGCATGACGAGCAACCGAGCTGATGCGCCAGCCTCACGCGCGCACCCTCGTAAGCTTGACGCGAAGGACTCCTTCCAGGCCTCATAGAGCTCTTCGCGCGGTCGCCGTACGACATGCCACATCGTCGGAAGCTCATCGGACTGCAGTCCTAACTCGACATGGCTCTGATGCCCGCGATAGGACTCACAGAGTTCCGATTCGAGATCTCGTACCGCACCTGGGTGCTGAGGATCGCGCATTTGCTGAGCGATCGCGGAGAGCCTCGATCCGGACGCCGCGCACACGATGACCACTCCGGGTCGCTCCATAGGGACTGGAGGCTCCAGTGACTGCGCTGCGACGCGGTTGCGGACCGTTTCCTGCTAGTTCACCCGTTGGCAGGCCCAAGCGGTGATTTCCTTGCTGCCGATCCCAACGATCCCATCCGAGTAGAAGACGGGCTGCGGCAGTGTCCGGTCCGAAGAGAACAGGTGTGGTACGAACCGATCGTTCAGATCTCTGCGCAGTCGCTGGGTCTCCTCATGTTCCGGGTTGCCGACAAGCACGCCACGAGTGGTGTTGAAGTAGGCGTGACGCGATTGGTCGTCGGCCATGACTCGCTCGTAGATCGAGGCTCGCTGCGAACCTTCATCTGGCGGCCGGATCATCGGGTCCGGCAGTAGTTCCATTTCGCTATGCACCGACGAACCTCCTGCGGGTCTGCGACAGGGTCCTTAAATCTCACCCTTGTCATTTGAACATGATGGTCGCACAACTGCGGAAACGACGCGCGGATGGCGTCATGCGCCACTTCGTCCGGTGAGAATTCTCGTGGTCGAAGCCGACGTTTCGGTCGCCCGCGGGAGAACCCGAACCGATCCCGACGTGCAGACTCAGGAACGTAACGCGGTGCCCTTGCTCGTTCGCAGTGACTTTTCTTGCACAGCACGGGCGAGCTAGCGGCCCTGCCATTGGGGCGGGCGCTTCTCGGAGAATGCCCGCGGGCCTTCGATGTAGTCGGCGCTGTTGTTCATGGCGCGCACTGCCTCGTAGCGACCTTCATGTGCAGCCTGAACGCTGGCCTCGTTGAGACCAGCCATGGCGGCCTGCTTGGTGGCCCGGATCGACATCGGCGAGCACTCCAGCACCATTTCGGCCCAGCGGCGAGCACATGCGAGCGCCTCGCCCTGGGGGACCACCTCGGCCGCGATGCCCATCTCCTTGGCTTCGGCAGCGGGCACGTGGCGGCCGGTCAGCATCATGCTCATCGCGCGCTTCAACCCGATGTGGCGCGGCAGGCGATGGACGCCGCCCGCCAGCGCGGCGAGCCCCACCTTGGGCTCAGGCAGCGCGAGCAGCGCATTCTCCGATGCCACGATGATGTCGCAGGCCAACGCGATCTCGAATCCGCCGCCCATCGCCACGCCGTTCACCGCCGCTATGACGGGCTTGTCGAGATCCCAGCGTGACGTCAGGCCGCCAAAGCCTGACGACGGCATCGCCGACCGATCGCCGCCCTCGGCCTGGTACCGCAGGTCGTTGCCCGCCGAGAAGGCACGGTCGCCTTCTCCGGTCACGATCGCGACCCATAGCTCCGGATCGTTCTGGAATTCGTCGAACAGGTCCGACATCTCGGCATTGCCCGGCGGGTGCAGCGCATTCATCCGCTCCGGCCGGTTGATCGTCACGACAAACAGGTGCCCGTCGCGTTCCGCATAACAAAACTCACCCATGCCGGCCGAACCTAGTGGTCAGGCCGCTGTTTCGCTTAGTGTCCTGCGGGGGGCGGCTGATGCAATCTCAGCGATACGACCTTCATACGCTGCGCGGCGACATCTTCGGCGGGGTCACCACCGCCGTGGTGGGCCTGCCCGTCGCGCTGGCCTTCGGCGTGGCATCCGGGCTCGGGGCCATGGCGGGTTTGTACGGCGCGATCGCACTGGGGTTCTTCGCAGCGGTCTTCGGCGGCACGCGTTCGCAGATCTCCGGTCCCACCGGACCGATGGCCGTGGCCATGGCGGTCGTCATCACCGACCATGCATCGACGCTCCAGGAGGCGCTCACGGTGGTGGTGATGGCCGGGGTCATCCAAGCGCTGCTCGGCGTTCTGCGATTCGGCCGTTTCGTCTCCTACACGCCCTACTCAGTGATCTCGGGGTTCATGTCGGGCGTGGGAATCATCATCATCATCCTGCAGACGCTTCCCGCACTGGGCGTCGAAGCATCTGGCGGTGGACCGCTCGATGTGATGCGCGCCTGGCCCGACGCCATCTTGAACCTGAATGCGAGTGCGGTGGCGATTGCCGCAGTGAGCCTGGGGGTCTGCATCTTCTGGCCGGCCCGGCTGCATCGCTGGTTCCCGGCGACGCTCGCCGCGCTCGCCGTCGGGACCCTGATGGGGGTGCTGTTCTTGGGCGACGCCCCCGACATCGGCGAGGTGCCCACCGGGCTGCCCGGCTTCGAAGAGCCCGTCCTGTCGCTCGGAGTCCTGGCCGGCGCTGTGCAGCCCGCCATCACGCTGGCCCTCTTGGGAGCGGTCGACAGCCTGCTCACCTCGCTGATCGCCGACTCGATGACCCGGACGAGGCACAACCCGAACCAGGAGCTCATCGGCCAGGGACTGGGCAATATCGCCGCTGGCCTGGTGGGCGGGCTGCCCGGCGCTGGGGCCACCGTGGGCACGGTGGTGAACATCCGCGCCGGCGGCAGCACCCGGGTTTCAGGTGCGCTGCGCGCGCTGGTGCTGCTGGCTTTGGTGCTGGGCGCGGGGAGCTATGTGGAGGCAGTGCCGCTCGCGGCGCTGGCCGGAATCCTGCTGAAGGTCGGCTGGGACATCGTGGATTGGCGCTTCTTGAAGCGGATGCACCGGGTGCAACGCGAGCACCTGATGATCATGGGCATCACGATGGTGCTGACGGTGGTGCTCGACCTCATCACCGCGGTAGCGATCGGCTTGATCGTGGCGGCCATGTCTGCAGCGCGCCAGTTCGAACGACTGCAGCTCGACAGCGTGGTGTCGGTGCCGCTGCTCGACCAGAGCTTCCTCGCCGAAGGGGCAGACGGGGCCGATGCTGGCGGTTTCTCTGCACGGGTCGGCTTGGTGGCATTGCGAGGCACCTTCACCGTGGCCTCGTCGAAGAGCCTTATCGACATCTTGGGCGCGGACATCGCCGAGCACGAAGTTGTCATCATCGACTTCACCGACACCGTGCACATGGACGACAGCGCAGCGCTCGTGGTCGAGAACCTGCTCGAGACAGCCGCCGACAGCGACACCGAGGTCATCCTGCTCGGACTCGAAGGCGCCCCCGCTACGAGCCTGCAGGCGCTCGACGTGCTGGATCGCGTGCCGCGGGACCGGATGGTGGACTCGCTCGATCAGGCCCGGGAGCTGGCCCGTGAACTGCTGGGGACGTCAGATCCTTCGTAAGCAGTCAGCCAAGTTGCAGCGGTCGGGCCGGCGCGCGAGACCGGAGCGTGCTCAGTCGGCCGGCGAGTAGATGGGGTGCGCGCCGAACTGGTTCTTCGTGACTGGCGTGCCGGTTTCCGCGTAGTAGCCGGTGCCGCGTACCACCGAGTCGAGATATGACGGCAGCGGTCGGCGGATCATGTGCTCGGCGTAGTGCTCCCGCTCGGCCGCAGGCACATCGTCGCGCAGCAGCGCGACCACCTTGATGCTGAAGTCGCTGCCACCGGCGTCGGTGTCCTGGGGGGTGATGCGCCAGCGCACCAGCGCCGTGCGAGCCCCCGGCGGGCCGAGCACCAGGTCGTAGCCCGTGCCGTCGAACCAATCGCAGAACTCCCGCTGGTAGTGGACGCCGCTGAAGTAGTAGACGTGGTCGCGGCTGCGGGCGCCGTCCCACACGTTCACCTCGTTGCGTTCGCAGAACGGATGGATATCGGTGAGATTGCCGGCCGGGCTGATGGCCGCCCAGACATCGTCCGACGGGGCTGCCACGGCGACCCTGCCGATGATTGGCTCCATCATCTCGTAGCCGTCGCCGGCGTGCCGGCGTACCAGCGCTTCGTCAGATGGTGTCAATGCGCTGCTCGTGGCTTCGTCCATGCGGCCATTGTGACCGACGGCCGCCGAGACCGCATGGCTCAGGCTGAGCGGGGCCAGACCACCGGGTAGCGGTCCAGTTCCATGGTCGAGCCTGCCTCGAGCTCGTCCACGTGCAGCGCTTGGGCGGTGCCGATGCGAGGGTCGTAGCGGACGTCGGTGCCGATGTAGCGGGCGGCGTAGCCGCGCCGCGCCCGGCCCCGGTTCGCGTTGCCCTGCGAGCCGTGCAGGATCATCGCCCAGAACGCGACAGCGTCACCCGGTTCGAGATCGAACGAGATGATGTCGTAGCTGTCCCGGTCGGCCTCGATGTCGGGCATGAGCTCGTAGTCGGGATTGCGTTCGTAGTCGTGGGCGTTGGTCGGGGCGAAGGTGCGCGGCTGGAACCAGCGGTCCCAGGCGTGCGAGCCACGGACGTACTCGACCCTGCCGTTGGTGGCGTCGACGGTGTCGAGCGCGATCCAGAACGACATCACCTGACGGCCCGAGATCGGCCAGTACGGCTGGTCGTTGTGCCACGGCACCGGCTGGCTGGAACCGGGCTCCTTGACGAACAGCTGGTCGTAGTACATGCGCACGACGGGCGAGCCGAACATGGCGGCCGCCAGCTCGCCGAGCCGGGACTGCGTGACGAACTCTTCGAACAGCGGGTGGAAGCGCCACAGATCCAGCGAGCCGAAGAATCCGGTGGATTCGTAGTTGTGCGCGGTGGGGCTCGGGTTGGCCATCTCGTCGGCGACGCCGCCGCGCAGCCGCTCCACCCACTCGTCGTCGACGACGTTGCGCAATGCGACGACGCCATCAGCACGGAATCGCTCGATCGTCTCGTCGTCGACGATGTCGTGTGCCGGCCGGTCCAGAACTGTGTCGCTCATCGCCGTCCCCTGTCGCCAACGTCGCCTGAACAGTGTCAAGTCAACACGATGGGAGCGCTGCATTGCCAGAGGCCGCACTGCCAGACTGCACGACATGAGCGACGATCACAGCGACGGCGGCGATTCGGGTGTCATTCCGGCGCTGCCGCCCCGGCCGCACCGGGGCTGGACGTTCGACGAGCAGCCGGTCGGCAAGCGCTGGAGCACGAGCCGGCGGACCATCACCGAGACAGACCTGGTGGTGTACGCCACCCAGTTCGGCTTCGGCGAGGGCCTGTTCCTGGATGCCACTGCGGCCGAGCGCGCCGGCTACAGCGGGCGGCTGGTGCCGGGCAGCCTCGTGATGTCGCTGGCCGAGGGGCTGGTGATCAGCGGTGGTGCCATCGCCGGTACCGGAGTGGCCTACCTCGGCGCGACCGTCGAGGTGAAGGGCCCGACGTTCGTCGGCGACACGCTCCAAGTGGTGGCCGAGGTGACCGCAGCCCGCCTCACGTCACGCGGTGACCGCGGCATCGTGACCACCCGCAACGAGGTGTTCAACCAGCACGGCAGCCTCGTGATGGTCTACTCCCCCACCCGCATGATCCTCAGCAGCCACGCCGACTAGCGCTAGCTGAACGGATCAAGCACGGGCACGTCAAACAATTCGAAGTCGCGCACGTTCCTCGTCACGACAGTCAACCTGTGCACTCTCGCGATGGCGGCGATCATTGCATCCTGCAGCAGCGTGTCTGAACGGCGATGCATCAGCCGGGCCCACTCGCGCCAGGCGCTGGCATCCAACGACAGAATGTCGAAGCCGCCGAGCACTCGCTCCTCCAGCCAAGCTTCGAGTTCATCGGCCTTTGCCGGATCCTGCTCGCGGGTGATTTCGATGCCGGCCTGGATCTCACCGATGGTGACCGCTGACAAGAACATCTCTTCAGAACGAATCCCCTGAACCCATTCGACAACCGACGGGTGCGGACGCGTCCGGCGCAGTTCGGAGACGACGTTCGTGTCGAGCAGATACATGAGCGTCAGCTCAGGCTCGGTGGCTGCCGCCGCCGCAAGTCTCGCCGAACCGGTGTCAAATCGTCCGTGCGAGCATGAGGCGCCAGCAGCCAGTCCTTGAGGTTCGGGCGAGCGCTCCGCCGCAGTCGTTCCCACTCCTCGATCGGCACCAGCACAGCGGTTGGTACTCCACGCAAAGTCACAATCTGCGGCCCGTCACTCAGGCTGCGCTGAAGGAATTCACTGAACCGGGCCTTCGCCTCCTGCACTTGCCAGATTTCGGTCATGACGTCCTCCCACCTGGACTGTTCTGATAACAGACTAGTCTGCTGACTAGATATATACGCCACATCAACCTCCAGTCAGGTGTCTTCCGGCATTTGCTCGAATTACTGCGCCATGACGAGCATAAAGTTAATCCGATAAATTTCAATATTTTCCAATGATTTTTATTTCCAGAAGTAGTCGTGTTGGGTGGGCACGGCGGGCTGTGGGGAAAGTACGGTCAGCGGCTGGTGCGGCTGGCTGGCTCTTGGGTCGTCGGCCGGAATTGCGGGAGGGCTGATGAACAGGTTTACGGGGCGGGTGGCGATTGTGACCGGTGCGGCCGGCGGGATCGGGTTGGCTGCGTGCGAGCGGTTCGCGTCCGAGGGGGCGACAGTGGTGGCGGTGGATCTGGCCACGACTGATTTGGGCGCAGCGGTGGCGGCGGCCGAATCGGCAGGCGGCACAGCGCTGGCGGTCGGTGCTGATGTGACGAAATCGGACGAGGTCGCCGGCTACGTGCAGGCAGCCATGGACAACTTCGGCCGCGTCGATGTGCTGTTCAACAACGCCGGCATCGAAGGCACCTACTACCCGATGGTCGACTACCCCGAAGCAGACTTCGACCGGGTCATTGCGGTCAACGTGCGCGGCGTGTGGCTGGGCATCAAGTACGCCGTCCCGGCCATGATCGCCGGGGGCGGCGGGGCCATCGTGAACACGGCATCGGTTGCCGGGCTGTTCGGATCTCGCGGCATCTCGCCGTACTCGGCCAGCAAGCACGCCGTAGCCGGGCTCACCAAGTCCGCGGCCCTGGAACTGGCGACGTCGGGCGTGCGAGTGAACGCCGTCTGCCCGGCGCCGATCGAGACGCGCATGATGCGCTCACTCGAGACATTCATCGGCGGCGAGAACGCCGACGACATCCGCAAGACGCTCGCCGAGCGCCTGCCGGCCCAGCGCTATGGCGAACCCCACGAGGTGGCCGCGCTGGCGGCGTTCCTGGCCTCCGACGAGGCCAGCTACATCACCGGCAGCCTCTACCCCATCGACGGCGGCTACTCCGCCGGCCGTTGAGGGGCAGTGTGCTGCGCGCTGGTGGGCCGGGGAGGATTCGAACCTCCGTAGGCGTAGCCGACGGGTTTACAGCCCGCTCCCTTTGTCCGCTCGGGCACCGACCCAGATGAGCAGCAAAGCCTAAAGCGCTACGCCATCGCAGCAACCTGGCCACGCTGACAACGACAATTTCGCGGCTCCTCGCTAGGTTGCGGTCATGGCTTCATTTGACGTTGTCTCCAAGGTGGACATGCAGGAGATCCGCAACGCGGTGGATCAGGCGTCCCGTGAGATCGCCAACCGCTATGACTTCCGCAACACGGGCAGTGCTGTGGAGCTGGGCGAGGGTGCGATCAACATGCGGTCGAGCACCGAGGATCGGCTCACCGCGATGCGCCAGGTGCTGGAGGAGAAGCTGGTGCGCCGCCAGGTCAGCCTGAAGGCCGTCCACTACGGCAACGTCGAGGAGGCCTCGGGCGGTTCAGTGCGCCAGGCGGCTGCCCTGCAGGCCGGCATCTCGTCGGACCGGGCCCGCGAGCTCAACAAGTTCATCAAGGGTCTCGGCATCAAGGGCGTGCAATCGCAAACCCAGGGCGATCAGCTTCGGGTGATGTCGAAGAAGCGTGACGACTTGCAGGCCGTCATCGCCGAGCTCAAGGAAGGCGACTTCGACGTTCCCCTGCAGTTCGAGAACTTCCGCGACTGACACCGGCCTGTCGCACCGGCGGGCCGGCCAGCGCTTGGCGGCCTCGCTGGGCTAGATCGATTCCTGCCAGGAGCCGTCCCGCAGGCGGCGGATGCGCTCCTCCATCGGCGGGTGCGTCGTGAACAGCCCCTTGAAGCCCATCCGGCGGCTGGCCAGCGGGTTTGCGATGTACATCTGGGCTTGATTCGGATCGGCCAGGCTCGGCACGGTCTTGGAGGCCACGTCGAGCTTCTCGAGCGCCCGGGCAAGCGGCTCGCCGTCGCCGATCAGGCGGGCAGCAGTGCGGTCTGCCTGGTACTCGCGACTGCGGCTGATGGCCATCTGCAGCAGCAACGCGGCGATCGGCGCCAGGATGATGAGCAGGATCTCGCCGAACGGGTTCCGGTCGCCGTCACCTCTGCCGCCGCCGAAGATCAAGGCGAACTGTGCCATGCGGGCTGCGAACGTGATGATCGTGGCCACCGCGGCAGCTACCGAGCCGATGAGGATGTCACGGTTGCGGATGTGTGCCATCTCGTGGGCCAGCACGCCACGGATCTCGTACCAGCTGAGGTTGCGGATGAGCCCCTCGGTGACACAGACGGCGGCGTTGCGAGGATTGCGGCCGGTGGCGAAGGCGTTGGGCTGCGGGTCGGGCGAGACGTACAGCCGGGGCATCGGCAGATTCGACAGCGTGGTCAGCTCCTGCATGATTCGCCAGTAGTCGGGAAGCTGGTGCGGCTGTACCTCTTGAGCTCGGGCCGAACGGATCGCGAGCTTGTCGCTGAACCAGTAACTGCCGCCCACCACGGCCAAGCCGAAGACGACGGCGATCGTGAGGCCGCCTTGGCCCCAGAAGCTGCCGATCCACAGGATCAGGCCAGCGAGGCCAGCCAGAAGAACGGTGGTCTTGGCCGTGTTGCGCACGTTGTGCAGCACCTCATTTCGGACGCTGTGCGGTCGGCGTTCAGGCTAGTGACGCAGGTCCGCTGGCCGGACGCGGGGTCGGCGTCGCGGCGACGGTGCCAGGGCTGGCTGAGGCAGCGACAGCGTGGTCAGTTTTTGGCGTCGACCAGGCGCCAGTCGTCTGAGCCGGGGCTGTAGCGGCCCCGGAAGTCGGGATCGTAGGCCGCGGCCAACTCGGCGGCTTTGCCGATGGAGGACCGGTACGCCTCGATGATGGCGTCCTCGGCGTCGTAGTCGAAGGGGTCCTGCATGCGCCGCTCCTTCGTGCTGCCGCGCCGGACCGGGTTGTCGTACAGGTAACGGGCCGTCATGCCGACAGCCTCGACCACGCCGACCTTGTCGCGGTAGCCGAGCTCGGCGATCATCAGGTCGGGCGACATCGTCCGGTGCAGCGAGTTCTCCTCGCCGAGGAATGGGCGGGCCGGCGTCGCGAGCTCCTCGGGGAGGCTCACGATGTCGAGTTCGACGTCGAGCGCAGCCGCGATGACCTCGATGGTCTGGCGGGCTGTCAGCGTGTGCTCGTCGCTGATGTTGTACGCCTTGCCGGCAGCCATCTCAGGATGATCCGCTGCCAGCGTGAGGGCGTGGCCGGCATTGGGGCCGTAGGCCGCAGCGCGCAGCGTCAACCCGCCGTCGGCCACGATGACCCGGCGGCGGCCGTCGATGATGCGCCGAACGATCAGCCACTCGCGGGGGTTGATCTGGCCGGGCCCGTAGATGAGCGGGTAGCGGAAGATAGTGGCGTTCGGGTGGTGTTCGAACAGCACGTCCTCGGTGGCAACGATCTTGGCCACCTTGTCGTTGGCGTCGTTCACCGCTCGGTCGGCCGACTCGCGCAGCGGGGTGAGCAGGCCGCGTGGCCAGTTCTGCGCCGGACGTGCGTAGCCCTTGTAAACGGGGATCCCGCCGACGGCGATGAACTGCCCGCAGCGGCCCACGAAGAACGGCGCCAGGTCGCGCAGCCGGCCGTACATGGCATAGACGACATCGAACGTGGCGTTGCCGAGGGCCTCTTCCACCTCTGCGATGCGGAACGGGTTGGTGTGGATGTGCGGCACTTCGGACTCGGGCGGGAGGGTGTCGACCTCGTGGCGCCCGGTGTGCAGGACCGTGACGTCGTACCCGCGCTCGAACAGCCCGTTCACCACACCGGGCCCCGTCGGCCCCGTGCCCCCGATCACCAGCGCTGTGCGAGTCACCGGCTCATGCTGTCAGGTCCGGAGTCATCACGGCGGGGCTAGTGGGGGTGGTAGCCGCTGTCGATGTAGAGCGTGGGCAGGTCGAGGTCGCGGTACATGCGGACATTGCGCATGTCGTCGTCGATGGCAAGGCGCGGCGTGTAGCCGCACTGCAGCAACGCTTGGGTCTGCTCGCCCTTGAACAGCGGCGACGGCTGGAAGTCGCCCATCGGGCGCATGATGAGCAGGTCCCAGCGGACCTTGTGCTTGACGAGCCAGTCGAGGGTGGCGCCCGACACCCACGTCGGCCGTGAGGTGAGCGCCACCACCACCAGCTCGGGATTCAGCAGAACGAGCAGCTCGAAGACCTCGTCGAGCACGTCGTCGTCGCCCACGTCGGCGAAGAACGAGTCCCAGTCGCGCCACGGGCCGTCGAGGTGATGCTGGCGGTGAGCGGCATCGGCCAGCACGCCATCGATGTCGACGATTACACAGTCGCCCGGCGGCACCGGCCCATCCCGCCACCACCAGTACGCCGGCCAGTCGCCCTCGGAAACCGACGCGGCAAAGGCTCGCCTGTGCCTCGGACCGTTCACCATTTCCAGCTCAGTCTTCGCTGGGGGCTTCGGCTGCGCGGGTGCGGATCTCCTCCACCACGCCGGCGTCGGCCAGTGTGGTGGTGTCGCCGAGCTGGCGTCCTTCGGCCACGTCGCGCAGCAGGCGGCGCATGATCTTGCCTGAGCGGGTCTTGGGCAGGTCCGGCACCAGCACCACCGCTTTGGGCCGTGCGATAGCGCCGAGCTTGGTCGCGACGTGCTGGCGCACTTCGGCGCGCAGCTCGTCGGTGGCGTCGTGGCCGCCGCGCAGGATCACGTAGCCCACGATGGCCTGGCCGGTGGTGGCGTCGGTGGCGCCCACCACCGCTGCCTCGGCTACCGACGGGTGGTCGACCAGCGCCGACTCCACCTCGGTGGTGGAGATGCGGTGGCCCGACACGTTCATCACGTCGTCGACCCGGCCGAGCAGCCACAGGTAGCCGTCGTCGTCGAGCTTGGCGCCGTCGCCGGCGAAGTAGCGGCCTTCGTACGTGCTCCAGTAGGTCTCGCGGTAGCGCTCGGGATCGCCCCAGATGCCGCGCAGCATCGACGGCCATGGCTCGGTGATGGTCAGGTAGCCGCCGCCCCGCTCGACTGGGTTGCCGGCGTCGTCCACCAGCTCCACCGTGATGCCCGGCAGCGCATGGGTGGCCGAGCCGGGCTTGGTGGTGGTGACGCCCGGCAGCGGGGTGATCATGTGGCCGCCGGTCTCGGTCTGCCACCACGTGTCCACGATGGGGCAGGTGCCCCCGCCGATGTGGGTGTGGTACCACATCCAGGCCTCGGGGTTGATGGGCTCGCCGACCGTGCCGAGCACCCGCAGGCTGGACAGGTCGTGCCGCTCGACCTCGCCCGCACCCCATTTCATGAACGTGCGGATGGCAGTGGGGGCGGTGTAGAGCTGGGTCACGCCGTAGCGCTCGATGATGTCCCACAGCCGGTCCTTGGGCCAGCTCGCCCGGTCGCCGTCGCGGAATTCGGGGCGCGGGGTGTCGGGCGTGCCCTCGTACATCACCGACGAGGCGCCGTTGGCGAGCGGTCCGTACACGATGTAACTGTGGCCGGTCACCCAGCCGATGTCGGCCGCACACCAGAAGACGTCAACGTCGGGCTTGAGGTCGAACACGTAGCGGTG
Organism: Candidatus Poriferisodalis sp.; assembly: GCF_965204125.1. GTDB lineage: Bacteria > Actinomycetota > Acidimicrobiia > Acidimicrobiales > Poriferisodalaceae > Poriferisodalis. The sequence continues at coordinate 1,466,878 of NZ_OZ241968.1, read as the reverse complement.
CGTGAAGGCCACCTGGGTGAGGTAGCCGCCGGTGGTGTGCATGATGCCCTTGGGCTTGGCCGTGGTGCCCGAGGTGTACAGCAGGTACAGCAGATCTTCAGAGTCCATGTGCTCAGGCGGGCAGTCAGCCGACGCGCCGTCCATCAGGTCGTGGTACCAGTGATCGACGCTGTCGTTCCAGGCGACGTCCTGGCCGGTTCGCCGCACGACCACCACGTTCTCGATGGTGGAGGTTGCCTCGACTGAGGCGTCGGCGGTGTCCTTCAGACCGAACGGCTCGCCGCGCCGGTAGCCGCCGTCGGCGGTGATGAGCAGCTTGGCGGATGCGTCGTCGATGCGGTCCGACAGCGAGTCGGCCGAGAACCCGCCGAACACCACCGAGTGGGCCGCGCCGATGCGGGCACACGCCAGCATCGCCACCGGCAGCTCGGGGATCATCGGCATGTAGATGCACACGCGGTCGCCCCGCTGCACGCCAAGGCCTTTCAGCACGTTGGCGAACTGGCACACCTCGTCGAGCAGGTCGGCGTAGGTGATGGTGCGGGTGTCGCCGGGCTCGCCCTCCCACCAGTAGGCCACCTTGTCGCCGCGGCCGGCCTCGACGTGACGGTCGAGGCAGTTGTACGACACGTTGAGCGTGCCACCCAGGAACCACCTCGCGAACGGCAGGTCCCATTCGAGCACGGTGTGGAAGTCGGTGAACCAGGTGACGTGCTCGCGGGCCTGGCGAGCCCAGAACGCCAGCCGGTCGGCGGCTGCTTCATCGTACAGCGACCGGTCTGAGGTCAGCGCCGCCGAGCGGAAGTTCTCCGCGGGCTCGAAGACACGGTCTTCGACGTAGTAATCCTCGATCGTCGCCTCGGTGCTCGTGTCAGCCATCGGTGCCCCTGTCTCGTCGTGCTGCCGGTGTGCGAGTACGGATCGTGCCAGCGTCGCGTGCGAGGCCCGATCCTGCCCAGCCAGATTCGCAGAGTAGTGGGCGACCGCTCAGCGTCCCGCTGGCGTGCCGGCTCGGGAGCAATGCCGCTGCCAGCCCTCAGCCGGCGTGCCATTCGGCCGCCCAGAAGGCGCCCATGCCGTCGGGGTCGGTGAGCGCGGCTGCTTCGTCGAGCAGCGCCCGGGCTGCAAGCGCCTCAGCCGTCGGTTTGGATCGCTTCCGCTGCCAAAGTGCCCGCGCGTCCGCCGTGAACGAATCGACGCCGGCGGCGGCAAGCCATTCGGCCTGAGTGCTCAACGTGGCACCCGGCGGCATCTGGTCGAACGCAACATCACAGGTGATGTCCGCCGTGCCTGGGGCGTCGAGCGGGTCATGCCCTCGGCGTTGGGACCGGTAGGTGCGCAGCCACTCGCTCTGCGGACGCTGTGCCAGCTCGGCCGTGCGGCTCACGCCGTAGTCGAACGTCAGCAGCCGACCGCGTTCAAGCGAACGCAGAGCCCGGCGGACCCAGACGGCAGCTTTCAACTGCAGCGGCACACGCGCACCCGGTGCGGCGTCAGGGGCCATCACCTCAGCCATCGCCGCCGCATCGGCCGGCCCATCCCACAGCACTTCGACCGCGCCTTCGGGCGCAACATGCACTTCCTGCCAACCGGTCTCCGAGCGTTCCAGCAGGCGGAATGGCAGGTTGTCGAGCAGCTCGTTGGCGAGCACGACGCCCACGAGCGGGCCAGCGGGGAGATCCGACGCTGCACGGACGCGTTCCGACTCACCGGCATCGGCGATCCGGGCGAGCGCGTCGTCTCGCTGCCAGTCCACTCGCTCGACCATCACGTACCGCACGGCATCGCGGCATGCCACAACATGCGCGAGCACATCGCGGCACAGCGTCCCGCAGCCGGCGCCGCCCTCGATCACTACGAACTGGTCGGGCTGGCCCAGCTCATCCCACGTGCGGTCCAGGTAGCCGGCGACGCACCGAGCGAACAGCGTGCCCAGCTCGGGCGAAGTCGCAAAATCACCGCCCCGAGCCGCCGGTCGTCCCCCGCGCACGTAGAAACCCGAAGCGCCATACAGCGCCTCCTCCATGAACTCGTCAAAACGGCGGACCTTAGGCACGCTTCTCGCCGCCTCGATCACGTCGCTGCGGCCAGCGATTCAACAGGTCGCTTGCCGATGGACCTGAACCGCTCACACTGAATGCCGGGACCATGCGCCCGGCCAGTGCTCAGCCGCCGAAGTGGAATGTTGCGACTTCGCCGAAGTGACTCACCAGGCCCGGGAGGACGCCGAACGCCACGCTGGCGATTGCAGTGATCGCCAGCGCTGCGGCCAGTGCTCCGGTCATGGGGATCTTGCCCGGGGTGAAGCGCACCATGGTGGCCTGCCGAGTCTCGGTGGCCAACCATGCGTCGCCGTGCTCGTCCTGCTCGGCGGTCGCAGCGGCGGCATCGAGCTCGTCGCCGTCGTCGCCCCCAGAGTCGACGCCCAGTGTGACCATCTCGGGCACCGGCTGGAACCACATCTGCACCAGCACCCGGGCGTAGTAGCCGAACGCGATCACCGCGTTGACGGCCACGATGACGGCGAGCACCCAACCGGCGGGCGTACCCGCACCGGCGAGGGCCCAGAAGACAACGAGTTTGGCGAACCAACCACTCGCCGGCGGTATGCCGGCCAGCGCCGCCAGGAACAGCGTCATCAGCACTGCCATTCCCGGCGCGTAGCTGAACAGCCCGCCGTAGCTCGAGATCTCGCCTGAGCGGGTCCGCCGCGACACTGCCAGCACCACGCTGAACGCGCCCAGGTTCATGAAGGCATAGATGACGGCATACACGACAATCGCGAAGTAGGGCGTCGTGGTGATGTCGGTGCCAGGAATGTTCCAGGCGGCGTCCTCGAAGGCCACGGCGAAGGGCGCCAGCATGAAGCCGCCCTGCGCCACACCCGAGTAGGCCAGCATCCTCACGATGTTCGTCTGGCGCAGCGCGATCAAGTTGCCGACGGTCATCGTCACTGCGGCCAGCACCCAGAAGAACGGCTGCACCACATCGGCAGCCCCCTCGAAGGCCACGAACACCAGCCCCAGCAGCGCCACAAAACCCGCTGCCTTCGACGCCACCGACAGGAACGCCGTCACCGGCGTCGGGGCACCCTCGTAGGTGTCGGGCGCCCACGTGTGGAACGGCACGGCCGACACCTTGAAGGCAAAGCCGATCAGCACGAACAGGATCGCCACGATGACGATCGGGCTCGCGCCCTCCCCCGTCAGCGCAGCGGCAATGGTGCCGAAATCGGTGTCGCCGGCCACGCCGAACACCAGCGACATGCCGTAGAGCATCACCGCCGAGGCGAACACCCCCATCAGGTAGTACTTCAAGCCCGCTTCGTTGGAACGAGGCCCGCCCTTGCGCCAGGCGGCCAGCATGTACGCCGGGATCGACAGCAGCTCCAGCGCCACGAACACGCTCACGAGGTCGCGCGAGCTGGCCATCATCACCATGCCCAGCAGCGAGGTCAGCAGCAGCGTGTAGTACTCGTTCTCGTAATAGTCGCCCTCGCGCACGTAGTCGACCGACATGAGCACGACCACGTAGCCGACCAGGATGAACAGCGCCTTGAGCACCAGCGAGAAGTCGTCCACCACGTAGGCCCCGCCGAACATGGGCCGCTCGGCGCCGTCCACCGCCAGCGTCAGGATCGGCACCAGCGTGACCAGCAAACCGATGCCGGTCAGCGTCGGCATTATCCGCTTGGCCTTGTCGTCGAGAGCGATGTCGGCGACGGTCACCAACGTGCCCACTGCCAGCAGGGTCAATTCGGGCGCGAGCGCGTGCCAGTCGAGATCCGGCCGCACAAACGCGAGAAGAGCCCCGAGGTTCATGCTCAGCCCCCGCCCACAGCTGTGCTGATGCTCTCGGCGATACCGATGGATACGTCATCGACCACGCCGAAGATCAGCCCGGGGACCCAGCCGAAGAGCACCATCGCGATGATGAGCGGCGTCCACGCGGCCCACTCGTAGCGGTTCACATCGGCGATCGTGTGGCCTTCCCATTCGGGCTTGGGCTCGCCGAACGCGCTGCGCTGGAACAGCCACAGCAGGTAGCCCGCAGCGAACACCGTGCCCACCGCGGCGATCACCATGTAGGTGCGGAAGGTCTCCTCGGACAGGCCTGCGCCGGGGCTGTAGGCCGACAGGATCGCCGGGAACTCGCCCCAGAAGCCCGCCAGACCCGGCAGGCCCAGCGACGCCATCGCAGAGATCGCCAGGATCCAGCCCATGCGCGGCGCCGACTTCAGCAGGCCGCCCAGCCGGCTGATCTCGAGCGTGTGGTAGCGCTCCTTCACCGAGCCGGCCAGGAAGAACAGCATCCCGGTGATGATCCCGTGGGCCACCATGCCGAACACGGCGGCATTGATGCCGATCGGGGTCAGCGTGGCGATGCCCAGCATCACGAAGCCCATGTGCGCCACCGAGCTGAAGGCGATGAGGCGTTTCATGTCGGTCTGCGCCAGGCAGCCCAAGGCGCCGTAGATGATGCCGATCACCGCCAGCAGGCCGATCCACGGCGCCCACGCCGCAGCGCCTTCGGGCAGGAACGGCAGGGCGATCCGCACGAAGCCGTAGGTGCCGAGCTTCAGCAGGATGGCCGCCAGGATCACCGAGCCCACGGTGGGCGCCTCGGTGTGCGCGTCGGGCAGCCACGTATGGAACGGGAACATCGGCACCTTGATGCCGAAGCCCATGAAGAGGCCGGCGAAGATGATCGCCTGGGTGCCCCGGGCCAGATCGCCGCCGGCGGCGTCTTTGAGGACCTGCATGTCGAACGTGTTCAACGCGGTCCCGGCTTTGTTCGTGGCCACGAAGTACAGCGCCACGAAGCTGACGATCATCAGCGCCGAGCCGAACAGCGTGAACAGGAAGAACTTCAGCGAGGCGTAGCGACGGTTCTCGCCGCCCCACACGCCGATCATGAAGTACATCGGCAGCAGCACGACTTCGAAGAAGACGAAGAACAAGATGAGGTCCTGCGCCACGAAGGTGCCGTTCATGCCCGATGCCAGGATCAGCATCAGGATCAGGAAGGCCTTGGCGTTGCCCGGCTCGGGGATGTGCTCCCACGAATAGATCACGCACAGCGGGATGATCACCATCGACAGGATCAGCAGCGGCAGCGACAGCCCGTCGAGTCCCAGGATGTAGTCGGCGTTGATCGCGTCGATCCAGCCCTTGTGCACGCCGAACTGCAGCTCGCCCGCCCTGCCATAGTCGAAGGCGAACAGCAGGTACACGCCGACCGCGAGCGACGCCAGCGAGGCACCCAGCGCGATCGTCTTCAGCTCGAGTTCGCGAGCGCGCGGTACCGCCATCATCACGAGCGCGCCGACGGCCGGCAGGAACACCGCGAGCGTCAGCGCCCAAGCGTCGAATCCAGTTGCGTCCACTAGGAAGCTCCCTCTCGGTTACGACTCTGTCTGTTTGCCTGCGTCATCTCACTGCTCACAGCACGATCACGAACACGATGGCGACCACGGCCGCGGTGCCGAACAGCAACGAGCCGTAGTTCTGGACCTTGCCGGTCTGCATCACCCGCAGACCCTGACCGCCGGCATCGGCACCGCTGCCGAGCGCATTGACGGTGTTGTCGATGGTGCCCTGGTCGATCCAGCGGTACACCCAGCGGCCGCTGTCGCGTGCCCCCTCGCCGGCACGGTTGACCACCAAGTCGATCACGTTGTCGTTGAACCAGTTCGCGGCCCGGGCGATGGGCCTCTTGATCGAGCCCACCACGATGTCGGTGTAGAGGTGGTCGAGGTAGTACTTCTGCTCGAGGAAGGTGTACCCCGCCTTGGCGTAGCGGTTCCGCTCGGTGAGCCCGTGCGGCCCGGCGTTGCGCCAGAAGTACATGAACGTGACGGCGATGCCGGTCAGTGCCAGCCCGAGGCCCACGAGCGCCAGCCAGAACGACGGGTCGGGGTGCGACAGCCCGACCGCATTCAGGTAGTGGGTGGGCTCGGCGTAGGTCTGCACCAGATGAGCGAGGCCTTCGAGACCGAAGATCTCCATCACCGGCGTCGGCAGGTTGAACACACCGGCCACCACTGCCATGACCGCCAGGATCCACAGCGGCACGGTCATCACCTTGGGCGACTCGTGCGGGTGGCCGTGGCCCCGGTACTCGCCCCAGAACGTGTACCAGATCACCCGGGTCATATACGCGGCGGTGAGCAGCGCCACCACGCAGCCGAACACCAGCATGAGCGGGTACTTGCCGAGGAACAGGAACGAGCCGGCACCGTCCTGGCCCGCGTGTGCCCCGAGCAGGATCTCGTCCTTCGACCAGAAACCGGCGAAGGGGAAAATGCCGGCCAGCGCCAGCGTCGAGATCACGAACGTCTTGTACGTGTGCGGCATGTGCTTGCGCAGGCCGCCCATCTCCCGCATGTCGAAGGTGTGATGTGCGGCGTGGCTGACCGAGCCGGCCCCCAGGAAGAGGCAGGCCTTGAAGAAGGCGTGCGTGAACAGGTGGAACATGGCGGCGGTCCAAGCGCCCACGCCCAGCGCCATCACCATGTAGCCGAGCTGGCTGACCGTGCTGTAGGCCAGCACTTTCTTGATGTCCCACTGGGCGAAGGCCAGCCCGGCGCCGATCAGCGCAGTGAAGCCGCCGATGAACGCCATCAGGTTGATCGACGAGGTGCCGATGGAGAATCCCTCGAAGAAGACCGGGTACAGCCGGCCGATCATGAACACGCCCGCCACGACCATCGTCGCTGCATGGATCAGCGCGGAGACCGGGGTGGGCCCGGCCATCGCGTCGGGCAGCCAGGTGTGCAGCGGGAACTGGCCCGACTTGGAGCACACTGCCGCCATCAGCGCGATCGACGCGATGAGCATGGCGAAGTGGACTTCGCTGCCCATCTCGCCGACCATCCGGTTGATGGTGTCGATGTCGAACGTCTTGAAGGTGCCGAACAGGATGATGACCCCGACCAGCAGGCCGATGTCGCCGACGCGGTTCGTCAGGAAGGCCTTCACCGCCGCGTCGGTGTTGGGGCGTTCCTCCCACCAGTGCCCGATGAGCACGAAGCTGCACACGCCCACCAACTCCCAGCCCACGATCATCTGGACCAGGTTCTGGGCCATGACGAAGAAGAGCATCGAGGCGGTGAACAGGCTCAGGAAGGCGTAGTAGTGGACGAATCGCCGGTCGCCCTTCACGTACTCGCTGGAATAGATGTGTACGAGCAACGAGATCGACGTGACCACGATCAGCAGCAGCACCGTCTGGCCGTCCACCAGCGTTCCCACGGCGAAGTCGACGCCGCTGCTCGACCACCAGCCGTCGACCTCGGAGATGACCGGCTCGGTGGTGGCGTAGCCGCCCCCGTCGCCGCCGTGGCCGTCGTCTTCGGCGGCGAGATACAGCTCGCCGTCGAGCCCTCCGGCGCTTGAAGCGCTCAGCCCCTCGTTGACGGCTATCTGGGCGTGCTCGGCGTCGTCGTACTTCGACGACGTGCTGTCTTCCACCCGGGTGATCCACGACACTGCCGCGATCATCGAGAGCACCCACACGATGCCCACCGCGGTGATGCCCACCTTGTGGACCCGCTCGGCGCCGATGACGCTGCGTCCGAACAGCAGGATGACGAGGAACGAGACCGCCGGGATCAGCGGGATGAGGAACGCGTTGCGCAGGTACGACTCAAGGTCGAAGACGTTGTCGAGGATCCAAGTCCACATACGCGCGCGCTCAGCCCTTCATCAGGTCGAACTCGTCGACCGCGATCGACTTGCGGTTCCGATACAGCAGCAGCACGATGGCCAGGCCCACGCCGACCTCGGCCGCTGCGACCGCGATGATGAACAGGGCGAAGACCTGCCCCGACACCACGTCGTGCTGCAGCCCGAACGCCACCAGGTTGAGGTTGACGGCGTTCAGCATCAGCTCGATCGACATCAGCACCATCACGCCGTTGCGGCGCGCCAGCACGCCATAGACGCCGACTGCAAACAGCAGCGCACCGAGCAGCAGAAACTGGTTCAGCAACATGAACTCAACCCCCGCCTCAGTCCCTGCGCGCCAGCACGACGGCGCCGATCAGTGCGGCCAGCAGCAGCACCGAGACGGCTTCGAACGGGATGATGTATTGGGAGAAGACCGAGTCGGACACGTCAGCCGTGCGGAACACCGTGTTGTCGGTGGCCAGCGAGTCGGTGCCGAAGCGGTCGATGAGGGCATACACGGTGATGCCGCCCAAGGCCAGCGCCGACAGCGCGGCTACCGGCCAGGTGGCCCCGGTCATCTGGGGTATTCGCCCGATCGGCGCCCGGGTGAGCATGATGCCGAACAGGAACAGCACCATCACGGCGCCGATGTAGACGAGCACTTGCGTGGTGGCAATGAACTCGGCGGTGAGCAGCACGTAGTTGGCTGCGAGGCCGCCCAGCACGGCCACCAGGAACAGGGCTGCGTGCACGATGTTGCGCGTCGTCACCATCCCGAGCGCGGCCGCCACGGTGATGGCCGCGATGATGCCGAAGGCGATGTTCTGCGCAACCATCGGGCGTCCTAGCTCCCCGCTCCGAGCTTCTGCGCGGGCGCTGCGTCGTCGGCTTCGAGCTTCCGCGCCGGCGCGAAGTCGTCAGTGCCGAAGTCGGGAACCTTGCGCACCTTCTGCTCCGAGCCAGGCTCGTACTCGAGAAATTCCGGCACGGTCTCCATCCACTCGCTGAGCCGGATCCGGTCGTGCAGAAGATCGGCGATGTGGGGTTCGGAGTACTCGTACTCGGGCGACCAGAACAGCGCGTCGAACGGGCACACCTCCACGCAGATGCCGCAGTACATGCACAGCGCGTAGTCGATGTCGAACCGGTCGACCACATTGACCGAGCGGACCGCACCGCCGGCGCGCCGGGGCGGGGCCTTCACCTTGTGGCCCTCGATGTAGATGCACCAGTCGGGGCAGGAGCGAGAGCACAGCATGCAGGCCGTGCAGTTCTCCTCGTGCAGGGCGATCACGCCCCGGGCGCGGTCGGGCGGGGCTTCCTTCTCGTGCGGGTACTGCACGGTCACCGAGCCCTGCTGGGGAGCAGGGATAAGCGTGCGGATGCCCCGCTTGGGGAACAGCGTGCGCATCGCGGTGCGCGCCGTCACGCCGAGGCCTTTCAGCAGTCCGGGAAGTTGTGGCATCTACAGCACCACCTTGAAGATTCCGGTCACGACGATGTTCGCGAGCGACAGCGGGATGAGCACCTTCCAGGCGAACTTCTGGAGCTGGTCTTCGCGCAGGCGGGGGTAGGTGAAGCGGATCCAGAAGATGATGAAGGCCACCACCAGGATCTTCACGAGCATCACGACCGGGCCGAGCACGTTGAGCACCGGCGCGTTGAAGTCGAAGCCGGGGATCCACCAGCCGCCCAGGAACATCACGGTGGCGAGTGCCGAGAAGGCGAACGCCGTGGCCACTTCGGCCATGAAGAACAGCAGGAAGCGGAAGCCCGTGTATTCCACGTGGAAGCCGCCCACGAGCTCGGTCTCAGCCACGGGCATGTCGAACGGCGTCTGGGTCAGCTCGGCTTGGGCGGAGATCATGAAGATCAGAAAGCCGATGAACTGCGTCAGGATGAACGGGTTGCCGATGAGGCCGAAGCCGAAGATCTCGCCTTCGGCCTGCGCCCGCACGATCTCCTGCAAGTTGAGCGAGTCGGCCTGGATGACCACGCCCATGACGGCGAGGATCAGCGGCAACTCGTATGCGATGAGCTGGCCAGCCGCGCGCAGGCCGCCGAGCAAGGCGTACTTGTTGGCCGACGCCCAGCCCGCCATCAGCACGCCCAGCACCGACAGCGACGAGACCGCCATCGCGTAGAAGATCCCCGTGTCGAGGTTCTCCACCACCGCGTCGGGGCCGGTGGGCAGCACCACGAAGAGCAGGAACGACGAGGCCAGCACCACCACCGGGGCTGCCCGGAAGACTCGCCGGTCGGCGGCGGCGGGGTGGATGTCTTCCTTCTGCAGGAACTTCACCGCGTCGGCGATGAGCTGCAGCGTGCCGTAGGGGCCGACGTCCTGGGGGCCGAGCCGGCTCTGCATGAACGCCATCATCTTGAGCAGGAACAGGTAGCCCAGCATGAGCGCGGCCGTGGGGATGACGATGAGCGCCACGCCCAGCTTGATGCTGGTCTCGGCCCAGTACGCCAGGCCCAGTGCCGCGCTCACCGGTCGATGTCCCCGAGGATGAAGTACAGCGAGCCGAGGATGGTGATGATGTCGGGCACGTACGTGCCCCGCATCACCCACGGCACCACCGAGATGTTGCTGAAGCTGGGCGTGCGGATCTTCACCCGGAATGGCCCCAGACCGCCCTTGGACACCACGTAGTAGCCCATCTCGCCCAGCGGGTTCTCGGTGGAGACGTACGCCTCGCCGGCGGGCACCTTGATGATGCGCGGCACCTTGGCCATGATCGGGCCGGAGGGGATGCCGTCGAGCAGCTGGTCGACGATCTTGGTGGCCTCGCGGGTCTCCTGCAGGCGCACCCAGTAGCGGGCGAACGAGTCGCCGTCGGGATGGGTCCAGACCCGCCAGTCGACCTGGTCCCAGGCGAGGCCCGGGTTGGCATCGCGGCGCAGGTCCCAGTCGACCCCGCTGGCGCGGAGGTTGGCGCCCGACAGGCCGTAGCTGAGCGCCACGTCGCCCGGGATCACGCCCACGCTGCGACAGCGAGTCTGGAAGATCTCGTTGCCCATGAGCAGGTCTTCCATCTCGTCGCAGAAGCCGCGCATCTTGGCCATGACGGCGTGCGTCTCGGCGATCCAGCCGCGGGGGATGTCGTCTTTCAGGCCGCCGATGCGGTCGAAGTTGGGGTGGAATCGGCCGCCGGTGACTTCCTCGATCTGGTTGAGCACCCGCTCGCGGTCGCGGAAGGCGAAGAACACCGGGGTCAGCGCGCCCACCTGCACGCCCATGTCGCCGAGGAACAGCGACACGTTCGCGATGCGGCTCAGCTCGAACAGGATGGTGCGGATCCACTGCGCACGGGGCGGGGCCTCCACGCCCATCAGCTGCTCGGCCGCCAGGATGAACGGCACCTCGTTGGCGAAGCTGCCCAGCCAGTCGATGCGGTTGATCAGCGTGGTGCACTGGGGGTAGGTGCGGACCTCGCAGAGCTTCTCGTAGCCGCGGTGCATGTAGCCCATGAGGGGCTCGGCGGAGATGACCTGCTCGCCGTCGAGCTGGCAGGCGATGCGCAGCGTGCCGTGGGTGGCAGGGTGCTGCGGGCCGATGTTGAGCGTCATGTCGCCGGTGTCGAGCTCGACATTGACGCGGGCGTCGGCGGCCTGCGCCGCCACGTAGGCCTGCTGCTCCCGCAGCGCCGATGCCGTCGGCGGGGGGCTCATGCGCCCGCTCCCGACGCTTCGAATTCGGCCATCACCTCAGCCTCGAGCTGGGCTTCGAGCTCGGGCGGGATCTCCTCGATGTCGACCACGCCGGGCCACGGCTTGACCGCACGAGCCAGCAAGGGGAAGTCCTTGCGCAGCGGGTGGCCCTCAAACTCGGTGGGCAGGTAGATGTGCTCCAGGTTCGGATGGCCGTCGAAGACGAGGCCGAACATCTCGTGGGCCTCTCGCTCGTGCCAGTCGGCCCCGGAGAAGATGTCGATGATCGACGGCACCGATGCGGGAGCGCCGTCGGCCTCGGGCACGTCAGCCTTGATGAGCACGGCGGCGTGTCGGGCCGGCGAATGCAGTTGCGCAAGCAATTGGAAGCGGGTCTCGCCGCCCCCGAGCCGCACGGTCTCCTCGGCCGTGGCGCTGGATGCTTCGTCGTCTTCCTCGCCGACGCCGGCAGCATCGAATTCGGTGTCCTCGTAGCGGCCCTCGGGCGCATCGGTCCAGTCGATGGCCGACAGGAAGCCGAAGTAGGCGAAGCCTGCATCGCGCAGCGCTGCCATCGCGGCATGCCACTGCTCGATGTCGATGCGCAGCCAGAGGTTCTGGCCGGCTTCCACGTGGGATTCGACCACCGCATCGCCGAGCAGCTCGGACAGTTCGGCGGCGAGCGCTTCACGCGCCTCGTCGCCGGGCGCTGCTGCGTCGTCTGTCTGCTCGTCGCCGGTGCCGTCGGCCATGGCTACGCCTGCGCCGATCCCGCGGGTGCTGCCGGCGCCGCCGGCACCACTATCGGCTCGCCGCGCCAGCGTTCTTGCATGTCCTCGCGCTGGATGCGCTCCTGCAGCAGCACGATGCCTTCCAGCAGCGCCTCGGGCCGCGGTGGGCAGCCGGGCACGTACACATCGACCGGGATGACCTGGTCGACGCCCTTGGTCACCGAGTAGCTGTCCCAATACGGCCCGCCGCAGTTGGCGCACGAGCCCATCGAAATGACGTACTTGGGCTCGGGCATCTGCTCGTACAGGCGGCGGATGACCGGCGCCATCTTGTCGGTGACGGTGCCGGAGATCACCACGAGATCGGCTTGGCGCGGGCTGGCCGGGAACGGGATGACGCCCAGACGCATCACGTCATAGCGGGGCGAACCGAATGCGGCGCCCATCTCGATGGCGCAGCACGCCAAGCCCCACTGGTACACCCACAGCGAGCGTGCCCGGCCGAAATTCAGCAACCAGCTCAGCGGCTTGGGCAGTTTGACCTTGTCGACCAGTGCCATCGCGGGATTCCCTCAGCCCCTCACACCCAGCGCAGGACGCCCTTGCGCCATGCGTAGAACAGGCCCAGCACGAGGATGAAGATGAAGATCGCCATCTCGACCAGGCCGAACAGGGCGTACACCTCGAGTCGCGTCGCCCAAGGAAAGATGAATACGGCCTCCACGTCGAACAGCACAAACAGCACCGCAAAGACGTAGTAACGGATCTGGCTCTGGGTCCAGTCGCTGCCGACCGGATCGACGCCGCTCTCGTATGCGATGAGCTTCTGGGGCGTCGGTCGCTGCGGCCGCAGGACCCGTGCGACTCCGAACATCGTGAAGGCCATCAGGACTGCCGCTGCGCCGAAGATTGCGACGGTCAGATAGCTCCGCAAGAGGTCGGACACGGACCGCAACGCTAGCGACTTCGCGCCACCCTGCGCCGAATCTGCGATGCCGGAAACTCGGCTACGGGATGATCGACAAGACGGCCTGCTGGCTCCATTCGAGGAGCGTCTGCGGGAAGACGCCCACGACGACCGTTACGGCGACCGCGAGGCTGATGGCGAACACCGAGGTCAGGGGCAGGCCGCCCCAGCGTGGCCGGCCCCGTCGGGCTGCGGGAGCCCTGTCGTCGCCGTCGGCCGACTCCTCCGGGGCGTACATGGCCAGTACGACCCGCAGGTAGGCGAAGGCGCTCACCACGGCCGTGACCATGGCCACTGCGGCCAAGACGTAGCCCTCGGCGTCGATGGACGCCAGGATGACCTCGAACTTGGCCACAAAGCCGGCCGTGAACGGCACGCCGGCCTGCGCCAGCAGCAGCACGGTGAACGCAAGTGCCAGAACAGGGCGGCGACGTGCGAGCCCGCCGTAGCGGCTGTATGCGTGGGCGCTCGCATCGGCTTCCGACGATCGAAGCTCGGCACCGACTACCGACAGCACCGCGAAACTGCCCAGCGCCATGAACGAGTAAGTAATCAGATAGAAGACCGACGACGACACAGCGTCACCGCCGCCCTCCTCAGCCCACTGCACCAGTCCGCTGGCCGCCGGGACCGCGGAGAGGCCGACCAGCACGAAGCCTGCGTGGCTGATCGAGCTGTAGGCCAGCATCCGCTTCACATCGTTCTGGCAGATGGCCATGACTGCGCCCACGGCGAGCGTCGCGAACGCCAGCGCCACCAAGATCGGCGTCCACGCAGTGCTCTGCTCGAACACCGCCACGTACAGCACCCGCGCCAGCGCAGCGAAGCCGGCCGCCTTGGCGATCGACGCCAGGTAGCCGGTGACCGGGCTGGGCGCGCCCTCGTACACATCGGGTGCCCAGAAATGGAACGGGACAGCGGCCACCTTGAAGCCCAAGCCGACCAGCAGCAACGCAATGCCGGCAAGCAGCAGGTAGTCGGTTTCCCTGATCGATCCGAACAGGAAACCGCCGATCCCGCTGAGGTTCGTGCTGCCGGTGGACCCGTACACCAGCGCGATGCCGTAGAGGAAGAACGCCGAGCTGAATGCCCCCAGCACGAAGTACTTCATGGCCGACTCGCGTGCCGACGCCCGCCGCCCCGCCAGTGCGATCAGCACGTACAGCGCGATCGACAGCGACTCAAGACCGAGGAACAGCACGATGAGGTCGTTCGCACCGGCCATGACGACCGCACCCGCGGCAGAGGCGAGCAGCAGCGCCGCGAACTCCGGCGGCGCCATGTCATAGCGGTCGAGGGCCGAATGCGCGACCAGCGCTGTCATGACCACTCCGGCGCCTACCAGCACGGTGAGCAGCAGGCTGAAGCCGTCGCTCACGAAGGCCCCGTTCAGGGTGGGCCGCGGTGCGAGGTCCCAGGCAGCCCACTGAACAGCGGCCACGATGGCCGCCGCTGCGCCGGTGGCGATCGTGACGATCGTCGACACCCAGTCCGGCAGCGCACGAGGCGCCAGCGAGGCCACCAGCAGCAGTCCGAGCGCTGCGCCGACGAGGATGATCTGCGGGGTGAGCACCCACCAATCGACGGCCGGGGCCTCGAACGCGATCTCGACCTGGGCCATCAGTGGCCGTCCTCGTCGTGCTCACCGCCGCTGTCGCCGTGGTCCACCACCACGGGGTCGCCGGGTTCGGGCACCTCGAAGCCGCTGTGTTCCTCGAAGTGCTCCAGCAGCTTGTCGGCAGCCGGCTCCACTGCGTCGAGCAGGGGCTTCGGGTACACACCGAGCGCCACCGCGGCGATGACGAATGGCGCCAGCGTCAGCAGCTCGCCGCGGCGCAGGTCGGCCGTCTGCCGGTCGGCCGCTGCAGGAGGCCCGTGGAACACCCGCTGGTAGGCCCACAGCAGGTACAGCGCTGCCAGGATCACCCCGGAAGCGGCGATGACCGTCCACCAACGCCGCGTCTCGAACGAGCCGATCAGGATCAGGAACTCGCCCACGAACCCGTTCAGGCCCGGCACGCCCACCGACGACAGCATGATCAGCGTGAACACCCCGGCATAGACCGGCGCTGCGGACTGGATGCCGGCGAGCTCGTCGATCTGGCGGGTGTGCCGCCGCTCGTACAGCATCCCCACCAGCAGGAACAAGGCGCCGGTGCTGATGCCATGGTTGACCATCTGGATCACGCCGCCGCCGACTGCCTGGGCGGTGAAGGCGAATATGCCCAGCACGATGAAGCCCATGTGGGCCACCGAGGAGTACGCCACGAGACGCTTGAGATCGCGCTGCATGGCGGCGGTGATCGCACCCCAGATGACGCCCACCACGCCGACGGTCACCAGCACGGGCGCGGCCCAGTCGGACGCCTCGGGGAACAGGTACAGCCCGAAGCGCAGCAGGCCATAGGTGCCCAGCTTCAACAACACAGCCGCCAGCACCACCGAACCCGCTGTGGGCGCTTCGGTGTGCGCATCGGGCAGCCAGGTGTGCAACGGCACCACGGGCACCTTCACCAGGAACGCGATCGCGAACGCGACGAAGCAGAGACGTGCGGTGTTCTCGCCCAGCAGCTGCCCTTCGGCGAGCGTCTGGAGGTCGAACGTGATGCCGCTGTCGGGCGAGCCGAGCACGGCCGTGGCCACGATCGCCACGAGCAGCAGTGCCGAGCCCGCCATCGTGTAGATGAAGAACTTTGTGGCGGCGTAGCGGCGTCCCTCGTAGCCCCATCCCGCGATCAGCAGGTACATGGGCACCAACACCACTTCGAACATCACAAAGAACACGAATAGGTCGAGCGCGACGAAAGCGCCCACCGAGCCAGCCTGCAACAGCAGCATCCATGCCGTGTAGGGCTTGGGATCGTGGTGCGGGTCGACGCCGGCCAGCACGATCGGCACCACCACGCTGGTCAGCACCACCAGCCACAGCGAGATGCCGTCAACACCGACCTGCCACGAGATGCCGAGCGCCGGGATCCACGACTGCTGGCTGACGAACTGGAAGCCAGCATCGGCAGCTTCGAATTGCCACGCCAGCGCCAGCGCCAGCGCACCGCCGATGGCCGCGAACAGCGTGCCCAACGGGCGGGCCAGATCCGGGCGGCTGCGCGGCAGCAGCGCGACGATCAGCGCACCCACCGCGGGCACGAAGATCAGTGCGTTCAGCAGCGGGAAATCGCCGGCGGAGCCCGAGGCGGCGAGCAGGGAGCCCATGGCTATGAGACGCCCTGAAGCGCGAGCCAGATGACGAGGATGATTGCACCGACGGCGACGCCCGATGCGTAGTGCCGCAGGTAGCCCGACTGCAGCGGCCGCACGGCTTCGCCGAGCATCCGGACGAGCTTCGCCACGCCGTTGACGGCACCGTCGACGAAGCGCCGGTCAGCCGTGGCGGCGGCCTCGAACGCCTTGGTGCCCGGCCCGCCGACGAAGTTGGAGATGGTCGAGTCGACGTAGAAGACGTTCTCGAGCAGCGCCGGTTCGAGCCGGTTGCCGGGAAGGCGCGAACGCAGCCATGTCGCTGCGGCGACGGTGATGCCGATCAGCGCCGCAAGCACTGCGACGAATGCGAGCAGCAGCTTCTCCCAAGTCTGCGAGGAGAAGCGATGCTCATGAGCCAAGGCGGGCTCCAAGAAATGCTCGAGCACCAACCAGTCGCCCACCAGCGGCAGATTCATGATCCCGCCGATGGCGGCCGCCCCGGCCAGCACCACCAGCGGCAGCGTCATGGTGGCGGGCGACTCGTGCGGGTGAGCGCTGTCATCCCAACGCTGGCCGCCGAAGAACACCAGGAAGGTTTGGCGGCTCATGTAATAGGCGGTCAGCAGCGCCGTGACCAGTCCCACGGCCCATAGCACATGTCCAACGCGCAGCCAGCCGAGAGTGACGTAGGAGTGTTCCCAGGCGGCCAGCAGGATCTCGTCCTTCGACCAGAAGCCCGACAGCGGCGGCACACCGGCAATCGCCAGCCATCCGACGATGAACGTGACGGCGGTGACGGGCATGACCGCGCGCAGCGCACCCATCCTGCGCATGTCCTGCTCGTCGCCGAGACCGTGGATGACCGAGCCGGAGCCCAGGAACAGCAGACCCTTGAAGAACGCGTGGGTGACGACGTGGAAGATCGCCGCCACGTATGCGCCCGAGCCAATCGCCAGGAACATGTAGCCGAGCTGGCTGACCGTGGAGTACGCCAGGACCTTCTTGATGTCGTGCTGTGCCACTGCCGCCAGCGCCGCGAACAGCGCGGTAGCTGCGCCCACGATCGCAATGATGAGCAGCGCCGTGTCAGTGAGCACCGGGTTGAGCCGAACCAGCAGATATACGCCGGCCGTCACCATCGTGGCGGCGTGCACCATGGCCGAGACCGGGGTGGGGCCCTCCATGGCGTCGGGCAGCCAGACGTACAGCGGCAGCTGGGCTGATTTGCCCGCGGCGGCGAGCAGCAGCAAGAGCGAGACAGCGGTGGCGGTGCCGGTGGCCAGCGCCGGCGCCCCTGCCGCGATGCCTGCGTAGGACACCGTGCCGAGCGTCGTCCACAGCAGGAACGTGGCGATCATGAAGCCGAAGTCGCCGATGCGGTTGGTGACGAACGCCTTCTTGCCGGCGGTGGCAGCGGTGGGCCGCTCGTGCCAGAACGAGATGAGCAGGTAGGAGCAGGTGCCGACGCCCTCCCAGCCCAGGAACGTGACCACGAGGTTCTCGCCCAGCACCAGCATGAGCATCGAGAACAGGAACAGGTTGAGATACAGGAAGAACTTGGAGTACTTCGGGTCGCCGTGCATGTAGCCGACCGAGTACAGGTGGATGAGCGTGCCGACACCGGTCACGAACAGCGCCATCGTCATCGACAGCGGGTCAACCAGCAGGGCAGCGTCGACCTCGAGGCCGCCGATCGGCATCCACTCGAACAGCGTCGAGACGAACCAGCGCCCGCCGTGCCCACCGGCACCGCCTTCGTCGGCCGACTCGAGCGCCAGCAGCCCGCCGAACGTGACGAGCGTGAACAGGAATGATCCGGCGCTGGCCGCCGTCGCCAGCCAGCCGGCGCGGGGCTCGCCCAGGCGCGGTCCGGCCAGCAGCAGCACCGCGAACCCGGCGAGGGGCAGCGCGGGGATAAGCCATACGAGCTCGACCATCGACTCAGTCCCCCGGCCTCAGCCCTTCAGGGCCGACAGATCGTCCGCTGTCGCCCGGGGCGAAGCGCGCAGCACCGCCACCACCAGTCCGAGACCCACCACCACCTCGGCCGCCGCAACGACCAGCACGAACAGCACCACCGTGTGCCCGTGCACATCGCCGAAGCGGTCGGCGAAGGCAATGAAGCTGAGATTGACGCCGTTGAGCATCAGCTCGACGCACATGAGCATGATCAGCGGGTTGCGCCGCACCAGCAGGCCCGTGCCGCCGATGAGGAACAGCATCGCTCCGAGCGTCAGGTACCAGCCGGTGGTCACCTCGAGGCCGCTCACTGGCGTGCCTCCTGCGGCGTCGCGCCGCTCTCTGCAGGCGCCGATTCGCCGCCGTGCTGGCCGGCGCGCCGTCCATCGGCGCCGTAACTGCGTCGCGCAAGGATCACCGTGCCGATGACCGCCACGATGAGCAGCAGCGACGTCAACTCGAAGGCGTACACATAGTCGGAGAACAGCGACCGGGCGATGGCGTTGACATCAGTCGCATAGCTCGTGGCGGCTGCGTCAGCTTCGGTTACGACGATGCCTGCTCTCTCCAGCTCGTACGAGCGAGCGCCCTTGAAGATCCGGTCGACTGCGGCGACCAGCCAGACCAGCACGGCGGCACCGCCGAGCCCGAATGCCGCCGCGGTCCACCGCTGGGCCGGCAAGGCGCCCAGCGACAGCTCGGCTGCCCGGTCCACGCCGAGCAGCATGATGACGAACAGGAACAGCACCACGATGGCGCCGGCGTACACGATGACCTGCACGGCGGCGATGAAGTGGGCCTGCAGCGCGACGAACAGCACCGCTATGCCGAACAGCGTCATCACCAGCATGAGCGCTGCGTGCACCGGATTGCGCGACAGCACCACGCCGACCGCGCCGACGAGACATGCGGCACCGGCCACCGCAAACACCACCACTTCGACCATCAGTGATGATCTCCTGCCGCAGACGCGTGGCTGTGCTCGTCGAGGTCGGCTGGCTCGTCGAGATCGGCTGAGGGATCGCCGGCGTCGTAGTCGGCGTGCTGGCCCTGCTCGGGCGCTCGCACGCCGTAGCCCAGCTCGCCGCTCCAGCCGACACGGCCCTCGTAGTCGGGCTGGCCCGACGGCGAGGTGGCCCGCATCCAGCCCGAAGTGTGCTCGTCGTCGCCGTCGTGCCACAGCTCCCATGGCTGCCGCCGGGGCCGTCCGTCGTCGTCGGTGAGCAATTCGTCTTTCGTGTAAATGGCGTCGCGGCGGGTGGGGAAGCTGAACTCGAAGACCTTCGTCTCGGTGATGGCCTCGGTGGGGCAGGCTTCTACGCACAGGTCGCAGTGGATGCAGCGCAGGTAGTTGATCTCGTAGACGTAGCCGAAGCGCTCCCCCGGCGACACCGGGTCATCGGGCGGGTTGTCGGCCCCGCGCACGTAGATGCACCGGGCCGGGCAGACGCCCGCACACAGCTCGCACCCGATGCACTTCTCCATGCCGTCGGGGTAGCGGTTGAGCACATGGCGCCCGTGGAAGCGGGGCGGCTTCGGCCGCTTCTCCTGGGGGTACTCGGTGGTGACCCGCTCGCCGAAGAGCTTGCCGAACGTGACCTTGAAGCCGTCGAGGTAGCCCATCAGCGGTCCCCTCCCGGTCCGGCGTCATCTGGCGATGCACCGACCGGCATCAACTCCTCAGGATCGTGATCACCAAGACCTTCGGAATCCGTGTTGCGCTTGGCTGCCCGCAGTGCCGCCGCCAGCAACGTCCAACCCAGCGCGAGCCCAGCAGCGCTCAGCCCCAGCACCACCACCACTTCTTGCAGTGTGCTCCAGCCCTGATCGACCACCAGCTGCCGCAGGCCCAAGAACATCAGCCAGAACAGCATCACGGGGATGAGCACCTTCCAGCCCAGCGACATCAGCTGGTCATAACGCAGGCGGGGCAGCGTGGCGCGGAACCAGACGAACACGAACAGGAAGGCGAACACCTTGGCCAGGAACCACACGGTCGGCCACAACCACGTCCAGCCGAAGAACACCGGCCCGGCCGTGCCGCCGAAGAACAGCGTCACCATGATCGCCGACATCGTGATCACGTTCATGAACTCGGCCAGGAAGAACAGGGCGAACCGGATCGACGAGTACTCCGTGTGGAAGCCGCCTACGAGTTCCTGCTCGGCTTCGACGAGATCGAACGGGGGACGGTTCAACTCCGCGGTGGCAGAGATCAGGAACACGAGAAACGGAACGAAGCCTGTCGTGATGAGGAGCCACTCATCCACGCCGCCCGCTTGAGCCCTCACGATCTCGTGAGTGGACAGCGTGCCTGCCGTGATCACCACGGCGACAACGGACATGCCCAGCGCGGCTTCATAGGAGATGGCCTGTGCCGAGGCCCGCACCGACCCGATGAGCGGATACTTCGAACCTGAGGACCAGCCCGCCAGCATCACGCCGTAGACAGCGACCGACGACATCGCGAGCAGCAGCAGGATGCCCACCGGCGGATCGGCCACCTGCAGGATGGTCTCCTTGCCGAAGAGCGTGACCGTGCCGCTGCGGCCTGGAGTGTCGGTGAAGACGCCGCCGATCGGCACGATTGCGAAGGCGACGAACGCGGTGACCGCCGAGATATAGGGCGCCAGCCGGAACACGAGGGGGTCGGCATTGGCGGGGCGCAGGTCTTCCTTGAAGAAGAACTTGACGCCGTCGGCGAAGGCCTGCAGCAAGCCCCACGGCCCGGCCACGTTGGGGCCGATGCGGTGCTGCATGTCCGAGATCAGCTTGCGCTCGAACCAGATCATGAACATGGTGGCGACCAGCAGGGCGGCGAACGCCACGAGCACCTTGATGCCCATGATGCCGATGTCGCCCCAGTCGACACCGTCCGCGAACAGCGGGTCGCCGGTCACCGTGACGCCTCGCCGGCGCGGGTCTCGATCCGCACGTCGGTGACTGGTGCCGTCGCGTCGATCAAGGCTCCCACGTCGATGAGGGGCGATGGGAACAGCACCACGACGTTCCCGCGGGCGATGTCGGCGTCGGCCACGATCGGCAGCCGCAGCGCACCGCGGTCGGAGTGCACTTCGACTTCAGTACCCGATTCGACGCCGACACGCTCCAGGTCGACCGGGTGCACGCGCAGCACCGTGTCGGCCGCCAGCGACGCCAGCGCAGGCGTCTGGTCGACCGTCACGCCGCCGTCGTACAGCTTGCGGCTGCAGACCAGGCGGAGGCCGTAGGCGTCTCGCGCCGGTGCGACGTGTTCGGGCGGGAATTCGGGCTCGAAGGCCGCTCCCGACGCCACCACACCATCAGCGGCAAGGTCCGGGCCGATAGCCCCAGCGTGCGTGGCGCACATGGCTGCGATCTCGGCAGTGATCTCATCCACCGACAGGAATCCGAGGTCGCCGCCGCACATCACGGCCAGCTCGGCCGCGATCATCCAGTCGGGGCGGGCTGAGCCGGGTGCGGTCACCAGCTCGCCGACGGCTGAGACGCGTCCCTCCAGGTTGGTCGTGGTGCCCGACTTCTCCCCGAACACGGCGGCAGGCAGCACGATGTCGGCCTCCGCCGCCGACTGGCTCACGAACGAGTCCACCGCCACGACCATGCCTGCGCCCGACACGCCGAGGCGCGCCAGCATGCTGTCGGGGAAATCGGTCAAAGGGTCTGCGCCGAGCAGGAAGAGCACGTCGATCTCTCCGGAGGCGGCTGCCGCGAGGATTCCCGTGGCGTCGTGCCCGCGCTCGCCAGGCAGCTCGCCCCACTCCGCTGCAAGCTCTAGCGGCGGGCTGGCACTCAGTGCCCGTCCCGGGAGCATCCCCGGCGCCAAGCCCATGTCGAGCGCGCCGCGGACATTGCCTCTGCGTGCGGCGACGAGGAAGCGGGCGTGGGGGACGCGAGCGCTGATCACCGCGGCCACCTCAGCCGTCGCCTCGGCGGATTCCGACACCGACGAGCGGCCCAGCACCACGACGACCGATCCGGATGCCAGCTCGCCGGCCAGCGGGTCATCGCCGTCGAGCAGGTTCCGCAGCACCGATGCTGCCTCGCCGCCGCGGCATTGCTCGCTGCGAACTGCGTTTCGCGTGAGACCTGTGGTGGTCGGAGCGATCTCGACCAGCCGAGTCGTGCCTGCTCGGGCCGCGCCGCGCAGGCGCAGGTGCAGAACCGGCAGCTCCTCACGGAGGTCCCCGCACACCAGCAGGGTCGTGTCGGCGCTGCACGCCTCGTCGATCGTCGCTGCCGGCAGGCCCACCGCCAGTTCGGCGGGCAGCCCGTCGCCGAGCTGCGCATCCACGTGGTCGGTCTGCAGCACCGTGCGAGCCAGCTTCGACCAGGCGTAAGCGTCCTCGTTGGTGCCGCGGGCACCGCCGAGCACGGCAATCGCGCCCGGTCGAGCCGCCTTCACCGCAGCGGCCACGGCACCGAGGGCACTCGCCCAGTCGGTCGGCTGGAAGCGGCGCAGCGGCTCGGCGTCGGCGATGTCGGAGGTGGTGCCCGACGGTGTGCGGGCCTGCAGCGGCGCCGTCACGCGGTCTGGGCTCGCCACCGAGCCGAAGGCGAAGCGGCCCTTGTCGCACAGCCAGCCGTGGTTGACCGGGTCGATGTCGACGCCGAGGTAGCGCACCAGCTCATTGCGCGACGACTGCACGGCGATGCGGCAGCCCACGGCACATGTCGTGCAGGTGGACTCGGTCTCCACGAGATCCCACGGCCGCGCCTTGAAGCGGTACGGCGATGCGGTGAGCGCACCGACGGGGCAGATCTGCACCGTGTTGCCCGAGAAGTACGACGAGAAGGGCTCGCCGGGGAACGTGAGCACCTGTGTCTCGTTGCCGCGCTCGGTGAAGTCGATGAGCGGATCGCCGGCAACCTCGTCTGCGAAGCGGGTGCAGCGGTCGCACAGGATGCAGCGCTCCCGGTCGAGGTGGACCAGGTCGGAGATGGGGATCGGCTTCTGGAAGTGCCGCTTCTCCTCCACGAACCTGGACTCGCCCGGGCCGTAGGCCATGGTCTGGTCCTGCAGGGGGCACTCGCCGCCCTTGTCGCAGACCGGGCAGTCGAGCGGGTGGTTGATGAGCAGCAGCTCCAGCACGCCTTCCTGCGCCCGCTGCGTGCGCTCGCTGGTGGTGTCCACCACCATCTCCGGCGAGACGGGGACCATGCAGGAGGGCTGCAGCTGCGGCCCCCGCCCGGTGTCGATCTCGACAAGGCACATGCGGCACATGCCCACCGGGCTCATCCGCTCGTGGTAACAGAACCGCGGGATATGCACCCCGGCACGGTCCGCGGCTGCAATGACGAGTTCGCCCGGCTGCGCATCCACGGCGATGCCGTTGATCGTCACCTCCACGGTGCTCGGCGCTGCTTCGGCGGCAGTGGCGTCAGACACGGATGGCCACCTCCGAGATGGAACTCGGGGCGGGTCCGTTGGGCATGCCGGTGTCGAGATGCGCATTCGGCGCGACCCGAGCTTCGAACTCCTCGGGAAACAGCGTCATGGCCGAATGCACCGGGGCGAATGCGGACGGTCCCACAAAGCAGATGGTGGTCATCTGGTACGGGAACGGCTTCGGCTCGAGGCCCCGCTCGGGCACCGCAGCGTGGGGAAAGTCGCCGGGGCAGATCGAGGCGCCCACTTCGAACAGCACGTCGAGGTCACGCGGCGAGCCGGTGCCGTCGCACACCCGCCGCAGCACCCGCTCCAGCCAAGTCGCCCCCTCCCGGCAGGGCACGCACTTGCCGCATGACTCGTGGGCATAGAACTTCGTCAGCGTGAGTGCTGCCGCGGGGATGTCGGTGGTGTCGTCCATCACCATCACCGCGCCGGAACCCAGCATCGACCCCTGCGGCCCCACCTCGGACGCCTCGAACGGCAGGTCGAGCTGGGCGGGCGTGAACCACGGCGCCGAGCCGCCGCCCGGAACGAAGGCCTTGAGCTCACGGCCCGGATGCATGCCGCCGCAGTAGTCCTCGCCGTAGATCAGGTCTCGGAACGTCGTGGTGCCGTTGGTGATCTCGTACACGCCGGGGCGCTGCACGTGCCCGCTCACCGCCACCATGCGCGTGCCGGGCGACGTGGGGGTGCCGATGGCGGTGAACGCCTCGGCCCCGTGCCGCAGAATCCACGGCAGGTTCGCCAGCGTCTCCACGTTGTTGACGATGGTCGGCTGGCCGTACAGGCCGATGGCGGCGGGGAAGTAGGGGGGCTTGAGCCGGGGCA
Source organism: Candidatus Poriferisodalis sp. (assembly GCF_965204125.1). Lineage (GTDB taxonomy): Bacteria > Actinomycetota > Acidimicrobiia > Acidimicrobiales > Poriferisodalaceae > Poriferisodalis. The sequence continues at coordinate 1,442,479 of NZ_OZ241968.1, read as the reverse complement.
TGCCGCGGTTGCCCTCCAGGCTCTCGATGAGCGCTGTTTCCTCGCCCACCACGTATGCGCCGGCGCCCCAGTGCAGCACGATGTCGACCGAGAAGTCGGTGCCGCAGATGTTGCGGCCCACCCAGCCGGCCTCGTAGGCCTCGTTGAGGGCCTGTGCCACACGCTCCTGCGCGACGGCCATCTCGCCGCGGATGTACAGGAAGCACTGCGACAGCCCGACTGCGTAGCAGGCGATGAGGCACCCCTCGATGAGCTGGTGCGGGTCGAGCTCCATCAGCAGGCGGTCCTTGTAGGTGCCGGGCTCTGACTCGTCGCCGTTCACCACGAGGTAGCGGGGCCACACACCGGGCGGGCAGAAGCCCCATTTCACCCCGGCGGGAAAGCCGGCGCCGCCGCGCCCGAGCAGGGTTGCGCTGCGAACCTCGCCGTGGACCTCTTCGGGCGTGCGCTTCAGGGCGGCACGCAGACCCTCGTAGCCGCCGGTGGCCAGGTAGCGCTCGAGCGTGTAGCTGTCGGGATGGTCGAATCGCTCAGTGACGATGCGGGGCGCATCGTTGGCCACGAAGCCGGGCGCGTGGGGGATCGTGTACGACGCCATCAGTGGAGCCTTCCGCCGTCGGACGCGGACCGCACGCCAACGCGGCGGCTGGGGGCCCTCACGCCGAACCTGCCCCATTGCTGGCGGGTGCTGCCATCCAGACCGGCGGCTCGTTGACCGCTTCGGGAGGCACGGCGCCGACTGCTCGGTCGGCCGGGATGTGCTGGCGCACGCGGGCAGTGACCCCATGCGGCGGGATCTCGTCGTCGAGGGCACCGGTAGCGAGATCGTCAACGAGCTGGTCGAACCCGTCGGTGTCGACCCGGTAGCGGTAGCGGTAGTTCACCTGCAGGCAGGGCGCCTCGGTGCACGCCGCCTGGCATTCCGCGGATGCCAGCGTGAACAGGCCGTCGGCGGTGGTGCCGCCGGCGCGCACGCCGAGCCGCTCCTCGGCGTGCTCCATGAGCTCAGCGGCGCCGGCCAGCGCGCACGACATGGTGGCGCAGATGTTCACGAGATACTTGCCAACGGGCTCTCGCTTGAACATCTCGTAGAACGAGCAGGTGCCGAGCACCTCGGCGGGCGTGGTGTCGACGAGCTCGGCGATCTCCACCATCGCGTCTTCAGTGACCCAGCCGGCCTGCGCCTGTGCGACGTGCAGCAGCGGGATCATCGCTGACCGGCGCTTCGGGTAGCGGCCGATGATCTCGCGCGCCAGCGTCCGGTTTTCCTCAGTGAAAAAGCTCACTACCGGCTGCTCCCTTCACCGTCGGACGCGGAGCAGGCAAGAACGCGGCGTTCGCGAATGCTCATCTGTCGACTTCCCCCATGATCGGGTCGACTGAGGAGATGATGGCAATGGCGTCGGCCAGCAGGCCGCCGTACATCAGATGCGGCAGGCTCTGCAGGTTCACGAACGAGGGCGCCCGGATGTGCACCCGCTGCGGCTTGGGCCCGCCGTCGGAGACCAGGTAGCAGCCCAGCTCGCCGCGGGGTGACTCGACCGCCACGTACGTCTCGCCGGACGGCACCCGGAAGCCCTCGGTGAAGATCTTGAAGTGATGGATCAGCGCTTCCATCGACTCGTCGATGCGAGCCCGCGGAGGCGGCGTGACCTTGCGGTCCTCGGTGCGGTAGGGGCCCTTCGGCATCTTGTCGAGACACTGGGCGACGATGCGCATGGACTCACGGATCTCGTTCAGGCGGATGGAGTACCGATCGAACGTGTCGCCGTAGGCGCCGACGACGACGTCGAAGTCGACCTCGTCATACGCCAGGTACGGCATGGTGCGGCGCAAGTCCCACGCCTCGCCGGTGCTGCGCAGCAGCGGCCCCGTGGCCGACATGGCGATGGCCTCGTCGGAGGTGATGACACCGACGCCCTGGGTGCGGTCTCTCCAGATCGGCTGGCCGGTCATCAAGGTGTCGAACTGCTCGAGCCGGTCGGGCAGCACCGTCAGAATGTGCTCCACGTCGTCCTGCCAACCGTCGGGCAGGTCGGCTGCCACGCCGCCTGGGCGTATGTAGTTGTGGTTCATCCGCAAGCCGGTGACGCTCTCGAAGAACCGCAGGATCTCCTCGCGTTCCTTCCACCCGTAGAGCATCATCCCGACTGCGCCGAGGTCCATGCCATTGGTCGCGAGAAACAGCAGGTGGGAGCTCATCCGGTTCAGCTCGCACATCAGCATGCGGATCCACGTGGCTCGCGGCGGGATTTCCGTTCCCAGCAGATCCTCGACCGCGAGGCAGAACACCAGCTCGGTGAACAGCGGCGAGGCGTAGTCCATTCGGGTGACGTTCGTGGGCCCCTGCAGGAATGTGAGGTCTTCGGCGGTCTTCTCCATCCCGGTGTGCAGGTAGCCGATGATCGGCTTGGAGCGCAGCACCGTCTCGCCTTGGAGCTCCATCGCGATGCGCAGCACGCCGTGGGTGGACGGGTGCTGCGGGCCCATGTTGATGAGCATCGGCCCGTCGCCAGGTTCTGGTGTGACGGCCTCCATGTCATCTTCGACAACGGCAGCTTCCAGCGCAGCCTCTTCGGAGATGCGCAGCACGGCGTCCGTCGGTCGGCGGATGGCGGCGGCCGTTGCAGTGCTCATCGGCCTTCCACCGCCTTGAACTGCACCGGGATGGCACCGATGGCGTAGTCCTTGCGCAGCGGGTGGCCTTCCCAGTCGGGTGGCATGAGAATGCGGCTCGGATCGGGATGATCGCTGAAGCTGATGCCGAACAGGTCGGCCGCCTCCCGCTCGGGTGCCTCGGCGCCCGGGTACAGCCCGACCGCGGAGGGCACCTGCGGATCGTCGGCCGGTACTTGGGTGCGGATGCGCAGCCGTCGCCGGCCACGGAGATCCAGCAGGTTCACCACCACTTCGAAGCGTTCCGGCTCGATGCCGGGCGCCACGGCACGGCCGCGATTGGTGAGCCCGTCCACCGCACACACATCGACGCACAGCTCGAAACCATCGGCAGCGGCCATGCCGAGCACATCGAGGTACTCGTCGCGGCTCGGATGCAGCACCTGCTGGCCACGCTCGTCGGTGCACGGCACGCCGAACATGGTCGGCTGCTCAGCGATCTCTGTCGCTGGCGCGGCGTCGTCGGCTGCTGCGCCCTCGTCTGCCATCAGCGCGCCGCCGTGCTGGATTGCGGCACACCATGTGCCGCCGTGCCCGATTGCGGCACACCATGCGCCGCCAGATCCACCGCAGCGCCGCCGCCGCGCTCGGCCCGGCGCTGGGTCAGCTCGCCGGTGCGGATCTGCTCGTGCAGCGCAAGGATCGCATGCAGCAGCGTCTCGGGTCCCGGCGGGCAGCCGGGTGCGTACATGTCGACCGGCACAACTTGGTCGACGCCCTGCACGATGGCGTAGTTGTTGAACATGCCGCCGCTGGACGCGCACACACCCATCGACAGCACCCACTTGGGCTCCATCATCTGGTCGTAGATCTGGCGCAATACGGGTGCCATTTTCTGGCTGACGCGGCCCGCCACGATCATCAGATCGGCTTGACGAGGCGATGCGCGGAACGTCTCCATGCCGAAGCGGGCCAGGTCGTAGTGGGCCGTGCCTGTCGCCATCATCTCGATGGCGCAGCAGGCGAGTCCGAAGGTGGCCGGCATCAGGCTGCGCCGGCGTGCCCACTTCACCAGCTCCTCCACCGGTGCGGTGAAGACGTTGTGACCGAGCCCGGCGAGACCGTCGTCGATGCCGAGTCGCGACTTGAGATCGTCGATGCCCGCCATCAGCCTGCCGCCGTGCCGCTGCTGGGCTGCTGTGCGCCGCTCCACGCTGCGTCGGGGACGTGCTCGCGGCCGGTCAGCCCTACCGTGCGCACGCCAGTGATGCCGCTGCGGCTGGCAGGCGGCAGCGGGAGGACGCGGCGCTTGCGCGGGCCCCACTCCAGCCCGCCCATGGCCAGCTCATAGACGAACGACAGGAAGAAGATCACGACGAAGATCAGCATCGCCATGAATCCGAAGAGGCCGAGCTGGCTGTTCGCGACCGCCCACGGGTACAGGAAGACGATCTCGATGTCGAACATGATGAACAGCATCGCCACGAGGTAGAAGCGCACCGGGAATCGCTCGGGAATGGCGGCCTGGTCGACGATGCCGCACTCGTACGACGCCAGCTTGGCATTCGTGCTGCGCTGGGGTGCCAGCAGCCGCGATGCGATGATGCTCACCAGCACGAACAGCACAGCAAGCACGCCGAGAACCAACACCGGCAGGTATTCCGCCAAGCCATTGTTCATGCCCCGGACCCCCTCGGCGCGTCGGTGATCAGATGCCGGCCCCAGTCTGGCCCAAAACAGGCCAGCCGGTCACTGGCCCGCAGCTTCGCGCACCGCCCAGATCGCCTGATCCCGTCGATGCAGGTGGTAGCAGCCCAAGCCGAACAGCAGGGCAGAGAAGATCGTGAGCAGGGCCGGGCGGAGCCGCACGCTGCCGTGGTCACGCACCAGCACCACCGAGTACACCGGCTCGTTCTCGTCGATCTGGGGCTGAGGCACCACGATCTTGCCGTCGTCGCCGAACACGTTCGGATCGATCTCGACCCTCGGCTGGTACGGCTGGATCTGCACGACGGCGTAGTGCGGCCTGCCCCTGCTCGGCAGGAAGTACTGCGTGACAGCGTTGTCGGGAATGCTCAACGGCCGGTACCGCTCGCCGCCCCGGATCAGCACCCGGTACGTCTTGTATTCGTCCGCGGCCGAGAACAAACACGAATTCACAGCCAGCAGCCGGCGCGGGTCTGCACCGTCGCAGACGACATGTCCATCGGCCGCCGAGCGGGCGTCAGCCGCAAACGCCTGAGCTTCGACAATCTCGGGATCGGTGACCTCTTCGGCGTCGTCGTCGGACTTCTCCTTGATCACGATCTCGATCCAGCCGGGGGGCGGTTGATCGATGGGGATGCCCTCGAGCTGCTGCACCTCGTCGACCAGCACCGTTGCGGGATTGGAGGTCACCTGCAACACGTTCCATCCCGGCTGGCTGCCGATCCATCCGATGCCGAACACCCACCACACGATGGACATCAGCAGCATCCAGCCCCACAGCCCGGTCCACGCAACCAGGAAGCCAAGACGCACCCCGAGGTTGGTGGCCAGCAGCAAGTACACCGATCCGCACAGCACGGCGATGCCGATGATCACGGCCAAGTATCCGGTGAGTACCGGATCCCAGCTGACAATGCCGAGAAGGTGCGAGGCGGTCATTCGTCGTCTCCCGCTTCGTGCAACAGATCGAAGCCGACCGAGGCCTGGCGCTGCGGGTCGAGGCTTCGTTCGTACTCGACGATCTTCCGGATGTCGTCTTCGGTCAGCACCCGCTTGAAGCCGGGCATGCCGTAGTTGCCGAGGCGTGCAAACTGGCCGTACGCCACATTGTTCGCAGCGCCCTCCTCGACGAACTTGATGTGATCTTCGATGTCAGGGAACAGCCGCTCGAGGCTCACGCTGTTGAGCGCGGGTCCGTAGCGGCCGGCGCCGTCGGGTCCGGGAAGCACTTCCACCGTTCCGCCGTTGTTGGGCAACTGCGCGAGGCCGCGACCCGGCCAGCGCGGCGTATGGCAGCGGGCGCAATGCAGATCGAACAAGATCTTCCCGTCCGAGGCTCCCGCATACACATCTGACGCTCTGGCAGCCTCGAACCGCGCCGTGGCCCGAGCGTGGGCCTCCTCGTTGAGCGGGTTGTCCTCCAAGGCACCTGCTGCTTCGTCGACCAAGAGCTCGGCGATCTCATCGTCTCCTACTGCGGACGCGACGATCTCGCGGAGGATCTCGTCGTCCGCGGCATCTGCTGCGTCTTGGTCTGCGCCGATCCGGTTGGCCCACAGCCATGCCACGAGGTCGTCGATCTGCTGATCGTTGTACGGACCGCCGCCCTCGAGGCCCCACGCCGGCATGACGCCTCGGCCGTACACCAGGATCTGCCGCACCTCGGTGACCTCGTCGAGGGTCTCGGCATCGGTGTCGAAACGCGTGAACACGTCGTCGAGAGACGGCGCCTCCCACGTCGTGTTGATGACGAACGACTCCTTGTCGGAGAACTGGTGTCCGATGTCGAGCACCACCGGGGCGAAACGCGCGCCGCCGAGATCGGCGCCGTGGCAGTCGAAGCACTCCGCTGCGGTTGCGACGGCCTCGCCCCGACTCACGGCAGCTTCAGAGAACGACGTTTCCGCACCTGAACGGCGCCCGCCTTCGAGCATCCAGTAGACGGGCAGCACGAGCGCCATGATCAGCAGCATCAGCACGCCGAAGGCCTGAACCTTCTCCAGCCGGCGGCCTTCGAGTTCCTCGTCGTCGGGCAGGTTGCCGCGGTTGGGCGCCAACTCGATCTCGCTGCCGGCCTCGGACTTCGCCTGGCGGATGTTGACGAATACGTAGATCGCCCAGCCGACCACGACGACCGCTAGGAGCACGATCGCGATCGAACGCTCCGTGCTGACGGCCAGCATGTGGCTGAGCTCAGGCACAGTGCGGCCCCTCGAGGCCCTGGCCCGTGCTGTCGGTGCCGATCGCCGGTCCCTGCGACACCTTGCCGGTGTCGACGAAGACGTTGCCGCCCTCGATGGTCACCGGGAAGCGGTCCATCCCACGGGGTGCCGGCCCGGACTTCTTCTCGCCGACGCGGTTGTACTTCGAGCCGTGGCACGGGCACTCGAACCACTGCGAGCTGCCGCACACCGGCACCTTGCAGCCCAAGTGCGGGCAGACCTGCCACAGCGCGACGTATCCCAGCCGCATGCCTTCGAGCACCGCACCGCCGTACACCGTCTCTGCGTTGGACAGCGTCGCCGAATCGGTCGGGTACGGCTGGATGTAGCTCTGCGCCTCGGAGAAGTACGAGAAGTTCTCGGCCGGAGTGGACGACGAGATCGCCTCGTCAACCGAAGCCACCGTGCCGATCTTGATCTTCGAGCCGAATCCGCCTGTCGGGCGCGGCCAGAGGAAAGCGAGCATGGCCGCGTTGAAGGTGCCGAGACCCGTCGCCATCAGCAACACCGAGGACCGGTTCAGGAACTGCCGGCGGGTGACACCCACCTCGTCGGATGGCGGCGGCGCCCAGTCCTGCGGCAGCTCGGGCTCCGCGGTGGCGACGGGCGACGGGCGGCGCTCGGCGGCCACCGAGCGCTCCAGCTCTTGTGCTTGCGCGCTGACGCCGAATGCACCGGTGTCGTCACCAGCAGCAGCGTCGTCGCCGGCGCTCGCTGCCAGCTCGTCGCGTCGGCGGGTCTCGCGTGACAGGTGGCCCAAGCCGGTGGCGTCGCGACGGCGCAAGGAGACGAACGCGACCACGGCACCCAGCACGACGATGACCGGGATGGCAATCGCGAGAATGGTTCCGGTGGACATGCCGACGTGCTCCTACAGGTGGAAGATGCCGTGCAGACCGGTGTCCCACGGGTAGGTGAAGTTGAAGCCCTGCCCCCGGAAGAACGAGCCGATGATCACCAGCACTGCCCAGAACATGAGGTGGATCGTCTGGACCGAGATGGCGAACTTGCGGTCTTCGGGGCGCAGAGACGGGTTCTTGTCGACATAGGGGGCGAAGGCCAGCAGTATCAGCGCAACGCCCGGGATCGTCACGCCGGCGATCATCGGGTCGAACATCGTGAGCAGTTCCTGCAGGCCCAGGAAGTACCACGGCGCCTTGGACGGGTTGGGCGTCTCGTTGTGGTTGGCGAGCTCGAGCAGCGGTGCGTTGATGAACAGCGAGAACACCAGCGTGAAGGCCGTGATGAACAGCGCTGCGGTGAATTCGGCAGCCAGCAAGTGCGGCCAGACGTGGACCTTGTCGCCCGGGCTGGCCTTGACGTCCTGGATCGAGCCCGACTTGACGACCGTCAGCAGCCGGTGAGTATTGCCTGCGGGTCCGCCCATCAGCGGCGGCAGTGAGGTGGCCACCCCTCCGCCCGCAGCGGCGGGACCCCCAGGCGCCGCCATGCCGGCAACCGCAGGTGCGCCACCTGGCTGCTGGCTGGCTTCCAGCAGCGAACGAGGGATCGTGACACCGTCGTCGTCGCCGGGCTGCGCGGCGGCCGGCGCCTCGCCCTCGCCGGCCGCGGGCGCGCCGGTTGCGCGGGCTCTGGCTTCGGCACTGCGGCGCAGGAGGTGTTCGGGGATCTCAGTCATGCTGATGGCTCGGGACGTTCAGGCTTCCTACAGCGGCCCCGAAATGCCTCCGTCCTTTCTCACTCGCCAGAAATGGATCGCCATGAAGATGACGATGACAAAGGGGAGCATCAAGACGTGCAGCACGTACCAGCGCAATAACGTCTCTGCTCCGATCTGCTGGCCGCCTAGTAGTACGAACCGGACTTGCTCGCCGAATACCGGCGTGAAGCCCATCATGTTCGTGCCCACCGTGACCGCCCACAGCGCGAGCTGATCCCACGGCAGCAGGTAGCCGGTGAAGGCGAGCAGCAAGGTGAGCTGCAGCAGCATGACGCCGACGACCCAGTTGAACTCTCGCGGTGCCTTGTAGGCCCCGTGATAGAAGACGCGGGCCATGTGCAGGAACACGGTGATCACCATGAGGTGAGCGGCCCATCGGTGCATGTTGCGCACGAGCAGGCCGAACGCCACCTGCGTGTGGAGGCTCTCGATGTCGGCCCAGGCGGCCGTGTCGGTCGGCCGGTAGAAGAACATCAGGAAGATGCCCGTGATCGTCAGCAGGATGAACAGGAAAAAGCTCAGGCCGCCCAGGCACAGCGTGTAGCTCACCTTCACGGCGTGCCGCTTCACCTTCACCGGGTGAAGGTGGTACAGGACGCTGTTCATGATGACGTAGGACCTGTTCCGGGGGCTGTCGGTGTAGCCCTTGCGGAAGATCGAACCGGGCCGGAAGATCGACGTCCAGAACTGGCTGTCCTGCATCCAATCGGCCGCCTGCTGCTGCGCGTTCTGGAGACGCTGCGGCAGCTTCGGCTTGGTATCGGGGGACTCGAGCGTGTTCGCCATATCTCTTCGGTCTAGGTGGACCGGGTCCTTCGCAGTCTCAGCAGTACGAGCATTCCGGCCGGCCTACAGGCGCATTCCGTAGGCGTAGCCGTGGGTGTGGGTGCGGCCGTGGACGTCGCCCGCCGGCGGGGGGTTGTTGCTGACCCGCCCCAGCGTGATCACGCCGGTCGGGCAGCGGTCGACGCACAGCGCGCAGCGGGTGCACACGTCGTCGTCGATGATGAAGATGGCGTTGTCGGTGGGATCGAGCCCCGGCAGATCCACGCCGACGGCTTCGTCGACCGCCTCGGTGGACACGTACCAGATGCACTTCCACGGGCAGATGTCCACACAGCCCTCGCACTGGATGCACTCGGACTGGTCGATGTTGATGAACTGCTTGGGCTTGACGGCCGCATCGAGGTACGAGGCGTCGACCTGCTGCAGCAGGTAGTCATCCCGGAACTTGGGCATCGGCGGGTTCGCGTCGTTGGCAGCCATTCGTCTTGCCCTCAGTTGCCCTTGACCAGTGGACGGCCGTAATCGGAGATCGGCTCGGCGGCGGGTTGGGCCTTGTCGCGCTTCTGCCACCACATCGCCAGCACCGGCAGTCCGATGAACGCGATCAGGTGCTCGATGACGACCACGATGTCGCTGACCTTCTTGAGGTCGATGCGCGTCGGCGGGAACAGGATCGGCGACTCCATGAACTGGCCTTCGGTGACCAGGAAGCGCTCCACCGACCAGCCCCACTCGTTGTCGGTCAGGCGAATCCAGCGGTCGGGCACGATGCCGAACACCAGCAGCATCAGCATGAAGACGTAGGCGGCCCCGAGCATGGCTTCGCCCCAGGTAGTGGGACGGTCGGTCGGGCGGCGCTTGCCGTACCACACCAGCAGGTAGACCATCAGCGCGGTGACGAGGATCGATGTGACGAGTGCAACCACTCGGTGTTCCTCCCGCGTTCTCCCGTCGGCGTGTCAGGACTGTTGCGAACTGGCCCAATCGATAGTGCATCGAGTGCGTCAGCCGCAGCGAGACCGGGGCAAAGATTACCGGCGCCCCGGCCATGGCGCGTGATGTTCTAGCACGACAGCCAGCACTCGCCACAATTCGGGCTGACCCATTCGGACGGCCTCATCGGATGGCCCAATTGGGCGTGACAGTCTGCGCCATCAGCGTGGCTGCATGGCAGACTTGCGCCTCGGTGCGTTCGGGCGCGTATCGTGCCCTGCGAACTTGGCACTGCCGCTGTGCCAGAACCCCTGGGGGCGACCCCGCGGAGGATCCCGTGACCGAAGTTCCCGAGTACCTGTTGGAGCGCTCGCGACAGCGTCGCATCGCGCTGGGGGTGCTCGAAGACGACGGCAGCAGTGGCGGCGGTGATGCGGGCGCAGCGGCGCCCGCAGCCGGAGCAACTGCGGCCGCTGGGCCTACCCAAGCCGAGATGATTGCTGCCGCGCGCGAGGCGGCACAGCTCGAAGTGGAACCTGAAGCTCCGCCTGATCCGTCATGGGTGATCGCGGCCCAGACGCGGCATCGGATACCGATCTGGGTGCTGCCCGTGTTGTTCTGCCTGCCGCTGTGGGCGTTCGTGTACGTGAAGCTCACCGAGCCACCCCCCGAACCGATCACCGCCATCAACGAGGGAGCAACCACCTACGCAGTGAGGTGCTCGAGCTGTCACGGCGGTGACGGCGCTGGTTCCGACGGGGGCTTGGTAGGGCGCCCGCTGTGGGACGGCGAGGTGCTGCTGACATTCCCGAGCCTGGACGACTCGTTCATCGAGTGGATCTCGGTGGGCTCCGAAGGCCTCGGGCTCGGGCAGGTCTACGGCGATCCCAACCGGCCCGGCGGCGCGCACATCTCCGGCGGCAGCGACAACGCAGCCGCCATGCCCGCGTTTGGCGATGTGCTCAACGAGCATCAGCTCTATTCAGTTGCGCGCTATGTACGCGAGGTGATCGGCGGTGAAGCGATCAGCGACGAAGTGGCAGCCGAGCGCGATGCCGAGTGGGAGCATCTCGGCGGCGGCGCCCTGTCCGGCGGCGGGGGTGGCGGCGGCCATTAGCGCCATGCCTTGAGTGAGACACTCGATTGCGATGTGCTCGTCGTCGGTGGCGGGCCAGCGGGCAGCGCTGCCGCGTACTGGTTGGCGGAGGCAGGACGCGATGTGCTGCTCATCGAGCGCTCGACCCATCCGCGCGAACGCGTCTGCGGCGATGCGCTCACACCCGTCGCGGTGGGCGAGCTCATCGACATGGGCTGTGATCCGGATGCTGCGCGCTGGCACCGGCATCACGGGCTGCGGATCACCGCCCACGGGCAGAGCCTTGAGGTTTCATGGCCCCAGGGCGAGCAGTGGCCCGGCTACGGCGTGGTGGTGCGCCGGTCGCGCCTCGACGCGCTGACGTTCGCCCGAGCACAGTCGGCGGGGGCGCGCGTGCTCACCGGCACGGAGGTCACAGCGCCGCTGATCACCGATGGTCACCTGCGTGGCTGCATCGCTCGGGGCGCCAGCGGTGCGCTGCACGAGCACGTGGTTGCGCGGGCTCGCTATGTCGTCATCGCCGACGGTCCGCGTTCGAACTTCGGCCGGGCGCTCGGCACCGTGCGCACCCGGACCTACGCGCAGGGATTGGCGATGCGCGCCTACTACCCCACGCCGCGCCACGCCGAGCCATGGATCGAGTCGGTCTTTGCGTTGGCTGATCGCGCCGGGAGCCAACTGCCGGGTTATGGCTGGGTATTCCCGGTAGGCGACGGCACGGCCAATGTGGGAGTGGGCCTGCTCAGCCACCACTACGGGAACGAGGCCATATCCCTGGAGCACCTCTTTGAACAGTGGACCCAGCAGGTCCCCGAGCACTGGGAGATCGATCCTGCCGGGCCTCGCAGCGAACCGGCCGGCGGCCGATTGCCGATGGGAGGATCGGTGCGCCCGCGCTCGGGACCGAACTGGGTGGTGGTCGGCGACGCAGCCGGCAGCGTCAATCCCTGGAACGGCGACGGCGTCGGCCCGGCACTCGCTACCGGCCGGCTGGCGGCCGAGGTCATCGGGCGGGCGCTCGACGCCGACGACGGACTCGAGCTGCGGCGTTACGAGGCGGTGCTTGCCGCGCGCTGGGAGCGGTACCACCATCTCGGCCGGCTGACGACACGCGCGCTGGGACAGCCCGGGCTGATGAGGAAGCTGACACAGCTTGCGATCCGCTCCCCCCGCATGGGGAACCTGGCCATGCGCGTTTCGACAGATCTGCTGCAGGGCAGAGCCGGTCCGCTCGGCCCCCGCGGCATTTACCGGGCGGCGGCCGGGATGGCGCGGCTCTGGCGCGACCGCACCTGAGCGTCGTCGACGCCAAGCTCGCTGACGTACCGCTAGAACCGCATGATCCGCGAAGTCGACGTCGTGAGTACCTCCGGGACGCGGCTGTAGTGACGCACCCAGTTGCTCACCTCCGGAGACAGCATCGCAAGCACCTCCAAGAGCGCTTCGTAATCGCCGTTCAAGTCCCGCTTGAGTATGGGTTCATGATGCGCGATGCGATTGCGCAGAGCGCGAAGCTGCTCTAGCTGCCGGTGCAGTTCAGAACGGGCCGGAGTCGGCTCGAACGCCCGGTGCAGTGCAACTCTCCACAACTGCTGGTCAAAGCGCTTGGCGAAGAGTGCCACCCAGAAACCGAAGCTCATCTCAGCTACCAGCCCGCTCGACGTGACCTTCTTGCCTTGCTGTCGAAGTCCTCTCGTGGCGCTGTCGATCATCTTCCGCTGTCTCGTGGTGAGCGCGACTCCTGAAAGCCAATCGGTACCGTGCGTCTCCGACAGGGAGTCGTGGGCCGCGTTCCGAAGCGTGACCTCCAGCATGTGGAGTGGGCCGTGCATGGCTGACGCCAATGCAGCATTCCGTGCATAGAGTTGCAGTGCTCGCACTTCGCGGCCTCGGGCGAGCCGCAGGTATGTCGCGAAACGATCCGCAGAAAGGGCGCTACGCAGGGCCGCTCGTGTCGCGTCGTCGTAGATGAACGATTCGACGGCACTGACCTCGCTCTGGCGCGCTATCATCTCCGGCGTACGCTCCTCGTCGGCCTCTCACGGAAGCTGCTTGGGGCACAGTTGCGACGAGGCGGCACCGTATCGGTGCCGCCTCTGCTTTCAGAGACGATTTTCGGGTACCTGATGCTCGACGCCGACGGCCAGCAGGGAGATGCAGGCGTGCGCACCACGAAGTTCGTCTACTGGCAAGAGGACGAGTGGTGGCTCGGCTACCTCGATGAATTCCCTGACCATCGGACACAGGGCAAGACACGGGAAGACCTCGAGGAGCACTTGCGCGACCTCTATGCAGATCTGACGAGCGGTGAACTGCCTGGGGTTCGTCACGTCGCCGATCTCACGTTGGCGTGAAGCGGGCCGAACTGGTCAAACAGATTCGCGCGACATCACCGCTTCACGAGCGCCACAACAGGTCACTTCGGTAGTAGGCCATCAATTGAAGGGCAAGCACTGGGACCAGCAGGAGGCCGAGACGCGTCACGGTTGCCAGCAGACAGGCGCCGACCACGATCAGGCTGATGCGGAGAACCACAGCGATTGCCTTGGCCGGGGCCACGAGTGGAAGTCCGACAATGCAGCCGACGATCCAGAATGCTGCTACGACCGCGCTTGGCGGATTGGACGGCGTAGACGCGTACGACACGGATGCTCCAGGAGCTTCGCCGACGAGGGGAAATACGGCATCCAAGTCGAGTTCGTCGCCTTGCACGATCAACATGTACGCCGAGATCAGAACCCAATAGAAAAGCGCCGCCGACATTGTCCAGCGCACTCCATTGGAACTCATCACAGCTATGGGGAGTGGCTGATCGGCTCGGCGAGTGTGCGCCTCTGTTCGCCCAACGTTTCGATGGCCCAGTCCCGGTACCGCAGCTCAACATCTGTTGGGTCGCGAGGACGGCAGTCAGCCAACCGGGACACGGATCGTCTCGAAATGAACACGACCAGAGTCGATGAGCGCATGCGGCTTCTCGCTGCATAAGACATAGAGCGCGTCGCGGGCACGGGTCATACCCACGAACAGCTTGGAGGCCGCCAGAGCCTCAGCGTCGGCACGCTCTCCGGAGCGGAGACCCTTCTTCGCCGTGAAAGGCCACGCGCCGTGCGAGATGCCGAGCAGGAAGACCACCTTGAACTCGAGACCCTTGGCCCGGTCAAGCGTGCCGACCTTGACGCTGCCCTCCTCAATGTCGCCGTTGCCAGGCGTTGGTTCCTTCAGATTCCGGACTGGCAGGCCCGAACTCTCCAGAACCTTCACGGCAGCTTCGACGTCGTCGTTCCGAGCGGCAAACACTCCGAAATCGCCCAAGGCGAGGCCCCCCGTGTCGGCACCGCGCAGTCGGGCGATCTCAGCAGCAACCCAGCGCCGCTCGCCGGACTTGTCGGCAGCGATGACTAGCCGGGGCGGCACGCCGTCGGTATCCGTCTCGCGGGCGGCGTCACTGCGGCGCGGAGACGAACCGCTTGGCTGCTCGGCCTCAAGGTCTGCGACAGTGAAGCTGCCAGCGCACGCGATGGCTGCCTCGATGATCCTTCGCGTGTTGCGATAGTTGCGCCCGAGGTTGTGGCTGCGGCCACGCACGTCGACTCCGGCAGACAGCAGCGTGTAGCCGCCGGGGTAGACGCGCTGCGCAACATCTCCCGCAATCAGTACCGAATCCGGCCCCAACTCCTGGCGGGAAGGGCCCTGCGGTGTCGGAATACGACGAGCGACGAGTGCGCACAGGAGTTCAAGGCCGGTCTGAGTGAGGTCCTGTGCCTCGTCGACGATGACCGTGCGGTAGCGCGGCTCTGCGAGCGAACGTGCGTAGTCGCGGGCGCGTCGTATCCGGTCTTCGAAGTGCTCAAGGCCCTTGGCGTCCATGAGATCGCGCCACGCGAGGCGAAGTTCCCAGACCTGTTCCCGCACGGCGGGCCGGAAGGGCATCTCACGACCAATCCGGTCGATGCCCAGATAGCTGTCGAGATCATCGATGCCGCGGCCGATGATGACTCGTTGGATTTCCTCGCGCAGGTAGTCGTCAGAGCAGCCCAGTTCGTGCAGCGGTGTGCCCGGCTTGACGATCTCCTTCTTGGCGAGCGCGAACGCGTTCTCGTTCTGCACCCCGTTCCAGCTGCGCAGGTCACCAGCTTCCTCGCACAGCTCGGCTGCAGCCAAATCGATGTTGGTGAACGTGACAGCACCGGACACCGAGCCAGGCAGCCGCCCATAGAGCGCCTCGAGGACGGGCACCAAGGTCTTCACGTACGTGGTGAACAGGATCGGCAGCGGTTCAGCACCGAACATGTCGGCCTCGGGCGGGTGCCGGGCAAGCCACGCTGCCCGATGCAGCGCCGCCGTCGTCTTGCCTGTACCCGCCGAGCCGCTGACGCGCGCCGGGCCAGCGAAGCTGCGCTCGACTATCTCGCGTTGGTCAGGATGCAGGAAGAGCATCCACGCTTCGATAGGCGCCGTCGCAAGCTGCCGCAGGCCCTCGGTGCCAAGTTCGACCGACAGCGCTGCAGCCGCCCCCTTCTCGGTGATGTCTCTGGCGAACCGCTCGACCGCAGCCGTTTCGTCCGCGGTCAGCTGCGCCTCGCGCCACTCCTGTGGGGGCAACTCAGACAGATCGACGAGAAGGTCGAGCAGTCGTGCGCGAACAGGCGCATTGGCATCTCCAGGCCAACCAGCCAGCAGCACATCCTCCGCGTCATCTTCAGTCGCCCTTACAAGCATCACTGCCTGTGCAGCTGAGACAACGGGGATGTGATCATTCTGATTCCCGCCGGCAGATGCACGGCGGTGCGCATCGAGATAGTCACGCAGGGCGTCAACAGGCCACATCCACAGCAGAGGTTGTTCCTTTGCCTCGGTCGGTGTCGCAAGAGGGTCCGGCTCATGCGACGCTGTTGGCTTGTCATGGCGTCTCGTGGCCGCCTGCTTCAAATCTCCATCGGCGGCGGTCGGAGCTTCGGGTTCCGGTACGGGTGGCGCGGGCTCTGCCGGTCCAATCAGCGCGGCCTTGAGTAACGCCTCGTCATGGTGACCGGCGTGCACGAGATCGGCGACCAGGCCGTTGCGCCTCAGAAGGATGCGGAGTTCCTGAGATGCGCGCATCGACCACAGCTGACCGGCCGGGCTCTTGCCGCGCAGCTTCTTGAGCTTCAGTCCCGGCAGTGCCGGGTTCTCCAAATAGAGCATCACCGCAGCGTTGACCTGATTCTGCTCGGGCTTGGTGAGACAGAGGACGGAGTCCCTGAAGCCCGGCGAGTAGCGCACGCTCGGCGAAGCGTCGGCGGAACTCGGCGTCACTGCTACGAACCCAAGGTCTTTGCGGCGTCCCAGTCGCTGAGGTCACCTGTCTCTGATGACCAGACCAAGTCGCCGGCCGCATCGAAGATCTTGATGACGACGTGTCCATCGTTCCACGGCGCATCGCGGATCCAGTCGACTGTCACTTCGTGGCGGCGCATCACCTTCAGCCAGTGCCTGTCCTTCCAAGCCTCTGCACCCATGAACGTGAAGCCGTCGGCCTTCAGAATCTTGTGAGCGTCGTATGAGTTGTGAACTCGGATTGCGCAGAGCTCAGGTCCATCGCGCGGTATCGGAACCAAGCTGTGCCAGTCCAACTGCTCGACCGAAGGACTTCGAACGATGTTGACCAGGAACGGACTCCTCTTGCTGCCTTGCGTGCAGATGTAGAGGCTCTTCTTGGCGCGAGTCAGTGCCACGTAGAAGAGGCGGCGCTCGTCTTGCGCGATTGTGTCGAGCGTGTCACCGAAGATCCGTCCGAACATCCAGTGAGGATGAATGAGCGGATAGTGGTTCGCTACGGCGTCCAAGATGATGACCGTGTCCTGCTCGAGACCCTTGTACTTGTGCGCCGTACTGATGGCGACGCGCTCCTGTAGCTCTCTCGGCAACGTCTCGCGAAGCGTCTTGAGCGCCGGGCTCAATTTGCCGCCTGGGATCACGTCTGGGTTGCGAGTCCGGTTGAGCAAAACAACCGAGCCTTGCTGTGCCGCGTGGTACGCCAGTCGGCCAATCGCCATTTCGAAACCCTCGCTAGTCGTCGAGATGCCGGAGTCTTCGCGGCCCTTTCGCTCGCTCGGGAGCGGTCTGAATGACTCCAGATCACACACGTAAACGCGGCCCTCGTCCGCATGCACCGGTCGGGCCTGGGTGTCTTCCGTGCCGAGCAAGAGATTGCTGGCCTCGACGATGCGGCGAGCTGATCGATAGTTGCGGGAGATGGTCCTTGACATTGCAGGCGAGAAGTGCGTGCCAAAGTTTCTGAAGTACTGGAGATCGGAGCCAGCGAAGCCATTGATCGCCTGCCAGTCATCCCCGACGCTGAATGTTTCCAGCCTCGGGTTGTGGCGCCGCATTGCCTGCGTCAGGTTGTGGAACGACCTGGAGAAGTCTTGGTACTCGTCGATGTGGACGTAGCGCAGATCCAAGACGGATCCGCTGTAGCCCTTTCGCGCGAAGCGCAGCCTGCCTGCATCGACTGCTTCCGCAGCCTTGATCATGAGGCCGTTGAAATCCTCACGCCGGTCGCGCTCCAGTCTCTGCAGGTACTCGCTGTACACAGCGGCTCCGATTTGGTAGAACTCCAACTCCGAGTGGGATGCTCCGGGTAGTGTCTCGTGTCGGATGATCTCCATGTTCAAGTCGGATGGAGACCAATTGCGCTGTCGGCAGCGCCCGACGAATTGCTCCATGGCTTTGCTGAAATCGTCGACCGCGCGGTCTTTGATCTTCTGCCACAGTTCGTCTCGGCCTATGGGGCTCGGTGACGCGCCGTACTCCGTCAGCCTTGCGCACAGGTGAGAGACGAACCCCGCCGCACCAAGACCCAGCAGTTCTTCCTGTGTGATCTCGAGGAGCCTGCCCTTGAAGACCCCACTCTCGATCGACTCGCGGAGCAGCGTCCACTCATCGTCGTCCCGCGGTCGCCTATCGGCCGCATCGATGTACCGGATGTAGATCGAGTTTTCGTGACTAACGCGAATGAAGAAGTCGGCGCGGAGCCGACGGCCGCTCCAGTCGAATCCGTGATCGAACCGGTACGGGATGTCGTGTTCAAGAAGCACGTTCGCAATGGCCTGCTGCCCGAAGTTTCGGACGCGTTCGCCATTCAGCGTCTCATGGGTAAGCGAACGGCGGAACCGAATGAACTCGTCACCGCTCAGGTGATAGCCGCCGGACTCGATGCGGCCCCAGTCGGCCTCAAAATGCGCCAGCATGAGATCGCGGATGCGACCGTGCCACTGGTCGTCTCGCACGAATTCATCGATGACCTGCTGAACCACCTCGGTCAGATGCAGTTTGCCGTCGTCTCTGTCGTCGTAGAGCAACCGCTTTCCCTCTTTTTGTGGTGGGGCGAGGGCGTGGCCGAGCGCGTGGAACGTCATTACGTGCGGAATGCTGTCGCCCAGTTGGTCTCGCAGTCGGTTCTGCATCTCTGCCGCGGCCGCACGGTTGAACGCGAGCAGCATGATCTGACTTGGCGGCACCCCGCAGTGCTGCTGCAGAAAGATGGCTCGGGTCGTCAGCACCCGCGTCTTGCCGGATCCTGCGCGCGCCGTGACCAGTACGTTGCCCGCGACCGCTCCTACCGCGGCAGCCTGTTCGTCGTCTAGATCAAGGCCCAGTTGCTGTCTTGCCCAGTTCCGCACGAAGCGGGCCTTGTCCTGTCGGTAGTCGTCCTCTTCGTAGACCCCCGGCTTCAGCAGAGTGACGCAACTTGCATCGGCGCCAAGGAAGTCACGTTCGAAGGCCTCGGTGCACGCGGTTTCGATTTCTGAGCGACGCGCCTCCTTCAGGCGCGCTTCTGCGACAGCCTTTCGCTCCAGAAATTCAAGCTCTCTGTCGCGCTCACGTTGTCGCTCTTGGCGGCGTCGTTGTTCGTTCCGGCGCTTTCGCTCAACTTCCCGAACGCGCTTCTCGTCGACAGCAAAGTGGGGTCTGATTCCTTCGCGCAACTGTTGAGCGGTAAGCGGAAGCAACTGCCATTCAGTCCGAGTAAGGATCCGACGAAGTTCAAGAAACTGGGAATCGAGGCGAACGGCCTCTGGGAAATCGTCACTCGTGATGTTCTCGGTCGCGTTCGCTACGAGCTTCGCTAGTTCCAATGATGTGCAATGCCCAAACGTCTCGAAAACAATTTTGTGGAGTGCGCGCGCTGCTGCAGCCTCTCGATGCAGATCGCTGAGACGCAGTGAGCGCAGACTCATCCAACCTCTCCTTACGTCACCGGGAGTTCGCGGAGCGAGCTCAGCAGAAATCAGGCTCTAGAGAATATGAGGAGTCTGAATCATGTGCGCAATCTCACTTGGTCGGCGCACTCGGCTGCGGCCAGCTATGCATTCGCCGCGGCTGAGGCGGCGTCGGCGATGTCGGTGAGGGTTTCGTCGATGACGTCGGGCGTGTGGGCGAGGCCGACGAAGATCGCCTCGTAGGCACCGGGCGCGAATGCCACACCGCGCCGGAGCAGCTCGGCATGCAGGCGGGCGTAGGCCTGCTCATCGGTGGTGCGGGCGTCGTCGTAGTCGGCCGCGACCCAGCCCGGCCCGGCGACTGGGCCGCAGTACAGGCCCACGAGCGTGCCGACCTGGATGACAGCGGCGTCGAAGCCTGATCGCGTCAGTGCTGCGCGCAAGCCGTCGGCGAACTGACCGGCGCGGGCCTGCAGCTCCGCATAGGCCGCCGGCGTGAGCTGCTCGAGCGCAGCCAGCCCCGCCGCGGTGGCGAGGGGGTTTCCGGACAGCGTGCCGGCTTGGTACACGGCGCCCGTCGGGGCCAGCGTCTGCATGATCTCGGTGCTTGCGCCGAGGGCGCCGATGGGCAGGCCGCCGCCGATGACCTTGCCGAAGCACGAGATGTCGGGCGTCACGCCGAAATGCTCGGCGGCACCGCCACGGCCGAGGCGGAAGCCGGTGATGACCTCATCGAAGATCAGCAGTGCGCCCGCTTCGTCGCAGGCGGCACGCAGGCCCCCCAGGAATCCGGGCACGGGCGGCACCACGCCCATGTTCGCCGCCACCGGTTCCACGATGACCGCCGCCACTTGGTCGTCAAGCTCGGGTACCTCGTTGTAGGGCGCGACCACCGTGTCGGCCACGGCGCTCGGCGGTACCCCGTCCGAACCGGACAGGCCCAGCGTGGCCACGCCGCTGCCGCCCGCCGCCAGCAGCGCGTCAGCGTGGCCGTGGTAGCAGCCAGCAAATTTCACGATCCGCGGTCGTCCGGTGTAACCCCGTGCGAGTCGCACCGCGGTCATGGCGGCCTCAGTGCCGCTGCTCACCAGGCGCACCTGCTCCACGCCGGGCGCGGCCTCTGCGATCAACTCGGCAAGCAGCACCTCGCGCTGCGTGGGCGCGCCGTACGACGTCCCGTCGGCCGCGGCCGTCGCGACGGCTTCAGTCACGGCCGGATGAGCGTGGCCGAGGATGATCGCGCCGTAGGACTGCACGAAGTCGAGATACCGGCGGCCCGCGACGTCGAAGACGTACGGCCCTTCGGCTCGCGCAACGAAGTACGGCGTGCCGCCGACAGACCCGAATGCCCGCACCGGCGAATTCACTCCACCGGGAATCACACGTTGAGCGGCCTCGAACAGCTCGGCGTTGGTCCAATGCGGCTCGGTCACGGCCCCGCAGCGTAGGGGTGCCGCCGTTGCACCGGGGCTGCATCAGCCGTGCACTGCGGCAACGACGGCCTCAACCAGTTCCTCGTCGGTGGGACGTGCAGCGGTTGCGGCCACCGGCAGGTTCTCCTCGGCGCACGCAGCCGCTGTCGTGCCGCCAATGCAGACCACTTCACCGGTGACGGCGTTGCCGCTGATCTGCGACATATGACCGCGCACAGCGGAGGGCGAGGCGAATGTCACGGCGTCTGCGCCGGACACATCCGCGACCAGATGATCGGACAGCGTGGGCGTGACGATGCGGTATGCGCTCACGGCATCGACGTTCCAGCCGCGGGCACGCAGCCCGTCGACCAGTTCCGGCCGGGCCTGTGATGACTGGGGTACAAAGCACCAGTCATCCTCGCCGGGTTCGGGAAAGGCTTCGGCAAGCCCGGCAGCGTCGTGTCGTTCCGGCACCAGCGTGACCGGGCGGTTGATCTCGGCCTCGACGCGCACGGCCGTGGAAGGTCCGACAGCCGCTGTGCGAATGCGTGCGAAGCGGCGTCGAACGCCGCGCCGGTCGGCACGAGCGAACGTGGCTGCCACGGCGTTCGACGAGGTGAACGCGACCCAGCTGTACTGCTCGAGCCGCAGCAGGGCATCGTCGAGCGGCTGGCCGCCGTCGAGCGGGGGCACCACCGCAATCGCGGGCGCCACCACCACCGTCGCCCCGCGCTCGCGCAACGCCGTGGCCAGCGGGCCGGCCTGGTGCGAGGCCCTTGTGACAACAACCGTGCGACCGGCGAGATCCGCAGCCACCGGGTCACTAACGATCCCGCGCGCAGATCAGAAGGTCGCGGGGGGACATCACGCTTTCAGCTCTGCGGAGTCGACACGGGCGAGCAATTCAGTGGCGAGCGCTACGCCGAGGATCTCGCCGTCGAGGTGGCGGCCTGACGCACGCATCACACTGTCCCGGTCTGCGGTGGCCAGAACAGCGGTCATGGCCATGTTCCCGTCGGCATCGACGGTGGCATGGGCGCCCGTGGGCAGATCGCAGCCGCCGCCCAGCGTTCGCAAGAACGCGCGCTCGGCGTGAACGCATCGTGTCGTCACCTCGTCGATGATCGCGCCAGCGGCAGCAGCCGCGTCAGCGTCGCCGGTGCGGTGCTCGATCGCGATGGCGCCCTGGCCGGCTTGAGGCACGATCTCGTCGGGGCTGAATCGCTGTGCGATCCGGTGAGATTCGCCGAGACGTTCAAGCGCCGCCGCTGCCACGATCACGGCGTCGACGTCGGGCTGGGCGACCGCGGCGATGCGACGAGCCATGTTGCCGCGCAGACCGGTGAAGCGCAGATCACCGCGGAGTGCCGCTAGCTGGCACTGGCGGCGCTGTGATCCGGTTGCCACGACCCCGCCGCGGGGAATCTCATCGAGCGCCAGGCCGACGAGCGCGTCGCACGAGTCGCCCCTCACCAGGCAGCCTGCCAGCGTCAGGCCCGGGGTCGGCTCGGAGCGCATGTCCTTGGCACTGTGTACGGCGATGTCGGCGCGGCCGTCCAGCACCGCTGCTTGCACCTCGGTCACGAACACGCCCCTGCCCGACATTTCCGAGATCGGCGTGGACAAGTCGAGATCGCCCGTTGTGCTCACGGGCACGAGCTCGATGTCGCCCCGGGAAGCTCCGGCTGCCTCCAGCGCGGCGGTGACGGCGCGCGCCTGCCAAGTCGCCAGCGGGCTCGATCGTGTCGCGATCCTCACGCGATCAAGTTCTACAGATCGAACAGGTCGCGCACTGAGTCTGCGAGCCGGTCGCCCTTGGCCTTGCCTGCCGCGGACTTCAACGCCACGGTGGGCTGATGCATCAGCTTGCTGACGAGCGCGGCGGTTGCACGCTCGAGCGCCTCGCGTGCGTCGTCGTCGAGATCGGGGTGAGCCGCCAGCGCACGTGCCAGCTCGGATTGACGCACTGCCTCAGCCCTGCCGCGCAGCGATTCGATGAGCGGTGCCATCTCCCGGGCGGTGCGGTCGGCGGAGAAACGCTCCGTCTCATCGGCCAGGATCGATTCGACCGCCGCCACCTCCGCTTGCCGGCCCGCCTGGCCGACCTCGGCGAACCGGGACAGGTCGTCCATGTCGAGGAGGGTGACGCCCGGCAGGCGGGCCACGGCCGGGTCGACATCGCGAGGTACGGCGATGTCCACGATCAGCAGCGGTCGGCCGGCGCGTCGCTCGATGATCGCTCCGACGCTGGCGTGGTCGACGATCACCGAACTGGCACCAGTGGACGTCAGCAGCAGATCGACCTCGACCAACGCATCTTCCAGGCTTCCGAGCGGCAAGTGATGGCCTCCGACCCGAGCTGCCAAGGCCTCGGCATGCGAAGGCGTGCGGTTGGCGACCTGCACCGCCGCAGGACCGGCTGCCGCAAGCGCAACGATCATGCCCTCGGCCATTTCGCCGGCTCCCACGACAAGCACTTGAGCACGCTCCAAGGTGCCGAGATGGCTCTTGGCCATGCTCACTGCCGCGTGACTGATCGACGCCGTCCCCCGCGCGATGCCGGTCTCGGT
The DNA here is from genome assembly GCF_965204125.1 of Candidatus Poriferisodalis sp. Classification (GTDB taxonomy): domain Bacteria; phylum Actinomycetota; class Acidimicrobiia; order Acidimicrobiales; family Poriferisodalaceae; genus Poriferisodalis. Next base: position 1,419,249 of record NZ_OZ241968.1, on the reverse strand, counting down.
GCGTGCGCGCTTGCCGGCACTGATGCTGTGTCGGAACAGTCCGTTGAGCACCGCGCCCGCGGTGCCCTCGGTTCGTGCCGTGTCCCATGCAGTGCGGACCTGGCCCAAGATCTCGTGCTCCCCGACCACGGCGGATTCCAGACCGCTGGCCACACGGAACAGGTGACGCGCCGCGTCGTCGTCGTAGTGGACGTAGAGATGGTCGGACAGCTCAGCGGGTGCCGCACCCGACAGCGTGCAGAAGAAATCGCGCATCTCGCCGAACGCCGCATGGAATTTCTCGGCCACGACGTAGGCCTCGGTGCGGTTGCAGGTGGACACGACGACCGCCTCGCTGACGTTCGCGCACGATGCGAGATCAGCAAGTCGTTTCGGCACGTCGGCGGCGCCAACCGTGCAGCGCTCCAATAGCTCAAGCGGTGCGCTGCGATGGCTCACGCCCATGACAACGATGGACACGCGGATTACCCAGGGTTCGGAAATGCGGCCCGCACAGTCTCGCCGATCCGGCACCCCGTTTCCACGCGTTCAACGAAAGATCGCTCAGCAAATGGGGCCACAGGGCGGTCAGTCGAGGGCTACGAGCAGTTGGATGGTGGCGGCGAGCAGGATGACCGCCGCGAGCACGGCCAGCACGAGTGCTGTTCGAGGCCTCATGTCACCTTCTCATGCAGCAGCGCGCAGCCGGACTTCGGCGCCCACCGCGAAGCCGAGATGAACGGCGCTCCCGCCGGCGACCGTCAACTCGAGCAGGCCGAAAGGATCGTCGCACAACCCAAGGCTGCCCGAGCCCGCCGAGCCCGCCGCCGCCAGCCGGACCGACTGCGAATTCGCTTCCCCGGGCTGTGACGCACTCGCGCTTGCAGTCCATTCCATGACCAGGAGATCGCCGAGGGTCGCCAGCGTCTCGCGGTCGACGTTGAGCTGCACCGTGCCCCAGCGCGTGACAGACAGCACTTCGGCGGTCACGGAACCGTCGTCTTCGACGCGGGGCACGGCAACGAGCGACGGCAGCAGCAGCGAGGGGTCGATCGGCGCGCCCAGGGCTTCAATCGGCTCTCCTGCCGCCAGTCGGCCGGTTGCGGGCGCGAGCACATCGCGCGCCGGGTGAAGCACGGATTGGGGATCGCCGCAGCCGGCGGACTCGATGCGCACTGCGATGTCCGCGCCGCCGACCGCGGCGGTGGCAGCGGCGAGCACTCCGTTGTCGGGGCCGACCAGCATCGACTGGCCGTCGCCGACCGAGACGGCGATGGCGGGCCTGTCCAAACGGCGTCCGACCGATGCGAGCACCACGCCCGGCGCTAGGTGCGACACGCTGCGCGCCAGCATCAAGGCAGCCGTGCGCGTATCGCCCGGATCGATCTCGTGGCACAAGTCGATCACGGCGGCATGGGGAGCGGCCTGTCGCACGATCGAGTGAATGACGCCCACCGACTCGTCTGCGGTGCCCAGATCACTCAGGCACGTGATCGTGTCGAAACCTGTCATGGCTAGGGGCCGGCTCGTCGTCGCGGGCGCTCGATCACGCCGAGCCGAGTTCGGCGGAGCGGCGCGTGGCTGCTTCGACGGCCGCAGCGAATGCGGCACGCACGCCGTGGCCCTCCAGCTCGCGGAGCCCGGCCGCCGTCGTGCCGCCCGGCGACGTCACGTCGGCTCGCAGATCGGCCGGCGAACGTCCCTCGGCCAGCAGCGTCGCGGCACCCAGCAGTGTCTGGTTGGCCAATTCCGCCGCCACCGGTCGGCCCAGGCCCATGAGCACGCCCGCCTCGATCATTGCCTCGGCCACCAGGAACACATACGCCGGTCCGGACCCAGACAGACCGGTCACCGCATCCATCAGGTGCTCGGGGACGCGCACAACACGTCCTACGGCACCAAGAATCTCCTCGGCCCATCCGAGGTCGTCTTCGGAGGCTCGGTCGTTGCCGCAGATCGCCGCCGCGCCCTCCGACACCAGTGCGGGCGTGTTCGGCATGGCGCGCACGATCGGGGTGCCGGTGCCTGCAGCGGTGTCGAGCGTCGAGAGCGTGACTCCGGCAGCGATCGAGAGGATGCGCTCGGTGCCGGCGGCCGTGACCGCGGCGGCGACGGTCGGGATGACGTCGGGCTTGGTGGCGAGGATGGCGCCGGCCGACGCCGGGACGTCACCGGAGACAGCGACGCCGTAGCGATCGGCCAGCTCATCGCGGCGCGCGGCAATCGGCTCAGCGACGCAGATGCTCTCGGCGCTGCGGCCGGCCGTGAGCAACCCGCCCAGCAGCGCTTCGCCCATCTTGCCGCCGCCGACGATCAGCAGTTCGACGCTGTCAGCCATGCGGTCACGGTACCGGACCGCATCAGGACCGCTGCCAAGCCCAATGGCGGTGCCGGGGCACTCGCGGTGAAGTGGGACGCTTCCCTGCGGCCTGCAGGCGAGTGCCCCGGCAAGAATCAAATCAATCAGAAACCAATGAAACGTGTCAAATGATTTTCGCGGTTTATGGCTTGAAGCCGAGGCGGATCAGCGTCGTGAAGTCACGCTCGATGTACGCCCAGAGCGATCCGACGACCCGGTCAAGCTCGTCCTCGTCGACGCAGTGGGTGGGCAGCTCCCCCGTCAGGTACACGGCATCCTCGGGGCCGATGCCGTATTGGGCGCCCACCAGCGAGTAGTTGCGGCGCAGGATGAAGTCGGCCACCTGGTCCGCTCGATGCTGCGGCGTCGGGAGCACGTAGGACTCATACGCCAGCGTGCGCTGGCGTAGCGTCAGCCAGATGGCGATGACATCGCGCGATTCCCCGGCCAGACGCACGTACCAGCGCCGCGGAACCTCCTCGTCACGGGTCACGTCGAGCAGCATCGGGCGCTCGTCGGCGCCGCCGTCGGCCTGTGAGCGGGCCCAGTCGGCGAGCCAATCGTCCATGCGAGACTCGAGCCGATCGAGCTCGGCGTCGGACGCCGGCCGGCGGGTCACAGGCAGGCGACGAGCTCTCGCCGGGCCGCGGTGTCGAGCACGTCCAGCGCCGCGGCCGCACTCGCACGCCAGCTATGGCGCTCGGCGCGGCGAGAGCCGGCATCGCCGAGGCGCAGCGCCAGCAGCGGATCAGCGAGGATGTCGATGACCCGGCGGGCGAACGCGTCGCTGCTGCGGTCGGAGATGAGGTAGCCCGTATTGCCCTCGACGACGTTGTCGCGCAGACCGCCGACGTCGGACGCGACGACCGGTGTCCCGCACGCCGCGGCTTCGAGCGCAACGAGCCCGAACGATTCTGAGCGGCTGGGTACCAAGCACACATCGGCGGCCCGGTAATAGGTCGACAGCAGGTAGTGCGGGAGCGGATCGACGAACCGCACGTGGTCTGTCACGGCCAGCTCGTCGGTCATGGCTTTCAGGCGGGACAGCGTGGCCTCGCCGCGCGGACCGCTGGGCCCACCCACAACGATGAGCTGGGCGTGGGCGCCCGCTGCGCCGGCAGCTCTCGTGGCTGCGAGCGTCTCAACGGCCAGCTCGGCGCCCTTCAGCGGCTGCAGGCGACCCACGAACAGCAGCACCGGTCCCGGTGGAAGGCCGATCGCTGCACGAGCCCCATGGCGCTGGCCGGGCGCGAACATGGCCCGGTCCACGCCGGGTGTCAGCACGTGGAGACGCTCGGGCGCAACGTCGTACAGCGACGTGAGCTGGGCCGCCTCAGCGTCGCCGGAGGTGAACACGGCGTCCGCGCAGTCGATGACTCGTTGCTCCGCGTCGCCCCGGTGGCGTGGCTCGGCGTCGCCGGTGCTCGTCTTGACGCGCCCGAGGGTGTGAAACGTGACTGCCAGCGGAATGTCCAAGCGGTGTTTCAGTTGGTGCCCGGCCATGCCGCTCAACCAGTAGTGAGCGTGAATTGCGTCGACTGGGCGTCGAGCGAGGTGCTCGCCGACCCTGCCGGCAAATGCCGCAACGACCGCCGGCAGGTCGTCCTTGTCGAGCGACGGGGCACCGGCATCGACATGTGTGACCGTCACCCCCGACTCCACCTCGAGCTGATCGGGTTGCGACGGATCGGTGCGGCGCGTGTAGATGTCGCAGTCGACGCCGAGATGCGCCAGCGCGGCAGTGAGTTCGCGCACGTATACGTTCAAGCCGCCGCCGTCGCCGCTGCCGGGCTGGCGCAACGGCGAGGTGTGCATGCACAGCACGGCGACCCGCAAGACGCGGCCAGGCATCTGGCGGTCAGGAACATCGTGGGCCACGGCCGATAACGCTACGCAGATCACCGCAGCGTCACGAACTGAGTGCGCAGCAGCGCCGTGGGGATGAGACGTTCAGATGGCGAGAAGTCCCAAGCCCCACAGCCACGCCAGAGCCGTGACGCTCAGCGAATCGAGCCTGCGCACGGCCCACTCCCCGGCCAGACGCTCCCGCGCACGCTGGAGCCCGCCGGCGGGCTCCGATGCACCGCTGCCGGCGACTGATCGTCTGTTGGCGTTCGGCGGGCCTGCCCGGACGTGCTCTCGGCGTGCGGCGAGCGCGGTATTCGGCCGGGCGAGCGCGGGGCCGAGCGGCAGGGTCGACGCCGCGAGCACACCGAACCTGAAGACGTCGTTGGGTGCAAACGGCGGCACGCTCAGGCCGGTCAGGGCAAAGACGGCGATCACGGCGGCGATCGCTCCCATCAGCGGACCGCGAAGCCCCGGCTGCCGACCCGACGCGCTGAGGTGCGCGCTGGCGTCGTGAGCGGCGGCCGCGCTCACGAGCACGAGTGCCGCTCCCAGCGAGTAGCGAGCGATGGCTGCCAAGCACGCGGCCGCGACGCCGACCTGCATCCAGGTGCGAATCAGCAGCCCTGCACCGCTCAGGTACCGCAGCGGCGACGCCTGTTCCCCCATTGCAGCGCCGGTGTCGGGGCGGCGGGGTCGCAAGGCTGCGACCACGATGAAGCTGGCGGCGACCGCCCCGCCCACAACGACCCCCGCCAGGCGGGTGTCGAGGACGCCTGCGAATCCGACTGCACCGGCGAGCGCGGCAGCGGGCAGCCGATGACTCTGGGGAAGCACCAGCGATTCGGCAATCTGCGGCCGCGCCTCCGTCGCGCTCGACGATGGGCGTGTCGCTCCGGCGCGGCTGCGAACGCCCGCAGCTTGCCAGGCGCCGAGCATGGCGACCGCTGTCAGTGCGATGCCAAACGTCACCGCCCCCGCCCACAAGGCACCGATCAGCCCGACGACCCAGATCAGTCCGCCGCTGATGGTGGCGTCACCCAATTCGACCGCAGGGCCGAGCCATTGCGCCGCTGCGGAGGTTCGCGGCCGCGCCAGCTCGAGATCCGGCGACGCTGCCACGGTGCAGCCGCCGCTCAGCCGCCCGAGACGGGCGGCAAGACGGCGATCTCGTCTCCGGTGCTGAGCTTCGACTCCCCGAGCGCCGGTTCGCCGTTCAGCCAGACCCTGCTGGCGGCCAGAACAGCGCTGAAGCCCTCACCGAAGCTCGCCTTCGCCCAGTCCAGTGCCTCAGCGACTGAGGACGCCTCGGTCTGGGTGCTGCCGACACCGGCCGCTTCGCGCGCCCCCGCGAACAGGCGGATTGTCACTGTCGGCATCGCCGCGATGCTACCGATCACGTCCCAGAGGCAACGCGGACGAGCCTCTAGGGTCGGGCGCCGTGACACAGCATTCAGAGTTGCTGGCGGTGCGGCACGGTCAATCCGAATGGAACCTGCGCGGCCGCTGGCAGGGACAGGCCGATCCGGTGTTGACCGGCCTCGGCGAGCGGCAGGCGCAGATTGCCGGCGACGCCTTGGCCACCACGCTCGCTGCCGCGGACGACAGCTGGCGGACACCGGTGATGCGGGGGCGCGATCTGCACACCGGTCGGCACGGGTTCGACTTGCCTGCGTTCGACCTGATCGTGTCCAGCGACCTGCAACGGGCGCGGCGGACCGCTGAGATCATCGCCAAGCAGCTCGGCGTGAGCGATGTCGTGACCGATGAGGCACTGCGCGAGCGCAGTGCGGGACCGTGGGAAGGCCTCACCCGGGCCGAGATCGACGAGGGCTGGCCCGGCGATGTCGCAGCGAGGAGGTGGCCGCCAGGCTTCGAGTCTGAAGACAGCATCGCCCGGCGGCTGCTGCCGGCGCTGCGGCGACATCTGTCTGTCTGCGGCCGCGTCCTGCTCGTGGGCCACGCAGGTGTGCTCAAGACAATCGATGCGCGGGTGGGTCTCGGCGACGAGCGGGTGCCGAACCTGGCAGGCCGGTGGTTCTGGCTCGACGGCGCTGCAGCCGACGCAAGCTGGAGCTGGGATCAGCTGGAACCGCGCAACCGGGTCGAGCTGGTCTCGTCGAACGTCGACCTCACCATCGAGTAGCCGCGCCGGCAAGCAGGCTCGCCTGTTCGCGCCGCGGTTCAGGACGCCGCCACTCAGGAATCAGCGAGCCAGGCCGTTGCCACCGCGGGATCGATGTCGTCGTCTGCCAGCAGGCCCAAGGTTCGTTCGGCTCGTGCCAGATCGTCCTCGATGGCATCCAGCTCGTCATCGCTCAGCAGCTCCGACTCGGGCGCCGCAGCGGGCGTTGCCGCAGGCGAAGGCGGCTCTTCGGGCCCGGATGCTGGTGACACTGGCGTCAGGCTAGAGCCAGAACCCCGCCAGTAGCCTCGATATGAGTGCCGGAGCGCCGGATCGGCGCCCGCGGACGTCGGGCCGCTAGCTCATCGGGTAGAGCAGGGGACTTTTAATCCCAAGGTGCCGGGTTCGAGTCCCGGGCGGCCTACCGCAGCCACAAGACGCGGGCACAGAAACATGGGGCCGCTCGCTCGAGGCCTCACCTACAGTGCTCGCCGTGGTGGCAGTTCCGATACGGCGCCTCGACCCCGACCTTCCGCTTCCGACGTACGCCAAGCCCGGCGACGCAGGATGCGACTTGCTGGCCGCCGAGACGGTCACGCTGGCCGCAGCCGGCGGCCGGGCCATGGTGCCGACCGGCATCGCAGTGGCAATCCCGCCCGGCTATGCAGGTTTCGTGCAGCCCCGCAGCGGGTTGGCGTGGCGGCATGGGGTCACCTGCGTCAACTCGCCCGGTCTGATCGACAGCGGCTACCGGGACGAACTGCGGGTGCTGCTGCTGAACACCGATCCCAGCGAGCCTTACGAGATCCAGCGCGGCGATCGGATCGCCCAACTCGTCATCCAGCGCGTCGAGCAGGCCGAGTGGGACGAGGTGGATTCTCTCGACGAGACCGAGCGGGGCCTTGGAGGGTTCGGGCACTCAGGCCGCTGAAGCCGGACATCGTTCGCTTTGGTTGTCACACCCCGTCGGTAGCCATGAAGGCATGGCCACCAACCCGCCGACGCAGCCACCGCTCACGCTGTTCGATGTCTCCCAGTTCGAATTCGAAGCCGATCGCACCGCCAAGACGCCATCCCGGCCGCCGTCTCTGGGGCTGGCGGCCGGTGGCCTTGCTGTGGCAGGCGCTGCCCGAAGGGTCGCAAGCGCCGAGGCCGTGCGGGCCCGCAGGCGCCGGGCCCGTGCGCGGCTGGCGAAGCGTCGCTACCTCGCCGACACCGAGGGTTACGAGCGCATCGAGCAAACTCGCCGCTCCTTGAACCTCGTGGCCGACTAGCGCTGGCCGTCGTCGGCTGCGTCCTGACGCAGCGCAGCCTCGGCCATGTGCGCTCCGCCGATCTGGTGCGGGTTGATGACGCGATCGGCACCGGCTTGTTGCAGCTTCGGCAACGCGTCGCCCGAATTGGCTCTCGCCACGATGAACAGCTCGGGGCACAGGGCGCGGGCGCTCAAGGCGACATAGAGATTGTCGGCGTCGGAGTCCAAGGCCACCACCAGCGAACTGGCCCGCTCGAGCCCGGCATTCCGCAGCGTGCTGTCGTGGGTGGCGTCACCGGGCACCAAGTGCAGGTCGCCGGGATCGACGTCGGAGTTGCTGTCGATCAGCACCACATCGGTGCCTGCGTCGATCATGGCCGCGGCGATGGCTTGGCCGACCTGGCCGTAACCGCAGACCACCGCGTGGCCGGAAAGACTGTCGATGGAACGCTGCATGCGCCGCCTCCTGATGTGGTCGTCGAGCCGTCCCTCGAACAGCATTTCAATGACAACGCCGACTGTGTACAGCGACGTGCCGGTGCCGAGCAGGATGAGGGCGATCGTGAAGATCTGGTAGCGGCCTCCTGTACCCGCTGGATCGCTGTAGCCAACCGTCGAGACGGTGATGACCGTCTGATACAACGCGTCGAGCAGATCGAGGCCGAGCAGTACATAACCCGTCGTGCCGGCTGCCAAGATGACCGCGAGCACCGTGAGCCCGGCGATGAGCCGCTCAACGGGCTCAAGTCCGCCGGAAACGAGGCGCCGCCGCGATCCGCCGCTAGATCGCTGAGCGCGGCGCGCCTGCCGTCGTCCCAACACGACCTTCATCGATGGAACGCTATTGCGGTCAGCAGCCCCGGTCGTGCCTACCATGCTGCCCGTGATGGTCTGGCTCGACCTGGAGATGACTGGACTGGATCATCGGCGCCATCGAATCGTGGAGATCGCGACAGTGATCACCGACGATGCCCTCGACGTGATCGCCACCGGACCGTCCTTGGTCATCGGGGCCTCACAGGCCGACCTCGACGCGATGGACCCGGAAGTGCACACCATGCATGCCAGCACCGGGCTGCTCGACGAGATCGGAGCGTCGCAGATCACCGTGGCTGAAGCGCAGGAACGCACGCTCGCGTTCGTGGCCGAACACGTTCCCGAGCCCCGTACCGCGCCGCTGTGCGGGAATTCCATCGGGACCGACCGCCGTTTCTTGGACCAGTACATGCCGGCGCTGGAAGAGCACCTGCACTACCGGGTGGTCGACGTGTCGTCGATCAAGGAACTCGCCAAGCGCTGGCGGCCAGGCGTCGCAGCGGCCTGGGCGGATCTGAGCCGATCCCGCGCCGGCACCACCAAGCATCGGGCGCTCGACGACGTGCTCGAGAGCATCGACGAACTGCGCTTCTACCGCGACCAGTGGCTCGAACCGAGTGGCACTGGCTCAGCCACCGAGGCAGCCGCAGAGCCCGGCACAGAATCGAACGCTCCTTAGAAGGTTGGGACGGCTCGCTAGTCTGCACCCCGTGTCACGTCCGACCCGCGAGGAGCAGATGCCGCCCGACGGCAAGATCACTGAGCTCGCGCCCGACGTGCGCCGGCTGCAGCTGCCGATGTCGATGCCCGGTCTCGGGCACGTGAACTGCTACATCCTCGACGACGATCGTGGCGCCGCCCTCGTCGATCCCGGTCTGCCGGGGCCGGCCAACTGGAAGGCGCTGATGGCAGGACTGGCCGAAGCCGAGGTGCCGCCGGAGCGCATCCACTCGATCATCGTCACCCACAGCCATCCGGATCACTTCGGGGCCGCGGGGCGCTTCCACCGCGAGTACGGCGCCGATGTTGTGACCCACAGGCATTTCCGGCTGTGGTGGGACACCGCCGACGAGGACGAGGAGGCGCTGGAGCAGGTGTCCTCCGACGGCGAGAACAACGAGCTCGTGGCCGACCCCGTGTACGGCGGGCGCGACACCGGTCCGGGCGGCCCCACACCATGGGGCGGTCAGCGCTACAAGATGCCCATCCGGGCCAAGCTCGGCTATTGGGCGATGCGCAATGGGTGGGGCGGGCGCTGGTTCGCCACACCGCACCCCACGCATCACGTCGAAGACGCCGACCGGATCAAGCTGGCGCGGCGTGAGTTCGTGGCAGTGCACACCCCCGGGCACACCATCGACCACCTGTGCCTGTTCGATCCCGAGGGCGGGCTGATGATCTGCGGCGACCATGTCCTGCCCACGATCACGCCGCACATCTCGGGCATCACTACGGCGCGTGACCCGCTGAAGGACTTCTTCACCAGCCTCGACCGGGTCGCCAGCTTCGACGGCGTGACGATGGGCTTGCCGGCCCACGGCCAGCCGTTCACCGACCTGTCGGGGCGGGTGGATGACATCAAGCGTCACCACAACGAGCGCCTGGACCTGCTTCGCACCTCCTCGGACCGGCTCGGCCGTGCCCCCGTGCAGGACTACATGAAGCAGCTGTTCAAGGAGCGTTCGTGGGGCCCGATGGCCGAGAGTGAGACGTTCGCTCACCTCGAGCATCTGCGCTACATCGGCGAAGTCAGCGTCTCCCGGCGCGCCGATGACGTGCTCGAATACGAGTTCGACTGAAAATAACTTGACACGACCTGCCGCCACGTGGTGCTGTTGGCGCCGCTGCGGCCTATCGTCGGGTATCCGCAGCTGGCCACCAGCCCCGACCATCCACCGGATTGGATCCCCAATGTTCGACCACGGCGCCTACACCACAGCGCGTGCCTGCGGGTATCGCGTACGGGTGCCGGCAACCGGCGTGCGCTGTTGGCGGCCCGTCACCCGCATGCGGGAGCGCGGCACGGCCATCGGCCAATTCGCGGCGGTGGGTCCCATGCCGGTCATGTTCCAGCATGTGGTGCGCGGTCACGGTGCCAACCCGACGACAACGACCAAGCGTCACCGCCTGCGGCCTTCGGAGTATCTGATGTAGTCCACTGAGACACCAGAACTCTCCGAACGGCCGCTGGGACAACCCGGCGGCCGTTTTGCGTTTCCGGTGCACGCACCGACACCACTGCCCGTCAACCACCACCACTTCGCAATCCACACGACACAGGAGAAAGCTCATGCTGGAACTGGTCATCGACAACACCGACAACGCAGCGGCCCTCACCAATGAGGGTTGGCGCGCACGGGGTCGCTGCCGCGACCTCGTGGGCACCCTGACGCCGCTGTTCTTCTCGGAGAACTTCTACGAGATCGCCCGCGCCAAGGCCATCTGCTCGGCCTGCCCGGTGACGAGCGAGTGCTTCGACGCCGCCAAGGCACGCCACGAGCCATGGGGCGTGTGGGGCGGCGAGCTCTTCGAGAACGGACGGGTCTGCAGCGACAAACGCCCGCGCGGCCGGCCGCCCCGAAGCGGCCACCCGCAACTCGTGATCGAGGAGGTGCCGCTGCCTCCCGACTTGGCCCGCGCCTGAGTCTTCCCCTGCTCAGGCGCGTCCTCCGAGTGGACCCAGCTTCTGCCACGGGTCCCTCTGCTGGGTCTGCCGACCCCCTCCGGCAAACCCGGCCCCCCAGGCCTGCACTGCCCCCGCAGGCCTCATCGAGACGGCCCGCCCCGGCGTACTGAGGCTGCCCGAAATGGGCGGCTGGCAGCCCCGGGGCGGGCCGTCGAGCGGTGATGCAATGCGGCCGTCGCGGTTCGTCGGCGCAGCCCCGTCGTCGCTGCCGTCCTGAATCAATCGCCGCGAGGGGCGCAAGTAGCCTCGCCCCTGCATGAAGTCACCGGGCGGCGCACGCTGGCGAGCACAGCTCAGGGGCTGGCGCGGCGGGCTGTTCGCTTTGCTCGGCCTCTACGCACTCGGTGCGATCGTGTTCCTGCTGGCGGGCGGCGGTCAACCCGCCATGACCTCGCTGGTGGCGATGGAAGCTGAAGTCGAGGGCGGCGAGGCTGCAGCCGACGCCGGCCAATCCAGCTCAGTCGACGTGTCCAGTGCCGACGGCGCTGCAACCGATGCGGCCGCGTCGGTTTCCACAGCCACAGCGCCTGAACCGCCTCCGGCATGCAGTGACATCGACCCCGTCGAGCATGACGTGGATGCGGGCCTGACCGGCGTGCACGCGCTGGGCTTCGTGACGCTCGAAGAACAACCGGCAGCGTTCGCCGGGTATGAGGGCTGCCCGCTCATCGTGAACTTCTTCGCGTCGTGGTGCGTGCCCTGCGTCACTGAGATGCCCGACTTCGAACGCTTCTGGAATGAGTACGGCACGCAGGTCGCGGTGCTGGGTCTGGCAGCCAATGATCGGCTGGAAGACGCCATTGCCACGGTGATCGACCGCGGCGTGACCTACCCCACCGGGCTCGACGAGGGTGAGCTGTTCATCGACTTCGGCGGGCTGGGCATGCCCACCACGGTGTTCGTGTCGCCCGAAGGCCAGATTCTCGAGACACACAGCGGCCTGCTCACCCTCGACGACATCACCACCCGAGCAGAGGAGCACTTCGGCCTATGAACAGCGCTCGACTCACCTTCGCCTTCACCGCTGGCATCGTGGCCACGGTGAACCCGTGCGGCTTCGCCATGCTGCCCGCGTACCTGTCGTTCTTCTTGGGCATCGACCGCCGAGCCAGCGAGGGCAGCGCCCGCGCCGGCGTCGGCCGGGCGCTGGCCACCGGTGCCGTCGTCACCACCGGCATCGTGGTGGTCTTCGGCATCGTCGGCATTGCGCTGTCGGCGGGTCTGAGCGCCTTGCGCGACTACGTGCCGTGGGCAGCCATCGTGATCGGTGTCGGCCTCATCGCACTCGGTGTCGCCATCCTCGCCGGCTTCCGCCTGACGGCGTACTTGCCCAAGTTCGAGCGGGGCGCCTCGGGCCGGGATGTGCGCTCGCTCTTCCTGTTCGGCGTCAGCTACGCCGTGGCGTCGGTGTCATGCGGGCTGGCGACATTCCTGGTGGTGGTCACCGCTTCGGCCGGCGACGACAGCTTCGTCGGCGGCATCGTGTCATTCGTGCTGTATGCGCTCGGCATGGGCCTCGTGCTCACGTCGCTGGCCGTCAGCCTGGCGCTGGCTCGCGGCTGGCTGCTGAGCAAGCTCCGCGTGCTCATGCGCTACACCGACACGATCGCGGCAGTGCTGATGATCGCCGCCGGTGCGTTCACCATCTGGTACTGGTTCATCGACCTGACCGACCGCGGCGGCGACGGGCTGGTGGTGACGGTCGAACGGTGGAGCAGCAGCCTGAGCAACTGGGTCGCCTCGGTCGGCGGGTTGCGGCTGGGTCTCGTGATGAGCATCGTGCTCGCCATCGGCGGCATGGCCATGCTCGTGTCGGGGCGCGGCGGCGACTCGGCGGCGTCGGACCTCGCCGAGGAACCCTCCGGGCCGGGCCAAGCGGGCAGTGCCGCTGAGGTGCTGAACTAAGCCACCGTGGCACTGCACCTGAAGGACCGCACGCTCCTCGATGCGGAGCGGCCATTTGCCGAGCTGCTCGGCCGGCCGGGTGTGACCGAGGTGCTGCGGCTCCGCTCGCGATTCGGCTTCATGGCGTTTCACGGCGGGTGGCTCGAAGAGGTCACCGACGACATCGCCTCGGCGGCCGCTGAGCGCAGCGGCGCCTCGGTGTATGCGTGCCTGCAGGGCCCCGACGATCAGTGGCACCTGCCCAGCCACTGTTTCGATCCCGCCGACTCGCCGGTGCTGCGCGAATTCCTCGACCACGTCGACGTCGTGGTGGCCGTGCACGGATTCGGCAGCCCCCGGCTGCTGCGTGCGGTGCTGCTGGGCGGCCGTAACCGGACGCTCGCGGCCCACGTTGCGGTGCACCTGATCGGGCGGCTGCCGCACTATGAGGTTCTTCACCGTCTCGACGAGATCCCCAAGACGCTGGCCGGCCAGCACCCGCGCAACCCCTGCAACCTGCCCCGCGGCGGCGGCGTCCAGATCGAGCTGCCGCCGCGCATCCGCGGCAAGAGCCCGATGTGGACAGGATTCCGCGGCCCCGGACGGGTGCCCCATCACGAGGCACTCATCGAAGGCTTGGCTGCGGCGGCCCGTGCATGGACGGCCTCGGAGAATTCACACGGCACCGGCAGCGAGCTGGTGCCCGAGCCTGCTCTGGCCGACTGAGACGCCCTCGATGTCATTGCGCGTCGCAGCCACGGTTGCGGCAGCAGGAATCGTCGGTGCTGCTGTTCGCTGGAGCGTCGCCACGCAGATCGACGACAACTGGGCGCTGCTCATCGTCAACGTGATCGGCTGCGGCGTTGTCGGCTGGGCCACCGCCCGGCACGAGCGGGCCCGGCACCGCAGGCTCGTTCAGCCCGGCATCGGCAGCGCCAGCCGAAATGCCGCCGGCCCGGCGCCCGGGCTCACGGCCGGCTTCTGCGGGGCGCTGACCAGCATGTCGGCGCTCGCACTGCAGCTCGCGCGGCACCTCGACGACGGCCGCATCGCGACAGCGGGGGCATGGCTCGGCCTGACGGCTGCGGCGTGCACTGCTGCGTTTGTGATGAGCCACCTCGCTGTCGTATTCGCCTACGGCAGACGGCCATGACGGTGCTGGCCACAGCGGTCGGTTTCGGCGTGGCAGCCGCTATCGGCACGTTGCTCCGCTGGCGAGCGAGCACCACGCTCGGGCCGGGCGGGACGCTGCTCATCAACATCACCGGAGCCTTCGCACTCGGCCTGCTCGCAAGCACGTCAGGCGCAGCCGCCACCATCGTGGGCACAGCGGGCCTCGGAGCCCTCACCACGGTGTCGGGCATCTTCCCCGAGAGCGCACGTCTCATGCGGGCCAGCCCGCTGCTGGCACTCGGTTACGTCTCGCTCACCATCAGCGGCGCAACCGCCGCCGCCACGCTCGGCCTCCGACTCGTCTAGCGCTAGCCAGCCGGCCGGCCCGAGGTTCAGGCGGGGGCGGGAATCTCGGTGAAGTTGAGCCAGGGGTGGAGCACGTCTGGCACGGCGATGGAGCCGTCGGGGCGCTGGTGGTTCTCCATGATGAACACGAGCGTGCGGCCGACCGCGCACGCCGTGCCGTTCAGGGTGTGGACCAGCCCCTGGCCGTCTTCGGCGAACCAGCGGGTGCCGAGGCGCCGGGCCGAGTAATCGGTGTAGTTCGAGCATGAGGTGACCTCGCGGTAGGCGCGCTCGGACGGCAGCCACACCTCGAGGTCATACTTCTTCGCCGCTGCAGCACCCAGGTCGCCAGCCGCCACGTTGATCACCCGGTAGGGCAGGTCGAGCGAGCCGACGATCTCCTCCTGGATGGCGCGCAGCGCCTCCAGCTCGTCCCAACTCGTGTCCGAATCGCAGAACGAGAACATCTCCACTTTGTCGAACTGGTGAACCCGGAAGATGCCGCGGGTGTCCTTGCCGTACGTGCCGGCCTCGCGCCGGAAGCACGATGAGAAGCCGGCATAGCGCAGCGGCAGCCCGGCCCGCTCCAGCCGCTCGCCCCGGTGCAGGCCCGCCAGCGCCACCTCGGACGTGCCGATCAGGAACAGGTCGTCGCCGTCGATCTCATATACCTGGTGCCGGTCGGCGGGGAAGAACCCGGCCTCGACCATCATCTCCTCGCGCACGAGCACCGGCGGCACGACGGGCACGAAGCCGTTGCGCTCCAGCAGGTCCATCGTCCACTGCACGAGGGCGAACTCCAGCCGCACCGCCGCGCCCTTCAGGTAGGCGAACCGCGAGCCGCTGTTGCGGGCACCGCTCTCGGAGTCGACTAGGCCGGCCAGCGCTCCGATCTCGGCATGGTCGTGAGCAGGCGGATCGCCTCGCTCCCCCACCTCACGCACGGTTTCGAAGTGCTCCTCGCCGCCGGACGGCACCCCGGCCGCGGCCGGGTTGGGAACCTGCAGCGCCAGCTCGGTTCGCCGTTCCGCAGCTTCGCGCTCGGAGACCTCAAGGCGCTCCACGTCGTCCTTGAGGCGCGCCGCCTCGGCGATCTTCTCCGGACGCTCGTCGGGGGCCGCCCGCCCGATCTCTCGCGACGCGGCGTTCTGCGCCGCACGCGCCTGCTCAGCCTGGTGAGTGACCGACCGCCACGCCTCATCGGCCGCGAGCACGTCGACGATGAACTCCGGCGAAGCGCCCTTGCGGGCTGCGCCGTCTCGATAGGCGGCGTCATCCCGAAGCCGGCGGAGATCGATCACGCCGGCTGAAGCTACCGGCCCGGCCCGCGTCCCAGCCCCTAGTGGCTGGGCCCGCGGTGCTTGCGCCGGCCAGTGCTGGCCGCGAGGATCGCCGGATGCCCGAACAAGCACCGAGCGCCTCCCGGCACATTCGCTTCGAGGCCGACGACAAGCCCCCGCTGCCGCTCACCGCAGGGCTGGGATTGCAGTTTGCAGTTCTGGCCATCGCCGGTGTCGTGCTGACGCCTGCCATCGTCGTCCGGGCCGCCGGCGGCACCGATTCCTACCTGACGTGGGCCGTGTTCGCCGCTGCGGCGATCAGCGGCATCAGCACCATCCTGCAGGCAGTGCGGTTCGGCCGCATCGGCGCCGGTTATGTGCTGCTGATGGGCACGTCCGGCGCCTTCATCGCCGTCTGTGTCACCGCCCTCACCGACGGCGGGCCGGGCTTGCTGGCCAGCCTGGTCGTGGCGTCCTCGTTGTTCCAGTACCTGCTCGCGGCGAAGCTGTCGCTCTTCCGGCGGCTGCTGACGCCGACCGTGGCGGGCACGGTGGTCATGCTCATCGCCGTGACGGTGATGCCGCTCATCTTCGACATGGTGACGGCGTCGCCCGAAGGCAGTGCTGCGGCGAGCGCCCCGTTGAGTGCGCTCGCGGCCATGGGCGTCATCGTCGTCATCGCGCTGAAGGCCAGGGGGAGCCTGAGGCTCTGGGCACCGGTCATCGGCATCGTCGCCGGATCGATCGTGGCAGCGCTCTTCGGGCTGTACGACTTCGACCGGGTCACCAAGGCGGGCTGGATCGGCCTGCCCGACGGCGGCTGGCCCGGCTTCGACTTCTCGTTCGGCGCCGAATTCTGGGGCCTGCTCCCTGCGTTCATCTTCGTCACGCTCATCGGCGCCGTCGAGACCATCGGCGACTCGGTCGCCATCCAGCGTGTGTCGTGGCGCCGGCCCCGGGCCGTCGACTACCGGGCCGTGCAGGGCGCCGTGGCCGCCGACGGCACCGGCAACCTGCTGTCGGGACTGGCAGGCACGGTGCCGAACACCACCTACTCCACCAGCATCTCCATCACCGAGCTGACCGGTGTGGCAGCGCGCCGGGTGGGCGTGGCGATCGGCATCTCGTTCATCGTGATGGCGTTCGTGCCCAAGCTGCTGGCCTTGGTGCTGGCGGTGCCTGATGCGGTGGTCGCGGCTTACGTGACCGTGCTGCTTGCGTTGCTGTTCGTGGTGGGCATGAAGATCGTGATCGCCGACGCCACCGACTACCGCCGGGGGCTGATTGCGGGCTTTTCGTTCTGGATCGGTGTGGGCTTCCAGAACAACCAGATCTTTCCTGAGTACCTGTCTGACTTTGCGGGCGGCTTCCTCCAGAACGGCATGACCGCCGGCGGGCTCACCGCCATCGTGCTGACGCTGTTCGATGAGGTCACCCGGGCCCGTCCCCAGCGGTTGCGCTGCGATCTGGCGGCGTCGGCGCTGCCGCAGGTTCGCGTGTTCGCGGGCCGCTTCGCAGACCGCAACGGCTGGAGCCGAGCGATGTCAGACCGTCTCGACGCAGTGGCCGAGGAAGCGCTGCTGACGCTGATCGACGCCGAACGGCCTGCGGGCGCTGGCCAGGGTCGCACCTTGCGGCTGACCGCGAGCAAGCAGGACGGGGGTGCCGTGCTCGAGTTCGTGGCCGCGGCGAGCGGGGAGAACATCGAGGACCGGCTCGCTGTGCTGGATGCCCACAGCGTGGAACGGCCTGTCGAGCGGGACCTCTCGCTTCGAGTGCTGCAGCATCACGCCGCGTCGGTGAATCATCAGCAATATCACGAGGTGGATATCGTGACCGTCCACGTTGACGTGCCCGATCCAAGAGGCTGAGCCCCGGGCCCGCGCAGGCACCGCAAGGGGGACGCTCACATGACTGAACCGTCGTATGACGTCGTCTGGCCTGGAGCGCCGTCGGGCATCGAGCAGCGGGAGCTGGCACCGAGGCTCGACACGCTGGCCGGCAAGCGGATCGGGTTCCTGTGGGACTACCTGTTCCGCGGCGATGAGCTGTTCCCGATTCTCGAACGCGAGCTCGCAGCCCGCTACGAGGGCGTGACGTTCGTCGGCTACGAGACGTTCGGCAACACCCACGGCGGCGATGAGGCCGCCGTCATCGACCGCCTGCCCGACTCGCTGCGTTCACGAGCTGTCGACGCGGTCGTGTCGGGCATGGGCTGCTGAGGCAGCTGCACGCCCGCCGTGGCGCGGGCAGCAGTAGCAGCCGAGACCGCGGGGGTGCCGTCGGTCTCGATCGTGTGCGAGAGCTTCGACGGCCAGGCCGCCGCGACCGCAAAGGGCCACGGATTCGAGCAGCTTCCGCTGGCGATCACCGTGGGCCACGTGGATGCTCAGTCCGCTTTGGATATGGAGAGCAACTTCGTCAATCACACCGTGGACGCCATCGTGGAAGGGCTGACCGGAGCATCTGCTGCACGCAACGGCACGAACGGCCGCATCGCCCGAAGCGATCCGGCCGACGGCGGCGAGAGCTCGCTCAGCCCATCCACGCTCGACTCGGCATCGTTCGACCCAGCCCCCTACGACACCGTCGCCAGCGGTTCGGTCGACGAGATCAACGACGCCTTCGCCGAGCGGGGATGGTCGGACGGGCTGCCGATCGTTCCGCCGACAAGGGACCGGGTCGAGCGCTTCCTGGCCGGCACGGGCTTGGACTCTCAGCAGTCGCTGGGCATCGCCCGGACGACCGGCCGCGACATGACTGTGTGGTCGGTGGCCACCAACGCCGTCATGGCGGGCTGCGAGCCGCGTCACATGGGTGTGCTGCTCGCCGCAGCGCGCATCCTGGCCGACCCGCATTACGGCGCAGAGCACTCGGGCAACACCACCGGCGCCGATGCGTTGATGATCCTCGACGGGCCGAATGCGGCTGCGCTGGGCTTCAACTCCGGCGTGGGGGCACTGCGCGACGGTGTGCGCGCCAACACCAGCGTCGGCCGCTGGCTGCGGCTCTACCAGCGCAACGTGTTCGGCTTCACCGCAGCCGAGCACGACAAGTCCACCTTCGGGAACTCGTTCCGTGTGGTGCTGTGTGAAAACGCCGCCGCCCTCGCCGACATCGGCTGGGACCCCGTCAGCGCCGAGTTCGGCTTCGGCCCTAACGACGACGTGCTCACCATGGCCCGCTTCAACAGTGGAGCCATTGTCGGCAGCGCGTTCGGCTCCACTCCCGACGAGATCGTGCCGTACCTTGCCGACGGACTGGCGCGGATCACCGGCTGGGATCTGGGGCACCTCTACGGCCTCGGGCGGATGCACTACCGGCCGCTGCTGGTGCTGTCGCCGATCCTGGCGCGCACCTGTGCAGCAGCCGGCTGGACCAAGGCGAACCTGGCCGAGGCGCTCTTCGAGCACGCTCGCATCCCGGCGTGGCGCTTCGAGAAGCTCATCGGCGAGTGGACCAACTTGGCGGCGGGCCGCCCCCGGCTCACCGACGTGGTCGCCGCCGGCGATCTGCCGCCGCAGTTCGCAGCCTCAGACGATCCGGACCGCCTTGTGCCGATCGTGTCGGAACCTGCGAAGTTCGTGATCGCGGTGGCAGGCGACGCGAACCGCACCAACGCCTACGTGTTCAGCCACGACGGCCCCCACGGCGACTACACCGCCAAAGAGGTCGATTGTTGAGGCCAACCTCGACTGGATGCCCTTCCGACACCTGTACTCGATGCTGTCGCAACCACCGAGAGCGCTTGCCGGCGTTCGATCGAGAGCCGGAAGCTCGGCGCTTGCTGGGGAAGCAAAAGCCGCAGCACCATCACCCTTCAAACTTATTTTCTTCTTTGCCAAATAAATAAACCAAAGAGCATCAAGCCGCTCAACGTATGTATTTGGTACCAAAAAGATAAACTATCCCCTGTGCCGGACCGCGCCTTTACCTTCCTTCCGCCACCCTCGCATGACGCTGAGATCGAACGCGTCCTGAACGCGCTCGCCGCTGGGTCGACAAACCCGGGTGAGTTGGAGACCGAAGGGGTCGATCTCAAGGAGGAAGCCAGCCGTCGTGCTGGCTCCGAGGTCTTGCCTGGGCAGCCGCGCGATGAACGCGTGGCCAAGCAGCTCGCCGCCGAGGCTGCGTGCTTCGCCAATACCCGCGGCGGTGGCGTCATCATTGTCGGCGTCGACGATCGCACCGGAGAACTCATCGGTGCCGTCAGCGACACTGACTGGCTGCGTACCCGTCTGTACCAGCTCACCGACAGCAAGGTCACGGTTGACATCCGCGAAGCTGAGGTCAAGGGTTCGCGACTTCTCGTCATCGTGGTACCCCAGGCAGTCGAGCCGGTCCCGTTCGAGCGCAAGTACCAGCACCGGCGGGGCGCTGCCTGTGTGCCCGTAACTTCAACGCAATTGCTCCAGGGGCTGTTTGCAGGCGTAGCTGCAGACCCGTCGCACCGCGAATCGGGGATGAAGGTCGACGAGACCTCAGACAGCGCATTCAGGTCACTGCTGCGTAGAGCCGCAGTGCTCGACTCGCGTAGGTCGTCGCTCAGCCGCCGCGACTTGCTGGCACGGCTGGGCCTTCTCTACGGCGACACCGACTCACTCAACCACGCGGGTGAGATCCTGCTCGGCAGCCGAGCCTTCCCCGCGCTTGACTACACGTATCGGCGGGTACCTGGCGGTCCTTCGCTTGCGCGCGTCTGCGAGGGCGGGCTGTCGCTGCTCGAAGAGCTGGATCTCGTTGAAGCCGAGTACACACGGCGGAATCCATTTCGAGAACTCACCCTGGGACTCGCCGTAATCCGGGTGCATGCGATACCTGAACGCACGCTGCGCGAGGCCATCCTCAACGGCGTTTGCCATCGCGACTGGCACCAACACGAGCCGACTGTCGTCGAACATATTGGGCACGAGCTGCGCGTGACCTCGCCGGGAGGACTCATGGGTGACGTCAGTGTCGACAACATCATCACCCACCCTTCGCTGCCTCGTTATCGGACGCTGATGAACGCGGTTCGCCAACTCGGACTCGTCGAGCAAGAGGGCACCGGCGTCGACCGGATGGTCGCCGATCTCATTCGAGTCGGCAGTGAACCACCGCTCATTGAGGCGACTGAGCAGCCGGCTGTTCGAGTCGTGCTGCGCGGATGCCCAGTCGATGTTGGCCGCTTCCAGTTCTTTGCTGGTCTTCGCATGCCGTCGGAGGACCAAGGTATGCCTCCCGAACCAGCCTCCGACGATGTCGACGCGGCGCTGCTGGTCTGGCGCGCAATGAATCCCGAGACCGCGTTCCTTACTGCGCACTCATGCGCCCCTCTGCTGCAACGAACACCGGCTGACACCACTCAGGTGCTTCGGCGGGTGGCTAGCTATCGGACTGCCGACGACAGGCCGTTGCTCGCACGTGTGCCTGTGCCCGACGGGACGCCTCCTGCGTGGCACCTCTCGCGGGGCGCGCGCAGTGGGCTCCGTGCCCCACGAGTACTCCCAGCGACAGCGACAGCTTGGGTAAGGGAACGGAAACGCATCTCTTCAGCCGAGTACTCAGCCATCGCCAGCGTCAGTCAACCGACCGCCAATAGTCATCTACGCGACCTCGCCAAGGCCGAAGGACTCGTGCCGAGCCGGCCATCGGGCCGAGGGCCAGGGTTTCACTACCTCTATGCAGAATCCACGGAGCGGTCAGATCAGCAGCAATGAGGGGGTGAACGCGAGTATCTCAGTTTCGTCTATCGCCAGCGGCACTGGTTTGCGGGTCGGCTTCGGCACAACGTTGATCGAGGTGATCGAAGACGAACCTTGCCGGGCGCCGCCCCCCAGCTCACCGATGTCGGCGGCACGCCCGCATCACGCGCACACAACTTCACGCGAACCAACACCCGCGAACGAGCGCACCACAATTGGTGCCTCCGGCCGCTTCAAGCGCACTCCATTTCACAGGGGCGGCAAGGCGGGCGAGCGGTGGACCGTCGTCACTACTGTTGTGACCCGGCTCAACCGAGATTGAGCTCAGCTGATGTCACCACGTCCGGTAGATGTACTCGGACGGGTCACATCGGCCGCCGGGAAAACACGACGAGATGACTGACGGCAAGCAAGGAACGCGCCGAGTGAACCATGCGATTGGTAGAGCCGGGGCGAGGAGCCGTCGAGCGGTGAGTTCGGTGGCAGCGGTTTGACCGGCGCGGACGCGGATCATGGCGGGCACCGGGCCTTCGTCGTCGACGACGCCTGGCAGGTCTCCGCCGCCGAGTGGGCCGTCGTCGTTGCCGGTCAGACGACTCTGGGCGGCTTGCTAGCCGAGCTGGGCAATGGCTTGCCGGTTCCTGCCGAGGTGGAGGCCGAGATCGAACAGCTGCTCGCTTCTCCGCTCCCCCCCTCCGCTGCGCTGTCGGAGTTCGTCGAGAGCCTCCTGGCTGAAGCTCTCGAACCGGACTTGCTGTTTGCTCGCGAGTGCAGCGATGATCCTCCGACTCTCGACGTCTTGGGTCGCGAGCAGGGCATCACCCGTGAGCGCGTGCGACAGAAGGTGGTCCAGGACATCGAACGGGTCAAGACCCAGTTGCATACCCCTAGGTACCGCGCTGTTCGGTGGGCAATGGAGCGATTCCGAGCCGACGTGGGGCGGGTCAACCTGGTGGAATCCACGGCGGTCCGCCGTTGGCGACGACATCTTGGCGAGCGCGCTTTTGAGATCTTCCGCTGGCTCTCGGGCTACTCCTACCAGGAGGAGTGGCTTCTCGACGGACCAGCAACGCTCACCGAACTCGAGTGGCAGGTCGACGCCTTGGCAGGTGACCGGTGGCTCGTGTCCGTCACGGAACTCAGTCGAGACCACTCGTCATTTGGCGACGTTGAAGTGCTCACACGCGTTCTCACCACGTCAGGTGCATGGCGCGACATCGGCGACGGATGGCTGGTTCGGTGGGACGGGCCACTCTTGGCCAAGGCCGAGCGTGTTCTCAGGCTGACCTGCACACCGATGACTGCAGCCGAGCTCGTCGCTGCGATCGGCCACGGCTCGGAGGGCACAATCAAGAACCAGCGCGGCGATCGCCTGATCCGGGTTGACAAACAGTTCCGTCTCGCGCTCCCGGAATGGGGCCTCGAAGAATACGAAGGAATCACGACAGAGATTCGGCAGCGGATCGAGCGCAACGGTGGCGTCGCGAGCAAGTCCGCGATCATCGACGAGTTCACCCGCGACTTCGGGGTCTCCGTGTCGTCGATCGAGATCTACCTCAACCTGCCGGCATTTCAAGTATCAGGAGACGCGGTTCGGCTGGGCGATGAAACCGACTTCACCCCAAGGCCCCCATCCTCCGTCTCCGGAGCAGTGGAGACCGATGCCGGATGGGGTGAACGCCTTGTTGTGACCGAGAACACGCTCAAGGGTTATTCCTTCGCGGTCAACCCGCACATCTGCTGGGAGAACGGGCTCCGTCCGAGTGCAGACCTCATCGTTCCTCTCAATCGCTCAGACTCGCACCAGGCAAGCGTGATTTGGAGGACGACCAACCCCACCGGGACGGTCGATGTGGGCCGAGTACGGGCGTGGCTTGAGGACCAAGGTGTGGAGATCGGGACCGAGGTACTGGTCTGCCCTACAGCCTCCGGTGTCACGCTCTACATCGGCGATGCCGAGATTGAGCGTGCCCAGCAGGCTCTCAGGGGGAATGCGCCGGCCATAGCCCCCGACATCGCTTCGATGATGGAGGGTCTATGACAACCGATGTCGCCCTCAAGTCGCTGCTTCCGTCGGCACGGCTTCCCGACGCCGCCCTCAAGCTCCGCTATAGCAGCGATACCGACGACCTAGTCCACGAGTTCTTCGTCCCCACGCTCAGCCGCGCCGTTCGCTACGACCGCGCCGTCGGGTACTTCACCGCTGGGGCGCTGGCACGGCTCGCGCCTGCCCTCGATGCCTTTCTTGACCGAGTCGACGACTCAACATCGCCGATTCGCATTGTGGCGTCCCCAAACCTGCCCGAACAGGATCTGCGACATATGGAACTCGGGTACCGGCGTCGAACGATCGAGGACGAATGCACGCGCTACCGGCCCGAGTTCAGCGACGCCCTTTCGGCAGTCACCTGGATGATCCAGAACCGCCTCATGGAGTTTTGGCTCGTCACTGGCCGCGAAGACGGAGCAGAGTGTCTCTACCACGAGAAGATCGGCGTGATTGAGGACATCGAGGGCAGCTACGTGACGTTCGAGGGATCCCCGAACGAGACGTTCTCGGGGCTCGGCGGCAACATCGAGTCGTTCCCGATCCATCGGTCGTGGGTGCCAGCGGAGGCACCCCACGCAGCTGCCGCCAAAGCGGCGGTCGACGACCTCTTCGACCCCGATGGTTTGCGGCCTCTGCGAGTAGAACCGTTCCCGGCGGCTCTCGCTGAGGGCTTGATCAAGACCTACACGCCACGACGGCCACGGACGGCCAAGCGGCCTCCAAAATCAATCGCTGACATCAGAGCGACCGGGAATACTGGTGTGGTGAGTCTTCCTGAGGCACCGGTTGGAGTCGAGTTCCGCCCATACCAAAGCGCTGCCGTTCGGTCATGGCTCAAGTCAGAGGGCCGCGGGATTCTGTCCATGGCCACAGGTACCGGAAAGACGATCACAGCCCTAGGTGCGATCGAACGAATCTCCCGCGTGTATGAGCAGGCTCCCGGCTTGGCAGCTGTCGTGCTGGTTCCGGACAACAGCTTGGTTGACATGTGGGAGGAAGAACTCCGAGCGTGGGGCGTCAAGGCAATTTGCTCGACTCGGCCTGCGGCCTTGGCCCGGCTCCGCGAAACACTTCAGGCCCAGCGGGTGCACGGCGGGACCAGCGTCGCCGTGTGGACGGTCCAGTCCGCGGCGAATCCCAAGTTCTTCACCACACTCCAGGATTTCCCCAGTCCCCGTCTCCTCGTCGCCGACGAGTGCCACGCGATGGGCAGCACTGAGAATCAGAAACTCTTGACGGACGACTTCCACTACCGGCTCGGGCTATCGGCGACGATCGACCGACACCTCGATCCTGATGGCACACAGGTGCTTCGGCACTATTTCGGGGACGTGCTTCTCGACATCGGCATCAAGGACGCCATCGAACTCGGTGCCCTGTGCCACTACACGTATACGCCGATCCTGGTCTCGCTCACCCCGGAGGAGATGTACGAGTACACCCGACTCAGTCGTGAAATCGGCAGGTACGCCGGCCGATCGAAGGGCCTGAGCATCAGCGACCTCGAGAACTCCGCCAAGATGCTCCTGCTCGAACGGGCACGGCTGCTCTGGCACGCGGAGGGAAAAATCGCCGCACTACGCGAGGCACTGGAATCGATGCCGGCCGGAGAACGAGGCTCCTCGCTGATCTACTCCGCCGAGGGCAAGTCTCCGCTGACCGGCGAACGACAGGCCCCGCTCGTGCACGGCGTTGCCTGCGAACTCGGTCTCGCGTACCGCGACTTCGTCGGCGACACTCCGCTCGATGAACGCACAGCCCTGCTCGAACAACTCGGATCAGGCAATGTCGATGGTCTCGTGGCAATGAAATGCCTCGACCAAGGCATCGACGTGCCCACGGCTCGTGTGGCCCACTTTCTCGCCTCCACAAAGAACCCGCGCCAGTACATCCAGCGCCGGGGACGGATCCTGCGCCAGCTCAAGGACGGCTCATCGAAGCATGCGACCGTGTTCGACTACATCGCGCACCCGAACAGCGTCGGCGAGAGCTTCGATATGGAACGTCGCCTGGTGGCGCAAGAGGTTCTCCGCGCCAGCGCAATGGCTGACGCCGCCGACAACCGCAACCAAGCAGTCAATACGCTGCGACCGTTGCTCGACAGCTACAACCTGTGGGACACACTCGGAGAGTACCGGGCATGACGGAATCTGAAGAATCCGTGGTCGACTTCTACCGTCCCGTGCTGGAACCGTGCCCGGTCGAGGTTCAGCGTCTCGTAATGCAACTGCTGCGCGGGAAGTTCAAGCACACCGTCGAGCTGGAAGAAGCAATCATGGCTGTGGTGCAGACCACTGCGGACGAGCAGGATAACGCATGAAGTTTCATCGCGTTGAGTTGGACAATTGGCGACCCTTCAAGGGTCACGCCTCTATGGATTTTGCCGCTTTCGATGATCAGCCCATCACCCTCGTCTTCGGCAAGAACGGCGGTGGCAAGACTTCGTTACTGACCGCGCTGTACTGGTGTCTCTATGGAGTGATGGACTTAGAGGAGGGGAAAGGCATCCAGAATCTCGTCAACGACCACGCCGTGCATGAGGCCACAGCAACCAAAGGCAACCCCGTGTATGCCGCAGTTACCGTGTACGCGTCGCGGTCGCAAGACGATAACGAGTACCTCTACAGAATCTCGCGACGGCAGAAAGCATTCGAGAGCCGGGGCGTTCGGACCGAAGCGAAAGCTGAGCTCATCGTCGAACGAATCCAATTGCATGCCCAGTACCGGGCCGGGGATGACGTGGTTTTGGCGTTTGATCAACAGGGCTCGTCAAGCGAGCGACTTGAGAACGGCATGGCACAGGACTGCATCGAAGATTTGCTGCCCGGCAAATTAGCAAAATACTTCTTCTATCCAGGCGAGACTCTGTCGTTCCCATTCCGAAACGACGGGAAGAGCATCAGCCTCCTGGAAGGCTTCCTTCGCGAGATTTCCGGAGGGAGCAAGTTCGAGCCATTCAGCAAACGAATCACGGAAACCAAGAAGAGGCTCGACGCCAAGTCCAAGAGGCACGCCGAGGCGGCCCAGAACACCAAATTGCTTCAACAAGGCATCGACGAGCTCAAGGCGAAGCTCGCCGAGAACGAGGAGAGGCTTCCCAAGGTGGAGGCGGAGCTCAAGGCCGCGGAGGACAACCGAGAACAGGTGGTCGGCCAAATCGACGAACTAGATGCCCTCCGCGATTTTCTAGCAGCGGCAGAACGAGCGCGAGAAAATGAAGGGCAAGCCGAAAACCGCGTCGCTGCGGCAGAGCAAGTGCTCAGCCAGGCGCTCGCCGAAGCGTATCTTGTGGCCGCGACACCGATATTCGATGCTGTCATGGCTGTATTTGACGGTCGGCAGTACCCAAGCGATGTATCAAGCAGCCTCGTCAAGCAGTTGCGCGACCGAATGGAGTGCATCTGCGGCAGAGAACTCACTCAGGAGATGCTTGAGCTGCTCGAGCCACTCTCTCCAACCGACGACTCTGTCAGCAAGCGCATGCTGAACTTGAACAGCCACGCAACGAGCCTGCGCGTTTCCGCCGAAGATCGAGTTGCAGTAGATCGTGCGAGCGTTGCCCTGCGCGATGCTCTTGGTACGAAGGACGATGCCACCGAAACACGTGCAGCCGCCGAAGCGAAGCTCAAAGAGGCGGGCGGTAACCAGTTCGAACAAGTCGACAAGGACAACCTCGTCAATGAGCGTTCGCGACTCGACAAGCACATTCGCGAACTCGATCAACAAGTGGGCGGGTTGCGGCGGGCGCTTCAGGACGAGAAGGACGAGATTGAACGCAAGGAAGCCGAGAAGCTCAGTATCGCTCCCAAGGACCACCAGGACGTACACGAAGCAGCCTCCATAGCGCGCCAGATGGGAGATCTGCTGGAAGCAATTGCTCGCAAACAGTCAGAGGTTGCGCGCGAGCAGTTGCAAGACCTTATCAACGAGAACTACGTCGTATATAAGGACAACATCGAGGCCGTGGTCGACCCGGAATTACGTGTGAAAGTTCTCGACCGCGCGGGCGGTGAGGAAATAGAGAAGCCTGTTGGCGACCTCTCCGGTTCGGAAACTGCATTGCTGACCTACGCCTTCGCCGCGGCAGCGGCAAAGCTGCTCCCGCAGTACCAGACGCTTGACAGGCTCCTCACGACGACACCTGTATTCGCCGCCGTGGAACGCATTCCATTGGTAGTTGACGCCCCCTTTAGCAACCTCGGCACTGAATACAAGCGCAAGGTGATGACCCTCTTGGCAACAGGCTTCAGTCAGGTCATCATGTTCACGGAATCAACAGACACCGAGATCTTGGAGGAATCGGGAGACATCATCGGAGCCGAGTACCTCGTGCACTTCGAAGGCGAGCTCGCCAGCGACGTCGAACGGAGTTTTGTCTGGAAGGGCGAGACACTTACCTACGCTTCACTGGGCGCCAACGGCGTGCGGTCTACCCTCAAACGGATCGACACCTGACGTGACTGCTCAATCTGATCCCGTCCGCCCTGCTGTCTTCATTCCCGAACGCTTTGAGCGGTTGATGTCGCTCGTTCGGCGAGGGGGTCGATCAAGTTCGGCGATCTTCCCAAATGCGTTCGATCTAGTCTGCTTTGCCGCATCTGTCGGGTTCAGCCGAGATGAGAAGGGCACCATCGCGGTCAACAGCAACGACAAGACCAGCGGCGGCGAGGTCGTGATGAATGTCCCCGACCGTATGGACCGATTGCTCTGCGACATGGTCGCTGTGGCCGATACTGGCGACGACTCGGTACTAGAAACCGGGAGACTTCAAGAGCGACTCGATATCTTCATGGGCTATGCCTGCGGGGGCTTGGACCACTTAATGACTCTGACGACGACCCGGAGCGCGCGAGCCGCGGTTGAAGCCATCATCCGCGGGACCGATCAAGATAGCTCGATTGCCGAACTCAGCGAGTTAATCGACCCAGGCGACAGTACTTGACTCTGCTTCCGTGGCGCGGGGGTTTGCCCATTCACCCCAGCACATCTGAGCACCCCAGTTCAGATGGTCGATCTGCCTTGGATTTGCCACCATCCGCTCTCGTCACGCCGTGCAGCTCCCGCGCTCGCGAGCTGCGCGTATGGCTCAGACCGAGCCTCGGGGATCACCGTACCGTGACCGGACCACGCGATGGCCGTGAAGCGTCAACCCCATCTCTTGAAGCCGCTCCTGCCAACCACGTAGGTTGCCGATCGTTCTGGTATCGCCCCCGAGCAACCCGAACCTCTCTTCTTGGACCGTCAATCGCTCGAACTTGCTCTTGAGCGGATAGTCGGGTCCCACGAAGGTCTCCTTGCGATGAAGAACCGGCGGGTTGTCCGAATCGGAGTAATCGCGTTCGTCGACGTCTAGCGCTCCGATGCGTACGAATGTGGTTCTGCTGAGCACTGGGTGCGGAAGGCGGTCGAAGTCGGGGTATTGGAGATAGGAGACCTTTGGCTTGTCTGTGGCCAGTTTGATGAGGTTGGCACCGTCGACCTCGCCGACGAGCCATCGTGCGCATCCCTCGTAGACACGGAGGACAGGTGGCAGGTCCTGCAGGGCGGACTCGTGAACGTAGAGAGACGTCGGCAATCGCTTGCCGACCGGAGACTGATCAGCAGCCTCGCTGACGAGAGCAGTGTTCCCGGCGCTGTAGAGCAACTCATCAGCATCCGCTGTGGCCTGCTTGTACGGGCCGACGAGTCCTCGCACATCATGGCGCGTGGTCTCCGGAAGCTTGGTGAAGGTTGGGCGCCGGTTGAGTTTCAAGAGTGCTAGTTCGACGAGCAAGTCCTGGCGGCGCTCAGCGGCAACGGCGTCCCAGTCGACATCGGGTGTCACAGCAACGGCGACACGCCACGCCCTTCGGACCGACCCGACAGCGTCCGCGAGCAGCCGTTGTAGTTCCAGTTGTTCCGTCTTGGCCGGCAGCCGCCCACGTTCTCCGAAGAATGCAATGAGTGCGTCGAGTGCTGTTCGGTGCTCGTCATAAATGCGATCGCTGCGCGACACGCGAACCGCGAGACGTCGACGGCGGCGGGTTCGGAGCAGAAAATCGTTGGCGTCTTCCTCAGCCTTGAAGGCGACGAAGATGCCCGGTGCGACCGCGATGCTCTCGACTTCCAAGACAGTGTCGAGCCAGCCACGAAGCTCGCCTTGCCCATAGAACTTCTGGAACGTCCCGTGCGCGGTCACGAACCCGTCCCCGTGGGGGCGGCCATTGGTGAGATTCCGGCGTTCGCTATCGAGCCGGGCAGAGACGACGAGCGCGCGCTCCGACAGTCGCCAAGCGTCAAGCACAACCTTGTGACGTTCAGCCACGTCTGGGATGACGTTGATGACGTAACCGAGATTGACGACGTCAGCCGCCTTCTTCGAACTGTCAGGCCGAAAGTGAGGATCCCAGCCGGCGGCATTGATGCCGGCCTTAGTCAGCTCATCCAAGTCCTCGCCGTAGCCGCAGCCGTAGTCGAAGACTGAGGTATCGGCGTCTACTAGGCCGAGGTCGATAGCGAGGCGAACCGGTCGCGACAGCGCACCGCGGACAATGGCTGTCCGGTGCCGTCGTTCCGTGGCAGCCACAGTCAACGCAGCGCGTCGGAGAGCCGCTGCGTGACCGAGGCCCAGTCGATGCCCATCGGTTCGTGCGACCAAGAGATGCGTAGGGCCCCTTGAGTTCGTTCTGATCCAAGCCCCATCGCGGCGAGCACGTGCGATGGTTCGTAGGAGCTGGACGTGCAGGCGGAGCCGTTGGAGATGGCCACAAGATCACGGAGGATCATCATCGCTGCCTCGGCATCAAGCCCCGGAATCGAGACGTTCAGCACATGTTGGAGCGTCTTGTTCTGGTCGCCGTTGTACTGCGGACAAAGTTGCGAGAGCGCATCGGTGACCTGCGTGCGTTGTATCTGGCACGCGGCAGCGCGACTCGCCTTTTCGTTGGTCGCCAAGCGGCATGCCTCCCCCATCCCGACGACGAGCGGAACTGGCACGGTGCCGGGCCGAAGGCCTCGTTCTTGACCACCGCCAAACATCAGAGGGCTAAGCGGAGGGCGTTGATACCCGCGGCGGCGCGCAACGAGCGCTCCAACGCCCATCGGCCCATAGAGCTTGTGCCCGGACATCGAGATGAGGTCGATGCGACTGTTGCCGAGCCCGTCGAGCTTGCCGTAGGTCTGCGCGGCGTCTACATGCCAGTAGGCCACATGATCGCCGAGCACCACAGCGATCTCCTCTAGAGGCTGGATGACGCCCGTCTCGTTGTTGGCGTGCATGGTGCTGACAACGACTGTGTCCGGACGGAGACGTTTCTCGATCTCCTCGGGGTCAACCCAACCTCGCTGTCCCACGGGGACAAGTTCGATGTCGATGTCGTTGGACTTCGCAATCGAGTCGAGGGGATCGAGCACAGCCTTGTGTTCGATGGCAAGAGCAAGCATGTGTCGACGCCCGCTGTCACGGGCGTGCGGGGCAAGCCCAACCAGGGCCAGATTGTTCGCCTCGGTCGCGCCTGAGGTGAAAATGATCTCCTCTGGCTTGGCCTCACATACTGCGGCCACGTGTGCTCGCGCTGCCTCAACTGCTCGCGAAGCGGCTAGCCCGTACTCGTGCGTTCGGGATCCAGCGTTCCCGAATTCGTCCTCCATGTAGCGGCGCACCACCGCAGCGACTCGTGGGTCGACGGGCGTGGTCGCACAAAAGTCCAGGTAGGCGGCCGTGGTCATCAGCACCCGTTCCCCCAAGTTGGTCTCAGCCTACGATGTGTTGGCAACAGGTAGTTGAGCAACCGTCGCCTCCCCAACTTGGCCTCCGCAACTCGAATGAGGGACCTCATGACCGACACACCTGTCGAAGTGAGGAGCGGCACGGCGCGATCGAACGGTTCTGCATTTGCAGAGCGCGGACTCCGTGCAACGGTTGCGGAACTCGTCGAGCGGGTCAAGGCGCTGTACCGAGCAGACGGAATCCCCTGGGTCATCGGCTACTCCGGCGGCAAGGACTCGACGGCGACCCTGCAGGTCATTTGGAAGGCTCTCCAAGAACTGCCACCTGAGGATCGAACGAAGCAGGTCCATGTCATCACCAACGACACCTTCGTCGAGAATCCCACCGTTGCAGCCTGGGTCCACCGCTCCCACGACGCCATGCGCATCGCCGCGGCCGACCAGGGGCTACCTGTCTCGACGCATGTGCTCTCCCCAGATGTAAACGAGACCTTTTGGGTCAACCTCATTGGACGGGGCTATCCAGCCCCGAACCGCCGGTTTCGGTGGTGCACAGAGCGGATGAAGATCAACCCAACGACGAGGTTCATTCGGTCCGTAGTGAAAGACAACGGCGAGGCAATCATCGTGCTGGGCGCGCGCCGTGCCGAGTCCGCCGCACGAGCTGCTCGGATCGACAAATGGGACGAGCAGTCCGTGCGGCAGAATCTGTCGCCCCACAACGACTTGGCCTCAGCACTGGTGTACCGGCCGATCGTGGACTGGACCGACGATGACGTCTGGCTCTACCTGATGCAGGTGGCCAATCCATGGGGCTTCGACAACAAGCAGCTGCTGACGATGTACCGAACCGCGTCCCCGGATGCCGAGTGCCCCGTCGTGATGGATACCTCGACGCCGAGCTGCGGAAGCTCCCGCTTCGGCTGCTGGACCTGCACGGTCGTCGAGAAGGACAAGTCCATGTCGGCGATGATTCAGAATGATGCCGAGAAGGAGTGGATGCAGCCTCTCCTCGACATTCGCGACCAGCTTGCCGACGCCAGCGACGGCCGCAATCGTCGGGACTTCCGGCGGCTCAACGGTCGGGTATCGCTATTCAATGGCCAGCACGTGCCTGGCCCCTACACCCAAGACGGACGTGCCCACTGGCTGCGGCTCGTGCTGGAAGCCCAGACTTGGGTACGCGCGAACGGGCCAGATGACGTGAGAGAAATCGAACTCATCAACCTCGACGAACTGCATCTCATCCGACACATATGGGTCAGCGAGAAGCATGAACACGAGGATTTGCTGCCCACGATCTATAAAGAGGCAACGGGCGATCCGTTCCCAGGCCAGACGAAGTACGACGACCAGTTTCCATTCGACACCGAGGATCTCGCCGAACTTCGTGAACTCAGCCGATCGGATCTCCAGTACGAACTGCTGCGCGAGCTGGTTTCCGTCGAGCACAGTCACCGCGTCGCCGCCCGCCGAAGCGGCATCTGGGGCGACATCGACACGGCATTCAACCGATCAGGGTTCAGTTCAGCGGACGAGGCAATCGACCTAGTGAGAGCCCTCACGCGCGGTCGCCAGTCCGTCGGTGCCGGTTTGCCGGTCGACTTCGGCACGACGTTGACCGAGGTGATCGAAGGCGGACCTGCCGACGAGAGCACTTGATGCGGCTGCACTCGCTCACCCTCAACAACGTTGGCGTCTACCGCGGCGCGCAGACCGTGACGTTCTCGACTCTCACGACGCAACCGATCACGCTCATCGGGGGCAAGAACGGAACCGGTAAGACATCGCTGCTCGATTCAATCCTCCTAGTCCTCTACGGGAATCGGGCTCGGCGAATCCTCAATGGCATGGCCTATGGCCAGTACTTGCACGGTCTCGTCCATCACGGTGAACGAACGGCCTCGGTCTCCCTCGAGTTCGACCGCGCCGAGGATGGACAGATCGTCCACTATGTCGTTGAACGCAGCTGGCGGCGCACCAGCCGCGGACGGTCCAACGATCGCTTGCTCGTCACGACAAACGGCGAATCACGATCGGACCTCACCGGGGCATGGCCCGAATTCGTCGAAGGCATCATGCCGATGGCAGTTGCTGAGCTCGCAATCTTTGACGGGGAGAAGATCGAGGCGCTCGCGGATCCCGCGTCCTCGACGGAGGTGCTACGTACAAGCATGTTCGGTCTGCTTGGTCTCGACCTCGTCGACCGACTCCGGAGCGACCTGCAGCACTATCGACGTCGCGCCGCCAAGGCGCACGATTCCGAGGCGTCTAGCGATCTTCGGCTCAGGCTAGGTGACGCGGAAGTCGCCCTTGCCGACGTCACCGAGCAGCGGGACGCTGCTGCACAGGTCCTCGACGCGGCACAGAGCCTCAGGTCAGATCTGCAGTCGCAGCTGCAACAGGCAACGGACAGACTCGCCCGAGCCGGTGGTGGTTTGCACGCCGAACGCGAGGCCCTGAATCGCCGACTCGTCGAGTCAGGCGTGGCGGGTGACACCGTCGAACGGGAGCTTCTCGAGCTCGCCGCCAGTGACCTACCGCTGACTCTTGTTCCCAGCCTGCTAAAGGCTGTCACGGCCGCCCGCGACCAGCACGACGCGGCCACTCTTGCTGGCGAGCTTCGCTCCCGGATGGAATCCCGGGATGAACACATTGCGAAACGGCTGGAGACCCAACTCGGCCTCGACAGAGCTGAGGCCACGGCAGTCCGACATCTGTTCAAAGCCGACCTTGACGGCACCGAATCTCCACCACCGCCAACGTTCATCCCCACCCACGATGCGGCGGAGACTTCGCAGTCGCTGCTGCGCAACCGAATGCGTGGACTTCAGGCTGATGCGCGCCGGCTCGTCGACGCTCTCGCCGAACACCACGCTGAGTCAGAACGCCTAGAACGCACACTTGCTGCCGCGCCCACGAACGACGCCATCGCGTCCGTCGTGCAAGACGTCGCCACGATTGAAGCCGAACTCCGTGTCGCCGAGCGATCTGTCGAGAGTGCACTTCTCAGCTTCGGCGACGCGAACCGACGAGTTGAACAGGAACAGCGCGCCGTCGACAATCTCGCTCACGAAATCCTCGATGCTGGAGCGGCAGACGCGAACGCCGCTCGCATCGCTCGTGAAGTCACGGCCGCCGATGAAGTGCTGACTGAGTTTGCCGATCACATGATCCGAAAGCACCTCGGTCGCATCACTGACGCAATCAACTCCTCCCTACGCGATCTGTTGCGCAAGGACGGTCTGGTTTACGGCGTATCGATCGACCCGTCGGATCTGTCCGTCACCCTGCTCGACGAATGTGACCAGCCTCTGGACGCAAAGCGCCTGAGCGCAGGCGAACGCCAGATCATGGCTACTGCCGTGCTTTGGGGTCTGTCGCAATGCACTGGGATGACCCTTCCGACTGTCATCGACTCGCCGGTCGGACGGCTCGACCGGTCTCACCGCACAAACCTCGTAGACCATTACTTTCCCGAGGCGGCTCGCCAAGTCGTTCTCTTGTCCACAGACGAAGAGATCGTCGGCGAGCACCTGACACGTTTGCTGCCCCACATCGGCGCGCAGTATCGCCTCGACTTTGACGAGACCGAAGGGTCCACATCTGTGACGGAGGGCTACTTTGACGACTAGAGGGGTGCCCGTCGATGTGGTCCGCGTGGACGAACGCGCGAAGATCCATCTGACGACGCTTAAGCGCCGCACGGGAATCAAGAACTGGAATGTGCTGTGCCGCTGGGCCCTGTGTGCTTCTCTCGCCGAGGAATCGGCTCCAGCGCAACAAGACATCGGCATGATGTCGAACGTCGAGATGTCCTGGTCAACCTTCGGAGGAGCATCGGCTGACCTCTATGCAGCGCTCGTCCGAGCGCGCTGCGAGGCAGACGGCATTGAGCAGACGCCGGACGCTGTCGCGAATCAGTTCCGGCTGCACTTGCACCGAGGGATCAAGTACCTGATCGGTGATGAGGACACCAAGTCGCTCAGCGGGATGATCTCACTCGCAACGCGCAGCCAGTAGCGAGCACTAGGCGCGGACGCGCGGCGATGCTCAGCAGTCGAGGTTGGGACTGAGGTCGCAGCCGGCCGGGTCGGTCCAGAACACCATGGAGGTGCCCATCGCCGCGTAGACCGCGATGGCGAGCACCAGCCCTCCGACGAACATCCACGTGAACAGCTTGTTGTCGAAGCGCAAGTGCATGAAGTAGGCGACGACGATCTCGAACTTGACGACCATCAGGATGAGCAGCAACGGGACCTCGAGCCGGCCCGGGGGCGCGAAGTAGATCAGCACCTCGGCTGCCGTGAGCGCGGCGAGCAGCAGGGCGACCTTGATGTAGCCGAAGTCGCTCAGGCCGTGGTCATGATCGTCGTGAGCCTCGTCGGCATCGTGGATCTCTTCGGATGCGGCTTCGGTGGCGGTGCTCATCGCTGCACTTCCTACGGGATCAGGTAGACGACCGCGAAGATCACGATCCAGACGATGTCGACGAAGTGCCAGTACAGGCCGATGATCTCGACGGTCTCCGCCCGCTCAGGACCGATGATGCCCCGATTCACCATGGCCCACAGCGTGACCAGCATGATGATGCCCAGCGACACGTGGACGCCGTGGAAACCGGTCAATGTGTAGAAGGCCGACGACGAGATGCTGACGGTGTACCCGAGGCCTTCCCGGTAGAAGCTCGTGAACTCGTACACCTGCCCGGCGATGAACACGGCACCCTGCGCTGCGGTGGTCAGCAGCCACAGCTTGCAGCGCTCCATCTCGCCCCTGGCGATCGCCGACACTGCGAGCACCATGGTGAGCGAGCTCATCAGCAGCACGAACGAACTCACCGAGGTGAACGGGATGTCGAACAGATCGGCCGCTTTCAGCGACCCCTCACCCGACAGCGGTTGACGGTTGCGCAGCAGCAAGTACGTCGAGATCAGCGCCCCGAAGAGCAGGCAATCCGAACCCAGGAAGGTCCACATCGTCAGCTTCTCGTTGGACAGGCTCGTGGTGGGCGGGACGATCTCGTAGTCGTCCCACTCCGTGCGCGGGTAGGCGATCTGCGGCTCGTCGCCTTCGGCCGGTTCGACGGCGGCTGCCGTGCCGGCGGTCGTGGGGGTGTCAGTCACCGGCGGCCTCCCCGTTCGCTGTGCTGGCTGTCAGCACGCCGTTGTGGTCGTCGTGGCCGTCGGGGTCGCCGCCGTGGTCATCGTCGTGGTCGCCATGCCCGTCGTGGCCGTGGCCCGCATCGGGATCGGTGGCTGGCTCGAGGGTCCAGCCGAACATGGAACCGACCAGCAGCAACAGCCCGATGCCGGCGATCCACAGGTTGTAGATCAGCCCGAACCCGATGAGCGGCATGCCCGCCGCCAGCACGATCGGCCAGTACGAGGGCGACGGCAGGTGCGGGTGCTGATCGCCGATCTGGGCGATGTCGTTGCCGTAGGCAACCCGTCGCAGCTTGCCGGTCTCGTCGGGCTGGTATTTCTTGTGCCAGAAGTCGTCGACATCGCTTACCACGGGCACGTAATCGAAGTTGTGCTCGGGCACCGGCGACGGAATGGCCCATTCCAGCGTGCGGCCGTCCCACGGGTCGGCTCCGGCCCCCGGCTCCAGACCCCGGCGGTAGCGCCCCCACGTGCGGAAGATGTTGACGGCCAGGATCACCATGGCGATGAGCATGAAGAAGTAGCCGATCGTGGCGATCTTGTTCCAGAACTCGAAACCGTCGAATTCGCCATAGACGCTGTGCCGCCGGGCCATGCCCTGCAAGCCCACGATGTGCATCGGCCCGAACGTGATGTTGAAGCCCAGGAGCATCAGCCAGAAGTGCCAGCGGCCGAGCCGGTCGTTGAGGTGATAGCCGAACGCCTTGGGCCACCAGTAGTACATGCCGGCGAACATGCCCATGAGGGCGCCGCCCACGAGCACGTAGTGGAAGTGCGCCACGATGAAGTACGTGTCGGTCTGCTGCGTGTCGGCGGGTGCGATCGCATGCATGACGCCGGACAGGCCGCCGATCGTGAACATGGCCACGAGCGACACCGAGAACATCATCGGCACGGTGAAGCGGACCTTGCCGGCCCACATGGTCGCGATCCAGTTCAGGATCTTCACACCCGTCGGCACCGCAATGAACATGGTGGTCGCCGAGAACGCCGCCACCGAAACCGGCCCCATGCCCGAGGTGAACATGTGGTGCGCCCACACGCCCCATCCCATGAAGCCGATGGCCGCGCCCGACAGCACCACGATCGGGTAGCCGAACAGCGGCTTGCGGCTGAACACCGGCAGCGTCTCGGACACCACGCCGAATGCCGGCAGGATCAGGATGTAGACCTCCGGATGGCCGAATATCCAGAACAGGTGCTGCCAGAGCAGCGGGTCGGCGCCCGCGTCGACATTGAAGAAGTTGGCATCGAAGGTTCGATCGAATGTCAACAGGATCAGCGCCACCGTGATGACCGGCAGGGCGAACACCAGCAGGAACTGCACCACCAGGATCATCCAGGTGAACACCGGCATGCGCAGCAGGCTCATGCCCGGGCAGCGCATGTTGATGATGGTCACCAGCAGGTTGATGGCACCCAGCAGCGAGGCGATACCGGCAATCTGCAGGCCCAGGGCGTAGAAATCCATGCCGTGGCCGGGGCTGAAGGTCATGCCGGTGTTGGGCGCATAGGCGAACCAGCCGCCGTCGGCGCCTCCGCCGAGGAACCAGCTGAGATTCAGGAAGATGCCGCCGAAGAAGAAGACCCAGAGGCCCAGCGCGTTCATGCGCGGGAAGGCCACGTCCCTGGCGCCGATCTGCAGCGGCACGAGGTAGTTCGCGAACGCGTTCGCCAGCGGCATGATCACCAAGAAGACCATGGTGACGCCGTGCATGGTGAACAGCTGGTTGTAGAAGTCGGCGCTGATCACCTCGCCGTCGGGTGCCCATAGCTGCAGGCGCACCAGCCCGATCTCGAGGCCGCCGATCAGGAACCAGAACAGCGCGAGGGCGCCGTACATGATCCCGATCTTCTTGTGGTCCACCGTGAAGAGCCACTCGCGCCAGCCGGTTGCGTGCGTGGGGCGGGCGAAGACGCCGGTACGCGGTGAGTCGTCGTGATCGGAGGTGCCGTCAGCCACCTCAAGCTCGGTGCCCGGTGCTTCACTTTCCGGCTGATCGGTGATGATTGCCATCGAGTCGTCCTCCTAGGCCCGTGCGTCGGCGCTCATCGGGGCAGCACCGGCTCACTGCCGAGGGTCTGCAGGTAGGCCATCAGATTGTCGAGGTCTTGATCGGTCAACACCTCGGAGAAGTCCAGCATGCCCTGCTGGTTGTCGGCACGAGCCGGCTTCATGTCGGGCGCGTTGCGCACCCACTCACGCAGCTCGGCAACGTTGAGCTTGAGACTCCCGTCGGGATTGCGCAGGTACTCGCCGTCGGGTCCGATCTGGTAAGTCTCGTACAGCGCTCCGGCAAAGGCCGTACGGCTCATCAGGTTGGTGAGATTCGGCGCGACGCCCGCGAGCAGGTTGGCGTTGCCTCCGGCCGCGCTCTCGTAGGCGCCGTCGACCACGTGGCAGCTGATGCAGTGGGTCTCGAACAGTGCGGCGCCGGCCGCTGCGGCCGATTCCTCAGCGGGCGCCACTTGCGCCGCCTCCGTGCCGTCGAGCTGTTCTTGCCTCCAGCGTTCGAATTCCGCGGGAGTGAGCGCGATGGTTCGCATCTGCATGTTGGCGTGGCTCAGCCCGCAGAACTCCACGCACTCGCCGTAGAAGATGCCCGGTTCGTCGGAACTGATCAGCCACTCGTGAATGCGGCCGGGCACGGCGTCCTTCTTGCCATTCAGCTGGGGGATCCAGAACGAGTGGATGACGTCGTTGGAGTGAATCTCGAGGTTGACCGTCTCGCCGGTCGGGATGACCAAGTCGTTCGCCGTGACGATCTCGTAGAGGCCGTCTTCGTCGAGGTCGTAGCTGAACTGCCACCACCACTGCTGGCCCTCGACCTTGATCGTGGGGCCGTCGCCTTCTTTGGCCAGCGCGAACACCGTCGGCAGCGTGTAGATCGTGAGAAACACCAGCATCGCCGTCGGGATGATCGTCCACGTCAGCTCGGCCTTGCGATTGCCGTGGATCTGCGGCGGCAGGTCGTCGGGGTCGTCGGTGGGCTTGGCCCGGAACTTCACGATGATCGTGACAACTGCGGCAGCCACGAAGATGCCGACGCCGACTGCCATCCAGCCCGACAGGCGCATGAGGCCATCGATGTCGCGGGCTTCCTCCCCGATCGGCTTGGTGGCATCGAGGCGACCGGTGGCGCAGCCCGCCAGCAGCAAACCGAGCAGCGCCAGCACGGCAAGGAAACAGCGTCGAGCAAAGCGAGCGCCCATCACTCGTGCCCTCCGTCGGACTCGCTCATCTCACCTGACCCGCCGGCGCCGTGATCGTCGGACTCGCTGTGATCATCGGCCTCGGCGTGACCGCCGATGTGGTGGAACTCACGCTCGCCGATCACGGCTGAGGTGATGCCCGCGACGATGAGCGCGACGCCGCCCAGCACCAGCATCGACGCCGTGACGGCGCGTCGCAGCTGCGGCTTGGCGTACACGAGGAAGGCGAACGCCAGGATCACCGCCGCGATCACGATGGCTGCATAGCTCGCCGCCGTCTTGCTGACGGTCAGGAAGATGCGCGAAGCGAGCACCACCGGAATGGCGATGCCCAGCGCGCCGTAGAGCGAGATCTCGAACGGCCGCAGCAATCGTGCGCGCTCGACCGCGTTCGACTCTGCATCGGTGGACAGGTGCTCCGCCCATGCGCTCATGGTCCACTCGATGGCGGAGATCAGCAGCAAGGCCACGCCCGCGATCGTGAGCAGGGAGTCGGTCACCAGCCCCACCATGAGCACGCCCATGCCCACCGCCGCCATGATCGGCCAGTACGCCGGGGTCGGACGGTGCTCGTGCGAGTGCTCCCGATCCAGCGAGTCGCCGTCACCCACCGTCAGTGCCAGGGCGAACAGCAGGGCGAAGGCCCCGGCGGCCACGCCCAGCACGATCGTGGCGTACATGACCACGTGACCGGTGCCGTCCATGCCCGTGAGCAGGCCCACTGCCACTGCGGCCGCGGCAGCCAGCGCGATGCGCCCGGCGAAGTACCTGCTGGCGATGCCGACCATCGATCCCCTACTTCACCACGTACACGACGTACCAGGTGGCGGCCCACGCAAGCACGGCGAAATCCCAGAAGAAGACCGCTGCGCCCAGCGGCGTCGAACGGTCGCGGCCCACGCTGCCTCCCAGCGACCGGAGTGTCATCAGGCCCAGGTAGAACATCCCGACAATCAAGATGGCCAGCGAGAGCCCGGTGACCGCGTACGCCAAGGTCGCCCATTCGCCCGAGCCGATCTCGAGCTCCATGCGGTTCAGGCTGAACATCACCATGTTGAAGAAGGCGAGCCCCATCACCAGGGTGAGCGCCATGCCCACCCAGGTATGGCCGCGCTCGCCGCGGCCGCTGGCCCACACCGCCCAGTGCGCCGTGACCACGGAGACCAGCAGGGTGATGAGGGCGTAGACGAGCTGCGGATTCGGCACCGATTGGCCGGCCAGCCAGTCGTGGCCGGGGTCGATGCCCGATGCATGACGGCGCGCCATGTAGTGGCCCAGTGCCCCGGCCACCGCCATGGCTCCGGCCGCGATGGCGAACCCGGTGCCGACGAGCTGGCTGCGGGGGCGCGGCGGCGGGCCGGGAACGCTGTAACGCCCCGGCTGCGGAGCTTCGACGGTGCTCGTCGTGTCCGCCATCAGGCCGGCACCTCCTCCACGGCGCGTTCGGCCGCGGCCCCGCTCCCGTTGAGCCCGTTCCCGTTCAGCTCAGCATCGAGCAAAGGGGTTCCCGAGGTGAGTTCCGGCAAGGCCGCGGCAGGGCCGAGCGGGGGCGGCGAGGGCAGCAGCCACTCGGGTGTCAACCCGTCCCACGGGTCGGCCTCGGTTTCGGCGCCCTTGCGCATGGCCACACTCACGAGCAGGTTCAGCACCACGAGCACCACGCCGACCAGCACGATGACGACACCGACGGCGCCAAGCGCCGACAGGCCTTCAGCGCCCGAACCGTCAACCTGGCTGGCATAGCGAGTGGTCAGCAGCGGCGCGCCATACACGAACTGCGGCTGCTCGGTGAAAGCGCCTGACAGCGTCGGACCCAGCCATGCCACCAGAGCGCCGACGCCGATCGCCAGGAGGCTGGCGAACCCGGCAAGCTCGGACAGCCGCCGACCCCAGATCTTGGGCGCCCACCAGTGCAGCGCAGCCAGCCCGCCCAGCAGCCCTGCGCCATAGATGAGCAGGCTCTGCTGGCCGGTGACCCAGGTGGTGAATCGCAGCGGGGCATTCCCGTCGGTGCCGCGTCCCGCGATCTGCAGCCAGTCCACGCCGGCGCCGATCAGGCCCACCAGTGCGGCGGCAGCGATGAGCGTCCCGGCGCCGAACGCAGCGACCACCGCCGTGTTGGGCCGCGTCAGTGACACTGCGCCGCTGCGAGGCCGCGGCCGGTTGCGGCTCTGCCACAGCGTGAAGCCCAGCAGCGCCAGCAAGCCCGAGACTCCTGCGAGGGCGCCCGCATACAGGCCGACCAGCACGATGCCCTCGAGGCCGTCGACGATGTCGGCGCCTTCGTCGGTGATGCCGAAGTTGGCCCACGCGCCGAAGCCGAAGAGCCCGACGAGCCCCATCGTGAAGTAGAGCGCCAGCGGCTCGAAGACCCAGCGGCGTGCGGCGGCCAGCATGATCTCGGCGACCACGCCGAGCACCGGCACCACGTAGATGAACAGCTGCGGCGTGCGGTACATCCAGTCGATGCGCGACCAGATGCCGTAGTTGCCTCCGAGAAAGCGGGGGCCGTAGCGGTGTTCCACATAGAGAATGACGATCTGGCCGAGCACCACGCCGAGGCTGACCACCAGCATCGACGCGGTGACGAGCGCCGACCAGGCGAACGGCGGGGTGCGGTCCATGTACATGCCCGGCGCACGCATGGTGAGCGTGGTGACGGCAACACAGATCGCCCCGGTGAGCAGCGAGATCACGAGCCCTGCGAGAGCCAGCAGGTGCAGATCCACGCCGTCCGAGAAACCGCCGCCGGGACCGCCGTTGGCGATATAGGCCCCCACGAGCACGCCCGCCGACACCAGCCAGCCCCAGAACGACAGGGCCGCTGCGCGCCCGAAGGCGATGTTCGGCGCCCCCACCTGCAGTGGGACCACATAGATGGCGATGCCCAGGAACAGCGGGATGAGCATGCCGAACACCAGGGCGTCGCGGGTGAACGTGAAGACCTGCACGAAGGAATCGCCGTTGAGGACGGTGTGCCCGCTGGACGAGGCCAGGTCGAAGCGCACAAGCAGATCTGCGATCGCGCCGGCCAGGGCGAACAGCAGCGAGCAGGCGATGAACAGCCGGCCGATGCGCTTGTGGTCGGCAGTGTTGAGCCAGCCGAACGCCGTCGGGTCTTCCGCCGGGACGGCCCC
This sequence comes from Candidatus Poriferisodalis sp., assembly GCF_965204125.1. Classification (GTDB taxonomy): domain Bacteria; phylum Actinomycetota; class Acidimicrobiia; order Acidimicrobiales; family Poriferisodalaceae; genus Poriferisodalis. The sequence continues at coordinate 1,376,606 of NZ_OZ241968.1, read as the reverse complement.
GGCAGTTCCTCCCGAATGCGTCGCTTCGGTAGTGGCGTCGGTCATGCGGCGATGTGGTTCCCGAACTCGGCTGGCGGCGCCGCTTTGGGGCGACGCCAACGGCGCACTCTAGCGACCCGCGGCCCCCTCAACCAGATTGTTCGCAGCACAACTGCATCACCAGCTGAGCCGGACGACCACGTCGACAGCCATCGCCGCGAACAGCAGCCCCAAGTACGCGATCGAGGTGTGGAACACGCGCATCGCGGACTGGGGCGTCAGCGCTCGCCACAGCGTCACGAGCTGCCATCCGAACGCGGCGCCGCCGGCCGACGCAACCACCCAGTACAGGCCTCCGGCGTCGGCTGCCACGGCAAACCACAGCGACAGCGCGATCACCGCGAGGGTGTGCAGCGTCATCTGGACCAGCACCGAGCGCTCGCTGGCCACCGACGGCAGCATCGGCACCTCGGCGGTGTCGTAGTCGTCGGCATAACGGATGGCCAGCGCCCAGAAATGCGGCGGCGTCCAGAAGAAGACGATCGCAAACGCGATCCAGGCTTCGAGCGACAGCGTGCCGGTCACGGCGGCCCAGCCGACGAGCACCGGCGCGGCGCCGGCCGCACCGCCGATGACGATGTTCTGGGCCGACGACCGCTTCAGCCACAGCGTGTACACGAACACGTAGAACAGGCACGCAGCCAGCGCGAGCAGGGCTGCAAGCAGGTTGGCGCCCCACCACAGGATCCCGAACGCTGCCGCTTCGAGCACCACGCCGTAGATCAACGCTGCGCGCGGTGTCACCGTGCCGACCACCAATGGGCGGTGGGCCGTGCGGGCCATGGTCGCGTCGATGTCGCGATCGATGTACATGTTGAAGGTGTTGGCGCCGGCCGCCGACAGCGTGCCGCCGACCACGGTGAACAGCATCAGCGCCACCGAGGGCACGCCACGCTCGGCCACGAACATCGGCGGCACCGTCGTCACCAGCAGCAGTTCGATGATGCGCGGCTTGGTGAGCGCGACGTATCCCCGCAGTGTCGATCCACGCAGTGATGGGCGCAGCGCCGCCAGCATTGATGTGAGGCTACGAGTCGCCCCTAACGTTTCAGCGTGAATTTGCCGGAGCCGTCGCCGCAAGGGCGCAGGCGGTACGTCACGCCCGAGCGCTTCGCCACGATCGCGCGTTGGGCCCTCTGGTCGCTCGTGGCGATCGTCGTCACTGGCTCGCTTGTGCGTCTCACGGGCAGCGGCCTGGGATGCAGCGACTGGCCGACCTGCGAACCCGGCGAGTTCGTACCCGCGGCCGACTTTCACGGCTGGGTGGAATTCGGCAATCGCATCGTGACCGGCCTGGTGTCGGTGGCTGTCGTCGCGGCTGTCGCTGCGTCGTGGTGGCGGCAACCCCGCCGGGGCGACTTGGTGTGGTGGTCGCTGGGCCTGGTGGCCGGCGTGATCTTCCAGATCGGCCTCGGCGCCGTGACCGTGCTGACCCACCTGTCGCCGCCGATCGTGATGTCGCATTTCCTGGCGTCACAGGTGCTGGTGTCGGCTGCGGTTGTCTTGCAGCATCGAGCGTCGTGGGAGCCGCCGCCCGGCGGTATCGGCACTGCCCGGCTGCCGACGCAGGTCCGGACACTCGCATGGCTGGCCGCGGCGCTCACGGCTGCGGCCCTGTGGACCGGCACGGTGGTGACCGGCACCGGGCCCCACGGCGGTGACGAACATGTGGAGCGTCTGCAGTACGCCCTGCCGTCGGTGGCCCGCATTCACGGCATCACCGTGGCAGTGCTGGCTGCGACCACCCTGCTGCTCGCCTTCCGGGTGCGACGGCTGGCCGCGACGCAGGGGGGCGACGCAACGGCCGAGCTTGGGCGGCGCATTCGGACCGTGATCGGCGTCATGGCCGTGCAGGCCGCGATCGGGTACGTGCAGTACTTCAATGAGCTGCCGGTGCTGCTCGTGGCGCTGCATGTCGTCGGCGCAACGCTGCTCACGATCACGATGACCCGCCTGGTGCTTGCAGCAGAGACTGGACGGCACGCCTCAGCAGAGACTGGCATTGCCGAATCGGTTGGCATCGCGGGCCGCGGCTTCGCAGAATGAACCCGTGAGCCCGACCGCTCCAGCCGTTGCCGACCCCGAAGTTGTCCGCGATCCGACCAACGAGGACGAGCACAGCACTGATGTGCCGTGGGTGGTGCTGGTCTGGAACGACCCGATCAACTTGATGAGCTATGTCGTGTTCGTGTTCCAGAAGCTGTTCGGCTACAGCGAGGCCAAGGCCACCGAGCTGATGCTGGATGTGCACAACAAGGGCCGTGCCGCCGTCGCGTGGGGCTCACGTGAGAAGGCCGAGCTGGATGTGTTCAGGCTCCACGAGTACGGCCTCTGGGCCACCATGCAGAAGGACAACTGAGCTGTGCCCGCAGTGCTGCGCCAGCGACTGAGCGGCGCTCTGATGGCGGAGGCCCTGTGAGCGGCACACGGTTCGGGGCTCGCGGCTCGCTGGTGAGCGTGCACCTCGCCGACTGGGAGCGGCGCCTGCTGGCAGAGATGGTGGGCGAGCTGCGATCCAATCTGCTCGACCACACGCCGGCGCGCGACGGCGGCGACGGGCTGGATCCCTCGTTGCGCCGCCTGTTCCCGCCCGCCTACCTCAGCGACCCCGACCGCGATGCCGAATACCAGCGGCTGATGCGCGACGAGCTGCTGGCCGAGCGCCTCGACCACCTCGACCTGCTCGACGGCACGCTCGCTGCCGACCACCTCGACGACGAGCAGGTCACCGCTTGGATGCAGGGCCTGAACGAGCTGCGCCTGGTGCTCGGCACCCAGCTCGACATCTCCGAGGAGGACGATCCCGCCGAGATCGATCCGCACGACCCCGCGCAGCGCCCGCGGCTGCGCTACCACTACCTCGGCGGGCTGCTCGCAGAACTCATCGACGCCACCACCGCGTAGCCTGAGACGCCCTGCCCCCATCGTCTAGCGGCCTAGGACACCGGCCTTTCACGCCGGCGGCACGGGTTCGAATCCCGTTGGGGGTGCTGGAACCCGACGGCTGTTTCATTCAAGTTGGGCAAGCGGCAGACGTATCTCGACGGTAGTGCCGGGGCCGTCGGTGTCGATGACCGACGCTGAGCCGTTGTGACTGCGAGCTACGTAGTCGACGATGGACAGCCCGAGGCCGGAACCGGGTTGAGCGCGTGCTTCGGGGGTCCGGTAGAAGCGCTCGAATACCGTCTCACGCAAGGCGGTGGGGATGCCCGGTCCGTGGTCGCGCACTCGGACGTGAGCCTCCCGGTCGACTGCGGCGACGCTGATCTCGATGGGCTCGCCCGGAGGCGACCACTTCACGGCGTTGTCGACGAGGTTGCCGATCGCTCGCTCCACCAACGCTGCATTCACGACCACCTCGCACGACTCGAACGCGGTCACAAAATCCGTCTCGGTCCGGCGGCGGTGCCGGTCCATGACCGACGCAGCCAGCTCGGCCAGATCGACGCGCTCCGGCTCGCCCTGGGATCGCTGGTCGGTCGCCAGCTCGACGAGCTCGTTCACCAGTTCGGTGAGCTGGTCGAGCTCGAACTGGACATCGTCGAGCATCTGGCGGCGCTCATTGCTGTCGAGTGCAACGACTGCATCGCCGACAGGCGCGTCGGAAGCCGTCGCGGCCGCTGGTTGGGCCGCAACCTGCTCGGCTCGCGCCAGCAGTTCGATGTTGGTGCGGATGCTGGTGAGCGGTGTCCGCAGCTCGTGGCCTGCGTCGGTGACCAGCCGACGCTGCTGGGCGCGTGACAGCGCCAAGGCCTCCAGCATCGCGTTGAAGCTGCGAGCCAACTCGCCCAGCTCGTCGTCGCGCTCAAGTTCGATGGGCTGGTCCAGGTCCTGGGTCTGCGCGACGTTCCGTGCCGCATCGGTGAGCCGCCGAACCGGCCGGATGGCACGACCCGCCACCAGAAATCCCAGCAGTCCGGCTCCCGCGACGCCGATGGCGGCCACAACAGCCAGCGCGTTGCGCAGGCCCGCCACGTTCGCGTCGACCTCGTCGAGCGGGCTGGCGACCATCAGCGCTCCCACGGGCGCTACCGGCACGGTCAAGACCCGGAGGCGTACACCGTCCGCTGACACATCGGTTCGATGCCGACGAGCCCGGCCATTGGCCACGGCAACGTCTGCGGGTGTTACCGGCAGCACCTCGTCAGACGCGTACACCACTGCGCCGTTCGGGGCCACGATCTGGGCGAGCACGTCCCGGGGCACGAATCGCCCGAAGAACTGCACGCTGCGGCGCTCGGGCAGACGCCCGCCGCTCGCGACCAGCACGGCGACGCGGTCGTCCAGCTTGCGATCGAGTGCCGACCGGGCCTCGGCTCGGGCAATCCAGAGCGCTACCCCCGAGACCGCCAGCACTGCGACGGCGACCGAGGCTGCCACCAGCAGCCCGAGCCGGGTACGGAAGCTCATGTGGGTCGGAGCACGTAGCCCACACCGCGCACGGTCTGGATCGGCCTGTGACCGTCGGAACCCGCTGCCGCTGCGAGTTTGCGCCGCAGGTAGCCGACGTAGACCTCCAAGGAATTCGAGGCCAGCGACGCGTCGTAGCCCCACACCGTGTCGTAGATCTCGTCGCGATGCAGAACACGACCCGGGTTGCGCAGGAACAGCTCCAGCAGCCGGTGCTCGGTGTGGGTCAGCGAGATGGGCTCGCCCGCGCAGGTCACCTCGTAGCTGGCGGTGTCGAGCACGATGCCGGCGCACGCCAGCCGTTCGCCTTCCTCCGGCGAGGAGCCCTCAGCGCTCCTGCGCAGCAGTGCCCGCAGTCGAGCCAGCAATTCGTCGAGCGCGAACGGCTTGGCCAAGTAGTCGTCAGCGCCGGCATCGAGGCCTTCCACCCGATCCGCAGTGGTGCCCCGCGCCGTCAGCAGCAGGATCGGCAGGCGGCTCCCGGCGGCGCGCAGGCGGCGGCACAGCTCGAAACCGCCCAGGTTCGGCATGGTGGCATCCAGCACCATCACGTCTGCCCGGCCGGCCAGCGCCTCGCCCTCGAGGCCATCGCTGCCTTCGAGCACGTCATAACCCTCGATCTGCAAGGCGCGTCGCAAGGCCGCTCGAATGCGTTGATCGTCGTCGACGACGGCCACCGCGGGGCTGCTCCGGTTCGGCAGATCAGCACCCATGGCCTCATTCTGGAACGCCGTTCATGAGAAACCCATGAGAGGCCGAGCCGGCAGGTGCCGAAAGTCCCCGCCGAGTTAGTTTCTTAGCGTGCTGAACTGGTGGCGTTGGCTGAGCGCAGGCCCTAGGGACCGCCGCGAGCACATCGTGTGGTCCCTCCGTTACACGGCAACGTTTTGCTCGCTGATGCTCTGGAATCTGTTCAGCAGCAACCTCAGTGTGTTGCTGATCATCATCATGTTGTGGCCTGCGTGGCTGGTCCCGTTCGTGCGCTGGCAGCATCGCCGAGTGCCGTTCAGCACGACCCCGAACAAGTTCAAAGCCGAGTGCGTGCGCTTAACGCTGAAGACGGCTCTATCCCGGGCCGCGGCAGCGGACATCGGCGACGTTGAGCCGTTCGTCTGGAAGGTGCGCACTCTCGGGAATCAGGTGACGGTGTCGTACCTGTACCCGAAGCACTGGTCGATGTCGGGCTCGGCGGTGTTCCGCCAGAACGTCGGCGAGATATCGCACCAGCTCGCATTGACCACCTAAGGACTGCAGTTGCAGCCGGGGCCTCGGTTTCGAGCCGGCGGCGGAGCGCCTCAGTTGCTGAGCCGTGTGGTCAGTTGGTCGTGCCGACCGCTGTGTCGAGAAGCGGAGCGTCGAATGCATCCCAAGGGAGCGGCCGAGGCAATGCCTCGCCGTTACGTTGCAGGTCCGCAACGATGTCGTCCACCAGCTCACGGATTCCGCGGAGGCAGTCCGCCTCGGTCGCAGCAATGTGACTCACCAGCACGAACCCGTTGCACACTCCAATCCAGGCGTGATCCTCGTCTGACCACGACACTCGAAACTGGTACCGAGGATCATTCATTGCCGGTCTCCATCATGTCGACGGCACGCAGTACCTGACGCACCTGATACGGCTTCGCGTCTCCGCCGTGGCGCGGAACGTGACGGTGGCGACTAGCCGGCGGCGGAGGTGCTGCGGCGGAGATGGGAGATGGTGAGCGCGGCGCAGGCTTCGCGTTCGGTTTCGTAACTCAGTGCCCGTACGGCGTCGGCGATGTCCCACCAGGCCACCTCGTCGACCTCGCTCGGGTCGCCCGCGAGCCGCTTGGGCATCTTCGCCGGGGCCATCGCGTAGAAGAGCACCAGCTTGGGCACCCCGCTGGCGATCATGTAGCTGACCGGGTAGGGCGCAGACGTGATCGCGCACCGCACGCCCGTCTCCTCGCGGACCTCGCGCAATGCCGCCTCCTCCCAGGATTCGCCCCGGTTGAGGTGGCCCTTCGGCAATGACCAGTCGTCGTACCGCGGCCGGTGCACCACCAGCACGGCACCGTCGTGGCACACCACGCCGCCGGCCGCCCGGTCCACGGGCGCACTGGAATAGCGGCCCCGCTCGATGTGGCGCCGGCGTGCCTTGACCGTGAGCTGCGCGGCAGGAGCCTGGACCGACTTCTTGCGGCCTTTCTTCGACGACTTGGCCCCATCGGATGCCACGCTTCGTGTCTAGCGTGTCCGCGCTGGCCGGGATGTACATGTCGGCGGTTGGCGGGATCGACAACGGGGGACAGACATGGACTTGGGAATCTGTATCGCATCGCACATCGGCGATCTCGACTACGTCGAGCGGGCCGAGGAGCTCGGCTACACGCATGCCTGGTTCGCGGACAGCCACATGCTGTGGTCGGACTGCTACGCCACCCTGGCGCTTGCCGCTGAGCGCACCAGCACCATCCAGCTCGGCACCGGCGTGTCGGTCTCGGGCACGCGGCCTGCTCCGGTGACCGCCGCGTCGATCGCCACGATCAACGCGCTCGCGCCCGGGCGGACATTCCTCGGCATCGGCACCGGCAATACGGCGATGCGGATCATGGGACACAAGCCCCAGCGCATCGCCGAGTTCGACCAGTACCTAGCAGCGCTGCGACCGATGCTGCGTGGCGAGGAAGCCGTCCACCACTTCGGCGGCAGCGCGCAGCCGATCCGCCACATCATGCCGGACAACGGGTTTGTCAACTTCGACGACGAGATCCCGCTGTACGTGTCGGGTTTCGGGCCGCGCTCGCTGGGGCTGGCGGGTCGCTACGGCGATGGCGCAGTGCTCTCGGTGCCGCCAGACGGCTCGGCCACGGCGCGCGTCTGGGAGTACATCGAAGAAGGCGCCGCCCAGGCAGACCGCACAATCGACCGCGCCGACTACCTGATGTGCTCGCTCACCACCATCGTGATCCTCGACGACGGCGAGACACTCGCCAGCCAGCGCGAGCGGGTCCATCACGAGGCGGGTGCCTTCGCGATGGCGTCGCTGCACTACTCCTACGACCAGTACCGGCAGTTCGGCCGGTCGCCCGGGGCACGCCTGGAAGCGGTCTGGGACGAGTACTGCGCGATGCTCGACGACACCGACCCCGATCGCATCCACCAGCGCATCCACGCCGGCCACAACTGCTGGGTGCTGCCCGAAGAGGCTCGGTTCCTCACCGACGAGCTCATCGATGCCACCTGCATCGTGGGCACGGCCGAGGCGGTCACCGAACGGCTAGCGGACCTAGGCGAGCGCGGGCTCGACCAGATCATGATCCTGCCCAACTTCGATCCCCGCTACGAGGTGCTCGAACGCGTCGGCAACGAGATCATTCCCCGGCTGGCGGCCGGCTGAGTGGGTCGGTACGAGACTGCTCGCTAGCCTTGTGCGCTGCTGTTGAGCCCATCCTGCGGAGCTGGCACCCATGAGCAACATCTGCCAAGTCACCGGCCGCCGGCCGCACTCGGGCTTCAACGTGTCGCACTCGCATCGGCGGACGAAGCGCTGGTTCAAGCCGAACATCCAGCGGAAGCGGTTCTGGGTGCCCAACGAGAGTCGCTGGGTCACGCTGACCGTCAGCGCCAAGGGCATCAAGACCATCAACAAGCGCGGCATCGAGTCGGTGGTGGCCGATCTGCGCCGTCGTGGGGAGAAAGTCTGATGCCCAAGAGCGACAAGCGTCCCGTCATCAAGCTGAAGTCCACCGAGGGCAGCGGCTACACGTACACGACGCGCAAGAACAAGACCAACACCCGCGACCGGATCGAGCTGCGCAAGTACGACCCGGTGCTGCGCCGGCACGTCATCTTCAAAGAAGAACGCTGAGCGGCGGCGCCGTCGAGGGCGCCCCATGAGCACCGCATGACCGCGGCGCGGCCTGCTCGCCTGAGCCTGCGGGCGGCGCGACGGCTCGCCATCGGCGCCCAAGGGCTCGCCTCACCGCTGCCGGGTGGGCGGCTGGACCTCCGGCATCTGCGACGGGCCATGGATTGCATGGGCCTGCTGCAGATCGACGCCGTCAATGTGCTGGCGCGCTCGCACCTGCTGGTGCTGCGCGCCCGGATGGGCGGCACGCATGACGCCGTGCTGGGGCTGCTCGAGCGGGCGGCGTACGCACGCCGCGCAGACGAGCGGGAGCTGACCGAGTACTGGGGCCATGAGGCGTCGTTCGTGCGTGTGGCCGACTGGCCGCTGTTCGGCTGGCGGATGCGCCGGGGGGCTGCCGGCGACATGTGGAGCGGCTACGCCCGCTTCGGAGAGGCCAACCAGCCCAAGATTCGTGCGGCGCTCGCTTGGCTCGACTCCAACGGCCCCGCATCCACGGCTGAGGTGGATGCTGCGATGGAGTGGGGACCGGGCGTGCGCGGGCCCTGGGGAACACGCAGCAACGGGAAGCTGGCGCTGGCGTGGCTGTTCTGGGCAGGCCGGGTCGGCGTGGCCGAACGCACCGGATTCGTGCGGCGCTACGACGTGATCGAACGGGTGCTGCCGAGCGAGGTGGTCGAGACGGTTGTGGACGAACCCGACGCGCACCGGGCGCTGCTGGCAGACGCCACCCGGTGCCTCGGCGTAGCCACCGCCGATGATCTCATCGACTACCACCGCCTGCCGAAGCGCATAGCGCCCGCTCGCATAGCGGAGCTCGTCGAGAGCGGCCAGCTCCGCCAGGTAACAGTGGAGGGCTGGGATCGGCCGGGGTATGTCCCCGCCGGCCAGCGCGCTGCCCGGCGACGGTCGAGGTCGGTGCTGCTCAGCCCGTTCGACCCGCTGGTGTGGCACCGCCCCCGCGCAGAGCGGCTCTTCGGCTTTCACTACCGCATCGAGATCTACACGCCCAAGGCCAAGCGGCAGTACGGCTACTTCGTGCTGCCGTTCCTGCACGACGATGCGCTGGCGGCGCGCCTCGATGTGCGCTTCGACCGGGAACGCAACGTGCTGGAAGTACCGGCTGCGTGGGCTGAACCGGCGTCATGGCCCAGCGGCGCCGCGGCCTCCGCAGACGCTCTGGAGGCACTGGCAGCCGAGCTGCATGCGCTGTCAGCGTGGTGCGGCGGCGAGGGAGTGTCAGTGCTGTCTCGCGGCAATCTTGCCGGCCGTCTGACCGCAGCGGTCAGCAGCGCTGATTGCTGATCGAGGTGGCTATCGTTGCTGCGCTTGCATCGGCAGAGATCCCGATCTCGACGTCGGCGCAAGCACACAGCAATACAGCTGGTCCCGTGGTGAAGTCTGGAGTTCACGCTGGCCTGTCAAGCCAGAGGTCGCGGGTTCAAATCCCGTCGGGACCGCGGTCGGGTAGCTCAGTTGGCAGAGCGCGCGCCTGAAAAGCGTGAGGTCACCGGATCGACGCCGGTCCCGACCACTGCCTAGTGCGAGCGAAGGGGCTTCGCCCCCGCTCACAACAATAGAAAGCTCGAAGGGCTTCGCCCCTCGGCCGCGAACTTAAGGGGTGCCGTCGCGACGACTCTCGTGGGGCGCTTGGGTGTGGCCTGTTTAGCGGCGGGTTACTTGGTCTTTTTGGGCTGCGGTTGCTACGGCGGAGGCCACTGCTGGGACTACTGAGCGGTCGAAGGCTGTGGGGATGACCAGGTCGGGGCTGAGGTCGTCGCTGGAGACTCCTGCGGCGATGGCCTCGGCGGCGGCGATCTTCATGTTCTCGGTGATGTCGGTGGCGCCCGCGTCGAAGGCGCCACGGAAGATGCCGGGGAACGCCAGCACGTTGTTGATCTGGTTGGGGTAGTCGCTGCGGCCCGTGGCCACCACGGCGGCGATGTCGCCGATGGCGTCGGGCAGGATCTCAGGGTCGGGGTTCGCCATGGCGAACACGATCGGGCGCTCCGCCATCGTCTCCACGTCGTCGCGGGTGATGAGCCCAGGACCGCTCAGTCCGAAGAACACGTCGGCGCCGGCCATCGCGTCGGACACCGAGCCGGCCACGCGCTCGGCGTTGGTGTTGGCCGCCAGCCATTCCTTGGCGTGGTTCAGCTCGGAGCGACCGGGATGAATGGTGCCCTTGCGGTCGCAGGCGATCACGTCGCCGATGCCGGCGCCCAGCAGGATCTTGGCGGTCGCAACCCCGGCGGCACCCGCCCCCAGGATGACGCAGCGCAGGTTCGCCAGCTCCTTGCCCACGATCCGCGCCGAGTTCTCGAGCGCAGCCAGCGCGACCACTGCGGTGCCGTGCTGGTCGTCGTGGAACACGGGGATGTCGAGCGCGGCCCGCAGCGCTTCCTCGACCTCGAAGGCCCCGGGTGCCGCGATGTCCTCCAGGTTGATGCCGCCGAAGGTGGGCGCCAGCCGGATGACCGTCTCCACGATCTCGTCGGGCTCGTTGACGTCGAGGCAGATCGGGAACGCGTCCACGCCGGCGAATTCCTTGAACAGCAGCGCCTTGCCCTCCATGACCGGCATCGCGGCCGCCGGGCCGATGTCACCGAGACCGAGCACCGCCGTGCCGTCGCTGACGATGGCGACCGTGTTGCCCTTGATCGTCAGGTCGTGTACACGCTCGGGCTGATCGGCGATCGCCCGGCAGACACGAGCGACGCCGGGCGTATAGGCCATGGAGAGGTCATCGGCATTGCGCAGCGGGATGCGGGTGACTGTCTCGAGCTTGCCGCCCTCGTGCAGCTCGAACGTGCGGTCCATCGAGGAGATGACCGTGATGCCTTCGAGCCCGTTGACTGCGTCGCAGATCTGAACGATGTGCTGCTCGCTGGACGCATCCACCACGATGTGCTGGCGCAGGGTGCCCTGGGTGATGGTGAAGCCGTCGAGGCTCTGGATGTTGCCGCCTACGTCGCCGATCGCCGTGCACAGCCGGCCGAGCGTGCCCGGCTGGTGGGCCAGCTCGACTTCGAGCGTGGCGGAATAGGCGGCGGTGGGTCGCGACCCCGCAGTGGCAGTCATCGGTGCTCCTGGCGCGCCCGGGGCGCTGTCCGGATAATGGGCAGGCAGGGTATTGGGCTGGACCCGTCGATTTGGCTCTAGCTGCCCGCTTGGACCAGGTGGGCAGTGCCCGCGCCCGGGCGGATCTCGCCGATCACCCAAGCCTGGTGGCCAGCGCCTTGCGCAACCGCAACCGCCGCATCGGCCTCCGGCGGGGGCACGGCAATCACCATGCCGATGCCGAGGTTGAAGACGCGTTCCATCTCCTCGGGCGTGACCGGGCCGGCATCCGCAATGCGGCCGAAGATCCTGGGCACCGGCCAGGATCCGCGCCGCAGCACCGCATCGACATCGGGGCCGAGCATGCGGGCCACATTCGCCACCAGTCCCCCGCCGGTGATGTGCGCAGCCCCGAGCGCGCCGCATTCGTCGAAGAGCGCTAGCACCGCGGGGGTGTAGATGACCGAGGGTCGCAGCATCTCGTCGCCCAGCGAATGATCGGCACCCGGCCAGGCGGGCGAGCCGAGCACCGCCGCTTCGGGCGTCTCACCGAGCAGGACGCGGCGGGCGAGGCTGTAGCCGTTGCATCGAAGCCCACCCGACGCCAGCCCCACGAGCGTCGCGTCGCCTGCGATGGAGCCTCGCAGCCGTGCGCGTTCGGCCACGCCCACGGCAAAGCCGGCGATGTCATAGTCGCCGGGAGCGAGCGCATCGGGGTGCTCGGCCAGCTCGCCTCCGACCAGCGCGCAGCCGGCGCTGCGGCAGCCGGCGGCCAAGCCCGTCACGATCGCCTCGACGACGTCGGGGTCGAGGCGTCCTGCGGTGATCTGATCGTGGAACAGCAGCGGCTGTGCACCGAGCGTGACGATGTCGTCGACGCACATGGCCACCACGTCGATCCCGATCGTGTCCCACCGGCCGAGCGCAGCGGCAATGAGGGGCTTGGTACCCGCGCCGTCATTCGCGCTCACCAGCACTGGGTCGGCGAAGCCCTCCGGCAGGGCCGTGACCGCCCCGAACGCTCCGATGTCGCTCAGCACCTCAGGCCGGTAGGTGCTGCGAGCGTGGGGCGCCAGACGCCGCACCGCCTCGTCGCCCGCGTCGATGCTCACTCCCGCCGCTTCGTAGGTCAGCGGCCCGGAATCGCCGGCTTCGAGTGCGCCAGCGGGTGGGTCCACAGATGCGGGCGTCATCCAGCGACGGACTCGGCGACGGCAGCACGCTGCACGCTGCCCGTCGCGATCAGCGAGCGATTCGGCTCGTCGGCAGCGCTGCCGAACACTTCGGCCCGCGCCCCCGCGCCGATCTCCACCGGATACTCGCCGGTCAGGCACGCATGACAGAACCCGCCGCCAGGCACGCCGGTGGCCTCGACGAGCTGATCCAGGCTCAGGTAGGCCAGCGAATCGACTCCCAGGTATGCCTCGATCTCGGCCAGGTCGCGATTCGCGGCCAGCAGCTCGTCGGAGGTGCCGGTGTCCATGCCGTAGAAGCACGGCCAGCGGTACGGGGGCGAGGAGATGCGCAGGTGCACCTCGACAGCGCCGGCGCTGCGCAGCATCTCCACGATCGACCGGGTGGTGGTGCCACGCACGATCGAATCGTCGACCACCACGAGCCGGCGACCGTCGATGTTGGGGCTGATCGGATTCAGCTTGGTCCGCACACCCAGCGATCGGACGTGCTGGTTCGGAGCGATGAAGGTGCGACCGATGTAGCGGTTCTTGACCAGCCCGTCGCCGTAGGCGATGCCGCTGGCACGTGCGTAGCCCTGCGCAGCAGGAATGCCCGACTCGGGAACAGGCATCACCAGGTCGGCATCGACCGGCGCGTTGGTTGCCAAGTGGGCGCCCATGCGCTGGCGGGCCGCATGCACGTTCTGGCCAGCCAAGGTGGTATCGGGGCGCGAGAAATACACGAACTCGAAGACGCACAAGTGCGGGGACGCCCCGTCGCCGGTTGACGATGTGGCTGCAAAGGGCCACAGCGAGCGGCACCCGGCTGCGTCGATGACGATCATCTCGCCCGGCTGGATCTCGCGCTCGAACGTCGCGCCGACCACCTCCAGCGCAGGGTTCTCCGATGCCAGCACCCAGCCGCCGCTGGACTGGCTGCTCCCAGCGTCGTCACCCGCTTGCTCGTCGACATCCAAGCGGCCCAGGCACAGCGGCCAGATGCCATGCGGATCACGAACCCCGATCAGGCGGTCGCGGTCGGCCACCACAAACGTGAAGCCCCCGCGCAGGCTGGGCAGTACCTCTGCGAGCGCTTCCGTGACGGCCTCGCGTGGGCGGGTGCGGGTGATCTGCGGTGTGGCGTTGATGCGCTGGGCGATCAGCTCGGCCACCAAGTCGCTGTCGCTGGTGACCACCCCGTCGAGCATCCCCGAGGAGGCTGCCAGCTCGGCCGTGTTGGTGAGGTTCCCGTTGTGACCGAGCGCGAATTCCGTGCCGTCAAGCCCCCGGTAGAAGGGCTGCGCTGCACGCCAGGAGCTCGAACCCGTGGTGGAGTAGCGGGTGTGGCCGATGGCGAGGTCGCCTTCGAGTCCTGCAAGCACGCGATCATCGAAGGCGCTGGCGACCAGGCCCATGTCCTTCACGACCGTGATGTGGGTCCGGTCGGACACGGCGATGCCGGCCGATTCCTGCCCCCGGTGCTGCAGCGCGTACAGCCCGAGATAGCTCAGGTGGGCCACGGGCCCGCCCGGCAGGTACACGCCGACGACGCCACAGGCCTCGCGCGGCTTGACCAGATCCACGCCTTCGGCCGGGGTGCCGCTCACGCCGCCTCCCCGTCGACGGGCTGTGCGAACGCTCCGGGCAAGGCACCGCTCCAGCGGGCCAGCGTGTCGGCGAGGGCCACGTCGATGTCGATACCGGGTTCTGCGAAGCGCCCGATCTGCACGCTCGATCCGCCGAACGGCCCGAGCCAGCGGCTCGCGAGCCCTGCTGCAGAGGCCGCGTGCGCGAGCCGCTCGGCATCGTCAGCTTCAACTGCGACCAACACGCGGCCCGGCGGTTCAGCGAACAGCGCCCGCTCCGCCGGCGACGGGCCTCCCAGCGACGGAACCCGCGCTTGCACGCCCGTGCCGCCGTGACAGCACATTTCCGCGATCGCCACGGCGATGCCACCGTCGGAGACATCATGCGCGAACCGCACGAGACCCTCCCGCACGGCTGCAGCCACGAACCGGGCTGTTGCGGCGCTGCCCGCGAGGTCGAGGTCGGGCAGCGCGCCGTCGCGGCAGCCACGACGTTCCCACGCCCACCGGCTGCCGCCCAGCGCCGTGGGACCCCGCGACGACGTGTCGGTGCCTGTGTCGTCCCCGACGGCCGGGCCGGGCGAGCCCACCAGAATGAGCGCCGTGCCCGACGGCAACTCGTCGGCGATCGGCCGGCGAGTGAGGTCGGGATGCACACCGAGCAGGCATACCACCGGTGTCGGGCTGATATTGGTGCCGTTGGTCTCGTTGTAGAGGCTGACGTTGCCGCCCACGACGGGCACGCCGAGTGCGTCACAGGCTTCCGCCATGCCGTCGATGGCCTCAGAAAGCTGCCACATGACCTCGGGATACGTCGGATTGCCGAAGTTGAGGCAGTTGACGAGCGCGAGCGGATCGGCGCCCACGCAGGCGAGGTTCAGCGCCGCCTCGATGACCACCATGGCGGTGCCCCAGCGAGGATCGGCATCGCACCAGCGGTGGTTGCCGTCCACCGACACGGCAAGGCCGCGCCCGGTCGGGGTGCCGTTGCGAGGGTCTCGCAGTCGCAGCAGCGTGGCGTCGCGGCCCGGGCCGACCACCGTGTTCAGGAACAGCTGGTGGTCGTACTGGCGGTACACCCAGCTCGGGTCGGCGAGCATCGCCAACAGGTCCGCAGCACAGTCGCTGGAGCTGCCCGCGGCGGGATCAGCCGCCGGGTCGACGCTGCGCCGGAGGGTCAGATCGGCCGGAGGCCGCATCGGACGGTCGTACGACGGCGCGTCGTCGTGCAGCGTGCTCGCCGGAACCTCGGCCAGGACTGGGCCATCCACCCCATCGCGCACGCGCAGCATGCCGTCGCTGGTCACGCGCCCGACCACCGTCGAGCTCACCTCCCAGCGTGAACAGATCTCGAGCACCCGATCGACGTTGGCTGACGAGACAATCGCCAGCATGCGCTCCTGAGACTCCGATGTCATGATCTCGAACGGTTCCATGCCGTGCTGGCGCAGCGGCACGACGCTGACATCCACCTCCATGCCGGTACCGCCACGCGAGGCCGTCTCGCTCGCAGCGCACGTCAAACCGGCGCCGCCGAGATCCTGGATGCCGCTGACGAGCCCTGCCTCCAGCAGTTCCAGGCATGCCTCGATGAGACGCTTTTCCTCGAAGGGATCGCCGACCTGAACGCTCGGGCGCTTCGTGGCATCGTCGTCGGCCTCGTCGAATCCCGCCGACGCCAGCACGCTGACGCCGCCGATGCCGTCGCGGCCGGTGCTCGCGCCCATGAGCACGGCCGCACTGCCCACCTCGGTGGCGCGGCCGAGCACCAGACGCTCGGTCGGCATGATCCCGAGCGCGGCAACATTCACCAGCGGGTTGTCTCGGTACGTCTCGCACGACACGAATTCGCCGGCAACAGTCGGAACGCCGACGCTGTTGCCATACCCCGAGATGCCGCTGACGATTCCCTCGGCGATCCAGTTGCTGCGCGGCTCGTCCAGCGGCCCCACGCGCAGCGGATCGGCGAGCGCAATGGGCCGCGCGCCCATGGTGAAGATGTCTCGCAGGATGCCGCCGACTCCGGTTGCCGCGCCTTGATATGGCTCGATGGCCGAGGGATGGTTGTGGCTCTCGATGCGCACGGCAACGGCAATACCGTCGCCGACGTCGACAACACCGGCGTTCTCACCTGGTCCGACGAGCACACACGGGGCCTCAGTGGGTAAACGAGCGAGATGACGGCGCGACGACTTGTACGAGCAATGCTCGGACCACATCACCGCATACATCGCGAGTTCGAGATGATTCGGTTCACGCTCCAAGAGCTCGCAAATGCGGCCGTATTCGTCATCGGTCAGGCCAAGTGCCGCATGAATGCTGGTTGTATCGGAAACTATTGCAGTCACATCAACCCAAGTTCATTGGATACTGGAATACGTCGTGCTATACAGACGTCATGAGCGAACGAACCATGTCCGACGAACACAAAGCGGCTATTGCCGCGGGTCGCATCGAGGCCGCAGCAGTGCGGGACTATCTTGAGGCCCTCGAAACTCACCGGCCTCGTCCCGGTCGCAAGCAGAGTGCGGAGTCGCTGAACGCCAAGAAAGACGCAATCGATGCGCAGATTGCCGAGGCAAAGCCCATCAAGCGCTTGCTCCTGATGCAAGAGCGCCGGGATGTCGAGGCGGCTATCGAAGCGCTGCAGGTCGAGCCCGATATGGCTTCTGTCGAAGAGGGCTTTGTCACTCACGCTGCCAACTACGGGCAGCGCAAGGGAATTCAGTACGCCACATGGCGAGAATTCGGCGTTCCTGCCGACATGCTGGCCCGTGCGGGCATCACACGGGGCGGCTGACACTTCAGATTCTCCGGCTCTCGGCGAGCGAAACGAGAGCCATCGCAGACAGACGCGTCTTCATGCGGCGCGGTGACCAGCGGCTTGGCGGCTGCTCGCTGCCGCATACAGCAACGCTTTGAGCAACTTGCGTCCGTCGGTAGAGCCCAACAGCTCCGATGTCGCCCGTTCCGGATGGGGCATCAAACCCACCACATTGCCGGTTTCGTTGCAAATGCCAGCGATGTCGTCCACTGAACCATTGGGATTGCCGACATAGCGCATCACCACTTGACCGTTCTCGCGCAAACGTCGCAATGTCGCGCTATCGCACACATAGTTCCCCTCAAAATGATTGATGGGAATGCTCAGTTCATCCGACGGCGACAGCCCATGTCCCAATACATGATTCACCGACGCCATCATCAGTTTCTGCGGCTGGCACAGGAAGGAAAGCCCGGCATTGGGTCGCAATGCTCCTGGCAGCAGACCTGCCTCGGTCAGTACTTGGAATCCGTTGCAAATGCCGACCACGGGACCTCCGCCAGCCGCGAATGACGCCACTGCGTCCATGACCGGCGAGAAGCGGGCGATTGCGCCGGTACGCAAGTAGTCACCGTGCGCGAATCCACCCGGAATGACGACGGCGTCGACGCCGCCCAGCGAGGTTTCGTCACTGCGCAGCAGCGTTGTTCGTGCCCCGAGATCTGCCAGCGCATCGAGCGTGTCGAGATCGCAGTTCGTGCCGGGGAATTGGACGACGCCGACCGTCACACTCATGGGCACACTCATGGGCACACTCACGGGGCGCTCACGTGTTGTGATCCTGCGCCACGGCTCGCAGCTCGATGCGGGCGTCCTCGATCACCGGGTTTGCCAGCAGGCGGTCGCACATCTGCTCCGTCACCGAACGGGCCTCGGAAGCATCTGCGGCGGTGACCTCCATGCGGATGGCTTTGCCGACCCTCACGCCGCTCACACCCCCAAATCCGAGCGCTGCGAGGGCTCGCTCGATCGTGGTGCCGGCTGGATCGGCAATCTCGGCTCGTGGCGAGACTTCCACCAGCACATCCCAGCGGTTCATGAAGCGGTGGCTCCCGCCGGCGCGCCGGGGTGCGCCAACCAGTCGACGAACGACTCGCCGGTCAGCGTCTCGTACGCCTCGATGTAGCGAGCACGGGTGGCGGCAACCACCTCACCGGTGAGCGGCGGCGGGGGCGGCTCCTTGTTCCAGCCGGTGGCTTCGGTGGCGTCGCGCACCGGCTGCTTGTCGAGCGACGGCGGCGATGCGCCGGGCTGCCAGTGATCCTTGGGCCAGAAGCGTGACGAGTCGGGAGTGAGCCACTCGTCGGCGACGACCAAGGCGCCGTCCACATAGCCCAGCTCGAACTTGGTGTCGGCGATGATGATCCCTCGCTCGGATGCATGGGCGGCCGCCGTGCTGTAGGCATCGACGCACACTTGGCGGGCGGCAGTGGCCGCGTCGTCGCCGACCAGCTCTGCGGCGGCGTCAAACGAGATGTTCACGTCGTGCCCATCGGTTGCCTTGGTGGACGGCGTGAAGACCGGCTCGGGGAGCTGCTGCGACTCGAGCAAGCCGGCCGGCAGCGGCTCGTCGTGCATGGTGCCGCGCTCGCGGTATTCCTTCCATGCCGAACCGGTGATGTACCCGCGCACGATGCACTCGATCGGCAGCATCTCCGCCCGGCGAACGAGCAGGGCTCGGCCGGCCCATTCGGATCGTCGTGCCGCAGCCGGGAAGTCGGCGGGGTCGGCTGAGACCACATGGGTCGGTGCGATGTCGCCGAGCCAGGTCGACCACCAGGCCGTCATGGCCGTCAGCACTCGGCCCTTGTCGGGCACCGGTTCGTTGAACACGACGTCGAAGGCCGAGATGCGGTCGCTGGCGACCATCAACAGGTGCCTGTCGTCGACGCGGTACATCTCGCGTACCTTCCCGCGGTGGACTAGCTCGAGCTCGCTCACGTTGCCTCTCTTGTCATCGTTGGTCATCACCCGCTGCTCGGCTCACAGCACCTCGCCCGGCTCGTAGTCGACGGCTGCGCCGTACCGTTCCGCCACCTTGCCCGCGGCGGCCACGAACTCGTCGACTTGATCTGCGGCGCGGCCGCTGAACGACGCCGGATCCGCCAGCGCCGCGGCGACGTCGTCGTGGCTGAGCTGCAGCTCGGAATCGGCCGCTATGCGAACCGCGAGATCATTGCGGTCGACGGTGCCCTCGCGCAGCGCCAGCACCGTCGCGGTCGCATGGGCGCCGATGCGCTCGTGCGCCTCCTCGCGGCCGGCGCCTGCTGCCACAGCGGCGGCAAGCAGGCGGGTGGTGGCGAGAAACGGCAGGTATGCGGCCAGTTCGGCTTCGACCCGAGCCGGAAAGACGGCGAAGCCGTCGAGGACGCTGAAGGCAGTCTCCAGCGCTCCGTCGAGTGCGAAGAACGCATCGGGGAGCACGATGCGGCGCACCACCGAGCAGCTCACATCACCCTCGTCCCATTGGTCGCCGGCAAGCTGCGAGGCCATCGTGAGATGTCCGCGCAGGACGGTCACGAGGCCGGTGATCCGCTCGCACGAGCGGGTGTTCATCTTGTGCGGCATGGCAGACGAACCGACTTGGCCGGCAGCGAAGCCTTCGGTGACCAGTTCGTGCCCGGCGGCGAGCCGCACGCCGAGCGCCATGTTGCCGAGCGGTGCTGCGGCGCCGACCAGCGCTGCGACAACGTCCAGGTCAAGTGAGCGGGGATAGATCTGCCCGGCGGAACCGAGCACCCGGGTGAACCCCAGCTCGGCCGCGATGCGTCGCTCCAGGCGATCCACCGCCGCCTGATCGCCGCCCAACAGCTCCAGCATGTCCTGCTGGGTGCCCACCGGTCCGCGGATGCCACGCAGCGGGTAGCGCGCCACGAGCTCCTCGATGCGCTCGAGCGACGCGAGCGCCTCGGTGCCGATCGTGGCCCAGCGCTTGCCCAGCGTGGTTGCTTGCGCGGGCACATTGTGCGTGCGCGCTGTCATCACGAGATCTCGGTGGGCGCTGGCCAACGCGGCGGTGCGCACGATGAAGGCCGCCATGCGCCGGGCGGCCAAGCCCAATGCTGCGGTGACCTGGCACTGCTCGACGTTCTCGGTGACATCGCGCGACGTCATGGCTCGGTGGATCTGCTCGTAGCCAGCGAGCGCGCAGAACTCCTCGATGCGTGCCTTCACGTCGTGGCGGGTGATCCGTTCCCGCTCGGTGATCGAGTCGAGGTCGACCACCTCGACGACGTTTCGGTACGCCTCCAGCGCGCCCTCTGGCACGTCGACACCCGCGTCTCGCTGCGCCTCGAGCACCGCTAACCACAGCCGCCGCTCGAGGATGACCTTGTGTCGGGGCGACCACAGCTCGGCCATCTCCGCAGAGGCGTAGCGCGACGCCAGAACATTGGGGACGACCTCGGGACTCACGCCAAACTCACCGGGCACCAGCGGCGCGGAACTCGTCCAGACGGGCAGCGAGCTCCGCATCGGTCACGGCCAGCATCTCGGTGACCAGCACTGCCGCATTCGCCGAGCCGTTCACTGCGACGGTGGCGACCGGGATGCCCTTCGGCATCTGCACCGTCGACAGCAACGCATCGAGGCCGTCGGCGAGGCCGCCGCTGAGCGGCACGCCGATGACCGGCAGGGTGGTGTGGGCAGCCACCACGCCGGCCAGATGCGCTGCCATGCCGGCCCCGCAGATGACCGCGGCAAAGCCGGCGTCGCGTGCTCCGGTCGCGAACGACGCCACGGCTGCAGGTGTGCGATGGGCGCTCATCACCTCGGTCACGTGTTCGACGCCGAACCTGTCGAGCATCTCGGCGGCGGGAGCCATCTTCGACGCATCGTTCGGCGAGCCCATCAAGATCGCGACCTTCATAGGTGTATTCCCCTGTCACACGTCAGCTTGCGCCCAGAGTCTCGCCGCCCGGAGTCGGCGACTGGGCGATGTCCGATGCACCCGCGGGCATCCAGCGCCGCGCTCATCGGCTGAGCGCGGTGGATGCCGCGGCCTCGGCGGCCGCGATGTCGGTGCGGTAGGTCATGCCCGGCCAGCTGAGCTGCCGCACGGCTTCGTATGCGCGGTCGCGCGCCACCGCCACATCGGGCCCGCGGCCGCAGACATTCAGCACCCGACCGCCCCCGGTCACCAGCGACTCAGGCGGAAGCGTCCGCCCGTCGCCGGCCCCGACGCCCGCACAGAACACGGTGACGCCTGGCACTCCACGCGCACGCTCGAGACCAGCGATGACGTCACCGGTACGCGGCGCTGCCGGGTAGCCCTCCGCGGCGCACACGACGCACACCATGGCATCGTCGGAGACGACGACCTCGTCGGTCAGCTCGCCCGCTGCGGCACCCGCCAAGAGCTGGGCGAGATCGTTCTCGATGCGCGGCAGCGTCACCTGGGCCTCGGGATCGCCGAAGCGGACGTTGAACTCCAGCAGGCGGGGACCGTCGGGCGTCAGCATGAAGCCCGCATAGAGCACGCCGCGGTAGTCGACGCCTCGCCGGATCAACTCGGCCAGCGTCGGCTCGAATGCCATCGCGGCCAGTTCGACGCAGGCGGTCCGGTCGACATCGGCCAGCGGCGACACGCAGCCCATGCCGCCAGTGTTCGGCCCCGTGTCGCCGTCTCCGATGCGCTTGTGATCGCGCACAGCCGTAGGCAGCAGCACGGCGCGGCGACCGTCGCAGAGCGCGAACAGCGACACTTCGGGGCCGCGCATTCCCTCTTCGATCACGATCCGGCGGCCGGCATCCCCGAACGCCGTGCCGTCCAGCTTGGCGTCGACGTCAGCATGGGCTTCGACCAGCTCGTCGCTGACCAGCACGCCTTTGCCGGCAGCGAGGCCGCTGGTCTTGACGACGTACGGCGGCGGCAGCGTCTCCAAGTAGGCGTGCGCTGCACGGCGGCCTGCGGGGTCGTTGTCAAAGGTGGCGTAGCCCGCCGTGGGCACACCGGCGGCGCTGACTACTTCCTTCATCCACGCCTTCGAGCTCTCGAGCATGGCGCCGTCGGCACCCGGTCCGAACACGAGCCGGCCGCTCGCCCGCAGGCGATCCGCCAAGCCGTCAGCCAGCGGCCCCTCCGGGCCGATGACGTACAGGTCAGCATCGATCTCGCCAGGACCAGCAGTGGTGCTGCCGGGTATGCCGGGATTGCCCGGCGTGACGACGACATCGGCGGTTCGTGCCAGGGCGCTCGCAAACGCATGCTCGCGCCCGCCCTGGCCGACCACACAGACCTTCATGAAGGCTCCCCCCTCACGCGGCGCTGGGTCCAAACTTCGCAGCTCACGCTGCGAAGCGGATGTACTGCTCGCGTCCCGGGCCGACGCAGACATACCGGATCGGCAAGCCGAGCTGGCGTTCGAGGAACACGATGTAGTCGACCGCTTGGCGCGGCAGCTGCCATCGCTGGGTGACCTTGTCGAGCGGCGTCTTCCAGCCCGGCAGCGTGGCGTAGACGGGGACAGCCCGGTCGTGCAGCGAGCGCAGGTGCGGCAGGTAGTCGTAGCGGTGGCCGTCCACCTCGTAGGCGACGCAGACCTTGATCGTGTCGAGTTCGTCGAGCACGTCGAGCTTGGTAAGCGCGATCTCGGTGCAGGCGTTCAGGCGCACTGCCTGGCGGCCCATGACGGCGTCGAACCAGCCGCAGCGGCGCGGCCGGTTGGTGTTGGTGCCGTATTCCGCACCGCGATCTCGCAGATGCTCACCCGTCTCGCCACCCAGCTCGGTGACGAAGGGCCCAGAGCCCACCCGGGTGGTGTACGCCTTGGCGATGCCGATGACCTGATCGATCGCGCCGGGCCCGATGCCCGAGCCGACCAGCGCGAACCCCGCCACCGGGTTCGACGACGTGACGAAGGGGTAGGTGCCGTGGTCGAGGTCGAGGAAGGTGGCCTGGGCGCCTTCGAACAGCACGCGCTCGCCCGCGTGCAGTGCCTCGTGGAGCCAGCCGATGGTGTCGGCCACCAGCGGCGCCAGCCGGGGTGCCACCTCAGTGATGAGCTGGTCGGCCAACTCGTCGGGATCGACGCCGGGATGGTCGTACACCCGCTGCAGGTAAGCGTTGCGGTCAGCTAGCACGCTCAGCAACCGCGAGCGCAGCGTCATCGGCTCGAGCAGATCCTCGACTCGCAGCCCGACTCGTGCCGCCTTGTCGGCGTACGCAGGCCCGATGCCGCGCTTGGTGGTACCGAGCTTGGCATCGCCGCGTTGCGCTTCGGCGAGCTCGTCGGTGATCTGGTGGTAGGGCAGCACCAGATGCGCCGCAGGGCTGAGCATCAACCGGCCGCAGTCGACGCCGCGGCTGGCGAGCATGTCGATCTCGTCGATCAGCACCCACGGATTGATCACCACGCCGTTGCCGATGATCGGCGTCACGTGGTCGTACAGCACCCCGCTGGGTATGAGCTGCAGGGCGAACGTCTCGCTGTCGACGACGATCGTGTGCCCCGCGTTGTGGCCGCCTTGGTAGCGAACGACGTGCTGGCATTCCTTGGCGACGATGTCGACGATGCGGCCCTTGCCCTCGTCGCCCCATTGCGTTCCTACGACGATCGAGCCGGGCATGATTCAACCCATCGCCAGCCGGCAGGATGCTGTCGTCGTCACCAAATCAGTCTAGGGAGTGACCCCTCCAGGGCCGCCGGATTTCCGGTGGATCCGGCCGTCCGGGGCACCCCTCAAGAGGCTTCTGCGAGCGGCGCGAAGCCGCCGGATTCCTCGGCTGCGGTGCGTGCCGGCGGCAACGGTGTGCTGAGGCGGAACGAGCCGTCGACGTTGTCCACCGTCACGGCGTCGCCATCGGCGAACGTGCCATCGAGCAGACCGGAGGCCAGTGGATCGGTCAGTTCACGCTGGACTAGACGCCGGAGCGGCCGGGCGCCGTAGGCGGGGTCGTAGCCGCGGTTGGCGAGCAGCGCCGATGCCTCTGCGGTCAGCTCCAATGTGATCTCGCGATCGGCAAGACGGGTGCGCAGGATCTCCAGCTGCCGTTCCGCAATCGCAGCCACGTCGCTGCGGCTGAGGGCGTCGAATTGCAGGATCTCGTCGACGCGGTTGATGAACTCCGGTGCGAAGAACTCCGCTGGGTCCACCGTCAGGTTCGACGTCATGATGAGCACGACGTTGGAGAAGTCGACGGTGCGCCCCTGACCGTCCGTCAGCCGACCGTCGTCGAGCACCTGCAGCAGCACGCTGAAGACGTCGGCGTGTGCTTTCTCGATCTCATCGAGCAACACGACCGAGTACGGACGGCGGCGGACGGCCTCGGTCAGCTGGCCGCCGTCGTCATGGCCGATGTACCCGGGAGGCGCGCCGATCAGCCGGCTGACCGAGTGCCGTTCCAGATACTCCGACATGTCGATGCGCACCATGGCTCGCTCGTCGTCGAACAGCGCTTCGGCCAACGCACGCGCCAGCTCGGTCTTGCCGACACCGGTCGGGCCCAGGAACAGAAAGCTCCCGATGGGCCGATCCGGCTCGCTCAGCCCAGCGCGGCTGCGACGGATGGCGTTGGCAACCGCCGCAACGGCATGCACCTGGCCGACGACTCGGTGGGCCAGCGTCTCTTCGAGGTGCACCAGCTTGTGCACCTCTCCTTCGAGCAGCCGGCTCGTGGCGATGCCCGTCCAGCGCGACACCACCTCGGCGATGTCGTTCGCGTCCACCTCTTCCCGCAGGATCCGCTTGCTGGCCTGCAGTCGTGCCAGCTCCCCGGCTGCTTCATCGAGCCGCCGGTGCACCTCGGGCAGCTGCCCGAAGCGGATCTCCGCGGCCCGCTCAAGATCTGTCTCGCGCTCGACCGCGACGGCCAGCGCCTCCGCTTCGGACTTCAGCGCCCGGATCTGGTCGATCGCCGCTTTCTCCGCCTGCCAGTGCGCCTTGAGCCCCGCAACGCGCTCGCGCTCAGACGCCAGTTCCTCGGCGATTGACGAGTCCTCGCCGCTCAGCGCCAGCTCCTCGATCTCGAGCTGGCGGATGCGCCGTTCGCACACGTCGATCTCCAGCGGCACCGAGTCGATCTCGATCCGCAGGCGGCTGGCAGCCTCGTCCATCAGATCGATGGCCTTGTCAGGCAAAAAACGCTCTCGCAGATAGCGATCCGACAGCGTGACCGCGGCAACCAGCGCCGCATCGGTGATGCGCACGCCATGGTGGACCTCGTAGCGCTCTTTCAGCCCGCGCAGAATGGCCACCGCATCGGTGACCGACGGCTCGCCCACATAGACGGGCGCGAAGCGCCGTTCGAGCGCAGCGTCGTCCTCGATGTGCTGGCGGTACTCGTCGAGCGTCGTTGCGCCCACCAAGCGCAGCTGCCCGCGCGCCAGCATCGGCTTGAGCATGTTGGCTGCGTCGAGCGAGCTGTCGCCGCCCGCGCCCGCACCTACCAGCGTGTGCACCTCGTCCAGGAACGTGATGATCTCGCCGTCGGACTCGACGATCTCAGCCAGCACCGCTTCGAGCCGCTCCTCGAACTCGCCCCGGTACTTGGCGCCTGCCACCATCGCCGCCAGGTCCAGCGCGACGACACGCTTGTCGCGCAGGCCGTCGGGAACGTCACCCTCGGCGATGCGGCGGGCCAAACCTTCGACGATCGCCGTCTTGCCGACGCCTGGCTCGCCGATCAGCACCGGGTTGTTCTTGGTGCGCCTCGACAGCACCTGGATGATCCGCCGGATCTCGTCATCGCGGCCGATGACAGGATCGAGCTTGTCATCGCGAGCCTCGGCCGTGAGATCGCGGCCGAATCGCTCGAGTGCTTCATAGGAATTCTCCGGAGTCGGCGACGTGACCCGTGTGCTGCCGCGCAGCTCGCCGACCTGCGCCGCCAGCGCGTCGCGGTCGGCGTCGAGATCGTCAGCGAGCGCCAGCAGCAGGTGCTCGGTGGACAGGTAGTCGTCGCCCAGCTGGGCGCGCTCGGCGTCGGCAGCCTGCAGCGTTTCGGCCAGCTCACGGGCGAGCCCGGGCGGCTGATGGGTTTGCGTGCTGAAGCTGCGCGGCAGCCGCTCGAGTGCCTCGAGCGCACGCGTACGCACGACAGCCGGCTCGATGCCGGCGCGTGCGAGCACGGGGAGCACCAGGCCCTCCGGCTGCGATACGAGCGCCAGCAGCAGGTGAGCCCGGGTGAGCTCGGCGTGGCCCCGGCTCTGCGCGGTTTGAGCAGCCGATGCCAGCGCTTCTTGGCACTTGTGCGTCAGCGGGCTGGACGGCAGCGGGCGGTTGCGAGGATCTGCGTCGTTGTTCATGATGTCAAGTGTAGCAGAAAACTTGATAATGAATGACTTAGATTTATTGATTCAACGGTTGGCGGACGACTGCCTCAGCCGTGCGGGTTCGGCCCTGCTCCGGGCCCCGAGCCCGGACGCCTGATGAGATCGGTCTGCGGCAGCGGCACCAGGTCACGCCGGTACTGCCGGTGCGTCTCTGCCACCAGCGTGGCTGCCTCGGCTTGCACGTCGGCGAGCTTGCGCTCCAGTGCCGCCACGCGCTCCTCCAGATCCATCACGCGCTTGACGCCTGCCAGGTTGAGTCCTTCGCTGGTGAGCTGGCTGATGCGGTTGAGCATCGCAATGTCGCGGTCGCTGTACCGGCGGCTGCCGCCGGAGGTGCGTGCGGGCGCCAGCAAGCCCTTGCGCTCATAGATCCGCAGCGTTTGAGCATGCACGCCGGCCAGTTCGGCCGCCACCGAGATGACATACAGCGCCCGGTTGCGCTCGGAGGCAGATGGCGTTCGCCTGGGTTGTTCGCTCATGACGGTGTTCCTCGGTTCGTCCCCTGGTCGCTATCGCTGTGCTCCTGCGGTGTCGGCGAATGTCGCCGGTTCCGGCTCGGTATCGCGCTGCCGCCGACCCGTCTCTCCCTCGAAGTCGGTGACGTCACGCAGTGCCTCGATCGCCGCCTGCTCCGCAGACGACAGCTTCGTCGGCACCACGATGTCGACGCTCACCAGCAGATCGCCGGTGCCACGGCGGGTGGAGACGCCGCGGCCGCGCACCCGGAAGGTCTTGCCCGACGGGGTGCCCGGCGGGATGCGCAGGGTCACCGAGTCCCCGTCGAAGTCCAGCACCTTGACATCAGCACCGAATACGGCCTCGGGAAAGGTGATCGGCACGTTGATGGTCAGGTTGCGGCCGTCACGGCCGAAATCTGTGTCCGGCGCCACGTCGACAAGCACGAACAGATCGCCGTTGGGTGCCCCGCCCGAGCCCGGCGAGCCCTTGCCCGCCAGCCTGATCCGGCCGCCGTCCTCGACCCCGGCAGGAATGCGCACCTTGACCTTCCGCATCCCGCCCGACGATGCGTCGGGCACCGCCACCTCGGTGACTGCTCCGGACACCGCATCGCGGAACGAGATGCCGAGCCGGGTTTCGAGATCGTGGCCGCGCATCGGCATGGGCCCGCCGCGGCCGGCTCGACCGCGGCCGTCGCCGAACAGGTTGCCGAAGATGCCGCCCAGATCGCCGAGGTCCTCAATGCGGATGCTGAAGCCGCCAGGCCCCGATGCGAACCCGCCCATCTGCGGGCCGAA
This sequence comes from Candidatus Poriferisodalis sp., assembly GCF_965204125.1. Lineage (GTDB taxonomy): Bacteria > Actinomycetota > Acidimicrobiia > Acidimicrobiales > Poriferisodalaceae > Poriferisodalis. The sequence continues at coordinate 1,349,152 of NZ_OZ241968.1, read as the reverse complement.
GCCCGCAGGCCCCATGCGGCGCGCCTCGTCATACGCGGCTCGCTTCTCGGTGTCGCCGATGACGTCGTACGCCGCGGAGATCTGCTTGAAGCGTTCCTCGTCGCCGGCGCTCGAATCCGGATGGTGCTTGCGCGCGAGCTTCCGGTACGCCTTGGTGATGTCCTTGTCCGACGCGTCGGGCGAGACACCCAAGGCTGCGTAGTAGTCGGTCTCGAACCACTCGCGTCGTGGGTCCATCGTGGCTCCCTACCCCGCGCGCACCTGGACCATGGCAGCACGCAGCACACGGCCGTCGAAACGGAATCCGCTGCGCAGCTCCGCCGCCACAATCTGAGGGGCGTCGTCGACTGCCTCCTCGATCGTCACCGCCTCGTGCTGGGTGGGGTCGAACGGCTCCCCGACGGAGTCGATGCGTTCGAGCCCCGCCTTGCCCAGGGCGACCATGAGCGACTGGCCCACAGCGGCCACTTCGTCGTGCCCTTGGGCAGTGGCCGCGTCGCACCCGTCGAGCACCGGCAGCAGCGACTCGACCAAGCGGCTGACGCCGGCAGCCACCTGCTGGCGCCGCTCCGCTTCGACCCGCTTCCGGTAGTTCTGGAACTCCGCCCGCTGGCGCTGCAGCTGGTCGAGATAGTCGTCGCGCTCGGCCATCACGGCTTCGAGCTGAGGCAGCAGGTCGGCCCGTTCCGCCAGATCTTCCAGATCCTCTGGGCTCTCGCCGACTGCTTCCGCAGCCGCCGCGTCAAGCTCGGTCTCGGGTTCGCTCACTTCTCCTCGTCCACGATCTCCGCGTCGACGACATCGTCGTCAGAACCGGTGCCCTCGGCATCAGTCGCGGTGTTCGCGGCCGCAGACTCGTACAGCTTCTGGCTGAACGCGCTGCTGGCAGCGGCAAGCGTTTCGGTGGCCGAGCGGATGGCGTCGAGATCGTCGCTCTCGAGTGCCTCGCTCGCTGCAGCCACCGCGGACTCCACGGGCTCCTTGTCGTCGGCGGAGACGCTGTCGCCCTGCTCATCAAGCAACTTGCGGGTCTGGTACACGAGCGTGTCCGCGTTGTTGCGGATCTCGGCCTCTTCCCGCCGGCGGGCGTCTTCTGCGGCATGCGCCTCGGCATCGGAGACCATCCGCTCGATCTCGTCGGGCGACATGGCCGACTGCCCGGTGATGGTGATCGACTGCTCCTTGCCGGTCGCGCTGTCCTTGGCGGACACGTGGACGATGCCGTTGGCATCGATGTCGAACGCCACCTCGATCTGCGGGACGCCCCGCGGCGCCGGCGGCAGGCCGACCAGCTGGAACTTGCCCAGTGTCTTGTTGCCGGCCGCCATCTCCCGCTCGCCCTGCAGCACATGGATCTCCACGGAGGGCTGACCGTCTTCGGCTGTGGTGAACATCTCCGACCGGCGCGTCGGGATCGTGGTGTTGCGATCGATGAGGCGCGTCATCACGCCGCCCTTGGTCTCGATGCCCAAGCTGAGCGGTGTGACGTCCAGCAGCAGCACATCGGTGACATCGCCCTTGAGCACGCCGGCCTGGATGGCGGCACCCACCGAGACCACCTCGTCGGGATTCACGCCCTTGTGAGGCTCACGGCCCGTGAGCTCGGTCACCAGCTTCTGCACGGCGGGCATGCGCGTGGAGCCGCCCACCAAGATGACGTGGTCGATGTCGGCCTTTGCCAGGCCCGCGTCGTTGATGGCCTGTTCGAAGGGGGATCGGCAGCGCTTCAGCAGGTCGAACGTCAGCTCTTCGAACTTGGACCGGCTCAGCTCGTAGTCGAGGTGGAGCGGGCCGCTGTCGGTCGCCGTGATGAACGGCAGGTTGATCTGGGTGGTCTGCTTGGACGACAGGTCCTTCTTGGCCTGCTCGGCCGCCTCCCGCAGGCGCTGGCCGGCCATTGCATCGGTGCTCAGGTCGACCCCGTGGTCGCCCTTGAACGACGCCACCAGCCACGCGACCACAGCGGCGTCCCAGTCGTCGCCGCCGAGGTGGGTGTCACCGGCGGTGGACTTCACCTCGAAGACGCCGTCGCCGATCTCGAGCACGGACACGTCGAAGGTGCCCCCGCCGAGATCGAACACCAGGATCGTCTGGTCCTCGGTCTCCTTGTCGAGGCCGTACGCCAGCGCAGCGGCCGTGGGCTCGTTAATGATGCGCAGCACGTCGAGGCCGGCGATCTTGCCCGCCTCCGTCGTGGCGGTGCGCTGTGCGTCGTCGAAGTACGCCGGCACGGTGATGACGGCTTCGGTCACCGTGTCGCCGAGGTACTGCTCGGCGTCGAGCTTCAGCTTCTGCAGCACTCGGGCCGAGATCTCCTGCGGCGTGTAGTTCTTGTCGTCGATGGACTTGCCCCAGGTGGTGCCCATGTGTCGCTTGACCGAGGCAATGGTGCGCTCGGGATTCGTGACCGCCTGCCGCTTGGCGACCTCGCCGGTCAGCACCTCACCGTTGCGGGCGAAGGCAACCACCGACGGGGTCGTGCGGTCGCCTTCGGCGTTGGCAATGACAGCGGGCTCGCCGCCCTCCATCGCAGCCACCACCGAGTTCGTGGTTCCGAGGTCAATTCCGACAGCCTTCGGCATCGCTGTGCCTTTCATCGTGTGGCATCCCGGCCCAAACCGGCCAAGAATGCGGATTGGTAGTACTGACAAGCATATAAGTTGAGTGTATTACTAGCAACTTCTCTAAGTCATGCTACAGGTTGAAGCCCCAGCGCAGCGGGCTACCGTGCACGCCCATGGCATTGCTAGGCGACACGCACACCCTCGTGCTCCTGCGCCACGGCCAGAGCGCCTGGAACCTCGAGAACCGCTTCACCGGCTGGTGGGACGTCGGCCTGACTGACGACGGGCAGGCGGAAGCCCGTGCCGCCGGCGCCACCCTCCTGGCGGCAGGCATCGAACCCGACGTCGTGCACACATCGCTCCTGCGACGTGCAATCCAGACCGCCAACACAACGCTCGACGCGATGGGCCGGGGCTGGCTGCCGGTACGGCGGCACTGGCGGCTGAACGAACGGCACTACGGAGCGCTCACCGGTTTGAACAAGGCCGAGATGGCCGAACGGCACGGCGCCGACCAAGTCCATCTCTGGCGGCGCAGCTATGACGTGCCTCCCCCGCCGATGCCCCCTGATCATGAGTTCGACGTCGCAAACGATCCGCGCTACGCAGGCTTGAACCCCAGCGAGGTGCCACGCGGCGAGTGCCTGGCCGACGTCGTGCAACGCATGCTGCCCTACTGGCACGAAGGCATCGTCGGAGACCTGCGAGCCGGCGCGACCGTGCTGGTCGCCGCCCACGGCAACAGCCTGCGAGCGCTCGTGAAGCACCTTGACGGCATCGGCGACAGCGATATCGCCCAGCTCAACATCCCCACCGGAATACCGCTGCTGTACGAGCTAGATGCCAATCTGCAAGTCGCCACGCAATGCCCAGTCGAGGACCGCTACCTCCGCTGAGAGCCGCCCCCTACAGAGCGTCGATGCCGCGCTCACCCGTGCGAATGCGCACAACGCTGTTGACGGCAGTGACCCACACTTTGCCATCGCCAATCCGCTCGGTACGGGTGGATTCGACAATGGCATCCACCACCCGCTCAGCTAGCTCGGTCGCCACCAGCACCTCGATGCGGACCTTCGGAATGAAGTCCACGTGGTACTCGGTGCCCCGGTACGTCTCGGTGTGGCCGCCCTGACGGCCGAATCCCCGGACCTCCGACGCGGTCAGCCCGGTGATGTCGAGATCCCGCAACGCCTCGAGCACCATCTCGAGCCGGTGTGGCTTGATGACCGCTGTCACCATTGCAACCGAGGCCTCAACCATTGCGCCCTCCCGGCTCAGCCTCCCTAGCGTCGCACGCCGCAGGGCCGATTGCACGCAACCTGCCCGATGAATGGGCGGCGGGCGCTAGTCTCTGGCGCGTCTTGGGGGCCGGGCGCATGCTACGGTCCGGCGCTTGTGGGCCAGCCAGCCCCGGCGCAACAGGCCACGGCGGCAAGGAGCGGGATATGTCGGTAGCGAATCGTGCGGAGAGTCTTCGTGAAGTTGATCTGTTCTCCGACTGCAGCAAGAAGGAACTCCAACACATCGCACGCAAGGCCGAGCAGGTCGATTTCACAGCCGGCGACAACATCGTTGAGGAGGGCAGCGGCGGCGCGATGGCCGGCTATGCCTTCGTGATCGTGCACGGCACGGCAGTGGTCCGGCGCAACGGGCGCAAGGTCGCCGAGATCGGCCCGGGCGAGTCCATCGGCGAGATGGCGCTCTTCGACGACGGCCCGCGCACCGCGTCGGTGGTGGCTGCCACCGACATGGAAACGATCATGCTGTCGCGGCGGGAGCTGAAAGGCATCATCGACAGCACCCCTTCGGTGGCCCACAAGCTGCTGTCGGAACTGGCCGGTCGCCTGCGCAAGGCGAACCGCAAGCTCTACGGCTGAACCACTCACCGCCCCGTCGCAGGGGCGTCAGCTAACTTCGCCAGCGTGAGCAAGCCGCCTCTGCGACCGCACCAACTCGTACTGGGCATCGGTATCGCGTTCGCAGCGATCACCGCTGCCTCGGGCATTGCCGCGGCCGCCTTCGGCTTCCATGAGGACACCGACGCAGCGCATCGCGAGGTGTTCGGCAATGTGCCGGGCGGGGTCAAGTTCGCGTTCTACGCCTTGACGTGCGTGCTGATCGTCTACGGGGCATGGAACTTCGCCCAGCGCACGCGCAACTGGCAGCGGGGCGCGCCCGATCGACGCTCCACCACGGCGTCCAACGCCAGCCGGCGGCTGCACGACTACCGCGGCGGCGTGCTCATGCAGACGCTGCTGCGCGACCCGGCCGCCGGTGTGATGCATGCGCTGCTCTACTACGGCTTCCTGGTGCTGCTGGCCGTCACCACCACGCTCGAGATCAACCACCAGCTGCCGACGGCTGCGAAGTTCCTCGTCGGCCCCACCTACCAGGGCTTCAGCTTCGTCGGCGACTTGGCGGGAGCCATCTTCCTGGTCGGAGCGGTGTGGGCGATCGTGCGCCGGTATGCCGCGCGCCCGTACCGCATCCGGATCAAGTCGCGGCCAGAGCACATGGTGATCCTGATCGTGCTCGCCGCGCTGGGTGCCACCGGGTTCGTGGCCGAGGCCATGCGCATCGTGATCGACGGCCGGCCGGCATACGAGCAGTGGTCGTTCATCGGCTACCCGCTGTCGGCTGCGTTCGACGGCCTCGCCAATATCCGCGGCTGGCACCAGGTGTGGTGGATCGCCCACGTCGGCTGCTTCATGGCGTTCCTGGTGATGCTGCCCATCACCATGCTGCGGCACATGTTCACCTCGCCGCTCAACATGTACCTGCGCGACCGCGAGCGCCCCAAGGGCGCCATGCGGATGGTGCCCGACCTCATGGAGGCCGAGGACATCGAGACCATCGGCGTGTCGATGGTGAACGAGTTCACCTGGAAGCAGCTGCTCGACACCGACGCCTGCACGATGTGCGGCCGGTGCACGGCGGTGTGCCCGGCCCATGCCACGGGCAAGCCGCTCGATCCTCGCGAGATCGTGCTGAAGACCGGCGAGATCATGGCCGCGACCGGCGAGCACGGCGGGGTGACGCCGCCGATCGGCACTGATGCCGAGATCACTGTGGCGGCGGATTCGGTCTTCGAGCGGATCACCCACGAAGAGCTCTGGGCGTGCACGACGTGCAAGGCGTGCGACGAGAACTGCCCGGTCAACATCGAGATCCTCGACAAAATCCTCGACATGCGTCGCTACCTGACGCTGATGGAGAGCGAGTTCCCCGCCGAGCTGGGTACCGCGTTCCGGGGCATGGAGAACAACGCCAACCCGTGGAACCTCAACAACGGCGAACGGGCCGACTGGGCCGACGGTCTCGATGTGGAGGTGGTCGACGCCGATGACCCGTTCGATCACGAGTATCTCTACTGGGTGGGCTGTGCCGGGTCGTTCGACGACAAGAACCGCCGGGTATCGGTGGCCACAGCCAAGCTGCTGCAGCGCGCCGGGGTCGACTTCGCCATCCTGGGCCCGGGCGAGAACTGCACCGGCGACAGCGCGCGGCGGTCGGGCAATGAGTACCTGTTCCAGATGCTCGCGGCGGAGAACATCGCAGCGCTGAACGGCATGGGTGTCCGCAAGGTCATCACCCAGTGCCCGCATTGCTTCAACACGCTGCGCAACGAGTACCCGCAGTACGGCGGGAACTGGGAGGTCATCCACCATGCCCAGTTCCTCGAACAGCTTGTGGCCGACGGGCGCCTGGATCTCTCCGAAGCACGGCTGGACGAGCGGGTCGTGTACCACGACTCGTGCTACCTGGGCCGCCACAACGACGTGTACCTGGCGCCGCGCAACGTCATCGGCAGCCTGGGCGGCGTGGAGATCGTGGAGGCGCCACGCAACGGCACCAAGGGCATGTGCTGCGGGGCCGGCGGGGCGCGCATGTGGATGGAGGAAACGATCGGCACCAAGGTCAACGACGAGCGCTCACGCGAGCTGCTCGACACCGGCGCCGACCGCATCGCCACGGCCTGCCCGTTCTGCTACATCATGATCGACGACGGCGTGAAGGGCCACGGCGTCGAGGACGACGAAGTCAAGGTGGCCGACATCTCCATCCACCTCATCGACGCCCTCGAAGCCGCCGACGACTGAGCCCCGCCACCGCGTCGGCAGCGCCGGATGAACACCCGTGTGAGGCCAGCAGCCCTTGTGATGTCCAGCCTGCCGCAGCTTCTTTAGCGAATTTTAGCTTTGTTTAGCTTATTTTAGCCTTCTTTAGCGATGCCAAATAGGCTGAACTGCGTAGGCCATCGACTGGATACGCAGCAATGACCGATCAGAACCCGTTCCGGCCATCGTTCGGCGTTGCTCCGCACACGCTCGTCGGCCGTGAGGAACCGCTCGAACGTCTGCGTGTCGCGATGGCGGCCGGGCCGACGCACCCGGACTTCACCATGCTGATCGCTAGTCCACGCGGTTCCGGCAAGACCGTCCTACTCAAGGCCATGCGTGACGCAGCGGAGCAAGCCGGATGGGCCACCGTGCCGATCACCGCCACACCGTCTGAGAACCTTTCGGGATTGATCACCGAACAGCTCGCGGATGCCGTTACAGAACTCGACGATCGCCGCTCGCGCCGGAGGATCTCTTCGATCAACCTGTCTGTGCTGGGCACCGGCGGCGGAATCGAGTTAGCCGAGAGCGCAGCCGGCGCCGACCGGCCGCGAACCCGGATGCTGCGGACGATGGGCGCGCTCGGCGAACTGGCCGAGTCCAAGCACAGCGGTGCTTTACTCACTTTGGACGAGTTTCACAAGGCGCACATCGACTCAGCGCGTGAGTTCGCACATGCGTTGCAGGCGGTCTCCAAAGTCGACGCCAAGCCGGTCATGTTCGTGGGCGCTGGCCTGCCGAGCATGGAAGACGGCATTCTCGCTGACGACGCGATGACGTTCTTCCAGCGCATCGCTCGGACACCGATCCAACCGTTGGAGCGCGCCGAGACAATGCGGGCGCTGCGGGCACCCATCGTCGACTCAGGCCATCGCGTAACGAGCGAGGCGCTGGAGGCTGCTGCTTCGGCCGCATCGGGATATCCCTTCATGGTTCAGCTCGTCGGCTACCACATGTGGGAGTCATGCACCGACCTCGACGGCGGTGTGACCCTCGCTGACGCCGAGGCCGGAATCCGGATCGCGAACCTCGCCATGGTGGAACAGGTGCTCAGACCGGTCTGGCGGGATCTCTCCGACGGCGACAGGCGCGTACTCATTGAGATGAGCCGCTTCGCCGATGCAGAGGTCCGGCGACGAGACCTCGCCGCAGCGCTCGACAAGAGCTCCGGCTATCTCGCGACCTATCTCACACGCCTCGAGGCCGCAGGCACCCTGTACCGGCCATCGCGAGGTTCGGTGTCCTTCGTGCACGAGGCCATGAGGAAGTGGCTGCGCGAGGCTCACCTCTAGGCGTGGGCCGAGTCTTAGGATCGTCAGATGCCGTCGCTGGCAGCGCTTCTGGAGCTGACGGATGAACAGGCGCGCGCCGAGTGGGGGCGCATTTTGCAGAGGGAATGGCGACCACGGCAAGAGCCGTACCGTACGGTCGAACTCGTCTTGTGTTGCGCGTTGTTTCGCGTCGTCGACCCGCATCGCTTCGGCGGGCAGAACATTCATCTGATCCCGGGCGACGTGATCCGCTTGGCGGACTTGTTCAAGCGATCTTCGAAATCGATCAACATCAAGATGCTGAATCTCGATGGATCGTATGCAAATGGTGCCGCCTGCGACGTGCCGTTTTTCGACCAGATGGCAGCGGACCCTCTCCACCTCGCCGCGCTCTACGAGCGCGTGCTGCTCGCAGCACGGCACATGGGCATCGGCCCGGAACGTCTACCGGACTTCCTCGAAGATGACATCGCGGACGGGGCGATGCTGATCGGCCAAGCCGGCTTACCTCATCGCCCCCTCATCGAAGCCGCGGAAACCCTTGCGGCCAAGCTCAGGGCGAGGCAGTTGGCTGCCGACGAAGGTCAGACATTCCGCGTTGCCGAGCAGCAGATCCGGCTCGGGCAGCACCGGTTCGCCAAAGAGGTCCTCGCGAACTACGGGCACCGGTGCGGCTTCTGTGACTTCGCACCGCGCTCGCTGCCGCGAAAGGGACTACTCATCGCGTCTCACATCAAGCCGTGGGCGGCTTGCGATGATTCCGAACGGCTTGATGCCTCAAACGGAATTGCCGCGTGCCCTATGCACGACACCGCATTCGATGCGGGCCTCATCACCGTCAACGGCGGCCTGCAGGTGCATCGAGCACATCAGTTGCAGCAGAGCCGTCAGACCGACCAGGGAGTCGAGCGCAACTTCGGGCGCACGCTCCGGAGCCGTTTGCGTTCACCTGACGGCGCAGCTCCTCGTGCCTCCTACCTGCGGTGGCACCAGGAGCACATCTTCCTTGACACACTCTGAGTCGAACGCTCACCAGTGGGCAACGGGAATCTCCGTCGGAAACGACCCAGGCAGGCCGCTCCCGCCATGCGCCACCGGCACGTCCATGCCTTGCACCACCGCGAGGCCGGGCTCGACGGGACCCAAACGCTCTTCAACGTCATCCTCGTCATCGATGGACCGGCACACGAAGTACATGCAGGCAAGGTGATCTTGAAGGAACGAGAAGACGAAGATCGCGACCGCGCCGACATTCTCCGGATCGCGCAATGAGGACGGCGGGTCCTCGCTTACGCGTAAGTGCAGTTCAGGCCTCGTGTGGCTCCAGGTCGTCGCTGGGCGCCAGCCGAGCTCGCCGGTCGATCTGACACCGTACGAATCGCAGAGCACCACCGGTCGCGGCGGCACCTCAGAGCTAGCGAGATGTCCGGGAGCGAGCGCCTCCCACAGAGCACGAGGCAAGCGGATGCTGCCTGAAAGGTCATCGACCGTGCATATGTCGCCGAGGGACAACCGTTTAGCGCAGAGAAGCGAATTGCTCGGCAGCGCCGCATCAAGCCAGCCGGAGGCATCTGCGGTCCGCATCAGTCTTGGCATAGCACGCCACGATCACCACCGGCAGCTATCACAGCATGCGGCGGGAGCGGAAGTTCTCGTGGTAGCGGCTGGGTGTGGGACCGCGCTGGCCCCGGTACTTGGAGCCGAGCAGCTCGGCGCCGTACGGATGCTCGGCCGGTGTGGTCATCTCCATGAAGCTGATCTGGCAGATCTTCATGCTCGGGTACAGGGTGATCGGCAGGTTGGCGACGTTGGACAGTTCGAGGGTCAAGTAGCCGTCCCAGCCGGGATCCACAAACCCGGCGGTGGTGTGGATGAGCAGGCCAAGACGGCCCAACGACGACTTGCCCTCGATACGGCCGACGAGATCATCAGGGACTGCCACGCGTTCGAGCGTGGAGCCCAGCGCGAACTCGCCGGGGTGCAGGATGAACGCGTCGCCCGCGGCGACCTCCACCTCCTCGGTCAGGTCGGTCTGGTCTTCGATGACATCGATGACTCGACGGGTGTGGTTGCGGAAGACACGGAAGGTGGCATCCAGCCGCAGATCCACCGATGAGGGTTGCACTGCTGCGTCGCCCAGGGGTTCGATGATGATGCGGCCCTTCTCGAGCGCTTCACGGATGCTCCGGTCCGACAGGATCACCTCGGCTCCTTTCCGTCTGAATAGGCTCCGGCCTCATTCCGCGGGTGTAGTTCAATGGCAGAACTTCAGCTTCCCAAGCTGATAACGGGGGTTCGATTCCCCTCACCCGCTCACCTCACCCCGCCAGCAGCGTCGCGAGCGCCCAGATCGCTGCGACAAGTCCCACGAGTGCGAGCGGCACCGCCCGCCGCGCTGGCGCCCGCACCGGCTCTCCCCCACCGCCGTCACGCCGCGGGCGCACCATGGCCGCTAGGTTGCCCACCAGCAGCGCGCCGCCCACTGCCAGCACGAGGTACGGGATGAGATCGTCGCCGAGGAACATCGTGCTGCCGCCGTCGGCGGCCAGCACCTGGGCGGCACCTGCGAAAAAGTCCTCAGTCATCAGCTACTCGTGCGCCATGTCGGCGAACAGCGTGTACTGCGGCATGAACGCCAAGCGTGCGGTGCCGGTGGGCCCGTTTCGGTGCTTCGCGACGATGATCTCCGCCATGCCTCGATCGGCAGTGTCCTCGTTGTAGATCTCGTCGCGGTAGATGAACATGACGATGTCGGCGTCCTGCTCGATCGAACCCGATTCACGCAGGTCCGACAGCATCGGTCGCTTGTCGCTGCGCGACTCCAGATTCCGGCTCAACTGCGAGAGCGCCACGATCGGCGTCTCGAGCTCGCGGGCCAGGATCTTGAGGCCACGCGAGATCTCCGCAATCTCCACTTGGCGGTTCTCGGCATTCGCTCGCCCGCTCATGAGCTGCAAGTAGTCGACCACGATCAGACCCAGACCGCCCAGCCGGCTGCGCAGCCGTCGGGCCTTGGCACGAATCTCGGTGACGGTCACATTCGGGTTGTCGTCGATCCACATCGGCGCGTCGCCCAAGCGACCCACGCTGCGCGTGATGTGATTCCACTCGTCGGCGCGCAGCTGGCCCGTTCGCACCCGCGTGGCATCGACCCGTGCGTCGGAGGCCAGCAGCCGGCCCGTCAGCTCGGCATGGTTCATTTCCAGCGAGAAGAGCAGCACCGGCTGCTGCAATTCCAAGGCCACGCTGGATGCCATCGTCAGCGCCAGCGACGTCTTGCCCATGGCGGGTCGGGCACCCACGACGACCAGCGACGACGGTTGGATCCCCGCCAGGATGCGGTCGAGCGAGGAGAAGCCGGTCGCCAGGCCGGAGAACGCATCGCCCCGCTCGTACAGCTCCTCCAGCCGGTCCAGGCTCTCGTCGAGCAAGTCGTGCAGGGACTGGGTGGAGTCGACAATGCGGCGCTCGGCCACGCTGAACACCAACGACTCCGCCTGGTCGATGGCCGCAGCCGTGTCGTCGGGGCGACTGTGCGCCAGCTCCGAGATCTCCGACGAGACCGCTATCAGGCGCCGCAGCAGTGCGGTGTCTTCCACGATGCGCGCATAACGGTCGACGTGGGTGAGCGTCGGCGTGGCGGCTTCGAGCGCCAGCAGGCGATCCGCGCCCCCGGCCGCGGCGAGGTTGCCGCTGCGCTCGAGCTGATCGGCAACGGTCAGGCAGTCGACGGGTTCGGAGGAGACGTAGAGCGACTCGATCGCCTCGAACACGAGCCCGTTCGCGGGCACATAGAAGTGATCAACAGCGAGACGTTCGACAGCGGCGCCGATGGCATCGTTCGAGAGCAGCATCGCTCCGAGTACCGATTCCTCGGCGTCGATGTTCTGCGGCGGGACCCGACCGCCGACTCGGCGCGCGACATCGGTCGGCAACTCGGCGAGACTCATCGCCCGCGATCCTGCCGTGCGGACCCTGCGGAACGCTTGGGCACACCTAGGGGAAATCGCGGGGAAATCGCTCTCCGGGCCTGTGCACAACCAGCGAGTTGTCCACAGGCCTCGAAATGATGGTGAGGCACGCCCCTACTTCACAGAGGGGGTGTGACAGCAATGGTCTCGGGATCAGTGAGCCTGCCGCGAATTCAGCTCGCCTATGTGTGGGTGCGGCAGCGCAGACAAGCGGCGGACAGGCTCGCGGACCTCCGCTTGGCCTGCTAGTTCAGCGCGACGACCTCGACGTTGAAGGTGAACGACACGTCGGGGTGCAGCGCTGCCGAGACCTCGTGCGTGCCGATGGTCCGGATCGGCGCCTCGATCGTCAGCTTGCGGCGATCGACCTCGGCCCCCGTTCGGGCCGTCATCGCCGCAGCGATCTCCGCGGTCGTGACCGATCCGTAGAGATGCGTCCCCGAGCCAGCCCGGGCAGCAATGGTCACACCGTCCGCGACCAGTTCCTTGGCGACACGCTCGGCTGTCTCGCGCTCGCGCAGATCACGCGCGGACCGCGCCCGCGCCATGGCCGCTGCCTGGCTGACGGTGCCGTCCGTCGCTCGCAAGGCCAGCCCGCGCGGTATCAGGTGGTTCCGGGCGAACCCGTCGGCCACGTCGATCACCGATCCGGCAGTGCCGACACCGTCGACATCGCTGCGCAGCACGACCTTCATGCCTGCTCCCCCGCCACGGCAGCCGGTGCAGGGGCAACGACCTCGTCGAGATGCTCGTCGACCACGTCATCGCGGTGTTCCCGCTCGTCGCCCGCCGGGCCATCTGCTCGATCGACAGGCGGGCGACGGTCGTCGCCCGGCCGCTGGCCGCGCCGCTTGTCGCCCCGCCGCTGTGTCATCGGCCGGCGCGCGTACTCGATCAACGCCATCTCCCGGGCCGTCTTGATCGCCCGGGCCACCTCGCGCTGCTGCTGGCGATTGTTGCCCGAGACACGCTGGGCCCGGATCTTGGCTCGCTCGGAGACAAACGACCTGAGCAGCTCGACGTCCTTGTAGTCGACGTAGGACACCCTCGCCGTGGTGAGCGGGCTGACCTTGCGACGACGCGGACGGCTCCGCAGGTCTTTCGCGCGGGCCCGACCGGTTCGCTTGCGTGGTGGCATTAGAACGGTTCCTCCTCAGGTGACTGCTGTGGCGCGCTGTCGCCGGACTCCCAGGTGCCGCCGCGTCGCTCGCGGGATCCTCCCCCGTCGCCGGCCGCGCCTCGCGGGATCCGGGTGATCTCGGCCGTCGCCCAGCGCAGCGATGGCGCAATCTCGTCGGCAACGATCTCCACAACGCTGCGCTGGTCGCCGTCTGGTGTCTCCCAGCTGCGCTGCTCGAGCCGCCCGGTGACAACCACGCGGTTGCCCTTGGCCAGCGACTCGCTGACGTTCTCGGCGAGTTCGGCCCAGCAGACGACGTTGAAGAAGCTGACTTGCTCCTCCCAGTCGTTCGTCTGGCGGTTCATCCACCGCCGGTTCACGGCTACGCCGAGCACTGCCCGGGCGCGGCCGGTCTGGGTGAATCGAAGTTCAGGATCGCGGGTGAGATTGCCCACCACGGTGATGGTGTTGTCAGCCATGACGCCTCCGCTTAGTGGCTGTTGGTCGACCCCTCGTCGAGCAATCCGCGCCGATGCGCTTCGTCGTCGGGGAGTCGGATGAGCTTGTGGCGGACGACGTCGTCCGCGATCCGCAGATACCGCTCAACCGGGTCCATCGCGCCGGGCTCAGCCCGCAGCTCGATGACCGAGTAGTAGCCGCGTGTCTTGTGGTTGATCTCGTACGCAAAATCCCGCAAACCCCAGAAATCGAACGAGGCCACCTCGCCGATCTCTGAAATGCGGCCCTGGACTTCGTCCATGGCCTTGCGGGCTTCGGCGTTCTCCAGGTCACCGTCGCAGATGACCATCAGCTCGTACGCGCGCAATTGGGGGCGACCTCCTGTGGACCCGCCGGGGCGGGGCCCCTTGCGGGGCAGGGATGTGTTGCTGCACCCACCCTGCGAACCCGGCCCCAATGAGCAGGCCCGCTGCAAGCGTCGCAGACGCCTGTGGCTGGACGGGCACGCAAATGCCCGTGGTGCGCTCGCAACGCTAGGCCCCGCGACCAATGATCACACCCTGAATTACCTGCGCGTCACCGCGCGCAGACGCCTCTCAGGGCGGATGCTGCAGGGGATCCAGCACTGCCGCGAACAGCTCACCGGTCGCCGGCGCAAGGTCGATCTCTGCTGTTTGGGGCCTCCCAGTGATCCGCACGGCAGCGGTGTAGTGCGTGGTCCAGCCAGCGAACCATGCGTCACCAGTGCCTGTCGAGACTCCGGCGCGGCCGAGCGCCGGCACGCCGGAGGGCAGCGTGAGCGTGTCCATGCCGGCACGCAGCTCAGTGATCGACGTCGATGCGGGGACCAAGGTGCGTTCCATCGGCCATCGATCGGTGTCGCGGTCGGGCAGCGACCGACTCGGCGGGATGTCGCTCGCTTCGAGCACGATCCGCGAGGTGCGCCGCTCCCCGCCGGTGGCGACAACGCTGAACGCCGCCGCAACCTGCGACACGTCGCCAGCTCGCAGGACGGTGCCGGCAGATGTCTCGTCGTCAACGTCGTCGGCGATCCACGCCCCCCAGACATCTGCTGCCGGACCGAGCAGATCGCCGAGCGGCCGTGGCTGCAACCCGGTGTCTGCCTCGACGTCACCTGACGTCGAGGCGCTGGCGGCACTCACGAGCACGCGCACATCGCCACTGCGATCCAGCACGGCGATTTCGGCGCCAGCCACGAGGCCGGCCATGCCGTCGAGCTGGGCGCGAACGGCCTGTACCGCGGCGCGCTGGGCGGGTACGTCGACGCTGGTCGTGACGTGCAGCCCGCCAGTGACCACTCGATGAATGCCGTACCGCTCGACGAGCTCGACATATGCCTGCCCCACCGCGGCCGTCAAGCCCGCCTCAGCGATGAGCATGCGGACGAACCCGCCCGCCGCAGCGTCGACGGCGCCGCCGTTGGAGGCGCCCACGCCGGCCGCGCCGACACCAAGAGCGGCCGCCGGGCGAACGCCGGCAGGCACAGGTTGGGATCGCCCCGTCGCCAATTCGTCGGACGTGAGCAGGCCGTGCTCGTACATGGTCACGAGCACCCGGTCGCGATCTTCCCGGGCAGACCGGAACCGGTCGTCGGCGGGACCCGACACTGCATCGACGCCCCACGGGGCGTCGACCAGCGACGCTATGTAGGCCGCCTGGGTGACGGTGAGATCCGATGCGGGGATGCCGTACCAAGCGTTGGCCGCGGCATGAACTCCGTAGGCGCCACGGCCCAGGTACACGATGTTGGCGAAGCGCTCGAGAATCTCCGGCCGGCTGAGCTGACGGCCCAGCCTCAGCTCTGCCAACAGCAGGCGTGCCTCGCTCGCAGCGCCGTCGTGGGGGTCGTGGACGGTCTCGAGATACCTGCGCATGATCCCGTCGCGCGCCGGATCCGGTTCCTCCCAGAGTCGCCGCAGCGCCGCCGCATACGCCCCGGCATCGACGCCGTCACGCTCCAGAAAGCTCGGGTCCAGCACCACGACCATGGCATCGACGAGTGCCGGCGCCATGTCTTCCAGGCCCAGCGATGCGTGCGGGACGCTCGGGCCGATCTCGGCGATCGGTGTCCCGTAGCGGTCATAGAGCACGCTCGGCGCCACCGACGCATGCTGCGGTGGCGAGGGGAGACTGTCCAGCAGCCGGCTTCCGGTGCCTACCGCAATCGCCAACGCCAGCACAAGCCACAGGAGCCATCGAGCCCAGCGCTGGCGAGCGGGCATCCGGCGCAGAGTACCGCGAATTCGCTGGCCGCTCGGGTCCGGGACTCAGCGGCGGCCGACCGATTTGTACGCTCGACGCAGTGACATCGAACCCCGCGGGACCGACCCCGGCTCGGGGGCCACAGCCGGGCGCACAGGTGCTGAGCAGCGATGACCGGCGAGAGCTCCTGGAACGAATCGAACCGCTGGCGGCAGCATTCGCCGGCGCGGGACATCGGTTCTTTCTCGTCGGCGGACTCGTCCGCGACGCGCTGCTCGGTCACGGTCTGACCGGCGACATCGACATCACCACCGACGCCGTCCCGGATCGGATAGCGGAGCTCGCCGCCGGCTGGGCAGACACCGTCTGGGATCAGGGCAAGCGTTTCGGCACCATCGGCGCGCGCCGCGGCAGCACGACCGTGGAGATCACTACCCACCGGGCCGAGGCCTACGACAGCGGCTCGCGCAAGCCGCACGTGCGTTTCTCCGACGATGTCGCGACGGATCTGAGCCGTCGCGACTTCACCGTCAACGCCATGGCGATCGAACTCCCCGATTGGTCGCTGCTCGACCCGTTCGACGGCTTGACAGATCTCGCGGACGGTGTCCTGCGCACGCCATCGCCGCCAGAGGGCTTGTTCGCCGATGACCCGCTGCGGATGCTGCGGGCGGCCCGGTTCAGCGCGCAGCTCTCGCTCATTGCTACGCCGGAACTCGTCGCGGCGGTGCGCAGCTCGCGCCCGCGGTTGGCCATCGTGTCGCGCGAACGCATCGAGGCCGAGCTCACGAAGCTGCTCGAACTGCCTCAGCCCGCCGCCGGCGTCCGCTTCTTGGACGACACGGGCCTGCTGGGAGATCTCCTGCCGCCATGGCGGCATGCCGATGCCGCAGTGCCGGCTGCCGCGCTAGACGACGTTGCTCATCTCGGCGACCTAGTCGCCCACCGCTGGGCCATCCTGCTCGGACCCGTGTGCGACGAAGCCGCTGCAGCCAGATGCCTGTCTGCGCTGCGCTGCGACAACGCGACCCGCAGGAAAGTTGCAGCGATCCTCCGCGCGATCCGAGCACTCGAGGCTGGCGCCACACCTGCGGGGGCAGCAGTCGGAACCGACCACGCGGCTGCGCGACGGATCGCACGACAGCTGGTCGTTGATCACGAGCCGGAGCTGGACGCAGCAGTCGCCAGCTTGGCTGGCTGGGGCCGGACCGTCCACGAGCCATTCGCCTCGTGGCTGGCCGAGGTTCGAGCGGCCGAAGGCGACAGTCTCCGACGCCTGCCGATCGACGGTCGTCGCGTCATGGAGCTGCTCGGAACCTCAGGCCCGGCAGTCGGCGAAGCCCTGGAATGGCTGCGCGCCCAGCAGATCGAACACGGCCCACTCGATGCCGAAGAGGCCTGCGGGCTGCTCACCGCCTGGAACCAGAGCCGCGAGCACTAGGGGCCGGGGGCATTTGAGCCCGCGCACTAGCGTGAGCCGCGTGGCGCTCCAGCCTCGCATCGCACCCGAACCCGCCCCGGCTGTCCCCGGCTCGGTCGACTATCGGCTCAGGCGGCGCCGCCTGCTCGCAGATGTGGAGGCAGGCGTGGTGTCACGTGCCGAGGCCTGCGATGCCCATCCGGACCTGCTGCGGGCCGCTCGCAACGCCGCCCCGCCGCTCGGCCGACGCTGCCCGCTGTGCCCCGACGGCGACCTGCGGATCGTCGGCTACGTCTTCGGCCCGCGCATGGGCAGCGGCGGCAAGTGCGTGCTCTCAGACGCAGAACTCCAGCGGGTCGCCCGGCGCAACGGCAACTTCATGGCCTACGAGTTGGAGGTGTGCCCGGAGTGCGGCTGGAATCACCTCATCCGGAAGTACCCGCTCGGCGCCGGCTGATCTGGCGCCCGCCGCCACGGCTGCAGCGGCCCGGTGGCAGCAGTGAGAGTTTCTGGCATCCTCCGGTGAATCCTGATCGATGAACTCAGTAGGTGACGATGAAGTTTCAGCTTGGCGACCGCGTGATCTACCCCCACCACGGTGCTGCGGAGATCATGGCCCGCGAGGAGCGAGACGAATTCGGCGAAGTACGCGAGTACCTGGTGCTGAAGACGGCCCACGGGGAACTGACCGTCAAGGTGCCCGCCGACATGGTCGACGAGGTCGGCATGCGACCGCCGATCGACACCGATGATGTCGAGGATCTCTTCGAGCTGCTCGCCAAGAAGGACGTCCGCGAACCGGCCAACTGGAGCCGGCGCTTCAAGAATCACCAGGAGAAGCTGAAGTCCGGCGACATCTACCAAGTCGCCGAAGTGGTCCGGAACCTCGCATTGCGCGAGAACGCCAAGGGTCTCTCGGCCGGCGAGAAGTCGATGCTGGAGAAGTCACGGCAGATTCTCGTCTCGGAACTGTCGATCAGCATGGACGTCACCGAGGACGAAGCCCGCGAACAAGTGGAATTGCGGCTCGCCGGCTGAGCGAGCAGCGATCGGGCGCCACAATGCGCCGACAGCAGGGCGCCGCAGCGGCAGCAGCCGGCATCGGCGTCTCACGCCTGTCAGGTCTGGCTCGCACAGCGCTCGTCACCAATGTTCTCGGGATCGGCACCATCGGCGATGCGTTCGCCGCCGCGATGCGCATCCCGAACTTCCTCCAGAACCTGCTCGGCGAGGGTGCCTTGTCGGGCGCATTCGTTCCCGCCTATAGCTCGCTGACCGAGCGCGATGAGCGCGCAGCGGGGCGATTGGCCGGCGCCATTGCCACATTCCTGGTGGCAGTCACCGCGACCGCTGCGCTGATCAGCATTTTTGCCGCACGGCCCTTGGTGCGACTCATCGCCTGGGGATTCGTGGGCGAGCGCTTCGAGCTCACGGTCACGCTCGTGCGCATCACGGTGTGCGGCACGGCGTTGGCAGTGCTGAGCGCATGGTGCCTGGGAGTGCTCAACAGCCACCGTCGCTTCTTCCTCTCCTACGTGGCGCCAGTGGTATGGAATGCGACCCAGATCGCCGTGCTGGTCGGCGTGCTTGCATGGGGTGTGGCGGGCGCCGACCGCGCCACGGCGTTGGCCTGGGGCGTGACTGCGGGTGCAGCGGCGCAAGTGCTCGTGCAGTTGCGGGGTGTCTGGCGGGCCAACCCGCGGATCACCCTGAACTTCGGTTGGCGGGAACGGCAAGCAGCCGGGGTCATGAAGCGGTTCGGGCCTGCGGTGGCCGGTCGCGGGGTACTGCAGATCTCCGCCTTCTTGGACCTCGCGCTGGCCTCGCTGCTCAGCGTGGGAGCCGCAGCAGCGATGGCCGCCGCGCAGACGCTGTACCTGCTGCCGCTGAGCCTGATCGGCACCAGCATCGCCGCCGCCGAGCTGACCGAGCTGAGCCGGACCCGCGAGCCCGCCACGATCGCCGAGCGCACGTCCGCCCGGCTGTGCGCGACTGCGTTCGGCGTCTCCGGCGTGGTGGCGGTCTACTTCGCGGCCGGCGGCCCGCTCACCGATTCGGTGTTCAATCTCGCTGGGCTGCGCACCGCCATCGCAGACGACGACATCACTCTGATCGCCCTGGTGCTGGGCGCCTACTCGCTCGGATTGGTGCCGCTCGTGGCGTCGAGGCTGTGCCAGAACGTCCTGTTCGCCGCACGCGACACGCGCACGGCGGCCACCATCGCAGCGATCCGGCTGGCTGTCTCGCTGGCGGTCGGCGCGGCACTGATGCTGCCGCTGGACCGGGTGCTCGTGCTCGAGGGCGCCCTCACCGGATTCGGCGACATCGACCTGTTCTCGCTGGAATCCACCTGGACGCTGCTGGATGCGGGGATCCGATCAGATCCCGCACTGCCGGCCCGCCTGGGCGCGGTAGGTCTGGCGCTCGGTGCCGCGGTGGGCGCTTGGGTCGAACTGGGCTTGCTGCGTCGGGCGGTCATGCAACGGCGCTCCGTCAGGGCGGGCATGACAACGGGGGCCGACTGGCCAAAGGGGCGGTTGTTCGGGGGCGCAATTGCGCGTCACCTGGTGCCGGCAGTCGTGACGTTCATTGTCGGTCTGGGGGTCACGCTCGTGCTGGCACCAGTGCCGTCCGTGCTGCGAGTCGCGGTTGCCGGCTTGACCATGGCGGGAGTTCACCTCGGCTGCGGGCTGGCGCTCCGGCTGCCCGTGGCCCGAGCACTAACTTCGCAACTGTCCCGCGTGGCGCCGACGCGTGCGCAACGGCCACGATGCCGACGCTGACCAGTCCCCCACCGACGACAACCAAGGAGGCTGAGCCGAAATGACAGCGCAAGCCCCAGTGCACATCATCACCGACAGTTCCTGCGATCTCAGCGAAGAGGTCGCTACCGGCCTTGGCATCACGGTGGTTCCGTTGGAGATCCGGTTCGGCATGCAGTCGTTCACCGATCGCGTCGAGCTCACCACGGCTGACTTCTGGAAGCGCTGCCGGACCAGCGACGAGCTTCCGTCCACCGCCGCGCCCTCCCCCGGTGCCTTCGCCGAGGCATACCAGCGCGCCGCAGACGCCGGCGCGAGCGAAGTCGTCGTGATCACGCTGAGCGGGGATCTCTCTGCAACGATCGAAGCCGCGCAACAAGCGGCGTCAGAGCCCCCGAACGGGCTCACCTGTCATGTGGTGGACAGCCGAACGGTCAGCGCCGGTCTCGGGCTGCTGGTCATCGCTGCCGCCGAACTTGCCGCCACCGGCGCCGACGGATCGCAGATTGCCGATGCCATACGGACCTCAGCGCAGCGGGTCCGGGTTCACGCCGCTCTGGACACGTTGGAGAATCTGCGCAAGGGCGGCCGCATCGGCGCTGCGCAATCTCTGCTCGGCTCGGTCCTGTCGATCAAGCCCTTGATCACGGTCACCGACGGCCGCGTCGAGCCGGCGGGCAAGCAGCGAACACGCACTCGAGCACTCGCGCACCTGGTCGACCTCGTGGCCGCAGAAGGTCCCAATATCTCGCAGATCGCGGTGATGCATGCCGACTGTGACGATGTCGACCATTTTGTGGCACGGATCGCGCCGCTCACCGACGCGGCGCCCAGGGTGATGCTGATCGGTCCGGTCGTCGGAGCGCACGCAGGTGTCGGCACCATCGGCGTGGTCTTCGTTACGAAGGAGTGACCGACACCGGCTCGAACGAACGGTACGAGCGGCACGAACTGCTGCAGCCGGGCGCAGTCGAGACGTGGTCCGGCTTGGATCGCACGCTCAATCGACCGGTCACGATCCGCCGGGCAACTGCCGACAGCGAGATAGGCCACCGCCTGCGCCTGCAGGCCAAAGCACTGGCGCGGGTGGAGCACCACGGTTTGCTGCACATCCTCGACACCTACGACGAGGCGGACCATTTTGCGATCGTCACCGAGCAACTGCCTACGAGGATGCTCACTGACGAGCTCGCGGCACCCAACGGTGACACCAGGCGCCTGGCGGCGGCCGAAGCAATCCGCGTTGTCATCGCGGTGACCGAGGCGCTGGCCGTCCTGCACAGCGCAGGCTTCGCCCACGGCGGCGTCGACGCCGACTACATCGGGTGGCGCGCCGAGGTGGGATGGGTCATTCTCAACGGCCCGCCTACAGACGATGCCGTCACCATTCCCGCTACACGGCGCGCTGATCTGGCTTCGATCGCTGTGCTCGCGCACCGACTCATCGTCGGGGCGGCGCCTCAGCGGCGGCCGGATGGCACTTGGGAGCTCGACCCAGTCGTGCCCGATGTCGTGGCCCCGGTGCTGGCACGGGCTATCAATGCGTCGGATCCATGGCCCGATGTCCCGTCGATGCTGCTCGCGCTGCGGTCGGTCGTGGAGGAGCTGCCGACAACCGACGGCGCAGGCGCCGATCGCAGGTCGGTGTGGCAGGCAGAGCGGCACTGGCTTGCACCGGTCGGCGTCCTGGTAGCAGCAGCCGCCACGCTCGTCGGGGTCGCGCTGGTCATCGGGCAGCCGTCCGATCCCCCCACGGAAACATCGCCGTCCCCCGTGACTGCAGCCCCAGCCGCTGGCACGCAGCCAGTCGTCACAGTGGTGCCGTCGGCAACTGCGGCCGCGACCACTGTGACCGACGCGCCGCAGACGGCGCCGACAGTCCCGCCAGCACCGACGACGACTCAAGTTCGTCGCGCACCGATCCTGCTGGAATCCATCACCGACTTCGATCCGGCAGGCGACGACCGGATCGAGCACCCCGAACGACTCATCTTCATCAACGACGGCGATCCGAGCACCGGCTGGAGCACCGCGCGCTACAACACCCGGGACTTCGGCGGGCTCAAGGACGGTGTCGGGCTGATCGTTGTGCTGTACGGCGATGAGCCACACTCGGTAGAGCGCCTGTTGATCGATTCCCCCACTGTCGGGTGGTCCTTCGAGCTGTACGCATCAAGCGAGCGCAATCGCACCTTGATCGATTGGGGAAGCCCGGTGGCGACAGCCCAGGACATCACCGGTTCCACAACGCTGGAGGTGCCATCTGCCGAGGCCGCTGCCCTGCTCGTATGGATCACCGATCTCGGTGACGAGTTGCCCAACGGCGGGCATCGGGTCACCGTTTCCCGCATCGAAGTCACCACCACGATCCGCGGGGCCGAAGCACCGCCCAGCACCGACGCCGTGACCCCCTAGCACGACTCAACACGTCTATCTCTCCGCTCTTGTTCGCTGGCGCTCACGGGCCGCTCGGGCCACGGCTTCGCCCTGTGCCTCCCGCTCTTGTTCGCTGGCGCTCACGGGCCGCTCGGGCCACGGCTTCGCCTCTGGCTCAGCCTCTAGGCTTCCGCCGATGATCTTCAGGCGGGAGACGGGCTCCGGCGAGACGCCCGACGACAGCATTGACGCGGCCGTCGCTCGGTTTACCGATGCCGTCGACGCCGTGCGCGGCCGGACGAGCGGACCGCTGATCACAGCTGCGCGAGCGCTGGTGTACGGCCTAGTGATTGTCACCGCGGCGGTCGGTGTCGTGGTGCTGGTGGCCATTGCAGCGATCAGGGCACTCGATATCGCGGTGCCGGGCGACGTGTGGTCTGCGCACCTGATCGCCGGCGGCGCATTCGGCGGTGCCGGAGCATTGGCGTGGTCCAAGCGGCGACCGCGTGCAGCGAGGAGAACATGAGCGGCAGCGCTGGGTCTCCTGCCGCCGCTGCGCACGACGCCGAGCCTGCTGACGCCGCTCCACGCGACGTCATCATCGTCGGAAGCGGCCCGGCTGGCCTCACCGCTGCCATCTACACCGCACGGGCTAACTTGCGGCCGCTCGTGATCGAGGGCGAGCCGTCTTCCACGAGCGACCAGCCCGGTGGACAGCTCATGCTGACTACCGATGTCGAGAACTATCCCGGATTTCCCGACGGCATCCTGGGTCCTGACTTGATGGCCAGCTTCCGGGCTCAAGCAGAACGCTTCGGAGCCGAATTCCTCACCGCGAAGGCCACCAAGGTCGACTTTGGCGAACAACCGTTCTCAGTATGGGTGGGGGACACCTGCTACCGCGGCCGCACGGTGATCGTGTCCACCGGTGCGCAGAGCTTGCTGCTCGAACTGCCCCATGAGGAGCGTCTCATCGGTCACGGCGTGTCCACGTGTGCCACCTGCGACGGTTTCTTCTTCCGGGGTCAGGAAATCGCGGTGGTGGGCGGCGGTGACAGCGCCCTCGAAGAGGCCACCTTCCTGACGCGTTTCGCAGCAAAGGTGTACGTGGTGCATCGACGCGACGAGTTGCGCGCTTCGAAGATCATGCAGGATCGGGCCTTCGCCAACGAGCGGATCGAGTTCCTGTGGAACCGGCAGGTGGTGGAAATCCTGGGCGACGAGCGCCTCGAAGGCGTCACGCTCGAGGACACGCAGACGAAGCAGCGTTCGCCGCTCGACATCTCAGGCCTGTTCATCGCGATCGGGCATCGACCGAACACTGACCTGTTCGCGGACTGGCTCGACCGCAAGCCCAACGGCTATCTCGTGACCGAAGCCGGCAGCGCGCGCACGAACATCGAAGGCGTTTTCGCCTGCGGCGACGTCCAAGACGATTACTACCGCCAAGCAGTGACAGCCGCCGGCTCAGGCTGCCAAGCGGCCATCGACGCCGAGCGCTGGCTCGAAGCGCAAGGTCACTGATCGCGCCGTCAACCGCCATCGACCGAGACCGCAGCGGTAGCCTCGCGGCAACCACGAGATGAGGAGCCAGCGATGGCCGAAGGTATATCCACCTTGGACGACAGCACGTTCGATGAGACCGTCGGCAGTGCTGACAGCCCTGTGCTGGTGGATTTCTGGGCCGAATGGTGCGGACCGTGCAAGATGATCGCCCCCATTCTCGAGGAGATCGCATCGGAGCACGACAACATCCGCATCGCCAAGGTCAACGTCGACGAGAGTCCCGACCTGGCCATGCGCTTCCAGGTGATGAGCATTCCGACGCTCATCATGTTCCGCGACGGCGAACCGGCCAAGCGTCTCGTCGGCGCCAAGCCCAAGAGCGCCCTGCTGGCTGAGATCGGCGAGTTCCTCTGATCCGACCGTTCGGCATCGGCGCGGCAGGTCCGCACGTTCGAGACCTCCAGCATCGGCTGACCGCTACTGGACACTGGCACGGCCCGATCACCGGCATCTTCGACGCAGCGACTGCGGAAGCCGTCAAGGCCTTCCAGGCCCAGCGCTCAATCGATGTCGACGGGATCTGCGGACCCGAGACATGGGGACTGCTGATCGAGGCGGGCCAGCGGCTGGGAGACCGCTTCCTGTACCTGCGTACTCCACCTCTGCGGGGTGATGACGTCGCAGAGGTGCAACGGATGCTCAGCACGCTGGGTTTTTCGGTCGGGCGCATCGACGGGATCTGGGGCCCGCTGACCGCTGCAGCACTCGTCGATTTCCAGACGAATATGAGCTTGGGCGGCGACGGCGTCTGCGGTGGCCGAACCCTCCAGACGCTGCAGCAGCTGGTGAGGCCGCTCGGCGACGCATCGGTCGTCGCTCACATCACCGAACGGCAGCGCTTGGAGTCCGCCGGCGGCCAGCTGATCGGACGGCGCATCGCCGTGGGCGAAGCCGGCGGACTCGAACCGGTCACGGCGTCGGTGCGGCGCGAGATCGGGCGCGACGGCGCCGAAGTGCTGACGGTTCACCATCCTGATTGGTCAACACAAGCTGCGCAGGTGAACCGATTCGGTGCAGCCGTCTATATCGGCTTCGAGGTCAAGCCGGCCGCGCCCTCGGTCAGCTATTTCCAGGGTCGTCACTTCGTGAGCCGCGCCGGCCAGAAGCTCGCCGCCGACATCGCGGACGGGCTGGAACCAATGTTCGGTTCTATTGAAACGAACGGCATGGGGCTGCCGATGCTGCGTGAGAGTGCGATGCCCGCCGTGCTGTGCAGGTTCGAACGCATCGACGCTCTGCTGGAACGAAACCGGGAAGTGGCCGACGTCGTTGCCCAGTCGACCCGAGATCTGCTCGCTGATCAGCCCGTCGCCTGAGCTCAACGCAGTCTTCTCCCCATGTTGTCCACAGCTAGTGGACAACAAGTTCAGATTGAGGCTGCAAATCTCGGCACCAGCGCCTTTGTCATCCAAAGCTTGAGCCCGCCGGCAAACACCGCTCAACCTTCGAGGGTTGCCCGAAGGTTGTCGGTCAACGCCTCGTAGAGCCGGCCGAGATCCTCCATGTCGGCGAATCTGATGACAATCTGACCCCCTTGGCGGCTGAGTTGCACCTCCACGGCAGTCGTGAGGGCGGCCGCCAGCGCTGATTCGACCTCCAACACCGCTGCCGGACGATCCTCGGCAGCCGGGGCCGGCGCTGCGGGCCCGTCGGTTGGCTGATCCGGCTTCGACTCGCGTTCTGACGGCGCTCCGAAGGATCGAACTTCCTCTTCCACCGTGCGTACTGACCAGCCTTCATCCACGGCGCGCTCCGCGAGCAGTTCGAGCTCGACGGGGTCATCACAGCCCAGCAGTGCACGGGCGTGACCGGCGGAGAGTTCTCCGTCCAGCAAGTAGCGCTGCACGCTCACCGGCAACGACAAGAGCCTGAGCGAGTTGGTGACCGCCGCACGGCTACGGCCCATGCGACGTCCGAGCTCGTCGTGGGTGACGCCAAAGTCATCGATGAGCTGCCGGTACGCGGCCGCCTCTTCCAAGGGATTGAGATCGGCCCGGTGAACGTTCTCGATCAGCGCGTGCGTGAGGCTGGACTCGTCGTCCGCGGCGCGCACGACGACCGGAATGGTGTCCAGACCGATGCTGCGCGCCGCTCGCCAGCGACGTTCGCCAGCGATGATCTCGAAGCGGCCGACGATGCCCGTCTCGCGCACGACGATCGGCTGCAAGACCCCGATCTGGCGAATCGAATCTGCCAGAGTGTCCAGTGCTTCGGTGTCGAAGTGCTGCCGGGGTTGCAGCGGGTTGACTTCGACGGCTGAGACGGGCACCTCGCGATAGGCCGATTGGCCGGTGGGGATGAGCGCACCGAGCCCTCGCCCGAGTCCTCGTCGAGCGTTCATGTGGGGGCTCCTTCACGACTGACCGGCGAGATGCCAGCCGGATCTGCCTGCTCCTGTTCCCAGTGCTCATTCGAGGCGGGATCACGAGCCACGCGGGCACCGGCTGTCCCCGGCTGCCCGTCGCGCTCATGAATTTCCCGGGCGAGCTCCCGGTAGGCCACGGCGCCACGGCTGTTGGGCGCGTACACCGTCACCGGCTGCCCCACGCTCGGGGCTTCGGACAAGCGCACCGTCCGCGGGATCACGACCCGGCACACCCGATCACCAAAGTGTTGCCGCACATCAGAGACCACCTCTGCCGCGAGCCGTGTCCTGGCGTCATACATCACCATGACGATGGCGCTGATGACGAGGGCGGGATTCAGGCCCTGGCGCACCATCTCCACGTTGTGAAGCAGCTGGCCCAGCCCTTCGAGCGCGTAGTACTCGCACTGGACAGGCACCAGGATCTCGACTGCCGCACTCAACGCATTGACGGTCAAGAGTCCGAGTGACGGCGGGCAGTCGATGAAGATGTAGTCGTAGTCGTCAGTGATCGGGGCGAGAGCGTGCCTGAGTTTCAACTCGCGGCTGAAGGCAGTCACGAGTTCTATCTCCGCGCCAGACATCTCTAACCGTGCCGGTGCCACGTGGAAGTTCTCGATGCCAGTCGGTTGGATGCAGTCGGCTATCTCGGCTGCGCCGAGCAATACCTGGTACATCGAGGTACCCACCGCACGCGGATCGATGCCGGCGCCAGTAGCAGCATTGCCTTGTGGATCCATGTCGACAAGGAGCGTCTTCTGGCCCGAGTCGGCGAGCGACGCACACAGATTGACAGCCGTCGTCGTCTTGCCGACGCCGCCTTTCTGATTCGTCACCGCAATGATCCGGCCCATGCAGTCTCCGTTCATTGACGCTGAGAGTCAGCGTAGGCCACTCGCGAACCTGCTGCGCGGGCGGCAGTGTTTCACGTGAAACATGTGAGATACGGTTCCCGGCATCATGGCGGCGGCAGAAGAACGCCTCGTTGCCGTGCTCGGGCACGGTCAACAACAGGGCTTTCTGGGCCCGGGTGACCTCCTGGCCCACGTGGAGCACGCACGAGCCCACCACGCGGCGGCTCGACCGATGCCCGGTCAGCGCTGGTGCGATCTCGGGAGCGGCGGGGGAGTGCCCGGACTTGTGATGGCCCTGGAGCAACCCAGCATCGAATTCGTGCTGTTGGATAGGTCGCAGCGACGGGTTGATTTCCTCGAAACCGCTGTTCAGGACCTCGAACTCGCTGATCGCGTCACGGTCGCGCTCGGCGATGCCGCCGAACTTGCCCACCTCAGCCACCATCGCCATGCCTACGACGGCGTCGTGAGCCGGGCGTTCGGGCCGCCAGCCGCGGTCGCCGAGTGCAGTGCCGGCCTGTTGCGCGCGGGCGGCAGGCTCGTGGTCAGCGAGCCGCCCGGATGCGGTGACACGCGCTGGCCGCCCGACGCGCTCGCTCAGCTCGGAATGCGTTTCGTACAGCGAACCGCAGGCGCGCCGACGTTTGCCGAGTTGGAGTGCCTGACAGCTGTCGATCCGGCATACCCCCGAAGCTGGAAACAGATCCGGAAGAGACCGCTTTTCTGATCGATCGGACGGACTACGCCTCGTCGCTCGGGTTGGAAGCATCGCTCGGGCTGGACGGCACCAGCACGACACGCCGCCGGGGTTCATCGCCCACCGAGATCGTGTCGACACCGTCGATCTCGTTGACCGTGTCGTGTACGACCTTGCGATCAGCCGCGTTCATCGGCTCGAGTCCACGTTCCGTTCCGCGTTCCACTACGGCGCCGGCGAGCTCGCGTACGTATGCCTCAAGCGCCTCGCGGCGGCGCTGCCGGTAGCCCCCCACGTCAACCCGCACACGCGCGCGGCGCACACCTGGCAGCCTGCGCTGCAGCATGGTCTTCGCGACCTCCTGGAGTGCAACAACATGGCGGCCGCGCGGCCCGATCAGCAGCCCCAGTGCCTCGTTCTCGCCCTCGAGATTGATCTCGAAGCTGTCGTCGTCTGCTGTGACGGGCACCGCCTTGGCCTCGATGCCGAACGCCGTCACCAGGCCGTCCAGAAACTCCTGCACCATGGCCTGCTGTTCTGCTGTCGTTGTTTCACCCGTCATCTACATCTCCTCTGATGGGATCCTTCTCACCGAGCCGGCGACTGGCACTGACCCGGTTCTGGGTAGAACTGGGCGCAATAGGCTCGATACTTCATCACTTCGCCGTCTGAACGAACGAGTCGTGGACGCGGCACATAATGCTTGCGGCTCCAGATGACCACGTCCTGTTTCACATCCCGAATCTGAAAGTCGGCGACAAACTTGTTCAGGATGGGCGCTCGCAACTGCCGCGGCAGGAACTTCAGGCCGGCAATCGGCCGTTTCGGTTCCCGCAGCTCACGCACCGACGAGACGATGGTCAGGTCGATCAGCGTGCCGTCGATCGGGGTCGCCAGCACCCACAGCCGCGCATCCATGCCGATCGAGCGCTCCCGGAACTCAACATACGAGTAGCCCAGACCGATCACGCGCGCAACGGCCGACACCTCGAGCGTGAGCTTCCCGATCTTGGCGATCTTGCGCGTGGTGGCGAAGCCAAAGCGGCTCTCGAGACAGGGGCCCTCGATCGACACCGGCGCATCGCTGGTCACGTTGTCGTAGCCATGGATGTAGCTCAGATGGGCGATGTCGACGGAGTTCTCACTGGTCTCCTGCGGATGGCCTGGGAAACGGACCGTCCTGAGCGCGAGGTCGCTCCAGTCTCCGTCGTTGGGGGGTACGTGGGGCAGTTGCCACTGCGGCTCACGGCCCCCGAAGCCCCACCAGGCGAAGATCAAGCCCCCGATGTTCCGGGTCTCAAAGAGGCGCAACTTCGTCGACCGTGCCGGATCGTCCGAGGGCGTGGCAACGCACTGTCCCGTGACGTCGAATTCGAATCCATGAAATGGGCAGACCAACTGCCCGGCGACCACCCGTGCCCCGGCGTCGGCGCTGAGATCTGATCCGAGGTGCGGGCAGACAGCCTCGGCAACACAGACATCGCCGTGGTCATTGCACCAAGCAACGATCTTCTGACCCATCCACATCGCCGAATACGGTTCCGACTTCTGCAGGTTTCGATGGGTGCCGATGAAGTACCAACCCTCCGGGAATGGAGATAGTGAACAAATGTTCGCAACCTCCGCCATGTCGGAAGGCATCGATCCGGCCTCCTCACTCGACATCCGGGCACGGGGATGCTCCAAGCAGTCGGGTACCCTACCGTGGCGAACTTGGGCATCCGCACCCGGATCCCAGCTTGAGGCGAGGACGCCTCTCTTCTGGCCAAGGTCGAGCGCCGTGAAGGGCAACTACATGGCGACTCAAGCAGCAGCCGAGACAGACCAGGTGCTCACCCTGTGTGACGAGCTCATGCTGCTGATGCTCAATGAGGAAACCGGCTATTTCCATCAAGTGCCGGGCTGGCACTTGAGCTGCGCAATGGCCGGCGCAGCGCTGGCTGGGCTGTCGCTCGGCACACGCATTGACACCGACATGGAATCCCTCATCCTGTTGGACCAGACGCCGACCGGGAACCCGGTTCTGGATCTCGCTCTCTCGCAGATTGCTGGCGAGTCGAAACAGCACA
This sequence comes from Candidatus Poriferisodalis sp., assembly GCF_965204125.1. Classification (GTDB taxonomy): domain Bacteria; phylum Actinomycetota; class Acidimicrobiia; order Acidimicrobiales; family Poriferisodalaceae; genus Poriferisodalis. The sequence goes on along the minus strand of NZ_OZ241968.1, from coordinate 1,319,314 downwards.
GCGCTCAGTACTGGGTCGAGCAGCTCGCGCCGCGCGCCGAGATGATGATCGATCTGACGTTGGACCGGCTGGTTCAGATCGGGATTCTCGAGCACCACGAGGGAGATTTCTGGACGCTGGCGCTTGCTGGACGGCACAGCGAATACTTCTCCGACGAGGATGCGAAGGCAACTGTTCAGCATGTCAAGGCGCGAGTCGACAAGTCGATCTTCGGAAGCGACATTCCCGGCCCGAGAGACATCATCATCATCGCGCTTGCAAATGTCTGCGATGTCCTGCGTTTCATCTTCGATTTTGACGAAACAGCAGAGCAACGAGTTCAGCTGATCTGCCAGATGGATCTCATCGGCCGGGCTATTGCTGACGCTGTGGCGCAAAACTTGGCTGGCGCACTCCAGGGCGCCGCGCTCACGAAGACGATTCCCAAGCTCTCCGTTCGCCGACTCGCCCTCAATAAGCATGTCCGCGACGGAAATATGCCTGCCGGCTTTGCACAGCTCGCTGAGGAAATCGGACCGGTATTCAAGCTCAAGTCGCCGCTCGAAAAGCACCCGATGATCTGTGTTGTGGGTCCCCGCGTCAATCGCTGGGTACATCGGTACGGGCGCATGTACCTCAGGTCGAGTGACTATCTCCGAGGCCTGGAAGAAGCATATTTTGCCGAAGGACTGCTGCCAGCTATCGACGGAGCGGATCACTTCCGCCTGCGGAAAGCTCTGCGGGCAAGTTACGGCCGCGAGCGGCTGGAAAACCAAATCAACCAGACATACCAGAATGTCCGTACGCTCATGTCGACATGGAAGGTAGGCGAGACGCATGCTGGCGTTTCCATGTGCCGGCAGCTCGCCAACGCATCCATAACACCAACACTTATCGGTGTTGAAGCCGCCGATGTCATGGACGATATCATCAGTTACAAATCACGTGCACTCAAGACGCAAGTGATCAAAGTGATGCCGCCGTTCATGCTCCACACGCCCGGCATGAAGCGCAAGACGCGGGCTGTTGAGCTGCTGTTCGATCGAATTGTGCAATCCCATACTGCGGCCCAACGACTCGGCTGTCCGCGGGATCAAGCAGATGACATTCTGAGTCTGCATCGAAGCGATCCCACGTTCGTACCCGAATCAAACCTTCGTTTCATGTTTTCGGCAGTCGTGCTCGCAAGCATGTACGCCGGCGATGAGTTGGGCTTCTTGATGTACGCCATGCTGAGTCAGCCTGACTTGCATGAACAGATTCGCGCCGAAGCTGATGAACTCTTCGGAGATGGCGATCCGTCACCGGAAGCCTTTAAATCGTCCTCGATCGACGTGACCCGGCGTTTCATCATGGAGGTATTGAGGCTGTATCCGACGATACCGATGTCGATGCGAACTGTGATGAATTCATGTGTCGTCGAGGACTTCGAGTTGCCAGTTGGGTCCAAGATCCTCATTGCTACAACGGCCTGCCATTACATGGACGACCTGTTTCCCGACCCCTACCGATTCGACATCGATCGCTATCTGCCCGCACGAGCCGAACATCGGACACCTGGTTACGCTCCGTTCGGCTTGGGCACACATGGCTGCCTCGGTTCGAACATGGTTGACCTGCAGCTCACGCTGAATCTGCTGATGATTGCGCATCACTTCGAGCTGCAGATACAGCCAGCCGACTACCAGCTCAAGATCAGTGCGTTCCCGTCGCTGTCGCCCAACAACAAGCTCAAGTTCACCATCGTCAAGCAGCGGTACCCATTGCCCGCTTGACGCCCGCGCGCTACGAGGTCGAACCGTTCTGTTTCGGAGCAGCGCCGCTGCGACGCGAGCGGGACGGCCGCCGAGATGAACGGCCGCTGCGGTTCTTGTTCTGGCCTCCGCTCCGGCCCTGCTGTGCCTGACGCTGCCTGCCACCGGAGCGGCGGCGGGATCGGCGATGGTCTCGGCGCTGGTCGCCCACCCGCGGCGGCGGTCCGGTTGGCCGCACTCGCATGCGAACGCGAGCTGGTTGGCGTCGAAATCCCCAGTGCGATCGGCTCGGCTCCGCCAGGATCTCGATGTCTGCATCCTCGACGGCGACTGAGAGCGCATCGAGGCCGCGATCACGCGCCTCGGCGACGGTGTGGCCGGTCATCACGATCCACTCCACGACGCAGCGCCTAACTCCGAGAGGCTGAGCCGGTAGGCGAAGCCGTGGCCCGAGCGGCCCGTGAGCCCGTATCCAATGAGGACGGGGAACAAGAGCGGGAAACAACAGGTGACCCAACGACAAGGTCCACCAAAGCTCGCATCCTGTGGGGAGCGGTTGCCGGTGCGTTCATCGCTTGCGGCGATTGCGGGTCCTGCCGTCTCCCGAGGTACGACGACTCTGGATGGGCTTCGATTCCGGCTCTGGTTCGGCACGCCCACGCCGACGGCCGCGCTCGCGGGTTTCGGGCCGGTCCTGATTCCGATTCGAGGAGCCAGTGCTGCGACGCGCTCGTTTGCGCGCATCGACAACTCGTTCCTCCGATGAGCGAGTCCGGCGGATCGTGGGGGACTCAGAAGGTTCCGGCGGTGCCGGCGCCGGTGCGCGCTCGCCCGAGGAGTTCTGCGAACCCTCCCGCCGCTCTGCACGGCGACGCTCGCGCTCCGCACGGCGCTCCGCCTCAGCATCAAGTGCCTTGCGTGAGCGCTGGTTGGGCACCTGTCGCGGCGGCTCTGGCTCCGGGACTGCCTCGGCTTCGATGACCTTGGCGTCGGACTCCGCGGCGGCCAACGGTTCCGGCGGCTTCATCGTGGCGTGAATGAACGCTTGCTGGAGCATGCGGTAGATGCTGGACACGATGAAATAGGGCACCAGCGCCGCCGGCACGAAGAAGCTGAAGACCGGCAGCATGAACGGCAGGTACTTCATCATGATTTCCATCTGGCGGTTGGGCATCGCCGCGTTGCCGCGCCGCCGCGCCATCTGGCGCTGCTGGAGCCACGCCAGCACGAAGGTGATCGCTATGAGCCCCAAGTACGGCAGCCCGTCGACGAAGTCGGCCTGGACAACGTCCTTCGCCACCTTCGACAGGTCCATGCCCAAGGACCGCATCTCGCCCTCCGCGTCGACGATGTCCTTGTACATCTGCGAGTCAGGGCTCAGATTCCGGGGAAACGGGTTGTCGATCAGATGGTTGTCGTCGGGTATGCGCAGATTCCAGATGACGCGGTAGAGCACGATGAAGATCGGAATCTGCACCAAGTTCGGCAAGCACCCGCCCAGGGGGCTCACCCCGTGAGACTGGTACAGCTTCATCATTTCTTCGTTGAGCTTCTGACGGTCGCTGCCATGCCGCTTGCGCAGCGCCGTCATCTCCGGCTGCAACGCCTGCATCTTCGTCATCGACCGGGCGCCCCGCAGCGTGAGCGGGGTGAACAGCAGCATGATCGCCAAGGTCAGCATGCAGATCGCGAAGGTGTAGTCGGGCACCAACGAGTAGAACCACGCCAATACGGCGGCGATGCCGTCGAATATCGGATCAGCCCAGTCGAACATCAGTGCTCCAAGAGTCCTGCCGCTCCGACCGTGCGGTGGCCGCGACGGAGCGAATCGCCGGTCGCCGGCACCGGGTCGTAGCCCCAGCCGCCCCATGGATGGCAGCGGCAGATGCGTCGGAGTGCCAGCCAGCCGCCGCGTGCCGCACCCCAAGTGCGCAGGGCGTCGAGCGCGTACTGCGAGCACGTTGGATCGAAGCGGCACGATGGCAGTCGCGAGCGGGGGAGTGCTCGATACAGCTTGACCGCAGCGATCAACGCCCGAGTGAGCGGCCCTGATGTCATGGCCGGCTGTCCCGGGAGCTGTCCAAGGCTTCCGCGGCTCGTAGCAACCGCACCAGCTCGGCTCGAGCTGGCCGGTAGGTCACTGCCGACGCCGGCGCGCGCACGCCGACGAGATAACGGCCGGGCGCCAGATCGGCCGCGACCTCGCGAAACACGGCTCTCAAACGTCGCCGAACCCGATTGCGCTCCACTGCAGTTCCCCGGCGTCGGCTCAGCGCGAATGCCACGCGCGGCCTCCCCAGGCTGCGATCGGCCGCGAACGTCATCCACAGCAGCTCGCTGTCGAATCGACGACCGCGGCGCAGTGCGGCAAAGTCGGCCCTGCTGCGGCACGAATCGATCAGGCGCTCAGCCGTTGCCGGCCCTTGCGTCGGCGAGCGTTCACAATCGCCCGACCCGCACGGGTGGACATGCGATGGCGGAAGCCGTGGCGGCGGGCTCGTCTGCGGTTATGGGGTTGGTACGTGCGCTTCACGCTGCAGCCTCCTGGAGGTTCAGGCCGCGGGCAGGTCCGCGAAATGCGGTGCGGCGGCCAGAGCGTGCCCGGGTGTCGACCCGAGAGCACCGACAGCCTACGGGTGCTGATCCCTTCCGATGCGCGGGCGTCGCGCGCGATGACGCGCGGCAACGGCGCTCTGGGCCCTGTCACAGGTGTCTGATTTCGGCCACGACTCTCGGCGCCGGAGCTGCAAACTTCCCTGTCATCCGCTTGTTTTGCGGGCGTTATAGGTCTGTCGCCGAACTGTTGCGTCCTCGTCATCTCGAGCGCTGGGCAGGCGTGCAAAGACGCGCTTGCAGCAGTGTCAGCGCGGCCATAGGTTCCGACCACCGGATGCCGCTTGGTGGCTCGCAGGCGAACAACAGGTTCCGCGAGCACACGACGGACAGAGGCGAACGAGGTTGTCGTGGTGAGTTCTCCGCAGGCAGGTGCCGCAGCACACGACCCTGAGGATCATCGCAACAACTCCCAATCGCCAGAATCCCGATCCCCAGGGTCCCCATCACCAGAGTCGTCAGCACCTGCTCACGTGACTCCGGACAGCGCACCTGCACTGCCCGAAGGCGGCCGCGCGAATACCGATGAACTGTGGTCGCAGTGTCGCGACATCCTGCGGGCCACGGTGTCCGACGCGCTCTGGCTCGGCTACTTCCGTCACCTCCAAGCACTTCACATCGACGACGAACTGGCCGTGCTGATCGCACCGAGCAACATGATCCGCGATCGCATCCAACGGCGCTACATCCCCATGCTCCACGCAGCCTTCGAGCAACTGCCAGTTCATCCTCAGACCTACGAGATCGAGACCCGCCCCGAACTCGACGACCTCGACAGCGTCAATGGCGCCGATGCAGATCCGCACGACATGGATGCAATGCCTGACGGTGACGCCTCGAGCCCGGGCCACGACGAGGCTTGGCACCCAGCGACCGGTCCCGCCCACCCGCCGGCCGCCGCCGAGAACACTGCGCCGGACGCACCAGCGCCCGATGGCAGCGAAACTCCACGCAGAGTGCCAGGCGTTGACATCACCAATCCCCGATACACCTTCGAGAGCTTTGTCATCGGCAGCAGCAACCGGTTTGCACAAGCCGCGGCGCTCGCGGTTGCAGAAACTCCGGGCATCGCTTACAACCCCCTGTTCATTCACGGAGGCACTGGTCTCGGCAAGACCCACCTGCTGCAAGCCATCGTGAATTTCCTGGGCACCACCCTGCCGGAGCATCGTGTCCGGTACGTCTCCACGGAAACATTTCTCTCAGAGTTCATCGAAGCCATCCGCACGAACACGACACCGGCGTTCAAGAGGCGTTATCGCGAACTCGACGTACTGCTGCTCGACGACATCCAGTTCATGGAAGGCAAGGAAGGCCTGCAAGAGGAGCTGTTCCACACCTTCAACTCGCTGCATGTCGCCGGCCGTCAGATTGTGATCTCCTCCGATCGCCCGCCCCGCAGCATCTCCACGCTGTCGGACCGGCTGCGCAGCCGGTTCGAATGGGGCCTGATCACCGACGTCCAACCCCCGGATCTCGAAACCCGGGTGGCCATCCTGCGCAAGAAGACCGAACGGGGCCACGTGCCCGATGAAGTACTGGAGCACATCGCGCACCTCATCACCAACAACATCCGCGAGCTGGAGGGGGCTCTGGTTCGCGTCACTGCATACGCCAGCCTCACCCGGAGTCCGGTGACGCTCGAGATGGCCCAGCAGATCCTGAGCGATGTCCGCGAACCGCAGGAGACGCCCATCACCACCGACCGGATCCTGAACATGACCGCGGACATGTTCGGCTACGACGTGGGCGAGCTCACGAGCCAGCGCCGTCAGCAAGGCTTGGTCAACGCCCGCCAGATCAGCATGTATGTCATGCGAGAACTCACCGACCTGAGTTACCCGGCGATTGCCAGCGTCTTCGGCGGGCGCGACCATACGACCGTCATGCACGCCGTCAAGAAGATCAACAGCTTGCTCCCTGCTGAACGCAAGGTGTACGACCAGGTTGCCCAGCTCATAGCGCGCGTTCGGGCTGCTTAAGACCGATCCGCCGAGTTCTGTCCGCTGTGCGGCCGGTGACTGGATCTAGGGTGTCTCCACACACTGTGGACAATGAGTGGAAAAGTTCTCGACAAGCCTCGGGAAAAGTCGCGCTTTTCCACGATCACGCCAGCCACGCAGAAAAGGGAGGGTGAAGCTGTGGACGCGCAGGCAAGACTGTTGACAGGCCGCGTTGCGCTGATCTGCGACAACGGTCAGTCATCCACAATTCACAGCCCCTACAACCACTACCGAATAAGTCTCAACCTTCTCATTGAGGATGGTCTGTCTCATCGGTCTTGTACGGCCAAGGAGAACCGCCCGTGAAACTGCGCATTGAACGAGATGCACTAGTCGACCAGCTGACATTGGCGAGTCGAGGGGTCAATGTGCGTGGGGGTGGCTTGTTCGTGCTGACTGGGTTGCACCTGCGCGCCGATGGGGAAGGTCTCACAGTCACCGGCACCGACCTGGATCTCACGGTGCGCACGCAATTGCGCATGGCAGTGGAGACAGCGGGCGAGACCGTGGTGCCGGCCCGGCTGCTGACGGACATTGCCCGAGCGTTGCCGCCGGGCGAGGTGGACGTGCAAGTCGACGATGATGAGGTGCAGATCACCGGCGCACGTTCGCAATTCTCGGTGCGAACGTTGCCGACAGCCGATTTCCCCACGTTGCCGCAACCGGCGGGAGACGATGTCACCGTGCCGGCTGGCGAACTCGCAGAGGCCTTTCGCCAAGTCGTGCGCGCAGCGAGTTCTGACGATGCCCGCCCGATTCTCACCGGCGTACTCATGGCCGCCCGGGGTGACGGATTGCGGTTGGTGGCGACCGACTCCTACCGACTTGCCTTGCGCGATCTGCCCGAGGCGCAGGTGCTCGGCCCGGGGCAGCAGGTGCTCGTGCCATCTCGGGCCCTGGAAGAGCTCGGCCGGATCCTCGATTCGAGCAAAGACGTGACCATGCGGCTCGGCGAACGGGAAGTCGTCTTCGAAGTCAGTGACGATTCGCAGTCGGCCCAAGTGACCTGCCGCCTCATCGCAGGTGATTTTCCTAGCTATGAGCCGTTGATCCCCGATTCTCACGACAACCGCCTGGAGGTGGACCGAGCCGCGTTGCTCGACGGAGCACGCCGGCTGCGCCTGCTGGCCCGCGATACCAATGCACCGTTGCGGATGGAATTGCGTCCCGACAGCATTGAACTCACGGTCATCAGCCAGGACGTCGGCAGCGCGAGCGAGGAAATCGATGCCGCCTACGAGGGAGAGCCGACTACCGTCGCCTTCAATCCCGACTACCTCATCGAAGGACTCGACGCGGCCGGCGGCGATACGGTCGAGCTGGTGCGTCTCGACGCCCTCAAGCCAGCTGTGCTGCGGACGCCTGGGCAAGGAGAGTTCCTGTATCTGCTGATGCCCGTTCGGGTGTCGTGATCATTGCTTGGCTGAGCATCGAGAACTTCCGGAATCACCGGTCGACGAAACTGTCGCTCGACGCAGAGCGGACGCTCGTGATCGGGCCCAATGGGCACGGCAAAACCAACCTGCTGGAGGCCATCGCCCTGCTGGATGGCTCGGGTTCATTCCGCGGGGCCAGTGCGGAGACACTGGTGCGCACCAGCTGCGATCGAGGCTTCGTGCGTGCCGAGATCCGGCGAGGCCGCCGGACGCACCTGGTGGAGATGGAGATCGCGGCGTCCGGCAGATCCCGGGCACAGGTGAACGGGCAGCGGGTCCGGACACTGCGCGACCTCGCTGACGTGGTCAGCACGGTGGTGTTCTGCCCTGCCGACCTGTCGATCGCGGCGGGCGGCCCGTCGGTGCGTCGCGAGCTGCTCGACAATGTGCTGACCAGCACTGATCGTGAGTACCGGGCGCAGCGGCTTGATTTCGAACGAGTGCTGCGACAGCGCAGCAATCTCCTGAAGCAGGCTGGTCATCGCCTCGACGACGAGGCCCTAACCACGCTCGACGTCTGGGATGCGCAGTTCGCAGAGGTCGGCGAGGCCATCGCACAACGGCGGGCCGCCCTGTGCACGGAACTGGTGTCCCCGGCCCAAGACGCGTATCACCAGCTCGCCGGCTGCTCTGCGGACCTGGAGCTCTCTTATGCAGCCGCGTGGCGTGAGAACGGCCTTGCGAACGCGCTGGCGAAGGCACGCCCGGACGACCTGCGACGCGGCACCACCACCGTGGGCCCGCACCGGGATGACATGACGGTCTGCCTGAATGGCCTGCCTGCACGTACTCACGCCTCACAGGGGGAACAGCGAAGTATCGCCCTGGCGCTGCGGTTGGCCCAGCACAGGTACACGGCGCAGATCAGCGGGATCGAACCGGTCATCCTGTTGGACGATGTCTTCTCCGAACTCGACGAAGGCCGGGCTCGCCGTCTTGTCGGCTGCCTGCCCGCCGCGCAGACTGTCGTGACATCGGCCACCGGTCATGTGCCACCCGGAATCGAAGCCCACAGCCAAGTCCACATCCACAGCGGCGAGGTGGTCTCAAGATGAACAGACGCCGTCGCGCATCAGGTGGCCGCGAGCCTCGGTCGATCGGCGACTCGCTCAAGGCGGTCACTGCCGGATTCGGTTCACGGGGCCGCGCGATCGACCTCAACGAGCGCTGGACCGAGGCCGTCGGTGAGGCCATTGCGGCCCACGCGCACCCCGAGCGACTGGAAGCCGGCCGGCTGACGGTCGTCGTGGACGATCCTGCCTGGGCGACCGAATTGCGTTACCACTCCAGCCGGATTCTGGCCGCACTGAACGCCGATTCGGCAGCCGCGACGGTCTCTGAGCTGCACCTCCGCGTGCATCCTGGCACTGGGCAGAAAAAACGTCTCTGACCTGCGGTTTTACTGGTACCGAAACAGCTGCTCCTACGCCGAAAATCGGTCACCGCCCAGTAGACTGGTTGCACTGTGACCGACACGACTCTGGCACCCGCGTCGGCGGGCACCGGCGACGGCCTGGTGGGTGCCGTCGGCACTGACAGCACCGTTGCCGGCGACTACAACGCCGATGCGATCACGGTGCTCGAGGGACTCGAGCCGGTTCGTGAACGTCCCGGGATGTTCATCGGCTCGACCGGCCCCGGAGGCCTCCACCATCTCGTCTATGAGGTAGTGGACAACGCCGTCGACGAGGCCATGGCAGGGCATTGCAGCTCCATCGAGGTCACTCTGCGAGCAGACGGCACGTGCAGCGTCACCGACAACGGTCGAGGCATCCCCGTCGAGGCTCATCCGCAGTATCCCGACAAGTCAGCCGCCGAAGTTGTTCTGACCGTGCTGCATGCCGGCGGCAAGTTCGGCGGCACCGGGTACAAGGTGTCCGGCGGGCTGCACGGCGTCGGTGTGTCCGTGGTGAACGCCCTGTCGTCCGAGCTGGAAGCCGTCATCGACCGGGACGGCAGGCGATGGAAGCTGCAGTTTCACGACGGCGGCGAGCCGGTCGGCGAGCTGACCGACACCGGCCCGTCACCTGCCCGCAGCACCGGCACCACCATCACGTTCAAGCCCGATCCGACGGTGTTCGATCATGTCGAATTCCGGGCCCAGACGCTGACCGAGCGGCTGCAGATGATGGCGTTTCTCAACGCCGGCCTGTGCATCGGCTTCACCGACGAGCGGCGACCCGAACCGGTCCGCCACGAGTACTGCTACCCAGGCGGCATCCGCGATTTCGTCCGGCATCTCAACGAGAGCTCCGAGGCGCTGTTCGATGACATCGGCTACCTGTCTGCTGCCGAGCACGGCGACGAGGTCGAGATTGCCTTCCAGTGGAACAACGGCTTCAACACCGACGGCATCCACAGCTTTGCCAACGGCATCAACACCATCGAAGGCGGCATGCACGCGGAAGGGTTCCGCTCGGCGCTGACGTCGGCCGTGAACGCCTATGCCAAAGACCGCAAGATGCTGCGGCCCGACGACGGCAACCTGCAGGGTGACGACATCCGTGAAGGCCTCACCGCAGTGGTGAGCGTCCGCATGGAAGCGCCCCAGTTCGAAGGCCAGACCAAGGCCAAGCTGGGCAACACCGCCATGCGCAGCCTCGTGCAGAAGGCCGCCTACAGCGGGCTCGGCGAATGGCTTGAAGAGCACCCCAGCGAGGCCAAGCTGGTCGTGGGCAAGGCCGTCGACGCCCGCCGTGCTCGCATCGCCGCTCAGAAGGCCCGCAACACTGTCCGCAAGTCGGCGCTGCAAGGTGCTGGCCTGCCCGGCAAGCTCACCGACTGCTCCTCGGGCGACCCCGAAGAGGCCGAGTTGTACATCGTGGAGGGCGATTCGGCGGGAGGATCGGCCAAGGAGGCCCGTGACCCCGCCACCATGGCGATCCTGCCGATCCGGGGGAAGATCCTCAACGTCCAGCGCAGCCGGCCTGAGCGCATCTTCGACAACAACGAGATCAGTGCGCTGATCTCGGCGATCGGCGCTGGCGTCGATGGCGCGACCGGTGAGGGCGGCTTCGACATCGCCAAGGTTCGCTACCGCAAGGTGATCCTGCTGTGCGATGCCGATGTCGACGGAAGCCACATCCGCACGCTGCTGCTGACGTTCTTCTTCCACCGCATGCGCAAGCTGCTGTCGCATGGCTGCGTGTACATCGCCCAGCCGCCGCTGTATTCCACCAAGGTCGGCACCGAGACCGTCTATCTCAAGGACGACCGCAGAAAGGATGCGTTCCTGGCGGAGCGACCCAACCACCGCAACGAGTTCCAGCGACTCAAGGGTCTCGGCGAGATGGACGCCCAGGAGCTGTGGGACACCACCATGGACCCGGCCAGCCGGACCCTGTTGCGCGTCACGCTCGAAGAGGCCGCTACGGCGGATCTCATCTTCAGCATCCTCATGGGCGACGACGTGGACGCCCGCCGGGGCTTCATCCAGAACAACGCCAGCGACGTCCGCTTCCTCGACGTCTGAGCGTGGCAGGCAGACGGATCCGGCTGGAAGCGCCATGAGCAACGACGACCCTGACACCGGCACAGGCTCGCCCGACGAGGGCGGCGCCATCGGAATTGTGGACGTCGAGATCCAGACCGAGATGGAGCAGTCCTTCCTCGACTACGCCATGTCGGTCATCACCTCGCGGGCGCTGCCCGATGCCCGTGACGGCCTGAAGCCGGTGCATCGCCGGATCTTGTGGTCGATGTTCGACACCGGCCTGCGCCCGGACCGACCCCACAAGAAATGCGCCACGGTGGTCGGCGATGTCATCGCCAACTACCACCCCCATGGCGACGGATCGATCTACGACGCGCTCGTGCGGATGGGCCAGTCGTTCAGCCTGGCGAACACGCTCATCGACCCGCACGGGAACTTCGGCTCGCCGTCGGACCCGCCGGCTGCGTACCGCTACACCGAATGCCGGCTGACCGACCTGGCCATGACGATGGCGGAGGGCATCGACGAGCAGACGGTGGACTTCGCTGCGAACTTCGACGGCTCCCGCACCGAGCCGCTGGTGATGCCGTCGCGGTTCCCGAACCTGCTGGTCAATGGCAGCCAGGGCATCGCGGTGGGCATGGCCACCAACATCCCTACGCACAACCTCAGCGAGATCATCGACGCCACGATTCATCTCATCGGGAACCCCGACGCCACCGTCGATGACCTCATGGAGTTCGTGCGCGGGCCCGACTTCCCTACCGGCGGGCGGATGCTCGGCCGCGCCGGCGCACGGGAGGCCATGGCCACCGGCCGGGGCTCGGTGAAGCTGCGGGCCCGGGCCGAGATCGTCGAGAACGGCAAGCGGTCGAGCATCGTGGTCACCGAGATCCCGTACCAGACTTCGGTGGAGAACATCGAGCGCAAGATCGCCGATGCGGTGAACCGCAAGGTCATCGAGGGCATCACCGAGCTGCGCAACGAGTCGGCGAAGGGCAAGACGCGCTTCGTCATCGAGCTGCGACCGTCGGCGCCGGCAAACGTGGTGCTGAACAACCTGTGGAAGCACACGCCGCTGCAGTCCAGCTTTGCCGTGAACATGGTGGCGCTGGTCGACGGGGTGCCGCGCACGCTGAACCTCAGGGAAGCCCTGGTCGCGTATGTCGATCACCAGATCGAGGTGGTGACGCGGCGCAGCCAGCACCGGCTGGACGAGGCCCGGGCGAGAGCGCACATCGTGGAGGGCCTGCTGCGTGCGCTCGACCTGATCGACGAGATCATCGCCCTGATCCGCGCCAGCGACGATCGCGCCGCGGCACTGGCGGGGCTCTGCGAGGCGCCGATGTCGTTCAGCGCCGAGCAGGCGAACCACATCCTCGACATGCAGCTGAGCCGCCTGACCCGACTGGGGCGCACACGGCTGAGCGATGAGCTGGCCGAGCTGACGCAGACGATTGCCGAGCTGGAGGCCATCCTCGGCGACGACGGCCGGCTGCGGCAGGTCATCATCGACGAGCTGAGCGCCTTGCGTGCCGAGCATCAGACGCCGCGGCGCACAGAGATCGTCACTGATCCCGGCGAGATGGACGCCGAGGACCTCATCGAGGACGAGCCGCTGGTGGTGACGCTGACGCGTGAGGGCTACGTGAAGGCAACGTCGCCTGACGTGTTCCGGACGCAGGGGCGGGGCGGTCGGGGCGTGCAGGGCGCTCGGCTCAAGGACGACGATGCCGTGGTGCGCGTGCTGCTGACGACGGCGCATGCCTGGCTGCTGTGCTTCACCAACCGGGGCCGGGTGCACCGGCTGAAGGCGTACGAGGTGCCGCTGACCAGCCGCACGGCACGGGGCACGGCGCTGGTGAACCTGCTGCAGCTCGCGGCAGATGAACGAGTCGAAGCCGTCGTGGAGGCGCGCGAATTCCCCTCGGATCGGTACTTGATGTTCGTGACCCGCCAAGGGCTCGCCAAGAAGACGCCGTTGAGCGCATACGAGAACATCCGCTCGAACGGGTTGATCGCGCTGAGCCTGCGGGAAGGCGACGAGCTGGTGCGTGTGCTCGAGACATCCGGTGACAACGACGTGCTCGTCGTGTCTCGTGGGGGCCGCGCCATGCGCTTCGCCGAGAGCCAGGTGCGCTCGATGGGCCGCAGTGCAGCTGGCGTGCGCGCGATACGACTGCGCGGCGGCGACACCGTGGCTGCGGCGGACGTGCTGGGCGGGGAGGACAGCCGCGACCTGCTGGTGGTGACCAGCACCGGGTCGGCCAAGCGCACTGTTGCCGGACTGTTCCCGCGCAAGGGCCGTGGCGGGCTGGGCGTGATAGCCGTCAAGCTGCCGGACGCGGAGTCCCATGTGGTGGGGGCTCGGCTCGTGGATGCCGCTGACGAGGTGCTGCTGGTGTCCTCCAGCGGCGTGCTGATCCGCACACCGGTGTCTGACATCTCCAGCCAGGGACGTGTCGCGGGCGGCGTGCGAGCCATGGCGCTTGAGGACGGCGAGGAGGTCGTGGCTATCGCGCCCGTCGAGATGCCAGATATTCCCGACGCCGACGAAGTTGACGGCGAACCTCGCGAAAACCCTTCGAACGAGGCAGATCCAGCGTCATAGCGTCGGCTGATGCCGACGTGTGCGTCGCGAACGATGGGGGCTCGGATCCAGAGCGGGCAGGCAGCATTGCCTGTGGCGCTCTTGGCGCTGGCTCTGCTCGTGGGGTTGGGCTTGGTAGCCCGCTGGGGTCAGGCTGCGGTGGCGAGTTCGCGAGCCCAAGCCGTCGCGGATGCTGCGGCGTTGGCGACACTCGTTGCGGCCGATCCCGCCGCGATCGCACATGGCGCGCTCCCCGATGATGCTGCCGCATCGGCTGCTGTCATCGACGCCGGCGGGGAGTTAGCAGCGTTCGAACTTCGCGTCCGCGATGGCACGGTGCAGGTGGAAGTCGTTGTGGAACTCGATGGCCAGCGGGCGGCGGCTGCCGCTGCGGCCCCGTTGCCGCTGCTTGATGCCGGAGGCTGAGCCGAGCGGCGACGTTGAGGCTCGACTCTCCGAGCATCTTGCCGGCGACCGGGGGTCGTGCGGGCTGACTCCTACACTGCGAAGCGTGGCCGATGCGACATCGGGTGGGGAGCCGCCGTCGCCGGAGCCGGGCGGGCCGACTCCCACCGACGAGCTCTTTGCCGAAGCGCTGGGGATAACCCCAGCGAGCAGCTCCCGTCGTCGCGGTGGCCGCACACCGGCTCCGCAGAACCCGGCGCCGGATTCGCCCATGCCGCCCCAGATTCCGCCGTCACAGGGTCGTGTTGCGCCGCCGGGCCAGACACCACCGCCTGCTGCGCTGGGTCAGATTGCGCCGCCCCATGCGGCGCCTGGTCAGCCGGCGATGGCTCCACCCCCCTCGGCACCTTCCGAAGAAGCTCCGCCGATGCGCTGGGCGTGGCTGAGCCAGCGTCGAGCCCGGGTGAGGCGAACGCACCGGATCTTGCGTCACATCGATCCCTGGTCGGTGTTCAAAGTGTCGGTGCTGTTATACGCCTGCCTGTATGTCGCCGTGCTGGCAGCGGGTGTGCTGCTGTGGAACGCGGCTCAGCGCTCAGGTCTCGTCGACAAGGTGGAGTCGTTCATCACCGAAGTCGGCTCCTATGAGAGCTGGACCATCGACGGCATGGTGATCTTCCGGCGCGCCCGGATCATCGGGCTCATTGTCGCCACGGTCGGCGTGGCCTTTAACGTAGTGATGGCGATCATGTTCAACTTGATCAGCGATCTCACCGGGGGTGTCCGGGTCACCGTGCTCGAAGACGAGCGCCGCCCGCCCGCCCGCTGATCCTGCGTCGACAGGCGCAGATGTCACAGCTGCCGCCTCCGCAGCGGGCGCACACATTGACGACTGGGCTGTAGTGTGTGCGGCTCCGCGGGGCTATAGCTCAGTCGGTTAGAGCGCACCCCTGATAAGGGTGAGGTCGTTGGTTCGATTCCATCTAGCCCCACACATGGACCAGCGTCGGGCACAGTGAGCTTTCTTCGCCGGGCGCTGCTCGCCGTGGTCGTTGGCGGTCTGGTCACCATCGTGCTGCGGTTGCGTTCATCGCAGGACATCCCCCGCAGGGAAGGCAGTTGGCGTCAGCTGGCCGGCGCCGATCTGCGGTGATCGCCGAACGCGTGAGCCCAATCCCATGAGCCCAATCCCATGAGCACCGTTGCAGTCATCGGCGCGGGCGCGGTGGGGCAGCGAATCGCCCGGCAGCTCGCCTCGCGGCCTGATGTCGACCGGCTCGTGCTGGGATCGCGTCACACCGCCCGACTGCGTGGCCTCGCTGCACAGTTGCTCGATGTGGATGTGGAGGTATTGGAACCCGGCGCCTTGCCGGAAGCTGACGTGGTGGTGCTCAGCCTGCCGAGCGGCGGCCACGCTGCGCTCGCCGGCAAGGCCCTCGAGCGCCATTCGCACGTGGTGTCGCTGTCGGGTGCCGTGGCCGACGTTGAGCAATTGCTCGAAATGAACAAGCGAGCCATGAACGCCAAACGGTCCGTCGTGGTCGGTGCGGGTTTCTCGCCGGGCTACAGCTGCCTGCTGGCCCGCCACGGTGCGGCCCGATTCGACGTGGTCACCGAAGTGCACATCGCCCGGGTTGGCACCGGAGGCCCGGCATGCCAGCGCCAGCTGCACCGAGCCAGGACCGGAACCTCGGTGGATTGGCGCGACGGGCAATGGCGGCGCCGTCGCGGCGGATCGGGCCGGGAGCTCGTGTGGTTCCCCGACCCGCTCGGCGCCCACGACTGCTACCGGGCGGCGCTGGCGGATGCGCTGTTGCTGGTGCCGGCGTTCGGCGATGTCGAACGGGTGACCGCTCGGGTGGCGGGTACGCGGCGCGATCGCCTCACGGCCATGCTGCCGATGCTGCGGCCGCCCCACCCTGAAGGCGGGCCGGGCGGGGTGCGGGTGGAGCTGCGCGGCATACGCGACGGCCGCCACTGCACCGACGTGCTCGGCGTGATCGACCATCCGAGTGCGGCCGCTGCTGCGGTGGCAGCGACCGCTGCCGGCTGGGCGCTGGCCGACGAACTGCCCGCCGGAGCGTGGGGACTGGGAATGCTCGACGACCCGTTGCCGTGGCTTGCCGAGCTGGCCGAGCGAGGCGTCCGCGCCGCCGCCTACGAGGGCGCACGCCTGTAGCGCTGGGAGCGGAGGCGTTTGCCGCTTCCGCTGCGGGCACTCGGTCAGAAGCGCACGTCCCGCTGCCATTCCTCCAGCAGGTCGGTGCGGCCGAACGTTTCGAGCTGTTCTGGGCCGATGCGGCCCCACACGAACAGCAGGAGGTCCTGGGCCGGGCCTCGTGCAGCTACGTCGGACTTCGCATGCGCACGCTCCACCTGCATCCCGTCGGGCGTGCGAGTGATGACCCATTCTCCGTCCGCGTCGGTGGCGTGCAGGTGCACGGTCTCGCCGTTTCCTGCGAACCCTTCCGGCAGCCGCAGGCGCACGTAGACATCGAAGAGCTCGTTGACACCGTCGACAGCGAGTTCGGGTGCAATAGGTGCCGGCGTCATGCCAAGGGCGGCTTCAGCGTCCCACCGGTGCATCGTGCATTCGTGCGCCATACGCCGCCACCAAAAGCTCATGGACTGTTGTTCGGGATCCCACGACCAGGCTTCGGCATCCGGCGGGCGCTCCGTCATGAGGCCGGTAAGTGCGTTGAATGCGTCCGCGTGCCACTGCGCCACGGAACCCGGAGGTCTGGTGATGGCGGTTGGGTCGACGCGCGCTCCCGCAGTGATGCTGCTGTGCACGAATGTCCAGACCGTCGCGCAGTGCTCGATCAGTGCTTCGAGGGTCCAGTCGCCGCAGCTGGGGACGCGTCTGGCCCACATGTCCGGTGAGCGTTCGGCATCTGCGGCGATTTCGTTGAGTCGCGCGCCTTCTGCGGCCCGCAACTCTGCGTACCCTGTGGCATTCATGGCCTGTGATCTCCTGCTCCTGCCGGTCGAGCCAATGGCCGCAGCCACGACGTGAACGGGCTTCTGGCGTCGATTCCCAGTCCGTCGCGGAGCTACATCTCGCTCGGCCCGCTCGACATCCGAGCCTATGGCGTTGCCATCGCCCTGGGCGTGCTGGTGGCAGTGTGGATCACCTCCCGCCGCTGGCGGCGGGCCATCGCGGACGGGGACGATGCGTACCGGGCTCGCGCCAACGATCTGGTCGGGACGATCGCGATCTGGGCGGTTCCCGCCGGCCTGATCGGCGCCCGGCTGTATCACGTCATCACCGACTTCGATCGGTATCGGGGCAACCTCGGTGATGCGCTGAAGATCTGGCAGGGCGGGCTGGGCATCTGGGGCGGCATCTCGGTGGGCGTGCTGGTTGCGGTGTGGATGCTGCGCCGGGGCGGGCACAGCACCGGAGCGATGCTCGACGCGCTGGCGCCCGCGCTCGCGGTGGCCCAGGCCATCGGCCGGCTGGGGAATTGGTTCAACCAGGAGCTATACGGTCAGCCCACGGACCTGCCCTGGGGGCTCGAGATCGACGAGGCGCACCGCGTCGCCGGCTACGGCCTTGAAGAGACGTTTCATCCCACGTTCGCCTACGAAGCCCTGTGGAATCTCTGCCTCGCGGCGACGCTCGTGTGGGTCGTCCCCAGGGTGTTGCCGCGGCTGCGCACCGGCTACCTGTTCGCGATGTATGTGCTCGGCTACACCGCCGGGCGGTTGTGGATCGAACTTCTGCGCATCGACACGGCCAACGAGCTGTGGGGCGTGCGGATCAACGTGTGGACCAGCATTGTGGTCGGCCTCGCAGCGCTGGCAGCCGTGCTGGCGGGCCTGCGCCGTGGCCCCGATTCAGCTCAGCAAGCTGATCAGGGTGTCGCGGGTAGCGGCTTGCTCGTCGAGGGTGCCGAACGCCGATCCGGCGAATGACGTCACGCCGCAGTCGGCCAGCGCGTTGATGCGATCGCTGACCTCGGCTGCACTCCCGATGACGGCGATGTCCTCGGGCCCGCTGAGGCCCTCTCGGTCGAGCATCGCCCGGTAGCTGGGCAGCGTGCCGTAGACCACCAAGTCCTTGGCAGCCCGCTCGCGAGCGGTGGCTGCGTCATCGGTGACGCACACCGGAAAGCCGGCCACCACCTGCGGCGCCGGGCGACCGGCCTCGGCGGCTGCGGAGTTGATGGTCGGCGCGGTGTGATCCCGCAATGTTGCCGGCCCGGTCATCCAGGTGAACGTGCCGTCGGCCATGCGGGCGGTCAGGCGCAGCATCTGGCTGCCCAGCGCCGCGACGAACACCGGCGGCGCGTCAGCAGCCGGGGGAGTGATCTCGCCGCGCCCGACAACAGCATCGCCGCCGTGGGAGACACGGCGATCGGTCATCAGCTTCGTCAGGATCGTTAGGTAGTCGCGCATGTGCGCAATGGGCCGGTCGAACGAGTAGCCCCACATGCCCTCGACCACTGGCTTGTGCGACGGACCGATGCCCAAGTCCAGGCGCCCGCCGATCACGGCCTGGGTCGTGAGTGCTTGCTGGGCCAGCATCATTGGATGCCGGGGGTAGGTGGGCACCACCGCGGTGCCGAGCCGGATGCCGGGCACCTCGCGGCCGGCCACGGCGATGGTGGTCAGCGCGTCGTGGCCGAAGATCTGGGGCGTCCAGTAACGGCGGAAGCCCTGCTCGGAGGCCTCGCGGATGCTGGCCTCGAAGCGCTCAGGTGTGGTGTCGAATCCGAACAGCTCGATATGCATGTCCGGCAGCGTAACGGCGCGCCCACCCGTATTTCCGGGTTGGCGGCCGAGTCGGTGCCAGGCTCAGGCGAACGTGTCGAACAGCTCTTCAAGCGCCTTGAGCTGACCGCCGCTCGTGCTGGACGGCACCAGGATCGGCGTCTTGCAGCCGGCATCGAACCATGCCTCGACGCCGTCGCGGACTTGGCTGGCCGAGCCGTACAGCGTCGCGTTCGACAGCCAGTCATCGGTCATCGCCCGGTTCAGCGCTTCGGTGTCGCCTGCGGCGATCGCCGTCTCGGCCGCTTCCATCTCGTCGACCCAGCCTGCCTGTTTCCAGTAGTTCCGGTAGTTCGGCAGCGACACGTAGCCGGCCAGCGTCTTGCGGTTCCGCGCTGCTCCCGCGGCGCGGTCGTCATCGATGACCGTCGGGATCATGTTCCCCACGAAGAAATCGTCACGGCCCGCCGCCTCGCCGAGGTGCGCTACTGAGTTCTGGAAGTCGTTGCAGCTCGCATTCGCCCATACCGCACCCGAGCTGATCTCCGCAGACAGCTCGGCCATGCGCTGGCGCAGCGTGGCCAGCACGATCGGCGGGAGATCGCCGTGCTGTGACGACGCGGCCTCCATGGCAGCGATGTACTCCCGGATGTCGGCGAGCGGCTTGCCGGGCGTGATGCCGAGGCGCTCATGCACCGGCCCGTGCGTCACGCCGATGCCCAGCCAGAACCGTCCGCCCGAGATCTCGTGGATGAATGCCGCAGTCGAAGCCATGTCGACCGGGTTGCGGAAGTAGATCGGCTGCACCGAGGTGCCGAAGTGGATCTCGTTGGTGACCTGGGCAATCGCCTGGCACAGCGCCACCGGATCGCCCATGGAGGGGCAGTAAATGCCGCTGAAGCTGCGCTGTTCTATCTCGGCGGCGATCTCGAGGGTGCGTTCACGGCGGCCGCGCACGGCGGCCAGTGAAATGGCAGGCATGTTCATGCGGGGTTTCCTAGCAGACATGCCAGATTGCCGCCGTTGGCTGTGCCGCGGGGCTCTCAGACAGGCTTGCGGGCCACGAAGCAATACAGCGTCGTGAAGATTCCCGTCTTGCCGCCGGCGACGTAGGCGTCGGCGGTGCGATCGAGCAGCTTGGCGATCTCGGCGGTACCTCTGGGCAGGATCCTCAACGTTTCAGCCACGCGTGCAGCCCGGATCGCGAGCTGTCGACCCAAGGGTGTTCCTCGCAGGGTGATCCTGCCGGTTCCGCTGCGTGCTTCCATCGGCTGATACCACGGGGTTGCCGATCCGTTCTCGGCGGTTCCGCGGTCAATGCCTTCGATGACTTCGAATCCTGCTGATTCGAGTGCTTGGTTGACTTCGGCGAATGTTGCGATCTGCTTGAGCGCGATCCCGCGCATGAGTTCTCGCTTGATCTCTTGGTGATTCGCGTTGTCAGCGTCGAACGTGTCGGTCAGACACATTTCCTGACCCCACAACAGTGCACCGGGTTTCAGCACCCGCGAGATCTCGGTGAATGCGCCGACCTTGTCCGGCGCATGACAGGTCGATTCGATCGCGTAGGCCCGGTCATACGTGCCGTCTTCGATGGCGGCCATGTCCATGAAGCTGGACTCGACGTAGTCGATCATGTCGCTGAGGCCTGATTCGGCGGTCAGCTCCCTCGCCCTGGCCAGTTGGACTCCGCTGCTGTTGATGCCGGTGACCTCGACTCCAGCTTCACGGACCACCGTCCGCATCGGCCCGCCGATTCCGCATCCGACATCGATCACCGACATGCCCTCGCGCAGATCCAGCTTGTCGATCATCAGCCGTTGATGGCGGAGCTTGGAGTCTTCCAAGCTCTCCTGTGGAGTCAGCGGTGCGAAGTGGAGCGATTCGCCCCAGCCGTAGATCATGAGGTGGCTGCAGATGTCGTAGTACTCCGTTGCTGTCTCGGCGTGGTCGGAGCTCGGGCCATCGCTCGGCGCATACGTCTCGTCGAGTCGCCTGTTCAGCAGCTCCACTCGTTGCCGGAGATCCGAGCCGCGGTACGACGCCTTCAGCCCGCGTGCGACCTGCCAGATGCTGCTCACCCGGGGGAGCCTAAGAGGCTGAGCCACGGGCCCGATCCATGCACGCCCTACGGCGATCCTGCGATGGCCGCTTCCCGCATCGGCAGCATCAACAGGCCGAGCGCGATGAGACTGGTGACGGTGACGAGCACGATTGCGGGTCCGAATCCGGAGGCGTCGATGATGAAGCCGCACACCGCCGGACCGGCGAGCGCGCCGACACCGAGACCTGTGTAGTGGATGCCGATCACACCGCCCAAGTTCTCCACCCCGTACCAGCCAGCCAGCACCGACGGTGTGGCGGTCACCCACACCGCCCAGCCGACACCGTGCGCAACGGCACTGGCGATCAGCACTGCAGGGTTCCCGTCAGAGATCCACCAGATCGCCAGCGCTGCCGTCATGGCAGCAAACGCCGACCGGCACAGCCACATCGGATCGGCGCGATGGCCCAGCGCGCCGCAGGCCAGCCGGGCGACGACGCTCGTCGCGCCTGAGATGCCGATCAGTGCTGCGGCCAATGCCGGCGCGACACCACGGTCGACCGCGTAGTCGTTGTAGAACGCGACCGGCGCGTAGAAGCCCGGCCCGATCGCCACGACTGCTGCAAAGAACAGCAGGAATCGGCGCGAGCGCACCAGCCGGGCGACACGAATGAGGCCTGCCGTGGACATGCTCACCCGGTCGCCGCGCGTCGCTGCCCAGCCGATGGCGACGAGAGCCACAGCCGCCAGCACGGCGTAGGTCTGGCGCCAGCCCAGCCTGGAGATCAGCGCATGGCTCGCCAGCGGCATGACCAGCGTCCCGGCACCCACGCCGGCCAGCAGGAAGCCCATTGCCGCGGGACGCCGTCGCTCGCTGAAGCTGCGACTGATCAGGCCGATCATCGACGGGTAGCAGAAACCCGTAGCGAGCCCGACCAAAACCCCGAACGCGGCGTAGGTCTGCCACAGCGCATTCGACCAGGCGGTCAGCAGAAGACCCGCTGACATCGCCACCGCTGCGACCCCGACCAGCAGGCGGGCGCCGTAGCGGTCCCCGATGCGACCTCCGATGGCGCCGCCGGCGTAGTAGGTGCAGACGGCCGTCGAGAACAAGGCGGCCACGGGACCGGTCGTCGTGTCGAGGTCGTCCGCGATGGGCGTCAGGAAGACCCCGAACGAGAAGAGGATCCCGAACGTCACGAAGTTGGCAGCAAACGCCGCAGCCGCAATCGACCACGGGGCCGCAGGCTCTGCGGGTTCCTGTGAGTTCGTCACGTTCGATGTGCCGTCCACCAGCCCCCAAGCCTGCCCTGCGCCGGCCCGCCCCGCGGGTTGCACTGATCTCACCCGGATTCGCGCGGCGGGCTGGCCGGTACCCTCGGTGGCCCTCGCTTCTTGGGGCTGTAGCTCAGATGGCAAGAGCACCTGCTTTGCAAGCAGGGGGTCACGGGTTCGAGTCCCGTCAGCTCCACAGTGTCCGATGCGCAGTCACCGAAGCTCCTTGCTGGTGGCAATCCGCAGATTCCCAAGGGCGACGGCGATGTCCCGGTGCAGGCCTTCATCGAGGCGATGCCGGGGTGGAAGGGCGCCATCGCTCGGCAGCTGGATGATCTGATCGAGCAGATCGTGCCTGACGTGCGCAAGGCCGTGCGGTGGAACTCGCCCTTCTACGGCGTCGAGGGGCGCGGATGGTTCGCGAGCTGCCATGCATTCACCCGGTACGTCAAGGTGACGTTCCTCAATGGCGCATTGCTCGTTCCCGAGCCGCCCGGCTCGGGCAAGGATCCCGATTCGCGCTGGGTGGACATACCTGAGGATCAATTCGACGAAACGCAGATGTCAGCGTGGATCGAGCAGTCGGCAGCACTCGACGGCTGGCACGGGTTTTGATTGGCGGCGGGCTGAGATCTCACCACCGCGATCAGCACAATTCAAAGCCAGCCACCGGGCGAGTGGGTCGACGGTCGACGACCTGAGCACAGAACGCTCGGGCCTCGTCGGTACGCCCGCTGCGGACGTATGCAGCAAGGAGCGTGTTGGTCATCAGGTCACGCTGGGCCCGGCTGCCGCCGATGCGGACGACCTGGGGGATCAGCGGCTCGAGGACATCGATGACCGTCGACCACTTCTCGTCGACGAATGCGCCGTAGGCCTGACCGAGCGTTGCCCCAGTGGTGCCTGCCGGCAGGCGGCCTGCCTCGCCAAGCTCCTGCAGCTCGGTGAGGCACGCCTGCAGCTGCTCGGTCTCGCCGAGGACGGCATAGGTGAGTCCGGCGTGGGCATCGACGAACACGATCGGCTGCGGGAACCGCTCCTCGTAGAACTCTCGAACCTGCTGCCAGATGGCGCGATCACGAGGCTGCCCTGCCAACTCCGATCGCCACATGAACGACGACGAGTCGGAGAACACGGTGATCGGCGGGCTGGTCGTGGTGCCCGGCAGGCAGTTGTGGCGGAAGGCCTGCCATGCATCGTCGTGGCGACTGACCGCCATGAGCACCAGCGCGTAATGCCACCAGATGTGGCAGTGCAGCACGCTCGCCCGGTCAGAATCGGGGAGCCACCCTTCGAGGAAGCTGACCGCTTCGTCGTCATCGCCGGCTTCGAAGAGCGCGTGCACGAGCGTGTGGGCACCGTGGGGAGTGCTCGGGCGCTGTTCGAGCGCACGCTCGGCGAGCTGCCGGCCCCGGTCCCACCGTCCGGTCTCGATGAGGGCGAAGGCGTGCACTGTGGCGAACCACCAGTCGTCGCCGTAGTGCGTGGCCAGCGGCTCGAGAAACTCGAGCAGTTCGGCCTCGCGGCCGATACGGCCGCTGAAGCCGATGGCGCCGAACACGCCGCAGGCGGGTGCGAGGGCGAACGCATCCCGCGGGTAGTCGATGACGTGCTGGCGGATGAGGTCGAGCGCTTGGGGCACCTGGCCGGCGACGAGCAGCCGCACAATCTCGACGTGCTGGCGTTCCCGCGCAGTGGCCGAGTGGCTCAGCTCAACGGCGGCCTCCGCTGAGGCCCGTGCTTCGTCGGGCCGCACGTAGAGCTGGTGCTGGCGGGCCAAGGCGGCGTGAGGGAGGGCAAACCCTGGATCGGCCGCGATCGCCGCCGCCAGGCAGTCCTCGACCCCAGCCTCGGCGGACAGCATGCGGTCGATGCCCTCGACGTAGGCGTCACGGGCCTCGGCGGATGAGGTGCTCACTTCGAGGCCGTAGCGGTCCTTCATGCGCTCTGTCTCCAGCGTCGCCGCCGTCGGCGTGTCCGTGGTCTCCCGGGTCGCGTCAGACCACCGCCAGCGACCAGACGAGCGGGAGACCCGACCCGAGTTCGGTCCACTGGGCATCGTCGGACACCTGCCATACCTCGCCCGTGTCGGTGCCCACGAGCACCCCGCCCACGTTGTCGGGATCGGCGATCAGGCCATGGAAGTTGACCGGCGACGGCGAGTGGGCGTCGTCGCAGAGCGACCGCCACGACTGGCCGTGGTCGTCCGACCTGTAGAGGGCCGCATGAGCCCCGCCGTCGTCCTTGTAATGCGAGAACGCTGTGGGCGCACTGGCGACGGTGACGCTGTAGGGGTCGCGGCGGTCGACGCACAGCGGACGCGAGTAGCGCGGCACGACGCCCTTCCATGCGTACTGCCATGACTCGCCGTAATCGTCGGAGCGGAACACGCCGGCGTTGCCTTCGAGCTCTTCGGCGACGCCGTCAAAGCGGCCATAGCCGGTGCTGATGAACAGCACCCCCGGCTCGGCGGGGTGGGCGAACATCATGTGAATGTCTGGGTTGTCGCCGGGCAGGTCGACCGACCAGCTCTCGCCCCCGTCGGTGGAGCGGGCCACACCGCCGACCTCGACACCGACCCAGATGCGGTCGGGATCGTCCTCGTCGATGACGAGCGCACGTGCCCGCCCCGGCAGGGGAGGCTCGACCGGCACGCACCAGCGCTCCGCTTCGGGGAGCGCAGCGAACGCCGTGATCTCGTCCCACGTTGCGCCGTCGTCGTCACTGCGAAACAGGGCCGCCGGCTCGGTGCTGGCATACAGCCGGCCGTCGCTGGCGGCCCGGATCTGCCACACCTCGCGCCCGGCGAGCTGCGGCCCGGCCCAGGTCTGGCCCCCGTCCTCGCTGGTGAACAGGCCGCTGGCCGATCCAGCGAACAGGCGGCCGTCGACGTTGACGAGGTCGCGGACGTGGCGTGCTTCGAGCGTCTGTGTGGATCCCGTGCTGTCGATGGCGAAGACGCCCTTGGTGGTTCCCGCAAGCAGCTGACCGTTCATGGGCTCACCCTAGATCGCACGCGGAAATGGCGGGTTCGGGCGCGTCAGACGTTCACTGACTGCTGTGCTCAGACTCTCGCGGGTCGTCGAGTGCGATGGTCCAGCCGGGGCCGAGCTCTGCGTCGAAGCGATGCTGGAACATGGGCACGAGCATCGTGGCGGGCAGGACGCATTCGGCGCAGGCTTCGTCGGGAATGTGCAGGCGAAGTGTGATGTGGCGTCCGGTGATCGACGCAGTGAGGTCGGCACGGTCGGCGCGCAGGACGGCAGCCAGTTCTTCGACGACATCGGCAGGCCCGGTCTCGGTCAGGCCGCCGGCGCGGACGGGGTGCACGCTGGCGGTGGTGAGCAACGCCAACACAGCGGGGGTCACCGCATCGGCGACAGCCATCGCCTCGGCCGAAGTCAGGCTGCCGATGGGGTGGGGCACGGTGGCGAACGGGTAGTCAGCGAAGCCCTGCAGTTCGGCGATTGCCTCGCCGGTGGCTGCGAAAGGTTCGGTGAGGATTGCGGCAGCGGGCACGCCCCGCTGCTCGAAGTGCACGGCGTCGAGCACACTGCTCGACGAGCAGCTTCCTCAATCGCCGATGGCGGCGATGATCGCCGTCACGTCGGCGGCCAGCGCCTCCACCTCCTCGGGAGCGGCCGGCAGGTTGGCGGTGGGCTTCATCAGCAGCACCGCGTCGCGTGCCCCGTGGGCCTCGATGAGGTTCTGGGCAACACGCTGGAGGATCCCGGGGGCGTGGGTCTTGCCATTGCTCACCAGCCCGATGACGGCGCCTTCCAGCGAGTCGGACCGCGGAGCGAGCGCTGCGCCCGCACCGCTGACGGGCAGCGTCGGATCCACCAAGGTGACCGTCATGGCGCGAGTATCTCCTGCGTGATGAGCGGGACGCTGCGGTCACGGCTCCAGGTGGGAAAGAACGAGGAGTGACCGCCGGCAGCGCCGCCGCCGACCATGAGCGCGATGTCGTCGGGACACGTCCCGCGGGGGACCGAGATGTCCTCGTCGCCGGGCTGCACCTGTGGGTCGGTCTCCATCCATTGCGTCGGATGGAAACCGGTGACGTTCCCGGCCGCCTCGACCTTGCCGCCGCGCTTCACGTCTGCATAAGTGCGCGTGGCGTGTGAGAACAGGTACTCCTGCACTTGCGCCCGGCTCCAGCCCGCGGCTCCGAGCTTGCGGGCGTGCTCGGGCGCGAACACCACCAGCGACCGGCCCGAGCTGAGCGAGCCCAGCGCAGCCATCGTGTCGGCGAAGGTGCCCAGCAGGCCCTCGGGATCGGGCGATGCGTGGTTCAGCACGTTGTGGCCCGACTCGGCGGCCATCACCGTGACCGTGCTCTGGTCGGGCGAGTAGCCGAGCGACACGTGGTACGGCTCCCACGGGCTGGTGGTCTCGTCTTCCCCGAAGCACATCGCGTACTTGCCGGCCCAGCCCTGGGTGCTCTTGTCGAGTTTGCCGGGAATGGCGGCGAGGCAGTTCCGTAGCACCAGCCGCACCGCGCGGCCGATCGTGGCGTTGGCCCGGAAGCCAGGGCCGAACAGGTTCTCCTTGCAGTGGATGCCGATCTCGTCTCGGATCGGACCATTGATTGCGATGAGGATGGCTGCGCCGCCGGTGCTGGCCGACACGGCATGCAGCTCGAAGCTCGGGTCGCCGATGGCGGCGAGAGCGGCACCCACAACAGGGAAGTACTCAGGCAGGCACCCGGCCATGACGGCGTTGGCGGCCGCCTTGCGTGCGCTGACCTCGGGGCCGCGGGCGGGTTCGCGCAGCAGCACATCGTCTGCGGCCCAGACACCGCCAGCCACCATGGCGTCCACCAGCGGTTCGGTCGGGGGCACCACCGGCAGCCCGTCGGTCCAGCCGGCCTCGTAGCAGGTCTCGATGGCCTGCCACGGGTCGGTCAATTCGAGATCGCCGTTCGACGTCATGGCCTGCCGTTGTCTCGGTTGCGCGCATCCGAGGCCATCGAACCTCTCCGCCGGAACCCGTTCGCGGTCAATGGCGGTGCCGTCGACGCCGAGGACGCCTGCGGACGAGCCGCTCATCGAGCGTTTCGCGAGGGTTGGGCGCTGCGGTGACTTCGGGCGTGGGCTCATCACCTGCCAGCACGGCCACGATCTTGGCAGTGTGCTCGGGGGTGCTGCCGCAGCAGCTGCCGATCACGCTCACGCCGGCGGCGTGAACCCGGTGCGAGTGAGCGGCCAGCAAATCCGGCGTGCCGTCATAGACGAGCGAATGACCGTGCCACACCGGCACGCCGGCGTTCGGCTTGGAGATGACCGGGGTGTCGGGAGCGACTTGGGCGATGGCGAGAACCGCTGCCTCGGTGTCGGGCACGTTGTTGCCGCAGTTGGCGCCGATGGCGGCAAGTTCCATGGGTCCCAGCCGGTCGGCCAACTCGTTTCCGGTGACACCCATCATCGTGCAGCCAGCGGTGTCGAAGCTCATGGTGACTGCGACGGGCAGATCGCACACCCTGCGCGCTGCGCGGACGGCGGCTTCCACTTCGTCAAGGGCACTCA
Source organism: Candidatus Poriferisodalis sp. (assembly GCF_965204125.1). Taxonomy (GTDB): domain Bacteria; phylum Actinomycetota; class Acidimicrobiia; order Acidimicrobiales; family Poriferisodalaceae; genus Poriferisodalis. Next base: position 1,291,538 of record NZ_OZ241968.1, on the reverse strand, counting down.
TGGTCTCGATCCACAGCAGATCAACCCCGCCCGCATCGAGGGCAGAAGCCTGCTCAGCGAACGCGGCTTCGCAGGATTCGACGCTCATGTCGCCGAGCGGCGCCAGCAGTTCGCCCGTCGGGCCCATCGAGCCGGCTACCAGCACCGGCCGGTCAGCACGCTGCGTTTCGGCATCAGCCTCGGCCCGCCCGATGTGTGCGGCGGCTCGGTTCAACTCGGGCACGCAGTGTTCCAAGCCGTGCAGCGACTGGCGGAAGCAGTTGCCGCCGAAGCTGTTGGTCACGATCAGGTCGGCACCCGCCTGCAGGTAGCCGCGGTGGACGGCCCGGATCTCGTCGGGGTGGCTGAGATTCCACTCCTCTGGCGACCATCCGGCCGACAGTCCGGCGGCAAACAGCTGCGTGCCCATTGCACCGTCGGCCACCACGTAGCCCTTGGACTTCACCAGGTCATTCAGTGTCGTCGTCATCGGTCGGCGCGGGTCCTTGATTGATGCGTGTGTGCGGAGCGGGTCGGGGAGTCATCCCTACAACGGCAACGTACTGCTGCCGACATTCGCCACACGACCGATTTTCCCGCACTTGCGCCGGCATCCGTCGTCACGCGGGCGCTCACCGTGCAAGCATTTCGCGACCGGAGAGGGGAGCTGCCATGGACGAGGTGACGTACGAGGTCGACGGGCACGTGGCGACGATCACGTTGAACCGGCCCGACAAGCTCAATGCGATGACCGACGAGATGTATCACGGCATCGGCGAAGCGCTGCTGGCGTCCGACTCCGACCCTGCTGTGCGCTGCACGATCGTGACCGGAACCGGCAGGGCGTTCACCTCGGGCCACGACCTCGGCGAGTTCGCGGACCGAACTGCTTGGATGCCGTGGCGGCCTGACCGGTTCGACATCGGTATGGAGACCGCCAAGCCCACGATCGCCGCGATCCAGGGCTACTGCCTGGCGGGCGGGCTGGAGCTGGCGCTGTTCTGCGACATCCGGGTCTGCGACGACACTGCCCAGTTCGGCTGCCCGGAGGTGCGCTGGGCGATCCTGCACGGCTACGGCGCGCTGAGGCTGCCGGGGCTGATCGGCTCGTCGGATGCAATGCGGCTGCTGCTGACCGGCTCGTTCATCGACGCTGCTGAGGCTCTGCGCATTGGGCTGGTCAGCGAGATGACTGCTCCCGAAGACCTGCAGGCAACGGCCCGGGGCATCGCCGACCAGATCGCCGCCAACGGCCCCGCCGCCATTCGCATGACCAAGGAAATGGCGCTGCGCGGCCGGGAGGTGTCGCTGGCCGACGGCCTGCGGCTCTACCAGGAATACACCCGCGCGGCCTTCGCCTCGCCCGACGCGAAAGAGGGCCTGCGGGCCTTCGCCGAACGCCGCGATCCCGATTACGACGCCTAGCGCGACAACTGAATCGTCGCGGACGATCCCCGCGGCGGCCCACCAGCAGGATCAGTACGATCCGGGCCCGCTGGACTGACGGCGACGCAGGGGTGATGTGCGAGGCGTTCGGGTACTGGATCTGAGCGAAGGACGTGCGGGCGCATATTGCGCTCGGCTGCTCGCGATGACCGGCGCCCACGTGGTGGTGGGCGAGCCGCCGGAGGGATCGCATCTGCGGCGATCGCGTGTGATCGATACCGCCGCAGGGCCGATATCGGCGGCGTGGGAGTACTTGCGGGCCAACACGGCGAGCGTCATCGTCGAACCCGGCACCTCGCTGGCTGAGCTGGCCGGCGACTTCGACGTGGTGGTGCTGGACGTGCACGGCGATCTGGCCTCGACGCAAGCGGAGATCGCAGCGGCCCGCGACGAGCATCCCCAACTCGTGGCAGCGGCTATCACGCCGTACGGCTTTACCGGACCGAAGTCGGCCTGGCGCGCCGGTCCGCTCGAACACTGGGCACTGGGCGGGCACATGAGCCTCAACGGCGAGCCCGAACGGCACCCGCTGCCGGGCGGCGGTCCGTGGCTGACGCACCTGGTTGGTGCGAGCACGGCGGTCGGCATCCAGGCAGCGCTCGTCAACGCCGCCACGACCGGCCGCGGCGACCTGGTGGAGGTGTCAGCGCTGGAGGCGCTGGCCAATGCCCACCAGTGGAGCTTCAGCCTCTACACCCACAACGGCGTCACCAAGCGACGGTGGGGCAACCGCTTCGGCGAGCAGCACCATCCGCTGGCGCTCTATGAGTGCATCGACGGCTGGATCTGCATTGCGTCCGTGTCGATCCACCAGTGGGAAGGCTTCTGCATCGCAATGGACCAGGTGGAGTTGCTGGCGCGGGACGACTTCTACGTCCCCGCCGTGCGATTCGACCACGCCGACGAGCTCGACGAGATCATCTCCGCCTGGGCTGCCACGAAGACCGTCGCCGAAGCCGTCGCCGTCCTGCAGGACAACCAAGTTCCCTCCGGCCCGGTGGCCAGCCTCGACGACATGCTGGCCAGCCCGCAGCTCGCCGCACGCGGTTACTGGCAACACCTCGACGCCGTCGATGCTCCGACCGACGGTGCCAGCCAGAGCGAGTCGGGTGCCGGCGGTGTGTCAACCCCACGGCTGCCGGGACCGCCGGCGCATATCGAAGGCGCGACGCCGCAGTTCCGCCGAGCGCCCGCACTCGGTGCGGGCCTCGACGGCACAGCGCCGGATGGAGGGACCTGGCCCGCTGGCGTCAAGCCGCTGGCGGGCGTGCGGGTGGTCGAGTTCACGATCGCCTGGGCGGGCCCGCTGGTCTGCCGCATGCTCGGCGATCTCGGCGCCGACGTCATCAAGATCGAGCACCCCACCGCACGCGGCCTCGCCATGCCGCCCGCCGAGATGATCCTGGCTGAGCGCGGCGGCTGGGAATGGGGACAGCTTCCCGGCCCCCTGTCGCGCAACGGCATCTTCCTCGACAACGACCCCGGCGACGACTGGTTCAACCGCCTCGGCCACTGGAACAAGATGAACCGGTCGAAGCGCTGCCTGTGCCTGGACCTGAAGGCCCCCGGCGGGCGAGAGGTGCTGCGCAGGCTTGTCGAGACGGCGGACATCGTGGTGAACAACTACAGCCCTCGCGGCGTTCGCTCCGCTGGCATCACACCAGCCGAGCTGCGCGAGATGAACCCGGGCCTCGTGACGCTCGATATGTCCGGCTTCGGTGCCACCGGCCCCGACGCCGAGCGCATCAGCTGGGGTCCGGTGCTCGATGCCGCCTCGGGGTTGGCGTCTACCACCGGCTACCCAGACTCGGGTCCCTACAAGCAGGGCATCGCATTCCCCGATGTCGTCGGCGGCCTGCACGGCACCGTCATCGCATTGGCAGCGCTGTGGCAGCACTGGCGCACCGCCGAGCCTGTCGGGGTCGACCTGTCTCAGCTCGAGACAGCGATCAATGTTGCCGGCGACCAGTTCGCCGAAGCCTCAATGCGACCTGTCAGCGCGCTGCCCCCACCTCGCCGCGGCGCCCGAACACCAGACGCCGCGCCCTCCGGCGTCTACCGATGCCGCGGCAACGACGCCTGGCTGACCCTGACAGTGGAAGACGATGAAGCCTGGAAAACACTCACACAGGTGCTCGACGATCCAGCATGCAACCCCCAGTGGACCACCGCCGCGGCGCGCCACGCCGATCATGACGCCATAGACGTCATGATCGAACGCTGGACAGCAACCCGAGACAAACACGAAGCCGCCGCCGAGCTGCAAGCTGCAGGCATAGCGGCCTCAGCCGTCATGACAATCGCCGACGTCGTCAACGACGACCACAGCGCAGCCCGCGGACTGATGGTTGACCACGCCCGCCAAGGCGAACAACCCCAGCTCTTCCCCGGCCTTCCGTTCCGCTTCGACACCACACCAGCCGCCCTCAGCCCACCCCCCAAGCTGGGCCAGCACAACGACGAGATCTTGTCTGAACTCGGCTACACCCCAACCGAGATCACTGCTCTCTACGACAGCAACACCATCGCCAAGCAACCACCCGATTAGGCCATGGTGAGGCCGCCGCTGACCGACAGGGTCTGGCCGGTGATGTAGCCCGCTTCTTCGCTGCACAGGAACACCACAGCGGCGGCAACCTCGTGCGGCTGGCCGATGCGCTTCATCGGCACGGCCCGGGCCATCGCCCCGATGATCTTGTCGCTCGTGTCGGTGGCCGCGGCGATCTCTGCCAGCAGGCGGGTGTCGGTCGGGCCCGGACACACCACGTTCGCGGTGATGCCGCGGCGCGCCACCTCGCGAGCGATGGTCTTGGTGAAAGCAATCACGCCGCCCTTGGCACCGGCATAGACGGCTTCGCCCGACGAGCCCACCCGAGCAGCATCCGAGCTGACGTTCACGATCCGCCCGAAACCCGTTTCGATCATGGCGGGCAGGCATCCGTGCGTCGTGCGAAGCGGACCCTTGTAGTTGATCTCAATGACCCGGTCCCAGAAATCCTCATCGGTGGTCACAAACGGATGCAGCACGTCCCACCCCGCGCAGTTCACCAACACTTCAACCGGTCCGAGTTCGTCCACCACCGTCAGCAAACCCTGCGTCACGGCGTCGGAGTCGGCCACATCCATCTCCACAGCAATAGCTGTACCGCCCTCGCCGTTGACGGCGGCAGCTGTCTCGGTGGCCTCGGGCACCCGCAGGTCGGCCACCGCCACGCGTCGGCCATCGCGGGCCAGCCCGAGGCAGATCTCTCGCCCGATGCCTCGGCCGCCGCCCGTCACCAGTGCCACCCGGGCTGTGCTGTCTGGGTCGCTCACGTTGTCTCCTGTCGTCACGCGCTCGGGCCGTGGTGCGTTCTAGGAGCGGGTGGCCTGCGCCACGTCGCCCCACTTGTGGACCATGTCAGGGTCCTTGCGGATCTGCTCCTCCGCCAGGTACATGACCACCCGGCTTGCGGTGCCCGTGTAGCGGTCCTTCAACCGGTCGGCCATCTCGTTCCAAGGGGCGACCAGCGCGAAATGCTCCAGCATGTCGTCGGTAATGCAGTCGGCCATGCCAGCGATATCGCCCGCAGCCATGCGCTCGCGCAGCGCCGCGGTCACGCCTTCGTACCCCAGGTCGGTGAACTGGAACGAGTAGTTCGGCGTGGTGCCGTAGAACGCGATCTGCGTCTTGGCTCGTCGGACGAGCGGCGCCAGTTCTTCGGGAGAGTCGCCCGGCGCGGCGAACACCGGCACGATCAGGTCGATCTCGTCGATGTCGCGGCCGGCACGTTCGGCACCTTGGGCCACCTCGGGCAGCAGCCGCTCGCGGATGTAGTGCATGGTGTGCATCGGGTGGACATGCACGCCGTCGGCCACCTCGCCGGCCACGCCGTTCATGATCGGACCGACAGATGAAATGTCGACCTTCACGTCGCCGTAGTCGTGGCTGCGAGGCGCCCACTGGGCCGGCAGCAGGCTCAGGTTGAAGAACTCGCCCTCGTAGCTGAGCTTCTCTTCGCGCCGGAAGGCCCGCAAGCACGCCTGCACTGCTCCCACGTAGTCGCGCATGCGTGCTGCGGGCCGGTCGAACTCAGCCGCATAGCGCCGAACGATGTGGCCCTTCACCTGGCTGCCGAGCCCCAGCCGGAAGCGGCCGTTGGTCTCGCCGGCCAGTTCCCAGGCGATCTGGGCCGACACCATCGGGCTGCGGGGGAACGCCACGGCGATGCCGGTGGTGAAGGTGAGGCTGGGGGCCGCAATGGCGGCCGCAGCGAGCTGCATCCACGGCACTTGGCCGGTTTCGGTGTAGAGCATCCCGGAGAAGCCGGCACCCTCCACCTTGCGGGCCAGGTCGGCCGCATCGCTCCAGGTGGATGAGCCGGTCATGAGATCGAATTCCACCTCGGGGTCTCCTTCAGGCGGGGGCACGAACCCGCTCAACGTAGCCCCGCGGACCGTCGGGCTGCCGTTCTACGCTGCGACGATGGCGCGGAGGCTGAGCCGGATGGCGAAGCCGTGGCCCGAGCGGCCCGTGAGCCCAATCACATAAGCACTGGGAACAAGAGCGGGAAGTGATGTCGGAGCAACGAGAAGGCAATGCAGTCCGCGTTTCCTCTGAAGGAGCGACCTACGACTGGCTGCTGCTGGGCGACGCCGTCGACCGGGCGGCAAGCAAGTGGGGAAATCGTCCTGCGGTGATCTTCGGCGATCGTCAGTGGAGCTACGCCGACTTCGCGGCTGAAGTCGACCGCGTGGCCAAGGGGCTGATGGCACTGGGCGCCCAGATCGGCGACCACGTGGCCGTGTGGATGACCAACCTGCCCGAGTGGCTATGGCTGCAGTACGCGATCCCCAAGGTGGGCGGCTGCATCGTGCCGCTCAACACCCGCTACCGGACTGACGACGTCGCGTACACGGTGGCGCAGTCGGAGAGCCGGTTCATGATCTCGATCGACCAGTCAGGGCCGATCGACTACCGCCAGATGCTTTGCGAGGCGTACCCGGAGATTGCCGGCGCAGGCCATTTGGAACAGTTGGTGTTCACCGGCGCGGATCGTGACGATGCCTTGGCCGATGCGATGAGCTGGGACGATCTGCTCACCGCGGGGGAGAGCGTCTCCGATGAGGAGCTGGCCGAGCGTGCCGCCAGCGTGACCGTCGACGACCGCATGATGCTGGCGTACACGTCGGGCACCACCGGTCATCCCAAGGGTGTGGTGCATACCCACCGCCCGCTGCGCAACAGCCGGGAGCGCTCGATGCTGCTGGGTCACACCGCCAACGACATCCACATGAGCTACTTGCCGCTGTTCCACCTGTTCGGCTATGGCGAGGTCTCGATACAGGCGGTACTCACCGGCGGCTGCCAGGTGCTGTTCGACGTCTTCGACCCGGCAGCGGTGCTGGCGGAAGTGGAGTCACGGGGCGGCACGGTGCTGCATGGGTTCGACTCGCACTGGGGCGACCTGCTGCGAGCCCAAGACGAGCACCCTCGTGACGTGTCCAGCCTGCGCATGGGAACGCTGGCGGCGGGCATGGAATCGTCCACGCCCATAGCTCGCCGGGCTCAGGAGGTGTTCTGCCCGACCATCTCGGGCTGGGGCATGAGCGAGTCGTGGGCGTTCGTGAGCTGCAGCCACCCCACCCACTCCGTCGAGCAACGCACCGAGGCCTCCGGCTACCCCATGGACGGCATCGAGTACCAGATTCGCGACTTGGATACCGGCACCGAATGCCCGCCCGACACCCCGGGAGCGCTGTTCGTCCGCGGCTACACCGTGATGGAGGAGTACTGGCGCCGCCCCGAGGCCACAGCCGAAGTGCTCGGCGATGACGGTTGGCTCGACACCGGCGACATTGCAAGGATGCGCCCCGACGGCCACGCCGTCTTCATCGGCCGCCACAAGGACATGCTCAAGGTCGGCGGCGAGAACGTCTCACCGGCCGAAGTGGAGGGCTATCTGCTCGAAGTCGACGGCGTCGAGCAGATAGCAGTCGTCGGCTACCCCGACCCGCGCCTCGTCGAGGTGCCCGTCGCCTTCGTGCAGCTCACCGCTACAGCCCCATCAGACATCACCGAGGAGTCGCTCATCGAGCGCTGCCGAGGCCGCATCGCCAGCTTCAAGATCCCCCGCCACGTGATCTTCGTGAAGGAAATGCCAGCCACCCCTTCAGGCAAGATCCGCAAAGTAGAACTCCGCGACTGGGCCCTACAAGACCTCGGCGACCCCACTCATGCTTGAGCGGGTGTAGTTACGGGCCAGAGAACGCCATGGCTGGAGCAACCGGCCCGCCGAGCGTGTGATCAGCGGCATGTCCCATGGCACGCTCGCCCTCGCGGCTCTTGACCTCCGATCGGGCCACGACATGGTGATGCACCTCATCGGGCCCGTCGGCAAGCCGCAGCGTGCGCTGTGCATGCCACATGTCCGCCAGCGGGAACCACTGCGAGACGCCGGCGGCGCCGTGCATCTGGATGGCCTCGTTGATGATGTCGCAGCACTTCTCGGGCACCATCGCCTTGACAGCGCTCACCCAGATGCGGGCTTCGGCGTTGCCGAGGGTGTCCATGGCCTTGGCCGCCCGCAGCACCATCAGCCGCATCGCCTCGACCTCAATGCGGGACCGCGACACGATCTCCATGTTCTTGCCCAGGTTGATGAGCTTCTTGCCGAAGCCCTCGCGTGACAGACCGCGATCAACCATCATTTCGATGGCCTTCTCGGCGGCGCCGATGGAGCGCATGCAGTGGTGGATGCGACCCGGGCCCAGCCGCAGCTGAGAGATCTCGAAGCCGCGGCCCTCGCCGAGCAGGATGTTCTCCTTCGGCACGCGCACGTCTTCGAACGTGATGTGCATGTGTCCGTGAGGTGCGTCGTCGGCACCGAAGACATGCATGGGTCCGAGGATGTTGACGCCGGGCGTGTCGATCGGCACGAGGATCTGCGACTGCTGCTTGTAGGTGTCCGCGTCGGGGTTGGTGCGGACCATGGTGATCATGATCTTGCAGCGCGGGTCGCCGGCACCTGAGATGTAGAACTTCTCGCCGTTGATCAGCCACTCGTCGCCGTCGAGCACGGCATTGGTCTGCACCTGCTTTGCGTCCGAGCTCATCACTGCAGGCTCGGTCATGGCGTAGGCGGAGCGGATCTTGCCTTCGAGCAGCGGTTCGAGCCACTGTTTCTTCTGTTCCGGGGTGCCGACACGCTCGATGACTTCCATGTTGCCGGTGTCGGGTGCTGAGCAGTTCAGGCATTCCGAGGCCAGCCGGTTCTTGCCCAGCTCATTGGCGATGTAGGCGTAGTCGAGATTGCTCAGGCCCTCGCCGGTGTCGGCGTCGGGCAGGAAGAAGTTCCACAGCCCCTGCTCGCGTGCCTTTGTCTTGGCACTCTCCAGCAGCTCGAGCTGACCGGGCGCCCAGCTCCAGCGGTCTTCGCGGTTCTCGCCCATCTGGTGGAATTCCTCGGTGATGGGGTCGACCTCGTCGCGGATGAACGCCTTGACCGCTTCGTACAGCGGCTCGACCTCGGTGGACATCCGAAGATCGAAATCGTCCATGCTCGCGGACTTCAATGCTCCGCCAACCACAGCTGCTCCCCTCGTGTGCTCGCCAGCCGCAGGTCTGCTGCTGGCGCAGTGAACCCTACCGAGATCGATTCTGAGAGGCTGAGCCGAAGGCGAAGCCGTGGCCCGAGCGGCCCGTGAGCGACAGCGAACAAGAGCGGGAAGCACAGGGCACCGGGCTGCGCGGCGAGCCGCCTATCCCCTAGCGGACTCGGGCGCGCCGGTACCTTCGGAAGCCATGTTGCAGTGTGTTCGAGGGATGTGCACCGAGCTGGCCACCGCGGGGTTGGGCTACGACGTGCCGGGAACGAGGGCGTGGCTCTACGACCTCGACGCCGCCACCATCGCCGGCACCTCCCGCCAGCGCGACATGATCATGCCGCTGTGCCGCGCCCATGCGGACCGGATCAAGGTGCCAGTCGGGTGGGAGCTCGACGATCAGCGGGCCCCGGAGCCTGAAGCTGTCGTGGCCCCCTCTGAGCTGAGCGCCGCGGAGAGCGCCGGACCGCTCTTTGCGCCCCGGTCCCGGCCCGAGCCGTCCGAGATGCCGCAGCCAGAGCCCGAGCGCGAACCGGCACCGCCGTCGCTGCTCGAACGCGCCTTCCGGGCTGCACCTTCTCGTTAGAGCAGGCTTGCTTTTCGGGCGGCCGTGAGCACCAGCCGCCCCCGGGGGTTCAAGCTCGCCCGGTAGCGAACCCCCTCGGCGTCCACCAGCACCAGTTCGTTGCCCTCGCTGGCGACCTGGAGCTCGACGCCGAGTTCCGCGGAGAGCTCAGCGCGGCTGGCTTCCAGCGCGGCCCGCATGGCGCTGCGCCGCTGCGCCTCGTAGAGGTCCATGTCGTACTCGACAAAATCCCCCGGCTCAGTTCCAGAAGGCCGCACAAGACAAACAATGTCACAAGCTGTCGTTAGCGTGATGCCGTGAGCCTGTGGCTGGCCGTGCCGCTCTCGCTGGTGTTCATCTACATCGTGTACCGGCTCGGCCTGCGAATGATGGCCACGTTCTCGAGGCCGATTCCCCCGCCGCCCCCGCCAGGGGAGCTGCGACGGGTGCGCCTCACCTACCGGTGCAGCCTCTGCGGAACCGAGATGCGCATGACACGCGCCCCCGTGCAGCACCCGGAGCCGCCTCGCTGCTGCAGTGAAGACATGGATCTCATAGCCAACGCCGACGAGTAGCAGCCTGGTTCCCACAGGTTTTCCACAGCCTGGGGAAAGTTACATCCGTGTCATTACCGCCAGCGCGTAGCGAGCAGGATGCCCACCAAGACGATGCCCAAGCCGACGGCAATCCAGGCGCTGGCCGGACTGCCCGGCAGCCAGCTCATGTAGTTCGCCACGATCACTGCGGTGCCGACTCCGAGCAGTGCCACGATCAGCCAGCCGAACCACGAGGCGCTCTGGGGGACGTCGCTGCCAGTGCTGTGCTGCTGGGCAGGTGCGTTCTGCGGTCGTGTGCCCTTGGGCGTGATGCGGCTGGTCTTACGGGGCCGGGCCATGACGGGTCAACCTAACCGTTGCCGTCGGCTTCTTCGCCGTTGGCTTCTGCTGGGCTGGCTTCGCCGATGACCATGGTGATGGTGTCGTAGTTGATCCTGATGTCGGTGCCCGGCGGCGGATCCAGCGAGATGACCTGCCCGTCGGCGGGATCGCCGGCAGCCACCGTCTGCGTGCGGCGTTCGACTGTGAAGCCCAGCTCCGTCAGGGCCGCTTCGACCCCGTCGGGATCGAAGGTCTCCAATGCCTGCAGGCTCGGGATGGCCAGCACCGCCGGTGGCTTGAACATGTGCAGGACCACTTCGGATCCGGCGATCAGCACCGTTCCGGGTTCGGGACTGATGTCGCGGACGACGTTCGTGTTGACATCGAGGTTGGAGACCTCGCGCGCCGTGCGCTTCACGGTGAAACCGAGCGCCACCAGCTGGGCTTCGATGCGGTCGGCGAGCGTGGTGCCGAAGTCCTCCAGTGCGGGCACCACCAGCTCCTCTGGGCCGTCAGACACGATCAGCGTGATGACGCTGCCCCGCTCCACAGGCTCGGCGGCTTCGGGACTGCTGCGGATGACCGTTCCCGCGCTGAACTCGGTGGTGAACTCGCGCTCCACCCGGTCGACGAGTCCGAGACGGGCCAGCGTGACCCTGGCGTCGTCGATCGTCTGCCCGGCCAGGCGCGGCACCTCGACTTCGCCACGGCCCGCGGAGACCGTCAGCGTCACGATCGTGCCTGCTGGACGTTGCTCGGTACTCGGGATGCTCTGCTCGGTCACCAATCCGATCGCCAGGTTGTCGTTGCGCACGTCGATGCGTTCCACGCTGAAGCCTGCGGTGACCAGCATCGCCTCGGCCTCTTCGTAGGTTCGCCCGACCACGTTGGGCAGCAGGATCAGGGTGCGCGGCGCGGCTACGAACAGGGTGACCGGATTGTCGGGATCGTTCGGCTCGGCGAGCAGCAGCCCGGCGCGGGGATTCTGCTGGAACACGACGTTCTCGTCGACGTCGTCGCGTTCGGAGAATTCGATGCTGACGTGCTCGAAGCCCACGTCGGCGAGTTCGCGTTCGGCTTCGGTGAAATGCAGGCCCACCACGCTGGGCACCCGCAATCGCACATCGGAGGTGCTCTCGGGTTCGGTCACCACGCCCGGCTCGCCGCGGTCGTTGACCAGCAGGAATACCAATCCCGCAATCACCAGCAGCAAGATGACCAGCAGCGTGATCCACATCGGCGTGCGGTCCGGCGGCTCGACAGCGCCAGGCGGCGGACCTTGCGGGTACTGCGGCGGGTACTGCGCTCCGCCGTATTCGCTTGCGCCGCCTCCATGGCGGCCGTACGGGGGCGCCGGCGGTGCCGGAGGAGGTTGTTGGTACGCGGGCGGCGCAGTCTGCGAGGGCGCTGCGACCGGCTCGGCAGGGGGCGCATGCGGCGTGCTCTCGGGCGCGGCGGCTGTCACAGCCGGGAAATAGGCGGTGACATCGGTTGCTGCGGCATGGGTCGGCTGACCTGCCCGGAACCGCAGCAGATCGTTGCGCAGCTCGGCGGCTGAGCCGTAGCGCGCGGCGGGGTCCTTGGCGAGCCCCCGCAGGCAGATGGCCTCGAGTTCGTGGGGAACGTCGGCGTTGTAGCGCGACGGCGGGACCGGCGCTTCCTGGACGTGCTTGTAGGCGATGGCAACGGGACTGTCCCCGGTGAATGGCGGCCCCGCGGTCAGCACCTCGTAGAGCACGACGGACAGCGAGTACACATCGCTGCGCGGATCCGCTTCCAGCCCCTGAGCCTGTTCGGGCGACAGGTACGTAGCCGTGCCCATGACAGATCCGGTGCGTGTCAGGTCGTCGGTGCCGCCGCCGAGTGCTCGTGCGATGCCGAAGTCGGCCACCTTGACCTGGCCCGACTGGGTGATCATGACGTTGCCGGGCTTGATGTCGCGGTGCACCACGCCGTTGCTGTGAGCGAATGCGAGCGCGGCGGCAATGTCGATGGCGATATCTGCAGCCCGGTCGGGGTGCAGCGGGCCGTCGCTGCGGATCACCTCCGCGAGGCTTCGGCCCTCGACGTACTCCATCACGATGTAGTAGGTGCCTTCGTGGTTGCCCCAGTCGTACACGCCGACCACGTTCGGCTGGCTCAGGTTTGCGGCGGCTTGGGCCTCACGCCGGAACCGCTCGACGAAGGACGAGTCGGTCGCGAACTCGGGGAACAGGACCTTGACGGCGACGGGCCGGTCGAGCAGGCGGTCGCGACCCAGGAATACCTCGGACATTCCGCCCCGCGCGATGCGGCTGAACAGCTCGTAGCGACCGCCGAAGATTGGGTTGTCGGTGTCTGCCATGAGCGGGGGCCAATTGCTGCCAGATCGGGCCGTGGGGCCGGCGGGGTGACTGCGAAGTGTTCGGGCTACGGGCGGTTGGAGATGGCGACTGCCCGCAGCGCAAGGGCGGTTTCCGCTGCGGTCGCAGCGATCATCGTTGCCAAGGTACCGCCGCCTCGTCCATTGCCGATGTCAAGTGTGGCGTCGGGTTCGATCAGCACCGCCACGGCGACGGTGGGCGCATCTGCCGGGGCCAGCAGCACGGCCCAGCTCCCGGTTCGTGTGCTGCTGTCGGACGGATCGCCCAGCAGTCCGGTCGCGATTGCTGCTGCAACTTCGATGCCGTCGGCCGGCTCGAGGCCGATGGAGGCTTGCTGTGCCTCTGCGGCCATACGACCCAGCAGTCCGGCCGCGCTGGCAGTCTCGAAGAGCTGCCCGGCATCGCGCGGCGCGGTCTCCACCGACGCCTCGAGAGCCGACTGCTCGTCTTCGGCGGAGCGGCTGTCGACGCGGCGCACGACGTGGGGGCGCATCCGGATCCCGTCGTTGGCGATCGATGCGGCTGCCACCGCCAGCTGCAGCGGTGTCATCCGCACCGGTGTGTCATCGCCGCTGCCGCTGCCGGTGTCTTCCGGTTCGACCCCGTCCAGTTCGCCAGGCAGATCGATGCCGGTTGAACCCGGCTTCCGGCGTGCACCTTCCAGCAACTCGACGCCCGCCGCGCCGAGCGATTGGTCGGCGGTGAGGGCGTAGTGGCGCTGGTAGGCGCGTGCCACCGGAAGCCGAGTACCTGCTTGAACGGCACCGGGCTTCGGTGATACCAGCGCGTCGGGATCGAAGCTGGGGCGAGACCACATCGCGATGACCGCGCCGGTCGCTGGCTCGATGGCGACGACGGCGCCGTCACGGTCGCCCAGCGCGGCACGCGCGGTGAGCTGTACGCCGTGGTTGAGAGTCAAGATCACATCACCCACTCGACCGCTGTCGGCGAACAGGTCGGCCAGCTCCTGTACGGCAATGCCCGTCGCTCTGCCCGACAGCTCGCTGTCGTAGCTGCGCTCGACTCCGCTGGCGCCGGCTGCTGGACCCAGGTAGCCCACGACGTGGGCGTACAGCGGACCGTGCGGGTACGCACGGAGCAGTCGCTGACCGGCGTCGGGGTGCCCGATGGGGAGCGCGAGGATTTCGCCATCGGCGCTGTGGATCGCACCGCGTGCGTTGCCGAAGGCTGCCGCCGCGGCACGCGTGTTCAGTTCGTGACTGCGGAGACCCTCGGCAGCGACGAAGCCCAGATTGGTGAGCTGCACCAGCAGGATGGCGAAGCCGACCGCGAGCGCGACGGTCAACCGGATGATGCGCCCCTTCACGAATCGCCCTGCGCCAGTTGTTGAGGCTCGCCTCGGGAGACATCGCTGACGCTGGAGATGGCGAGCAGCATCCCGACCGCGATGCAGTTGCCGACCATCGCGGCTGGGCCGTGGGCCACGAACGGCAGGGCACCCACGGTGTGCGGAAGCAACCGCAGCACGCCGGCAATGGTGAGGAATGCCTGCAGCCCGACAACAACGGTTGCCGTGGCCGCAAGCAGCCGATGTGTGCCGTACGCCCGTTGTGCGATACCGGCGCCGACGCCGACGAACAGCATGAGTGCCGCCAGGATCGCAGCGCCGCCCAGGATGCCGAGTTCCTCGGTGATCACGGCGAAAACGAAGTCGCTGTGTGCTGCAGCTATGCGATCCGGGGCACCGAGACCTGGCCCCACGCCGCTGAGTCCGCCGGCGCTGATGGCGAAAGCGCTCTCGACCGTCGCTGCGCCGTCGGTCGCCGTCCACGGGTTCTGCCAGTGGCGCAGCTGAGCGGAAAGCCAGTCGTACACCGAGGCGAGCACAACCACGCCGATTCCATAGGTGGCGGCGATCCCGCCGAGCGCTCGCGTACGCACCGTTCTCGCAACCGTCGGCAGCCCCGTTTCGAGGTGATCGTCGCCGTCCAGCCAGAGCGGCAGCCAGGCAGCCACGAAGATCACCACAGAGGACGCGATGTCACCCCCTGCGATGAGGAGTGTCCACGCGCCGACGGCGGCGACGATCGCGCCAGCGGTATGGCGATGCGGAACCACGCGAACCGGCAGCCAGCGCGGGGCGCAGACGGTGAGCGCGCAGGCTGCCAGGATCACGGCGAGCTTGGCCAGTCCGTACGGCTGCACGCTCAGCGATCCGAGATTCAGCCACTGGCGCGGCGGTTCGTACGCGCCGGCTGAGGGATCGGCCCCACCGGAGAAGCTCCCCGCGGCAAGAAGTGCGACAGCAAAGAAACCGCACACGCCGGGTCGCTTCAAGAGCCAGTCGAGCCGCGGGGCGGCGACCAGGGTTGCGGCGATTGCCGCAAATCCCAGGAGCACGGTGACTGCCTGCTCGGACGCCAAGGAGGCATCGACCCGCGCGACGAAGACCCAACCGATGCCCATGAGCAACCCAATGAGTCCGAAGAGGATCTCGTTGCTGTTCGGCGCCCACCTCCTGATGGCGACGTGAGCTGCTGCGCCTCCGGCCAAGACAGCGGCCAGCCAACCGGCGGTACGCCAGAACGATTCGATTGCGCCACTGCTGCCGGCACCGCCCAAGGCGGAGTTCTGCTCCACACCCAGCGCGGCGACAGCAAACGTGGTGCAGATCACTACGCCGGCCATTGCGGCGAGCGCTGCCTCGGTACGGCGTCGGACCCGCAGCGGAGGCCTCAGCGTGAGCGCGAACGCCGCCAGCCGCGCCGTCTCGGCGTTCGCTGGGTGCCGCCGTCGGGCTCGGGACCGTCGGCTTCCGTCGAGGCCGGCTTGTGTGCGACCCCTTCGATGTCGACGTCGACCACCAGTGCTGTGGAGTTGTCCCGCCCCCCGCGGTCATTGGCCTGCCGGACGAGGGCGCGTGCCACATCGGAGGGATGCTCGTCGATGTCGAGCAGCTCGGAGATGTCGGACTCGTCCAATTCGTTGGTGACGCCGTCGGTGCACAGCAGGAAGCGGTCGTTGCCGGTGAGCTCGAGGATCCAGTCGTCGACCACGACGCTCGGTTCCACGCCGATGGCCCGCGTCAGCGTGTTGCGCCGGGGGTGGTCAGCGGCCTGCTCGACGGTGAGGTCGCCGGCTCGGATCATCTCGGCCACGAAGTTGTGGTCGATCGTGAGCTGGGTGAGCTCGCCCCCTTGGTAGCGGTAGACGCGGGAATCGCCGACGTTGGCCAGGCACCACACGCGGTTGTCGTCTTGCTGCACCACGGCGATGGCACACAGCGTTGTGCCCATGCCTGACAGGTCCGCATGAGCGGTCGACCGGTGATGCACCACCTGGTTGGCATGGCGAACCGCCGCCAGCAGCTCAGCCGGTGTCGAGGGGGAGTTTGCGGCGACGGTCTTCACCGCGAGGCTCGAGGCGACGCTGCCGCCGAGGTGGCCGCCCATGCCGTCAGCCACCACGAACAGGCCGATGTCTGCATACATGGCGTCTTGGTTCTCGGCGCGGCGCAGGCCCCGATCCGACGCTCCGCCCCAGCGAATGCGCATCTGGCGGGCTGGGGCAGTCATGACGGCCCAGTCTCGCGGCTGCGCGCTGCGGCGGCACCGTACGCGCCGGTCATGTGCCCACCTCGAAGACCGTGGAGCCGACCTGCACGAAATCGCCGACGCGTACCGCCGTTGCGTTGTCGACCTTCTGGCGGTTCAGGTAGGTGCCGTTCGTCGAGCCCAGATCCTCCAACAGATGCTGGCTGCCGTCGCGGAAGAGACGGGCATGAGCCTGCGACGAGTAGCTGTCGTCGATAATCACGTCGCACTCGGGACCGCGCCCGATGGTCAGCGTGTCAGCCAGCAGGTGTCGTTCTCCCTGGGCGCTCAACGGCGACCGGACCACGAGCGCTACCGGCTGCGGGGCTGTGTTGCCGTTGGCGACCCCGTTGCCTCGCAGCGTGCGCAACGACCTCCAGCCGAAGTGATTGCGGGGTGTTGCGACACCGGCCCACACGGCGCGCATTACGCGGAAGAAGAACAGGTACAGCAACACGAGCACGCTCAGGGCGAGCAGCCGCACCAGCTGTTCGGACATCAGTCCAGCTCCAGCCGCAGCTCGTGAGTGCCGATGGTGACGACATCGCCGTGCGACAGGCGCTCGCTGGTGATGTCGACCCCGTTCAGCAGCGTGCCGTTCACGCTGGCGAGATCCACCAGCAGCAGGCCGTCTGCGCCGGAGGTGATCTGCGCATGCCGCCGTGAGACCTTCGGCCCGTCGAGCACGATGTCGCAGTCGTCACGCCGCCCGATGACTGTCGACGAGCCCAGTTCGTGGCACTGTCCGTCGCTGCCGACCAGGCTGGCGCCACCCACGGGAATTCAGTGTAGGAGCGGAGGTTCGCGGGCTAGTCTGTTCGCCCCACGCGCGAGTGGCGGAATTGGCAGACGCGCAGGCTTCAGGTGCCTGTGCCCGCAAGGGTGTGAGGGTTCAAGTCCCTCCTCGCGCACAGCAGTGAGCCAACAGACCGCATGGGCTTGGTACGGCGTCCGTCCATGTTTTCGCAGCCCTATTGCGTGCACGCGCACTCGTGTAAGGCGGTCACCGTCGGCCTCGCCGATGTCAGCATCGCCCGGAACTTCACCTGTCGGAGTTGTCGCGGCCCCAGCATTTGATCTGGCCGGCGGGGTTGAGCGCGCACGAGTGCTCGAAACCGGCTGACACAGCGATGAACCCGCGCGCGGGCGCGTCTGCCTCCCGGAAGTCGTTGCGGCCCCAGCATTCGACGAGGTGAGCGCGGCTCAGCGCGCACGAGTGCTCCCAGCCGGCTGACACGGCGACATATTCGCCGGCAGGTGCGTCTGTTTGCCCGAAGTCGTTTCTGCCCCAGCAGACGATGCCGCGGCCGTCGTTCAGGGCGCACGAGTGCTCGTAGCCGGCGGAAACGGCCGCGAACGCGCCTGCGGGTGCGTCCGTTTGCCCGAATTCGCTTTGGCCCCAGCATTCGATGAGCCCGGCGTCGTCCAGCGCGCATGTGTGCCGGCCGCCGCCGGACACAGCAACGAACTTGTTCGTCGGTCCAGCGGTCCTCTCCATGTGGCGATCGCCCCAGCACGCGACGGTGCCGTCGCCGCGCAGCCCGCATGAATGAAAGCCGCCTGCTGTCACGGCGGCGAACTCGCCCCACAGAGCGTCTGCCTGCCCGAAGTCGTTGCGGCCCCAGCAGTCAATGAGCCCGGCGTGATCGAGCGCGCACGAATGAGCGCCGCCGACTGCCACGGCGGCGAACTCGCCCGCCGGAGCGTCTGTTTGCCCGAAGTTGTTGTCGCCCCAGCAGTCGATGAGCCCTTCGTGGTTGAGCGCGCACCAGTGCCCCCAGCCGTTCGACAACGCGACGAACGGAGCAGAGACGTCGGGTGCCGCCGCTAGTGGCGTAGCGGGCGCCGTCTTCTGTTCTTCGGTGAGTTCGATCCGGTAGTGCTCCGCGCATGCCCCGCGTCCTGCTACGTCGAATTTGAGGCAGTGCCGGACATAGGAATCCTCCAGCGGCCGAGGGGCGCCTTCGTGATGATCGACCGGGATCTCGACGACTCCGGTGAAGCGGATGAAGTCGTACAGGTCTTGCAGATAGTGCTGCTTCAGGCGGCCGACCATCTCGTCACGCATCTCGGGATCGAGCGTCGGGTAATAGCCCGCCTGTCTCGCGCAGTCGTATCGAAGGTCGTAGAACTCGTCGGCGCTCAGCCCGAACTCCGACTCGTAGTGATCCAGCTCTGCGGCTGACCTGTCGGCAAGCTCGACACCGGCGAAGCCGGCTTCAGCAGCGCAATCTGACATCCAGTTGTCGTATGCCTGCTCCAGCAGGCCGCCCGGTCCCAAGTCGGCAGGCAGATAGTGGTACGCCCTGGCGAGAGCGTCCTCAATGTCGATCTCGAACTGCAGACGCTCGCGCTCGTGACCTTCGACCTCGGTCGGAATCGCGTGGCGGCGTGCTCCGTAATCGGCGAAGTAATCGTCCGGCTTGCGGAACCGGGCGTAGTACGGGTGGTAGTACACGACCTCGTCGATGAGGTCGTACAAGCCGAGTTCCACATCGCTGTAACGCCGTCCAGGATCCGAAGGCACCTGCTGTGCGATCTCCGCCCATGACGGCCCCACCTCATCAAACGGCTCAGAGAACTCCTCGGAATCCCCTATCCCAAGCAACAGAACCAACACGAGGGTCGCCACGACCACGACAGCCGCCGCGCCCAGCACAACCCATCGAACGTGCCGAGGCTCTGAGCTATCGCGGCTGTCATCGGACGGCCCGTCGTCGGCACCCGTCGAGTCCTGCGTCGGAATCACAGCACAACCGTCCCCGTCAGCGAACGGGAAGCGAATGCTGCAACGTCACCATCGGAGTATTGCGGTGCGAGCCTTGCGGCCGACGGCACAGAATTCCCACTCGCAACGAAACTGCGGGAATGCGTGGATGAACGCCCCCGCCGAGGGTGCCGATGTCGGCAGCGGCGCTTCTGGCGAATTGTCGAGGCCTCAGATCCCGACGACAGCACGTTCCTGGAACGCCGCCAAGTCAAGTGGTCCAACCGTTGACCTAGCACTGAGTGAACGCCTCGAATTGGGAGGATGAACTACGTTCACGAGCCATGAGACTTCAGCGAGTCCTCGGGGCTGCCGCTGCGACTGCCCTATGGGCAGCGACGTTGCTGACGCCCTCGGCATCAGCTGCACAGTCCGACGCCCCGCTCGCCGCACTCGACATCACTCGTTACGGCGGCGCTGACCGCTACGCCACGTCGCTGCTCATCGCCGAGGCCGTCGCGGCCGACGCCGGGGGCGAGCTGGAGTCGGCGGTGATGGTGTCGGGCGGGCACTGGGCAGATGCCGTGGTCGCTGCATCTGCTGCGGGCGCCGTCGGCGCTCCGGTGCTGATGACACCGCCCGATCAGCTGCGAGCCGACGCACTGGAGTTCTTGCAGCGCGTCGGGGTGTCACAGGTCACCGTGGTGACCAGCGGAGCGGCACCCGACACGACCGTGTCCGAGTTCGTGTTCGCAGCGCTGGAAGACGCTGGCATCGAAGCGATCCGAGTCGGCGGGTTGGACCGCTACCTCACCGGAGTTGCGGTGGCGCGCACGCTGGACGCTCCCGGTTCGTTGCACGGCGCGGGGCGCTCGGCGATCATCGCCAACGGCGAGGTGTTCGCGGACGCACTGGTTGCCGGCCCGTTGTCGGCCAAGGCGCAGGTTCCGGTGCTGCTGACCCCGCGAGATGAGCTGCACGATGCGGTCGCGGTTTATCTGGGCGAGGCGAACATTCGCCATGTGCTGCTGATGGGAGGCACGGCGGCGGTCTCCGCAACGGTCAAGGCAGACCTCGACCGACTCGGCATTTCGGTGGACCGAATGGCCGGCGCTTCACGATTCGAGACCGCAACCAAGACAGCGGCATTTGCCGACCGGTCGTTCCCAAGCGGTTGCTTCGATGGCAGCCATGTGGGACTGGCGCGTGCCCGGGTTCCGTTCGACTCGTTCAGCGCTGCGCCGTTGCTCGCTCGCCTCTGCGCGCCACTGGTCTTGACCGATCCCGGCAAGGTCCCGTCGAATACGGCCGCATTCCTCGACGAGATCCGTGCTGATGCCCGTGCACCGGTATCGGTGACGGTGTTCGGAGGCGAGGCAGCTGTTTCCCAGGACGCACTCGATGCGTACATCGGGCTGGACTGCGGCGGGAGCAGTACCGACCCGCCGATGGAGCTGTTCCGCGACCGCGATCGCGTCTCGGAGCCGGTGTGGTCTCCCGACTGCAAACGCATCGCCTTCATTCAGAGCGGGCAGTTGTGGCTGGCTGATACCGACGGTGGTGGCGCTACGGAGGTGCCGACACCTACCGGCATCCTTCCGCAGGATCCGAATTGGTCGCCTGACGGCGTCAGGATTGCGTTCTCAGACACGGAGTTCGTCCGAACAAGTGCCGGCACTGAGCAGCGGGGGCACATCTACGTCATCGATGCAGACGGCTCAAACCTCACGCAGCTGACCTCCGGTCCCTACGAAGACGAGCATCCGAGCTGGTCGCCCGACGGCAAGAAGATCGCTTTTCACCGTCTGGAATTCGGGGATCTCGCAACCCGCAGCGGCGGTAGCGAGCGGTACATCGTCACCATGACGTCAGACGGCAAGCGATTGAAGCGCATATTCGGTGAATTGGCCGAGAGAGCCTGGGCGAACCGCGTCGCGTGGGAGTGGGAGTCAGAGCCGGCGTGGTCGCCTGACGGCAAACAACTTGCCTTCAAGTACAGCCATCGGCTGGCCATAGCGAACGTTGACGCCAAGAGCTTCAAGGACGACTTCCGCGTGTACTTCGACATCGGCATTCGGTTCAGCGGCAGCCGCATCTCATGGTCTCCCGACGGCACCAAGGTTGCGATCAGCCGTCACCTCGTAGCGCCGTCGGGGCATCTGTCCGACGATAAGAGCATCGCCATCGTCGACGTCGCGAGCGGAACCGCCACCGACATCACCCCGCGAGGCGAGGACCACACCGATCCGCACTGGTCGCCCGACGGGAAGCGCATCGTGTACCAGTCGCACCGCGGGGAGAGCAGCGGCGGCTACTACAGAACCGTGGAGGATCGGATCTTCGTAGTCGGGGTCGACCACCGGCCCTGATTGCCCGCTGTTCGTTCGAGCCACGCCGCACAGTTAGCTGCCGGGCGGTCTCGGGCTAGCCGACGCAGGCCTCCCGGCCGTGCACCCCGGACACACATGAGCGTTCTTGATCGTGTCAATGAACCAGACGGCGGCGCTGGCGCTACTGTGCCATCGTGTTCCGGCCGTCGCACGCTTCGAGTGCTCGGCCACGCATGGACAAAAGGCAGCTTTAGCCATCGGACCGGGACCTAGCTTGCGGTGGATGCGGCGCTTGTGCGTCGCGGCGCTTGCGGCGTCGTTGGCACTTGGCGGTGCTGGGTCGTGGTCGGCGGGTGCGGCCGCCCATGACGGTTCGGGTGTGTCGGTGCTGCGCTACGGCGGCGCGGACCGGTATGAGACGTCGCTGCTGGTCGCAGAAGCGTTCGCGGCGGATGCAGGTGGGTCCTTGCCGTCGCTGGTATTGGCATCTGGTGAGCGTTGGACCGACGCGGTCGTGGCGGTGCCGGTGGCCGGTTCACTTGGCTCGCCGGTGCTGTTGACCCCTCCGGACGAGCTGCGTGGCGACGCCGTGGAGTTCCTGCAGCGTGCAGGGCTGACCGAGGTAGTGGTGATCGGTGACGCCTCGGGTGACGACGACCACGGGCGCAGCCTCGGCGTCAGCGTTGAGGTGGCGGACGCTGTGGAGGAACTGGGCATCTCGGTGTCACGCGTAGCGGGCTCGGATCCCTACACGACGAGTGTCGCCGCGGCTCGTCATGTCATCCCGGGTGCAATGGGCTCCAGAGGCCGCACGGCGATCGTGGCGAGCGGCACCGCGTCCACGGGGGCGCTGGTGGCTGGCCCCTTCGCCGCTCGCGGTGTGCATCCGGTGCTGCTGTCACCGCCTGATCGGCTGCATCCCGACGTGGCCGCGTATCTCGCGGATGCAGAGATCGAGCATGTGGTGGTGATGGGCGGCGCCGCTGCGTTGAGCGCAGAAGTCGAATCAGCCATCGCCGCCACTGGCGCGTCGGTGACTCGTATGGCGGGCAGGACGATCTATGGCATCGCCGCCGAGACGGCGAGTCTCATCGCGGGGGCCTACAGCGACGCTGCCGGGCGAGCATGTTTCGCGCCCGACACCGTCGGGGTGGCGCGTGCCGGTGTGCCGTTCGACGCGATCAGCGCAGCACCGTTGTTGGGCCGGCAGTGCGCTTCGCTGGTGCTAGCCGACCCCGAGCGCATCCCCGCGGACGCAGCGGAAGTGCTCGATATCGCCCGAGATGCCGGCCACACGTTCACGCTGCAGGTGTTCGGAGGCGACGCAGCGGTCGCCCCAAGGGCCATTGACACCTATCTCGCTGGTGAGGACCCCATGGCCCAGTGCCGGCCGCGCGGCGCGAGCGCCGACACGGCCGAATTCCCGCAGCCCCACGTGTTCGCTCCGTCCACCGACACATTGAGCGTGGCCGTGCTGTTCATGGACTTCCACGACGCCGAGTCAGAGTATTCCACTCGTGAAGAGGCCGATCTGGGCCTGCAGTTCATGGAGGAGTACATCGAAACCGTCAGCTACGGCCAGCTCGATGTCGAGGTCAAGGCCTTTCACAAGTGGCTCCGAGCTCCCGAGCCATACGACCACTACATGCGCACGACGCACTTCGGCCGACGCCTTGGATGGCTCGTCAGCCGACAAGCTGTCGAACTGGCCGATCCGGTGTTCGACTTCTCAGACACGGACGTCGTCCTGACGGTATTCCCGAGCTTGCACTTCGGCGGCGCAGGTCCCAATGGCCTGGTTGCTGCTGACGGCACGACGATGATCATGGCCGCCGTGAACACAGAGCGGTTCACCGGCCGTCTGGAACAGCGGGACATCCTCCGTTTCGGTGACGGCGAATGGCTGTACCGCGCGGTGGTCGATTGGGGCGAGCTCGCCGCACACCAGCTTGCGCACGGGTTCGGCCTGCCCGATCTCTTTTCCTTCGACGGCGACACCCCTGTGCTGCCCGACCCTCCGAGCGGCATGGAGTGGATTGCCGCCCGATTCGGCGTGATGGAGTTCTACAGCTACTTCCTCGAGAGCGAATCCAAGATGCTGTTGCGACGCGACATCGAACCACCTGACGGCGGCCCCTCCGGTGTATACGGCGTATTGACAGCTCCCGCCATGCGTGCGGACGAGATGCTGGCGTGGCACCGCTGGCAGCTCGGATGGCTCCGCGAATCCCAGGTGCGCTGCCTCAGCGGCTCCGAGGCCAGCGTGACGCTCGCGCCCATCGCTCAACCCGACGGACAGGTCGCGATGGCCGCGATTCCGCTGAACGCCCGCGAGGTGATCGTCGTAGAAAGCCGCCGCAAGCTCGGCTATGACGCTGACGCGTCGCTCACCGGGCCACACGGCGAGACGGTCAGCTTTCCGGCGCTCCTCCATGAGGGCGTGC
This sequence comes from Candidatus Poriferisodalis sp., assembly GCF_965204125.1. GTDB lineage: Bacteria > Actinomycetota > Acidimicrobiia > Acidimicrobiales > Poriferisodalaceae > Poriferisodalis. Next base: position 1,267,688 of record NZ_OZ241968.1, on the reverse strand, counting down.
TGGTCTACACAGTGGACATGCTCACCCCCTCGGGCCATCTGCCAATGCGAATCGCCGGCGACAGCGGAAACGGTCAGGTCGACGGCTACCCGGTGCTCGAAGTCGGCGAATCGGTCACCGTGCGCGGCTACACCATCACCCTCGACGCCGACAACGGCGATACGCACGCCATCACCATCGTTCCCGCCGGATAGGGCATGCCGTACGCAGCTAGGTCGGCGGCACCAGAAACAGCAGCAGCCGCCAGCGTCGCCGATCGTTCCAGACGGGCGGGTTGTCGGGTCGGGCCGCGGGCCGCGGCCGGGCCGTCATTCGTCTCTCTTCCAAGGCTGCAAACCGATCAGAGCGATGACGGCGAAAGTGAACATTATCGAAGCGACCCCGGCAGCGTTGATGACCTGCGGAATCACGCCGTAGTTCACCAACGCCCAGTACACGGTTTGGGGATAGCCGAGCCCAAGCGCTACAAGCGAGAGTTCACGGCCGCGCTCAGCTCGGCGCTTGATCTTGAACAGCGCAACGTGACCGAGAACAACACCAGCAGGACCGATCGTCAACGCAGAACACATAAACGCCGCCACCGCGAACCGGCTGTGCCGAACGGTCAACGGTTGGCGCGTGTCCTCGTCCACGCGGGAGAATCTAGGTGTCGTGGACATTGACTCATGAGATTCCGCCAACGCGCGGCCTTGGCCTCGATCGCAGTGTCGGTCGTGTTCATAGCTGTCGGCCTGGTCGCAGGCTGGGGACTGCTCAGTTTCGGAGGATGGATTGTGCTCGTCGCCGGCATTTTCGTCAGTGTTCGTGACCTGATCAGCCGCCCCCAGGACGCCGCCAAGCTCGCCAAAGGCCTGCGGTGGGCGAACACCACCATCGCAGGGTTCGCGATGTACGTCGTGTTCATCGTCGTGCTGCTGGCCATCGCGTTCCGGCTCGGCTAACTTGCCGCCTCTCCTCATGGAAGTGCAATCGCAGGAGCCCCGCTGTCCTCGGCAGCGGGGCTTTTGCGACTGTAAGGGCCACCTAGCAAATATCCCGCTGAGCATCGTATTTTTGACATCTGCAAATCGGATGTCTAATTTGGCGGCATGACTAGCGGAACCGGGCCGGGGCGAGAGCTGTGCGCAGCCGATTTCGCTGCCGACGCGCATGGCGTCAAGTACCACGGCGAGTTCAGTCGTCATCCTGAGGCGTACCTGCGGCTGCTCTCGCTGCTCAACGACCCCGCGAACGAGCAGCGGCTCATCGACGCCGAGATGCACGGACTGCCCGCACTCTGCGGGGTGGCCCGCTTCATCGAGGCCGACCCGGTCATCGGAGCGCTGATCTCGAGCGATGAGACCGCCGTGCGCGCACGCCAGACCATCGGCGTCGCTGTCAAGCTCAAGATGGTCAAGCTCGGCTGGCGCCGCACTGGCCGCAAGGGCGCGGTCAAGGGCGCCCGTCTCTTTGCCAAGGCCGAGCACTTCGCCCTTGACGACACCTCGTGCGCCGATGCCTCCTCGCGGGCACTCGCGGCGCTCGATGCCGTCGCGGCCATCGGCAGCGACGCCGAGCGCGAAGAGACGGCTCAGATGTTGATGGAAGCGCTCGCCAGCAGCCGGCGCGCTGAAGGACGTCGGTTCTGACATGGTCATCGTGCTCGACAGCGGTCCCCTCGGGCTGCTCAGCAACCCGACGCCACGAAGGCCCGGCAACGATGCCTGGGAATGGGCACGAGCACACGCAGCCGCCGGCGCCAGCCTCGTGCTCCCCGAGATCGCCGACTACGAAGTGCGGCGAGAGCTGGTCCGCGCAGGACGAGCCGCCGGGCTCGCCCGACTCGACGAACTCTGCGCCGCCTTGAGCTACGCGCCCCTGTCGACGCCGGTCATGCGCGACGCCGCGTCGCTGTGGGCTGAGGCACGCAACAGCGGGTACCCCACTGCGCACCAGGCTGCCCTCGACGGCGACGTCCTGCTCGCAGCCCAAGCCCGCAGCGTGGCCGCGGCAGACCCCGCCCAACAGGTCGTCGTCGCAACCACCAACGTCGCCCATCTCGAACGCTTCGTCGAAGCCAAACACTGGGCCGACATCTAGCCTTCGAGACTGGTCCGATGGTCGGGGTCTTTCGCGCCAACAGAGCTCGGGCCAATCGCAGGTTGCTGGCCGGTTGAGGTGTCGGACACCCGACTGCGGTCGCGCACTCACGCCACGCCGAACGCGCCTGGTGGCTCTGTCGTGACGGTGGGTCATACAGCGCGCCGGATCTTGTCGGCGTTCTTGAGGGCTTCGCGAGCGGACAGTGCGCTCATGCGGTTGCGGTTGCGGGCGACGTAGTTCTCGACGGTCGGCAGGTCGGTCCATGCGAGCGAGCGCAACGCCCACCCGATGCCCTTGCGGACGAAGAAGTCGGTGTGGGACAGGTTGGGCTCGATGCAATCGAAGAGCAGGTCGAGATCGGTCTCGTCTTTCCTGTTGATCTGGCAGATGATCGATGACCTGCGTTTCCACATGTCGCTGTCGCCGCTCCATGAGCGCATGTGGCCGGACATGTCGCCGGGGTAGGCCTCGAGCAGCTCGCGCAAGCGGTGCGTGGCGATGTCGTCGACGTAGTCCCACCAGGCGCCGGTCACGACGAACTCTTCGAACATCGGCAGCGTGTCGAGCGTGCGGAAGGGCCGGCACTTCGGCGCGCCGGCGATGTCGAGGGCGATGTAGCGCTCCTCCCGGAACTCGGCGTTGCGCCAGAGCTCGAAGACCGTGTTCTGCCAGCTCGTCTTGTCGTCGAACGGGTGAGCGCGCAGGAGTGCGTTGAGCAGCTTGCGGCGGGCCGGTTTCTGCACGCCGCGATAGGGCATCTCGGATTTCATGTAGGCGCGCATGCCCTCGGCCTTGTCGGGATTGGCATGGTCGGCGAGCGCGCGACGGATGTCGGCAACGAGCTCGGTGTTGGCCATGATCAGAGCTGCCTGCCTTCGGCTCCTGCGCGACCGTGCATGCCCCGGCTATAGCGCGCCTTCGTGCTGCAGCAGTTGCGTCTTGAGGTCGAGGCCGCCGCCGAATCCGGTGAGCGAGCCGTCGGCACCGATGACCCGGTGGCAGGGGAGCACGATCGGCACCGGGTTGCGGCCGTTGGCCTGGCCGATGGCTCGCACAGCCTTGGGCCTGCCGACGAGCGCGGCCTGCTCGCCGTAGCTGCGGGTGCTGCCGTAGGGGATGTCGCCGAGTGCCCGCCAGGCCGCCTCCTGGAACGGGGTGCCGCGCAGGTCGAGCGGCACGTCGAAGCTGGTGCGATCGCCGTCGAAATACTCGCTGAGCTGGAGCGCTGCCTGGCGCAGGATCGGATGGCCGGGGTCTTCGACCATGTCGTCTGGCAGCTTGACGGACGTCTCGTCACCGCGCCACGACACGGCACGCAACCCCTCGTCGGTCGCCACGAGGCCCAATGGCCCGATGGGGCTGTCGATGGTGGTGTGCCAGTGAGGATCGGTGCTCATGAGTTGCTCCCGGTTGTGCTGGGTTTGTCAGCGGATGATGGGCTGGACTTGCCGGCGGCGTGCCACAGGTGCTGTGCAGCCCACGAACGGTAAGGGCGCCACGGCTCGGCCAACGCTTCTAGCTCGGCGGCGGTGACGGAGTGGCCGACGAGACGCTCGGCGACCCGGCGCAGGCCGAGGTCTGAGGCGGGGAACGCATCGTCTGCGCCGAAGACGCGCATGGCGATGAGGTGCGCGGTCCACGGGCCGATGCCGGGCAGTTCGCAGAGCCGCGCCACGGTGTCGTCGAGCGTGTCTGCCGCGCTCAAGTCGAGATCGCCGCTCGCGACGGCTTCGGACAGGCCCACGATGGTGTCGATGCGTCGCTGGGTGAATCCGAGCCCGGCGAGCCCGGACGCTCCGGCATCAGCCAAGCTCGCCGCACCCGGGAACAGATGGGTCAAAGGCACTTGGACGTCGACGCAGCACTCCGATGGAGGTTCGAAGGGCGTGCCGAGGCGCTGGGCGATACGGCCGCACATCGTGGAAGCCGCAGCGAGCGAGATCTGCTGGCCGACAACGATGCGGATGGCGGTCTCGAAACGGTCCCATGATCGCGGCACCCGCAGCCCGGGCGCCTGCCGCACCAGAGGGCCGATGAGCGGATCATCGGCCAGCGCAGCTTCGGCCGGTGACGGGTCGTCGTCGGTACCGAGCATCGCCCGGCAGCGGCTCACCGCATCGATGATCGAGTCGTACGTCGGCAAGTGCAGCCGCAGCTGCAAGTGGTCTCGGTCGCCAGCAGCAGGCACAGCGGCGGCGCTGTTCGGCCCGACCGCCATGGGAGCGGCGCTTTCGGGCACAGCCAGCTCGGCAATGCCGGGGTGGCCGCAGGCGCTGAAGCTGCGGATATAGCTGGAGTGCCCGTCGGCATCGGCGCTGACGGCTTCGACGCCGGGGATGGCTCGAGCGCCCTGGTGCGAGATGAACGTCTCGAAGTCGAACGGCGCCAGATACGGCACCGCGAGCACGAGACCGCCGTCGAGGTGAGGCCGCTCGCCCTGCCGCCGTCTTGAGCGCAGCTCGGTGGGCGTGAAGCAGAACACCGATGTGATGGTCCGATGCAGTTGGCGCGGCCCGCCGAAGCCCGCGGCCCGGGCGATCTCGGCGAAGGTCAGATCGGTGTCGTCGATCAGGCAGCGAGCAAAGTGCGCACGACGCGACCGGGCGATGGTGGTGGGCGTCGCCCCGACATGGTGCTCGAACAGCCGCCGCAGTTGCCGGCCGCTATAGCCCACGTGGGCTGCGAGCGCCTCTTCGTCGTGGTCGTCCAAGAACCCGTCGTTGATCCGCAGCAGGGCCGCCCCGACCGGCACCGGCACGTCCAGGTCGGCGAGCGATCCGGCGCGACGCTCTGGATGGCAGCGCAGGCAGGGACGGAATCCGTTCGCCTCCGCGGCCACCGGGTTGGAGTACTGCGTCACGTTGCGCGGCAGCGGCTGCGCCGAGCAGTCCGCTCGGCAGTAGATGCCCGTCGTGCGCACGGCCGATACCTGCATGAGGTGAGTCTGGCAGGCCGCATCGGACACAAACGGACATCGCCCATGGACGTCCGAATATGTCCGATTCTGCCAGCGGCCGCTGAAGAGCCGCGGAGAGATCAGGCCTCGGCGCCGGGCGCCGCGCCGGCCTGCCGGGCCCGACGCCGCCGCAGCCACCACCACGCCACCGCCAGCGCGATCAGGATGACCGGCAGGAACGGCAGCAGGGCGCCGATGATGAGCAGCACGCCGTTGCCGACCGCAACCAGCGCGTTCCAGCCGCCGCTCAGCGCATCGCCGAAGCTCGGCGGCGCGTCCTCTTCCTCGACGAAGAGATACAGACCTTGGCTGCGGGCCAGTCGGGCCAGTTCCGTGCCGCTCTCGGTGACGGGCACTGCGCTCAGCCGGACGTTGATCTCCAGCCCGCGGGTCGCCACCCGCCCAGCGATGCGCCCATCGGTGACCGGCAGAGTCAGCGTCGCCACTGCTCGCTCGCCGGGCTCGATCCGGTCGAGATCCGTTCCGTCCGGCACGATCAGATCATCGGTGTTGAACCGCAGCTCATTCGAGCTCAGCGTCACCCCGGTGAGCACGGTCTCGCCTTCGTTCTCCAGCTCGAAGCAGAAGCCCACATCACCGTCCGGCGAGGTGGCCAGATCCGTGAACCCGAGGCACGGGTCGTCGTCGCCGTCTGCCATCCAGGCCCGCAGGACCGCCGAGGTGCGCGGCACCGCCTCGACCGACTCCGTGATCGACAGCGTGATCGTGGCCAGGTCCACTCGGTCACGCAGCGAGCGCAGTTGCCCGCGGAGCCGTTCCAGGTTGGTCTCGCGGTTGGCCAGCTCGCGTTCCAGTTCGGCGACGCCTTTCACGTCGGTGGCCTGCGACAGGAAGTCGCGCAACCGGTTCACGCTGATTTCGGCGGTCGAGATGCGGCTGTTCAGGTCGACGACGATGTCGGTGACATCCTCGGCGTTCACGGATTGTTCGACCAATTCGCCCACGTTGGACAGCCGTTCCAGCGCCGTCGAGAACTGCTCGGGCCGGACCTTGAAGGTCAGCGTGGTGTAGGCAAGGCCTTGGGTGTGTGTGTCCTGGGAGAATGTGAACCCGCCGAGTCCTTGGATGATCGAGTTGGCCTGCGCTGCAGCGGCGGCCACGTCGGCGGTCTCTACCGCTATCCAGGCCGTGTAGATGATGTCGCGGCCGAGATCGGCTGGCACAGCGGGCACCCCCGCCGCCAAGGCGCTTGTGCCGGAGTCATCCGACATATCTTCTTCAGCGGCGGCGCCGCTCGAAGTCAGCTGGACCTCCCTGGCCTCTTCCTCCATGGCCATCTCTTCTCCGTCGTCCATGTCGGCGGAAGCGGCTTCCATGTGCTCTTCAGCAGCAGCGGCCGTGGCTTCAGCGTCGGCGTACGAATCGTCGTCGCCGCTGCCGGCGCAGGCCACTGCCAGGACAGTCACGGTCAGTACTGCCGCGGTCACGGCCAGCGATCGTGCCCATCTGCCTGGGCTACTGCTGGTTCGGCGCTTGCTTGGAACCCCCATGGCGTCCCCTCCCTGGGTCGGCCGCTCGTCGAGCGGCGCTACCTGAGTGACGCTCATGGTCCCGTGATCGTTCCCGCAGGGCCATTGCGGTCGCGTGTCGGTCGCGAGACCATGACACGCGCCGCTGTCATGCGGCCGTGCGCGCTGTCAGCGGAAGGCCGGGATGTTGGTGATCTGCTGACCCAGGATCAGCCCGTGGATCTCCTCGGTGCCCTCGTAGGTCATGACCGATTCTATGTTCGCCGCATGGCGCATCGGCGCGTACTCCGTGGAGACGCCGTTGGCGCCCATCATCGCCCGGGCGGTGCGGGCGGTATCGATGGCGACGCGGCAGTTGTGACGCTTGGCCATCGAGATGTGATGCGGTCGCAGCCGGTGCTGTTCCTTGAGCTGGCCCAGTCGCATGGCCTGCAGGTTGGCGTTGGTGATGTCGGTGAGCATGTCGGCGAACTTGATCTGGCTGATCTGGAAGCTGGCCAGCGGCTTGCCGAACTGGGGGCGTTCGAGCTGGTAGCTGAGCGCCTGCTCGTAGCAGCAGCGGGCCACGCCGACAGCGCCGAAGGCGATGCCGAAGCGGGCCTCGGACAGACAGCTCAGCGGCGCGCCGATGCTGAGCGCGTCGGGCAGGCGCATCGACTCGGGCACTTCGACATCGTCCATGTAGAACTCGCCGGTCACCGAGGCCCGCAGCGAGAGCTTGTTCTGGATCTTGCGGGCCTCGAAGCCGGGCGAGTCGGTGGGCACCAGGAAGCCCCGGAAGCCGTCGTCGGTGTTGGCCCACACGATGGCCAGATCGGCGAGCCCGGCGTTGGTGATCCACCGCTTGGCCCCGTTGAGGATCCAGGTGTCGCCCCGCCGCACCGCCCGCGTGGTCATGGATGCCGGATCAGAGCCGTGGTCGGGCTCGGTCAGCCCGAAGCAGCCGATGATCTCGCCCGCGGCCATGCGCGGCAGCCAGTGCTCCTTCTGCTCGGTGGAGCCGTAGCGCCAGATCGGGAACATGCACAGCGACCCCTGCACCGACACGAAGCTGCGCAGTCCGCTGTCGCCGGCTTCGAGTTCGCGACAGGCCACGCCGTACGCCATGGCCGACGCGCCCGCGCATCCGTAGCCGTCGAGGTGCATGCCGAGCAGGCCCATGTCGGCGATCGTCGGGATCAGCTCCATCGGGAACGTGCCTGCCTCGAAGTGGTCGCCAACGATCGGGTCCCACTCCTTGGCCACGAACGTGGCGACTGTGTCGCGGATCATCGTTTCCTCGTCGGAGAGGAATTCGTCCATCTCGTAGAAGTCCGACAGCGATGCAGGCGTTTGACTCATGGGCGCATACTGCCGCGCCGGCACCCGAAGGGCCAACCCGTCCCGGGAGCTCAGCCTCTGAGTACTGTGCGCTGCCATGGGTGATGACACTGCCGACGACCCGCAGGCACGCCAGCCCGGCGAGAGCCGGCTCTACTTCCGCCAGCTGCTGTCGGGCCAGGACTTCGCCACCGGCGACCCGATCGCCCGCCAGATGGTGAACTTCGCCTACCTCATCGGCGACCGGGAGACCCGCGAAGCGGTCGTGGTGGACCCGGCGTATGCCGTCGACGACCTGCTCGACATCCTGGCCGAAGACGAGATGCAGCTCACCGGCGTGCTCGCCACGCACTTCCACGCCGATCACATCGGCGGGAACATGATGGGCTACAGCATCGAGGGCGTCGCCCAGCTGCTTGAACGCCAAGGCACGAAGATCCACCTGCAGGCGCCCGAGGCCGAATTGGTGCAGAAAACCACCGGCATCTCGATGAGCGACATGGAGCTGCACGCCCCTGGCGATGTGGTGTCGGTGGGTGCGATCGACATCGAGCTGCTGCACACCCCGGGCCACACGCCCGGCAGCCAGTGCTTCCTGGTGGGCGGGGCGCTCGTGGCCGGTGACACCTTGTTCCTGGACGGCTGCGGGCGGATGGACCTGCCGGGCAGCGACCCCGCTGCGATGTATCGCTCGCTGCACGACACGCTCGCCAAGGTGCCCGACTCGGCCGTGCTGTTTCCCGGCCACCGGTACTCGTTCGAGCCCAGCGCCACCATGGGCCAGACCCGCCAGATGAACTACGTCTTCAAGCCAAGCAGCGAGGCGCAGTGGCTGATGATGTTCGGGCAGGGTTGAGAGCGGTGCCCTGCGCCGAGCGTGTGATGGCGGCGCAGTGGCTGATGATGTTCGGGCAGGGGTGATGGCCTCACTGCCGCCGGTGGTGAGCGCCACTGAGCTTGCCGGGCGCGACGACATCGTGCTGTGCGACGTGCGCTGGTATCTCGACGGCCGGTCGGGTTATGACGCCTACCTCGAGGGCCACATCGCCGGCGCCATCTGGGTGGATCTCGACGCGCATCTGTCCGCGCACGGCACGCCGGCCCATGGCCGCCATCCACTGCCCACCGCCGAGAGCTTCGCCGCATCCTTGGGGGTCCTGGGTATCGGCCCCGACGACCCGGTGGTGGCGTACGACGACCTGAACGGCACCGCGGCGGGCCGGATGGTGTGGATGCTGCGAGTGCTCGGCCACGATGCGGCACTGCTCGACGGTGGACTGGGCTCGTGGACGGGCGCTACCGAGACGGCACCGAACACGCGAGCCGCCTGCGAGTGCCCGGTACGAGCCTGGCCAGAAGGGGCGTTCGTCGACATCGACGCTGCGGCCGATGCCGGAGCCGACCCAGCCGCCGTCCTCATCGACGCCCGCGGAGGCGACCGTTACCGCGGCGAGACCGAGCCGGTCGATCCGCGCCCCGGCCACATCCCCGGCGCGGTCAACGTGCCGATGACGGACAATCTCGGCTCCAAGGGTCGTTTCGCCGACGCTGCGACGCTTCGCGCCCGCTACGCGGACGAAGGCGTGGAGGAAGCAAACGGCGGGAATAACGCCGTGGTGTACTGCGGCTCAGGCGTCAGCGCCTGCATGGATGCCCTGGCCATGGAACGCGCGGGCCTCGGCCGCCCGCAGGTGTACATCGGCTCGTGGTCGCAGTGGAGCCACACCGATCGCCCCGCCGAGACCGTCTAGGTCGGTGAGCCGGGGGGCGGGCCTGCAGAGGTGAAACGCGTGTCAGGCGGGTCGGCGGCCCACGGCGCGACCTGGTCCCAGCGATCCTCATACACCAGCTCACGTATCGGCCGTCGCCGCACCGGACCGTGGCGCCCTGCGGGCCGCCCGAGCGGGATGGTGGCGTGGATCGCCACGCCCTCTGGGATGCCGAGCAGCTCGCGCAGCTCGTCCTCGACGTCGCGGTGCCAACCGGTGATGACGCCGCCATAGCCGAGCGCCCGTGCTGCCAGCAACAGGTTCTGCACGGCCGGATACACCGATGCGCCCTCGGCGTAGGTGGGCTTCCGGTAGCGCACCAAGCACGCCAGGATCACCACCGGCGTCTCCTCGAAGTGATCGACGAAGTGCTGCATGGTGCGGGCCATGCGGGCCTTGGGCGAGTCGTCGGCGGCACCGGAGCCTTGCGTGTAGCCGTCGCCCGAACGCTTCGCATTCCAGCCGTCCCGAAAGCACTGGCCGAGCAGGGCCTTTGCCTGCTGCGCTGCCGGCCCGTCGCGCAGCACCACAAAGCGGAACATCTGCCGGTTGGAGCCGCTGGGCGCGCGGCTGGCGTGCCACAGGATCGATGCGAGGTCCTCGTCGGGTATCGGTTCGGGCAGGTAGCGGCGGATTGCCCGGGTTGTCGCCAGACCCTCGAGCAGCCCGATCGGCTGCGGCTCGGCTTCACTCATCATCGGCCTCGCTCATCTGCCTTTGTTGTCGGGGCAAGCTCAGCGGTCGCCCTGTGTCTCGTTGAGGAAGTCCACCAGCTTGACGATGGCATTCTCGGTGACGATGCCCGCGATGCGCCCGCCGCTGTCGATCACCGGATACAGCTCGATCTCGGCGTCGGCCATCGCCTCGGTGACCTCGCGCAGCGTCCACGACGGGCGTGCCGGGGTGATATCGGCTGTCATCACCTCGCCGCACGTCACCGACATCCAGTCGTTGCGGTCCACGTCACGGGTGTCGCTCAGCCGTATCACGCCGAGAAATTCCCGTTCGGGTCCGATCACGATGGCTTCGAGCTGCTTGCGCGGCAGTGCCACGCCCCACACGAAATCGGCCAGCGGCGCATCGGCATTCACGGTCGGCACCTCGGTGGACATGGCGGAGTTGACCGGCATCTCCAAGCGCCGTTCGAGATGGCCGGTGCGGCTGTCGCGCTGGAACTGCGACACCGAGGCATTGCCGATGAGCACCTGTGACACGGCCACCGCCACCAGCGCGGGCACGACGAACAGCGGAGCCCCGGTGGACTCTGCCACGAACATCACCGCCGCGAGCGGGGTGCGGTAGCCGGCTGCCAGGAAAGCGGCCACGCCGATGAAGGGAAAGAACGCCAGCGACTCGGGCCCCAGCTCGATCCACCCGCCCACCAGGCGGCCCACGATCAGGCCGAACACCGCGAGCGGGATGAACACGCCGCCCACACCGCCGCCCGCCAGCACCGTGGAGGTCGCCAGGATCCTGATCACCAGCAGGGCGCCGAGCAGCCACAGCGACGCCTCGGGGTTCAGCGCCCAGTCGGTGAGCTGTCCCTCAGCGGTCGGGCCCAGCGACAGCGGCGCATCGAACAGCACCTCGCACAGCGCAGCGAGACCCACCAGGATTCCCCCGGCGCCCAGCGCGATCATCCACCACGGCCGGTCGGAAGCGTGAATCCGCTTGGCCATGGCCAGCACACGGCAGAACGCCGACGCCGCGAGGCCGCAGAGGGCGCCGACAACCGCGGCGCCCAGCAGCTCTTGGCGGCCGAACTGGACGCTCACCATCTCGGTGCCGATCTCGAAGGGACGGTCGTCGAAGCCGGTGACCAGCACGTATACGACGTAGCTGGAAGCGCTGGAGAGCAGGGCGGGCAGCAGCGCCCTGCGGCCCAAGTCGCTCTTGTAGGGGGCTTCGAGCGCGAACAGCACACCGGTGGCGGGAGCCTGGAAGATGGCACTGACACCTGCGGCGGCACCTGCCACGAGCAGCGCGTATCCCTCCCGGCCCCGGAACAGCCGCCGGACCACTCGCTGCATCGCATTGCCAGCCGTGGCGCCGGCGTAGATGGACGGACCCTCGAGGCCGACCGCGCCGCCGGAGCCCACCGTCACGATGCCGGCAACCAGACGCGCTGGGAGATCCCGGAATCGCATCGGGTGGTTGCGGTCGTGGAACGACCGGATGTACTCCTCGGAGGTCGAGGGCGCGAGCCGGCGGCCGGCGTCGGCCCAGCGCAGCATGATGACGGCGCCCCACAGTCCGAGTGCGGGAGCGATCATCCGCTGCCAGGGCGGCAGGTGCAGCACTCGCTCGAGCAGCACCTTCTCGGTCAGCACGGCGACTGCGGCCACGATGAATCCGGTGACGACGCCCACGGCGACATACGTCGCGAAGCGAAGCAGCCGGTTTCTCATGCAGGCCTACTTCCTCGTCCCGTAATGCTCGGCCAACGGTACGCGGCGAGACGTGCAGTGCGGGCAGCTCATCGAGCTCCGGCACTTCGAAGAGCCGTTTACTAGCGTCCCTTCGACGCTCTACGACAATGATCGGTGACAACGATGGAACTCTGGCTTCACGCATTCCCGGCGCCGCTGCAGATCAGGGACGTGGCCAAGGCAGCCGAGAACGGGGGCTGGGGCGGACTGGCAGTCGTCGACACTCAGAACCTCAGCGGCGAGTGCTTCGTGGCCCTGGCGCTGGCCGCCACCGCGACGGAGCGGCTCAAACTCGGGCTTGCCGTGGGGAATTCGGTGACCCGCCTCCCGGCGGTGAATGCAGCCGCGTGCCTGAGCATCGACCAAGTCTCGGGCGGGCGCTTTGAGTTCGGCATCGGTCGGGGCGACTCGTGCCTGGTGCATCTGGGCCGCGCTCCCGGTCGCTTGGGGCACTTCGAGCGTCACCTAAAGCAGCTGCAGGCATATCTCAGCGGCGGCGATGTGCCCTTCGATGAGATCGACATCCCGCTGGAGTACGCCGCTCCGGCTGATGCGCTGGAGCTTGCGGAGGGTCCCGGCGTCAGCCGCATGGCATGGGGCACGCTCAGCGAAGACTCCCTGGGCGGCGACGGCCGCAAAGTTCCCGTCGAGGTGGCCGCCACCGGCCCGAAGGTGATCGGCATCGCTGCGGTTCATGCTGATCGGGTGATGTTCGCTGTCGGTGCCGACCCCGAACGCCTCGCGTGGGGCATCGATGTTGCCAAGGCAGCCCGGCGCAACGCCGGCCTCGATCCCGACGGCGTGAAGTTCGGCGCGTACCTGAACATGGCGTGCCACGCCAACCCCGACACTGCACGTGACCTGATCAGGGGTCCGATGTCGGTCTTCGCTCGCTTCCAGGTGATGCAGGGCGGCACACCGGTCGGGCCGACCAGCGAAGAGACGGCGAAGACGCTGCACACGCTGCACGAGGTCTACGACTTCGGCGGGCATTCGCGGAACGAGTCGCCGCAGGCCGCGTCGCTCCCGGCAGACTTCATGGACCGGTTCGGCGTGGTCGGCACGCCGGACAGTTGCATCGCCAAGCTCAATGAGCTGGAGGCGATGGGCATCGACAAGGTGTTGCTCTCGGGCCAGTTCAACGAGAATGTCTATGCGTCCCCTGAGGGAACTGTTGCGCGCAGGCTCCTCGAGACCGAAGTCCTCCCCGTGGTGCAGGGCGGCTAGCCCACGCCGACGCGGCCGCACCGCAGCGCTGCTGACGGCGATCTCACAGGTGCGGAGAGGGTGGGATTCGAACCCACGAACCACCTTGCGGCAGTTACTTCCTTAGCAGGGAAGCGCCTTCAACCTGACTCGGCCACCTCTCCATGCACGGCCAGGCCCTTGGGCGCCAGCCGCGCCGACTCAAGATAACCCCAACCAGCGGGCTTCAGCGATCCCTTTTCCCGTCAGTGACCCCGAGGTACGCCGCTAGCTTGGCCTGCGGAGGGGTGGCAGAGTGGACGATTGCGACGGTCTTGAAAACCGTTGAGGCGCAAGCCTCCGGGGGTTCGAATCCCCCTCCCTCCGCCAAGTCGTTCAGGCCAAAGGAAACGATGCAATGAAGAGGACGCCAGTCAACCCGTGGCCGTGGTCACTGAACTTCGGTTTCAACCAAGCCGAGATCATCGAGGGAGCGAGCAGGCAACTGGTGTGTGCTGGTCAGACATCGGTGGATGCCGAAGGCAAACCGCAGCACGCCGGGGACATGCGAAGCCAGATGACGCTGGCGCTCGACAATCTTGAGGCCGTCGTGAACGCTGCCGACATGGATCTGTCCAGCATCACGCGGCTCACCGTTTACGTCACAGACATGGACGAAGCTCTGAGGAACTTCGGCGCCTTCGGTGAACGATTCGGTCCGCTGGGCGCAACTCCACCGATGACGCTGCTCGGGGTCACCCAGCTCGCCTTCCCCGGGCTCATGATCGAGATCGAGGCCACCGCCGCCGATTGAGACACCAGGCCATTGGCTGAGTTGGTTCAGGCCAGGGGGCCGGCGGCGGCTGCGACTGCGGGGACTAGGGATTCGTCGATGAGCAGCTGATCGGCTGCGGCGAGCTCGGGCGACAGCCAGCGGTCGGGACCGGGACCGGGGACTTCGCTGCGCAGCAGGCTGAGCGCGGCTGCGGTGCCCGCGGCGGGCTGCAGGGGTGACCGCAGCTCGATGCCGCGGGCTGCGGTCACCCATTCGATGGCCAGGATGCGGCGCAGGTTGGCGACCGCCCGGCGGAGCTTGCGGGCCGCGCCCCAGCCCATCGACACGTGATCCTCCTGCATGGCGGAAGTGGGCAGCGAGTCGACCGCGGCCGGTGCGGCGAGGCGCCGGTTCTCGGCGCACAGGGCGGCTGCGGTGTACTGGCCGATCATCAGGCCGCTGTCCACGCCTGGGTCGTCGGCCAGGAACGGGGGCAGCCCAGCGGAACGCTTGGGGTCGAGCAGCCGGTCGATGCGGCGCTCCGCGATGGCACCCACCTCGGCAGTGGCGATGGCGAGGTAGTCGGCTGCCAGCGCCACCGGCGCTCCGTGGAAGTTGCCGCACGACTCGACGCGGCCATCAGGCAGCACCATCGGGTTGTCGATGGCTGAGGCCAGCTCCTGATCGGTCACGCCGCCGGCGAAGTCAAGAGTGTCGCGGGCGGCACCGTGGACCTGGGGCGTGCACCTGATGGAGTAGGCGTCCTGCACCCGGTCATCACCGTGGCGGTGGCTGGCCACGATGGGTGAGCCGGCCAGCACAGCGCGCAGGTTGGCCGCGCTGGCCTGCTGGCCGGGATGGGGCCGCAGCCCCAGCAGGTCGGCGGCAAAGGCCCGATCGGTGGCCAGGAGCGCCTCGACGCTGCAGGCAGCCACGATGTCGGCGACCCTCAATAGCCCGGCCAGATCGTGGACGGCCAGGCAGAGCATTCCCAGGATGCCGTCGGTGCCGTTGGTGAGGGCCAGGCCTTCTTTCTCGGCCAGCACCAACGGTTCGATGCCCGCCGACGCCAGGGCCTCGGCCCCGCTGATCGTGCCTCCGCCGTCGGTGAGCACTTCGCCTTCCCCGACCAGCACGAGCGCTGCATGAGCGAGCGGAGCGAGGTCGCCGCTGGCCCCCAGCGAGCCGTGCTCTGGTACCACGGGAACCAGGCCCGCATTGATCAGGCGCACCAGCGTCTCCGCAATCTGCGGTCGCGACCCCGAGACGCCGAAGGCGAGCGTGCGTGCCCGCAGGAACATCATGGCCCGCACCACCTCGGCCTCAACCGGCGGGCCCATACCGGCGGCATGGGACCGGATCAAGGACTGCTGCAGCGCGACTCGGCGATCAGCCGGAATGGTGGTGTTGGCCAGGGCGCCGAAGCCGGTGGAGACGCCGTAGGCCGGCTCGCCTTCGGCCAAGGTCTCGACGATGCTGCGAGCCGCGGCCATCCGGCCGAGCGCGCCGGCGCTGAGGTGGACCTGCTCTCGGTGGCGGGCGACCGCGACGACGTCGGCGACGGTGACGCCCGGGCCGTCGAGTTCCACTGTCATCCCCGAGGCTGAGTAGCGGGGGTGGAGGAGAGCGCGGCCGATGTGGCGGCGGCTGCTTCGATCACAGCGTCAGCCGCCGTCTGCAAGCGGGTGCCGGCGAGCCTGTCTGCCGGCCCCAACACCGACAGCGCGGCGATCGCACCAGAGTTGCCATGGACAGGCGCGCAGACAGCGGTGACATCGGGCTCGATGGCGCCGGTATTGAAGATGGGCTGAGGGAGGGAACCGGGCGCCAGCGCACCAGCGAGCAACGCGTCGCCCACGGCGGTGCCCTCGATGGGCACCGAGCGGCCCACCCAGCCGACGTGGCGGATGGCCCGCTGGCCCTCGACCGTGGCGATGTAGACAGCGGCGTCACCGTCGCGCACGGCCAGGTACGCCGATTCCTCGGTGGTCTCCACCAAACGTTCCAGCTCTGGTTGCGCGGCGGCACGGAGCCGGGCGTAGGGGCCCGATTGCATCGACGCCAAGGCAGTGCGCACGAACGCCGGACCCACCGAATATGCCCCGGAGCCGTCCTTGACGAGATAGCCGCGGTCGGTCAGCACCCGCAGATGCCGCAGTGCCGTGCTGGCCGGCATGACCGTGTGGGCGGCTGCCGCGGTGAGGCTGAGCTCGCCGTTGGTGACCACGGTCTCGAGCAGCTCCAGCACCCGCTCTGCCGAGCGCGACCGGTGCAGCGGAGACGCAGCAGTAGTTTCATTATCTGAAATTTCTTGCTGCATATTGACAGCATAGGCCGAACCTCGGTAACGTGCGGTGCACCGCACACACGGCGCCGAGGTTGTCAATGGCCACCAGCACACAGCACGCCGCCAGCGCCCCGCCCGGCGGGGTGCGAGCACCTACCGGCACGGCGTTGACGTGCCGGAGCTGGCCCCAGGAGGCCGCCTTCCGGATGCTGCAGAACAATCTGGATCCCGACGTGGCCGAGCGACCTGACGAACTGGTGGTGTACGGGGGCACCGGTCGGGCGGCACGATCGTGGCCGGCGTTTCACGCCATGATCAGGGCGCTGACCGACCTCGCCGATGACGAGACCATGCTGGTGCAGTCGGGAAAGCCGGTCGGCGTGCTGCGCACGCACGAATGGGCGCCGCGGGTGCTCATCGCCAACTCCAACCTCGTGCCCGATTGGGGCACCTGGGACGAGTTCCGCCGGCTGGAGCATCTGGGCCTGACCATGTTCGGCCAGATGACTGCCGGGTCGTGGATCTACATCGGCACGCAGGGGATCTTGCAGGGCACCTACGAGTGCTTCGGCGCCATCGCCCGCAAGCGTTTCGGGGGCTCGCTGGCCGGCACCCTCACCATCACCGCCGGGCTGGGCGGCATGGGCGGCGCCCAGCCGCTGGCCATCACCATGAACGAGGGAGTCGCCCTGTGCATCGAGGTCGACCCCGAGCGGGTCGCTCGACGCGTGGAGACCCGCTATCTCGACGTGGTCGCCGACGACTACGCCGATGCGCTCCGCCGGTGCGACGAGGCCGTGCAGGCCCGCCGCCCGCTGTCGGTGGGTCTGGTCGGCAACGCCGCCGACCTGCTGCCCCGCCTGCTGGCAGACGGCGTCGCTGCCGACATCGTCACCGACCAGACCTCCGCCCACGACCCGCTCACCTATGTGCCCAACGACCTGTCGCCCGAGGCGTCCGAGGAGATGCGGCGCAACCAGCCCGACGAGCTCATTCGCCGCGCCCGGTCGGCCATGGCCACCCACGTGGAGGCGATGGTGGGCTTCCTCGACGCCGGTTCCGAGGTGTTCGACTACGGCAACAGCCTGCGGGCCGAGGCCGAGCTCGGCGGCTACGGGCGGGCTTTCGACTATCCGGGTTTCCTGCCCGCGTACATCCGGCCCCTGTTCTGCGAGGGCAAGGGACCGTTCCGCTGGGTTGCGCTGTCGGGCGACCCAGCTGACATCGCCGCCACTGACCGGGCGGTGCTCGAAGAGTTCCCCGACGACGAGCCGCTCAAGCGCTGGATCAAGCTCGCCGGCGAGCGGGTCGCGTTCCAGGGCCTGCCGGCTCGGATCTGCTGGCTCGGCTACGGGGAGCGCCACCGGCTGGGCCTGCGGTTCAACGAGCTGGTCGCCTCAGGCGAGATCAAGGCCCCGATCGTCATCGGGCGCGACCATCTCGACTCGGGATCGGTGGCGTCGCCGTACCGCGAGACCGAGGACATGGCAGACGGCAGCGACGCCATCGCCGACTGGCCGCTGCTCAACGCAATGGTCAATACCTCGTCGGGAGCGTCATGGGTGAGCATCCACCATGGCGGCGGCGTGGGCATCGGCCGTTCCATCCATGCCGGCCAGGTCAGCGTGGCCGACGGGACGGACCTGGCCGCGCAGAAGCTGGAGCGGGTGCTGCTCAACGACCCCGGCACTGGCGTGATGCGCCACGCCGATGCTGGCTACGACCGGGCGTGGGAAGTGGCCGCGGAGCGCGGCGTGCGCATTCCCGCCGACCGGCCCGCCGCGTCATGAGGATGAGGCGGCGATCATGACCGTCCGGGAGATCCTCTCCATCGGGCATCCGGCGCTGCGGGCGCGGGCTGCAGCCGTGCCGCGGTGCGAGATCTCCAGCGAACGAACGCAGGGCCTCGTCGACGATCTCATCGACACCATGCGCCACGCCAACGGGGCAGGCCTGGCCGCCAACCAGATCGGCGAGACGGACCGGGTCGTCGTCATCGAGGTGAACGACAACCCCCGTTACCCCTACAAGCCGCCGATCCCCTTGACCGTCGCCATCAACCCCGTGCTGGACGTGCTCGACGACGAGACCGTGGTGATAAACGAGGGCTGCCTGTCGGTGCCGCTGCGGGGTGACGTGGTTCGCTCGGTGAATCTCCGCGTCCGCTACTTCGACCGCGACGGCAACGAGCACTGCATCACCGCACGTGGCCTGACCGCGGGCACCTGGCAGCACGAGTGCGACCATCTCGACGGCGTGCTGATCACTGATCGTGCCGACCCGTCCACCCTGTGCACCTGGGACGAGTTCGAGCGCCACCACCGCGATGCGTTCATTGAGCGCATCACCCGCTTCAACCAGCGAGTGCTGGCATGACCGCGCACTACTGGTGCGAGCTGGCCTGGCTCGGCGGACCCCGGGTGGCAGAGGGCGTGGTGATCGCCGTTGAGGGCGGCCGCATCACGGCGGTTCGCGCCGGTGTGCCGGTCCGGCCAGAGGGCGCCGTGCCGCTGGCGGGGCTGACCTTGCCGGCGCTGGCCAACGCGCACAGCCACGCGTTTCATCGGGCCCTGCGTGGCCGCACTCACGCTGGGCGAGGCAGCTTCTGGAGCTGGCGCGACCTGATGTACCGGGTGGCGGGCCGTCTCGACCCGTACAGCTACGGCCGGCTGGCCCGGGCAGTGTTCGCCGAGATGGCCCTGGCCGGCATCGGCGTGGTCGGCGAGTTCCACTATGTCCATCACCGTCCCGGCGGGGACAGCTATGACGACGCCAACGCCATGGGCGCGGCACTGATGGCTGCGGCCCGAGATGCCGGCATCCGCCTGACCCTGCTGGACACGCTGTACTTGCATGGCGGGCTGAACCCCGCGCTGGACTGCGGCCACGAGCCGCTGCGTCCCGAACAAGCCCGCTTCAGCGACGGCAGTGCCGACCGGTGGGTTGCTCGGGTCGAGGAGCTGGCTGCCACGGCATCGAACCCGATGGTGCAGGTCGGCGCTGCGGTGCACTCAGTGCGAGCCGTCGATCCGCCGTCCGTCAAGATGGCGGCGGACTGGGCAACCCAGCGCGGCGTCCCGTTGCACTTCCATGCCTCCGAGCAACCGGCGGAGAACGAGCAGTGTCTCGGCGTCCACGGTGTAACTCCCATCGACCTGATCGCGCAGGCCGGAGGGCTCGGCCCCACGACGACCCTGGTGCACGCCACCCATGCTGACGGCCGCGATCAGGCGTTGATCGGCGAGGCCGGCGCGTTCTGCTGCCTGTGCCCCACCACCGAGCGCGACCTGGCCGACGGCATCGGACCCAGCGCCGGCTTGGCCCGTCATGGCGCCCGTCTGTGCCTGGGTTCCGACTCCCACGCCGCCGTCGATATGTTCGAAGAGGCCCGCACGGTCGAAGGCGATCAGCGCGCCACGATTGGTGAGCGCGGCGTGTTCGGTGCCGATGATCTCGCCGCGATGGCCACATCCGGCGGCTACGAGTCGCTCGGCTGGCCGGAGGGCGGCAGCCTGGAGGCGGGCGCACTGGCCGACTTCGCGACGATCAGGCTCGATTCGGTACGGATGGCGGGCACCGACGCCGAGACAGCGCTGGCCTCAGCGATCTTCGCGGCCACCAGTGCCGATGTTCACCACCTGGTGGTGGGCGGCACGACCGTCGTGCGTGATGGCCGACACACGACGATCGACGTGGCGACGGAGCTGGCTTCGGCCATCACGGAGGTCACTTCGCCATGACCGTAGAGGCTGAGCAGAATTGCGAAGCCGGGGCCCGAGCGGCCCGTGAGCGAAGCGAACAAGAGCGGGAAGCAATAGGCGACGCGAAGGAACGGTCCGTCAATCCGCGCACTTCCTTGGTGATCGACAACATCGGCGAGCTGGTCACCAACGACCCCGCGCTGGGGGATGGTTCGCTGGGCGTGGTGACCGATGCTTCGGTGGTCATCGACAACGACACGGTGGTAGCCGTGGGCCCGTCGGGCGCTGTCGCCGACGAGCGTCTCGACGTCGGCGGCCGGTGCGTGCTGCCGGGCTTCGTCGACTCCCATACCCACCTGGTGTTCGCAGGCGACCGCTCACAGGAGTTCACCCGCCGGATGGCAGGCGAGCCATACGACGGGGGCGGAATCCGCGTGACCACTGAGGCCACGCGCGGCGCAGGCCGCGACGCGCTGGCGGCGTCGCTCGACCAGCGGTTGGTCGAGACGCACCGGGCGGGCACGACCACGGTGGAGATCAAGACCGGTTACGGACTGTCACTCGACTCCGAAATCGAGTTGGCGTTGCTCGCCGCGGAGGTCACTCCCGAAGCCACGTTCCTCGGAGCCCACCTGCTGCCCAGCGAGTACGCGGGACGGGCCGACGAGTACATCGATCTGGTGTGCGGGCCGATGCTGGAGGCAGTCCGGGACCATGTCCGCTGGATCGACGTGTTCTGCGAGACCGGTGCGTTCAGCGTGGAGCAGTCCCGCCGGGTGCTCGAGGCGGGTCGGGACGCCGGGCTGGGCTTGCGTGTGCACGGCAACCAGCTCGGCCACGGACCGGGCGTGCAGCTCGCCGTCGAGATGGACGCTGCGTCGGTGGACCACTGCACCTACCTTTCCGATGACGACATCGAGGCCTTGGCGGCCAGCGACACGGTGGCTACGTTCCTGCCCGCCACCGACTTCTCCACCCGCCAGCCCTACCCGGATGCCCGGCGGGCCATCGATGCCGGGGTCAAGGTGGCGATGGCCTCCAACTGCAACCCGGGCTCGAGCTACACCACGTCCATCTCGTTCTGCATTGCCATGGCGGTGCGCGACATGGGCATGACGATCGACGAAGCCGTCGCCGCAGTGACGGTCGGCGGAGCAGTCGCGCTGGGCCGGACTGACGTTGGGCGGCTCACCAACGGCAGTCCGGCTCACGTGACCATCCTGGATGCACCCAGCCGCCACCACCTCGCCTACCGGCCCGGTGTCCCCTTGATCTGGCGGACGCTGGGCGCCGACTACCGGCTCCCGCCCACAGACAACCAGATGTGATCCCTAACTGAAAGAAGGACAGCCATGACCAACTCCATCCCAAATCCCACCGGCCATAACCAGTGGTACCCGTTCGCCAACCGGCCCCTGCCGCCGGAGGTGGACGGCCAAGCGGTGAACCCCGCCGCCATCCCGGTGTTCGACGCCGTGCCGCTGCCGCCTCACGCCCGCTTCGTGGTGGTGGGTGCGGGCGTGCACGGGCTGTCGAGCGCCTACCACTTGGCCATGTACCTCGAGCGCACCGGCAAGGGCTCCGGCAGCGACGTGGTGCTGATCGACAAGCAGGGCCCGGGGGCAGGCGCCACCGGGCTGGCCTGCGGCTGTGTCCGCAACATGTACATGACCGGGCCGCTGCACGCCATCCTGCGAGCCAGCGTGGAGGTGTGGGAGTCCGACCCGGTGAACCTCGGCTTCCAGCAGGTCGGTTACGTGTCGGTGGGCGAGGCCAACCAGACCGACGACTACCTGAAGCTGCAGGCGTCCCAGGCTGCCAGCGGCTACCCCTCCGACGTCTACACCGGTGCAGAGGCCCGTGCCTTCCTCACCAACTTGTGGCCCGATTTCAAGACCGACAACTGCGATGTGGTGCTGCACGAGCACCGCTCCGGTTACGCCGGCACGCACCTGGCGGTGTGGGGTCTCGACCAGAAGTGCCGGCAGTGGGGCGTGCAGCGGGTGTACGGCGCCACCGTGACCGGCTACCAGTTCGACAACTCGGGCTCGGTCACCGCGGTCGAGACCACCCAGGGGTCGATCGCGTGTGAGCAGGTCGTCGTGGGTGCGGGGGCGTGGACGCCGACGCATTGGGAATGGCTCGGCGGCCCCAGCCAACTCGACGTGCTGTACCCCGACGGGCATGTCGAAGAGCAGATGGACATGTGGACCTACTGGCGGCTGCTCGAGGGCGAGGTGCTGTTGCCGCCCGGCGTCGACTTCCGCACTGCCCAGCACAAAGACTCGCCGGTGTTGCACGTGGAACTCATGAACACGCCGGTGTACTCACCCGACGGCCGGTTCCTGAAGGACCACTTCTACTCATACACGCGCTACGCAGCGGAGCGGGTGGGCGCACCCGGCCTGCAGGGCGGGACGATCCCGATCAAGATCGGGCCGCGGGCGGCAGTGGAGCCCTACGGCCACCTGAACGACGAGTATCAGGCCGAGGAGTGGTTCGCCGACTACTACTGCGCCACGCTGGGCATGCTGTTCAAGCGACTGGAAGACCTGCGGCCGTACTTCAAGGAACGCCGCAATGGCGGCATCGGGGCGTTCACCCCCGACAACGTGCCGGTGTTCGACTACGTGGCCGACAACGCCTGGGTGATTGCCGACTCCAACCACGGGTTCAAGATGATCGGCGTGGGCAAGCTCACCGCCGAGATGATGGTGCACGGCCAGAAGCCCGACGAGCTCAAGCCGTTCACGCTGGACCGCTACCGCACCGGCGGCACCTTCGGCGACCGCAACTCCAACTGCCCCTGGGTCTGACCCGCCGTCGGTCGCAGACCGCGGCAATGGGGGCCGAGGAGGCGTGACCGCTACTCGGTGAGTTCGGCGTAGATGGTCTCGTAGGGGCTCGGGTCGGCGTCGATGAAGGGTGGCGGGTTGTCAGTGTCGACCAGGGCGCACAGTTGGTCCAAGCACATGTGGTAGCCGGCGGCCACTTGGTGCACTTCCGGGCTCTTGTCTCCTAAGTCGACGGTCAAGGTGAGGTGCGTGCCGGCTGGGTGCGGATCGAGACGGAACGTGAGCAGCTCGTCGTCCCACTCCCAGGCGAACGTGCTGGGTGGGTCCCAGGTGACGATGCGACCGGTGAGCACCGTGTCCTCGATGCCGTACTTGGCGATCACGTCACTCCAGAACGGGGCTGTGACCTCGGCTCCTGCCTCCCGTGGGCCGACAATGTCACACGGCATCCAGTGGCGGAGCTGGCCGCTCTCGGTCAGTGCGCGCCACACCCGTTCGGCTGAGCCCGCCAGATCGCGTTCGAACCGCAGGCTCGTCGTGCCATCGCCGTGACGCACGATCTCGCCGAGTGGGTGGGTTGGCTGGTTCATATTCGGCCGCCTTCAGCGGAAGCCGGCAGTGCCTAGCGGACGAGGCGGCGGAGCGACTTCAGCCAGTCGTCTGACGAGGTCCAGGCTTCCTCGCTGACGCGCTCGCGGCCCGACGAGTTGCCGTTGGCGGCAGGGAAGGAGCCCAGGAACTTGACGTCACGCTGCTTCATCTTGAGCGCGCGCAAGCAGTCGGCCACCACTTCGTCGGAGATGTGACCCTCGAAGTCGAGCAGAAAACAGTATTCGCCGAGACCACGGCGGGTCGGTCGCGACTCCAACCTGGACAGGTCGAGACGGCGGGCCTCGAACTCCATGAGGATCCCCAGCAGGCTGCCCGGCTCGTTCTGCTGCTGGAACACCACGATGCTGGTCTTGTCGTTGCCGCTGGCCGGCGGCACCTGTCCCTTGGCCAGCAGCAGGAAGCGGGTCTGGTTGTCGCGGTGGTCCTCGATGCCGGGCACGACGGTCTCGAGCCCGTAGAGCTCAGCAGCGGTCGGGCTGGCGATCGCTGCAACACCGGCGAGCTGTTCTTCGCCGATGCGCCGGGCTGCCAGCGCGGTCGAGGTGGCCGCCTCGATCTCGACATCGGGAAGCTGGGTGTGCAGGAACGCACGGCACTGGGCGATCGCCACCGGGAACGACAGCACCGTGTGGATTGACGACAGGTCGTCGGCTGTGGCGGTGCCGGGCAGCGCCATGAGGTCGAGCTGCACGTTCACCACAACTTCTCGCTGGATGAGGAAGTCGAAGTCGAACGCGAGCGCATCCTGGGTGACGTTGACTGCGCCCTCAATGGCGTTCTCGACGGGCACGAAGCCGTAGTCGACGTCGCCGTCGTCGAGCGCGGAGAGCACCTCGGGCACCGAGATGAGCGGGACAGGCGTGCACTGCGACAGGTCCGGCTGGGTCGCCAGCGCAGCCTCGGTAAAGGTGCCGTGCGGGCCCATGTACCCAATGCGCGTCGACGGCGAGAGGGCAGAGTCGCCCTGGGGTGCAGCGGCAGCAGCCATCGGGGCAGGATACGCACCGCTCCCAATGGTCATGACAGTCTGCGGGCCTCGATGGCGTCGAAGATCGACTGTGCCGCTTCATGCCCGGCTTCGACGGTGTAGCCCTGCGGCCATTCTGCGATGAGCGGCTCGAGATCGCCGGTAAACGCGCTATTGGCAAGTTTCTCGTCGAGATTGGCCGTTGCCCGCTTCGTTGTCCAGCCATCCGGCCGATATGTCTCGAAGCACGCCGCAATCTCGACTGGGTCGAGCTGCTGTTGCGCCACGACAAGCCAGATGTCGAAGAGATCTCGCCCCTTGCTGCGCTGGTAGAGCGCCCGGACCTTGGTGGCGATCAGTTCAGGAATGCAGAACGTCGGAACTTCAGCAGCACCCTGAAACCACGGACTGTTCACCTCGTAGTGCTTGGTCACGGTAGATCGTGCTGGCGATCGCTCGTAGGTGTTGATCTCGACCTTGATGTTGAACGTCCCGCCGGCTTCGTAGCTGGTGCGGAGCCGCGCCTTGGGATGCTGACTGACGGCTGTGCGCACATCGTCGAATCCAACGGCCACCGCAACCTCCCTGATCGCATCGAGCACGTCGCCTATTCCGCCACCGCTGCGGCGGACGTAGTCGAGATCCTCGCTGTAGCGCCACGGTCGGTCTAGCCAGAGCTTGTGCAGACAGGTACCACCACGGAAGACAAGCTCGTGGCCCAGTAGGGGATGTCGCGCGATCTCCACGATGAGGCGCGAGAGCACGAGGTCCTGTTCGACATTCTCGGCGCTGATCCACGGGACCTGCGTTCTCCAGTGGGCAATATCCGCTTGCGGGATCACAGGTCGTGCTCCACGATCGCGTTCAGCATGACGCGCCAGCGGTCATTGCGTTCGTCGCTGCCCCCGAGGCCAGGCTCTAGAGGCGTCCACTCGGAACCCACCATCTGCGACAGATCGTCGAGCAAATCGGAGACCGAACTCTCGACGCCGGTCTCTGCAGCCATGTATTGCAACAGATATCCCGCTCGCTGCACTGCCGCAGTCGGGAATCTTGATGCCGTTGCTGGCAGAGATTCCAGATCGAGCAGGCGCGAGATGAGCAGGTCGCCAAGAACCGTCGCAACGTTCGAGATGCCGCCGCCCTGGTCGGGCGAATCAACGAGGTCCATGACGGTCGTCGGCGACGTCGAGACGATGACACGCCCCGTCGGTGTGTTGGTCTGTTGCGTATCGCGTGCAGCGGTGGCGGCGCGCTGGATGAAGCTGATCCGGTTGCTGCCGATTCGTCGGTCCCGCAGGCGTGCTGTTGTCACCACCTGAAGGATCATCGGTGGGTGGTGGGCGGCACCGTGCAGTGCAGCGGCGGAGAGGAAACCTACGTAGTACGGATGATCGAGGTGCTTCATGAGCGGATCGATGTAGTGCAGCGGCGGTGGCGCACCAGCATCTCGATACTCGGGCCGCACCGGTACCCAGCCGCCCTTCGTGACCGAAATCATCTTGCGCGCTTGGCGGGCACGGCCGAGACTTGTCGAGACCTCATGGGGCCGAACGTCGAGCAGGGTGGCTGCATCTTGAGAGGTAATGAAGTGCTGCCCTCGCCCGATCAACCAATCGGCGAGATTGCTAGGCGCCACAATCCTCTCGTTCACGGGATTCAAGGTATCAAAACATAGCAATTTGTAAAGTTTTGATACGTAGAATCTCCCTCATGGCAGCACAAGACGAAATCGGCCATCAAGACTTGTACACAGATCTCGATCGATGCAGCAATGCACGCGCCCATGAACGCGCCTGAACGATGTTGACGCCGGGCCGCGGCGGGTAGAACGGCAGGCGATGGACGCTGAACAGCTCGCCGGATTGCTGGCAGAGGTGCGTGACGGGACGGTGAGTGCCGACGAGGCGCTGGCGCGACTGCGCCGACTGCCCTATGCGGAGATTGCGGGGGCGCGCATCGATCATCACCGAGCGCTGCGCACCGGCCATCCCGAGGCGGTGTACGGGCCCGGCAAGTCGCCGAGCCAGTGCGCCCGCATCGTGGCCGAGATGCTGAGCGGCGGCTCCGGCCCGGTGCTGCTCACCCGAGCGAGCACCGATCAGGCCGCAGCGGCGCTGGCCGCGTGCCCCGGCGGCGTGGTGCACCGCCCCGCCGATCGGGAGCCCGACCCGGCTGACGGCGCCGCCATGCCTTCAGCCGACTTGGCGACGGTGGTGTGGCGCGCTGCGCCAGCGCGTCACGAGCGCGTGGTGGTGGCAGCAGCGGGCACATCGGACGGACCGGTCGCGAGCGAAGCCGCAGCGGTGCTCGGCGCATTCGGCGTCGACGCCGAGATGGTGACCGACATCGGCCTCGCGGGCCTGCATCGCTTCCTGGCCGAGATCGACACGCTGACATCGGCTGAGGTCGTCATCGTGGTGGCGGGTATGGAAGGAGCGCTGGCCACGGCCGTCGCGGGCGTGACTGCTGCACCGGTCATCGCCGTGCCGACCAGCGCGGGCTATGGCGCAGCGCTCGACGGTGTGACGGCGCTGCTGGCAATGCATGCGTCGTGCGCAGCCGGGATCGCCGTGGTGGGTATCGACAACGGCTTCGGTGCCGCGATGGCCGCTATGCGCATCGTGGATCTGGCGGCGGGCCGCGACGGCGGAGCCGAGTGATGCACGACATCGCAGCCGCCGACACGTCGCCGGTGACGCCGCACGCGCCGACGGCCGCATCGTCATCCGCGAGCGGCGAACGAAGTGCTCCCGACGGCACGGTGGCGTGGTTCGATCCGGTGTCGGGGATCGCAGGCGACATGGCGCTCGGGGCGCTGCTGGATGCCGGCGCAGACCTGGAGTTCGTCATCGAACAGCTGCAGACGCTCGGCATTGACGGCTGGCAGCTCAGTGCCGAGCGGGTACAGCGGAATGAACTGGCCGCGACGCGGGCCGTCGTAGACGCCCCCGAAGGGCATCACCATCGGCGCTGGCGCCATATCCGGGAGCTGCTGGAGAGCGCACCCTTGGGAGACCGGATTCGGGGCCGCGCGCTCGCAGCGTTTGAGGCGCTCGCTGTTGCCGAGGGCCAGGTGCACGGAGTGCCGCCCGACGAGGTCCATTTCCACGAGGTCGGGGCGCTGGATGCGATCGTCGACATCGTCGGCGTGTGCGCGGCGCTGGAATCTCTGGCCGTCGATGAGGTTGCCTGCGGACCGGTTGCGGTGGGCAAGGGCACGATCCACGCCGCGCATGGCGTGCTGCCGAACCCACCGCCCGCAGTCGGATACTTGCTGGCGGGACACCCAGTGGTGGGCGTCGATATCGACATGGAGCTGACGACCCCGACGGGGGCCGCAATCGTGGCCGCCCTGGCCTCGGTGTTCGGGCCAGTGCCGCCCATGACGGTGACTGGCGTCGGCTTCGGTGCGGGCACCCGCGAGCTGCCGGGTCGCCCCAACGTCACCGGTGTGCTGATTGGTACTCGGGCAACCGAAGTGAGCCGTACTGATGCAGGGCTGGCCGCGACTATGGCGGCCATCGAAGGCGCCGAATCCACCGCTGAGCTGGTGGAACTGGCCACGAACCTCGACGACGTCTCGGGCGAGCTGCTGGGCCACGCGATCGAGGAGCTGCTGGCGGCTGGCGCGCTGGATGCCTGGGCGGTTCCGATCGTGATGAAGCACGGCCGTCCGGCGAACACGCTGATGGCGCTGTGCAGCGCCGACGATGTGACAGCGCTGGGCGACCTGATAGCGCGCCTCACTGGCACGCTGGGCTTGCGAGCCCGCACCGTCGTGCGCACGGCGCTCGAACGGCACACCACCACCGTGGAGATCGACGGCCACCGCATCTCGGTGAAACACGGTCCACACCGATCCAAGCCCGAATGGTCCGACGTGGTGGCAGCGGCGCAAGCGCTCGACCGCACCCCAGCCGATGTCGCCCGCACCGCCGCGCTGCTGGCAACGGCCGACCAACCCCACCCCGACGGCAGCGGTGCGTGACCCGAACGCAAAATCTCACCGAAGCGTGCCGGCAGCTACTCCTAGACTGTTCGGGCGCCGACGGGCCCCCGGCCCGACCAGTGGCAACCAGCGCTTGTAGCTCAATTGGACAGAGCATCTGACTACGGATCAGAAGGTTCGGGGTTCGAATCCCTGCAAGCGCGCGAAGAGGCTGAGCCCGCAGGCGAAGCCGGGGCCCGAGCGGCCCGTGAGCAGAGCGAACAAGAGCGGGACAGCTCAGGTCTGCCGCCTCTCACCTGAGGCATCCTGAGCGGCGGGAGCACGATGACGCAGCGCAGGATCGCAATCATCGGCGGAGGCATGTCGGGGCTGGGCGCCGCGTGGGCGCTGGCTCACCATCCCGACCGGTTCGACATCCGGCTGTTCGAGGCCAACGATCGCCTCGGGGGCAACGCTGTCACTGTCGACATGCCGCAGGACGACGGCACGTCGCTTCCCTTCGACATCTCGGTCACTGCGTTGATCCCGTCGGTCTACGACCACGTCCTGCTGCTGCTCGACCGATTCGGCATCGAGCTATTCCCGACCAAGTTCAACTACAGCGTGAAGTACCAGGGCGGCAGGTACGCCCACGACTTCGACTCCGACATCAGGGACCAGCTGCAGCCCGAGATCGAGCGGTTCCAGCGCCTGCTGGGTCGCCTGCACTCATTCGGCCGTCTCACCCGGGCGCGGTCCAAGTTCCTCAATGCGCTGAACCCGTTCAACTACATCAGCATGCGGACGGTCCTGAACGTGGGCAGGTTCTCCGCCGACTTCAAGTACAAGATCCTCAAGCCGATGTTCGTCAACTTCCTGATGGCGACGAACGTGTTCGACATGCCCGCCGCGCTGTTCGCCCGCTATCTCGAGTTCTTCGACATCGAATCGGCGACGCCCATGCAGACCTGGGACCAGGGGACGCGGCGCATCTACGAGCACCTGTCGGCGGATTTCCGGGACAAGATCTATCTGAGCCGACCGGTCCGCAAGGTGTACCGGGGAGCATCGGAGGTGGTCGTCGAGGATGCAGCGGGGGTGCGCGAGACCTTCGACGAGGTGATCTTCGCCTCCAACGCCAACCAGACCCTGATGATGCTCGACAAGCCCACGGCGCTCGAGCGCTACGTGCTCTCGTCGGTGCGCTACGAGAGCGAGCTGCACAACCACACGCTGGTGCACTCCGACCCGTCGGTCCTGCCCGACGACGAGGTGGAATGCCTGGGCACACGCACCAATCACGTAGAGCAGTACGGCGCCCGGCCCGACAACTACGAGCTCACCTACATCATGCACAACCAGCAGCCATGGATTTTCGGCTCTGACAAGCCCTGCCTGGTGACCTACAACTCGAACACCCCGATCGACGAGGACAAGATCGTGAAGCGCTGGTGGTTCCAGCACGTCGTGCATGACGTGCGCCAGGTGACGCTGCTCGTGCCGCTGTTCCGCTTCATCCAGGGCAAGCGCCGCAGCTGGCACTGCGGGGCGCACACGCTGGTCAACAGCCAGGAGACCTGCTTCGTGACCGGGCTCGCCGCAGCCACCCAGATCGGTGCCGACTACCCGTTCGACGACGAAAACGCCCGCGAGGTCTTCAACTACTACGGCGGCATCATGTACGGCGCCCGCTTCCGCAAGATCACGTCCTGACCGGCGACGATCCCGGCTGCATCCCGCGTCGGCGGGCGGCCTGACGCGCCCCGCCATATGCGCCCTGCTGGCGCACCACGAAGTCCTTGCGCGACGGCGACGCTCGATATAGCGTTTGATTAGAGATCGTCATATCGACGGCATTACCCGGACGGGTATGAACGGCTGGATATGAGCACAGGCACCGCGGCTGCGACGGCACATGTGGACCGGTTTGTCCTCGATCGTCTGCCGCCCGCAGAGCACTGGCCGCAGATCAGGCTCGACGAGTCGCTGTACTGCTACCCGAGCCGGCTGAATGCCGCCTCGATCCTGCTGGACAGGGCAATCGAACGAGGCTGGGGAGAGCGCCCCTGCATGGGGCTCGGCGACGACATGTGGACCTACGCCGACGTAGCCGACTGCGCCAACCGGATCGCCGCGGTGCTTGTCGAGGACTACGGCATCGTTGCAGGCAACCGCGTGCTGCTCCGGGGCGCCAATGCGCCTTGGATGGTGGCTGCCTGGCTTGGCGTGCTGAAAACCGGCGCCGTGGCTGTCACGACGATGCCGCTGCTGCGTGCCGCGGAGCTAGCGAGGGTGATCGCGAAGTGCGAGCCGTCGGTCTCGCTGTGCGAAGCGGGAATGGAAGCTGAGCTGCAGAAAGTGACCGGCGGCCCGATCGCCATCTGGGGCCCGAACGGAGATCTCAACGCCGCGGCTGTCGCCAAGCCCGGCAAATTCGCTGCAGTGGACACCGCCGCGACCGATCCTGCCCTGCTGGCGTCCACCTCGGGTACGACCGGCGAACCCAAGGTTGCCGTGCACTTCCATCGCGACCTGCTGGTGATCGCCGACGCGTTCGAGCCGATCCTGCGAGCAGGCCCCGACGACGTGTTCGTCGGGAGCCCTCCGCTGGCGTTCACGTTCGGCCTGGGCGGCGAGGTGGTCTTCCCCATGCGAGCAGGAGCGTGCACCTGGTTCTGCGACGAGCCGGGCCCCGCTGCATTGGCGGAGCTGATCGCCAGACGGCAGGCCACCGTGTGCTTCAGCTCGCCCACCGCGTACCGGGCCATGACGATGCTCGATCCCCGGCCGGACCTCTCCTCACTGCGCTGTGGCGTGTCAGCCGGCGAATGGTTGCCGCGATCCACGTTCGAGCTCGTCGAGCATGAGCTCGGTGTGCGACTGAACGACGGGATCGGCGCCACCGAGCTGCTGCACATCTTCATCTCCGCGCCCGATGCCGAGATACGGCCCGGTTCGACGGGCAAGCCCCTGCCCGGGTGGGAGGCCGTGATCTTCGACGCCGACGGCGCCCCGGTGCCGGACGGCCAGCCAGGGCTGCTCGCTGTTCGCGGACCGATCGGCTGCCGCTACCTCGACGACGAACGCCAGGCCGTCTATGTGCGGAATGGCTGGAACTACACGGGCGACGTCTATGTGCGCGACGCCGACGGCTACTTCTGGTACCAGGCCAGGGCCGACGACATGATCATCAGCTCCGGCTACAACATTGCCGCCCCTGAAGTGGAGGAGGCCCTGCTGACGCACGCCATGGTGTGCGAGGCGGGAGTGATCGGCACGCCTGACCCGGACCGGGGCATGGTCGTGCACGCTTTCGTCCGTCTGGCTGACCCGTCGTCAGCCACCGATGCGCTGGCGTGCGAGCTGCAAGACCACGTCAAGGCCTCGATTGCCCCCTACAAGTACCCTCGCCGGATCACCTTCTGTGCCGAGCCGCTGCCCACGACGTCGACAGGGAAGCTCCAACGGCGCGGGCTGACCGCCCTGCTCGGCGAGTAGCGACGGGGCTGGGTCGACGGCGGCATGACGAAGTCCCCGCGAGATCGCATCCTCGACACCTACGGGCTGTTTGCTCGCGACTACGGCGGCTGGGTCGCCGTCGGCGGGCTCATCGCCTTGCTGAGCGAGGTCGACGTGGATGCCCAGGCCGTGCGATCCGCGGCGTCTCGCATGAAGCGATCCGGCTTGCTGGTGCCCGAACGTGTGGACGGCAAAGCCGGGTACGCCCTCAGCGCCGATGGGCGCGAGATCCTCGAAGCAGGTGACCGGCGCATCTTCGGCACCGGCGTTCGGCCCAGCGACGACCGATGGCTGCTAGTGCTGTTCTCGATCCCCGAGCCAGAGCGCAGCAAGCGCTACCTGATCCGGTCGCAGCTGGCCCGCTTGGGCTTTGCGCCCGGTCCGGCTGCGTCGTGGATCGCCCCCGCCTCGCTGGCCGATGAGGCTCGCACGATGCTGCGGCGTCATGGGCTCGACGGCTACGTGTCGTTCTTCGAGGGCGACTTCCGGCCGCACGGCGACGAGCCCCACGTCGCGACCGGGGCATGGGACCTGGGCGTGATCAACAAGCTCTACGGCGAGTACTTGGCGACGCAGCAGCCGATTTCCGAGGGGTGGATGGCCCAACCAGGCTCTGACCGCGACGCATTCGTGGCGCACATGAACAACATCAGCGCTTGGCGACCGCTGCCCTACGCCGACCCAGGCCTGCCCCCCGCGGTCACACCCGAGGGATGGCTCGCAGACGAAGCCCGCGAGGTGTTCACGAAGCTGCATCGCCAGTTGCGCCCCGGCGCACACCGCTTCTACCTCGAAACGCTCGAAGCTGCAGCCCGCCGCTGAGTGACGCGGCCAGCAGCGTCAGCGCAGGTCGCGGTCGATCAGGGCGTCAGGCACCTGCTCGCGCCGGCGGCTGGTGCGGCCCTGCCAGTACTGAATCGGCCACGGTTGCTCGCTGCGGCCCAGATCGATCGCCGCGTTGAGGGTCCAGTAGGGATCGACCAGGTGCGCACGGGCGATCAAGCAGATGTCGGCCCGACCCGCCATCAGCACGGTGTTGACATCGTCGATGCTCGAGATGGCGCCCACCGCCATGGTCGGGATGCCGACGGTGTTGCGGATGGCCTCTGCGAACGGTGTCTGGTACAGCCGCCCGTACGCCGGCGCCCCGCTGGGATCGACCTGGCCGGTGGAAACGTCGATGATGTCGACGCCGGCGCCCTTGAGCATGTCGCTCAGCTCGATGGCTTCTGATCGGCTGAACCCGCCCTCGACCCAGTCGGTGGCCGAGATCCGCACCGACAATGGCTTGCCCTGGGGCCAGGCCTCCCGTGCCGCCTGGGTGACGCGCAGCAGGAAGCGGGCCCGGTTCTCGAGCGAGCCGCCGTGGTCGTCGCTGCGCTGATTCGTGACCGGCGACAGGAACGATGAGAGCAGGTAGCCGTGCGCGGCATGCAGCTCGACCAAGTCGAACTCGGCGTCGGCCGCTCGCCGGGTTGCCGCCACGAAGTCGTCGAGCACGGCATCCATCTGGGCATTCGACATCTCCGCCGGCATCTGGCTGCCGGCTCGGTATCGCAGCGGCGACGCCGAGATCAACGGCCAGTTGCCCGCCTCCAGCGGTACGTCCTCACCCTCCCAAGGCACCCTCGTGGAGCCCTTGCGGCCCGCGTGCCCGAGCTGCAGACCGATCCTGGCATCGGTGAAGTCGTGCACGAACTGGGTGATCCCGGCCCATGCCTCGGCTTGGCGGGCGTTCCAGATCCCAGTGCAGGCGGGCGTGATGCGAGCGTCGGGCGAGGTGCAGGTCATCTCGGTCATCACCAGGGCGGCCCCGCCCACGGCGCGGCTGCCGAGATGCACCTTGTGCCAGTCGTTCGGCATCCCGTCCACGGCGCTGTACTGCGCCATGGGCGACACGCCGATCCGGTTGTGAAAGCTCACATCCCGCAGGGTGAAGGGGTAGAAGATCGGCGGCGTGTCGGGAGTCGGCGGCCGGTGTGCAGGCGACTGCTGTTCGGCGAACCAGCGCAGGGTCTCGTCGTGGTACTGCGCATCGCGCTCGCGCAGATTGTCGTAGGTGACTCGCTGCGACCTGGTGAACAGGGAGAACGCGAATTGCTCGAACGGGCGCCGGCGGTGATGGTCGACGTTCGCGAACCAGTCCTCGCTGGTAGCCGCAGCTCGTTGCAGGCTCTCGATCTGGGGGCGGCGCTCGGCCTCGTAGTTCTTGAGCGCTGTGGAGACTTCGCCCGTCGCGGCCATGGCATCGGCGAGCGCGATCGCGTCCTCCAGCGCCATCTTCGTGCCGCTGCCCACCGAATAGTGAGCCGTGTGCGCGGCGTCGCCCAGCAGCACGACGTTGTTCGCGATCCACGACTCGCACGAGATGCGCGGGAAGCTGATCCAGCGCGAGTTGTTGCCGATGAGCTGCCGCCCGTCGAGATGGTCAGAGAAGACGCGGCTGCACCACTCCAGGGCGTGCTGGTCGGACTGACCTGGTGCCAAGTCGTCGTCGTGGCCCCCGAGGCCGGCCAATTCCCACGTCGGCTCGGCCATCTCGACGATGAAGGTGGAGCGCGTGTCGTCGTAGGGATAGATGTGCGCCTGCACCGTGCGGCACGCCCCGTCCTCGCTGACCAAGTCCTCGCTGTGTTTGATGTCTTCGAAGACCAAGTCTTCGCTGTGTTTGATGTCTTCGAGGAGCAAGTCCTCGCTGTGCTTGATGTCTTCGAGGAACAAGTCCTCGAAGATGAACGTGAAGCGGTCGAAGGGGGCGTCGGTGGCGGTCCAGATGTACTTCGCTGAGCCGTGGCGGATCGCAGGACGCAGGTCGTCGGCGTAGCGCGACCTGGTGCTGCTGTTGACACCGTCACCGGCCACCACCAGATCCACCTCGCCGGACAGCGCGTCGGCATGAGCCTCCGTTTCGAATTCGACCCGCACGCCGAGCTCGATCGCCCGGCGGGTCAGGATCTCGAGCAGGCGCACGCGGGCCAGCGCGGCGAATCCGTGCCCGTCGGAGGTGATGGTGCGCCCCCGGTAGAGGACATCCATCGCGCCCCAGTAGCGGAACTCCGATTCGATTGCGGCGATCGAATCGGGATCGGTCTCTGCGATGTTGGCGAGCGTCTCGTCGGAGAACACCACGCCGAACCCGAACGTGTCGCCGCGGCGGTTGCGCTCGTACACGGTGATGTCGTGGCCCGGGTCTTGCTTGGCCATCAGGATGCTGAAGAACAGGCTCGCCGGGCCACCGCCGATGCAGGCGATTTTCATCCGGGCGTCCGTTCGCGGCGCATCATCGTTCGCCGAATCCCTGAGATCGCGTGAAATTTGCGATGTCAAAAAGAGTAGTACAGTCCCCACCATGCTCGACAACGCCGGAGCTGTGGCATGAGCACGGCCGTCGTCACCGGAGGCACTCGCGGGATCGGCCGGGCCATCAGCCTCGAACTCGCCAGTGCAGGCCACGACGTCATCGCCCTGGCCACCTCGGCGCCTGCTGAGCCGTTCGCCGGGGTCGAAGCCCGCATCTGTGACGTGACCGATGAAGCGCAAGTCGCTTCGACGTTCTCCGACATCGGCCCGGTGGACATCCTCGTCAACAACGCCGGCGTGTCGGGATCGAACCGGCTGGGCCGCACGACTTTGGAGGAGTGGCACCGCAGCATCGCGGTCAATGCGACCGGTGCATTCCTGTGCACCCGAGCCATCATCGACGGAATGCTGGAACGCGACGCCGGCAGGATCGTGACGGTTGCCTCGATCGCCGGCGTCGAGGGCGCGAAGTACATCGCCGCCTATGCGTCGTCCAAGCACGCGGTCATGGGCTTGATGCGTGTGGTCGCGGCCGAAGTGGATGGCACCGGGGTCACGGCCAACTCCGTGTGCCCGACGTTCGTCCGCACGGAGATGACCGTGGCCACGATCGCCAACATCGCCCGCCAGACCGGCAAGAACCTCGCCGAGGCTGAAGCCGCCTTGGCCACGGCCACCCCCCACGGGCGGATCATCGAGATCGCCGAAGTGGTAGATGCGGTGATGGAGCTGCTGGCCGGCGAGCACAACGGCCAGGAGATCGTGCTCGACGGAGGACCCTCATGACATTCCGCGCATCAGCACCCTTCACCTACGACTGGGAGCACTTCGACGTCAGCCTCGATGACCGGGTGGCCACGATCACGTTCCAGCGCCCCGACAAGCTCAACGCCCTGACCTTCGATGTCTATGCCGACCTGCGGGACCTGTTCCGGGAGGCACCCCTGCGAGGCGACATCGACGCCATCGTCATCACCGGCGAGGGACGGGGTTTCTGCTCGGGCGGCGACGTCGACGAGATCATCGGCGAGCTCGTGACGTTCGACCCCAAGCAATTGCTCGAATTCACCCACATGACGGGTGCGGTCATCCAGAACATGCGCGAGTGCCCGATCCCGATCATCGCCGCCATCAACGGCACGGTCGCGGGAGCAGGTGCCGTGATCGCGCTGGCGAGCGACTTCCGTCTCTGCGTGCCGCACGCCAAGTTCCGCTTCCTGTTCACCAACGTCGGGCTGTCGGGCGGCGACATGGGCTCGGCCTACTTGCTGCCCCGGCTGGTCGGGCAGGGGCGCGCCACCGAGATCCTGATGCTGGGCGACGCGGTGACCGCCGACCACGCGGTCGAGATCGGCTTGGCGAACCGCGTGGTCGCCCCAGACGATCTGCTGAGCGAGGCCCTGGCGCTCGCACGGCGCCTCGCTGACGGGCCTCGACTTGCGTACCAGGCCACGAAGCTGCTGATCAGCCGGGAAGCCGACATGAGCCTGGCCGCAGCCATCGAATTCGAAGCCATGACGCAGGCGCTGCTCATGCGCACCGACGACCACGCCGAGTTCCACCGTGCCTTCGGAGCGTCGGAGGAACCGAAATGGACGGGACGATGAGGTGCAGGCGCGAACACGCGCAACGACCTCGAGACACAGGGACACTGCAATGACGACACCTCACCGGCTGATCAGCCCCGAATCGATGTCTCCCTCGCCGGGATTCGCGCACGCGGTCGTGCCGGCCGACGGG
Organism: Candidatus Poriferisodalis sp.; assembly: GCF_965204125.1. Taxonomy (GTDB): domain Bacteria; phylum Actinomycetota; class Acidimicrobiia; order Acidimicrobiales; family Poriferisodalaceae; genus Poriferisodalis. The sequence goes on along the minus strand of NZ_OZ241968.1, from coordinate 1,230,830 downwards.
CGGACGGTGTATCTCGCCGGCCAGATCGCCGCAGATTCGACCGGCGCAGTCGTCGGCGACTCCTTCGCTGAGCAGTACGACGTGGCGCTCGGCAACGTCGTCGAAGCACTGGCACACGCGGGCGGCGAGCCGCACGACATTGTGTCGATGGTGGTGTATGCGACCGATGTGCAGGCCTACCGCGGTGATCTTCGCGGCGTGGGGGCCGCCCACCGCAAGCACCTCGGTCGACACTTCCCTGCAATGGCGCTGCTGGGGACAACGGGATTGGTCGAACCCGATGCCATGGTGGAGATCATTGCCACGGCCGTCGTTCCCGACTGAGAGCGGGCCGTGAGACGGACCTCGGCGAGGACGGCACGTAGGGTCCTGCCATGAGCCGAGCAACCCTTGGCTGGGATTTCTGGGTCGATCGTGGCGGCACCTTCACGGATGTTGTGGCCCGGCGGCCCGACGGCAGTCTCGTCTCGCACAAGCTGCTGAGCGAGGACCCGCGCCGCTACGACGACGCAGCCACCACGGCCATCGCCGACCTGCTTGACGTGCCCCGCGGTGAGGCGCTGCCGCCGGACCGGATCAGGTCGGTGAAGATGGGCACCACGGTGGCAACCAATGCGCTGCTGCAGCGCCGCGGCGTGCCGACCCTGTTCGTGACCACGGCCGGTTTCGCCGACGTGCTGCGCATCGGGTACCAGACCCGCCCGCACCTGTTCAAGCTCGACATCGTGCTGCCCGAGATGCTCTATTCGGAGGTGCTCGAAGTCGACGAGCGCATCGCTGCGGACGGCACGGTGCTGTGCCCGCTGGATCTGGCGTCGGCCAGAGAAGGCATGGCCGCGGCGCGTGAGCGTGGCATGGAGGCCGTGGCCATCGTGCTGGTGCACGGGTACCGGCACACCGACCACGAGGCCGCGTTGGCAGTCGCTGCGCGAGAGATCGGCTTCTCCCAGGTCTCCGTCAGTCACGAGGTGGACCCGCTGGTCAAGATCGTCCCCCGCGGCGACACCACCGTGGCCGACGCCTACCTGTCCCCGATCTTGCGCAGCTACGTCGACGCCGTCGCGTCGAGAATCGGCAGCGGCGACGCTGCGCAATGCGATGGCACAGCCGATGCCGCGCAGAGCGACAGCGCAGCCGAAGCGGCAGGGGGACCGCAGCTGCAGTTCATGCAGTCGAACGGCGGGTTGGCCGATGCCCGCCGCTTCACCGGCCGCGATGCACTGCTGTCAGGTCCTGCCGGCGGCGTCGTCGGCATGGCCCGCACCGCCCAGGCAGCCGGATTCGAACGGCTCATTGGCTTCGACATGGGCGGCACGTCGACCGACGTCTCCCATTTCGCCGGCGAGTTCGAGCGGGCGAACGAGACCGAGGTGGCGGGAATCCGCGTCCGCACACCGATCATCGACATGCACACGGTCGCTGCTGGGGGCGGATCGCTGCTCACGTTCGACGGCAGCCGTCTGCGTGTCGGCCCCGAATCCGCCGGCGCCGACCCCGGACCGGTTTGCTACGGCAACGACGGCCCGCTCGCGCTCACCGACGCCAACGCGGTGCTGGGCGTCATCCGGCCCGAGTACTTTCCTGCAGTCTTCGGCGCTAGCGGCAATCAGCCGCTCGACGCCGGTGCTGCCGCCCGCGGCATCGCCGAGCTGGCCGACCGGATCGGCGACGCGAGCGGCGTGCGCCGCACCGCCGCCGAGGTGGCGTTCGGCTACGGCGAGATCGCAGCCGAGAACATGGCCAACGCGATCCGCAAGATCAGCACCGAGCGGGGCCACGACGTCAGCGCCTACACGCTCGTTTGCTTTGGCGGTGCTGGCGGTCAGCACGCCTGCCGGGTCGCCGATCGGCTGGGCATCACCACGGTCCTCATCCACCCGCACGCAGGCGTGCTGTCGGCGCTCGGGATCGGGCTGGCTGATGTCACCGACTTGCGTGCCGAACCCGTCGAAGCCCCCCTGGATCCCGCACTCATTGCCGAGCTGCACCGGCGCCTGACCGCGGCTGTGCCCGGTGCCGTCGACGCGGTGGCCGCCGCCGGCGTGTCGCCCGATCGGATCGAGGTGACGGGCCGTCTCGCCGTCCGGTACCGCGGCTCGGACACATCGCTCGAAGTGCCGATGGGTACAGCGGCCGAGGTGGCAGCGGCGTTCGAGCTCGCGCATCGGACGAGGTTCGGCTTCAGCCCGCCTGGAGGGGCGAATTCCGCAACGGCACTGGTGGTGGATGCACTGCATATCGAGGCCCGCGGCCAGGCCGTCGATCCACCGCCTGCCGCACCGCCGGCCGGCGACCGCGAGCCGTTGCTTGCCACGCATCCCACCTACATGGGTTCGACCGCAGGCGCAGCAACGAACGGCGACGGCCAAACGCAGCCGACCTGCGAGCGCTACGACACGCCCTTCTGGGACCGCACCGCCATGGCGCCCGGCACGGTGGCGGCAGGCCCGGCGGTCATCGTGGAGCCGAATGCCACGACAGTGATCGAGCCCGGCTGGCAGGGCACCATCACCGACCGCGGCGATCTCGTGCTGGATCGGGTGGTGGCTCGACCTTCACGAGTGGCGATCGGCACCAGCGTCGATCCGGTGCAGCTCGAGATCTTCAACAACCTGTTCATGAACATCGCCGAGCAGATGGGAGTGGTGCTCGAGCACACCGCAGTGTCGGTGAACATCAAGGAGCGGCGCGACTTCAGCTGTGCGCTCTTCGATCTCTCCGGCGAGCTGGTGGCCAATGCACCGCACCTGCCGGTGCATCTCGGCTCGATGAGCGAGTCCATCCGAACGGTCATCGAGCAGAACCCCGACATGGCGCCCGGCGACGTCTTCGTGCTCAACAATCCCTACAACGGAGGCACGCACCTGCCCGACGTGACGGTGGTGCGCCCGGTGTTCGACGCAGCAGGCCTCGAGCGCATCTTCTATGTGGCCTCCCGAGGTCATCACGCCGACATCGGCGGCTGCGTGCCCGGCTCGGCGCCGGCCGACTCGACCACGATCGACGAGGAGGGGCTCGTCCTCGACAACCTCCAGATCGTGACCGAGGGTCGCTTCCTCGAGGACAAGGTGCGCGAGGTGCTCGCCAGCGGTCCGTGGCCGGCCCGCAACCCCGATCAGAACATCGCCGACCTGCGCGCCCAGGTGGCGGCCTGCGAGCGGGGGGCTGTCGAGCTGGCCCGCATCGTCGAGTACTACGGGCTGGACGTCGTGCACGCCTACATGGGCCATGTGGCCGACAACGCCGAGGAGATGGTGCGCCGGGTCATCGACGCACTCGAGGACGGCAGCTACCGGATGGAGCTGGACGACGGCAGCATGATCTGCGTACGGATCTCGGTGGATGCCGACCAGCGCAGCGCGGTCGTCGATTTCGTCGGCACCAGCGGTCAGCACCCGGGCAACTTCAACGCCCCGGTGGCCGTGTGCCGCTCGGCGGTGCTCTACGTGTTCCGCTGCATGGTCGACGACGCCATCCCGCTGAACGCCGGCTGCCTGCGGCCGCTCGAACTCGTGGTGCCCGACCCCTCGATGCTCTCGCCCCACCCGCCCGCTGCGGTCATCGCCGGCAACGTCGAGACGTCCCAGCAGATCACCGATGCGCTGTTCGGTGCGCTGGGGGTGGTGGCGGCCTCGCAGGGCACCATGAACAACTTCATCTGGGGCAACGCCGCGCACCAGTACTACGAGACCATCTGCGGGGGAGCTGGTGCCACGGCGCGTCGCCCGGGCGCCGATGCGGTGCACACGCACATGACCAACACCCGCCTCACCGACCCAGAGATTCTCGAACAGCGCCACCCGGTGCTGCTGGAGCGATTCGAGGTGCGCCGAGGCTCGGGCGGCCGTGGCGCAAACGACGGCGGCGACGGCGTCGTGCGGCGCCTGCGCTTCGGCGAGCCCATGACGGCCAACCTGCTGTCGAGCTGCCGGCGCATCGCCCCGTTCGGCGTTGCCGGCGGCGAGGACGGCGCACGCGGGCGCAATCTGCTCGAACGGATCGACGGCACCGTCACCGAGCTGGCCGGCTGTGCTCGGGTGGAGGTCGGCGAGGGCGACGTGATGGAGATCCACACGCCCGGAGGCGGCGGCTACGGCACGCCGCTGCCGGTTGCTGCGGGGTAAGTGCCCATGAGATGTACGTGAACCGCCGAGCGAGACAGGGTGAGCAATGAATGAACAGGTGCTGACGCCCGAGCGAGCCGAGCTCGTGGCCCGGATGGCCGAGCTGGGGCCTGCATTTGCCGAGCGTGCCCCCACCTACGACCGCGATGCCAGCTTCCCGCACGAGAACTGGGCCGACCTGGCCGATGCCGGGTTCCTGGGCCTGTGCGTGCCCACCGAGGTCGGCGGGCTGGGTGCCGATTTTGTGGGCTACGCGCTCGTGGCCGAGGAGATGGGTCGGCATTGCGCCACCACGGCGCTGACGTTCAACATGCACACTGCCACTGCGCTGCTCTCCGGCCCGATCGCCGAGGCACTGCTGGCCGGCGAGCGCGGGCGTGAGCTGGACCCCGACGGGGCCATGGCCGCTCATCTCGCCGAAACCCGGCCGTACCTGTGGGAGGGAATGGTCGGCGGCCGCGTCATCCATTCCCAGCCGTTCTCCGAGGGCCAGGCGCCGGGCGCGCGATCGGGTTTCAGCACCATGGCGGTGCCCACCGAGGGCGGCTATCGCGTGACAGGTCGCAAGATCTTCGCCTCGCTGAGCGGCGCTGCTCACGTGCACAACGTGCTGGCGGTGGTGGAGGGCGATCCCCACATCCGCCTGCTGGGCGTGCCGGCTGACGGCGACGGCGCGGAGATCGTCGGCGACTGGGACCCGATCGGCATGCGCGGCACCGATTCCCGCACGCTGGTGATGGACAACGTGTTCGTGCCGGCTCGCAATGAGGTGCTGCCGCCGGGCATGTTCAACGCGATGGTGGAGCGCTTCCCGCAGTTCTACATGACCCTGTCGTTCAGCTATCTGGGGCTGATGCGGGCCATCCTCGACGCCACCCGCACCTACTTGCGGGGCGAGTCGGGGGTGAAGGCGTCACGCGACCACCCGATCAAGCAGACCGGGTGGGCGCAGCTGCAGCTGATCTACGACCGGGCGCAGTCGCTGACCTACCGGGTGCTCAGCGAGCTCCGGGCCGATCCCAGCCCTGAGGAGCTGCGGCGGGCGCATGTGGCGACCGTGACCACGATGGAGAGCGCCCCGGAGATGGCATCGCTGGCGCTGCGGACCTGCGGCGGGAGATCGCTGCTGCGGCCCGGCCGTCTGGAGCAGCACTACCGCGATGCCCGCTGCGGGGCCACCATGCTGCCGTGGAGCACCGAAGAGCTGCTCGTGCGCCTCGGCCGCAACGGCCTCTACGACGAGGTGGCCGACGACGGCTAGTTCCCCAACTGTCGGCTGCGCATCCCTGCCGGTGTCATGTGGGGATCTTCATCTGAACGTAACGTCGCCGGTGGAACCCTGCAGGTGCCCATGGCGTCGTGTGAGTTGATGACTGAGAAGCCCGAGCACACCAAGTCCAGGGCCGCCAAGTGGTGGTGCTTGCTGGCCGTGCTGGCTGCCGTGAGCCTGCTCGCGGCGGCCTGCGCAAGCGACGCCGATGACAGTGCCGCCGACGAACCGACGCCAGACACAGCACAGCCCGCAGCCACCACTGCCGTCGACGACGGAGATCTCGGCGAGCTGAACGAATCTGCCTCGAGTGCGGACGAAACCGGTGCCGACGAGGACGGGTCCTCGGCTGGAGCCCAGCCAGGCGAGAACGACACATCGGCAGGTGGCTCCGACACGGAAGACGGCTCGACTGAAGACGGTTCCGCCAGCGCAGGCGTGACGGCGCCCGCTGATGACGTCGAGGTCGCAGCCCTGCATCGGTTTGACGAGTGCGGCGCAGTGCTCGACTACATCCACGAAAACGCGGCGGCGGCTGTGGGCCCGTGGGGCCTGGGCGGCGACTTCGGCTTCGGAGGCGATGTGCTGGAGGCTGAGGCGGCTGCCGATGACTCGGCGGGGGCCGGAGCGGTGTCGCCGCAGCCGGGGGTCGACTACAGCACGTCCAACGTGCAGGAAGCGGGAATCGACGAGCCCCACGTGCTCAAGACCGACGGTCGGCGCATGGTGGTGGCGAGCGAGAACCGCGTGCACATGGTGGACGTGACGGGCCCCGAGCCGACACTGATCGCCTCTGTCCAGCTCGATGATCACTGGGTTTCGAACCTGCTGCTGCACGGCGACCGCGTGCTCGTGTTCGCGTCGCAGTGGGACATCATCGTGCCGTTCGTCGAACCGGGCGGCGAGCCCAGCGGCACCGAGCCGGCACCGAGCTGGGGGCCGACAACCGAGATCGTCGAGATCGATCTGAGCGGTGCCACTCCACGGGTCACCAGACGGCTGGACATCGAAGGCAACTACATCGGCGCCCGCCTCACCGATGGCGTGGTGCGGGTGGTCACCACCTCACGCCCGCGTGCGATTCACTGGGCCATCCCCCAGACGGCCGACCTCGGCGCGCAGGAGCGCTCGACCGGGGCCAACCGCGATCTCATTGTCGGCACCACGCTCGATGACTGGCTGCCGCGCTACGTCTTGAACGACGACACCGGCACGCCCGTCTCAGGCGGGCGCCTCGCTGACTGCGACCGCGTTTGGGCGCCCCCGCACTACGCGGGCCCGGGCACGCTCAGCGTCACCACTATCGACATCGCTGACGACGGGCTGGCCGGGGCGATGGACACCACGACGATCATGTCCGACGGCAGCACGGTGTACGCCTCACACGATCACCTCTACGTGACCACGACGCGATGGCACGACTGGGGCGTCGAGCCGGCAGGCCCCGGCGACGGCACGCCCGTCGAGACCGAGATCCACATGTTCGGCACCACCGGGCGAGCCACGAGCACCTACGTCGGCTCAGCGTCGGTGACGGGCACCGTGCTGAACCAGTACTCGATGTCGGAGCACGAGGGCCACCTGCGCATTGCGACCACCACCGGCCAGCCCTGGTGGACCTGGCGCGCCGAGGTCGCCCCCGAGTCCGAGAGCCTCGTGACGGTGCTCGCGGTCGGCCCCGACGGCCTCGCCGAGGTCGGCCGCGTCGACGGGCTCGGTGTGGGCGAGCGGATCTACGCAGTGCGGTATCTCGGCGACATCGCCGCGGTCGTGACGTTCCGCCAGGTCGATCCGCTGTACCTGCTCGACCTGTCCGACCCGACCGCACCGGCAGTGCGCGGCGAGCTGAAGATCACCGGCTACTCGGCGTACCTCCATCCGCTCGGCGCCGACCTGCTGCTCGGCGTCGGCCAGGAGGCCACCGAGGAGGGCTTCACCGTGGGCACCCAGGTGTCGCTGTTCGACATCGCCGATCTGGACCAGCCGCAGCGAATCGCCCAGTGGACCGCCCCGGGCGGCCACAGCCAGGTGGAGTTCAACGCGCTTGCTTTCCTGCACTGGCAGCCGAGCGATCTGGCCGTGCTGCCGCTGAACCAGTATCCGTTCGACGACAGCGGCAGCGAGCCCCCGTTCATCGGCGCCGTGGCGCTGGGAACGGCAGGCGCGGAGCTCACCGAGCGCGCACGCATCAGCCACGCCGACCCGCCGCTGCGCAAGTGCCGCGAGTCGCGCGAGATCATCGTCAGCCCCGACGGCACCGAGGAGCCCGGCCCGTGGGAGCGCTATTGCTGGTTCGACACCGACTGGCAGGCGCAGGTGACCGCCAGCGCCGTGGTCGGCGACCGGCTCTACCTCGCATCGAACAAGGCGCTCGAATCGGTCTGGCTGGACTCGCTGGAACGCGCCTCGCTGCTCACCTGGGCCCGCTGAGCGACAATTCCGGGCGCGATACGCGCACGCATCGGCCATAGTGATGCCGTGACCGGGGCCGAAGATCCAGCAGAGCAGCCGATCGTCGTGTGGGACGGTGCGCCGAACCTGCACAACCCGCTCCTGCTGGTGGCGTTCGAGGGCTGGTTCGACGCCGGCGAGTGCGCCACCGGCGCCCTGACGTGGATCCGTGAGCGAAGCGAGGCACGCAGGGTCTGCCATATCGACCCCGAGGAGTTCTTCGACTTCCAGGAGAGCCGCCCGCACATCGAGATCACTCCCGACGGGGAGCGCCGCATTCGCTGGCCGGAGATCGAATGCCATGTCGTGCCCGCTGCCCCGCCGCACGATCTCGTGCTGCTCTCGGGCATCGAGCCGCGGATGCGCTGGCGCACGTTCTGCGAAGGGGTGGCGGAGATCGCCCGCGGACTCGGCTGCCAGATGGTGGTGACGCTCGGGGCGATGGTCGCTGGTGTGGCCCACTCTCGGACCGCCTCGGTGAAGGGCAGCGCCGCCAACGGGGAGCTGGCCGCTCGCCTAGGCCTCGACAGCCCCACCTACCAGGGTCCCACCGGCATCATCGGCACGTTGCACGACGTGCTGGATCGGGCTGCGTTTCCTGTGGTGTCGCTGCGCGTGGGGGTGCCCCACTACGTCGCGGGCCCGCCGAATCCCAAGGGCACGCGGGCGCTGCTGGCCCACTTCGAGACGGTCACCGGCGTGAGGACCGGCTACCGCGAGCTGGACAGCAGCGTGCAGACCTGGGAGCAGCGGGTCGATGAGGCGGTGGCGCGAGATCCCGAGATCGTGGCCTACATCCGCCAGCTCGAGGCCGAGGCCGACCGCACCGCCGAGGAGAATCTGCCGAGCGGCGATGACATCGCGCTGGAATTCCAGAAGTTCCTGGCCGAGCAGCGCGAATCGCCTCCCGACGAGCCGTCGTAGGGTTCTCACATGGGCGGCAGCACGTTCGGGGAGCGCTTCGCGGTCACCACGTTCGGCGAATCGCATGGCGGGGCGCTGGGGGTGATCATCGACGGCTGCCCCGCACGCATCGAGTTGAGCGAAGCCGATGTGCAGATCGACCTGGACCGTCGACGCCCCGGCCAGAGCCGCATCGTGACCCAGCGCCAAGAAGCTGACCGGGTGACGATCCACTCGGGTGTCTTCGAAGGCCTCACGCTGGGCACACCCATCGGCATGACCGTGGCCAACACCGATGCCCGGCCCGGCGCGTATGCCGAGATGGCCACCAAGTACCGGCCGAGCCACGCCGACTACACCACCGAGGCCAAGTACGGCATCCGCAACTGGCAGGGGGGCGGCCGGGCATCGGCTCGTGAGACCGTCGGCAGGGTTGCGGCAGGTGCCGTGGCTCGGAAGATCCTGGCGATGGCCGGGGTGGAGGTACTGGGCTGGGTCAGCTCGGTCAGCGACATCAACGCCGATGTCGATCCTGCGGAGTTGACCCGCGACGACGTGGAGGCCGACCCGACGCGCTGCCCCGACGCCGCAGCCGCCGCTCGAATCACCGAGGCCATCGACGCTGCCCGCCACGACGGCAACTCGCTGGGCGGGGTGGTGGCCTGCGTGGCGCGTGGCGTGCCGCCGGGCTTGGGTGAACCGGTCTTCGACAAGCTGGACGCCGAGCTGGCCGGCGCGGTGATGTCGCTGCCGGCGGCCAAGGGCATGGAGATCGGCAGCGGCTTCGCCGGAACGCTGATGACCGGTCGCACCCACAACGACGAGTTCGCGCCCGGCCCTGACGGCCGACCGGTCACGGTCACCAATCGCAGCGGCGGCATCCAGGGCGGCATCAGCAACGGCGCCGACATCGTGCTGCGTGTGGCCTTCAAGCCCACTGCAACGATCGCGAGCGAGCAGAAGACGGTGACCAGCTCAGGCGAGGCCACGGTGCTCGCCGCCCGCGGCCGCCACGATCCGTGCGTGCTGCCCCGGGCGGTGCCGATGGTCGAGGCGATGGTCTGCCTGGTGCTGGCCGACCACCTCCTGCGCCAGCAGACAACCCAGCTCGCAGACGCTCCTTCGCCGCCGCAGCCATCCGGCTGACGGTCAGCCGATGGACATCGCACAGATTGCGCTCGTCGCGGCCGCGGGCGTGGTGGCGGGCGTGGTGAATGCCATGGCAGGTGGGGGTTCGCTGCTGACGGTCAGCCTCCTCACGGTGGTCGGCGATCTCGGCGGGCTGGTGGCCAATGGCACCAACCGCATCGGCGTCGTCACGCAGAACCTGGCGTCGGTGGCCGGCTACCGGTCCGAGGGTGTGTCGGGTCTGCGCCGCTCGGTGCCCGTGCTGCTGCCGGCGCTGATCGGCTCGGTGATCGGTGCCTATGCCGTCTCCAGCCTGCTCAGCGACACAGCCTTCGAGCGGGTCTTCGGCATCTTGATGGTGCCGTTGCTGATCCTGAGCCTGTGGCCGCCCAAGGCCCGCGGCGACGAGATTGTCTGGCCGAGGGCGCTGACCGTGGCGGTGTTCTTCCTGATCGGGGCCTACGGCGGCGCGTTTCAAGCAGGTGTGGGGCTCTTGCTGGTGCTGGCGCTGTCGCACGCCGGGCTCGACTTGGTGAACGCCAACGCAGTCAAGGTGGTGGTGATCGCTGTGCTGACCATGGTGGCCGTGCCGGTGTTCATCCTGAACGACCAGGTGCACTGGGGATTCGCCGTCATCGTGGCCGCCGGCTTCGCTGTGGGCGGCTGGCTGGGTGCCCGCTGGGCGGTGCGCGGCGGCGAGCGGCTGATCCGGCCCGTGCTGGCCGTCGCGGTGCTCGGCCTCGCCGGCCGCATGATCGGCCTGTACTGAGCCCGGGGCCCGAGCGGCCCGTGAGCGCAGCGAACAAGAGCGGGAAGCCAGCACGGCTGGGCGCGTAGGGTCACGCCGTGATATTCGAACTGGACGCCGAACGGGTTCGGAACCGCCCGGGCATCAAGTGGGGACGCGAAGGCCCGGACGTGCTGGCGGCATGGGTCGCCGACATGGACGTAGAGCTGCCCGCAGTCGTGCTCGACGCCGTGCGCGAGCGCATCGACTCGGGCGGCCTGGGCTACGACTTCTACGACCAGCCGATCCCCGTGCTGCGTGTGTTCGCCAAGCGCATGGGTGAGGCGTTCGGCTGGCAGGTCGACCCGCTCGACGTCGTGCGGGTGCACGACGTGATCCAAGGCTTGGAGCTGGCGATCACCTACTGCACCGAGCCCGGCGACGGCGTCATCTTCCAGACGCCCGCCTACCCGCCGTTCTTCTCCAGCGTCGAGGGGCACGGCCGCCGGGTGGTGCCCAACCCGCTCATCCGCCACGACGACGGATGGCAGCTCGATCTCGACCATTTCGAATCGGTGGCGTCGGCGCCCGATGTGACGGCCGTGATCCTGTGCCAGCCCCACAACCCGTGCGGCATGGTGCTCGACGCCGACGACATCGCCGCGGTGATCGACATCGCCGAGCGCCACGACCTGGTGGTGATCTCCGACGAGATCCACTGCGATCTGGTGTACGCGCCCCGACGCCACGTCCCGGTGGCGTCGGTCAGCGAGCTGGCCTCGGAGCGGACGGTCACCGTCACGGCTGCCACGAAGTCGTTCAACATGGCGGGACTGCGGATGGCGTTCCTGCATTCGGCGTCGTCGCGCTACGGCCCGATCGTCCGCAAGATCCCGAAGCGGCTGATCGGCGGCATCGGCATCCTCGGGCAGGTCGCCACCATCGCCGGCTGGACCGAGGCACTGGACTGGCTGGACGAGCTGGTGGCCGGGCTGGACAGCAACCGTCACCTGCTGGCGGAACTGCTGGCGGAGCGGCTGCCCGAGGTGAGCTACCGGCCGCCCGATGCCACCTACCTGGCGTGGATGGACTGCCGCGAGCTGGGCCTGGGCGACGACCCTGCCTCGGTGTTCCTCGGGCGGGGTCGCGTGTACCTGAACTCCGGGCTTGACTTCGGGCCCGAAGGCGCGGGCCACGTGCGGCTCAACTTCGCCACTTCGCCTGCGATGCTCGACGAGGCGACCGCGCGCATGGCCAAAGCCATCGGCCGCTAGCCGCTCAGTCGTCGGCGATCTGTTCGGAATCGCCTCTGCGGGCTTGGTGGCGCAGCACGAGCGTGTAGCCCACGATCGCGACGGCGGCGAAGCTGAACCACTGCACCGTGTAGCCCAGGTGCGGTCCGGCGTCGAGCTCCGGCGGCACGGGCTGGGGTACCGCGACGCCGGGCATGCTGGCTCCGAGCTCGATCCGCGAACCATTGGCGTCCCTTGCGCTGACGAGCTCGAGATAGACCGGCGCAAGGTCGAGCGTGGTTTGCTGGTCGATGCGCTCGACGTCTGTCCGCGCCAGCGATTCCAGTCGTCCTTGAGCCGGGTCGGACGGTCCAAACCGGCCCCGCTCCTGGCTGAAACGGATGCGGCCGGTGATCTGGGTGGCTCTCACGAGCCGAGACCCGATGACGCCGATCTCCCCATCCAGCCACGCTGTGCAGGCCCGTTGGGGCAGCCATCCTTCGACCAAGAGCACGCCGTGCGGCTCGGCGCTGCCACTCCGTGTCGCCGCGACGGGTGATGCCAAGTGACAGCCGGGCAAGCCGTTGAGGCTGCGACCACGGATCTGTACTCCTTCGTGCCAGTAGCTCCGGCCGTCCCGGTCGACGGGCAGGGTCACCAGCCGATGCTCGAGCTCGTCTGCGAGATCAGTGTGCGATACGGCTTCGAAGAAGCGGTCGGCATCGAGGGGTTGCATGTTTTGGCGCTCGGTGATCGCTGCGTTGCGGCCGCTCACCTCGTTATGTCGGCTGAGCTGCCAGAAGCCTGCGATCACGAAGATCACCAGCAGGCCGCCGGCGAGCGCGTGGCCGGCCAGCCAGATCGGCTTCCGGGCGAAGCTGTACACGGCCCGAACCTATTGGGGCCGCTGCTGGCCGCCCTCGCGCACCTCGACGCGGGCGATGCCGCCTGCGGGTTCGAAGCCCAGCACCTGGCCGAGGAAGGACAGCTCGGCTTCGAGCGCAGCCACGATGTTGGGTCCGCGGCGAAAGCCGTGCCCCTCGCCCTCGAACAGCAGGTAGGCGTGCGGCACACCCGCATCCGCGAGGGCCGCCACCACCTGTTCGGACTGGCTCTGGGGCACCACCCGGTCCTCGGTGCCTTGCAGCACGATCATCGGGGTCCGCAGCTGGTCGGTCCGCCAGATGGGGGACCGCTCCCGGTACAGGTCGGCCTGCTCGGGCCAGGCGCCGATGAGCCCGTCGAGGTAGCGGGCCTCGAACTTGTGGGTGTCGCGGGCGAGCGCTTCCAGATCGGCGACCCCGTAGCGGGAGACGCCGGCGGCGAACACGTCGCTGCCGGTCAGCGCGCACAGCGTGGTGTAGCCGCCTGCGGAGCCGCCCTTGATGACCAGGCGCTGGGCGTCCACAGCACCTTCGGCGGCCAGGTGGAGTGCCGCAGCGATGCAGTCCTGCGTGTCGACGACGCCCCACTGGCCCCGCAGCAGGTTGCGGAAGGCAGTGCCGTAGCCGGTGCTGCCTCCGTAGTTCACGTCCACCACGGCGATGCCGCGGGTGGTCCAGTACTGGATGCCCAGGTCGAGCGAGCTGCGGGCCGAGCCGGTGGGCCCGCCATGGCTGAGCACTATGAGCGGCGGCAGCTCGTCCGGCTGCACGGTCACGGCCGAATTGACAGGTGGGAAGAAGAAAGCGTGGGCTTGGCGTCCATCGTCGCTGTCGAAGGTGAATGCCTCCGGGACCGACACGTCGCTGGGCTCGAGTGCTGACGGCTCGCTCGCGCTGAGCTGGCGGTGGCTGCCGTCGGGTGCGATCTCCACGACGGCGGCTTGGCGGGTCCAGCCGGCGGCCACGGTGACGACCGATCCGCCGGCCGTGACCGCCAGGCGGCCGAAGTCGGTGAACCCACTCGGCATCTCGTCCAGTTGCCCATCGCGAATGGTGCCGAGGTGACCGACACCGCCCGATGTCCAGGTGCACCACAGCGTCCCGTCGTCGCTCCAGCCATAGGTGGCCTGCGCGAAGACCCATGCCGGCACGCCGAACTCGCGGCCGGCCGCTGGGTCGTCGAGCACCGGTGCGGTAGCACCCGTTTCGATGTCGACGCGGTGGATCGACCACCAGCCGTCGACATCGGTGACGGTGTGGAGCTCACCGTCAGGGCTCCAGGCTGGTTGGCCCAGGGCGGGACCGTCGCACAGCACCCGGTCGGTGCCCGGCACCGGTGCGCCGTCGTGCAGGTCCACCAGGTGCAGGCGCGTGTGGTCCCACGGCATGTTCGGGTGATCCCAGCTGAGATAGGCCAGCTTGGACCCGTCCGGCGCGGACCGGGGCGATGAGTAGAAGTCGGCGCCGGTGGCTATGACGCTGACCGTCCCGTCCAGGCGGATCGCGACGAGCTCGTTGCGCGGCTCGTTTCCCGCGTCGTCGTGGGTCTCACGCACCCACACGCTGACCGGGTCGACAGCCGCGGCGCTGACGACGCCGTGCGGTGCGGGCACCAGCGCGGGGTCGGCGTACCGCAGCCCCCTCGGGATGTCTGGTTCCGGGGTCACCGCACGCGGCGCGGCCTCTCCGGTCGCGTCGAACAGCCGCACCCGGTGGTCGCCCATGCAGCTGGCCAGCACGAAGTGGCTGCCGTCAGCTGCCTCGAACGGCAGCCAGGCGCCGCCGCCGTATTCGTGGACGGCGGTGCGGATGTCTGCCTCCGCGGAATGGGGAACGTCGACGGGCCCTGCACCGGGCTCGTCGAGGCGCAGCCGCACCACGGCACCTCGCCCGAAGTCGAGAGGCCGCTCTTCCACCCAGTAGGCCCAATCGCCGGCTATGCGCGGCTCGGTGCGGCGCACAGCGCCTGCGGCGACATCGGCTGCCTGCAGCGGCGACGACCACGCACCATGCGGAAAATCCCCGGAACTGCTGGGGTATCGGGCCGCATCATCTTGACAATCCGATGGCGAACTCATAGGTTCCTCGTTGGTTCAGACGAACTGCCGCGGTCACTCACAGTGGGCAGATTCCGCGGCAGTGTGAGCGTGCGCTCCGGGTTTTCCACCGGCCCGTGACGCGCCAGTGGACCGGGGGAGCGCCCACCAACTCCCTCGGTCCACACATGCCCGTACGGCCACAGTTCAGAAGTCTTCCTCGGCTGTGGTCGCCGGATCGTGCTGAGCCAGGATGGTTTGCAGCGACAGCTCGGTGGCACGCAGGCGCCCTTCGCAGTGCGCGATCAGCAGCGAGGCTCGCTCGACCTGCGAGGCCAGCGTGTCGATGTCGACATCGTCGTTCTCGAGGCTGGCCAGGATGGTTTCGAGCTCGGCCATTGACTCGGCGTAGCCGCCGAAGTCGGCATCGCCCGGGTCCGCGCCAGCGCGATCGTCGGCGTCTTCAGCCATCAGTTGTCCTTCCCGTCGTCGGATCGTCAGCCAGCCTGTTGGGCTCATCGCCGGTCGTGTGGTCGTCTCGCACAACGCTTGCGAACACGGCGTGCTGGGTCTCGGTGGAGATCGTGTCGCCAGCGGCAGGCATCTCGCGCACGATGCTGCCGTCGGCCGCGCGCGTGATCGAAAAACCCCGGGCCAAGGTTCGCTTGGGCCCAACCGCCGACACCAGTGCCGATGCAGAGCGCAGCCGGGCCTTCGCGGTGCCGAGGCGTCGCGCCGAGGCTCGTTCCAGCCGGGGTCGTTGGGACGCGAGCGACACCGCGCCGCGCTGCACATGGGTACGGCTGCGCTGCAGCGCTTGGCGGGCGCCGGCGAGTGTGCCGGCCGCAGCGCGGCAGTGACGCTGCGTGTGGTGGCCCAGCCGTAGCCGAGCCTCGCCGAGCCAGGCGCGCGGGCGGGCAAGGCGACGCTCGGCCAGCAGGCTCAGCGCGCTGCGAGCAGTGGCGAGGCGTGCCGCTGCGGCAGCGGCCCGGGAGCGGGCCAGCCGGTCCACCTCGCGACGGGTTCGAGCCAGGCGTTCGTCGAACGCGGCGACGTGGGCGACCAGCGCGGCGGCACAAGCGGTCGGCGTCATGGCGGCCGTGTGTGCCACCTGGTCGGCCACCGAGGTGTCGATCTCGTGGCCGATCCCGCAGAACACCGGCAGCGGGCACAGCGCAATGGCCTTGGCCACGCTTGCGAGGTCGAACGCCAGCAGGTCGGTGCGGTCGCCCCCGCCGCGCACCACCGCGATCACGTCGACATCGGCCTGCCCCAGCGTCCCCAGCGCCGCCACCAGATCGGCCTCAGCCGTGACGCCCTGCACTCGGGCGTCGCACAACAGCACGTCGAACGCGTAGCCGCTCGCCGCCAGTTCATGGGTGAAGTCGGCGTGGGCCGCGCTGCCGTCGGCCGTGACGAGCCCGACGCGCAGCGGCACCAGCGGCAGCGGCACAGCGGCGTTGCGCCGCAGCAGCCCCGATTCGGCCAGCTCGGCGAGGATCCGCTCGCGGTCGGCGGCCAGCACGCCCAGGGTGAAGTGCGGGTCGACGCCGCTCATGATGAGCTGCACCTGCCCGCTGCCGGCGTAGTACTCCACTTCGGCGCGGATCCGCACCTCGATGCCGTCGTCGAGCGTCAGACCGCCTGCTGCGGCGAGGTCGCGGTTCACCAGGCGTTGGCGTCCCTTGAACAGCGCCACCCGCATGCGTGCGCCCCGGCGATCATTGCCCGAACCCGGCTCGATGAGGTTGAAGTAGATGTGGCCGCTCGCCGCCACTGAGTAGCCGATGATCTCGCCGCGCACCCAGACCTCGCTGGGGAAGGCCTGCTTGATCGTGTCGCCGACTGCGGCCGTCAGGTCCGAGACCGACCACGTGCCGTCGGGCTGGCCTGCCGGGTCCCCGGCTGCGGCCCTGATGCCTTCGACAGCGCTGCTCACGGCTCTGAGGCTGTCACGAATTCGTCCGCGTCGCGACCGAATTACGCCACGCCGGCCGGGCTGCGAGCCAAGCGGTCAGCCGTGCAGGCGTCGATAGGGTGCGCTGCGGAAGGTTGCCAGAGCGGACGAATGGGGCGGTCTCGAAAACCGTTGTGGCCTTCGGGTCACCGTGGGTTCGAATCCCACACCTTCCGCCACACACCGGCCGCTCCCGAGCGTCGTGCGGCTGCGCCGTGAGCGAATCAGCGGTGGGCGCTGAAGAACTCGCTGAGCAGTGTGCCGCACTCGTTTTCGAGCACGCCACCTACTACCTCGGCGTTGTGGTTGAAGCGGGGGTCCACCAGCAGGTTGTAGTGCGTTCCCGCAGCACCCGCCTTGGGGTCGTAGGCCCCGAACACCACCCGGGCCACCCTGGCTGACAGTGCAGCCCCCGCGCACATCGGGCACGGTTCGAGCGTCACGGCCAGCGTTGCGCCGCTCAGCCGCCAGTCGCCGATCGCCGCGGCGGCATCGCGCAGGGCCAGCACCTCGGCGTGTGCAGTGGGGTCGTTGGTGGTCTCGCGCTCGTTGTGCCGTGCGGCCAGCACCTGGCCGTCGACGATCACCACAGCGCCGACCGGCACCTCGCCGGCCGCCGCAGCCAGCCGGGCTTGCTCCAACGCGAACTCGATGGCTGCTTCGTCTGTCACACCCGCAGTGTGGCCGCTGCTGCCCAGTGTCAAGCGGCAGTGTCAGGCGGTCGAGATGCCGCGCCGCCGTTTGGCTCGTTCACGCATCCGGGCGTGGGCTTCGGGCGTGCCGTCGTGGAAGGTGCCGAACAGCTTGTCGAGCGGCACGGGTCGGTTGCCGTAGTTGCACTCGAAGTAGCGATGATGCAGGTGGTGGAAGTAGTCGGCTCCGGCCATCGTGGGCCCCTCGCGCTTGCCGATCTCGAAGCGCTCGAATCCCGAGTGGGAGAACGAGGTGGCAACGGCGTTGGACAGCAGCGTGAGGATCAGGATGAACGGGTGGGCGGGCACCACCCACCACAGCACGATCATGCTGAGGTACATCATGTGCTCGACCGGGTGCATCGACAGCCCGCTCCACGGCCCGGTGTTCACGTTGCGGTGATGCAGGTAGTGCACGTGGTCGTAGACCCAGCGCATGTGCAGCACCCGGTGGATGCAATAGAAGTGCACCACCGACCACAGCGACGCGCTCACCGTGAGCGCGCAGATGTACGGCCACCAGGTGCTCCACTCCACCGACGGGATCCAGTCGTTGGCGTAGAACCACATGGTCAGCGCCTCATAGGCCGACCAGACTGCGCAGCCGCTGACCAGGCACCAGAAGATGTTGTCGCGGGTCTGGTTGTTCCACAGGAACGTCCGGTTGGTGGTGCTGAGCCACTGGCGGTTGTACTTGTAGCGCTGCTGCTGCACCCGCCTCACGTACAGCGCCACGTGCAGCGTCCCCGCAACCAGCGTGAACAGCACCACGTTGCGGACGTAGATCTCCAAGATCCACCTGGGGTGCAGGCTGGCCATGCGCTCCATGGACGGCGTGAAGAAGTTCCACACCACCGCCGACATCGCCACCCAGAGCATTCCCTGGGGGAGCATCATGAGCGAGATGTGCCGCAGGGTCGCCAGCGGCCGCGGCGGCCAGTCCAGGATCGTGGACACCGAGATGGGCAGGTCCGGCTCGTAACCCTTGGCGTCCCGAGTGGGCAGCCCGGAGCTGGTCATCACTGCTCAGTCTGACATGCGGAGAGTGTGGGATTCGAACCCACGGAGGCCGATGAAAGCCTCACACGCTTTCCAAGCGAGCCCATTCGTCCACTCTGGCAACTCTCCGTACCGATACACCGTTCGCACGTCGATCGGTGTGAGGCAGGCGTGTCGCCGTCTGGCGAGGCGGCCAGGCGATCTGCGGCACACAACGAGGTCCGCTGAGAGCTGCTGCCTCCCGGCCCTGACTCGGTTCACGGGTCGCCGTCGCACAGTACCCGGCCGCCACGTCAGACGGCGACACGCCCCGAACGATAACCGCAGAGCCGCCGGATCGGTCACAGTCGGGGCCTAGCGGCCCCGTGAGCGACAGCGAACAAGAGCGGCAAGCAATTGGAGGTCAGAAAGCGGTCGGCGAATCTCCGCCCGGCCTCCGGGGCCTAGCGGCCCCGTGAGCGACAGCGAACAAGAGCGGCAAGCAATTGGAGGTCAGAAAGCGGTCGGCGAATCTGCGCTCGGCCTCTTAGGATCGCCGCGAGATGCAGCACCAGTCGCTTTACCGGAGGTTCCGGCCTCAGCGGTTTGCGGAGGTGGTCGGACAGCCGCACCTGGTTCGGGCCTTGCGCAACGCCGTACGCGAGGATCGTGTCGGGCACGCGTACCTGCTGAGCGGTCCCCGCGGCACCGGCAAGACATCCACGGCCCGCATTCTGGCCAAGGCACTCAACTGCGAGGCGCTGACCGACGACGGGGAGCCGTGCGGCATCTGCGACAGCTGCATTGCCGTTGCGGCGGGCACCTCGATGGACCTCATCGAGCTCGACGCGGCGTCCAACAACTCGGTGAACCACATACGGGACATGACCGAGAAGGCGGCCCTGGTCAGCGCCGGGCGTCGCAAGGTGTACCTGCTCGACGAGGTGCACATGCTCTCGGCGGCGGCATCCAATGCGCTGCTCAAGACGTTGGAGGAACCGCCGTCCCACGTGGTGTTCATTTTGGCCACCACCGATCCGAACAAGGTGCTGCCCACCATCCGCAGCCGCACCCAGCAGTACGAGCTGTCGCTGGTGGGCGCCGACGAGATGGCGCCGCATGTGCGAGCCATCGCCGAAGCGGCCGGGGCGCCGGTCGACGATGTTGTCGTCGACTATGTGACAGATCGCGGTGCCGGGTCGGTGCGCGATGCGCTGTCGGCGCTCGACACGGTGCTGGCGGCAGGCGGCATCCCCGACGATCGCACCGATGTGAACGCGCTGGTGCAGGCGCTGGCGCGCGCCGACCTGGCCGCGACGCTCATCGCAGTGGCCGCGGCCACTGCTGCGGGCGTCGATGCCCGCGACCTGGCCGAGCGAACCGCCCGCCGCCTGCGTGACATGTTCCTGGTGGGTGCCGGCGTGGAGCCCGCTGAGCTGCCAGCGGCTGACATCGCCTCGGCGCGGGAGCTGAGCAATGCGATGGGCCGCCGTGCCAACGTGCGAGCACTCGAGGCGCTCGGCAGCGCCTTGGCACAGATGCCCCAATCGGCCGACCGTCGCCTGACGCTGGAAGCAGCGCTGGTGGGCCTGCTCGCCGATGAAGCACTGGGCGCAGGCACGCCCGACGCTGCACCGCCCGCCTCAGCGCCAGCCCGTGGTGAAGCCGGCGCTCCAGCGCCCCCCGCCGCCGGCCCCGCTGCCGCCCGGGCAGCAATGGCCGCAACCACCGCGCCCCCCTCGCTAGATGCCCCGCCCGCAGCCCCCCCGCCCCCGCCTGTGCCCCCTGCACCGGCTGCGCCGCCCGCTCCGGCTGAGTCCGTTGCTGCGCAGGTGCCTCCCGAACCTCGGCCGGATCCGGCGACCGAGGCCGCTGCCGCGCCCTCGCCTCCCGCTACGTCGCCCGGCGCGGACGCGCAGCCGCCTACGACGGCCGAGCCTGCACCGGCCTCCGGCTCGGCGATGACAGCTCCCGAGCTCCAACGCATGTGGGAGTCCCTGATTGTTGGGAAGCTGCGTCCGGTCGCCGCAGGTCTATTCCGTGACGCAACCGTTCTCGCTCACGAGCGCAATGTGGTGACCGTCCGGCTGAACGAAGGCGTGCCCCTTGCGCAGGCCCGCCGTCGCGGCAACGAGGTGGAGCCCATCCTGTCGGAGTTGCTCGATCAAACAGTTCGCCTCGAGGTGTCCGATCCAAGCAGTGCACCTGGTCCTCCGCCCGGGGACGTTGCGCAACCGGCCGAGACTGCCGGCCCGACCCCATCAGTGCCTTCGCAGGAATCCGCCGCGCCTGCATCCTCGCAACAGGACAAGGTGCAACGGATCGTGGATCGCTTCCCCGGCTCCGTCGTGGTCCGCGACGACGAGAGTGCAACCTGACAGCCTTGACTGACCACCAGCGGCGGGGACCGACGTGTACGACGACGCTGTCGAAGACCTGATCGACGAACTCAGCCGCCTGCCCGGCATCGGCCCCAAAGGCGCCCAGCGCATCACGTTCTGGCTGCTCAAGCGACCGGCAGCCGATGCCCATCGCCTCGCCGCAGCCATCACCGCTGCCAAGGACCGGGTGGGCTTCTGCAGCCAATGCTGGAACCTCAGCGAGACCGACCCGTGCCCCACCTGTGCCGACCCGGCCCGGGCCATCGGGATGATCTGCGTGGTGGAGGAACCGCGGGACGTGGTTGCGATGGAGAAGGCGGGCTTCCGGGGGCGCTATCACGTGCTCGGCGGCGCCCTGAACCCGCTCGAAGGTGTCGGGCCCGAGCAGCTGCGCATCCGCGAACTGCTGGCCCGCCTCGACAGCGAGTCGGTGGCCGAGCTGATCGTGTGCACCAACCCGAACATCGAGGGCGACACGACGGCCATGTACCTCGCTCGCCAGCTCGAGCCGCTCGGCGTGCAGGTCACCCGGCTTGCCAGCGGCCTGCCGGTCGGCGGCGACCTCGAATACGCCGACGAGCTCACCCTCGAACGGGCCCTCCGCAACCGCCGCACCCTCACCCCGTAAATCGCTGGACGGGTTGGCTGGCGCTGCCTACGGTCCGGCCGACACTTCCCCGGCGGCCTGCACTCCCAAGGAGTGCCATGGCTGCCTTCGATCCCCACAACCGAACATCACGCGACCTGCCGGTAGCGGTGTTCCGTCCGTCGCCGCCCGAGCGTGTGATGGTGGCCGGCCCGTGCCACGCCCGAGCACTGTGCCTGAGTGCCGGGGCGTCGCCGCGGGGCGTCGCTGCGGTGTTCGTGGATCCGTGCGGCGCGCTGCTGGCGATCGCCACCGCACCGGCGGCCGTCGTCGGGGCGATGCTGGTCGACCCGGCCCCGTTCGCCCGGTTGACCGAGCTGCTCGCAGCGAGCCGCATCTACCTGGAGGTTCCCGCCGCCGACGCCGCTGCGATCAGCGATGCCGTGCAAGCCGCCCTCTGGCCGCTCTGTGTTGCCACCGAAGTGCTCGCCCGACCCGAGGCCGCCTGAGCCAGCTCGCGCCCCTGCCGTTGCGAGGCATCGGTGAGGAGGGATCGACTGGACTGGGCGGCTATGCAACTCGCAGGACGACGGCGTCGCCTTGGCCGCCGCCCCCGCACAGTGCTGCCGCCCCTAGTCCGCCGCCCCGGCGGCGCAGTTCGCTGGCAAGGGTGAGTGCCAGACGGGCACCCGACATGCCGATGGGATGGCCGAGCGCCACCGCACCGCCGTTCGGGTTCACGATCTCCGACGACACGCCCAGGTCCTCCGTCGACGCCACGGCCACCGCAGCGAAGGCCTCGTTGATCTCGAACAGCGACAGGTTGTCGATGTCCAGATCGGTGCGCCCCAGCGCACGGCGGATCGCATTTGCCGGCTGGTGCAGCAGGCACGTGTCGGGCCCCGCCACCATGCCGTACGACACCACTTCGGCCAGCGGCTCGATGCCGCGCTCGGCTGCCGCCTCGGGCGACATGACCACCAGTGCGCAGCCGCCGTCGGAGATCTGCGATGCATTGCCGGCCGTGACCGCACCGTCGGATGCGAACGCCGGCCGCAGGCCCGACAGGCTCTCGGGCGTCGTCCCGGGCCGGATGCCTTCGTCGTCGAGCACGGTCAGCGGATCGCCGCGGCGCTGAGGGATGCTGACGGCCACGATCTCGTCGTCGAAGCGGCCGTCCTTCTGCGCGGCCGCAGCGCGTTCGTGCGACTGCGCGGAGTACTCGTCCATTGCGCTGCGCGAGATCCCCGCACTCGCCGCGTCCCGCTCGGTGCCGTCGCCCATGTGACCGTCGTCGAAGGCGCACCACAGGCCGTCGTGGATCATCGCGTCGAGCACGGTGCCCGAGCCCATGCGCATGCCGTTGCGGCCGTCGGGCAGCAGGTACGGCGCGTTGGTCATCGATTCCATGCCGCCCGCCACGACCACGTCGGCGTCGCCGGCCGCGATCATCTGGTCGGCCATGTAGATGGCGTTCAGGCCCGACAGGCACACTTTGTTGATGGTGATGGCCGGCACTTCCATGGAGATGCCGGCGTGGGTCGCAGCCTGCCGGGCGGTGATCTGGCCTTGGCCGGCCTGCAGCACCTGTCCCATCACCACGTAGTCGACATCGCCGGCCGCAACGCTGGACCGCTCCAGCGCCCCCTCGATCGCAATGCCGCCGAGCTGTGCGCCGGTGAGGCCGGCCAGCCCGCCGTTGAACTTGCCGATCGGCGTGCGTGCGCCCCCGATGATGACCGAACCGGCCCCCGCATCACGAGCCATAGCAACCCCCTCGCTTGCACCGATGCGCCACCCCGCAGGGTCGGCCACCGGCCTGTGAACGGCGAGTGTACGAAACGGCCTGCGAGGCTGCCTGAGCGCCGGTTGAAAGTGGAACTTGCAGCTCTCGCGCGCCGTTAGCGTTCTGGCCCGTGAAGCAGTTCGCTGATGCCATCGATGCCGGCGCGTCCGGTCCTGAACTTGAGGCCATGCCGATCCCGGAGAGCTTCAGGGCTGCCTACGTAGTACGCGACGAGCAGACGATGTTCGAAGGCCGTGCCTCGGCTGACAAGGATCCGCGCGAGGCCACCCACATCGGCGAGGTCGCCACGCCCGAGCTCGCGCCCGACGAGGTGTACATGGCGGTGATGGCCAGCGCCATCAACTTCAACACCGTGTGGACCTCGATCTTCGAGCCCCTGCCCACGTTCGGCTTCCTGGACCGGCTGGGCCGGGAGAGCCGCTGGGGTGCCCGCCACGCGCTCGACTACCACGTGCTCGGCTCCGATGCGTCGGGCGTCGTGCTGCAGTGCGGATCGGCGGTGCGCAATTGGCGCCCCGGCGACCGGGTGGTCGTTCACTGCAACTACGTCGACGATCAGGATCCCGCCGCCCACGAAGACTCGATGAAGGCCTCCAACCAGCGGATCTGGGGCTTCGAGAGCAACTTCGGCGGCCTCGCGGACCTCACCATCGTCAAGGCCAACCAGCTCATGCCCAAGCCGGCGCACCTGTCCTGGGAGGAAGCGGCAGTGAATGCGCTCTGCGCCGCCACCTCGTACCGGATGCTGGTGGGCGACAATGCCGCTCGCATGAAGCAGGGCGACTCGGTGCTCGTCTGGGGCGCCACGGGCGGGCTGGGCGGCTACGCCTGCCAGCTCGTGCTCAACGGCGGCGGCGTGCCCATCGGCGTGGTCAGCTCGCCCGACAAGGCGGAGCTGCTGGGCCAGCTCGGCGTGGAGCACGTCATCGACCGGAGCGCCGAGGGCTACCGCTTCTGGAGCGACGCCAACACCCAGGACGAAGGCGAATGGCGGCGCTTCGGCAAGCAGGTGCGCAGCCTCATCGGCGACGACCCCGACATCGTGTTCGAGCACCCCGGCCGGTCCACCATGGGTGCATCGGTGTTCGCCGCCAAGCGCGGCGGCACCGTCGTGACGTGTGCCGCCACCAGCGGGTACATGATCGAATACGACAACCGGCACCTGTGGATGAAGCTGAAGCGGATCGTGTCGAGCCACTTCGCCAACTACGCCGAGGCGTGGGCGATGAATCGCCTGATCGATCAGGGCCGCATCCAGCCGATCCTGTCGAAGACGTTCACGCTCGACGAGACGGGCTTGGCCGCTTGGCAGGTCCACCACAATCTGCACGAGGGCAAGCTGGGCGTGCTGTGCTTGGCTTCGGAGCCGGGGCAGGGCATCACCGATCCGGAGAAGCGCGAACGGATCGGCGAAGACCGCATCACGCTGTTCGCCCGCCATGCAGCCTCGCTGGAAGCCGCTGAAGGGGTAGCCCGATGATCCTGACCGAGATCGACCACGTTGCCATTGCCGTGAACGACCTGGACGCCGCCGTCGCGTACTACAGCGAGGCCTTCGGGGCCGAGGTGGCCCACCGGGAAGTCGTCGAGAGCGACGGTGTGGAAGAGGCGCTGATCAAGGTGGCGGACAGCTACATCCAGCTCACTGCCGCCACCAGGCCCGATTCGCCGATCGCCAAGTTCCTCGAGCGCAGGGGCGAGGGTCTGCACCACATCGGCTACCGGGTGGACGACTGCGCTGCGGCGCTCGAGGCGATGATCGACGCGGGCGCGGTGCCCATCGACACGGCACCCCGGCCGGGATCGCGTGGCACCACGGTCGCATTCGTCCACCCGAAAGGCAATCTCGGCACGCTCGTGGAACTCGTGGAGGAATAGGCTCGTTCCTGTTGGGCGCGGGCGCACGAGACGTTCCCGCCGCCTGCGCTCAGGGAGGAACCACATGACCGTACTCACGAGACGATTGGCGATCGTGTTCGCTGTGCTGGCGGTCTTCGCCGCAGCGTGCACGGGCAGCGACGATCCTGCGCCGACGACTGCTGCAGCACCGGCAACGACGGCTGCGGCCGAAGAGCCGGCCGACGACATGGACGACGCTGAGCCGTTCAAGATCGGGCTCGTCACCGACACCGGCAAGGTGGACGACAAGAGCTTCAACCAGTCGGCCTGGGAAGGCGCTCAAGAGGCCGCCGCCGCACTGGGTGTGGAAGCGAACTACATCGAGACCGAAGAGGCCAAGGACTACGAGAACAACATCAACCTGTTCGTCGAGGACGGCGCCAACGTCATCATCACGGTGGGCTTCGGTCTCGGCGATGCCACCATCGCTGCCGCACAGGCCAACCCCGACATCTTCTTCATCGGTGTCGACCAGTTCCAGGCCGAGGCCATGCCCAATCTGGCCGGGCTGATCTTCCCCGAAGACCAGTCGGGCTTCCTCGCTGGCGCGCTCGCCGGCATGCTCACCGAAACCGACATCGTCGGTGCGGTGCTCGGTACCGATCTGGTGCCGCCCGTGGTGGCCTTCAAGGAAGGCTGGGAGCACGGCGCCCGGTACACCAACCCGGACGTGCAGACGATCTCCACCTACCACCCTGGCGGTCTTGACGTGGCCTTCGGCGACCCGGACTGGGGTGCGGCCACCGCCCGTCAGGCGCTGGACCAGGGCGCGGACATCATCTTCGGCGCCGGCGGCGCCACCGGCAACGGAGCGCTGATCGAGATCGCTTCGCAGGAAGGCGCTTACTGCGTCGGCGTCGACACCGACCAGTGGAACACCGTGCCCGAGGCGCAGCCGTGCTTGGTGACGAGCGCCATGAAGCTCATCACCCCGGGCGTGGCCGATCTCGTTGCCCAAGCGCACGCTGGCAGCTTCTCCGGGGGCAACTTCCTCGGCGAGGTCGGCCTGGCGCCGTTCCACGACTTCGACAGCATCGTCACCGACGAGATGCGGGCGACGCTCGACGAGGTGCTGGCTGGCCTGAACGCCGGCGAGATCGATACCGGATGGCCGCCAGGCTGATCCGGCGAGCCACGAGCTGAGCGGGACGCCGTGGACCGCGGGCACCTCACTTCGCCGTGAGCACGCCCGCGAGTCCACCGGCGCCCGCGACTGACGGCCGGCTCGAAACAGCAGGCGACGCTCGCCAGAGTTCCGTGCGTGCGCTGATGCGCGCCGCCGCGGTGCCGCTCGCATCGGTGGTGCTGGGACTCGCGTTGGGCGCAGTGCTCATCGCCGTGCAGGGCCACTCGGTGACGAGTGCCTATGGCGCGCTGGTGCTCGGCGGGGCGGGCGACGCCGACGCGCTGCTGCGCACCCTGCAGAAGGCGACACCGCTCGTCTTCGGCGGCCTGGCCGTTGCCTTCGCCTTCAAGGCGGGCCTGTTCAACATCGGCGGGCAGGGCCAGCTGCTGGTCGGCGCGGCATTCGCCGCGGGCGTGGGCTTCGGTCTCGAGGGCGTGCCGCTGGTGGTGCATCTCCCGCTGGCGCTGCTGGTCGGTGCTGCTGCGGGGGCTGCCTGGGGTGCCATTGCCGGCGTGCTGAAAGCCACGTCGGGCGCCCACGAGGTGATCGTCACGATCATGCTCAACTTCGTGGCCGGCAACCTCACCGACTGGCTGGCCGCGAACCCCTGGCAGGACCGATCCGGCTCCAACATCATCGCCCGGACCCCGCTGGTGGAGCCGTCAGCGGAGATCCCCACGTGGGGTTGGCTGCCGGCTGGCTTCGTGCTGGCGGTGCTGGCCGCATTCGCCTGCTGGTTCGTGCTGGAACGCACCACCTACGGCTTCGAGGTGCGCAGCGTGGGTGCGAACCGTCACGCCGCCCGGTATGCGGGCATCTCGGTGGGCTGGATCATGGCCTCGACCATGGCGGTGGCGGGGCTGCTGGCCGGCCTCGGCGGAGCGATCGAGTCGCTCGGCGTCGACGGCCGTTTCGAGGCCGGGGTGAATGTGGGCCTCGGCTTCGAGGGCATCACGATTGCGCTGCTGGCCCGCACCAACCCCATCGCGGTCATCCCGGCCGGCCTGCTGGTGGGGTTGATGGAAGCGGGCGCTGCCAAGATGCAGTTCGAGTCGGGCGTGGCGCCCGAGATCATCGACGTCATCCAGGCGCTGATCCTGCTGTTCGTGGCGGCGCCGTTGATCGTGCGCTGGCTGCTGCGGCTGCGTGATCGGCCCGATGCTCCGGATCGGCGCCTGACGCTCGGCGCGGGGTGGGGCCGATGACCGCCGGCGCCGGCCCGGATCTGGCGGCGTCGTCGGGAAACGCAGGCATGAGCGGCTGGTCGCCGCAGCGCGTGTGGTCGGTGGCGGGGGCCGTGGTGCTGGTGGCGCTGGTGTGGGGCTTCTACGCCTGGGACGGCGCGCAGACCACAGCGGTGCTCGGGGGCACCGTGCGTGCCGCCACCCTGCTGGTGCTGGGCGCCATGTGCGGGATGATCGGCGAGCGTTCGGGCATCGTGAACATCGGCATCGAAGGCCAGTTCCTGATGTCGGCGTTCACCGCGTTCACCGTGGCGTCGATGTCGGGCTCGCTCTTCTTGGGCGTTGTCGCAGGCGTCAGCACCGGTCTGGCGATGGGCTGGATGCTCGCTGCAATGTCGGTCGGGCTGCGAACCGACCAGATCATCGCCGGCACGGTCCTGAACATCGCGGCGCTGGGCCTGACCTCGTTCTTCTACGACCGGGGGCGTTCGCTGGGCCAGCCGAAGTATCAATCGATCGAGCTCGGCCCGCTCGCCGACCTGCCCGTCGTGGGCACGGCGCTGTTCAACCGCCCGCCGCTGACGTACTTGGCGCTCGTGCTGGTCGTGGTGCTCCACGTGCTGCTGCTGCGCTCGGTGTGGGGGATGCGCACGACCGCCATCGGCGAGCACCCTGGTGCCGCGGCCACCGTGGGCATCGATGTGATCCGGCTGCGCTATTTGAACGTGACGCTGGCGGGCGGCTTGGCCGGCCTCGGCGGCGCGTACTTGGCGCTGGAATCGGTGGGCACCTTCACCCGGGCGATGTCGGGCGGGCGGGGCTTCCTGGCGTTGGCCGTGATGATCTTCGGTCGCCGCACCCCGCTGGGCGCCTATGCGGCGGCGCTGTTCTTCGGCTTCACGACGGCGCTGCAAGGCCAGTTCCAGCTCAACGACACGTTCGACATCCCGGCGCAGTTCGTGGGGATGCTGCCGTTCGTGGTCACGATCATCGTGGTGGCCGCAGCAGGCCTGTTCGGCCGCATGCGCGACCCGGCTGCGCTGGGCCAGCCGTACGAGGTTCGATGATGGCGGCGACCGCTGTTTCGCAGGCTGAGCCTGAGGTGCTGCTGGCTGGCCACGGGATCACCAAGCGCTTCGGCCCGGTGGTGGCCAACGACGACGTCTCGGTCGAGCTGCGGCCTGGGCGGATCCTGGCGCTGCTGGGCGAGAACGGCGCGGGCAAGAGCACGCTCGTCAACGTGCTCTTCGGCCTGCACCGTCCCGATGCGGGCCAGGTCGTGATCGCCGACGAGAACGTGGAGCTGTCGAGCCCGCACGACGCCATCGCTCGCGGCGTGGGGATGGTGCACCAACACTTCCAGCTCGTGCCGCCGATGAGCGTCGTGCGCAACATCGTGCTCGGTGCCGAGCCGCGCAAGCTCGGCATGATCGACGTGGCCCAGGCGCGCCGCCGGGTGATGGACCTGGCTGACCGCTTTGGGCTCCATGTCGACCCTGACGCGGCAGTGGAGGACCTGCCGGTCGGCGCACAGCAGCGGGTCGAGATCCTCAAGGCCCTGTACCGCGATGCGAAGGTGCTGATCGCCGATGAGCCCACAGCGGTGCTCACCCCGCAGGAGACTGATCACCTGCTCGACGTGCTGCGTGGCCTGACCGCCCAAGGCGTGGGCATCGTGTTCATCACCCACAAGCTGCGCGAGGTCATGGCAGCCGCCGACGACATCGTCGTGCTGCGCGAGGGCAAGGTGGTGGGCACCACCACACCAGCTCAGACCAGCGAGGCAGCGCTGGCGGAGCTGATGGTGGGCCGAGCGGTGGATCTGCACGGCGACCGGTTCGAGTCAGGTGCCACCGGCGTCGGATCGGCGGTCTCGACGGCGGCGGTCCCCAGTGACGAAGCTCCGGTCGCCGAGGTCGGCGAGCGGGCGGTGGTGCTCGACATAGCTGGCCTCTGCACCGATGACGATCGCGGCCAGCGAGCCGTCGACGAGCTGTCGCTCACGGTGCGCGCCGGCGAGATCGTCGGTGTCGCTGGCGTGGAGGGCAACGGCCAGCGGGAGCTGGTGGAAGCCATCACCGGCCTGCGCCACGCCACGGCCGGCACCGTGTCGATCAGCGACCGGGATGCGTCGGGTGCCCGGCCGCGCCAGGTCACGGTGATCGGCGTGGGGCACATCCCCGAGGACCGGGCCAAGCACGGCCTCATCGGCTCCTACTCCGTGGCCGACAACTCTGTCCTCAACCGCTACTTCAAGCGGCCCTTCGCAGCCGGCGGCATGCTGCGGCGCGACCGCATCGACTCCCACGCCCGCGACGTCGTGGCCACGTTCGACGTGCGGACGCCCGATGTGGAGTCCCCGGCCGACAGCCTGTCGGGCGGCAACAAGCAGAAGCTCATCGTGGGCCGCGAGTTCTCCGACGAGATCGACCTGCTCATTGCGGCCCAGCCCACCCGCGGCATCGACATCGGTGCCATCGAGTTCATCTGGCGCCGCATCCGCGAGCGTCGCGACGAGGGCACGGCCGTGCTGCTGGTGTCCGCCGAGCTCGACGAGGTGCTGGCCCTTAGCGACCGGGTTGCCGTCATGTACGAGGGCCGCATCGTGGCAACAGTCGATCCCCGCACCGCCACCCGCGAGGAGATCGGCCTGCTCATGGCCGGCGCAGCCAGCAGCAGCTAGACGACTAGACAACTCGGTCGCTGCCGCCGTCCTGGGGAATCTGGGCGCCGGTGGTGTGCGCGAACGCGGGGCCGCACATCTCGGCGATGAGCGCGCCCACATCGGCTGATGCCAGCTCGCGGCCCAACAGGTTGCGCCGCCGGTACTGCTCGGAGGTGAGCCTGTAGCTGGCGGCACGCTGGGCGATGAGCTCGTCCGACCACAGCCCCGTGTCGAACACGCCATCGGGATGCACGACATTGACGGTGATGCCGTCGGCCGCCCATTCGAGCGCCGCCACCCGGGCGAGCTGGGTGAGTGCCGCTTTCGAGGCCGAGTAGGCCGCAGCGCCGCGGCCGGGCGCAGGCACGTTCTTCGAACCCACGATGACCGACCGCCCCCCAGTCGGGGAATGCCGCATCACCCCGTGAGCAGCGGCCAGGGTGTTCGCCGCGCCGCTCACGTTGATGTCGAACGTCTGCTGCCATGCCGTGCCCAGCCCGGAGTCGTCAACGAGCTCTTCCAATGGCGCCGACGGGCCGAAGATGCCGGCCGCCGCCACCACGATGTCGATGCCCCCGAACCGCTCGACCGCGCCGGCCACCGCTGCGGTCACCGCGCTGGCATCGGTGACATCTGTCTCGACGCCGAGCCATGCCGAACCGTGCAGCGATGACGGCCGGCCGCTGTGGCCGTCATCATCGTGCGCGATACCGGCGTCGATGTCGATGCCGACCACTGCCGCCCCTGCTGAGGCCAGCGCCGCGGCTGCGGCCCGACCGATGCCTGAAGCAGCGCCCGTCACCAGCGCCACCTGGCCGGCCAAGCCAGCCGGTGCGCCGGCCCGCGCCAGCTTCGCCTGCTCCAGCTCCCAGTACTCCACGTCGAACAGGTCGGCTTCGCCGAGCGCCACGTAGCTCCCGAGAGTCTCCGCGGCGTTGATGACGTCGATCGTGTGCAGGTAGATGTCCGCCGCGATGTCGCAGTCGACGGCGCGTCGCCCAACGGTCCACAGCCCGAGATCGGGGTCGAGGATTACACGCGGTGCCGTGTCCAGCATCGTGAGCTGCTCGCCTTCGGCATGACGGTCGGCATTGCGCTCGAAGTACGAGCGGTAGCTCTCGACGAAAGCAGCGACATCGCGGCCCACCATGGGAAATTGCTTCGTGCGAATGATGTGATCGGGCGTGGCCGGCCCGCGGCATGCCACCGAAGCCAGGTCGTCGCGGGCGCAGAACGCGTCGGCTCGCTCGTCGTGCACGGCTCGCAGCAGCACCGGCGCACCGGCCGCGGCCGAGACCGCGGCCCGCAGCTCGGCCACCGTCTCCACTGCGTCGGGGCTGACGCGACGCGTGCGGTGCCGCCCGGCTGCATTCGCGTCGATCTCGCCGAACGACGTCACGCCCGCATCCGCAAGGCACTGCTCGGCCTCGCTGATCCGATCGATCATCGAGTCGTACGCCTGGCGCGCCGTCTCGCCGAAGGTGAAGATGCCGTGGTTCAGCAACACCATCGCCTCGGTGCCGTCGTGGGCCTGTGCCTGCCATTCGTCCGCGCAGCGACGGGCCAGATCGAAGCCGGGCATCACGTAGGGCACCACGACGGCCCGGTCGCCCCACAGCCGGCGCACCCGCGCGTCGCCGTCGGCCGTGTTGGTGAGTGCCAGCACGGCATCCGCGTGGCTGTGCAGCACCGCCCGGTGGGGCAGCAGCCCATGCAGGATCGCTTCCACCGACGGGTTCGGAGCGCTGGCATCGAGCAGGTGGATCCGCAGCTGGTTCACCATCTCGGTGTCGCTCAGCTCCGCCAGCTCTGCCAAGCGCCGGACGGGCTCCAAGCGCAGCGGCGCGAAGCCGGGCGGTTCGATGGTCGCGAGATCCCAGCCGCTGCCCTTCACCCACAGCGTCGGGACCGGCTCGCCCCAAGCATCGGTGCTGTGGCCCTTGATGGACGTGTTGCCGCCGCCGTGCAGCACCAGCGCCGGATCGGCGCCCACCAGGCGCGATCCGTAGGTGATCTCGCCGAGGTCGCCCAACTCGGCCCAGCGCGCCGCCTCGTCGGCATCCCAGCGATTCAGCACCGGCCCGCCCCCGATCCGGCTGGTTCAGCCCCAGCCAACGCTTGGGCAATGGACTCGCCATACGGCGGTCGCAGCACGCCTGCGTCGGTGATGATCGCCGTGATCAGGCGCGCAGGAGTCACGTCGAATGCCGGGTTCACGGCTTTCGCATCTTCCGGCGTCAGACGCTGCCCGCCGGCGTGATGAACCTCATCGGGGCTCCGCTGCTCGATGACGATGCGGTCGCCCGATGGCACAGCCGTGTCGACGGTGGTGGTCGGCGCTGCAACGTAGAAACCGATGCCCGCATCGGCGGCGGCCAGAGCGTGGGCCAGCGTGCCCACCTTGTTGGCAGTGTCGCCGTTGGCAGCGATGCGGTCCGCGCCCACGATCACGGCGTCCACCTCGCCTCCTGCGATCAGCGACGCCATGGCACCGTCGGGCACGACCGACACGTCGATGCCCGCGTCCGCCAACTCCCATGCTGTGAGACGGGCACCCTGCAGGAGCGGGCGCGACTCTGCCGCCAGCACACGCACCGGCTCACCGGCAGCAGCCTTCGCATAGAACGCGGCCAGCGCTGTTCCGATGCCCGCGGTTGCCAGGCGCCCGGCGTTGCAGTGCGTCGCGATCACCGTGGCCTCGGCGAGCACCTCCCGCCCGAGCCGACCGATCTCGGCGCATGCCTTCGCGTCCTCGGCGCCGATGGCCAAGGCCTCATCCAGCAGCCGCCGCCGCAGTTCGTCAAGGCTGCCGGCACTGCCGCTGTTGCTGCCGCTGTCGACGTTGGTGCTCGCGTTGGTGAGCTCTGGGGCGGCGAGCGCAGCATCGATCGTGCGATCCACTGCCCACCGCAGGTTGACCGCGGTCGGCCGGGTGTCGCCGATCTCGTGCCGCAACCGCTCCAGCAACTCGCGTGCCGCATCCAGCGAGCCGGGCTGCGCCTCGTCGAGGCCGACCACCAGCGCAAGCGCCCCGAACGCACCGAGCGCCGGCGCACCCCGGATGGCAAGCCGCTCGATGGCATCCACGGCACTGGCCACATCACGCACATCGAGCAGCACCAGCTCGGCCGGCAGCCGCGTCTGATCGATGATCTCGATGCTGTCGCCCGTCCAGCGCAGCGTCGGCGTGATGGCTGCCGTGTCCATGCAGCCGACAGTCTCGCGCCCACGTGCGACAACTCCGCCAACATCTCATCGATGTCGGGCGAACGATCCCCGCGGATGCCCTCGCACCGCCGCGCTGACCCGGCCGCAAATTCCGGGGGGCGCGAGCGACCGCATCGGTAGTGTCCGCGCCGTGCGACGACTGGTGGCGCTGGCGCTCGGCGGTGGCGACCGCTTCGTAGCCGAGCTCCAGCGAGCCTGGGATACCGGCGACGCCGTGCTGCCCGTCGATCAGCGGCTGCCGGCCCCTGCGCAGGAGTCGCTCATCGAGCGCATGGGCGCCAGCGTCGTCGTGGACGTCGCCGGCCGCCATCGCCGCCGAGGCGGCTGGGACGTCGAGGCCGACGACGCACTCGTCATGGCCACCAGCGGCAGCACCGGAGATCCGAAAGGCGCGGTCCTCACTCACGCAGCCATCGAGGCAAACGCCATGGCAACCAGCTCCGCGCTAGGCGTCGATCCCAGCACCGACCGCTGGCTGGCGTGCCTCCCCCTCGCACACGTCGGCGGCCTGGCAGTAGTAGTCCGCGCGCTGCTCACCGACACGCCCCTAGAGGTCCACGAAGGCTTCGACGCAGCCGCAGTCGAAACAGCAGCCCGCCAAGGCACAACACTCACCTCGCTGGTACCCACCGCGCTTGCGCGCATCGACGCAGCAGCGTTCCGGGCAATCCTGCTCGGCGGCTCCGCCATGCCCGCCCAACGGCCCCCCAACACCGTCGCCACCTACGGCATGACCGAGACCTTCAGCGGTGTGATCTACGAAGGCTGGCCACTAGAAGCCGTGGAGCTGCGCATCCACGACAACGAAGTACAGCTCCGCTGCCCGATGCTGCTGCGCTGCTACCGCGACGGAACCGACCCCCGAACCGCAGACGGCTGGTTCCCCACAGGAGACGCCGGCGCCCTGTCAGAAGAAGGCCAGCTCTCAGTGTTCGGAAGAGTCGACGACATGATCACCACAGGAGCAGAAAAAGTCTGGCCAGTAGCCGTTGAGCGAATTCTGACGGAATTGCCGGCTATCGCTGACGTGGCAATCGTCGGCCGCCCCGACCCCGAATGGGGCCAAGCAGTAACAGCAGTAATAGTCCCCACCAACCCCACCCAACCCCCCAACCTCGAAGCACTACGAGAAGCAGTCAAAGAAGAACTCCCCGCCTACTGCGCCCCCCGCAATCTCGAACTCGTCAACGAGTTGCCGCAGACGCCCCTAGGAAAAACTCAACGCTGGCGAGTATGAAAGCCAAGAAGGCTCAACCAGCGACAGAAGAAGCCTCAGTAGGCACAGCCAGATAACCACCAGCAGGCGTCACATCCTCCGGCAAAGCCTCAGCAAACAAAGTCGCAGTGCCAATCCCATGCACCCCATGCGGATCAACAGCAACAGCAGTCTCCCGAGCGATGCGCAACCCCGCAGGCCCGCAGATAAACGACGAAACCACCGAGCGAACCCCACGCATCGCCGCCCGCCGAGCCAAGTCGAAAACAGCGTGCGGCCCACCCAGCACCGCCGGCTTGAGCACCGCAACTTCGATGGCACCGACCGCGATCAGCCGGTCAAGCGCATCGGCATCACGCAAGTGCTCGTCGGCAGCAACCGGCAGCCCGACCGTGCGGCTGATCTGGGCCCAGTCAGCGGCCTGAGGTGTGGGCTCCTCGATGAACTCGATGTCGAGGTGGCCGACGGGGCGCAGCACCTTCACCGCGGTCGCACGATCCCAGCCGCCGTTCGCATCGAGTCGCAGTGCAACGCCGGCGGGCAGCGAGTGGCGTACGTGCGCGATCCGCACCGACTGTGCGGCAATGGCCGCGGCTGCGCTGCCGTTGCCGCCACTGCTGGCGTTGTGGTGGGCAGCAACCTTGAGCTTCACGGCCAGGTGACCTGCCGCTGCGGCGTGCGCTGCGCGCTGGGCCGCAGCCTCGGGATCCAGATCGGACACCAACGCGTGGGTGGCGATGCGGCGCTGCGTGGGCGGGTGCTCGGCCAGCAATGTCGACAGCGTGACGCCCTCGATCTCGGCGTCGAGCTGGGTGAGTGCCGATTCCACGGCGGCCGCAGCGCACGGCTCGCGGGGCGGTTCGCCGTCGGGGTTCTCGGCCCAGCGTTCCAGTGCCGCCAGCGCTTCGTCGTAGGTCTCGACGCCGAAGCCAGGCAGCGGCGCCGCCTCGCCCGTGCCGACGCAGGCGTCGTCGCCGACGCGCACCTCGATGCCCCGCCGCACGGCGATCGGGCCATGAGCGGTCAGCAGCGGCTGCAGCAGCGGCAGCTCGAATTCACGCAGCGTCACCTGCACGGGGTGAACGCTATTGGCTCACTGGGGTGGCCTCATCGGCCGTACTCTCGTCGCTCAGGCGACGCGGGAGGCATGTTCGGCATGAGCGAGGATGCAGCAATCCCCTGGGCCGATCTGCGCGCTCGGGCGCACGAGGTGTCCCGCACGGCCTATGCGCCGTACTCCAACTTCCACGTCGGCGCAGCAGGCCTTGTCGACGACGGCCGGATCGTCACCGGCTGCAACGTCGAGAACGCCTCGTACGGGCTCACGCTCTGCGCCGAGTGCGGCATGGTCAGCGATCTGCATCGAAGCGGGGGAGGCCGCCTGGTTGCGGTGACCGTCACCGATGCAGGCGGCGAACTGCTTGCTCCGTGCGGTCGCTGCCGCCAGCTGCTGCTCGAAGCCGGCGGTCCCGAATGCGCCGTGAACGAGAGCACCACCGTTGCCGAGCTGTTGCCCGGCGCATTCGAGTTCCCGCTTCCGCAGGATTGACAGCTCTCAGTACGCGTCGAGGTGCCGACGGATCGCCGTGGCGCAATCGTCGGGCACTTCGAGGTGCGCGGCGTGGCCCGCGCCGGCCAGCACGACCAGATCGCTGGCGGGCAGCAGGGCGTTCATCTCGTGGCCGATTGCGACGAATTTGACGTCCAGCTCGCCGCACATGACCAGCGTCGGCACGTCGAGGGCACCCAAGCGATCCCAGAGCGGCGTCATCGAGCCCGTTCCGGCGGCATGCAGCGAGTTCGCCAGCCCGGTGGGATCGGAGCGCAGGCGCTGATCGATGGACACCTGCCACGCCTCGGGGCCGAGACTCGCCCGGAGCGGATCCCACATCGGCAGGCTCATCCACTCGTCGGCGAAGCGGGCCAGGCCGTGTTCACCGATCCGATCGGCGAGTGCCTCGTCGGCCCGGCGGCGCTGTGCCCGTTCGGAGGCATCCGCGATCCCGGCGGTGGCGCTGATGAGCGTCAGCGACCTGCAGATCTCCCGATGCCCCGAGGCCAGCGTCAGCGCCACCCGACCGCCCATCGAGTAGCCGACGACGTGGCACGGCCCGTCGCCTGCGCTCGCCGCGAGCCCGGCCACCGACGCTGCCATCGCCTCGATGCTGTACAGCGCGAGGTCAGCGGGGGAAGGGCTGCGGCCGTGGCCGACCAGGTCCACGGCGATGCACCGGTAGCCGTCGAGCCGTTCCACCAGCGGTGCCATCGCTTCGGCACTGCCGGTGAATCCGTGGATGACGATGACCGGCTCGCCGCTGCCCGTGACATTGGCGGCGAGCTGCAGCGGTTCCGACAGCGGCATTACTGCGAGCGGGACTCTGCGCCCCGCACTGCCGCCGCGACTGCGTCGGCCAGGCGGCGGTGCTGATCCCGGTTTGCGTCCGCGTCGATGTCGATGGTGATGACGCGCACGCCCCGATTCGACCCGGGAGCGGCCAGCAGCGCATGCAGCTCGTCACACGAGCCGATGTGAAGGTGCTCGAAGCCCATCGCTGCTGCCAGCCCGCTCGCGAGCTGCGAGCTGCTGCGCCCGGGAGGCGTCGTCAGCAGGCGTTCGAAGGCCTCGGAGTCAATGACGCCGTAGGCAGGCAGGAACGAGAAGATGGTGCCGCCGCCGTTGTCGACGACCACCACGGTGAGGTCCAGATCGCCAGAACCGCCATGGGTGGCTGGCACAGTGTCGAACGCTCCCACGAGCCCGCCGAGATCGTGACGGAACGCCAGGTCGCCGACCAGCACCGTGGTCGGCGTTCCCGACGCTGCCACGCCGGTCGCAGCGGAGATCACGCCGTCGATGCCGCTCGCACCCCGGTTGGCGTGCACTGCCAGAGGTTCGGCGCGGGCTCGCAAGTACGAATCGACATCGCGCACCGGCATCGAGTTCGAGACGTACAGCGCGTGTCCCGCCGGAAGGCTGCGCCCAAGCTGGCGAGCCACGCTGGCTTCGAGTAGCGGTTCAGCGTCGAGCAGACCGTCGACTGCCGCGGCGGCACGTGCATCAGCATCGGCCCACCGCTGCGCCCACCCGGAATCTGGGGACAGCAGCGTGCGGGCCACGTCGGTCACGGCCTCCGGCCCGATCGTCAAGTGCAGCGAGACGCTGAAGCTCGCATCGGTCCAGGTGCTGGCCGGATCGACGAACGCGAACGCTGGGCGATGGCGCTCGATCCACAGCCGCAGCGGCTTGCACGTCGGCGCGCCGCCGATGCGCAGCACCGCATCGGGCGGCTCGGCGTCGGCCCACGCCGTTCGCAGCAGCAGGTCGTGATGATCCGTCACCACCACCCCGTCCAGCTCACGCCGCAGCTGCGAGCACGGCTCGGCCAGCAGCGGCCATCCAGAGGCCCGGCAGAACGCTGCCACAGCCTCCGCCCACCGGTCCCCATCCCACATGGGCCCGGCCACTACCACCCCCCGCTCGTGCGCCGCCGCCCACTCGCTCAGCACGGCAGCGGCTCCAAGGGCTCCCGAAGGGGCAAATTGAGATGCACGGGACCGGAGTGCGGCCCGGTCGCCTGCTCCGCCGCCCGGGCAGCCGCGACGCCGAACCACCGCACCGCCTGATCGACCGGCAGCTCCGAGGGCACCGGCGTCTCGCAGAACCAGCGCACATGGCTGCCGTACAGACCGTGCTGATCGATGGTCTGCCCCGCTCCCCAGCCCCGCAACTCAGGCGGCCGGTCCGCGGTCAGCACCACCAGCGGCACGCCGGAGTAGTGCGCCTCGACCACTGCCGGCAGGTAGTTGGCCGCAGCAGTGCCTGACGTGCACACCAGCAGCACCGGCCTTTCCGAGCCCTTGGCCAGCCCGAGCGCGAAGTACCCGGCCGATCGCTCGTCGATCCGCACCCAGGTGCGCAGCCCGGCAGTGGCATCGACGGTGAGCGCCAGCGGCATCGACCGCGAGCCGGGCGACACGACTGCGTCGGTGATGCCGGCAGCCACGAGCCCCTCGCACAGGGATCGACAGGCCGAATAGGCAGCATCGTCGTCGGAGATCTGCATGCTGCCGCTCAGTCGCCCTCGAGTGCGTACAGGAGGGCTTCGAGCTTGATGTTGGTCTCGGTCAGCTCGGCATCTGGATCTGCGCCCTCCACGATGCCGCCGCCGGCGAACAGCCGGGTCTCGGAGGGACCGGTCAGCGCGCAGCGCAGCGCGACGCGGAACTCGCCGCGCCCGTCCAGCGTCGTCCAGCCCACCGGGGCCGCGTACCAGCCGCGCTCGAAGCCCTCGTGCTCTGAGATCCAGTCGCGGGCGACGCGCCGCGGCAGTCCGGCGACCGCGGCCGTCGGGTGCAGTGCACTCGCGAGATCCAGCGCCGTCGTGCCAGCGGGGACGCGCCCGCTGATCGGTGTGTGCAGGTGCATGATGCGCCGCAGTTCCATGACGCCGGTCGGCGAGGGCGGATCGAGCGCCGCGCCGCACGCACGCAGCGTGTCGCGCACGTCGGTGACCACCATGGCGTGCTCGGTCAGCTCCTTGGGATCGCGTTGCAGCTCGGCCGCGAGTTCCCGGTCTCGCGCCGGATCGCCGACACGCGGCCCCGAGCCGGCCAGCGCATCGGTCTGCAGCCGCAGCCCGTCGCAGTGCACCAGCTGTTCGGGCGTGGCGCCGAAGAACGTCTGCGACCCGCGCCCGAATGCGAACGTGACACAGGACGGGTAACGCGACCGCAGGCGGTCGAGCACCGCGATGGGCTCGAGCCCCGACGCAATGTGCAGCTCCCGCGCCGTCACGACCTTGTCGAGCCCGCCTTCGGCGATCCTGCCGAGGGCGCGCCGCACCAGCTCGGTGTAGCGGTCGTCGGCTCGGTAGCTCCCGCCGAGCACGGCCAACGCCGCCGCATTCAGGTCGCTCGCGGGTCCGGCTTCGAGTTCAGGATCGGCCAGGCTGCCCGCAGCTGTGCCGGTGAGATCGTCGCCGGTGTCGCCTCGCACGATCGTGTCGTCGCGGGCGCAAGCCGCGTCGGGCGCACCGGCAGCAGCGGCGAGGCCGCAGACGCCGCTGCCGTCAGCCGCGCCGCAGGTGGCACATGTCCCCCCGACTCCCGATCGTGATGCAGCCATCACCGGCCAGACGGGGGCACCGGGCACCGAGGTCAGCCATGACTGGCCGCCCCGACGCACGACGAGCACTTCGGGCACGGTCAGGCAGCCGGCGCCGAATGGCTCCCACACCGAGCCTGCCGCGGGCGCCTCGGGACGGAACGAGAAGCCGCCCACGGCCAGCGGCCCGATCGGGTGACCGCTGTCGCCGGTCATAGTGACGTCCAGCAGGCTCAGCGTGTCGGCGACTGAGGCGAAGCGGTCGGCGCCGGCCCCGGCGATGGCGTCGAAAGCACTGCCGAGCGCACAGAACTCCAGGTCGCCGTCGGGACACGCCCAGTACACCCGTTGGTGCGCATCGGAGGCAGCGAACACTGCCAGCGGGTCCAGCTCGCCGGACAGCTCCCGGCATTCCAACGTGACGGCGGTCCGGGTGCGCAACCCCGCTGAGGTGCGGCGGCCCGAATCCCCTGCGGACCGGGCGTTGGGCGTTTCGGTTGCCATCGCATCGGAACTGGCCGGCTCATCGTCGATGTCGCCGGCCAAGATGCGCTCGGTGGCGTGCTCCACGAGCGACTCGCGGAAGTGCTGCGCCACCAGGTCGGTCACCAGCGGGATCAGGCGAGCAGCCAGGTCGGCGCGCTGTGCGGTGGGCACGTCGGCGAAGCGGTCGGCGAACAGCCCTACCGCGTCCGCAGCGACAGCTTCCATGTTCGAGGCGTGCCGCAGCGCGAGGCCGATGAGATCGTCGAGCGGCATCTCAGCGGCGAGCAGCTCCGTGGCTGCGCGCAGCATCGTCAGCGCCCCGGCGCTGTAGAGCGTGCCGCCTGTGACACCCTCGTCGGCGCCGCTGGCAGCCTCGGGGCCGTCATCGGCACCGCCTGCCGACGTCCGCAGCGGTCGCACCAGGCCGGTGTCGGTCGCGAGCCGGACGAGTTCTTCGTCGAGCCCGGATTGCTGCACCAGCTCGTCGAAGGTCAGGGTGTCGCCGCGGCGTGCACCCAACGCCATCAGCATCGGGTCGTCGCCGCCGTCGCCGAGCTGGCGGATCTGTGCCAGCGAGAAGCCCGCCGCGGACAGGCGCCGGATCTCGCCGAGCCGCCGCACATGGCTGTCGTCGTAGCGCGCCATGCGACCTTGGCGTGCGGGCGGGTGCAGCAGCCCGATCTTCTGGTAGTAGCGCACGGTGTCGACGCTCACCTCATGCGCCGACGCCAGCTCCTCCACTCGCACGCCCTCAGCGTACGCCCATTGTGAGAGTGATAACTCCAAGAGTGCTCACTCGGTCCATCCGTGCCGGCACTAATACCTCCAACTACCGAGCGGCAGGTCGCTGGATAGGGTGGCTCGATGGCTCAACGGGCACGCCTGAGCGCAGACGACTGGGTGACTGCCGCACTCGACGTGCTCGTCTCCGATGGAATCGGCGCTGTCAAAGTGCTGCCGCTGGCCAAGCGGCTCGGCGTCACCCGGGGCAGCTTCTACTGGCACTTCGAGAACCACGAAGCCCTGCTCAACCGCCTGCTCGAGGTGTGGGAGGAGACCAATTCAGGTTCGATCATCCGAGCCGCAACGCTCGACGGCAGCATCGTCGACCGGTATGTCGCATTGATGCGCTGCTGGCTGGGGATGGAACGCTTCGACCCGCATCTCGAAGTGGCGGTGCGGAATTGGGGTCGCAGCAATCCCGAGCTGTGGCAGAAGCTGAGGGCCACCGATGAGCGGCGGGTGGAT
Organism: Candidatus Poriferisodalis sp.; assembly: GCF_965204125.1. Lineage (GTDB taxonomy): Bacteria > Actinomycetota > Acidimicrobiia > Acidimicrobiales > Poriferisodalaceae > Poriferisodalis. Next base: position 1,189,518 of record NZ_OZ241968.1, on the reverse strand, counting down.
GCGTGCGTGCAGATGCTCGCGGCCGAGGTGAGCGACCCGGTCATGAGACTTCACCGTGCTCGCACCATCTACTTCCTGCAGATGGGCTGGTACGAGCTCGAGGTCAATGAGCCGATGGATGCCCGTATCGAAGCGCTCACCTATTACTTCGATATCTATGTGGGCCGCCCGCCGACCGATGACGAGCGAGCGGCCATTCTCGCCGGGTTGCGCATCTGACATTCTGTTCTTGCGCGACTGGCATTTCGTTCATGTTGACGTGATCCAGACAGGACCGTACGGTTCGCTGCAGTGACGCGTCGAGGCCGGAAACGTCGGGATACTGCCGCAATCCCGGCGGCGCCCCGGCAGCAGGCACGCAACACCTTCCGGCCCGTCGAGCTCATCAGCGCCGACGAAATCGAACGCATCCACGAGGCATCGCTGCGGGTGCTGTCCGAGATCGGCATGAACTTCCTGCTGCCCGAAGCGGTGCAGATCCTGCTTGAGGCGGGCGCCAGTTCCGACGACGGCGTGCGGGTGCGGTTCGATCCCGAGATGGTCGCCGAGCAGGTGGCGCTCGCCCCGTCGACCTTCACGCTGCACGCCCGCGATCCGGCCAACAGCGTGGTCTTCGGCGACGACTGGGTCGTCTTCGGCATGGTCGGCAGCCCGCCCAACGTGTCCGACCTCGATCGGGGCCGGGTCAGCGGCAACTACGCCGACTTCTGCAACATGCTGCGCCTGCAGCAGGCGCTCGACGCGGCGGACACCTGCACCGGCCATTCGGTCGAGCCGATCGATCTCGAGGTGCGCACCCGCCACCTGGACGCAGTGTCGGCCATGTACACGCTGTCCACCAAGCCCGGGTTCTGCTACTCGCTGGGCCGCACCCGTGTCAGCGACGCCATCGAGATCGCCCGCATCGCCCGCGGCATCGACCACGAGACGCTGCTGCGCGAGCCGTCCATCCACACGGTCGTCAATGCGAACTCGCCGCTCGTGTACGACAAGCCGATGCTGGAGGGCGCCATCGAGTTGGCCCGCCACGGCCAGCCTGTCGTGTACACGCCGTTCACCTTGGCGGGAGCGATGGCGCCGGTCACGATCGCCGGCGCGCTCACCCTGCAGAACGCCGAGGCGCTCGCCGGCATCACGCTGGCACAGCTCGTGAACCCCGGCGTGCCGGTCGTCTACGGCAGCTTCACCTCGAACGTCGACATGCGGTCGGGTGCGCCGGCGTTCGGCACGCCCGAATATGTGAAGGCCACGATCATCAGCGGCCAGCTGGCGCGCCGTTACGGCCTGCCGCTGCGGGCCTCGAACGCGAACGCCTCCAACGCTCCCGACGCCCAGGCCACCTACGAGTCGCAGATGTCGCTGTGGGCGTGCATCGTGGGCGGCATCAACTACGTGCTGCACGGCCTCGGCTGGATCGAGGGCGGGCTGTGCGCCTCGTATGAGAAGGTGATCATCGACGCCGAGATGATCCAGATGATCCGGGCCATGCTGCAGCCCACCCAGATCGACGATGCGTCGCTGGCGGTGGATGCCATTGCCGAGGTGGGGCCGGCCAACCACTTCTTCGGTGCCGCCCACACGCTGGAGCGCTACAACACCGCCTTCTACGAGCCCACGCTGTCGGATTGGCGCAACTTCGAGACGTGGCAGGAAGACGGTGCGCTCGACGCCACCCAGCGGGCGAACGGCATCTGGAAGCAGCTGCTGGCCGACTACGAAGAGCCGCCGATGGACGACGCCATCCGCGCCGAGCTCACCGACTTCGTAGAGCGTCGCCGCTCAGAAGGCGGCGTGGAACCGCTGTAACTCGGGACTGCCCAGCGAGGGGCAATCAGGCCCAGCACTTGATGCGCCCGTTCCGGTCGACGCCACACGCGTAGTCGCGACCGACCGAGACGTATGCGAATGGCCCGGGCGGCGGGTCGGCTCGGCCCAGAGCACCCGCGCCCCAGCAGGCGATCTCGCCGTCGACCCTGACGGCGCATCCATACGTGATGCCGAGCGACGACATCTCATAGGCGCCGCCTGGCGGGCTCTCGGGAACGAGCGAGCGGACGTCGGCAAGTGCTTGAAGGCGCGGGTGCCAGCAGTGGAGGCTGTGGTCGGTCCGTACCGCGCAGATCTGTTGAATGCTCGCCGAGACCTGCACGAATCCCGAACCCTCCGGATCGGCGGGCCAGAGTTCCTCGCCGCCCCAGCACGAGAGCGCGCCGTCGATCCGCACGCCGCATGAGCGGCTCTGGCCCGTCGAGATATCGGCGAACCGATCCGGCGCCGTGGAGCTCTCAACAGCGTCGTCATGTGCGCGTTTTGGCGTGCACTCTGCGCCGCCGTCGGCGAACGAGACGCAGACACGCTGGGTGCCGACGGAGACGCCGATGGCGTTACGACCCTCGCCCCGCACTGAGTCCTCCTCGGGGCCGTCGTAGTCCCAGCACGCCACGCTGCCGTCGACCCGTACAGCACAGCTCAGATCGTCCCAACTCCACGCTCCGACCGAGACCTGGGTGAACTCGCCGGGCGGCAATCCTCCGAACGCTGGCGCGCGCCATCCCTCGACTGCTGGGGCAGGCCCCCGAAACTCATACCCCCAGCACTTGAGCTCCCGATCAACGGTGATGCCGCAGGCGTGAGGGTTGCCGACCGACACGCTCACGAACTCGCCGTCGGCGGGCGGGGGCGTCGCGGCATATCCCTCCCCCCAGCACCGCGCTCGGCCGTCGGTGGTCAGCGCGCAGGCATGGAATGAACCGCCGCTGACTTGGATATAGCGGCCTTTCGGTGCCTCTTCGGGCTGGTTGGCGCGGCCGTATTGGCCGCTGCCCCAGCAGCGAATCTCCTCGTCGGTGGTGATGCCACAGAGATCGGACGTCGAGGTGAACGTGTCGTCTCCCGGGGGACTGGCCGAATCCGGCGGGCTCGCGTTCCAGCAGCTGACGGAACCGTCGGTGCGGGTGCCGCACCTGTTGCCGATGTGAAGGAACGATCCGGACAAGAGGTCCCCGGTGAACGCCATGGTCGGCGTATCGCTGTAGCGGTCGGCAAGATGCCAGCAGAGCAGCGAGCTGTCAGTTGCGATGCCGCACCACATCCCATCAGCGAGCCGCTTGAGTCGGATCTCCGGCGGCGACTCCACCAGGCCGTTTCGACCCCAGCACACGAACGATCCGTCAGGCCTGAGCGCACACGAGCGTGTGGCTTGGACGAACGTGCCTTCGGGAGCGGCTGTCTGACCGTAGTAGCCATCGCCCCAACACTCGACCGTGCCTTCGACGGTCAGCCCGCAGGTGTGGCTGTCCCCCGCAGAGACATGTTCGAATTCGCCGGCGGGAGGCGTTGCCTTGCCGAACGTGGTCCGGCCCCAGCACTGCACGGTCTTGGCGGTGGTCACGCCGCAGGTGTGGTCGCGCCCCACGGAGATCTGTGTGAATCGGATGTCGCTGGACGCGATGCCGATCGGTTCGGGTTGCGGCGTCGCGTCTGCTTTGTTGATGAATGTCACGGTCCATGAGCCCGCGGCACTGACGGTTACGGTGAACGAGCCCGGTTCGCACCACGCATCGGAGCTGTTGTCGATGACGATCGCCAGCGTGCTGTCGATCTGGGTCTCCGCCGCACCTGTATCGGCCAGCAGCACGCCGCGACCGTGGTTCCAGCACAAGGTCGTGGCGCTGTCGGGCGAACCCAGAAGCCTCACCGAGAACCATGCGCCGCGGTTGTCGGTGACCGTGGACAGCGCAGTCCATTCCCCCTCGCCAAGCTCGACGTTGGTCGAGGCGTTGCCGGTGCCCGTTATCCGGATGCGATCGTCCTCGGTGGTCGTCACCTGCACGCCGGACTCAACCTCGGCGCCATCTTGTTTCTCCGGATCCTCGATCTCGGCAGCCGTGCTGCTGTCGGGTTCGGTCTCGTCGGGCTCCAGCTCGGTCTCGTCGGGTTCGGTCTCGTCGGGAGCCGTGCTGCTGTCGGGTTCGCCGTCATCCGGTGTGCTGGCGTCCGGAACAACAGTCGTCGCGACTTCCACGGGTGCCTCAGTGGGAGTCGGTGCGGAGTCCGCTGGAGCAGCCGAATCGCTGGGGACGCTCGAACCCGTCGCGTCCCCGGCGGTCGCCGGCACGGAAGCGTCCGAGGGCGTGGAGATGACCGTCGTCGTCGAAGTGGTTGCTGCAGGCGAGCTTGGCTGAACTCCCTCAGCGTCGATATCAGCGGTTGCACATGCCGCGATCACGGCGACGACGGCCAGCGCCGTCGCTCGAGCACTCACACCCCACACGCTCCACTTGCACATTGCTGTCGTGTGCGCGTGTCAGGTGGGCGCCGCAGCCAGACTCAGTTGATCTGCTTCTCCATGCCCTCCCAGTAGGGCGCACGGAGCTTGAACTTCTGCAGCTTGCCGGTGGCCGTGCGGGCCAGTTCCTCGCGGAACTCGACGCTGGTGGGGCACTTGAAGTGCGCCATCCGGTCCCGGCAGAAATCGATGAGATCACGATCGGTGACGGCATCGGCTGCGGCGTCGACGACCACGAGGGCCTTGATGGTCTCGCCCCACTTCTGGTCGGGCACGCCGATCACGGCCACCTCGGTCACCGCGGGATGGCTGAACAGCACGTCCTCCACCTCGATCGACGACACGTTCTCGCCGCCGGAGATGATCACGTCCTTCTTGCGGTCCGAGATCGTGACGTGGTGCTCATCGTCCATGGTGCCGCCGTCGCCGGTGTGGAACCAGCCGTCCACGATGGCCTCTGCAGTCGCCTCGGGCTGCTCCCAGTAGCCCTCGAGCACCACGTTCGCCCGGGCAAGGATCTCGCCCTGGTTGTCCACGTCGATCTTCACGCCGATAGCAGGGGCGCCAGCCCGGCTGAGCTTGCGGGCCTTCTCGTCGGGCTCGAAGTCGTCCCATTCGGGCCGGCAGCGGTTCATGGTGAGCAGCGGCGCCGTCTCGGTGAGGCCGTAGATCTGGATGAACTCCCAGCCCAGCTCGGTTTCCATGCGGGCGATCGTGCGCGTGGGCGGCGGCGCGCCCGCCACCACCATCCGCACCCGTCCGCTGCCGGGAATGGGACCGTCCCAGTCGGCCGCCGCATCCAGCACCGCCGCCACCACGGCAGGAGCGCCGCACATCAGCGTGACGCCGTGGTCTTCGATGCGCTTCAGGATCTCGGGGCCGCGCACCTCGCGCTGTACCACGTGCTTGCCGCCCATGCCGGTCACGGCGTAGGGCATGCCCCAGCCGTTGCAGTGGAACATCGGCAGCGTGTGCAGGTACACGTCACGGTCGCTGACGCCCGAATGCCAGCCGAACGTGGTGGCGTTCACCCACAGCGCCCGGTGGGTCTGCTGCACCCCCTTGGGGCGGGCGGTGGTGCCCGAGGTGTAGTTGATGGTGGCGGTGACGTCCTCGTCGGGCGTCCACGGGGCCGGCTCCGCGCCCGGCGCGTACATCTGGTCGTCGGCGTCGGTGCCCATCACCACGAAGTGCTCCACGTCGATGTCCTTGCAGGTGTCCTCCATGGAGGGATCCACCAGCAGCATCGTGGCGCCGCAGTGATCGATGATGTAGCTGATCTCGTCGTGGCTGAGCCGGAAGTTGATCGGCACGAAGATGCGGCCGTAGCCCGACACGCCGTAGAACGACGTCATCAGCCGGCCGGCGTTCTGCGACACCATCGCCACCCGCTCGCCGTGCCCGATGCCGATCTGGTCCAGCTTGGCTGCCTGGGCCCGTACGAGGTCGCCGAACTGGGCGTAGGTGATCTCCCCGAGCCCGCCGCCAGGCGCTTCGGGTTCGTCGGCCAGCGCCACCCGGTCCGGGTACACGTTCTCGGCCCGGTACAGGAAGTCGGAAACAGTAAACGGAACCTTCATGTCGTCCCCTCAGGGTCATGGGTTGTCGTACGCGGCGGTCGCCGTGGTGTGCAGTGCGCCGCCGGAGGCGTCTTCCGGCGGAACGGCCGCGCCAACTCTAGAGCGGGCTGCCGCGGCAGTGCCCTGCGGAGGCTGAGCCGCCTCCTAGGGTCGCGGCCATGGAGGGATCAGCGGGAGCGCCGCCCGCAGGCGGTCAGGTCGATGTCCACCTGATCGACGGCACCTACGAGCTGTTCCGCCACTTCTTTGCGGTGCCCGGCCGCAAGGCGCCGGACGGCAGCGAGGTCGGAGCGCTGCGGGGTGTGCTCGGCAACATCGTGATGCTGCTCGAAGGCGGTGCCACCCATGTGGCTGTGGCTACCGACCATGTCGTGGAGTCGTTCCGCAACGATCTGTGGCCCGGGTACAAGGACGGCTCGGGGATCGAGCCCGACCTGCTGTCGCAGTTCCATCCCACGGAGGACGCGCTGCGGCTGCTGGGCGTGGCGGTCTGGCCGATGATCGAGTTCGAAGCCGATGACGCCATGGCGGCGGGCGCGGCGATGGCTGCTGACGACGATCGTGTCGGGCAGGTGTTCATCTGCACTCCCGACAAGGACTTGGGCCAGTGCGTCGGCGGCAAGGTGGTCCAGTGGGACCGCCGGGCCGACGAGATCATCGACGTGGCTGGCGTCGAAGCGAAGTTCGGCGTCAGCCCTGAGTCCATACCCGACTACCTGGGCTTGGTGGGCGACAGCGCCGATGGCTTTCCGGGCCTGCGGGGCTGGGGCGCCAAGTCGACGTCGGTGATGCTGTCGCACTACGGCCACATCGAGAACATCCCGGACTCGCACGACGACTGGGCGCCGAAGGTCCGGGGCGCGGCCGGTCTCGCCGCAACGCTCGCCGACGAGCGGGAACTCGCCCTGCTGTTCCGCCGCATCGCCACGGTAAGCACCGATGCGCCGGTGTCAGACAGCGTCGACGAGCTGGCCTGGCGCGGCCCGCATCGGGGTTTCGCAGAACTCTGCGAGCGGATCGGCGCCGAGAACTTGCTCGACCGGGTGATGAACCTCGCGGCCTACCGGACGGACACCTAGTCGAGGCTCACCTGAGTTGGAGCGAGGCTGGGCTCAGGCGGGCTGGTTCAGCTCGATCATGTTGCCGGCCGGGTCGAAGAAGAACGTCTGGCGGGCAGTGGTGCCCGGCAGCGCCACCGGGTCCTTGACCCTCACGCCGGCATCGCGCAGCTCGGCCACGGTGGCATCGATGTCGTCCACCTTGAAGGCCCAGTGCTGGCCCTTGGGCGCCACCCAGTCGGCCACTTCGATGAGGTGCACCTCACCGCCGCCAGGCGTCTGCAGCCACCGCCCGTTGAAGCCGAAGTCGGGCCGGTCGAGCTGCTTCATGCCCAGGATGTCGGTGTAGAACGGCGCCGCTGCATCCACATCAGCGCAGTTGATCGAAACGTGATGCACAGGCCCCAGTTCCATGCCCGCAGCCTAGAGGCTGAGCCGAAGGCGAAGCCGTGGCCCGAGCGGCCCGTGAGCGCAGCGAACAAGAGCGGGAGAAATGGGCTGGTAGGGACCGCCTGAGCTAGGAGACGGCGTGCTCTCGTAGGCTTTCTTGAATGTCTGAGCCGACCATGGACGAGCGGCTGGGTGAGCTGGCCCGCCGCCGCGACGAGGCGCTGAACGCCGGCACCGAGCGCGCGGTCCAGCGGCAGCACGACAAGGGCAAGATGCTCGCCCGCGAGCGCATCGAGTACCTCTTCGACGAGGGCACGTTCCACGAGCTCGACATGCTCGCCCGCCACCGGGCGCACGATGTCGGCCTCGATGAGCGCCCCTACACCGACGGCATCATCACCGGCTGGGGCAACATCGACGGCCGCAAGGTCTTCGTGGCCAGCCAGGACTTCACCGTGTTCGGCGGCGCCCTCGGCGAGGTGTTCGCCGAGAAGACCCACAAGGTCATGGACCTCGCCGAGTCGGTGGGTGCGCCGATCATCGGCCTCAACGACGGCGCCGGCGCCCGCATCCAGGAAGGGGTGGTCTCGCTGGCGGGCTACGGCGGCATCTTCCGCCGCAACGTGCTCGCCTCGGGTGTCATCCCGCAGATCAGCGTGATCATGGGGCCGTGCGCCGGCGGTGCCGTCTATTCGCCCGCCATGACCGACTTCATCTTCATGGTGCGCGACTCCAGCCACATGTTCATCACCGGCCCCGACGTGGTGAAGACCGTCACCGGCGAGGACGTGACGCTCGAAGAGCTCGGCGGCGCCGGCTCGCACAGCACCAAGTCGGGCGTGGCCACGTTCGTCGCTGCCGACGAGAAGGCCGTGCTCGACGACGTGCGCTACCTGCTGTCGTTCCTGCCGTCCAACAACCTCGACGCGCCGCCGGTCGTCGAAACCGCCGACGAGCCCGATCGCTGGTGCCCGACGCTGCGTGATCTCATGCCGCAGAGCCCCAACGTGCCCTACGACATGAAGCAGGTGATCACCGAGGTCGTCGACGACGGCGAGTTCTTCGAGTACCACGCCGCGTGGGCCGGTTCGATCGTGTGCGGTTTCGCACGCGTCGGCGGCCGCTCGGTGGGCGTTGTGGGCAACCAGCCGATGGTGATGGCCGGCGTGCTCGACATCGAGTCGTCAGAGAAGGCGGCCCGGTTCGTGCGCTTCTGCGACGCCTTCAACATCCCGCTGCTGACCTTCGTGGACGTGCCCGGCTTCCTGCCGGGCGTCGATCAGGAACACGGCGGCATCATCCGCCACGGCGCCAAGCTGCTGTACGCCTACTGCGAGGCGACCGTGCCGCGGGTGCAGGTCATCACCCGCAAGGCCTACGGCGGCGCCTACGTCGTGATGGACTCCAAATCGGTCGGCTGCGACGTCAGCTTCGCGTGGCCTACCGCCGAGCTGGCCGTGATGGGCCCGCAGGGCGCGGTGGAGATCCTGAACCGGCGCGAGCTGCAGCAGGCCGCCGATCCCGAGGCCCGCAAGGCGGCGCTGGTCGACGAGTACAGCCGCAAGTACGCCAACCCCTACATCGCGGCCGAGCGGGGCATCGTGGATGCGGTCATCGACCCCGCCGAGACCCGCCAGAAGGTCATCGCCGCGTTCGACATGATCGGCGCCAAGCGCGAGGAGTTGCCGCGCCGCAAGCACGGCAACGTGCCGCTGTAACGGGCGAACGACCGGTGACAGGACCCGTGATCGACGCTTCGCACGTGGCCATCACTCCTGCAGCGACTGCCGAAGAGGCCGCCGCCATCGTCACGGCGCTGGAGCTGCTGTGGCCCCGTCCCGTCCCGGCCGCTCCGCACGCGGCGACATCCAGCAAGTGGCGTTTCAGCGGCCGCCCCTGGCAAGCCCCCACGTCCTGGCCCGCGGTCCGCTACCGCTAGCCGTGCCCGAAGGCCCCAACCGCGCTGCGGTCATGCCGCTCGACGGCCTACGAGTACTGGACCTCTCATCGGTGTTCGCCGGGCCGCACTGCGCCCGCTACCTAGCCGATTTCGGCGCCGATGTCATCAAGGTGGAGCGCCCCGGCGGCGACACCGTCCGCAACATGGGATGGCGGGATGCACAGGGCGAGACCCTGTGGTGGCGTCTGGTCAACCGCAACAAGCGCTGTGTCACGCTCGATCTCAAGGCCGCCGCCGACCTCGCGCTGCTGCGCCGGCTGCTCGCCGTCGCCGATGTGCTGGTGGAGAACTTCCGGCCCGGCAAGCTCGAAGCGCTCGGCCTGGTGCCCGACGAACTGATCGCAGCCAACCCGAAGCTGGTCGTCGTGCGGCTGACCGGCTTCGGCCAGGACGGCCCGTACCGCGACCGGCCGGGCTTCGCGACGCTCGCCGAGGCGATGAGCGGCTTCGCCTCGATGAACGGCGAGGCCGACGGCGCGCCGCTGCTGCCGCCGGTGGCGCTCACCGACGAGATGGCCGGCCTGGCCGGAGCGTTCGCGGCATTGGTGGCCCTGCGCAGCGGCATCGGCCAGGTGGTCGACGTCAACCTGCTCGAGTCCATGTCGCAGGCGATGGGCCCGCTCATGACCGCATGGCACACCGAGGGCTACCTGCAGCCCCGCCTCGGTTCAGGCATCCCCTACAGCGTCCCGCGTGGCACCTACCAGGCCTCCGACGGCGGGTGGCTGGCCGTCAGCAGCTCCACAGACTCGGTGGCTGCGAGGGTCATGGAGATGATCGGCATCGGCGACGACGAGCGCTTCACCACCTTCGAGGGCCGCATGGCCCATCGCGCCGAGTTGGACGAGGCAATGGCCGACTGGGTGTCACAGCGTACGCTGGCTGAGGCAGTTGAGGCCTTCGACAACGCCCAGGCTGCCGCAGCCCCGGTCCTCGACATGAGCCAGCTAGCAGACGACCCCCATGCCAGATCTCGCGGAGTGTTCGTGGAAGTCGACGGGCTCATGCAGCAGAACGTGATTGCCCGCCTGAGCGCCACACCTGGTCAAGTCCGCTGGACCGGCCGCAAAGAAGGCGCCGACAACGACTCTCTAGCCAACATCACAGACACCGCCGACCCCTGGCCCGATCCCTGATCAGCCGTCGGGCGAGATGGGCGCCACACCTTTCAGCTTCAAGAGCACCCAGCGCCCAGCCTTCATCAGCGGGTACGTGAAGCGCGAGATCAGCGGCGAGCTGAACGCCAACCGGTTGAACTTGTTGAAAGCACCATGATCGGTGGACAGCAGCGCGAGCACGTGCAGCGCTTCATGACCGACGTAGTGCCGGTCGCCGATCTTCACCACCATCCCGTCATTCAGATCGTGCGGCAGCCGCCGGACCTCGTCGACGATCGGGCCGCCCTGGCGAGCGTCCACCAGCACGAACTCACCGACAGATTGCCGCAGCCGCAGGTACTGGGCGTAGTTGTTGCACATCGGGCACTCGCCGTCGTACACGAGCCAGACCCGCTCGGTCTGCTGCGGCCGTTGCGACCGCTGCCGGCGCTTCATGATGCGGAACGGTAGGCCCACGATCGGCAGCGACCGAACGGTCCCCGACAGCGAGAACCGGTCAGGGGCAAGCGGCGACAGCAGCAGAAACAAGCCCACCATCACGATGTTGAGGGAAAACGAGATGTTCATGAGCAGATCGCTCGTGATGTGGAACAGCATCAGGACAGCGCCGATAGGCCGGTGCAGATGAGGCCGGAACACCACCAGCAGCGCAAAGATCTCGATGTAGAGCGTCAGCCACCACATCGACTGCGCCAGCCAGTTGTGCTGCGCCACGAACGGCAGCAGCAGCGGAATCTCGTCGGCCTCGGCGAGCAACCGGTCCAGCAGGATGCGCGTCAGGGCATCCGACGAGAACAGTTCGAGCCGGCCGTACCAGATCTTCCAGATGCCCGACAAGGTGTACGACAGCAAGATGACGCTTTGCGCCAGCCACAAGGACGTGAGGCACCGCCGCACGTTGTTCCGCTCGTGGAGCTGGCGATGCCGACGGCCCGGCAGGAACAGCAGCGCGAAGCCGACCAGCAGCAGCACATGGACGCCGTGGTTGATGGAACCGTACGAATTCCGTATCGCGACGTGCACGAACAGGTGCAGGAAGGCACCGAACCGCAAGACGAAGGTGCCCGGGGCCGCCGCTGCCCCGAGGGCGAACAGCAGACCGGCTGCCGTGAGCGCAATCTCATAGCCGAGCCAATCCGTTCCCACGAGCTGCTCCACCAGCCTGATCGGCCACAGCGGAGCGGTCGGAGGACCGCCGGAGTACGCATCGCCGAACGGGTAGTGACCCGTGCCGACGAGGTAGGCAAGGAACACGTAGTAGAAGCGGCTCAGCAGCACCACGTTGTTCGCACTGCGCGTCAGTTCGGCGGGAGTTCGATGCTCGGCGGTGTCGACGCTGAGCATCGACCTGCGGATTTGTCGCAAGCCGTGCCGGATTCGCAGCGACATGGCTCAGCCGCCGTCCAGCGTGGCTTCGAGACGGCCCGTGCGGGTATTCCACTGGGCGATGACTTCACTAGGTCGGAAGAAATCCGTCCTGGTCAACCGTCCGTCGGCGAAATCGTCGATGTTGTCCTGCAGCTCATGCAGGTCGACGTCGGCCTTGACGATGCTGAAATCGATGCTGCGCTCGCCGAGTGCCCGCTCGATGATCGGGTACAGCACGCCGGTGACGTCCTCTTCGCAGCCACGGTCCTTTGCACACGCGATCGCGACGCGTCGCAGCGCCTTCCAGTCGCGGACGTCGTCGCTCGGGATCAGGTAATAGGTCTCTGCGGGCGGCTCGCCGTCGATCGCATCGATGACGAGGCCGTACTCGAACGATTCCCAATCGGGAATGTGGGTGAAGAGCTTCCACTTGAAGAAGGGGAATACCTCGACGTGCTCGGACTCGAGCACGGAATTCAGCGGGATCATGGCGATGTACAGCACGATGAAGCCCGGTACAAGCAGCTTCCACAGACGGCGGCGCTTGGTGCGTGCGGCGGTGCTCGTCACAGGATCCTCACGACTCCGAGAGGGGATGTCGTCGGCGATGCGTGCACGACATGAGCGTGGTGCGTGCTTCAGCCGGTGCCGGCGCGTGACTGCTCGGCCAAGCCGGCGATGTCGGCCATGATCGCGGCCAGCTCGAAGTCCTTCGGGGTGTAGACCGCAGCCACCCCGGCGTCGCGCAGCGCCTGATGGTCCGCGGGCGGGATGATGCCGCCGACCACCACCGGGGCGCTCACGCCCTCGGCGTCGAGGCACGCCAGCACCTCGGGCACCAGCTCCAGGTGACTGCCCGACAGGATCGACAGGCCCACCACGTCCACATCCTCGTCACGTGCGGTAGCAGCAATGTGGCTCGGGGTCAGCCGGATGCCCTCGTACACCACTTCCATGCCGGCGTCGCGTGCCGCTACCGCCACCTGCTCGGCCCCGTTGGAGTGGCCGTCGAGGCCTGGCTTGGCAACCAGCACCCTGGGCGGCCCGCCCTCCATCGCGGCGCACCGCTGGGCCACGGTCGCCAGTGCTGTCCCCCTCGACGCCCGCCCTGCACCGGCGCCTCCCAAACCGGTCGGCGCACGGAACTCGCCGAACACCTCGCGCAGGGCTTGGGCCCACTCGCCGGTCGTCACGCCGGCATGAGCGGCCTCGATGCTCGGCCCCATGATGTTCACATCGCCCGACGCGGCCACCCGCAGGTCGTCGAGGGCTGCGACGACCCGGTTCGAGTCGCGTGCGCTGCGCCAGCGTTCGAGATCGGCGACCAGCTCGGCTTCTACCTCGGGATCCACCCGCAGGATCGACTCGTCGCCTTCCAGCGGCGACGGCGCTGTCTCGGTGAACTCGTTCACCCCCACCACGGTCAGCTCGCTGGCCTCGATCTGGCGCACCCGCTCGGTGTGGCTCGCCACCAGGCGCCGCTTCAGCTCGGTGATCGCGGCGAACGCGCCACCCAACGCGAGCACGTCGTCCAGCTCGGCTCGCGCCGACTCCGCCAGCTCGGCCGTACGTCCCTCGACCACCACCGAGCCGTCGAAGATGTCGCCGTACTCCAGCAGGTCGGTCTCGTGCGCCAGCACCTGCTGGATCCGCAGCGACCACTGCTGGTCCCAGGGCCGCGGCAGCCCCAGCGCCTCGTTCCAAGCAGGGAGCTGCAGCGAGCGGGTCCTTGCCCGCTGCGACAGCGTCACGCCCAGGGCTTCGAGCGTGATCCGGGCCACGTTGTTCTCGGGCTGCGCTTCGGTGAGCCCGAGCGAGTTCACCTGCACGCCGTAGCGGAACCGCCGCAGCTTGGGGTCGGCCACGCCGTAGCGCTCAGCGCAGATCTGGTCCCACATCTGGGTGAAGGCCCGCACCTTGCAGACCTCTTCGATGAACCGGATGCCCCCGTTCACGAAGAACGAGATGCTGCCCACCGCGGCGTCGAATCGCTCGGGGGGCACCTTGCCGCTGTCGCGCACCGCGTCGAGCACGTCGATTGCGGTGGCCAGCGCGTAGGCGATTTCCTGGGTGGGCGTGGCGCCGGCTTCCTGCAGGTGGTAGCTGCACACGTTGATCGGGTTCCACTGCGGCACGTGCTGCGAGCAGTACGCCACTACGTCGACGGTGAGCCGGCGGCTGGCCTCGGGCGGGAAGATGAACGTGCCCCGGCTCAGGTACTCCTTCACGATGTCGTTCTGGGTGGTGCCCCGCAGCGCCTCGGCCACCACCCCGGCGTTCTGTGCGTTGGCGATGTAGAGGCTCAGCAGCCAGGGCGCCGTTGCGTTGATGGTCATGGAGGTGTTCATGGCATCGGGCGGGATGCCGTCCATGAGCTGGGCCATGTGGCCCAAGTGGGTGACCGGCACGCCCACCTTGCCCACCTCGCCGCGCGCCATCGAGTGGTCGGGGTCGTAGCCGGTCTGCGTCGGAAGGTCGAAGGCCACCGACAGCCCGGTCTGGCCCTTGGCCAGCATCGACCGGTACAGCTCGTTGGAGGCCTGGGCCGTGGAGTGCCCCGAGTACGTGCGCATCAGCCACGGCCGCGAGCGCCCTGGAGAGTCGGAAGCCGTCACGATCGTGAACGCTACGGCCCCTCAGAGCCTTCCCGTGTTGCCCGCTCTTGTTCCCAGTCTTCATGTGATTGGGCTCACGGGCCGCTCGGGCCCGGGGCCCGGGCTCAGCCGTCGAGCATGCGGAAGACCATCGGGCGCAGCCAGATCTCAGGCAGCGGCCGGGTGATGGCTTCGGCCAGCAGTTCCAGGTAGGCCGCACGCTCGACCTCCACGGCGCCGAGCCCGGCCAGGTGCGGTGTGGTCCACTGCACGTCGAGCAGCGCGCCCCCGGTCACCTTGAGCGCATCAACCAGCGCCACGAGGGCCACCTTGGAGGCGTCGCTCTCAGTGTGGAACATCGACTCGCCGGCGAAGAAGGCGCCCACGGCCACGCCGTACAGGCCGCCCACCAGCTCGTCGTCGAGCCAGGTCTCCACGCTGTGGGCCCACCCGAGCTCGTGGAGCTGCAGGTAGGCGTTGTGCATGTCGTCGCTGATCCAGCCGTGCGGGCGGGCGGGATCGGCGCACGATTCCAGCACCTGTTCGAAGGCGGTGTCGATGCGGATGTCGAAGCGTCGGCAGGCTCGCCGCAGTGAGCGGCTCACCCGCAGGTAGCTGAGCGGCAGGATGCCGCGCGGATCGGGCGACCACCAGCCCACGGTGTCGCCCAGCGGCATGGGGAACAGCCCGGCCCGGTAGGCGCCGAGCAGCGTGCCCGCCTCGAGATCGGCTCCGGCGCCAACGAGGCCGTTCTCGTCTGCGGTCGACGCGGGAGGGAATGACCATCCCGACGCGGGCGGCTCCGTGGGGCCGTCTTCTGACTGGCGCTGCATGAGGGCGACTCTACGCCTGATCGGTTCGACGCGTTGGGCCCGCCGCCTTGTTCCCGTTAGCTGCGCGCATCGGTGTATGCGTCGATCTGGGCCTGGCTGGCCTCGCTGATCGTCACGCTCTTGACCACAACATCCTGGACCGGCACGTCGCCTGCGCCGGTAGCGACGCCTTCGATCTCCATGACGACGTCCATGCCCTCGACAACGTGGCCGAGCGGCGAGTAGAGCGGCGGCAAACCGGCGCCGTTGGGGCCGGTGATCACGAAGAACTGCGAGCCGTTGGTGGCCGGATTGCCCCGGTTGGCCATGGCCACCGAGCCGATCCGGTACCAGTCGTCCGCGGGCGGGAAGTCGCCGGTGAATTGGTAGCCGGGCCCGCCCCGGCCGAAGTCGAGCTGCACATCGCCGCCCTGGATCACGAAGTCGGAGATGATCCGGTGGAACAGCGTGCCGTCGAAAGCGCCCCAGCGGGCAAGCACTGCGAAGTTGTTGACGCTGGCGATGTCGAGCGCCGGGTCGAGCAGCATCGTGAAGCTGCCCATGTTCGTCTCGAAGGCCGCGGCGTACATGGTTTCGGGGTCGATGCAGAGCGGCGGCGGAGCGTCGAACTGGTTGAGCGGCCCATCGCTGCCGTCGGGGGCAGGACACGACGTCGGATCCGGCGCGGTGGTGACATCGGGGCTGCTGTCGGCCTCAGACTCGGCCGCAGCCTCAGTAACCGGCGCCGCTTCGTCGCCCGGCTCATCAGTCTCGAACGAGGTGACCTCAGTCGCCTCGGCAGCGACCGCGGCATCTGCGGCATCGTCTCCGCCGTCAGAGTCGTCGCCGCTGAAGATGCTCCACAGCAGCAAAGCCAAGAGCACGGCAGCCACAGCCAGCACCACCCGCAACACCTTGCGGGTGGTGCTGGAGCGCTTCTTCACGCGTTCCGCTTCGGCAACCGCCCGCATGCGGTTCTCCCGCTGCCGCTGTCGTTTCTCGCTGCTCATAAGTGCCCCTGAGATGTGCCGGCGGTCACACTACCGACGCCTCGATAGCACCCCGGACGCAATCACAGGGTCCGCCCGAGAGCGCCCCCGATACCCTCGCCCGACGTGCCCCTGGTAGTGCAGAAGTTCGGCGGAACATCCATCGCCAGCGCGGCGCGCATGCGCGAGGTAGCCGACCACGTAAAGCACTGCCGCAGCCGCGGCGACGAGATCGTGCTCGTCGTCAGCGCCATGGGCTCGGAAACCGACGAGCTCATAGCGCTGGCCACCCAGATCACCGACGAGCCCTCGGGCCGCGAGCTCGACATGCTCATCACCGCAGGCGAGCGCAAGGCCATCGCGCTGATGTGCATGGCACTGCACGACGTGGGCGTGCCGGCCGACTCGTTCACCGGCAGCCAGGCGGGTTTTCTCACCGACACGAACCACCGCAACGCCAAGATCCTGTCGGTGACGCCCAAGCGGGTCACCGAGTCGCTCGAAGCCGGTCGCGTCGCTGTCGTCGCCGGCGCGCAGGGCGTGTCCACCGACAACGACGTGACATTCCTGGGCCGCGGCGGATCCGACACCACGGCCGTCGCCCTGGCGCACGGTCTCGGCGCCGACGCCTGCGAGCTGTACACCGATGTGTCAGGAGTGTTCACCACCGATCCACGCGTGTGCCCCGCCGCTCGCAAGATTGCGCGTATCGGGTTCGATGAGCTGCTCGAGATGACCGCGATGGGCTGCCCCAAGCCGGCTGCCCGCTCGGTCGAGGTTGCCCGCACGTACGGCGTTCCCCTGCACGTGCGCTCGGCATTCACATGGGAATCGGGAACATGGGTCGTTGACACGGAGTCAGGCATGGACGCGAGGGAAATGGAAAAGCCGATTGTGACCGGCATCGTGCCGGACACATCGCAGGCCAAGGTGACGCTGGTCGGCGTCCGCGACGAGCCGGGCATCGCTGCCAAGGTGTTCCGCACGCTCGCCGACGCTGCGGTCGTGGTCGACATGATCGTGCAGAACGTGGGCGACCACGATCGCACCGACATCTCGTTCACGGTTCCCGCAGAGAGCGCCGAGGAGGTGCGCCTCATCTGTGAGGGAATGGTGGACACGGTGGGCTTCTCGTCGACCAACACTGATGCCGACATCGCCCGGGTTTCGCTCGTGGGTGCCGGCATGGCCAGCCACCCCGGCGTGGCCGCCACCATGTTCGAGACGCTGGCCTCCCAAGACATCAACATCGAGATGATCTCCACCTCACCAATCCGCATCTCCTGCGTAGTAGCCGAAGCAGACGTAGACCGAGCCACCGTCGCCCTGCACACAGCCTTCGGCCTGGATTGACCAGGCGAAGAAAGCACGGCCTGCCCCCGCCCACCCCGGTAATTCACAGAAGACCGCCAAGGGCAGGTCGGTAGCCTCGACCCCATGCGAGTAGGAATCGTCGGAGCCACCGGCCAAGTGGGCGGCGTGATGCGGGCCATCCTGGCCGAGCGAGCATTCCCCATCGACGAGCTGCGGCTCTTCGCGTCGGCCCGCTCAGCCGGCCGCAAGATCGGTTGGAACGGATCCGAAGTCACTGTCGAGGACGCCGCCCAAGCCGACTTCACCGGTCTCGACGTAGCCCTGTTCTCCGCAGGCAAGACCACCTCGCGAGCCATCTCCGAGCGCGTCGCAGCCCAAGGCCCCACGGTCATCGACAACTCGTCTGCCTGGCGCATGGACCCCGATGTGCCGCTGGTGGTGCCCGAGGTGAACGCCAAGGAGGTGTTCAACGCTCCCAAGGGGATCATCGCCAACCCCAACTGCACGACGATGGCGGCAATGCCGGTGCTGGCGCCGCTGCATGCCGAGGCCGGCCTGACCTCGATGGTGGCGGCCACCTACCAGGCCGTGTCCGGTGCCGGTCTGGCCGGCGTCGACGAGCTGGACCAGGCGCTGGCCGCAACGAGGGAGGGTGCCGCTGCGCTCACCTACGACGGCGATGCGGTCACCCATCCCGCGCCCGACAAGTTCCCCGGCCCGATCGCCCACAACGTGCTGGCCCAGGCCGGCAGCTTCGTCGATGACGGCCTCGGCGAGACCGACGAGGAGCAGAAGCTGCGCAACGAGAGCCGCAAGATCCTGGGCATTCCCGATCTGGCAGTGTCAGGCACCTGCGTCCGGGTGCCGGTGTTCACCGGCCACTCGCTGTCGCTGAACCTGCGCTTTGAGCGACCCATCTCGCCTGAGCGCGCAACCGAGCTGCTGGCCGAAGCGCCGGGCGTGGAGTTGGCCGACGTGCCGACGCCGCTCCAAGCGGCAGGCCGCGACCCCTCCTATGTCGGCCGCATCCGCCGCGACCCCACCGTCGAGCACGGCCTGGCGCTGTTCGTAGTAGGAGACAACCTCCGCAAAGGCGCCGCCCTCAACGCAGTCCAGATCGCCGAGACGCTGGCTGCCGCCTAGCTGCGACGCACCACCACTTCGGCGCCTGGCACTTCGGGCTCGTCGTCGACGATCTCGGCCGGGAAGCCGGGAGCCGTGACGGTCTGCCCGGTGGCGTCTTCGAGCCGCCGGATGACGTTCGGCGACCACTCCCGGTCGCCATAGCGAGCGGCCCCGTCGGCGAACACGTCCACCAGCACCGGCGACAGTTCCAGCGGCAGCCCGTGCTCGGCAGCGATGTCGGCGAACAGGCCGATGTCCTTGCACACCAAGTCCATGGTGAAGTTGATGTCACGGGAGCCGTTCAGGATCACCTGGCTCTCGGTCTCGTGGACGAACGAGTTGCCCGAGCTGATGCGGATGGCCTCGTACGTGGTGGCCAGGTCCATGCCCGCCGCCTGGGAGGTGGCCAGGGCTTCGCACAGCGAGACCAGGTTGGCGGTGGCCAGGTAGTTCGTCACCACTTTCAGAATCGATGCCGAGCCGAGCGCCCCGGTGTGCAGGATCCGCCGCCCCATGGTCACGAGCAGCGGCAGCATCGCTTCGAAGGTGCTGCGCTCGCCGCCGGCGAAGATCGAGATGTTGCCGGTGGCAGCCCGGTGGCAGCCGCCCGACACCGGGCAGTCGATGGCGGCACCGCCCGCCGCCTCCACCAGCGCACCCAGCCGGCGCACCTCATGATGATCAGTAGTGCTCATCTCAGCCCAAATCTTCACCCCCGACCCAGCCGAGCTGGATGACGCGGCCGAGCCGAACCCAGCCAGTACCCCATCGGCCCCCTCCAGCACCGAAGCAACCGCAGCAGGCGAAGGCAAGCAAGTAATCACCACATCGCAGCGTTCCGCCAGCTCCGCCCCCGAGCCAGCCGTCGAGGCGCCAGCCTCCAAGAAAGGCGCCATAGCCCCCGGATCCAAGTCCCGCACCATCAGCTCAACCCCATTGCGCAACAAAGACCCAGCCAGCTTCCCCCCAACATTCCCCAGCCCAACAAACCCCACACACCGAGCGCGGGCGGATCCAGAACTCACCTCTGCCATAACGCAAGTATCCGCCGCCCGCATCCCAGGCTGAGAACGCACCGAGACTCTGCGTCACCAATTGTCGAAAGCGCAGGCAAAGCCTGCGCTTTCTATTGTCGCGAGCGAGGGGCGAAGCCCTTCTCGCATTTCTATTGTCGCGAGCACGGCGAAGCTTCGTGCTCGCAAAAAACAGTCGGGCAGGCGGGATTTGAACCCACGACCTCTTCGTCCCGAACGAAGCGCGCTACCAACCTGCGCCACTGCCCGTACGCGACCACCACAGGCGGATCGCTCCGGCCGAAGCTACCGGTCCGGCACGGGGGAGCGCTACAGCAATACGGGCCGGCTCAGCCCGTGCTCGCTGCATCCCGCTGCAGCAGTTCCTGCGCGGTGCGCCGCAGCAGCAGCGGGTTGAGCGGCTTGACCAGCCACGCATCGGCTTCGGAGCGGCGGGCCAGGAAGACGTCGGCCTCGCGGTCGGCCAGCATCAGCACCGGCACCCGCGGCAGCCGTCCCATGCCCGATTCCAGGCGCAGGTCCAGGCAGGTGGCCATGCCACCCATGTTCCCGATCTGGAAGTCGAGGATCACCAGGTCCGGTGTGCTCGCCTCCACGGCAGGCCGGACATCCTGGCCTGAGCGCACCACCCGGAAGGTCACCTCGGGGGCAGCAAGCGCCGCTGCCACCTCTTCGACGACCCAGTCGGCGTCGGTGGCCAGCAGCACGTCGGTCACGGTGGCGCAGCGTAATGGGACCCGCAGGCCCCGGCTCCGCCTGCGGGGTCAACCTCTAGAGTTCGGGCGGCCGCCGATGCAAGGAGTTGTGGTGAAGGTACGTCTGCACCGTCGCGGGCTCGCGCGGCTCGTGGCTGCCACGCTGCTGCTGTCGGCGGTATTGGGTCTGGTCGCCATGCCGGCGTCAGCGCACGACGACCCCGAAACACCGCATGTGATCCCCGATGATCCCACCACGCCCCATATCACCGGGGAGGCGCGCCCGCGCCAGATCGTGGTGGTGGAGGTGAACGGGCTCATCGATCCGATCATGGCGTCGTACATCAAGCGCCAGCTCGTGACCGCGGACGGACTCCACGCGATCGGCGTGGTGCTGCAGGTCGACAGCGCCGGGTCAACGCTCGACGACGACGAGCTGGTCGACCTGCTCGACAGCGTTCGCCTCGCGCACCTGCCGGTGGGGGTGTGGGTGGGCCCCAGCGGAGCGCAGGCGCTCGGCGGCGCCGCCCACTTGGCCACGGCAGCCGACTTCGCTGCGATCGCGCCCGGCGGCCGCATCGGCGAGTTCACCGCGGTGGCGGGCCTCGTCCATGCCCATGGCGCCGCCTCGCGGCACGACAGCCAGCTCGGCGCCGCTGCCGACAATGCCTCCAGCCAGGCTGTGCACAGTCACGAGGGCGACGGGCTCCACTCGGGCACGAGCGTCCGCCACTACGACGCCGACACTGCGAAGGGCGCCGGTCTCACCCACAGCACAGCGCCGGTGATCGGCGAGTTCCTGTTCGCCATGTCCGATGAGGGCCTGCTGCCGCCGATCGGCCAGAACGTGACCGGCGACGACGGCGTGGTCCGGCGGGCCCCGGCCGACGACGTGGTCGTGTCGTTCGTCAAGCTGCCGCTGCTCGACGGGCTCTTCCACACCGCTGCCAGCCCGGCGGTCGCCTACCTGCTGTTGCTGGCCGGGCTGTCGCTGCTGCTGCTCGACTTCTACACCGGCGGCATCGGCATCGCCGCCATGGTCGCCGCGGTGTGCGTGCTGCTCGCCGCGTTCGGCCTGGGAACGCTCGACGTCCGGCTGTGGGCGCTGGTGCTGCTCATCGCCGGCTTCGTGGCATTCGCGGTGGACATCCAGACCGGTGTGCCGCGCTTCTGGACAGCGGCGGGCGGCGCAGCGGTGCTCGCCGGCTCGCTGACGCTGTTCGGCCAGCACTCGATGAGCTGGATCCCGCTGCTGGTGGGCCTGGTGGGTGTCGGCGCCTTCGTGCTGTCGGGCCTGCCTGCGCTGGTCCGTACCCGCTACGGCACCGCCACCGTGGGGCGGGAGTGGCTGATCGGGGTGGAAGGCACTGCGGTGACCGACATCGATCCCGACGGCACCGTCGAGGTCCACGGTGCCCGGTGGCGAGCCCGCGTCAACCGTCTGACGCCGCTGCAGGCGGGCGAGCCGCTGCGGGTCAGCGGCCTGAGCGGGGTGGTGCTGGAGGTGGAGCCGCTCGAAGGTGCCGCGGTCGACTACCGGCAGATGCGCCGAAAACAAACTGATTCGACGGTTTCCGAAACCGAATGAGGTTTCGTTTACCTCTTGTCAAGCGATTTTTCGTGATCTAGTGTCCCCTCCGACAAGGGGGACATATGAGCGCTCTGCTGGTCGATGAGTGGCAGGACAAGGCAGCCTGCAGAGGACCTCAGGCGGCGGTTTTCTTCCCGCCGCCCCGCACCGAGCGGCGCGACGAGAAAGCTGAGCGCGAAGCCCGAGCCAAGGCCATCTGCGGCCAGTGCTCGGTGATCGACGACTGTCTCGACCATGCGCTCGACGTCGGTGAGGCGCACGGCATCTGGGGCGGGCGCAACGAGATCGAGCGCCGCAACATGCTGCTGCTGCGCACCGACGCCAGCTAGCGCTCTCCCGCCCGTCGTCCGCTCTTGTTCGCTGCGCTCACGGGCCGCTCGGGCCACGGCTTCGCCTTCCGGCTCAGCCTCTAGCCAGATACTTCGGGCAGCCGCGGCCCGGCGATGCGCAGGTCCCCGCGCCGCCGCGTCACCCCCGTCCGGTCCAGGTAGCCCACCAGCGGCAGCGCGTACTTCCGCGTGGTGCCGAGTTCTTCGCGGATCTCGGCCACGGTGACGCCGTCGGGCTGAGCGCTGAGCAGGCCGGCGATTCGCTCGGCAGCAGCCTCGATGGCGGACGCCGCAAACCAGACCCCGTCCGCGTGCACCAGATCGCCACGCGCCGCCAGCGCCAGGAGCTCCCGCTGGCTGACGCCGCTCGGCGGGGGCGGGGAGAAGGGCGCTGCGGCCAGCTCGGCGATGACCGGGTGGTCGGCGAGGACGTCGGCGGCGTCGGCAGGCCGGGCCCGCCCCGCTTCGATGGCGACGCCGTCGAGCGTGCCGATTGCCAGGCGCTGGCGTTCGTCGAGTCCGGCCATGTCCAAGCCGAGGGGTCCGGCGCGCTCGATCTGTTCCCGGAGATCGTCCACCAGCGCCTCGACCAGTTCGGGCGGTGCCACCCAGCCGCCCAGTACCGGCTCCACCCGCTCGCCGGTCAGCCGCTCGAGCTGCTTCGCCTCGATCCACCCCCGCTCGGCGATCATGCGCTCGACGCGGGTGTCTGGCTGGGCCACCGCCGCCCGGAGCTGCGGATCGGGATCAAGCACGCTGCCGCCGCCCACGGTTTGTCCCCGGCCGAAGTCGCGCAGCACGAAGCGGTCTCCCATCACGAGCGGCAGCGCGACCGGCAGGTGCAGCCGGGCGTAGCCGGTCTCGCCGGGGGCGATGCGCTCGGGCCCGAGCACGCGCAGCCGCACCGGCCACTCGCCCGACCCCAGGTACATGGCGTAGGCGCCCCGCCGGGTCACGTCGCTGCCGAGACTGCCGAGCACGGTCAGCTCCACGTCGACGCTGCGGGTGTGGTGCCACTGGTCGGATCGCACCAGGGCGATGCCTCGGCCCAGGTCGTCGGCGTCGACACCGGTGAGATTGAGCGCGACGCGGTGTCCTGGGCCGATGCGCTCGACCGCGGTGCTCTGGGTCTGGATTGCCCGCACCCGTGCAGTGCGGCCGCCGGGCGCCGTTCGCAGCTCGTCGCCGGCCGAGACGCTGCCGCCCGCGAGCGTGCCGGTCACGATCCGCCCCGCCCCGGTCGCCGCAAACGACCGGTCGATCCACAGGCGCGGCCGGTCATGGTCGGCGGCGGTGGGCGTGGCAGCGCACAAGTCGTCGAGCGCGCTGCGCAGCTCGTCCAGCCCGGTGCCGTCGACGGCGTCGGTGGCCACCACCGGCGCATGCTCCAGGAACGTGCCGTCGACATGTTCCAGCACGTCCAGCCGGGCCAGCTCGGCCAGCTCGTCGTCGACGAGGCCGATCTGGCTGAGCACCACCACGCCGTGCGAGATGCCGAGCAGTTCCAGGATTGCCAGGTGCTCGGCCGACTGCGGTTTCCAGCCCTCCGGCGCTGCCACCACGAACAGGGAGGCATCCACCGCCCCCACACCGGCCAGCATGTTCTTCACGAATCGGATGTGCCCGGGCACGTCCACGAAGCTGACCTGCCGGCCCGACGGCAGCGTGCAGAACGCGAAGCCGAGGTCGATGGTGAGCCCGCGCTCCTTCTCCTCGGCCAGCCGGTCAGGGTCGGTGCCGGTGAGGGCGCGCACCAGCGTCGACTTGCCATGATCCACGTGGCCCGCAGTGCCGACGATGTGCACGCTGCCAGCTTGCCCGATGCCGTGGTTCAGGCCTGCTCGCCGAGTGCTTGGCGGACGGCGGCCGCCACGACGGCGTCGTCGGCGGGATCCACCGTGCGCAGGTCGATCACAGTGGTCTGCTCGTTGACCCGGGCGACAACCGGTGGGTCGAACGCCCGCAGCGAAGCCGCGTAGTCGCCGTCGAGCTCGATGCCCGCGGAGGGGATCTCCTGGCCGGGCAGCGACCCAGCGCCGGCCAGTGCCGTCGTTTGCGACGGCCGCCCCACGCCGAGCGCCTCGGCGCGCTCGGCCAGCTCCTCCACTGGCACCTTGGCCATGCGCCAGAACGGGATCGCGTCGGCATCGCGGCGCAGGTACGCCAGTGCCACCGACTGCAATGCGTCGAGCACCAGCGATCCGGGCCGGAAGGCACGCATCAGCGGGTGCGCTGCGCAGGCGGCGATCAGGTCGGCCCGGCCGCAGATGATCCCGGCCTGGGGCCCGCCCATGAGCTTGTCGCCCGAGAACGTGACCAGCGCCGCGCCCGCTGCGAGCGTCTGGCGGGCACCCGGCTCGCCGGCCAGCCAGTCGGGGCGCTGCCCCAGCCAATCGCACCGTTCGTCGAGCAGGCCCGAGCCCAGGTCGGACACCACCGGCGGACCGATGGCGGCCAGGTCTGCCACGCCGGTTTCCTCGGTGAAGCCGGTGATGCGGTAGTTGGACGGGTGCACCTTCAGCAGCAGCGCGATGTCGTCGCGCTCGGCAGCGGCGCGGTAGTCGGCTGCCCGGGTGCGGTTGGTGGTGCCTACCTCCACGAGCCGTGCGCCCGACTGCTCCATCACCTCGGGCACCCGGAAGCCGCCGCCGATCTCCACCAGCTCGCCGCGTGACACGGCCACGCCGCGGTCGCGGGCCAGAGCCGCCAGCACGAGCGTCACCGCGGCGGCGCAGTTGTTGACCACGAGCGCCGCCTCGGCGCCGGTCAGCGTGGCCAGCAGCAGCGATGCGTGCGTGGTGCGCGAGCCGCGCCGGCCCGACGCCAGGTCGAACTCCAGGTTGCTGAACCGCACCGGTTGGTCGTCAGATTCCAGATCAAGCAGTGCTCGGCTGTGTTGATTCCCGAGCGGAGCTCGGCCCAGATTCGTGTGCAGCAAGACGCCGGTGGCATTCACTGCAGGCCCCAGCAGGTTGCGGCGCAGCCGGTGCGCTTCGTCGGCCGCCGAGTCGGCGTCGCCGGCGGCGATGGCCGCCCGGGCGGCGATGACCAGCAGCGGGTGCGGCAAGCCCACGTCCGCGATCCGCAGCGCCAGGTCGTTCACCGACGGCGGCCTCATCGCCCGGACACTACTGGCACCCCCTCATCGGCCCCGCGGTAGCGTCCCCGGGGCCGTGCCGAGGTGGGGAGCCGCTGTGCCAGATCCTGTTGCGCCCGACTTGCCCGCGCCGGTCGAGATACCGCTCCGGCAGGCGGCAACCGTGATGCTGGTGCGCGACGGCGACGGCGGGCTCGAGGTGTTCATGCTGCGGCGCAACCCGCGCAGCGAGTTCGTGCCCGGCCAGTTCGTGTTCCCCGGCGGCGCCGTGGATGCCGAAGACCGGGAGGACCCAGGCTTGGAGTCGGTCTGCATCGGCCTCGACGATGCGACCGCATCAGCCCGGATCGATGTCGACCACGGCGGCCTCGCCTACTGGGTGGCCGCGGTCCGCGAGTGCTTCGAGGAAGCGGGCGTGCTGCTGGCCCGCAACGGCAGCGATCACGTCTCGTTCGACGATCCCGGGACGGCTGCGAGGTTCGGTGCGCTGCGCCGCGAGGTGCACAGCGGCGAGCTCCGCCTCGCGCAGATGTGCCTCGACGAGGGTCTCGCGCTCGAGCTCGACGACCTCCGCTACGTCAGCCACTGGATCACCCCGGTCGGCCCGACCCGCCGCTTCGACACCCGCTTCTTCATCGCCCACGCGCCCGACGGCCAGGAACCGCTGCACGACGGCAGCGAGACGGTCGAGAGCACTTGGATCCGCCCCGCCGATGCCTTCGCCCAGCACGCTGAGGGCACGTTCATGATGATCTTCCCCACCTACAAGAACCTCGAGCCGCTGCTCGACGTCGACACCGTCGCGGATCTCATGGCCTGGGCCGACGGCCTCGACGACATCCCGGCCCTGCTTCCGGCGATAGCCGTCACCCCCGATGGCGAGGTGTTGACACTGCTGCCAGGCGACGAGGGCTACGACGAGGCGATGGCGAACCCGCCGCCGGCAGGCTCCATGCAGTAGCGGGCGAGCTACCGGCGAGCGCCCAGCGTGACGGGGATGGGTCCGTCCATGCGAGCGGTGCAGGTGCCCATGTCCACCGGCGGGCAGATCTCGGTCACCAGCAGCTCAGTGATCGCCTCGAACACGCCTGCCGCCGGCCCGCCAGACCCGTTGCCAGTCACCGGCTCGCCGGAGTCGCCGCCGGCAGACACCGCAGGCTCCAGCGGGATCGAGCCCAGCAGCGGCACGCCCAGATCGGCGGCCAGGCGCTCCCCGCCGCCTTCGCCGAAGAACGACCACCGCTGCCCGTCGGGTGCGGTGAACGCACCCATGTTCTCCACCACGCCCACGATCGGCATGTGACTGCGGCGGGCCATGTCGGCCACGCGCACCGCCACCTTCTGCGCGCTCAGCGCCGGGGTGGTCACCACCAGCATCTCGGCCTGGGGCAGCAGGCGGGCGAGCGCCATCTGCACGTCGCCGGTGCCGGGCGGCATGTCGATGAGCAGGTAGTCGAGCTCGCCCCAGTCCACGTCGTGCAGGAACTGCTCTACGGCCTTGGCGAGCATGAGGCCCCGCCACATCAGGGCAGTTTCCTCGGTCTCCACCAGCAGCCCGGTGGACACGACCTTCAGCAGGCCCTCGCCGGCCGGGCGCTCGTCGGGCACGATCTTGCCCCGCTCCTCGCCGTCGGCCGGGGGGCGAGCGCCGAGGCGCCCCTCCATGCCGAGCATCCGGGGGATGCTGAACCCCCAGATGTCGGCGTCCAGCACGCCCACGACGAAGCCGCGTGCGGCCAGCGCCGCCGCCAGGTTCACCGTCACCGACGACTTGCCCACGCCGCCCTTGCCCGACGCCACGGCCAGCACCCGTGTGCTGGCGTGCACCTGCGTCGGCGCAGCGTTGTCGCGCGCAGTGCGCCGGGCGCGTTCCATCACCCGGGCTTTCTCGGCAGCGTTCAGCTCATCCCAGTGCAGGCGCACGTTCTCGATGCCGGCCAGCCCGGCCACGCGCGTCTCGCAGTCTCGCTTGATGGTGGCGCGCAGCGGGCAGCCGGCGGTGGTCAAGGCCACGGTCACGTGACCGGTGGTGCCCTCGCGGTAGGCGTTGCGCACCATGCCCAGATCGACGATGTTGTCGCCCAGCTCCGGATCCATGACGCCCCGCAGGATGGCGATCATCGCCTCGTCATTCACTCCGAGCTCGGTGGACGCGCTCACGGGGCGCAGGGTAATGGCGCTCGCCGGTGAATCTGAGCCCGATGGCACTAGCATCGGTCGCAGAACGTTTGCCCATGTGGGGCTGATTCGGGAGTCGCTGTTGTGATCACCCTGACCGATACCGCCGCTGAGAAGGTCCACGAGCTCATCGCCCAGGAGTTGTCCGAGGCGGGAGGCGAGACTGAGTTGGCGCTGCGTGTCGCCGTGCGGCCGGGCGGCTGCTCGGGCTTCAGCTACGAGATGTTCTTCGACTCCGAAGTGGCCAACGACGACATGTCGCAGGCGTACGGCGACGTCAAGGTGGTGTCCGATCCGATGAGCGCGCAGCTGCTCGAAGGCGCCACGCTCGACTTCAGCGACGGCTTGATGGGATCGGGCTTCGCAATCGACAATCCCAACGCGCAGCGCACCTGCGGCTGCGGCAACTCGTTCAGCTGAGCCACCCGGAGTCCAAGCCAGTACTGCCCCAGCCTGAATCGGCCGGGGGATCGGCGCAGACCGGCGTCACACTCCAGTTCACCGTCGACGGCCGCGCCGTCGAGGTTCCCGACGACGGAGACACCCTGCTCGGCGTGCTGCGCGACCGCCTCGGCATCGAGACGGTGCTCGACGGCTGCAGCCCGCAGGGCCAGTGCGGCTGCTGCACCGTGCTGGTCGACGACGCGCCCCGCGTGGCATGCGTCACCCCGGCACGCCGGGTGGCCGGGCGCCACGTCACCACCGCCGCCGGCCTGAGCCCCACAGAGCAGCAGCGATGGTCCGACGCGTTCCTCGCCTGCGGCGCATCCCAATGCGGCTTCTGCACCCCAGGCATCGTCTGCCGGTTCGTAGGCCACGAACGCCGAGGCGCCGACCTCGCTGATCGCGCCACGGTCGACAAGGCCCTGGCGGCACACCTCTGCCGCTGCACCGGCTGGCAAACCATCCGCGAAGCCGCCACCCACGCCGCCACGCCGTCCCAGGTTTCCGTGCGCGATCCCGCGGCCACCGCCCCTGCGCCACCGCCCGCGGATACGACCGACCGCGATCCCGACGCAGCTGCCCGCCGCGCGTCGATCGAAACCGGCGGCCCCCAGCGATCGGTTCCGGCCAGCGTCCTCGGCAGGTTCGATTTCGGTGCCGACGGCGCACCCCCCGGCACGCTCACCGCCATCGCCAGCCCGACCGGCAACTGGCACACCGCCGAAAGCCTCACCGAGGCCCGTCGCCAGGCCGGCAAAGTGCAAGGCCGCCGCACCACCCTCGAGCCCACCCCGCCCATCGAGATCCCCGAGTCCCCGCCCGGCACCCAATGGGACGTCCAGCTCGCCACCTGCTGGACCGAACCCGGCTACCTAGAGACCGACGCCGCCTGGTGCGCCCCCGGCAACGAACCCTCCGACCCCCTAGCCAACGGAGGAGCCTTCGGCGGCAAAACCACATCACCAGTCCGCGACGAGGCACGACAGCTCGCCGCCGACCTCGACCAACCAGTCCGTGTCCTCTGGTCAAGAGAAGACACCGTCCGCCGCGGCCCCAAGCGCCCTCCCCTAGCAGCAGGCCTCAGCACCAACGGCACCGGCATAGTCCGAATAGCCCGCACGCCAGGCGCAGCCGATGTGCTCCGCTCGGTGCTCCCGCACGCCGAGGTCGTGGAAGTCGACACTCCCGGTCCACCAACGTCAATGAACCTGCGCGCCGCAGTCTGGGCCGAAGCCCAAATGCTCGCCGCAGCCCTGAACCGCCTGCAAACCGGGGATCCGCTCGAAGCAACCACCGCCACAGTCGAGGTCACATCGCTCGAAGGCGCCACCGCACGAGCCACAGTCACCCCCGCGGGCATCGAAGTACACATCGACGCAGGCGACCCCCTAGACGAAGTCACCCTGCGCAGCTACGCCATAGGAGCCACCCACATGGCCTGGAGCTGGGTGACGTCCGAGTCACTGTCGGTCGAGGCGAACGGCGAAATTCAAGACCTGACAATCCGCAGCTTCGGCATAGCCCGCTCAGCTGACACGCCCCCAATAGACGTCACGATCAAATCCTCGCAACATCCGCCAGTTCGCGTGGGTGAAACCGTGTTCGCAGCCGTCGCGGCCGCCACCTGGTTGAGCCAAGGCGCTCCGCCAAGACTCCCCACCGGCTAGCGGCGCGTAAGCAGCAGAGCGAACGAGGGGGGCGCTGGGGCAGGTTCGCCCGCGCGCAGTTATGAAGCGCCCCAAGCACACCCAACAAGTGCACGAAGCGCTTCATCTGTTTGAAGCACGGGTGAGCCTGCCCCAGCGCCCCCCGGGCCCACACCGCGCCCCGGGGCCCACACCGCGCACTGCGCTAGCGTCACCCACCGATGGCTGAACCAGCAGAAGACAAACTCCGCCGCCTAGTAGCCGCAGAAAACGGCCTGTGCAGCTTCGTCTGCCTAGACAGCAGCGGAAGCCCCCACGTATCCATCATCAACGCCGGCGTAATGGACAACCCCGTAACCGGCGAGACCAGCGTGGCCTGCGTAGTGCGCGCCAACGCCCGCAAGGCCCGCCTGCTGCGCAGCGACCCCCGCGCCGCAGTCGCCTTCCGCCACCGGTGGGACTGGGTGGCAGTGCACGGCACGGCGCAGCTCATCGGCCTCGACGACCCGGCCGAGGGCGTCACCGACATCGCGGAGCTGCTGCGCGACGTGTTCCGCTCGGCCGGCGGCACCCACGAGGACTGGGACGAGTACGACCGGGTGATGGCCAAGGAGCGCCGCCTGGCCATCTTCGTCACCCTCGACCACATCACCTCCAACACCGGCACCATTTCCTGAACAACACAGGCTGACAGAACAGGGGCAACGCCCATGGCCGCACCCGTCGCTCACTATTCGAAGTGGTACCGAGCCGGCGACTTCGTGTTCGTCTCAGGCCAGATCGGCCTCGCCGACGGCGCACTCGTGGAAGGCGTGGAGTCTCAGGCCCGAGCCGTGCTCGCCAACGTCGTCGAGGCGCTGGAAGAAGCCGGCGGCACCCTCAACGACGTGGTCAAGTGCCTCGTGTTCATGACCGACATCGGCAACTTCTCGCTCATCAATTCGATCTACGCGGAAGCCTTCGGCGATCACCGCCCGGCAAGAAGCGCCGTCGGCGTAGCCGCCCTCCCCCTCGGCGCCGAAGTAGAGATAGAAGCCATCGCCCACCTCCCCGAATAGTCACGCCGCACATCGCGCATCAGTACGCTGCGAACCATGGCCGGCGCCATAGTCATCGTGATAGTGCTCCTGCTGAGCCCGTTCATCATCACGATCTCACTGGCGGCAGTAGCAGCAGCCCTAGGCAAGCTCCTCACCGACGACGCCGAACAGCGCCACGAAGGCAGCTCCCTCATCCAGACCAACGTCTAGCTGCTAGCGCCAGCGGTAGGTCCCGAGCCGGTACCCCACTGACCGAACGGTCTGGATCAGATCCGCGTTCTCCTCGCCCAGCTTCGCCCGCAAACGCCGCACATGAACGTCCACAGTCCGCGCTCCCCCGTAGTACTCGTACCCCCACACCTGGTTCAGCAGCGCCTCACGGGTGAACACCCGCCCCGGCTGCGATGCCAGGAAGCGCAGCAGCTCGTACTCCATGTAGGTGAGGTCGAGCGGGCGCTCGTCCACCACCGCCTCGTAGGTGTCGAGGTTGATGCGCAGCGGTCCGTACTCGATGATCTCGGTCGACCCGCCGTTCGACGCGGCGGCCAGGTGCGCCAAGCGCGCTTCGAGCTCGCGCGGGTGGAACGGGTCGAGGCAGAAATCGTCGAACAGCTCGTCGCGCATGGTCAGCTCGTCGAGTGCGTTGCCGCGCACCAGCACCAGCACCGGCAGCGTGGCCGCGGCGTGCTCCCGCAGCGCCCGCGCCACCGCCCAGGCCACATCGGTGCCGCTTGAGCCGCCGGTGCTCCCGCTGTCCGCGCCCCCGCTGTTCGGGTCGCCGCCGCCCAGCCGGATGATCGCTCCCGCCCAGCCCTCGGGCGGCGCGCCCGCTGTCACGTCGGCCGTGGTGGCCACCGGCTTCCAGGCGTAGCCGCCGAGGTCCAGGAACTGCGCCAGCTCGGTGCTGACAGCGGCGGGATGGACGGCGTACATGAGTGCAACTTCACACAGCGGCGAAATAGTTGTCCAGTTCGAATTGGGTCACTTGCGTCTGGTACGACGACCATTCTCGCCGCTTGTTGCGCAGGAACCATCGGAACAGGTGCTGCCCGAGCGTTTCCGCCACCAGCGCGCTGCCCTCCATCTCGTCGAGCGCCTCATCCAGCGAGGCCGGCAGATGATGCCCGTAGGCCGGCCCGCCGTGGTCGCTGTAGCCGGTGATCGACGGGGGAGTCTCGGGCGGCAGCTCGTAGCCCTCCTCGATGCCCTTCAGCCCCGCGGCCAGGATCACGGCGAACGCCAGGTACGGGTTGCAGGCCGGGTCGGGCGCCCGGTACTCCACCCGCGTGGCCTCCTCGCCCTCGTTGCGCGTCGGCGGCACTCGGATGAGCGCCGCACGGTTGCTGCGGGCCCACGAGATCGCCACCGGTGCCTCGTACCCGGCGATCAGCCGCTTGTAGCTGTTGACGAGCTGGTTGGTGACGGCAGTGATCTCGCGGGCGTGGCTGAGCAGTCCGGCCACGAAGCCTCGCGCCACGTCGGACAGCCCGCCGGCCGAGTCGGGGTCGCTGAACGCGTTGCGCCCGTCGGCGAACAGCGACATGTGGGTGTGCATGCCCGAGCCCTGCACCCCGGCGAGCGGCTTGGGCATGAAGGTGGCGTGCACGCCGTGCTCGAAGGCGATCTCGCGCACCAGCAGCCGGAAGGTCATCACGCTGTCGGCCATGGTGAGCGCATCGGCGTAACGCAGGTCGATCTCATGCTGCGACGGCGCGTCCTCGTGGAACGAGTACTCCACCGGGATGCCCATGGTCTCCAGCGCGCTCAGCGTGCGATGCCGGATGTCTGACGCGATGTCGGCGGTGGTCAGGTCGAAGTAGCTGCCGGCGTCGAGCGGCACCGGCCGCCCGTCCACCCGGTCGGGCTCGAACAGGAAGTACTCCATCTCGGGCGCGACGTAGAACGTGTAGCCGGCGGCGCGCGCCCGGTCCATGACGCGGCGCAGCACACCTCTGGGGTCGCCGTCGAAGGGGGTGCCGTCGGCGCCGGTGATGTCGCAGAACATGCGGGCCGAGATGTCCTCGCCGTTGCCGTTCCGAGCCGGCATGAGCTCGAACGTCTCGGGGTCGGGCACGGCCACCATGTCGGCCTCGGCGACGCGGCTGAAGCCCTCGATGGACGACCCGTCGAACACCATGCCCTGCTCGAACGCGGCCTCCAGCTCTGCCGGCGAGATGGCGAACGACTTGAGCTGCCCCGCCACGTCGGTGAACCACAGGCGGATCAGCCGCACACGCCGCTCGGTGACGCGGCGCAGCACGTAGTCCTGGGGTCGTTCGCGTGCTGGGTTGGCTGGATTCGAGATCGTCGGGCTCGGGATAGTCACTGTGGCCTTCCCCTTCCGGTCGGGACTCTGCTGGCTGGGCACTGGGGGCTGGCTGGGCCCGCAGCAGGGCGTGTCGGGGCCACATTGAATGGACCCATTGGCTGAACCCCCATTGTCGGCGCTGCACCGGCGCCCGATCTAGGGGTGAGAGCGAGCTTCACGCGCTGTTCACAATTGGGCAATGGCCCGGAAACCCTGGGTGGTTTGTATCGTGCGCACGGATGTTGGTGTCAGCCGCCAACCGGGCCAGCCGAGCGCGGGCCCGCAGGCCGCCCGGCTGGGCGATGCGGCTGACCCGATCCGCAGTTGACGTACATGCGAATCAGCGAAGGAGCATGCAGTGACCTACCGGGCCGAGTACATCTGGACTGACGGCACCGAGCCCACGGCCGAGGTTCGTTCCAAGACGAGAGTTTTGGCCGACGGCGACGAGCCGGGCATCTGGGGCTTCGACGGTTCGAGCACCAACCAGGCGGAAGGCAGCGACTCCGATGTCGTGCTGCAGCCGGTCTACACCTGCCCCGATCCGCTGCGGGGCGGCAACGACATCATGGTGATGTGCGAGACCTTCCTGCCCGAGACGATGGAGCCGCACCCCACCAACATGCGGGCCAAGACCCGGGCGATCCTCGACAAGTACGGCGATCAGGAGTTCTGGTTCGGTCTCGAGCAGGAATACACCATGCTCGACCCGGTCACGAAGTGGCCCTCGGGCTTTCCGCCCAACGGTTTCCCCGGCCCCCAGGGGCCGTACTACTGCGGCGTGGGCGCGCTGCGCATCCACGGCCGTGACGTCGTGGAGCAGCACACCACCTGGTGCATCGAGGCGGGCCTGAACATCTCGGGCACCAACGCCGAGGTCATGCCCGGCCAGTGGGAGTTCCAGATCGGCCCGTGCGACGCGCTCACCGTGGGCGACGAGATCTGGCTGGCCCGCTACCTGCTGTACCGCGCCGGCGAGGATCACGAGATCGAGGTCAGCCTGGCCGCCAAGCCCATGCAGGGCGACTGGAACGGTGCGGGCATGCACACCAACGTGTCCACCAAGGCCATGCGCGAGAACTACGACGCCGTCGTGAAGGCCGCCGAGTCGCTGGGTGCGCCGGGCAAGCCCGAAGAGCACATTGCCGGCTACGGCCACGGCATCGAGCTGCGCCTCACTGGCGAGCACGAGACCGAGCGTTACGACACGTTCAGCTTCGGCGTGTCCGACCGCGGCGCCTCGGTGCGCATCCCCTGGCAGGTTGCCCAAGACGGCAAGGGCTACATCGAGGATCGCCGGCCGAACGCCAACGCCGATCCCTACGTGGTGACGGCGCTGCTCAGCCAGACGATCGGCGAGGCGCTGGCCTAGCGCCCAGCCACGGCGAAGCCCTGGCCTAACCAACCCGCAGACGCGCAGCGCTCGCCGGCGACACGCGCGCTCAGCGATAGAAGTTCGTAATCGGCATGCGCCGGTCTTTGCCGAAGCTCTTGGCAGTGATGCGAGGACCGGGCGGCGACTGACGCCGCTTGTACTCGGCGATGTCGACCAGCCGCGTGATGCGGTGCACGACATCGGGGTCGGCGCTGATGTGTTGGAGCAACTCGGGCTGTTCCAGCATCTCGGCGACGCTCATGTCGCCTTCCACGTACGCCTCCACCAGCGGGTCCAGCAGCTCATACGGCGGCAGGCTCTGGTCGTCGCGCTGGTCGGGCCGCAGCTCCGCTGAGGGCGGCTTGTCAATGCATGCCTGCGGGATGCGTTCGCCGTCGCCTTGACGGTTGCGCCATTCGCACAGCTCGTACACCAGCAGCTTCGGCACGTCCCGGATGACGGCGTATGCCCCGGCGGTGTCGCCGTACAGCGTCGTGTAACCCACCGACGTCTCGGTCTTGTTGCCGGTGGTGAGCACCAGCCAGCCGAACCGGTTCGACAGCGCCATGAGCGTCACGCCCCGGATGCGGCTCTGCAAGTTCTGATCGGTCAGGTCGGCAGCCGCCCGGTCGTGGGCCGAGCCAGCGTCAGACGGGCCCACGTCGGCTGACGTTTCCAGCATGCCGCCAAGGGCTGCGTGCGCCGGCTCGATAGGCACCGTGCGAAAGTCGATGCCGAGGTTGGCGGCGAGCTGGGCGGCGTCAGTTTGCGATCCTTCACTCGAATAGCGCGACGGCATCGAGACGCCATGCACATGTTCCGGCCCGAGCGCGTCGGCCGCGATGGCGGCCACCGCGCTTGAGTCGATGCCACCAGACAGCCCGACAGCGACATCGGTGAAGCCGTTCTTGCGCACGTAGTCACGTGTCGCCACCACCAGCGCCTGCCACACCTCCTCCAGCGGATCGGACGGTGCTGCCAGTACGCCGCCTGCAGCGGCTTCACCCGCCAGGGGGACTTCGCAGACGGCGACCTGCTCGACAAACGCCGGCAGCCGGCACACCACGTTTCCGCCGGCATCGGTCACGAACGAGCTGCCGTCGAAGACCAGCTCGTCCTGCCCGCCCACCTGGTTCACATAGACGACTGGCACGCCCAGCGCCGCCGCCCGCGTCCGCGCAACAGCCTCCCGATCAGCCTGCTTGCCCCGCCTGTACGGCGACCCATTCAGATTCACCAGCAGCTGCGCCCCCATCGCAACCTGCGCCAACGCCGGACTCGTATCAGCCTCGCCCCCAACGATCGAGGGCAACCCACCGTCCTCAGGGGAGGCGTCAGCAGTTCGAGGCGGCCCCCACAAGTCCTCACACACCGACACACCCACCGCCACGCCGTCGACAGTCAGCAACGGCCCAGCCTCAGTCCCCGGCACGAAGTAGCGCTGCTCATCAAACACGGCGTAATTCGGCAGCAGGTGCTTGCGAAACACCCCACGTACCGCCCCGCCCCAGCAAAGAGCAGCTGAGTTCCACAACCGCACAGGCCCACCAGCACCGCTGTCCTCAGGAAAACCAACCACCGCAGGCACGTCACCCGTATGCCCGGCAATCCGCTCCAGCGCGGCAGCAGCCCCCTCCACAAACGCAGGCTTCAGCAACAGATCCTCAGGCGGATACCCAGTAACAGTCAGCTCACTGAACACCACCACCCGCGCGCCCGCACCCACGGCCTCGTCGTACGCGTCCACGATCATCCCGGCGTTCCCATCCAGATCGCCAAGACGCAAATTGAGCTGAGCCAGCCCCACACGCACTGACATCAGCTCACCCTACGCAAGCACCGGCGCGCGGAGGCAACGGAGCGCGTCATAGGTACGCTCCCCCCAACCGGGGGAAGCAACAGCAACCCCCGGTAGCAGCAAGCGGGGGACGACCAGTCGAGGTGGCGCGGTGGCCAAAGAGAGGGTCGAACGTGACGAGGAAGATCTCGTCCGCCTGTACCTGACCGACATCGGCCAGTACCCCCTGCTGAACAAGGACGACGAAGTCCGCCTAGCCCAGCAGATCGAAAAGGGCATCGCCGCGAAGGAATCGCTCGAGTCGCCGCGCGAGATCTCGGGCGCGCAGCGCCGCCGGCTCATGCGCACCCAGCGCGAGGGCGCCCGTGCCGAGCGCACGTTCGTGCAGTCGAACCTGCGGCTCGTGGTGTCGATCGCGAAGAAGTACCAGGCCTCGGGGCTGCCGCTGCTGGATCTCATCCAGGAGGGCAACTTGGGCCTGATGCACGCGGTCGAGAAGTTCGACTGGCGCAAGGGCTTCAAGTTCTCCACGTATGCCACGTGGTGGATCCGCCAGGCGATCACCCGCGGCATCGCCAACACCGGCCGCACGATCCGGCTGCCCGTGCACGCGGGCGACACGCTGGCGCGCCTGCAGAAGGCCCGTTCCCGGCTCGAGCTGAAGTACGGCCGCCCTGCCACGCTGGGCGAGCTGGCGATCGAAGTCGACATGCCCGAGCAGAAGGTCACTGAGGCGCTGCGGTTCGCGGCCGAGCCGCTGTCGCTGTCGGAGCCGCTGCGCGAGGACAGCGATGCCGAGCTGGGCGACGTGGTCGAGGACCGGGCTGCCGAGTCGCCGTTCGAGGTGGCCGCCACCACGCTGCTGCCCAGCGAGATCACCCGGCTGCTGTCGCCGCTCGACGAGCGCGAGCGCGAGATCCTCAAGCTTCGCTACGGCCTCGACCGGGGCGAGCCCCGCACGCTCGAGGAGGTGGGCGAGCACTTCCAGCTCACCCGCGAGCGCATCCGCCAGATCGAGGCCCGGGCGATGTCCAAGCTGCGCCATCCCAGCACCGACACCGGTGCGCGCGACCTGCTGTCTGTCTGAGCGCACGACGCCGGTGCCGACCGACGCCGGGTCCGAGGTTGAGATCGACGAGCTGAGCGCGCTGCGATCAGACGGCCGTCCCGGCTCGGTGCTGCTCTGCGGCGACATCCACAGCAATGCGGACACGGCGGCCCAGGCGTCGGCCGCCGCGGCCGCGCTCGGTTGCGAGGTCGTGCTGCAGGTGGGCGACCTGGGGTGGCGGCCCGGCGACCCGTCCAGCGTCGAGATGTGCGAGGCGATCGCCGCAGGCGGTGTGCCGTGGGTCTTCGTCGACGGCAATCACGACCACTTGGGCGAGTTGGCCGCCACCGCGGCAACGCACCGCCGTCACCGCGCCGGTCGCGGCTTCGATCCGGATCCCGACGGCCTGTGGGGGCCGGCGGCGCCGATCCCGATCGCCCCGATGCTGTGGTGGGCAGCCCGCGGCTCACGCTGGACGTGGGGCGGCTCGCGTTTCGGCGCGCTGGGCGGCGCCTGGTCGCCCGGCTGGCACTACCGCCAGCGGGGCTGGCGCTGGTTCCCGCGCGAAACGATCAGCCGGCGCGATCTCGATGCGCTCGGCGATGAGCCGTTGGACGTGCTGGTGTGCCACGACGTGCCCGACCGAGCGCTCGTCGGCGAGGGATCCAGGTTCGCCCGCCGGGGCGACACCCAGATCGGCGAGGCCAACAGCGCCCAGGTCCGCGCGGCCGTCTGTTGCACCGGGCCACGGCTGGTGGTGCATGGGCACTGGCATCTGGCGCACTCGTCGCTGCTCGACATCGGGCGCGAGCGTCCCGCCGAGGTGGTGGGCCTGGCGGCGAACGGCGAGCCGGGCAGCCTGGCGGTGCTCGATCCGGTGAGGCTGCAGGTGCGACCGGCAGAACCCGCGGCCGCGGCGGTGCCGCAGCGCTAAATCGGCTACTCGGGCTCAGGCGTCGGTCAGGCGTCGAACCACGATGACGATCAGAGCGCCGACGATCACGGCGAGCAACAGCTTTTTCATGGTGCAGCGTCCTCTGTGCGGGATGACTGTGCGGGATGACTGTGCGGGATGACTGGGGTCACCGGCACAGCGAATGCTAGGCGCACATCTCCCGAACAACGCACGCACGAAATGGCGGAGGTGGACGGGAATCGAACCCGCCGGACGGGGATCGCCCGTCCCGCCCGCTTTGAAGGCGGGGGAGCCCACCAGGCGCTCAGACACCTCCGCTCGCCATCTTTGCCCACGGTCGCAGTCCGCGCCAGCCGTCAGGCACAGCGCGCCAGCCGCCGGGCCTCTCCGGCCCGCCGGAAAATCAGTTGATCGCGCGCCCATGCATCGGCCAATGTCAGTGCTCACAGTGAATTTCATTTGTTGTCATGTATTCAGGAGTACCAATGATCTATGCCTATGTGGGCGCCAAGGGCGGCGTCGGCAACACCGTGACCGCCCTGCTCGCTGCCAGCAGTGCCAAGCGCGCCGGCCGCGATGTGGTTCTTGTTGATCTGACAGGCGATTTCGGCGTGGTGCTGGGCACTGCGCCCGATCTGCCGGGAATCGCCGAGTGGACTGCGGCGGAGGAGCTGTCGCTGGGTGCGGCCTCTGCGCTCGCGGTGGATGTCGCGCCGGGCGTCAGCCTGCTGCCGCGTGGCAGCGGCGACATCGACGACGGCCGGCTGGGCACGCTGTGGTCGCTGCTCGCCGGCAAGCCGCGGGTCAACATCATCGATGCGGGGCGCGGCCCCGGAGCCCTCGAGCGGGTGATGGGCCCGCGGGTGAGGCGCCTGCTCACGATGACCTGCTGTTACCAGGCGCTGCACCGCGCCCGTGGGCTCGTGGCCCACGTCGACGACGTGATCGTGTTGACCGACACGCAGCGAGCGCTGGGGCTCGCCGACATCGAGGCCGCGCTGGGGCGGCATGCCGACGCGGTCGTTGCTGTTGATCGCTCGGTCTCGCGCTGGGCCGACGCCGGTCTGCTGCTGGACCGCTGCGCGAAGTCGGCGCGGTCGCTGGATGCGTTCCTGTGAACCGCGTTGCGCGCGCTGTTGCCCGCCACCCGTCGGGCCGGATGCCGGCCGACCCAGCGTTTGTGGAGGAGATCCACGAACGGTTCCTTCCGGCACCCGCGCCGGCGGCCCGCGATGTGGCCGCTGCGGTCGAGGGAGCGGCGCCGCTGCTCGATCGCGATCACGCGGCCGATCTCGTCTCCGAGGTGTTGGCCCGCCTCGCGGGCATCGGGCCGCTGGCGGAGATCTGGGCCGACGACGAGGTGACCGAGGTGATGATCAACGGCCCCGGTCCGATCGTCATCGAGCGGCGCGGTGTGCTGACCACAGCAGGCCGGATCAGCACCGCGGAGGTGCATCGCCTGGTCGAGTACTTGCTGGGGCCCACGGGGCGGCGTGTCGACCGTCGCCTGCCCATGGTGGATGTGCGGCTCGACGACCGCACCCGCTGCCACATCGCCGTGCCGCCGGTGGCGGTGGACGGCCCGTACATCACGCTGCGCCGCTTCCCCGCCGGCGCCCGCCGCCTCGATGAGCTGGCCGGCCCCGGCTTCGCCGCCTGCCTCGACCGTCTGGTCGCCGAGCGGGCCAACCTGATCGTGTTCGGCCCCACCAGCACCGGCAAGACGTCATTGCTGGCGAGCTTGCTGGCCACGGTGGCCGAGCGGGAGCGGCTCGTGGTGGTGGAGGAAGCCGCGGAGCTGCCCCGGCTCGGCGCCGGCACCGTCCGCCTGGAAGGTCAGCCGCCCAACGTCGACGGGGTCGGCGCGGTGACCATGGCCGAGCTGGTGGCGGCGGCGCTGCGGATGCGGCCCGATCGCCTCGTGATCGGCGAGGTGCGCGGCCCCGAGGCGGCGGCGCTGCTGCAGGCGCTCACCACGGGCCATCGCGGCTCGCTGTCGACGCTGCATGCCGACCATCCCGCCCATGCGCTGTGGCGGTTCGAGCAGCTCGCCCGCGCCGGCGGCGCAGTCGGCGATGTGGCCGCGCACATCGCGTCGGTGCTCGACGGCCTCGTCCACATGAGCCGCGGCACGGCCGGCCGCCGGGTTGTCGCCGCCATCTATGAGGTGCGCCGCGACGGCTCGCTCGCGGCCCAGTGTTGAGGCTGATCGTGCTGCTGGCGTGTGTGGGGGGCATCACGTCGCCGGCGGCACGCGACTGGCTTCGCTGGCGTCGAGACCGGCGTCGCGGCGCGATGGCAGTGGCGGCTCGCTCGGCGGGCATTGGCGACTTTTGCGCTGCGGTGTCACGCGGGCTGGGGGGCGGCGACACGATGCTGCAGGCGCTGCGGGCCGCCGCCGACGGGCCCATGCGGGCACCGGTGGAGCAGATCGCAGCCGAGCACGAGCGCGGCGTCACGCTGAGCCGGGCCGTGCAGCGTTGGGCGGCGCGCGAGCAGACCTCGGAAGCTGCGCTGCTCTCCACGGCGGTCACGCTGGCCTCGGATCGGGTGGGCGCGCAGCCCCAGCTCTTCGATCATGTCGCTGCGACTGTCCGGGCCCGTGCCGACATGGCCGCCGAGGCTCGGGTGCACGCGGCGCAGGCCCGTGCGTCGGTGTGGGTGGTGGCGGCACTGCCGTGGGCTGTCGCGCTGGCGCTGCTCGCCGAGGGCGGCGCTGCTGCCCGGGTGCTCACCTCCACGCCGCTGGGCTGGTTCTGCGCCGGCGGAGCGCTCCTGCTCGAGCTGGCGGGCGTGTCATGGATGCGTGCCACGGTCGCGAGGGCGCTGCGATGACCACTGCACTCATTGCCGTCCTGCCGCCCGCCGCTGGGTCGGCGCCGGCCGGCTTCGCTGCTGTGCCGCCACCTGGCGGGCTGACGGGTTCGCCGGTCGGCGCGCTGGTCGTCAACAGCGTGGTGCTGTCGAACCCGGTGGTCATCGGAGCCTTGGCAGCCGCGGCGGTGTGCTGGGGCGGCTTCGTGAGCCGTCCGGATCCCGGCCGCCGCCGTGTGCTGGAGCTCGCGGCTCCCAACTGGCCTGCAACTGGCGCAGCCCGCGGCGCCCAGAGTGCCGACAGCCTGATGACGCGGTGGCTGCGTCGCCGCGACCTCCCGCACCCGGATCGCGTGGCCGCCGAGCTCGGCGCCATTGTCGATGTGATGAACGTGGCCCTGACGTCAGGGCTGTCGATCATCGCCTCGCTGCAGCTCGCGCTCGGTCATCTCGACAGGGCGAGCGCCATCAGGCGCCGGCTGGTGGGACAAGCCGCCTTCGAACATCTCGACGAAACCCTGGAGGAGTTCGGACAATCCTGCGGCCCGCGCGCCCGTGCCTTCGCTGCCGCGGTCACGAGTTCCATGCGCACCGGCATCCCGCTGGCGCCCGAGATGGAACGCCTCGGCCGGGAGCTGCGCGAAGACCGCCGCCGCCGGCTCGAGGGCAAGGTGCGCCGCCTGCCGGTGCTGCTGTTGTTCCCGCTCGTGCTGTGCGTGCTGCCGGCGCTCGGGCTGGTCGCCATCGTGCCGGTGCTCGTAGCCGCCTTCGGCGGCTGACATGCCTCGCCCGCCCAAATCAACAGAACCAGAAGGAGTCATCATGTCCGAACACTCGACTACCCGTGCCACAGGCCCATACGCCCAGCTGCGCCGCACACACCGGCTTGCATCCGACCAGGCCGATGCGCCTGACCCGGCCGACCCTGCCGAGGCGACCGGCGAGGCCGGACAGACCACGGCCGAGTACGCGCTGCTCACCGGCGCCATTGCACTGCTGGTTGCGGCAGTCACCGCCTGGGCAACCAGCACCGGCAAGATCGGCCGCTTGCTCGACGCAGTCTTCAACTACCTGACCAAGGCCATCTCCTGAAATCAAGTCCGGCGAGCCGAACGCTCCCGCCACTTCAGCCACCGAGCGCAGGCGCGGCGCAGGAGCGCGGGCAGGCCACCGTCGAGCTGGCCTTGCTACTGCCCTTCCTGGTGCTGCTGCTCATGTGCATCGTCCAGACGGCGCTGGTCGCGCGCGACGCGGTGCTGGTGTCGCACGCGGCCCGGGTGGGCGCGCGCATAGCCGCGGTGGAGCCGTCGATGGACGCCGTCCGCAAGGCCGTGGTGCAGGCTGCCCCGCTCGATCCGGACCGGCTGGACGTGGAGCGACGAGTCGAGGCGAAACTGGTGCGCGTCACCGTGCGTTACCGCTCTGCAACTGAGGTTCCGCTGGCAGGTGCACTGGTCGGCGACGTCCATCTGACCGAGTCCGCGGCGATGCCCGACGAGCGCCCGCATCGCTAGAGAACAGCCGCCGAAATTGCCGCTTGCGCATGTCACACCCATGGGGTTCAATGGCAAGTCACACACCTGTAATTACAGGCGAGCGATCTCGGCCGCCGATGAGCGCAGCGGACACGGCCGCCGAGTTGAAATCGGGGAGGGCCCATGGCATTCGCAACTGACGTAGCAGTCGAGCTACCAGCAGGGAACTGGTGGGACGAGGCAAATTGCCTCGGGGTCGATCCCGACCTGTTCTTTCCCGAGCGCGGGGCGAGCACCCGCGAGGCCAAGGCGGTCTGCCGCGGCTGCGTCGTCAGCGATGAATGCCTCGAATACGCACTCCAGAACAGCGAGAAGTTCGGCATCTGGGGCGGCATGAGCGAGCGGGAACGCCGCCGGGTGCGCCGCCAGCGAGCCCTCACGAGGCGCGCCGCCGCCGGCTGATGCCGCGCGCCGCCGCGTCATCGGCTGGCCGTTAGCCGACGGCAGAGCAAGTGCGGTCGCCGGCTGACCTGTTTCAAGCCGGCTGACCTGTCCCGGCTGACCTGTCTCGGCTATCGGTCTGATCGGGCACTGGTACGCTCGCGAGCGTGATGGCCATCGCGCTCGGACCACCCGAACTGCTCATCCTGCTCATCATCGTGCTCGTGCTGTTCGGAGGAGCCAAGCTGCCCAAGCTGGCGCGCTCGCTGGGCCAAGCTCAGCGCGAGTTCCGTGAGGGCGTGAACGACGAGGACAAGGCGGCCGGCGACAAGACGTCTGGCGACAGCTCGTCAAGCGATTCCTGATTCAGGCAGCGCGGGCGGCCTTGCTGGCCCGGCGGCGATCTCGCAGGATCCGGCGGCGCTGCCGCTCTGAGGTGCCGCCCCACACGCCGTGGGTGATGTTGTTGGCTAGCGCGTACTCACGGCAGGCGTCGGCCACGGGGCACTGGGCGCACACCTTCTGAGCCACGATCACGCCGGCGCCGTCATTGGGAAAGAACACGTTGGGATCCATGTCCGCACACCTGCGGAACGGGACCCACTCCGCGGCCAGGCTCTCGGAGCCCTGAGACATCTGCGGCTCGTACACCGGATTGATCTGCAACATCACAAGAACCAACGCCCCAACCAGCCAACCGGTTCCCTGATTCAGCCACTCTCACCGAATTCTCATGTAGCGCGTCGGTACCCTTGCGCCACCGCAGACAAGGACAACCGTGACCGACATCGCCACCGAAGCCGAACAGCTCCCGCCTGAGGTCGGCATCCGCATCATCTACCTGGGCCCCGTCGCACCGCACTGGGAGATCGAGGGCATCTACGGCGACGAAGCAGCCGTCGACGAGTTTCGCCGCCGGACGAACGCGCGCCTGCAGCTCCTGCCGCCTCACGACCCGCAGTTCCGCCGCAACCGCGAGCGGGTGGTGCGTGACGCCGAGCGTGAGAACTACGAGCTCCACTGGGACCTCGGCATGCCCGAAGAAGAAGACGAAGAGACGCGAAGAGACGCGAGTTAACGCGTTCACGGATTGTTCACGGCATCCGTTCCCGTCGTTCACCACGAACCCGCGAGGCTGTCACCGTCCGTTCGTAGCGTGCGCGTCCATGCGAAAGACCCCCTTGTCATCCCGCCGCGGCACGAAGCTGCTAGCGGCACTGCTCACCGCGTTCGCTCTGATCGCCGCTGCATGCGGCAGTGACGACGACTCGTCTGACGACGGCGCCGCCAGCGCTCCTGCGACGACAGCCGCAGCGGCGGCTCCCGC
The DNA here is from genome assembly GCF_965204125.1 of Candidatus Poriferisodalis sp. GTDB lineage: Bacteria > Actinomycetota > Acidimicrobiia > Acidimicrobiales > Poriferisodalaceae > Poriferisodalis. The sequence goes on along the minus strand of NZ_OZ241968.1, from coordinate 1,145,366 downwards.
CGCGACCCAGGCCCCCGCGGACGACATGGCCGACGACATGTCGATCAGCGGTTCCATCGACGTCACCGGCTCCTCGACCGTCGAGCCCGTCACCAACCTGCTGGCTGAGGCCTTCTCCGAGCAACATCCCGACGTGGCGTTCTCGGTCGCAGGACCCGGCTCGGGCGACGGCCACAAGGCCGCAGCGGCCGGCGAAGTGCCCATCTGGAACAGCTCTCGCCAGATCAAGGACTCCGAGGCCGAAGACATCAACGCCGCCGGCATCGAGTTCATCGAGCTGCGCGTCGGCATCGATGGCATCTCGGTGATCACCGCCGCCAGCAACGATTCAGTCGACTGCCTCAGCTTTGAAGACCTCTACAGCCTGGTCGGCATCGAGTCGACCGGATTCGACTCATGGGCAGATGCCAACAGCCTGAACGCCGAGCTCGACGGCAGCGGTCCATTCGCCGACGGCGCGCTCGAGATCTTCGCGCCGGGCGAGGAGTCGGGCACCTTCGACAGCTTCATCGAGATCGCACTCGAGGACGTCTGGGAGCACCGGGTCGAAGAGGGCCACGCCGATGAGAACTTCGCCGTGCGCCCCGACTACAACGCTTCGGCCAACGACAACGTGATCATCGACGGCATCGCCGGCAACCAGCACAGCCTCGGCTGGGTGGGCTTCGCCTTCGCCGACGAGAACCGCGACAAGGTGAAACTGGTGGAGGTCGACGGCGGCGACGGCTGCGTGGCGCCCACGCCCGAGACCATCGCGTCGGCCGAGTTCCCGATCGCTCGTTTCCTCTACACCTACATCGACGCTGCGCAGGCCTCCGACCCCGCCATCAAGGCGTTCGTCGACTTCATGCTGAGCGACGAGGGGCAGACCTACGTGGTCGATGCCGGCTACGTGAACCTCGACCCTGCCGACCTTGAGCAGTCGCGCAGCAACTGGGCCAACCTGACCACCGGCAAGACGTTCTAGCCACCGGCAGGCTCAGCCCACTGATCCGGGAATCCCTCCCTCCCGCTGATGGTCCCCCTCTGGTGCCCTCTCCCTTGCGCACATGCGCAGCGGTCGGGGTACCCGAGGGGGACATCGGCGTGTTTCTAGAATGACACCGCCCATGCCACAGGACACCTCCGACCTGAGCGTCGCCGACTTGCGGACGTCGGCGAGCCGGCGAGCTTGGTCAGCAGGGGCACGCTGGGCCTTCGCGCTGGCCGCGCTCGCCACGGTGATCGTGAGCGCGCTCATCATCTGGACAGTGGCGTCGGGGGCGTGGACGTTCATCAGCCAGGTGGCTTGGGGCAACCTCACCGAGATCGGCTGGTTCCCCCGCCGGGGCCTGTTCGATCTCAGCACGCTGCTGGTCAACTCGGTGCAGATCTCCGTCATCGCGATGCTCGTGGCGGTGCCGTCGGGATTCGGCGCTGCGATCTACCTCTCTGAGTATGCGCATCCCAAGGTGCGCAAGGTGATGAAGCCCACCCTCGAGCTGCTGGCCAGCGTGCCCAGCGTGGTGCTCGGCGTGTTCGCCATCAGCTTCATCACCCCGTCGATCCTCAGCAACTTCTTCAGTGAGATCAACTTCTTCAACAAGCTGGCGGCGGGAATCGCGGTGGGCCTGCTGGTGATCCCCCTCATTGCCTCGATTGCCGAAGACGCGCTGCGCGCCGTGCCGGTGGCACTGCGGGAAGCCTCCTCGGGCCTCGGCGCTCGCAAGGTCACCACGTCCATCCGGGTGGTGCTGCCCGCCGCGATGTCGGGGCTGATGGCGGCCATCATCGTCGGCTTCAGCCGCGCCATCGGCGAGACCATGGTGGTGACGATCGCGTCGGGCGGCGGCGACACGTCGCTGTTCAACCTGTCGCTGTTCGAGTCGGGCGGCACCCTCACGTCCGCCATGGCGGCGCTGGGCCTGGGCACCGACCAGGTGGCCGGCAGCACCCTGGCGTTCCAGAGCCTCTACTTCCTGGGCGCCCTGCTGTTCGCCATCACGCTGGTGCTCAACATGCTGGGCGATCTGATCGTGCGGCGACTGCAGAACAAGTACTGATGGCTGTTCTCACCACTCCCGCAGGCATCGCCACCGGCGCCGCCGATGCCCTGCGCCGCCGCCCCGGCGCCGACGTGGCCGGCTCAGCCTTCAAGTGGCTGCTCATCGGCGCCACCGTGTTCGCCACGGGCTTCCTGGCCGTGCTGCTCGCGGTGATGATCGTGGACGGCTGGGACGTTCTGTCGGGCAACCTCTGGCACTTCCTCACCCACGGCTTCTCCCAGCGCTCCGCTGGCGAGGCCGGCGTGTGGCAGGGCATCCTCGGCAGCCTGCAGGTGGCGCTGGTGACCGGGGTGTTCGCCGTGCCGACCGGCGTGGCCACGGCGATCTATCTCGTCGAGTACGCCCAGGGCAGCCGCTTCGCCCGCATCGTCGAGCTGAACATCCGCAACCTGGCCGGCGTGCCTTCGATCGTGTACGGGCTGCTCGGCTTGGCGGTGTTCGTTCAGACGATCGACGGCTTCACCAAGGGCAAGACGGTGATCGCCGGCGGCATGACGCTGGCCGCCATGGTGCTGCCGATCGTGGTGATCACCTCGGTGGAGGCGCTCAAGGCCGTGCCCGATTCGCTGCGCGAAGCTGCCTACGGTGTAGGGGCCACCAAGTGGGAGGTGCTCTCACGCCAGGTTCTGCCTGCGGCCTTGTCGACGATTCTCACCGGCACGGTGCTGGCGCTGGCGCGCGCCCTGGGCGAGGCTGCCCCGCTGATCTTGGTGGGGGCGGCCACCGGCTTCATGAGCTTCGGCGATGCCAACGTCTTCGAGACCTTCACCGGCCCCTACACGGCACTGCCGGTGCTCATCTTCAACTTCGCCCGCCAGCCCGGCGCCGACTGGGGGGCGAATGCCGCTGCGGCCAGCGTCATCATCCTGGCGCTGGTGCTGGCCGTGAACGGCCTGGCCATCTACCTGCGCAATCGCTTCGAGAAGCAGTGGTGACGGCGCCGCCATGAGATCATCCGGAACAGGTGAAACGTGAATCCCGAGAAGGCCCTGATGACCGACGAGTCCGAAGCACCAGAGATCCTGGCGCCATCGGCACCCCACACGCAGACCCGCATCGACGTGAGCGCGGTCGCGGCCATGGCCGGCCAGCGCGCCGATACCGAGACGGTGTTCGAGTGCGGCGACATCAACGTGTACTACGGCGACTTTCTGGCCCTGCGTGATGTCACTCTCGACATCGCAGCGCATGAGGTGACCGCGTTCATCGGCCCGTCGGGCTGCGGCAAGACCACGTTCCTGCGCTGCTTCAACCGGATGAACGACCTCATCGAGGGCGCCCGGGTCGACGGCACCATCCACTACCACGGCGTCAACCTGTATCAAGACGAGGTCGACCCGGTGGAGGTGCGGCGGCGGGTGGGCATGGTGTTCCAGAAGCCGAACCCGTTCCCCAAGTCGATCTACGACAACATTGCGTACGGGCCGCGGCTGGCGGGCGTGAAGCGATCCGCGCTGGACGACGTGGTGGAGGGCTCGCTCATCCGGGCGGCGCTGTGGGATGAAGTCAAAGACCGTCTCAAGATGTCGGCGTACGGCCTGTCGGGCGGCCAGCAGCAGCGGCTGTGCATTGCCCGAGCCATTGCGGTGCAGCCCGACGTGGTGCTGATGGATGAGCCCTGTTCCGCGCTCGACCCGATCGCCACGGGCCGCATCGAGGAGCTCATCGCCGAGCTGAAGACCGAGTACACGATCATCATCGTGACCCACAACATGCAGCAGGCCGCTCGTATCAGCGACATGACGGCCTTCTTCTCGGTGCAGGCCAACGAGATGGGTCACCGCACCGGCGAGCTGGTCGAGTACGCCCCGACCTCGCTGATCTTCACCAACCCCGACGACCCCCGCACGGAGGCCTACATCACCGGGCGGGTCGGCTAGCCAGAGAACTGCGACCGAGCAGCGCAAATACGCCACACTGCATGACATGACCGAAGAAGTACGGACCGAGTTCCATCAGCTGATGGACGAGGTTCGTGCCGATCTCGTGCAGATGGGCGGCATGGTGGCCGAGGGGATCTCGGCGGTGAGCGCTGCGCTGCTCGCCGGCGACATCGGCGGGGCCGACCAGATCATCGCTGCCGACGACGAGCTCGACCTGCTGAGCCTCGAAGCCGAGGAGAAGTGCGTGCAGCTGCTGGCCCTGCAGCAGCCGGTGGCGGTGGACCTGCGCACCATCCTGACCGACCTGCGGATGATCTCCGAGATCGAACGCAGCGGCGACCTGGTCACCAACATCGCCAAGGCGGTGGCCCGGCTGCACGGGGCGGAGCTGGAGCCCCGGGTGCGGGGGCTGATCGACCGCATGCGCGAGCAGGCGGTGAAGCTGACGGCCAGGGCCATGGATGCTTACGCCGAGCGCGACGCCGGCCTGGCGTCGGTGCTCAACGACATGGACGACGTGCTCGACGACCTGCACAACGAGTACATCGTGTCGGTGTTCGCCTCGCACGAGCTCGGCAAGATCAGCATTCAGCATGCCGTGCAGCTCGCGGTGGTGGGCCGCTTCTACGAGCGCATCGGCGATCACGCCGTGAACGTGGCCGAGCGCGTCGAGTTCCTGGTGACCGGAGAGCTGCCCGAGCATCTGGGCGCCAACCGGGCCCGAGCCCGCCGGGAGCAGGACGAGATGTGATTGCGGCGCTGGTGGCGGTGGCAGCCGCACTGGCAGTTGCGCTGGTTGTGGTGTTGCTGCTGGTGCGAGGGCGCAGTTCGGCCGCGGAGCGGCTGGGGCGTGTGGTGCACCGGTTTGCCGGGGAGGGCGAGGCGCCCCGTCCGGGCGAGGCACGGCTCGACCACAACAGCCTCGACGACTGGATCACCTACCTGGAGTCGGTTGCCACCACCGCGGCCATGACGGCCAACCTGGCCGAGCGCGACCGGGCTCGCTGGCAGCTGGCGATGAATGAGCTGTCGGTGGGCGTGGTGCTGGTGGACGAGGACGGCAACGTGTGCGCCAGCAATGCGCTGGCCGACGAGATGATGTCGGCCCGTGATGCGATGGCGCTGGTGGGCGCGGGGGTCACGCAGCTCCTGGAGTCGGCCCAGGAGGGGCAGGCTCGTTCCCGCACGGTGAAGCTGACCGGGCCGCCGCCGCAGGTGATCGAGATCAGCGCGCATCCGGTGGCGGGCGACAGCCATGCGCTGGGCGCGGTGGCGGTGATGGCCGACCGCACCGACGGCGTGCGGGTGGACGAGGTGCGCCGGGATTTTGTGGCCAACCTCAGCCATGAGCTGCGCACGCCGGTGGGTGCCATTGCGCTGCTGTCGGAGACGCTGGCCGGGGAGGATGACGCTGCGGTGCGCACCCGGCTGGTCGACCGCATTGGCACTGAGGCCGACCGGGTGAGCCACATCATCGACGACTTGCTGGAGCTGAGCCGGGTGGAGCTGGAGGGCTCGATGCGGCAGGAGCCGGTGCCGGTGGTGCCGCTGCTGGGCGAGGTGGCGCACCAGTATTCCGAGCACGCTCGCAAGCACGACGTGTCGCTGGTGAGCCCGGCGGAACCTGAACAGCTCGTTCTTCATGCCGACCGGGGTCAGCTGCTGCGGGCGGTGGGGAACCTGGTCGACAACGCCATCAAGTACAGCGACCCGGGCGCGGAGGTTCGGCTGTCTGCCGCGCCGAGTTCTCGTGCCGATGGGCCCCCGTCGGAGGTGCCGGCCGATGCCGATGAGCAGGCGTGCGTGGATGTCGTGGTTGCCGACGACGGCATCGGCATTCCCGCCGACGAGACCGAGCGGGTCTTCGAGCGCTTCTACCGGGTCGACAAGGCCCGTGCCCGGGCCACGGGCGGCACCGGGCTGGGCCTGAGCATCGTGCGACACGTGGTGATGAACCACGGCGGCGAGGTGATGCTGCACACCCGTGAAGGCGTGGGCACCACGTTCACGCTCAGGCTGCCGGCAGAACAGGACGGGGCGAGCACATGACATCGGTACTGGTGGTCGACGACGAGCCGTCGTTCACCGAGGCCCTCACGGTGGGCTTGCGGCGCGAGGGCTTCGAGGTGCGCACGGCGGCAGACGGCCGGGCGGCGCTGGCCGAGATCAGCGAGTCCGAGCCCGATCTGGTGTTGCTCGACGTGATGCTGCCGGGCATGTCCGGCCTCGACGTGTGCCGTGAGATTCGCAAGCAGTCACGCGTGCCGCTCATCATGGTGACCGCGCGGGCCGAGGAGATCGACGCCGTGGTGGGCCTGGAGGTGGGGGCCGACGACTACGTGGCCAAGCCGTACCGGATGCGTGAGCTGGTGGCCCGCATGCGGGCGGTGCTGCGGCGTGCTTCGGGCCAGCCGCCGGCGCAAGCCGACTCTGCGTGCTTGGCGGAGGGCGATGTGGAGCTCGACATCGACCGGCACGAGCTGCGGGTGCGAGGCGAGCTGGTCACCCTGGCGCTGAAGGAGTTCGAGCTGCTGGCGTACCTGCTGGCCCACGCCGGGCGGGTGGTGACCCGTGACAGCCTCATGCAGAACGTGTGGGAGTACAACTACGTGGGCGACACCAAGACGATCGATGTTCACGTCAAGCGGCTGCGGGCCAAGATCGAGGACGACCCGTCGAACCCGCAGCGCATCACCACCATTCGTGGGCTGGGCTACCGCTACGAGCGGGCCGCGCCGCCTGTTGCTTAGAACGTGCGCCGACTGGCCCTGCTTGCTGAGTAACGCACAGCCTGTTTGTCACATCGAGGGCGCACAATGGTGCTGATGACCTGGGGCAGCGGCTGATGCAGCCGTTCACGTGGCTTGCGCGTACGCATCTGCTGTCTGCTGCCGGCGATGCGCTGATTGCGATCGCGCTGGCCGGGTCGCTGTTCTTCAACCTCGATCCGGCGGCTGCGCGGCCCAGGGTGGCGCTGTACCTGTTGGTGACGATGGCGCCGTTTGCGGTGGTGGGGCCGCTGATCGGGCCGCTGGTGGACCGAAGCCGTGGCGGGCGGCGGGGGATGATCATCGGCGCCGGCATTGCCCGGGCGGTGCTGGCGCTGCTGATGGTGCGCCATCTCGATTCGCTGTTGCTGTTCCCCGAGGCGTTCGGCGCGCTGGTGGCGGGCAAGACGTATCACGTGGCCAAGAGCGCGGTGGTGCCGGGGCTGGTGCGCGAGGAGCGCGACCTGGTCGAGGCCAATTCGAAGCTGATGCTGCTGAGCGGGCTGGGGGGTGCGCTGGCTGCGGGGCCCGGTGTGCTGCTGAGCCTGGCGTCGTCGCGCTGGGTGCTGGTGCTGGCGGCGGTGGTGTTCGTGCTGATGACGTTCCCGGCACGGCGGCTGCCCCGCTTTGCCGTGCGGCCGCGGACCTTGGACGACGCGCCGCCTGCAAGTCCAGCACCGGAGCCGCCGAGTCCGCCGCCTCAGCGCTGGCGCCGTCCTTCAGACAACTACACCGGTCCATGGGTCGATCCCCCCCACGACATGAGACCAACGCCCGCCGCAGCCACACGACGGCGAGGCGGGATGCTGCTGGCGGGTTCGGCCATGGGCGTCGTGCGGGCCATGACCGGCTTCACGCTGTTCCTGATCGCGTTCTGGCTGCGCACCGACGACGCAGCGCCGTGGTGGTTCGGCTTCATGTTCACCGCCAGCGCGGTCGGCCAGCTCATCGGCGCCGTGGGTGCGCCGTGGCTGAGACGCCGTGTCCGTGAGGAGGTGCTGCTGGCCAGCACGCTGCTGCTGGCGGCTGCGGTGTCGTTCTATGTGGTGACTGCGCCCGACCGCTTCTCGGTGCTGGTGCTGGCCATGGTGATCGGCCTCATGTCTGCGCTGGGGAAGCTGTGCTTCGACGCGATCGTGCAGCGCGACGAGGTGCCCGCCGACCGGGGCCGCACGTTCGCCCGCTTCGAGACCCGCTTCCAGCTCATGTGGGTGATCGGCGGGTTGGTGCCGGTGGCGGCGCCCAGCGGCATCCTGCCGCTGCGGGCCGGGGTGATGCTGCTGGGCATTGCCGGCCTGGTTGCGGTGGTGCTGTATGCGGGCGGGCTGTGGGCGCTGGCGCGGGGCCGGCGTCCGCCGTCGGAGATCATCGCCACCCGGGTCCGCACCCGCATCCGCCGCCCCAGGGACAGCTAGAGCGGCAGGTCGAGGCGGGCGAGCCAGAGGCCGGGTGCGACGAGCTCGTTTGGCGTGGGAAGGCCGCCGGGCTCGAAGAGGCGGGCCAGCCCCTCGCGGCCGGCTCGCTCGATCACGCCGGCGATGAAGCTGTCTCCCCGGTCGCGTGCCTCGGCGGTCAGCCGCACGCCGAGCAGACGGTCGGCATAGTCGGCGCCGGCGAGGGCGCGGCGGCGCACGGCCTCGCTGAGCGCGCCGAATCCGCCGATGAGGCGGGGACCTGCCTGGGCCACCACGTCGTCGACGTAGGCGGTGAGCACGCAGATCAGCGTTTCGAGGTGAGTCTGTTGCTCGTCGCGGGTCACGCCGAGCAGCAGCTCGGGATTGCCGAAGATGCGCTGGAGCTGTTCACCGAACTGCGCCTGGAGCTGCTGCGGGTCGCTGGCGTCGTCGAGCGACGGCAGCTCCAGCTCGCCGAAGTCCATGGGGTCGCCGCGGCGGAAGCCGTCGACATGTTCGACCAGCAGCCGGTCGAGCTGTTCCCGGATGTCGGGCTCGGCCAGCACGGCGTGCATGGTGTGCTCCCGGATGGCCACCCACAGCATCACGTCGTCGACGTCGAGGCTCCATTCGTTGGCGAACTCGGCGATGTTGGCGGTCACGATGAGCACGCGGGGCATGGGGATCATGAGGTCCGAATTGCCGAACGCGCTGGTGGCGAGGTGGCCGGCCATCATGCCGGCGGTCATCGCCACGGTCATGGGGCTCATCATGGCGAGCAGGCCGGCGAAGGGATCTTGAGCCGTGGTGCTCGCTGGATCGGGTTGCTTCAGCCGTTCCGACAGCCGGTCCATGAGCGGGCGGATGGTCTCCAGCGCGCTGGTGGCCCAGCCCGAGCGGGTGACCGGCTCGAGCTGCGGTGCGACCTGCAGGCCGGCGACATGTGCCACGTGCAGCTCTGCCACCCGGCTGATCTCGCTGAGGCGATGCCGCTCGACCGGATCGACGTTGTGCTCGAGCTTGCCGCCGGTGGCGAGCTGGTTGGCGGCCTGGCGGGCGCCTTCCCAGAGCTGCTCTTCGTTGCCCCCGAAGATGGATGCGATGTCGCCGAGGAACGGGATGCCCGAGAACGGGTTGTCGTCATCGTCGGCCACAACGGCATCGTACGACGGGTCACGGTGCACCGGAGCAGCGCCCCTGCCGCTGTGTGCTGCGATCGACTACGGCTGCCAACCGCCGCTGCTGTGGGGCGCAGTGACCGGGGGCAGGGTCATGAGTGAGGCATCGTAGGGGTATGAGCCGGATTGCCGTGTCGGGTGCAGGCGGCGTGATCGGCGCCCGGGTGCTTCAGTGGCTGGCCCAGTCGTTCGATGTGCTCGACGTCGACGCCGCCGATGCCGACCGTCAGCACGACCTGGGCGGCGCCGAGGTGCTGGTGCACCTGCGGCTGACCCGGGAGGTGACCTCCGACCGGGTGCGGCGGGTGCTGGCCGCGGCCCACGGCGTGCGGCACCTGACCATGGTGTCGAGCGCCAGCGTGTACGGGGCCTGGCCGAACCATCCCACGCCGATCTCGGAGGATCTGCCCGTGCGCCCCAACCTGGAGGCGTCGTGGGCTGTGCATCATGCCGACGCCGAGCGGATGGTGCTGGAGTGGTGCGATCAGGGTGATCGCTCGGTGGCGATCCTGCGGCCGGCGCCGGTGGTGTCGAGCGGCCTGGGCGGCCCGATCGGCGAGGCGATGCTGGCCGCGGCCCCGATCCGCACGGGCAGCGACGACCCGCCGGTGCAGTTCCTCCACCTCGACGATCTGGCGTCTGCTGTGGTGCTGGCCACGCAGCGCCGGCTGTCGGGCGTGTTCAACGTGGCTCCCGACGGGTGGCTGTCGCCGGGAGAGCTGCGGGCGCTGCTGGGGGCTCGCCCCAAGATCCGTCTGCCGATGCCGCTGCCCAAGCGGCTCGACCGCTACGTGGCCCGGCGGGTGGGCCACGCGGCGCCCGAAGGACTGCTCCCGTACACCCGCTACAGCTGGGTGGTGGCCAACGACCGGCTGCGGGCGGAGGGCTGGGAACCCCGCTACAGCAGCGCCCAGGCGTTCGTGATCGCCGACGTCGGGATGCCTTGGGACGACCTCAATGCTCGCCAGCGCCAGTACGCCACGCTGGTCGGCGCGGGGGCCGCGGTGGCGGCAGGCGGCTGGGCTGCCGCGGCCTGGCTCCGGCGCTCCTACGCTTTGCGATGATGTCGCCCGACGGGATCCATGCCGACACGTGGGTGGAACTGACTCACGACGAGCTGCCGATTGCCGCCATCTATGCATGGGCGCTTGATCCGGCGGCGGGAGCGGTCGTGCTGTTCTCCGGCACGGTCCGGGATCATGCCGAGCACCGCACGGGTGTGACCCAGCTGGTGTATGAGGCGTACGAGTCGGAGGTGGCGCCTCGCTTTGCCGACATTGCCGCCGAGTTGCGTCGGCGGTGGCCGAGCGTGCGCAAGGTGGCGCTGCTGCACCGGGTGGGCATGTTGAGTCTCAAGGAAAGCTCGGTCGTGGTGGCTGTCTCGGCACCACACCGGGGTGAAGCATTCGAAGCTGCCCGGTTCGGCATCGACACGTTGAAGGCCACGGTGCCGATCTGGAAGCAGGAGCATCATGACGCCGGCACCGACTGGGGCCTGCAGTCGCAGCCGATCGCGCAGGTGCCCCGGTCATGAGCCCGCTGTTGTTCCTGGCGATCGCAATCGTGGTGCCGTTGCTGGGGATGGTCGTCTTGGGCATCGGCGCTCGCATCAAGCACCAGAAGGCGACCGACGACGAGACAGGGCTGTTCCGGCGCAAGCTCGAGTCGATCGCCCCTCCCGATTCGCAGGACATGCCAGCGGGCACACCGGGACTCGTTCGGGCGATGCGCAGGCGCAGAGGCAGCAGTTCCCGCGAGCAAGCACCCGGCACTGCTGACGCCGTGTCCGACGACGCCGAGCACGCCGGTCATACCGCTGCCGCGATCGAGCCAGCCGTTGCCGCGACGACTGACGCCGAAATCGACGGGCGGCGCGGCCGACGCCGAATTCGGCGAGCGGCACAAAGGCCTGGAGCACTCATTCCGGTCCAGAAGCCATCAGCGCCGGCCAGCATCCGGCTGGTCGAGCGCGACTACTCGGTGCCGCTGCTGCCGCCGCTGAGCGCCGACCTCGAAGAGCTCCCGCTGCAGCCAGGCGAGCGGCGGAGCCGTCGGGCGGTACCCCGCCCACTCGAAGCCGAACGGCGGCACGACCGCGTGATCTCCGCCAACCAGAGGCCCAACCAGAGGCATCGTTCTGGCTCGTGACCTGGCGATCGATCTCGGCACCGCGAACACGCTGGTGTACGAGCGGGGGCGCGGCATCGTCTTCAACGAGCCGTCGGTCATAGCGCTCAACGAGCGTTCTGGCGACGTGCTGTCGGTGGGGCGCGAGGCCTGGCAGATGATCGGGCGCACGCCGAGCTACATCATCGCTGCGCGGCCGCTGCGCCATGGCGCCATCACCGACTTCGACATCACCCAGCGCATGATCCGGCTCATCCTGCAGGGCGTCGGCGTCGGCCGTTTCGGCCGCACCCGTGTCGCCGTCTGCGTGCCGTCGCTGATCACCCCGGTCGAACGGCGAGCGGTGATCGAGGCGGCCCGGCGTGCCGGGTCGTCAGACGTCCGGCTCATCGAGCAGCCGATCGCTGCGGCCATCGGCTCGGGCCTGCCGATCCACGAACCCACCGGCTCCCTGGTGATCGACATCGGCGGCGGCACCGCCGAGATCGCCATGGTGTCGCTCGGCGGCCTGGTATCGCTGCGTGCGGTCCGTGTGGGATCGTTCGACTTCGACACCGCGCTGATGAACTACTCCCGCCGCGTGCACGGCATCGCCATCGGCGAGCGCACGGCGGAGGAACTGAAGATCAGCATCGGCTCGGCATGGCCGGTCGACGACAAGTTCGACGCCGAGGTGAAGGGCCGTGACCTGTCGACGGGTCTGCCCCGCACTTTCGTCATCACCCCCACCGAGGTGCGCTCCGCATTGGCCGACACGGTCGAGCTCATCGTGGAAGCTGTCCTGGAGTGCCTGGGCGAGGCGCCGCCCGAGCTGGCACAAGACCTCATCCACACCGGCGCCCTCATGGTCGGCGGCGGCTCGCTGCTGCAGGGCCTTGACCAGCGCATCGCGTCCGAGGCACGTGTGCCCGTGCTGCGCTCGGAGTCGCCGCTTGAGACGGTTGTGCTGGGCGCTGGCCGGGCGCTCGAGAACTTCGAGTCGCTCCACGCTTCGCACACGATTCCCGGCCGCTGATCCGTCCCGGCGGTGGGGCACGCTGGTTGGGCGTGCTCATCGGTTTGCTGTTCATGAGGTCATGCTTTCGCGGGGGTGTGACACGACGAGGCCTGCACGAGGCTGAGTCGATGGAGTTCGGCGCGTGTTGAACGCTGTGCTGGCGCGATTGGCGGTGCGTCGGGCTGCGGCGCTGCTCGCAGCGGTGCTGCTCGCCGCAGGCTGCTCGGAATCGCTCCCCGAGGTCAGCCCGCCGGTGCAGCCGCAGCTTGCTCCTGCCCACGGCTATGACGCCGGCGTGTTCACGCTGGGCGTGCTGGTTGACCTGACGGCCGCTGCTGCGGAGGCTGAGAGTGCGGCGCTCGCCGGCGTGCAGGCCTACTGGGCCGGCGTCAATGCCCGCGGCGGCATCGCCGGGCTCTACCCGGTTGAGCTGTCGGTGAAACACCTCGACGCCGTTGGCACATCGGCGGGCGACGCCACTGCACTTGGCGACGGCGGCGCCGCCGCAATCGGTGAATGGGATGTCGCAGCGCTGGCCTACGTCAGCAGCGTGATCGACGCCGCCGACGTGACGGCCGGGCTGCCGTTGCCGGTAGTGCCGGCCGTGGCCACGCTGGCCGGCGAGGATCTGGACTGGGTGCTCACATCGGCCGCGCCGGTCGAGCTGACCACCGTGGCGTTGCTGAACCGCTTCCGAGCGAGCGCACCAGGCGCCACCTGGTGCGTCATCGTCGACGGTTCACCCCCGGGCCGCCGGGTCGCCACGGCGGCCTATGCCGCAGGCGCTGCCCGTGAGACGGTGCCGGCAATGCTCGACCTCGACGTGGGCGAGATCGAGGTGCTCGATCTGGACGCGTCCGTCTTCGACGTCACCGACGCGGTCAGCGACCGCCAGTGCGGGTACGTACTCGTCGAGGCGGCCGAGCCCGGAGCAATCCACGTGCTCGAACGGCTCCCGCCGAACCTGACCGTCGTACGACGCTCCACCCTGGCCGCTGGCCTTGAGCTGCCAGGACAGGTGGAGCTGCTTATCGACCCCGCCCCGCCCTGGCAGACCGGCCGCTCCGCCGTGATGGATGCGTTCGCCGCCGACTGGACGAGGTTCCACGCCGACACCGCAACCGAGCCGCTCACGCAGCCTGCGTCGCCCACTCAGCCCGACGGCCGCCCGCTGGCAGACCCCCGGGTACGGGCCGGATGGCTGTCACAGCTGCGCCTGCACCTGTTGCTGGAGCAAGCGGTCGCTGCCGGCGATGTGAGCCGGGAACGGCTCGTCGCTCTCGCTCCGCAGGTCGATCCGGTCGACCCTGACCGCAACACGCTGCCCGGCGTGCCTCGCATCGGCATGGACATCTCCGAGCCGATCGGCGGCGGACCGCTGCGCACCCTCCGTCTCCACGGCCGCAGCGATGTCGCCGCCGACGAGCTCGGGCTGCGCCAAGTGCTTGCCGTCGATGTGACTCACCTGGTGGAACTGCTGCGAGACCGCCTGAGCGACGTGGGTTAGCTGGCGTCTCGTTCTCTCAGAATGCCGCGGTTCTGGTACGGCCGCGGTTCTGGTACGGCCGCGGTTCTGGTCCGGCCGCGGTTCTGGTCCGGCTTCAGTTCTGGCCCGGCCCGAGCGGGTCACGGGGCCCTCGGTTGTCGGACATAGGCTCCCTGCTCGACCTTCCGACGCTCGACGGCCTTTTGCCCTGGCGTCCAGCCGTCGGGGCCCACAACGAGTTCGAAACCGTGCTCGTGAAGGTGCTGGTGGTGGGTGTGGCACAGCAGCACCAGGTTGTCGAGATTGGTGGGGCCGCCGTCGGCCCAGTGGACGACGTGGTGCGCATCGCAGCGCGAGGGGGGCGCATGGCAACCCGGCCACTGGCAGTGCTTGTCGCGTGCGATAAGCAGCCGCCTGAGCCGCAACGGCACGGTGCGTCGTGCCCAGCCGATGTCGGCGGATCCACCTCGCCCGCCCAAGATGATCGGAATGATCTCGGCGTCGCATGCGAGGCGCCGCACAGTCTCCGGCGCGAGCTCGGTGCCGGCGTCGGTGACGCCGGCCTGGTCGGTGTGGCCGCGCAACGCATCAAGGCCAATGAGCACGCTGATCTGCGCGGGAGACAGCCGCTGCGCCTGCTCGGCATGCCCGTCGCGACATGCGCGTGCATGCAGACGGTCGACCGCAGCGGCGTCCTGCTCGGTGAGGGTGACGCCAGCCAGCGCGTACGCGAGCGTGTCGGCGTCGCGTTGCGCCGGTGTGCGCTGGTGCTTGTCGTCTTGCCACAGGGCGCGGCGCAGCGGTTCGAGCGCCGCTTCGATGCCGGCTCCCGTCTCCGGATCGAACGTTGCCCACAGCTTGAGCATTCCTTCGTGATCGCGGCCCCATCCAGCGCCCCGAGCCGCGCGCTGGCGCAGGAATCGCTCGGTCGGCGTCTCGACGCCGTGTGTGGCTTCGGCTTCGCGTAGACATCGACGGGTGGTGTCGGTGTCGTGTGAGGCGGCAGCGGCCACCAGCTCCGTGCGCACCTCGTCGGGGACGCGAGCGTCGCACAGTGATTCAGCCTGATCGGCGTTGATGTCGCCCGCCGCCAGCGCGTCCAGAACGGCTGCGTGCTCGCGAGCCTTGCTCGCGACGCGGCACAGCCGGCGTGCTTCCCGCTCGGATACGCCGGTGGCGTCCCGCAACGTCAGATGTGGCATCGGATCCGGAGCCACGCCCGAGCGGCTCAGCTCGTGCAGCGCGCCGAGCACTTCGGCCCGGTAGCCCGCCAGCCGGTTGGCGAGCTGTTCGATATCACCCAGCGCATTGACCAGCTCGTCCCGGCGCAGCAGCGTGAGCTCACCCCGGTCGAGGCGCCGCAACACGAGCATTCCTGGCCGATCGGTCGTGAGATCGATGGGTCGGGGGGCTGTCGGGGTTGCCTCGGCGCTGCCAGAACCGCTTCTCAACATGGGAACAACCGTAGAAGCGGGGTGTGACACGAATGACTGAAAACAATCGAACAAACAGAAATGAGAGGGAATGATTTGAACCGGTGTCGCAGGGGGTCGGGGTGGTATGTGCGGCCCGCCGACTGAGGTTGCGTTGGCGTCGAGCGACCCCGCTCAGCGCACGGGCACGCCGAGCAGTTCGCCGGCGATGGCCCGCACCTGGCGGTCACGATCCTCGAGCGCTGCCCGCACGGCATCGGCGGCCCGGTCGTCGTCGAACTGGTACAGCCCGAGCAGCGCACGGCGGCGGATCTGCGGCCGGTCGTCCATGGCGGCCAGCAACATCTCGAGCGCCATCCCACGGGCAGCGACGTGCGCCGCACCTGGCTCGGCCTGCTTGCTTGCCGCAGCGGTGGGGGTCGCACCCGGTCCGGCCACTGGGTCGGCGGCAGCCTCCTGGGGCGCGCCCGCTTCGGCGTCCAAGCCAGCAGCGATCGCCCCCAATGCCGCCACAGCGCTCTCCCGGCACAGCGGATCGTCATGGCCGCCCGCCACCCGGCACAAGTCCTCGACTGACCCAGGATCCCGGTCACGCTCGCCGAGCGCCGCCGCTGCCACCTCAACCACCGACGCATCCGGATCGCTCAGCAGCTCCACGAGCTCGACATCGGGCGGCGCCAGCTCCGCGGCCCGGCACCGCACCGCCACCGCCTCGTCCCCCAAGGCCCGCCTGACCTGCTCCGCTTGCAGCGCCCCGCACCGAGCCAGCGCTCCGAGCGCCGCCGCCCGCACGCCCGGATCGTCGTCGTCCAACAGCCGCTCCGCCACGGCTGCCTCGCCCCGATGACCCGCCACGACCGCTTCCAGCCGGCGTGCGTACGCCTCGCCCTCCGCCCTGCTGTCATCGCCTGCCATCAAGAGATCACCGAGACCGTCCGCGGGCTCACCCACAAGTCATCAGACCAGCGCCAGTGCTCTCGCTCGTAGCCCGTGGCCTCATTGCTGCTCACCCGATCAGCGCTTCGAGCACCAACGCACCTACCACTGCGCCGACCAGCACCAGCGCCACCAGGGCAATCACACAGATCGCTGTGAACGCCCCCAACCCGAGCACTGCAACCAGCTTGCGCCAGATCGCAGTGGGCTTGTATGGCCACCGCCCCGGTTCTGTGCACCCAGATTCCAAGTGCCCCGGCTCGACCCGCTGCGCTTCGATGCGCCCCGGTTCCATCTGCCCAATATGCCCCATCTGCGACCCCACCGCGCGTGCCCTCGCCAAGGCGCATGGCACGCTGTGCGCCTGTGACCGATACGACCGGCGGCCTGCCGGAAGACGATCCCGGCGACGGTCCCGACGACCGGCTCGACGATGGGTCCGACGATGGCCCGGACCTCGGCTGGCGCGCCCTCGCTGGCTCACTTGACGACCTCGGCTTCGCCCTGCCGCCCGCCGCCGACACCGCGGCGCCAGCCGCTCCCGCTCCCGCCGCCGAAACCGCCGCGCCCGCTCCCGCCGCCGAAACTCCCGCCGCCGACACTGCCGACACCGGCGCTCCCGCAATCGACACCGCCACCACCGCAGCCGACCCGGCCGAACACCCAGACCCCGCCCCCACGCGCTCGGGCCACCCGCGCCCCCGCCAGTATTCCCGCGGCTCCAACGCCTTCATTGGGAGCATGCTCGTCCTGGCGCTCCTCATCTTCACCGGCTTCACCGTCACGCTCAACGACAAGGCCATCATCGCCCCCGGCCACACGGCCGACATCGAGGAATTCGTCGACGTCCGCGACCACCCCGCCTACGCCTCCGACGCCACCATCTCCCTCGTCAGCGTCCGCACCAGCTTCGCCCCGTCGCTGTTCGAAGTGATCGGCGGCTGGCTCGACGGCGCCCTCGAAGTGGTCGACATCGAAGACATCCTCGGCGAGCGCACCGTGGCCGAGAACCGCGACGCCGGCCGCCTCCAGATGGACCAGTCCACCCAGGTGGCCGTGGCCGTCGCACTCGAGCACCTGGGCCACGAGATCATGACTCCCATCGGCGCCCGCATCGAGCGGGTCATGCCCGACGCCCCGGCCGACGACGCACTGCGCGAAGGCGACATCGTGCAAGCCGTCGGCGACACGGCCATCACCACGGCGCAGCAGCTGTCCGACACGGTCAAGGCCCACGAGCCGGGCGCCACCGCCACGTTCACCGCCCTCGCCCCCGACGGCCAGACCCGCACCGTCACCGTCACCCTGGCCGACCGCGACGGCGTCGCCCTGCTCGGCGTCATCGTCACCACCCACGTCGAATTCGCCGAGCCGCCCATCGACGTGCGGCTCCACATCGAGAACATCGGCGGCCCCTCGGCCGGCCTGGCCTTCACGCTGTCGGTCATCGACGCCCTCACGCCCGAACCGCTCACGGGCAACCTCGACGTCGCCGCCACCGGCACCATCCACCACGACGGCAGCGTCGGCCCGATCGGCGGCGTGCCGCAGAAGTCCCACGCCGTCGTGCGAGCCGGCACCGACCTCTTCCTCGTGCCCGCCGCCCAGGTGGAAGAAGCAGTAGCCGTGGCCGAGCCGTCAGTCGCCGTCGTAGGCGTCGAAACCCTCGAAGAAGCCCTCGCCGCCATCGAAGCCCACCGGCGCTAGATGTCTGGGCCATTGAAATAGTTACAACCACTATTGCATCACTAGATTGCACCGATGCACTTGTGCCGACGACGTTCCCCAGCTGCCCGTGTCTTCGGAATGCCGGGCACGAAGCGTCGGCGGTGTCAGTCCGCCGCCTGGAGCGCGCTCGTTGTGGCGACATCGATGCTGGCGATTGCGAGCCCCGCGGGAGCACATGGCCAGGAGGCGGTACTGCCGCCGCCGAGCTACACCGAGACGGACTGCACGGACAAGGTGCCGATCGTGGTGGCATCCGACGCCCCGGCGCAGTCGGATCTGTACAGCGCCGTGACCCTGGCAGGGGTGCTGGATACCCGATGCGTCGTGCTTGCTGGACCGCGAGACGAACCCATGCCAGAGGCGCAGCTCGCTCGCTTGGAAGCTGCTGCAGACGGCGGGTTCATCGTCGGCGGCAGCGCAGCAGTGCCCGATGCCAAGGTGGCCGATCATGCCCTGACCCGGCTGGCCGGCACCGACCGCTGGCATACGGCTCGCCTGGCGGGCGCGCAGGCGTTGATCTCTGCCGGCGGCGCCGACACAGGCACAGTCGAGGCGTCGGCGGGCGCCGAAGACCCGACGACCGACTGCACTGGCGACGTGGCGATCTTGGTGGCCTCTGACGAGGCGGCGCAGTCCGACCTGTACAGCGCCGTGACGCTGGCCGGCGTGATCGGCACCGACTGCATCATCGTCACCGGGCCGCGTGATGCCGATTGGCCCGAGGATCAGCGGCAGCGGGCGAGCGTCACGGGGACCGGCAGAGCCTTGGTGGGCTACGTCGTGGGCGGCCTCGACGCGGTGCCCCAAGAGAAGTTCGAAGGGCTGAGCCACTCGTTGACCCGGATAGCCGGCGACGATCGCTGGCACACCGCACAGCTCGTCAGCACCCAGGCACGCCGCATCGCCCAAGGGGAGCCCACTGAGGCCACCGAGGAGGGCACCGTGACCTACACGGCGCTGTCGTCGGGGTTCGAGCATTCGTGCGCCCTGCGCTCCGACGGCACCGCTGTGTGCTGGGGCTCGAATGTCGAGGGCAAGGCGAGCCCGCCCGAGGGCACGTTCACTGCTGTGTCTGCGGGCGGGCACCATACGTGCGCCCTGCGCTCCGACGGCACCGTCGCGTGCTGGGGTTCGGACGAGTTCGGCCAGTCCAGCCCGCCCGAGGGCACGTTCACTGCTGTGTCTGTGGGCGGGCAGCACACATGCGGGTTGCGCTCCGACGGCACCGTCGCGTGCTGGGGATTGGACGAAGACGGCCAGTCGACGCCGAATGTCGGCAAGTTCGCAGCGGTCTCGGCCGGGGAGTTCCACACGTGCGGGCTGGCGGCGACCAACGACATGTTCTTCTGCTGGGGACTGCTGACGGGCAGCGGATCGGGAGACTTCGCGCAGCTGTCGGCGCATCTCGGCCCCCAAGTGTGCGTGCGGCACGGCGACGGCACGGTCACCTGCTGGGGTGCGATCTACGAAGGCGGGGGGCCGGCGAGGATCAGCATCCCGCAGGGCGCCATTACTGCGGTGTCGACCGGGGGCCGCCACGCGTGCGGGATCGCCTTGGGCACCGTGTTCTGCTGGGGAGAGGACTCGCACGGCCAAGTCACAGGCGGCGGTGAGGGCAACGCCCACGTAGTCCAGAATCAAAACGGTGACGTCGTGCCGTTTGTCGCACTGTCTGCTGGCGGCTTGCACACCTGCGGACTGGCCGAGGACGGCACCATCCACTGCTGGGGAGACAACCGCGGGGGCCGAGCCACCCCGCCGATGAGCTAGCTACTGCGTCACGTGAGGCCGGCGAAGATCAGCGCTCATATCACGTCAACCCATCAGCACACATAGCCGCCGACAAGCTCGAAGCCCGTGCCCGTGATCCCGAGTTCCGTGCAGTAGGCCGCTGGACTCGTCGGCAGCGTGTCGGTGCAGCCCTTCTCCACAGCGCAGTAGCTGTTCCATGCCTGCGCCACAGCCGTGTAGCCGGAAGCACGCGTCCTGCCTTCCTCGGCGGCGAACCAGGCGTTCACCACGGCAATGGACTTGGTCTCGACCGCTGTGTATTTCGGGGTCGACGGTGAAGAGGAAGCGCACGAGGTCGAACCGGTGACGGGTTCAGTCTTGTCGTTGGAAACGAACTGCTGACCATTGGAGTGCAGATCCCAGCGCTCGCCGTACGCCATGAATCTGGCGTCTGCCGGATCCACCTCAAAGGTCACCGGCGTTTCGGTGTCGGGGTGCAAGGTGGCGCCTGGCGTGTTGCCCACGTTGTCCAAGGAGACCTCGTAGTGCAGCGAATAGCTCATGCACACGCCGGTGATCGTCATGTCGTTCGTTGCCACCGCGGGTCCTGCGGCCACCGCCAGCAGCCCGGCTGCAAGCACGGCACAGGCCCCTGCTCTCGCTGTCCTCATCACCACTCTCCTTGTGCTCACCGTCGAGGGCGGGCGTCGTCGAAGCGATCAAGCTAGATGAAAATAGTCATGACTACGTGGCAATCGCGTCCGATTCAGCGGAACCTGCCATGCGACAGGTGCAGTCGCTTCCCCAGCATGTGTTCTGGGCAGACGAGATCGGCTTCGACGCCACAACGCTCGCCGGCGTCATCGGGCATCGCCAAGTGACCGACGCCTACCTCGCCGCGCTCGCCCAGCACTTCGGGGGCCGTCTGGCAACACTCGGCCGCGGCCTCGCAGCGCTGCCCGGCAGGTCTTGGGCCCGGCGCGAGCTGGTAGCTATGCGCGCACGATGTCGATGTCGATGCGGGCCGCGTCGGCGAGCGCCGCTATGTCGTGAGGGTCAGAGGTCAATATCTGGTCGCCTCCACGGCACAGGGCGACGAGCGCGGCATCGATGGCATCGACAAGGCCTGTCCGCGCCAGCAACACACCTGCCCGGCGGCCCAGCTCATCGTTGAGCGGCACAACGCGAGTACCCAGCAGAGCTTTCGCCAGCCGGGCTTGACGCCCTGAACCGCCCCGCCACACCTGCGCCACCACGCCGCCATGGGTCAGCGGGGGACGGCCGGTCAGGTGATGTTCAGGAGCCAGGACACGCCGAATCGGTCTCGACCCAGCCGAAGCGCTCCAGAGCCTTGTCTCCACGGCAGATGTGGCAGCGTGGGGCGGTGACGGTCACGATCCGGCGAGTGCAACGTCATGAGCGAGCGCATTTCGCTGCGCCGGTACTCGATCTGCTGTTCTCCACCGGCCCAGAGACATTCAGCTACCAGTTCGGCGGACGAGCATTGTTCGACAAGATGCTCGGTGTCTCGTGGACGACCGCCGGCACCTTGGCCGGGTTCGACGCAGCGTATGCAGCATTCGACTTGGCCGCTGCCGCTGAGGTCGAGCCCGTCGGGGTCGAATTCGGAGGCACTGCCGCTGACATGGAAGCCCGGACTGTCGCACTCGAATCGGCATGGGAGACCATGGCCGCCGAAGGCGCACTCGCCGCGAGCGTGCTGCTCGGCGTTCGCGGGCGGCGTCGTCTCGCACGCTGGCTGATCCCGAAGATCCCCGAAGACGCCTACTACGTGGACATGCTTGCAGTGGCACCCTCACGGCGTGGGGGCGGCATTGGACGCCGACTGCTCGAGCATGCCGCTGCGCGGGCCGCCGCCGCGGGCCTCGCCAGCGTCCATCTCGATGTGTTCGAGAACAATCCGGCTGTGCGGTTCTACGAGACACTCGGCTTCGAGACGGTCGCCCGCACGATCGCCCCGGATCCGCACACTCATGGTGTGCCTGCCGAGCTGCGCATGATCCGAGAACTCGGCGACTGAGCCCTTCTGCCCCAGCGAAACGGAGGCAGCCCAACGAGAGTCCGACCGCAAAGACTGGGGCGCCCAGCTAGATGCCCTCCGCGCCGAGGTGATGCACCAGTTCCGCTGGCTGGTCAGGATCGGCGTGGCAATCCTCGACCCAACCGAAGCGCCGTCCGAACCCGTAGTCGCCGAGGGGCATATAGACCGTCCCGCCGTCGGCGAGCGCATCGAAGAGCCGCTCGATCTCGGAGTCGTCGTCATCGTATATCTCGCCGTAGCGCTCCAGAGCCTGTTTCGCCTGTCCGTTCTGGAACAGGCTGTGAAAGCCGATCGACTTGGCCATGGGTTGGTCTCCTCGTTGAACCGTTGCTAGGGCCAAGAGTTAAGACCAATCCTGGCTAGCTGGCCTTGGTCTCGTTCGTCGACTGGGCGTCGTGCGGTTGGGGAGTGGTCGCTTCGGCGGGGACTGGCGGGAAGAAGTCGCGTGGGATTTTCTCAGTCGGCACCTCGGTACGCGGCATCGCGCCCCCGCGGTATTCGAATCGAGTCGATCTGGCGGATCGCTGCGCTTTGGTGGCCCGCCTAGTCTTTGCCGCACGAGAGGCCTTTGAAACCCGCTGTGACTTCGCCACGCGCTTCGTCTTCGTTGCTGGCTCGCTCACGTCTCGTATCCCATGCCTACTCGGGGATCAACTCGTGGGTGGATGCGAATCCTAATTCCTCGATGTCTTCCCACTTCACCAGAATTCCGCCTCCCACCAGTGTCATCGTCTCACCTGATGGTCCCTGATGCCATAGGGGCATCCCATCAACTTGGTCGAGATGGACCGCTTCGGCGATGTAGATGTCGCGCTCGGCACTGTGGAGTCCTGCGTAGGAGGAAAGGTACGCATAGCGGCTGTAATGCCCGCCGACCCATCGGCCTGACTTCAGCCGGCAACGCACAAATCCTGATTCGCGTTCGCTGAACAGGTAGTCCCATGCCGTCGGAGCGCTGCGCCGACTCTTGAACCACGACCACTGGCCGAGCTGGGCTGACCACAGGCCGAGTAGCCACCCCGCCAGCGCCGGCAATCCGATGTACGCGAACGGCACGACGACGAGCCAGCGCGGAAGGGACTCCCGAGCTGCGAACTGATCCCAGTACTCGGTCCACAGCCAGTACAGAGGCCATGCGAGAGCTGCGACGCAGAGCGCCGTGAGTGCGGCGAGCCGTGCGTACCAGTCCCTCAGTCGGCGGGAGTAGATCTCCTTCGACTGCTCGTAGCCCCACGCTGCGAAAACGCCGGGGACCAGCAGAATCAACAGCAGCAGGGTTGCGACGGCCAACGCGGACATTCGGGGAGTTTCGCACGACGTCGCAAGCGGAAGCACGTGATTTTTTGTATGAGGACGTCGATGCGATGCGTGCACTTCGCGCACAGCCGGCTTGGCGCTGTTCGGCTCGAGGCGCCGTGACGACGCGGGCGCGGTGATCCCTGGCGTGAGGCTCTGACGGTGGGGTCGCTGAGTTTGGTGCAGGTTTCGGAGCCGGTAGGGCTACGTTGTGGGTGCCTCGCTGCCCGGCTGATGCGGCGGTCGAACAAGAACCACACGTGCGCTATCCAGCGTCGCGAGACCCAGCGAGGCCCCATATCCACCCTGATCGGGAGGACTGCCGATGGCGGTCCGCCCCCGGATGGTCGCATTGCTGGTTCGACTCCAGCAGCGGGACCCAGTCAAACAGAGGAGAAGAGCCAATGAGTGAAATCAAGTTCACAGCGGAATTCGAGGGCAAGACCTACGATCTCGGCACCGTCGACGTGCCCGACAGCGTTCAGCGCGACACGCTGGTGGCCGCAGGCCTTGCACAAGGCGTAGAGAAGGACACCCGAAAGTCCTGGACCGGGGTCGGCGGTGACAGCCACCCTGTGCCAGTCGGCTGACCGAGGTTTCGAGCCGGGCGAGACGGTCGGTGCGCGCTGCGTTCCCGGCTTTACGCTTGGCGCCGATGCCTGCGATGCGTTACCCGTTCCGGTGCCGGGTGTAGTCCCAAGCGGCCCAGTGCCAGGGGAACTCTGCCTTGTGCCCTCCGGTCGCGTTATCTATCCAAGCCAGCAGCAGGTCCCGGTCGAGCTCTGGTGACTCATCGGTCGGAAACGACGTGAATACCTCGGCGCGTTGCGGGTACGGCCGATGCTCGCTCGTGCCGTCGCCGAGCTGGCCCCGGTCATTGCCTCCCCAGCACGAAACCCCGCCGTCACGGTGCAGCACGCATGAGTGAGCGGTCACTTCGGTGGTCTGCCGACCGAGGCTCACGTCGATCGCGTCGGTGATGTCCGCGAGCCGCACGGGTTCGGTTCGCGCCTCTCTCGTGCCGTCCCCCACCTGTCCCACGTTGTTGTCCCCCCAGCAGGAGACGCCGCCGTCGCGATGAACTGCGCAACCGGTGCCGAATCCCATGGCCACGTCAACGACGTCTCGCAAACCGTCCATCTTCCAGGGCGTGATGGGATCGAAATAGGTGGACCAGCAAGAGACCTCTCCTCCCGCGACCACAACGCAGGTGAATTCTCCGCCAATGGAGATGGCCGTCACGCCGCGGAGCCCATCGACAGCGCGGGGCGGTCCTTCGAACGCTCCCCACCCCCAGCACGTCACCCCGCCGCTGCCGTGGATGACGCAGGTCGAATCGTTGCCAGAGCTGATTGCGACGGCATCGGTCACGCCTGGCACTCGCGTGGGGCGGCGGAACTCAGTTTCCTCGAGGCCGTGGCCTATCTCGCCGAAATAGTTCGATCCCCAGCAGGAGACGCCGCCGTCGCGATGCACCGCACAGGTGAATCTCAGCCCTGCAGATATTGCCACGGCGTCATCGAGGCCTCGCACCCTCACCGGCGTGTAGTGATCGTCGCCGTCGCCCTGCCCGAGTTGCCCCCAGCCCCCCGAACCCCAGCAGGAGACAGTCCCCGCCGCATGCAGTGCACACACGTGCAGCTGCTGGCGTCCACCGAAGGTCTCGTCGCCACTGGTCAGCGCAACGACGTCGTGCAGGCCCGCAACACTCAACCGCTGCCGCAAGCCATGGTCGCCCCAGCACGTCACCGTGCGGTCCACACGCACCATGCAAGTGCGTCCACGTGATGCAGCAAGGAGCATGTCGCCGCTGCGCGGCCCCTCGATGGCCGGGTACGACGTGGGGGGCTCGAGCGTCGAGGCGCTGCCGGCGTCGTCACTGGCTGCTGCGGTGACCGTTGCCGACGGCACAATGGCAGCGCCGAGCGCTGTAATTCCGACGAGCACCAGCAGCACAGCCATCCTCGTACACCGCACCCGGCGGACCCTAGTGATCAGCCCGACATGTGGTGGCGGGCGAATGAGGTGACTATGCGTCGGCGGTGAGCGCTTCGATGTTGTGGGTGCCGGCGGCGGTTGCGAGTTGGGTGTCGAGGGTGGCGAGCGCCCGGGCGTCGTGGCGTACGGCGGTCTCGAGCACGATGGCGTTGGGCAGGCGCAGCCCGGCGCGAGCGCTGGCGTCTATGCGCGCACGATGTCGATGTCGATGCGGGCCGCGTCGGCGAGCGCCGCTATGTCGTGAGGGTCAGAGGTCACTATCTGGTCGCCTCCTTGGCACAGGGCGACGAGCGCGGCATCGATGGCATCGACAAGGCCTGTCCGCGCCAGCAACACACCTGCCCGGCGGCCCAGCTCATCGTTGAGCGGCACAACGCGAGTACCCAGCAGCGCTTTCGCCAGCCGGGCTTGACGCCCTGAACCGCCCCGCCACACCTGCGCCACCACGCCGCCATGGGTCAGCGGGGGACGGCCGGTCAGATGAGCAACCTCCACACGTTCCCAGAGCACCTGCTCGTCGCGTTCGAGGGCGATCAGTGCCCCCGCATCAAGCACCAAGCTCACGCTCGGCTCTCCGCTGCTGCCATTCGATGCGGAACCGCTCCGCCTCTTCGCGATCAAGGCGGCGCCGTTCCTCGACTTGCTCCAGGGTGATCTTGCCGAACTCGGCCTCGTAGTCGGCTATTGCCTCGCCGAGGGCATCGAGCAGCCGCCGCTGCTCGCACTTGTCGGCCAGTGCCTCGTTGATCCATGCACTCACCGAGGAAGCATCCCCGGCGCTCACAGCGGCGCCGGCAGCTTCCAGGAGGTCTTCATCGATGGTGACCGTGATGCGGCGCTTAGTCATACCTTTATCTTATTCCGCCCAATTTCCGGCGGGCGAGAGGGCTGTCAGGGCCAGAGTTCGTCGGCGGCGAGGGCGTGGTGGAGTTGGGGCATGGTCCACACGTCGATGCCGTCTTCGGTGCGGAAGGATCGCTGGCCGCGGTATGCCAGCACGCGGCGGCGCAGGCCCGGCAGATCCGCCAGGGCGCGCAGCCCTTTGAGCATTGAGGTGTTGTAGCGCTCGGCGGCCTTGACCTCGATGCCGAGGTGCTCGTGGTGGCGTGTGAGCACGAAGTCGACTTCGGCGGAGGATTCTGTGGCCGCCCAGTAGCCGATGTCGTCGTAGAGGTGCTGTTGCTCGTTGTGGGCTCGCAGCAGGCCCAGCACCCAGCCTTCGAGCAGCGCGCCGCGCTCTTCGGCGGCGACGGGCCCGAGCTGGCGCTTGACGGCGCGCACGAGCCCCGGGTCGGCCCAGTACAGCTTCGGGCGTCGCCGCTCGCGCACGCGCAGCTTGGCCTCGAACGCCGGCAGCCTGACCGCCAGCAGCGTGTCGTCGAGCAGCTCCAGGTAGCCGCTGACGGTCGGGCGGGCAACGCCGGTGTCCCGGGCGATCGACGCTGCGTTGATGCTCTGGCCGTGCATCAGCCCGGCCACGGGCAGGAACCGCACGAACCCCGCCAGGTTGCGCACCGCCGCTTCGGACCGGATCTCCTCTCGCAGGTACATCTGGGTGTAGCTGGTCAGGACCTCGCGGCGCTCTGAGGCCGCCCACACCAGCGGGATCGTCCCCCACGCCAGCGCCTCGTCGAGGTCGAAGCTGTCGCCGAGCTCGGCGGGGGTGAACGGGTGCATCTCCTTGCGCAGCGCACGTCCGGCCAGCAAGTTGGTGCCGGCCGATTTCAGCTTGCGGGCACTCGAGCCGAGCAGCGCGAACAGCACCCCGCGGTCCTCGATGTGCCGGTGCACCTCGTTGAGCAGGCTCGGGATGCGCTGCACCTCGTCCACCACCACCCATCGGCCGCGCTCGACGCCCGACAGCAGGTGGCCGAACAGCGACGGGTCCCCCAGCAGGTCGGTGAACAGCGCCTCGTCGAGCAGGTCCAAGCGCAGCGCGTCGGGCAGGGCGCGACGCGCCCATGTGCTCTTGCCGATCCCTCGCATCCCCAGCAGGAAAAAGCTCCGATCCGGTACCTGGGTCAGCCGTTCGTACTGCATTCCTGCAAAAATAGCCGAATTCTGATATATAGCCATGCACTTTTCGGCAGGAGCCTCGTGTTTGCTGTCCGAAAAGGCGTAACCCCGGCCGTTTGCCGAAGCATTGACGGTTCCGGGGTCTTCGATCGAGAGCTTACGGCTGGCGAGTCAGCTGTCAACGTTTGATCTGCAACGCGTCGCTGTAACGATCACGCCGGCACGACTCAGCTCCTATCTGAGAACAGCCACAGGAGATCTTGAGGCCGCGAGGCGGCGCCGGTCAGGTGATGTTGAGGAGCCAGGACACGCCGAATCGGTCCTCGACCCAGCCGAAGCGCCGTCCGAACCCGTAGTCGCCGAGGGGCATGTAGACCGTGCCGCCGTCGGCGAGCGCATCGAAGAGCTGCTCGAGCTCGGGGTCGTCGTCGCATTCGATGAACGGCGCGATGCCAGGCGTCATGTCCCACTCGTGCTGGATCGGGGAGTCGATGCAGACAAATCGCCTGCCCAGCACTCGGAATTCGGCAACCTTCACTTGGCCGGCCGGCCCGTCGCCGTCGCCTTGGTAGAGGTCGAGGCGATCGAGCGTGTAGTCGTCGAAAATCTCGCCGTAGCGCTCCAAAGCCTGTTTCGCCTGCCCGTTCTGGAACAGGATGTGAAAGCCGATGGACTTTGCCATGGGGCGGTCTCCTCGTTAAGCCATCGCCGCTCGCAGCGGTGCAGGCCGTTGGCTATAGGTTGGATGAGTCTCGCAGTGTTGCTCTGCGAGGAAGTCGCAAGCCCCGGAGGGCCAGTCCGAGACTCCGCCAGGAGTGCCTAGGACGGGAGCCGGGGCTTACGCATGTCCCGGCGCCGCGAGTTCCGGGTTTTGGGTTCTATTCCAGTGTCAGGGTCGGCAGCACTTGGATGCCGAACTGCCGCCAGTCGGCGGTCATTGGGCGAGGCGAAGCGCTGCCTGGTCAGCCGAGCGGACGACTGACCGGTTGTCGAGGCCTTGGGCGATCCACGCCGCCGGTGTGCTGCCGTCGAGGTCGTCGTGCTGGGCGGTGGTGGCCCACGCGGCGACGATCTGCGGGTCGGCGGAATCGAGATAGTCCCTGAACGCGGCGACGATCTCGGCGACCACAGGGCGAACCGATCGCGAGCCAGCGTCGAACTGCCACGCGGGGAACCAAGTGGTGCTTCTGCCCCGCAGCCCGATCAGCGTTCCGCTGCGCTACCAGCCCATCGAATGGTCGATGAACAGACCGAGCAAATAGCGCGCCGAGGAGAAGGGCATCGATGTCCTGATGGCACTCGACATCGCCCTTGGCGCCTGTGACGACCTGTACGACGTTGCGATAGTTGTCTCGGGCGACACGGACCTGATTCCTGCGCTTGAGTACGCGCGTCGGCCGCGGGGCCAACAGTTCGCCGCGTCGCACGCTCTGTATCGGGCTGCGCCATCGAGGCAACCCGAGCGCCTTGCGCTGAGACGCTCGGGGACTGTCAGGGCTCGAGATCGCACGGAAAGGAGCCGAACAAGGAGAGGCTGAACCTTGGCTGCTCGGGCGCGTGAAAATCGTTGGACATCGGCACGGTCGGTCACCCATGATCGAGCGATCTGCTGACCGCTCAGCCGACCTGCCTTGGAGTCGCCCGTACACTGCGGTGCTGTAGGACGGCGTGCCGGGGAGGTGTATTGGCATGAGCGACAGCGGCGACGATGTCAAGGTCATCCATTACACCGACGACGATGTCCGCGAAGGCAATCAGCGCATGCTCGATGATGTCGGTTGCACTTGGGAGCAGCTGCAGGCGCAGGCCCAAGCCGGCCGTTTCGAGAGCGCGAAGGCCCGCGACGTGTGGCTCGTCATCTCGTCCTTTGAACCAGCTACAGCGTGACCTGGAGCGCCAGGCGAAGCAGTTCGCCGGCGAGACAGCGGATGTGCTCAATGGCACCGTCACTGACGGCATCCGATTGGACTGCGGGCTGTACACGCTCGGTTCGCACGGGCAGGCGATAGTCACCTACAAGCTGGACCGCATAAACCGCCGGGGCGAATCCATTCCGCTGAAGATCTCACGTACACCGGCAAAGCTGTCCCTGCGTGTGTTCCATGCGCTGCGAATGGACGACGAGAGCCGTCATCTGGCCAACATCAAGAGCACGTACGGGCTCTACGTTCAGCACAAGAGCGCCTTCGCGTATCACTACGAGCGCGATGCCGACAACAACTACCCGGCAGCGCACCTGCACATCGACGGCAAGGCCAAGCGCTTGCAGGGGATTCTTGACGTCGTCGGCCGCGGCAAGGACAAGCCGACCGCTCTGCACTTGCCCGTCGGGGGCCGCAGGTATCGGCCGAGCCTCGAGGACATCATCGAGTTCTGCATTGTCGAGAGACTTGTGGATGCCCGTGACGGCTGGCAGCAGCGGCTCAGCCAATCACGCGAGAGGTTCCACGAGCAACAGCTCAGAGCAGCAGTGCGAGACAAACCCAGTGTGGCTGCCGAGGCCTTGATGAGCCTCGGTTGGACGGTCCACGAATAGGCGCTGGGCACGGCGCTTCGCCGCCGCCGAGCCTCAGCCGTCTCGCCCGGCCGTCACCTGACGGTGCGACGGCTTCTGATCTAACGCCTTGGCGGCCGCCGGGCGAGCTGTCAGGGCTCGAGATCGCACGGGAAGGAGCCGAACAAGGAGAAACATAACCTTGACTACCTACTCGAAGCGGCGAGGCAGGCGTTCCCTCGCTGCGATCCTGGCGGCGATGCTCATTGCATCGGTGCTCGCGGTCGTAGCGGGATCCCCAGCCCAGGCCGCAAACACAGCAAGCGAAGTGCTGGTCGACGATGCCCGTGAATTCGCGGGTCAGGATCGTTACGACACTGCGCTCCGCCTTGCCAAGAATTTCGCCACGAACAAGGGCGGTCTTGGTGCCGTGCCGGCCGTCTTCATTGCTTCGGGCGAGACCTTGGTCGACTCCATCTCCGTTGCCGGTTTTGCCGGTTATGCCGACGCCCCGATCCTGCTGACCCCTACGGGCAGCCTGCATGGCGGCGTCGCTGACTTCATCGAGGACTATGACGTTAAGACGGTGTACGTCTTGGGCGGCTCGGCCGCAGTGGGCGACGCGACCTTGGGCGCGATCGAGGGTCTGTTGTCGAAGCCGACGGTCACCCGCATTGCGGGCGCTGATCGGTACGGGACGGCTGCTGCAGTCGCCGGGATGATCGAAGCTGAGTCGTCGTGGTGCGGAACCGACGCTGTGAGCGCAGTGCTCATCAACGGCAGCTCCGACGCCTTGCCGTTCGGCGTGGCCGTCCAGACGACCGCATACCGGCTGCAGCTCCCGGTGTTGATGACCCTTGCCGATGAGCTGCCTGACGCGACAGCCGACTACATCGACAAGAACGACGTGGAACATGTGCAGATCATCGGCGGCACGGACACGGTGTCGGCTGGTGTCGCGTCTGCGCTGACCACGCTCGGTGTTGACACGGTGGCCCGAGTCGACGGCGACTCCGCTGCGGCGGTGTCGGTAGAGCTGGCCAAGCTCGCTGGCAACGGCTGCGGCGATGACTTGGCGCCGGTGTCGACCAACCGCGTGGTGCTGGTGCGCGGCAACCCGGACGGCGTCGCTGCCGCTCCGGTGCTTGCCTCGACGTTGGCCAATGGCGATCTGGTGACGCCGCTGATCGTCGGCGACACGTTGCCGGCTTCGGTGCGCGACTATCTCGCGGCCACGCCGCAGGTCGTCGGTGGCAGCAAGCTCGCGCTGGGCATTGTCGCCATCGGCGGTACAGCCGCAGTGAGCGCAGACGTCATGGCTGCGGCCATCGACGCGGCCGCGTCGTCGGGTTCTCTGTCGGTGGGCATCGGCGCGACGACCGACACCAACCGCGACAACAAGATCAACGCGGACGATCCGGTGCGGCCTGGCACGGCCTTCTCGCTGTACTTCAGCGACGATGTGGCAGGCACTGATGCGGAGTTGCTGGCGAAGGTGCGAGACATCGTCGAGGTGAACGGTGCCGTGGCGCAGGTTGCTACTGCGACGACGGCGACGATTACCGGCGTGTGCACGCCGCGCAGGGTCGATGTGACCCTCAGCAAGGCTCTGACGAATGGCGACACGCTTTCAGCTGCCTCTTCGGTTCATACGTTCGGCACGCAGTCCGATCAGCGCAGGCTCGCGCCGGTCACTCCTGAGAAGGTGGTCGCGGCACCCGCGGACACGACGAGGCCCAAGGTGACCATCATCGGTATCGCCAACGAGACGGCGTTCCAGATCCGGATCGCCGATGCTGGTGGGCTTGATTCCGGTGCTGAGATCACCGCGGACGAACTGACGTTCACGTCGGGCAAGGGCACTGCGACGCTGGGCGCGGTGACGCACACTGCCGGCGAGACGACGGCAACCGTCGCGGTGACCCGCGCAGCTGATGCCGGCGGCAACGCGACCGCGGACACGTTGGTGGTTGGCGACCGTCTGACGATCAAGTCGGGCGCTCTTGCTGACACCTCCGAGAATGTGAATGCCTCGACGACGGGTCGGGCGATCGCCGAGCCGAAGAGCCCGCGCATCACGTCGGTGCTCTTGAGCAACCCGCTGTACAGCGCGCAGAACGTTTGGACTGTGCCGGACAGCGTGGGTGCCACGGGTGACAATGCGATCACCATCACGGCCAAGGCGAGCGGCGATGCCGCAGGTGCCGCAGGCAATGCGTGGAGTGTTGTGTTCGACACTCCGAGCACCTACAGCGCCGAAAAGGCAAGCGACATCGACGTGCGAGTCGACACCAAGGGCAAGACGGTGACGGTCCGGTTCGTGAACGGCCCGGCGACCGTTGGCAGCCTGCTGGCAGCACTGAAGGCCAACAGCGCCTTCGATGAGCGCTTCTCCGCTGGCACCGGCTGTGACGCCGTCGCAACGACCGCGTTGACACCGTCGAACGCTGCTGATGACCGCGATGCGGCGGCTTCGGCCACTGGTGCGGGTCGGACGCAGTTCGCTATCGAAGTCCGCTTCGGCGCCTACATCGCCACGCACGTCGATGACGAACTGCTCGCGGACATCTTCGCCCGCACCCTTGCCCGCAACCGCAACAACGAGGACGCGGACACCCAGTCGGAGCTGATCGCCTTACTGGGTACCGATGCGGGTACCGGCACCCTCGTCGGCACCGCGCCGAGCAAGACGGTGCGCTACGAGATGGAAACGGCCTCGGTCGCATACATGCCGATGGACCGGGATCGCGTCCTTACCCTTGCTGGCGCTGAAGCTGCAACTGACGCAGATGCCAACAAAGCCGGCGACCAGGCAAGGGCTTTGGTGGCGCATGTGGCCACCGGCTACGCACCTGACGATCCCAACGAACCGGCTGACGAGTCCAAGAACGGAAAGTCGGATCTTCGGATCTCCCAGACGAGCAGCATCAAGGCCCGCAACTAGCGAGTTACTGCACAGTTGACCTGAACTGATCGGGGGATTGCCCGCCTGATCGGCAAAGACCAACAACGAAGGAGCCCCGGGGTTTCGGCCCCGGGGCTCTTCGCGTCTGCGGTCGTCAACTTCCGGGACTCCGGAACAGCAACGCACCAACTTCTACAATCTGCTGCGTGAGCAGACCGACGAACAGACAGCGGAGTTCGTGATGTCGTGCCTCGCTCCGGCACCGCTGTCGGACCTGGTCGCCAAGGGCACCTGTCAGCAGAGTTCTCGAAGTTCTCGCTCATGATGTCCAACCAGCGCCAGGCCGACCTCCAAGAACTGGCCGCCCAATGCGAGGCCGACCGCCGAGCACACGCCGCCCAATGCGAGGCCGACCGCCGAGCACACGCCGCCCAATGCGAGGCCGACCGCAAGGAACGCCGCGAGGACATTGCCTCCCTCAGCAAGCAGATCAGCCGGCTGGCGTTCTGGGTGCCGATCGAGATGCTCTGTGCCCTTGCGGCAGTCGTTGCCATCACCGAGTGGCTGCGCGGCTGACCAGCGCAGAGACGCCGCACTAGCCAACACCGGGGACCGAAAGCGGGCGACCACGGGCCGAAACCCCGGGGCTCTTCGCGTCCGGCTTTTGGTAGTTGCACAGACTATTTTCTGCTTGCTAGGAGATGCGTATGCGAGAACTGCGAGAGACGATCGACGAGGCCAGCGCTCGACGCGGCTCGCTGCGGCGCCGTGCGTCGGTGAGCGCGCTGGCGGCGCTCGCCGTGCTCACTCTGATCGTGCCGGGCACGCCGGCTGCAGCGCAGGAATCTGATCGCCCGCCCGCACCACAAGGGCTCTCGGTGGCCGCGGCGACGCACAGCTCGGTGACGCTCTCGTGGACTGCGTCGGACGACGGCAGCGTGACCGGCTACCAGGTGCTCCGACGCGACCACAGCGACGGCGCCGCCAGCACCTATGCCGTCGTGGCGGATCTCCTCGGCAGCAGCGTCAGGTCGTTTGTCGACTACGGAGTCTCGCCGTCGTCGACGTACTTCTACCGCATCAAGGCACGCAACTCGGCCGGGTTGAGCGGGTGGTCGGCCTATGTGCGCGCCGACACCCCAGCGGCACCGGCTGGGAGCCTCAATTGGGACAAGCAGTCGCTGCCGGTCAGCGACGACAAGGAGTCCGACGACGGGTCGGTCGGGCAACGCTCGAGTCATGACGAGACGCCGCCGGCCAGCACCCCGCCGAGCCAGCCGACGGCCAGCGCATCTGGGCCCAGCAACGAGCCGCCAGACGACTCAGATGAGTCCGACGGCGAGCAGGAAACCCAGCCGCCTCCGACCGAGGAGCAGAGAAAGGACCGCCTGGTCGTTCGAGTGGCTCCGTCTCAATAGATCCAACCCGGAGCCGAGCTGACAGCCCGCCCGCGCCGCAGGCTATGCGTCACCGAAGGGGTTGAGCACCTTTGCTCCGGTTGGCTCGAAGTCGCGGGTGTTGCGGGTGACCACGGTGAGCCCGTGCTCGAGTGCCGTGGCGGCGATCAAGAGGTCGGCATTCGCATGCCCGAGCAGCTCAACGAGGCGGCCCCACCGCCGAGCCGTGCCGGTATCGACGGGGAGCACGCGGTCGCCGTACCAGGTGAGCACCTTGTCGAGCCAGTCGGCGAGTTCCAGGGCGAATGCGGGGTCGCGATCGCGCTGGCGGGCAATGCCGCGCTCGATCTCGCCGATGGTCACCACGCTGAGATGCAGGTCGGCTGTGCGTTGGCTCTCCAGCCACCCGACGACCGACGGGTTCCGGTGGCGACGGCGCAGCGCCGAGAGAACATCGGTGTCGAGCAGCAAGCTCACAGCTCGATGTCCCTGGGTGACACATCGAGCCGCTCGAATTCGCCGCCGTCGGTCGGCATGGCGGCCAGCAGGCGGCCGAACGTGGGCGCGGCAGCACTGTCGAGCCGGCAGAGCCGCTCGAACTCATCCACCGCCACCACCACGACCACGGGCTGGCCTCGCCGCGTCACATGCTGCGGCTCGCCGCCCAGCGCCGCCTCGACAACGGCGCTGAACCGGTTCTTGGCGTCCTGCAATTGCCACATCTGCGCTGCAT
The DNA here is from genome assembly GCF_965204125.1 of Candidatus Poriferisodalis sp. Lineage (GTDB taxonomy): Bacteria > Actinomycetota > Acidimicrobiia > Acidimicrobiales > Poriferisodalaceae > Poriferisodalis. The sequence continues at coordinate 1,110,759 of NZ_OZ241968.1, read as the reverse complement.
CCGCCACAATGACCCCCTGCATCGACGCCACTACAATCTAGACAGACAATCTAGCCAGCGGACTGGCTCATAGCCCGACCAGCCGCCTCGACGTCGAGCGAACCGCAACGAACCAACTTCGGCAATCTGCTGCGCAGCATCACGGGGCTCAGCCTCAGCGCGCTGTTCGTGCAGCCGGTCCCTATTGGGGGGCGTCGGCGCTGCGGGGCAGCCCTGCGGCGGCCTCGAGGCGAGCGAGACGGTCGGTGTGGTCCAGCAGAATCGCGTTGATCTCCCGGAAGCCCGCCTGCATCTCAGCCCGCAGGCCGCCGATCTCGGCGCGCAGCTCGTTCCGCAGCTCGGTCCGCAGGCCGCCGATCTCGGCGCGCAGCTCAGCGCGCAGCTCGGTACTGAGGCTGTCGATGCGCGCGCCTTGAGCGTCGATGCGGCCGCCCAGCGAGCTGAACTGCCACATCATCAAACCGATCAGCGCTCCCAGCAGCGTGGTCAGCAGCCCGCCGAACACGCCCATCACCACATTCGGCGACACGCCCTGCCGCGCCGCCTCGCTGCCGACAGCGGGCGTGTGCTGTGGGGCCGGTTCGGTCATCGCGGCGGTCGTCTCGACGGGTGCGGGCATCGGGCCTCCTTCGGCTCTGCGGCGCTGACAGCGCACATCTGGTTCCAGGAAGGTCGCCGCATGAGCCGGGCAACGAGGCAGTCACACCGTAGCCCGAAAGGCTCAGGAACCTGCACCGAATTAATGGCATCGACGAGTCTGCTGCATGCAGTCCGGTGCCGCCGCACACGGAACACCGCTGCCGACGTCGACGCTCGCCTGAGCGCAGTTCGTGCTTGCTTGGAGGTGCCTATGCGGGCCTTGTCCGTTGCCTCAACCGTGAGAGCCGCCATGACGGTGAGGTCGCTGTCGCGGAGCGCAGCAGTGGGTTCTTACGCTTGCGTTCGGCTGCGGCGGGCGATTGCGTCAGATATCGGGCCGAGACGCGCCGGGCCGGAGAACGCGCCGTAGTCGACCAGTATCCGGATGTCCTCGGCGCTCATGGCCGCGATGGTGCTGAAGACACGTGCTATCGCGGAGGCACGGGACCTCGACGCCGGCACCTCGATGTCATAGACACTGCAGAAGTGAGCGATGTCGCCGAAGGTCGGCATGAAGGATTTCTCGTCGAACCGCTTTGCGAGCTGCACGACATCGTCGGCAGTCTCGCTCGGAAGATCCATCTTCTCGACGCGCTCTAGGGCGGTGGCTGCACGCTTCCGCTTGACTCTCGGACCGACAGCACGCTGTGCTGATCTGCCGGAACTAGGCGCGGCGTCCTGGGCCTGGCCGTCGAGCCCGCCAATCTCGTGAAGCGATCGGCTCACCTGCTCGAGCCCGTGTTCTCGCACGAGCTCTCGCAGCGAGGCAACGAGTCGGTCTCCCGTCACAGCAGGTATCCCTCCTCAGACAACGTGCGGCGCAGTTCCCGTTCAAGAGCGTAGAACGACCTTCTGGCGTTACCGAGCCGGCTGTAATTTCCTCGCATCATCTTTGGGAACCCACGGGAGTACGGGAGCTGCTTGGAGAAGATCCGCCAGCTGTGCTTTGCGGCTTCGCCCCTGATGTCGGTCATGGCTTGTGCCTTTTCGGGTCCACCATCATTTCCGCCCTTGTACCCGGCATCGTTGATCACGATGCCGAGCACATCGAGCTCGTGACCGGGGTTCTGCTTCCTAAACCCCTCCAACGATCTGTGCAGTAGCGGGAATCCGATGGTGGCGAAGTACTCGGGGCGAACGGGAACTAGCACATACCGCGAGGCGTGATAGGCAGCCCGCGTGAGAACCGACTCCGTTGGAGCACAGTCGATCAAGACAATGTCGATGTCATCGAATCCATCTGCGATGAAGCGCGCTAGGGCCTGATCGTCCGTTCTCGTCGCCTCACACAGGTTGTCGGAGAAATCGAAGCGAGAAGGAATGATGCGCAGTTTCTCGCCGCGGCCCGGAATTGTCCGTGCTACATCGGCCGGGTCCAGCGGGGTCGGCGAGGCCGCGCTGCGCGGAGGCTGATATCCCTTGAACACCTCAACCACCGACGGCGACTCGTCATCCATGAACCGCCGGTAACCAGCCTCACCCATGAGCGCCTGGGACATGTTCGCCTGAGGGTCCAAGTCGATCGCTAGGACCTTGTGGGTTCGCGCAAGGTGCCGACAGAGCAGCGTTGCGATCGTCGTCTTGCCGACGCCGCCCTTCATGTTGATCACGGAGACCGCGACTCTCGCGCTCGGTTCAGTTCTTGGGGGTGTTGCTGCGGTCATGGCGGCGGTCGATTCGTTCGTGGCGGATACCGGGCCTCGCTGAGCCTTGCGGCGCTGAAGAGCGCTCTCGTGGTTAGGAATCGACTGCCGCATGAGCCGGCAGCGAGGCTGAACGCACCATAAGCCGACCAGCACAGGAACCTGCACCGAATTAGTGGCGTACGCGGGTGCGCTGCATGCAGCGGGCGCACGGTTCGCAGCCGCCCGCGTGGGCAGGTTCAACCAGCCCGGAAACGGGAAGGACCCCCGACCTAGTGGTCGGGGGTCCGTTCCCTCCCGAAGAGGGACTCGGGTCTAAGTGGTGTTGGCCAAGGGAGAGGCCCCCGCCCGGACGCAATGTGATGCCTGCATCGGACGGGGGCCTCAGGCCCTCAGCTATGTGACAACCGGTCTAGGCGGGAGCCTTGACAGAGCTGCTGCGGTGCATCCACAGACCATCGTTCTTGGCGTTGGTGGTCTCGTCACCATCGGTGTCGTCGGTGCCGGTGAGACCGTCGTCGGCGTAGCCGGTGGCGACATCTCCAGCAGCGACAACCACACGGTCCTTGCCGGGCCCGGGCTGCAACAGCAGACCGGCATCGCCCGCAGTGGCGACGATGTTGTAACGGACCCTGTCAGATGGTGCCACGAACACCTGTGTCACACTGCTATCGGTCGCCAGGTTGGCCAGATCGACGCCGCGCTCTGCGACAGCGTCCGCGAACACGTCGTCACGCAGCGCGTTGTCGGTCACCGTCTGGAGGTAGCCGTTGAAGATGACTTCCACAGCCATAGTGGTACGGCCCTCAGCGAAGGCAACGGGAGTGTCCAGACCAGCCGGTGGCGAGTCTCCCGTGAGAGTGAGCTTCGTGGTGCTCTTGGGAGCCCCGCAGGTGCCGGCTGCCGCATTGTCGGCCGTCTTGGCGATAGCAACGTCGAACAGCGCTGCGAATGCCCTGTGACCGTCGAGCGCCGTTTTGAGATCCCCGTAGGTCGGTGCGCCACGACGGACTGTCGCGACTACACGTCGGCCCTTGGTATCGACTGACACAGCGATGTCGGCGTCACCAGCGGGCACGGTGCTGGCGTTGCGCAGCCGGAATGTCCAGCCGTTGCCGCGCACACCTGCCGCTGCGCCGTCCTTCTTAGCGGTCAGCGTGATGTCCGCCACTCCGCCTGTTCCTGCGATAGCGACCGGAACCGTTGCAGTTGCTTGGTTGGTGTGGTTCTCGTCGCTAACGCGGATCGCTGTCGGCTTCGGGGAAACTTTGGCTGCGGCAACCCTGCCATGTGCACGTGGGCTGTCGTTGCCTTCAGCGTCGACAAGCGCGCCTCTCATGAACGTGATCTGGTCCCCGGCCTTCCACTCAGCGACGAGGGTGGTGTCAGTCTGAGTGCCGAGCGTCAACTCGAAGCGTGCCGTGCCGTCTGCTGCCAACGACACATCAGTGATGGCTGCGAGCACGAGCGACTTGCCGCCACGGGTTGCACGCACTTCACCATCGTTGGCGATATTGGTGGTCGCGGCGTTGTCGATCGTCAACCCTGTGTCGGTGCCCGTGCCGAGATCGTCGGAAGCAACCGTGACCCAGACGGTGCCAACGTCGCCGCTGTTCTGGTCCTCAACACCGACGATGGTGATCTTCGGGCCAATCTTGTCGACTGGGTTCGCGGGCACCGTCACCGAAGTCGACACGACATTGCGCTGGTCATCGCCAGCACCAACCGTCAGCGTCGAACCGGCGACCGAGATGACATCGCCAGCTTTGAGAGCCGGCACACCGGTGATGCGCACGATCGCGGAATCGCAGCGATAACTCGACTCTGTGGCTTCCACAGTGCCGTCAGTATCGGCGTCAGCAACGGTGAAGACAGCTGGAGCGCCGTTGATCTCGACAATGTCACTGAGCTTGGCTTGCAGGCCGGTGCTGTTGACACGGTCGTTGAACCGCAGCGTGAAGCTTGTCGCATCGACAACGGGCGGCTTTCCGAAGTCATCATGCGTCGGCATATCAACGTTGTTGGTAATCGACACAGTGAGCGCATCAGCCGAAGCAGCAGCATCAATCGCCGCTGCCATCACAGCCTCCGACACCGCAGCGGTGCCGCCGATAGCGAGCAGCTGATAATGCACCTTGTTGCCATTACGCAGCGACGGCGTCGCGGCGAGGTAATCACGCACCGATGCGGGCAGCGTGTCACCGACCAGCAGGATCGGCACGAGATTGCCGTCCGACAGAACCGGCGCAGCGGTGATGGCGTCAGGGGCGACATCGCGTCCCCAGCCGTTCACCAACGCAGCCCGATCAAACGCAACCGGCGCCAGATCGTCAGCGCAATCGCCAGTGACGGTCTTGGCGACGTTCACCGACAACTCACCGGCGTTGTCGCCAGCGATGCGCTCAACGACATCGACACCGTCAGCCGCCAGCATCTTCTCGATGCCCGCGGACACGTCGGCGGTCGAGCCGACAATCACAACATGCTCGATGCTGTTCTCGTCGATCCAGTCGCGGGTCGCGTCAGGCAGTTCGTCAGCGGCGGTAAGCAACACTGGCACCGCGAGACGGTTCGCAACCGGCCCGATGACTGTCGCACCGGCCAGCGACGTGCTGCCACCATTGACCAGCACCGCAGCCTCATTGTCGGAATCGCACCACGACCGAGAACCATTCAGAGCCGAAGCGATCGCAGCAGCAGTCGCATACCGGTCGTCGCCAGCGATGCGCGTCACGGTCGGCTCGTGGACCAGGCCCTCGATGGCGGTGACAACCGCATCGGAGACAGCGGCGGTGCCGCCGAGCACATGGATCGTTCCAATGCCGTAGTCCTCGAGGAATGTGCCGACGCCTCGGTGCAGTTCCCCGCCAGGGGTGAGCAGCACCGGTGCGTTCAGGTCGCCTGCAAGAGCTGAGACAGTCACGGCGTCGACCAGCGACTCACCCGACGCGACGAAAGCGACGGGAACTCCGCCGATGCTGCCGTTGTTCTCAGCAAAGTCCTTCGCGAGTGCCAGAGCAGTCTCATAGCGGGTGTCGCCGGCGAACTGGCGCACCTTCGGAGTCTTCGCGTCGTTGTCATGGTCGACGAGTACTTCGCCGGCCGTGTTGGCCGCGTGCGCCGGTGAGCCGGCGACCACGGCGAGCACCGATGCAATGAGCATCGCCGCCAGGATCGCAGCGAGGGAACGCCTGCCTCGCCGCTTCGAGTAGGTAGTCAAGGTTATGTTTCTCCTTGTTCGGCTCCTTTCCGTGTGATTTCGGGTCTTGACAGCCCCAAGAGGGGCGCTTGTCAGCGGCCGGCTGAGCAGCCCGAGACGGTTGGTTGACGGGTTGACGGGTTGACGGGCCGCGGCGTAGGCTGCGGTCATGGCGATGGCGACAGAGGCGACCGGCGAGCGCTCGCTGCGCGAGGCTCTGGATCGGTTCTTGCGCTCCAACGCGGGCGAAGGGGCATCGGGGTCGCCTGCGGTCATCGTGGCCGAGAGCTTCCTGCGGGAGCTGCGGTCCTCCATGGAGAGCCTCGGGGATCTCGACGAGACCGCCGCGCAGCGCATCGGCGGCTCCGCGGCAGAGTCGGTCATTGCCTCAGCGGCGTGGTCAGCCGCTGTGGGGGAGCGCTATGACACCGCCCAGGTGTGCGCGATGCTCGGGGTCTCCCGCCAGGCGCTGTCCAAGCGGCAGCGCAGCGGAACGCTGATCGGGCTGCGCGGGCGCAGCACCACCTGGTTCCCAGCGTGGCAGTTCGACTCGGGCTCGCGATCGGTTCGCCCGATGGTCGCCGAGGTCGTCGCCGCGTTCAGGGACCATCTCGATGCCGCCGACCCGCAGATCGTCGCCGCGTGGGCCACCACCGCCCAGCACGACGACCTCGACGGCAGCACGCCGGCGGCGTGGATCGCCCAGGGCCGCGACAACCGGGCAGTCGTCCGCTCGGCCGAGCAGGCAGCGCTTCGCCTCGCCCAATGACCGCCGACTGGCGGCAGTTCCCCACACGAACGCTGCGGGCAGGGTCCTCGCTTCACCGCATCCACCGTGCCGACCGTGCCGCCGACCACTACGACACGACCGACCGGCACAGATTCGGGGCCCCGCCTGGCCACCAGCGATACGGCGTGTGCTACCTGGCGCCGGAACCGATCGCTGCATACATCGAGGTGTTCGGGCGCATCGGCACGCTGGGGACCGCCGAGATCGACAGCCGCAGGATCAGCGAGGCGACCGGTGCCCGTGACCTGCGACTGGCCGATCTGTCGCACCGCTCCGTCCTCGGCCGCTTCGGCGTGACCGCAGCGCATTCGACCGGCACCGACTACACACCGTCACAGCAGCTCAGCGGCCGATTGCACGACGCCGGACACGACGGCATCGTCTACCGGGTCAGACACGACCCCCAGATGCAGCTCGAAGCCGTCGCCGTGTTCGCCCGACAGCCCTCGCCGCTGAACTGGCACGACCCCCAACCCATCCCCAACAGCCTCGTCCGACAAGGACAGCGATTCGGCATCCGAGTGCTCCCGACCCTGACGCTGGAATAGAACCCAAAACCGAGAGCCCGCGGCGGCTCGACGAACCGCCCACCCCGTCTGGTTCGAACGAACAGACACGATCCTGTTTCTCCTTGTTCGGCTCCTTTCCGTGCGAACTCGAGCCCTGACAGCCGTTCACGTGCCGCCCGGATACGGCCCAGTGCGGCGTTGCTGTGCGAACCTCAGGATTCGTCTACGCGAGACCGGAATCGCGACGACAAACGCCGCTCGACCGGTCGGTTGCGGCTGAGCTCAGTCCTGGGCTTCTGCCTCTTCGAGCAGTTCTCGCAGCAATTGCACTAGCGCCGGGATGTCGTCGCGCACGTAGTGATCCCAACGACGCAGCCGGGGATCAGACATCGACGGCCTCGGCCTCCACATAGGGGCGAAGCTCGCTGCGAACCTCGTCACGCACGCTCGAGCCGAACAGCGCAAGACCAGCGACGCCGAACCGGTCGACGAGCTCGCGCTTGTGCTCCCGCAGCAGCGCCAACGTCTCTGCGCCGGTTCTCATGGTCGTAGCGACGCGGCCCCGCTCTCGCCGAGGCGCTCCGTCCCTCTGGCAAACCGGCCTAGAGCCGACCCGCACAGACGCGAGGTGGCCCTCTCAAGGTCGGACCGTGGCGGTTCCCGGAGATTCTCAGTGTGTTGTGCAGTGCGTCACCGGGCCGTGTCGCAAACGCACATCCCGGACGTGTCGCGCGTACCGCAGAAGCCTCTCAGAAGGCTTGCGGTCCGCGGTGTTTGAGCTTCGGACTTGTTGATTTCTTGCGTATTGCTTTGTGCGTAGGGCTCGTAGTGATTTCAACTACGAATTCGGTCTGCAGTCTGAATTACAGATTACTTCGCTAATAAGTATAGTATTGATATGGAGCCGGTCGGGATAGCGGACGCCGCCAAGCAATTGAGCATCAGCCCTCGTCGCGTCCACCAGCTGGTCGCCGCAGGTCGGCTGAGTGGCCGCCGGATCGGGCGATCATGGGTGCTCGACCGTGCCGATGTCCAACGATTTGCGTCCGCCCGGCCCGAGGCCGGCCGGCCGTGGAGCCCGTCGTCGGCCTGGAACGTGCTGGCGCTGGCGAACGGGGACGCCGTGCGGGGCTCGCCGGTCGACCGGTCGCGGGCGAAGCAGCGGCTGCAAGTCGGGCTCGAGCCGCTCGCCAGGCGCCTGTCGAGCCGCGCCCGAAGCCGCTGGTTCTACGCGCACCCAGCAGTGCACTCAGAGATGCTCTCGCACCCGAGCGTGGTCGCCAGCGGCATCAGCGCGCTCGGCGATCACCGCGTCGACTTGGTGGTGAGCGACCAGTCCGAGGCATACGTGCCCCAATCGCGGGTCGCCGAACTGGCCGAGCGCTTCGCCCTCGACGCCCACTCAGACAGGCCCAACGTCCGACTGCGAGTCGTCAGCGACCACGACTGGCCCTTCGAGGCTGGCCAGCGCGTGGCTTCAGCGCCCGTCGTGGCCGTCGATCTGCTGGACTCACACGACCAACGCACCCAGCGCGCCGCACGCGAGCTGCTGGCCAGAGCATGAACGGCCGCAAGATCATCGACCGGGAGCCCGTCGCGCTGCCCGTCCTGCCCGGCATCGATGACCAGCTGTGGCCAGCACTCATCGAGCTGGCCGAAGTTCAGCAGACCACCTGGACGCTCATCGGCGGACAGATGGTGCTGCTGCACGCCCTAGAGCACGGTGCACAACCCTCGCGAGTCTCAACAGACCTCGACATAGTTGTCAACGCTCGCGTCGCCTCCGGGGCAGTGCGAGAGTTCGTAGCCGCTCTCGAAGAAAGCGGCTACGAACTAGCCGGGCATTCGCCTGACGGAATCGCTCATCGCTACGGGCGCGACGGCGTCAGCGTGGATGTCCTGGCACCCGAAGGGCTCGGCGAACGCACCGACCTCACAACCACTCCACCAGGGCGGACGCTGGCCGTGACCGGCGGCACTCAGGCACTCAACCGAACCGAAATGGTGCCGGTCACGTTTGAAGGACAGGTGGGGCTCGTGCCTCGGCCGTCCCTGCTGGGGGCCATCATCTGCAAGGCATGCGCGGTCGACGATGACGACGTTCCACTCGCCCAGCGCTCAGATCTCGCGCTGCTGCTCAGCCTGGTCGAACACCCACTGGCGACGGCCGACGAACTGGACCGCAAAGACCGCCAGCGGCTCGCCAGACGATCAGAAATGAACGATCGACAACACCCCGCGTGGGACACGCTCGACCAGACTGAAGCCGACCGCGGACTGGCGACCTACCGACTCCTCACCCGCAGGCCCTAGCTCGCGGCGCCCCAGATACAACCCAACGATCGAAGCGGGCGCGAAGAACCACCCGCCTCGTGGGTTCGAACGAACAGACACGATCCTGTTTCTCCTTGTTCGGCTCCTTTCCGTGCGATCTCGAGCCCTGACAGCTCGCTAGACGGCCGTTCATGCGCAGCGCGGATCGTGTCGGTTGCGCAGACCTTGCGTCTAGGCCGTGCTTCTGCGGCAGTTCCACGGCAAATCCGGCTCTCGGCGACATTCAGTCAAATTGGTTTTGCCGATCAAGCCGATGATGCAAGGCTGCCTGAGCTGTTGGCCTTGCATGCTGCGAGGACCGCGATTGGACCCGTCGGGATCTTCTCGCCACAGGTCGATCCTGAGTCGTTCGAGAATCGCTGTACCAGGAGCCTGCCGTGATTCTCTAGGAGCCGCAGCTAATGCTCGAGACCCAACTGGACGAGTCTCTTGCACCGGGTGCGACACGATCTCACGGTGACGATGCCAAGCTCGTGGAGACGTCCCAAGCAGTTCATCGGCAGCACCATTCTGAACATCACGTCCGGGCGAGACTGCTGCAGCGAGCCTTGGCGTCGCTCTCGAATGAGTTCGGCGTGGCCGAGATTGTGATCGAGAGCCGTTCGAGACTGCAGTTAGGTCCTGGCCAGCTAGATCAGAAGGACCACCAGGTTCTCAGGAGGTTGCGGGGTCAAGGACTGATCAGCGCGGTTCGACTGCGACATGACAACAAGAGCGAAATCATGCTGAGCTTGCCTGACTTGCTGGCAGGAGCTCGTACCGATCACCTGTGTGGGGTGAACAGGACTGCGTTCGCCTTGATCGCCGGCCGGGTTCGAGCGGTGACACGGTGGCCTGACATCGCGTCCTGACACGCAGAGGCCCCGGAGCTGCCAGCCGGCAGCCGATCCGGGGCGTACTTTCGGCGGGGGCCTATGGGCTAGCCGCCGACCGCCAACAGTATGCACACAACGTCAGATGGAGGGCAACCCAGGTTGACCCAGCTCACGCACAAGGCTCGCGCCGCCGCTTCGCCCGAGCAGCCACGGTTCCTTCTCTCCTTGCTCGGCTCCTTTCCGTGCGATCTCGGGTGCTGACAGTCCCCAGATGGGTCTGTATGTGCGGTGCCTGGGCCGCCGCGGTCGGCCTCGGCCGCAGCGTTGCTCGACGGGGCTGACCGTTACGATCGTCGCCTTCTGGCCCGCATCGCCCGTCGCTAGCCCCCGCTCCACTCGATTCCTCGCACGTCGGGACCTAGCCGGATGCTCAAATCTGCTGTCGACCATGCGGCGGGCAATGGTAGGGTTAGCAGCCATTAGATCCCCAGGCGGTCGGCCATCGCTGCGCCGCCTGTATGAAACCCCCGGGGAGCGGCAATTGCCGCTCCCCGTATTTCGTTTGGCCACGGGGCAGCCTGAGCGCTAGTGCTTCAAGGGGCCGTTCTCCTGACGTCCCCGCGCCTACCCCTGGGAGCCAAGATGCGACTCGGAACTCGTCTGTTCGTCGATTACTGGAACTTTCAGCTCAATTGGAACGAGCGCTCAAGTCGGGCCAACTGTGACTGGAAGGCTCTTCCACGCGTCTTGGTGCAAGAGGCTGGCAAGAGTCTCGAAGTAGCTGGAATCTCTGACTCCCTTGCGCTCGACGAGACACTCGTCTACGCGAGCGTCTCGTCGAGTGAAGGCAACCTCAGCCAGTGGCTCACCAGCTTCATTGACCGCCAACCCAGCTTTCGCGTCAAGCTGCGTGAGCGTCGCGTGCGAACGGGCGGCATCTGGTGCAACTCGTGCAAGACCCAGACCAGCGCGTGCCCCACGTGCGGGACGCCGTTCCGACGAGCTCCCGAGAAGGGCGTCGACGCCGCAATCGCGACGGATCTTCTGTCGTTGGCCTGGGAAGGCGCGCTTCAGGTAGCGGTGCTCGTCTCGGGAGACTCGGACTTCGTGCCTGCCGTCGAGCGAATCCAAGAAAAGGGACTCAAGGTTGTGAACGCAACGTGGCGCAACCACGGGAACGAGCTTGCACAGGCCTGCTGGGCCTCATTCCAGATGGATTCACTCATCCCGAGACTGATGCGCGACCAATGATCTGCTGATGTCCAGCCTGCGTTTGCTGCCGCTGGCTGAAGAGACGGCTGATCCGATAACGAGGGCGTTGGATTATCCTCGGGTCGTCGAACGGTTCGGTTAGTAGGCGCAATCGGCTCCTTGCCGTGAGATTCCGAGCCCTGACAGCCTTCTCAGCGGCCGTTCACGAAGCACTTCGGGCGTGCCGATCGCACACGCCTGTCGTCACTGCGCAACGAGCTGTGGCGGGCTTCTCCCTTGGAAGTAGTAATATTGCTACATATGAAGGCATCGACTGGAGCGGGAACGCAGATGACGAGCCGGGAGTTCAACCAGGCGACCGGCGACGCCAAGACAGCTGCCCGCCGCGGACCGGTCTTCGTGACGAACCGGGGCCAGCCGACTCACGTGCTGCTCACCTATGAGAACTACCGGCTTCTTGTCGGCGGCAGCCTGTCGCTGGTGGACCTGCTCGGCGCCACCCCCGGCGCAAGCGAGGTCGATCTGCCCCTGCCGGCGCGCGACGAGCTCGCACAGCCGGCAGAGCTCGGTTGATGTACGTGCTCGACACCAACGTGGTGTCCGAGCTGCGCCGTGCCCCATCCGGAAAGGCCGACGAGCAGGTTGTGAGCTGGGCGTCGCGGATCGAGCCGGCGCTGGCGTACATCTCGGCAGTGACCGACATGGAGCTTGAGATCGGCGTGCAGCTGGTCGAGCGTCGCGATCGCTCATCGGGCATGGTGCTGCGCCGATGGCTCGACAACGACGTTCATGCGGCGTTCGAGGGCCGCATCCTGGCGGTCGACGTCGAGGTCGCCCGCACCGCAGCAGCCTTGCACGTTCCCGACCCAGCTCCAGTCAGCGACGCCCTCATCGCGGCCACAGCCCTGGTCCACTCGATGAGCGTGGTGACACGCGACGCCAGCGGCTTCAGCCGATTCGACGGGCTGAACGTCATCAACCCATGGGTCGACGCCGGCTCCTAGGAGGGCGGTGCGACGCTGCTGCGGCAGCGCCACAGCGTGATGGGAAATAGTCCAATATGGACTAGTTTGGGTTGAGCGATGGTACTGACGGGGGTCTGATGCCTGCTGGAGAGACTGGAGCGGATCGGGTCTGGACGGTGTCCGAAGCGAAGGCGCGCCTGTCACACATTCTCCGCTGCGCCGAAGAAGACGGTCCCCAGCGCATCGGCACACGCAGAACGTTCGTGGTCGTTCCTGAGCACGTCTGGCGCGAACGGGCCGAACCTGAGGTGCACGTGGGGCGGTGGCTCGTCGAGACACTGCCCCGCGGTTACGAGCTGGAACTGCCGGATCGCCATTCGAGCCGGCCCACTCCGTTCATCGACGATGACGACGGCGGTGCCAGCGCTGGCGCTACGGGGCACGCTTCGTGAACGGCATCCTGCTCGACACCAACGTCGTCTCCGAGGCTGCTCGGCCAGAGCCCGACGCCAACGTCATGGCGTTCCTGTCGGGCGAACCGAACCTGTGGCTGTCTGCGATCGTGCTGCACGAGCTTGAGTACGGCATCGGGCTGATGGCTCCGGGCCGACGTCGCGATGCCATCGCCAGTGCCGTCCGCCAGCTCGCCTCGGTGGTGCGCCGGGTGGTGCCCGTGGGCCCCGCCGAAGCAGAGCACGCCGCCGAGTTGCGGGTACAGGCTCGGCGTGCGGGCCGCAGCCTCGATTTGGGCGATGCGCTCATCGCAGCCACTGCCGGTGTGCGACGGCTGGCCTTGGCCACGCGCAACGTCTCGCACTTCGAAGGCCTCGACCTCCGGCTGATCGACCCATGGGTCGACGCCGGCGCCTAGTCGGGCGGGGTGACGCTGCTGCTGCGGGCTATCCGCACCCGTGAGCCGTAGTTGAAGTCGTTGTCGGTGGTGCCGTCGGAGTGGTTGTCGCCGTAGCCGTCCACCACCGACCGCCCGCCGGTGTCAGTGCGCTGCACCCCGTCGGTCTGGTCGTCGCCGTCCACCGGGTCGCCGTCGGCGTCGGTGTCGAAGCCGTCAGCAATGTCCACGATGTCACGCGGCTGCGGCAGCGCCACAGCGTGGTTCGTCTCCACCTTGAACTCCACGACAGTCCGCGGACCGTCCCCGGTCACCTTCACGAACAGCGCCAGCGGCGTGCCCTGCGTGACGCCGTCGGGGTCGAACTCGCCGAGAATCGCACGCAGGTCGTCGAGATCGGTCTCGCTGTTGTCGCCCTGCACCGGTACCGCGGCCTTGTACCGCGCCAGCGTGTCATCGAGCAGGGCCGCCAGCAGCCGAGCGGCTTGGTCGGCGTTCATGCTCTCGATCCAGCCGTTGAAGTTCACACGGAAACCGGCCTTGGTGACACCCCCCACGAGCGCCTGGACGTCGTCGCCGTCGGCGCCCGCCTCGTCGCCGGTGGCGGGCAGCAGCTGGTGCTGGATCTTCGGGTTCGCCAGCTCGCAGGTGTCGGTGTTGTTGACGTACAGGTTGTCGACGATCACGTTGAACAGGCTGCTGACCACCGGGTGCGCCTCCAGAGCGGCGCTCACGTCGGAGAATCTCGGCTCGCCGTTGACGACGCGCACGAACACCTGCCGTGCCGAGACGCTGGCCAGCACCTCCACCTCGGGATCCTTGCTGCCGTCCCACGAGCTCGACCGGTCGGCCCGAACGGTCCACAGGTTGCCGTAGGCGCCAGCAGCAGCCCCGTCGGCCTTGGCCTGCAGCCACACCGCCGGGTTCGACGGGTTGTCCGACGCGCTCGGCGACGGAATGTTCGGGTCCACGAAGCGCAGCTCGGGCGGCGTCTCGAACCTGTGCGCCGAGGGCACGAGTGCCCGTGCCTGGGCCGTGTGGCTCAGTTCGCTCATCAGCACGCTGCTCACCCGCAGCTTGCTGACCGGCTGCACCGGCACCCCAGTGGTGACCTGGCTCTCGTTGCCCGCAGCGTCCACGATGGCGCCGCGATTCGCCCGGAAGCGGTCGTTGGCGCTCACGATGCCCTCGTTGACGTCCGGCGTAGCGGGGTCGTCCTGGAGGAAATAGCGGAATCGGGCGGTCGTGCGCTGCGCGCCAGGGGTGTCGAAGGCGATGCCTTCGGCGTGCAACTCGAAGAGTCCTGCCGTGCCCGAAGACGATGTCTGCTCGAACAGCGGCTTGCCGTCGGCATTGGTCAGGTTCTCAGCGAGCAGCCCCGCTTCGCTCAAGGCCGTGTCATCGGAGATCAGGCCCCACACAATGTTGTCGCCGACGATGGCGATGATGCGAAGCGACGGGCGCTGCCGGTCGACCGGCGCTGCGGGCACGGTGGCCGAGACGGGCTGCACCGTGCGGCGGTCGCCGTCGGCGCCCACCAGCACTGCCCCGGACACGATCGACACGGTGTCGCCTGCCTTCAGATTGCGCTCCAGCGTCACGGTGACCGTGTCGGGATCGCACGGTGCCTCGATCCCGGGGGCATCGCTTGCGATGTCGGCCGGCACGCCGTTGATCTGCAGGATGTCCTCGAGCTTGTTGCGCAGATTGGCGTTGTCGGCCCGGGAGATGTCGTCGCTGAAGTGCAGGTGCACCGTGTTCTGACCCCTGGCGTCGCCCAGGCCGGCATCTGCCTTGTCGGCCGAAGCGCTGATGGTGACCGTGAGCGCGTCGGCGGCGCCGGCCGCGGCAACAGCAGCAGCCATCACCGAGTCGCTCACCGCCGCAGTGCCGCCCACAGCCAGCACCCGCAGGTGCACCTTGTTGCCGGCCGAGTCCTCCTCAGGGGTCGCAGCCAGGTAGTCGCGCACCGAAGCGGGCAGCGTGCCGCCCACGGCGAGCATCGGCACGAGGCCGCCGCCGAGCTGGTCGGTGTCGTCGGCCAGCACCGGAACGGCCGAGATGCCGTCGGCCAGGCTGTCCTGGTTCACCAATGCCACCGTGTCCACCGAGACCGGCGACAGGTCGTCGGCACAGTCGCCGCCGATGGTCTCGGCAATCGCAACCGAGGTCGCGGCCGCAGAGTCGCCGCCGATGCGCTCCACCGTGTCCACGCCGGCATCGCGCAGCGCCTGCTCGACGGCAGCCGACACGCTGGCCTCGCCACCCACCATCACCACATGCTCGATGTCGTCCGACTCGATGTAGGCGAGCACTGCGTCCGCCAGCTCGTCGCCGGCCGTCAGCAGCACCGGCAGCTCGAGCCGGTTCGCCACCGGGCCGATCGCCACAGCATCGAACAGCCGCTCATCGGCGCCGTTCGCCAAGATCGCCGAGTTCTCATTGGTGCCGCACCACGACTCGCCCGACAGGTGCGACGCAATGGCCGCCGACGTGTCGTAGCGGGTGTCGCCGGCGATGCGCTCCACTGAGCCGACGCCGGCCAGCCCCTTGAGCTCGTCGATCACGCCGTCGCTGACGGCAGCGGTTCCGCCGAGCACGTGAATGGTGCCGATGCCGTAGTCGTCGAGGAAGTCGGCCACTGCGCTGTGCAGGCGGTCCGAGCGAGTCAACAGCACCGGCGCGTCCATGAAGCCGGCGAGGCCGGCTGCCGACACAGCATCCACCAGCGTTTCGCCCGATGCGATGAACGCATTCGACACCGAGCCGATGCCGCCGCGGTCATCGGCGAAGCGCTCTGCGAGCCTCAGCGCCGTCTGGTAGCGGTCGCTGCCGGCGAACTCACGCTCGCCATCGGCGGTGAGGTACTCGCCAGCGGTATTCGCGGCGTGGGCTGGGGTACCCGCTGTCACCGCCAGCACCGACGCGACGAGCATTGTCGCAAGGGCCACGGCAAGCGAGCGCCGGCCACGTGGACGGGGTCGCGTGGTCACAGTTCTGAGTTCTCTGCCTGACGTCAATGGGTTGGGGCCGCCGTGATGCGGCACCGACAGGAACCTTAGTTGTTCTAGTAGTACGAACTAGCAGAAACGAATACAACTCGTGCGGACACGCGAAGAGCCCCGGGGCGGATGCCCCGGGGCTCTTCTCAGTTTTGCTGTTCCGATCAGGCGGGCAAGCCGCCCGAGCGGTTTAGGTCAACTGTGCAGCTAGCTCCTACTCGGGTGCAGGAACGGCGCTGCTGGTGACGATGCGGATCTTCGAACCGTAGTTCCAGTCGTTATCGCCAGCGGCAGTGTCGCCGTAGCCGTTGGCCACCGAGTTGGAGTCCGTCCGGTCAATGGCAGTGGTGCTGGTGTCACTGTCAGTCGGCGTGCCGTCGGCGTTCTTGGCGAAGCCGTCGGGAATCTCGACGATGTCCCGCGCCTTCGGCAGAGCCGCAGCGTTGCCGGTGCTGATGTCGAACATGCCAGTCCGCGTCGGTCCGGCTGAAGCAGCCTTCACGAAGTCATCAGTCGTTGCAGTGAGCGCCGTCAGCAGGGCCGCCTGGTCAGCGACACCAGCGGCCGTCGCACGCTTCAGTGCGTCGGCCAGCACGTGCGTCATCAGCTGGGTGGACTGAGCAGCGGTGATGTCTTCGACGTAGCCGTTGAAGGTCACCCTGATGTTCGCCTGGGTGTTGCCACCGTCAAGAGTGGCGATGTCGTCACCGTCGCCTGCGTCTTCTGCAGTCGACACTGGCAGCAGCGCATGCATCAGCTTGTGGTTCGCAGCCTTGCAGGTGTCCGTGTTGTCGTCGAGGTACGAGTTGTCCACGAGGACGTTGAACAGGCTGTTAACCGTCGCGTTGCCCTCCAGGGCAGCCTTCAGGTCAGAGAACGTCGGCTCGCCGTTGACGATCCGCACCACGATCCGACGGTCCTTGGTGCTGATGAAGACGTCGATGTCGGCGTCCTTCTTCATGTCCCAAGTGCTCGCCCTGTCTGCACGGATGGTCCAGCCGTTGCCGAACGCACCAGCCGCGGCGCCGTCCTCCTTGGCCTGCAGCCACACAGCCTCATTGCCCTGCGCCTGCGTAACACTGCGCCCCGTCGCCTGATCGGGAGCGGTAGCGCCCTGATGCGCCGACGGGATCGGTGCGATGGCCTGAGCGTTGTGCTTCAGGTTGCTCATCTGCACGCTGCTCACTCGCAGCTGGCTGACAGGCGACACGGGCACGCCCGTGGTGACCTGGCTCTCGTTCTCGGAGGCGTCCTCGATAGCTCCACGGTTGGCCCGGAAGCGATCGCTGGAGTCGATCGTGCCGACCTGGGTGCCGTCCCTGTTCGGGTCGTCGCCGAGGGTGAACGTCAGCAGCGAAGTCTTCGGAGCCGCAGTTCCGTCCGTCGGGAACGTCGCACTCGAGGTATAGCTCACGATGCCGACATCGCCAGCGGTCACCTCGAAGAGGTCCGACAGAGCAGTACCGGTCAGTGCTGTTGAAGACAACATTGCTGTCTCGGCCAGCGCCGTATCGTCGGACACCAGGCCGTACAGCTCGGTGTGGCCGATGATGGCCACGATCCGGATCGTCGGACGCTGGTTGTCGACCGCAGCCGCAGGCACCGTGGCCGACGTGGGCTGCACGGGCCGGCGGTCGCCGTCGGCGCCCACCAGTACCGCGCCCTCCACGATGGAGACCACGTCGCCAGCCTTCAGCGTGCGCTCCAGCGTCACCGTCACGGTGTCGGGATCGCACGGCGCAGCGGTGCCGGGGGCATCGGCTGCCACGTCAGCAGGCACGCCGTTGATCTGCAGCACATCCTCGAGCTTGTTGCGAAGGTTCGCATCCGTAGCACGCGAGATGTCGTCGCTGAAGTGCAGGTGGATCATGGTGCCACCGCGGGACGCTGCCAGACCTGCGTCGGCCTTGTCGGCCGCACCGCTGATCGTGACGGTCAGCGCGTCAGCCGAGGCAGCAGCGTCGACCGCTGCTGACATGACCGCGTCGCTTACCGCAGCGGTTCCGCCGACGGCCAGCACCCGCAGGTGGACCTTGTTGCCAGCGCCGTCTTCCTCAGGCGTCGCCGCCAGGTAGTCACGCACCGAAGCAGGCAGGCTGTCGCCGACCGCAAGGATCGGGATCAGACCGCCGCCAAGCTGGTCGCCGTCGTCAGCGAGCACCGGAGCGGCCGGGATGCCGTCGATCACGCTGTCGCTGTTGATCAGCGCCACCGTGTTGCCCGACACCGGCGACAGGTCGTCGGCGCAGTCGCCGCCGATCACGCCAGCGATCGCGACCGAGACTGCAGCGGCAGAGTCGCCACCGATCCGCTCGACCGTGTCCACACCGGCGTTGCCCAGCGCGGTCATGACGTCAGCAGACACGCTGTCTTCGCCACCGACCACAACTGCATGCTCGACATCTTCGGACTCGATGTAGCTGACCACTGCGTCGACGAGAGAGTCGCCAGCAGTCAGCAGCACCGGAAGCTCGAGCCGGTTGGCCACCGGGCCGATCGCCACAGCGTTGAACAGATCCTCATCGGAGCCGTTCACGATGATCGCGGAGTTCTCGTTGGTGCCGCACCACGACTCACCCGACAGGTTCGACGCAATAGCAGCCGAAGTGTCATAACGGGTGTCGCCCGAGATGCGGGTCACCGTCGGGCTGTGGGCCAGACCCTTCAGGGCATCTTCCACTGCGCCGCTGACGGCTGCCTCGCCGCCGAGCACGTAGAGGTTGCCGATGCCGTAGTCCTCGAGGTAGTCGGCAACGCCGCCATGCAGGCTGCCCGACTGCGTCAACAGGACTGGGGCGTCCATGAAGCCCGCAAGACCGGAGACCGACACGGCGTCTACCAGCGACTCGCCCGATGCGATGAACGCAGCTGAGACCGAGCCGATGCCGCCGCGGTCGTCCGCGAAGCGGGTGGCGAGCTTCAGCGCCGTCTGGTAGCGGTCGCTACCGGCGAACTCACGCTCGCCTTCGACGAGATACTCGCCAGATGTGTTTGCGGCCTGGGCTGGGGATCCCGCTACGACCGCTAGCACCGACGCCATGAGCATCGCCGCCAGGATCGCTGCGAGGGAACGCCTGCCCCGCCGCTTCGTTCGGATAGTCAAGGTTCCTTTTCTCCTTGTTCCTCGCATCGCTGCGCCCGTCGATATGAGGAACTTCGAATGTCGCAGGTCAACAAATCACCTAACCGATTGCCCAAAACCGATTCGTTCCCTAGACGGCGTCTTGTTCCCCATATTCGAGGGGCACAGTGGGGAACCCGAGAGGCGCACACGTGGCACAGCCAGGCAGACTCAGCCCAGCCGAGATCGGGCGCGCGCTTCCCGGCAAGCACGCCGACGGAGGCGGGCTCACGCTCGTGGTCAAGCCGTCGGGCAGCCGCTCATGGGTCGCCCGGGTCACCGCCGACGGCAAGCGCCGCGACATCGGGCTCGGCGCCTACCCGGCAGTCAGCCTCGACGAGGCCCGCCGGCGCACCGCCGAGCTGCGGGCCCGCGCCCAGCTCGTCAACGGCCGTGCGGTGCCCGACCCCGGCAGCCAGGTCGTCGCCGTGCCCACCTTCGCCCAAGCCGCAGCCTCGGTGCATGCGCTCAACGCGCCCCGCTGGCGCAACGAGCGCCACTCCCGTGAATGGCTCGACTCGCTTCACCGCCACGCCGAGTCGCTGCTGGAGCTCCCGGTCGACCACATCACACGGGCCCATGTGCTCGAGGTGCTGCATCCCATCTGGCACGACAAGCCCGAGACGGCCCGGCGGGTGCGCCAGCGCATCCGCACTGTTCTCTCTTATGCGATGGCGCTGCACGAGCACATCGGGTCGAACGCGGCCGGCGACGGCATCGACGCCGCGCTGCCGCCCATGCCGCGCATCCGCAACCACCAGCGGGCACTGCACTACCGAGACGTGCGCCAAGCGCTGCGGCAGGTGGCTGCCTCCAACTCCTCAGAGGCAGCCCGGCTCTGCCTGCGGTTCCTGGTGCTCACCGCCGTGCGCTCTGCCGAGGCCCGCGGCGCCCGCTGGAGCGAGATAGAGGAAGCCGATGCCGCCTGGCGCATCCCCGGCGAGCGCATGAAGTCGGGCACCGAGCACCGTGTTCCCCTCAGCCAGCAAGCGCTCGAGGTGCTCGACGCCGCCCGCGAGCTCAATGACGACTCGGGCCTGGTGTTCCCCTCGCCGCTCAAGCCCGGCCATCCGCTGAGCTGGCAGACCTTGCTGAAGCTGCTGCGCACCAACGAGCTCGACTGCACCGTGCACGGGTTCCGCTCGTCGTTCAAGACGTGGACCATCGAGGCCACCACCACGCCGTGGGCAGTAGGCGAGGCGGCGCTCGCCCACGTGGTGGGCAACAGCACCGAAGCCGCCTACGTCCGCGGCGACCTGTTCGAACAACGCCGCAAGCTCATGGCCGCCTGGGCCAACTTCGTAGCCCCCCGCCCCCGATCCTCCTGAGACTGCCAACGGCGACGCCGGCCAGCCAAGCCGACGCCAATTGCAGCAATCAACAAAACAACATGAAATTCATTTTTCGAATTGAGAGAGGCTCCCTACTGTCCACAGCGGATCGCTGCAGAAAGGAATCCGCTGTGTCTGAACAAGATCGTTCCCGCCTCTACGCTTGGTGGTGCGAGCAGGCCGACGAGTCGCTCGCCGAATACGTCATGTCCTGTCTGAGCCCTGTGCCGCTGCCCGATCTCGCCACCAAGAGCGACATCGCGCGTCTCGATACCGCGTTCGAGCGTCTCGATACCAAGTTCGAGCGGCTCGTCGATGCCCGCGAGGCCGACCGCAAGGAAGCGCGGCACCAGTTCCGCTGGCTGGCCGGAATCGGCGTGTCGATCCTCGGCGTCGTGGTAGGGCTCGGCATTTTCTCGTAGCGCTCGTCGGCACAGCCCCGACTCCAGCGCGCAGCCACACGGCCCATCGACGCTCGACGCCCTCGGCGTGATCGGCTGAGCGCTCCGCAGGGTCCACAGCATTCGCGATCTTCGCCGCCGAGCGCCCGGTCGACACCGCTGGAAGCACCGGTCGCGGCGGCTCGAAAATCGGCCGAAATTTCCCCTATGACGCGGCAGCGAAGGTCGTTACACTGGACCTGTTCCGTGTACCTCGCGTAGGCGGGACACCAGGTGGGGCTCACCGGGTGCGAATGTGCCGAGGTGAGCCCTTCAACCGGTCGGCGCTGTCACAAACCGCGACGACGCGGGGTTTGACAATGCAGAGCGGGAGCATCTCCCGTTGCACAGAACAAGGAGAAACATAACCTTGACTACCTATTCGAAGCGGCGTGGCAGGCGTTCCCTGGCTGCGATCGTGGCGGCGATGCTGATGGCGTCGGTGCTGGCGGTCGTAGCAGGAAGCCCTGCTCAGGCCGCAAACACGGCCTTCGAGGTGAAGGTCGACACGGACAACGACAACGTGCCTGATGCACGTGAGTTCGCTGGTCAGGATCGTTATGACACGGCTTTGCGGGTGGCGAAGAACTTCGCTACCTCCAAGGGCGGTCTGGGCGCTGTTCCGGTGGCGTTCGTGGCGTCGGGCAACACGTTGGTCGATTCGATCTCGGTTGCCGGTTTCGCCGGCTATGCCGACGCTCCGATCCTGCTGACCCCCACGGGCAGCCTGCACGGCGGCGTCGCTGATTTCATCGAGGACTACGGCGTCGACACGGTCTACGTGCTGGGCGGCACGGCTGCGGTGGACGACGCGACGCTCACTGCGATCGAGGGCCTGAACAACAAGCCCATGGTGACGCGCATCGGGGGCACTGACCGCTATGAGACGGCCGCGAACCTTGCGGGCAAGATCGATTCGGTGTCGTCGTGGTGCGGCACCGACGCGGCGTCTGCTGTGCTGATCAACGGCGGCACCGACATGCTCGCCTACGGCGTGGCGGTGCAGACCGCCGTGTACCGGATGCAGCTTCCGCTGCTGATGACCGCTGCTGATGAGCTGCCTGACGCGACGGCTGAGTTCATCTCTGAGAACGACATCGAGCATGTGCAGATCATCGGCAGCACCGACATCGTGTCTGCTGGGGTTGCCTCGGCTTTGACCACATTGGGCGTGGACACGGTGGCCCGTGTCGACGGCGCGTCGGCTTCGGCGGTGTCGGTGGAGCTGGCCAAGATGGCCAACGACGGCTGCAAGGACACATTGGGACTGGTGTCCGCCGATCGGGTCGCGCTCGTGCGCGGCAATCCCGACGGCGTGGTCGCCGCCCCGGTGCTGGCCACGAGCCTGACCGGCGGGTTCATGGTGACCCCGCTGGTGGTCAACGAGCCGATGGGCGACGCCAACAGCCTGCCCGCGTCGGTGCGCGACTACCTCGCTGCGACGCCCAAGAACATCGGCGCCGACAAGCTGAACCTGGGCATCGTCGCCATCGGCGGCACCGCTGCGGTCAGCCAGGCCACCATGGACGCCGCCATCGAAGCGGCTGCTTCGTCGGGTGCGCTCACCGTGGCGATCGGCGCCAACAGCGACACCAACAAGGACAAGGCCATCAACCAGGACGACCCGGTGCGGCCCGACACCACTACGACGATCCTCGTCGATGCCACGACACCGGCGAGTTCGACTGGTCCGGTGTTCACGCTGTACTTCAGCGACGACGTCGAGCCTGACCTGGCGAAGCTGCAGGATCTCATCGAGATCAACGGCGTGCCCGCTGTCGTCTCCCACGTGGCGTCGAGCAACACCGGCGGCGCGTGCGACAAGCGCCGGATCGACGTCACGCTCGGCCAGCCGCTCAAGGGCGGCGACACGATCTCGGTCGTTTCGTCGACCGCCAAGTTCGGCACCGGCAAGGACCAGCGCACTGTTGCGCCGACCTCGGAGACCGTGATGGCTGCCCCGCCGGACCGTGCACGTCCGACGATCTCGATCGTCGGCATCGCGGGTGCGAGGGAGCCCAGGAGCCTGTTCAACGTCAGCTTCTCCGACAACGTCATGATTGCGGGCACCGCGGTGCTCGCCACCAATGAGGTGAGGCTCGTTCCGGGGCCTGGTGCTGCTGCGGACCCGGCTCCGGCGGTGGATCACACTGCCGGTGCGGCCACTGCGACGGTCACCATCAACCGCCCCTTGGAGCCCGGTGACCGGCTGGTCATCAGCCCGGGTGCTGTTGCTGACACGTCGGGCAACGTGAGCGCCGGGACTTCCGGCACGGCGATCAAGGCGCAGGCCAGCCCGAAGATCAGCTCGATCCTGATGAGCAATCTCAAGCACTCCGCGAGAGCCTCGTGGACAGTGCCCGAGACACTCGTGGCAGGCGCAGCCGAGGTCAACGACGACGAGATCGTGATCACCGCGAAGCCCGGCGGCGACGCCGACGGCGCTGCGGGCAACGGCTGGACGATGGTGTTCGACCGGGCCAGCACCTACAGCGCCCAGAAGCCGCTGGACATCGACGTGCGCGTCGACACCAAGGGCCAGCGGGTCACGGTGCGGTTCAACAACGGTCCCGTCACGGCCACCCTGGGCGACCTGCTCGCCGCGTTGAAGGCGAACGCCGCCTTCGACGCACGGTTCACCGCAGGCTTCGGAGACTGCGAGAACGGCGACCCCAAGGTGCGACTGGGCTTGCTCACGGTTCGGAACCAGTCGGTTGCCGCCAGCGGTACCGGGCGTACGCAGTTCGCCATCGAGGTGAACTTCAACGCCTTCGTCGACGTCGTCACCAACGACGAACTGCTGGCCGACATCCTGGCGCCGGCTGCGGTGCGCACCCGGCCGACTGCGGCCGAGACGCTCGCAGCGGGCATCACCCGGATCCGCACGGCACCGACCGCCGATACAGCCGACGGCGGTCTCAGGATCGTCGACGACCTCTCCGCCGACACCCCGGCGCTGACCGAGACAGTGGTCACGGCCACGCCTCCGACGCGCAAGGTGCGGTATGAGATGGAGACAGCGCTGGTGAAGAACCTGCCGATGGCACGCGATCTCGTGCAGACCGCGGCAGGCACCGGCGGCGGCACCGCGGTCACCGGTCCTCCGGCGATCGCAGCGTTCCCGGCGGTGCCAGCAGTCGCTACCGGCTACGCCGTTGACGCTGTGACAGGGGCCGACAACACCGGCGCACAGGACAAGGTTGATGAGAACTTCAACGCTTCCTCGCAGGTGCGGATCGCTGTCTCGAGCAGCGTCAAGACTCCCTAGGAGTCAGACCCACAGTTGACCTGAACCGGCCAAGCGGCCCGCCCGCCTGACCGGCAAAGACCAACAGCGAAAGAGCCCCGGGGCACCCGCCCCGGGGCTCTTCGCGTCTGCGAGGTGTTGTTTGGACTAGGGGGTGATGGTGGTCGCGGAGGCAACGGCGGTGCCGTGGGGTCGTTGGTGGTTGTAGCCCGAGGCGGTGATCACGATCAGGTCGGAGGGTGGTCCGACGCGGTCGGTGTCGGTCTTGGCGGCGAGTCGCTGCAGTGATGTCGCTGTGCTGTCGATGCTTTGAGTGCTGCCGAGCTTCGCTTCGAGAGCCACCCAACGCATCGTCGCCAGCGCGCTCGGCCGTGAGGGCACGTGTTCCCGCGCGAGGAGAAGATTATAAAATCTTCTATCCGCAATAGAAAAAATGCTGTATTCGATGAG
This sequence comes from Candidatus Poriferisodalis sp., assembly GCF_965204125.1. Classification (GTDB taxonomy): domain Bacteria; phylum Actinomycetota; class Acidimicrobiia; order Acidimicrobiales; family Poriferisodalaceae; genus Poriferisodalis. The sequence continues at coordinate 1,086,212 of NZ_OZ241968.1, read as the reverse complement.
AAGATATTGAAATCTTCTCCAAGAACCCCCGAAAATGCGAGTTATGGGCAGAAGATTATAGAATCTTCTGCTCATTGGCTAGAGTGGCAAGCATGGCGCGGCCGCAACCCCAGCTCGCAGACATCGCCGACGATCTCGCAGCCGGCCAGTTCTGGGACCTGTTCGGCGAGGTCGAACACGAAACCCTTGACTTCAAGGGCGGGCCCGGGGACAGCTTCAAGGAGTTGCTTCCCGCCATGGCCATGACCGACGGCGGGTTGGTGATCCTCGGCGTGAGCGATACCGGCGGCGTGCGCGAGATCACCGGCTGCTCGCTGAGCCAGCGTGTGCAGGACAGCATCACCCGATATGCCAACCAGTGCGATGTCCCCGTCGGGCTCAAGCCGTTCCGTGTCGACGGTGTGGAGCTCATTGCTGTGATGGTCCCCCAGGTCAGCGACCGCATCGTCACCACGCCCGATGGACGGCTGCTTCGCCGCGTCGGCGGCGACTCGCAACCGCTGGTGGGTGACGCGCTCGCTTCGTTCGTCCGGGACCGATCTCGCCGCTCGGCAGAAGAGGAGCCGTTGAACCGCCGGTTCGACCCGGCCGACTTCGACGTCGAGCTCGTCAACTCGGCGCTGGCGCGCAACGGGCGCCCTGCTGTGGTCGGGGCAGATCTCGACAGCGCACTCGTCGATCTGCACCTCGCCGAGCGAGCCTCCAGCGCTGCGGCCGGCGGCGATATCGAGGTGACGACCGCTGCAGCGGTTCTCTTCGCACGCGACCCGCGCCAGTTCGTGCCTGGTGCAGCGGTGCAGCTCGTGCGCCGAGCAGGGATCGGCCCGATTGCGGGCCCCACCTCCGACCATCACGAGTGCTGGGGGCCGTTGGAGGTCGTCTTCGGCTGCTGCGTCGAGTTCATCGACAGGCACACCCGCACCTACGAAGCGGTGTCGGGCCTGTTTCGCGAGCCCATCCCGGAGTACCCCCATGCTGTGGTGCGCGAGGCGCTGCTGAACGCGCTCGCGCACCGCGACTACGGCCGGGTGGGAACCACGATCGACGTCACCGTGTGGGACGACCGAATCGAGATTCGCAGCCCCGGCCCGCTCGCCGGCCACATCACGGTCGACAACATGCGACTCGAGCACTTCAGCCGCAACCGCCGTCTGATGAGGACGCTGCGCAGCATGGGCTTCGTGGAGGAGTACGGCGAGGGAGTCGACCGCATGTTCCAAGAGATGGAATCGCGCTTGATGCGTCCTCCCGAATTCGCCGCCGAATCCGATTCGCTCACCGTGACATTGCGCAACCAGTTCCTGATCGATCTCGACGAGCAGGCATGGCTGCTCGCGCTGGATCCATGGGCGGGCTCAGCTGCGCAGCGCCGCGTGCTCGTCGAGCTACGACGCCGCGGCGAAGCCGCCAAACGGCACCTCGCCGACGTGCTCCCCAGCATCGACGTGGACGCCCTGCTCGACGAGATGCGCTTACACGGACTCATCGAACGCGTGGGTCGCGCCGGCGGCACGCAGTACCGGCTGTCGGACGAACTCATCAGACGCGCCGGGGTGCCGGCCCGAGACAAGGCGCACGAGCGCACCGTCAGGCTGCTACGGGAAATCGAACGCCTCGGCAGCATCTCCACCGCAGAAGCGGCGAGCCTGCTCGACGTCGACCGGGCAGTGGCCCGCAAGATCCTCAACAACCTGGCCGCGGCGGGCAAAGCTCGCCCGGTTGGCAAAACACGTGCACGCCGCTACTTCCCAGTCGTCAATACGCAGAGCTGACCGGCGGAAGTTGGCGCCGACACCGCGGGCGATGGACGACCGCCGCCATGACCACACCGGGCGACACAACTGCCGCACACTCACTCCACGCTAAAACGCGAAGAGCCAGCAATATTCCGCCGCGCGCACTGCTGCCAAGCGGCCCCCGCTTCGACGCGAGCACCGCTATCCGCTCCACGCGGGGCTCGATCAGCCGCATGGCCTCGACTGCCCCGTCCTCGGCGTCGGTCAGCACGACATCCGGGACGAGAGGTCTGCCGCATACTCTCAGCCACGGCTTCGTCATCCGTGGGCAGTACCCGTTTCTGGAACGGGAGGAACAGACGGTCGGGATCGAGCCGTAGGGAGCAGCGCCGGCGCAGGAAGCCAGCGGGCCCGGGGTGGCCGCGTCCGGTCCGGGCTCAGCTCGGCGGGGGCGGCCGCCTGGCTGCGTGAGCTCTCAGACGTTCGAGGAGGGGGTCGGCGAGAACTTCTCGACCCCCGACCGCAATCAGCTCGACCGACTCGGCGTCGAGCACCGGCCCTTGCAGGAACGCAGCCACCGAGGGGGGCACGACGTCGGGGGGCTGCACGAGCAGGGTCGTGCCTCGCACGTACGCGAGCAGCGGCCCGGCCACCAGGGCGTCGGCGAACCTCGTGCCGTCGGCCACGCCGACGCGGCGGTTGCCCAGACAGCGGTCCGGAGGCGACGTCGCCGCAAACGCCGCATGCTCGGCCAGCCGCACTGCCGTCTCGTAGCGATCGGCACCGCCTACCCGCACCACGCGCAGGCCCATGCCGGCAATGTCGCGGGCCACACGGGCCGACACGGCGTTCTCGCCGCCGATGACCACCACGTTGTGCACCCAGCCGTAGTCGCTGCTGTTGCGCAGGTGGCTGCGGACCTTCGGCGGCAGCGCATCGGGCTCGGTCAGCAGCAGCGGGTGCGGGCCCACCGCCGCCACCGGCGCCGCAGCCAGGGCGTCGGCGAACTCGGTGCCCGTCGCCAGCAGCACGGTGCGCTTGTTGCGGTTGCAGAACGCCTCTGGAATGCCGACCTCGCGCGCAATCAGCACCGAGGTCTCGTAGCGATCGGCGCCGCCGAGACGGGTGAGCGCCTGCACCGCGTCGAGCGTCTCCAACGAGCGCTCCACCTCGAGCGACACGGCCTCGGTGCCGCCCATGACGTACACATGCGAAATCTCGTGGCGCTCGATGAAGCCCGCGACCGTGCCCGAGAGCCGGTCGGGATCGGTGAGCAGGATCGGCGCCTGCACCTTGCCGGCCAACGACGATGCCGCGAGCCCGTCGGCGAACCGCCTGTTGGTCGCCACGATCACCGTGTCGACGTCGCCGCCAGCCGCCGCGACCCGCCTGACGTACTCCTCGGCCACCTCGACGGCAGTCGCCGTGCGGTCGCCGCCCGACACGCGCGTGGTTGTCACCGCGCCCCCGCCGTCGGGTCGGTCGTCGCCGGCCGGCTGCTCGACGGTCGGCGTCAGGGGCGGTTCCTCGCATTCGGGGCACTGGTCGGACCCCGGCGCGTCGAACGACAGGCGCGTCTCGACGGTGTCCCAGCGGATGATCGCCGGGTTGCCCGCGGTGTCGCGGACCATCACCCCCGCGGGAAGAGCCAGAGAAGACCCGAAGAGGCCCAGCACACCGGTGCCGTCGCCGGCACGCACCACGTAGCGGAAGCGCCACAGGTCGGTGCCGTTGCCGGCCGACAGCACAGCAGAACGCCGGCTGATCGGCCCGCTGGGCGGGGCAATGCCGACGATCACCGACGTGGCGCTCACGTGCTGCTGCGGAACCGACACCGGCTCGCTCCAGCGCAGCTCTACCTCGACGACATCGCCGGGCCGGTAGACGCCGCCCGCCGGCACCGCCGCCACACGGGCCTCCCGCACGCTCGGCCTCACGCCGTCGATGAGGTAGTTCACGTGATCAGCCCCGAACGCGCCCAGCGTGATGCGGTTGGTGGCGGCGCCGCCCGACGTCGGCGTGAACGTGCCGCCCGACAGCGTCACCGTGCCGGTGCTGAAGGTGACGCCGCCGCTGGCGAAGTCGCCCTCGGCCACCCGGTAGCTGAACAGCGCCTGGCGAGACGCCGACACGTACGACTGATGCTTGAAGGTGACAGTTCGACTGCCGATTGTGGCGGGCAGTCCCGGTGACCCCTGGACGGTCACGCCGTCATAGAAGTGCAGCAGGACGTAGACCACTTCGCCGAGCCTGAACGCGGTGGGCGACCGCGTCGGGCTCTGCACGGCAGGCCGCGCCGCGACCGGATCGGCTTCCTGGGCGTTCGCGGGCACCACGAATGCCGGCGAGAGCGCGGTGGCTGCAATGGCAAGGGCGGCTGCAGCGGCCGCCAAGCGAACTCTTCTCACCGCCGAGCGGATCCCGTTTCATGTCGGCATGAGCAGTTGCGGCGATGTGACGTGCTGGCCGCTGGGCTGAAGATCACTTGCTCCGCGCATACATGCATGAGGGCAAGCTAGGCCATACATCGCGCTGTGAGAACGCGGGACGCCGCCCGCACTGAGCGATTTACCGAATGGTTCCGGGGCCGACTGCCCAAAAACCCGCTATTGCATGTTTTTTTACATGTGTGGTACTCATGTGCAGCATTCATGATTTCCGATCAACGCTGACCGCGAATTCTGTGGCGCCCGACGCTTCGGGCTGCCGGATTCCGCGGCAGGTTTTGAGATGGGCTGAGGATGCAGACGATGAGCAGCAATGCGCCGGTCCCGGCCGCTGAACGCGGCCAGCAAGATAGCAGCCCAAGCCGGGGCACCCGGCCGCCCCACAGCCGGCGCTTCGCCAGGAGGCTGGCACCGCTGCTGGCCGCTGCGGTCATCGGGTCGATGCTGGCCGTGGTCGCCAGTGCGTCGCCGGCCTCCGCTCAGACGGAGCCCGCGCCCCAGTACGTCAGGGCCGAGGCCCGCGACGCGTCCATCTGGCTGCAGTGGCTCATCTCCCCAACCGCTAGCGGCTACGAAGTCGGTTACCAGACGGGTTGCTCGGGCAACTGGAGCACGCGTACTTCCGCGAGCGGGAACGGATTCCACCTGTTCACCGGGCTGAACAATGGCACCTGTTACCACGTGCGAGTACGGGCCAACGGCGGCGCTTGGGCAACTCTCAACGTCGGCCTCACGCCGAGGTCATTCCGTCCTGGCCAGCCGACCAATGTCTGCTACACGGTCAGCGGCAACGTGGTGACGGTGTCGTGGACCAGACCCGGCGGCAAGCTGACCGGTTTCGAGACCCAGTACCAGCACCCGAGCGGCGGATGGTGGGTGAACGGCCCCCGCCACGACTACCGAGCGACCAGCGCGTCGTTCACGGTGCCGCAGCAGACCATCGACGTGGGGCCCTTGATCACTGAGTACAACGTGCGAGTGCGAGCGGTCGGCGACGAGGCCGGCGACTGGGTCGCCGCCATGCCTGCCAGCAGCTGCGGCGGCGGAACCGGTGGCGGAATCGGTGGCGGTGGCGGCGTACCGGGCGGCGGCGGACCCGGCGGTAGTGGCGGCCCCGGTGACGGCGGCGGCGGTTCTGGTGGCGGTGACGGACCCGGCAGCGACGACGACGGGGAGGACCGGTCTGCCAACCCGGTCGCCACGGGCGGCACCGTGGTGCTCGTCAACGGCTGGAACGCCGATGACGCCGCCGTGGCCTCTCATCTCGCGTCACGCCTGCGCAGCGGGGTGATGGCCTACACCTCAGACACCGAGGTGCCCGACGAGACCGAAGAGTTCCTCAACGAGACGAAGCCCAACGAGGTGATCTTCGTGGGCGACACCGACGCCGTGCCGCCTGCCCTGCTCGACCGGGTGCGCTCGCTGCGCTCGTCGCCGACCGTCTGGCGCGTCTCGGGCACCGATCGCGCCGCCATCGCGGCCAACGCGGCGCGGCACCTGCTGGGCAGGCCCGCGGCGGCAGAGCCGATTGCACTGGTGGTGGTGAACGGCGAGTCGCCGGGCGAGATCGGCGTGGCTGCGGCCGTCGCCGCACGGATGCAGCGATCCGTCATCGTCTACACCGCGGCCGATGCGCTGCCCGAGGCGTCCGCCGCGCTGCTGAACGACTACGACGTCAAGCGGGCGCGGCTGATCGGCGGACCCGAATCGGTCGGCCCCGCAGTGCGCGACGCGATCATCGCGGCCGGCGTCGAGCCGGGCATGGTCACCCGGCTCGCGGGCGCAGACCTCGCAGAGACCGCTGCGCTGGCGGCGCGCAATGTGCTGCCCACGCCGGGCACGGGTTCGCGCGACATCACGCTGGTGATCGTCAACGGCGGGTGCCCGCCCGATGTCGCCATCGCCGCCGGCCTCGCTGCGGACCTTCCCCACTCTGCGGTCGCGTTCACCGAGACCGGGTCGCTGCCCGCAGCCACCGAGCAGCTCCTGCGCGACTTCAAGCCGATGCGGATCTACCTGGTCGGCGGCACCGCAGTGGTGAGCGAGGAGATTCACCAAGCCATCGCCAGCGCATCGCCGCGCGACGTCATCATCCGGCGCCTCACCGGCGAGTCGCGCATCGAGACCTCGGTGAACACCGCACGCTGGATCCGCAAGGGTCGCTAGTCGGCGCGCCGCAAGATGTCGCGCACCCATTTCACCTGCTGATCGGGCAGTGCACGGCGACCGCCCACCACCACCAGCTCCACCGCCTCGCGGTCGAAGATGCCGGCGCGCAGCACGCGCACGACGGGGGCGGGGATGAAGCTGGGCGGGTTCAGCAGCAGCGTGGGACCCTGTGCGTAGGCGATGAGCGGCCCGGCCACCAGCGCGTCGGCAAAAGTGCGGCCGGTGACGATGGCCGCAGCCTTGTTGCCGAGGCAGCCCGCCGGCGTGGGCGAGGTGTCGTCTACCGCGTACTTGGCGAGCAGGGCGGCGGTGTCGTAGCGGTCGGCGCCGCCGACGCGCACCGTGATCAGGCCGAGGCGTGCGAGCATCTGCTCCACACTGCGCGAGACGGCGCTGGTCTCGCCCACGATCACCACACGGTCGATGGAGCCCTCCAGCGCGCCTTGGTGCAGGTGCGTGCGCACCAGCGGCGGCAGGCGGTCGGGATAGCTGAGCAGCAGGCTGTGCTTGCCGACCGCCGCGACCGGCGCTGCCGCGAGCGCATCGGGAAACTTGGTGCCGGTGGCCAGCAGCACGGTTCGCCGGTTGGTGCCGCAGAAGCTGCCCGGTGTGCCCACGTACTCGGCGATCTTGACCGACGTCTCGTAGCGGTCGGCACCGCCGAGGCGGATCACCTCGCGCACGGGCTCGAGGGCTTCGATGGCCCGCTGGACCTTGTACGACACGGCCTCGTGCTCGCCCATGATGAACACCCGCTCGATGCCGTGGGCCTCGATGAACTCGGCCGTGGGCTTCGACAGCCGATCGAGCTCGGTCAGCAGGATCGGCGCGTCGATCAGCCCCGCCAACGACGACGCCGACAACGCGTCGGGGAAGCGCAGCGAGGTCGCCACGATCACGCTGTCGATGTCGTCGCCGGCGTTTCTCCGCCGCTCGGCGTAGGTCTCGGCGACGGTGACGCCGGTGGTGATCCGGTCTGGGCCTCCCACGCGTTCCACGTCCACGTCGCGCCACTTCCCCCTCGGGGTGCGAGACGGCGGATCGCCCGGGTCGTCTGACTGCGGTACGTCGGCATCGCCCGGCGGCGGGCTGTCGTTGCCCGGCGGTGGGTTCTCGTTGCCCGGCGGTGGGTTCTCGTTGTTCGGCGGTGGGTTCTCGTTGTTCGGCGGTGGGTTGTCGTTGTTCGGCGGTGGGTTGTCGTTGTTCGGCGGTGGGTTGTCGTTGTTGTCGGGCGGTGGGTTGTCGTTGTCGGGTGGCGGATCCTCGTTGTTGTCGGGTGGCGGATCCTCGTTGTTGTCGGGCGGTGGGTTGTCGTTGTCGGGTGGCGGTTGCGTCGTCGGGGTCGTCGGCGTCGGTTGCGGCGTCGGGTTCTGCGTAGGGGTGCGAGGCGGCGGCAGCCGTGTATGCGGCGCCGCATGCACCCGGTTCGGGATGACGCACACGACGTTCGATGACGCACCGGCTGCACGCGTCCCGGCGTAGGACCGCACGAACACCTCGTACTCGACATCGACGCCTGTGGCTACGTTGAACGTGTGCGTCCTCGCCGACGCTGCAAGACGCTCGGAACGGCGGATGTGGTACTGGTCGTTCTCGTCGTACCAGAAATAGCTGACGACCCAGCCGTCCGCTGCCACACCGCTGCGCGACTCCCCGGGGATCCACCCGACCGTGATCGACTGCGCGGTGCCCGAGACCGCCGTGATGATCGGCGCGTTGGGCACGCCGCTGCCGAACGCCGTCACTGTCTGGTTGTACGCAGGGTCGGTGTCGTCATCGGTGGGCGACCACGGGCCCGTCTGCGTGCCGTTCTTCGCTCGGACCCGCCATTGGTACTTGGTGCCCGACACCAGACCGGTGACGATGAGCGGCTGGTACGTGCCGCTGTAGTCGACGCTGTTCCACTGCTGCCAGGTGTTGTCGCTGCCCAGGGAGCGCATCTGCACGTCGTAGCCCGTTGCTCCTGCCACCTCGTACCAGAACAGGTACAGGCCGTTCGATATCCGCACCGTCTGCATGGGCGAGCCTCTGTCGAGCGCCTGCGCACCCACCGGGAACGCAACGGTGGCGGCGGCGACCAGCGCAACCACAGCAACCGCCACGGCACCGCGCCGCATGCGACGGCGGCCCACAGTGCCGCCAAACCTGACGGAAGGTGCACCAGACCGGACGGCAGGTTCGTCTCCCGGGGCGGCAGAAGCACCGGCACATCTGTGCCTGTCGTGATGCGGCTCGCCGCTGTGCCAGATTCTCCACACGCTCTGCCTCTTCGGAGGCGCGCGAGACTAGCGCTGCCCGCCTGCCCGAGCTGCCGCAGCTCATCTCGGCTCTCACCGACGACCCGCAACGGCCCGGTACAGCTTCGGGCGTCGCCGCTGTGCAATACAGCAAGCAGTGATGGTGCAGTTCTCTCATTAGCGTCCGTGCGAAACTATCATTTGGGCTAGTGTGGAAGTGTGGTCGCACGCATCGAGGGGCACATCGCCCGGCACCTCAGTCCCCGCGTCAGCCGTGCGCTTGGCGGCTTTCGCGTCGTGGTGCTGCACGGTGCGCGCCAGTCGGGGAAGACGACCCTGGCGCGCAGGGTGGCCGAGCGCGCAGGCGGCACCTATGTCACCCTCGAAGACGAGCCGATGCTGCAGGCTGCGCTTGACGATCCCGCCGCGCTGCTGAGTGCGTGGCCGACGCCGCTGGCTGTCGATGAGGTGCAGTTGGCCGGCGACCGGCTGATCAGGGCGGTCAAGCGCCTGGCAGACGAAGAGCAGACGCCGGGCCGGTTCCTGCTGACCGGTTCCACCGATTTCTTGTCGGTGCCGACTATCAGCGAGTCGCTGGCCGGGCGAGCCAGGCTGATGCGCCTGACCCCCCTGTCTCAAGCCGAGATCGCCGGCGCCGAGAGCCCGCCGATCGAGAGGTGGATGAGCGGCGACAGCCCGCCCGGTGCCCCGCGCCCTGGCAGCTCGCCGCCGCTGAGCCGGCGCGACTATGCCGAGCTGATCTGCATTGGCGGGTATCCCGAGGTGCTGCGGCTGCCCGAGGACCTGCGTGCGGGCTGGTTCGAGAGCTATATCGAGACCGTCGTGGGGCGCGACATCACTGCGCTTGCGGACATCCGGCGATCCACCGCCCTGGCGCCGCTGCTGCGCTGGACCGCCGCCCAGACATCCCAGGAACTGAACCTCACCGCGGCGTCGAGGCGGCTCGCCATCAGCCAGCCGACCGTCGTCAGCTACCTCGATTGGCTCCGGGCCGTGTTCTTGACACAGGAGCTCCCGGCCTGGTCGCGCAACCTGTCGGCGCGAGCGATCCGGCGCCCCAAGCTGCACATTGCCGACACCGGCCTCGCCGCGCACCTGCTCGGCACCGGGCCACAGGCGCTGCTGGCGCCGACGTCACAGGCATTCGGCATGCTGGCGGAGTCGTTCGTCGTCAACGAGATCGCCCGTCAAGCCACCAGCAGCGCTGTTCGCATCAGCCTGTGGCACTACCGCGACGCGCACCATGAGGCAGACATCATCCTCGAGACGCCCGACGGCTCGGTGACCGCCATCGAGGTCAAGGCCAGCAGCTCTCCCTCGCCCCGCGCCGCAGATCACCTTCGCTGGCTGCGCGACCGGCTCGACACCGTGGCCCCCGGAGCGTTCGCCGGCGGGATCGTGCTGCACATGGGCGAGCACGACCTCAGCCTCGGGGACCGCATCAGCATGCGGCCCATCTCCTCACTCTGGACGACCTGACCAAGTCTCTGCCGGGCGGGCGGGAGCGGTGTGACGATCCTCCGCGCGGTCGTGGCAGTCGGTGGCTGCGTCACCGTCGGACACGGGCGCTCCTCGTGCAACCGACAACTTCAGGAGGCTCCAGCCGACAATTTCTGATGTTTGCAGCCGACAGATTTGTGAATCTCTGGTCGACAGTTGACGCCATGCCGTCGATGCAGCCCGAACATCTCGCGAACGGCCGTCTTGAGACTGTCAGGGCCCGAGATCGCACGGAAAGGAGCCGAACAAGGAGAAACAGGACCTTGGCTGTCTGGGCGGAGCGGCGGGCAGGCGGTCGACACTGTGGCCGCCAAGGCTGGGCACGGCGGTGCATCTGCAGTCGCAGGGGTCCCGCCCCTGGGGCTCCTCGCGTCTGTGCGGGACATGCTCGGGGCCCGCGACAAGGTCTTGTCTGGCTCCGCTGCAGCCGGGGCTCACTTTGGGCGGCGGATCCTCATTCGGCTTCGTCGATCGGTCGTCCGCTGGCGAGCTTCATCGCCAGCACGTAGCGGTCGCCCGCTGAGTCCACCACCAGGCAACTGCCGGTGTAGATGCGCTCGGGTTCCATGGGCAGGTTGACGCGCTGGAGCTTGGCGCCGTCGTTGAGCCAATCACGGCGAAGTCCTGGGTGACGCTCGCTCACCACCACAACGGCACGTCGCAGCTGCTCGGTCATCGCCTCAGAGACGACATCGACATCTGAGGTGAGCCGGGCGTCGGTCTTGGTGGCGATGACCGCGCCACCTGCCACGTGCAGGTGCAGCACTTCGGCTACGCCCTCGTCGGCGAGCACATCGTCCAGCTCGGCCAAGTAGCCGAGCATTCGTTCTGCGGTGAACAGAGTCTCCGCTGGTCCTGAACCGCGCTCAGCGGAAGCCATGCACCCGGTGGTCGTCAAGGGTTGCGGGCACGAACCACACGTTGTGCCGGCCGCATGCAGGCGGCGCCACCGAGCGCACCCAGTCATTCCACGGCGACTGGTCCAAGCGTGACTTCGTCAGCGACACAGGCCGGCGCGCCCGCGACGCCGCGACCCACGACGGGGCCTGCACGCCGTCGCGTTCGCACAGCGCATCGACCACGGCCGCTATGCGGGCGAGATCAAAACGACGCGCCCCGAAACGGTGGCGAAGGCGGCGATGCCGCGGCGGGTCGGCGATCATGCGGCGCCGGCGCAGCGGGTCAGCGGCCGCCCAGTCCTTGACGAACTGCCGGATGGCCACCACACGGCCCCTCCCGTCGTCGTCCGCGATCAACCCAGGCAGATCACAGGCGCGCAGCAACACATCAGGGACGTCCACCGACGTCGCAGCTGCGCTCGCGCTCATGACCGAATCGTAACGGTCAGCCCCGTCGAGCAACGCTGCGGCCGAGGCCGACTGCGGCGGCCCAGGCACCGCACATACGGACCCATCTGGGGACTGTCGGGGCTCGAGATCGCACGGAAAGGAGCCGAACAAGGAGAAACAGGATCGTGTCTGTCTGGGCGGAGCTGCGGGGCAGGCAGTTCCGCGCACCGCCGCGGGCTCATTTCAGCTTCGGCCGGCTTCGGGCCGGGCGGACGTAGATCGTTGGACTCCTGCAGGGGCCTCGTGTTTGCTGTCCGCAAAGGCGTAACCCCGGCCGTTTGCCGAAGCATTGACGGTTCCGGGGTCTTCGATCGAGAGCTTACCCCTGGCGAGTGACATGTCAACGCCTGAACTTCCTTCGCAACCGAATCGCCCACCACGAACCGATCCACCGGCGCAACCTGACCGCAGACCACGACAACCTCGTGAGAATCACAGGGTGGATATGCGAGCACTGTCACCAGTGGCTGTCGAGCTCAAGCCGCACGCCGTTGGTCATAGCGTCCCGGTAAATCGCGCCACCTGATTTGAGGCGACAATTCGCCGCGCACTTTTGCTTTGAGGGCTTGCCCGGCATTCGTGCCGACTTGGCGGCCGACGATGCACTGCGCAGCGCGCTGCGCCCCGCTGCCGGCCGGTCGAGTCTCACCTGCCTCGCGCAGCGCCGTGAGGTCACGGCCGGGCGTGCGTCAAGGAGCGTCCGACTCTGTGTCCGCGATGGTGCGGAAGGTGATCGACACGCGTCGCAGGCGGGCGACCTTCTGCCCACCCCAGGCGTCGGTGCGCCGCTTGGCGATGCCATGACGCCACCGCCAGCGCGCATCGCCGTGCATGAGAACGAGACTGCGGGGCTCCAGCCGCTGCACGAACCCCTCGCCGGTGGCGTCGCAGCGGAAATCCATGTCGACCGCTGAGCCCAAGCTCACGGTTGCAACGACCGGTCCGAAGCAATCCCTGTCGATGTGCGGCGCAATGCCTTGGCCGGGCTCGTACTCGTTGACGATCGCCTGCTCGAATGGCTGATGCGCGTCGAGCAGGTGCTTCGAGTCCTCAGACGCGGCGGCACGAACCCTGTGCGTGAGCTGCGTCAGCCACTCCGGCAGCGGCCCGATGCGGGCGGACTCGTCGAGCTGACGATTCGCGTAGTCGTACTTGTACCCGTAGTGCTGCACGCGCCTCGCGAGATCGCCGAGCCACCCGCAGCCGTCGATCTTCGCGAGCAGCTCAGTCTCCTCATCTGCGGACAGAAAACCCGGCTGGTACTCGAGACCCGCAGGGCAACAGCCGTCTCCTCAGCGAGCATCAACAGTTGCCGTCACTTCGTCTTGGCGACTCCAGCACTGGCGCCAATCTGCGGCAGGCGCTGGCACCAGTACCCAGCTGCCGCCCGACTCTCGCGACTGGAATCCTCAAGCACTGTCCTACCTTGCGCTCCACCATGGAGGCGCATCAAATCGGAACGCGACCTGAGTCTGTCGGTTCCACATAGCAAGACTGCCGTAGAGCGGGGACGGATTGATCTTGCGTGTGACGATGATGGCTGCGGGGACAATGGCCCCGCCTGCCACGAGCGCGTGATGTGCCGAGTGCAGCCGGGCGCCCGTGGTGAACGTATCGTCGATGAGCAGATACCTCTTGCCGTCGACTACTCCGGCCGGGAGGAATCCAGATTCGCTTGCCTGATTGAAATCCATGTTGCCGGGACCTTGAATCAGCGGCCGGGCGAACGGAGCGAAGATGCCGGGAAAGTTGTCCTCGATGGCCGACTGAAGCGCGGGCCGGTCGCTGTGATGAGTCGACGGCACTGCGACAGTTTCGTCCCAAGTCCCGAACTTTGCGGCGAGCGCTCCGCCGTGCTCGGTGATGTACCGGGCAGCGATCGCCGCGACGTTTCTTGACTCTCTTGCACGAACGGTCTCGTCGCTGTGCTCCTTGAAGTCGTGCATCCGCTCGCGCAGCGGCGAGGGCTTGGCGTAGAAGCTGATCGGAATGACCATCGGACATGGATGGGCGACTTGGCCGGAGGTGTTGGTGCAGCTATTGCACAGCGCGGGAGGCGATGTGCGACCGGAGCGGCACATCGGACAGACATCTGGCGCATCGCCGGGCATCGGGACAAGCTCGTCCGCGAGTGCGTCCGAAATGGCGATGAGGTCGGCTGTCACTTTGCGCAGCGGTCAAGAACAGCGGCGACATCGTCAACGCACTCGACGAAGGCCACGAGCGGGTGCTTCGTAAATTCCCGAGCCCATGCCTCATCACCGAGGACGGGCGCCCACAGCAGCACTGGTTTGGCCTGCTCGAGCGTCAGTTCGGCTTCGATGCGTGTACCGCTCTGGCCGCTCGATTCGATCACAAGACTGGCTGCGCTGAGGCCCGCGATGACCGCATTGCGGGCGGGGAACGTGGTCTTGCTGGGCCCATGGCCGAGCGGAAACTGCGAGACGATGGCTCCACTCTTGGCGATCTCGTCTCGCAGTTTGAGGTTCTCCGTCGGGTACACACAGTCTGCCCCGGTGCCGACGACGGCAATGGTGTGGCCGCTCACCGCGAGTGCGCCACGATGTGCAGCGGCATCGATTCCGCTGGCGAGGCCCGAGACAATGCTGTGACCCCGTTGGGCCAGCGCTGCAGCGGACTTGAATGCTGCGGTAACGCCGTCGTCGCTCGCTGAACGGCTGCCGACGATGGCGATCGGGCAGCGCGTGGACTTCGCAAAATCTCCGATGATGCACAGATAGCGAGGCGGAAATTCGATCGCACGAAGTCGGTCCGGATACTCGGCGCTCTCGAGCGAGATCAACCTGACGCGCTCTTGAGCGGTGGTCGACTGTCCCCCGCGGAGCGGCGCATCTGCGTCGACCCATTCGTCATTGGCAAGCGATGCTTGAGTGATCGTCGCCGACAGCGATTCGGAATGCTCAAGGAGCGAGACATCGGCCATGCGGCTCATTGTAGGAATGGCGTGAGACACACTCAGATGTCGTCCATGGGCGGGAGGAAGAGGCCATCGCGGATGAGTCCGGTTGCGGCCTGCATCGCCGTATCGATGTCGGGGGAGTTGAGGTCGGAGAACTGCTGCGGATCTATCTCTCGCTGACCAACGCCATGACCGCCATGGCGCTCCAAGTCGCCTGACATGGACTGCCAAACCTTGCGCGCCGCACCTCCCGTGTGGGCGACCGGTACGACAGTCATGCCCAACGCGAGCGCCGTCTCGGCCTCCGACTCGGTGCCGGAACCACCACCGAGTAATACAACCGCACGGACGTGCTCAAATGCTGCGGATCTCATCGTGCTGGGTTTCTCGCCGCTGAACCAGATCTGGCCCTGCCGCCGTGATGGAGGATCGACATCCTTGTCGGAACGCCGTCGGACTAGGAGGAAACGGCTGGAGTCGTAGTTCTCGAGCCGAGCCAAGAAGCTATAGCCGACCCTGGCTCCGATATCACCAGCCGCGACAATCGACGGGACATCTTCGTCCGCAAGACGGTTCCCCAGAGCCTCGGCGAATCGGTTGAGTTGTTCGTTGCTCTCCGCAGTCGGGTAGGTGTCCGAACCCGTCGATTCGGTGTCACCAGGGTCGCGAGCAGAACCCGACACAAAGAGCCCAGCCGGCCGCGTCCTGACGACGAGCTTTCGCAAGATCGTCGTGATCTCGCTGTAGTCGGCAATCTCAATGAGCCTTATCCCAGCTCGGCTGAGATCAGCAGCGCGCAAATCGAACATGCCGTCGTCACTGTCGGGCCGTTTCATGATCGCGTAGTGCGTCATGGGTTTGTCCGCGGTGACGAGGCGCGCGATCTTGAAGACTGCCTCGAAGTTCGGGTCGGTCATGGAGAATCCGAGGAACAGGAAGCTCGACGTCAGGAACTGTGCCTGCAAGAGGCGCCAGAGCCGGGGATGGGTCCACTCGTATCGCTCGTAGTCGCTGCGACTCAGCACTAGTTGATCGCGACCACCATCTGGCTCGATCGCATCGCGAGGAATCGAGCCGTGCATCTTGCAGAGGCGCCGTTGTCTGACAGCACGTTCGACCAGATCTTCGTCGTGAGCGATGACCGTGAGATGTTCGTCGGCGGTCTCGACGAGTGAATCGAAGTTGGTAGTCCAACTGTCAGCGATACCCAGTTGCGCCAACAGAATGTGGTTCTCAAGGGGCTTCGGCTCAACCGCGCCGACGGTCTTTGCGACGTGCCGGCCAAGACGATCGCGACCTCCGGGCTGATTCTCGATGTACTGAGCGCGAAGGGGCAGGTCAGCGACTGCAGGGATCTCGAATTGAGCAGCGACAGGCTCGAGCAACTCCTCCCATGTCGGGTAGCCGGCCCCGAGTGAGAGACCCGCACCGATCAGCACGCTGGCTTGGCCAGCCTCAATTGCGCCGCAATAGCTTTCGATGAACGCCTCAGTGTCCACGCGCGGACACTATCCCTGCATCGTTTGACCCTCGCCCTCATTTTTTGGCTGTCGTGCATTCATGCGGGGTGACCCGAGGTCTCTGCCGTTGAACTGACGGCAACTCGGTTCTGCAATTGGCGGTCTCGGCGGCCCATTGATCGAGAGGGGGGCTATAGGGCTGTTCCCCCAAGCGGCTAGGAGTGCAAGTTCACAGGGAACCGGCGTGGCCGCTCAACACCGTGCGTGATCTTCCTCCCGAGGAACGTCATGCGATCGGACTCCAACAGGTCCGCTGCCGACACCCGCACACACTTCGGCTCAGTCTCACCTTCGAGCGCGTCCATCAGCGTGCGTCGCAGCACAGCCTCGAACTCAGCCAGCTTCTTCACTGCGTGCGCGTTCACCGCGTTCGCTACGTCTTGGCAGTAGTCCACGGCGTCAATCGGGCTCTGGTTGCGTGGCGCTTCCACGGGATGATTCTTGTTGAGCCAGCGCAGCGCCCACTCTTGGCCGATGTCGAATGGTTCGCCCATAGCGCAACGGTACCTGTCGAGTTTCCACGGGCACCGTCTCAGCAGAGACGGTCGCTCTAGCGCTTGTTGAGGTAGCGCCAGTTCTTCTTCGGTGGCGTGTCCAGGGCCGCAGCCGCGACGTTCTCCATGCTGTCGGGGATCGGTTCCGCTGTCTCTCGACGCTGCGGTTTCTCACGCGGTTTGGGCTGATCCTGTGCTGCCATACCTCAATCGTCGCAGTGTCCGGCCCACCGGCCAGCGGCACCGCTTCAGCGCTGTGTGTAGGGCCTAGCCGCCCTGCTCAGGCTGCTCGGTGATCCTGTCCGACGACGACTGGGCTGTGGTTCGTGGCGTCGCGACCGACATAGGCACTTGTCTGGCTGAACTGCGCATCGCCCGGCGCCAACTCGGGATCTGAATCGCGCACTGAGCGTGATTCGTGGACTGTCCGCGCGCGGGTGTATGGACGTGCTACGCTGATACGAGACACAGCCCCACCGGTTTCTCCGGCAGGGCTGTGCTCAGCGCCACCTGCTCATGTCAGGTGGACGTACCATCTGCCCCCCGGCTTCGGCTGGGGGGCAGCGCTATTCGAGAGTACCGAACACCTGTGTGTGGATCGCGGATGAGCGGTTACCGCGGTTCGCCATGGTCCGGCTCAGCGACAGCCCCCTGCATGGCGTCAGCGACGAGCGTGGCGTTCTCCGGCCACTTGCCGTCGATGCGACGCGCGGAGTCTGTAGGCGGAGCCTCAGTTGCGTCACGAGCGCCACAGCTTTCGAAGCCTGCGTCTCAACTAGGACTGTTCGCGCTTGCGCGTCAGGCCGTAACCGCCGAGGTCGAAGACATCGCCCGCGGCGAGCCGTTGGCGCAACTCCCTCTGCCTGCGGCCCATGATCCATCGCCCGACCTGTACGTGGCCATACAGCGTGAAGCCCGCGGCGAGAAGTGCCGTCACGACGCCGAGCACATGCGAGCGCTGCCATGAGATCGCCGACGCCGAGGTGCCGATCGACAGCGCGGCAACTACGAGGGCGCCGATCGCGAAGATCGTGAACCACGCTGCGCCCAGCATGTGCAGCCGCAGCCGATTCCATCGAGCAGAATTCTCGGCGCAGTACCTGTGCAGGCCTGGGTTGAGCGCTCGCCGGTCCGGGCTCGGCGTGACGTTCGAACGGCTGAGGTACAGCACGCAGCTCGGCAGCAGTGCTAACACGAGCAGCAGGCCCCCAATCCCCACAAATGGCCTGAATGCTCGCTCGGCGAGTGAGCTCGCGTAGAACGCAGCGCCGTACCCGAGGGTTGCCAAGATGATGCCCATCGATGCGATGAGCAGGCGATCCAAGTGTTCGCCGTACGCCTGCGAGCCCTTCTGCAGCTCGTCGTAGTACGTGATCTTGTCCATATCTATATGACTTCTCCTTTGAGGGCGCCGCGGGGCTCCATTCAGTACTGCGGCATCGTTCAGGCAGAAGTGTCGCCCGACCAGTCATGACCGGCGCCGATGCGCTGACCGGTGCAGCCGGGGTGCTTCACGGGCCGCCGCCGAGTGAGTTATCAGCGCTCGAAATCACACGGAAAGGAGCCGAACAAGGAGAAACATAACCTTGACTACCTACTCGAAGCGGCGAGGCAGGCGTTCCCTCGCTGCGATCCTGGCGGCGATGCTGATGGCATCGGTGCTGGCAGTCGTAGCGGGAAACCCAGCCCAAGCCGCAAACACATCTGGTGAGTACCTCACCGCCGCAGGCGCACGCGAGTTCGCCGGTAGCGACCGCTACCAGACGGCGCTGAAGCTCGCCACCCGCTTCGCGAATGACCGCGGCGGCATCGGCTCGGTCTCGAATGCGTTCGTCGCATCGGGCGAGTCGTTGGTCGACGCTGTTTCTGTGTCCGGTCTGGCGGGCTTCATGGACGCCCCAGTTCTGTTGACGCAGTCGGGCGCCCTGCATGGTGCAGTGGCCGACTACATCGAGGACTACGGCATCGGCAATCTGTACGTGCTCGGCGGCGAGGCAGCCGTCAGCAGTGCCGTGGAAGATGCCCTCAAGGGGCTGGCCAACAGCCCGAAGGTGACCCGTATCTCGGGCGACACCCGTTATGACACTTCGGCTGCGATTGCGTCGAACCTGTCGGGTGAGTCGTGGTGCGGCACCAATGAGAACTCCGCGATCGTGGTGAACGGTTCTGATGACTCGCTGTTCAACGCTGTGGCGATCGGCCCGGTGGCGAACCGGCTCGAGCTGCCGGTGCTGCTGACTGCCGGCGACGATCTCGTCGACGCGGTCGTGAGCTATATCGAAACCGAGAACGTGGAGCATGCAGTAGTGGTCGGCGGCGAGGGCAGCGTGTCTGCCGACGTCATGACCGCACTGGAGAACGCTGGCGTCGACACGGTCGAGCGCATCGGCGGCGATTCTGCCGGTGAGGTGTCGGTGAACATCGCCAAAGTGATGGGCGACGCGTGCGCTGATGACCTGTCGCCGGTGTCCACCAACACCGTGGCGCTGATCAACAGCGACAGCGTGATCGACGGCATTCCGGCCGCTCCGGTGCTCGCTGACGACACCGACCAGCTCGGCAGCGGTCTGATCCCGATCCTCGCGGTCGGCGACACCCTGCCTGCTTCGGTGCGCGACTACCTGGCTGGCACGCCTGAAGAGGTCGGCGGCAACAAGCTGCACCTGCGGATCCTGGCCATCGGCGGCACCGCCGCGGTGAGCGACGCAGTCATGTCAGCGGCGAAGGACGCTGCTGCCTCGGCCGACGCACTGACCGTCACGATCGGTACTGCAGCAGCCGACGACAGCGACGCCACAACCAACGAGAACCGCTTTGCGGCGGATGGCAAGACGCCGATCTTGGTTCCGGGCGACAATCGGGTGACGCTGTACTTCAGCGATGATGTTGCGCCGTCCACCGCGGTTGACCTGCGGAACCGGCTGGAGGACATCCTCCAGGTCAACGGTGTACCCGTGGACATCGCGACGGACGCTTCCACAGCGGCCGTTTGCGACCCGGATTCGGTGACCGTGACTATCGAGCGTGTAGGCGGCCTGGAGGCCGGCGACAAGGTCTCGATCGTGGCTGGCACTGTGCTGGTGGGCGCCGGTGACGACCGCCGGACCGTGCAGCCCGCATCGGCCACCGTGCCCGCGCCGACCCCTGACAGGCAGCGTCCGTCGATTCGGATCGTCGCCATCCGGGGCCACACGGCGCTCTACGGCTTGGTGTCGGACAACACGGCACTGGCCCGGACAGGACTGTTGGCAGAGACAGCACCGACGGGCGCTGAACTGGCAAAGCTGTTCCAGGTGACTGCCGGCGATGTCGGCATCACGGGCGTGACCGCGAGTCAGATCGACTTCGACACGGCTGGTTCAGACCGCAAGAGTGCGCTGCTGACATTCGCCCTCGGCGACGTCACCGGCACCGATGCCACTGAGTCCGATGTCATCGACGCCAACGACCGCTTCCGGGCCAACCGTGGTGCGATTGAGGACACGGCTGGCAACGAGAGCCAGGTCACTACTGGCGTGCCGGTCAGCCCGGTGCAGAAGCTTCAGGTGACCAACGTGTCGATCGGCAGCGTGAAGCACCCGGCCCAGGCCATAGCAGCCATCCCGGCGGCCAATCAGACAGGCACCGCTCCGACTGCCCGCAACACGCCCACCAATCCGGGCGTGTGGCTGCAGGCCAAGGCGGACGGCAAGGCGGCCGGAACGGTCGGCAACGGCTGGACCATCCGGGCCGACCGGGCGAGTACTTGGGACGGTGACAAGGACGCTGATATCGACGTCTTCGTCAGCACCAAGGACCGCCGGATCGTGGTGCGGATCGTCAACGGCAAGCCGAAGTTCGCTGACCTGAAGGCAGCGCTGGAGGGCAACGCGACGGTGAGCAGTCTGTTCAACGTCCTCGTTGACAACGCCTACAGCGATCCGGGCGGCACACCGGTTGACACCTGCAAGTCGGCCAACCTGGAGCTGCGTCACATGGACCTCCCGGTGTCGGGCACTACCACACCTGAGTCAGGTGACGACGGTGACGACATCACGACGCTGACCGGTGGTCAGACCACGGCGACCGTCACGATCACGTTCAACGGCTGGGTCGAGGACATCAGCGATGATCAGTCGACCCGACTGATGACGCATGTGCTGGCTGGCGCCATGGGTCGTCACCAGCCAGGCGTTGAGTCGCCGGTGCTGGCGACCACGCTGACAGCCCTCGGCATCACTGACGGCACCGGTCTCGCCATGACGGGGACAACCGTTGGTCCGAAGAGGACTAGGTCGTTCAACATCGCAACGGTTGTGACGGACAACACGGCTGCGCTCGCGCTGCCGAAGCTGCGTGACATCGTCGACATTCCCGACGGCTTCGACAAGGACGCCAACGGCAAAGCGATCGACAGTGACACCACCACCACCGTTGTCGACCGGCAGGACACCACCGACACCGACTCGGTGGCCAATGGCTACGGCGACACGGCCGCTGGTGAGAACGACTTCAACTACGGCGGGAAGACCCGTATCAGCGGCAGCAGCCCGACTCCCTAAAGGAGTCAGCTGCACAGTTGACCTAAACCGCTCGGGCGGCTTGCCCGCCTGATCGGTACAGCAAAACTGAGAGGAGCCCCGGGGTTTCGGCCCCGGGGCTCCTCGCGTCTGCTGGAGCCGGCGAGTCGCTGTCCTCGTCCGATGACGCGCCGCCCGACGCATCGGCAGGAGTTTCCGCCGTATCATCAAAATATTTGTTTTAAAGCTCTTAAAACACAATATATTGGGTGTCATGGGAACGGGCCGGCCGTTGAGTCGCTCGACTGTGGAGGCAGCTCGGCTGCTCGGGCGGCGTATCGCGCTCGCGCGGCGAGAGCGCCGGTGGACCATCGCGGAGCTCGCGGAGCGGGTGGGCTGCAGCGCGGCCACGATGGGCAAGGTGGAGCGAGGCGACCCGTCGGTGGCGTTGGGCACCGTGTTCGAGGCAGCAGCGCTGGTCGGCGTTCCGCTGTTCACCGACGACGCGGTGACGCTGGCGCGCGAGGCGGATCTCGTCGAGGCCCGCCTTGCCGTTCTGCCTCAGCGGGTGCGGCGGCGTCATGTCGATGACGACTTCTGAATCGCTGCTGAACCCGCCCACGGTGTACGTGTGGGTGTGGCTTGCGGGCGCCGTGGAGCCGGTGGTGGCGGGGCGCCTCGATGACCGAGGGCCTGTGGCGACATTCACCTACGGCCGCAGCTACCTCGACAATCCCGATGCCGTGCCGCTGTACTTGCCCGACCTGCCGCTGGTGCCCGGGGAGGTGCCGCCCGCGTCGGGGTCCCTGCCGGGCTGCATCGCCGACAGTGCGCCCGATGCGTGGGGCCGCAGGGTGATCGAGCACCGGAACCGCCTCGCGGACCGGGACCTCTCCGAGCTCGGCTACCTGCTCTGCTCGGGCTCCGACCGCGCCGGGGCGCTCGACTTCCAGGCCTCGCCTGCCGACTATGTGCCGAGGGTCGCCGAGCAGTCGTCGCTGGCCGAGCTGGCCGAGGCGGCCGCCAGCATCGAGGAGGGCCGTGCGCTGCCGCCGGCGTTGGAGCGGGCGCTGCTGGGAGGCACCTCGATGGGCGGCGCACGCCCCAAGGCGACTCTCGTGGAGGGGTCGCGTCACATGATCGCGAAGTTCAGCTCCGCAGCCGACAGCTTCCCGGTGGTCAAGGCCGAGTTCGTCGCGATGGAACTGGCGCGCCGAGCCGGCATCGACGCCGCCCCGGTCACGCTGAGCTCCGCCGCGGGCCGCGACGTGCTGGTGGTGGACCGGTTCGACCGCACGCCCGACGGCGGACGTCGCCTGACGGTGTCGGCGCTCACGGTGCTGAACCTGCACGCCGCGGGCGGCATCGCAGGCCGATACGGCACCTATGTCGACCTCGCAGACCAGATCCGGGCCCGATTCATCTCAGCCGACGCGACGCTGCGCGAGCTGTTCTCGCGCATCGTGTTCAACATCCTGGTGAGCAACACCGACGACCACCCCAAGAACCACGCCGCCTTCTGGGACGGCGAGATGCTCACGCTCACGCCCGCGTATGACATCTGCCCGCAGCTGCGCACCGGCGGCGAAGCGTTCCAGGCCATGGCCTACGGCCCCGGCGGCGAGCGCATCAGCCAGGTCGACGGCTGCGTCGAGCACGCAGGCCACTACCACCTCGACCGAGAGGACGCCGCCGACATCGTCGAGCACCACACAGAAACCATCCGCAGCGAATGGAACGACGTGTGCGACCTGGCCCAGCTCACCGCCCCAGAGCGAGACCAACTGTGGCAGCGCCAATTCCTCAACCCCGCCTCCACCAGCGCAACCTGACCGCGCCGACCCCCGCACCGGCGAGGCGGTTCTGGGACGACCGCGACCACGCTCCGCGGGCGGCGTTGGCATCTGACCCCGAGAGCGAGTGCTTCGACGCCTACGTTCCTCATCACTCCTCGACAGGAACTTGACATCCTCGATTCCCGTGGCTGCAGGCCGCAACGGCTGGCACTGAGGCAGGTAGCTAGGGTCCACGGCGTGCGGTGGGCGAGGGCAGTGGTGCTATCGGTGCTCGCCGCGGTGGTTGCGCTGAGCGGTGCCGTTCTGCCGTCTGGGCCGGCCAGTGCGGCTGCGGGAGACGACGTCTCCGTCACTCGATACGGCGGCGCCGACCGCTATGCCACGTCGCTGCGTGTCGCCGAGGGTGTGGCCGCCGAAGCGGGCGGTGGTGGTGTCGGGAGAGCGCTGGACCGACGCCGTGGTGGCCGCGCCGATCGCTGGCGATCTCGGAGCGCCGGTGCTGATGACCCCGCCGGGCGAGCTGCGAGCCGACGCGCTGGCGTTCTTGCAGCGGGTTGGGGTATCGAAGGCGCTGATTGTCGGCCCGGAGGAGGCCGGGGCGGGTGACGGGCCTGGCCGCGGGGTGAGTGCGGCGGTGGGCGATGCTCTCGAGGGCGCTGGCATTGCTGTCGAACGTGTCGCGGGCTCGGACCGGTTCGGCACGTCGGTGGCGGCGGCCCGCCGGGTGAGCGCCGGGGTGATGCCGGGGCACGGTCGCACGGCGATCGTGGCGAGCGGCGACGTCTTCGCTGACGCGCTCGTTGCCGGGCCGTTCGCGGCGCACGGCCGCCACCCGGTGCTGCTCACCGCACCTGACGGGCTGAACGACGGCGTGGCCGGCTACCTGTCCGAAGCAGATATCGAACATGTGGTGCTGATGGGCGGCACCGCAGCGCTCGCCCCCGGCGTGGAGGCTTCCATTCGGGCCCTCGGAGTGTCGGTGACCCGGCTGGCGGGCACCACCCGGTACGACACCGCCGTGAAGGCGGCCGAGCTGGTCGACGGCCGGTACAGCGACACGGCGGGGAAGGACTGCTTCGTCACCAGCACGATCGGGCTGGCACGGGCGCGGGTGCCGTTCGACTCGTTCAGTGCGGCGCCGCTGCTGGGCCGGCTGTGCGCACCGCTGGTGCTGGCCGATCCAGGTTCCATTCCCGCCGACACGGCCGCCTACTTCGACCGTGCCCGGGCGGCCAACGACTCGGTGGACCTGCGCGTGTTCGGGGGCGACGCAGCGGTGTCGCAAGCCGGTCTCGATGCGTACCTCAGCGGCGAGGAAGCGGTGTCGGGCGACTCGGCCGAGGCGGCCGATGACGACGGCGACGGCGATGACGGCGATGCCCGGGATTCAGCACCTGCAGGGTCCAGCGAGTACGCGGCGATCGAGGGGCCGCGCAGCGACGACCTGCTCCTGGCCGCCTCCAGCGGTCGTACCTGCATGGTCCGTCTCGACCGCACGGTGACCTGCTGGGGCCGCGACGGCCTGCGGGAGCAGCTCAGCGCGTCAAGCCTGACCGACGTCGTTGCGATCAGCAGCGGCGAGGAGCTCGGCAACAGCCATCGCCAACTGCCCGTGTGTGCCCTGCACGCCGACGGCACCGTCTCGTGCTGGGGCTCGGGAGGCTGGGGCCAGCTCGGCCAGGGCGACACCGTGACCCACTACGTGCCGGTGAAGGTGGAGGGCCTCACCGACGCCGTGGCCATCGCTGTGGGGCGGGAGTCTGCCTGCGCGCTGCACCGCGACAGCGGCGTGTCGTGCTGGGGGGCCAACAACGGCAGCGAACTGGGCGACGGCGGCGATCTGCCGCACTTCTACTTCCCCAGACGGGTTGCGGGCGTGACCGATGTGGTCGCCATCTCCGTCGGATACAGCTCGACCTGTGCGGTACACAGCAACGGCCGGGTGACGTGCTGGGGATGGCCGTTCCGCGGTCTGCCGCAGCAAGTCGACGGGCTGCGGGACGTGACCGCCATCTCTGTCGGCCGCCAGTACACCTGCGCGGTTGTTGCAGGCGGCGAGGTGACGTGCTGGTACACCTACGGCAAGCCCATCACGCTCAGGAAGATCGCGGGCCTGCGTGGCGTCGTCGACGTGGCGATGGGCGACGGCACGGGCTGCGCTGTCCACCGAGACGGCGGCGTGTCGTGCTGGGGGCAGAACAACAAGTGGGGCCAGCTCGGCGACGGCACCACGACGGCTCGAACGACACCCAGGCGCGTGGCGGGAATCTCGGACGCCATCGACGTGAGCGTCGCCCGGCACACGACCGAGTTCGAGGACGGCAGTCATGTGGTGAAGGTGAAGGCGCACGCATGCGTCCTGCATCGTGACGGCAGGGTCTCGTGCTGGGGAGGCAACGACTTCGGCCAGATCGGCGACGGCACCACCAGGGATCGGTCGTCGCCGACGCGTGTCAAGACCCCCAAGGTGATTCCCGCCGACGAAGCGCCGCGCTTCGACCGGAACCTGCTGCTGGCGTGGGTCGATCAGGAGGTTGCCGATCGCGAGGCGGAGTTCGGTTGGCTGCGGATCGCCTGGGATCACGCCCGTGATCGAATCTGGGTGACGCCGTCGCGTGCAGGCGGCCTGGTCAGCACGAGCTGCTTCGGCGTGGACGGCGTGTTCCGCTGCGAAGCAGACAGCGTGACCATCACCGAGATGAGCCTGCGCGTCATCGTGCACGAGTTGGCGCACGTCTATGACCTGCACACCGGCTTGGCGCCGAGGAAGGAATGGGGTGCCGTGCAGCTCTACTTCGCGTCGGCCTACCCCGAGTGCGAGAAGGGGACGTACCGGGATCTGGAGATCCTGGCCGACACGCTGACCCATCTCGTGCTGCCGGATGCGCGGTTGCACTACTACGAGTTCTCTGGGTGTGACGAGCTTCCCGATTCGCCGTCAGATGAGGCCGAGCAGGTTGTGCGGGACGGTCTGGCCGGTCGGGTGCCCGACTGGTATGCGGAGAACATCACCGACGGGGCGAAGCTGTGGGCCGCATGGCTCGAGCGTCAGTCGCAGGCGGCGCTGGCGAACCTGGCCGGCGAGTTCGGCGGGTTCTGCGAGACCGACTGGATCACGACCCGGCTCGACCCCGAGCAGTTCCCTGCTGCGGGGAGCAACCCGTTCAAGGACGGTGGCTGTTAGGGGATGGCGCCGCCGATTGACTCGCTGCGTCGCCTCTTGATGACGGGCTGCTGACCTCGGCCTTTCGGGCCCGTCGGCCCGGTGACGGGACGGGTTGTCGACCTCAGCTTCTTGGGTCCGACGGCCTGAGAAAATCGAGCTCGCAGCGACGTGTGGTGCGGTCGGCAAGCCGGTTGATGTCACAGCCCTTGTTTAGGTTTCGTGGCGTGAATCGCACACTTGTTCGTAGCGAGCCCACGGCTGGCGTGTCGGGCGTTGTGGACGCCGTGGTGCCGGCCGCTTCGGTGCCGGGCGTTGTAGCGCTGGGCGTTCCGGATGCCGGGGTGCACACCGCCGACGTGCCGTCCGCTGTAGCGCCGGGGGCGGTGGAAACGGCACCTGAGGGGGGCGTCGGCACGTTTGCTGATGTTCTGTGTGGGCTGGGCCGGGCGCGGGAGCTGGTGGCTCTGGCATCTCAGGCGCCGTTCGACGGTGCCGATGTCGAGGATCTTGCGCAGGTGATCGCCGTCGGCAGCCGGCTGCGCTCGGCCGCAGAGGCGTTGCTGCTCGCATCGACTGCCGCGCTGGAAACCATTCAAGCCGGGTCCGGCCGAGCCGCACTGCGCGGCAATGGCCGGTTGAGCGCCCGCAAAGCCGCCCGGGTCGCAGCCGTCAGCGAGCAGATCGCCCAGATGCCTCGGGTGGCGTATGGTCTGGCGGGCGGCGAGCTGACCCCCGAGCACGCTGAGGTGCTCGCGGACGCCGCCCGTCGCAGCAGCCCGCATGTCGTCGACATTGCTCACGACCTGCTCGAGACCGCGGCGACGGCGTCGCCCGATGTGTTGCGCCGCGATGCTCGTACGTTCGTGGCCGAGCACGATCCGATGGCTGCGGAGAGCGAGATCCGTCGGCAGCGGCGTGATCGCAGTGCGGCCTTGTTCTTGGACGATGAGACCGGCATGGGCGTGCTCAATGCCCGCTTCGACCCGGTCAGCTTCGCTGCGGTGGCCCAGGCGGTTGAGAACTACAACGACGCCTTGTGGCGCCTCGACGGCGGTCGTGACGGCACTCCGGGTGCGGTCCGCGACAACCGCCAGCGCCTTGCCGACAGCGTGTTCGAGATGCTCACCGGCCGCAACGCGCTGGCGATACAGCAGCGCGCCACGGTCTCGGTGGGCGGCTCAGCCAGCGGGTCCGCGTGTGGCGACGCCGATGTCAGTGAATCTTGTGGTGTCGATGTCGGTGAGTCTGGCTTTACCAGAGCTGCCGGCGGCGGTGCCGACGAAGCTGACGATGCCGACGAACCTAGCGATGCCGGTGTCGGTGACCGTGAATCTGGCGATGCCAGGGCTGCCGGCGGCAGGGCCGGGTGCGGAGCTGACAGCGGGGCTGACGATTGGGCTCATCACGGGGCCGACGGCGGGCGGTCAATTGCTCGGTGGACGCCGGCTGGCGCGCCCAACCAGCTCGTGATCGTGGCCGACATCGGCGTCATCGACGGCACCGCACCCGACGGCAGGTGCGACATCCTCGGGGCCGGACCGGTACCCAAGTCGATTCTCGACAATCTCTCCCCCGACACTCGCATTGCAGGTGCCCTATTCACAGGCCCAGGACATCCACTGTGGCTGGGCCGCGGACGCCGGCTCGCGAGCATCCCCCAGCAACTGGTGGTTGCCATCCGCGATCGGGGTTGCGTGCTGTGCGGTGCTCCGATGCACAGATGCAAGTACCACCACATCGAGGAATGGGAGGCAGACGAAGGCACTACCGACATCCCGAATCTGGCTGCGATGTGCGGCGACTGCCACAACAGCCTGCACAAGGGTGGCCAGCGCCTCGCACGAGACCCACGCAGCGGCCATTGGGTCACCCGCAAACGAGCCACGAGATCGGACGGGCAGTCCAAGCGATCACGTGGGCCGTCTATGCGATCAGGCGGGCCGTCCATGCAATCAGACGCCCGGTCCAAACGATCAGATCGAACCCGGCGGGGAACCAGCCCTGCGACAGGGCGCGACCCGCCCGAGTGATCGTCGCGGCGTGGCTGGGGTGGTCCGGCGGCGGCGAGACGGTTTGCTGGTCGGGCTGTTGCGTGCTGGGGTTGCCTGGTTGGGCTCGTGTGTACTGCGGCCGGATCGGTCAGCGCTGCGCTGAGCCGGTGACAACACAGCTCGTCAACGTGGGGCGCGACTCAGGTTGGCCTTGGCCTCTGATGGCAGCCAGCCTCGAGTTGCGAGCCGGTCCTTGGCGGCGGCCGGCCTTTGATAGCAAGAGGTCCGAGGTCCCATGTCCGTCACATCGTTGCCAAGGCTTCGCACAACGCTGAGCGCTGTGGCTGCCCTCGTCGTTGCGGCAGGACTGCTGCTGCCGGCCGGCGCGGCGGCGCAGGCTGGCGGTTCGGCGGCGGCTGCGGTGGCGCATACCGACGGTCCGGCAGCCGACTCGGCGGCGGCTGCGGTGGCATCCAGCGCAGCGGCGCGCAGTGTGCTGGTGGTCGCCCGTGGCTCGTCGCTGGTCGACACAGCGGTGGCATCGTCGCTGGCGGCCGCGGTGGCGCAGGGTGACGGCTCGGCGGCGGTCGCGGTGGCATCCGGCTCGGCGGCGCAGGGTGACGCTCGGGCGGCCGACTCGGCAGCGGCACGCACTGTGCTGGTGGTCGTGCGGGGCTCATCGGCGGTCGATGCGGCGGTGGCATCGTCGCTGGTGGCCGCGGGGCTCGGCGACGCTGTGGTGTTCGCCGAGTCGGCGGATGCCTTGGGCATCGACAACGCAGCAATCGTCGGCCAAGAACGACCGGCCCGGGTGGTGCTGATCGGCGGCACGGCGGCGCTCTCGGCGCAGCTCGAAGCCGAGGTGCGGCGGCTGGTCGACGACGTGGAGATTGACCGGATCGCCGGCGACGACCGGGTGCACACCGCGGCCTTGGCCGCCGACCGGGTGCTGCGCAGCAGGTCTGGCGTCACGTCAGTGGTGTCGGGTGGTGGGTCTGCGGCCACGACAGCGGTATCGGGCGGCGGGTCTGGCGCCGCGTCGGTGGTGTCGGGCGGCGGGTCTGGTGCCGTGTCGGTGGTGTCGGATGGCGGCTCTGCCACCACAACGGTGGTGCTGGCCAATGCGTGGTCTCCGCAAGACATCGGCACCGCAGCCGCTGCGGTGATCGCAGGTGCTGCCGATGCGATGCTGTACGCCGCGGATGGCTGGCTCGGCTCGCGCACTGCAAGCGTTCTGCGCACCCATCACCCCGACCGGCTCGTGATCGCAGGCACGGCGGCCACATTCACCCACGACATGGTCACTGGCGCACTGCTGGCCGCGGGCTCCGGCACGCCGCCGGCTCGGCTCGACGGGCCCGACGGCGCTGTTGCCTCGGCACAGGCAGCGCGACTGGCCCGACCGGCCGACATACACGCGGCCGGACTCGTCGACATCCCCGACGTCTTCGACGTGGCAGTCATCGCCCACGGCGAGCGGCCACGGGACGTCAGCGCAGCGCTTGCTCTCGCCGCGGCCGTCGATCGCAGCGCGGTCTTGCTCACCCACGACGCTCAGCTCGCTGACGCCGCAGAGACGCTGCTGCTCGAACACCAGCCGCCGCACATCGTCATCATCGACCGCACCGCAGTCTCCGATGGCACCGGCGGCACCGGCGACACGGTCGGCACCGGCGGCACCGGGCACACCGGCGGCACCGGCGATACGGTCGGCACCGGCGGCACCGGGCATACCGGCGGCACCGGCGATACGGTCGGCACCGGGCACACCGGCGACACGGTCGGCACTGCGCACACCGACGACACCGGGCATACCGGTGCCAGCGGCGGCACGGTCGGCACTGGTCCCGGCGGCGGCACGGTCGGCACCGGTCCCGGCGTTGGCACCGGCCTCGCCGAGCTGTTGGCTCCCACGCTTGAGCGGTTTGCGCCTGCTGCGGCCGTGAGCACCGTATCGACGCTCGCCGGCTCGACTCGCCGAGCACTCGAGGGAATCCCCGTCGCCGATCGCTCGGTGAGGCTCGGCTTCGTTTCGGTCTCGGTCGGCCACGACCACGTCTGCGGGCTTCGCGGCAACGGCACCATCGCCTGCTGGGGCATCGGCGTCGGCGTCGGCAGCACTGTTGCCGGCGGCAAGGCACGATCGCCCAGCGGCACCTACAGAGCCGTGACGGCGGGCGGAACGTTCTCGTGCGCCATGCTTTCCGACAGCACCCTGCACTGCTGGGGCAGCAAGGATCAGTGGCAGGTGTACACACCGGACGGCCGGTTCGTCGAGATCACCGCCGGCTGGGGGCACGCGTGTGCCCGGTTCACCGACAACAGCGTCGTCTGCTGGGGCGATCAGTGGGGTGCCGAGTTCCTGATTCCCAGCGGCGCCTCGTTCCTCGCGATCTCGGCTGGCAGGCACCACACGTGCGGGCTCGAACCCAGCCTCAACATCACCTGCTGGGGCAAGGCCGGCGACGGTCAGCTCACCGCCCCTGACGGCGTCTTCGCGGCCGTGGCCGCCGGGGCAACCCACTCGTGCGGCCTCGAGCTGAAGGGTGCACTCGAATGCTGGGGCAACCGGACCGGCACCGGCGCCGGCAGCGACGGCGCCAGCGGCAGCGGCGTTCTCCCCGACGAATATGCCGCTCGCAGGTACGTCAGCGTGAGTGCCGGCATGCACGTCACCTGCGCGCTGCGACCCGCCCAGATCGTCGACTGCTGGGGCATCGGCGCCGGCAACACCGGCAACGTCGAGGGCGGCGCCAGCAACACCGGCGACTTCGAGGGCAACGTCGAGGACGGCATCGTCGACGACGGCGGCGATGAGTTCGAGAGCGCCGGCATCGGCGCCGTTGACGGCGTTGTCGCCAGCATCGAGAACGTGCCTGGCGGGCGCTATACCGCCGTGTCAGCCGGCGGATTGTTCGCTTGCGCCCTGCGCACCAACACCAGCGTGGTCTGCTGGGGCGAGCATCCCACTGGCGTCTGGGACCCGTTCGGCACCGCCGGGCATAGCCGAGTCCCGAATTAGATTCAAGGCTCCACGATGACCCGACCCGGCGGCCGTCGCCGCGCATCACGTCCAGCGCCCGCCAAGCAACTCGTACGGTGCACGCCGCTCGCCTTGGCCAACCTGACCAGACTGACCGCACGGACCGCACGGACCGCACGGACCGCGCTGACCAGACGGACCGCGCTGACCAGACGGACCGCGCTGACCAGACGGACCGCGCTGACCGCACGGACCACACGGATCGTCCTGAGCGCCCTGGCTGCCCTCGCCACCCTGGCAGCAGCCCTACCGGTCGCCACCGCGCCCGCCGGGGCGCAAGACCTGCGCGAGGTCGAGATCACCCGCATCCAGAGCCACAGCCGCTATGTGACATCGGTCAAGGTCGCTCGTCAGTTCCTCGAAGAAGTCGGCGGCAGCATCGACGCAGCCGTCATCGTGTCGGGCGAGTCGTGGCACGACGCCGTCGTCGCCCCGGGCCTGGCCGGCAAGCTCAACGCCCCCGTCCTGCTGACACCTCCAGACCGCCTGCTCACCATCACAGCCGAGTTCCTGGCCGAGGCCGGCGTTTCCCGAACCTTCGTCATCGGCAGCCCCCAAGAGGTGTCGCACACCGTCCTGGGAAGGCTGGCGCGCTTCGGCAGCGTCGAGCGCATCTGGGGATCGTCCCCCGAGGCCACCTCGGTGGTTGTCGCCCGCCGCATGGGCACCCCCGGGGTGCTGGCCTACCAGGGCACCACGGCGTTCCTGGCCAGCTCCGAGAAGGTGGCCGATGCGCTCGTGGCCGGCCCAGCGTCGTTCCGGGGCCGCCACCCGGTGCTGCTCAGCCCCCCGCATGAGGTCCACCCCAGCGTGGTGAGGTACCTGAGAACCAGCGACGTCGAGGAAATACTCGTCCTGGGCGGCGCCGAAGCGCTGTCCGAGCAGGTGAGGATCGAAGTTCCCCAGCCGGGCGTGGGCTACCTCGGCAAGGGCGGCACAGACCGCACGCAGACATCGGTGGGGCTGGCGAGATACCTCAACAACAACTTCCCCAGAGGTCCCGACGGCCGCAAGTGCTTCCATGAGACCAGGTACGGCCTCGCAGATGCATGGGATCCGATCCACGCGCTCAGCGCCGCCCCGCTGCTGGGCCAGCGGTGCACCACCCTGCTGCTGACCAGCACATCGGTGCTCTCGCCCGCTGTCTCCCAGGTGCTCCGGCACGATGCCAGATCGCTGCTCGTGTTCGGCCCCGAGACCTCGGTGTCGTCCCAGGCGCTCGGCAGGATCATCGAGGGCGCCGCGCTCCAGGGAGTCTTCGACACCGCCGCCGCCGAGCGCGAACGCGCAGCAAGGAGCCTCACGCGGGCCATCGACGCTGGCACCTACGGCGTCGACGACGGCAACGTGCTCGGCGGCCCCGCCGGCTTCAGCATCGACCTCAGCGACTGCCCCGACGGCTGGTCCGACACCGCCGGAATCACCAGCGACGAGATCCGCATCGGGCTCACGCTCCCGAAATCGGGGCAGTACGTGACCCAGGGCAAACTCCAGTGGGGGATGCAGGTCTATTTCGACTGGGTCAACCGCACCGATCCCGTCGCCGGCAGGCGCATCGAGCTGGTGGGCAGAGACGACGGGTTCGACCCCAGCCGCACGGCAACCCAAGTCGACAGCCTGATCGACGACGAGAACGTGTTCTCGGTGCTGACCGTGGGCACACCGACCTCGCTCGCCGTGTACGACCGGATCAACGACGCCTGTGTCCCGCACCCGTTCGTGATGTCGGGCCACCCGGCCTGGGGCGATCCCCTCAACCACCCGTGGACCACCGGCATGCAGCTGTCGTTCACGACTGAAGCGATGCTGTGGGGCGAATGGATCGAGCGGCGGTTCGCCGGCAGGCTGCCAGTGACGGTCGCGGCCGTCGTGAGCGACGACGAGCTCGGCACCGCCTACCTGGACGGCTTCGCAGCGTGGGCGCGCTCGCACCCCGACGTGATCTCGGGCACCCTCGCTGTCCGGATCGACCCCGGTGCCGAAGCGGTCGATGCCGAGGTGGTCGACGACGAGACGGTCGATGACGAGGCGTTCGACGCCGAGGTCGCCGCCATCGGCGCGTACGAACCCGACGTGTACATCTCGATGACGTCGGGAAACCCGTGCTGGCAGGTGATGCAGTCGCCGGGCTGGCGGAGCGTGGCCGACGGCATCCGGTCCCGCAACGGCCTCTTGCTCATGTCGTCGGCGTGCGCGACCCCCAACACCATGCACCTCGCAGGCCCCTCGGCCGACGGCTGGTACACCGCCCGGGGCAGCCTGACAGCTACCCACGACGAAGCCCGTGCCAACGACGCATTCATCGAGTTCGTCAACGAGCGTCTCGCCCTGACGAGGCGCGACCCCGACCACCCGCTGTACTCAGCGGCGTTCCAGCTCGCCTATCCCTACGTCGAGGCGCTGCGCATCGCAGCCGAGCTGCCTGGCGGGCTCACCCGCACCAACCTGATCCTGGCGGTGCGATCGCTCGACATCACCCATCCAATGCTGGAAGACGGGGTCCGGCTGCGGCTCAACGGCGACAACGACGCCTTCGCCATCGAAGCCAGCGGCTTCTCCCGGTACGTCGCCGCAGCCGATGCCTGGCGAGCGCTCGGGCCGATCATCGATCTCGAAGGCACCACCCCGCGCTGTGACTGGAACGCCGATGCCGCCGTCTGCCGCTAGGCACCGGCGAACAGCACCGACGAACAGCGCCGACGAACAGCGCCGATGAACAGCGCCGACGAACAGCGCCGACAAACAGCACCGACGCCCCGGCATCGCTGCGGCAGCCCGTTGCGACAGACTGTCGAGCGGTGACGATGAAGCGACCGCCCCGCCGGGCTCGATGGGTGGCCGCACTGGCCGCCGTCTTGACGGCGGCATCGCTGCTGGCAGTGCCCGGCGCCGGCGGGCAGAGCGTCGCCGAAGAGGGCGAGGGCCCGGCCTCGCCGCGGCAATGGCCCGAGTCGTTCCTGGCCCAGCCCGAGCTCGAGGCCTGGCCGAACGCGGTGCGCATGTGGGGCCCCGACCGGCACCAGACCGCACTGGCCGTGTCGCTGACCTTGCGGGGTTCGGGCGGCTACCCGTTCGACACCGCCGATGCCACCTCCGGCGGCGGCCGCAGCCTGGGCTCGGCCGACGGCTGGTGGGGGCTGGAGCTGTGCCCCCGGTCCATCATCGTGGTGGCCTCCGACGTGCCAGCCGATGCAGTCACCGCCGCCTCGCTGTCGGACTCCACCGGGCGCTCCAGCGAGCCGTACTTGCGGCGCGTCGCCGCCAGCGACCCCCTGTTCGACCCCATCGGCGGCTTCGCCCGGGTCGACACGTTCGCAGCGCCCATCCTGCTCACCGAGTCCACCCGTGACGACGCCGATTCGCTGAACCACGCCGCCCGGCTCGCCGCACAAGACCTGCGCACCGGCGGCTGCAACGCCGCCCGCCAGGCCATCATCGTGGGCGGCCCCGCAGCAGTGCCCGTCGAGATCGAGCAGGAACTGGTCTCGATCGGCTACGGCGAGGTGTTCCGGGTGAGCGGCGAGACCCGTTTCGGCACGGCGGCAGCGGTGGCCCAGTCGCTGGGCACCCGGTCGATCCCCCGCAGCGCCGCCAGGTGCAAAGACGTCACCGCATCCGACGGCAACGCCGTGCCGGCCTTCTACGCCAACTCGGTGGTGGAGTGGCGGGAACGGGCCAGCAAGTGCGAGCTGCTGGGCCGCACCGTCGTGCTCGCCACTTCGCTCGATGCACTGGCGGCCGGCTGGTGGACCAGCTACTGGCAGGTGCCCGTGCTGCTGCACGACGGCAGCGACGTGCTGCCCGAAGAAACCGCCGTGGCGCTGAGCCTGCTCGACGTGGAGAACCTGATCGTGCTGGGCGACACCTCGCAGGTGCCCGAAGCGGTGGCGGGTCTGGCTGCGCAGATCGCCGGCGCCGAGATGCGCCGGGTAGCGGGCGCCGACCGCTACGAGACCAGCGTGGAGATGGCCAAGATCTTCGGCGGCTGGTGGCCCACCCGCACCGGCGATCACTTCGCCCGCTCATCGGTGTGCCTGGCCGCGTTGAGCGACGAGAGCCAGCGCGCCCAGGGCTGGCCCGATGCGCTGGGGGCCGGTGCGTTCTGCGGCGCTGCCACGGCGCCATCGCCCGCCACTGTCCCCTACGCCACCGAGCGCCTGGTGGGTCCGCTCGATGCCGCCGAGCCGGGCCTGGTAGCGCTGGCACGGCGGCCGTCGTCGGCTGCCCACTCCACGGCGGTGCCCAGGCCGTCGCATGCGGCGGTGCCCATGCTCCTCGTGCCCGCGGGCGCCGACGAGCTGCCGGCACCGGTGGAGAAGTTCCTGCGCGACACCTTCGTGGTGGGCCGGCAGTGCTCCCAAGCGGTCGGCGGCATCGAGACAGACGGCTCAGGGGCAGGCGACGGCGGGGCGTACGCGGCCGCAGTGAACTCCGGGCAGTGCTTCGCACCGGGCATGGTGCTGGCATTCGGCGGCGAGGCCGTGATCACTGCCGAGGTGCTCGCACAGGCGTCGGCGCTGGTGAGCGGGCGCTTGACACCCGACGCCGAGCCCGAGGTGCCGGTGCTGGTGGGGGCCTATGCACCCCATCACGACGACCCCGATCGGATCGAGAAGGCGCCCGCCGCCAAGCGAGGAGTGGGTGCGTTCGCGAGCAAGCTCCGCTTCGACGGCACCGTGTTCCATCAGGCCAATGCCGATGGCGCGATCACCGATGGCGGCCGCGGATCGCTCGGCTCGGGCCAGGACTGGCTGTGCTTCCCGCGCGGCACCTACGACGGCGCCCGCTGGCTGGTGGTCGAGACCTCGCCCGACAAGGCCCCCGTGCTCGAGGCCGATCTCACCGCCTTGGGCTGGTACACGGGCGACGCCGACGGGGTGCGGCGCAGGCCGCGGCCGGCGAGTCCGGGATGCGTGGCGGTTGAGCTGTCGGAGGCCGATTCCAACTACGTCCGGGCTGTGGGCCCCTACGGGCGCACGTCACGGGCAGTGGCCGTGGCGGCCAACGCCAACCGGCAATTCCGGCTGACCGATGTGGTGGAAGCAGCCGATCCGGTGTCGAGCGGCGTGCCCAGCGGCGAGCACCCGCCCACCGGCGGCACGACCCGGCTGGCATTCCGCAGCCGCGACCCCGGGGTCTTCTCACAGCTGCCGCCCCGGCGCCAGCAGGTGCGTGAGGCGTTCGTGTCGGTGGAGATCGTTCGGGGATTCGGCGCCGGCGCCCCCGATGTGTTCAGTGCCCTGTGGTCGTTGGAAACTGCAGCGGGCACGGTGTCGGGCATTGCCGAGGGCGAGGCCCGCTTTGTGGACAGCCGCTGGGAGCTGCGGGGCATGAGCGCCCTGCGGTCGGGATCGTGGCTGCGCGCGCTGTACGGATCGCGGCCGTCTGAGCCGTCCGGACTGGAGTCAGGGGCTGCCGTGGCCGGTCTGGCCGACGACGGCTACGGCGCCGGCGGATTCATGGCCACTGTCGCCGTGAACGACATCGGCAGCGACGACGACACGATCGTCTGGCGAGTCGATGCCTACATCAACGCTGCCCCATAGTCGCTGATAACCATCGCCGCCCTTCGACGCAGAATCGTCACGAGAACTATCTAGCCTGCCGCTTGTTCATCACCGTCGTGGCGTAGCGTTCCGCCGACGGCCAGGCGTGGAGTGTGAGATCGGCATGAGTCCCGCAAGAGGCAGCCCGCGCCATAGCCCGCGCCGCAGTCTGCGCCGCCTGCTCATCGCCCTGCTCAGCCTCGCGCTGGCAGGCTCTGTGCTGTTTGCGCCGCTGCCGGCCGCAGCACAGGCGTCGAACATCGCCGCCCAGCGCATCAACGCATCGAACGTGTACGAGCTGGCCGCCAATGTCGCCGGCGTCCTGTGCAGCACCGAGACGGGCTCGCACAGCGTCGCGCTCGCATCAGGCGAGAACTGGCCCGATGCACTTGCGGGCGCCGCGCTCGACCGGCCGCTGCTGCTCACCAAGAGAGACTTCCTGCCGGCCGTCACCCGGCTGTATCTCACACCCTGCGCAGACCATCCCAAGGCCAAGGTGATCATCCTGGGCGGTCCCGCTGCGGTGTCGGAGAACGTGGCCGAGACCCTGCGCGGCATGGGCTACCGGGTGGATCGGTTTGCCGGCGACGACCGCTACGAGACCGCCCGCCGGGTCGCACGCACCTTCGCCCCCGACGAGATCGACACCGTCTATCTGGCCTCGGGCGTCAACTTCGCCGATGCGGTGGCCGCGGCCCCGAACGTCACCAGCGACAACCCGCTCATCCTGACCACGCCCGACGAGCTGCATGACCAAGCGCGCCGCTTCCTGACCGCTGAAGACCGCGAAGTTTCCTCGGTCACGATCCTGGGCGGCAAGGCGGCCATCTCGGCCGAAGTCGAAGCAGAGATCAATGAGCTCGGCATCGACACCGATCGCATCGCCGGCGCCGATCGCTACGAGACGGCCGCACTCATCGCCCGCCGCGCCTTCCTCGCTGCAGACTGCCACCCGGTCACCGACGTGGCCGTGGCCAGCGGGACGGTCCCGTTCGGCGGCCTCGCCGCGGGAGCAGTCCGCGGCCCCTGCGAGCCGCTGCTGCTGGCACCGGGCCCAGGCAACGAGGTGCCCGAGGTGCTCGCAGAGTTCGGGCGCGACTGGGCACTGGCCATCGGCAGCGACACCCCGGCGGCAGTGACCGGCATCGGCTCGGCGACGCTGATTCCGTCCGCAGCGATAACGACGGTGGCAAGGGGCGTCGTGACGTCGACGGGATCGACCGGCTCGGGCGTCAACGGCGGCTCGCTCGACTGGAGCCGCGTCGCCGAAGCGGTGGTGCAGGTGCAGTGCCTCGACACCTCCGGTTCCCGGCTGAAGGTCGGCAGCGGCTTCTTCGTCGACGACGGCCGCCACATCGTCACGAACTACCACGTGGTGGAGCACCCGCGCGGGGGAGACTGCCGACGCATCAGGGTGTTGCTCGGCGGCACCTTCGAGGAGATGCCGACGCGCGAACTGCCGGTGGCGCTCGTGCGGTCTGCGCCGACACGTGACCTCGCGCTGCTGGCCACCGATCTCGATCTGGAACCCAATCC
This sequence comes from Candidatus Poriferisodalis sp., assembly GCF_965204125.1. Classification (GTDB taxonomy): domain Bacteria; phylum Actinomycetota; class Acidimicrobiia; order Acidimicrobiales; family Poriferisodalaceae; genus Poriferisodalis. Next base: position 1,048,242 of record NZ_OZ241968.1, on the reverse strand, counting down.
CACGCTGTTTGCTTCCTCGGAACCGCTGCGGGCCGGCGAGATGCTCACGGCGATCGGCTACCCGACGCTGGGCGGAAGCACGCTCACCCTCACCACCGGCCGCTACTCGGGCATCCAGCACTACGACGGCCTGAGGTGGATCAAGACCGACACGCCTCTCGCGCCAGGCAACAGCGGCGGGCCGGTGCTCAACGACCGCCAGGAGGTTGTCGGGGTCGCGACGCTGCTGCGAATTTCCACGAGAGGCGGCACCACCGTCGGCGCACTCAGCCTGCTGGTGCCCGCCGAAGACGTGACCGCACTCATAGCCGGCGACCTCGGGGAATAATCGGGGAATAATCGGTGCGACCGGGTTTCGGGTAGAAGCGGGAAGGAGACAGCATCGATGAGCGGCGACCGTGCCGAAGAGCTGCTGGAGATCCTGCGGACCAAAGGACTCACCGAGCTTCCCGAACCCGTCCAGCTCGCCTCGGGCAACTACTCCCGCTATTTCATCGACGGAAAAGTGGCGCTCGGCGCCGGCGACGACCTGCGCCTGGCCGCCGAGGCCATCAACGAGCGGGTGACCGGTGCGGGGGTGGAGTTCGACGCTGTCGGCGGGCTGACCCTGGGAGCCGACGCACTGTGCGCCGCCATTGCGGTGGTGAGCGGGGCGAGCTGGTTCATCGTGCGCAAGGAAGCGAAGGGGCGCGGCACCAACCGGCTGGTCGAGGGCACCCGGATCGGCGAGGGCCACCGGGTGCTGCTGATCGACGACGTGGTGACCACCGGCGGCTCGATCCTGAAGGCCTACGACAGCGTGCGGGCAACCGGCGCCGACGTGGTGGCCGCCGTCACCCTGGCCGACCGGGGCGATGATGCCCGCCGGTCCTTCGACCAGCGAGGCGTGCCGTACTTCCCGATGGCCACCTACCAAGACATGGGCATCCCCGCCATAGGCACCGAAACCGCCGCTGCTGGCTGAGGCGTCATCGCTAGGGGCATCCCTCGCACAGCGCAGCTCAGGTCAGACCAGGTCAGGTCGGGTCAGCTCAGGTCACTTTGCGGATGCGCACCCGGTGTGCATCGCCGGTGTCGGCCTCCACGGAGATCCTGTAGCCCCGCACGGTCACCGACTCGCCGACCGTGAGCACCGGGAATCCGTCCACCCGGCCGTCGCCGAGGTCGCCCGCGAGCGTGATCGGCGGGTCGAAGCCTTCGCTCCACGAGTCGACGGTGTACACCAGCACGCCCTCCTCGAGCAGCCGCGGGTCAGTCACCTGCGCGCCGCCTTCGAGCGCAATTGGCGCGTCGGCGTCGGCGCCGATCTTCCGCCGGCTCTCCACCACGATGACCTCGTGCTCGTTGACCGGTACGGCCACCATGGCCAAGCCGTCGCCAGGCTCGGCGATCGGGGCCAGCTCGAAGGTGCTGTCGCGTGGCGCCACGCAGGCGACCTGCCCGGGATCGAACCAGTCGAGCTTCCACCGTGTCCACGCCAGCATTTCCTCGGGGCGCACATCATGGGTGTAGATGACCCTCGTGTCGCCATCGGCATCCGTGTGCGTTCCCCGCAGGCGTGGGTCGAACGTGTCGGCCAGGAAGTACGACTCGAGCCCCCGCCGACCCCAAGTGGCGCCAATCCACGACTTGTCGCTGGGAGGATCGGGCAGCTCGGGACGGCCGATGCTGCCAGTCCACAGGTTCGGCAGGCCGAAACGGCCAGTCGTCAGGTAGTGGTTTGCGACGGTGTCGCCCCACAGGTTCCAGTTGCTGCGGTTGGGGCTGTGGAAGATGTTGACCAGCGTCAACGGCGGCGAAGCGCCGTCGAGGCTCTCAGCAGGCGTGATTGCGTTGTACCAGAAGTGCGTGCTCGGCAGCACCACCAAGACGCTGTCCAAGCTCGACAGGTCCAGATTGTCGCCGGCGAGCTTGACTGCCTCGTCGGGCACGGAACGCAGCGCGATGGTGTTGCGGTCGAGATCCTCGGGCACGCGCAGCGACGAGCGCAGCCACTTGCGGTGCGGCACGAACTCGACGTCCAGCTTGCCGTAGCTGGACCGCTCGAAAGTCTCTTCGATCCGCGGGAGATTCCGTTCGATCTCGGCGTCGACCGATTCGATGGCCGCAGCGCCTTCGAAGTCCACGAACAGCACGCCGATCCGCATCGTGCCGGTGGTGGGCAGGTCGGCCGTGGGGCGGGGGAAGCCCGCGTGGTAGCGGTAACCGAATTGACCCTCGGGCCGGCATTGGCCAGCCAGGCCGACCGGCGTGCCGCTGGCGCCCACGACGAACGACCGGTGCTTGCCGTCGTCGGTGATGGTGTGGAACGCGAGCAGCTTGCCGTCGGGCGACCAGCGGGGCGCGAGCGCCTGGCCGTCGAGATCGGTGACCTGCTCGTCGTTGGAGCCGTCGATGTCGGCAATGTGGATGTCGGAGTGAACGCCGGACTCGGTGTAGGTGGCACGGGCGAAGGCAATGCGATTGCCCGAGGGCGACCACGCAATCTCTCCGCGCGGATAGACGTACTCAGAGACGAGCTGCCACTGAACCATGTCGTCGATGTCGTCGATGTCGTCGATGCCGCCGTCCGCGTCGGCAATGAACAGCGATTCCTTGAGAATGAACGCGAGCTTGCTGCCGTCGGGCGAGAGGACTGGCGCCGTCAGCGGCACATCGTCGTCGTTGAGCGTCTTCTCCTGCTTGCCGTCGGCGTTCATCGTGACGATGAATCGGTTGTCGCCGTAATGGTCGCCGTCTTCCTCGCGGTCGAAGAAGATCTGGGCGCCGTCGGGCGACCAGCGGGGCCACCTGTCGCGGCGGGTGTCGCCATGGGTGAGCTGCGCCCAGCCAGTGCCGTCGGGCTTGATGGACCAGATGTGGGAAACCCAGCGATCGCCGTCTTGGTAGCCGCGCACGTAGGCGATCTTGCTGCCGTCGGGCGACCAGGCCGCCGAGGTGAGGTAAGCGCCTCGCCGGTCGAGGAGTTTGCGGCGATTGCTGCCGTCGTTGTCCACCAGCCACAGCGATCCGTTGTCGGTGTAGACGAGCCGGCTGCAGTCGGGCGACCACGCCGGATCCTCGGCGTTGGTCGACGGCACGAGCTGGCGCGGGCCGTCGCCGATCGAGCCGCCGCAGTCGAGCTTGGCGGTGGCGTCGGGCTGACCGTCGCCCGACGCTGAGCTCTCTTCGCCGCCGTCGCCGTCGTCGCTTTCTGCCGACTCGTCGGCGTCAGGCTCGATCTCGCCGGCTCGCCCTTCGGCGATGCGGGTGGTGGCCGCGGCCAAGTAGGCCTCGATCGATTCGGGGGCCACGGCCGCCTCGCCGCCGAACACGTACAGCACCATCAGGTAGATGTCGGCCTCGGTCTCCTCGGTGAGCTTCAGCATCTTGAGATCGAGGTACACGGCGGTGGGCACCGGCACCGCGCCCGGATCGGTGAGCAGCAGCGACACGCAGAGGCGGCCGAGCAGGGGTGCAGCGCTGAAGGAATCGAACGGAACGTCGGCGCGCGCAACCCCGTACACCACGTTGCCGAAGCAGCTGATGTCTTCGGGGCCCTCGTAGCGATCCTCCACCAACTCGGCGGCCAGGATGGCGGTGTCGTAGCGGGTCGCACCGGCGAGGCGGGTCACCCGTATCCCCGCATCGACGATCGACTGCTCGACCGCGGGGGCCAAAGCCGCTGTTCCGCCCATCACGACGACATGGCCGACACCGTCGCGGGCCTTGGCCGCACGGAGGTAGTCGGCAACGTCGGGGTGAAGCTCGCCGGGCGTCGTGAGCAGCACGGGGTGCACTCCCCGGGCCGCGATCGGGCCGGCGACCAGCGCATCGGCGAAGACGTCGCCGCTCGCCACGAAGACCGTGTTGCCAAGCCCGGGCATGTCACCGGCACTGAGCCGCTCTGCCACCGCAACCCCGGTGCCGAATCGGTCCGATCCGTGCACCCGTTCGACCTTGACGCCCACGTCGGCCAGCCCCGACAGCGCCGTGTCGCTCAACCCGCGTCCGGGCCCGTGCTTGGCGTCGCTGCTGGCTGACCCGATGACGATCGCCTTGGTGACACCCGTCTCCTGCAAGAAGTCGACCGCGTCCCGCCGCAGTTCCCCCGGCGGCATCATGAGCACCGGCGCGCCGAGCGACCCGGCCAGCGGTGCCGCCACGACGGCATCGGTCCAGCGCTCGCCCGACACCAGTACGACGCTGGAGAGCTTGCCGTCGTTCAGCTCCGCGTAATGCTGCGCGATGAGCAGCGAGGTCTCGTACCGATCGGCAGCGCCGAAGCGGAATTGCGCCAATGCGACGGCGGTGACGCTGACCTCGTCGTCGGGGGCGACGCCCTGCTGGGCAGCGGCATCGCTCGCCGGCACGGCCAGGGCGGTTCCCGCCAGCGCCAGCGACGCCATGAGACCCCACAGCAGACGTCGCATTCGGGCAACGTACTGACATCGTGACGTCGCGAATCCGTCGTGATCAGGGCACTCTCCCGATCTCGCTGAGGATCTCGCACAGCCGCATTCGGCTGGTTCACACCCGCGGTGCAGCGGCCGCTGGAGGTCATCGGCCCTGTTGCTGGACTAGGTGTCGCAGTAGGTTGCCGGGGATGCGACGTCTCGGAGTCACGCTGGTGGCTGCGGCTCTCGCATTCAGTGCTGTAGCGATGGTTCCGGCCGGTGCGTCGGGCGCGGCTGAGAACGACGACGACAGCTCTTCTGCCTCGGGTGTCTCAGTCGCCCGTTACGGCGGCGCGGACCGGTACGAGACCTCGTTGCAGGTTGCCGAGGCGGTGGCCGACGACGCCGACGGCTCGTTGGAGTGGGTGGTGTTGGTGTCGGGCCGGCGGTGGACCGACGCGGTGGTGGCTGCGCCGGTGGCAGGTGCGCTCGGGGCGCCGGTGCTGATGACCCCGCCCGACGAGCTGCGGGCCGATGCGCTGGAGTTCCTGCAACGGGTGGGTGTTGCCAAGGCGCTGGTGGTGGGGCCCGACGCGAGCGGCGGCGCGCACGGCCCCGGTCGCGGCGTGGGCGCCGAGGTGCTCAACGCGCTCGACGAGGCCGGCATCTCCGCGGAACGCGTCGCCGGGAATGACCTGTACGGCACCGGCGTTGCGGCTGCGGGGCGGGTCACGCCTGGCGTGATGGGCGAGCTGGGCCGCACGGCGATCATCGCCAGCGGGGAAGTGTTCGCCGACGCGCTCGTGGCGGGTCCGTTCGCTGCTCGGGGCATCCACCCGGTGCTGCTGACGCCGCCCGGCGAATTGCACGCCGATGTGGCCGGCTACTTGGGCGACGCCGGCATCTCACATGTGGTGCTGATGGGCGGCACGGCCGCGCTCAGCGACACTGTCGAGCAGGCCGTCGAGGATCTCGGCATCGATGTGTCTCGGATGGCGGGCAGCACCCGCTACGACACCGCCGTCAAGGCCGCCGAGCTCGCCGAAGACAAATACAGCACCGCGGCCGGGAAGCCCTGTTTCGCGAACGACACGATCGGCGTGGCCCGCGCCCGGGTGCCGTTTGACTCGTTCAGCGCAGCGCCGCTGCTGGGCCGCCTGTGCGCCCCGCTGGTGCTCGCCGACCCCGGCAAGATTCCCGGCGACACCGCTGCCTACCTCGACGCCGCCCGTGCTGAGCACGACGCCGTGGACCTGCGGGTGTTCGGCGGCGATGCAGCCGTGTCCCGAACCGCCATCGACGCCTACCTCACCGGCGAAGAACCAGAAACCGGTGACGACGGCGAGGCCACCGACGAGGCAGACGACGACGAAGCCGAGGACAACGAGGCCGACGACGACGAGGCCACCACCGCGCCTGGCGTCCTGCCGGCAGGCACCTGCGGAGGCTCCGTCGACGACGAACCCAGCCAGTTCATCCAGCACCGCAACGCCGAGGATGCCGCGTGGTCCCCCGACTGCAGCCAGCTCGTCTACACCCAGGACGGTGCAATCTGGCTGATGAACAACGACGGCACCAATCGTCGCAAGCTCGTTCCCTACAGCGGTGGCTACATGGCCTACGCAGTCTGGTCACCGCAGGGCGACCGGATTGCCTATGCACGCGGCTTCAACCAAGGCGGCCACTGGGTTTCCCACATCTGGACCGTCAACGTCGACGGCAGCCACAACAACCAGCGAACCGAAGGCGACGTCATCGAACGCTGGCCCACCTGGTCGCCCGACGGCAAGAAGCTGGCATTCGAGCGGATGACCGGCAGCGGCCGCGACGCAGACGGCAACCGGCTCGACAGCGACCGCCACATCGTGGTGATGACGTCGTTCGGCAACAAGCCCAAGGCCCTCAACGCGGGAGGCTCTTGGGAGCACAGCCCGGCTTGGTCGCCCGACGGTTCACAGCTCGCCTACGTGGCCGACGGGTCCCTGTGGCTGTCCGACACCACGGGCGCCGACGCACAGCGCGTCTAAACCGACGTGTTCTTCAACGGCGGCGTGTCATGGTCGCCCGATGGCAAGCGGCTCGCTTTCGTGCGCCCCGGCAGCGAAGAAGAGCAGATCATCGTGTCCGACGCCAACGGCCTCAACGAGGAGGTCGTCTTCGCCTTCGGGGGGCACCTCCGCACACCTCGCTGGTCGCCCGACGGGCAGCGGCTGGCCTTCCACACCATCGGGAAGGACAGCAGCCACGTCATCTATGTGGGAGGCGCTCGTGGTGAGCCGGTCGCCGGGTCCTCTGGGTGCAGGCCCGAGGACTTCCCGAGCCTGATTCCCGGATTCGACCACCACTACAGCCACTCGGCTGCCACCGGCACACGCCGAATCGCCGTGCTGTTCGTGGACTTTGCCGACAAGGCAGCGGCCCACACGACCAGGGAGGAGGACTCCGGCGCCCTGGAGTACGCCGAGACCTACTTGGAAGCCAACAGCTACGGCACGCTCGACATCGAGTTCGTCCCGGTGCACCGGTGGCTGCGAGCCGACCAGACCGCCGAGGAGAACCTTCGCCTCCACATCGATCACCTGCTCGAAGCCGACGGCGAGCTCACCGCTCACGCTGCCGAGCAGGCCAGCGGGGAGATCGACTTCTCGACGATCGACGAGATCATGGTGGTGTTCCCGAGCAGCCACTTCGGGGGCGGGAACACGGTCGCTCCGGTCGAGGTCGACGGAGTCAGCCTGCCGGTGTCGTGGGTGAACACGTTCCCGCATGCCCACCCCGTCGGGCCGCAGCTCTGGGGAGGCATAGCGGCCCACGAAGTGGCGCACAACCTCGGGCTGCTGGACATCTACGGGTACGGGTACGAGCCCACGCCTGAACCGCCTCCCGGGAAGGTCTGGGTGTCGTCGCGGTGGGGGCTGATGTTCGTGAACGTGTTCTTCCTGGTGCCCGAAGATCACCCGGGCATCGCGGCCAGGTTCGAGCGGCCGGACGGCACCACCGGCACGGAGACATACCCGTGGCTCGCGCCACACGAGATGCTGGCGTGGCACCGCTGGCTGCTGGGGTGGTTGGACGAGTCGCAGATCAAGTGCGTGACTGATGACCGCACGACGGTCGAGTTGTCGGCCATTGCCGAGCCCGGTTCCGGCACCGCGATGGCTGCGATCCGCCTGGACCGGAACAGGGTGCTGGTGCTGGAGAGCCGCCGCGAGCAGGGCTACGACGCCGATGTGCCGGCGACGAGGATCGACGGAGCGATCGGCACGCTGCCCAACCTCATCGAGGAGGGCGTGCTCGCGTACACGGTCGACGCCCATCCGCCGTCGTTCCGGTTGCCCGTGAGGCTTGCGCAGGACCCCGACGGCACGCAGATTCTCGACGACGACCCGATCCTCGGTGTGGGCGAGTCAGTGACGGTTGCGGGCTACACGATCACGGTCACCGCCGACGACGGCGATGCACACACCGTGTCGATCACCCGCGACAGCTAGCCGCACACGTCCGAGCCGCTTGCCTGCTCGAGCGCTCAGGTCACCTTGCGGATCTGCACGGTGTGCGTGTTGCCGCTGTCGGCTGTCACGGTGATCTCGTAGCCCTGCACCTCGATCGATTCGCCGAGGGCGAGAATCGGATCTTCGGCGAGCCAGACGCTGTCAGAGGTGCCCGCGAAGCTGATCGGCGACTGCCCCGACCCGAGCGAGGTGTTGACCGTGTACGCCAGCACGCCCTCGGTGATGAGGCGGGGCAGCGTGCCTCGCGTTCCGTCCCGCAGCTGAACCTGACGGTCGGAGTCGTAGCCCAGCTCCCGACGGCTTTCGAGCACGATCGCCGAGTAGGAGTTCTGCGGGATCACCACCATCGCGACGCCGTCGCCCGGCTCGGCGATGGGCGAGAGCTCGACCGTCGCTGCGTGCCCGGTGACGCAGCTCACCTGCTCTTCTTCGAGCCAATCCAGATGCCAGCGATTCCAGGCCAGCATCTCCTCGGGCCGCAGCCGGTAGTGGTGACCTGTGCCGGTGGTGCCGTTTGCGTAGTGCCAGACCTCGAGCAGGCCTGCATGTTCGCGGGACGCGAGGAAATAGCTGTCGAGGTTCATCAGCCCCCAATCGGCATGTACCCAGGTCTCGCTGGCCGCAGGCTGGATGTCTGGTTGCCCCGGGTAGCGGAAGAGACTGGGGAGGCCCACGAAGTGGCCGATCTGATTGGCACTGTCAGCCCCCCAGAATCTCGGAACGCGAGGCCGTTCGACCGGGAACGTGTTCAGCCACATCACCGGCATCCGCTTGCCGCCCACGTCCCTGGGTGCAAAGGAGGTAGCAGTTTCGAAGTGCGAGCTGGGGAACACCACCATCACCGCATCGACGGTCGAGATGTCGAGGTCACCCGACACCTGGCGGACCGCTCGATTGGTGAGCTCGCCGTCGGCCTCGAGGAGGTGATGCCCGTTCCTCGCGATGTTCTCTGCGGCGGTGTGATCAGCCCGCAGCCATCGATGCACCGGCACGAACTCGATGTCGAGCTTGCCGTAGCTGGACGCTTCGAGGTACTGCTCGACATAGGGCAACCCGACATCGGCCTCCTCTCGGGTGCTGTGATCGGGGGCAGCGTCGGGGAAGTCGACGAACAGCACCGCTACCCGCAACGTGCCGCTGGCGGGAAGATCCCCGTGGGGCCACGGGTGGCTGACGTCGAGCCGGCAGTTGGTGCGCCACGGGCTCGGCTCGCCGCTGGCCCCGACGACGAACGACCGGTGCTTGCCGTCGTCGGTGATGGTGTGGAACGCGAGCAGCTTGCCGTCGGGCGACCAGCGCGGTGCGAGAGCCTGGCCGTCGAGGTCGGTCACCTGCTCTTCGTTCGTGCCGTCGATGTCCGCGATGTAGATGTCCGAGCCCGAGATGTCGCCTCGCGCATAGGCGATTCGATTGCCCGACGGCGACCACGCGACCTCGCCGCGCGGGTACACGTTCTGGGTGACGGTCCACCGCCGGATGCGGTTGCCGACATCGGTCACATACAGCGTCCCGTCTTCGACGAACGCAAACTTCGTGCCGTCGGGCGACCACGCCAGCGGCACCTGCGGGTGCCCGTGGGAGGACAGCGCCGTCACGTTGTCACCGTCGCGATCCATCAGGAGCACGAATGTCAGCCAGTCGAACGCTCGCTGGAAGAGGATGGACGTGCCGTCGGGCGACCAGTGCGGGTGCTCGTCGCGCACAGCGCCGCCGGTGAGCCTGACGGGCTGCCCGCCCGAGGCGTTCACCTTCCAGATGTGGGCTCGCCAGTTGCCGCCCGATTGGTGGCCCCGCACGTAGGCGATCTCGGTGCCGTCGGGTGACCACGCAGCGGAGTAGAGGTAGGCAGCGCCCCGATCGAGCAGCCGGCGGCGGTCGCTGCCGTCGTTGGCGACGGTCCACAGCGAGCCGTTCTCGGTGTACACGAGCCGGCTGCAGTCGGGCGACCATGCCGGGTCCTCGGCATTCGTCGAGGGCACCAGCCGGCGGGCCTCGTCGCCGATGGAGCCGCCGCAGTCGAGCGCCGGAGCGCTGCTGCCGCTCTGCTTGCTGCTGGTGTCGTGCTGCTCGTCGCTGTCGTCCGGCCAGTCAGACCCGTTGTCGATCTCCCCGGCGCGGCCTTCGGCGATGCGCTGCGTGGCCTCGGACAGGTACGTGTCGAGCGACGCCTGCTGCACCGCTGCTTCGCCGCCGAAGACGTGCAGCAGCGCGAAGTACGCATCGGCATCGATGTCGATTTCTGCAAGCTGCTGCAGCTTGAGATCGAGATAGACGGCAGTGGGCACGGGCACCGCACGCGGGTTGGTGAGCAGCAAGGAGGTGCACAGCCTGCCGAGCAGCGGTGCGGCGCTGAGCGAATCGAAGGGAACGTCGGCGCGTGCGATGCCGTAGGACTTGTCCTCGAAGCAGACGGAGTCGTCGATGCCCTCGTATCGATCCTCCACCAGCTCGGCCGCCTGGACGGCGGTGTCGAAGCGGGTGGCGCCGGCGAGGCGGGTCACGCTCATGCCGGCGTCGGCGATCGCCCGAGACACCGGTTCGGCCAGCGCCGCAGTCCCGCCCATGACCACGACATGGCGGACGTTGTCCCGGGCGCGGGCGACTCGCAGGTAGTCGGCCACGTCGGCATGCAGCTCGTCGGGCGGCGTCAGCAGCACCGGGTGCGGTCCCAGCGCGGCAAACGGCCCGGCCACGAGGGCATCGGCGAAGACGTCGCCGCTGGCCACGATGACGGTGTTGCCGTTGCCGAGCCCCGGCATGTCGCCGGGCTTCAGCCGCTCGGCCACGGCCACGCTGGTGCCGAAGCGGTCTGCGCCCGCTATCCGTTCCACGCTCAACCCGATGTCGCGCAGCCCACGCTCGACCGTTGCGCTGACGCCCCGCCCGGGACCGTGGCGGGGGTCGTTGCCGACCGGTCCCACGATGATGGCGGTGCTGGTGCCGACCCGCTGCAGGAATCTCAAGAACTCGCCCCGCAGCTCGTCAGGGGGCGTCAGCAGCACCGGAGCGCCGCGGGCACCGGCGAGCGGCGCAGCTACGACGGCGTCTGTCCAGCGCTCGCCCGAGACCAGCACAACGACGTCGAGCTGATCGTTGGCGAGAGTCGCCACCACCTCGGCGATGCGCAAGGAGGTCTCGTAGCGATCGCCGCCGCCGAAGCGGAGGTACGCGAAGGCAACGTCGGTGGACGGGCCCTCATCGGTGCCGTCGTCTGCCCTGTCCTGCTGGGCCGAGGCGCCGCCCGGAGCCAAGGCCAGCGCGGCACCGAGCGCCAGCAGCGATGCCAGCAATCCGATCAGCAGCCGTCGCATGCAGGCAACGTACTTCGCCACAATTCCTGTAGTTCCTGCAACTCGCGATGCTTGTGCGGTGCCACTGGCCTTGGTGTGGTGCTGGAAAATAATTGTAAAGACATGAAAACACTGAAATAGCGTGTGCGCATTCGTTGCCGACGACTCGCGGAAGTGAGGTGAGAGACCATGGTGCTACCGACACGGCGGATGAAGAGCTGTGCGTCGGCGGCAATCGCATGCGTTCTCTGCTTGGCAATGCTGGCGACCGTGCATGTCGGTCCGGTCGAGGCGGCCAATACTGCCGCGGAGCTGCTGGTCGACCCGGCCGATCGGGTGTCGGTGGACGAGACCGCTGGCGTGCGGCCCTTCTCCGGTCGTGACCGTTACGAGACAGCGCTGCGCCTCGCCGAGCGCTTTGTTCACGAACGCGGCGGTCTCGGGTCGATCTCCACGGTGATCCTGGCATCGGGGCGAGCACTGGCCGATGGTGCGGTCACTGCCGGTCTGGCCGGGCATCTCGGGGCGCCGGTGCTGCTGACACGCCCCGATGACCTTCCAGAGGGTGTGGCCGACTTCATCGAGCACCACGGCGTCTCGACGGTGATCGTGGTGGGCGGAGCGAGCTCAGTGTCGAGACGGGTGCTCGATGAGCTCTCGGAGCTCGAGACGGAACCTGAGGTTCGGCGCATCGCCGGCGCCGATCGCTACGCGACCGCTGCGGCGGTTGCCGCTCATTTCGACAGCGGCTCCACGTGGTGCGCCACCGACGATGTTGCAGCCGTGCTGGTGAACGGCAGCGATGAACGCCTCGCCGAGGCGGTGGCCATTGGACCATTGGCCTATGCACGGGAGCTGCCGGTGCTGCTGTCTCGTCAGAACGAGCTGCCCGCAGCCGCCGCGAGGTACCTGCGAGACCGGCGCATCGAGCGTGTGGTGATCGTGGGCGGCACGGCGGTGATCTCCGACACCGTGGTGTCTGCGCTCCTGGAAGCAGGGGTAGACGAGGTTGAGCGGGTTGCGGCGTCGTCGAGCGCGTCGGCGGAGACGGCCATGGCAGAGCTGCTGACCGTCGCCTGCAGGTATGAGTTGGAGCCCACGGCGAGCATCGTGGCGTTGACGGGCCGCCATTCGGTCGCCGATGCGGTCGCGGCCGGCCCTGTCCTGGGAGGAGGCCTGGGCGATTCCGGGCCCATCCCGCTGCTGCTGGCGGGCAGCCCGTTGCCGCGCGCCGTGAGCAGCTACCTGGCTCGCACGCCGCGGGAGATCGACGGCCGCAAGAACCATGTGCTGGTGGTGGCCATCGGCGGGCGCAGCGTGATCGACGAGGCCACTATGAGCGCTGCCGTGCGAGCAGCCGCGTCGGCCCGGCAGCTCACCGCCAGGATCACCGCGAGCGCGGGCGAGAGCACGCTGCGGATCAGCTACAGCGAGAGCCTCGAGGTAGACGGCGATCGCTTCGCTGCGAAGCTGAGCGACCTGCTGTTCGTGAACGGCGTGCCGGCCTGGATCGCCGGGCAGCCGGTAGTCAGCAGCCGCACGGCCGATCCGTGCGAGCGGTTCTCGTCGTTGGACGTCATGCTGCGCAGCGAACTCGAGGTCGGCGACAAGATCGACCTGCTGGCCGCCGACGACTGGCCCAGCACCAACGGTGATCGGCGGGTGATCCGCGAGGCGTCGCGCACGATTCCTGCGCCGCGACCGTCGTTCCGGGGGCCGTCCATCGAGGTCATCGCCTTGCCCGGGGCGACCAAGCTGTGGATCTCGGTGAAGGCCAGCGAGTACCGCAATCCCGAGACCGGCTCCGACGGCGGCATCACGGTCAACTCGGGCCGCATCCGCGTGGTGGCCGAGGACGACACCGCAGTGACCGTGGGCCAGCCGGTGCGGTTGCGCCTGGATCGGTTCCTGGGCACCGCGCTGTACTCGTTCGATCTTCAATCTGGCGGCGGCACCTACGCATTGGCCCCCGACGATCTGGTCATCGTTCGCAACGGTGTGGCGGTGAATGCCAGCGAGCGCCGCAGCGGCAGCCGTCGCGTCCTCGTCGAGGAGCCACAGGCGCGGCTGGGGGTGGCCGCTGTGAGGGTCGGTCCGCCGAATCCCGGCGTGGACGACAGCGTGCAGACCACGCGCCCGGCGCAGATCGCCACGGTCAGCCAGCGGGCGCAGGCGTCATTGGGCGGCTCGCTGTACATCGTGGCCAAGTGGTCCGGATCGGCGGCGGGTGCGGCGGGCAACGCCTGGGAGATACACAGCACCCGAGCCGACACCGCAGTGCTCACGCCCGGAGCCGTCGAGGGCGACGAACCGCCCGCAACACAGGTCTGGGTCGACGCCACCCGGCAGCTCATCAGCATCAGGCACGTCAACGCCCCCGCCGGCCAGGAGCGCGACCAGACCTACGGCCAGCTCGTCGAGGCGCTGAACAGCAACCGCGACTTCTCACGGCACTTCGTGGCCGAGCTCACCGAGCCGTGCGAGGGCGACGAAGAGGTCGTGGATCTCGGCGAGGAAGGCCTGACCGGCACAGCCGAATTCACCGGTGGCATCAGCTCGATCAGCTTCTTGGTCTCGTTCAACGACTACGTCCAAGCATTCCGAACCGACGGCACCACGGTCGTCGGAGCCGGCGCAGGCGCCGTCGGGGAGCTGATCGACGATGTGCTGGGCGGGCTCATAGATGACTACGGCGTGGCGGTCACCGGCATCCCAGCCGATCAGGTCGAGATAGCGGCACCTGTTCCGGCGAAGGAGTTGGTGTTCCGGTTCACCACCCACGATCCCGATCACGCCATCGCCCAGACGATCGATGTCCGCAGCAAGCGGATCGACCTTCGTGAGGGTCTCGCAGCCAGCTACCGGCTCGACGACAGCAGCACCCCCGACATCGACGAGAGCGTGAGCGCCGGGCGGGCCCTGTTCGTGGTCTCCAGCCGTGACTCGCGCTTGCTGAGCGATCTCGCCAGGGGAGCCAACTCCGGCGGCTGACCTAGCGGCCGAATCTGCGGCGCATCGGCGGCAGATTCAGCGCTGCGCCTAACTTCCGGAGTCGCGAAAATGTGACGGCAAGCCTGCTTGGGGGTCGCGGTAGCATCATGTTTGACGGGAGCGATGGCGTTCCCGCTGTTCGGATGCGTAACTGCAATGGCCTTGCGTCTTGAAGACCGAGATCTGGTTCTCGCGTACCAAGCCGGCGACGACGAAGCGTTCGCCGAGCTGGTGCGGGAGTACCGGCCGCAGCTGCTCGGTCACGCGCGCCGCAAGCTCGGTTGCCCCGAGGCGGCGGAAGACGCCGTGCAGGAAGCGCTGGTGCGTGCGCTGCGGGCCATGCCGCGGTTCAACGGCAACTACCTGGTGGGGCCCTGGCTGCACCGCATCCTGTCGAATGTCTGCAGCGACGAGGGGAATCGCAAGCGCCGGGAAGGCGAGAAGACCGAGCGGTTCGCGTCGAACGACCGGGCGCTGAACCCGCCGTCGTCCATCGAGGACGAGCTGGGGCTCGACATCGACGATTCCGAGCTGGCCGATGCCGTCGACAACCTGTCCGAGCAGTACCGCGAGGCGCTCATGCTGCGCTTCGTGGAGGAGCTGAGCTACGAGGAAGTCGCTGCCAAGGCCGGCGTGTCCGAGGAGAATGCCCGGGCACGGGTGTCGCGGGCACGCAACGCCGTTCGGGCTGCGCTGAAGCTGGCGGCTGCTGCGCCGGTGGCCTTGATCGGGCTGCTGCGCCGCGGCGAGCGTGCCGCCGCTGCGGTGACGAGCCAGTCGTCTCCCGGCAGCGGGCGCGCTGCGCTGCATTCGGCGATGCCGATGCTGGCCGAGACCGCCCCGATGGCCACCCGTGCCGCCGCCGCCACGGCGAATGCGGCAACCGTCGGCGTGCCGGTGGTGGCCAAGGCCGCTGTCGGCTTCGGGCTGGCGACCGCCGTGATCGCCCCGACGGTCGATTCGCCGGTGCACAAGGCCGCCGATCGGGTGCTGCCCGATTCGGTGATGGAGGTGCTGACGCCGCTGGCCGTGGAGCTGCCGGCGCCCGATGCGCCCGTCGTCGTTCCTGCCACCGCGCCGGTGACCGGTGTTGCCGACGTGGTGGATCCCGCCGGTTCCGTGACACCCGCTGAGGCTGCAGCCCCGGCTGCTGTTGCGCCCGTGGTCGAGGCAGCTCCCCAGGAAGCCGAGGCCACGGCGACGGTTGCTGCTGTCGCTGCGACGCCGGTGATCGACGACAGCCCGGCTTCGGAGGCCGCCGCTGGCGGTGCCGAGGAGATCATCGAGACGAGCGTGGCGACGCAGGTCGTGATCCAGCCCGACACCGAGGTGTCGGCCAGCGGCAGCGTGCAAGGCGCCGAGCTGACATTCACGCCCTCGGGCGCCGACCGCTACGACGTGGCCGGTTCGCTGTCGTTGACGGTCACCACGGTCACCACTACCACGGCCGACGGCGTCGAGACCTCCGAGACGATCACCTCCACCGAGTCGGTTGCGGTGATCTCGCCGAGCACGGCGTCGCTGGATGCTGCCGACCCGGCGGTCGACGAACGACGCTTCAGCGCTCTGCTGGTCTTCGCCCCCGGTGACGACGGCATGTCTGCCGAGATGCGCCTGGCCGCCCGCGGCACCGCCAACGACGACGGCTCGCTGGCCATGACCGGCTTCTTCACCGCCACCGGCACCGAGTCGCTCCCACTCGCCGAGCGCGGCAACCTCTCAGGCACGCTCACCCTCGACGCCGAAGGCATGCCAACCGCCCTCTCCATAACCCTCACCCAGTAGCCGCCGCACCGCCCAGCCGGCCCGCCGCCCAGCCGGCCAAGTCGTGAGGTCGCCACGCTCACGTGACTACCGTCGTGCGCATGCGTCGGCTTCTGGCGGCGATGGCGGCCGTCGCAACTGCAGTGAGCGGCGTGCTGACGCTGCCCGTGACCGCTGGAGCTGAATCGGCCTCAGGCGACCTTGCCGGCGTTGAAGTCAATCGCTATGGCGGTGCCGACCGGTATGCCACCTCGCTGGAGGTAGCTGAGGAGTTCGTGGCACAAGCCAGCGCCCCACCGGATGCCGTCGTATTGGCATCGGGCGAGAGCTGGTTTGATGCTGTAGTCGCGGCGCCGTTTGCGGGATCGATCGATGCACCGCTGCTGATGACGCCGCCTGGCGAGCTCCGCGATGACGCCGCTGGCTTCCTCGAGCGCATCGGCGCATCAGAGGTCTTCGTGGTGAGCGCCGATCGCGGACCGCACGCCGTTGGCCCCGCCGTCATCTCCGGGCTGGCTGATCTCGGCATCCGGGCGCAACGAGTCACCGGCCTGGATCGGTATGCGACCGGCGCTGCCGCAGCTCGGCGCATCGACGAGGTGGGCACGATGCCGGGACTGGGCCGCACGGCGATTGTGGCCAGCGGCGAGGTGTTCGCCGACGCGCTGGTGGCAGGCCCGCTCGCAGCGCACGGACCGCATCCCGTGTTGCTGACACCGCCCGGCGAGTTGCACCCCGAAGCAGCCGTCTACCTGCGCGAGGCCGGCATCGAGCACGTGGTGCTGATGGGCGGCACGGCGGCGTTGACCGCAACCGTCGAGACATCGCTGCGAGAGCTCGGCCTGTCTGTGACTCGCCTCGCAGGAGCAACGCGCTTCGACACCGCGGTGCAAGCGGCGCAGCTCGCGGCCGAGCGATATGGCGATTCCGCAGGCGGGGGCTGCTTCGCCGGCGGCAGGGTGGGCCTGGCCCGGGCCGATGTGCCGTTCGACTCGTTCGGCGCCGGACCGCTGCTCGGGCGCCTCTGCGCGCCGCTGCTGCTGACCGAGCCGGCCACCGTGCCGCCCGACACCGCTGCGCACCTCGACGGCATCCGAGCCTCGCTCGGCGCTGATGCCACCATCGAGCTGCTGGTGTTCGGCGGCGAAGCCGCCGTAGCCCAGACCGCCCTCGACGCCTACCTGCGAGGCGAGTCGGGCGACGACGTCGAGGACGATGACTCCACCGATCCGTCGGGTCTTGTTCGTGCTGTGCTGCCGCCCGGAACTTGCGGCGGCAGGATCACCGATCCCCCCCGTCAGTTGCTTGATTCCCGAAGTGCCGAACGCGCAGCCTGGTCGTCGGACTGTGAAGAGATCCACTACGTCCTGAGTTCTTCGCTGTGGAACGCCAAGCAGGACGGTTCTGAGCCGACGAGCCTCCTCCATGACCCTGACATCGGCCTGTCTTTGCGTTCGGCCGTGTGGTCGCCGGACGGCAGCCAGATTGCCTATGTCCAACGTGAAGACGGTACCAAGGGCTACCTCGCGCACATCTGGACGGCCAACGCAGACGGCAGCCGCCGCACACAATTGACCGACGGGCAATTCCGAGATTATGCGCCGACGTGGTCGCCCGACGGCGAGACGATCGCATATGTCCGGACACGACAGGAAGAACTCCCGGTTTCCCGTGGGGGGACCGCCCTGTTCACCGTCGAGGCATCCATTGTCACGATGGATCGTGGCGGTCGCACTCAGTCATCAGCCGTCATTGGCGCTGTCGTGGGAAATCGGCTGGCGTGGTCGCCCGACGGGTCACAGATCGCATTTGTGCAGGGGAGCGCCTTGGTGTTGTTGACAGTGGACGGCTCGAGCACACGAACGGTGCTCGCAGGTGCCAGCGGCCTCGGCGGACTGTCGTGGTCGCCGGACGGGCGCCGGATCGCCTACGTCCGCTACGACCACACGAAGCCGACCCAGAGACGGGTGATGGTTGCCGAAGTTGAGGGGTCGCGGCACGAGCTCGTGGCTGAAGTGACCGGCAGCGTGCCGGCGGTGGACTGGTCACCCGACGGCCAGCTCCTTCTGTACTCGGTGCGGGACGGAGGTGAGCGTCGCGTCTATGTCGCAGGCGCGGGCGCTGGACAGTTGAGCACCGAATCGGCGTGCCGACCACGCGCGCCTGGTCTCACCACTACGGGATTTCCGATCCAATCCGAGGTGCCGACGACCGGAACGCTTCGTGTAGCGCTGTTGTTCATGGACTTCCCCAACGCGCAGGCGACCTACAGCACCCACGACGAGCTCGAGCACAGCCTCCCGCGGCTGGAGCGTTACCTGGAGTCGGCGAGTTACGGAAAGCTGGATATTGAGTGGATTCCCTTGCATCGGTGGTTGCGAGCCGAGGAGGCAACCCCCCACTACATCGATGTCGGGGCACGTGGCAGTCCGGGGTTGGCAATACGAGCTTCGGCGCACGCGATCTCGCTGGCGGATGAGTTCTTCGACTTCTCCACCACCCCCGCCGTGCTGACGGTGTTTCCGAGCAGCCGCTTCGGCGGCGGCAACGCGGGAGGAAGGCACGAAGTGGACGGCGTAGAGGTCATGTCGGCGCGTGTCAACACGTACTTCGGAAGTGACCGGGGACGGCCCGGCCAGTGGGGTCGCCTCGGAGCGCACGAACTTGCTCACCTGCTCGGACTAGACGACCTCTATGCCTATGACGACACCAGGCTCGATCACTCGCCGGCGCCGGCTGGCCAGTGGAGGGTGGCGACGAACTGGGGGTTGATGGGCTTGGAGACGAGCTACTTGACCCATGAGCGAGATGACAGGCTCATGTACCCGAGTTGGAACCACAAGGACGGCTTCCACACTGCGTACACGACTGGCCTGCAGATGGCCGAGATGCTCGGATGGAGTCGATGGCAGCTCGATTGGCTGGATGCGAGCCAGGTGCAGTGCGTCACTGACGCCAAGGCTCGTGTGGAGCTGGCACCGATCGCGCGTCCAGGTGACGAAGTGGCCCTGGCTGTGATCCCGCTCAATTTCCTCGATGTCATCGTGGTCGAGTCACGGCGCCGTCTCGGTTACGACCGCAACGAGGAGTACACCGCGTCGAACGGTTTTGAGGTCAGCAGGCCAAATCTCATCGACGAGGGAGTGGTGGTGTACACCGTCGAGACAGCCACGAGCGGCGGTGACCTGCCGGTGAAGATTGCCGGCGACCGGGGCGACGGCCGCGTCGGACGTCATCCGATCCTGACTGAAGGCGAGTCACTGACCGTTCGCGGCTACACGATCACCGTGACCGGCGATGACGGCGAACGCCACACTGTTTCTATTCGGCGCAACGACGCAGGTTGAGCCCCGAGTCCTGTGCCCCGAGGGAGTTGCGCCCGCTGATCTCAGCCGGGTGCGGCCGTCAGGCGTTCTTGATGAGCAGGCCGCCGTCTACGGGGAGCACGGCGCCGGTCATGTACTGGCTGGCAGGAAGGCAGAAGTTGAGCGTGCCGTGCGCCACTTCCTCAGGCTCGGCGTAGCGGCCGAGGGCGGTGCGGCGCTTGGCGAAGATCGTCTTGTGCTCCTCGGATATCTCCGCCGTCATGGCCGTGCGGATCGGCCCGGGGCAGATGCAGTTCACCGTGATGCCCTCGCGGCCCAGCTCCACCGCCAGCGACTTGGTGAGCCCGATCACGCCGTGCTTGGCGGCCGTGTAGGGCGAGCCGAACTTGGTGGCGCCCCAGCCCTCGGTGGAGGCGATGTTGACGATGCGGGCCGCATCGGACTGGCGCAGGTACGGCAGCGCCGCCCGCACGGTGTAGGTGTGCGCCGTCAGCAGCACCTCGAGCGAGATGGCCCAGTTGTCCTCGTACTCCTCGGCATCGATCGGCGAGAAGCGCGAGATGCCGGCGTTGTTGATGACGTGGTCGATGCCGCCGAACCGCTCGGCCACCTCGTTCGTGACCTGGTTGACGCGGTCGCGGTTGGCCACGTCCATCGTCCAGCCCGCCGCTGAGCCGCCAGCGTCGTTGATCTCGGCCACTACGGCGTCCACCTCGGCCTGGCCCAGGTCGGTGACCGCAACGTGCGCCCCCTCATCGGCGAACAGGTGCGCTGTCGCCCGGCCTTGGCCCATGCCGGCGCCGGTGATCAGCGCCACCCGGCCCTCGATCGACCGGTTCAATGTCGACAGTCGCTTCGTCGTCCCCATGGCGAGTCTCCTCGTGAATTCGGTTGTCTGCGGTGTGCGGCTGCGGTCAGCCGGTTTGCCAGGCGGTGCCGCCGTCGATCTTGAGCACCGAGCCGGTGGTGTAGCTCGACGCCTCTGAGGCGAAATAGAGCGCTGCGCCGACCACCTCGTCGGCCTCGCCGCCGCGGCCCAGTGCGATCTCGTTCTCGGCCCGCTCGTTGAACGCGTCCATGTCCCAGGCCTTGGAGATGTCAGTGAGGAACGGTCCGGGCATGATGCAGTTCACCCGCACGCGGGGCGCATACTCCCGGGCGAACGACTGCGTGATGGCGTGGATGCCCGCCTTGGCGGCCCCGTAGGCCGTCTCGTTGGGCGAGGGCGCCACGGCCGCCACCGAGCTCACGTTGATGATCGAGCCGCCGCCCGCTTCGTACATGCGCTTGCCGAACACCGCCGAGGCCCGGAACGGCCCCTTGAGGTTCACGTCGATCACCTTGTCGAACAGCCCCTCGGACACCTCGTACAGCGACGGGTACAGCGGTGACAGGCCGGCGTTGTTCACCAGCACCTCGCAGTGGCCGAACTCGTCATAGACCCGCTCGCACAGGGCGTCGTTCTGGTCCCAGTAGCCCACGTGGCACTCCACCGCCAGCGCCTGCTGCCCGGTGGTATCACGCACCTCGGCGGCCAGCGCCTCGCAGTTGTCGAGCTTGCGCGAGGCGATCACCACATCGGCGCCGGCCCGGGCGAACGCGAGCACCATCTCGCGGCCCAGCCCGCGCGACCCGCCGGTGACCACCGCCACCCGGCCCGACAGGTCGAACAGCGCCGCGTTCGAGGTGCCAGCCATCTCAGCGGCTCCAGGAGTTCCAGCTCATCACCGAGTCGAGATCGGTGCGGGTGGCCAGCTTGAAGTCGGTGCCCACGGTGTAGGCCACCGGGCTCAGCGCGTACTGGCGCACATTGTCATACGGGATGCCCAGGATCTCCGCGGCCTCGCGCTCATAGCCGAGGTGCAGGGTGGTCCAGCAGGTGCCGAGGCCCCGCTCGCGGGCGGCCAGCATGAAGCTCCACGCCGCGGGGATGATCGAGCCGGCCTGGCCCACCATCATGCGGGCATCGTCGGTGCGGCCGGTGATGCAGGGCAGGAACAGCACCGGGCTGCGGTGCATGTTCTGCGACAGGAACTCCGCCGATGAGGTCACCCGGGCCTGCTGCGCCTCTCGCTGGGCGCCGAGACCCGAGCCCACCCGGCCCGCGTACATGGGGCTGTTGCGGTAGGCGTCGAAGCCCTGCTTGTAGAGCGCCGAGATGGCCTCGATCTTGTCGCGCTCGGTGACGAACACGAAGTGCCAGCCCTGCATGTTGGAACCCGTCGGCGCCTGCACGGCGATCTCGACGCACTCCCGCAGCACCGATTCGGGCACCGGCCGGTCGAAGTCGAGCCGCTTGCGCACGGCCCGGGTGGACTGCAGCACCTCGTCGGCCGACAGGCCCAGCTTGATCCCAGCATCGCTCATCTTGTGCTCCGTTCGGTCGTGCTCGGCGGGGTTGTTGGCGCCGATGTCCCGCAGCAGAGTAACCGGCGCCTGTCGGGCGTACCGGGCCGTTCACGCCCGCTTGGAAGTGGTCGCTGATGTTGCGTTGACATGTGCTCGCACGACGTCGCGTTCCCGATGTGAACTGGCCAGTCGTGCGAATGCGGTCAGGGCATCAGCGGAGGAACTTGCTGGTGGTGTTGTCGGCCAGCACCCGGCCGCTGGTCTGGCAGCCGGCGCAGTAGTTGACCGAGTAATCGCGGTACTCGACGGCCCGCACCACGTCGCCGCAGAGCGGGCACGGCTCGCCCGTGCGGCTGTGTACTGCCGAGGGCCGTTCGGCCGACCGGCTCATCTCGGGAAGTTGCCGCTCGGCGGCCAGCGAGTCGTCGACCACGGCGCCGATCGCGGCCACGACTGCCTCGACGCCCTCGGTATCCATCCGGCCGGTGGGTGCGAACGGCGACAGCTTGGCCCGGTGGCAGATCTCGTTGGCCAGCCGCCGTCCGAGGCCCGAGATCACTCGCTGGTCGCGCAGGAAGTTGTGCAGGCGGGCTGGATGCGCCGCCATGAGTTCGGCCATGCCTGCGGCGTCGATGTCGGTGGCTTCGGGCCCCAGGCGGGTGAGCGGTTCGGCCTCGGCCGGATCGCCGGCGATGACCCACACGCCGGCCCGCTTCTGGGTACCCGGCTCGGTGAGCAGCAGCCCCAGCCCGCTCTCGAACTCGAACCGGGCCAGCCCGTCACGAGGCCGGCGGGGCCGCTTGGCGTCGGGCTGCAGCACCCGCAGCCGCCCGCCCTGCATGAGATGCACCACGAACGTCAACCCATCCTGCGACGGGGGAGCGAACCGCAGCAGCAAGAACTTGGCCCTCTGGCCGACACTGCGCAACGGCCAGCCGATGGCGTCATTCGGTGACGGGCTCGCGGTCTTGAGCGCAGTGAACGACAGCGGCTCCACCCGCTTCAGCACCTCGCCGGCAGCGAGCGCTTCCAGTCGTTCAGCATGCGCCCGGATTTCCGGGATCTCCGGCACGAGTCGTCAGCCCCCGCCGTTGCCGTCTTCAGCTGCGTCGCCAGCGCTGCCCGTCCCGCCGCCGTCGGCGCCGTCAGTCTCACCGGCACCGCCGCCCGAAGCATTGCCTTCCTCCTCGGCGAGCGCTCGCCCCAGCGCCGTGTTCACAAGCGCCAACGCTTCAGAAGCCGCAATCAGCACCCGCACATCACCGCTCACCTTGATGAGTCCGGCCTGCAAGGCGGCCAGCGCACCCATCTCACCCCGGCGCACGGCCTCTGCCGTCTCCCGGGACTGGCTCATCACCACGACGCCGCCGTCATCACCGATGCGCACGCGCCCGCCGTCGCTGGCCCCGCCGTGCCCCTCGCCATCACCGTCCGCCGAATCGGCACCGGGCGCCACTGGCTCCAGATGGGCCCGACCGCCGTCGATCACCAGCCGGTAGGCCACCACGGGCCCCCCGTTGCCGTCGCCGATCCGCTGCTCCACCGTGGCCCGCACCTCGGGCAGATTCACATCCGCCAGCACCTCGGACATCGCCGTGCACCAGCCCTCGGACCCGATCTCCACCACAGCGAACCTATGCCGCCCGCTACCGCATGTCACGCCACCGGCCGGCAATCGCACCTCCCTCGGGCGGTTCTTCTGGCGCAGCAGCGCAATAGCATGGCGGGGTGACCTTTCCGGCTCGCCGCCTTCGTCGGTTGCGTCGCACCCCGGCGCTGCGCCGGCTCGTTGCGGAGACAACCGTCACTCCCAGTGATCTCATTGCGCCGCTGTTCGTGCGTGAGGATGTCGCCGAGCCGCAGCCGATCATCTCGCTGCCCGGCATCGTGCAGCACAGCCAGGAATCGCTGCGCAAAGAAGTCAACGAGCTGGCCAACCTCGGCATCAGCGGGGTGATCCTGTTCGGCTTGCCGGCCCGCAAGGATCCCGTGGGCTCCGAGGCTTGGAACCCCGACGGCGTGGTGCAGGTGGCACTGCGCAACCTGCGCGACGACCACGGCTCGGAGCTGGCGATCATCGCCGACCTGTGCGTCGACGAGTACACCGACCACGGCCACTGCGGCGTGGTGACCGACAACGGCGAAGTCGACAACGACGCGACGCTCGAGCTGTACCAGCGTGTGGCGCTGGCCCAGGCCGAGGCCGGTGCCGACATGGTGGGCCCCTCGGGAATGATGGACGGCCAGGTCGCAGCGATCCGCCAGGTGCTCGACGCCAACGGCTACGAGCACCTGCCGATCATGGCCTACTCGGCGAAGTACGCCTCGGCCGAGTACGGGCCGTTCCGCGACGCTGTCGACGTCACCATCGCCGGCGGGGGCAACCGCAAGGGCTACCAGCAAGACCCCGCCAACGCCCGCGAGGCCATGGCCGAGATCGAGCTGGACATTGCCGAGGGCGCCGACATCATCATGGTGAAGCCGGCGCTGGCGTATCTCGATGTGATCGCTGCGGCCCGGGCTCGCTTCGACCTGCCGCTGGCGGCGTACCACGTGTCGGGCGAGTACGCCATGCTCAAGGCGGCCGCTGCGAACGGCTGGATCGACGGGGCGGCCACGGCGGTCGAGCACCTCACGGCCATCAAGCGGGCCGGTGCCGACTTGACCCTCACCTACCTCGCAAGAGAGTTCGCCGAAACCCTGCAGTAGCCGCAGCCCTACGGGCCCCTCGGCCCGCAGCTGCAGCCGGCTCAGCGGGACGGATGGGTCACCTGGGCCACGCCGATGGCGCAGAGGGCCCCGATGAACTGCGCCACGATGAACAGCGGCGCGCTGGCCGGGGCAATGCCGGCGAACGTGTCGGAGAACATGCGACCAACGGTCACCGCCGGGTTGGCGAAGCTGGTGGAGGACGTGAAGAAGTAGGCCCCGCCGATGTAGGCCGCCACGGCGAACGCCACGAACTGGGTCTTGCCCGAGCGCACCACGCCGATGATGACGATCACCAGCCCGAACGTGGCAATGATCTCCGAACCGAAGGCGGCCCCGCTCATCCGGTCCTTGGTCGACCAGAACACGGCGTCGAGCTCGAAGATCACGTTGGCAGCCATGACGCCCAGGATCCCGCCGACCACCTGCACCACCACGTACAGCCCGGCCATGCGGTTGTCGAGGTCGCCGGCGAGGCGCGCCCACAGCGTCACCGCCGGGTTGAAGTGCGCCCCCGATGTCGACCCGAACAGCAGGATCAAACACGTCAGCGCACCGGCGGTGGCAATCGAGTTCTCGAGCAGCTGCAGCCCCACGTCGTTCGGGCTGAGCCGCTCGGCCATGATCCCCGAGCCCACCACGCTGAGCAGCAGGAACCCCGTCCCCACGAACTCCGACGTCAGACGGCTGGCCGTGGTCTCACGCAACTGCGGCACCGGGACAGCCTGCCACCCACGGGTAAACGAACCCTGTCTCCCGGGTGAACACTGGGCCCACACCGATCCGGGCCGACGCTCGCTGACTCCTTGCTGACACCTTCCGGCTCTGGCCTACTCGCCGTCCGGAACGACAAAGACGTTGTGGCTCAGTTCACTCCCGACGGAGGTGTTGCGGCGGATGATGTCCGCCAGCGTGGTGGAGCGCACCTCGTCGAGCAGGTCGGTGTTGGCTGCGAAGAACGGATCGTTCTCGAACCAGAAGCGGTCGCCGTCGCGCAGGCGTCGGAACTGCTCGCCGATGACGGCCTGCAGCGTCGCGCCGACCGATGCGCCCTCGACGTGGTCCTCGGCCAGCGCCGCGACCCACAGGTCCAGATCGTCGACATCGCCGTAGGCGTCAGCGAGGGCCTGCTGGACATCGGCATCCGAGCTGATGTCGGCGAAGCTGGTCACCGGGTCCAAGCCATACGCCTCGCGCGCCGTGTTGAAGTCGCTGAGGCCGTGGTCGCGGCCCCGCTGGATGTTCAGGGCGACCAAGTCGAAGGCTGGCCCTCCCGGCCCGCGCATGAGGAAGTTCCGGACATCGTCGATGACCAGAGCGTCGACATTCTGGGCCCGCTGTGTCGCGAAGCCGCGCAGCACCTCGGCGATGTCGTGGTCGTCGTAGAACGCCGGGCGGAAGAAGGCGTCCCTCAACCCGACATGAGTGGATTCGCCGTCGTCGTCGAGCAGGTGGAGGTTCGATGACAGCAAGGTGTGTCCGACCCGGTACGCCCCCGCCGAGAACTCGCTCGCGATGGTCGGGTCCACCGATGCGTCGTAGCCCGCGTACTCGCCCAGGGCGTCGGGACCCAGCAGGAACGGCAGGAACTCGCTGTAGGTGACGTTCTGGATCAGGGCCCCGACGATCTTGCGGGCCAGCTCGTAGATCTCATCGCCGCCCAGGTCGCTGTTCCCCGCAGCGATGACGTCGGCCAGCCGGTTGTGCTCCCGCACGAACAGCGTGTGCATGGCGATGAGGCCGATCTGCTCGTTGACCCGCAGATCGCCTGCCACGAACAGGTTGGTGCGGTGCGCCCCGCCCTCGTTGTCGAGCCCGCCGGTGTTGTACGGCAGGAACTTGCCGCCCTCCGATGTCTTGAGCTTCCCGGTGCCGTCGTTGGCGCGCAGCGCGCTGGCCCGGGCGCGGTCCGAGCCGTACACCTGAGAGCCGTCGACGAACGCCGTGAGCGCGTTGACCTGCCGGCGTGGATTGTCCCTGCCGGTGCCAGTGCCGGCATCAGACGCAGAGCGGTGCAGCTCGATGGTCATCTCGCCGAGGCCCATCGGATCGAACACCGGGTCGCCGCTCGGCACGGCAATCGAGAACGCCTCGTCGAGGTTGTCTGGGCTCAGCGTGATGTCGTGGTCGATGAACTGGCCCCACTGCCACACGAGGTCGCTGCCCCCCAGTGCGTGCGGCACCGATTCGTCCTGGGCGAAGACGAGGTTGCTGACGGTGCGGGCGTTCGGCCGTCCGTCCGCCGGGGTGGACACTCCGTCCGCATAGGCGTCGGCGGCCTGCTTCAGCAGGGCGATGCCGGCCGACCCCCAGGCCGGGTTGTCGAGGTTGTTGCGGCGGCCGTCGAAGGCTCGGGGCATGAAGCCTTGCGGGAACTCCTCGAGGCTGACGGCGACGGTGTCGCCGCTCGCCCAGTCGATCTCGACGCCGTCCCACGTGTAGGAGCCGCCATC
Organism: Candidatus Poriferisodalis sp.; assembly: GCF_965204125.1. GTDB lineage: Bacteria > Actinomycetota > Acidimicrobiia > Acidimicrobiales > Poriferisodalaceae > Poriferisodalis. The sequence goes on along the minus strand of NZ_OZ241968.1, from coordinate 1,021,472 downwards.
GATGGCGGCGTCGGCGAGATTGAGCCCGAGCGAGCCGAGCTGCAGCCGCAGCGAACTGGCCCGATCAGGCAGTTCGGGCTCGAAGTCGATGCTTACCGTGCCGTTGTTGCCGCCGGGCTCTGCCGGGGCGAACGCCAAGCCCCGCACCTCGTAGCGCTCTTCCTCCCACGTCAAGCCGCCGTTGGTGAGATCTCCGCACTCGTAGGCCACGTAGCCCAGCAGATCATCGTGGCTGCCCACTGCCAGGTCGGCCTCCCACACCACGCTGCTCCCGTCCGGGACCCAGCCGGCAGCCGTGTCGCTGCTCGCATCGGTGCTTGCTTCGATGCTGTCGGCAGTCGAGCCGACGCCCAAGGCCTGGCCCTGCAGCGGCGGCGCAGCCACCACCAAGACGAGGGCCAACGTGACTGCGGGCGCGATGAGTCGACGGAACGGGGGGAGGTATCGCACGGGGGGACGCGCTCCTTGAGATGCTGCGGCGGGGCCGCTGCCTCTGATGGGGGATGTGAAATCACAACAGCCCCCGATCACAGTGCGGGGCGCATATCACCCCATGCTGTGAACGGAGGCTGAGCGCCGAACCGTAATCGTGCTTGCCCGCAGTAGTGCCGATCTCGGGCTGAGCGTTCTCTATGGACTACCTGAGAGATTCAAGGCGAGAAATGGCCTCGCTAGGAGGGCGCGACGAGCAGCCATCGACTATGAGATCAGCGCCGGATCCTGCCCCCGGCCGTCTCAGCGATTGCGCCGCCCATCTCATCCAGCGTCACAGGTGGGCCGTCGAACTGCAGGGTGCCGAACAGATGGCCGACTGGACGGACGACCGCGAACCGAACGGTGCCACCGTCAATGAAGTAGCGCAACCGGTCGCCCGGCTGCAGTGACAAGCACTCTCGAACCCGGCGAGCCAACGTCGTTAGGCCCTTCGAAGTAATGGTCGACTCAGGCACGTTGCCATCCCCGGATGCCCTACAGATAGAAGAATCACCCATAGTCGCGGCGGGCCCATTCGAAGCTGTCGTCCTGGATGATCCTGACAGCTTCATCGATGTCTGCGTCGAGGGCGTCCTCAAATTGATTGCGCAGTACTTCTTCCGCATCATGGGGGCCGTTGCCTTCGACCCAGAGATAGTCGCCGAGGTCGCTGACGAACGGGACGCCAACTTCCTCGGGCGAGGCGTAGTTGTCTCTGAACCAGACAATCATGTCGTGTAAGTCCGCGTGGCGGCCTTCGGCGAGGGCGAGGGCGAATCGGCCGAGCCAATCGAACTTCTCTGGACTCGGAGCGTCGGCGCACATGCCGTGTGCGATTGCGTCTCTCCGACTTGCAAAGTCCTTGAGTTCAGCGGCTTGGTTGTCGCTGAGCACGCCGTCGATGGTGAGTTGTTGAATCAGACTGCGTGGCGGCAGTGGGCGCTCCGGAGCAATCATTCGTTGGTGAGCTTCCCAGAGCAGGGCCCCCTCGATCGCTGACCACAGCACCAAGCTGGCCGCATCGGGGGACACGGCGGCCAGCTGCTGCGCCTCGCGCACCCGGCGATTCACAAGTGCGAGGTCCGGCTCAGGCGGCGGTCCGTCACGTTCATACGTCACGACGTCGAGTCGCCATCCACAGTCGTCAGCAAAGGTCTTCTTGAGTCGTTCGAGCCGGCGACTGGCATCGTCGCTCATGGGGGTCGCCTTTACTTCGACAACCACGAACTCGTCATCCCTGCGAGCGACCGCATCCGCTATGAATGACTCGAACGGCTCCGGCAAGCGCTCGTTGAGGCTGACGTCGTAGCCATCCGCCTCGTACCTTGCGCGTGCACTCATGAGTGCGATGTGTTCAGCAGCCCTCACCGTCATGAGAATGTCACCTCAGGGCGGGCCTCGGCGACCCGGACATAGACGAAGTCGCCAGTCGTCGAACCGAGCGCCCGAGCAAGAGTCACTGGTGCGCCGATGACCGGCGGCGGATTCACCCGGTCGACCTTCCGGGCGCAGACATCGACGATGGTCTTGTCATCTTCGTACACGAGATCTTCGAGCGCGTCTTGGATCGGCTTGATGATGTTGTCGGTGTCGAGGTCTGTCGCCTCGCTGAAGAAGAAGTCGATGCGGAGACATAGAGGTCCATCGAGCAGTTGGTCCTGTTCTGGAACAGCTGCCTGCACCTTGGCCTGCCACAGCGGTCGGGAGTTCGCGCGATGGGCCCTTGGAGTGCCAACGACAACGAACTCAACCACGCGAATCCTCACCTGCCGAGATTCGCGCTGAGCCTAGGCACGCAGGCCGGCATCGGCCGGCGCAATTTCGGCAGTGTCGAGTCGTGCCCGAACCGGGCGCTGATCGGGGAGTGTCTTGTTGCCTATGTGAGGGGGTGGCGGATGGAGCGCAAGAGCAACGCAGTCTCGGTGTCGGATTTCGCGCCCACGTAATCGGCGTGGTCGGGCTCCTCCGCAAGCTGTGACCTGCTCCATCCTTGATGACTCATTGGTGATCCTCTCCTAACGCTTGGTGACTGTCACGGTCCAGCGTCCGGGAGTGTCGATCTCCAAGTCCGCTACCCCCGGCCTGCACTCCAAGATTCCGTTCCCGACTGTCACCGTTGCCTGATTCGCAGCAGTCCGCGTGAACATCTCCAACGCAATGATCTCGTGACACGTCTCGGTGCTCAGCACCACCGAGAACACTCCACCGTCGATGCCTTCGGCTGTGGCTTCGACCATGTAACGGCCCTCGTCAAGCTGGATGCCCGTGAGTGCTTTGCCGTATCCCTCCAGCGTTACTGGCCTCGTGGGAGCTGACGTGGTTGTTTGTGCTGGAGCGGATGTCGTGGCGACAATCGGCGTGGCCGTGGTCGTTGTGACGTCTGCGACCGTGGCCGTGTCCGGCACGGCCTCCGGCTCTGCGCTGTTGCATCCGGTGAGCAGCAGCGTCAATGCCGCGGTTGCGGCGACCCATCTCCTCATTGGTCTTCACTCTTGTTGAGCATTCTGTTTGCTGACTGGTGCGCCCGGTAGTTCACATCGACGTGGGCAGCACTCCAAGACGTTGCACGCAAGTCGTCGATCAGCGCAGCCAAGTCTTCTGTATTCGTTCGCGGTGGCGGTCGCGCTGCACGGGAGATTCCACTGTGCCCCATACGACGAATGCCTCGTCGATAGCGAGCCGCTGCCACATCGCTAGGCATTTGGTGTGCCCGTGAGGCGTCGCCGGATGCCCACCGTCACCAGCCCGCAGATTCGACCTATAGCTCCGGCGAGAACCCGCGGACGGGTTGCGCTGATGATCCAGCAAGTCTTCAATGAACTCTCGGTCAAATTGACCGGATCGTGGCCAAGCAGCAGGGAGAAGTCGATCCAGCGCCTCACGATGCTCTCGTGCTGTTGCCCATCCGTTGGCTCCGACGCAGTTCAGCGCGCAGGTGCCCAACGAGGTTGTCGAGACGTTGCATCCATTGTTGACGTTCGTTCATGTACCGCGAAACTACAGCGGGTGTGCGGCACGCTGGCTGGCCTCTGCCCTACGTGCCGTCAGCAGGCACCACATCGAGAAACGTGACTTTGATCAGGGGGTCGGAGCTCTTTGCAGGTCACGATGGCGTGGCTGAGTGTGTCACACCCCCTTCGTACGTTTGTTTCTGTGACGAACGACGGCGAGCTCAGCCAACCGAGCGAGGTTGCGCCCGGCTGCGTGCGTGTGGCGGCGGTGGATGTCGCGAATCTGTGCGATGAGTCGTTGCGTGCGCGCCTGGTCGAGATTGGACGTGCCCGGTCTGGTTTGGAGGCGATGTATGCCGACACGCTGGGCGAGATAGCGCGCCGTGACAGCACCGCTGTTGCTGAGCAAGTTGCCAAGGACACATTGGCGGTTTCGGGACGTGCGGCGCGTGCCGACGTGAAGACTGCAGAGGCGCTTGGGGAGCTCGACGCGACGCGGAGCGGGCTTGCGTCGGGGCAGATTCCCCCGGGGCACGCCCGTTTGATCGCTCGTGCTGCTGGGGATGCCCCGATCGACGAAGGATTCCTGGCTGGGCGGGCACGTTGTGAGGGCTATGACGAGTTCCGGCGGACCGTGGCGCGTCACGTAGCAGACCGCAGCGGCGATGACGGGGAGAGCTTGCTGGAGCGCCAGCGCCGATCACGCGCCGGACGGGTCTTCACCCGCCGCGACGACGGCATGGTGGTGCTCCACCTCGAACTCGACCCGCTGACTGGTGCGAGGGTGAACACGGTGGTTGCAGCTACCGAGCGCAGCATGTTCCGCGACGAAGATCCCAAGGCGCGCCCCACTCCTGCGCAGCGCACTGCCGACGCAATCACCAAGCTCCTGTTGGAACCGGGCACTCGTCGACCCGCCGGCACCACGCTGCTAGTGGTCGCCGATTACGACATGGTCAACCACCAGCTCCGGAACACACGCTTGGCAGACGGCACTCCGATTCCGATTGGGGATATCGCCAAGGCCGCAGTTGAGATGAAGGTGCTGCCGGTCATCTTCGAGGACGCGACCGCCGACCTGCGCATGGGTCGCACCCGGCGTACTGCCGACGAATTCCAACGCGCCGCGCTCGCGCTGCGGGATCAGGGCTGCATCGGTTGCGGCATCGCACCCGAGCGTTGCTACTCCCATCACGTCACCGAGTGGCGAGACGACGGTCCCACCGATTACGCCAACCTCGTGACGGTCTGCAACAACTGCCACAAGGTCAAGATTCACGAACAGGGCTTCACGGTCGAACGCGACCGCCCCAAGGGCCGATTCAGGCTGCGAGCCCCTCCGAGTTGATCCTGCCGGGGCCCGCCGGGGTGTGGGATTCACGGGTCGGCGACGCTGATTGTGCCGCCGTTGGGCGTGGCGTCTTGGCTGTGGCCGGGCGTGGTGTCGTTGCTGCGACTGGGCGCGGTGTCTCGGCTGCGGCTAGGGACTAGGTCTCGCGGAGGTCGAAGGCGATCTTGGTGGAGCCTCGGGAGCCGGCGTTGGCGGCGTGTTCGAGGGCGTCGCGGTAGTCCTCCAGCGGGTAGAGCTCGGACACCAGGCGTTCCAGGTTGCAGTCGCGCACCAGCTTGATCGCGGCCTCGAAGGTGTGGCCCCCGTCCAGCCTCGGCTCGGTGCCATAGCAGTAGGCACCCACCAGCTCAGTCTCGCGGTGCCACAGGGCCGACAGGTTCAGCTCCACGTTGGCGGGCATGCCCAGCACCACCACGCGGCCGCGGGGGCGGGTGAGGGCGATGGCGTCGGTCAGCGACGCTGACGAGGCCACGGCGTCGATCGTCACGTGGGTGCCTGAGCCCAGCGTCTCGCCGATCACCCGGGTGCCGGCGGCCCGGCGCACGGCCCGGCCCAGCTCGTCGGGCGACACCGCCAGGTCGGCGCCGAGCTCTCGGGCGAGGCGGCGCTGGTGGCTGTAGCGGGCTCCCACCACGATCGCCGCGACACCGGTGCACTGGCGCAGCGCAGCCACCGCCACCAAGCCCATCGTGCCGGCGCCGATCACCGCCGCCGTACCGCCCTCGGTCACGCCAGACCGCAGCGCAGCATGCACGCCCGCCGCGGTCGGCTCGATCATCACCGCGGCATGGTCGGACAGGTCCTCGGGGCCCAGCGATCCCAGCGAATGCAGCTGGGACTCGTGCGCGGCGAACATCTCCGACCAGCCGCCCCCGGTGGACACACATGAACCGGTCTGCAGACCCGCCTCGATCTGGCCCCCGATCAGGTGGCTGTAGTCGTCGCCGTCGGCGGGAGCAGCGTCGGGCCATGGCGGGGCATAGCCGTGGGCCTCGTGACCGAGCACCGCCTCGAGCACTACCCGGGTGCCGTCGTCGGTGTGACCCACCACCTCGTGGCCCGGCACGAACGGGAACGACACCAGCGGTTCGAAGTAGCGCGACACCTTCCCGTCCACCGTCGCCAGGTCGGAACCGCAGATGCCTGAGAGGGTGGGTCGCACGTACTGCCAGCCGTCGCCGGGCAGTTCCGGCGGATCCATCTCGGTCAAGCGCAACGGGCCGACCCCAGCACCGGATCCCGGCTTCAGCTTCCCCGCGGCCATCGCCGCGGCAAACCGCAGCTCCTTGCGCTCAAAGACCAGCGCCTTCACGTCCGCCCGCCCGACCCTCAGTCGCCTGCCGAGACGGCCGTGCTGCCGGCGTCGGCGCCTGCGCCGCCGACATCAGTGGCCTTGCTGCCTACTTCGTCGGCCAGTTGTGCGATGAACTCGGCCAGCGGCACGTCACGCTGCACCGGCTGGCCGCGGGGGTTCACGCCCACCGTGCCCGCCGCCACGTCGTCGTCGCCCACCACCAGCACGTAGGGCACCTTCTCCAACTTGGCTCGCCGGATGCGTGCCCCCAGCGGGTCATCTGCGGGCACGGTCTCGGCCCGGAAGCCCGCGTCGGCGAGCTGGTCCACGACCGACTCGGCGAACGAATCGTGGTCGGCCCGCACGCCCAGCACCACCGCCTGCACCGGCGACAGCCACGGCGGGAATGCGCCGGCGTAGTGCTCCACCAGCACCCCGAAGAACCGCTCGATCGAGCCGAACAGCGCCCGGTGGATCATGATCGGCCGGTGCACCTCGCCGTCGGCGCCCGTGTAGCGCAGGTTGAACCGCTCGGGCAGGTTGAAGTCGACCTGGATGGTGGACAGCTGCCACGAGCGCCCGATCGCATCGGTCACGTCAATGTCGATCTTCGGCCCGTAGAACGCCGCCTCACCCTCGGCTTCCATGTAGTCGTGGCCGCGCCGGTCCAAGGCAGCCCGCAGCGCAGCCGTCGCTCGTTCCCAGCCCTCGTCGTCGCCCACGTACTTGTCGGGATCCTGAGTGGACAGCTTGAACTCGAAGTCCTCGAAGCCGAACGCGTTCAGCACCGACAGCACGAAGTCGAGCAGTCGCTCGATCTCGTCCGGCAGCTGCTCGGGCGCTACGTACAGGTGGCTGTCGTCTTGGGTGAACCCCCGGATCCGCATCAGCCCGTGCAAGGTGCCTGAGCGCTCGTAGCGGTACACGGTGCCCAGCTCGAACAGCCGCAGCGGCAGCTCCCGGTACGAGCGCTGGCGCTGATTGAAGATCAGGCAGTGCATCGGGCAGTTCATCGGCTTGGGGTAGTAGATGCCGTTGTCCATCTCCATCGGCGGGTACATGCCCTCGGCGTAGAAATCCAAGTGCCCGGAGGTTTCGAACAGCTGGGCGTTGGCCAGGTGCGGCGTGTACACGAACTCGTAGCCGCCCGCTTCGTGGCGGTCGCGGCTGTAGTCCTCCATGATCCTGCGGATCACCGCACCCTTGGGATGCCACACGGCGAGCCCGCCGCCCAGCTCGGCAGGGAAGCTGAGCAGGTCCAGCTCGGTCACCAGCCGGCGGTGGTCGCGCTTGGCGGCCTCCTCCAGCCGCTCCAGGTGCGCAGCCAGCTCGGCCTTCGAGCCCCACGCGGTGCCATAGATGCGCTGGAGCATCTGGCGGTTCTCGTCGCCCCGCCAGTACGCGCCCGCCACGCGCATCAGCTTGAAGTGGCCCAGCCGCCCAGTGTCGGGCACGTGAGGGCCGCGGCACAGGTCGACGAACTCGTCGGTGTTGCGGTAGGTGGTGATCACCCCGCCCTCGGGGCCCGACGCCGGGTCGTCGGCCTCGCCGTCGAGGATCTCGATCTTGTAGGGGTGCGCAGCGAACAGCTCGTCGGCCGCAGCACGATCCACCTCGGCGCGGATGAACGGCTGGCGAGCGGCCACGATGGCCCGCATCTCGGCCTCGATCGCCTCGAGATCCTCGTCGGAGAACGTGCGCGCCCGCCCGCTGTCGTCGAGGCCCAGGTCGAAGTCGTAGTAGAAGCCGTCGGTGATCGGCGGCCCGATCGAGAACGTGGCGCCCGGGTACAGCCGCAGCACCGCCTGGGCCAGCACGTGAGCGGTCGAGTGGCGCAGCACCTCGAGCCCCTCGTCCGACGACGGGAACACCAGCGACACCGAGGCGCCGTCGGGCAAGGGCCGGTTCAGGTCGAGCTGCTCGCCGTCGGCAACGGCGATCAAGGCGTCCTTGGCCGCCCGCCGCCCCAGCGACGCAGCGAGATCGGCGCCGGTCGCGCCACCGGCAAGTTCCCGGGTCTGCCCGTCGGGCAGCACCACGGTGACAGCGGCACGCCCGCCGCCGATGTCGCTTGGCTCGGACCCGTCGCCGCTCATAGGGACAGTTTCCTCGCCTCAGCCCTGCGATTGCGAGTTATTTGCGACGTGGCGCCAGCCGAACTGCATCGAGCGCACGTCATGGGGCGGGTGACATACCGCAGCGACTAGCCCCCGGTGCCGCCGGAGAAGACGATGTTGATCAGGATGATCAGGAAGAGCAGCCCGCCGAGCACCCAGAGCTTGTCGGCGAACTCGAAGCTCTTGAACTTCGCAAACGGGACCATCATCTTGTGCGGGTCCTCGATCGCCTTTCCGTCGACCTTGCGGGTATCGGCGTCGCTCATGCGTTCTCCTGAAGAAGCTGTTCAGCGGCCGATGCCGCGGACCCGGGGGCCGGCTGCGCTCGCAGCCACCGGGAAAGACTAGTGGTCTGGCCCCGCCGCCACCGGCTAGGTGCGCACGGCGTCCGCGCCGAGCAGCTCCCGCATCGGCCCGGCCAGCGTGCGGGCATCCACCCAGCGCGACTCCGGCAGCTGCACGACCGAGTCGCCCACGCGGATGTGCACGGGCGCATCGCCGGGGTAGTCCGACAGCATCTGCTCGAACGCTTCCAGCCAGTGGTCGTCGATGTCCACCCGCTCCACGTCGAGCGACACCGGCACGGGCCCCTTGCGCAGCTCCAGCGGCTCCACCTCGTTCGCCAGGAACGTCGTCTCGCCCTCGCCGCGACGGTCGGGCCGGCCCCGCACCAGCACCACCGCATCCTCGGCCAGCGTGGCGCCCGCGGCAGCGAAGCCCTTGGGGAACAGGGTGACCTCGATCGAGCCGGACAGGTCTTCGAGCATGAACCGGGCCATCGGGTCGCCGCCGCGCGTGTAGCGGCGCTGCAGGCTCTGCACCACGCCGCCCAGCGTCACCCACTGCTGGCTGCCGTCGTGGCTGGGCTGCAGGTCGCCAAGCCCCGACACCTGGCAGGTCACCGATCGCCGCAGCTGGGCCTCGCCGCCGCGCAGCGGATGGTCGGACACGTACAGCCCGAGCAGCTCCTTCTCCCACGCCAGCGTGTCGCGCTCGGAGGCGTCGATGTCGGGCACCTCGATGCGCTCGTCGAAGCCCGGCCCGCCGTCGTCGCTGCCGCTGCCGGCCTGGCCGTTGCCGCCGCCGAACAGCGACTGCACCCCGGCTGCGGCCTCCTCCCGCCGGCGCAGCGCCGACTCGACGATCTGCTCGAATACGCGGAGCAGCCCCGCCCGGCTGTGCCCGCACGTCTCGAAGGCGCCTGCCTTGATGAGCGACTCGGTGAACCGCCGGTTGAGCACCTCCCGAGGCACACGCATGCAGTAGTCCTCGAAGTCGGCAAACGGCCCGTTGGCCACACGCTCGTCGAGGATCGGCACGGCCACCCTCTCGCCCACGTTGCGTACCGCCGACAGCCCGAACGGGATGGTCCGCCCGTCGGCGGTGAAGTCGAGCTCGGAGCGGTTGATGTCGGGCACCAGCACGTCGATCCCCGACTGGCGGCAGTCGGCCAGGTACACGCCTGCCTTGTCGATGTTGCGCTTCGAGCCGGTCAGCACGGCCGCCAGGAACTCGGTGCGGTGGTTGGCCTTCAGGTACGCCGTCTGGTAGGCGATCAGCCCGTAGGCGAAGGCGTGACTCTTGTTGAACGCGTAGTCGGCGAACGGCTCGATGATGTCGAAGAGCTGCTTGCCCAGGTTTTCCGTGTAGCCCTTCGCCACACTGCCTTCCACGAACTTGGTGCGGTGCTCGGCGATCTGCTCGCGGTTCTTCTTGCCGCACGCCTTGCGCAGGTCGTCGGCCTCGGCCATGGAGTAGCCGGCGATCTCCTGGGCCACCCGCATCATCGACTCCTGGTAGATCATCAGCCCGTAGGTCTCTTCAAGCAGCTCGGCGAGGTCGGGGTGCGGCGGGGTGGCGGGCTGGCGGCCGTTCTTGCGGTGCGCGTAGCTGTTGTGCATGTCGGCGGCCATCGGCCCGGGCCGGTACAGCGCCACCAGCGCGCAGATGTCCTCGAACCGGGTGGGGCGCATCGACTGCAGCAGCGACCGCACTGGCGTCGACTCGAGCTGGAACACGCCCATCGTGTCGCCGGCGCACAGCAGCTCGAACGTGGCGGCGTCGTCGAGCGGCACCGCGTCGATGTCGAGGTGCGTGCCGCTGCTGCGCTCAACGAGCTGCACCGCATCGTCGATGATCGACAGCGTCCGCAGCCCCAGGAAGTCCATCTTCAGCAGGCCCAGGTCTTCCACGCCGCCCATGTCGAACTGGGTGACGATCGGGGCCTCGTCGGGGTCGGTGCCCGACTCGGGCTTGCGCTGGATGGGCAGGTATTCGGTGAGCGGCTCGGGGCTGATCACCACCGCGGCGGCGTGCACCGAGTCCTGCCGGATGAGGCCCTCGAGGCCGCGGGCCACGTCCACCACCTCGCGCACCTCGTCGTCGGTGGAGTACATGGTGCGCAGCTCGGCAGCGGCTGCGTACCCGTCGGCGTGCTTGTCGTCGGGTTCGAGGCAGGCGCCCAGCGGCGTGTCGCGCCCCATGATCAGCGGCGGCATGGCCTTGGAGATGCGGTCGCCCAGCGAATAGGGCTTGCCCAGCACCCGGGCTGCGTCGCGCACCGCCGCTCGTGCCTTGATGGTGGAGAAGGTGATGATCTGCGCCACGTGGTCGTGGCCGTACTTCTGGGCCGTGTAGCGGATCATCTCGTCGCGGTAGCGGTCGTCGAAGTCGATGTCGATGTCGGGCATCGAGATGCGGGCCGGGTTCAGGAACCGCTCGAACAGCAGGCCATACTTGATCGGGTCGAGGTCGGTGATGCCCAGGCAGTAGGCCACCACGCAGCCGGCCGCCGAGCCCCGCCCCGGCCCCACCCGGATGTTGCTCTCGCGGGCATGGCGGATGAGGTCCCAGGTGATCAGGAAGTAGCTGCTGAAGCCCATGTCGGAGATGACCCGCAGCTCGTATGCGATGCGTGCAGCAGTGCTTTCGGGCACGTTCGAGCCCCAGCGCCGCTTCGCCCCCTCGAACGCCAGGTGCGACAGGTAGGCGTCGGCGTCGGCGTGGGGAGCGGGCACCTCGAAGTGCGGCAGCAGCACCTGGCCGAACTCGATGTTGGTCTCGGCTCGATCCGCGATCGCCAGCGTGTTGTCGCACGCCTCGGGGAACTCGCTGAACAGCTCCCGCATCTCCTTGGCCGACTTGAGATAGTGATGGTCGCCGTGGAACTTGAACCGGTCGGCGTCGCTGCGCAGCGACCCGGTCTGCACGCACAGCAGCGCGTCGTGCGCCACTGCATCGTGCTGGTGGGTGTAGTGCAGGTCGTTGGTGGCCAGCAGGGGCGCGTTGAGATCGTGAGCGATCTGCAGGAGCTGCGGGTTGCAGTCGTGCTGGGCGTCGATGCCGTGGTCCTGCAGCTCCACGTACAGCGAGTCGCGGCCGAAGATGTCCTGCAGGCGCCCGGCCCGGCGGCGGGCCTCGTCGTAGTCGCCGTTCAGCAGGGCCTGCTGCACGACGCTGCCGAGGCAGCCGGTGGTGGCCGTGAGCCCCTCGGCGTGGTCGGCGAACATCTCCCAGTCCATCCGGGGCTTGTAGTAGTAGCCCTCGAGGAAGGCCCGGCTGGCCAGCTTGAGCAGATTGCGGTAGCCGGCGTCGCTGTGGGCCAGCAACGTCAGGTGGTAGTAGAGCTTCCCGCCGCCCTCGCCGTCGTCGCCGGTGTCGTCGACCTTGGCGTTCTTGGCCCGGTTGCGGCTGGGGCGCTCGTGGCGGCTCTCGAGCGCCATGTAGGCCTCGGTGCCGATGACCGGCTTGATGCCGTACGTCTTGCAGGCCCGGTAGAAGTCGAGGACGCCGTACATGTTGCCGTGGTCGGTGATGCCCAGCGCCGGCTGGCCGTCGGCTGCCGCCGCCGCGACCACCTCATTGACGCGCGCCGCGCCGTCGAGCAGGGAGTACTCGGTGTGGGTGTGCAGGTGCACGAACGACGCTGCCACGCTGTTCCTCGATCTCGTCCAAAACGGCCCGTCTGTCGAACATAGACGGGTCGCATTTGCGCGCGGCGAACCCGCGGGCAGCCCGCGACCCGAGATGCGCAAAACCCCAAGAAACATGGTTGGAGGGCCGCTCGCAGGGTTGCATCATGGAGGCATGGCTTCGGAGCAACGCGCGGATGTGGACGAGCTGGAGCTCGACGCCGGCGCTGTGCTGCCCTGCGACGAGCTGAACAGCGTGCTGGTGGTCGACGATCCCCGCCCGGGCCTGTGGGAGCTGGTCGACAGCGGCTGGGCCGATGAGCACCTTCCCGAGCTGCCCGCGCTGGCGCTGGAGCAGGACCCGATCCACCGCCACAAGGACGTGCTTGCCCACACGATCGCCGTGGTGGCCCAGAGCCCGCCCCGCCTGCGGGTGCGCCTCGGCGCACTCTTCCACGACATCGGCAAGCCGCTCACCCGCGAAATCACCCACAGCGGCGTGACGTTCCGCAACCACGAGGCGGTGGGGGCGAAGATGACCCGCCGCCGCATGCCCGAGATGGGCTACAGCGACGATCTGACGTCGCAAGTCGCCCGCCTGGTGCACCTGTCGGGCCGCTTCAAGGGGTACGACACCGGCTGGACTGACGCAGCGGTGCGCCGGTATGCCCGCGACGCCGGGCCGCTGCTGGGCGATCTGAACGACATGGTCCGCAGCGACTGCACGTCACGCAACGTGAAGCGTGTCGAGGCCCTGCACGACGCGCTCGACCGCTTCGAGGTGCGCATCGCCCGGCTGGCCCGCGAGCAGGCCCACAAGGAGCTCCGCCCCGAGCTGAACGGCGACGAGGTGATGACCCATCTCGGGCTCTCGCCGGGGCCCGACGTGGGCCGCGCCATGAAGTTCCTGCTGGAGCTGCGCCGCACCGAAGGCGAGTTCGGCGACGCCGAGGTCCGCCGCCGCCTCGACGCCTGGTGGGCCGCCGCCTCCAACCAGGCTGACGACACTCGCTGAGCACGACGCGCCGTCGGGTCAGCCACAGCTCAAGCGTCGGGACCCGGCAGTAGCTGCGGGCGCGTCGGGCGCTCGCTCTAGCGTGTGCGCTCGTGGAATGGGTCGCGAATCCTGAGGTCTGGATCTCTCTGGTCACGCTGACGGTGCTCGAGATCGTGCTCGGCATCGACAACGTGATCTTCATCTCGATTCTTGCCGGACGGCTGGGCGGGAAGGAAGCCGAGCGCGCCCGCGTCGTGGGCCTGTCGCTGGCCATGGGCATGCGGGTGCTCTTGTTGCTCGGCATCTCGTGGATCGTGCGGCTCACGACGCCGCTGTTCTCGGTGTTCGGCCATGAGCTATCAGGGCGAGACCTGATCCTGCTGGGCGGCGGGCTGTTCCTGCTGGGCAAGTCGACATTCGAGATCCACCACAAGCTGGAAGGCGACGACCACGATGATGCGGGCGACCGGGCAGGCGCCACGTTCACCAGGGTCATCATTCAGATCCTGCTGCTGGACCTGGTGTTCAGCCTCGACTCGGTCATCACTGCGGTGGGCATGGCCGACCGGGTGGGTGTGATGATCGCTGCGGTCGTCATTGCCGTCGGCGTGATGCTGTGGTCGTCAGGACCGGTGATGCGCTTCGTGGGCAAGCACCCGACGGTCAAGATGCTGGCGCTGGCGTTCCTGCTGCTCATCGGCATGTCGCTCGTGGCCGAAGGCGCCGAGTTCCACATCCCGAAGGGTTACATCTACTTCGCCATGGGCTTCGCGGTGCTGGTGGAAGCGCTCAATCTGCGGATGAAGCGGAACCGTCAGTCAGCCACGCCGCCCGTCGAGTTCCACGAGCGCCGCATGCCCGAATTCGCACCTGCTGGTGATGCGAATCCAGCCAGCAACGAGGACAGCGGGACCGCCGACACTCCGCCCGGCGATCCAGGGGACGCTCCCTAGACGCGCTCCCTAGACGTCGGCGTCGCTGCCGCCGTCATCGGCCACCTCGGCCTCGGTGACGTCCGCGTTTGCCGAGCGGTCACGAAGCTGTTCGGCGAGCTGACGCAGCCGCTCGACGGTGTCTGCGTTGTCGAGCTCGCCCAGGAACTCAGGCAGCCGGATGCCCGCCTGGCTGGCAACTTCGTGCAGCGGGGGAAGCGCGCCGATGAGGCCGGAGATGAAGTTGGCGGTGGTGCCGTTCTCGCCATTCGGACCGCCGCCGGAATCCCACACGGTGATCTTGTCGATCTGCAGGTTCGAGATGGCCTTCACCTGCTCGGCCACGAGGTTCGGCAGTTGCTCGGCAACCAGCAGCAGCGCTGCTTCTGGCGCTGCACCGCCGCTGGCAGTCACCAGCGCGCCCAAGCCCTCGGCGCGGCGGGTCAGCAACGCCAGCAAGCCCAATGCCTCGGCTTCCATCAGCAGCCGCTGACCGTCGGCCTCGCCGGCCTTGACCAGCCTGATGCGGTCGGCCTCGGCCTCGGCCAGCGTCCGCACCCGCTCGCGTTCCACCTGAGCGGGCACCACGATGTCAGCGTCCTGCGCGGCCTTGTCGCGCTCGGCGCGCACCCGCTCGGCTTCTGCCTCAGCCATGAACGATTCCTGTTCGGCCTGGGCCTGGCTGACGCGTTCGGCAGCGTTGGCAGCACGTTCGGCTTCGGCTTCCTTCTGGCGCCGCTCGCTGGCAGATTCGGCGATCACCACATGCGATTCGTTCTCGCCTTCGGTTGCAATGGCGTTGGCTTGTGCCACACGGATGCGCTGCTCGCGCTGGGCCTCGGCGGCGCCGATGTCGCCGTCGCGCTCCTGCTCGGCCACCTTGACCTTCGCCTCGCTGATGGCGCGGGCCGCTGCTTCGCGGCCGAGGGCGTCGATGTATCCCGATTCGTCGGTGATGTCCTGAATGTTGACGTTGATGAGGCGCAGCCCGACCTTGCGAAGTTCGAGCTCGAGCGACTCGGTGATGTTGGTGATGAGCTGCTCGCGGTCGGCATTGATCTGCTCGATCGGCATCGTGGCAATCACCACGCGCATCTGGCCGAAGATGATGTCGCGGGCCAAGTTCTCGATGTCCAGCAGCGACAGGCCCAGCAGGCGCTCCGCAGCATTCTGCATGACACCGGGCTCGGTCGAGACACCGACCGTGAACGTTGCTGGAGTATTGACCCGGATGTTCTGCTGGGAGAGCGCTCCCTGGAGCTTGATCTCGATGGGGATCGGTGTCAGATCCAGGTATGCGTAGCCCTGCACGATGGGCCACACCATGGCTCCGCCGCCGTGCAGGCACCTCGCCGACTCGCCTTCCCCGCCGACGCGTCCATAGACCACGAGGATCCGGTCGGATGGACAGCGCTTGAAGCGCGACGAGATCCACAGCAGGGCGATCAGCAGGATGGCGAAGATGCCACCTGCAAGGGCGATGACGGCCATATTTGCCTCTCGTAGTGAATGGTGGGGAAGGTCAGGCTAGTGAGGTGCCACGAGCACGGTCGAAGGGTCGACGACGCCGACGACGGTGATGGCAGTCTGCGCTGGCAGGCTCTCGTCGGACTCCGTGAGGGCATTGATGACCCGCATGCGTCCCTGCACCATCACTTCGACTTTGCCGGGTTTCGAACGGTTCGCAGCAACCGTGAGATAGACGGTGCCGTGTGCGCCCACGGCGGACTGGTAGTCGACCGAGCCGCTCTCGCCGAGCTTCGCAAACGAGCGCCACAAGAAGCCCACGGCAAGGAACACTGCGAGCCCGGCGGCGATGGCGACGCCGACTGACAGAGCTGTGGAGCGGTCTGCCTGCTTCATGAGGACGCCCGTCCAGCCGAATGCAAACGAGAACGCGGTCAACGTCCGGATCGAGAGGAACCCGCTGCTCGGGTCCTCGTCGCCGATGTCGACATCCGCTCCGATGCCGAATGCCAGCAGCGCAATCTGCACCAGCAGGAAGAAGCTGGAGATGAAGGCGATCGCATAAAAGATCTGCAGATCGCCGGTCAGAGCCTGCCACCAGTCGCCCATGAACTGCCTCCCTGCGGGAACTCTACGTGTCGGTGCGGGCCGCCCGTCTGCGCGGATTGCCGCAGACGGTGCTGCCGGGAGGCGGGGGGAGGTTCTAGCTGAGGCGGCGTTCGGTCAGGCCGCCTGCCGGCGTCCAGGTTTCGACGACGAGATGTTGACCGTCGACTCGCACGAGTACGGCGTGAGCGATTCTTACGGTGAACAGGGCCATCGGGGTCGCGTCGTCGATTTCGTGGTGATGCCCGCGCATGAAAGTCTCGAGCTGGTCGGCGTCGGCCGGCACCGCCGTGCCCTCGATGCGGGCATCGCCTGCTTTCAGCTCCCCGCTCTCGGGCGCTGAGTGCAGCCCGAACCGGGAGTCGCGCCGCAGATCGGCGGCCTTGCGCGAGTTGCGGTCCATCCCCAGCCAGAGATGGCCATCGCGGATCGGGGCTTCCATGCCCGACATCCGGGGGGCGCCGTCGGCACGGATCGTGGCCATGACTGCGTGCAGGTGACTCTCGAAGCGTTTCTGGATGCGTGCGGCCAACTCCGGGCTGGCCGCAGCAAACGCTCCCCAATTCACGTCGCCGCCGTGCGCGCCCATCAGGTCACCTCCGCTGTCCGTCCTGCGTGATTCTGCACCAGCGCTGTAGGTACGGTCAGCCACCGTGAGGCTCGCACACGCATCGGCGGCACTGATGGCAGCGGGAGTGCTTCTGGTCGGAGGGTGCGGCGTCGGCCCCGGCGGTCAAGACGGCCCGGCCGCCGGTGGGCAGCACGGTGCTGCCGACGACGCTCCCGCGGCTGCGGTGACAGCGCCGCCAGCGCTACGGACCATTCCGGCCGTCAGTACGACGAGCGGACCGCCGGACACGGCGAAATCGGCGGACAGCGCCGGCAACGCAGACGATCCGAGCGGCGCAGGCACGGGACCTGAGTCGACAACTGCGCCGCAGACGAGCGCGCCAGCGGCTGGCGATGCAGCTCCGTCGCTCGCCGAGACTCGGTTCGCGTTGGTGCCGGTGGCTGAGATCGACGCGCCGGTCGCACTTGCTGCTCGGCCCGGGACCGGCCAGCGGTACGTGGCGACGCTGACCGGGCAGGTGTGGCTGCTGGACCTCGCCGATGGCGCTGCTGCCGGGGCCGCTCCGCAGCTCGTGGCCGACATCGGTTCGAGGGTCAGCCAAGGGTGCGAGAACGGGTTGCTGGGCATCGCATTCAGTCCCGACGGATCGCAGCTCTACCTCAGCTATACCGACACGGCCCGCAACAGCCGGATCGCCGTGATGCCCATGGACGGCGAGACGCCCCAGACCGACCGGCGCCGGGTGCTGCTGGCGCTCGATCAGCCGGCGTGCAACCACAACGGCGGCGACCTGACGTTCGGGCCCGACGGGAACCTGTGGATCGGCTTCGGCGACGGTGGCGGGGCGGACGATGTCTTCGGCCAAGGCCAAAACCGCTCCACCCTGCTGGCCACGATGATTCGCATCGATCCCAACCCTGCCTCGGGGCAGGGCTACGGCATTCCCGCCGGCAACCCCTTCGCCGCCAGCGGCGAAGCTCCGGAGGTGTGGGCGTACGGCGCCCGCAACCCGTGGCGCTTCTCGTTCGACCGGCGCACCGGCGACCTGTGGATCGCCGATGTCGGCCAGAACCGGGTCGAGGAGATCCACGTGCTGCCCGCTGCCGAGGGCTGGCTGCCGGGCGCCAACCTGGGCTGGCCGCTGTTCGAAGGCAACGAGCGCTTCAGCGGCAGCGGGACGCCCGCCGATCTCGTGTTCCCCGTCTACACCTACACCCACGACGACGGCTGCTCGGTGACCGGCGGCTACGTCTATCGGGGCAGCGCGATTGCGGCGCTGGAAGGCACCTACGTGTTCGGCGACTACTGCACGGGCGATCTGTGGGGCCTGGTCCGCGGCCCCGATGGCGCAGCCGAGCGCATCGATCTGGGCGTGTCGGTGCCGCGCAACACGCTCGTGTCGTTCGGCGAGGACGCTGGCGGCGAGCTCTACGCGCTCAGCGCAGCCGGCACGGTGTACCGCCTAGCAGCTGTAGAGCCCTAGCGGCCACGGCTTCGCTGCGCTATCCGCTCCAGCTCCCCATTCTCATGCGATTGGCCTCGCGGGCCGCCCGGGCCCAGGGCTCAACCGCTTACTCGGCGTCGGCCCCGGCCTCAGTCTCCGGCTCGATCTCGGGCTGCCACTCGCCCCAGGTGACGTCGGTGATCAGGCGATGCATCCATCGGGGCTGGCCGGTTTCGATACCCCACCCGTTCACCCCGCGAGCCCGGTCCCGGAACCAGCCGATCAGCGATTCGATGGATCCCGAGGCATAGATCAGATGGCTGTCATCGGGCGACCAGAGCGCGAAGCGCGTCGGCTCGGGCAGGGCATGCACGAGCTTGACGTCGTCGTCCGGCGAGCCGGGGGAGTGGACATAAAGCGCTTCCCGCTCCGGGACGCCGTCGCCGTCGTCGTCGTGGTGCGCCACGTAGGCAACCCGTCCGTCGTCGGACCACGGAAGCGAATTGCCGGACTCTGCCAGCGTGGTTGTGCCGCCCGTACCGTCAGCTCGCTGCATGCGGGCGATCAAACCCGTCACATCGCCGTCGGCGTCGCGCACCATCTCGGTGTAGGAGAAGAACGTGCCGTCGGGAGACCAGAAAACCCATCCGGCCGCGGTCGGGTTGAGTTCGCCGATGTACCGCTTCGAACTGCCATCGCGATGAGCGACCCACGATTGCTCGGGTAGCAACCAGCCGGTCACCGAACGGTCGGTCCTGGCCCCATACTCGAGATACGTGCTGTCGGGCGACCACCCCAGGAAACTCGCATCGGGCGCGATGCTCACCGGCTCGCCATTGCCGTCCACTGAGTTGATGCGCAGCTCGGTCGAGCAATCCTCCGGATCGACTGCTTCGTAGGCAATGTGCTGCCCGTCGGGCGACCACGGGTTGACGATGACCACGCTCCACGCGGGGAACGCGATTGTGTCGACGCGGCGCGCATCGCTGCCGTCGGCATCCACGATCCACAAATCCCAGATATCCGCAGATTCGCCATCGCCACAGTCCTGCGGCGTGGCATAGAGGAGGTGCCTACTGTCCGGCGACCAGCGCAGGATGATGGCGTCGGCGGCCAGCGTGACCGGCGCGGCGCTGCCGTCGGTCGGCTCGATGCGCGCCTCGTTGACGTCCTCGCCCGTCTCAAGATCAGTGTGGTCAGTGACGTAGGCCATGTAGGCGCTGTCACGCGACCAGATCACATCCCGGATGTCGCCGTAGTACCAGGTGCGTGCATCCATCTGGCCCAGGCTGCGCTGCGCGGTGCCGTCGGCGCTGAACAGCAACGCCTCGAACGAATCGAGGAGGTCGTTGTCGTTCGTGTCAGCGTTGTTCCAGAGGAGGAGGTGCTCGCCGTCGGGCGAGGGCCACGGCCACGTGCCCTCGGGGACCACCAGCTCGGCTTCGCCGTCGGGGGCTGCGACCAGCACCTGCTCCTCGTCGTCGGCCCACGTCAGCCGCCCGTCGCTGCGGTGCCATTCCCAGCCGTTGTGGTCGACGCTGCGCAGCCTGCGATCACTGCCGTCCGCCCGAACCGTGAACAGCGTGGAGCCGACGCCCCGGATGCCCGATGCCTCGGTAAGCGCCAAGAAAGGTGGCCGTTCGCCGTCGTCGTCGGCAGCCGGTCGGACCCGTTCGCCCCTGCTGATGGCCGCGAAGGTCGTGCGTGCGTTGCTGGTGAGCGTTGCCACCTCCACGGCGGGGGACGGCGTGTCGGTTGCAAGCGCAACCCGCTCTACCGAGACATCGGACTCGATGGCCTCCAGCAGTGCCTCGACCGCTGCCTCCGCGGCCATGCCCGCTTCGTCGGCGAGCCCGGCGAAGACGATCCGCGCAGGCCGGTAGTCGGTGATCAGCGACACGGTGGCCTCGGACAGGCCGTCGGCGATCGTGGCAGGCGAGAAGTAGGTGACGGCGACATCTTCGAAGCCTGCGGCGAACTCCCTCGCAGTGTTGACGTCGGCGTCGTTCCAGCCGTCGGCCACGATCAGCACCATGGTGTCGGGGCCCACGCGGTTGGGCGTGTCCAGCCCGATACGGGCAGCCGCAGCGGCCGTCTCGGCGCGGGTGGCGCCGTCGAGCTGCTGCAGCACGCCCCACCGGTAGGCCGAACGCACTGCTGCGGTCAGCTCGTCCATCACCGCTGGCGGCACGGCGTCGGGACCGCCGAGGACCATCACACGATCGGGCGCAAATGCAGCGATGAGCTCGGAGAGCTCCGCAGGCACGCCATCGGCGCGCAGGCAGGCGGCGGCCGCGTTGCGGGAATGCCGGGCCAGTTCCACCGCCGCCACGGTGTCGGCGGAGCGTTCACAGTTCGCCAGCACCAGCGTCAGATTGGGCCCGCTGCGCACATAGTTCGTCGGCCGATCCTGCGCTGCTGCGGGCGTTGCCAGCAGCACGGAACCCAGCAGGGCTGCGAGCGCCACCGCTGCAGCGGCGGCTCGCGCCCGCCTCCCGCGCCGCCGACCCGACCGTGCGTGAGGACTCGCATGTGTATGAGGCATCTTCATCGAGGCGGGATGCTATCGCTGGGCCGCCAAGCCACCGGGCCGCGGCCGATGCTCAGCGGGGCTGCCATTCACCCCAGGTGATGTCGGTGACGACGCGATGCGTCCAGCGCGGTTCGCTCGTGGCCACGACCCACCCATCAGATCCGCGCCGGCGACTGATGAACCAGTCCAAGAGGAGCTCGGCGGGACCCGATCCATACCCGATGTAGTCGCCGTCGGGCGACCACTGCCCTCCCGGCGTGATGTCGGACAGCTCGTACACGAGCGTCACGTCGGCATCGGGCGCACCGGCGGTGTGCACGCGCAGCGCGCGGCGATCGATGGTGCCATTGCCGTCTTCGTCGTAGTGCGCGACGTAGGCAACGCGCCCGTCAACCGGCGACCACGCAATGATGTTCCCCCGTTCGGCGACGACCGTCGGCCCGCCGATGCCATCGGCCCGCTGCACCACTGGTCGGCCACCGATGACGTCGCCATCGGCGTCACGCAGCGTCTCCGTGTACGCCAAGTGATCGCCGTCGGCCGACCACAGCAACGACCCGAACACCGTGGGCTTGGCCTCGCCGAGCTCGCGCCGGTCGCTGGCGTCGAGGCGCACCACCCACGCATGCTCACGCAATGGAATGCCCTTGCCCGGCGTGCCGACGGTAATCCCATAGCCCAGGTGCATGCCGTTGGGCGACCAGCCGAGCAGCCGACCCTCGGCAATCGGCTCGAGCGCGGTGGCTTCTCCGCCGGCCGTGGTCACCTTCACGTGCTGCGAGCAGTCGGCCGGGTCGAGCGATTCGTAGGCGACGTGGGCGCCATCAGGCGACCACAGGTACAGCAGGCGCCACTGGATGCGATCGATGAAGCCCAGGTCGCGGGCGTCGCTGCCGTCAGAGCGGGCGATCCACAGGTTCTGGCTCTCGTTTCGCCCATTGCCGTCGCAGTCGCTCGGGGTGCCGTAGGCGAAATGGCTGCCGTCGGGCGACCAGCCCAAGAACGTGACATCTTCACCGAGGGTGACGGTCGGCGCGCGCGCATCGAACGTTTCGATCCGCGTGGTCGACGTCTGCTCGCCCGTCTCGGGGTGGTCGGTCAACTCGACGTACGCGAAGCGCCTCCCGTCGGGCGACCAGTTGGCGAGCGGCAGGTCCGAGTACAAGAACGTGCGGTAGTCCACCACGCCCAAGCGGCGGGTCTGGCCGCTGCCGGCACTCCACACATGGGCCTCGATGCGGTTGCGGGGGCCCTGCCGGGAGGGCTCGGTGAACCGGAAGGTGACGACATGGCTGCCGTCAGGCGACCACGCCGGGTAGCCGCCGGCTTCGACGAGCACCCGGTCGGAACCGTCGGGTGCTGCGGTCCTCAACCGCCCATCGAGATTGGACCAGCTCAGTTGGCCGTCGCCCGGATTCCAGGCCCAGCCCCGGTGCTCCTCCGAGCGCAGCTCGCGCCCCGATCCGTCGGCGCGAATCGACCAGAGCCTCGCTCCCCTGCCACTTCCCAATGGCCCCCGTGCCGAGCTTGCTGCGAAGAGAGGTGGCGACGCCTCATCGGCTGCATCGGGTTGGTGGGTGCCCTCGACGATGGACGTGAAGATCTCGCGTGCCCGCTCGACCGACGGTGAGGCCTCGGGAGTGAAGAAGCGAGGTTCGCCGGCTTCGGCGACTCGCTCGATATCCACGGTCAGCTCGTGTGCGTCGAGCGTTGCCTCGATTGCCGCTTCGGTGACCGACCCCACCTCGTCCGGGAGACCCACCACGACGACCCGGGCAGGCCGGTAGTCGGCGATCAGCGCAGCCGTGGCGGCGGGCAGACCGTCCGCAATCGTGCGCGGCGAGATGTAGGCAACGGCAGCGTCGGCGATCTGCCCGGCAACGTCGGCCGCGGTGCGGACCTCGCTGCCGTTCCAGCCGTTGGCCACGATGAGGGTGACCGCGTCGGGGCCGGCCACGTCGGGGTGTTCCAGCGACACGCGCGCCGCCAATGCAGCGGTGTCGATCCGGGTGGCGCCGTCGAGGCGTTCGACGATTGCCCAGCGGTACGCCGCTCGCACGGCTTCCGTCAGCTCGGCCATCACCGCAGGCGGCACCACAACCTCGCCTCCCACCACGATCACGCGGTCGGGTGCGAAGTCGGCGATGAGCGCGGCGGTGTCCGGAGACAGGCCGCTCGGATCGACGCACACCTTTGCCGCGTTGCGGGCGTGGGCTGCCAGCGCTTCCGCGGCCGCGTTGTCGGCGGGGCCGGGGCAGCTCGCCACCACCAGCGTCAGATTCGGCCCGCTGCGCACGAAGTTCGACGGCTGTTGTGCAGCGGCCGGCATCGCAGGCAGAGCAAGCGCCAGCGCCGCGACCAGCGCCACCGCCGCTTTCACTGGCCGGTCAGCTTGCGGTTCTTGATCTTGGCCTTGACGTAGTCGCGGTTCATGAACGCGATGAAGTCGAGGCTGATCTCCTTCGGGCAGGCCTCCGTGCACTCGCCGTGATTGGTGCACGAGCCGAAGAACTGCTCCATCGTCTCCACCATGGCCTCGGTGCGCTCCCAGCGCTGGGGCTGGCCCTGGGGGATCAGGTTGAGATGCGCCAGCTTCGCCGAGGTGAACAGCTGCGCCGCCGAGTTGGGGCAGGCCGCCACGCACGCCCCGCAGCCGATGCACGCTGCTGCGTCCATCGAGGTGTCCGCAGCCTCCTTCGGCACCGGCGTCTGGTTGGCGTCGCCGACCGCACCGGTATTGACCGAGATGTAGCCGCCGGCCTCGATGATGCGGTCGAACGAGCTGCGGTCGACCACCAGGTCGCGCACCACTGGGAACGCCTTCGCCCGGAACGGCTCCACCGTGATGACGTCGCCGTCGGTGAACTTGCGCATGTGCAGCTGGCAGGTGGTGGTGGCCAGCTCGTGGCCGTGCGCCCGGCCGTTGATCATGAGGCTGCACATGCCGCAGATGCCCTCGCGGCAGTCATGATCGAACTCGATCGGGACGTCGCCGCCCTCGATGAGCCGCTCGTTGATGATGTCGAGCAGCTCCAGGAACGACATGTCCTCGCTGATGTTCGGGGCGTCGAAGGTGTGGAACCGTCCCGGAGCGTCGGGTCCGTCCTGGCGCCAGATGCGCAGCGTGAGGCTCAAGGTGCCGCCATGGCTGGCCTGGCCGTTCACGCCGTTTGTCCCGCTCACTTGTAGCTCCGCTGTGTCAGTGCCACTTCCTCGAACTCCAGCTCCTCGACGTGACGGGTCTGCACGGTGCCGGTGTCGTGCCATTCCCAGGCGGCCACGTGCGCGAAGTTCTCGTCGTCGCGCTGCGCCTCGCCCTCGGGCGTCTGGTGCTCGGCCCGGAAGTGCCCGCCGCAGCTCTCCTCGCGCACGAGCGCATCGCGGGCCATCAGCTTGGCCAGCTCGAAGAAGTCGGCCACCCGGCCGGCCTTCTCCAGGCTCGAGTTCAGGTTGGCCCCCGAGCCCGGCACGCGCAGATCGGCCCAGAACTCGGCCTCCAGTGCCGGGATCTCCGAGAGGGCCTTCTCGAGGCCCGCCGCGGTGCGCTCCATGCCGATGTAGTCCCACACGATCTTGCCCAGCTCCCGGTGGAACCAGTCCACCGAGCGGGTGCCGCCGATCGACAGGAACCGCTGCGTGGCGTCGTTCACCTCCGACACTGCCTGCGCGAACACCGGGTCGCTGAGCGGCACCACCGGCTCGCCCAGGCGGGCCGCCAGGTCGTCGCCGATCGTGTACGGCAGCACGAAGTAGCCGTCGGCCAAGCCCTGCATGAGCGCCGAGGCGCCCAGCCGGTTGGCCCCGTGGTCGGAGAAGTTGGCCTCGCCGATGGAATAGCAGCCCGGCACCGTGGTCATCAGGTGGTAGTCGACCCACAGCCCGCCCATCGTGTAGTGGATAGCCGGGTAGATGCGCATCGGCACTGCGTAGGGATTCTCTCCCGTGATGCGCTCGTACATGTCGAAGAGGTTCCCGTACTTCGCCGCCACGGCGGTGTGGCCGTCGCGCTCGATCACCTCGGAGAAGTCGAGGTACACGCCGTTGCGCAGCGGGCCCACGCCCTTGCCCTGGTCCACCACGGTCTTGGCATTGCGGCTGGCCACGTCACGCGGCACCAGGTTCCCGAAGGCCGGGTATTTGCGCTCGAGGTAGTAGTCGCGCTCCGACTCCGGAATCAGGTCCGGCGAGCGAGCGTCGTCGAGCTGTTCGGGCACCCAGATGCGGCCGTCGTTGCGCAGCGACTCCGACATCAGCGTCAGCTTCGACTGGAACTCGTCGCTGGCGGGGATGCAGGTGGGATGGATCTGCGTGTAGCAGGCGTTGGCGAAGTAGGCGCCGCGCCGGTGCGCCCGCCACGCCGCGGTGACATTGCACGCCATGGCGTTGGTGGACAGGTAGTAGACGTTGCCGTACCCGCCGGTGGCCAGCACCACCGCATGGCCGGTGTGCGCTGCGATCTCGCCCGAGATGAGGTCGCGGGTGACGATGCCGCAGGCCCGCCCGTCCTTGGTGACGAGGTCGAGCATCTCGGTGCGCGTGTAGAGCTCGACGCCGCCGGCCGCCACCTGCTTGGCGAGCGCCTGGTAGGCGCCCAGCAGGAGCTGCTGGCCGGTCTGGCCGCGGGCGTAGAACGTGCGGCTGACCTGCGCCCCGCCGAAGGAGCGGTTGTCGAGCAGGCCGCCGTACTCGCGTGCGAACGGCACGCCCTGGGCGGCGCACTGGTCGATGATGTTCAGCGACACCTCGGCCAGGCGGTGCACGTTGGCCTCGCGGCTGCGGTAGTCGCCGCCCTTGACCGTGTCATAGAAGAGCCGGTGCACCGAGTCGCCGTCGTTGGTGTAGTTCTTCGCCGCGTTGATGCCGCCCTGGGCTGCGATCGAGTGCGCCCGGCGGGGCGAATCGTGGAACGTGAACACCTTCACCCGGTAGCCCAGCTCCGACAGCGATGCCGCTGCGGAGGCGCCCGCCAGGCCGGTGCCCACCACGATGATCTCGAAGCGGCGCTTGTTGTTCGGGTTGACCAGTTTCATCGAGAACTTGTGGTCGGTCCACTTGCCGGCCATCGGCCCGTCGGGCACGCGGGCGTCGAGCACGCCGTTCATAACCATCTCAGTGCGCCTCCGCCTCTGCCTCGAGACACTCCAGGCCGGTGGTGTCGTTGACCGGGCAGTCCCGGTTGTCCTCGTCGACCAGGCCGGCTTGCACCAGCACCGGGAATGACAGGTTGCCCACCAGCACCACGCCGGCCAGCGCCGTGGCCAGGTTGCGGCGCAGCCCGTTGTAGCGCGGGTTGTTCACGCCGAGGCTCTGGAACATGCTCCAGGTGCCGTGAAAGATGTGGACGGCCAGCGCCACGTTGGCCACCACATAGATGATCGCCACCGGGATCGACGACAGCGACTCCACCACGTTGTGGTACGGATCGCCCCGCACGTAGGCGTCGCCCAGCCACCAGCCCCACGTCAGGTCGGCCAGGTGGAACAGTACGTACAGGCCCACGATGGGACCCGTCCAGCGCATGGTGCGCGAGGCGTAGTTGGCGGCGATGTAGTCGCGCTTGGATGCGTACTTCTTGGCGCCGCCCACGAAGCCCGCTCGCTCCGAGGCCAGCCGGCTGCGCTCTTTCAGCGTGTACGCCGAGTGCAGGTGCACCACGAACATGGCCAGCAGCCCGACCCGCATGATCCACAGCAGCAGCGTGCGGGGCAGCAGCCCGCCGCCGAGGTCGCGCAGCGTCTCGGCGTACTCGTACATCCGCGAGGGGCCCTCGTAGAGGTGCAGGTTGCCGATCATGTGAACGATCACGAAGCCCAGCAGCCCGATGCCCGTCCACGCCATGACCCACTTGCGGCCGATCGCTGACTGGTAGATGTTCAGCGGGAACGGCAGCGGGCGCTTGGTCTTGAACACCGGTGCAGACCCGGCGGCCTGCGTGGCAGTCGGCGCCATGTGTTCCTCCCGTGCGTGGCGTGGTGCGGCGATCGGCGCGGTCTGCCTCTGGGGCCGTTCGCGCCAGGGCCGTACGGTACTTGCAGATCAGCTCACGCGTCCGTTCGCCTCACGGGTGCTGCCCGAGTCCCGCCTTTGGGCGGATCTGGGTTTGGGGGCGGGTGGGGTCGGCTGCCTGCATGGCTTGGCGCACGGTGCGATCGGTCCATGAGCCGCGCCGTGGCGCGCGTCGCCGGCTGCCGGGTGGATGCACCAGCTGCCACGCAGCGATGCTGGGGTGGTGGCCGGCGTGATCGGCTGCTGCTGCGGCGGCTTGGGCAGCGAGCGCGCGCAGGCCGCGTTCGGCGCCGGTGAACACGCTGGGATCGAGCGTGACCTGCTGGCACAGCAGCCGGCCGTCGGTGTTCGCCGATTCGTAGAAGCTGGGATGGCTCAGCTCGTGCTCGATGACGCGCAGGGCATCGAACCCGTCACGGCGCGGCTCGCCGTTCACGGCCAGCCTGCCGCGGCGGATCGACACGGTCCGGATGCCCGTCGGGAGCCTGACTGCGTGGCTGGAGCGTCCGTCGATGGCGACGTCGATGTCGATGCAGTAGAGCGCCTGGTCTCCCAGCCCGGCGGGCCACCACAGCGACGGCCGCTCCAGTGCAACCAGCCATTCCAGCTCGTTGCGCCCGCGTGCCAGCACAGGTTCTGACAGGGCCAAGCCATCGCCCAGCGACGCGACCTGGCGGGTGGCGTCCTGCGACCAGCCGGCATCTGGGTCATCGGCGGGCAGCACCGTGGTGGTGACCTCGCATCGATGCGTGCCGGCACTGTCGACGGTGGCAGCAATGCGCAGCACTGCCCGGTCAGGGCTGGCCTCGATCACCAGCGCACGCACCCGCTCGATGCGCGCCGGCCCGGTCCGGCTGATCCAAACCTGGGCGTTCTCGCTCTGAGGCACTCGAACGGCGCCGTGAGAGCCCTCGACGGCAATCAGGTGCTCGCTGCCGCCGCGCAGCAGATGGCCTACCTCGAACGCGTGCTCGATGTGGCGTCCCCGCAGATCCCCGAGATACGCGCCGTCGAGCCAGAAGTGGCCGAGTTCGCACAGGCCGCTCGCCACGAGCCACCAGCGCACCTCTGGGTGAGCATCAGCATCGAGCTGCAACGTGAGATCGGCTGGCAGATCGAAGTGACGTCGATAGAGCACGCCGGGTTCGTCGCCGAAGCCCGGATCAAGCCACCAGCGTCCCGGATTTGCCGTGGTCTCCCAGCCCCGCTCGTCAAGTGCCCGATCGGCAACCGTGCGCCATTCGCCGTGTTCTGCCGCCCGAACCAGCCAATCGCCCGCCGGCGCCTGGGCGTCTCCGCCGGCAGCAGAGGCCAACGACCAGACGTATGGATCGACCGGGCCCACATCGCGACCGTACCGACCTGCGCGGCCTCGAAGCGGGCGGGTAGGTTGCCCGCCATGACCCAACCCACCACGCTCGGCGAACTGCGCAAGATCGGCTGGGTCTCCCGGCCGGTCAAAGAGGAGATGCGCGCGAATGCCGCCAAGGCCATCGCCGCGTCCGAGCCGCTGTTCGAAGGAGTGCTGGGTTACGAGAACACGGTTTTGCCCCAGCTCGAGAACGCCATGCTGGCCGGCCACGACGTGGTGTTCCTGGGAGAGCGGGGCCAGGCCAAGACCCGCATGATCCGCTCGCTGGTGAACCTGCTCGACGAGTGGATGCCCTACATCGAGGGCTCAGAGATCTTCGACGACCCCTACAACCCGGTGTCCCGCCACGCCCTTGATCTGGTTGCCGAGCACGGCGATGACACCCCCATCGCTTGGGCCCATCGCAGCATTCGCTACGGCGAGAAGCTGGCCACGCCCGACACGTCGATCGCCGACCTCATCGGCGAGGTCGACCCGATCAAGGTGGCCGAGGGCCGGTACCTGTCCGACGAGCTGACGCTGCACTACGGCTTGGTGCCGCGCACCAACCGGGGCATCTTCGCCATCAACGAGCTGCCCGACCTGGCCGAGCGGATCCAGGTGGGCCTGCTGAACGTGCTCGAGGAACGTGACGTTCAGATCCGCGGCTACAAGATCCGCCTGCCGCTCGACGTGCTGCTGGTGGCCACGGCCAACCCCGAGGACTACACCAACCGGGGCCGCATCATCACGCCGCTGAAAGACCGCTTCGGCGCGCAGATCCGCACCCACTACCCGCTCGATGTCGACACCGAGATGGACATCGCGTCGGCGGAGGCCCGCCCGCTCGACCTGACCGAGATGGGCGAGGGCGTGGTGGTGACGCTGCCCGAGTTCATGGCCGAGATCGTGGCGACCTTCAGCCATGTGGCCCGTGCCAGCAGCCAGGTCAACCAGCGCTCGGGCGTGTCGGTGCGCATGACCGTCACCAACACCGAGACGCTCGCTGCCAACGCCACCCGCCGGGCGCTGCAACGCGGCGAGCGGCACGTGGTGCCCCGTGTCAGCGACCTGGAATCGCTCATGAGCTCCACCGCCGGCAAGATCGAGATCGAGTCGATGGAGGAGGGGCGCGACGGCAAGATCGTGGAGACCATGCTCAAGGCGGCCGTGCTCGAAGTGTTCAAGAACCGCTTCTCGCCCGACGAGCTGAGCGACGTGGTTGCCAGCTTCGGCGAGGGCAAGGTGGTGCACACCGGCGACGACCTCGGCTCTGAGGCCTACATGGAGCTGCTCGCCGGCAACCAGGCTCTGGCGGTTGCCGCTGAGTCGCTGGTCGCCGCCGCAGCCGATGCGCCGTCGGACGAAGGCGCAGCGCCCGCAGTGCTGGCTTCGGCCGTGGAGCTGGTGCTCGAAGGCCTGCACCTGTCGAAGCGGCTCAACAAGGAGCACGTGGGTGCGCGAGCTACCTACCGCTCGCGTGGTTAGACGCGGCCGCTCACACCGCGTGACAGAGTGAAGTTCATGCGGGCCTGCGTTCGATTCCCGAGGCGCTTGCAGCAGAAACGTCCGACGGGGCTGGCACAGTGATCCGCTGGCGTCGGGCCCGCCGCGAGGGCGCCCGGTTCCGCTACTCGGCGTGGGACGGCACCCAGACCGGCTTCGACTTCGACGCGGAGAGCCTCTTCGCCGAGATGACCGACGACCTGCTGTACCACGGCGACCTCAATGCCGCCCTGCGCCGGCTCATGCAGCAGGGCTTCACCGACTCAGAGGGCAACCGGCTCGAAGGCCTGCGCGAGATGATCGAGCGGCTGCGCGACCGGCGCAAGGACATGCTCGAGCAGTTCGACCTCGGCGGCGTGTACGACGACATCGCCCGCGAGCTCGACGAGATCACCGACACCGAGCGCGAGGCGCTGGAGGAGTTTGCGCAGGACGCAGCCGACAGCGGCGACGAGCGTCGCGAAGAGATCGCCCAGTCCAGCGCGGCGGAGCGCAACCTGCAGCTCGACATGCTGCCCCCCGATCTGGCCGGGAAGATGCGCGGCCTGCAGAGCTACGACTTCGAGTCGCCCGAGGCCCGCGAGCAGTTCAACGAGCTCGTCGAGCGGCTGCGCCAGGAAGTCGCCCAGAGCTACTTCGACCAGATGACCGGCGCCATGGGCAACATGAGCCCCGAAGACCTGGCCCGCACCAAGGACATGATGGCCGAGCTCAACCAGATGCTCGAACAGCGTGCCCGCGGCGAGGAGCCCGATTTCGAGGGCTTCATGGATCGTTACGGCGATTTCTTCCCCGAGAACCCGCAGACGCTCGACGAGCTGCTCGAGATCATGGCCAAGCGCATGGCGGCCATGGCATCGATGCTGAACTCGATGACACCGGCCCAGCGTCAGCAGCTCGCCGACCTGGCATCGCAGCTCATGGACGACATGGACCTGCAGTGGCAGGCCCAGCAGCTCGCCCAGAATCTCCAGCAGGCGTTCCCCGACATGGGCTGGGACCGCAACTATCAATTCGGAGGCGACGATCCGCTGTCGATGTCCCAGGCGGCCGATGTGCTCGCCCAGCTCGGCGACCTCGACGCGCTGGCCGAGATGCTGCAGGGCGCCGTCAGCCCCTCGGCGCTGGCAGAGGTGGATCCCGAGCGGGTGCGCGAGCTGCTGGGCGACCAGTCGGCCGAGGCGCTTGAACGGCTCAGCGAGATGGCGCGCATGCTCGAGGAATCAGGCCTCGCGCAGCACACCGAAGGACGCTTGGAGCTGACGCCGCGGGCGTTGCGGCGCATCGGGCAGAACGCGCTCGGCGACCTGTTCAACCGCCTGATGGACGACAAGGTCGGCAGCCACCAGGTGCGCAAGTCGGGTGTCGGCAACGAGTTCGCGTACGAGACCAAGCCGTACGAGTTCGGCGACACGTTCAACCTGAACATCGAGCGCACCGTGCGCAACGCGGTGGCCCGCCAGGGAACCGGCACGCCGGTGAGCCTGACGCCGGACGACTTCGAGATCGAGCGCTCCGAGCTGCTGTCGCGGGCGTCGACGGTGCTGATGCTGGACCTGTCGCTGTCGATGCCGATGCGCGACAACTTCCTGCCCGCCAAGAAGGTCACGATGGCGCTGCACTCGCTGATCTCCACGCAGTTCCCGCGCGACTACCTGGGCATCGTGGGCTTCGCCGAGTCAGCCTCGGAGCTGACCGCCGCGCAACTGCCGGAGGTGTCGTGGGACTTCGCCTACGGCACCAACATGCAGCACGGCTTCATGATCGCCAGGCGCCTGCTGGCCCGCCAGACCGGCTCGAAGCAGATCATCATGATCACCGACGGCGAGCCCACCGCTCACCTGGCTCGTGACGGGCGGCCGTACTTCGCTTACCCGCCGGTGCGCGAGACCATCGAGGCCACGCTGCTCGAGGTGGCCCGGGCCACCCGCGAGGACATCCGCATCAACGTGTTCATGCTCGATCCGAACAGCTACCTGCGGGCGTTTGTGGAGAAGATGACCGAGATGAACGGCGGGCGGGCTTTCTTCACCAGCCCCCACAACCTGGGCGACTACGTGCTGGTCGACTTCCTCGAGCACCGCCGCAAGCTCATCACGAGCGGCCGCCAGTAAGCCGAGCCGGTCACCGGCCGGCAGCCGGTGGGGACGATCCTCACTCCCTGGATCTGACAGCAAAGGTGCCGATGGGCGCTTCAGCCTGACCGTGGGTGTTCTTGCCCCAGCAATGCACGGTGGCGTCGGTCCTGAGGGCGCACGCGAACCCCAAGCCGATGCCGATCTCGGTGAACGTGCCTTCGGGTGTTTCCGCCTCTGCGAGCTCGTCATTGCTCCAGCACACGATCGTGCCGTCGGTGCGCAGAGCGCATGTGGAGGCACGGCCGGCAGAGACGGCCGAGAACGTGCCGTCGATCACTTCAGGCCGACCGTCGTAGTTGCTGCCCCAGCATTCGAGGCGCTGGTTGGGGCGGATGCCGCATGCGTAGCCGCCGCCCGCAGATAGAGAGATGAAGCTTCCCTCGGGCGGCACAATCTCGAACCGACGACTCGAGGCCCAGCAGGTGACCGTTCGGTCGATTCGTATCGCGCATGCGGTGAGGTTGCCGTTGCTCACCGCAGTGAAGGTGCCCTCTGGCGCCTTCAAGCGACCGTAGATGCTGCGTCCCCAGCAGGTGATGCTGTCGTCGATGCGAATGCCGCACGCGAACGGCCCTCCGGTGCTGACCGCGACGAATGACCCCGCAGGAACCTCCGGCAGCTCCCAGTCAGCGCGTCCCCAGCACGAGACCGTGCTGTCGGGCCGCAGCGCGCAGTTGACGCCCGGCCCCGCATCGATAGCCGCATATGTGTCGTCAGGCGAGAACAACTCCCCATAATTCCCCGCGCCCCAGCACGTGATTGTGTGATCGGTGCGCAGCCCGCACGCGTGACTCCAGCCCACCGCGAGGGTGGTCGCGCCCTGATGAGCGGCCAACGGGGGCTGTGAGACCGCAGTAGCGGGCACGGCGCGCAGGGCATATCGGGCAGCCTGCCGAGCATCGTTGATGCGAATGACATGCGCCTGGGGGACACTCGTGCCCAGCTGTGCCAAGAGGCTGTGCTGGGTACCCGAGACGGTGTCGACCACGAACACGAGCTCCGGCCGTTGCGCAGCGACGAGCTCCTCCGCGGCGTCAGCGAGATCGTCTGTGGTGGTGTACAGCACCACCGCATCGCCGAGGCTGGCGGCCAAGGACGCAGCGAGGCCGACATCGGGCAGCGACCAGCCGTCGGCGATGACCGCGGTACGCGCACCGGCTTCGAGTGCCGCAGCGGCTGACAGGGCAGCCGTGTGGACTCGCGTGGCGCCGCCGACGCGCCGCACACGTGCAGGATGTCCATGACGGCGCGCCTCCTGCGCGACTTCAGGGCGGAGCGCCTCGGGACCGCCGACCATCACGATCGAATCGATGTGGCTGTTCTCGATGAACCGCCGGGTCGGTGCTCCCAGACCTGATACCGAGCTGTACAGCACAGCATCTGCTCTACCTGTAGCGACCGCTGAGGCCGCAGTGCCGACATCGGGCAGTGACCAGCCGTTGGCCAGCATCACGGTGGGATCGTCGAGGTCTCCGATGATGCGCTCGGCAGCCAGCGCTGCGGTCTCGATTCGGTCGCGGCCTGCAATCCGTTCGATCTCGGTGGCGCTGAGCCATTGGCGGATGTCGTCTTCGAGAGTGGAGATCAGTGCGTCGTACCCTCCGACGATCAGCAGCGAGGCCGGCAACTGGGTGACGAGGACACTGAACTCGTCGTAGCCGAGCTTGTCCCATTCCTCTACGAAGAGGACGGCGTCACCATGGCCGGCCGCGACGAGGGAGACGGCAACTCCCACGTCGGACAGCGAGTCCGCACGAACCATCACGAGCGTGACGTCATTGGTCGCTGGCGACGACGACTGGGCTGACGCGGGTCCTGCCGTCAGCATCGGGCCCAAGACGGCGGCCCAGACAACGAGCGAGATGATGCCTGCACGACAGCGGCGGCGGACCGCACCGGGAACAGCTCGACGATTCACGACGGTCCCCGGACGCATGGGTGCCTGTCGGGATCGACCGGTCAGCTCCCGGCGGGATGGAGGCCGTCGAGGACCATGTCGGCGAACTGGCGGGCGAGGTCTTCGAGGCGCAGCTCGCCGCCGGGGCGATACCAGCTGGCAAGCGAATTCAGGCCTGAGATCATGATCCGGGCGAGCACCTTGGCGTTGGTGTCGGCTCGCAGCGAACCGTCGGCCTGACCCTCGGCAAGCAGGCCGACCCAAAGGTTGGTGAACTCGCGCAGGGGCACCGCCAGGCTCTCGCGGGTCTGCGGGGGCGACTCGTTGAAGCAGCGGATGTTGGCCACCGTGAAGTTGCTCTCGGCAACGATGCAGTTGACGTAGGCCACGATGGCCTCGGCCAGGCGGTCGGAACCTCGTGCCTCAGGACCCAGCGCTTCCAGCGCTGCGTCGATCGCAGAGCGTGCGTGGTCGATGCCCACGCTCAGTACTTCTTCGACGATCGCG
Source organism: Candidatus Poriferisodalis sp. (assembly GCF_965204125.1). Classification (GTDB taxonomy): domain Bacteria; phylum Actinomycetota; class Acidimicrobiia; order Acidimicrobiales; family Poriferisodalaceae; genus Poriferisodalis. Next base: position 987,419 of record NZ_OZ241968.1, on the reverse strand, counting down.
TCCTTGGAGTCGAAGTGGTAGTAGAGGCTTCCGGCCTGCATCTCGGCAGCACCGGCGATGTCGGTCAGCGTGGTGGCGGCGTAGCCGCGGCACGAGAGCAGGCGCGCGGCGGCGTCCAAGATGCGCATCCGGCTGCGCTCGCCCTTGCGGATCCTGCGGCCGTTGCCATCGCCATCGCCGTTGCCGGTGTCTAGGTTTGTGCTGTCGTCGGTGACGTTCATCGCGTCGCAGAACCTAGGCGACCGATCAGCACGGCGGGGAGGCCGGAGTGAAGTTCAGCTTGTTCATGTACTGCACGATCGGCCGGCGCCACGAGCTGGAAGCCGGCCTCGCAGGGCTCAACAACGACTACTACCAACGGATGCTCGGCGAGATTGCCGAGATCGCGCGTTTCGCCGACGAGAACGGCTGGTACGGCTTCGGTCACCCCGAGCACCACCTGCAGATCGAGGGCTTCGAGATCTCCAACGATCTGAACCTGATGGCGAGCTGGATCGCCCAGCACACCAGCCGGCTGCGGCCGATCGCGTGCGGCTACGTGTCGACCACGCACAACCCGATGCGTGTCGCCGAGCAGGTGGCGACCCTCGACCACATGACCGGCGGGCGGCTCTGCTTCGGCGTGGTGCGCGGCTACCAGCACCGCTGGGTGGACCAGTTCAAGATCCGCCCCGACCTGGCCGCGGTGGGCAAGTGGAACCGCGGCACCGACGAAGACGCCTACAACCGCCGCTTCTTCGAGGAGTTCGTCGATGTGGTGCTCACCGCCTTGAAGAACAACACGTTCTCGTATGAGGGCGAGTTCTGGCGCTTCCCCAACGACAATGTCAACCCGCACACGCACACCGTCTATTCCGACTACGGCGCCGGGGTCGACGCCGACATGACGATCCACGAGGTGGGCATCGCCCCGCGCCCGCTGCAGTCGCCGCACCCGCCCCTGTACGGCGGGTTCACCATGTCGATGGACTCGGCGGTCTTCTGGGCGCGCTACGGGGGCACGCCGATCGTGCTGAGCGACAAGATGGACTTCTGCGAGGAGCTGTGGCAGGCGTACCGCACCGAGGCCGCGCAGCACGGCGTGGAGAAGCCCCGCGGGCACGAGTGCGGCTGGGGCGGCGTGGCGGTGTGCGCGCCCACCGATGAGGAAGCCTGGGCGCAGTTTGCCGACATGGAGTGGTTCTGGAACCAGTGGGCCATCCAGTTCGGCCAGGGCATGCCGCTGCAGCTCGTCGGCAGCCCCGACACGATCAGCCGCCAGATCGAGGAGGCGCAGACGGTGCTCGGCGTCGAGGAAGCGTTCTTCCTGGTGCCCCAGGGCATCCACTCCGCCGACCAGATCAACGCCTCGCTCGAGCTCATCAGCGACAAGGTGATGCCCCGCTTTGCGTGAGCCGTCAGCTTGGGAGTCGCCCTGATGCTGGGCATCGCTGAGCACACGGTGACAGCCGCCGACGGCACCGCGGCTGTGGTGGTGACGCCCCGCGGGGAGCTCGATCTGGCCGCCATCGCGTCGCTGGACCGTGCGCTGCGCTCGGCGCTGGCGACAGCGGGCCCGCAGCCGCGGCTCGTGATCGACCTGTCCGACGTGAGCGTGCTGCACCCCGTCGTGCTCGGTGTGCTGCTCGATGCTCGGCGCCGCTGCCACAACGCCGGGGGCGCGACGGCGCTCGTAGTCGCATCACCCGAGGTGGCCGCAACGCTGGCCGAGACCGGTGTCGCACCGCTGTTCGAGACCGGGGCTGAACTGCAAGCCGCCCTCGCGCACATCTCCGGAGCAGCGCACTCGAACCACTAGGTGCAGGTGCCTGCGGAGCCGCGCGGATAGGTTCGCCTCTCCGTTGTGGCACCAGTTGTTTCCCGCTCTTGTTCGCTTCGCTCACGGGCCGCTCGGGCCACAGCTTCGCCTACCGGCTCAGCTTCTGAGCGGGCGCACCGGCCCGCGCGGTTGAAGCGTCCCCGTCCGCCGCGGACGACTCGCTCCGCGGCAAGGCACCCCTCGTAGCGGCACCTATCCTGTGCGGCGATATGGCGGGTCCGGAGTACCTGTTCCAGCGCGAGACATTCGCAGGCGGCGACAGGTGGCTGGCCCGGTTCGTGGCCCAGCCGATCCTCAGGTTCGTCCATCGCGAGGTCGCCAGCGGCGTGCTGTTGCTGGTGGCCGCGACCACGGCGCTCATCTGGGCCAATTCGCCGTGGAGCCAGAGCTACTTCGACTTCTGGCACACCGAGATCGACCTGACCGTCGGCGGCTACCACGTCCACCCGCTGAGCTTGGAAGCGTTCGTCAACGACGGCCTCATGGCGATGTTCTTCTTCGTGGTGGGACTCGAGATCAAGCGCGAGCTGGTGACCGGGTACCTCTCGAGCGTTCGTGCCGCGACGCTGCCGGCGATTGCCGCTATCGGCGGCATGGTCGTGCCCGCGCTGTTCTACGTGGTGTTCAACCCGACAGGGGAAGCCGCCTCGGGCTGGGGCATCCCGATGGCCACCGACATCGCCTTCGCGGTGGGCGTCGTGGCGCTGCTGGGCTCGCGCGTGCCCCCGATCCTCAAGCTGTTCCTGCTGACGCTGGCCATCGTGGACGACATCGGGGCCATCGCGGTGATCGCGATCTTCTACGCCGGCGATCTGGACCTCAGATGGCTGGCGGTGGCCGTCGTGCTGACCGTGTTGGTGCGGATGCTCGCGCTGATGAAGGTGTGGGCGCTCGAGGTGTATTGGGTGATCGGCCTCGTGATCTGGTACGCCACGCTGGAGTCGGGAGTGCACGCCACCATCGCCGGCGTGGTGCTCGGCTTGCTGACACCCGCCAAGCCGCTGCTGGACCGTGCGAAGGCCCAGGACATGGTGGATCATCTCCCCGACGATCCCAGTGTCGAGCAGGTTCACCAGGCGTCGTTCCTGGTGCAGGAATCGGTGCCGGTGACCGAACGGCTCGAATCGCTGCTGCACCCGTTCACGGCATTCCTGATCGTGCCGATCTTCGCGCTCGCCAATGCCGGCGTGCCGCTCTCGGTGGACACGGTGACCGAAGCCGCCGGCTCGCCGGTCACCTGGGGCGTCATTTTGGGACTGGTTGTCGGCAAGCCGCTCGGCATCGCAGCGTTCACGTGGGTGGCGACCCTGTTCGGCTTCAGCCTGCCCGAAGGGATGAACTGGCCGCAGTTCGTGGGCATGGGCTTCGCCGCCGGCATCGGCTTCACCGTGTCGATCTTCATCACTGGGCTGGCCTTCGACGACGGCGGCATCACCGACCTGGCCAAGATCGGCATTCTCGTCGCCTCGGGTGCTGCGGGCGGGGCTGCGCTGGCGCTGCTGTGGTTCTCCGGCAAGCGCGGTGCTCACACCGAAGTCCCGCCCACCGAGCACCACTCCCACGACGGGACTTCTGCATCCTGAGCCGCGGTCCGGCATACTCCCCCGAGCCATCCCGGCGTGACCCGGTCCTGACTCGACCTGGTCCTGATCTGACCTGACTTGACCTGATTTCGATGTGCCCCTGGAGGCCCATGTGACTGCTGTTCCGTATCTGGCCCTGATCGCTTCCGTGCTGGCGCTGCTGCTGGCGTACTACTTCGCCAAGGTGGTGCTGCGGGCCGACCAGGGCACCGAGCTGATGCGTGAGATCGGCGCAGCCATCCGCGAGGGCGCCATGGCGTTCCTGCGCCGGGAGTACCGGTGGGTGTCGGTCTTCGTGGCGGCGATGTTCGTGCTGCTGCTGATCGTGCCCATCGACGGGCGCCCGGCAGCCAGCTTCGCCTACCTGATGGGTGCGGTGCTGTCGTCGGTGGCGGGCTTCATCGGCATGCGCATCGCCACTGCGGCCAACACCCGCACGGCCAATGCGGCCCGACAGGGCGCTGCCAAGGCGCTGCCGTTGGCGTTCAAGGGCGGAGCCGTCATGGGCTTCAGCGTGGCCGGCCTGGCGCTGCTGGGCATCTCGATCAACTACCTGCTGTGGGTGAAGTGGCTGGGCGTCGACCAGGCCTTCCAGGTGGTAGCTGCATTCGGGCTGGGTGCCAGCTCGATTGCGTTGTTCGCCCGCATCGGCGGCGGCATCTACACCAAGGCGGCCGATGTCGGCGGCGACCTGGTGGGCAAGGTGGAGGCCGGCATTCCCGAGGACGATCCCCGCAACCCGGCCACCATTGCTGACGCGGTCGGCGACAACGTGGGCGATGTGGCCGGCATGGGCGCCGACCTGTTCGAGTCGTACGCCGGGTCGATCGTGGCGCCGGTGGTGCTGGCCTCGCTGCTGGTGCCGGTGTTCCTCGAGGGCGACAGCTTGGCCGGCAGCTTCGGCGACGCCGAAGGGCTGCTGATGTACCCGATTCTGATTGGCGCGTTAGGGATGATCGCCTCGATCGTCGGCGCCCTGTTCGTGCGGGGCCGGGAGGGCCGCAGTCTGTCGGGGCAGCTGCACACCGGTCAGTACGTGGCCATGGCGCTCACGGTGGTGTTTGCCATCGTGGGCACGCTGGTGCTGTTCAGCGGCAGCCCGACCGTGGGCAGCTACGAGCTCAGCGCCCCGATCTTCCTGGCGTTCACCATCATCGTGGGGCTGCTCGGCGGCTGGGCCATCGGCTTCACGTCCGAGTACTTCACCTCTGAGCACTTCCGGCCGGTGAAGGGCATTGCCCAGCAGTCCGAGACAGGCCCGGCAACCGTCACCATCGAAGGCATCGCGCAGGGCAAGCTCTCGACGCTGCCCGCCGTGGCGCTGGTGGTGACGATGATCGGCCTGTCGTACCTGTTCGGCGGGTTGGCGTTCGGCGAGGCCGGCGATGTGATCGGGCTGTACGGCGTGTCGCTGGCGGCCATCGGCATGCTCGCGGTGACCGGCGTGATCGTGGCCGTGGACGCCTACGGGCCCATCGCCGACAACGCCGGCGGCATTGCCGAGATGGCTGAGCTGCCGCCCGAGGTGCGCGGCGTCACCGACAGTCTCGATTCGCTGGGCAACACCACCGCGGCGGTGGCCAAGGGCTTCGCCGTGGGCTCGGCTGCGGTCACGGCGCTGGCCTTGTTCAAGTCGTTCAGCCTGACTGCCGGCGAGCAGGTGTTCCTCGACATCAACGACACGGCGGTCACGATCGGCCTGTTCCTAGGCGCCATGACGCCGTTTATTTTTGCGGCGCTCACCATGTCCTCGGTGGGCCGGGCGGCGCAGGCGATGATCGTGGAGGTCCGCCGCCAGTTCGCCGAGATCCCGGGGCTGCGCGAGGGCGAGCCGGGCGTGAAGCCCGACAGCCGCCGCTGCGTGGACATCTCCACCCAGGCGGCCCTGCGCGAGATGCTGCTGCCGGGCGGTCTCGCGGTGGTGCTGCCGCTGGTCATCGGCTTCATCGACGTGAACGCGCTCGGCGGCTTCCTCGCCGGCGCGGTGGTGACCGGTTTCCTGATCGCGATCTACATGGCCAACTCGGGTGGTGCTTGGGACAACGCCAAGAAGTACATCGAGGCGGGCGCGCACGGCGGCAAGGGCACCGATGCCCATGCGGCGGCGGTGGTCGGCGACACCATCGGCGACCCGTTCAAGGACACCTCCGGCCCGGCGATGAACATCCTCATCAAGGTGATGACCATCGTCAGCCTGGTCTTCGTCCCCGCCTTCCTCTAGCCAGTCCTGCTGCGCCCCTCAGGCGCCGAGGACGGCCATGCCGATGGCGCGGGCCGCTTCTGCCTGACGCCGGTCGAACGTCAGCACGGTCGCATTCGGGCTCGCCCGTCGGGCAGCCGCCAGGTGGATCGCGTCGAGCGAGCGGCACAGCGTCTCCTCAGCAATCCCAGCCGCGTCCTCGAATACGTGTTCGTCAAGAACAACAATGTCGAACGCGGTGAGATCACGTCGAAAGTCGCGGCGCTTGTCTGCCAGCTCTGACCCGGCCAGAAGGCGCACGAGATTGCGGCGCACTTCGACTTCGGCAAGACGTGAGGTCACGAGCGTCGGTTCAGCGTCCATGAACCGCAGAGCGATGTCAGAGTCTGGTTCGGCCACGTAGCGCTTGACGAGAGCGCTCGACTCCACGTAGAGCATCAGTCACCGCGATCCTCGTCGAGCACCTCCATGATGGTGAGTCCTGAACTGGACGGGATTGGCTGCGGCGGATCGAAGTGCTTGAGCCCGCCGCGCCGCTTGGCGGGCGTGATCCAGCCTTCGGCGACGCCCTGCTCGATGCGTGCGAGGTCGTCCAGCGTCGAGGGGTCCAGCGGGGTGAGCTGTGCCACCGGCCGGCCCCGGTCGGTGACGATGAGGCGCTCGCCGCCGGCAGCCCGCCGCACGCACTCCGACAGCTTCGCCTTTAGCTCCCGGATGCCGATATCGGTGCTTGCTGCCTCACTGCTCATATGACCACACTATTCGCCAATTGTGACTACATCAAGCCAATTTGTAGTCACAAACGACCGCGCACCGCTAAGTCGTCAGCGATCAGTGGCGGTGGTGCCGCAGCCGTCGGTCATTCGCTGCTCAGGTGGCGGCGGGTGGGCGGAGGCGGTCTGCTACGCCCCTGGTGAGGCGGTCGAGGATCCCTGCCAGCAACACGATCGCTATGCCGGCCTCGAAGCCCCGGCCCACGGCGTCGCTGCGACGCAGCGCGTTCACGGTCTCGAGGCCGAGCCCGCCGCCGCCGACCAGCCCGGCGATCACCACCATGGCCAACACCAGCATGATCACCTGGTTGACCGCCACCATCAGCTCGGGCGCCGCGAGCGGCAGCTCCACGCGCCGCAGGCGCTGCCAGCGGGTTGCGCCGAAGCTCGTGGCGGCCTCGTGCACTTCGGCGGGAACCCGGCGCAGCCCCAGGTCGGTGTAGTGCACCGCAGCCGGCAGCGCATATACCACCGAGGCGATGATGCCCGGGATCCGCCCCACGTGGAACAGCGTGATCACCGGCACCAGCAGCACGAAGCTGGGAATGGTCTGCAGGAAGTCGAGCACCGGGTCCATCAGTCGCTGGAAGCGATCGCTGTGGGAGGCCTGGATTCCCAGCGGCACTGCGATGGCCAGCGTGACGGCCACGGCCACCAGCGTCTGAGCCAGCGTGTCCATCGACAGCTCCCACATGCCCAGCCACCCGATCAGGAACAGTGCGATGCCGATGCCAAGCCCCAGCGTGACGCCACGAGCCAGCAGGCCGCCCAGCACGCCGAGCCCGATCATGGCCGGCCAGGGAATGCCCGACGAGAGCAGCTCCCGCAGCGGCGTCACCATGTAGACGGTGATGAAGTCGCTGAGCGGTCCGGTGCCGATGCCCGAGTTGCCGATGTCGTAGAGGTTGTCGCGCGCCCAGTCGGTGATGTCGTTGACATACGGCGCGTAGTGCCATTGCAGCCATTCGGGGAACGTGTTGTGGCCGACGATGCCGCCGACCAGCGCCACCAGCGCCGTGGCGGCCCCGATCCAGCGGATCGCCACGGTGTCAGCGGCCCGCAGCGAGCCGTTTGCATGCCCATTCGTGCGGGGGCCGCGGCCGCGCTCGCCCAGCGTGGCGATGCCCCGGGTGAATCGGTCCAGGATGATCGCCATGATGACGATGGCGATGCCCGCCTCGGAGGCCTCGCCGACGTCGATGTCGCGCATGGCTCGCAGCACGTCCTGGCCGAGACCGCCCGAGCCGATGAAGGCAGCGATCACCACCATGCTCATGGCGAGCATGGTGGTCTGGTTGGTGCCCGCCAGGATCGCCGGGCGAGCGGCGGGGATCCTCACCAGGCGCAGCGTCTGGCGGTCAGTGGCGCCGAACATCTCCGAGGCTTCCACCATCGGCCCGGGCACGTTGCGCAGCCCCACGTCGGTGAGTCGCACCACCGGGGGAAGGGCGAAGATGACCGTCGCGATCAGCGCCGGCACGCGCCCGATGCCGAACAGCAGCACGAACGGGATGAGATAGACGAACCCGGGCATGGTCTGCATGGCGTCGAGCGTCGGGCGCAGCACGCCGGCGAACCGGTCGTTGCGCCAAGCGGCGATGCCCAGCGGGATGCCGGCCAGCAGCGACAGGAACACCGCCACGCCCATCAGCGCGAGCGTGGCGAAGCCCTGCTGCCACAGGTCGGTCATGCCGATGAGCACGACGCCGCAGAAGCCGAGCGCGCCCGCCACACGGCCGCGCACACGCCACAGCCCGAGGCCGCAGACAACCGGGTACACGTACCACGGGAACCACCGCAGGATCGCCTCGAGCTGGCGGATGCCGGCATCGGCGAGATCAGTCAGCGGGTTCAGCAGCACCGTGTACAGCCAGTGGGACGTCTGGTTGTTGATGAGCCAGCGCCGCGTGCGATCGATGGGGTCGGCCAGGCCGAGGTTCCACGACTCCGGGAAGGCGCCGACCGATGCGACGAAGCCGATGATCACGAGCACGACCGCGGCGGCCGCCAGCGCCACGGCGAATGGCGACCGTCGCCGGGAGGCGGGTGCGCTGGCGCTGGCACCAGGCTCGGCGACGGTTTGGTTCATCGCAGGTTCTGCTCCAGCACTGTGTTTGATGGCGGTGCTGGAGCGTCGCTGATGACGGTTTGGTTCATCGCAGGTTCTGCTCCAGCACTGTGTTTGATGGCGGTGCTGGAGCGTCGCTGATGACGGTTTGGTTCATCGCAGGTTCTGCTCCAGCACCGCTGCCACATCGTCCTGGTGGAGCAGGCCCAGGGGGTCGCCCTCGGCGTTGCAGACCACGACCGGGCGATGCTCCGACAGCAGGAACGGCAGGGCCGATTCGAGCGTGGCGGTCTCAGTGGTGCGGGGCCAGCTCTGCTCCACTGCGACGTCGCCGACCGGCCGCATCAGCGAGCACGCGGGGAGCACCTTGGCGATCGGCGCGTCCTGCGTGAAAGCCCGCACGTAGTCGTCGGCGGGCTGGGTCAGGATCTCGAGCGGCGTCCCCACCTGGGTGAAGGCCCCGTCCCGCATGATGGCGATCCGGTCGGCCAGCCGCAGCGCCTCGGCGAAGTCGTGAGTGATGAACACGATGGTGCGCTGCAGCTCGATCTGCAGCGCCACCAGCTCGTCCTGCATGTCGCGCCGGATGAGCGGGTCGAGCGCCGAGAACGGCTCGTCGAAGAACAGCACCTCGGGTTCCACAGCCAGGGCACGTGCCAGCCCGACTCGCTGCTGCATGCCGCCGCTGAGCTGCTGGGGGTAGTGGTCGGCCCAGCCGTCGAGCCCCACGGTGGTGAGCACCTCGCGCGCCCGCTCATGGCGTTCGTCACGCGCAACGCCCTGCACTTCCAGCCCGTACGCGACGTTGTCGACCACTCGCCGGTGGGGGAACAGGCCGAAGTGCTGGAAGACCATCGCCATCTTGCTGCGGCGCAGCTCGCGCAATGCCGTGTCGCTGGCATCGGCCAGGATGGTTCCGCACACTTCCATGTGGCCGAAGGTGGGCTCGATCAGGCGCGACACGCAGCGCACCAGCGTGGACTTGCCCGAGCCCGACAGGCCCATCACCACGAACGTCTCGCCGGCATGCACGTCGAAGGTGACATCGCGAACCGCCACCAGGCAGCCTGTCTCGGCTTGGATCTGCTCCCGGTCGGCGCCTTCGGCGGCCAGCTCACGGGCAGCGTCGACCTTCTTGCCGAAGATCTTCCACAGGCCGCTGACCGTGACGATCGGCTCCATGGCTGCCCCCATTGCCCCCGTGTGCCGCGTTACCGTCTGCTTGGACGGGTTTGGCGTGTCGATACGCTGTGCTGACTGTGGCACGATCTCGCCCCCCCGAAGCGACATCCGGTGACAGCGACGCAACGCCGACTGCTGCGGACAGCGCGGCTTTGAGATCGGGCCCCGTGCAAGAGCGCGCCGTGCAGACCCGCGAGCGCATCCTGCAGGCGGCCATCGAGGTCATCCGCACCGACGGCGCGGCCAACCTCACGCTCGACCGGGTCGCGATAGCGGCCGGCGTCAGCAAGGGCGGCTTCCTCTACCACTTCGGCTCCAAGGACGCCCTGATGGCCGGGTTGCTCGACGAGACGCTCGCCGTCCTCGACGACGAGCTGGACATACGGGAAGCGCGGTTCCGGGCCGCCGATCCCGCTGCCCGCGGCACGTTCGCGCTCGCCTACCTCGACTACGTGCGCGAGCCGTACAAGGCCGCCGATGACACCTCGGCGTCGATCCTGGCGGCGGCGGCGCTCGACGACGAGCTGCTGGCCAACACGCGGGCGACGTTCGAGCGCTGGCAGGAGCGTCTCATGCACGACGACAAGCTGGCCGAGACCGCCGGCCTGCTCGCACGCATCGTGGGCGACGGACTCTGGCTGATCGACCTGTTCGGCCTCGCACCCCCGACCAAGGCGGAGCGCCACGAGGTGCTCGACCTCGTCTCGGCGATGATCTCCGATCACGACGCCAGTCACAGCGCCGGTCACGACGGCGAGGCGCCGGGCGCGGAACCCCCGCAAGCCGGGCCGTAGACCGGCACGTCCAGCGGCGCGAGCGGCTCGTTTCCGAGCAGCAGGTCGGCGGCCTTCTCGGCGATCATCATGACCGGCGCGTAGATGTTGCCGTTGGTGACCGTGGGCATGACCGAGGCGTCCACCACGCTGAGACCCGACGTGCCCAGCACGTTCATGGTCGACGGGTCGGTCACGGCCAGCTCGTCGGTGCCAAGGCGTGCCGTGCCCGCCGGATGCAGCGCCGTCTCGGCGTCGCGTGCCACCCAGTCCATGATCTCGTCGTCGGACTGAGTGCCTGGGCCGGGCGACAGCTCGCCGTCGTTGTAGGCCGCGAAGGCGGGCTGGTTCATGATGTGACGGGTGACACGCACGGTCTCGACCCACTCGCGCCGGTCCTGGGCTGTGGACAGGTAGTTGAACCGGATCGCCGGCTTGGCGGCCGGATCGGTTGAGCTGATGCGCACCCAGCCGCGGGCATCGGAGTACATCGGTCCTACATGCACCTGGTAGCCGTGCTTGCTGACCGGTGCTGAGCCGTCGTAGCGCACGGCCAGCGGCAGGAAGTGGAACATGAGGTTGGGGTAGGCCTCGTCGGTGTTGCTGCGCACGAAGCCGCCCGCCTCGAAGTGGTTGGTGGCCCCCGGTCCCCGCCGCGCCAGCCACTGCAGGCCGATCCACGGGTGGCGCCAGCGCCGCAGGTGGGGCTGCATCGACACCGGGAGCTTCGAGGCGTACTGGATGTACACCTCGAGGTGGTCCTGGAGGTTCTCGCCCACGCCGTCCAGGGGCGAGACCACACCGATGCCGTGCTGGCCGAGCAGTGCGGGGGAGCCCACGCCCGAGAGCTGCAGCAGCTGCGCTGAGCCGAACGCCCCCGCGCACAGGATGACGTGGCCGCCCCGGGCGACCCGTGTGCGGCCCCGCCGGCCCTTCTGCCGGTACTCGACACCGGTTGCCCGGTTGCCGTCGAAGAGCACCCGGCCGATCAGCGCGCCGGTACGGACTTCCAGATTCCGGCGCCCCATCACCGGGTGCAGGTAGGCCTGTGAGGCAGACAGGCGCCGGCCGCGGTGAATGTTCCGATCGAACGCTGCAAAGCCTTCCTGGCGGAAGCCGTTCACGTCGGCGGTCAGCTCGTAGCCGGCCTGCTGCACGGCGTCGAAGAAGGCCTCGAACAGCGGGCTGGTGGCCGGGCCCCGCTCGAGCACCAGCGGGCCGTCGCCGCCGCGCCAGTCATCGGGACCGGCCAGGCAGGTCTCCATCCGCTTGAAGTACGGCAGGCAGTGCCGGTAGCTCCACGCGGCCATGCCGGGCCGGCCGGCCCACTTGTCGTAGTCGGCTGGGTTGCCGCGCTGGAAGATCATCCCGTTGATTGAGCTGGAGCCGCCGAGCACCTTGCCGCGGGCGTGGTACACCTGCCGCCCGCCCATGTGCGGCTCCGGCTCGGTCTCGTACTGCCAGTCGTAGAAGCGGTTGCCGATCGGCATGGCCAGCGCGGCGGGCATGTGGATGAGCACGTCCCACCGGTAGTCGCGGCGACCGGCCTCGAGCACCAGCACCCTGTTGGCAGGATCCGCGCTCAGCCGGTTGGCGAGCGCGCAGCCGGCCGATCCGCCGCCGACGATGATGAAGTCGTACAGGGGTTCGGTCACCGGATCACCTGCGGCTCAGCCTCTGGGGACATGCGGGACGAGCCCCGCCGGCGCCGGCCGTGGGAGGCCGACGCCGACGGGTCAGCGCCCTAGGAGGAAGTGAGCGCTGATGGGTTACTCGAGCCAGGCGCTCCAGGTTGCCTCATTGTCTGCGATCCACGCCGCAGCGGCATCGTCGATCGACATGCCTTCGCCCTCGACGGCGGCCAGCATGGAGATCTGGTCGGCGCTGTCGTAGTTCATGGCCCGCAGGAAGGCGTCAGCTGCGGGGGCGTTCTCGGCCAGGCTCGCATCGATGATCTTGAACAGGACATCGGCGGGATAGTCGCAGTTAACACCGCCGTCGTCGGCCGTGGCGTAGCAGTCGTCGCTGTACTCGGGCAGCAGCACGTTGGTGAGGTCGTAGCTGTTGAACGCCGAGTGCGGTGTCCACAGGTACACGAGGATCGGATCCTCCCGGCTGTAGGCAGCGTCGACGGCGGCCAGGATCGCAGCCTCCGACCCGGCGTAGACCACCTGCATCGGCAGGCCCAGGTTGTTGATGATGTCCTCGTCGTACTGGACGAAGCTGGGATCACCGCCCAGGAACTGCCCCAGGTCGCCGGTCTCGGCTGTGGCGTACAGGCCGGCCAGCGCCGGATCGGCGAAGCCTTCCCAAGTCGCCAGCTCCGGATGGCGCTCGATCATGTAGGTCGGCGTGAACCAGCCGATCTTGCCGACCGGGCCGAGCAGGCCCGCGTGGTCCACGTTGGCATCGGCGTTGTCGATGAAGTCGATCACGTTGTGCGCGTGGCCCGACGGCCACACCTCCAGCGACGCACTGATGTCGCCGGTGTTGATCGCAGCCCACTGGGCGTTCTCGTCGATGTCGACGATCTCGACGTCGTAGCCGAGCTCGCTCTCGAGCAGCTGGGCTGCGACTGCCACGTTCAGGGCCGAGCCGTTCCACGGATTCGCGGCCAAGGTGATCGTGGTCTGGGAGCCCAGGTCCGGACCCTCATCGGCCGGCATCTCGGCTGGCTCTTCTTCCGCCATCGCCTCGGTGGTGGCGGCCGGCTCCTCGGCTGCGTCGTCGCCGTCGTCGCCCGTGCATGCCGCCGCGAGCAGCCCGATGGCTGCAAGCAGCGCAATGAGCAGCTGCCAGCCGCTGAGCCCTCGTTTCTGGCGCAGTCGTGACGGGCGAGTTCGTTCGCCGGATTTGCGTATTTCGGACATGGGCACCCCCCGGTGTGTGTCTCCCGCCTGTCGCCGGCAGGTGCCGGCAGCCCTCCCCGAGAGCACTCGGCCCGCCGCTGGTCCGGCTGTCCCAGCCGTCCCTGAGCAAAACAGGCCATTTAGACGGTTTTCGACAGAATAGCACGCTCGAAATGTGCCAGTACCGCGCACCGGTGCGCGCTCGGTTCAGGTGGGCGTACTGTGCGACTGATGGCTGCGCCCAACGTTCTGCTCGTGATGGCCGACCAGCTTGCGCCGCACTTCACCGGCACCTACGGCCACCCCGTGGTGCAGACGCCGTCGATGGATTCGCTGGCGGCGCGCGGCGTGCGGTTCGATGCCGCGTACTGCCATTCGCCGCTGTGCGCGCCGTCGCGGTACTCGATGATGACCGGCCGAGCGGCGTCGCAGATCGGCGCCTGGGACAACGCGTCGGAGTGGAGCGCCGCTGCCCCCACCATCGCCCACTGGCTGAACCTGTCGGGCTACCGGACGGTGCTGTCGGGGAAGATGCACTTCGTCGGGCCCGACCAGCTGCACGGCTTCAGCCGGCGCCTCACCACCGACATCTACCCGGCCAACTTCGCGTGGACGCCCAACTGGGATGCGGCCGGCGAGCGGATCGGCAAGTGGTACCACAACATGGACAGCCTGTCGGGGGCCGGCCAGGCGCTCGCCACCTACCAGATCGACTACGACGACGAGGTCGGCTTCGCCACACGCCGCTGCCTGTACGACTTGGCCCGCGAGCCCGACGACCGCCCGTTCTTCCTGGCGGTGGCGTTCATCCACCCCCACGACCCCTATGTGGCACGGCCCGAATGGTGGAACCTCTACGACCACGACCAGATCGACCTGCCGGGACCGGTGCCCGCCCAGTTCGATCCGCACACGGTGCGCATCCGCACCGGCATCGAGGCCGACACCCGGGGGTGGACCGAGGAGCAATGCCGCACCGCCCGCCACGCCTACTACGCCAACACGAGCTACTTCGACTGGTGGCTGGGCGAGCTGCTGGGCGTGCTGGACGAGACCGGCCGCGCCGACGACACGGTGGTGATCGCCACCAGCGATCACGGCGACATGCTCGGCGACCGGGGATCCTGGTTCAAGATGTCGTTCTTCGAGCGTTCGGCCCGCGTCCCGCTGGTGATGGCGGGGCCAGACATCGCTGCGGGCACAGTGCCCAACGTCTGCTCCCTGCTGGATCTGGCCCCCACGCTGACGGACATCGCGGGAGGTCCGCCGGCGGAGCTGGGCGCACCGCTCGACGGCCGCAGCCTCTGGCCCGCGGCGACCGGGGGCAGCGATCCGGTCGACGAGACGGTCGGCGAGTACATGGGCGAGCTGACCTCGCATCCCCTGTTCATGATCCGCCGCGGCCGGTACAAGTACATCCACTGCGACACCGATCCGCCGCTGCTGTACGACATCTCGGCCGATCCGGCTGAGCATCGGAACCTGGCGGGGTCGCCTGAACTGGCGGACGTGTCGGCTGCGTTCGCTGCGGAGGTCACCCGGCGCTGGGATTCCGCCGCGATCCGCGAGCAGGTGGTGGCCTCGCAGCGCGCCCGCCGGGTGGTGCATGCGGCCGCAGCGGAGGGCTGGGACTACTCGCCGCTCCGAGATCCCGCCAACGAGTACATCCGCGACCACATGGATTGGGCCGAAGCCGGCCCCAAGCTCCGCTACCCCATGAGCTAGGCAACGCAGCCGAAACATCTCGGCAACAGCGCCGACCCGCGCTGTGCATCGAGCGGTCATGTCGGGGTGACTCCCGCGCAACACGCCGTTTCTAGGTTCCCCCACGTCAGCCAGCCAACGGGAGCCGATCCCTAGGAGAACGGTCATGAAACGCAAGCTATTCGTCATTATCGCGGGCGCCGTCGGCGGCCTGTTCCTGTTCGCCGGGCCAGTCGGCGCGCAGGACGACTCGCTGTCCGCCGAGATGGTGCAGGCCGTGATGGACAACCTGTGGGTGTTCATCGCCGGGGTGCTCGTCTTCTTGATGCAGGCCGGCTTCGCCATGCTCGAGTCGGGCCTGACCCGCTCGAAGAACGTGGCCAACATCATGGCCAAGAACCTCGCCGACGCATCCATCGGCATCCTGGCGTTCTTCCTGGTGGGCTACGGGCTGGCCTACGGGGGCGACGGCAACAGCGCGTTCGGCTGGGGCTCGTTCGCCCTGTCGGGCGTCGACCTGTTCGACATCACTGAGGGTCTTTCTGGCTCAACCGATTTCTTCTTCCAGGCCGTGTTCGCCGCCACGGCGGTCACGATCGCCTCGGGCGCCATGGCGGAGCGCACCAAGTTCAGCACCTACCTCATCTTCAGCCTCGTGACCACGGCGATCATCTACCCGATCGTGGTCCACTGGACCTGGGGCGGCGGCCTCATCGCCAACATCTCGATCGGCGACGCCGTCTACAGCGACTTCGCGGGCTCCACCATCGTGCACAGCGTGGGCGGCTGGATTGCGCTCGTCGGCGCCTGGATGCTCGGGCCTCGCATCGGCAAGTACGCAGCCGATGGGACCTCGCGCAACATCCCGGGCCACAACGTGACGCTCGCCATCCTGGGCGTGTTCATCCTGTGGTTCGGCTGGTTCGGTTTCAACCCCGGCTCGGAGCTCGCAGCCGATGAGTTCGTGATGTTCGTGGCGCTGAACACGGTGCTGGCGGCATGTGCCGGCACGATCGGTGCCACGGCGCTGAACTGGCTGCGCACCGGCCGGCCCGACGTGCCGATGGCAGGCAACGGCGCGCTGGCAGGCCTGGTCGGCATCACTGCAGGCTGCGGCACGATGAATCCGTGGGGTGCCATCGTCACCGGCTTCATCGCCGGGCTCATCGTGGTGGGCGTGGTCGGCTTCGTGGACCGCAAGCTGAAGATCGACGACCCGGTCGGTGCCTTCGCCGTCCACGGCGCGGCCGGCATCTGGGGCACGCTCGCCATCGGCCTGTTTGCTACGCACGACGATGCGTTCCTGGGCCGGGAGAACGCCGGCCTGTTCTACGGCGGCGGCATCGAGCAGCTGATCGTGCAGTTCCTGATGGTGGTGATCGTGGCCGCGTGGGTCATTGGAACCTCGGTGATCCTGTTCGGGATCCTGAAGGCCACCATCGGGCTGCGAGTGTCGGCGGAGGAGGAAATGGTGGGTCTCGACGTTTCCGAACACGGGGGCCCCGGTATGGCGCTGGACGACGTGGTTTCGAGCGGCTGACACTCGGCCATGGGCTGAGTTGCCCAGCGGCACCATCTCTGCTGTCAGCGGAAGTCCCC
The DNA here is from genome assembly GCF_965204125.1 of Candidatus Poriferisodalis sp. Lineage (GTDB taxonomy): Bacteria > Actinomycetota > Acidimicrobiia > Acidimicrobiales > Poriferisodalaceae > Poriferisodalis. Next base: position 970,869 of record NZ_OZ241968.1, on the reverse strand, counting down.
GGGTCATCGCCCGGGGACTTCCCGCGTCTAGCTTCGACTTGATGTTCCGGCGGGCGCTCACGAACCTGGCGCGAGGGTTGGCTATGGGGGCGGCGGATGTTGTGCCGGGGGTGTCTGGCGGGACCGTGGCGCTGCTGCTGGGGATTTATGACCGGCTGGTGGGTCAGATAGCGCACTTGAGTGCCGCTGCCTCCCAGGCGTTGCGGGGCCGGCTGCGCCGGGCATTCGCCATGGTCTGTCGGGCGGAGTGGGGGTTTCTTGTTGCTTTGGCGGCGGGAATCGGCGTTGCGATCGTGGCTCTTGTCGAGGTGGTGCGGCTGCTGATCGATGAGCAGCCGGTTGGCTTGTCGGCGGCGTTCTTCGGGCTTGTTGCCGTGACTGTGGTGACCACTCGGTCGCAGGTGAGCCGTTGGCGGACCGGCCTTGCGGTCATCTTCGTGACGGTGGGGATGGCGGTGTTCCTGCTGCTGGGGGTTCGCGCCGGCAGCGTTGCCGATCCGGCCGCCGTGGTGATCATCGGAGCGGGCGCGCTGGCGATCTGCGCCATGATCCTGCCGGGCATCTCCGGGGCGTTCGTGCTGTTGCTGCTGGGGCTGTACGACCCCATCACTGAAGCGGTATCCGATCGAGACGTCGGCACGGTGGTGCTGTTCGGGCTGGGCGCGGTGATCGGCCTCGCCGTGTTCTCACGGCTGCTGCAACGACTGCTGGACCGCTGGCGCGACGCGATGATTGCCGTGCTGATGGGCCTGATGGCCGGGTCGCTGCGGGTGCTGTGGCCGTGGCCAGTGGGCGACGCGGACTCCGGCGGATTCGGCAACGCTGCGCTCGGCGCCCCGCCTGCATCCGACCTGGCGGTGGCCGTCGTGGCTGCTGCCGTTGCGGCGGCCGTTGCGGTGGCACTGCACCGCTTGGGCACCCGGCAGGCATCGGTATAACCACACTCCGCTGCTGTTTACTGAAACAGTTGCGCTACCGTCCGGCGCTGCTCACCTCGGATCTCCATGGCCACTTCTCTCGTCATCGTCGAGTCGCCCGCGAAGGCGCGCACGATCTCGCGCCTGCTGGGCGACGAGTACGTGGTGGAGTCGTCCGTGGGTCACATCCGCGACCTGCCGCGCAATGCCTCCGAGGTGCCCGCCGCCTACAAGTCAGAGTCGTGGGCGACGCTGGGCGTCAACCCCGACGACGGCTTCAAGCCGCTCTATGTGGTGACGGCCCGGGATCAGGTGCGGCGCCTCAAGTCGCTGCTGCGCACCGCGGATGAGCTCTACCTCGCGACCGATGAGGACCGCGAAGGCGAGGCCATCGCGTGGCACCTGCTCGAGGTGCTGAACCCGCAGATACCGGTACGGCGCATGGTCTTCCACGAGATCACCGCCGCGGCGATCCGCGATGCCATCGACAACCCCCGCGACCTCGACCGGCGGCTGGTGGACGCGCAGGAAGCCCGGCGCATCTTCGACCGCCTCTACGGATATGAGGTCTCGCCGGTGCTCTGGCGCAAGGTGGCGCCCCGGCTCTCGGCGGGGCGGGTCCAGAGCGTGGCCAACCGGCTCATTGTGGAGCGCGAGCGGGAGCGGATGGCCTTCCGGGCCGCCGAGTACTGGAGCATCACCGCCACGCTCGACGCCCAGCCCGGCACCGGTGCTGGTTCGTCTCGCGCCGCGGAGCGGTTCGACGCGTCGCTGGTGTCGTTGAACGAGCGCCGCATCGCCACCGGTCGCGACTTCGATCAGCAAGGCCAACTGCGCGCGGACTCCGTGTCGGTGCTCGACGCCGACGCTGCGGCGTCGCTCGCCGGTGCCTTGACCGGGGCGCAGTTCGCCGTGACCTCGCGCGAATCCAAGCCGTACCGGCGCCGCCCGCCGGCGCCGTTCATCACCTCGACGCTGCAGCAGGCGGCCGGTGCCCGGCTGGGCTTCTCCGCCTCACGCACGATGGCCGCCGCTCAGCGGCTGTACGAGAACGGCCGCATCACCTACATGCGCACCGACAGCACCACGCTGTCGGGCCAGGCGCTCGGCGCCGCACGGCGGATCGTCGCCGGCCGCTACGGGGCAGACAACCTGCCGCCCAAGCCCCGCATCTACACCCGCAAGGTCAAGAACGCCCAAGAGGCGCACGAGGCGATCCGTCCGGCCGGCGAGAGCTGGCCGGCGCCCGGCGGCGTCACCGATCTCGGCGGCGACGCCGCCCGGCTGTACGACCTCGTGTGGCAGCGCACGGTGGCCAGCCAGATGATCGATGCAACCGGCGAGACCGTCACGATCAGGCTGGCCGGCACGGCAGCCTGCGACCTGGCGCCGGCACTGTCGCAAGGCTCGCCGGCGGCCGGGCGCAACAGCGTCGAGCTGTCCGCCGCCGGCACCGTGGTGCGAAGTCCCGGCTTCCGGCTCGTCTACGCACCGCCGCCGGCCGGTGCCGATGAGGAGCCCGAGCGCATCCTGCCCGACCTCGACGCGGGCGATGCAGCAACGGCGGTGTCGCTGGAACCTGCCGAGCACCGCACGAGCCCGCCGGCCCGATTCACCGAGGCGTCGCTGGTGCGGCGGCTCGAGGAGCTGGGCGTCGGCCGGCCCAGCACCTACGCCAGCATCATCGAGACCATCCAGGCGCGCGGGTACGTGTGGAAGAAGGGCTCGTCGCTGGTGCCGGCGTTCACCGCATTCGCCACGGTGGGACTGATGGAGCGGCACTTCGATCACCTGGTCGACTACGCGCTCACCGCCCGCATGGAGGAGGACCTCGACGAGATAGCGAGCGGCGAGCGCGACGCCCAGCCGTGGCTGACGGCGTTCTACTTCGGCGATGAGGGCGCCGCCACGCCCGAAGCGACCGGCGGCCTGCGCTACCTCGTCTCCGACGACCGGCTGGCAGACATCGACCCAGCCGAGATCAACAGCATCCCGATCGGTACCGATGCCGACGGCGAGTCGGTGGTGGCGCGGGTGGGACGCTTCGGGCCGTACCTGCGGCGCGGCGATGCCACCCGGCCGCTGCCGGACGATCTCGCGCCCGACGAGCTCACCATCGAACGGGCGCTCGAACTGCTCGCCGCGCCCACCGAACGGGTGCTGGGCACCGACCCGGCAAGCGGCCTCGACATCATCGTGCGGCCCGGGCGCTTCGGGCCGTACGTCTCGGTGGGTCGGCCCGACGAGACCGACGACCGGCCCCGCACAGCCTCGCTGCTGTCCGCTCAGTCGCCCGAGACCGTGACGCTGGAAGACGCGCTGCAACTGCTGACGCTGCCGCGCGCCGTCGGCGTCGATCCGGCAGACGGCGCCGAGATCACGGTGCAGAACGGGCGCTTCGGCCCCTATCTCACCAAGGCGCCGGTCGGCGACGCCAAGGCAGAGAACCGCAGCCTCGAATCGGAGGAGCAGCTCTTCACGCTCACCTTGGACGAGGCGCTGGCGCTTCTCGCCCAGCCCCGCCGCCGCCGGGGCCAGCAGGCGGCCAATGCGGGCCGCGAGATCGGCCAGGACCCCGACAGCGGCAAGCCGATGGTGCTGAAGGACGGCCGCTTCGGCCCGTACGTGACCGACGGCGAGTACAACGCGTCGCTGCGCCAGGGCGACGATGCCGAGACGCTGAGCGTGGAGCGCGCGGCCGAGCTGCTGGCGATGCGGCGTGCCAAAGGCCCGGCGAAGAAGCGTGCGGCCCGGCGCAAGCAGCCCGCCCGCAAGAAGTCTTCGGCAAAGAAGTCTCCAGCGAAGAAGCGTGCCGCCAAGAAATCGCCCGCCCGCAAGCGCGCTGCGAAGAAATCGCCTGCCAAGAAGAAACCGGGATAGCAGGGAGCGTCCGGCTTCTAGCCTGCTGAGTGCCATGGATTCGGACCGCTCGATGCAGTCGTTCGGGGGCTCGGGGGCACCTGACGCCGACGCTGAAGCCGTCGACGACCCGGACGCAGGGGCCGAGGCGCCGCAGCCGGGCTTGTTCGCAGCGCCGGGGTTCCTGCGCCTGTGGGTCGCGCAGGTGGTGAGCTCGTTCGGCGACTGGATCGGGCTGCTCGCCACCATCGAGGTGGCGCGGCGCATCGGCGGCGATCAGCCGGGCTCCGCCATCGCGCTGGTGGTGACGGCGCGGGTGCTGCCGGGCTTCTTCCTGGCATCGGCCGGCGGCATCATCGTGGATCGCTTCAACCGCAAGCGCCTGCTGGTGATCTGCGACATCGTGCGGGCCAGCGTGCTGCTGACCATCCCGTTCATCGACCGGGTGTGGCTGCTGGTGCTGGCATCGCTGGCGCTGGAGCTGGCCACTTCGCTGTGGAGCCCGGCCAAGGAGGCGATCGTCCCCAACATCGTGCCCGCCCAGCACCTCACCGCGGCCAACTCGCTGGGCCTGGTGGCCGCGTATGGCACGTTCCCGCTGGGCGCCGGCGCCTTCGCCCTCATGGCCAAGCTGGGCGAGCTGATCGGCTGGACCGACATAGGCCAGGTGGAGATGTCGCTCGTCCTCGACTCGGCCACCTTCCTCATTGCCGCAGCGATCATCGCCACGCTGCCGCTGTCGCCGCACATCACCGCAGCGCATCGCAAGCGCGACACCGGTCGCCGCATCGACTGGCGCCAGGGCTTCCGCGAGCTGCGCGAAGGCTGGGACTTCATCGCCCTCAACCCGCAGGTGCGTGCCGTGCTGGTGGGCCTGGGCACCGGCATGATCGGCGGCGGCATGCTCGTACCGCTGGGAGCGGTCTTCAACGACGAGGTGCTGGGTGCCGGCAGCGCCGGCTTCAGCTCGATCCTGGTGGCGATGGGCCTGGGCGTCGGCGGCGGGGTGGCGCTGGTGACGCTGCTGCAGAGCGCCGCGAACTACCTCGGCCGCCAGTCCGCGCTTGCCGCGGAGGGGCGCGCCCGGCTCTTTGTGTTCTCGGTGTTCCTCGCCGGTGCCTCGCTGATGTTTGCCGCCTCGGTGTCCATCACGCTGCTGGTGCTGGCTGGGGTGCTGCTGCTGGGGCTGGCGGCCGGCTCGGTGTACGTCACCGGGCTGACGCTGCTGCACGAGAACGTGGAGGAGGTGCTGCGCGGGCGGGTCTTCGCGGCCATGTACACGCTGGTGCGCTTCTGCCTGCTGATCTCGATGGCGGCTGGGGGCTTCCTGTCGGACGGCTTCCAGTGGCTCTTCGAGGTTGCGTTCGACAACGAGATCCGCGTCGGCGACTCGGTGCTCGCGCTGCCCGGGGTGAGGGGAGCGCTGTGGCTGGGTGCGTTGCTGATCCTGATGGCAGGCGTGCTGGCCGCCCTGTCGCTGCGCAGCCGGCGGGGCGAGGGGCGCCGGGCACCGCAGGCCGCCAACAGCGGCGAGGATGCATCATGACCGTCCGCAGGCCCGACGGCGCGCCCTACGGCGAGGCAACGGCATGAGTTCTCGCGGCCGATACATCGCCCTGGAAGGCTTCGACGGCAGCGGCAAGTCCACGCAGGCCGAGATGCTGGCGTCCCACCTCGATGCCGTCCATACCCGCGAGCCCGGTGGGACGCCGCTTGGTGCATTGTTGCGCAGCGCTCTGCTCGACGCCTCCGACATCGCCGTGCCTGTGGCTCGAACAGAGGCCTTGCTGTTCGCCGCCGATCGGGCCCAGCACATCGCTACGGTCGTCGTTCCGGCGCTTGAAGCTGGTCGCGACGTCGTCACCGACCGCTCCTATGGCTCAACCTTGGCCTACCAGGGTCACGGACGGGGTTTGGCCCTCGACGATCTGCAGGCACTCATCAACTACGCCTCGCAACGGCCCACCGAGGCATCGACGGTCCTGCCCGAAGTCATCCTGCCTGACCTCGTTGTGCTGCTCGATGTGCCGCTGGCAGATGCCGACCGACGCGTTCACCGACTGGACCGGGTTGGCGGCGAGCAGATGTCACTGCTGGAGGGTGGCTCGAACGCCGCACCGGGCGGCGAGCAGTCGAGAACTGTCAGACCGGACCGGTTGGAGGGCGAGGCGTTGGAGTTCGCGATGCGGGTATGGCGCAGCTATCGCGAACTGTGCGACGCGGAACCTGATCGCTGGGTCCGTGTGGACGCCACCGGCAGCGTCGACGAGGTTGCCGAGCGGGTGCGAGTCGCGGTTGCTGAGCATCCCGCGATGGCGGACTAGGGCGCTCGTCGTGGCATCGGAAGACGGCGCCGACGATCCGGAGGCCACATCGGAGCACGCCCCAGCCGAGCCGGCCCCGCTGTCGCTGTTCGACTTTGGCGACCCGCCGCCCGCTTCCCCTGATTCGCCGCCGTCCCAATCGTCCTCGCAGGTCGATGAGGCACCGGTGCTGTCAGACCTGTCGGTGCCAGCCGCTGACGAGCCGGTGGCGGACGAGCTCCCGGTTCCGCCCGCCCCGTCACCGCTCGACGAGCCGATCGTGGACGAGGCTCCGGTCGGCAACCTGCTGGATGGCATCGTGGGCCAGCCGGCAGCGGTTGACCGCCTGCAGGCAGCGCTCGTTTCGCCGTTGCCGGCCTACCTGTTCGTCGGCCCCGCGGGCGCCGGCCTGCGCGGCGCAGCGTGCCGTTTCGCCGGCGAACTGCTGGCGGCACGCAGCGCGACTCCCGAGCGTGAACGCCGTCTCGCGCTCGCCGAGCAGCACCCCGACCTGCTGGTCTTCGATCGTGTCGGTGCAGCCATGACGGCCGAGCAGGCTCGCGAGGCGGTGCGTGCCGCCGCGGCTGCGCCCGTCGCCGGCGACCAGAAGGTCATCGTGCTCTGCGACGTCGACCGTGCAGCGCTGAGCGCGCCGATCCTGCTGAAGTCGGTCGAGGAGCCGCCGCCGTCGTGCGTCTTCGTGCTGATCGCGGAGGAAGTCAACCGGTCGATGGAGACGTTGGCCTCCCGCTGCGCACGTGTCGACTTCGAGTCGTTGGGCGACACCGACCTGCAAGCGCTGCTCGTCGCCGAGGGCATCGAGCCCGGCCGTGCCAGCTTCGCCGCAGCCGCTGCCGGAGGCTCGATCGACCGTGCTCGGCTGCTCGCCTCCGACGACGACGCTGCCGTGCGCATCGAGACGTGGCGCGGCCTGCGGGGCACCCTGAACGGCACGGCATCCGCTGCGATGGCAGCAGTGGATGCCGCGCTGGAGGCGGCCGAGCAGGCCGCCGCACCGCTCGAAGCCCGCCACGAGGCAGAGCGAGCAGCAGCCGACGAGCAGGCCGAGCTCTACGGGACGAATGTGGGCCGCAGTTCGCTCGACGAGCGTCACCGCCGTGAACTGCGCCGGGTGCGCACCGACGAGATCACGATGGGCTTGGCCGTGCTGGCATCGCAGATCCGCGATGAATCCGGCAACGGCAGCCTGCGTGCAGAGTCGGCAGCGGGACAGCTGGACGCCATCGGCGACGCCGCCGAGGCGCTGCGCTTCAACGCCAACCAGCGTTTGGCCCTGAGCTGCCTGTTCATTCGCCTCGGCCACCTCGGCGGGTAAGGCCTCGCCCACCAGCCGGCCCTGCGGTCCGCCGGCGAGCCCGAGGTGGGGATTGAACCCACGACCTGCTCTTTACGAGAGAGCCGCTCTGCCACTGAGCTACTCGGGCAGGCGCTGGCACGGATGACGGCGTAGAGCGTTGGGTTCGTAGTTCCCAGCTCTCTAGACCGAGACGTGCGCCAGCGCTGGTTTGAGGGCGCTGAGGCTAGCGCGACAGTTCAGGAGTGCGTCCGAGCTTGTTGAGGTGTGTCGGTAGATCAGGCAGCTCTTCTTGGGCTCGACATTTTGAAGGCACGCAGCCCGAGTCGACGCATGGCTTCGTATACGCCTTGGAGGTGATCCCCTCTGGCAACCTTGAAGGCAGTTAGTCCCAACCTTGCCTAGAGTCGGACGGCGGTTGTCGCATTGATTACGAGACGGCCTGCTTCTGCCGGTCGTCCTGCGGAGCCGTGAAGCCTCGTCGCCCGCAACGACAGCAGAATCCAGCGTTGTCCCAGCGAGAGGCGCTGGGAGCGCCAATTCGATTCCTGAGTCCAGATCGTCTTGGGCGGGGTCACGATCGGATTCTCGTCGTTTGCCAGCCATGCCGCTATTGCCGCACGGTCATTTCTTAGCTATGTCGTACCTCTTGGCTAGCTCGGTATACGCATTGGCGACCTATATCGTCGCAGGTCAGCAAAGCCGGTCAATGCAGTTGGACCGCCCAAGCGAATCACAACAAGCAGTTCACCAGATTCACAATCAAGCAAGCCGAATGGGCGACAGCTAGGCTCCGACCATGAATATGGTGACGCAGCCCGAATTGGACGCAATGAAGCGTGCGATCGAAATCGCTCGAGAATGTCGCTCTGATAGATCGGATAGGACCGATCCCAAAGTCGGTGCCGTCCTCGTGAGGGACGACAACATCGTGAACGTCGCATATCGGGGTGAACTCGCCTCGGGCGATCATGCTGAATATACATTGCTCGAAAAGAAGCTTGGGCAAACTGACGTCGCCGGAGCAACTCTTATCACAACCCTTGAACCATGCATCTCCCGCAATGAACCCAAGAAGCCGTGTGCTGATAGAATAATTGATCGTCAGATCGCTACTGTAGTCGTTGGTATGTTGGATCCCAATCCCAATATTACTGGAAAAGGGGTCCTTCGACTTCGAGAAGCCGGAATCGAAGTGCAGCTGTTTCCGGCCGAGCTGATGACACAAGTTGAGGAACTCAATCTCGACTTTAGTCGACAATTTCGGATCCTCTCCCGAAATGATGATGAACTCTTCGAGTCGTACGGTGACCGCAGTCTCGACCAGTGGTATATCGCCCTAAACAAGATCTACTGGGCCAAGAATTCTCACCGTGGCCTCAGCTACATGATGGATCATCTAGTTGAAGTGGTTGGCGGACTGAGCGGGTTTGCAAGTGAGAAGAAGAAGCCAAACGTGGATCTCACGTTGTACGTGCCGAAGGCGCTCGCTTGGTGGTTCGCGCTCTGCGGCAAGGCCAGTGTTGGGCAAGTCTCCGACATGATCTTCAGAAAGTTCCCTAATGCTTGTCCGTACTGTGAGACTGCAACGCACAATGAAGATATATGCCGTGACATAAAGCAAGAGCCGGGCCGACCGCGCTGGGTTGAACTCGAACAACTCGCCTCATCCAATAGGTACGGCCAACGCCCTCAGAGTTTGAGCCAGTGGCTCAAAATGTTTCGGAAGATCTATCCTGTATCTCAAACGGACTCTTACGGCCCGACCTTTGCCCGATTAACCGAGGAACTCGGTGAATTGGCGGAAGCAGTCCGGCTCTTTGACGAAGAGCCCAGCTTCTTCTTGAGCGAAGCCGCTGACGTATTTGCTTGGCTGATGCGGGTTGAGAATATTCGCGAAATGAAGAACAACACACCCCTCAAGCATATTGGACATGACCTCGAACGCGGTATGGCGACGAGCTATCCTGACTACTGTTTGGACTGCGAAGCTCGTCAATGTCGTTGTCCCCCCATTCTGGACCGGACGAGAGGCCGAATTGCTAAGGAGATGCCTGCGGGAAGCACCAATGCCTTTATGACATCCGAAATGAGGAGGGCGATGTTCGGCGCTTAACTGAGCGTCGCGGCGTTGTGTGGGACAGATCGGGCTCATATGGTGCGTTGCGAACGTGAATCGTGTCTGTTCCTACGAGACGACCGCGTGGGCGCGGCTACGAAACGTCCAAGGATCGCTTGCTTGTCATGGCGCTTCAGTCCTCGGTGGCAGGATCGGTCGCCTCGAGTAAGGATGCTTGGCGTTGCGCGAAGGGCGGCGGCTTGCGACGCGCGTCGGCAGTAACCGGCAGCACGCCGATGTCGTCAAGTTCTTCGATACTCAGTGTGGGCCCCGAAAGTAGGTGTTCGAGCGTGCGCGCTTGTTCGTCGAACAGGCTGGTGACTTGTTCGAGCGCTGCAAGCACCGTGAGCAGTTCGCTCGTGTCCGCTGCAGTCCAATCGCTGCGAATGTGGTCCAGGGGCGATGCCGCTCGCTGAGATGTTCCCGTGGTGCGTGATCGGAACCACGACTCAAGCACGTTCGTCTGGCCGACCGTGAGAGCGGCGACGCGATTCGGAACCGGTCCAACCTCGCCGTCGGTTGCGCCAGGCGAAGAGATGATCAAGGCTTCTGTTCGGGTGTCGTAGCGGAATTCGGCAGGCTGGACCGGAATCGGCATCCTCACTCGGGCCTGCCCAGCCGTGGCCGAAACGTCGAGACAGTGGGCTGTGAGCACTTGTTGGCCGAGCGCGACTGCATCGGCGAATGCGGCGGTGTCCGTGGTGATCGGCAGGCGTAGCACGTCAGCGTTGCGCAGATCGTCCTGAAATCGGGAGACATAGCCGGGGTGTGCCATGACTGCAGCGGCGTACGCGAACAGAACGGTGCCGGTGACGTCGGCACCTAGGCGTGCCGAGATCGCCGCAAGCAGACCGGGCGCGATGTTCGGCACGGAAGCGTCGCGATCTCGCCACAGCGGGTGAACGCGACCGGAACGGTTACCCAGCAGGTTGTCCATGTCGGGAATCGCATCGCACAGCGCAATCGGCAGGCCTGTGCTGGACGCGATCAGCGGCCGAACGCCATCTGTGGTCATCGCCGGGACACAGAAGTACCGCTGCTGTGAGCTGTGGGCCGCCCACAGGCTCGGATTCGGCTGGTTGATCACGCGCTTGTCTGCAATGAGATATTGGCGGTCGAAGCTGCGCCAGCGGTACTCGACCGTTCCTGGCAGGGCGGTGTTCTCACGCGTTTCTTTGTCGGCGATGGCAAGGCGACGGACGGGAGGGTCGACGAGATTGTCGACGACTGGGAGGTCGACCCGCCGGTCCCTCCGATGTTCCTTGAACAGGTCGGCCTGCCGACGGGCATCGGTTTCGCTGACGAGCGTCGCCCATCTTTCCTGGGCGGTCTGCGGCAGCGGCGCGACGGGCCAAGTGCGCCCGATCATCACCCCATTGCCGTGCCACGGGAAGATGTCGTCGAGCCGAGGGGCGCTGCTCCACGCCTGGCTGGGCGGTGGATCGAATGGCGCTCGCCTCTGCTCGTCAGTTGTCGCAGGAGGAAGCGTCATCCAATTGGGTGAATCGGGATCGCACAGCGGTGCGATCTCGGCGAACTTGTCCTTGAGCACCGCCGGTTGCACGCGGTAGAAGCGCACAGTCGCCGGTGCGTCGCGCTCGGATGCGTCAGGCGCTCGCAGCGCAGTCACAATGCCGACGGGCTGCCGCATTGCGCCGAATACTTGGTGCGCCTGCGGTGCCTGATGCCCTTCGGGCGTGAGATGCAGCACCCAGATGTCGGTCGAGTGCATGCGTAGCCACTCGCGCATACGCGCGAAGCCGGGTCCGGTCAAGAATGCCGTGGGTGCGACAAACGTGACTACGCCAGTGGGTGGCTGCTCGTCAGTCGGCGCCTGCTCGAACACCTTCCAGGTCGCCCAGCGCCAGAAATAGACGTACAGGTTCGACAGATGTTTGACATGCGGTCCCACGCCCCACGACGGCGGCGGGCGCCAGTCATCGAAGATGGGTCGATTGTCCTCCTCGCCAGGGTCTCCGGTCTCGACCCACCCGCCCCGACCGGCGGCTTGCGCCAGATATGGCGGGTTGCCGAGCACGACGGTCACGCGCTCTTCGCGTTTCACCCGGTTGGCTTCGGTCCGCGACGCACTGATCTGCTCGAACATCGACTGGGCTGCTGGCACGTCGCTGAACGGATCGTCGAGTGTGTCGGTGAAATACACCCGGTTCGACTCAGTCGAGGCGCCCTGGGCTGCCAACCGTTCGGCAAGTCGGAGCTGCGCGACCGTGTATGGGCCGGCCTGCACCTCGAAGGCGATGAGACGCTCTCGTGCGGCCTCGGCGAGCTCAGCGCCGACCGCACCCGCGCCGCTATCGGCCTCGACCGTCTCGGCGATGCGATCGATGACGCTTAGCAGAAACGTGCCGGTGCCGGCTGCGGGATCCACGACCGTCACCGTTGGATCGGCGAACCCGCGCTGTTTGCCAAATCTGCTGACGAGCAGCCGATCTGCGAACTGCGTCATCCATTCCACGACGGGCGCCGGCGTGTAGTAGGAACCTGATTGCCGACGCAACTCTCGGTCGTACTCAGCGAGAAAATCCTCGTAGAAGTGAAGCCATTCGGTTCCAGCGCTGGCGCTGCGGCCGCGAATCCCCTCCCAGTCCACCGACTCCGCCAGCGCCAGCAGCGATTCGAGGTAGATGTTCAGTCGTTCCTGCACGGGCTCGCTGTAGGTGAGCAGGTGCAGAGCTTCTCCGAGCACGCCGCGCCGCTGACGAAGCTGGCGCGAGATGTCGTACAGCCGCAGGTGTAGCTCCGGGTGAACGTCAAGGCGGATCTCCAAGCTGGCCGCTGCCAAGATCGCGAACGTGACGGCTTGGGCGTACGCATCAGCGAAAGCATCGTCGGCGAGATCGGGGAACAGTGCTTGCCGAGACGCAGGCGGCAGGCCCGGGACCTCGGTGCCAAAGGCGGCGATCTCGTCGCGAAGCATCCGGCAGTAGCGAGCACCCGACCGCGCCAGTCCGACCGGACCGCTGCCAACTGACGGCATCCACGAAAATGTCTCGGTGAGGAGTTCAGCTGCGTCGCGCCCATCGACACTGGTGGGCCTCACATGTTTGGTGAGGTCGTCGGCGAGTCGGAAGACGCGTCCCCTGCGGCTTCCTTGCCGGTACAGCGACCAGTCCAGCCCGTCGGTGTAGAGGATGTTGTCGAGCAGTCGGTAACGCTCCCACTGGCGGCGATCATGCTCGCCGGTGAGCTCTTCGGGGTCTGCGCCCTTGCCCGGTGCCTTCAGCTCCACATAGGCGATCACCTGTCCGCGACCGTTGAAGATTGACATGTCCGGGTAGCCGGTTCCCGGAACTCGTGCCTTGTCGACGATCGTGAACTCGCCTGCGCCCAAGATGGCCGCTGCTGCGCTCAGCAAGTCACGGCACGGTGCTGTCAGCACTTCTTCAGAGAGCGACCCAGCCGCTCCGGCTGATCGACGAACGCCGGCGGCAAACTCGGCCAAGACCCGTACCATGTCCGCTGGAGGTGCCGAATCGGTCATCTGCCCTCTCTCGATGTCGGGGTGCTGCCGCAGTTCGCACAACCAAGGATGCCCTGCCCGGCCGACGCGAAAGACGATGGCGCGAGGCTAGGAACCCCGCTGCAACACGTGCCGCCCTCCCGATGGGGTTCTGGCGCAGCTGACCACTAATATCTGCGCCATGGAGCTCCTTGGCGCGCAGGTCTGGCACTACTGGTTGGCGGTCCCGCTGACCATCGTGACGGTGCTGACCGTTTTCAAGCTGGTCGCGGGCTACGTGCAGAAGGTGGTTGCGCCGCGGTACCCCAAGCGCTGAGCCACACAGTGAGCGATCCCGCCGACGAGCACGTCGACTGGGAATTGGCGCGCCGCATCGCGGTGCGGGTCGCAGGCACCGAGCCGCTGTACCAGTCCTACCTCGCTGAACCGCTGCGGCAGGACTTCGCCCGCTTCGTGCCGGTTGCGGCTGAGCTGGTGGCCATCGAGACCGGGCTGGAGACGCCGGGCGAGGCGCACGCAGAGGTGATCGACCGGACGGGCTGGATCGACGCCAACATCGCGGCGTTCCGGCGGCTGCTGCAACCGCTGCTGGGCGCATCGGCCGGTGCCGACGGCACCGCAGCGACCTCGCGGGCAACGCAGACGCTGGGAGCGGTGGAGCTGGGCGCCGTACTTGGCTGGATGTCCAAGCGGGTGCTCGGCCAGTACGACCTGCTGTGGGCTTCAGACGACGAGACGGCGACAGCGGGAGACACCGTTTACTTTGTCGGCCCGAACATCCTGGTCACCGAGAAGCGCTACGCATTCGTCCCGGCTCAATTCCGCCTGTGGCTGGCGCTCCACGAGCTGACCCACCGCTCGCAATTCACCGGCGTGCCGTGGCTGCGGCCGCACTTCCTGCAGCTCGTGAACGGGCTGGTCGACGAGGCCCAACCCGACCCCGAGCGTGTACGCGAGGGTCTGCGCAGCCTGGTGTCCCTGCGTCGCAGCGGTGCAGACCAAGACGGCCAGGACCTGCTGGGCGAGGGAGGGCTCGCCGCAGTGTTCGCGACTGACCAACAGCGCGAGCTGATCGCCCAGGTGGGCGGCATGATGAGCCTGGTGGAAGGGCACGGCGACGTCACGATGGCGCGCGCCGCCCGCGGGCACATCCCCGACGCCGACCGGTTTGCCGTGGTGATGCACCACCGGCGCCGCAATGTGCGCGGCATGGCGCGGCTGATCCAGCGCTTGCTGGGCATCGAGGCCAAGCTGGCGCAATACCAGGCCGGTGAGGACTTCATCGCCGAGATCGAGGCCGAGCGCGGCCCCCGGGCGGTGGACCGGATCTGGGAGCGCGTCGAGCACCTGCCGTCCATGGCGGAGATCCGCGACCCCCAAGCCTGGCTGGAGCGTGTCCCAGCGGCCTGATCGAGCCGCCGGACCCCGCTCGCCGCGGGTGACGGCTGCCGGCGCCCCTGCCGCGCCGCCCAGTCCTGCTGGCGATGCATCACGTGGCTCGGACGAACTCGAGTGTCTGGTGGACCGGTGCACGTTCGGCAACATCGAGGGCCCTGATCTGGTGTGCGCAGTGTCGGGCGGCGCCGATTCGGCTGCGCTGCTGGTGCTCGCCTGCCGGTTTGCCCAGCGGAGCGGCAGCGGGATCACCGCCGTCTCTGCAGTCCATGTCGATCACGGGCTGCGCGAAGCGGGCAGGGCCGAAGCGGCGAGAGTCGAGGCGCTGTGCGACCAGCTCGGGGCGGGGTTCAGCGTGATGCACCTCGACCTTGCCCCTGGGGCGAACTTGCAGGCGCGGGCTCGCGAGGCCCGCCACGCCGCGCTCGGTCCCGATGCGCTGCTGGGCCATACCGCCGACGACCAGGCAGAGACGGTGTTGCTGCAGCTGCTGCGCGGCGGCGCGCTCGATGCGCTCGCCGCCATGAGAGCCGACCGGCGGCCGCTGCTGGGGCTGCGGCGCACCGAGACCGAGCGGGTCTGCGAGCTGGTCGGCTACGAGCCCATCCGTGATCCCTCCAACGCCGACCCTCGCTTCTGGCGCAGCCGTGTCCGTCACGAGGTGATCCCGCTGCTGTGCGACATCGCCGGGCGTGACGTGGTGCCGTTGCTGGCCCGTGGATCCGGGCTGGCGGCTGCCGATGCCGACCTCCTCGACGTGTTGGCGGCCGACATCGATCCCACCAATGCGTCCGAGTTGCGGAATGCGCCGGTGGCCCTGGCGCGGCGAGCCATCCGGGCGTGGCTGCGCACCGATCATCCGCCCGATGCCAGCACGGTCGAGCGGGTGCTCGAGGTGGCCAGGCACACCCACCGCGCCACCGAGGTCGGCGGCGGGCGGCGGGTCAGCCGCTCGGCCGATCGGCTTCGACTCGAGCAAGCTGTTCCGCCATCGGAAACGCATAACCACTAAGTTCGGCTCACGTGGCAGGCGCATCGGCTTCGGAGGAATCCCACAGCGACCTCGACTCGATGCTCGCCGGCGACCCCGCCGTGGGCGAAGTGCTCGTCTCGGGCCCCGAGATCGCCGAGCGGGTGGCCGAACTGGGCACGCAGATCACTGCCGACTACGCGGGCCGCCAACCGCTGCTCGTGGCGGTGCTCAAGGGGGCGGTGATGTTCGCCTCCGATCTCAGCCGTGCCATCGACCTGCCGGTCGAGATGGACTTCATGGCCGTCTCGTCGTACGGCAGCAGCACCCGATCCAGCGGCGTCGTGCGCATTCTCAAGGATCTCGACATCGACATTGCGGGGCGCGACGTGATCCTGGTGGAGGACATCGTGGAGAGCGGTCTCACGCTGTCGTACCTGCGTCGCAGCCTGCTGGCCCGCGGCCCGGCCAGCCTGGCCGTGTGCTCGCTGCTGACCCGCGAGCACAACGGCAGCCTGAACGGCCTCGTCGACTACATCGGCTTCCGGCTGCCGCCCGTGTGGGTCATCGGCTACGGGCTGGATCTGGCGCAGAAGTACCGCAATCTGGCCGAGATCCGCGCGTACGACGCTGCTGCCGCAGACAGCGCCTGAAGGTCTTGCAGAACGGCTGTGCAGGCTCAGTCGGGCACCGGTAAATTCTGCCGGGTACACGCTTGCAGGGACGGCGAGCTATGAGAGGGAAGTGGGCGGAGGGCATTCAGCCCCGCAACTTCAACTGGGTCGTCGCCGACCGCCTCGCAGTGTGCGAGCGTCCTGGCGGCTATGGCGCCAGCCACCGGCGCGTCCGCCGTCAGGAAGAGATCATCTGGCTGCGCCGCAACGAGTTCGACATCGTCGTGTCGCTGATCTCGGCGCCGCACAACCTGCACAACTACGACGAGCTGGACATGCCCTACCTGCACCGGCCATGGCCCGCTTTCGACGACTTGGGCGAGTACCTGCAGTCGGTCCACGACGACTTGGAGCGGCTGGCCGGCGAGCGCAAGCGCGTCATCCTGCACAAGGAGCGGGTCGGCGAGGACGTGTGCGGGTTCGTGGCGTCGTACCTGCTGCTGTCGGGCAAGGTGCCCACCGGTCCCCAGGCCACGGCCATCACCGAGCGGATCTTCGGCCAGCGAGTCGGCCCTGAGGGGCGCCGTGTGGTCGACGTGGCGCTGAGCATCCTCCCCGGCCAGGGCACAACGAGCTGAGCCCTGCAGTGACGGCACCAGACCGCATCGAACTCCGCGACTTGCGGGTGACGTGCGTGATCGGGGCGTTGGCGCATGAGCGCACCGCGCCGCAGCCGCTCAGCATCGACATCGATCTCTACGCCGATCTGAGCCGGGCGGGAGCCACCGACGACCTGGGCCTCACCATCGACTACGGCGCCGTATGCGACGGCATCGTGGCGCTGTGCGACGAGGCCCAGCCGCAGCTGCTCGAACGGCTGGCCGAGCTGATCGCCGAGGAGCTGTGCGGCATCGACGGCGTGACCGCCGCCACGGTCGCGGTCACCAAGCTCCGCCCGCCCGTTGCGGTCGACCTCGGCACCAGCGGCGTGCGCATCACCCGTCGCCCGGCATGAGCCGACTTGCCGGTGGAACCTGAGCTGGTGAGCCCGCCCGGCGTGCGGGCCTTTGTGGGGCTGGGTGCCAACATCGGCAATCCCGCTGCACAACTAGCAGATGCCCTCGACTCGCTGGATGCCGCTGGCGTGCTCGTGGCCGTGTCGGGCGTGTACCGCAGCGCGCCGATCGGCCCCGAACAGCCGGAGTTCCTGAACCTCGTGGCCGAGCTGTCGGTGCCCGACGGCCCCTACGAGCTGCTGGCCCGCTGCCAAGCCCTCGAAGCCGCGGCACGGCGGGTGCGCCGTGAACGCTGGGGCCCGCGCACGCTCGACGTCGACGTACTGCTGTTCGGCGACGTGGAGATGCGCGACCCCGAGCTGCAGATCCCGCACCCCCGCCTACGCGAGCGCCGATTCGTGCTCGACCCCCTCGCAGAGCTGGCACCCGAGCTGGTCACGCTCGGCGAACTGTCAGCCGTCGCCGACCAAGACTGCGAGTACGTCGGCACCGTCGAGCTGCTGCACCAGCTCGCCACCGCCTCGCCGGAGCAACGGCAGGACTAGCCCTCGGGAATCGGCGGCGCGTCGGCTCGCAGGATGAACAGGCCCTCAGCGTTGACGCAGAGGCCTTCGGGGCCATGCACCTCGGCGTGCTGGACGATCTTGCGGCCCGACGTGCTCTCGATCCACGCCCGCAGACGCAGCGGTACGTCCAGCGGGGTCGCGGCACGGTAATGAACGGTGAGCCGGCCGGTATATGCCTGCCGGCCCCGCATGCGGTTCAGCGCCCCCATCAGTTCGTCGATGATCAGCGCCACCACGCCGCCGTGGGTGCGCTCGGGCGGCCCGGCGAACATGGGGTCCACCACCGCCTCGCCGGTCACGGCGTCGTCGGATTCCTTGAAGTACCTGACGTTCACCGAAGCCGGATGCAGCGTGCCGCCGCCGATCGAGAACGGGTCGAACTCGATCTCGTCGCCGGGTTCGAGCGGCAGCGGGAAGTACTGCCCCTCGTAGATCTCGCGGAGGTAGGGCCGCGAGAGCATGTCGTCGATCTTCACCCGCAGCGTGCCCTGCTCCAGCCGCGCCGCGGTGGCCTTGACCGTGGCCGTGATCTCGTCGAGCACCTCGTCGTCGACCCGCCGGTTCGCCAGCGCCTGGTTCAGCCGTCGCATCGCGGCAGCCGCTCGCTCGACCGCGCTCCAGTCGTAACCGGGCTCGACCGTGGCGCCGAGATCGCTCGGTGAGTCGTGCTCGGTCACGGGCCGAGACGCTATCTGTGCAGGCCCGACGCCTGCCCGCCGCGGCCGGCCGTGGCTCGCCGCAGCGCGGCGGCATACGCTCGCCTCATGCGGCGCACCATCTTCGACGACGAGCACGAGATGTTCCGCGAGACGGCCAAAGCCTTCGTGGAGCGCGAGATCGTCCCCAACCACGAGAAATGGGAAGCCGACGGCAAGATCGACAAGGCCATGTTCCGCAAGGCGGGTGATGTGGGCTTGCTGGCCACGGCCGTCGACGAGCGGTACGGCGGCGGCGGGGTTCTCGACTTCCGCTACAACGCCATCGTCAACGAGGAAGTCCACGCGTCGGGCGCGGCCAGCTCGGGGCAGTGCATGACGCTGCACAACGACATCTGCCTGCCGTATTTCATCAACCTCTGCAATGACGAGCAGGCCGAACGCTGGATGCCGGGCCTCGCCAGCGGCGAGCTGATGAGCGCCATCGCCATGACCGAGCCGGGGACCGGCTCCGATCTGGCCTCGATCACCACCACGGCGGTGCGCTCGGGCGACGGCTACGTGGTGAACGGCGCCAAGACGTTCATCACCAACGGCATCAACTCCGACCTGGTGATCGTGGCGGCCAAGACCGACCCCACCGAGAAGCACCGGGGCATGTCGCTGATCGTGCTGGAGGAGGGCATGGAGGGCTTCGAGCGGGGCCGCAATCTCGACAAGCTGGGCTTGAAGTCCCAGGACACGGCGGAGCTGTTCTTCGACGACGTGTTCGTGCCCGAGGAGAACCTGCTCGGCGGCGAGGGCAACGGGTTCCTGCACCTGGTGCGGAACCTGCCCCAGGAGCGCCTGTCGATCGCGGTGGGCGGGGTGGCGCACGCGCAGGCTGCGTTCGACTGGACGGTGGACTACGTCGGCGAGCGCACGGCGTTCGGACAGACCATCGCCTCGTTCCAGAACACCCGCTTCGAGCTGGCCGAGATGAAGACCGAGCTGGACATTGCTTGGGTGTTCGTGGACCGGCAGATCGAGGCGCTCAATGCCGGCGAGCTCACCGCCACCGATGCCGCCGAGGCCAAGTGGTGGGTGACCGAGATGCAGCTGCGGCTCATCACCCGCTGCCTGCAGCTGTTCGGCGGCTACGGCTACATGAGCGAGTTCCCGATCTCCAAGGCGTACGCGGACGCCCGGATCCAGACCATCTACGGCGGCACCACCGAGATCATGAAGGAGATCATCGGCCGCGAAGTCTCCGGCACCCGATAGGCAGAGGCCATGCGTGAGATCAGTTCAGTAGCGATCATCGGCGCGGGCACGATGGGCGCCGGCATCGCCGCCGCGTCTGCAGCGGCGGGGTGCCGGGTGCTCGTGCTCGACAGCGACGAGGCCGCGGCGCAGCGTGCGCTGGACGGCGTCGACCCCGAATGCCGGGATCTGGTCAGCATCGGCACGGTCGACGACCGGCTCGACGACATCGCCGGCTACGACTGGGTGTGCGAAGCAGTCATCGAGGATCTGGCCACCAAGCGCGAGCTGTTCGAGCGGCTCGAAGCAGCGCGCAGCGACGGCTCGGTGATCTCGTCGAACACCTCGGGCATTCCCCTGCGCCAGATCTCCGACGGCATGAGCGAGCGCTTCCGCCGAGATGTGGCGATCACCCACTTCTTCAACCCCGTGCGGGTGATGAAGCTGTTCGAGCTGGTGCCCGGCGAGGACACTGAGCCCGAGGTGATCGACGCCTTCGCCCGATTCGGCGCCGAGCGTCTCGGCAAGGGCGTGGTGCACGCCAAGGACACCGTCAACTTCATCGGCAACCGCATCGGCTGTTTCTTCATGCTGTCGGGCCTGCACATGGCCAAGCCGTTTCTGGCCGACGGCATGACCCAGGAGACCATCGACGCCGTGCTGGGCGCGCCGGTCGGGCTGCCGCCCACGGGCCTGTACGGGCTCATCGATCTCATCGGCCTCGACGTCATGGAGCTGGTGGGCGCCAACCTGGCCCAGAACCTGCCGGCAGGCGACCGGGGGCTCGAGTTCACTGCGTTTCCCGCAGCGGAACAAGACATGGCCGACCGGGGACAGCTCGGCCGCAAGACCGGCGGCGGTTTCAGCCGGCGGACCAAGCTCGACGACGGGTCACGCAAGGCCGAGACGTTCGATCTCCTGACCGGCGAATGGCGTGCCGTCTCTGCGCCTGATCTCGAGGGCGTGCCCGCAGACCTGGGCGAGGTGATGTTTGCCGACTCCCCACAGGGCGAGCTGGCTCGGCACATCTTCGGCGGCACGCTGGCCTACGCGGCCGACCTGGTGCCCGAGATCGCCGACGACATCGCGAACGTCGACAACGCCATCCGCTGGGGATTCAACTGGGTGCACGGCCCGTTCGAGATGCTCGACCACCTCGGCCCCGCCCGGGTGATCGAGTTCCTGCGCAGCGTCGACGCCCCGCTGCCGGCCATGCTCGCCACGCTCGAAGCCTCCGGCCGGTCCACCTTTTACAGCGAGACCGCCGACGGCACCCGCACTCAACTCATGCCCGACGGCACGGTCGCACCAGTCGAGAGCTGACCCGCCAGCTCCTCAGGGGGCGGGGCGGACGATGGCGTCGGTCATCCGGATCGCCTGCATCATCTCGGCAGCGTCGTGCACACGCACCACGTCGATGCCCGCACAGATGGCAGCCACGATGGTGGACGCCGTCCCGAACTGACGATCGCCGGGCTTGGTGTCGGTGACGGCGCCGATCGTGGACTTGCGCGATGTGCCGATGAGCACCGGCAGCTCCAGTGCCCACATCTCAGGCAGGCGCCGCATCATCTCGAGGTTCTGCGACACGCCGAACCCGAATCCGAAGCCGGGGTCGACGATGATCCGATCAGTGCCCACGCCGGCATCGGCGCAGATCTGCAGGCTGGCTTCCAGCCCGGTCGTCACATCGGCGACGAGGTCGGTATGGGGCCTGCCGCGCTGGTTGTGCATGATGACTGCGGCCGCCCCGCGCTCGGCTACGAGCGGCGCCATGCCGGGATCGAGACGGAATCCGGTGATGTCGTTCACGACCGACGCGCCGGCATCGAGGGCGGGAGCCGCCACATCGGCCCAGGTGGTGTCGACCGAGATCGGAAGGTCGGCTCCGATCCGCTCCAACTCGGCCCGGACGGCGCCGATGACCCGAACGGCGCGGCGCCGCTCCACCTCCAGTGGCGTGGGCTCGGCGCCGGGCCGGCTGGACGCACCGCCGATGTCGATAATGTCCACTCCGGCTGCTACCAGCTCCCGCGCCAGGGCCAGGGCCTCGTCGAGCCGGTCCGCGACGCCGTCGCCCGAGAACGAGTCTTCCGTGGCGTTGATGATGCCCATGACGAATGTGCGGGTGCCCCACTCCCAGCACGGTCCGCGGCCGGGATCCCACCAACCATGCCGGTAACGGCGCCGGATCGGCCAGCCCGGCTGCATGTGCGGCCCGGCCACGCTCAATCGGCGCCCGCGGCGGCTGCAGCCCCGGCCGACGAGGGCAGCGCGCTGAGCAGGTTCGACGCCGCCGCACGTAGGCCGACCACCCCAGGTGTGGCGTCGAGCGGTGCCAGCGCATCGAGGGCCGCGGCCACATAGCGCTGCGCGGTCTGCACCGAGCTGGCGATCTCGGGACCGTCCACCACGATCGCCCGGGCCCGATCCCGCCGGTCGTCGTCCAGCGGCTCGCCGAGCAGCTCGCTCAGGCGCTCACCGTCCGCCTGCCCGTCCGCCAGCATCCGGATCACCGGCAGCGTGTACACGCCCTCGCGCAGGTCGTTGCCCGAGGGCTTGCCGAGTTCCTCGTCGGAGGCCACCAGATCGAGCACGTCGTCGACGATCTGGAACGCCATGCCGTAGGCGAGCCCGAAGCTGTTCAGCCGGTCCAGGGTCTCGGAGTCGACGCCCGCCACCAGCCCGCCGATGCGGCACGACGTTGCGTACAGCTCGGCAGTCTTGCCCTGGATGGCCAGGAAGTACTGGTCTTCGGTGCGGCGCCGGTCATAGATGAGCTGCAGCTCGCGCACCTGCCCCTCGCACAGCCGGCCGATGGTGGCGGCCAGCAGGGCGGCCACCTCGGTGCCCAGCGACGCTGCCAGCTCCGACGCCTTGGCCAGCAGGAAGTCGCCGGCCAGGATCGCCTTCAGGTTGCCCCAGCGGTGGTTCACCGCCTCGATGCCGCGCCGCGTCTCGGCGTCGTCCATGACGTCGTCGTGGTACAGCGAGCCCAGGTGCACCAGCTCCACGGCAACGCCGCCGCAGACCATGTCATCGGTGACCGCATCGGGCGCAGCGCCGTCAGGATCGAGCGCGAGCGCCGACGCGATGACGAACGCGGGTCGCAGCCGCTTGCCGCCCGCGGGGATCAGGTGCGAGGTCACCTCGGTGAGGAACTCGTCGCCGGTGACCGCCGCGGCGCGCAGGGCCGTCTCCACACGGGCCAGATCAGCGTCGGCATCGGGCCGGGCCTGCAACGGGGAAAGGGTCGCCACGGCGCAACCGTAAACGACAGCGACAGCAAGGAGCGATGCGGCAGGGCATCGTTACACTGCGCTCAGGAGACCTTCGGCACCGTGTGCCGGGCTCAATCCGGGAGGGCCCAGTGTTCGAACGCTTCACCGATCGGGCTCGCCGAGTGGTGGTGTTGGCGCAAGAGGAAGCGCGCCTGCTGAATCACAACTACATCGGCACCGAGCACATCCTGCTGGGTCTGATCCACGAGGGCGAGGGCGTGGCCGCCCAAGCACTCGAGTCGCTGGGCATCTCGCTCGAGGCCGTGCGCAGCCAGGTGGAAGAGATCATCGGGCAGGGCAGCTCGTCGCCCAGCGGACACATCCCCTTCACGCCGCGAGCGAAGAAGGTGCTCGAGCTGTCGCTGCGTGAAGCGCTGCAGCTCGGCCACAACTACATCGGCACTGAGCACGTGCTGCTCGGCTTGATCCGTGAAGGCGAGGGCGTGGCCGCGCAAGTGCTGGTCAAGCTCGGCGCCGACCTGTCGAAGGTCCGCCAAGAGGTCATACAGCAGCTCTCCGGCTACAGCGGCTCGAGCGGCGGCCGCGAGACCGTCGGCGCCTCGTCGGGCCAAGGCAGCGAGCAGGGCGGCCAGAGCGGCTCGCTGGTGCTCGACCAGTTCGGACGCAACCTCACCGCGGATGCCCGGGCCAAGAAGCTCGACCCGGTCATCGGCCGGCTGCGCGAGACCGAGCGCGTCATGCAGGTGCTGTCGCGCCGCACCAAGAACAACCCGGTGCTCGTCGGCGAGCCCGGCGTGGGCAAGACCGCCATCGTGGAGGGTCTCGCCCAGAAGATCGTCAACAACGACGTCCCCGAGCTGCTGCGCGACAAGCAGCTCTACACGCTCGACCTCGGCGCGCTTGTAGCCGGTTCCCGCTACCGCGGCGACTTCGAGGAGCGCCTGAAGAAGGTCCTCAAGGAGATTCGCACCCGCGGCGACATCATCCTGTTCATCGACGAGCTGCACACCCTCGTCGGCGCCGGCGCCGCAGAGGGCGCGATCGACGCCGCGTCGATCCTCAAGCCGATGCTGGCCCGCGGCGAGCTGCAGACCATCGGTGCCACCACGCTCGAGGAGTACCGCAAGTACCTCGAGAAAGACGCAGCGCTCGAGCGCCGCTTCCAGCCGATCACCGTCGACGAGCCCACGCTCAGCCACACCATCGAGATTCTCAAGGGGCTGCGCGACCGCTACGAGCAGCACCACCGGGTCACCATCACCGACCAGGCCCTCGTGGCTGCGGCGAACCTGGCCGATCGCTACATCGCCGACCGCCACCTGCCCGACAAGGCCATCGACCTCATCGACGAGGCCGGGTCGCGCCTGCGCATCAAGCGCATGTCGACGCCGCCCGACTTCAAGGAGATCGAGACGAAGCTGGCCGATGTCACCGAGCGCAAGAAGCAGGCGGTCGAATCGCAAGACTTCGAGACCGCCGGGGCGCTGCGCGACGAGGAGAAGGAGCTGCTCGAACGGCGGACCGAGGTGATGGCCCAAGCTCGCTCGGAGGGGCACGACCTGTTCGACGAAGTCGACGAGGAGGGCATCGCTGAGGTGCTGTCCATCTGGACCGGCATCCCGGTGTACAAGCTCACCGAGGAGGAAACCCAGAAGCTCCTCAAGATGGAAGACGAGCTGCACAAGCGGGTCATCGGCCAGCACGACTCCATCAAGGCGGTCAGCCAGGCCATCCGCCGCACCCGCGCCGGCCTGAAAGACCCCAAGCGGCCCGGCGGCTCGTTCATCTTCCTGGGCCCGTCGGGCGTCGGCAAGACCGAGCTGGCCAAGACGCTGGCCGAGTTCTTGTTCGGTGACGAGGGAGCGCTCATCAGCCTCGACATGTCCGAGTACATGGACAAGTTCACCGTGAGCCGGCTCGTGGGCGCCCCGCCCGGGTACGTCGGCTACGACGAGGGCGGCCAGCTCACCGAAGCGGTACGCCGCAAGCCGTTCTCGGTGGTGCTGTTCGACGAGATCGAGAAGGCCCACCCCGACGTGTTCAACACGCTGCTGCAGATCCTGGAAGAGGGCCGGCTGACCGACGCGCAGGGCCGCTCGGTCGACTTCCGCAACGCCGTGCTCATCATGACCTCGAACCTGGGCACCGCAGACCTGCGCAAGGCGCGTGTGGGCTTCGCGACCGCCGATGAAGACGCCAGCTACGACCGGATGAAGGAAAAGGTCAACGATGCGCTCAAGGCGCACTTCCGGCCGGAGTTCCTGAACCGCATCGACGACACCATCGTCTTCCACGAGCTGAGCATCGAAGAAGTGGTGCAGATCGTCGACCTGATGATCAAGCGCACCTCCGACCAGCTTCGGGCGCAGGGCCTGGGCCTGGAGCTCACCGACGCCGCCAAGGAATGGCTGGCGCGCACCGGGTACGACCCGCAGCTGGGCGCCCGGCCGCTGCGCCGTGCGCTGCAGCATCATGTGGAGGACGCGCTCAGCGAGCGGATCCTCTACAAGGAGTTCCACGCCGGCGAGATCATCGTGGTCGACGTCGAGGACGACGAGATCGTGTTCCGTGCCATCGAGGGCTTCGACCCCGGGCCGATCGAGCTCGAAGAGGCCGCAACCGCCGAGTAAGCGTGTTCCGGCGAATACCTGCGTGCGGTTCGCCCGGGACTGACGCTTGCCAGAATCCGCGCTGGCGCGCGCTCAGCGCCGCGCTGGCTGGCGTCGCCGTACTGGTGCTGGCGGCGGGCTGCCGGGTCGACATCGTCGTCGACATCGACATCGCGCATGACGGCGCCGGCGAGGTCACCGTCGAGATCACGTTCGACGAAGAGGTGATGCGGTGGGTGCCCGACCTGGGCGAGCTCATCGTGACTGACGGATTGGTCGGGTGGGACGTCCGGCAGTTCGGCGAGCAGACGCCCGCGGGCGAGCGCCTCCGGGTGGTGGCAGCCAAGCGCTTCTCCTCGCCTGCCGAGTTGGCAGAGGTGCTCGCGGAGATCGACCGGCCTGCGGATGGCTCAGCGGGCTTGTTCCGGTCGGCGACGTTCGTGGGCTCGCGCGATGGGGCGCAGGTGAGGTACGACCTGACGGTGACCGTCGGCTTGGACCGTCCGGTGGCCGGGCTGGTGAATCCGGCTACTGCTGATGCGTTGGAAGGCGAGCTGTTCGGGTTGCCGATTGCCGAGGTTGAGGCGCGGGCGGGGGCGCCGCTTGACGAGCTGGTGACGCTGGTGGTGCGGGCGACCGTTCCTCAGGGGGCTGGGAGCCTGCCTGTTGATGGGGTGATGATGTTGAACGAGGGGGGTGTTCGGGAGCTGCGGGTTTCGGGTGAGCTGCTGGATGCTGAGCTTGCTGCGGCTGAGGCGGAGGCTGAGCGGCTGGCTGAGCGGGCTTCTCGGGGGGTTCGGATTGCGGTGGTCTGGTGGATTGTTCTCGGTTTGATCGTCTTGGTTGTGCTTGTTGTTGCTCTTCGGGGTCGGCGTCGCCGGCGCGGGCTGACTTTCCGCTAGCAGCCGGGGCAGACTTGTTGGGTGGCTCGGACTTGGGCGCTGGTGTTAGCCGCCGGGGCGGGGACTCGGTTTGGTGCGGGGGCTGACGGGGCTTCGAAGGTGATGGTTTCTGTTGCTGGGCGGTCGATGGTTGCTTGGAGCGTTGAGGCCGCTGGGGTGGCGTGTGATGGGGTGACGCTGGTCGTTGCGCCGTCGATGGTCGGGGGGCCGTACACCGGCGTCGATGTGATTGTCGAGGGTGGGGGGACTCGGTCGGGGTCGGTTCGGGCTGGGTTGGGGACTTTGCCGGATGATGTTGATGTGGTGGTTTGTCATGACGCTGCTCGGCCGGGGGCTTCGGTGGGGTTGTTTGAGCGCGTGATTGCTGCTGTTCGGGGTGGGGTTGATGCTGCTGTGCCGGCGCTGCCGGTGAGCGACACGCTGAAGCGGGTGCCGGAGTGGGGTGACTCGGGGGGAGTTGTTGCTGGGACGGTGGATCGTTCGGGGTTGTTTGGGGTGCAGACGCCGCAGGCGTTTCGGCGGGAAGTGCTGGTGGCGGCGCATGCTGGAGAGCCTGAGGCCACTGATGATGCTGCGCTGGTGGAGGCTGCAGGCGGCACCGTGATGGCGGTGCCGGGCGACGCGGCGGCGCACAAGGTCACTACTGCCGCAGATCTTGTTGTCGTGGAGGCTCTGCTGGGTGGCCTCGACTCGGGCGGCGGGCTCTAGCGTCAACTGGCGTGAGTGCTGCTGACGGCGGGGCTGGACCGGCGATGCGGGTGGGGCATGGGTATGACGCTCATCCGTATGCTGGTGCTGACACGCAGGCTGATCGGACGCTGGTGCTCGGCGGGGTTCGGTTTCCCGGTGAACGGCCGCTGGTGGGCCACAGCGATGCCGATGTTGTTGCTCATGCGGTGATCGATGCGATGTTGAGTGCTGCTGGACTTGGAGATATCGGCACGCAGTTTCCTGACAGCGATGAGCGCTGGCGGGGTGCTGACAGCATCGAGATGCTGCGGCGGGTCTCGGCGCTGCTCGCGGAGGGCGGTTGGATGTTGGCGAATGCCGACTGCACGGTGATCTGCGACCGGCCGATGATCGCCCCGCATCGCGATCAGATGCAGGAGCGGCTCGGCAGAGCAGCCGGCGGACCGGTCACGGTCTGCGGCAAGCGAACCGAAGGGCTGGGCAATGCCGACGGGATCGTGGCACATGCCGTGGCACTCGTAGTTGTCGGACGCCAACAATGAGCGCAGAACGGGGCGAGCGGCGTGGCGCTCCTTCACGCCGCGGGCGGGGGTCTGCTCCCCAACGCAGCGAGCGCAGCAATCGTTCTCCAGGTCGCGGACACGGGAGACAGCAGCGGGGTGGTGCGAATCAGGTGCAGGCTGGTCGGCCGCAGTCGCGGCCGAAGGGTCTTGGCGGCGACCACGTCGAAGGTCGGCAGGCGGTGCGCGAGCTGCTGCGGGCCGGCAAGCGCAAGGTGCACGAGGTGCTGATCTCCGAGGATGCGCACTCGGCGGCCACGCTGGCCGAGATCGTCGATCTCGCCGGCGACCGGCGGGTGCCGGTGCGCGAGGTCACCCGCCGCAAGCTGGACGAGGCAGCGCTCACCGCCGCACCGCAGGGCGTGATCGCCAAGGCCGCTGCCGTTCAGCCCGTGCCGCTGGAAGAGCTGGCCAGACCTGCGGGGAACACGCTGCCGCTCGTCGTGGCGACCGACGGCGTCACCGACCCGGGCAACCTCGGCGCCATCCTGCGCACGGCAGAGGTCGCCGGCGCTACCGGTGTCGTGCTCACCAGCCACCGTTCGGCCAACCTCACGCCAGCCGCGGCGAAGGCCGCTGCGGGTGCCATCGAGTACCTGCCGATTGCGCTGGTCGGCGGCCTGCCCGCTGCGCTCGCCAAGCTCCGCGATGCCGGGCTGTGGGCCATCGGTCTCGACGGCTACGCGCCGGACGGGCTCGAGTCGCTGCGGGTCGGCGACGAGCCGCTGGTGTTGGTGCTGGGCGCCGAAGGCCGGGGACTGTCGGCGCTGGTGGAGCGCCGGTGCGACCAAGTGGTGTCGATCCCGGTGCTCGGGCGCATCGAATCGCTCAATGTGGCAGCGGCGGCCGCCGTGGCCCTGTTCGACATCGCCCGCACCCGAAATGCGCCCTGAAATCCGGGGCGCCGGCCATACGCTGGGACCGGCGCCCGAGTAGCTCAACGGCCAGAGCACCGCTCTTGTAAAGCGGGGGTTGTGGGTTCGATTCCCACCTCGGGCTCACGACAGCGTGATCACCAGGTTGCCGAAGTGCTCCTTGCGCACGAAGGCCTCCTGTGCCTCCCGAATGCGCTCGAGGGGAAACGTGCCGCCGAGCACCGGGCGGATCTCGCCCCGCTCGATGTAGCCGACGAGGTCCGCGAACAGTCTCGGCCCGTAGATCGTGGCGCCGAACAGGTCCAGATCGTTGAGGTACACCGTCCGCAGATCCACCTCGACGATGGGTCCGGCAATGGCGCCCGAGGTGACATAGCGCCCGCGGCCTGCCAGCGCGTCGAGCCACAGCCCCACGGCATCGCCACCCACCACGTCGGCCACGGCGTCGAACGGGCCGCCGTTGGCTTCGACCGCCGCCGCGACATCGTGATCAGGGCCCTGGCGCGGCACCACCGCATCCGCCCCGAGTTCGAGCACCTGCGTTGCCTTGGAAGCGCCGGCAATCGCCACCACACGTGCGCCTCGCCGCCTCGCGAGCTGCACCAGTGCCGAGCCCACGCCACCGCTCGCACCAGGAACCGCAATGCTCTCGCCGCTGGTGAGCCCGATGCGCTGGAGCATGTGCTCAGCCGTCGAGGAGGCGCAGGCAAACGTTGCCAGCTCGGCATCAGACAGATCGGCGCCGATCGGATAGGCGTTGACGGCAGGCACCGCGACGTACTCCGCGAAGCCGCCGTCGACCTCGCTGCCGAGATAGCGCGCCTTGCTGCGGTCGCTCGGGTCGGTGAGGTCCTTCAACCAGGGCTCCACCATGACCCGCCGGCCGATCAGGTCCGCATCGGAACGATCCCCGCTGGCCACCACCCGTCCGACGACATCGGCACCCTGGATGCGGGGAAACGCGACACCCCTGCCGCCCCAAGTGGAATCTGCTGCATCCGCGTCGGCGTAGCCCTCGCCCGATGTAGCCGCTGTCACCGACTTGCTGTACCAGGCGACCCGCGTGTTGATGTCGGTGTTGTTGATGCCGCACGCCGCCACCGCAATGAGTACCTCATCGGGACCCGGCACCGGAACCGGCACGTCGTCGCGCACCTGCAGCATCTCGGGCCCGCCGTGACCCACCAGCAGCGCGGCACGCATGGTGTTCGGCGGGTTCATTCGCTCTCGCGGGGGTCACAGGCGGCCATCGGGACGCGGCACAATACCGTTCAGTGGCAGCCCGCCAGACACCGGTGCCCAGTGCGACCGATGCGGCTGGGCGAAGCGCGCTGGCAGCTCGCTACTACACCGATCCCGAGATCCTCGCGGTCGAGCTGGACACAGTGTTCGCCCGGTCCTGGCACCTCGTGGGTCACCGCAGCCAGGTGAGCGAACCCGGCCAGGTGCTCACGGCGACGGTCGGCGACGAGCCAGTCTTCGTGGTCAACGACGGCGGCCAGATCCGCGCCTTCTTCAACGTGTGCCAGCACCGGGGGCACGAGCTGTTCCCGCCGCAGCAGCCGGGCGGCGATGTCGCCGAGACTCCGGGCGTCATCATGTGCCCGTATCACGCCTGGGTGTACGGGCTGGACGGCACCCTGCTCAGCGCGCGCAGCCGCGATGTCGGCGAGATCTGCCTGCCGCCTGTCGCCGTCGACGAGCTCGCTGGCTTCGTGTTCGTCAATACGGATGCCGGCGCGACCCCGCTGGCCGAGCACGCCCCCGGCGTCGGCGACGAGGTCCTGGCGCTTGCCCCGCAATCACCGACGCGCATGCTGACGTGGCGCCGGACCCACCTCATCGCAGCCAACTGGAAGATCGCGGTGGAGAACTACAACGAGTGCTATCACTGCCCGAACGTGCATCGATCGTTCACCTCCGGCGTGGTCGACCCCGCCAGCTACCGGGTCACGCCCAGCGGCAGGGTGATCCGCCATACGGCCAGAGGCGTCGAGGGCGAACGTTCCACCTATACGCGCCCGGTCGCCAGCGACGACTATGCCGCGTTCTACATCTGGCCGGCTTCGTCGATCCAGGTGTATCCGGGCCAGGCCGTGAACACGTACCGCTGGATGCCGTGCGCGCCGGATCGGACGCTGCTGGTGCGGGAGTGGTGGTTCGATGTCGCCGAGCCGACCGATGAGCTGCGCGAGATCATCGACCTCGACTGGAACACGACGGTGTCCGAAGACCTGAAGCTGGTCGAATCGACCCAGCGCGGCATCCGCAGCCGCGGCTACCGGCCTGGGCCGCTGGTGACCGAGCAGTCCGGCATCGCTTCGGTGCACAGCGAGGACGCTGTGGACCATCTCGCAACGCTGCTGCTGTCGGCGCTCGGCCACGAACGGGCATCGAACGGGCGCTGAACCGGTGACACCCTCAGGCGTGCCGCGGATCGCTGTTGTCGGGAGCCTGAACGCTGATGTGACGCTGTGGGTGCCGAGGCGCCCGTCACCCGACGAGACGATGCACGCTGATCGCATCGCATGGTTCCGTGGCGGCAAGGGCGCCAACCAGGCAGTGGCCGCGGCCCGGCTGGGCGCGCAGGTGGTCATGGTCGGCAGGGTCGGCGACGACGAGCAGGGCCGGTGGCTGCGCTCCGGCCTGGAGGCAGAGGGGATCGACTGCCGGTATGTGGCCAGCGCAGATGTTCCAACCGGCTTGGCGGTGATCACCGTCGATCCCGATGACGTGTCGATCGTGGTGGCTGCGGGTGCCAACGCATCGCTGGATGCCGGGGGCGTGCAGGCAGCCGCCAACGAGATCGGCGCGGCCGATGCGCTGCTGCTGCAGGGCGAGGTGAGCGCCGCCGCGGCCCGGGCCGCAGCAGAGATCGCCCGCGAGCACGGCACGTTCGTGGTGCTGAACCCGGCCCCCTACAACGACGTTGCCCCCGCTGTGCTGCCGCTGGCCGACTTCGTCATCGTGAATCGCGCCGAAGCCGAGCAGTTGCGCCATCCCGACGCCGAGGGCAGCGTGCCCGAGCTGCGTCCCGAAGCGGTGCTGGTGGAGACGCGGGGTGCGGCTGGCTGCGTCGTTCACCCGCCGCAAACAGCTGATCTAGCGCAGGGCCAGCCCGATTCACCTGCCGCTGCCGCCGACACTGCGGCCGATGCCGACGCGGAGATCAGCGTGGCCGCACCGCGGGTCGCTGTGGTCGACGCCACGGGCGCCGGTGACGCGTTCGCCGGTGCGTTCGCGGTGGGCATGGCATCGGGTGCGACGGTTGCCGAGGCGGCGCAGTTGGCTGTGCGAGCCGGCGCCTGGGCGGTGACCGTCGCCGGCGCTCAGCCCAGCCTGCCGACGATGGCGCAGCTGCAGGATCTCGAAGAGGCTGTCGGTCAGGCAGAGCCGTAGAGACGGTCGCCTGCATCGCCCAGGCCGGGAACGATGAAGGCCCGCTCGTCGAGGTGGCTGTCGACCGCGGCCGTCACGATGCGGACATCGGCAGCACTGCTCTGCAGGGCAGCGATCCCCTCGGGTGCGGCCAGCGTGCACACCATCGTCACCGGTCCCACGCCCGACTCCGCAAGCACCCGGATCACCGCGGCCGCCGAGCCGCCCGTCGCCAGCATCGGGTCGAGCACCAGCACCGGTCGATCCTCCAGCACACCTGGCAGCGACTCGAGGTAGCACTCGTGCCCGACACCATCGGACGTCTCGATCCTTCGCATACCGACAAAACCCACCGGCGCAGCAGGCAGGAGCCGCAGCGCCGCGTCGAGCATGCCCAGCCCGGCGCGCAGCACGGGCACGATCGCTGGCATCGGCTCGAGGCGCGAGCCTTCGGCGGGCCCGAGCGGCGTCTCCACCGCCTCGGGCACCGATGTCGCATCGGTGAGCGCTTCGGACACCAGCAGGAACGTCAGTGCGTCGAGCCGCTGGCGGAACTCCTCGACAGCGGTGTCCTTGTCGCGCAGCCGGGTGAGCAGGGCTGCGGCTACTGGGTGGTCGACAATGCTGACACTCATGGGCTGGCTCTCACGGTCGGGGTCCGTTTCGCAAACTACTGAGGGGTACACCCGGCAGCGCATCTTTCCTTCTACGCTCACAGCCGTGAACAGCCAAGCTGGCGAATCCAACAGCGGCGCCGCAGTGCGCGGGTTGCTGCTGGTGCTGGTTGCCGTCGTCGTGGGCGTGCTGCTGCTCCGCTCGGTCGACGATCCAGACGACACGACCGTGACCGACACAGCCCCGCCTGCCGCACCGGGCGACACTCTCCCGACGGCCACAGAGGCGCCCACACCCACGAGCGGCCCCGCCGATGCTGGCGACTCCGGCTCGGGCACGGTCGCCACTGTGGCCACCACCGTCACCGCCGCGCCCGCCACCGACACCACCTCGGCAGGCGCCGAGCCGTTCCAGC
Source organism: Candidatus Poriferisodalis sp. (assembly GCF_965204125.1). Taxonomy (GTDB): domain Bacteria; phylum Actinomycetota; class Acidimicrobiia; order Acidimicrobiales; family Poriferisodalaceae; genus Poriferisodalis. Next base: position 938,130 of record NZ_OZ241968.1, on the reverse strand, counting down.
CGAGGCCGGCGGCCGAGGTGTCGGTGCAGGTTGCCAACTCCACGACCGTCCGGGGGGCGGCGGGGCGGCTCACCGACCGGTTCAAGACGCTGAGCTACATCACCAAGACGCCCACCAACTACGTGGGGACGCCGATCGACCGGACGCGCATCTACTACCAGCCGGGCTCGCTGCTCGAAGCGCGGGCGATAGCGGGGGTGTTGGAGCTCGACGCCGACAACGACGTGTTCCCGATGCTGGCAGACACGTCAGCCGTGCAAGGCTTCGAGACGCCCGACGTGCTGTTGGCGCTGGGGACCGATCTGGCTGAGTAGCCGAGCAGTCGACATGCGGGTCATCGCGTGCCCGGACAAGTTCCGCGGCACTGCCTCCGCTGCGGAGGTGGCAGCAGCGATCGCCGATGGCGTGCGCCGGCAGCTCGGCACGCACGTCGAGGTTGTCTGCCTGCCCGTGGCCGATGGCGGCGAGGGCACGCTCGACGCGCTGGGCGGCCCGAATCGCACCTCATTGGTGATCGGGCCTTTGCGGGAACGGACCGAGGCGGGGTGGCGGCTGGAGGGCCACGTCGCGATCGTGGAGATGGCCTGCGCGAGCGGGCTGCTGCTGGCAGGCGGCGCGGAGGGAAATGATCCGCTCGCCGCCACCACCGCAGGCACCGGCGAGCTGATAGCAGAAGCGGTCGCGAGCGGCGCCCGGCGGGTGATCGTGGGCGTGGGCGGCTCGGCCACCACCGACGGCGGGCTCGGCGCGCTGGACGCGATGTCGCCGCTGGCACGTCTCGCCGGCGTCTCGGTGGTGGTGGCCTGCGATGTCCGTACCCGCTTCTGCGATGCTGCGCGCATCTTCGGCCCGCAGAAGGGCGCGTCGACGCCGCAGATCGAGTTGCTCACCCGCCGCCTCGAGCGGCTCGTGGACCTCTACCGCGAGCGTTACGACATCGACGTCAGCGAGATGCCGGGCGCAGGTGCCGCAGGCGGCCTGGCGGGCGGGCTCGCGGCCGGCCTCCGGGCCGAGCTGGCACCGGGATTCGATGTCGTCGCCACCGAGGTCGGCCTGCCCGATGCGATCGAAGGCGCCGATCTGGTCATCACCGGTGAGGGACGGCTCGATGCCAGCTCGTTCGACGGGAAGGTCGTGGGCGGCGTTCTGGAGATCGCGGCCGAGGCCAGCGTGCCCGTGGGCGTCGTGGTGGGAGCTCGCGACCCCGATACCGATCTCGCCGACTGGCGCCCGCCTCCTGCTGGCGACGCCCCGGCCACGAGCTTGGTGGTGCTGTCGGAGCGATACGGGGCCGAGCGGTCGATGGGCGACACGCTGGCGGCAACCCGCGACGCCGCCGCCGACCTCGCTGCCAGTCTCCTGTGAAAGGTTGGCGGTTAGCACTCTCATCTCTAGAGTGCTAACGGCTGCTGCGAACGCAGCGGCCCCGTGACGCCCAGTCACCCCTTCCGAGAGTCATCCGAGACAGGAGCCAGCCGATATGGCCAAGATGATCACGTTCGACGACGAGGCCCGCCGCGCACTCGAGTCGGGCATGAACCAGCTCGCCGACGCCGTGCGCGTCACGTTGGGGCCCAAGGGTCGCAACGTCGTGCTCGACAAGAAGTGGGGCGCACCCACCATCACCAATGACGGCGTGTCCATCGCGAAGGACATCGAGCTGGAGGACCCGGTGGAACGCATCGGGGCCGAGCTGGTCAAAGAAGTGGCCAAGAAGACCGACGACGTCGCCGGCGACGGCACCACCACGGCCACCGTGCTGGCGTGGACCATGGTGCGCGACGGCCTGCGCAACGTGGCCGCCGGCGCTAACCCGATGGCCGTCAAGCGGGGCATCGAAGCCGGTGTCGACGCCGCTGTGGGCGCCATCGAGGACATGTCGATCAGCGTGACCGACTCCAAGACCCACGTGGCCCAGGTGGCGGCCATCTCCGCCGCCGACGGCGACATCGGCCAGCTGATCAGCGACGCATTCGACAAGGTCGGCAAGGACGGCGTCATCACCGTCGAGGAATCGCAGACGTTCGGCCTCGAGATGGATCTGGTCGAGGGTATGCGCTTCGACAAGGGCTATATCTCGCCCTACTTCGTCACCGATCCCGACTCGCAGGAAGCCGTGCTCGACGACGCGTACCTGCTGTTCATGCAGGGCAAGATCTCCGCGGTCCGCGACGTGCTGCCGGTGCTCGAGAAGGTCACCCAGGCGGGCAAGCCGCTCGTGATCATCGCCGAGGACGTCGAGGGCGAGGCCCTCGCCACGCTCGTGGTCAACAAGATCCGCGGCACGATCCGCTCGGCGGCCGTGAAGGCCCCTGGGTTCGGCGATCGTCGCAAGGCGATGCTGGCCGACATGGCCATCCTGACCGGTGGCCAGGTCATCAGCGAGGACGTCGGCCTCAAGCTGGAGAACACCACGCTCGACCTGCTGGGCACGGCCCGGCGCGTGGTCGTCACCAAGGACGAGACGACCATCATCGAGGGCTCCGGCGACGAGTCCGAGGTGCGCGGCCGGATCGAGCAGATCAAGAACGAGATCGAGAACACCGACTCCGACTACGACCGCGAGAAGCTGCAGGAACGGCTGGCGAAGCTGTCCGGCGGCGTGGCGGTGCTGCGTGTCGGCGCGGCCACCGAGGTCGAGCTGAAGGAGAAGAAGCACCGCATCGAGGACGCGGTCAGCACCACCAAGGCGGCCATCGAGGCTGGTGTGGTGGCCGGCGGCGGTGTCACGCTGGTGCGTGCCGAAGAAGCGGTGCGCTCTGTTGCGGACGGCCTCGACGGCGACGAGTCCACCGGTGCGCGGCTCGTGGAGCGCGCGCTGGCCGGACCGCTGAAGCAGATCGCCGAGAACGCCGGCCTCGAAGGCGGCGTGGTGGTCAGCCGGGTGCGCGAGCTCGACGGCGCCATGGGCCTCAACGCTGCCTCCGGCGAGTACGAGGACCTGGTCGCAGCGGGCGTGATCGACGCTGCCAAGGTGACGCTGTCGGCGCTGCAGAACGCCTCGTCGATCGCTGCGCTGTTCCTCACCACCGAGGCTGTGATCTGCGACGAGCCCGATGCCGGCGGCGGCGCTCCCGGCATGCCCGACATGGACTTCTAGCGGAGCCCTCACCAACTCCCCTGAGCAGCCCAACCCAACGCAATGGCCCGGGTCTGGTGCCCGGGCCGCTGCGCGCCTGGGAGACACCGCCGCGGCGGAGCGCAGCGAAGGGCGCCGGTACCCTGACCGGATGCGGCGGGGGCGCACGATGCGGGTGCTGGTGGACCGGCTGCGGCAGGGCACCTGGCAGCGGTCGCCCGATGAGGTCGTGGTGGAGGAGCCGCTCGAGATCCGCCTCGACGGCCACATGGTGGCCACCACCATGCGCACGCCCGGACACGACTACGAGCTGGCGGCGGGGTTCTGCGCAGGCGACGGGCTGCTCGGCGACGCAGAAGTCACCGGGGTGCGCTACTGCGGCGAGGGCCCCGCGGCCGAGTTCGAATACAACGTCGTCACCGTGGAGACCGGCGGCAGGGCGCCCGTGCCCACGCCCCGTCTCGGCAACGTCAGCGCCGCCTGCGGGATCTGCGGCAGCACCACCATCACCGACATGGCCGCCCGCCTCGGGCCGCTGGCGGGCACCCGTCAATTCAGCGTCAATGCGGTGCGCTCGGTTTTGGCTGCAGTGCCCAATGCGCAAGAGATGTTCGGCCGCACCGGCGGGCTGCATGCCGCCGCGACCTTCGACGCCGAGGGTCGTATCGATGTGCTGCGCGAGGACATCGGTCGCCACAACGCCGTCGACAAGGTGATCGGCCGGCGCTTGCTCGACGGGCGTGACGATGCCGGCGCGATGGCCCTGTTCGTGAGCGGTCGGGCCAGTTTCGAGATGGTGCAGAAGGCGTGGGCGGCTGGGATCGGCACCCTCATCGCTGTCAGCGCCCCCAGCTCGCTGGCCATCGAGTCGGCGCGGGCCGCGGCCATCACGCTCGCAGGCTTCGCGCGCGGCGACGAGCTGAACGTGTACAGCGGCGGCCTGGCGGGGCTTCCCGAGCGTCTCGGTGAGACCGCCGCACCTGCCGGGGCCCGTCCCTAGGCTGCGCGGGTGTCACGGATGCCAGAGGTGACCACGTCGGTCGGGTGGGGCGTGCTGCACCTGTTCTGCAAGCTGACCCCCGCAGCCGACCGCTCGGGCCTGCTCGCCGCCGTCGAGGCCACCGTCGACAGCGACCACCAGGTGCTGACCGTGGCCGTGCTGGGGCACAAGGCCGACGTCGGCTTCATGGCGCTGGGGCCCGATCTGTGGCGGCTGCGCAAGCTGCAGACGCTGGTGCAGCAGGCAGGCCTCGAGGTCGCCGACAGCTACGTCTCGATGACCGAGGTGAGCGAGTACGCGCCCGACCTGCCACCGGAGATGAAGACGCCGCGGCTCTACCCGCAGCTGCCGCCCGAGGGCAAGCGGGCGTTCTGCTTCTATCCCATGTCGAAGCGCCGCGGTGCCGTGGCCGAAGGCAGCGGCAACTGGTTCACGCTGCCGTACGACACCCGCCGCGAGCTGATGTACGAACACGGCACCTCAGGCCGCAAGTTCCGGGGCCGCATCCTGCAGGTCGTCACGGGCTCCACTGGCGTCGACGACTTCGAGTGGGGCGTGACGCTGTTCGGCGAGCACCTCGACGACCTCAAGGACGTCGTGTACACGATGCGCTTCGACGAGGCGAGCGCCGTCTACGGCGAGTTCGGCACCTTCTATACGGGTCTGCTGGCCGACACCCCCACGGTTCTCGATCGCATCGGCCTGCGGTAGCAGGCGCAGGCAACTCGGCCTGTAATCCAGCGGCTCAGCCTCTTAGTCTGTTCGCAGGCCGGTGCGTCACTGAGACGTTCCGGCACTGAACCAACCGCCAATCGAGGTTGCGATGTCTGAGTACTCCGCCCCCGTCGACGACATGCTGTTCGTGCTCGAACACGTGGCGGATCTGGCGGATCTGGCCGCCCACGAGCGGTTCGCGCACGCCGACCTGGAGACCGCGAGCGCGCTCCTCGGCGAAGCCGGCCGTTTCATGTCCGCCGAGGTTGCCCCGCTGAACGTGCCGGGCGACCAGCAGGGGCTCGACTTCGACGACGGCGTGATCACCCATCCCGACGGCTTCGCCGATGCCTACCGCAAGTTCGTCGACGCCGGCTGGAACGGCATGGCCTTCGACGACGACTTCGGCGGCGGCGGGATGCCGTGGTGCGTCGGCCTGGCCGTCCAGGAGATGCTGACCTCGGCCAGCATGGCGTTCAGCCTGTGCCCGCTGCTCACCCAAGGGGCCATCGACGCCCTCACCCACCACGCCGACGAGACGCTGCAGCAGACATTCCTGCCCAAGATGATCAGCGGCGAGTGGTCGGGCACGATGAACCTCACCGAACCGCATGCCGGCTCCGACGTGGGCGCGCTCACCAGCCGTGCGATCCCGCAGGACGACGGCAGCTACCTCATCACCGGCACGAAGATCTTCATCACCTACGGCGAGCACGAGCTGGCCGACAACATCGTGCATCTGGTGCTGGCGCGCACGCCCGAGGGGCCTCCGGGCACCCGCGGCATCAGCCTGTTCCTGGTGCCCAAGTACTTGGTCAATGCCGACGGCTCGCTGGGGCGCCGCAACGACTTGCGCGCCGTGTCCACCGAGCACAAGATCGGCATCCACGCCAGCCCGACCTGCGTGATGTCCTACGGCGACGAGGGCGGCGCGGTCGGCTATCTGGTGGGCCCGGAGCACGGCGGCATGCGCGCCATGTTCACCATGATGAACAACGCCCGGCTGTCGGTGGGCCTGCAGGGGCTGTCACTGACCGAGCGGGCGTACCAGCAGGCACGCGAGTACGCGCTGACCCGCAAGCAGGGGCGGGCCATCGGCGCCGAGCTGCCGCCGGGCGAATCGTCGCCGATCGTGGATCACGCCGACGTGCGGCGGATGCTGCTGACGATGCGGGCGAACGCCGAGGCCATGCGCTGCGTGATGTACCTGAATGCGGCGGCGATCGACCGCTCCATCGTGGCCACCGATCCCGACGAGCGGCAGCGGGCCGACGAGCTCACTGCGATCCTGACCCCGATCAGCAAGGGCTGGGGCACCGACCTGGGCGTCGAGATGACCTCGCTCGGGGTGCAGGTGCACGGCGGCATGGGCTATGTGGAGGAGACCGGCGCCGCGCAGCACTGGCGCGACAGCCGGATCGCCCCGATCTACGAGGGCACCAACGGCATCCAGGCGGCCGACCTGGCCTTCCGCAAGCTGCCGCTCGGAGGCGGGGAGGCCATGGCACGGCTCATCGGCGAGATGGGCGCAACTGCAGGCAGCCTGGCCGCGAGCGACGATGCCGATCTGGCTGCGATCGGGGTTGCGCTGGGCGATGGCGTTGCGGCGATGGGCGAAGCGGCGATGTGGCTGGGCGGCCAGCTCTCGGCGGCGCCGAACGATGTGGCCGCGGGCTCGTCGCCGTTCATGCGGCTGGCCGGCGTGGTGGTCGGCGGCTGGCTGCTGGGTCGCAGTGCGGAGGCAGCCGCTGGGCTGCTGGCAGGGCAGGGCCTGACGGTTGCGGACGCCCGCGACGGGGGCGCTGCGACGGCTGACGGCGCTGCGTCGCCGCAGTTCCTCGCCGACAAGGTGGCCACCGCTCGCTTCTATGCCGACCAGATCCTGCCGTCGGCTCGCGGGCTGGTGCCCGCGGTCACCGGCGGCGCCGAGCTGTTCTACGCCATCCCGGCCGACCGGCTCTGAATCGCCCGGCGCCGCACTGATGACGTTGGGCGAGGGCGGGAGCGACGAGATGCCCGGCGCTGAGCCCGCCGACGGGAAGCTTGAGCGGCTGCGCGGGTTCTTCTCGCAGTCGGGACCGGTGGTGGTGGCGTTCAGCGGCGGTGTCGACTCGTCGCTGGTGGCTTGGGCGGCCAACGACGTGCTGGGCGATACGGCGCTGTGCGTGACGGCTGTCTCGCCCAGCCTCGCAACCGACGAGGCCGCCGACTGCGCGGCCCTGGCGGCCGAGTGGGGACTGGCGTGGCAGACCGTCGAGACCGACGAGATGACGCGCGCCGCGTACCGCGTCAACGATGCAGACCGCTGTTTCCACTGCAAATCGGCCCTCATGGACCAACTCGAGCCCCTGGCGGCTGCGCGGGGCGCCACGGTGGTGCTGGGCGTGAACCTCGATGACCTCGGCGATCACCGGCCGGGCCAGCACGCTGCACGCGACCGGGGCGCCCGCTTCCCGCTGGTGGAAGCGGGCTTCGCCAAGGCCGATGTCCGCGCGGTCAGCGCCGACCTGGGTCTGCGCACATGGGACAAGCCGGCGGCTGCGTGCCTCGCCTCGCGGGTGCCCTATGGCACGCAGGTGACGGTGCCCTTGCTGGCACGGCTCGACCGAGCCGAGGCGGCACTGCGCCGGCTGGGCTTCGGCCAGCTACGGGTGCGCGACTACGGCGACACGGCGCGTATCGAGCTGCCGCTCGATGATCTCGCCGAGGCGGTCCGCCGACGTGAAGCCGTCGTGGAGGCGGTCCGCGGCGTCGGCTACCGATATGTCACGCTCGACCTGGAAGGCTTCCGCTCGGGCAACCTCAACGGCGCCCTCGCCGACGGCAACTGCGTTGTCCCCGCCCCCTCCGAGGCCGGCTGATGAGCGTTGCATCGGTGGACGAAGCGGCCGCGCTGCTGGCCGATGGAGCGATCGCTGCGCTGCCTGGATGGGTGGAGCGGTGCGTGGCGGAGGCGTGCGAGCGTGCTGGCGTGACCGCACGGGAACTCGGCGAGCCGGCACAAGCGGCAGGCGAGCAGTGCGTCGCCGAGATCGGCCCGCCGCTGCGCGACCTGCTGGCCACCGATGTCGACGAGCAGCAGACCACGCCACTGAGCGTGCTGCGCGGCGCCGTGCGATTCCCGACCGAGGTGTTGGCCGACGGCGGTGTGCCGGCACCCGAGCGCGACGATTTCGACGCCTCCCGCTTTCCCGGCGATCCTTACGGACTCACCCCGGCCTCGTTCGCCGACATCGAACCCGACCTCGGCCCGATCGGCATCGCCTGGGGCGCAGCGAAGGCATTCGAAGTGCTGCAGCGTCGAAGAGCAGAGGGGCAGCGATGACGGCGTTCGGCGAGCGGCGGGCCGCTCTGATCCGCACCGCTGCTGCCGCCGATCTGCCGGCCGCACTGTCGGAGCTGACCGACTCGTGGCTGGCTGAGCGGTTCGGGACCGAAGCTGCCGAGTGCGGGCTGTCGAGTGCACCGGAGGACAGCGCGAATGGGGCCGGCACGGGCGTGGCGCTCGTGGCCGTCGGCGGCTACGGCCGTGGCGAACTGTGCCCCGGCAGCGACATCGATCTCCTCCTGCTGCACGACGGCCGCGAGTCGCTGCTGGAGAGCCACGGCGCACTCGGGGACAGCTCGCATGGCGGCAACCTGGCCGACCGCCTGTGGTACCCGATCTGGGACGAGAAGCTGAAGCTGGGCCACGCCGTGCGCTCGCTGTCCGACACGCTGGACTTGGCAGCCTCGGACATCGACACGGCAACGGCGCTGGTCGATGCCCGCCACCTCGCTGGCGACGAAAGCCTGACCGAAAGGCTCATCGAGGGAGTGACGGCCGACTGGCGTGACAACGCATCGGGGCGGCTCGACGAGCTGCAGCGCGCCGTGAGCCGCCGGCACAGCCAGAGCGGCGAGGTGGCATTCCTGCTGGAGCCCGATCTGAAAACCGGCCGCGGCGGGCTGCGTGACGCGCACGCGATCCGCTGGGCGCGGCTGGCAGGCGCGCAGCTTCCCGCCGCAGACACCGAACGCCTTGCTGAGGCCTACCAAACGCTGCTGCGGGCACGGGTGGATCTGCACCGCACCACCGGCCTGCGCAGCGACGTGCTGTCGGCAGACGACCAGGATGCCGTGGCCGAACGATCAGGCGCCATCGACGCCGATGCGTTCGTGGCCGAGATCGCACAGGCCGGGCGCATCATCGCCTTCTTATCGGATCAGCTGTGGTCGAGCGTCGCCCGCCAGCACGCTGAGGTCGCCGCCCCCGAGGTCGACATCGCCGGGCTGTCGATGCGCGACGGCGAGCTGGTGATCGAGGGCGATCCCGCAACCGATGTCGTGCTGGTGTTGCATGCAGCGGTGCAGTCGGCCCGCAGCGGCGTACCGATCAGCCGGGCCAGCCTCGACAAGCTGGCCGAGCGTCAGGCCAACTTCCCCGACCCATGGCCCCACGGAGCGCGAGCGCTCTTCGTGGAGCTGCTGAGCTGCGGGCACAAGGCCGTCGACGTCATCGAGACGCTCGACTACTTCGACGTGTGGACGCGGGTGCTGCCCGAGTGGGCGCCCAACCGCAATCGCCCCCAGCGCTCCCGCTACCACCGCTTCACGGTGGACCGGCACCTGCTCGAGGCCGTCGCCGAGGCGGCCCGCTTCACCCACCGCGTGGCACGCCCCGACCTGCTGGTGATGGGTGCGCTGCTGCATGACATCGGCAAGGGCTACCCGGGCGATCACACGCAGGCCGGCATGCGGCTGGCCGGCCCCATCGCCCGGCGCTGCGGCTGGAGCTCCGACGACGCCGACACGCTGGTGCGCCTCGTGCAGCACCACCTGTTGCTGACCGACGTCGCGACTCGCCGTGACCTCGACGACCCGCTGACCGTGGCCACGGTCGCTCGGGCCGCCGAGACGCCTGAGTTCCTGGAACTGCTGGCCGTGATGACTGAAGCTGACTGCTTGGCGACCGGTCCCATGGCATGGGGGGAGTGGACGTCGAACTTGGTGACCGCCCTGGTCGAGATGACCACTGAGCACATGAGCGGCACGGATCAGGCATCGCCGGGCCACCGCCGCCTGCTCACCGAAGAGGTCGTGGAGCTGATGGCGGCGGGCGAGACGGCGCTGCGAGTCGACGACGATGTGCTGACCGTGGTGGCGCCCGACGAGCGGGGCCTGTTCAGCCGAGCTGCCGGCGTGCTGGCGCTGCGGGGGCTCGACGTGCTACAGGCCGACGCCTATTCGAGCCCGGCGGGCATGGCGGTGTCATCGTTCCGGATCGTGCCGCCCGACACGCCGGTGGACTGGGACCGGGTCATCTTCGACGTGCGCCGATCGCTGCGCGGGCACCTGGCGCTGGAGGCGCGCATCGCCGAGCGGGCGCGGGTGTACCGGCGTCGCCGGGCGCTGTCCGCGACCCGGGCCGCCACACGCGTCACGTTCGATGCCGAGTCGGCCACCGGGGCCACGATCGTGGAGGTCCGCACCGAGGATCACATCGGCGTGCTCTACAAGGTCACCCGGGTGCTGGCCGAGATGGGCCTCGACATCCGCTCAGCCAAGATCCAGACGCTGGCGAATGAGGTGGTCGACTCGTTCTACGTGGTCGGCCCCGATGGGCCGGTCATCGATGAGGCGCACCAGCGAGAAGTAGAGCTGGCCCTGCGCCACGCCCTCGCCTAGCGCGGCTGATCAGTCTGGTTCCTGCTGACGCAGCTGATCAGTCCGGTTCCTGCTGACGCAGGAACTGTTCCAGTTCGTCGATGAGGCCGTCGGGGTTCTCGACCATTTCGCTGAAGTCCTCGACGGCCTCGGCGGCCGACTCCTCGAGGATCTGCTGCGCGTACTGGGCCAGCGTGTCGTCGCCGGCGACCAGCTCGTCGATCTGGCGGCCGTAGTTGGCGGCGGCGCTGTGCAGCTCCGACTCGCCCAGCGTCACGCCCAGGAACTGCCCCACCCGCTCGGCGAGCGCCAGGGCGGCCTTCGGAGACGGGTAGTTGTGCACGTAGGTGGGCACGGTGGCCCAAAACGACACGCTGTCGAAGCCGGCCCGGTGGCATGCGTCGTTCAGCACGCCGATGATCCCGGTGGGGCCCTCGTAGGTGGACTGCCGCAGGCCCATGTTCAGGTTGAGGGCGGCGTTGTTGGAGGCGCCCACCACGTTGACCGGCGCGTTGTGATGAGTGTCGGTGAGCAGCGCGCCCAGCGTGACCACCGTGGAGACGCCCAGCGATTCGGCCATCTCGATGATCACGTCGCAGAACGTGCGCCAGCGCAGCCGGGGCTCCACGCCGAGCACGGTCACCACCGGCCGGCCGTTGTCGACCTCGCCGATGCGCACATCGGGCGTGGGCCAGTCGATCTTCCGCTCGCCCTCGACGACCTGCACGCTGGGCCGCACCGAGGCGAAGTCGTAGAAGTACTCGGGATCGATGTGGGCCACCGGATGGCAGCGGAAGCGCCGGCGCAGGTACTTGGCGGACTCGGTGGCCGCATCGCCGGCGTCGTTCCAGCCCGAGAACGCTGCAATGAGGATGGTGTCCTTGCCGGGTTCGGGTCGCTCCAACCACTCAAGATGGCCCACGTCGGCGAGGCTAGCGGCACCCTGTTGTCACATGACCCTGGGCGTACGATGCGGGTCGTGGCTGAACCTGGCGCGTCGGCGGCTGACTCGCACGCTGGTGTTCGCATTGAGGTGTGCGACGTTGTCGACGATGCGTTGGTCGGCGCGTTCGCACGGCTGCACCCGCAGCTGTCGAGTTCGCCACCGCCCGATGCCGCGGCGCTGGAGCGCATCGTCGGTCATCCGGCCAACACGGCGCTTATCGCGCGAGACAGCGCTGGCGAGATCGTGGGCGCGATGATCTTGGTGCTGTTCCCGCTGGCCAGCGGTCTGCGGGCTTGGATCGAGGATGTGGTGGTGGACGAGTCGGCACGGGGCCGCGGCATCGGTGCTGCGCTGAACCGGCAGGCCATCGAGATCGCCCGGCAAGCGGGCGCCCGCACGGTCGACCTGACCTCTCGACCCGACCGAGAGGCCGCCAACCGGCTCTACGCCCGGCTCGGCTTCAACCAGCGCAACACCAACGTCTACCGACTCGACCTGTAAGTACGGTCTGTACCGAACGTCTCGCTGCTCACGGCCGCACCATCTTGAGGAGGCTCCAGAACCATGGATCCAGACAGCATCAACTTGGGCCTGTTCGTCCTGCGAGTGATCGTCGGCGTCACCCTGGCGCTCCATGGCATCGCCAAGTTCCGTGGCGGCATCCGCGGCGTCGGCAACTGGTTCGCCGCCGAGGGCCTGCGCCCAGGCTTGCTGCACGCCTACCTCGCCGCCCTCACCGAGATCGGCGCCGGCATCGGCTTGGCGCTCGGGCTGCTGACGCCCCTCAGCGCCATGGCGTTCATCGGCGTGATGACCACCGCAGGGTGGGTCGGCCACCGCAAGAACGGCTTCTTCATCATCCGTGAGGGCTGGGAGTACGTGTTCGTGCTGGCCGTTGCGGCGGCGGCCGTGGCGGCCACCGGTCCAGGCGACTGGTCGGTTGACAACGCGCTCGGCCTCGACTGGAGCGGGCCGGTCTGGTTCGTGGTCGCCATCGCCGGCGGGCTGGTTTCCACGCTGTTGCTGCTGGCCGCGTTCTACCGGCCGAATGCTCCCGCGGAGCAGTGACATCTGCGCTGCGCTTGCGACACCCTGGAAAGCGCTCCCGCGCCCTGAGATCCCCGCAGTGAGGCGCCAGCGATGAGGTGGGGGCTCTTCGGGCGGCTGGTCGGCTACAGCACGGTGTCGGCCGGCACGGTGGCGGTGACCCAGTCGGTGCTGGTGGTGGCCTATGCGGTGCTGGGCTGGCCCGCAGTCGTGGCCAACGTGGTGGCGGTGTGCGTTGCCGCCGGGCCCGCCTACTACGCCAACCGGCGCTGGGTGTGGTCTCGCACCGACCGCCACTCGCTCACCGGCGAGATCCTGCCCTTCTGGGCCTACAGCCTCGCCGGGCTCGGCATCTCGTCGCTGCTGGTGGCGCTGGCTGACCGGTGGTGGCAGTCGGCCGTGGCTGTCTCGGCGGCCAACCTCATCGGCTTCGGGGTCTTGTGGGCGGGGAAGTTCATCCTGCTCGACCGGGTGCTGTTCGCCCGGCCCGAGACTCCCGCCGGTGCCCAGGGCTCAGCCTCTGAGGGGCGATGAACTCCGAGCTGGTGGCGCTGGCCCAGCAGGTGAAGGGCTTCATGCCCCACGACGAGGGCTTGGCGCTGTACCGGGCCGCCGCCGAGGTGGCCTCGCAGGGACCGCTGGTGGAGATCGGCTCGTACTGCGGCAAGTCGGCGGTGTACTTGGGTGCCGCCGCAGCGGAGTCCGGCGGGGTGCTGTTCACCATCGACCATCACCGCGGTTCCGAGGAGATGCAGGCCGGATGGGAGCATCACGACGCTGAGCTCGTCGACTCCAGCAGCGGCCGCATGGACTCGCTGCCGATCCTGCGCCAGACCCTCATCGACGCCGGTCTCGAAGACACCGTCGTGGCCATCGTGGGCGACTCAGTCACGGTCGCGACGCACTGGTCGAGTGCGGCACTCGTGTTCATCGACGGCGGCCACGGGGAGGCGCCGGCCCACGCCGACTACGAGGCGTGGTCGCCGAAGGTGATGCCGGGCGGCCTGCTGGCCATCCACGATGTGTTCCCGGATCCCGCCGACGGCGGCCGCCCGCCCTATGAGATCTGGCTGCGAGCTTTCGACGACGGCTTCATCGAGCACGGCGCTGTCGGCAGCCTGCGCGTGCTACGGCGCCCGGTCAGCGGCCAGGCGTCGTGATGAGCGCGCCGGCGGCCCCGGTGCGGCGGTCGAGCGCGTCGGTGGCGAGGAGCACAGCCGCAGCGGTGTAGCTGGTGCGCTCGGCATCGGGAAAGGTCCGCGACTTGGGCACGACCCAGCCGGTGTAGTAGCTGCCGTCGTCATTGCGCATCGCCGATGTGGCCTCGACGAGCCGGCGGGCAGTGGCGGCGCTGCCGGTGCGCAGGTAGGCGAGCGCGCACTCGCAGGTCTCCGCCGCGGTCACCCACGACTGGTCGGCCACGCAGCGCACGCCTTGACTCAACAGGAACTTGGGTGCGCCTGCAGCGAGGTGAGACCGGGCCTGCGCCCCGTCGAGGGCGCCGCACAGCACTGGGTAGTACCAGTCCATCGCCCAGCGATCCTTGGGCTCGAAGCCGTCGGGCCGGTGGCGGATCTGATGCGTAGTGCGGGCCAGGGTGCGCGCCCACGCTGGCCGCTCCGCACCCATCAGCTCTGCCAGTGCGAGGCCGCACCGCAGCGAGTGCACGATTGACGACGACCCGGTGAGCAGGGCATAGGGCCACGGCGTGCCATTGGCGTGCACGGCCCAGGGAATGTGTCCGCTGGCAGTGCGCAGGCTCACCACGAAGTCGAGCGCACGTGCCACGGTCGGCCACATCGCCTCCACGAAGCCCCGGTCGCCGGTGGCGAGCCAGTGGTGCCAGACGCCCACCGCGACGTAGGCGCAGCAGTTCGTGTCGACCTTGAAATCCTTGATACCGAGCGCGGTGTAGTAGTTGTGCCAGCTGCCCGCGTCGTGCTGGTTCGCCTGCAGCCACTCGTAGGCGTTTTCGGCCGCCCGGTGGCGCCCCGCCGACGCGAGTGCCATGGCTGTCTCGACGTGATTCCACGGATCGGCGTGCCCGCCGTCGAACCACAGGATGAGACCGTCGGGCTGCTGGCAGGCCTCGATGGCATCGGCCGTGGCAGCGACCTCAGCGCTCGTCAGCAGCGGCGCAGTGACGACTGCCGCTTCAGGCTGCATGTGCAGCTCCCACTGGTTCGGCGACCGGCTTGACCGCCTCGTGCGCACGGGCCTTGTAGGCGTACAGCACCGTCGATTTGGGCAGCACGGCGCTGAGAAAGCGGTCGAGCGTGCGGGTCAGCGGCGGTGCCGTCGTCATGTCCCACACCAGCAGCCGGTGGTAGGCCTGCACCAGCGGGTGCTGGTCGTTGTGCGGCCCGACCAGGCAGCGCAGCCACCAGTAGGGCGTGTGCAGACCGTGCGCGCCGTGACTGTCGGAGACATACAGCCCGGCCGCCGCCAGCTTCGCCCGCAGTTCTCCGGCGCGGTAGATGCGTACGTGGCCGTCGGGCACAGCGGGTGCGTGGTAGTCGGCCGACAGCGCCCAGCAGACCCGTTCAGCGGCTTGCGCCGGAACCGTCACCGCGATCGTGCCGCCGGGCCGCAGCACCCGTGCCAGCTCGGCGATGGCCCGCTCGTCGTCGGTGATGTGCTCGAGCACTTCTGCAGCGATGATCCGGTCGAAGCTGGCGTCGGGGTACGGCAAGGCGGTGGCATCGGCCACGACCGCGTGGCCGAGCTGCTGGTCGTCCGGCGAGTCGATCTCGCCGGCGTCGTCCATGGCCGCGAACATGTCGGTGACGGCGCGCAGCTCGTCGGGATCGCGGTCCGACGCCACGGTGACGCAGCCGCGCCGGGCGCTCTCGAAGGCGTGCCGGCCCGCGCCGCAGCCCAGGTCCAGCACCCGGTCGCCGCGAACGGCGCCGAGACGCTCGTAGTCGACAGTGAGCATCAGCGCCCCGAGCTCAGCCTCTGGAAGTCGCGCCGGCGTGGCGGCGGCGCTGGGGCGTCGTCCAGCAGCGCCCGGTACTGCTCGACGGTCTTGCGAGCCGTGGCCGCCCACGAGTAGTTCGCCTTCACCCGCGCCCGTCCAGCCGCTCCCACGGTTGCCCGCAGATCGGGCTGAGCGAGCGCCCAGCCGATGCGGGCCGCGAGCGCCTCCGAGTCGCCGGGCGGCACCTGCAGGCAGGTTTCGCCGTCGGCGCCGGTGACCTCTGGCAGCGCGCCTCCGGTGGTCGCCACCAGCGGCACGCCGCACGACATCGCTTCGACGGCGGGCAGCGAGAAACCTTCGTACAGCGACGGCACCACCGCCAGCTCGGCCTCGTTGTAGAGCTCCACGATGCGCTCGTCGGGCACGCCGCTCACGAACTCGACGCTGCCGGCCAGGTCGAGCCGATCGATGAGCCGGCTCGCCGCTGAGTCGTCCTTGGGACGCCCGATCACCACCAAGTGGAGCGACGGATCCTCGGTGCGCAGCTTGGCCAGCGCTTCGAGCAGGTAGGCGAGGCCCTTCATGGCCACGTCGGCGCTGGCGGTGGTCATGAGCCGGCCCGGCACCGGCGTCACATGCGGCAAGAGCCGGAACTGGGCCGGGTCGACGCCGACCGTCACGATGTTCAGGCGGGCAGGGTCCACGCCGAGGTCGGTCACGATGTCGTCGAAGCTGTTGGTGGACACGGTCACGATCCGGTCGAGGCGGCGCGCCACGCGGTTCTGCATGCGGGTGAAGGCGTAGAAGCGCCGCATGGCGAGGCGCTTGCCGCGGTTCGGCGCGTGGGCGATCTCGAGCCGCCGGTCCACGGTGATCGGGTGGTGGATGGTGCCGAGCGTGGGCATGCCGGCCCGCCGCAGCCAGTCGATGCCGTAGCCGAGGCACTGGTTGTCGTGCACCAGGTCGAAGTCGTCGAGCCGGCTGCGCAGCGCCCGGAACGCGCGCAGGCTGAACGTCAGCGGCTCGGCAAACGAGGCCGTGCAGGTGATGAGCCACTCCAGCACGTCGATCGGTGACCGGAACTCGGCCAGCTTGGGCACCCGGAACGGGTCGGGCATGCGGTACAGGTCGAGGCTGGGCAGTTCGGTCAGCTTGACGCCGGGGTCGAGGTGCGGGTAGGGCGGCCCGCTGAACACCTCGACGCTGTGGCCGAGGGCCGAGAGCTCACGTGCCAGGTGGCGCACATAGATGCCCTGGCCGCCGACCCAGGGATGACCGCGGTAGGTCAGCAGTGCGATGCGCAACGGCGGCCCGCTGTCAGCCGGCTCGTCGCCGGACTGCATGTCTGCCGGCCCGGTTTCGGGACCCATCGCAGCCTCCGTCGGAATGCGAGAACCCGGCAGGCACCGGCCCGGCAGAGCCGGATCGAGCAGGCGAGCTCGTCAAGGTCGCGTGAGGCTACCGGCGACCTGTCCCCGCCCCCGGGTGCCGTTCATCGCGCATCTGCGTTGACCGATTGCATCTCGAAGCGATGTGAGCGTGGCGCAATGTTCCGTTGCCATTCCCTTCACCCTCAATTGGCCAGAGGGAATAATGTCGCACCCCGAATGCAAGATGGCCATGTGGCACGAGCCGATAGTGGCATCGCTTCAGCGAGGGACGATGTCGCGGCCACACTGTCGGCGTTGCATGAGCGGCTAGATGCCCATTTCCAAGCCTTGGCGGAGACCCGTCAGCGGCTTACGACTTCACACGGTGTCTATGCGATCGAACACGGGCTTGCCCAAGGAGACCTGTCCGTGCTCGGCGATGCCGTCAAGTCTTGGATGTCGCAGGCCCATCCATCCCAAGAGCACCGGCTGCCATTCGTCGTGTACACGACTGAGATCGGATATCGATACGAGGGTGACGAGTATTGGCCGACCCTTGAGCGACGCGCTCCTGGTTGGCAGCAACGCATCGGTCGGCAATACGTCAAGTCCATTTTTCGGTGGTTCCAGCAGACCTACTTCGGCGCCAAGCCTCAAGGACGCTGGGCCGAGCACAGAAGCATCATCAGTTGGCCCATCACGCACGCGATTTTGCCCACGGATCTCCAGCGCCAGTTGGCACGACTGCTCTACGAGTGCCGAGGCGCATTGACCAGCGAATTGCTCGATGACGCTGACCGTCTTGGTCATCTCCTCGGGGCCCGCGCTCACACAGCCTCCAAGCGGTTCCAGCAGTTCGCGCAGAACACCGAACTTCTTGGGAACGTGGCGGCTGCCTTGCTCGACGATGGCGCGAACACCCCGACGATCGACTCCACGGCGCTTGAGCGAATCAAGCGTGATCTCAACGAGGTTCGCCAAGCTCGTCGATGGCTCTCTGACGCAAAGTCCTCAGCGGACCGGATCCGCGTCAAGGGCGCTTTGCGCGGTACGGCGACACCACGGCGATTCGTAGGCAGTGCCGATGGGCGCACACCTCCCACGTCACCGGTGGAATTCTGGTTGCACTCTGGGGATGCCGGCTGGCAGTTGCGCTTGAGGGTGCCTGATTTCACCTCGCTGTTCGCCAGGCGTCGTGAGCTCCGACAAGAAATAGCGCAAGCCAAATGCCGCGTTGTCGGCACGGGGGGAAAGCGTCGCGCGACAGGCTGGCTGCTCGACTGGGGCCAGCAGGTTGTTCTCACCGATTGGCCGGGTGTTGATGAACCTGTCTTCGAGTTAGATCGAGTTTCGCCGCAAACAGCGGCACTCTTTGCTGAGGAAGCACGCACACCCCCCAACGAACGTTGGCTGTTCCAAAGAGGCTCCGACGATAAGGGACTCCTGGTTAGATCCGGCCTAGTGCGGCCCGGTGGCCGGTACCTCCTCCTCGGCCCTGATCTGGAGGCTCCACCAGTCGATTGGGTCCGCGAGGAACCGCTTGACTGCGATGGCGCCGTCGTATTGGCAATGGACATACCCAAAGACCTGGGCTCAGAAGCATCTGAGATGATGCGCGCGTTGGGGTGCGAAGCACAGAGCAGCGTCACGATCACACCTCTTGGCGTCGTTCCAGCGGCTTGGGATGGCGTCGGGTATGGCGAGTGGTTGCTTGGTGACGAGCCGATTCTGGGCCTGTCGTCGGATCACGAGATCACCGCCTTTACGGCGACACTCGATGAAGCTGAACAAGCTCACGTCCAGTGGGAAGAAACCACAGACGGTCTTGTCGCTTTGGAACTCTCGGATCTGGGCCCGGGCTGGCATGACCTGCGGCTGTCATTCCTAGTTCCCGAAGGAAGTCGACCAATTCCCAATCTCAGAGTCGGGCTACGCCTGCGCGAAGTGGAGGCAGAGCGAACTGATGGCACGTTCAGGCAGCCGCTGCGGCTTCGCGTTCGCCCGCAGAGTGCATCGCTCGAGGATCTCTGGGACGGGCGATCGACAGTCGAAGCGGTTGGACCCTACGGATTGAACACAACGATGACCGTTGCGTTGAGCAACGCAGACGACCTGGTCACCGCTCAATGTGCCTTTCCGGTTTCGCTGCCGCTCGCCGCAGCTCAGTGGCCAGAGGTATTCGATGCCCAAGTGGCCCGGCGGCCCGAATTCCAGAGCGTCTACGACGAGGCAACGCATTTCCAGCTCGAACTTGGTGATGATGAACTCGGACACGTCAGTGTCGTGCTGGAGCGCGAGCTTGAGCCTCTGCGATGGGGTTTCCGACGATCACGTGGCCGCACCGTCGCACGCCTTTACCAATCCGCTGACACTGGCGGCAGCGTGGAGGTCTCCCGCTACCCATTCCGTACACCCCACCAACGCGAGCTCGCGACGGCTGAGGACCCGCTCGGGTTCGACTTCTTCGACGCTGACGGTGGCTTGTTCGTCGCTCAGCTCGACGGTCACGAGGCCCGAGCAATCCTGCCACCAACAGTGCGCGACTTCCGACGCTTGGGTCGGGCACGGAGTCTCGTGCGTATCGGGGTTCGTGGTCGCTCAGCGGCAACATTGACTCGGCTTGTCGATCTCGCAGCCTTGTGGTCAGGATCGAGATGCCCGGGTGACTGGCTTGCACACGATCGCCGAAACGCCGTTTGCGGCGCTGTCAAGCGCGAGATCGCGTCCATGGTGGGCGGGCAGACATGGTCCAAACTCGAGCACAAATGTGCGAACCGCATCGCGCTGAGCATCGCCGAACTCGAGGCGGGTCTGGCTAAGCCCCGAGATTGGGAGTCACTGCGCACAGAGATTGCGCAACTGGCGAGTGTCGCCAGTCCATCCCTCGACCCGCCGGTAGATCGCTATGCCGCGATACTCGGACGTTCCTTGCCCACGGGGCAACTCTCTGCACTTGCACAGCGCCTCGGCACTGGCGGGGACGTTGTGGAGTCGCGCGTGGTGCGATCAGACGGTTCCAGCCTTCGGCTTGCTGAGGTGCTGCTTCGCCTCGCATCAGTGCCTGAGTCGCTGCACAGTAGGTCGGCCAGCGAGCAGGGGCTGGACTTCAACGTCGTGCTGGAGCGCCCCGTGATGTTTCGAGGTGCTCGAATGCTCGCCATCGTCGCCGAGCAGCGGGGGCAGGCTTGGGAGTGGGATTGAGAGCGATTGGGACTCAGGCGGTTCTCGATGCGACCTCGGCTGCCCTCAGGTTCGCATCTGCGCCTGACCTCGGTCGCCTAACCGCGGCGAGCTTTCGACGAGCGGCATCGCTCATGTGCCCTTCAGCTCCGTCGGAGCTCATCCGCGCGGTTCGCGATGCACTGGGACAACTAGTTCCACTGGAATCCGAGTCGCTTGCAGAGACACTTGATTGTTTGGTTGCCGCCGGTGATTTGGTCGAGACGACGGAAGAACGATCCGGGAAGCGGTACCGCGTGATCTATCTGGGGCATCCTCGATTTGTGCGGCGCCCGCTAGGTGGCCTCATTCTGTTCGGGACACGACCGGACGATGCGCCGATAGTCGGAGACAGTCTGCAGGACCGGATTGTTGAGACCGGATACCTCCGTCGAATCGACGAACCTGACGATGAGGTGTTCGCTTCGCTCAGTGCTTACGGCCTCTATGAGATCCCCGAGTCCGATTGGACCGGACAGCCGGAACCAGGCCCGGCATCTGAGGTCATCGATGCCTACGTTGGAGAGCTTCGGCAACGGTCGCTGTCGACAGCTCCCGACACCCTGCGCCTCCTCGACCCCGAGGCGGTGCCGCATTACTACCGCGGACGATGGCGACCAGCGGCTGCATCGGATCGTGGAGTCTTCATCGCTCGTCGTCGTCAGCGTTATGGCTCGGATCTCTGGTGCCTCATCGATCTGCAAGACGACGAGCAATGTCGGCTTCTCGACTTGCCGCTTGACTCGACGCAGGCGCTACGCGGCTGTGACGAGGCATGGCGGCTGCAAGCAGCCATCGACTTCGTGCGCGGCAATCCTCTAGCCCTGATTATTCATGAGAATTGGGGTGGCGGGGTTTTCGCGTCCGCGGAAAAGCCTTTCTGACCTGCGACGATGTGTGTTGTCGAGGCACACATTGTGCGGATCGGAAAGGCATCTCCGAGGTGAAGCTTAGAAGCGTGTCCAATGCGGTGCTGACATCTGGCGGGGACCGGGCAGTGTCGGGCGTGGGGCTGTTCGTTCTGGGCGGCTTCGCGGACCGGGTGGGGCTGGCGGGGG
The DNA here is from genome assembly GCF_965204125.1 of Candidatus Poriferisodalis sp. Classification (GTDB taxonomy): domain Bacteria; phylum Actinomycetota; class Acidimicrobiia; order Acidimicrobiales; family Poriferisodalaceae; genus Poriferisodalis. The sequence goes on along the minus strand of NZ_OZ241968.1, from coordinate 917,131 downwards.
AGCTGTCGGGGGCGCTGGTGCCGCGCGGGGAGCGGGCGCCGGTCCATGACCGGGGGGTGCTGTTGACGCATCTGTGCTTGGCGCTGGCGGGCGGCGGGGAGGCGTGCAGCGACATCGAGCATCTGCGCGCGCAGCCGGAGCTGTTCGGGCCGGTGGCGTCGGACTCGACGCTGTGGCGTGCGCTCAGCGGTGTCGGCGACGAGGAGCTCGACGGGCTGTGGCAGGCGGCGGGGGCGGTGCGCGAGCGGGTGTGGCCTCAGACGCCGGCGACGGGGCCGCTGGTGGTGGACATCGACTCGACGCTGGTCGAGGTGCACTCGGAGAACAAGCAAGGCGCGGCGCCGCACTACAAGGGCGGCTATGGGTTCCACCCGATGGTGTGCTCCACCGACGAGGGGGAGCCGCTGTGGGGGATGCTGCGATCGGGCAACGCGGCGGCGAACAGCATCGCCGATCACCTGCACGTGCTCGACCGTGCGATCTCGATGCTGCCCGAGTCCGACGCTGCGGGCCACCGCGCCGGCGACCCCAAGGACCTGGTGCGGCGGCGGCTGCTGGTGCGCATCGACGCGGCGGGATGCTCGGCGCGCATCGCCTTGGGGTGCAGGGACCGAAACGTCGGCTTCGCAGTCACCGCGCGCGCCACCGACGGCATCGACGCAGCGATAGCCGCCGCCCGCCTCGACCACGACATGTGGGTCCCTGCGGCGCCGAACCCCAAGCACGCCCGCAAGCCCAACCGGACCCAGGTCGCCGAGCTCACCGAGCTCGTGGACCTGACCGAGTGGCCCGAGGGGACTCGGCTGATCGTCCGACGCGAGCCGCTCCACGCCGGCGCCCGGCGCAGCCTGTTCCCCTCAGAGACCTTCCGCTACTGGGGATTCCTCACCGACGCGCCCGGCAGCCCCGCCCATGTCGACACGCTCATGCGCCACCACGCCCACGTCGAGAACAGCATCGAACGGCTCAAAGACTCCGGCCTGGCACGAATGCCGTTCGCCGCCTGGAACGCCAACCGCGCCTGGACCGCCATGTGCCTCATCTCGCTCGCGCTCGTGACATGGTTCCAGACACACCAGCTCACCGGCGCTCTCGCCAAAGCAGCACCCAAACGGCTCCGATGGCAACTGTGGCACCTGCCCGGCATCGTGTGCCGCCGAGCCCGCCGCACCCTCATACGCATTCCCACGCGGCTTCCCGGCGCCCGAGCGCTCCTCGCGGCCCAGCACCCCCGCTGAACCCCCACGCCCCCCAACACGGCCACCGCCCGCGCCCGCAGCCCCACCCCACACGCACCCACAACCGCCGAACGCACCCACAACCGCCCCAACCACCCGCCACCGACACAGCCAACACCGCATCGCCCCCGCCGACCCTCAAACCGACGCCGAAAACCGGCCCCAACGCCCCCAACCCGCGCCCTCATGAATAGTCAGGGCTAGAGCTTCGAGTGCGAGGAACGGGCCAGGGCGCGGTGCAATTGGGGCTGCCGATCCCTCCGCCGAGGTGGTTGCAGCGACGCTGGGATCTACTTGGACAGCCGGTGCGAGTGCCGCGGGCGCTCTTCGGTTACGAATTCTCTGCAGCGGACGCTCGGGCTGAAGCTTCGTTCGTTTGCGAGCACCTGTGGATGCAGCGACGAACCGAGCGGAAGGATGCGTCGGAGTGATTGAACCCGAGAATGAAACGATCAGCGCCACAATCAGCAGGATCGGCGGAGCCCTTCGCGAGCACATTGAAGCCGAATACCACATCAGCGACGAGACAATCATCCGGCAGCGTCGAGCGCTCCTTGAGCAACCGGGTGTCATCGTCCAAGAGCCTTACCTCGAATCCACTCCGCGTTACGTCTCGGGTCCGACATTTGCCCAGTTGGGCCTGCCACAACCAGCTGAAGCGATCTTGACACTGATGGCACGCGTCGGCGACCGCGGAACGCTGCTCCATGATCCGCCATACGCTCACCAAGCCGAGGCCCTTCAACGTGCCATCTTGGAGAACCAGAGCCTCGTCGTGACCACGGGAACTGGATCGGGCAAGACCGAGACCTTCCTGTCACCGATTTTGGCCCAGCTGGCGATGGAAGCGTGCGACTCTCCGGACTCATTTGCGACCCCGGCGATGCGCGCGCTTGTCCTGTACCCCATGAATGCGCTCGTCAATGACCAATTGGCGCGGCTGCGACGCTTGTTTGGTAACGATGACGTCGTTCAGCGGTACATGCAATGGGCTGGCAGGCCCGCACGCTTCGCTCGCTACACCAGCCGGACCCTCTACCCAGGAGTTCGCACAAGTAGCAAGGACACACAGCGGCTCAAGCCAATAGACAGCTTCTACCTCGAACTTCTCAACCGGGAGAGTGGATCAGGCAACGAAGCTCAACGGGCTAAGAAACTGATCGAGGAACTGCGGCATCACGGCAAATGGCCAGCCAAGCCGGATCTGGCTACCTGGTTCGGCGAGAAAGGAAGCAGATGGCAGCGTAACGGCCAGTTCGTGCGTGCAGTCACCCTCCCCGAGGATTCCGAACTCTTTACGCGGCACGAAGTACTGGCAGCGCCACCTGATGTACTCGTTACCAACTACTCGATGCTCGAGTACATGCTGATGCGCCCCCTTGAACGGCCCATCTTCGAGGCCACGAAGGACTGGCTCAGCGGCAACCCTGAACGAGACTTCACATTGGTCATTGACGAGGCCCATCTCTACCGTGGCGCTGCCGGTGCGGAAGTCGCACTGCTGATCCGACGCCTCCGGGCTCGGCTCGGAATCGAAGCGGAACGTCTGAAGGTCATCTGTACCAGTGCAAGTTTCGCGGACCCGGCTTCCGCCCGTGACTTCGCAGCCGAACTGTCGGGCAAGGAGTCCGCCGACTTCGAGGGCATCACGGGGCACTTGGACCTGAAACCAACAGATGCACCGGGCACAGCCGAGGACATTCGACAACTGACCGCGATCCCGCTCAATGACCTCCATTCCCCAGATGAGCGGATCCGCCGAAGCGCGGTCGAGGGCTTCGTGACCTGGCGTCAAGTTGAGAATCAAGGGAGCGTCGAGATGCTCCTGCACCGCGCACTGGACTCATATCCGCCGATGGGTCGGCTCATTAACACGACGATGCAGCAAGCACGCCCGCTCGCGGAGCTCGCCACCGACGTGTTCGCCGGCCCGAACGACGGTGCGGATGCAGCGCTGACCTCGCTGATCGCTCTCGGGAGCATCGCACGGCCTTCACCGCTCGCTCGGGGAACCCTGCCGTGTCGGGTGCATACATTCTTGCGGGGCTTGCCAGGGCTCTGGGCATGCCTCGACCCTCACTGCACGGAAGTCGAAGAACAAGGACCCATAGGGAAACTCTTCTCTCAACCTCGCGAGAGCTGTGACTGCGGGGCGCGGGTCTTTGAGATGTACACGTGCCGGAATTGTGGCTCGGCGTACGCTCGTGCCTATACGAATGACGTTCTGGCGCCGGTCTTCCTGTGGTCCGAACCGGGCGAGTCCTTCGAACACGCATCCGGTGAGGTCTTCGAGCTAGCACCGCTGGATATCTGTCTCGAAGAACCGATGCCGGGAGTTGCCGAGCGCTTCGACTTGGACCTCGTCACCGGGCGGCTGGACCCAGTCGAGGACCCCGAGCGGTGCCGGACAGTTTTCCTGCCTCGAGACCGCGAGACCACAACGGTCGAGAACGATGACGACGAAGAGGAATACTCAACCCGCGCCAGCGGCGAGTTCCGTCCTTGCGGAGTGTGCGGCCAAGTCGCGAACTTCGGCCAGTCGTCAGTCCAAGATCATCAAACCAAGGGCGATCAGCCGTTCCAGTCAGTCGTTGCTCGACAGGTCGACGTTCAGTCGCCGGGGCCCCAACAGGCATCTACGTTCGCACCGCTGCGGGGCAGGAAGGTGCTTGCCTTCTCTGACTCTCGACAACTGGCCGCTCGCCTCGCGCCGAATCTGCAGACATTCGCAATGCGCGATGCTGTGAGGCCGCTATTGCTGCTCGGGCTGCGTGAACTCCAGAAGCACGAATCGTTCGGCCCTCATGTCAATCTCGATGACGCTTACCTCGCGGTCATGCTCGGTGCACGGCTGTGTGGGGTTCGACTGCGATATGAGTCGCGGACAGGCGAGTCCACCCAACTGCAGCGAGAACTCGACGGCATGGATGACTCAGATCTGGACGACCCTGCTGCCTTGATGCATCTCTACTTCAGGTCAAGATCGGAGACGGCGCCCGAGTCTCTACTACGGGCAATCGTCACGACAATCCGCCACAAGTGGACGGGCCTGCAACCGCTCGCGCTCGCCTCCCTCGTCGAACTCGATAGCGGCGAACTGCTCCAGGCGCTGCCGACGACCGAGCACTATGACTCGGACGAGAAGCGGTTGGCCCTAGCGCGGTTATGGATCAGTCACTGGACCACAGCAGGCTTGTGGTTTGCAGACATGCCCTCCAGTTGGTGGTTAAACGAAGTCAAAGGACGCAGAGGCTCGTTCCCTCCACTGAATGGGTGGCTAGGCGATGCTGCGTCACGACGAGAATTCGAGAGCATCTGGTTGCCGGTACTGCTGGACCGCCTGTGCGAACCCCAAGGCAGTACCTGGCGGATCAAGGCATCGCGGCTCACCCTGGATGCGGGACCCGGCTGGGCCTATTGCCGGACGTGCAAGACGACACAACGGCCGTTCCCGGGAAGCAACCGATGCGTTTCGTGCTGCCGCGAGGATGTCGAAGAGATTGATCCCGAAGCGGACACGGTGTTTAGGGCGCGCAAAGGGCATTACCGAGCGGCCGCCGTGGACTTGCTCGGCCCCCAAAGGAAGCCTCCAACTGTCCTCGTCGCAGCAGAGCACACTGCCCAACTGGGGGAAGCTCATCGCGACGCAGTGTTCTCCAAGGCCGAAGAGCACGAGCTGCTCTTCCAAGACATTGACATCACGGAAGCGATCGGCCAGAGCGCTCGTTCGGCGATCGATGTGCTTTCGTGTACTACCACGATGGAGGTAGGTATCGACATTGGTGCGCTCTCGGGTGTAGCGCTCCGCAACATGCCACCCGCTCGAGCGAACTACCAACAGCGTGCCGGTCGTGCCGGCCGCCGAGGCAACGCTGTCGCCACCGTCATCGGGTTTGGAAGCGCGGACAGCCATGATGAGCACTACTTCAGCCACCCTGACGAGATGATTCGAGGTGACGTCGACGATCCGATCCTGTGTCTGGACAATGCCGATATCGCCCGCCGACATGTGACAGCCTTCTTACTTCAGCGGTACCTCTCGGTTCGACTGCCAGCGATCGACCCCGAGTCTCAACCGCAGCTCTTCGAGGTACTCGGAAAGGTCGATGACTTCGTCGACGATTCGGCAGCGCTGAACTTGAGCGACTTCGCACAGTGGCTGAAGACCGAGAAGGGGATACTCGGGTCCGAGCTTGATGCGTGGCTTCCCAGCCAACTCGATGACACCGATCGCCACGACATCATCGAGCACTTCCCAGAGCGAACCATCCAGGTGCTTCGCCACGCGCTCGAAGGGGATCTAGAACATCACGACGAGACGTACGCGGAGCAAGAACCTGGTGAAACGCAAGAGAGTGAAGATGAATCGGCTCTAGAACTGCCCGATGAAGCAGGGGAGGAACGGTCCGATCCCCAGCTTGCGAAGGAGAACCTTCTTCACCGGCTCCTGCACAAGGGCGTTCTTCCTCGCTATGCCTTCCCAACCGACGTGGTGTCATTTCACGTCTTCGATGCCGAGGGGTCCACCCTGTATCGTCCGGCATTTCACTACGCGCCAAGTCAAGGGTTGCCCGTGGCGCTGACGCAGTATGCGCCGGGCAAGAGTGTCTGGATCGACGGCAAGCTGTGGACTTCGGGTGCGCTGTACTCACCCATGCTCTCGGGCAGGGCGGACGCGTGGCGAGACCGGCGAATCTATTTTGAGTGCTCGGTCTGCCGCTTCGCAATGACTGTGAGCCGGTCGGAATCTGAACCCGGAGAGGTTCGCGACTGCCCGGCGTGCGGGGCGAGGGACCAGTTCGGCGAGGCTCGTCACTGGCTGCGCCCCCCGGGGTTCGCCCACCCTCAGGACCAGACCGAACAAACATCTCCCGACGATCAGCCAGCGCGCAGCTACGCGACTCGAGCGCAGCTGGTCGCAGCCTCGCCATCGGGTTCGGAAAGCTGGCAAGACGTCACTTCGAGAATCCGTCACTTCTACGACAGATCGTCACTGCTGGTCACGAACACGGGCCCCAGCCAGAGGGGATACACATGCTGCCTCAGATGTGGGCTGATTAGCCCGACGGCCTTCCCCGCGGGCCACGTGCGCGCAGAGCACCCCAAACCATTTCCCGACCCTAGAGAGCAAGAATGTGAAGGTGGGTTGGCTACAAGCGGATTGGTGCTCGGCACCGAATTCGTTTCCGATGTGCTTCGGTTGCTGCTACGAGTCGACCATCCAATCATCCTTCGACCAGGTGCCCTGCCCACTCAGGTCGCGTTACGCACTGTCGCAGAAGCGATCACGATCGCCGCAACACGACTGCTGGAAATCGATGCAAGCGAACTCCAAGCCGAGTACCGGCCCGCACTCACGGAACAGGGGAAGCTCGGTCTCGAGGCGGAGATCTACCTCTACGACACGTTGCCCGGTGGCGCCGGCTTCGCCCGAGAGGTGGGTCTGCGGAGTCACCAAGTGCTCTTGGAGGCCCTAGCAGTACTTGAAGACTGCCCCGCCGACTGCGACAGGAGCTGCTACCGGTGCATTCGCAGCTTCAGAAATCGCTTCGAGCACCAGCATCTCGACCGCTTCGTCGGAGCGAGTCTTCTCAAGTATCTGCTGCGTGACGAAGAGCCCCTTCTGGAGCCCTCGCGCGTCGAGCACTCGCTGGACCGCCTTCATGCTGACCTCGTGCGGCACGGAATTGAAGGCGTCCAGTTCGAACGCAGCTACTCAGTGCAGGTGCCGGGAATCGGTGAATTGATCGCACCGATAGCGGCCATAAAGAATGGCCGAACGCTCATCATCGGCACACACGCACCACTCGCTCCCGACTATCCCGCAGATCCCTTGCTTCGTGACGCGAAGGAATACAGCGCCGGAACTCAGATCGAGCTCATCAACGACATCGTTGTCGGGCAAAATTTGCCTGCCGCGACCCTTGGGGTCATTCAGCGTGTCAATGGCATCTGACCGACACTTCGTGGCAGGAATCGAAGAAATCGAAGGCATCTGGGCTGAGGCGCCAGCTCGGTTCAGCTACACAAGCTTGACCGAGGCCGAAGACTGCCCGAGGCGCTGGAGCCTCAGGAGATCTGACTACCTAGGCCTGTGGCCAGGCAACGGATACCCCGACCGGCCAAGCGGCGCCGCTTTAGCGGGCGAGGTTGTGCACCGGAGCCTCGAGACAATCGTCGGCGCGCTCGTCGCCAACGGCTGCACGGGCCCCCAAGACGAATACGCGGTGTCGGTGATGCGGTCTCTGGGCGGATTTAGCGAAGTCATCCGTGAGGCGATCGACGAGCGGATCCAGGAACTCGGGGACAATCCGCGATGCCGTGACACGGCCGAGCAAATCGCAGGCGACCTCCTGCAGCGCGTTGCTGACATGCGAAGAGAGACGCAGGCACTTGTATCGCGTACACCGTTCTTGTCTCGGGACCCCCAGCGGGAACCGTCCGCCGAGGCCGGCCCGAAAGTGACGGGAACCCGGCATCTACCCGACGGCTCCTACGCGGAGTTCACGCTCCGATCGACTTCGCTTCGACTGATCGGTCGAGCCGACCTAGTGACGCTGGCCGGCACCGATGTCCACATTGTGGACTACAAGACCGGCGAGCCGTCGCCGCAACACGCCGAACAGCTACGGCTCTATGCCTTGCTGTGGTCCCGCAGCGACCATCCGGATCCGCTTCGTCCGTACGCAACCCGGCTCAGTGCTTCGTACCCCGGCCTTGACGTCGACATAGCTGTGCCAGACGAGATCGAACTCGAAGAAATTGAACGCCAAACAGCGGCCAGAATTGCGCGCCTTGAGGAGCACCTCGCCGAGTACCCACCAGAGGCCCGACCTGCGACGGAGCGTTGCCGACGATGTTCTGTCCGACATCTCTGCGATCCGTACTGGCAGTTCACAGAGCTTCAGGCCAACTCCGTCGGTCGTGGCGATCTGCGAGGAATCATCACAGAGTCCTGTGGACCGCGAGCCTGGACGTTGCGCCTCATGAACGGCGACGATGTGCTGCTGCTCGGCACCGATGGCACATCAGCGATCAGGGTCGGAGCACATCTACGCGTCCTTGATGCACATATCGAGCCTGCCTCCGACAACGACCAGGTCGTGGCCTCCCTTGCTTCCGCATCCGAGGTATATGTCGAGCGATGAGGAGGGGGTTGTCGACCGCTACGTTCCGCGACCACCCGCGCTAGTTGCTACCGGCGGGTAACGCAACGCGGGCCCTATGCCGCACTGGTCGTTCCGTCGTATCGGACGCGACACGGTCGAGAACGTCCGCTGACTCGATGCGGCCCCACAACCATCGTGTCATCCACCAACCCGAGATTCGGCGTACGTCATCGGTCGTGGTGCTCCGTACCAAGTACCGAGGCCGCGAGTTCATCCCCAGCAGGTACGAGCGGAGATTGTGCACCAGCGACACGCCATAGATCAGGCGCTCGCGGCCGTGGCGAAGCAGGCGATCCGAGGGCCATCCCAGTGCATCAAGCCCGGCACGTACCTTTCGGAGCTTCGGGTTAACGCCTTCGCCGAAGAGGCTGTTCACTCTAGTCCCGTTGCTGGTCTGTTCACAGAGCCGGACGAGAGCGGCGACGGTGTCGGCCGAGAAGTGGGATGTCCCAAATGACCGCGAGCGTCCCAAGCGCTCTAGCCGCAAGTCCGCGTCAGCGTCCAGCACTGCTGCCGGGATGCTGACACGGTTGTATTGGCTTGAAGCGATCCCGTAGAGAGATGTCGTCCCGATGTAGACCAGTCGCGATGCGCGGCTGATAGGCCTGCCAGCGACCGACGATGCGATTTCGCTCTCGTAGTGCCGGTACTTGCGTTGGTAGGCACGCACCACGCTGGGACTCATCGCCAACATCGCAACGAGCTTCCCGCCGATGATCTCGTTATAGGGAGCGACGGCGCCGCAAACGGAGAGGTCAGCTATCTCAGTACCGACGGTGTCCGCTTTGGCTCGTCGAGCAATCGACATGATCGCCCGGCGAGCCTCTGGGTCTTCCAAGGCGGAACGAAGCCCTGCAGCGCGTGCCTTCGGGTAGAGAAATCGAAGCAGCGCTGCCTTGTCGCGCATCAGATCCGCAAGTAGCAGGCACCGCTTGGCTCGGTACAGGTCCGATTCTGCGCGAGCCTCCCAATAGTCAGCACAATCGCGACCAAGCGTGGCGACGTGGTCACGGCGAGCAAGCCGCAGGTGATCGGCGCGCCGCGCAGTTGCCTCGGATCTCAGCGCCTCGATGGACTCCGTCGCGGGACATTCCCACAGCGTTGGCCAGAACAACTCGTCCCGAATCAGATCGTCGATGTAGACCTCGCTCTTGCGTTGTTCCAGTCGGCTGACCAGCCAACGGGCATGTTCCCCCGAAGGATTGTCGGACAGCTCGCTCAGTACGTCCTTCGGACGCCACCCGATCCAGCTGTCACGCTTGTCCATCTGCACAATTGCGCTGCTGAGCGCAGCGATGCCAATCACCGGGTGATTGGCGGCCGCGCGGTCACGAACGAGCAAAGCCATCGTCCGACCAGGAACGGTGGCGTGCTGATTGGACCAGGTATGTCGGAAGTAGCGCCAGATGTCGCTCAACCGAATGCCTGTCCACTTGTCGCGTCTCGGTGATTCGACGATCTGGATATACGGATCCACTACGGACCGCACTCTGTCGCTGTCGAACTCGGAGCGGCGAATGCGCTTCAGCGATGTTGCCAATTCCGGGCCGTCGCGCATCAGGTCGAAGATCGACACCAGCTTGCCGCGGTGCTCGCGCGGGGCTTCCATACTTCGTATGAATCGAGTAATGGACGGCTTGCTCAGCTGTTCGTCTCGCTTGAGCAACTCCTGGTGTCTGACCCTGCGCTTCTCGTATTCGGCATCATCGGCTCGCTCCGGTGCGCGGATCTCCACGTTCGTGCAGTCCTGCAGTCGAATCGACCACCCCTGCAGATGCAGGTCGATGAGAACTCGTGCTGCTGCTTCACCGGCCGGGTGGCGGAACTCGTCGCCAATCAGCCGCGTCGGTGCGTTGCCGCTACTGAGTGCCAGTGTCAATGACATCAGGGCCTGGTGATCCTCCTCGGGTAGTCCCTCGGGGCATCGCAGTGTCAACCAAGTCACGACTAGTGCTCATGCATTCAAGTAGGTCGCAGCGAAGTCTGACCACTGAGAGCGGAACTGTGCTGCTGCATGGCCTGAGTGCCCGGGGCCGGCGGCGGCTTCAGCACGCGCCAACGCGAGAAGAACTAGGCCGACCCGCTTCGCTGTGCGTTGATCAGCTGGCGTCGCGCTCTCTGTGAGGGGTCGAAGCACGTCTCGGTAGAGCGGGTGGCGCTCGTTGACGACCACGGACATGTCCTGCCCCTCGGTCTCGACCGTGAGCGCCGATGTCCCGGCGATCTCGCCGACCTCTAGCCGGTACACGGCCGACGCGCTCGGGCCGGGGCCGAGACGCGGAAGCGATTCCGAGCACAAGGCGGCGGTTCTCGCCGCATCAGCTAACGGGCCGCGGACCTTGACGAGTTCGAAGCGGCGTCGAACACGAGCGTTGAGCGCATTTGCGATCGGCCCGAGGTCTGCGGACAGCAAGTCGTTCAGGTGCGGGGTCGGGGTTACCTGCTGCTTTGTGTGCGTGATGCCGAAGAGTTCATCTAGCACCGGGTCGAAACGGATCTCGCAACGCCACCAGTCGTCATAGTTCTGACGCCGTCGGCCGCCCATGAACCACCATCCCGAATCGACTTCCCGGTCAGCGCGGACGATCGAGACGTTGGCAGCGTTCGTGATGCCGATTCGACGCTTCTGCTGAACAGACAGATCGCACCAGGCTTCGACTGGGAGTTCGGTGAATATGACTTCGACTGTGCCGTGTCCGGCTGCAGTGGCTAGTTCGTACGCGAGAGGCTCGCCGAACGCTTTCGCTGTATGGGCCGTTCCTGTGCTCAAGAAGAGAGGGTCGGCAGGGGTTAGGGGCTTGTCGTTCACAACGATCGAGAGCCCCGCGCCCAGAAAGTGACGGTACGTTCGACTCAGCGAGTCGGCGAGCTTGTTGGCGATCGTCGATGGGCGCCGATATCCGAGTCGGTCACACCTTCGCAGACGCACGAGCGTCCCACTCGGACTATCCGCAGTGACCGTTTGCCGTTCGGCATTCGCAGGCAACGCGAATCGGGTGTCGCCGCCGACGATCTCGTCCAGATCGAGAGTGCTCAGCAGTGAGCTGTCGGACTGCCAGCTGTACACCTCGACGCGGCGAGCGAGGCTCAGTGCCGCGTTGGGAAGCCCCATGCCGAAGCGCCCTAGTGACGAGCGGTCGCCGAATCTGGAGCTGCCTCCGAAAGTCAGAGCGCCGGACAGCTCAGCAGCGTTCATGCCCATGCCGTCGTCTGTCACGGCGATTTCGATCGGGAACTCAGTGCAGTCGCTCTTGGCAACATCCACTCTGATGGACTGTGCCCCCGCCTGAATCGAGTTGTCTACGAATTCCGACACCGCGCTCGCTACGGAGCGATAGCCAGCGTCGCGGGTCGCCACCAAGAAATTCCCGATCTCGACTAGCGATCGGCCTCGGTCGACTTCAGTTGACAGGGGCAATTTCGCGTCTCCCGTCGCTTTGCTGAGCAGAGGGCGTCGCTCTGCCGGTGGATTCGACATCAGGTTGCTACACATTTGCAGCGATCGGCGCAGTCGACCGCTGGCGGTCAGTTACCCGGTCTGAATTGGCCACGCACGGTGTGCGTTGCAGGCGGCGGTTCTCCACAAAGGTGCCGCTGGGTGCGCAATGACGAAGCACATGTAATGCAACCAGCGCTGCTGGACCTGCTGCGTCGTCGGCGAACAGGAGCCGCGCGATGCCCGTTGGGCTGAAGTTCTCCGCTACGCGCGAACGATTCATGCAGCAAACTGCCTTCGGGGCTGAACACCTGCGAGAGTTGAGCCGAGCGAACCGCGGCATACCGGGTTCTTGCTTAGGACAGTTTTGGATTCGTCTTCGGCCGAGCCAATAGCTTCGTCGGACACTACCTGCACGCCACTTCGGGGGCGCGGCCTCTATCTCGCCGTTCCCGCGTCTGCCCAGCGCCAGTTGCGGAGGCGGCCGGTTCGAGGAGCGCCGAACAGCGTCCTCTGGTCATGCGGGTACCCTGCGGGGCAACGGTTGACCACAGGGGTTCCGGCCGCAAGCCGGGAGGAGTCCACAGGGTGAGCGACACGCAGCTCAGCGCTTGGCTAGAGGTCATGCCCGAAATCGCAGCGGTAGTCAACGATTTCCAGTCTGAAGCCGTCCAGCGTGACGCGTTCCGGGTGCTCGTCGACCTTGCCGGATTCGATGTTTCCCGCATCGACTGGAATGAAACGGCAATGTCGACAGCGCTCCTCGAAGGACTCCTCGGTCAGGCCGGTTTCGGGGAGCTCATGGACAAGCTGGCGGCCATCGAATCCACTTCGTCCTCGCTGGCACCCGATGAGGTGGAGCGACGGAGCTCTCTCTCTCCTGAAGAGCTTCGCGAGATGGCTCGACGGGCGGGTCGTGGCGAGCCTGTCAGCCTTGCATGACCCAGTGGCGTGACTTGGCGCGTAGCTGATCCACACCGCTGCTTTGATGAGTGGGCCGATGGCAAGAGCGACGAAGACCGAGAGCGGCTGCTTATCGGACTCGCAGATCTCGCCGACCGGCCTCGTGACGAACTGCCAGGATTTCGACTGACTGCTCGATCGCCGATGAACCGCTGGACGATCATCGGTTCAACTCTCGTCGTCATTCGGAGTTACGAAACCGCTGGAGTCTTTGATTTGGTGGACCTTCGGGACCTGTGAGTTCGGCTCGTGCCGGTACCGTTCGCAGCGCATGGCTGAGTCAACTGCCGCGGCGCCGGCCGCAGTGCTGCCGGCGGATCACCCGATCCACCGGCTGGGCGACAGCCTGTACCTGCGGGCGGCCCGCTGCCGGCGTACCGAGCAGGTGCCGGTGTGGTTCCAGCGGCAGGCCGGGCGCTCGCTGCCGGAATACCGGGCGCTGCGAGGGCAGGGCAGCATTCTCGACGCCATCGCCGATCCGCCCACTGCCGCCGAGATCACCTTGCAGCCGGTGCGCCGTTACGGGGTGGATGCGGCGGTGCTGTTCTCCGACATCGTGGTGCCGGCCGCCGCAGTCGGCTTCGGGATCGACGTGGTGCCCGGCGTGGGGCCGGTGGCCGGCCAACCGCTGCGCAGCCGCGCTGATCTGGATCGGCTGCCGGAGCTTGACGCCGAGGCGCACACCCCGTACGTGCTCGACACCGTCCGGCTGCTGGCCGCCGAGCTCGACGTGCCGCTCGTCGGCTTCGCCGGGGCGCCGTTCACGGTGGCGAGCTACCTGGTCGAAGGCGCACCTTCCCGCCAGCACCTGCGGACCAAGTCGCTCATGTACACCGACACGGCGCTGTGGCACGACCTCATGGAACGGCTGGCGTCCATAGCCGTGGCCTCGATGCGATCGCAGGTGCTGGCCGGCGCCAGCGCCGTGCAGCTGTTCGACTCGTGGGCGGGCACGCTGTCGCCCGCCGACTATGCGGCGTTCGTGGCGCCTCACAGCAAGCGGGTCTTCGACGAGCTGGCCGACCTGGGCGTGCCCCGGGCGCACTTTGGCGTGGGCACCGGGGAGCTGCTCGACCAGATGGCCGGGGTGGGCGCCGACGTGGTGGGCGTGGACTGGCGGGTGCCGCTCGAGGTGGCTCGTGAGCGGGTCGGGCCCGGCGTAGCGCTGCAGGGCAACCTCGACCCGGCCCTGTGCGTGGCGGGATGGGATGCCGTGCGTCCCGCCGCCGACCGCATCCTGGCCGCCGGCACGACCGAGAGCGGCTACATCTTCAACCTGGGCCACGGCGTGCTGCCCGAGACCGACCCTGCCGTGCTCGAACGGCTGACCGACCATGTGCACGCGTACCGGCGGCCGCTGCCCAAACAACCCGACTGAGCGAGCGGTGGACTGCGTCGTGGCACCCCGCAGTCGTGGTGACCTGTCGGCATGACAACTCAGCGGGTTGTTGTGGTCGGCGGCGGCATCGCCGGGCTGACTGCCGCCTACCGCCTGCTGCACCCTGCCGACGCGGCGGCCGAAGTGCCCCGTGTGGTGCTGATCGACAGCGCCGAGCGCTTGGGCGGCAAGATCCTCTCGACGCCGTTCGAAGGGCGGCTTGTGGACGAGGGCGCCGATGCGTTCCTGCTGCGGGTGCCCTGGGCGATCGAGCTGTGCGACGAGCTGGGCATCTCAGCCGAGCGCATTTCGCCGGCGGTAGGCGGCGCCTCGGTCGTTCGGGTTAGCTCGCGCGGCCAACGGCTGGCACCGCTGCCCGATGGCTTGATCGGCGGGGTGCCCACACGGCTGGGTCCGCTCGTCCGCTCGCCGCTGCTCGGCCCGCTGGGCACGCTGCGGGCTGCGGCCGACTACGTGTTGCCGCGGCGGTTCACGGAACGTCGGCGAGGCCCCAATGGCACCGACATCATGATCGAGGGCCGCAGACGCGCTGTGAGCGTGCGTCCCGGCGCCGCCAGCGTCGGTGACATCGTGCGCGCCCGGCTCGGTGAGGCCGTGGCGTCGCAGGTGGTCGACCCGCTGCTCGGCAGCATCAGCGCGGGCGACATCAACCGGATCGACGCCGCGACCTCGGCGCCGATCCTCGGCCAAGCGCTGGAGCGCAGCCGATCGCTCATGAGAGGACTGCGCCGGATGCAGCCTGCGCCTGCCGCAGACGGCTCCGGCCCCCCACCGATCTTCGGCAGCTTCGAAGGCGGGATGGGCCGGCTGATCCAAGCGCTGACGGAGCGGCTGGACGGATGCGTCTTGCGCCTGGGCACCCCGGTGGAAGCAATCCGACGCCCCAGCACTCGATTCGCTGTCGACACAGGTTCCGAGGTACTCGATGCAGACGCGGTCATCATCGCTGCACCGGCCTACGCAGCAGCGCAGATGCTGCCGGCCGCACCTCACGCTGCGGCGGCGCTTGGCCTCATCAAGTACGCGTCGGTTGCCGTCGTGACGCTGAGCGTCCGCGCCGACGCCATCGAGGCACCGCACGAGGCCGGATTCTTGGTCACTCGGAATACCGGTTGGCTCACGACGGCCTGCAGCTACGGCTCGGCCAAGTGGCCCAACTGGGCTGCGGGTGGTGATCAACCCGACGACAGCCGGAATGTAATTCTGAGGGTGTCAGTGGGCCGGGACGACGACGACCGACACACGCGCCTTGACGATGCCGAGCTGCGCGACACCGTTCTCGGTGAGCTGTCGAGCCTGCCGCCGCTGCGGCGCCTGAGCGACCCCGGCGCTGTCGCCGAGTGGAGGGTCTCGCGCTGGCCGCAGTCGCTGCCGCAGTACCGGCCCGGACACGGTCAGCTCGTCGACCGGATCTCCGAGGCGCTGGCACGCGAGATGCCGGGCGTGTTCGTGACCGGGGCCGCCTACCGGGGCCTCGGCATTCCGGCATGCATCCGGCAGGGCAACGAGGCGGCAGCAGCCGTCGTGCAGCACTTGGCCTCGGTCCCCGCCTCCAGCTCGCCGTGAGTCGAGCAGCCGTCGCCGATCGGCTGCCGTGCGACGGCCGAACGGTTGCCTCGCCGTGAACCGGCTGCTGCGCGACGGCCTTGCGCTCGTGCTCGGAGCGCTCACCATGCTGTCGCTGCCGCCGTGGGGGCTGTGGCCGCTCGGCCCCGTCGGCATCGGCCTGTGGCTGCGCTTCTGCAACCGGGGAGCGCAGCGCTGGCGCGACCGGCTCGAGGTGGCAGCGGCCTTCTGGCTGGGCGCCTACCTGCTCGGGCTGTTCTGGATGACCGAGCTGACCGTGCCGGGATGGATCGCGGCAGTGCCGGTCGAGACGCTCATCATGGCGCTGCCGCTGTCGCTCGTTCCCGCCAGCGGCCGATGGCGTGCGCTAGGCGTGCCCGCCGCGCTGGTGCTGGGCGAAGCCGTGCGCTGGCAGGTGCCCTTCGGCGGCGTGCCCATGTCGAATCTGGCGCTGGGTCAGGTCGGCGGGCCGTGGCTGGGCACCGCGGTGCTTGCAGGTCCGCTGGGGGTGGTCGCGCTCGTGGGCGTGGGTGCCGTCATCGTCGAGCGCCTCTGCGCGCGGGAGTGGTGTGCCGTGTCCTGGCCGGCGGTGGTGGCCATCGCCGCGCCCATCGCGGCGCTGGCGTGGCCCGCCACCACGGTGGACGCCACCGTCACGGCGGCTGTCGTCCAGGCCGGCGGCGAACTGGGCACCAACGTCGACACGCCGCAGCGCAGCGTGCGGCTGCGGCACCTCGACACCACCAACGCCTGGCAGGGCAATGCCGACCTCATGGTGTGGAGCGAGAGCAGCACGTCGGCCGACGGCCCGCTGGAGGCCTCCGACAACCTGGCCGAGCTGGAAGCGCTGGCCGGCTGGCGCGACACGGTCCTCATAGCCAACTTCTACGAGCGCGCCGATGATCAACGGTTCCGCAACGCCACCGTCGCCATCGACCCCGCCACGGGCCTGGCAGATCGCTACGACAAGGCCCACCTGGTGCCCTTCGGCGAATACGTGCCGCTGCGCAGCGTGGTGGAACCGTTCGCCGACCTGTCGCTGATCTCCCGCGAAGCCATCGCCGGCGAGGGTCCCGGCGTGCTTTCGACCTCGCTGGGCGACATCGCCGTCGTCACCTCCTACGAGGTGTACTTCAGCGATCTCGTGCGAGACGGGGTACAGGCCGGCGGCCGAATCGTGGCGAACCCCACGCTGGCGTCGTCGTACAGCACCTCGGTGGTGCCTTCCCAATCGCTCGCCAGTGCACGGCTGCGGGCAGTCGAAACCGGGCGCTGGGTTCTGCAGGCGTCCACCACCGGCTACAGCGCCGTCGTGTCGCCCGACGGCGAGGTCACTCACCGCAGCGAGCTGCGCGAATCCATCGTGCTGGCCGGCGAAGTCGAGCTTCGCTCAGGCAGCACCCCGGCGCTGACGCTGGGCTCGTGGCCGCTGATCGTGGCAGCCGCCGTGCTGCTCGCCTGGTGCGTTTTGCCAGCCGGCCGACGCAGAGGCTGAGCCGGCAGGCGAAGCCGTGGCCCGAGCGGCCCGTGAGCGGCAGCGAACAAGAGCGGGAGACAACAGGTACGACAACGAGAAGGTTCACCTGTTCGCGCCGCCTCAAGTCCGGCCGTGCGGAGGGATGACGAGCCGCGAGTAGCCTTGATCAGCCTCAAAAGCGGTGACGAGCCAAGCGTGAGCCATCCGGAAATCCAGGCAGAACAAGCTCATATCGACCGTGCGTACGCGCTGCTGGAATCGTCCCGGCAGCGAGTGACGCGGCTGCGCGACATGGTCGAGGTGGGTCGCGGCGGCACACGGCAGGCCCGCTTCGAACGCGACGTCATCGAAGACGCCGTTGCAGGGCGCCTGAGCCAGCTCGAGCTCGGCTCGTCGTCGCTGGTGTTCGGCCGCATCGACCGGTCCGCGGGGCCGAACGGCGATGCTGACAAGTCCGACGGCAGTCCTGACGGCAATGGCGCCAGCGAGACGTTCTACATCGGCAGGCTTGCGGTAGCCGACGAGCGCCAGGAGCCGGTGGTGGTGGACTGGCGGGCCCCGATCGCCGAGCCGTTCTTCCGGGCCACCGGTGGCGACCCGCTCGGCCTGCTGCGACGGCGGCACTTCGTGTGCCGCGGCCGCGTGCTTGCCGACCTCGAAGACGAGTTCTTCGACCTCGATGCGCTCGACGGCCAGAGCGGCGACGGCCCTCGCTCCCGGCTGAACGCCCACGGGGCGCTGTATGCCGCGCTCGAGCAGCGCCGCGACGGCCAGCTGCGCCAGGTGGTGGCCACGATCCAGGCCGAGCAGGACGAGATCATCCGCAGCCCGCGCAAGGGGATCCTGGTCACACAAGGCGGTCCCGGCACCGGCAAGACCATCGTGGCGCTGCACCGCGCCGCCTACCTGCTGTACACGTACCGGTTCCCGCTGGCCGGGCAGGGCGTGCTCGTGGTGGGGCCCAACCGGCTCTTCCTGCGCTACGTCGAACGGGTGCTGCCCAGCCTGGGCGAAGCCGGTGTGCACCTGTTCGTGCTGGCCGACCTGATCAACGAGATCTTCCCCGACGTGCGGGTACGCCTGGCCGACACGGCTGACGTGGCGCGCATTAAGGGCGATGTCCGCATGTCGCAGGTGGTGAAGAACGCCGTGCGCGACCGGCAGCGCCCGCTGCGCGGCGATCTGCGTCTCGACTTCGGATTGGGTTACGTCACGCTGGCGGCAAGCACGTCGAGGGCCATCGTGGCCGAGGCTCGCCGCCGTTTCCGCCATCACAACGCGGGCCGGGCGTACGTGGAGCAGGCGGTCTATTCGGCCATGTCGGCCTCGCACCGCCGCCGCCCCGACCCGTCCAAGCTGCGCGAACGGTTCTCCCGCCATCCCGAGGTGATGGAGGCGTTCGAGCGCATGTGGCCGCTGCTGACCCCCGCGCAGCTGCTGCGCGACCTCTACGGCTCGCGTGCGCTGCTGCGGTCGGCGGCCGACGGGGCGCTGGCCGACGCCGAGACCGAGCAGCTGTACCGCCCCCGGGGCGATAGCGAGGCCGACTACGAGTGGAGCGACGCCGACGTGCCCGTGCTCGACGAGGCCTACGCCGTGCTGGGGCCCCGGTCGCGCTCGCGCAAGCGCCGCAGCGACACCGAGATGCGCACCTACGGCCACATCGTGGTGGACGAATGCCAGGACCAGCCGCCGATGGCGCTGCGGATGATCGCCCGCCGGTCGCTGAACGGCTCGATGACGCTGGTCGGCGACATTGCCCAGGCCACCTCCGCGCATGCGCCGTCGAGCTGGCACGAGATTCTGGCCCACCTGCCGTCGGGGCCCGTTGCGCCACGGCTGTCCGAGCTCACGCTGAGCTACCGGATCCCCCAGCCCAGCCTCGAGCTGGCCAACCAGGTGCTCGCTGCGGCTGCGCCCGGCCTGGCCCCGCCCGCTGCAGTGCGCATCGACGGCTCGCCGCCCCGTTTCGTGACAGCGCCTGATGGCGTAGCGCCGGCCGTGCTGGACACGGTTGTCACCGAAGCGGCCGAGCTGGACGGCGGGAGCATGCTGGTGGTGTCGCCCGCCGAGCACATGGACGGCATCGCCGAGCTGTTTGCCTCCGCCGGCGTCGACTTCGGCCGTGCCACTGCGGCGAGCCGCAACGCCACCGGAGCGCTGCACCCGCATGTGACCCTGGCGCCGGTGCGGCTGTGCAAAGGGCTGGAAACCGACGGCGTGGTGGTGGTGGAGCCGGCCGCAATGGTCGACGAGGAGCCGCAGGGCCTGCGGGCGCTGTACGTGGCGCTGACCCGTGCCACCAAGCGCGTTGCGGTGGTGTCGTCGCGCCCGCTGCCCGAACCGCTCCGCTCGGCTGCTGCGTCACACGGCGCTGGGGCGTGCAACACTGGCCGCATTGCCGCAAACGCCGCTGCGGCAGAGGCGAGATCGGGAGATTCGCATGGCTGATGTCACGGTGACCGTGCTGGACAATGGACCGCTGCTGGTGCGTGGTCCTTGCCAGGTATCGGACCACGAGGGGAACACGCTGTCTGAAGGCGATGCGGTTGTTGCGCTTTGCCGGTGTGGTGAGTCGAATACCAAGCCGATGTGTGATGGCAGTCATAACCAGGGGTTCGACGGCACGCTGAATCCGCCCAGCTAGGACGCGCCCGCTGCGAAGGCGGGTGTGACACCGGGGCTGTAGTAATGGCCTTGGATGGCTGGTTCTGCCTCTGAGGGCGACATTGCGGGTCGGATGCACCCGGCATTGGGGTCGTTTACCGCGCCTACGGCGGAGTGGTTTGCTTCTACCTTTGCGGCGCCTACTGAGTGCCAAGTCTCGGGGTGGGAGAGCATTTCGGCGGGGCGCCATTGTTTGATTGCAGCGCCTACCGGGTCGGGCAAGACGCTTGCCGCGTTCCTGTGGGCGATCGACCGGGTGATGAGCGAGCCGGAGCCGGCGCATGCGGAGCGCACCCGGGTGCTGTACCTGTCGCCGCTGCGGGCGCTGGCGGTCGATGTCGACAAGAACCTGCGGGCGCCGCTGGCCGGCATCAGCCTGGCCGCCGAGCGGCTGGGCGTCGACGTGCATATGCCGACGGTGGGGGTGCGCACGGGCGACACCAGCGCTGCTGAACGCCGGCGGCTGGTCACCCGGCCGCCCGACATCGCCATCACCACGCCCGAGTCGCTGTACCTCATGCTGACGTCGCAGGCGCGCGAGACGCTGCGGTGGGTGCGGTGGGTGATTGTCGACGAGATCCATTCGGTGGCCGCCACCAAGCGGGGCACGCACCTGGCGCTGTCGTTGGAGCGGCTGTGCGAGCTGACGGCTGAGCCTCCGCAGCGGATCGGGTTGTCGGCCACGCAGCGACCGCTGTCTGAGGTTGCCCGGTTCTTGGGCGGCAGCGATCCGGAGCGTCCCGATTCGCGTCATGTCGAGATCACCGACGCCGGCATGACCAAGCAGCTCGACGTAGAGGTCATTGTCGGCGTGTCCGACATGGGCGATCTGGCGGCTGCCAGTGCCGACGCTGCACCCAATGGCGCCGTGCGCGTCGACCACGACGATGACTTCGCGCCGCCGCTTGCGGTGGCGCCATCAGACACAGCGCCGCCGCCGGCCGTGGCGCCATCAGACACAGCATCGCCGCAGACGCACTCCAACAGCATCTGGCCTGCGATTCATCCGCGGCTGCTGCAGCTGGTCTACGCGCACCGTTCCACGATCATCTTCACCAATGCGCGCCGGCTGGCCGAGCGGCTGGCCACCCGACTGAACGAGCTGCATCTGGAGGGGCTCAACCGGGCCGCCGAGGCCGAAGGCACCTCGCCGCCCGAGGGTGCCGAGCTGGTGCGGGCGCATCACGGTTCGCTCAGTCGTGAGCAGCGGCTCGGAATCGAGGACGATCTCAAGGCGGGCCGGGTGCGCGCCATCGTGGCCACCTCGTCGTTGGAGCTGGGCATCGACATGGGCGCGGTCGACCTGGTGGTGCAGGTGGCCTCGCCGCCGTCGGTGGCGGCAGGCATGCAGCGCATCGGGCGGGCCGGGCACCAGGTGGGCGAGCCCAGCGTCGGCAAGATCTTCCCCCGCCACCGGGGCGACCTGGTGGAGGCGGCGGTGGTGGCGCAGCGCATGGGCACCGGCGAGATCGAGTCGATCCGCTACCCCCGTCAGCCGCTCGATGTGCTGGCCCAGCAGATCGTGGCCATGGTCGCGGTCGACGACTGGTCGGTGCCCGACCTGCTGGCTGTCATCCGGCGGGCCGCGCCCTACGAGCAGCTCAGCGAGGAGGTGTTCAGCTCGGTGCTCGACCTGCTGGCGGGCCGCTACCCGTCCGAGGAGTTCCGCGAGCTGCGGCCGCGCATCGTGTGGGATCGCACCACCGGGATGCTGCGGGCCCGCCAGGGTGCGGGCCGCTTGGCGGTCACAAATGCCGGCACGATTCCCGACCGGGGCCTCTACGCCGTATTCACCACCGACGGGTCGCGTGTGGGCGAGCTCGACGAGGAGATGGTGTACGAGGCCCGGGTGGGCGAGACGTTCCTGTTGGGAGCGTCGACGTGGCGGATCGCTGAGATCACCTTCGACCGGGTCGTGGTCACGCCTGCGCCGGGCGAGCCGGGCAAGATGCCGTTCTGGCACGGCGACGGGCCCGGCCGACCGCTGGAGCTGGGCAGGGCGGTCGGGGCGTTCATCCGCACGATCGGCGACGCGCTGCCGGCGGATCTTGAGTCGCACCTGATGCAGCTCGATGCCGAAGCGGAGAGCGCTGCGGTCATGGCCCGGCGCGGCGACGTGGACTCGGCAGGCCAGCCGTCATCGGAGGCAAGCGGCGGTGTGGCGCCGCCCCGTCGAGCTTCCAAAGCCGCAGAGCCGACCGCTCAGCTCGTGGAACAGCTGCAGCGGGAGAACTGTCTTGATCGCTCTGCCGCAGTGAACGTGCTGCGCTACCTCGACGCGCAGCGAGCGGCGACCGGTGCGGTGCCCGACGACCGCACGATCGTGGTGGAGCGCTTCCGCGACGAGATCGGCGACTGGCGCATCTGCATCCTCACCCCGTTCGGCGCCCGGGTGCATGCGCCGTGGGGCATCGCGTTGCAGGCCAAGCTCGCCGAGCAGGCCGCCGGCAGCGGGGACGTCAACGGCATGGGCGGCGTGGAGCTGCTGTGGAGCGACGACGGGATCGTGCTGCGGCTGCCCGATGTCTGGTCGCCCGACGAGCCCGACGGTGCGGCCGGCAACGGATCGGCGTGGGATTCGCCGGGCACAAGCGGCGCCCCGGTGCTGGATGCGACCGACTTGGCGCTCGACCCCGACGAGGTGCGGGACGCCATCGTGAGTCATCTGCCCTCGACGGCGCTGTTCGCGTCGCGCTTCCGGGAGGTCGCGGGCCGTGCGCTGCTGCTGCCTCGCCGCCGGCCCGGTGAGCGGGTGCCGCTATGGCAGCAGCGCCAGCGCTCTGCCGGGTTGCTGGAGGTGGCGGCGAAGTACCCGAGCTTCCCGATGCTGTTGGAGACCTCCCGGGAATGCCTGCAGGAAGTGTTCGATGTGCCGGCACTGGCGGAGGTGCTGTCCGACATCCGGTCGCGCAAGATCCGCATGGTCACCGTCGACACCGACGGCGCCTCGCCGATGGCGCAGAGCCTGTTGTTCGACTGGATCTCGGTGTTCATGTACGGCGGCGACGCGCCGCTGGCCGAGCGCCGGGCCGCTGCCCTGGCGCTCGACCGCGACCTGCTGGCCGATCTGCTCGGCGCCGAGGAACTGCGGGAGCTGCTCGACGCCGAGGTGCTCGCCACGCTCGAGCTGGAGCTGCAGCGATTGGCCGACGGTCGCCGCGCCCGCAGCGCCGACGAGCTCGCCGACGTCCTCAGCCGGGTCGGTGACCTCACCGCCGAGGAGATCTCCTACCGCTGTGAGGCGAGCGCGCCGGGGGAGGATTGGCTGGCTGAGCTGTTGGCCGAGCGTCGCGCCGTGGAGCTGCGGGTGGCCGGCGAGACCCGGTATGTGGCGGTGGAGGATGCCGCCCGGTACCGGGACGCGCTGGGGTGCGCCCTGCCCGTGGGTCTCCCTGCCGCGCTGACCGTCGACATGCTGACGCCGGGAACCGATCCGCTCGACGAGCTGGTGGCCCGCTTCGCATCCACGCATGTGCCGTTCGAAGCCGATGCTGTTGCCGAGCGGCTGGGCATTGCAGTCGTGCGCGTCACTGCGGCGCTCAACCGGCTCGAGACAGCCAAGCGGGTCACCCGGGGTGCATTCCGGCCCGACGGCACCAGCACCGAATGGTGCGACACATCGGTGCTGCGAACGGTGCGACGGCGCTCGCTGGCGCGGCTGCGGCGCGAGGTGGAACCGGTGCCGCCCGAGGCGTATGCCCGCTTCCTGGCTGCGTGGCACAGCATCGACCGGCCACGGCGGGGTGCCGATGCGCTGGCCGACGCCATCACCCAGCTCGCGGGCGCACCCGTGGCCGCTTCGATTCTGGAGACCGATGTGCTGCCCGCACGTGTCGCCCGCTACAGCGGTGCCGATCTGGACGCGTTGCTCGCGAGCGGCGAGCTGGTGTGGATCGGTGCGGGATCGCTCGGCCCGAACGACGGCCGCATCCGTCTCTACTGGCGCGACGAGATCGCCACCCTGGCACCGCCGACCGATACCGAACCCGAAGACCCTGTGGCCGCGGCAGTGCTCGCTCACCTGGGCGAGCACGGTGCCGCCTTCTGGCCTGACCTGCTCAGCGCCGCCCACGCCGCCACCGCTCACAGCGACGGGCCGGCCGACCTCTCAAGCGTGTCCGAGCAGGTGCTGGCCGCGTTGTGGGATTTGGTGTGGGCAGGGCTGGTCACCAACGACACGCTTGCCCCGCTGCGAGCCCTTGGACCCCGTCGCAGCGGCCGAAGCAAGTCAGCCAGCCGATCTTCCGGCGCTGGCCGAGCCGCAGGCGCCCGACAGGGTGCTCGCCGGGGCCGGTCGGGCGTGTTGACCCGTTCGGGCCCGGCCCGTCGACGCCCCGGCCGCTTGCGCTCGGGCGGGCCGCCGAGTGCGGCAGGCCGCTGGTCGCTCACCTCGCTGCTGCGGGAGCCAGCACCGTCACCCACCGAACGGGCGCACGGCGGCGCGCAGGCGCTGCTGGAGCGGCATGGCATCGTCACCCGCCCGGGCGTGCTGGCCGAGGGCCATCCGGGGGGCTTCGCAGCGGCATACGGCATCCTGCGGGCGCTCGAGGAACGGGGCAGCGTGCGGCGTGGACACTTCGTCGAGGGCCTCGGCGCGGCACAGTTCGCCACCGCCGCCGCAGTCGAGCGCCTGCGCGACTTCCGAGAGAGCTCAGACGGCGTGGTGGTGCTCGGCGCGGCCGACCCGGCCCAGCCCTACGGCGCCGCACTCGGCTGGCCGCCCAGCGACGGCCGGCCCAGCCGAACTGCCGGCGCGCACGTGGTGCTGGCCGACGGCACTCCGCTCGTAGCGCTGGACCGTGGCGGGCGCTCGCTGCACACCTTCGAGCACGCCGCAGCCGACCTCCGCTGGGTCGGCGCGCTGCGCCAGGCACTCGCCGACGGCCGGCTCGCCAGAGTCGAGCTGGCCCGCATCGATGCCGGCCCCGCAGCTGAGCACCCGATTCATGACCTGCTCATAGAGCACGGCTTCACCCCCGGCTACCGGGGTCCCACGCTGCGAACCTGAGAAAAACCTGAACATGGGCAGCAGGTCGGCGTGCGTAGAGTTGCGCGCTGGTCTGCAACCTCTCCGGGAGGCTTCATGTCTGTCGCGGCTCCACCCACGCATGCAGCGGCGAGAGCCGTCGCCGCCACCAAGATCTACGGCTCGGGCGACACGGCGGTGCGCGCACTCGACGCCATCGACGTGACGTTCGAGCAAGGCCAGTTCACCGCGATCATGGGTCCGTCGGGATCAGGGAAGTCCACCCTCATGCACTGCATGGCAGGGCTCGACCGGGTGACCGAAGGGCAGGTGCTGATCGGCGAGGTCGATCTGTCGACGCTGTCCGAACGCGATCTCACGCTGCTGCGCCGCGACAACGTGGGGTTCGTGTTCCAGGCGTTCAACCTGGTCCCCACCCTGACCGCCATCGAGAACATCATGCTGCCGATGGATCTGGCCGGCAGCGCGGGCGATTCCGACTGGGTCGACGAGGTGGTCAGCGCCACCGGGCTGGCCGACCGCCTCAAGCACCGGCCCAGCGAGCTGTCGGGCGGCCAGCAGCAGCGCGTGGCGGTGGCACGGGCGCTGGCCGGCCAGCCGCAGGTGATCTTCGCCGATGAGCCCACCGGCAACGTCGATCTCAACACGGGCGCCGAGATCCTGGGCTTCATGCGCAACGCCGTGGACGAGATGGGGCAGACCATCGTGATGGTGACGCACGACGCAGTCGCGGCCTCATACGCCGATCGGGTGGTGTTCCTCGTGGACGGCAAGATCGTCGACGAGCTCGTCGACCCCACACCCGAGCGCATCCGCGCCCACATGAACCAGCTCGGCGCTTGATACATGCTGCGACTCGGCATCAAATCGCTGCTCGCGCACAAAGTCCGCTTTGCGCTGACCGCGAGCACCATCGTGATCGGCGTGGCCTTCGTGGTGGCGTCGTTCGTGACGGCCGATTCGCTGCGCTCGGGCTTCGACCAGCTCGCTGAGGACATCAACACCGGCACCGACTACACGGTGCGCGGCGAGCTGCCGTTCGGCGAGATCACCGAAGCCGTGGCACCAGCCGTATCCGCCGACCTCGTCGACGACATTGCCGCAGTGGACGGCGTGGAGATCGCCAAGGGCGGCCTGTTCGTCAACGGCGTGATCCCGGTGGACGGCAACGGCGAAGCCGTCACCACGTTCGGGCCGCCGGTGGCGGGCACCAACTGGCTCGAAGACGAGTCGCTGTCGCAGTTCTACCTGATGGAGGGCCGCTGGCCCGTCGGCATCGGCGAGTTCGCCATCGACATCACCACCTTCGAAGACGACGGCTACGACTTCGAGCTGGGCGGCACCTACCAGGTGGTCACGCCCACCGGTCCGCGTGAGTTCACCCTGACCGGCGTGGCGCAGTTCGGCTTCCCCGAGAACGCCGGCGTTGGCGCCATCTTCTCGCTGTTCGACACGGCGACAGCCCAAGAGATTCTGGGCTTCCCCGGCGAGTTCACCGTGATCAGCGTGCGGGCCGAAGCAGGGGCCGACATCGCCGAGCTGCAGACCCGCATCGAAGCCGTGCTGCCCGACGGCGTCGAGGTGATCACCGCAGCCGACTCCGAAGAGGAGTTCAGCGACGCCACCGAGACCTTCATTGGGCCGTTCCAGACGATCCTGCTGGTGTTCGCGTTCATCGTGCTGTTCGTGAGCACGTTCATCATCTCCAACACGTTCAACATCGTGCTGGGTCAGCGGGTGCGGGAGCTCTCGCTGCTGCGAGCCGTGGGTGCCACGCCCGGGCAGGTGCGCATGTCGGTGCTGACCGAGTCGGCGATCATCGGCGCAGTCGCCTCGGTGGCCGGGCTCGGTCTGGGCATGCTGGGCGCATTGGGTCTGAAAGCCCTGCTGAACTTCTTCGGGGCGTCGCTGCCTGACGGTCCGTTGCCCCTGGTGCCGCGCACCGTGCTGTGGGCCGTGGTGGTGGGTGTGGGTTTCACCGTGCTGGCGTCGCTGGTGCCGGCCATCAAGGCCTCGCGCATCTCGCCGGTGGCGGGCCTGGCCGAGGGCACGAGCAGCGACGAGGGTGCCAGCCTCGGCTGGCCCCGGTTGGCAAGCGGCGGTGTGCTACTGGCCATCGGCCTGGTGGCGACTGGCCTCGGCCTGTTCGGCGACTTCGACGGCGCGACGCCGCAGCTCAGCACGCTCGGCGCCGGTGCCGCGGTCACCTTCGTGGCAGTCTCCGTGCTGAGCCCGCTGGTGTCGCGGGCAGTGGTGTCGCTGCTGGCGCGGCCGCTGGAGTGGATGATGCCGATCTCGGGCCGGTTGGCCCGTGCCAACGCCGCTCGCAACCCGCGGCGCACCTCCGCCACGGCGGTGGCGCTCACGATCGGCCTGGCGCTGGTGACCATGGTGTCGATCGTGGGGCAGTCGCTCAAGGTGTCCTTCGGCGACCGCCTGGCCAACGCATTCACTGCCGACTTCATCGTGACCGCCGACACGCAGGCCGGGCTGCCGAAGACGCTCAGCTCCGACATCCGCGCCGCCGGCATCGGCACTCCGGTGGGATTCGATCTCGACCTCGTGCAGATCGACATCGGCGACTCACAGGTGGAGACCCAGCTGACCGCGGCCCGCGTCAGCGACTTGGAAGCGGTGATCAACATCGATGTGATCGAGGGCAGCTTGGACGGCTTCGATCCCCAGACCGGATTGCTGATACAGAGCGACGTAGCCGCAGATGACAACCTCGGGCTCGGCGACACCGTCGAACTGACTTTCGTCAGCGGAGACCGTGCCACGGTCAGCGTCGCGGCCATCTTCGACGGCAACGGGTTCTGGAGCAGCTGGTTCATCGACAGCGCGTTGTATGACCAGTTCGCGACGACCGCGTTCGACGACGTCGTGATGGTGCAGTCGGCTATCGACGACCCCGAGGCCGCCCGCGCGGCTATCGACGACGTGCTGGACAGCTACCCGCAAGCTGTGCTCGAAGACCGGCAGGAGTTCCAGGAGAGCATCGAGTCGAGCCTGAACACCGTGCTCGTGCTGGTGAACGTGTTCCTGGGCTTCGCCCTGCTGATCGCGCTGATCGGCATTGTGAGCACGCTGACGCTGTCGGTGTTCGAGCGCATCCGCGAGATCGGGCTGCTGCGGGCGGTAGGCATGACCCGCCGCCAGATGCGGCGCATGATCCGCTGGGAGGCTGCCGCCGTGTCGCTGTACGGCGCTGTGGTGGGCGTGGTGCTGGGTGCAGCGTTCGGCATGGCCACCTCGGCGGCGATCCCCGAGGACATCATCGACACCATCGCGGTGCCCTACCTGCAGCTTTTCATCTTCCTGGTCATCTCGGTGGGGTTCGGGCTGATCGCTGCGCTGTTCCCGGCATTCCGGGCCAGCCGGATGAACGTGCTCGACGCGATCGCAGACGAGTAACGCTGGTCGGACAGGTGCGGGGCAGGTGAAGCAGTGCTGAAGCTCGCCCTGCGGAATCTGCTCGACAAGAAGATCCGCTTCGCGCTCACCACGCTGTCGGTGGTGACCGGCGTGACGTTCGTGGTGGGCACGTTCGCGCTCACCGACAGCCTGCGCTCGACCTTCGGCGACCTGGCGCAGGACATCGCCGGCGAGACCGACCTGACCGTGCGGGCCGCGCAAGAGATCGGCAACGAAGCCGACCGCCCGACCATGCCGGATTCGCTGCTCGACGAGGTCGCTGCGATTGACGGCGTGGTCGAGGCCTCGGGCACGGTGCAGGCGCGCAACGTGGTCATCGTGGACGGCGAGGGCAACGCCATCAGGCCCCAGGGTCCGCCGGCGCTGGGGATGAACTTCTCGTCGCGGGTCTTCTTCCTCATCGAGGGCGAACCTCCGGACGGGTCCGGGGAATTCGTCGTCGACGCGACGACGGCGACGAACAACGACCTGCGGGTCGGCGAGACCTACGACATCAACGGGCCGGTTCGCTCGCAGCCTTTCGAGCTGGTCGGCATCTTCAACTTCGGATCGCCCGACACCAACACCAGCCTCGGGCAGACGATGTCGGTGTTCGACACTGACACCGCCCAGGAGTTCCTGGGCTTCGGCGACCGGCTGGTGGAGATACGCGTGCTCGTGAACGCCGATGTCGCCGAGGTCCGCGCGGCAATCGGCGCGACGGTGGGTGCTGACTACGAGGTGATCACCCAAGAGATTGCCGCCGAGGAGCAGACCGAGCAGTTCCAGGCTGTCCTCAACATCTTCACTTCGATCCTGCTGGTGTTCGCTTTCATCGCGGTGTTCGTGTCGGCGTTCATCATCAACAACACGTTCCAGATTGTCGTGACTCAACGGGTGCGCGAGATCGGGCTGTGGCGGGCTATCGGCGTGACGCCCAAGCAGGTGTCGCGCTCGATCGTGGTCGAGTCGGCGATCGTGGGGTTGCTCAGCACGGCCATCGGCATTGCCGTGGGCATGCTGGTCAGCCTCGTCATGCGGGCAGCCATCCGTGCGAGCGGCTTCGGCCTGCCGTCGGGGCCGCTGGTGCTGCGGCCGCGCACCGTCGCGCTGGCATTGGTGATCGGTCTGGGCGTCACGATGATCGCCTCGATCGTGCCTGCCATGCGGGCGCGCCGCATCACGCCGATTGCCGCTCTGGCGCATGACTACCGCATCGAGCGCAGCGGGTGGCGCCGACGGGTCGCCGTGGGCGGAGCTGTCACCGCCGCGGGCGTGGTGTGCCTGGCGCTGGGCATGGCCGGGGTCGGCAGCACCGCCGCGGTGCTCGCACTGACGGGCATCGGCGCACTCGTCACCTTCGTGGGCCTCAACGTCGCCAGTCCGGCGATTGCGCGGCCGGTGGTGCGCGTGCTGGGACGGCCCATCCAGGCACTGTTCGGGATGCCGGGCCGGCTGGCACGTGAGAACGCGGCCCGCAACCCTCGGCGCACGGCGTCCACCGCCGGCGCCCTCATGATCGGCGTGACGCTGATGGCGACGACGTCGGTCGTCGGCGCCTCGGTGAGCAGCACGATCGCCGATGTCCTCAGCGACGCCGTGCGGGCCGACTACTTCGTCCGCAGCGAAGCATCGCCGTTCGATCCTGCGACTGGCTTTCCGGCGCAGCTTCTCGACGACCTCGAAGATCGCGACGAGATCGAGAGCGTCGTCGGCTACCGGGTGGCTTTCGGCGGGATGGTCGTGGACGGCGACAGCCGTGATGTGGTCACTGCCGACTTCGACACGGTGGAGCGTCACATGGACGGCGACGTGATCTCGGGGTCGATCACCGGTGGTGATCCGCTCACCGGCATCGCGCTGCACGTCGACCCCGCCGGGGATCTCGGCGTCGCCGTCGGGGACACGCTCGAGGCGACGTTCCCCGACAATGAGACCGTCACGTTGACCGTGACAGCGATCTTCGCCGACGCGGCCATCTACGGCAACTGGCTCATCGACAACGCCTTGTGGGAGCAGCATTTCGGCCGGCGTGACTACCGCTTCGGCACTGCACTGGCTCATACTGGCCACGCCGAAAGCAGCCAGGTCGCGCTCGCCGAGGTGGTCAACCGCTATCCCGGCGTGATCGGGGAGAACCGGGACGAGTTCCGGGAGGCCAACCAGAGCCTGGTCAACTCGATCTTCGCCGTGATCACGGTGCTGCTGGGCCTGTCGTTCGTGATCGCGCTGATCGGCATCGCCAACACGCTGGCGCTGTCGGTGTTCGAGCGCACCCGCGAGATCGGCCTGCTGCGAGCCGTGGGCATGACCCGGCGCCAGCTGCGGCGGGCCGTGCGGTGGGAAGCGGCGATCGTCGCCACCTTCGGCGGCCTGATGGGCGTGGTGGTCGGCACAGTGCTGGGCGTGGCCGGATCGCTGGCCACGCCGGACTCGTTCATCACCACCGTCGATGTGCCGTATGGAACGCTGGCCATCTACATCGTGGTGGCGGGGCTGGCAGGTCTGCTGGCCGCAGTGCTGCCGGCCCGCCGCGCCGGGCGCATGCACATCCTGGACGCGATCGCCCACGAGTAGCCGGCCTGTTCTGGGCGTCGTTTCTAGAATGCCGCGATGAAGTGTCCTGCGTGCGCCACTGAGGTCCCGCAGGGCGCACGCTTCTGTCATACCTGCGGCAACCTGCTCGTCTCTACCGAGGAGCGCCGCGTCGTCACGGTGCTGTTCGCCGACCTGGTCGGGTTCACCTCGATGAGCGAGGCCGCCGACCCCGAAGAGATCAAGCATCTGATCGACCAGTGCTTCCAGCGGCTCGTGGCCGACGTGACCGCGTTCGGGGGCACGGTCGACAAGATCATCGGCGACGCGATCCTGGCTTTGTTCGGCGCGCCCACGGCGCATGAAGACGACCCTGAGCGGGCGCTGCGGGCCGCGTTCCGCATGCAGCGCTCGCTGGAGGCTTTCAACGCCGAGCGCAATCTCGACCTGCGGATCCGCATCGGCATCAACACCGGCGAGGTGCTGGTGGGGGCGCTGCGGGCCGGCGGCGACTACACGGCCATGGGCGACACGGTGAACATCGCGAGCCGCCTCGAAACGCTGGCCGAGGCGGGCGAGGTGCTGGTGGGGCCGACCACGCAAGCAGCCACGGCCAGCATCGTGAACTACACGCCCCGGGGCGAGATCGGCCTGCGCGGGCGTGACGAGCCCGTGCCCGTCTTCCTGGCCAGCGGCGAGCTGGCGCCGCCCGGCCGCCACCGCAGCGCCACGATCTCGCCGCTGGTGGGGCGCGATCTCGAACATGCCCTGCTGGAGACCGCGATCGACACCGCGGTGGCCCGCCGGCGGGCAGGGCTGTGCCAGATCGTGGGCGAGGCCGGCATGGGCAAGACCCGCCTCGCCCGTGAGGCCGCGCACGGCGCCACCGAGCGCCATGACGCCATGGTGCTCGAGAGCATGGCGCTGCCCTACGACGAGACCAACCCGCTGCGCTGCCTGGGCGACGCCATCGCGACCGCAGCAGGGGTCAAGGCCGGCGACTCGACCGTGCAGGCCACCCGGCGCGTCTCGTCGCTGGTGGCCGATGTGCTGCGGCCCACCAACGGCAACGGCGAGAGCCAGATAGTCAACTACGAGGAGATCGACGAGATCACCGACGTAGTGCTCGCCGTGCTCGGGCGGGTGGGCAGCGGCGACCCTGCCGAGATCGAGTGGCGCGCCGAGGCCACCTTCCGCTCCCTGCGCCGCTTCCTGGGAGCGATGACGCGCCGCCAGCCCGTCGTGCTGCTGCTGAGCGACGTGCACTGGGCCGAAGAGCGACTGCTCAGCGTGCTCGAGCAGCTGCTGGCAGCACTGGCCAACCAGCCGTTCGTCGTGATCACCACGGCCCGCTGGAACGTGGACGAGCAGCGCTGGACGGTGCCGCCGGGCCGCCACAGCACGGTGGTGCTGAACCTGGATCCGCTCAGCCGAGAGGCCACCGCCGAGCTGGCCGCCGAGCTGCTGGGCGGCAGCGCTCCCGCCTACCTGGCCGATCAGCTCTACGAGCGCAGCGGCGGCAACCCGTTCTTCCTGGAGGAGATGTGCGTGCTGCTGCGGGAATCGGGCGTGGTGGGTCCTGGTGCTCGCCCCGATCATGAGGAGCGCTCGCTGGCCGAGATGCCCGACACGCTGCGCGGCCTGGTTGCCGCCCGTCTCGACACGCTGAGCTCGCCCGAGCGGCGGCTGGTGGACGCCGCGTCGGTGCTCGGCGGCGGCGGCTCCACCAGCGAGCTGCTGGAGATGACGGCGGCCACGAATCCCGACACCAGCGCCGACAGCGACGCTGCCACCTTCCAGCGGCTGGTCGACAAGGACATCTTCACCAGCGAGGCAGACGTGTGGACGTTCCGCAGCGACGTGGTGCGTGACGTGGCCTACAGCATGCTCACCAAGACCGACCGGGCCGAACGGCATCTCGATGTCGCCTTGTGGCTGGCGCAGAACCGCGACGACCCTGCCAGCGACTCGGTGGGCGTGATCGCGGATCATTTCGCCTCGGCGGTGGAGCTGGGCGCCGATGCCGGCCAGCCGGCTGGGGCCAGGACCGCTGATGGCCCCGACGTCTTCGAGGGCGGCATGACCGAGGTGGCCATCGAGTGGCTGGGCCGTGCCGGCAAGTGGGCTGCTGCGCGAGACAGCCACTACGCCGCGGCGCAGTTCTACCGGCGCGCCATCGAGATGCTCGGCGATGCCGACCCGCGCCTCATCGACATGGCGCTGGGCCGGGCGTCTGCACGCCTGCGGCTGGGGGAGCTGCACGGCGCCCATGCCGATGCCGAGCTGGCCCGTGCCCTGGCAACGCTGAACGGCAACCGGCTCGCCGCAGCGCATGGACTGCGGGTGCTGGGCGAGGTGGCGCTGGCCGGTGACGAGCACGCGGCGGCCGACAAGCTGCTGGCCGATGCGCTCGACCAGTTCCGCACCCTGGGCGAGGTGCGTGAGGCGGCTGAGTCGCTGCGGCTGCGGGGGCTGGCCTCGCTCCGAGCCGGCGAATATGCACGTGCCGACCGCTATATCAACGAGGCCAACGGCACGTTCGGGCACTTGGGCGACGAGAGCGGCGTGGCCTGGTGCCTGCAGAATCTGGCATGGCTGTCGTTCGAGCAGGGCTTGATCGACGAGGCCGGCGATCGCATCACCACCGCCATCGAACGGTTCGGAGATCTGGGCGACACGGTCGGCCTGGCGACGGCTGAGGGGCTTCTGGCGTTCCTGCGTTTCCATGCCGGCGACCGCGACGAGGCCGAGGAG
Source organism: Candidatus Poriferisodalis sp. (assembly GCF_965204125.1). GTDB lineage: Bacteria > Actinomycetota > Acidimicrobiia > Acidimicrobiales > Poriferisodalaceae > Poriferisodalis. The sequence goes on along the minus strand of NZ_OZ241968.1, from coordinate 883,526 downwards.
CTGGCGACCTCGGTGCATGCGATTGCCCACGAGCGGGGCGAGCGATTCACCGAGGCCATGATGGACCTGCTGCTGGGCTCGCTCGGCCTGTGGTCGGGCCGGGCCGCGGACGCTGTCGAGCGGGCCAAGGCTGCCGAGCAGGTGTTCCGCGACGTGCACAGCGATTTCGGCGAGGTGCAGGCGATGGGGCTGCTGGGCCGGGCCTACGCGGCCGTCGGCGAACTGCAGCGCAGCCGGGCGATGCTGGCCGAATGCCTGCAGCGGGCCAACGACATGCCGGGCCAGCCGCTGGAGGGATTCGCCCGGGCGGTGCGGGCCGGTGCCGCGGTGCAGATGGGCCAGCCGGAGATGGTCAGCGAAGACCTCGCGCGTGCGGGCTGGGAGCAGTCGGCTGATCAGCGGCAGCGAGAGCCGCGACGGGGCCCCGATCAAACTGCGGTAATCGGCCAGCGTGATCTCGACGTCTCGCTGGGGCTGGCGCTGGCGCAGCTCGGCCAGGCGGAGGACGCCATCGCTGCGCTCGAGGCCGTGCCGACGGCCGACTTGCCGTCGACCTACCTGCACTCGTGTCTCGCCATCGCCTATGCCACGGCCGGGCGCACGGTTGACGCACTCGAGCAGTCGCGCTTCGCCATGGCCAGCGGCACCGGCACCTACGTCGACGTGCGCAACGCCCTGGTGGCACGGGCGCTGGCGCACGCCCGCGATGCCGACCTGCCGGCGATGGAAGCGGCGTTCGAGCAGGTGATGCTCCTCACCGACGCCACCGACAGCCGGCTCAGCCAGACCGTGGTGCGGCTGGCCCGTGCCATCGGGCATGAGTGCTTCGATGCGCCCGACACTGCTGCGCTGCGCTCAGAGGCAGAGGTGGGGATCGCGCAGCTCGGGGCGCGACCGAGCGGCTGGGAGACGGCGTTCCGGCTTGCCGCCGGCTTGGAGGCCGCGGCGCCGGTCATCACCGGCCCGCTGCCCGAGGCCATTCCGTTCCCGGGACTCATGGACAGTTAGCCGCCAGGGCAGATCGGCACGGCAGATCAGCAGGGCAGGCCGGTAATCTCGGCCCGTGTCACGGGTGCTGATTGCCAAGCTCGGCCTCGACGGGCATGACCGCGGGGTCAAGGTGGTGGCTCGCATGCTGCGGGATGCCGGCTTCGAGGTCATCTACACCGGGCTGTTCCAGACGCCCGAGAGCGTGGTGGCCGCAGCCATCGACGAGGACGTGGACGCCATCGGGGTGTCGATGCTGTCGGGCGCCCATGAGGCGCTGATGCCGCTGGTGGTGGAGCGCCTGCGCGAGGCCGGCGCCGAGAGCATCCCGGTCATCCTGGGCGGCATCGTGCCCGACGGCGACCTTGAGTCGATGCGCGAGGCGGGCGTGGCGGCAGTGCTCACCCCCGGCGCCACCGCCGACGAGGTGGTGGCCGCGGTGAACGAGGCCATCGAGCGATCCCGCCGCGCGAGCCATGAGTCTCCCGGGGCGCCGGCTAGGTAGTCAGCGGGCCATGAGCGGTAGATTGCCCACGGCGTCGAGTTGAGGGCAGGGGCTCATGGACAAGATCGGTGTGGTGGGCTGCGGCCTGATGGGGTCGGGCATCGCCGAGGTTGCGGCCCGCAACGGGTGCGATGTGAAGATCGTGGAGGTCAACGAGGATGCGCTGACCGCCGGCATGGCCCGCATCGAGAAGAGCCTGAACCGGGCTGTCAACGCCGGCAAGCTCGACGATGCCGGGCGGGAGTCGGCGCTGGGCGCCATGTCGTTCGGCCTCGATCTTGACGAGCTGGCGGATCGTGAGTTCGTGATCGAAGCGGTGGTCGAGTCTGAGCCGGCCAAGCTGGACGTGTTCGGCCGGCTGTCCAAGGTGCTCGACGATCCCAATGCCGTGATGGCCTCCAACACGTCGGCCATCCCGATCATGAAGCTGGCCATGGCCACCGATCGGCCGTCGCAGGTCATCGGCATGCACTTCTTCAATCCGGTTCCGGTGATGGGACTGGTGGAGGTCATCTCGTCGCTGCTGACTGCGGAGGAGACGGCCGAGCGCTGCCGGTCGTTCGCATCGGAACGGCTGGGGAAGCGGGTGGTGGACAGCCAAGACCGGGCCGGGTTCGTGGTGAACGCCCTGCTGATCCCTTACATCCTGTCGGCCATCCGGATGCTCGAATCGGGCTTCGCTTCCACTGAGGACATCGACGCCGGCATGGTGCTGGGCTGCAACCACCCGATGGGCCCGCTGGCCCTGTGCGACCTGATCGGCCTCGACACGACGCTGGCGGTGGCCGAGTCGCTGTATGAGGAGTTCCGCGAGCAGCTCTACGCCCCGCCGCCGATGCTCAGCCGAATGTGCGACGCTGGGCTGCTGGGGCGCAAGACCGGTCGGGGCTTCTACACCTACGGATGAATGTGCCAGTCGGCATCGATGCCGCTGCGGTCAGCGAGTGGTTTGCCGCCCATGTGCCGCAGGCCGCTCAGCCGCTGCGTTTTGAGCTGATCGCCGGCGGGCATTCGAACCTGACCTACCGGGTGCACTGCGGCGACGGCTCGTCGGTGGTGCTGCGTCGGCCGCCCCTGGGCCATGTGCTGGCCACGGCGCACGACATGAGTCGGGAGCACAGGATCATCTCGGGTGTGGGGCAGACCGAGGTGCCGGTGCCCCGGGCGATCGCGCTGTGCGCGGATGAGACCGTGAACGAGGCGCCGTTCTACGTCATGAGCTACGAGGAGGGGGCGGTGCTGCATTCGGCGGATGAGGCGGCGCTGGTGCCTGACGGCGAGCGTGTGCCGCTGAGCCGCCGAGTTGCCGATGTGCTGGCTGCGCTGCACGCGATCGAGCCCGACGATGTGGGGCTCGGCGATCTGGGGCGGCGGGAGGACTACCTGGGGCGGCAGCTGCGTCGCTGGAAGCGCCAGTGGGAACAGTCGAAGACTCGTGAGCTGCCGATCATGGACGAGGTCGCTGCGGAGCTGGAGGCTCGCAAGCCTGAGCAGGTCGGCTCGGCGATCGTCCATGGCGATTACCGGCTGGGGAACATGTTGTCGGGTTCCGGTGACATCGTTGCGGTGCTCGACTGGGAGCTGTGCACGCTCGGCGACCCCATGGCCGATGTGGGCTACCTGATGAACAACTGGGTGTCGCCCGATGAGGTGTCGGCGGGCTCCTCGGCGCCCACGCAGGCGGGCGGGTTCGCTTCCCGCAGCCAGATGCTGGATTGGTATGCCGATGCGTCGGGGCGTGACCTGTCGCAGGTCGATTACTACCGCGCGTTCTCGTACTGGCGTCTGGCTGCTATATCGGAGGGCGTGCTCAACCGGTACCTGCACGGGGCGATGGCAGACGCCGAGGAAACCGACACCGATCAGTTCCGTGAGAACGTCGATTTCTTGTCGACCAGCGCAGCCGAACGCCTCGCCGTTCGCTGATGGCTGAACCGGATCTGCCCGTCGAACCAGCAGACGAGGCAACATCAGGGCGGCCGGGGTGCCTGCTGGTCGGTATTGCGGGCGCGGTGGGGGCGCTTATCGGGGCGCTGACCGCTGGGTTGCTGCTGGTGATCGTGCTGGCGGGCGATGACAGCGCCCCTCCCGTCGCCGCCGGTGGCGGCGTCGGCTCGCAGGCACCGGCGACATCCGCAGGTTCGGGGGAAGCTGAGGAGGCAACCGCCGGGGCAGTTGCGACAACTGCGGCGGCGGTCGGGAACGTCACGGCGCCGGTGGCGAGCTTGGACGAGGCTCTGCAGAACAGTCCCGATGTCGAGGGCGATTCGTACTTGGCGCAGTTGCTGGCGGGCGGGGTTACCGGCGCAGGCGCGCCGCTGGGAGACCGTCTCGCGCACATCAACGTGAAGGCCGTGCTGGAAGCCGTGCAAGAGGCGGTGGTGATTGTCGATGTCACGACGCTCGACGGCGGCGAAGGGGGAGGATCTGGCTTCATCGTGGACGCTGACGGTCTGATCGTCACCAATGCCCATGTCGTCGAAGACGCTGGCGACATCGAGGTGCGGTTCTTCGGCGGCGAGCGCACGCGGGCCGAGGCCATCGGGGTCGACACCACCCGCGATCTGGCCGTGCTGCAAGTAGAGGTCGGCAATCTGCCGACGGTTCCGTTGGGCTCCAGTGCGGGTGTCGAAGTCGGCGACGAAGTGATCGCCATCGGCAATGCCATCGGCATCATCGGCGAGCCGACCGTCACCGCAGGGATCGTGTCGGGCTTGAACCGCTCGATCCCGCTGGAGGACAACAAGCGCCTGGTGCGACTGATCCAGACCGACGCGGCCATCAACCCGGGCAACTCGGGCGGGCCGTTGGTGAATGCGGCCGGTGAGGTCATCGGCATCAATACCGCCATCGCAGGCGGCTTCGTCGAGGGCATCGGCTACGCCGTGTCGATCGATCATGCCCGTCCCGTCATCGACCAGTTGCTCGAGGGCATCGTGCAGGCGCGGGCGTTCTTCGGCGTGAGCCTCGTGTCGGTGGACACGCTGGTCGAGTGGCAGGAATCCCAGGGCTACCCCGACCTCGAGGATCTGGGCGATGCGGGACCTGAGACGGTCGAGCCCGGCCAAGACACGGACGACGCGCCGCCGGATGTTCAACTGCCGCCGGGGGTGACCTCAGGCGCGGTGGTCGTGATCGTGGTGGAGGGCGAGGCGGCCGATGCGGCGGGCATCGTGGTGGGCGATGTGATCGTGGCGTTCAACGGTGTGAGGATCGAGAGCAGCCTGGACTTGGTGACCGAGATATTGGCGCTGGTGCCCGGCGACTCAGCAGAGGTGACGCTGATCGGATCTGATGGGTCTCAGCGCGTCATCGAGGTGACGCTCGGTTCGTTCCCGACCGACGACGAGTAGTCGGGCGCGTGTCACAGCGGTTCGCGATACTGCGGGGGCTGAACGCAAGGAGAGCACGATGAGCCGAATCTTCGATACCGGGACCGACGACATCGCTGTCGAGATCACCGACGGCGTGATGACGATCACGCTGAACCGCCCCGACCGTCGCAATGCGATGTCGACGCCGATGATGGACGGGCTCGTCGCTGCCATTGCCGATGCCGAGGTGGCATCAGACGTGGGGGCGCTGGTGCTGACCGGTGCCGGCGGTGCGTTCTGTGCCGGCGGCGATGTGAAGGGCATGGCGGCGGCCGGTGGCGAGGGCGGCGGCAGCCCGCTGCAGTACGACGCCCGGGTGCACAACCAGCGCCGCAACCAGCGCGATACCTCGGGGAAGCTGTACGAGATGCCCAAGCCGACCATTGCGGCGCTGCCGGGGGCGGCTGCTGGGGCTGGCCTGTCGATGGCGCTGGCGTGCGACCTGCGGTATGCGGCGCCCAACGCGATCATGACCACCGCGTTTGCCCGGGTGGGGTTCAGCGGCGACTACGGCGGCACGTGGTTCATGTCTCGGCTGATCGGCTCGGCCAAGGCGCGTGAGCTGTACTTCCTGTCCGACCGGGTCGACATGGATCAGGCGGTGTCGCTGGGCCTGGTGAACGGGGTGTTCCCCGCCGAGAGCCTGATGGACGAGGTAGGCGCGATTGCCCGGCGGCTGGCCAACGGCCCGACCGTGGCGTACCGGTACATGAAGGAGAACCTGAACCGGGCGGTTCATGGCGACATGGGCGAATGCTTGGACATGGAGGCGGCGCACCACATCCACACCGGCCAGACCGACGACCACAAGGAAGCGGCGCAGGCCTTCGTGGAGAAGCGCGAGCCGGTGTTCCACGGTCGTTGATCCTCTAACAACCGTTCGATTTCTGCGATTGGCGGCGCTGGCTGAGCCGTACGCTGGTACGGGTGCGGAACGAGGTCGAACCAGGTCAGGTTGATCTGGCGCGCGTGCCGCAGGTCGGACGGGTTGGGTCAGACGCTCCGGCCGAGTCGGGTGAGCCGGTGGGTTCCCGAGTCAGGTCGGCGGGTACCCCGGTTATCGAGCGTCGCGATGTCGAGACGGGTCAGCAAAACGGCCTGTCCACGGCACCCCGTCCCGCCACGGCGACTCGTTCGGCCGCTGCGATTCGTCCGGCCACGGCAGCTCCTCCCGTCCTCGCTGCAGATCGGCAAGTTCCTCCGACGCCTCCGCAAGCACGCGAAGCGGTGTCTGGTCGAGCATGGCGGGCACTTGCGGTTGCCTCGATGGGCACAGTGCTGGTGGGCTTCAACAGCACCGCTTCCAACTTGGCATTGGCGCCGATCCGGGACAGTTTCGCCGGTGCGACTGCGTCCGACGTGGGTTGGGGAGTCGCCGGATTCATGATCTTCACGGCCGCCTCCCTGCCTTTGGCGGGCCGGCTCGCGGACCGGATCGGGCGCAAACGCATCTTCCAGATCGGGCTCGCGATGTTCGTCCTCTCGGCGGTCTTCTCTGCAGTGGCACCTACGGTGTGGACGCTGAACGGGGCCCGAGTGATACAGGGCATTGCGGGTGCTGCGATTCTGCCGTCCTCATTGAGTCTCGTGCTGCCGCTGTTTCCCGAATCGAGGCGGACGACCGCAGTTGGACTCTGGTCAGCATCGGGTCCGTTGGCAGCCGCCATCGCACCGCAGGTGTCCGGGTTGTTGCTTGCAGCAGCGGGCTGGCGTGTGCTGTATTTCGTGAGCGCTCCTGTGGCGGCCCTGCTGTTCGTATTGGGGTTGCGCATGCTGACGGAATTGCCCACGCCGCCGACACGCCAGCGACTCGACATCATGGGCGCTACCGCCTGCACGGTGGCACTGCTGGCAATCGTGACCCCGCTCCTGCAGGGCAAGGAGTGGGGATTCCTCTCATTCCGGGCCCTCGTGCTGGTCGGCGTCGGCGTGATTGCGCTGTCGGTGTTCATCGCCAACTCGCTGCGTCATCCCGAGCCGTTGCTGAACCTGCACCTGTTCAGGCGGCGCGGGGTGTGGGTGACGCAGTTGTCCAACTTCCTCGTCGGCCTCTCGTCGCAGTCGCTGTGGCTGCTGTGGCCGCTGTTCTTGCGCGGTGTGTGGAACTACGACTTCGCGGCCGTCGGGCTGGCGCTGACCATCGCGCCGATTACGGCCGGCATCTCGACGATCCTGTTCAGCCGATTGGGAGAACGCTGGCCGGCCATCAGGTTCTGCCAGGCCGGGGCTGCCCTGCAGATCGCTTCGGTCGGTTGGTTGGTCCTGACGCTCGGGATCCAGCCGAACTACTGGTTCGTGATGGCGCCCAGCATCTGCATGTTCGGCACGGGCTGGGGCATGTGCGTGCCGCTGCTCAACAGCGTGGCGCTCAAGGCAGTGTCTGAGAAGTACTTCGGCGAGATCAGCGGTCTGTTCAACACGCTGCGCTACGCGTCCGCTGCGATCGGCATCGGAGTGTTGTTCGCCTTGCTCACGGACGATTCCGGTCCTGACTCGTTGATCTACTACCAGCAGGTTGCGGTGTTCTTCCTGGTCGCAGCCAGCGTGGCCTTCCTCTCGTTGTGGATCCCGATCGGGCGACCGGACCAGTCAGGTCGCTAGCCGTAGCTCGTGGCCAGCTGATGCCTGTCGCGCGACGATCAGCGGCCTGCCGTGTTGGGTGCTGCGGCCCGTCGCGTGGCGCTTCGCGGCCTGCTGCGCTGTTGGCTCTCGCCGGACGGCCGGGCGTCTCGAGACTGCGTTCGCGCTCCGCGAACGAACTGCTTCGCCGTGTTGAGCGAGTTGATGACCGGCTTCTCTGTGCTATTCGGCGTTGATGCTGGGCGAGTTTGTCTGGCACTCTGAGCGACGGTGTCGTTGGATCAGATGCTCCGGCTGTTCGCGGTGGCTGCGCTGGTGTGCAATATCGCGACGCTGAGTCTGGCGGTCGTGCGGCTCCGTGGCCGCGAATCGGCCGGCCGTGGCGTGGTCGGTGCCCGGGCGGTGGTGGGAGTTGCGGCGCTGCTTGCGTTGGGTGCCACGCTCGGTTCGCTGTACCTGTCCGAGATTGCGGACCTGGAGCCGTGCCGCTGGTGCTGGTTCCAGCGCATCGCCATGTATCCGCTGGCGCTCGTGCTGGTGGTGGGCTGGTTGCGGCGGGACCGCGGGGTTCACCTGTACGGGCTGCCGATGTGCCTGGCGGGCGCTGCGATGTCGACGTGGCACTACCTGCTGCAGCACTTTCCCGATCTTGAGGGCGCCACGACGTGCAGCCTGACCAGCCCGTGCACGGTCCGGTACGCGTGGGAGTTCGGGTTCGTGTCGATCCCCTACATGGCCGGCAGCGTGTTCGTGCTCGTCGGTGTGCTGTTGAACATGTCGCGCCACCGCGCCTGATGCCGCAAGCGCCTTCCGTCGCCGGCATCATTCGCTCCCGTTCGTTGTCGGCCGTCAGCCATTCTTCGCGCCTGAACATGAGGGGGCGCGAATGGCTCCTACGGTGGTGGTGATGATGAAGAGGGTTTCATGAGATTTCTGTCACGGCTGATTCCTCGATCCACCGGCGGGCGCTGGGCAGCAGGCCTCGGCGTTGCTGCGGTGATCGGTGTCGGCATCTACCTGGTGTTCTTTCTCTTTGCGTTTCATCTGATCTTCGTGGATGAGGTGGTCGACGAGGAGGGCCCCGAGTTCGCGGTCGAAGCCGATATCGACGAGCTGATCAGCGAAGCGCTCGAGGCCGGGCCCGTAGCGACAACTGCCGCGGCGAGCGGCAGTGCCGAGCCGGCGGAAGACAAAGAGGTCACCGAGCAGTCGATGACGGTCGGCGAGCATGATGTCGAACCCGACGCATCGGACGGGTCCGACGATGCTGCTGGGTCCACAGGGTCTGCCGAGTCCGACGGGTCTGACGGGGCTGCCGGGTCCAGCGAGACCGAGGCGGTCGCCGAAACCGAGGCGGCTGCTGAGCCTGATGCATCCAGCGGATCGAGCGAGGAAGAACAAGGCGTGCGGGTGGCCTACGTGGGCAGCTTCGGGCCCCGGTCGCACCCTGCCGAGGGCACGGCGGTGGTGCTCACCGACGGCACGCAGACGTTCCTGCGGTTCGACGACGACTTCGCCACCGACAACGGGCCGGACCTCAACGTGTACCTGCACACTGCGGGCCCGGACGCATCGGTGGATGATCTTGTGGGCGACTTCATCGACTTGGGCGATCTCAAGGGCAACATCGGGGCGCAGAACTTCGTGATTCCCAGCGATGTCGATCTCGACCGCTACAACACTGTGTCGGTCTGGTGCGTCCGCTTCCGTGTGGTCTTCGGCACCGCCGCGCTGGCGCCGATGAACTAGCGAGCCGCTCGCGCTCGGCCTCCTAGTGTCTTGGCATGATGGCGGGGGCGGTCAAGGACGGGCGGGCGCATCTTGCTGCGCTCGACGTCGACCGGGCGGTCTTTCTCGATGGCGAGCTGATCACCCGGGTCGCTGAGCATCCTGCGTTTGCCGAGAGCTGTCGGGCCATTGCTGGCCTGTACGACTTCCAGGCCGCGAATCATGAATTGATGACGTTCGACGTCGGCGACGGCCGTCGGGCCAACCGGGCGTGGCAGATGCCTCGCTCGTATAGCGATCTGGTGGCCAAGCGCCAGGCCATGACTGCCTGGGCCGAGCTGCATGCCGGCTACATGGGCCGCTCGCCGGATCATCTGGCGTGCGCCGTGTCGGGGCAGCTCATGGCGCTCGAGCTGTTCGAAGAGCACAACCCCCGCTGCGCCAAGGCCTACTGGGACTACTACGAGTGGGCCAGGGCCAACGACATCTTCCTGACCTACGTGATCATCAATCCGCAGGGCGACCGGTCTCGGGCGTGGGGCGATCAGCCCAAGCAGATCAGCACCCACATCGTCGACGAGGGGCCGGACGGGCCGACGGTGCGTGGAGCCAAGATGCTGGGGACCGGCTCGATCATGGCCGAGGAGGTTTTCGTCGCGAACCTGCAGCCGCTTCAGCCCGGCGAGGAGGATCTTGCGATCTCCTTCGCCCTGCCGCTGGACACGCCGGGCATCAAGATCGTGTCGCGCAAGAGCTTCGAGCAGCATGCAGTCAGCCCGTTCGACAATCCGCTGTCACACCGGTTCGACGAGAACGACGCCATCATCTACTTCGACGACGTCACCGTGCCGTGGGAGCGGGTCTTCGTGTACCGCGACGTCGACATGTGCCGGCGGCAGTTCCACGACACGCCGGGGCACGTGTACCAGAACTACCAAGCGCAAGTTCGTCTGGTGGTGAAGCTCCGGTTCCTGCTGGCGGTGGCCCGGCGGCTCACCGAGACCATCGGCACCGTGAACATGGTGCAGGGGAAGCTGGGCGAGCTGGCCGCTCGGGTGGCCTCGATCGAGGGTCTGCTGTTCGGCATGGAGGCCGGCGGGCACCATGTCGGCGAGTACTACGTGCCCAACCGGCACCTGCTGTATTCGGCGCAGGTCACCACGCAGGCGTTGTACCCGCAGCTGATCACCGAGATCCGGGAGCTGGCCGGCGGCGGGCTGATCATGCTGCCGTCGTCGTCGGCCGACCTGTCGAATCATGAAGTCGCCGACGTGCTCGACAGCACGCTGGTGTCGGCTCGTGAGGGCGAGGGGGCGTACGAGCGGATGAAGTTCCTGAAGCTGGCTTGGGATGCGATCGGCTCGGAGTTCGCCAGCCGTCACACCCAGTACGAGATGTTCTACGCCGGCGCCCAGTTCGTGACCCAGGGCCACAGCTTCCGCACCTACGACTGGGACGGCGCCGACCGCCTGCTCGACAAGATGCTCAAGGGCAACGACGCCGACTGGAAGGGACGCTGATGGAGATTCGCAAAATGCTGACCTATGTCGAGGACACCCGCCTTGAGGCCGGGGCCGAGGTCGATCCGGTGCTGCGCAAGGTGGCGGTGGCGGCGGTCGTCCGCAACGAGTACGCGGGTCGGTACGTAGATGATCTGTCGCCGTACTACGAGGCCAGCGTCGAGATCGGCAACGAGATCGCAGCGCTGGCGGTGGAGCAGATGAAGCCGTATTCGATCGAGAGCTACGGCAAGGCGGCCATCGTCGGTCTCGACGGCGAGCAGGAGCACGGCGTGGCGCTGCTGACCACGCCCTACGGCAACGTGCTGCGCGAGGCAGCCGGCGGCGGCGCGGCCTGGATCTCCTCGGCGACCAAGCGTGCGCAGCCCGGGGCGTCCATCGACATCCCGCTCGCGTACAAGGATGCGTTGTATGTGCGCTCGCACTACGACGCCATGAGCATCACCCTCCACGACGCCCCGCTGCCCGACGAGATCGCCGTGATCTGCTGCTTCGCCAACCGCGGCAGACCGCACCACCGAGTCGGCGGCCTCAGCATTGACGAAGCCGTCGGCGAGGACGGGCTGACCTGATGCGGACGGCAATCACCAACATCGGCGCCGTGCTGTCGGGGGACTGGCGCGATCCGTTCGTTGAGGCCGACACGGTGGTAGCAGACGGCGGCCTGATCGAATCCATCGGCGATGCTGATCTCGGGTCGTGCGACGTGGTGATCGATGCTGGCGGCGCGACGGTGGCACCGGGCCTGATCGACTCGCATGTGCATGTGGCATTCGGCGACTTCACACCGCGCCAGAACACCATCGGCTACCTCGAGAGCTATCTGCACGGCGGCACCACCACCGTCCTGTCAGCCGGCGAGGTGCACATCCCTGGTCGACCGCACGACCTGGCCGGTGTGAAGGCCCTCGCGGTCGCTGCGCACAAGTGCTACGAGAACTTCCGGCCCGGCGGCATGCGCGTCCACGCCGGGTCGCTGTTGCTCGAGCCGGGTCTTGAGCCCAACGACTTCGCCGCCGTACGAGCCGACGGGGTGTGGCTCTCCAAGGCCGGCTTCGGCGATGTCGAGAGCGCCAAGGACTACGTCGAGCTCGTCGCGATGGCCAAAGAGGCTGGGCTTGTAACGACATTGCACACCGGCGGCTGCTCGATCCCCGGCACGTTCCCGGTGACCGGCGAGGACGTGCTCGACATCAATCCCGACATCTCGTTCCACATCAACGGCGGACCGGTCGCCATCGAAGACCGCTACTACGACATGATCGCCCCGACCGGGATGGGCATGCAGGTGTGCGCTGCGGGCAATCTGCGCACCGGCATCCTCGCCGCCGAAGCAGCCCACCGCCACGACGCGTTCGACCGCCTGCTCATCGGCACCGACACGCCCACCGGCAGCGGGATCATGCCGCTCGGGATGCTCTACACGATCATCCACATGGCAGCCGTCAGCGACCTGAACGTGACCGACCTCATCGGCGCCGCCACTGGCAACGTGGCTCGGATGTTCGCGCTCAACAACGGCCTGATCGCCCCGGGCCGCGACGCCGACCTGATCGTGATCGACGCCCCGCTCGGCGGCACCAAGCACACCGCGCTCGACGCCATGAAGAACGGCGACATGGTCGCCGTCGGTGCCGTGATCACCGAGGGTGTGCCCCGATTCGTCGGCCGCAGCCGCAACACGCCGCCCACCACCCGTGCAGTGCAAGTAGCCCGCTCCAATGTGCTGCGCGAATACTGACCTCAGACAGCTCTCAAGCCGCCGTCACCGAGCAGGTGGCTTCCCGCTGCCGTCACGCGGTTAGGTCATGCTGTCGGCTCGGCTAGGCGGCGGTCATGAAGCGGACGTTGAGGTGGAGGTAGGCGTTCGGGTTGGGATGCTTCGCCCAGATCGCCTGCCACTCGGGGCCGCTGAGCTGTGACCTGAAGCCCTCCTCGCGGGCCTCGCGGCTGGGCCATCGGATGATCCAGCACACGTTCGGCTGGCCGTGCGGCGACACCTGCGGATCCGACCCGGCGACCTCGGGCTCGTGACCGTCATCAACCCAGAAGTCGATGACGTTGAGGTTCTCCCGCAGCCAGGGCGCTGCGTGCTCGGCGGCCCACTGCTTGTACGCCTCGAACCACTCGGGATCGATGGTGTAGTCGCGGACTTCCACGATTGCTTCTGACATAGGCACTCCCTTCGCTGCCGCAGAATCTCCTGCGGGTGTGAGCGCAGTCTTGCAGGGGCCTGTGACACCCGTCTGATGGTGGCCGCGCCCCCGCGCAGGATCAACTGCCGTCGGTGGGGATGGCTTGGATGTCTTGGATCACGTCGGGCGGCAGGTCGGCGCCGATGTCCATCGACACCGAGGCGTTGACCTCGTCGACCAGCCCGTCGAAGTGCTCCGCGATGGCGCCGGCGATCTGGTCATGACGCCCGACGGCGGCGAACAGCTGCACGACGTCGTCGTCGACGCAGCCGGCCATCTCGCCCCAGCCGTCGTTGCGGGACAGGTGATTCAGCTTCTCGCCGAGATCGCCCAGGTCATGCTGCTCGAGCACCGGCCAGTACGCCCGCGTGCTGCCGTAGAAGCCGATCCGGTAGCGCACCCATTCGACCATGCGTTCGACCGTCTCGTCGTCGGGGCCGGTGCAGATGAACCCGCCGCCAGTGATCCAGAAGTCGCTGCGGCTGCGCCCGGCCCGATCGAGGCCAGTCTGCAACTCGGGCATCACCTCCCGTCTCAGGTAGTCCGGCGTGCAGAAGCCGTGCAGGCGCACGCCGTCGCAGTGCTGGCCAGCCACCCGCAGCATGGCGGGCCCGACCGCGGCGATCATGATCGGCGGGGCCGCGTCAATGGGTTCGGGCGTGAAGTTGGGCGTCATCAGCGAGAACCGGTAGTGCTCGCCCTCGTAGCTCAGCTTCTCGCCGGTCGACCATGTGTGCCAGATGGCCCGGATCGCCTGCACGTACTCGGCCATGCGGGGCGCCGGCGCCGACCACGGCACGCTGAACCGCCGCTCGTTGTGTCCCTTGACCTGGCTGCCGATGCCGAGCACGAACCGCCCGTCCGAGGCCCCCTGCAGGTCCCACGCGGTTGAGGCCGTCACCATCGGGCTGCGGGGGAAGCTGATCGCCACGCTCGTCGCCAACCACACCCGCTCGCTGTGCACGGCTGCGATGCCCAGCGGGATGAACGGCTCGTGCCGGTTCTCCATGGTCACGACGCAGTCGTACCCGTCGGCCTCGATCCGGCGCACCTCGTCGGGCACGGCTCGCAGGTTGTGCTGGGGCAGGGTGGCGCTGACGTGCATGGGGTTCTCCGATTTGCTGGGGTCCAATGTTGCCGCGGACGCCGGCTGGCTGCTGTTCTCGCTGGCGCCGTGATACGTGCTGCCGCCTGTGCCTCGCACCCGCTGCGAACCTGCCCCGAGCAATGTGTCAGCGCCGCACGGGGCGAAACAAGTGCCAGTTCTCACGACAATTGATGGCGCCGGGGCTAGGGTGGCCGGCGTGAGCGACACCACGGCCACGCTGGTCATACCGGCGCCTTCGGCAGAGGTGTGGGCGGTGCTGGCGGACTTCGGCGAGAACGTTCGCTGGGCTCCCATCGTGGATCATTCGTGCCTGCTGAGTGCCCAGCGGGAAGGTGTGGGAACGGTGCGGCGCATCCAGTCCGGCCGCAGGACCCTCGTCGAACGGGTAATCGAGTGGGTTGACGGCGAGCGGCTCAGCTACGTCGTGGAAGGACTGCCGCCGCCGGTCCGATCGCTGCGCAACACCTGGCAGCTCGACGACGGGGACGGCTCGACGCAGATCACGCTGACCAGCTCGGTGGATGTCGGGCCGCGCCCGCCGCAGCAGTTGGCAGCAAAGGTGCTGAGCCGCCAGCTCTCGAAGGTGTCGAACCAGATGCTGCACGGCCTCGACGATCACCTGCGAAAGGCCGCCCGATGAACGCTCGGCCCGACGTCGTGATCCTGATGACCGACCAGGAGCGGGCCGCGCCTCCCTACGAGCCGGCCGAGGTCAGTGCGTGGCGCAAGAGTCTGGGCGTCGCATGGTTCACAGAGCATGGCGTGTCGTTCGGGCGCCACTACACCGGATCGCTGGCCTGCGTGCCGAGCCGGCCCACGCTGTTCACCGGCCAGTACCCCGACGTGCACGGCGTCACCCAGACGAATGGTCTCGGCAAGATGGCCGACGACAGCCGGATGCGTTGGCTGCGGCCCGGCGAGGTGCCCACGCTGGGCCACTGGTTCCGCGCCGGCGGCTACGACACGCACTACCAAGGCAAGTGGCATATGAGCCACGCCGACCTGGTCGACGCTGCGGGCGTCCCGCTGGCAACCAACGACGACGAGGGTGTAGTCGACACCGACGCCGAGCGGGCGTACCTCGACGCCGACCCGCTCGACGAGTTCGGCTTCTCCGGCTGGATCGGGCCTGAGCCGCATGGCGCCGCGCTGGCCAACAGCGGCCTCGTGCGCGACCCCCTGTTCGCCGACCGGGTGGTGGCGTGGCTGGAAGACCGGTACGCACGCCGGCGGGCGGGCGAGGCGGCGGCGCTGCGGCCGTTCCTGCTGGTGGCCAGCTTCGTCAACCCCCATGACATCGTGTTCGCCCCGGTGTGGCTCGGCCCGGCGTGGTTGCGCCGCGGCAGGGGCGAGATCTCGTTGACTGCTGCCGAACCGCCGCCGATCCCGGCGTCGCCGACCGACGACGAGGATCTGTCCACCAAGCCCGCAGCGCAGATCGCCTACCGGGCGTCGTACCCGACTACCTACGGGCTGGCGCCGGCGGTCGAGCGGGTGTATCGCAACCATGCGGCCGAGTACCGCAGTCTGTACTACCGGCTCCACGCCGAGGTCGACGGCCCGCTCGACCGGGTGCGCCGTGCAGTGACAGAGGGCGGATCGTCTGACGCAGTGCTGGTGCGCACGTCGGACCATGGAGAACTGTTGGGCGCCCACGGCGGGCTGCATCAGAAGTGGTTCAACCTGTATGACGAGGCGACGCGTGTGCCGTTCGTGATCGCCCGGGTGGGCTCGAAGGCGACGGCTGGCCGGGCTGTCGATGCGCCAACGTCGCACGTCGATCTGGTGCCGACGCTGCTGTCGGCGGCGGGGATCGATGCGGCGTCGGCGGCCGAGGAGCTGCGCGCCAGCCACACCGAGGTGCATCCGCTGCCCGGGCGCGACTTGATGGATGTAGTCGACGGCAACGCCGAGCCCGACCGCGACCGCGCCGTCTATCTGATGACACGCGACAACATGCCCGAGGGCGACTCGGGGGCCAGCGGGATGGCCCGCCGGATGGGCAGGACGCCGCCGCCGCTGCGCATCCAAGTGCCAGCCCATGTGGGTGCCAATTTCGAGAGCCTCGTCTGCCGCGTTGACACGGGTCACCTGTGGAAGATCGTGCGCACGTTCGACGATCCGGCCACGTGGACCGAGCCGGGCGTGCGGCACCTCGCGGCCGACGGCCCTGCGGGAGAGGTGTACCGCACCGAGCCGCTGCCCGATCAGTGGGAGCTCTACGACCTCGACGCCGACCCGATCGAGGCGCACAACCGCTGGGCAGACCCGAGCGCGCAGGAGGTGTTCGCCGAGCTGGAGCAGCGCTTGGCCGTCGAACGAGCCCGGGCCGTGCCCGAACGCAACCAGCCATGGCCCTACGCCACCCGAACGCCCAGCCCGCTCCCAGCCACGACGGGTTCCGCTTCAAGGCGGAATCGCCTTGCGCCGGATAGCCGGACTGCGTCGTCCTCGTCGACAGACGCCACAGATTCGGCTTCGACGCAGGACCGCACGGGGTCGAGCAACCAGGGGGGGCTCGCGTCATCGGCTGTCGCCACGAAGTCTGCTTCGAAGAAGGTGCCACCGCCCGCTCGTGCCATACGCAAGGTGCTGCAGCGGCTCGGCATGCACCCGGACGACACCGAGACGATTGACGCCGACCTGCACGGGCGACGGGCGCTGATCGTGGCGACGAACCATGGCGTGCTCGACATCGGCAAGCCGACCGGTGTGTTCGCCAGCGAGATGACCGTGCCGTACTACGCCTTCGCCGATGCGGGCATGTCGGTGGACCTAGCCAGTCCCAATGGGGGAGTCATCCCGGTGGATCCCCAGTCGGTGCGTGCCCCTCTGCGCACTGCGGCCTGCGACCGCTTCCTGGCCGACGACGACTTCAAGGCCAAGGTGAACAACTCGCTCGCCATCGGCGAAGTCGACGTCGCCGCCTACTCGATCGTCTTCCTGGCGGGCGGCTGGGGTGCTGCGTTCGACTTGGGGTTCTCCGAGGAGCTCGGCCGCAAGATCACCGAGGCCAACCAGCACGGCAGCGTGATCGGCGGCGTCTGCCACGGCCCGCTCGGGCTGCTCAAGGCGAAGGCCGCCGACGGCAGCCCGCTGGTGGCGGGCCGCAGGGTGACCGGGGTAACCGACAAGCAAGTCCGGGAGCTGCGCATCACCGCCACGCCGCAGCATCCCGAGACCGAGCTGCGCAAGGCCGGCGCCCTGTTCGAGAGCGTGACCCGGTCCCGCGATGCTTTGGCCAACCACTGGGTGGTCGACGGCAACCTCGTGACCGGTCAGAACCAGAACGCCGCCCCGATGGTGGCCCGCGAGATGCTGAGACTCATGTCATGACTGACCGGGTGCCGCCGGGCGTGGAGGCCGGTCCTGCGCCTGATGAGACGACGCAGACCGACGGACGGGTGGCTCGGCGGGAGCGGAACATCAATGCGGTGCTCGACGTGGTGCTCGAGATGTTCGCCGAGGAGTCGCTTTTCCCGACCATGGAGCAGGCGGCGGCCCGATCAGGACTGTCGTTGCGCTCGCTGTACCGGTACTTCGCCGATCCGGGCGAGCTGCTCGAAGCCACGATCAGGCGCAACCGTGAGCGCACCGCTCCCCTCACACGCCTGCACGCCATCGGCCAGGGTCCGCTGGAGGGCCGCATCGACGACTTCGTGACGATGCGCCTGCGCTTGTACGACTCGGTCGGCCCGGAATATCGGGCGACCTTGGCGCATGCCCACCGGCTGCCCCGCATCGGCGAGCAGCTCGCCACGGCCCGCGACGAGATGCGTCAGCAGTTCAAGCTCCAGTTCGCCCCCGAACTCGAAGCCCGCACGCCTGACTCGGGGACCGACGGCCCCGAGTCGGCGTCGCGCTCGCCTCGGCCTGAGACCGATACGCCGACGTCAGGCACAGCGGCAGACGGCGACGCAGTGCTCGCGGCAGGCGACCTGCTGACCCAGCTCGACTCGATCGACTACCTCCGCCGCCACCGCGGCCTTTCTGCCGCCGAGACCAAGGCTGTACTCACCTCGACCCTGAACACGCTTCTCGCCTGAACCGGCCGTCCATGCGCCCTCGGCAGGATTCGAACCTGCGACGCACGGTTTAGGAAACCGACGCTCTATCCCCTGAGCTACGAGGGCGGGGACTCCCTCGAAATGTACTGCTGGCCCTGGGCCACCGGACTCGGGGTGTCACTGCGCTGAGGCGCGGGGCGGGGCGGCCAACGTCGGGTTCACGGGCCCGAGGCCCCGGTGGGGTTTAGGGGGCTCGTGCTTGCCGCTTGCCCCGCCGTGGAGTGGGCGTCGACTTGGGGTCTGATTCTTGGACGGTGGCCCATGTGCCGTCGGGCTGGGGGACCATCCGGTAGCCGTGCTGGTGAAGGAAGTGGTGGTGCCGGTGGCACAGCAGCACCAGGTTGTCGAGATCGGTGGGCCCTCCGTCGATCCAGTGCCAGATGTGGTGCGCATCGCAGCGTGATGGCGGTTCGTGACAGCCGGGCCAGCGGCAGTGACGATCGCGTGCAACCAGCAATCGCCGCAGCCGCAGTGACACAGCGCGGCGCAACCGGCCCGCGTCGGCTGAGCCGCCTGGGGTGCCCAGGATGATGGGGATGATCTCCGCATCACAGGCCATGCGTCGCACGACCTCGGGCGGCAGTTCGACCCCGGCATCAGTCAGGCCCATCTCATCGGTTTGCCCTCGAAGCGCATCGAGACCGATCAGCACGCTGATCTGCGCCGGCGGCAGCTGTCTCGACGGGTCACGGGATTCGTCCGGCAGGTTGTCGCTGCGGGCACTGGCACGGGCGTGCAGCCGGCGGACGGCCGCTGCATCGGCATCGGTGTAGGTGAGGCCTGCCAGCGCATACGCGAGCACGTCGGCGTCTCGCTGGGCAGGGGTGCGCCGCCCGCTGCGTACTTGCTTGTCGTCGATCCAGTACTCGCGGCACAGCGCCTCGAGCGCGGCCTCGACGTGAGCGCCGGTGTCGGGGTCGAACTTGGCCCACAGCCGCAGCATCCCCTCGTGATCTCGCCGCCACCCCGCGCCACGGGCCGCCCGCTGACGCTCGAATCGCTCTATCGGCGTCTCGACCGAGTGCTCGGTCTCGGCGCGCTGCACCCGGCGGCGGGTGGCGTCGGTGTCCTCGCCGGCCGCGGCCGCGACCAGTTCGGCCCGCACCGGGTCGGGCACACGTGCGTCGCACAGCGTCTCGGCCTGTGCGGCGTTGATGTCGCCCTCTGACAGCGCCTCCAGCACCGTGTCGTGCTCGCGAGCCTTCTCCGCTGCACGAAGCATCCGGCGGGCGTCACGCTCGGACACCCCCGCCGCGTCGCGCAGCGACAGATGCGGGCTCGCATCGGGCGCCACACCCGACTCGTTCAGCACCTCAAGCGCGCCCAGCACCTCGGCCCGATACCCAGCCAACCGATTCGCCAGCCGCTCGATGTCGCTCAGCACGCTCAACAGCTCATCCCGCTTGAGCCCCGCCAGCGCCGCAGCGCTCAACCGGATCAGTGACAGCGGTCCTGACGTGTGAGGGGTGGCCTGGCCACCGCTGGCTCGTTGGTCGCCGGTGGGACTGGCCTGGGTGACCGCAGCGCTGCGTTCGGTGTTGGGGTGGCTGGCATCAGCGCCGAGAGCGCCGGCGTCGTCGCTGCGCCTGGCCCCCTCAGAACCATCCCTCAACATGGGAACAACCGTACGAACGGGGTGTTACACGTATCGGGAAGCGTGCAGCCGCAGCGGAGTCGGAATGAGCCGCTGGCCGGTTCGACGCCTCCCGCTCGCCGCCGCCAGCATCGTGTCGTGAAGGCCAGCTATCCCTGCGAGCAGGCCAATCCCGCCGGAGGCGTCGCTCTCTCTGCCTCCAACGGCGCTGAGGCCCGACCGCCGACGACCGCCAGCGGCCGTTCGCCGACGGACAGTCGCCGGAGCTCACCCAAGCTCGCCGCCGCCGCTGGGCACCAGGTCGATGATCCCGATCGACGGCCGCACACCCAATCGCAGCTGCGGGGCGTTGCCTCGCTCACGCCCCACGCCGGTCGACACGTAGATCGGCGTGCCGTGCAGCTCGTGCAGCCCGCCGGCCGCAATGTGCCGGGGCACGTTCGTCAGCGTCAGCGGAGGCCCCAGCAACGGTAACGACACCTGCCCGCCGTGCGTGTGACCGGCGATCACGAGATCGACGGGCGTCGCTCGCACCAGCTCGATGGCGTCGGGCTTGTGCCCGATCAGGATCCGCACCACGCCCGCCCCGTCCGCACCGCCCGCACCTAGCCCGCCACCAGCCAGCCGCACCGCCATCCGCCGAGCCACCGCCTCGTCGCCGAACAGCGTCGTGCCGCCCACCCTCACCGGCACGCCCCGCATCTCGAACGTGTCGATCTCGTTGTCGAGCACCCGTGCGCCCGACCCCCCGACGATCTGCCGCAGCCCCGCCACGGTGTCGGTGTTGCCGCTCACCAGGTACACGTGCGGCACCTCCCCGACAATCCGCTCGATCAGCCGAGCAAACCCCGGCGCCCGCTCGTCGAACACAGCAGCGTCGAACTGGTACAGATCGCCGGGCAGCACCACCACATCGGGCCCGAACCCCAGCAGGCGCTCCACCGCATCCCGCTCGTAGTCGCCGACGCCCGTGGTCTGCAGGTCGGCCAGCACGCCGATCCGGATCCGCTCATCGACGCCGCCCACATCATCGACACTGTCCACGCCAACGACGCCGTCCGCCGCCCCAATCGCCCCCATCGCCGGCACCGCCAGCTCCACCCGGTCCACCCTCAGCCAGAACGGCTCCACATAGGTCGCATAAACGCCGACCGGCACGGCAGCCAGCGCCAGCACACACACCGCAGTGACCACCCGCGGCCGAGGCCGGGCCCCCACCAGCACGATCCCGCCGGCCAGCGGCACCCCCACGGTCCCCACCACATAGGCCACATGGATCAGCGTGAACCCGTCCACCCCGGTGATGAGCAGCCCCCCGCCAGCCAGCACCACCGTGCCCACGAATCCCACGCCCGCAGCACGCCCCACCACCCGCCAGCCGCCCACGCCCAGGCCATCGCCCGCAGCACGCAGCCACCGCACCGCCAAGCCGCCCGCAACAGCCCCCACCAGCACAGCCGCCGCAACGCAGTAGTAGTTCAGAAGCACCGGCCACACCACCCCGCCTCAGCAGGGTGTCACAGTCGCGCCCCGGGAGCAGCTCGCGAGGTGGCTGCTCGACGCGACGCAAAGGCAGCGAGACGGCGGCAGCAGGCCATTTTGTGCACATTGCGGAAACGTTGTGCACAACTCCAACCGTTGCGGAAACCTATGTGGCAAGTCTCGGTGCGTTTTGTGAGCTGGCGAGCTGAGTAGCCGACTTGCTGGCCGTCGAGAAAATCGCTGGTCTCGCGTCAGGGACGGTGCGAGGCTGCGCCCGCTGCCGCCGGGCACCTGTCTCGGTCGGCAGCACGGAGCGAGGCATGCCAACGGTGCGCGACGCGATACGGCTCGTTGAACGTGACGGCTGGATCCTTGCGCGGACACGAGGCAGCCACCGCCAGTTTCGACATCCCGACAAACCTGGCACGGTCACGATCCCCGGCAAACTGAGGGAGAATGTAGGCCCGAAGCTCTGGGCGAGCATCTTGGCTCAAGCGGGTCTGAGGAGGCGAATCCGATGAAGTTGACCTACGTGGTCACGCTCGAGGAGCTGCCGAACAACTTCAGCGTTTGCGTGCCCGATGTCCCAGGCTGCGTCAGCACCGGCAAGACCCGGGAAGAAGCGCTGGAGATGATCCAGGAGGCGCTCGCCTTCCATCTCGAAGCGATGATGGCGGATGGCGAACTGCCCCCGCCTCCGACGACGGACATCGACGATGCCGTTGCGCACCACAGTGGGCCCGTTCCCGAGGACGTGCTCAGCTCCTACGCCGAGTTCGGCGGTGGTGCCGAGACTGTGCCGACCCATTTCGAAACGGTCGAGGTCGAGATCCCGACTCCTCAAGCGGCGCTCGCTGGCTGACGTCGTCCGGGAACCCTCGAGTCTGAGACAACCCAACTCCTCGCCGAAGTCGCCGCGTAGCCCGGCACACTACGGTGTAGCGCACCACACTCGGGAGATCGCGATGAGCCATCCGACTTCGCTCCGGCTGCCAGACGAGGTGCGCGCACGCCTTAACGACGAGAGCCGGCGGATCGCGAGCGCGCCCTCCTCGCTTGCGGTCGTCTTGATCGACGAGGGTCTCAAGATGAGACGGTTTCCCGGCATCGTGTTTCGTGACGGGCCGACCGGGCGTCGCGCCGGGCTGGCCAGAGGGCCCGACGTGTGGGAGATCGTGCGCGACCTCAAGCGGCACAGCGCCGAAGATGATCCGATCCGTCTGGTATCCGAGGAAACGGGGCTGGCACCCGAGCTGATCGGTCTAGCGGCCGATTACTACGCCCTCTTCCCGGACGAGATCGACAGCCGCATCGCCGCCGATGCCAGGGCCTACGAAGAGCTTCGGGCACTGGCTGAACGCCGCCAGCGCCTGCTGTCGGTGTGAGGTGGCTGCTCGGTGAGACTGTCAAGATGCTTGAGCTATGAATCCTGACGTAGCCACCTTGGGACATCGCGTCGAAGTCGTACAGTCCGGCGAGTGGTGGGCGATAGCGGTTCCGTCGCTTCGAGGTGTGTTCTCCCAAGCGAGACAGCTCGACGAGGTGCCGGCGGCCGCTCGTGAGGCCATCGCCATGATGCTCGACATCGATCCCGCCGACGTGGGCCCGATCGACGTGCATGTACAGGATCAGGGCGGCGCCGGGGCACTGACCTGACGGCGAGATGCCCCACACCCTCGTCGCTATGGTGACGGTCGACGGGAGGCGCGGAGCCCACCGCCTGCGCAGGGAAACCTGAGCACTCGGCCCAGAGCCGACTTCAGGCGGGCCGACCTCCCGTTCTGCGCGTCGGATGCGTTGCCATCAAGCGGGCGGTTCACCTATCGTGGCGTGCGACAACCCCGAGGGGTCGCTCTTGAGCGGCTTCCGGGGTTCAGTCGTCTTGTTGTGGGCTTACCGGCCCGCCAGAGTTGGAGGTCCCCGACATTGGTGGCGCATGCGGAGCTGAGCGCACCGTGCGTCGGGGTCGAGCCGATCTCGTAGAGTCACCCGACATCAGGCTCTTCGCACCGGCTCTCGCTTGCGCGCACGACTCCAAAGCGCCTTCTCGCCTGCATCGCTGCGGCACGTCTCGACGTGCGACGGCACCCCTCGCCCGCACCGTGGCTCTTGCAGGGCAGGCCCAAGCATCCGATACTTGAGGGTGATGGGGGAAACGGCCGACATCGGCCGTCGGGTGCAGCAGCTGCGGATTGAAGCCGGGGCGCCGCTCGATGATGTGGCCGGTGCGCTCGGTTTGACGGCCGAGAAGTTGACTGCCATCGAGCGCGGCGCTCTCGACATCGGTGACGCCGAGCTCACGACCTTCGCCGATCTTGTCGGCGTATCAGAGCTGGCGCTTCTGGAGCCGGATTCGTTGCTCGGCCGACTCGCTGTTGCCCCTCGCGTCGGAGACGCGACCGTGTCTGCACGAGAGGCGCACCGAAGGCTGATCGCGCTCGCGGAGATTCATCACGTGCTCCACGACGGCGGCCACGAGGCCCAGCCGGCCGTTGCGAGCGTCCCGGACGGCGACGACGGGCGGTGGTTGGATCGGGCGAATCAGTTGGCCGAATGGGCCGGCCAGCGCCTCGGTGATCTGACAAGCGGTCCGTCAGAAGCGGACCGATTTGCATCCCTCGCAACGGCGATTGAGTACCAGTTCGGCGTAGACGTCATGGTTGAGTCCTTGGGCGAAGACGGGCCGTTGGGAATGTCGCTGACAGACCCCGAGTTTCCCTTCATCCTCATCAACGCAGACGTGATTCGACCTCGAGCAATGTTCACGTTGGCGCATGAACTCGGCCATGTGCTCGCTGCCGATGGCTCTGAGATCAAGATCGACGAGGATCTCAGGGGCAACAACGACGAAGAACGGCTGGCAAATGCCTTCGCCGCAGCGTTGCTGATGCCTGAGCGGGGCATCAATTCGTTGATCGAGGAACACGGGCGCGATGCCAAGTGCTTGGCGATGATGATCCTGTCCTTCGGGGTGAGCTTCGAGTCGCTGATTTACAGGCTGCACAACTTGCAGGTCATCAATGCCGCCGGGCGTGATGCGCTCAAGAACGCCGGGCTCCACGGCCTGCTCCGGGCGCTCGGTGACACCGAGGAATCGGCAATGCTGCTGGCGGCCCGCGAGCGGCCGCCCCGAAAGCCGCCGCATCATCTCACCACCCGCTGCATCAGCGGAATCTGGGACGGGACCATCAGCGCAGCGCCGCTGGCAGGACTGCTCGATGTGGAGACCGACGAGCTCGTCGAGAAACTGAGCAAGGCGTGGGAGACGGCGGGCGCCATCACCGAGGACTACTCGACGCCCAAGGACTCGCCCGACGTCGTGAGGCGGGCGTACGACGCCGATCCCGTAGCCGCTTAGAGGTGAAGCACAGAGCATCGTGCTCGCCGAGAAACACGACGGGATGCTCGCTACCGATGACAACGCGGCCTATCAGTTCGCTACTCGCCGTCCGGCACTCGGGCCCTCAAGGGTGATCGACACCGTCGAGATCCTGCGCAGCGCCGTCGAGCAGGCCATTATCACGGCCCAGGATGCGGTCGACATCGCAGACGACATGGCAGCGGCGGATCGCTGGCTTCGGCCTGTGCACGACGGTCAGATTCGTGTCGACTACTTCGAGCCGGGCCCCTGACCAGCGCCGAGAGGCCATGCATGACATCGAAACGTGTCGACCTCTCTGCTTCCGCGGACTCCGTCGAGCTGTCGTGCCCGAAGTGCGGTGCGGCGATGGTGCGCCGGGTCGCGAAGCGGGGCGAGAACGCGGGGAGCCAGTTCTGGGGCTGTTCGAGGTTCCCGAAGTGCAGGTCGATTGTGCCGATCGAGGAATCAGCGCCAGAGGAGCCTCTGACTGCTGACCGAAGCGACCAAATCTGTCCGTTCAGCAGCCCGCCTCCCGCACCGCAGAAGGGGCTGCTGCGGAAGGCCGTCGCTGCGATGGACGGCATCTGGCGCTGGAGCCTCGAAGCAGACGAGCCCGATGCGACGGACCGCTGGAATCCCAAGCATCGTCGCAAGGTGCTCGAATACCTGCACATTCGTGACGGGGAGCGCTGCGGGCTGTGCGGCGGCACCATGAAGCTGAAAGGGGCCCAAGTCGAGCACGTGGTCCCGAAACGGTTCGCGGTGTTCGAGCTCACCGCTGAAGGCGAGGCACAGCAGGGCACGTACTACACGAGCGTTCTGCACGGCATGGAGAACCTCCAAGCAGCCCACCCACGGTGCAACAAGTACAAGGGCAACACACCCGAGATCCGCAGATGGAGGCACCCGAGCATGCCCCGGCTCGTCGTCGCCAAGGCCAAGGACGACCGGGTGCTGATGCTGCCGCCAAAGGACGACGTATAGGAACGTCCGGCCTTCGCAGTTCTGCGTGGCAGGTATCTACGCCGCCAGCAGTCTCCTGCGCTGGGCGTGGCTCACATAGGCGAAGCTCTGGGGCGGGCGGAAGCCGTGAGCCTGTCGAAGTGTGTGCAGCGATATCGGGGCGGCAAGCGGCTCGGCGCTGTCTCGGCCTTGGAGATAGGCGTCGAATTCGGTGCGCAATAGCTCAGTGTCGGCGCCGTGCAGTCGCCACAGCTCGTCGGCTGGGTACCGGGCGACGCTTCGGACCACGCATGTGCCGACAAGCGCCCGCGCGCTGCCCGATGCGTACAGCAGCGCCAGCGTCGAGACGGTGATGCGCGGCATAACCCGCCGCACTTCGGCCGCTTTGGTGCCGGCCAAGATCGCTTCAGCAAACCTCGGCTTCAGCGAGAGCACCAGCGCTCGTGCAGGATCGACCAAGCGCTCAGTCATGGGCTGCGGTCCGTGTCGTGCGCGCGCTCTCGTTTGACCGGACCCCTGGATGAGGCACAACCGGGTCAACAATCAGTTCCACAGGGCCCGAACCGGGCCTAGTGCGATGCCGAACCGCACCTCTCTTGATGATGTCTCGACTCATTGGATGCTGGGAGTGTTGAGAGGGAGGTCAAGTACCGCGAATAGTGCGTCAGCGAGGACCGGGGTCATCACAATGACGGTTACGGCTGAGACGGACGCAGTGACGGCGGCGAACCAAGCCAGGATGGCTTGCAACTCGAGAAACCGGGGCTTGCGGGCTTCGATGGAGTAGTCGCCGAGGCCAGGCAGCCGTCGAAGCCCCACCATCCAGCGTCTCGCACTCGGTCTGAGGGTGAGAGCGACAGCCCAGGCGAGAAGCCCGGTCGTTGCGATGAAGACCATTCGGAGTGTCCAGCGGACTGCATCGACCACGCCGGACAAGTCCATGGAGTCGAGCGGAGATGTGCGAGCGTCGAACGCATCACGTAGCTCGCCGTGCATGAAGGCAAGTGCCACTAGTGCTGCTCCGAGAATCGACAACAACGGTAGGGCGACTAAGTCGAGTCGCCCTAGCACCCGATTGCCCCATACGCCGACAAGCCTCAAGTGTGACGGTCTCAGGGGCTTCCGATAGCCAGGGCTGCCTCGAACCGGCCCATGACGACTCCGACCCGCGGGAATCGCCATGGCGCACCAGGCGGGCAGGGTGACGATGGCCGCGTTGAAGACCCATTGGTCATATACCCAAGACTGCAAGAACGATGGCATGTCGCGCACCGTATGGAGGAGGTGTGACAGTCATGATGTTGGGGTCAGCAGTTCGGGCTTGGGTCTGGCTCTGGGTGTGACGACATCTTCCGAACTCCAGAGACGTGTCGCCGCGCCGCGCCTTGCGGCCAACGGCCCGCGCGATCCGACCGTTCAGCCGAGCGGTACGGGGCGCGGCACCCGCTGCCGGTTTGGCTGGTGTGGCGGGTGTCGAGTGCTATCGGCCCGGAGCTCGAATACCGCGTTCAGCGAGGTCGAAGGCGTATGCGCACCCGGGGTGTTGGAGCGATGAGAAGCGGTCAAATCTCTCGGTCGAATGCGGGCCAAATCATCAAGAAAAACGCCCATTGAGGGCTTGTTTCGGTGCCCTCGCACGGTCAAGATCGCAGCGGGGACAATTGCCGTTATCCCTCACCTTGTGTCCCCCTGGCAGGCCGGTTCCGCAGAGTACCAACGCTGCCGAGGGCCGTCTGAGACCGAGCCGCGCCGTGTGGATCAGGCCGTCCGAGGCGGCTGGCGGGAGCTCTGCACGTGGCTGTAGAACTGCGCCACTGCGCCCCGGTCGGCGGTCTCGTTGCGGGTGTAGTGGGCGGGCATCGTTGGGGAACGCCACCGTCCCGCGGTCATCAGGCTGGGCAGCTCGACGCCGATCCGTGCGAGGTCCTGAGCCATGCCGACACGCGGCGAGTGCCCGCTGAAGCCGTCGCCCAGGCCGGCCGCCACGGCTGCCTTCTTGATCCGCAGCGAGATCTGATTGGGGCTGAGCTCGAACACCCGGAGTTCCGCTGGGGCGCCGTTGCGGATCGACGCAAGGGCCGCCATGGTCTGCGGCGACACGAACAGCACGGCGCCCTCGCCGTCGGGGTCGGTCTTCGAGCGCCGGATCAGCAGCCGCCCGCTGCCGTCGGGCGCCGTCTCGATGTCGCTCCAGGTCAGCGCAGCGCATTCGGAGACCCGCAGCAGCGCGTCGCGCATGAGCCTCACGAGAGCGATGTCGACGCTGCCTCGCCTGGCGGCGGCCTGTGCGCTCTCTCGCCTGCCGTTCTTGCCGAGGCGTGGCCGGCAGGCGATGGCTTCGATGGCGTCGAGTGCATCTGCGGTGAGGCCCTTGGCCTGCTTCTGCGCCTTGCCGGCCACCCGGGTCGCTCCCCTGAGGGTTCGCTTGACATCTTGATGGCTGCACGGGTTGGGGAGGCCGCAGCTGCTGTGGACGTAGGCGATCGCAGCGGCGGCGACGCGCAGCGTGGCGGGCTTGTGGCCGTGCTGCTCGAAGCGCTCGGCCAGGTAGGCGGCGACGTGCTCGGGCTTGGCGGGGGCTGCTGGGATTCTGCGAGTGGTGGCCCAGGCGACGAAGCTCCGCCATTGGCTTCGGTAGCAGCGGATCGTGTTGTGGGTGACCTCGTGGCGGGAGAGCCCGTTCAGGTTCTGCGCGTCGGATTCGGTGCGCAGGACGGCTTCGACCGACGATTCCGGCAGGTCCGCGACCACAAGCTCCGTGTCAGAGACTCGCCCACGGGGCGTTGTCATGGGCAGATACCGCGAGCGCACGATCGTCGTGACCGGCACTGGCGGCATGCAGCGCCCACACACCTGCAGGTAGTCATACGAACGGCAGAACTTAGGGGATAACGGCAATTTCACACTGCGGTTGACGCGGACGGCGCCGAAGCCAGTCCAAGGCCCCGCACCAGGGGTCGAATCGGCATGACCGGCGATCCTGACCGGGCTGACGTGCTCGAACGTGCCGCCGACACGCTGGAGGAATACTCACCCCAATCGACCGACGGGACGTGGCTGGAAGATCTCACTGTCGAGGTGGCCCCGTTCTTGGCGGACTGGGATGTTGAGGTCTGTTACCCGTGGGCCGAATGGCCATCCCGGCAAGAGCACTTCCCCAACACCACCAAGCAGGACATCGGAATCGACCTCGTGGCGCACCGGCGATCCGACGACCGACCGATTGCCGTTCAGTGCAAGGCCCGCAAGCTCAATCCCGACGGAACAGGAGCGGATATCGAAAAGGGCGAGATTTCAAAGTTCTCGCACCCGGCTGCTAACGATCTCTTCGCCGAGCGTTGGCTAGTCACCAATGGCGCCAACCCCATAAGCACCAACGCCGAGAGCGCAATCGAGGTCAGCGGTAAGCCGATCAAGCTGGTGAATCTGGCAGCGGATCTCACTGCCGAAACCGTCGCCGACGCAACCGACCCGGCCGACGACGACAGTCCTCACAGCGACGACCCAGGAGTCCCACAGACCCGCACCAGCATGCAGCGAGAAGCGGTAGAGCACAGCGTCCGCATCCTGCAAGAACACGCCGAGACCGACTCGGGCGGGCTGCCCAAGGGACAGGCCAGGGGCCGGATCATCCTGCCGTGCGGCGCCGGCAAGACCCGCATCGCACTGCGGATAGTCGAACAGCTCACCGAGGCAGGCCAGCTCTCGGTAGTGCTCTGCCCGTCGATCGCACTTGTCGCTCAGCTGCGACGCGAATTCCTCCAGAACGCAGAATCGGACATCCGGGCGATGGCCGTGTGCTCGGATCAAACCGCCGGCTACGACCCGAAGAAGGAAGGCAACGCCAAACGGGCGCTCGACCCCACCCAGGACAACAGCAACGTCAGCGCCACTGAGGTCAAGGGTCACGTCACCACCGACCCGCAGGAAATCGCCGACTGGATCGCCGCGGGCCACGACGACCCGCGCATCAACGTCATCTTCGGCACCTACCAGAGCGCCAGCCGCGTCGCCAAAGCGCTCGACCTTGCCGACACCGACGTCCAAGTGCTCGTCTGCGACGAAGCGCACCGCACTGCCGCGCTACGCCGTCACCGCAAGCCAGACGAGCAGGACCGCCTCCAAGAGTTCACGCTCTGCCACGACCAGCAGGCCTTCCCGGCCCGCTACCGCATCTACCAAACCGCCACGCCGCGCATCTATAACCACACCAACTCGCCCCGCAAGGTCGACGCATCCGAGTTCGTGGTCCGCTCCATGGACGACGAGACGATCTTCGGCGTCGAGCTCTACCGCAAGAGCTATGTGGAAGCCGTCCGCAACGGCTGGCTATCGGACTACCGGATCATCGCTCTCGGGGTCAACGACGCCGAGGCGTTCGCGGCAGCCAACGAGCTCGCACGCACCACCGAGTCCAAGGGCAAGTCCAAGCTCACTACGGTCGATTACCTGCGTGGTCTGGCGCTCGTGCTGGTGATGGGCGGTGCGACCCGGACCAGCGGCGAGCACGACGTCACGGTCGAGTCGTGCATCGCCTTCATGAACACGGTCGACAAGTCCAAGAACATGATGAAGGACCTGCAGACCGACGCAGTCCGCGACTGGCTGGCGACCCGCATGGACGGCGCCGAGCCCGCCGACTTCACCTTGGAGCATCTCGACGCCACCTACAACGTCGCCAAGCGCGACAACGCCAAGCAGAAGCTCGCCGCCGCAACGGCCGACAATCCGCACGGCATCGTCAACGTCGGCATCTTCGGCGAGGGCACCGACTCGCCGTCGCTCAGCGCGGTCGCCTTCCTCGAACCGCGCAAGAGCCCGATTGATGTTGTGCAGGCCGTCGGCCGGGCCATGCGGACGGCTCCAGGCAAGAAGTTCGGCTACATCATCTGCCCGATCCTCATTCCGCCCAACGACGATCCCGAGCGGTGGCTGACCAGGGCCAATCCTGAAGAAGGCTGGTCGGAGCTGGGCCAGATCCTGCTGGCTCTGCGGGCGCACGACAGCCGCATCGAGGACGAACTCGCCGACATGCTGCAGGTGTACGTGCCGCCGCCGCAGCGGAATCAGGAGACCACCAGCTTGGTTGGGGTTGCTTCGGCGTCGACCGGCCGCATCCGCTACGGCGAGCACCGCGGCCCCACCGACGCGGTGTTCGAGGTGATCGAAGAGGCAGCCGCAGCCGACACGCCCCTGTCGCAGCACGGCCTGACACCGGTGCGCCCCGAAGACTGGACGCCTGAGACCGAACCGACCCAGATCGTCACCGTCGCCCCGACTACAGACGGGACGTTGCAACTACGACACGACACGGTCGTGCGCAGCAAGCCGAAGGCAACAGAGACACTCGGCCGGGTCGACGCCGAGAGGACCAAGAAGCAAGCCCGCAAGATGATCAACGACGGCGAGGGCAAGCCGGTGCCGTCGAAGGAAGCGCGGAAGAAGAAGGCCGCCAAGAGCAAGAAGCAGAAGCAGGAAGAGCACGCCCAGCAGATGCTCGAGCTGATCGAGGGCGAGTTCGGCACCGACATCACGGTGAACCTTCTCGCCAAATCGGGCCTGCGTCGCGACAGGGTCAGCCGCGACCTGAACGTTCTCGAGGAGAGCGTCAACGAAGCAGCGCACCACC
Organism: Candidatus Poriferisodalis sp.; assembly: GCF_965204125.1. Taxonomy (GTDB): domain Bacteria; phylum Actinomycetota; class Acidimicrobiia; order Acidimicrobiales; family Poriferisodalaceae; genus Poriferisodalis. The sequence continues at coordinate 852,433 of NZ_OZ241968.1, read as the reverse complement.
TTCGTCAAGACGGTCTGAAGCCAGCGCTGGACGCACATTTCGGCCTCGACCAACTGGCCGCCGACAAGCGCTCAGGTCAGGCAGACGGCTGCACTATTGCGGCGCTACTGCTGATGAACGCGTCCATGCTGCATCAGCGCATCGCCGCCGGCGGCTGGCTGCGCGATGTCGAGCCGCTTGCCGCGGTCAAGAACGATGCAAGCGTCATCGAACGCCTGAAGCGCAACTGGAACCGCATCACCCGCCAAGACTTCCTGCCGGTCATCGAGCCCGCTCAGGAGGCCATCTTCGCCGTCGAGGACACAGCCAAGCTTGCCGGCTTGGAGCGGGCCCTCCGCCACTTGGCAGCCGAAGCCGAACGCATCGCAGAGACCTATGCCGACATGGGCGCCGACCACGCCGGCCCGCTGTTCAACAAGGTCATGGGCAACCAGGCATCCGACGGTGCCTACTTCACGCGCCCGCCCGCAGCCACCATGGCAGCACGGTTGGCACTCGACGCCTGCGGTGATCAGGACTGGACCGACCCGGCCACGTGGCGCGCCCACAAGTCGGTCGATCTCGCATGCGGCAGCGGCACCTTGCTGGCTGCGTTACTGACGGAGATGAAGCGCCGAGCTCATGAACAAGGCGCGCCGATCAAGAGCTTGGCTCGCCTCCAGAAGCTTGCGGTCGAAGAAGTCATCAAGGGCATGGACATCAATCCGGTGTCACTGCAGCTTGCCGCGACGCAGCTCACCGCTGGCAACGTCGACATCAAGTACAGCGGGATGGGCCTCTATCGGATGCCCTACGGGCGGACCACTGACCCGATGGTGCCTATCGCCGCCGGGACGCTAGAGCTGATTGCCGAAGACGAACTCGTGCCCCCGCCCGACCTCGAGATGTTTGTTGGCGCAGCGCAGGGTTCGGCGGTGAAGGCGAGCCTGAGCGATGCCGAGGTCGAGCGTGGTGCGCGAGCAGTCGTGGGTGCCCGCGTCGCGATCATGAATCCGCCGTTTACGAACCGGGAGAAGATGGGCGAGAAGTTCCCGGACGCGACTCAACGACTCCTGCGCAACCGAACTGACGGCCTCGAACAGCGATTGGTGACAGCCGATCCGGAGTTGGGGAGCATGTTCGACAAGAACTCGCTGGCACCATTGTTCGTGATGTTGGCCGAGAAATGCCTGCATGCAACAGAAGGCAGCCTCGTTCTCATACACCCGACTATCGCACTAGCGAATTCGTCAGGAATTCACGAGCGACGGGTTCTGGCCAAGAGATTCCACGTGCACACGATCCTGACGTGTCACCAACCCGGCAACATCAACCTGAGTCAGAACACCAACATCAACGAGAGCATCCTTGTATTACGCCGGAATCAGGGTGACGCGTCGCCGACCAGAGTGGTCGCGCTCGACCGCTTCCCCAACGATGACGCCGAAGCCGCCGACTTGTTCGTCGCCATCCAAGCGCGCAGCGCAGGCGCACTCGCGGAGGGCTGGGGCGAAATCTCGGAGTGGCCGGCTGCGCGGGCTGAGCAAGGCGATTGGACGGCAGCAATTTGGCGTTCGCCCGAGCTCGCGGAAGCCGCAGCACGCTTCGCAGTAGATGACGCCTTGACACCCCTAGGAAGCAACGGCCTGTCGAGTCACTCGACGGGCCGCCAACTGAGAGGGGGCTACGTCGCCTCGTCGTCTCACGAAGACCGTGCATTCCCGATACTCAAGTCAAAACGCGCGGATGCACAGCAATCAATCGAGAGCACACCCGACGAGTACTGGGCGTGGGAGAAGGTAGGCGAGCCACCAGTTCTGAGCAAGGCCGGGCACCTACTCGTAACGGCAGGTCAGGACACCGGCACTGGCCGCGTCACTGCCGTTGCCTCCGACACGAAGTACGTAGGCAACGGTTGGATGCCAATCACTGGCCTCACGGCCGACCAGGCCAAGGCGCTGGCTGTGTATGTCAATTCGACTGTTGGGCGATTACTGCTCATGCGCAACCCGGGTCGCAAGCTGAACTTCCCGGAGTACAGCGCCGATGCCGCCAATCGACTTCCAATCCCAGAACTCACCGATGAGCACATCCGGTCCACGCTCGTCGCCTGCTGGACTGCAACCCGACGAATGACCGTCCCCCAGTTCCGCGACGGTGAGTGCGAGGTCCGCGAACTCTGGGACGCTGCCGTCTGCACCGCCCTCGGCTGGGACGAGGCCGAGGTCGCTGCGCTCCGCAAGCTCCTCCACGCCGAACCCCACGTCCGCGGCCTCGCCTACGGCCAGTTCACCGACTGACGCTTACGGGCCGTTCTGATGAGCTGATCTCCTGCCACCAGATGGACAGTTGCCCTAGCTACGGCACTTCTTCTTGCCCGAGGAAGGTCAGGTGTGGCGCGGGTTGCGCGGCGGCAGAAAGCCCGAGTTCGTCTAGGCGGTGGCGCCAGGATGTGCGCCATCTTGCGCGATCTTGGTCATCGGACAGGTGCCGGTCGACTGGGATTCCTTTGTTGTGCGGCCATGGCGCATCCGAGCTGGTGCTCAAGCACAGCCGGGCGAGGATGGCCCTGCGGGCGATGTCCTTGAGCCGGTCGACACCTACCTCAGCCAGCAGGCCATCAAGTGCGCCCTCGGGCGCCGTTGACAGCTTCTTGAGCCTCTTGCGGAGGCTGCTGAGCTTGAGGTCGCCACCATGCACCAGGGTGGATCTCAGGTCGTACAGGATTCCGACATCGTCGTAGATCGCCGAGGGCGGGTCTTCCTGGCAGCCGAGCAGCACCGCAGATCTCTGCCGTAAGCGCAGTGTCAGCGCTGTGTTCTCTTCCCCGTCGCCAATCAGCGTCGCCTCTAGTGCAGTCGCCAGGTCGACGAGGTTCTCGTGCCAGATCGGATTCTGGTGAGACTTGTCGAATCGTGCCAACGCGACGTCCCACGATGCCATCCGCTCGTCGTCGCCGACCGTGCCTACGTTGGCGAGTAGTTCTGACAGCGCCACAAGTGGGGCCGCGTGGCCGTCATCAAGAACGGTCGGCCGCTGGAGCACAAAGTTCATGTCACCGCGCATCAAGAAGTGCACCAGGTAGGGCGACGTACGGCCGATTCGGGTGGTTTGACCGCGGATCTCCATCTCAGTCGATGTCGTCGAGGCCGAATAGAGCCGGACAGCTCGCAGAAACAAAGCGACCTGCTGGGACAGAGCTTGTGTCGCCGCGCTGGGCTTGGTTTCAGCCTCGGTCGTGGCATAGACGACAGAGGTAGGAGACATGAAGCTCAGTGGCGGGTCGCGAGGAAGCGCCAGAGACGTTCCAGGCACGAGCTGTCCGATTTCGTCAAGCGCGTCCCATCCTTGAGCTGGCTGAACGGTGACCTCGCCAATGCGGATGGGGCCTTCGTCGCGGGTAGTGAGGTGTTGTACGACTCGGCAGGCGGCGACCTTGATCGTCGGCGAATCCAGTGTGTTGACCAGCTCGTCGATCGCTTCGGCCGCTCCTTGGGCGTCAGCACGGCAGCGCTCGCCGTTCAGCGTGCATCGGCGGACAGCGGACTCGACGAAGCTGTAGAGGTACAGGGTCGTGAATTCGAGGTTGTCCTTGGCACCCTGGCCTTCGAAGCGCTGCCCGTATGCCGTCAAGATGGCATCGTTCAGGCGAGCGAAACCCGGGCCACCCAAGTCGTCGCCTTGGTAATCGCTACCGACATGAATGTCGGGTCCGTACCTTGACCGCGGCAGCACGTGCAGCAGTTCGAGCTGCTCGAAGGCCTCGTTCAGGCACTGCTTGGCGGCCTCGCGCATTTCGTTGAGTTCAGCGCTGGTCATGCGAGCGCCTTACCGCTTCGAAACATGGGTGGCGGCGTCTGGGCGAACGATGATCCACCGAGAGCGCAGCCCCGGTACTCGGAGACGCAGGCACCAGTGTCGCGAGTCGGATGCGCGATACGCCGATAGATGAGGTTCAGTGCGAGCGCAGCGACGAGTCCTGTCGCTGCCGATCCCGCTATTGCCATCTCACCGACTCCGTGTATTCCGCCCTACTGGCAGTTCGAGGGAATGTAACCACCACAGACACGTTGGCTCCGGGCATTGTGCTGCAGCGACAGCTAACTCGGCTGCAGCCCGGGTTCGCCTTCGATGATGCGTTCGACGCGGTCGATGATGGTGTGCAGCTTCCTGCCGTTGCGGGTCTCGCCCCAGCAGGCCTCGCGCCGTTCCAGCATGAAATCGATCGAGCAGAGCGCGAGGTGCAGGAACTCCAGAAAGCTGAAGTAATCGATCGACGGCCTCTTGGTGTCCCAGCTCCATGTATCGATGATCGCCAGAGCCTTCGAATGAGCGATACCGCTCATGCGGTTATACGCGTCGATCTCGTGCGGCATTCCCATTTCATTGCACAGCATCTCGGTAACTCGTCGCGTGGCAGAGGGGACGGCTCGCGGCTTCGAGCCCGGATACTTCTGCGCCGCCTCAAGCTCGGCGTGGAGGTCTCGGACTAGTTGTCGGACATGCTCCTGCAGAGCCGTCACGCTGTCCATCGCTGAGACCATCTCCGAGTCGAGCGCTGCGCCGTCGGCGCTGGTGGCTTCGGAGGCCACTTGTCGGAGTGAGTTCAGCCTGCGTCGGAGAGGATCCTGGGTGAGCTGAAGTCCCCTCAGCAGGCGTTCTGCCGGCTGCGCTGCGGGGTCAAACACCCAGGTGGCGTATGCGCAGGCCTCGATGGTTGCCCGGCACAACACATGGAGCGAGTAGGGGCTGCGCGCGCCCGTCGCTGTCCGAAGCCCGGCGAAGTAGTCGTGGACTACGTAGAGCCGTAAACGCAGTTCGGACTCGACCAAGTCGATTGCGCTGCCGGGACCGACCGGGGCGTCTGCAGCTGGGTGTGCCCGTGTCTGGCTCCATAGTGAGTCATCGGCGGGAAGCTTCGACTCCAAGAGCCAAGCATCCGGATCGCCGTGCAGTTCACGCATCCGCAGCCCGATCTCCCAACGGCGCAGCGTCACGCAAACACGCCGCCACGCGCCCTTGGTTTTCACCGGAGTCATCCGCATATTGCCCGCTCCACGGGACAGTCGATGTTCTGGGCATTCTGGGCCGCCGAAGCTGGGTTGGCTGCGACCCCTGTGCCAGCATCGGTGCGTGGTCGTGACGCAGCTCGAACCGGACCTGTTGAAGCACTTGCGTGTCCAGTTCGGAGGGCACGGCGACCGTGCGGTGGAGTACTTGGAAACGGCGAGGCGATTGTTGGGCCCGGAGTCGATCGAGCTGCCGCGGCTAGGCGAACTCGTCGCATATTGCATCCGGGAGGCCTTGAAGGAGATCCCCAAGGCGTCCGGCGTCAGCCCCGACCGTGAGTGGTCGCGCTTGTCGCGGGAGGTCGTCAACACATTCGAGAAGTACGAGAGTGCGGTACAGCTCGCCGACGACAGCGGCAGGGAGGCGCTCTCAAATCATCGAGCGGCAATCAGGGAGCTGAGCGACTTCCACAAGACGAGACAAGGAGTGCACCAGAAGCGCCTCGTGTCGCTGATGATCCAGCGTGCCGGCGTGGAACCGCTGAGGTCCGGCACCGCACCGGTGGAGGCTTACCTGCAGCTGATCAAGGCAGCCGACAACGCAGCGCACAGTCGGTGCTCAGTCGCGAGGGCTCGGGAGCTGTGGGAGAGCGCGGTGGCGCTGCTGCGTCAGCTATTCCTGCCACACGAGCTTCGAAACGAGCGACTTGTGCAACTGGCCCGGCTCGAAGAGCCGACTGAGACTGACTTGGACAAGGTTCTGGGTCTCATGGGCACTTCGGTGCACATCAAGCGGTTCCTGAGGGAGGTGGTCAGCGTTCGCTGGCTTTCGATGTTCGCCCGCAGTGGTGCGCTCGGCGAACCGGGAAGCGACCTGTGGTGGGCAGCTTGCTCTGCCTCAGTCCGGCTCGCCGAGACTCACCGCGTCGAAGCCGAGTCGTGGCTGATCGCCCTGCACGACGCGCATCCGCACGTCGTCGAGCATGCACGGTGCGTCGCTCACGCGGCCCAGCGGATCGGTGGACGTGTCCTCGATCTGCTGCTCGGCATCGTCTGGCGGTTTCCTCGGGATGACCGCATCGTCCAGTCCGGTGTCATTGCCGCGGAGGAATTCGAGCCGTCACACCCAATGGTCCAGTACTTGGCGTTCATATTGCTCGGCGAGGACAGCTGGGATCACGTAGTGATCGCCGACGAACTCGCGTCCCGCCTGACCGACGGCGTGAACTCACAGAACGCTCTCGGGCGGATCGCATTGGCGTGCCGCAAGCTGTCGGGACTCTCGCAGGATGACGATGCGCTGGGTCGGTTCGAGTACGAATCGTCAGGGCTGATCGCGGAAGCCCACACCTTCTTCCCGCACGAACGGTCCTCGGTGCTGCTGGGTTGTTTGACTGCGATGCTGCGCAGGGCGTGGGGCTGGCACCCGCCTGAGACGCTGCTGGATGCCGCGTCAATCCTGCAACCAGCGCTGCGTGACCGGCTGCGCGCGTGGGTGCTGGCGAGCACGCCCGAAGCGGAACCCGACGCGCTCGCGGCCGAGGTTGAACAAGGGATCATCGGTCGCGATGCGACTGGTGACGACATCGCACTCATTGATCGGGCGGTCGAGGCTTGCGGCCTCGACGGCGTCAAGGACCGTTGGGAAGATGCACTCGGTCCCGCACCCAGCGTGGCCGAGGTGAGCAGAGCGCTCGGCTCGGACGATGTCACCGCGTTGCGGGACTGGCTGCGAATTTGGGCGTGGGTAGCGGTGCTGCCGGCCGAAATAGCCGAGAACTGGGCCAAGCCGTGTCGGGTATTGGCCGGCAGATTCGGAGAATTCACGCGCGACGACCTCTTGAAGGGATCAACCGTCGAGTCGTACGGTTTCGAGAGCCCTTACAGCGCCGAGGAGCTGAACTCGCTGTCGCCGATTCAGGCGGCACACAAGATCGCCCGCTGGCGGCCTGACCACGACTCGTCCCGTGTGAGCGCGCTCTATTTGGCCCGCGCTCTCGAGGAGTCCATCAAGCACGATCCCAGTCGTTGGCTGGTGGATCCGCTCGGCGTCGCGACCGCGCTGCGACACCCCGTCCACATAAGCCACTACCTAGGAGCGGCGAGGGACTGCCCTGGGGTCGCTGCACTGCATCTTGACGGGTTGCTCGACGTGATAGCGCTTGTCGAAGGCGAGCCGTGGCCTGCTGAAGACCTCAACGACAGAGCGGTCAAGTATCCGAGCTGGCGCGATGCGAAGCAGGCCGCAGTGGGCCTGATTGCCGCTCTGATCAAGGCAGACGTGACGTTCGGCGGACGGGCAGACGAAGTCTGGAATTACCTTTGCGCTGCTGCGAGGGATCTCTCGTTGCCGCCTTGGGAGGCCCGCGGCAGCCGCCGAACGAGCGATCCAGTGTTCCGTGCGATCAACCGGACGAGCACCCGGGCACTCGAAACGGCGGTGCTGTTCGCGGCGCGAGAGCTGAGCGCGGAGCGGCCGCTGCGCCCCGAGCTCGAAGAATTGCTCGGCTTCGCCCTCAGACTGGAGGGTGCCGACGGGGCCGAGTACCGCTCGATACTGGCCTCCAATTTCCCCCGGCTGCGCAGAATGATGCCGGAGTGGACCCAGGCCAACCTCGGACTCATCTACGGACCCGACGCACCTGACGATCTCGGCCAGCTCACCTTCCGCGTCACCATCGAGCAAGGCAGCGTCGATGACTGGTTGCGAGAGATGTATCCCGACGAGCTCAAGGATGCCGCGGCCAGCGGCATCCCCTACGCGCTCAACCACGTGCTCGCCGGAATGCTGCGACGGTGCGCCGGGTACGAACCCGAGTCAGTAGCGACCTACCTCAGACAACACCCCGACGTAGGACAACACGCCAGCGCGAGTCTCGCGTTCCTCCTCGGACGCGACGGCATCCAAGAAGAGCACCTGGCCATCGGCGAGAAACTGTGGCGCGCCCTCATTCGTGACGCCCCAGAGGACATCCTCACCGGATTCGGCCGGATGTTCCAGGTCACCGCACTCGACGACGACCGCTGGGCGAAGCTCACCCTTGACACCCTGTCAGCCACAGCCGGACAAATCGACTGGCACAACCAGGTCGCAGACCGAGCCATGAACGCCCCCGTCACCATCAACAAACTCACCATTGTGCTGCAAATCGTTCAAGGCCAGTCCGACCCGTGGGCACTGCGACGGGTAGCGGACGGTATCGAAGAGTTCCTCGACGCGGCAAGCGAATTCGAAGACACCGAAGAGTACGCACGACTCCGAACCGCCCTCCAAGAACGCGACCTCATCGACTAGAGGTCAGCCCGGTCGTGGCGGTCGGGCGACTGTGCACAGTGCTGGCTGTTGACCGGGCTCGCTGAACCTGGCGACCGCGAATTGCCAGTCGTGGAACGTGCAGCCAACGACCCAAAGCTCGTCGTATCCGCTGTAGTTGACCCCGGTTAGGTCGGCCCGCGCGCCCGGTTCATCGGGCGCGCATGCCTCCTCGAGCTGCGCGGCGGCATTCCCTTCGACAGCGACGGCGAGCCAGTGTTCGCCCGGGTAGCCAGCCATCTGGTGCTTCTTCTGCTTGTGGGTGACGGCCCGCTGAATCGCCGGGATGAGGTAATCCGCTGCACCGAACCTGAAGGCTGACTCGGTTGGCGATACGTGGACTTCAATGCAGCCCGGACCCTCAGCAACCGGGGTTGGCGAACCCACCACTATCACACGACGCGGCTCTAGTCCGTGCAGTACGCAGTCTTCGAGATCGGGCACAAACCAGTAGTCGCAGCTCGGCAACCAATCGAGCAGCGCCCAATCTTCGAATTCGGTATCGGGGGTTGATTCGTGGAGCCACCGGCGTCTCGGCGCGTTCGGGAAATCTCGCTGAGGATGGAACGGCTTGACGTCGAACGTCTCCGTCGCTCGTCGCTGCATCTCGTGGGGCGAACCGTTCATGGACTCGACGAGAGCAAGCACAGGCACCATCGCCGCAACGAATTCCTTGAGCTGACGACCGAGAGCGGTTCGCTCTGATGGGTGATCGTCAGAGACCCACACCTTCCAATCCCACGAGAGCTCGTTGAATCGGAACGGTCTCTTGCTGCCGCCGGAACCCTTGAGGCGCTTCGCGTCCTGGTCAGTTGAAAGGGTGACTTCCACGAACGCGGTGCGGCCGTCGGCAAGCTGCAGCCACAGATCAGGAGTTCTCCGCTCATGGGTCTCCGGTATCCACTCGAAGTCGCCCACGTCGACCACCGCGCAGATCGCATGCAACGCAGCCTGCTCATCGGCCCTCGGCTGATCCCTCGGCATCCTACGACTTCGGATTCGCAAGCAAACAAGTCTATAGGTATCAAACGTGGTATTCTAACTCGCTAGTCGCAGCAATTGCCCTGCGCGGGCGACTACCAATTGATCAACGAAGTGTTCTTTCGAGATCGATGATTTTGCCGCTCCTCGCGACTATCTTCCGACGCGGCTGTGGCATAGTCGACCACTGCCTCCCAATCATGAGCAGGAAATAGGCGAGTAGCCAGCACGCAACAATTATGCGGGGCGTGTCGCCGAACAGCCACGCGATTATTCCTTCAGAATCTACTATGTCTCGCAGAGCCCACGTCAGGAAAATTGCGATCCCGGCTACTATTGATACCCATGAGTACCTGAGGAATCGGCCGCGCAGCGAATTGCTCCAAACCGCGACTTGTAGACAGTAACGTTCAGCCACAAAGTCCGCGGGCAGTCTTTTGCTCGCTTGCTCACTGAGTCTAGTAGATCGGCGCGAGCGCGGTACGCCGCTACCCACGCCTGCACTTGGCCGTGGTAGGCGCCTGCTTACCAGTGCCCCGATACAACATAGGAGCGCAATTACAAGAGGCGAATAGATCGTAAGAAACTGCCCGGCGGCAAGCGTTCGCCGTTCTAAGTGACGGATTACTTCGCCAGGACAATGGACTCCCTCCGGGCCTGACGGTATATCCTTACAATGGTACAGATCAACGCGCACTTCTCCTGAGCAGTGGTACAAGATGGTCGAACTGTCGTCGACCACACAATGATCGAGTCCTGGCAGATAGATCCCGTTGGCGTCACAGTGATACGGCATGTCAAATACCGAATCCGGAGGACAATGGTATACTGAGAGAGGTTCCACTCCAGAGGATTCAACTGGACTCAGAGCGAGCAGCGCCACAGCTCCACCAGTTGCAAGAATCACGACTGCAGTGAGTGTTGCAACGACCAAGTTATCGATATGGCGACCTTGTATCGTGGCCTCGTCGAGTAGTTCCATCGTGGTCATTGTGAGTTGTCACTCGATGGGCGTCTGAATCTGCCGGCGAGCATATCCGGTCCTACTGTTGGCAAGTACTGTCAATCTATTGGACAAGTCGCTCTCGCATCCGAATCGTCGGAAGCCGATCGCATTAGTGATCGATCGCGAAGCGGGTGGTGGCGAGAGTCTGGGAGAGGCTGTCGTGCCAAGCGCGCCCCTGTCGATTCCAGAACGCCGAGAGATAGGTGAGGCAATACAAGGCCGCTGCGACGAGCGTCGCTATCAGCGGACTGGCCCTCCAGATGAGTGTCAGCCCGCACAGACTCGCCGCGGCGGGCAATGCAGCGCGGACGAACGACGCCGCCACTCCCGGTTTGCGTCCGTCGCGCAAACGCACGACGTGTATTCCCTTCATGCGCTTTCCTCGTGTCTGCCCAGTCGCCGACGTTGCCCAGGTTTCATACGCAGCGGTCAAGAACAGCGCCACGAACACGATGGCCAGGGGCACAAGCAGCCACCCGTATGGCTCGTATTCGTCGCCCGTGGCGAGACTGGCGTACGCCAAGCACCCCATCAGCGCAGTTGCGAGCACCAGCACGAGTCCGGCGGGCACCAGGTCGATTGCGCGTGCTGCAGCCCGTTCCTTGAGCCTGACGAGCGGCACATTCTCACCCGAGCGGAGCGTGATCTCGGGCTGTTGCGGACCGAACCGGATGCGCCCCGCCATCTCGGCAACGGTAGCCCTCGATGCGTCTGCGAATGCCGACGATGCGCGCCGCTACCTCGGTACTGAGCCCGAAGGTTCGATGGTGTTCAGCTGGGTCGAGGGGTGGGTGCCGGCCGACACCGAGTGCTGGCGGCTAGACCCGGGCGAGCTCAACTCGGTGACCCTGCGAGCCTCCGATTTCGCCGCAGAAGCAACGCAGACTTCAGAGGCTCGCCTGAAGCGCCGACAGAGTCTCGGTCAGTACCCTTCATACTCACGAAGGTTCTTGTCACAGCCGTTCGCTAGCGTCATTCGAGGAGTAGGGTCCGGCGCGAAACACGCGATGTGAAGGTCCATGAGATAGGAAGGAGAAGGCAATGACTACGACGTACACCGAGCCAAGCGAGATCGTTGTGCATCGGCCGTCTCCTGACGAGGCTCGGGAAGCGCTTGAAGCCGCGATCGCCGAGACCGGATTCACACGCGAGCAACTTGAGGAACAGGCGCGTGCCGGTCGGTTCGAGACCGAACTGGCGCGTCAGACGTGGTTCTGCTTGCCGCCTCGTGCCGAGTGACCTTGGTGCTCAGGCACGAGCCTTCGCCGTATCGCTGAAGGATCTGCTCAACGGCACGGTCGCGCACGGCATTCGATTGGGATGTGCGGAGAGCGCACCTGGTTGTTTCATCGTGGGACGCGGAATCACGAAGAATCAGCTTGTCGTCCGCGACTTGGTGCCTCTGACGCTGGATCAGAAATCGGCGGACATCTATCTGCTCGTCACCAACATGCTTGTCGCGGATGGTTCGGGCGATGGTTGGTTGACCGTCGACCGCGCCACGTACACCCTCCAGGCATCGTCGACGCCGGGCGAAGACGTGCTCTTCAGTTACGACTACGCGCGCAACGTCAACAACGGCTACCCAGAGGCTCACCTACATGTGTATTCCCAACTGAGTGAGCCGTTCTCGCAGGTCATGAAGGCGGCGGACCGGGACCCCGACCCGCAGGACTCGCTTCACTTCGCGGTTGGAGGGGCACACAACGAAGATGGCGGAATCCACTACCGACCGATCCTCGAAGATGTCATCGAGATGCTCATTCAAGAACAGCTGGTAAGGGCTCGCCCAGGCTGGCGGGCCGTCGTAGACGCAGGCCGCAAACAGTTCTACGAGACGCAGTTGCGAGCCGAAATCCGCCGCAATCCCGACATTGCGCGTGACGCCGTCGCGAAGCTCGACCGCAGTGTCTGAGCCGGAAGGACTGGCCGGTCGTGTGACTGAGTTCGTCCGGGTCGGTGACACGGTGCGGCGTCCTGCGACCGATTCGTCGGCGTCGGTGCGGCAGTTGCTCGTCCATCTCGAAGAAGCCGGGTTCGGCGGCGCTCCCCGGTACCTCGGTACTGAGCCTGACGGGTCGATGGTGCTCAGCTGGGTCGAGGGGTGGGTGCCGGCCGATGCCGAGTGCTGGCGGCTGGGCGCAGGCGAGCTCGCCTCGGCGGTGGAGCTGCTGGGGTCCTATCACGACTGCGTCGCGGGGTTCGCTGCGGGCTCGGGCTTCGCCGAGGGCCCCCAGGCGGTGGGGTCGGGACAGGTGGTGTGCCACGGCGACATCGCTGCGCGCAACACGGTGTTCGCCGGCGGGCGGGCGGTGGCGTTCATCGATTGGGACGGGATCTTCGTGGCGTCGCCGATGTGGGACCTCGCGCACGCCGTGTGGCAGTTCGCGCCGGTGTGCGGCGATGCGGATCGGTGGTTGGAGGGCTGGCCCGGCGCGCTTGATCGGTCGGCGCGCATAGCGGCGTTGGTGGGCGGCTACGGGCTGGGCGCCGGCAGGGCCGATGAGCTCGCCGACATGGTGGCCGAGGTGATCGCCGGCTGCAGGCGGGCGGTGGTGCGCAAGATCGCTGCGGGGGTCCCGGCGTTCGTGCAGATGGAGCGCGAGGGGATTCTGGCCACGCTCGACAGCCAGCACCGCGCCGCCGAACAGCTCCGCCCGCTCATCGCCCACGCCGCCGCTGCCGGCAGTGCCGAGTCACCCTCGGGCGGCGGATGACTGAGGCTCCCCCAAAGGACGTAACCCCGGCCGTTTGCCGAAGCAGGGACGGTTCCGGGGCTTTGAGGGGCGACTCTACTGACGTGACGGCCCTCGCATTGGGCTGGGTCAGCGTGCTCGGCGAGATCTGCGGACTGCCCGCACTTCCTCGACGGCGATGTCGAGTGCTTCGTCCTCGGAAAGGTCTGGGTTGTTCGCGGCGCTTGCAGCGAGGTCAGCGCTGATGGCGGCAGCGTCGGCTGAGTAGAGCGCCCAAGCGGACTGTCGAGTGATGCCCAGGGCCGTGCCGATGGCTTCCCAGGTCACGCCCGATTCGCGAGCCGCTGCGACCGTGTCGCGCTTGAGTTCGTCGCACTCGTCGATGGTGCGCACGAGTTCTCGCAGCGCATCGATGGGCTGTGCCGGCAGGCGATCGTGAGCTAGAAGGCTCATGTTTGTCAGTTTAGCCTGACGGGAAGGGCCTGAAACCATGGCACTACTGCTCGACACCCCGGCGACGTTACGTCTGGCGCCACTTCTCGCCAAATGAAAAAAATGGGACCCCCAGAGGGGGTCCCAGCTGGACCTCGACAGAGATCCCTAGCAAAGCGGGTTCCACCGGAACCCGGACCAAAATGGTGCCCAACGGGCCAAGTTGACTCTAGCGCCGCGACAGCGCCCGGAGTGTTGCCGGCTGACGCAACAAAACAATTTTGCGTGTCATGAGCTTTCATCTACTTTTGACTCATCATGTGACGCGGTGAAAGCGGGAGCGACCATGGCGAGTACCGTTGAGCAAATGGAGTCCGACGCTGATACCGGGGCGACTGCTGAGACGGCCACGGTGCGCCTCGATGACGAGGACCGTGCGCTGCTCGACGAGCTCGCGTCCGAATTCGGCGGTCGCTCAGCAGCGATCAAGCAAGGACTGGTGATGCTCGCCGAAGAGCATCGCCGTCGACGTGCCCTGGCGGACTTCATGGCCGAGTGGGTAGCCGAGTCGGGGCCGCCAGACCCCGACGGGGTGGCTGCGATGCGCGAGCGCCATTTCAGCCAACGGTGATCCTCGACGCCGGCGTGCTCGTCGCCATCGACCGCGACGAGCCTGATGTCAAGGGCTTCATCCAGACGGCGCAGCTTCAGAGCGAGCCGCTGCGTACGACAGCACCGGTGGTCGCGCAGGTGTGGCGGGACGGCTCGCGCCAAGCCCGCTTGTCCCGGTTCCTGCCATCGCTGGACGTGCAGCCGTTCACCGCGGCACAGGTCTCGCTGGTGGGATCGCTGCTGCGCCATTCCGGGGAGTCCGATGTCGTCGACGCTCACGTGCTCGCATGCGCGATCCGTCTTGACGACACCGTCATCACCTCCGATCTCGACGATTTCGCACGTCTCACCGCGCACCTTGGCGAGGCCGAGCCACGGGCACGGCACTGGCGCTGAAGTCCCCAAAACAGCGACTATTCCGGCCAGCCTCGACGGCGGCTACGTGTGGACGGGCGGCGGAATCCTGCTCAAGTGGGCCGACATCGAGTCGTTAGAGTTTCGGCAGACACGCGAACTGGGAACGGAGAATGCTGATGGCGAAGAAGCGCCGCTCCAAGCGTAAGCGGCCCCGGGATCCGCGCCCGGACTACGTCGGCGGCTACTACCCACGGCCTGGCGTGACCCCGGCAGATGTTCCCAAGGACCTCTTCCGTCCCAAGACAACCGAGGAGCTGATGAGAGGCAACCACCGCTAACGCTCCAGCCCTTCTCGGGATCGTGCCGAGGGGCAGACTGGGCTGTGGGAGGCGCGTCATGTCGCAGGCATTCGCTGTTGAGGAGATCATTGGTCACCCGGCTCCGCGGGTGTGGACCGCTCTCACCGACTGGCCGAACGCTCACAGGTGGATGCCCGGGATCGACACGATCACCGCCGATGGGGAGACCGCCGAGGGCACCCGGCTGACGTTCCGGGCTCGCGGCAAGGATCGCTCGAGCACCATCGTGCGATGCGTCGACGGGCAGTCGCTCGTGCTGCGCTCGGTTCAGGGCGGCGTGACTGCGGACTACACCTACGAGATCCACGGGCACGACGAGGGTTCGTCACGGGTCACGCTGACCGCCGACTGCCAGAGCACCGGCGTGCTGTGGCGGCCGATGTGGCCCCTGCTGCGCATCGCCATCCGAACCTCCGACGCCAAACAGCTCAGACTCCTCAAAGCCATGATCGAAGACGCCTGACCGCCGCACTGAGCGAGGCTGCCCGCCGGTGCCTCGGTGGCTAGACGCGGACCGTTCGGATGTCAGCCGATAGGCGAGCCAGGTCGCCTGGGTCGCTGGTGAGCACCGGCTGGCCTCGGCGCAGTGCACAAACGGCGACATGCGCGTCGACGGTGTCGGTGGTCTGCGTTGAAGCCAGCAGTACGCCGACTCGACGCGCATCGCTGGCATCTAACGGGACGATGTTGATCTCGGGTCTGCGCAGCAGCGCTGCGAGACGTGCCTGACGGCGTGGATTTCGCCATGCCTGGGCGACACAGCCAGCCGGGACCGTCAGCGTCGTACCGATAGCCCGCGCCTCTGCGACGAGCGCAACCATGGTGCGGGTCGCGCGTTCCCACGCGATGAGTGCCCCGGTGTCGATGACCACGCCGCTCAGGCAGCAGCCTCGCCCGACAGCACACGCCTCGCGGCGGCGCGTTCGTCGGGTGTGAGCGGCCCGCCGGTTTCGTCGAGCATCGTGGCCAGCAGCACGTCGAAGTCGGCATCGGCTGCGAGCTGGCACTTCACGGCATGTTCGACGTAGGCCGACACGTTCGGCGCGCCACCTTGGGCTACGAGCGCCTTCACCTGGTCAGCGATGTCGGCGTCGACAGTGATCGTGAGCCGGCTCTTCGTGGCTGTCATACCGATCATCTTACTCAGCGCACCAGAGTTGCTCGACACCCCAGCGACGCTAGGTCTGACGACTCTGGCCGCCAAACGAATAAATGGACCCCAGCGCGAGCCGGTTCGCCGGCGCCTCAGCTCAGTCGGCGGATTCCAGCGTGCGTTCGTAGAACTGGATGTAGAACGCGGCATCGGGCGCCGGTTCGATGTGGTGGCGGACGCCGGGCATGATCGGCACGCGTTCTCCCGCCGCTGCACGGACTCGCCGTGGGGTGTCATCGACGAACAGCACCGAGCCGTCGAGCACGACGAGTTCGGCCCATGTCGACGTCACATGAGACCTGATGAGTGCCGGGGGGACGTTGGCGGCGTCGAAGGCGGGCGTTCGGCGCGCCGGCGTGGCCCCGGCGGGAACCCGTGGACTGTCAGGCGTGATGAGCCGAAACTACGCGACCGGCCGTTCCCGCACTGCAGCCGCGTTTGCCTGCCGGAGCTGATGCGCCAACCGGACCGGTGCTGCTCGGTGGGTAGCTTGCGCTGATGGGTACTGCACCGAGTCTTGACGGGCGCACATTCGCCGGTGTCTCGAATGATCCTGCGGGCGATGTGGGCTCGGAGACGCGCTTCCAGTACCACGAGGAATCCGACGGGGTCGTGTGGGCCCGCTATGAGGGCGGCACCGTGCGGCTCGGTCATCTCGTCGGGCGGCGCGACGGCGACGGCTTGGACTTCCGGTACTCGCACGTGACCACGAGCGGCACCACGGCCAACGGGCACTGCCGCAGCCGCATCGTCGTGTCAGATGACGGCTCGCTGGAGCTGCACGAGGAATGGGAATGGGAGAGCCAGCCCGGCAGCGGCACCAGCCTCGTCCGCGAGATCGCTGCGGTGGACGGCTAGAGATCCTCGAAGCCCGGCCCGTGATCCGTCGGGCCTGAGTTCGCAACTAAGTCCGGGCTCACGATCCTCACCCGGCAGGGGCATTTGCAATTGGCCCGATTCAGGGGAACGCGCGAACAGCGGCTAAGCGCATCGGCGCGACCAGCAGCTAAGGCGGAGCTGCTGGTCAGGGTGGGGCGGGGATGCGGCTGCCGCGGCTGGTGTTCAGCCAGTTCATGCCGTCGCGGACGTACTCGCCGGCGGCGTTTCGCTGCGGGCTGTAGTCCCACCAGTCGATGCCGGCGGCGTGTGCCGCGGCGCTCACCACCCGCCGGGAGCGCTGCGACGCCAGGACTTGGTCGCGCAGCGCGGTGCTGTCCCAGCGTTCGGCGGTCTCTGCGGCGAACGCAGCGACCAGGTCGGCATGGGCAGGGTCAGCCGCCAGGTTGTTGCGCTCGAGCGGATCGTCGACCAGGTCGTACAGCAGGGCCGGGTCGCCCTCGCAGTGGATCCACTTGTGGCGTCCCCGGCGGATCATGAACATCGGCTGTGTGGTCAGCACCGCCGTGTACTCGCCGATCGCCTCGCCGCCACCGCCGCTGCCACCGCCGCCCGACGCCAGCTCCCACAGGCTCCGCCCCGCGGGCGCTGCGCTCATCTCAGGCCAGCCGTCACTGCCCCCGTCGGTCGCAATGTCGAGCAGCGTCGGCAGCAGGTCGACCAGCGCGCACACATCGGGCACGGCACGGTTGGCCACGCCCGGCCCGGCCATCACGAACGGCACCCGCGCCGCCCGCTCGAAGAAGCACATCTTGAAGAACGTGCCGCGGTCGCCCAGCATGTCGCCGTGGTCGCTGATGGCGATCACGACGGTGTCGTCGGTGCGGCCCGTCTCGTCCAGCACCTCCACCAGGCGCCCGACCCACGAGTCGAAATAGCTGGTGTTGGCGTAGTAGCCGTGGCGGGCGTTGCGGCACTGCTCCTCGGTGAAGCCGACGCCGTCGGCCCCGATGCCCCGGCGCAGCCGCCGAGTGTGCGCATCGATGGCGTCGGGAGCGATCGGGTCGGGCAGATCGATGCTGTCGTGGTCGTACAGGTCCCACCACTGCTGCCGAGCCTCGTACGGATCGTGGGGATGGGTGAACGAGGCCACCACGAAGAATGGCCGCTCGTCTGGGGCACGGGCCAGGTCATACAGGTGCCGCACCGCAGCGAACCCGACTTCCCCGTCGAAATCGTGCTGGTAGTTGGTCACCACCGGGCCCGCCTCGGACAGGCTGGCCATGGTGTACCAGTCGCTCGGCGGCCCCGTCGCCGCATCCCAGTCGGGCGTGAGCGCAAAGCCCGAGGGGTAGATGTCGGTGGTGAGGCGCTGCTCGAAGCCATGGAGCTGGTCGGGGCCGATGAAGTGCATCTTTCCCGACAGCGTCGTGCGGTAGCCCAGCAGTCGCAGGTAGTGCATCAGCGTGGGCACCGACGCCGCGAACTCAGCGCCGTTGTCCCACGCCCCGATCGACGCCGGCAGCTGGCCCGACAGCATCGAGAACCGTGACGGCGCGCACAGCGGGAAGTTGCAGTACGCCGCATCGAAGCGCACGCCGCGCTCGACGAGCGCATCGAGCGCCGGGGTCTGCACCACCGGATGGCCGTACGCACCGGTGAAGTGGGGCGCCAGCTGATCCGCCATCACGACGAGGATGTTCGGGCGTCGTCCCGAGCGCGTCACCGAGCGGAACCTACACCCAGCCTCGGCACCGGCTGGATCAGTCGAAGTCGGCTGGGCTCGGGGGCCTGACCAATGCGTCGATTGCCGTCCACAGCGTGCGCGACACCGGGTCGAACAGCACCGGCACCACGACGCCGACAGGGGCTGCGAGCGCCAGCAGCAGGCTGCGGCTGACGTCTGTGCCCCAGACGAGCATGGCCACCACGACGGTCAGGATCACGGCGGTTGCCGACACCACCGTGTTCACGGCCACTGCGCCCAGCCAGTGACCTTCCATGCGCTCGAACTTGAGGCGGCAGTGGGGGCACCGCTCGCGTATGGCGAACAGCCCCCAGCGCCGGAACAGGCCGCGACCCCCGCACGACGGGCAAGCCAGCGTCAATCCGCGCCACAAAACGCGCACCCCCGCAGTCTGCCCGCCTGCACCTCGCGCGCCGATGTCTGACCGCGGTTCAGGCGGCCCAGACTCTTCGGGATGGACATCGAGCGGCCGCGCATCATCCTGCTCACCGGGGTCCCGGGCGCTGGCAAGACTTCGGTTGCCGGTGCCCTTGCTTCGATGCTTCCCCGCAGTGCGCACGTCGAAGCCGATGCGCTGCGTGATTGCATCCGCGAAGGCAGGGTGGACCCGGGCGGCTCGCCGAACGATGAGGCCGACCGCCAGCTTGAGTTGGTGACTCGGATGGTGGCCGAGGTTGCCAACCAGCTATTCGCCGACGGCTTCACAGTGATCGTCGACGATGTCGTAGTGACCAGGGGCCGATTGGACGGGTATCTGGCGGAGCTGCAGGGCGCGCCATTGCATTACGTGCTGCTGGCCCCCTCGCGTGAGACCGTCCTCGCACGGGACCAGCAGCGCTCCGACAAGAGCGTTGCGGAGCAGTACCTGTGGCTGTACGACCGCATGGAGCAGGAGTGCCTCGGCATCGGGCTCGACATCGACACATCGTCGTGGGACGAAGCAGCAACCGCCGCGGTCATCCTCGATGCAGTACGCACCGACCAAGGCCTGATCCGCTAGTCGATCGGCTTCATGCGATCCGTGAGCATCTCAGGGCGTCGTCGACAACGTCGTCGCTGATGTCCCACGTCGCCTTGATGTCGTCACGTGCTTCGCCAGCGGCGATCGCCTCGGCAATCGCGGAGACCCGCAGTCGCCGGCCTCGGACAGTGGGCTCGCCGAAGCCGTATTCGGGGTCCAGTACCACGTTCGGCGTGCCGAACAGGCGGAAGCGGCGCACCTCATCTGTTTCCTCGTACTCGGCGTCCTGCTGAAAGCGCTGAACTTCCATCGAGAGCATGACGTTCTGGTTGGTGCGTACTACGAACCGCAGCGACGGGCTCAGCACCGTCTCGTCTTGAACGCGCAGGACGAGATCCCGGCCGTCTTCGCTGAGAAAAGGGCGAGAGGTTGCCAGCGGATAGTCGGTCTCGAATTCTCTGCGCAACGCCATGATCGCCGGCCGCATTCGCACGACCGCGACGCCGCGGCTTCGGTACTCGGCGATCAGCCGAGTCTCGACGAACTCGCCCCACGTGACCGCATCGGAACCCGTGGTTTCTGCACGCACCAGCGGCTCGTACTGGCGACCGCGACGCTCGTAGCCGTCGATCCAACGCCGCGCTGTGCCGATGCCCAAGTCGAGCAAGCGGTCCACCTGGCTCATCACGTACACC
Organism: Candidatus Poriferisodalis sp.; assembly: GCF_965204125.1. Lineage (GTDB taxonomy): Bacteria > Actinomycetota > Acidimicrobiia > Acidimicrobiales > Poriferisodalaceae > Poriferisodalis. The sequence continues at coordinate 832,296 of NZ_OZ241968.1, read as the reverse complement.
TCGCGGTGAAGCAGCGACGTGACCTGACCCATGAGATCCTCCCGGGACGCGTCCTCATCCTCACAATGCCACGAACTCTGCATCCGAGCCGAGTCAATTGCGCTGTCAGGCCTCCCCGTCGAGGGTGCCCGGTGGCGTTGCTGCCAGTGACCTGGTCCAGGCTTGGACCTCACGCCGAGAGGACAGCCAGATGATCGGGAGATCAGGGCGCTGCTCGGCCAATGCTTGGACGCGTGGCGCGTGCTCGTGGTGGGTTCGTATCGCCCAGCGGATGATGTGGTCAGGATCGCTCACGATCGTCCGAAGGGGTGGTTCGCGAAGCCCGCTCCATAGCTCGGTTCGACGAACGACACGCCACAGCGTCCGCCTCATGACACGGGCGGTCGCCAGCCATCTCGGCAGATCCAGAAACGCGAGCAAATCGGCACGCTCGGCCAGCAGCGGGCGAGCGACCGTGTACTGCCACTCGCTGACCCACTCATCTTGAGCGGCCAGCGCGACGACATCGTCGAGAAACGTCGGTCTTGGTTGCCATTGCGGACCGTGATACAGAGCGTCGAGCTCCGCGTACGGCAGTTCCCAATGGGCAGCGAGCAGCCGGGCAAGCGTCGACTTGCCGGCAGCGACCGCACCTGCCACCAAGACCCGTTTCGGCGTCGCCGGCTGCGGATCGGACCACCTCAGAACAGACACCTCGGCAAGCGTAGGAGCGAGGCCGCCAGCCCTCAGGTGCTCCTAGTCGATGTGGCCAGTGATATCAGATAATCTGATTTTGTGGCAGAGATCAGCGCTACTGAGGCTGCACGGGAGTTTGCAGATGTGCTTGACGCAGTTGAGCACCGTGGGGAGCGGTTCACGGTCGTGCGGCGCGGCAGGGCGATCGCTCGCATCGAGCCCCTGGCGAGCGGAGAAGGCCGCAGGGCAAAACAACTTCTTGCCGAGACGAGCCCCGATACAGAATGGGCCAGCCAGCTCGCCGAAACGCGCCGACTGCTTGAACTCGACACTCGAACATGACAGCACTGCTGCTCGACACGACCGTCCTCATCGACGCCGAACGCGACCAAGAACAGCTCGACCGGCTCATTGGTGACGACGACTCCGTAGCTATCGCTGCCGTCACCGTTGCCGAACTGCTTGTCGGCGTCCTTCTCGCCACGCAGCGGCATCGCGCCCGCCGCCAGGCATTCGCCGACGCCGTGGTCGACGCCATCCCGGTTCTGCCGTACGGCACCGACGTTGCAGCGGCGCATGCCGAGCTGCTGGCCGAGACCCATCGGGCGGGCCGGCCACGCGGTGCTCACGATCTGATCATTGCGGCCACGGCACGGGCCACGAACCGCACGGTCATCACCGCCGATCCGACCGGTTTCGACGGGCTCCCCGGCGTCTCTATCGCCACATACCGCTGAGCGGCGGGTTCAGATTCTGGCGAAGCCGTGCCCTGCTCAGCGTGCGGCGCGCAGGCGCAGGCGAGATGCGGCGGCGTACAGCAGCCACGCTCCGCACCAGACCGTCACTGCCATCAGCAGAACCGTCTCACCGCGAGCGTCCAAACCGGGGGAATAGAACGGCTCAACGAAGTACTGCGAGATGAAGCCGCCCCTATACGGCGTCTGGCCGGCGAGACGCCAAAGATCCTTCTCCCAGACGGTCAGCGGGCACGGCAACCCGGGCAGGTTGATCGCGGCGATCGGCGCCAGCGCAGCCAGGTACCAGCGCATCAGCCGGGGGCTGCGTGCAGCCAGCGGTGCGCCGACCACGATGAAGACGGCCAGCAGCCCGTGGGCAAGCGCCACAGCGGCCGCCAGCAACCATGCGACCACACCGCCACGCTACGCCAGCCGCGAGATCCCGCAGGCCCGAGACTGCATGACGCTGCCGCCGTCGGGTCAGGTGGGGTCGCCGGAGTGGCGGTGTGCTTCGAGCTGGCTTAACGAGGCCCACTCGAGGGTGCGGGCGTGGGTCGCTTCGAGGACGACCGGGGGAGCGCTGCCCGCCTCGAACGCTTCGGTCCAGCGGGATGCGCACAGGCACCAGCGGTCGCCGGGAACCAAGCCGTCGAAGCCGACCGTCGGCTGCGGAGTGGACAGGTCGTTGCCGGCCGCCTTGGAGAACTCCAGAAACTCCGCCGTCATCACCGCGCACACCGTGTGCACACCGAAGTCGCCCGAGTCGGTGTTGCAGCAGCCGTCCCGAAACCAGCCCGTCAGCGGGTCATACGAGCACGGCTGCAGTTCGCCTCCGACAACGTTGCGGGCCACGCCGCCAGTCTCTCAGGTCACCGCCACACCCGGGCTTCAGGCCGCGACTGCGTGGCCGACAGACGACGCAGTACGACCGTCATCCGCCGCTCAGCCGACGATCAGCGCTCGCAGTGGGGCGAAGAGAGGCGGGCTGGCGGCGAATACGAGGTCGTCGTTGAGCTCGTCCGGGAGCTCGACCTGGGCTCCGGCTTCTTCGGCGATCAGCGCGCCGGCGGCCCAGTCGTAGATGCGGAGATCGTGCTCGAAGAAGGCATCGCAGCGACCGTTGGCAACCCAGCACAGATGCAGCGCCGCGGAGCCGAAGGCTCGGACATCACGGGCGGCGGGAAGCACACGCGACAGCGCCGCCGCCTGATGGCGACGCCGTTCGGCGTGGTACGAGAAGCCGGTTGCCACCAGCGCCTGCGCCAGGCCGTGCGACGCGGCGGCGGCGATGGGCGAGCCGTCCAAGCGAGCGCCTGAGCCGCGAGCCGCGGAGAAGACCTCGCCGCGCAGCACGTCGGCAACGGCACCCGCCACGACCGTGCCGTCGCGGGTGGCAGCGATGCTCACGGCGAACACCGGCAGGTCGTACAGGAAGTTGACGGTGCCGTCGATGGGGTCCACGATCCATCCGACGCCGCTGTGCCCCACCTCGTCATCCAATTCCTCGCCCACGATCGAGGAGCCGGGGCAGCGACGCAGCAGTTCGCCACGGATGAGTTCCTCGGACTGGATGTCCAGCGCCGTCACCACGTCCGTCGGGGACGACTTCGTGCGCAAGGCCTCGCCGGTGCCCGCCACTTCCCGCAGGAACTCAGCCGCCGCCTCAGCGACATCAACAGCGATGGCCTCAAGCTCAACAGGCGTCATGCGCCGCTCACCTTGCCACGTCCACCCGACCGCGGCGCGGTCAGGCTGTACGACCGGGCGCTAGGAGGCGTCGACCTGTTCAGCCAGCCACGGCAGCAGCAGGTCCAGGAAATCAGGCACAAACTCTGGCCTCAGGAGGTCGTACTCGTCGGGGCTGCCCGTCGTGGCCGCTTGGAACAGGTGGTTGGCCCCGAGGACCGTCCCGATCGCATAGCCCGGCACGTTCGATGCAGCGATCGCCTCGGACACGGCGCTCGCGTTAGGGCCAGCGCGCACTTGGGTGTCCAACTCGCCATACAGAGCCATCACGGGCACGCTCAAGGCGGCGATGGCTGCTGCGGAATCGTGCTCGACGGTCGACACGAACCACGGACTCTGCCAAGTCTTCATGTCTTGGCTGACGATGACTTCCACGTACTCGTCGAGGTCTCCCAGGGCCTGGCGACTCTGTTCGGGCAGCTCGTGTACCTGTCGGTGAGCGAGCGCACGAATCGCTTGCTCCACGTCTTCCCAGCCTTGACCTTCCGCAATCGCGTCGAAGACCAATCGCTGAATCGTCTGATATTGCTCTATCTGATCTGGCGGCGTCCCGGACAGCTCCAGCAATTCCAGCTGTGTCTCTAGCAACTCGGTTCCTGGCACGGCCGGAGTGGCCAACAGCGCGACGAACGCGACGTCGTCAGACTGGTTGGCGGCCAAGGGAGCAACCATGCCGCCCTCGCTGTGGCCGATAAGGCCGATGCGCTCGGTGTCGATGTCGGCTCGGGAGCTGAGCAGCTCGACAGCCGCTTCGACGTCTGCGGCGCGGTCCTCGATGGTGGCTAGCAGACCGTCGCCGGACGATGCGCCGACGCCCCGGTCGTCGTAGCGCAGCGAGGCAATGCCGGCTTGGGCCAACTCTTCTGCGAGCACTGCAAAGACTCTGAATCCGGCTACCTCCGAGTCCCGAAGTTGGTCACCGCTGCCGCTGATGAGGACCACCGCCGGGTGCGGCCCGTCACCGTCGGGCAGGGCGACTTCGCCGGCTAGGACGATGTCGCCGTTCGTGAACGTCACGTCATCGCTACGAAACCGCGACGGCTCGGGGAGGTCGGCTCGCTCTAGGCGGAAGATTCCCTCCGCGCCCGCCTGGGTGAATTCACCGTCGATCAGCCCATCGCGCACTTCCCCGTCCCAGATGGCCTGGCCGAAGGGCGACTCCAGTTCGAAATGGATGCGACTGCCTTCGAGCGCGACGTTGACCAGTTCGAGTCCGATCCCGCCTTGGATGTCCATCGCTGCGAGCAGTTCGTCGCCGGACAGCTCGAACGTGACGGCAATGGGCAGTTCGCCGAGGGCCACGATGCGGGTGACGCCCTCCCAGCGGCCTTCCAGTTGGGAAACGATTCCGACATCGAGCGCTGGCTCCGCCGTGGGCTCAGGCTGCTCGGTAGTCGTTGCAACTGCCGGTGACGTCGTGGGCGGCGCGGGATCTGTGGCCGCAGCTTCTGTGGCCAAAGTCTCAGTCGGGGCAGGAGGACTGGTCGTCGTAGCGCTGGGTGCGGAGGTGGCAGTCGGCTCGACTTCAGGGCTGCCGCACGCGGCGAGAGCCGCTGACAACATCAGTGCGAGCAGACAGGAAGTTAGTGATGCGAACCGCCCGCTCACAGGACGCAGTCTGCCTGCTTACAGATGAGCTCGGTCGCTAGGAGCGGGGTGCGACTGCGGTGATGAGCCGTTCGACCACTGCTGACCAGTCGTCGCCGGACAGCTGGGGTCGCTCGGGGGACTGAACCCGCAGCGCCAGGTAGGTGCCGAGGCCGAGCGACTGGCAGAGGAACACGATGGCGTCGGTGCTCAGCGCCGGGTCGATGACGCCCGATGCCTTGCCGTCCTCCACGATCTCGGTGAGATCGCCCGCTTCGAGCTCCATGCACCCCGAAACCGTGGGGTGCACCGACGGGTCGCGGCTGGCGCTGACGCACGCTTCGATCCACAGGTTGCGCGTGTCGTCTCGTGTCTCGGTGAGCAGGTTTGCACCGAGCATTCCGAGCTTGTCGTCGGCCGCCGCCTCAGCCTGCTTGATCAACAGCAGCATCCGCTGGGCCGACGTGTATTCGACCACGGCCAGGAACAGCTCGCGCTTATTGGGCCAGCGCGCATAGACGGCGCCAGACGTCATGCCGCATCTGCGGGCGACCTCCGAGACTGTGGCGGCTTCGAAGCCGCGCTCGCCGAATACAGCTATAGCCGCATTCAGAAGCTGCTCGGTGGCCCGTTCGGACTTCCGCTTGGGTTGGTCGGTCTCCTGCTGGAGAGGAGGCCCGGGGTCCTGTGCAGCTGTCACTGCATGCCGAGCGTAGTCGTCATTATCGGCCGGTCGATGCGACCTCGAGAAGATCTCTCTTTAGAGCCCCGGCCGTCGTGAGGTTTCCTTCACACCGTGATCTCGTGCCGGATCCCGCGGACGTCCATCTCGAAGTCGAGATCGATGACGGGCGGGCGCGACCGGTACCAGCGCAGGCCGTGGCGGGTGGCTGCGCCCATCTGCCCGATGACCGCGCTCTCCAGCAGGCCTTCATGCATGAACACCGTGTACACATCGGTGGTGGTGACCTGGCCCCAGCCGGCGCCCAGAGCCGCAAGGCGCGACCCCATCGTCGCCACGACATGGCCGGCCTTCTCTCGCATGGCCTCGGGGTCGGTCTCGCCCTTGCGGACGATCTCGTTGTCGTCGAGCGTCGCTTCGGGGATCTCCCCCGCACCCGACACGACGAAGGTGGTGGGCGCGCCGGCCTCGGCCTCGACGGTGTAGGAGAAGGCGTGCAGCACCGGCTCGGAAGGCGGGCCGTGCGCGGGGGCCACGTTGGTGCGGGCCAGCGGGTTGTGATCGCCGACGTACAGGTCCCACGACCGGATGAGCTCGACGTAGCCCGCGTTGAACTCGATGAAGCCGGGCATCGAATACGGCTCGGGGCAGCGCAGCTCGATCGCGCACAGGGCCGGGCGCCCGCGCCCGGTAGCGGACAGGTGGGCGTCGATCAGCTCGAACCCCTGGCGCCACGGGACGTGGGCGTCGAGCGTGGCGTGAACAACCTCGTGGCCGTCCGATGCCACCACGCCGCTGGAGAACGGCGAGATGCCGGTGAGGAAGTGGTAGCCGCCTCGGGGATTGTCGATGAGCATTCGTGTCTCCTTGAAGAGGATGGCCCCTACTTAGCAGAACGCTCCCGGTGACCGGGCGGGCTCGGCTAGCCGCTGGCCATTGTCCAGCTCAGGACCAGCAGGCAGCCGGCCAGCGCAACGGCGATGGCGAGCAGCCAGTCGCCGGCCCGGGCCCCAGACTGAGTCGAGGTGTCCATGGTGGTTTCTCCGCTTCTGTGAAGCGTGCCCGTGAGGTGCACGTGGTGTTTCCCTCAGTGCACCAAGGGGGTGTGACAACCAAGAGCGCGGGCTCACCACGTGGGCCGGGTGAGCACGCCGCCGTCGACCACCAGATCCACGCCGGTGATCCATCTCGCGAGGTCCGAGCACAGGAACACGCACGCGTCACCGACGTCTGCGGCGGTGCCCAGCCGGCCCAGCGGCGCCGCTGCATGCCAGCGAGCCACGCCTTCGGGCCAGTCGTCGGCGAGGCCGGGCCGGTCGATCAGGCCCGGCGAGATGCTGTTGACGCGGATGCCGTCGGGGCCGTACGCGCCGGCGGCTGCCCGGGCGTGCATCAGCAGGCCGGCCTTGGCCGTTGCGTAGTGACCGTGCAGGTCGGTGGGCTGGTGCCCTTCGATCGAGGCGATATGGACGATCGACCCGCCTGCGCCCTGTGCGCGCATCGCGCCTGCAGCGGCGTGGGTCAGCCGGTGCACCGCCGTCAGGTTGACATCGATCATCTCGGCCCACTCGGCGTCGCTCATCTCGGCGAAGTGCACGAGCGGTTGGATGCCTGCGTTGTTGACGAGCCCGTCCAAGCGGCCGTGGTGCTCGAGCGCGGCGTCGATCACATGCTGCGGGCTGTCGGGCGCAGCCAGGTCGGCTTGTACTGAGGCGACTGGCGTTCCGTCGAGACCGGCCAGGTGATCGACCGGCGACGAGCGGGTGTGCGCCACCACGCTCGCACCCGCAGCGAGGAGCCGGCGGGCGATGCCGGTGCCGATGCCGCCGCCTGCACCGGTCACCACGATGACCCGGCCGTCCAACCGGATCAGCTCGTCCGGCGCCGGCAGATGGTCTCCCGCCGACGACTCGTCCTGTGGCGACTTCTGATCCGCAGGCGGCGACTCGTCCTGCTCAGCCATCAGCGGCATCCTTGCGGGTGAAGCGCTCGATGTCATCCGCGGCCTCGGGAAATTCGGCGACCAGTGCCGCCCGCTCGCCGAGCTCGAAGCTCGCTTCATCGAAAGGGGGCGCCATGGTGGTGCCCACCAGCGACCAATCGCCGGTCGTGCCGGCGGCCATCCACGTGCCGGCCCCAACGACCACCACCGGCCGCTCGCCGGCCGCCAAGTCGGCCCCGAGCAGCGGCCGCAGCAAGGTGCCGTCCGGTTCGAGCAACAGCATCTCGACTGCAGCGCCGGAGTAGTGGTGCCACAGCTCGACGCCCCCCAGCCGGTGCAGCGCCGAGAAGTCGCCGGGCCGCAGCAGGAAGTAGATCGCGGACGAATGCCCGTCCCGCCAGGTCTGCGCCCACTGGCCGCCCTCGCCCGCCAGCGGTTCGAGCCCCAGCAGCTCGATCACTTCGTGGGCGTGCACCGGTGCAACCCGGCGTCAGCCGGCGTCGATGTCTGGTGCGATGGGATCCAGCCCGAGCAGGTCTTCCAGCACCGCCACGGTCTGCAGCACACCCACGTCGTCGGTCTGGTGGCCCAGCACGCTCAGCCCGATCGGCATGCCGTCGCTGGTGAATCCGCTGCACACCGTTCCCGCCGGCCGCCGGGTCAGATTGGCCAGCGGCGTGAAGCGCACCCAGTTCTCAATCTCGACGCCGTCGATGGTGCCGTTCCCGCCCACGACAGGCGTCTGACCTGCCATCGTCGGCATGAGCAGCGCATCGAACCCCGACATCGTCTCGCCGAGGTGCATCGACAGCTCGCCGCACTGCTGTCGCGCCCTCGCCAAGGTGTCGACGGTGACGCTCTCGAAGGACTCCTCCAGCGCCACGGCCAGCCAGTCGGTGACGTCGTCCCATGCGGGCGTGCCCAGAAGTGGCCGGAACGCCGGCCCGATCGACCCTGCCAGAAACATCGGCACAAACGCTTGTGAGACCGAGTCGGCCGGGTCGAACAGGGTTCCCGCCCCGACGACCTCGGTTCCCTCGGCAGCAAGGCGTTCAACAGCGGCAGCGCACGACGCAACGATCTCCGAATCCGCCGGGCCGCCGTCGAACGAGGGCGCCCACAGCACTCTCGCCGGCAGTGGGGGGTCATCCAGCGCAGTGCGCCACGACTCGGTCGGTGCCGGCAGGCTGCGCAGATCGGACGGGTGCGGCCCCACCACGGCATCGAGGCAGTAAGCGACATCGCGGATGCGACGGGCCATCGGCCCCACGCACGACAGGTCCAGCAGCCCCAGCGGCGGCGGACCGCTGGGTACACGACCATGACTCGGCTTGAGACCCGACAGCCCGCACATGGCAGAGGGGATACGGATGGAGCCGCCCCCGTCGGAGCCGGTGCCCACCGGCACCATGCCCGAAGCGATCGCGGCACTGGTGCCGCCAGATGACCCGCCGGGGGAGCGGCCGGTGTTCCACGGATTCCAAGTTGCGCCGAAGACGTTGTTGTAGGTGTCGCCCATGCAGCCGAATTCGGGCGTGTTGGTCTTGCCCAAGACCACGGCGCCGGCGGCCCGCATGCGGGCAACCTCGGTGGAATCCGCAGCCACCGGGGGCGTGTCACGCAAGTGCATCGCGCCGCGGGTGGTGACAAACCCCGCCGCGTCGGCCAGATCCTTGACGCCGATGGGAATGCCCGCCAGCGGCCCCACGTCCTCGCCCGCATCGAGCCGCTCGTCGATGGCAGCGGCCTGCGAGCGAGCGTCCTCGGCATCGAGCGCCACAAACGCATTGAGCTGCGGATTCAGCACCTCGATGCGCTCCAGCGCGTGCTCGGTGACGGCTGCAGCGCTCAGCGTGCGCTCGCGCACTTGCGCCGCCAGCGCCTCCACGGTCACCGTCCGAAAGTCGGGCACGTCCATAGCTGCCTCCCGCTGCGCTCCTCAGTTCCCTCGCCGCGGGACACTAGCGACCACGCCGAACCCACCCCGCACAGCGGCTGTCTCAGCGGGATGATGCGCCGCCGTCGATGGTGATTGAGGTTCCGCTGACGTGGCTCGCCCGGTCTGATGCGAGGAAGGCCACGACGTCGGCTACCTGCTCCACCGTGCCCGGCGCCGGGTCGGCGGGGATCAGTTCCTCCCAGCGCGACTCGTCGCCGAGCTCGTCGATCGCTTGGCGGCGGAGCATGTCGCCCATCCGGTCGGTGATGATCAGGCCGGGGTTGACGGCAACCACACGCACGCCGTCTCGCAGGCTGCGGCTGCCGAGCGCAGCGGTCATGGCAACCAAACCGCTGTTGCCCACCCCGCCGGCGATGTAGGACGGCTGCGGCCGCAGCGACGCCACGCCAATCACGTTGACGATCACCCCGCTGCCCCGGGCCGTCATCAGCGGCAGCACGGCCCGGCACAGGTCGATGTAGCCGAAAACCTTCAGGTCCCAGGCGTCGCGCCACGTCTCGTCGTCCACCGTCACGATGTCGCCCGCAGGTATCGCCCCGGCGTTGTTCACCCAGATGTCGGCCAGGCCGGCCCCGCCGCCGTCGCAGCCGGTCTCGGCAAGCAATGTCCGGCGGCCGGCGGCCGTCGACAGATCGACGACGTGAGTCGTGACGGCTGCCCCGGGCGCCGCCTCCCGTATCTCCTCGGCCGCTCGCGCCAGCACGTCCGCCGACCGGGCGGCCAATGCCACATCGCAGCCTTCGCGGGCCAGCGCCAGTGCGCACCCCAGCCCGATGCCCTTCGATGCGCCCGTGATCACGGCACGCCTGCCCGTCAGCCCCAAATCCATCGGCTCAACGTAACCCCGGGCCTTCGACGGATGCTGCGTTGGCGAGCGGCGGCTGCTGGGTTGGGCGGTGGTGGCGTTTGGGCGGCGGCTGCGCGGTGGTTCTACGCTGCGCGCATGGCGAGCGTTGACGAGGTTCGCGACGAAGCCCGGACGTGGCTGGACGAGCACTGGCACCGCGAGCGGCCGCTGATCGAGTGGCGCAACCTGCTGGCCGACACCGGCTGGGGCACGCCGTCGTGGCCCACGGAGTGGCACGGGCGGGGCCTGCCGCCGTCGATGGATGCAGTGGTGGCCCGCGAATTCGACGCTGTCGGAGCGGTGGGCGTGGCGGCGGGCGTCAGCATGTATCTCGTGGCGCCGACGCTGCTCACCCACGCCGACGACGACCAGAAGCAGCGGCACCTGCGGCCGATCCTGACCGGCGAGCACAAGTGGTGCCAGCTGTTCTCCGAGCCCACCAACGGCTCCGACCTGGCGGGGCTGGTGACCCGGGCCGACCGTGACGGCGACGAGTGGATCGTCAACGGCCAGAAAGTCTGGAACTCGGGTGCCCACAAGGCCCGCTTCGGCATCCTGATGGCGCGCACCAACTGGGACGTGCCCAAGCACCAGGGCATCTCGTACTTCCTCATCCCGATGGACCAGCCCGGCGTGGAGGTGCGTCCGCTGCGCCAGATGAACGGCCACGCCACCTTCAACGAGGTGTTCTTCGAAGATGCCCGGGTGCCCGGCAACGAGCTGGTCGGCAACCCGGGCGACGGCTGGCGCATCGGCCTCACCACGCTCACCCACGAACGGGCGGCGGTGGCCACACGTCGCCCCCGCTACCCGGCCGACGGCGGTCCGACGGTCGAGCGAGCCAAGCAGGAGAGCGACGAGTACTTCGCCACCTACAAGTGGTACCCGCAGCGCGCCGGTCGAGCCAACCTCGTCGTGCCCGAAGCGCAGCGCACCGGCCAGGTCAGCGACCCGGTGATCCGCCAGCAGATCGCCCGGGTGGAGACGCTGCGCCGCATCTCGTCGTGGACCACCCAGCGTGCCCGAGCCGCACGCGCCGCCGGCAAGCCGCCCGGCCCCGAAGGCTCGCTCACCAAGCTGAACATGTCGGTGACCGCCCGGGCCTGCCACACCGCCCACACGATGATCGCCGGCTCGATGGGAATGCTCGTCGGCCCCGGCTCCAATGCCGACGGCATCGTGTCGGAGATCCTGATGTCCACCCCGGCCATGTCGATCGCCGGCGGCACCGACGAGATCCAGCGCAACATCATCGGCGAGCGGGTGCTGGGCCTGCCCAAAGAGCCTGACGACGCCAAGGACATCCCCTACAAGGACGCCCGCCGCAACTGAGGCCGGGCACGGGTTGCACGCCCGCCTCGCTGACGGCTCGGCGCCGCAGCTACACGTCGATCTTGTAGAGCTCTGCGGCGTTGTCCTGCAGGATCCGCTTCTGCACTGCGGCGTCGAGGTTGCCGATCGCGTCACGCACCCGCTCGACGCTGCGGGGGTACAGGCACGTCGGGTGCGGGATGTCGGTCTCGAACATGATCTGGGTGGCCCCGATGTGGTCGATGGCCGGCGCCAGCGTCTGGGACTCGAACCAGAAGCAGCCGAAGAACTGCCGCCGGAAGTACTCCGACGGCTTCATCGACAGGTGCGCCAGGTGCTCGGGCGCTGTCTCGCCGCACTGGTAGTCGAGCGCGTCGAGCAGGAACGGGATCCAGCCGATGCCGCTCTCCACCGACACGAAGTTGAGGTTCGGGTAGCGCTCGGGCACATCGCTCACCAGCAGGTTCACCATCCAGCGAAGCTGGCCCAGGAAGATCGCCGCCCCGCCGAGCGAGATCTTCACATCGCCCGACCACGTGTCATAGGGCACCTTGCCCGACCAGTCGATGTCGCCCTCCGACGCGCCGATGTGGAAGTTGACCGGCATCTCCAGCGCCTCGCAGATCTCCCAGAACGGCCGCCAGTCGGGCTGGGCGAAGTTGGGCATGCCCGAATCGTGCGGGTTCGAGCACATCACGATGCCCTTGGCGCCGTTGCGGTGCGCCCGGTCCACCTCGAGCACGCTGGCGTCGATGTCCCACCACGGCACCAGCGCCATCGGCAGGATTCGGCCGCCCGAGCGGGCCTGCAGGTCGGCCATCCAGTCGTTGTAGATCTCCACACAGGCGATGCGCAGCGCCCGGTCCTCCACCTTGAGGAAGTTCTGGTTCCCGAAACCGCCCACGTTGGGGTACACGATGCCGTGGCTGACGCCCATGGCGTCCATCAGCTCGAGGCGGGCGTCGCAGTCGTAGGAAGCTGCGTGCACCATCTCGATGTCGTGCTTGAGGAACTTCAGCCCGAGCATCTTCTCGCCGTCGGGCAGGATCGCCGACACCGCGGAGTCTCCGGCGATCGGGATGTCACCGTTGACGACCCACTTGCGCTTGCCGTCGTGCTCACGGATCTGGGGCACCAGGTCGCGGTACTTGGCGGGCGCAAGGCTGGTCCACAGGTCGTGCGGCTCGGTCCAGTGGGTGTCGGAGTCGACGATCTTGATCCCGGGAAAGAACTCGGTGATCGGCATGGTCTGCGCCCCCTCTCGGTGCCTGCTGGCACCGGATTCGAAACTACCAGTCACCCCTGCAGCAGTTCCGGGCTGACCGTCTGCTCTGCAGCCGAATCTGCGCGAAGCTCGCTGCAGGCACCCAAGGAGGCGGACCATGCTGCGACTCACGTTCTTGCTGCGGCGCAAGAAGGGCATGACCCGGGCCGAGATGCAGGACTACTGGCTGAACGTGCACGGCCCGCTGGTGGTATCACATTCGGCCACGGCGAAGTTCCTGCGCTATGTGCAGGTGCACACCACCAGCGACGACCACAGCCGCCTGCCGGGCCGGCGCGGCGAGATGGAAGAGCCCTACGACGGGGTTGCCGAGGTGTGGTGGGAATCGCGTGCGGCGATGCTCGCCGCCATGCAGACCGACGAGGGCCGCGAATTCGACCGGGTGCTGGTGGAAGACGAGCTCAACTTCGCCGACATCGAGAACTCCTCCGCGTACTACTGCTACGAGTACCCGCAGGTGAATCCGACGCCGGAGAACATCGTGGCCACCGAGCGGTCGAGCCTGGTCAAGCTGTACTTCAGCTTCCGCCACCTGCCGTCGCTGAGCATCGACGAGGCCCAGTGGTACTGGCGCACCCACCACGGGCCGATCATCCGGCGGCAGGCGCAGTCGTCGGGCATCCTGCGCTACCAGCAGGTGCACGCCGACGAGCACTCCTTCACCTCGGCGGTCAACCGCTCACGAGGATCGAAGGTGGAGCCCTACACGGGCCACGCCGAGGTCTGGATGGACCGCAGCGCCATGGGCAACGCGATCCCCGAGAACCGGGCAGCTTCGCGCCGGGCCTACGAAGACGAGGCCAACTTCATCGACTTCGGCCGCTCAGTGATGTTCCTCGCCAAAGAACACGTGATGGTCGACCGCAGGTGAGCTCGTCGCCCCGCACCGAAATGCCCGTCTGAGCTGAACGCCCGCATGGGGACTGTCAGAATCTGACAGCCCCAGGTAGCCGACTTCGTAGCGAGCTGACGTTATGAAGAAGTATGATTCTCGGCATGGCCACTGAACGCCTGACGATCTCGTTGGAGGCGGGACTCGCCGCAGCTGTGAGTGATGCCGCGGAAGCTGACGAGCAGAACATGTCGGCATGGCTGGCTGAGGCTGCGCGGCGTCGGCTCGTAACGCGCGGCCTGCGTGACGTCGTTGCCGATTGGGAAGCGATGCACGGCGCGTTCACTGAGGAGGAGTTGGCCCGAGCGCGAGCAGAGCTGGGCCATTGACCGCCTTGGTGCTCGATGCTGGCGCGCTGATCGCGCTGGATCGAGGCGACCGGTCCATGTGGGCAAGGCTGCGGGCGGCATCAGACGCTGGCGACATCGTGGCAGTGCCGACGGGTGTCATCGCTCAGGCGTGGCGAGGAGGCCGCGGCCAGGCACAGCTTGCTCGTGCCCTAGTGCATTGCCACGAAGTGGTCCTCGACGGCGCAGTGGCCCGCGCGAGCGGTCGTCTCTGCGGCCGAACCGGCACCAACGACATAGTCGACGCGTCAGTCGCCGTGGCTGCGGCCCATTTCGCACCTGTCGAGCGCACGGTTGTCGCTACGTCTGATGCCGATGACATCGAAGCACTGACGGCTGCGCTGAATACCCAAGTGAACATCCTGCGCGTTTGATCGTCGAAGCCTGCTGGTCTAGGTCGGACTCAGTCGGCGTGCTGCGGCGCGGATGATGGAATATCAGTCTTCGACGACGTGGCTGGCGAAGCGGTTGAGCGAGGCCAGCCAGGCATCTGAGCAGACCTCGCCGTCGGGTGTGAGCGCCGACGCTGCGGCGGCGCCCATGTCGGTGACGTGGTGGAGGTTGTCGATGACCGCGAGGCCTTGGCGGCCGAATGAGATCAGGCCGGAGGGCGCCAGCGAGGCCAGCCACTCGGCCACGGTGGCGCGATCGCCCATCGTGGCTCGCTCGAAGACGGGGTACACCGACGGCAAGCGCCGCACGGCCGTCTCCGAAGGGGAAAGCGCCGGCAGCCCGCTGGCTTCGAGGTCCGCGGCGACCTGTTCGGCGATGTCCGCGTCGTCGGTATGCCAGATGTCGTCGTGGGACCAGCAGGGAATCTCCGCGCACAGCACTGACTGTCCTGCGGGGTCGTCGCCGTCGCGGTAGTTCTTCGGTTCGGACAGTCTCGCGACCACGGTGTCGGGTCCTGGGAAGTAGTGGGCGTCGTACGGCGTGTACTGATCTCGATCGACAACTAGGTATGCCAGCACCATCGCCCGGGTGCGGCATCGCCCCAGCGCATCGACGACCTCCGGAGGCGGTGCGGGCGTCATGATCGACGCGAGCGTCGGAACAGGCACCGTCGACAGCACCGCGTCCGCACGCACGGTCTCGTTCGCATCGGATCCCGGGTTCGGCCTCGCGCTGTTCTCGGCTGCGGTGCCCGGGCGGGAGTCGCCGTCGTCGTCGGTTTGTCGGCCGTGCGGGCGCAGGCGCACAGCGACGCCGCCGACGTCCAGCTCGATGCCGGCGGCGGCTGTGTTGAGGCGCAGGTCGACACCAGCATCGACAGCGGCGGCGGCCATGGCCTCGCTGAGCTGGCCGTAGCCGTGGCGGGGGTACAGAAACTGGCGCCCTGCGGGTCGGGCGGCGCGCACCACCCGCCGCAGCACGTCACCGGCACCCGATGCGGACACCCGCCGCTGGGCCAGCTCGGCATCCAGCTCGACGGGTTCGACGCCGTAGAGCTTGCGCGCGTAGGGGCCGTAGAACTCGTCGGCCACTGTGGGACCCAGGCGCGCCCGAACCTCGGCATCGAACGACGGGTCAGACGGATCGTCGAGCGGCGTGCTCGGCGTGCGCCGCAGTCGGCCCGCCGGTGTGCGCCGGGTTGGGTCCGTAGGTGTGCGCCGGAACGGGCCCGTGACCATGTCGGCAGCGACTCGCAGTCCGAACGACGGCGGTACGTGCGTCAGCAGATCCCAGGTCCGCAGCGGGAATCCGATCCAGCGATCGCGCAAGCGGATGCGCCCATTGCGCGGGCGGATCTGCAGGTCGTCACCCAGCAGCCGCTCGAAACGGGCACGCTGGCGCTCGGAGATCGCGTAGTGGAGGCGATGCGAGCCGTAGTCGACCCGCTGGCCTGCGATCTCGAAGCTTCCGGCCATGCCCCCGACCGCGCCGCTGGCCTCCATCACCGTGCAGCGATGGCCGGGCTCGACCACGTCGAGCGCGGCCGACAGCCCGGCGGGCCCAGCGCCGATGATGACGATCTCAGCCATGGCGACGCCCCGCAGCGCCCGTGGCCGCCGGCCGCACAGGCTGAGCCCGGCAACGCGAGCAGCCGCAAATCATGTTGTGTAAAGTAACCCTAATGTCAGTTATTGAGCGCGCTGAATGCACTGACGTGGTCACCGGGGCGGCAGGCTTCATCGGCTCACACCTTGTCGACGCGTTGCTCGGCACCGGCCACAGCGTCGTCGGCATCGATTCCTTCGACCCGTGGTACAGCCCCGCCCACCGGGCTCGCAACATCGAGACCGCCTGCGCTGATCCGGGGTTCCGGCTCGAAGTCAAGGATCTTCGCACGGCAGACCTGCGAGAGCTGTTCGACGGCGCGAGCACCGTCTACCACCTCGCAGCCCGGCCGGGAGTCCAGCACTCGTGGGGTGCCGGTCTGACCCGCACCATCGAGATGAACGTGACGGTGACCGGCAAGGTGCTCGACGCCGCCATCAGCGCCGGCGTCGACCGCGTCGTGCTGGCATCCAGCTCGTCGATCTACGGCAACACCGCTGCGGCGGGCGGCTCCCGCAGCAAAGCACCGCTCAGCCCCTACGGCGTGTCCAAGGCGGCCTGCGAAGACCTGGCCGACGTGTACCGCCACCGCGGGCTCGACATCGTGACGCTGCGCTACTTCACCGTGTTCGGCCCGCGGCAGCGGCCAGACATGGCGATGCACCGGCTGTTCGAGGCCACACGCCGGTGCGGCCCGTCGTTCGGGCGGCGCGGCAGCGGCCGGCAGTCGCGGGAATTCACCTTTGTCGGCGACGCGGTGGATGCCACCGTGCTGGCCGGCGCTGTCTCCGAGGCCCGCAACCGCACGTTCGACATCGGCGGCGGCTGTGTCGTGTCGCTCAACGAGGTCATCGAGGTGGTGGGGCGGATCGCCGGGGCTCCTGTGCGGGTGCGACCGGAGCCCGCACCTGCCGGCGAGCCGTGGACCACCGTGGCTGCGAACGACGAGGCCCGGGCGATCCTGGGCTGGCAGCCCCGCACCGGCCTGCGGCACGCGCTCTGCGCCCAGTGGGTGTGGCATCAGGGGATCCGGCTCGCATCGATGTCGTCGGCGCAGCGCTCCGCAGAGCTCGTGCCCGCTGGGGTGTGAGACGTTGGACCCGGACGTCTGCAACAGCGCCACGCCGTTGCCGCGATGGCGATAAGCGCGATGGCCCACAGCCAGTGAAGCACTACTGATCCCAGCCCGCCGAAGGACTGGTAGTCGGGAAGCAGCGTCGACCACGCCTGGTACCAAGGGTTCGACGTCTCGGCGAAGTCGACGATGAGCGTGCGGCGACCGGTCGAGGCCTCGATCGCCAGCCACACCCAGCCGAACGCTCCGACGATCCAGCTCCCGAGCACCACCCAGCGCAATGCAGCGATGCGCTCGGCGGCCAGCGCGATGACGGCGACCGCGGCCGGCAGGATCACCACGAGCTGGCGGCCGGGCCACCACCACCCGTGCATGGTGAACGCAACCCAGGTGGCCACGCCGTAGCCAACCGCAACCGTTGCGCCGATCGCCCACCACTTCGACGGCCGGACACGGGCCAGCACCGCCATCGCACCGGGCAGGAGCAGATACGCGGGCATCCACGCGGCCAACCCGAACTCGCGGTCTACGAGCAAGCCCACCAGCCGCCGGGTGCGGCCCAGGTAGTCGGGACGGCGGCCGACCACGGAGAATTCGCTGCTGACGAAATGGTCACCGGCCGCGTACACGGTCCATCCGCCGTAGATCGCCTGGTGCAGCCAGAGGTACACGGCCCCGGCGATGACATAGAACACCGCCTCGGCCAGCAGCGTTCGCCGCCGGTTTGGCCACGTCCGCACCACCACCACCAGCGCGAGCACCGCTGCGAGCGGCACGTACTTCACCGACAGCCACGGCAGCGCTACCACCATCACGGCTGCCAGCATCCGGGCAGGGCGGCCGAGCGGGCCGCACACGGCAGCCAAGCCCAGCGTGACGCACAGCGCCGCCGGCATCTCGGGGTACACCTGCGAGCCGTAGGCCACCAGCGGCGGCGTCGCGAAGAACGCCGCCACGACACGGGCGGCGATGCCAAGCCGCACTCCCAGCCGGCGCACCGCCAGCCACAGCGCGGCGGCGGCCGTGAGCGCAGCGAACACCGCCAGCGTCGCCTTGGCCGCGGCCCAGCCGCCGGCGCGCATGGGTGCAGCCAGCAGCAGTGGCAGCAGCGGGTCGTGCGGGCTGAGCCGCTGCCCGTCCTCGTTGAGCGGCCTGGTCTGGGGGTCGAGATCGATCTCGTGATACGGCAGGAAGCTCCGCTCGCGCAGCTCGTCGGAGATGTCGAGGTCGAAGTCGGTGCCGAGGCTCAGCGCCGTGGTGAGGTACTGGGGCTCGTCCGCGCTGACCCGGGCGCCGTAGGTGGCGCGGGCGTCGATGGCGATGAGCGCCCATGCCAGCGACCACAGCGCCACACCGGCCATGGCCAGCGCGAGCCGTCGTCTCGCCACGCCCTCATCACCCGAAACGGCAGGCTCGACGCTCGCTGCCGACCCCGTCACGCTGTCACCTGCGTTCTGGACCCGAGGCCTGCTCCTGGCGGCGAACGACGAGGAACCAGGTCAGCAGGAACGACATCGCCACCAGGGTCACGCCCATCAGGCCCGCCTCGGCCACGAAGGCATCCTCGAAGGAACCGAAGATCTGGGTGGCGAGCGTCGAGAAGCCCAGCGGCGAGATCAGCAGGCTGATCGGCAGTTCCTTCATGACCGACAGCAGCACCAGGCCGGCGCCGGCGAGCAGGGCCGGACCCATGAGCGGCATGTCGATCGTGAAGAAGCGGCGCAGGGGGCCGGCGCCCAGGATGCGCGCCGAGTCGTGCAGGCGGTCGGGCACGCTGCGCACCGCCACGACGCTGACGCCCATCGCCAGCGAGCCGAACCGCACGATGTAGGCGAAGATCAGCAAGGCGAAGGTGTCGCCGAACAGCGTGAACGCGATGTCGGAGCGCAGCGTCCAGAAGCGCATCGACAGGGCGATCAGCAGCCCGGGCACCGCGAAGGTGCTGATGACCACGGCGTGGGCAATCCAGCCCGCCCGCGAGCGGTAACGGCCGACGAGAAACGCGATCGGCAGCACAGCGGCCACCGCCACGATCGCGGCCACCACGCTCACCCACAGCGTGTTGAGGGTGGCATCGGCGACCCGGGAGTAGTCCACGGTGAGCGGCCGGCCGTCACCGAAGGTGCGTGCGACGCCGCCAGCGGCCCAGTCCATCAGGGCGACGAGGGGCGCGCCCACGCCGGCGAATGCGGCCACGGCCACAGCGGCGGTTGCCAGCGGCCGCCAGCGGCCCAGTCGCAGGGTCGTCGGTTGGCTGCCGCTGGCTCGCGAACCGTCGGGCAGCCGTCGTGAGAACCATCGCTCCGCCAGCACCACCACGGCCGCCAGCACCAGCAGCATCAAGCTGAGTGCCAGCGCGGCGGGCGGGTCGGCCAGGTGATTGGTGGCGATGGCGCGTGTCAGCGTGTCGTAGCGCATGAGCTGCACCGCACCGAAATCGCTCAGCGTGTAGAGGAACACCAGCAGCGTGCCCGCCCCGATCGCGGTGGCGGCATAGGGCAGCGAGATGCGCCAGAACGCCGCGAGCGCGCTGTCGCCCAGCAGGCGCGCACTCTCCTCCAGCGAGGACGGCAGCTGGCGGAGGCGCGCCGCCACCGGGATGTATACGTACGGGTAGCACATCAGCAGCAGCACGAGCCAGGCGCCGAAAAAGCCCCGCAGCTCGGGCGTGGTGCCCACGCCGAGCCCGCTGAGCATGTCGTTGGCCAGCCCGCCCGGGTTCAGCGTTCTGATGAACGCCGCAGCGCCCAGGAACGTGGGATACACCAGCGGCAGCGGCAGCACCACGCGCCAGAAGCGCCGGCCCGGCAGGTCGGTGCGGTGGGTCAGCCACGCCAGGCCGGTGCCCATCACCAGCGAGCCTGCCGACACCGCCGCTGCGAGCTTCAGCGTGCGCCACAGCGGGGCGAGCGTGCGCTGGCTGAACAGCAGGTTGCCCGGATCGGAGCCCTCGCCGAATGCCCGGTAGGTCAGGTAGATGCCGGGGAATGCAAACGCGAACGCCAGCACGAGCCCGCCGGCGCGCAGCAGCGCCGGCGTCTTGCGGCTTGGCCGGCCTGCCTGCGTCTGCTTGGGCATCGTCGTGGCCCGGCTAGCAGGCAGGGCCCGGGGCCGTGGGGTTGCTCACTGGTTGAGGATGCCACTCGCTTCGATGATTGCGGTCGTCTCGGCGAATCCGCCGCCCAGCGCGTCGAAGTCGACGCTGCCGATCTCGAGCGCCTGCAGCGGCGGCAGGATGTCGACCGGCTGCACGCCTGCGGCCAGCGGGTACTCGAAGGTCTCCTCGCTGAAGTAGCGCTGGACGGACTCGCTGAGCAGGTACGACAGCAGCTCGTTGGCCTCGTCGGTCCGCTCGCTGGACGCCGTCACGGTGGCGGCAGTGATGATGAGCAGCGAGCCGATGTCGTCATCGGCCAGATCCCAGTTGGACGCCCGGTGGCTGTCGCCCTCCGCCGCTGCCTCTTGGTACTGGTAGTAGTGGTTCACGAGGCCCATTTCGATCTCACCCCGGCCGGCAGCTTCCACGATCGACCGGTTGTTGGGGTAGTAGCGGGCGTCGTTGTCGACCATGTCCGACAGCCATTCGGCTGCCACGTCGGATCCGTACTGGTCACGGAACACGGTGAACCAGTCGATGAACGAGCCGTTCGTGGCCGGGATCGCCACCTGGCCTCGGAAGCGTTCATCGGTGAGATCGAACACCGACTGCGGCAGCTCGTCGGGCGCGTAGCTGTCGATGTTGTACACCAGCACTCGCTTGCGCCCAGAGAAGCCGACCCAGGTGCCTGATGCGGAGTGGTTCTGGGGCTCTACAAGCTCCAGCACCTCGGGGTCGATCGTGCCGAGCAGATCCTGGCTCTCGAGGAAGCCCACCGGTCCGGGCGATCGCGACAGGAACACGTCGGCCGCGGTGCGATCGCCTTCCTCCGCAAGCAGCAGCGCCAGATCCGTCGAGCCGCCCCAGCGCACCGCCACGTCGATGCCCTTCTCGCATGCGAACGCGTCCAGCACGGGGCGGATGAGGTTCTCGGTGCGGCCCGAGTAGATGGCGATCTCGTTGCCGGTGCTCCCGGCGCATTCGCCGCCGTAGATCCCGGCCGCGGCACCGTCGAGGTAGCGGGGGGTGCTGTCGCCGCCGCATGCCGACACCGCCAGCGCAGATGCGATCACCACCGCTGCCGCCAGGCGTGCTGGCCGTCGGCGGGGCGATGTGCTGTGCAGCGAGGTGAACCGGTCGAGATGCGGGATGAGCATGGGGAGCGAATATAGCGGCGGTTTCTTCCTGATGTAAGGCAAACCTAACTTGCTATGGTGCGCACCCTGAACCCTGTGTCTTATCTCCGAGCGACGCTGTCGCGTCGAACCGGCGCGTTGGTCGTCGCCGCTGTCACCGTCGTCGCGGTGGTGTTCGTGGTGCGCGCGACCGACGGCGCAGCTCTCGGTGCGGCGTGGCGGCGGGCAGCGTCGGAGCCGTTCAGCGTGGCGGTCGCGCTGAGTGCCTTCGGTGCGGCGTTCATGATGCGCGCCGTGGCGTGGCGGCGGGTGCTGCCCACGCTGAGCTTCGGGCAGTCGCTCGCGGGCATCCACCTGGCGCTCGGCGGCAACCACGTGCTGCCGTTGCGCCTCGGCGAGGCCTTGCGCGTGGTGAGCGTGGTGAGGCGCACGCCGATCAGCACCGATGCGGCAGTCGCCTCGTCGCTCACGCTGCGCACTGCCGACACGCTGGCGCTGCTCGGCTGGGGCCTCGCCGTCAGCCCGGTGGTGCTCGTGGCGATCATGGGAACCGCCGGGTGGCTGCTCATGGGCGCGGGCGTGGCGGTGATTGCCGCTGGGCTGGCGTGGTGGTGGCTGCGTGCGTCGGTCGGCGGCCGGAGCGACGTACGCCCTCCCGGCCTCGCAGCGCTCGGGCTCTCGGCGCTGGCCTGGCCTGCCGAGGCGGTGCTGGTGCACGAGGCAGCCCACTGGGCCGGCCTCGAGATCAGCGCAGCGGAGGCCGTCGGCGTCACTGCCCTGTCGGTGATCGCGCAGATCGTCGCCATCGCGCCCGGCGGGTTCGGCACCTATGAGGCCGCAGCAGTGGCCGCGTACGTGGCGTTCGGCTACGACCCTGCTGCTGCGCTGGTTGCGGCCCTGACCGCCCATGCGCTGAAGACCGCGTACTCGATCGTCGCAGGCGGGGTGGCGGCGGCAGTTCCGGCGCCGGGCGTGATGTCGGCCCGCTTGCGTGCCCGGTCCCCGGACGGTGAGCGTCGGCAGCAGCCGACCGGCGGCCCCGTCTCTGATCGGGACGGGGAGCTCGAGCAGCACGTCCCAGGCGATGCCGCGAGCCTGCCGCCGGCGGGGGAGCGGCCGCTGGTGGTGCTGTTCATGCCTGCCTTCAACGAGGAGGCATCGGTGGGCGACTGCGTGCGCCGCGCGCCGGCGTCGGTGCTCGGCTGCGACGTCGAGGTGCTGGTGGTCGATGACGGCTCAGCCGATGCCACCGCCGAACGCGCCCGTGCCGCCGGCGCGACCGTCATCTCGCTGGCAGCCAACCAGGGTCTGGGCAACGCCGTGCGCGTCGGCCTTGCAGCAGGTGCCGAGCGCGGCGCGGCAGCCGTCGTCTTCTGCGATGCCGACGGCGAGTACGCACCCGAAGAACTGCCGACGCTGGTCGCGCCCATCCTCGCCGGCACGGCCCACTACGTGGTGGGCAGCAGGCTCGGCGGCCAGATCGAGGTGATGAAGCCGCACCGGCGTTTCGGAAATGTCGTGCTGACGCTCGCACTGTCGCTGGTGGCGCGCCGGCGCATCAGCGACGGGCAGAGCGGTTACCGGGCCCTCTCGCTCGACGCTGCGCGGCACGCGGAGATCATCCACGACTTCAACTACGCGCAGGTGCTGACGCTGGACCTGCTCGACAAGGGCTACCGCTATGCCGAGGTGCCGATCAGCTACCGCTTCCGCACCACCGGCGACAGCTTCATCAAGCTCGGCCGCTACCTGCGCCACGTGGTGCCGGCCGTGACCCGAGAGCTCACCGTGGGCCGCTGCACCACCGTTTCCGAAACTTCATTAGACAAAGCTACTATCTTATGATAGGTAACC
Source organism: Candidatus Poriferisodalis sp. (assembly GCF_965204125.1). Taxonomy (GTDB): domain Bacteria; phylum Actinomycetota; class Acidimicrobiia; order Acidimicrobiales; family Poriferisodalaceae; genus Poriferisodalis. The sequence goes on along the minus strand of NZ_OZ241968.1, from coordinate 809,125 downwards.
TTATCAATTTGTGATTGGCGGTGCTGACACAGCACTGCTGAGGAATGGCCCACCGAGCTGCGGTCGAGCGATGCGATGCCCGAGCCGCCATGACGAAAGAGACAGCAATGCTGCATGCCAGACGCACCTGGGGAGTTCTCATCGCCGTGTTCGCGGCAGTCGCGCTGTTGGCGGCTTCGTGCACCGGCAGTGACGACGGATCGGAGGTGCGCGAGATCGGCGAATCCTCCGGATCGGTCAGCGGCAGTGCCTCGGGTTCTGGCTCGGCATCGGGTTCGGCCAGCGGAACCGCCACCGGCTCCGGCTCGGCCTCGGGTTCAGCGTCGGGCTCAGGTTCGGCCTCGGCCGGATCCGACTCGAGCATGACGCCGGGCGACGGCGGCTACGAGTACGCCTCCAACGTCGACTCCCACCGGTTGGTGGTGGCCGACATCTGCGGCATCGGCGACCTGCTCGACGCCGGCGACTTCGCCGCGGTGGAAGACATCTACCGCAACGGCAAGAACTCGGTGAAGAGCGACGGCTCCATCCGCACGATCGGCGGGTTCGCGTCGCGCGACGACCGCAGCCACGGGCACGACGCCTACTACGGCACGGCGACGCCGCTCGATGACTTCGTGAGCGCAGCGCTCGGAGGCAGCGGCATGTTCTCCGGCACCAGCGATGCCGTCCGCGGCCAGGGTGTCGAGAAGGGCATCCAGAACCAGGTGATGGTGGCCTGGGTGGTGCACGAGCTCGAGGCGGCGCTCGCTAAGGCTGCCGACGGCAACTTCGACGCCGCCAGCGGCGCACCCCACAACTGGGACGAGGCGTGGGCCTTCTATCACGGCGCCGAGCCGGGTTGTGCGCCTTACGCCACGGCCAACAAGCGCGCCGGCAACTTCGCCACGACGGGCGCCGACGGCGAGACCGCCCGGGCCAACGAAGCGATCCTCGCTGCGATGATTGCGGGCCGCGACGCGCTGCTCGACGGCGACACGGCCGGTACGCAGGCGGCAGCCGACGAGATCGTGCGCAACCTGGTCATCACCTACTCGCAGGCGGCGATCCGCTACGCATCGCTCATCGAGGGCGACCTGGCCGACGGCAATGACGCCAAGGCCGCCGAGCATCAGGCCGAGGGGCTGGCGTTCTGGCGGGTGATCGAGCCTTACGCCGTGCCCGCCGGCGCCGACGCGGCGGCTCTGTCGGCCATCTTCGATCTCGGCAATGCCCCAGGTGCCAACGGCTACGGCGATGCCGTGCGCGCCGCACTGCAGCCGGCGTGGACGGCTCTGGGCATCAGCGCCGACGACATCGGCACGCTCCAGTAGAGCCCCCCACCTCTGCCGGCCGTTCCTCCCGGATGCGGCGGAAGCGGGCAGGCCCTTCGGACACAGGGCCTGCCCGCTCTCCGCATCCCGCTGTCGTTCCGGCGGAATTCGCTTGTGTACATTGGGCGTGCGACCCTAGGGTCGCTGGTGGACCTAGACGGAATCGAACCGTCCGAGGCCGGGCTATCAAACCAACTCGGCGCACCAGCGCTAGGCCCTTGAGAGCCGCACCTTTCGGGGTGCGGCTCTCAGTATTGTGGCAGGAAGAACGCTGGTGACTTCCGTGATTTTCTGATGTCTTTCAGTCGCAGATTGCCAACCTGCGAGGTCAGTCGAAGCGAAGCGGCTCGGCGGCGCTCCAGTCGACGGGCTGCTCGTCGAGATTCAGCGCGAGCTGGTGCCAGATCAGCTCCACCGCTGGCGGACCCACCGGGTCAGCCTCGTCGGCAGCGTTCACCATCAGCTCGTACATGGCGCCGTCGGTCTCGTCGGTAGGGCGGGCCAGCAACTCCATGAATGCCTCGGCCATCTCGCAGGGCTCCAGCATCCGCGGCTGCCAGCGGCCGAAGACCCGCTCGTTGCCGGCGTACTCGTTGGTCATGCCGGTGCGGATGAACGGCAGCAGCAGCGTGAAGCAGGTGACGAGGTCGGCGCTGCGGCCCAGGTTCACCTTGAGCACCTTGGGAAGCTGCAGCACGGCCCAGTTGCTCAACGCGTAGCCGGGCACTGCCGGGCCCGGGTCGACGGCCTGCCGTGACGACACGTACACGATCTGGGCTTCCTCGCCGGCATACACCGCCTCGCCCGCCCACAGGTGGGTCGATGCCAGGAAGCCGTCGACCTTGGTGTCGAGCACCAGCCGTGACTGCTCCAGGTTCTCAATGAAGGCTTGGCGCACCCGGGCCCGCCTGAGCGATGAGGACTCGCCCTCGACTGGCCGCAGTGTGCGGCCGAGGCTGTAGCCGGACTCGGTCAGCCCGGAGTTGCAGATCACCAGGTTCGGCGGCAGGCCGCCCATCTGATCGATGACGTAGCTGCGTATGGCCCACAGGTCTCGCAGGTTGGTGACATCGGCCTGCACGGGGAAGGCGTGCACGCCCTCGTCGCGCAGGCGATCGACCAGGTCGAACCCGTCTTCGTAGCTGCGATGGAAGTGGATGCCGACCGAGTCGGCGCCGTTGAGCCCGGCGCTCAGCGCCATCGCCTGGCCGATGCCGCCGTCCTTGCCGGCACCGGTGATGAGCACGCGCTTGCCCTCTACGCCGCCGCGCAGCGCATCGAAGCGGAACCTGTCGGTGGGCGCGGTGTAGGTCATGGCGTTGCTCCTCAGTGAGCGACGGGCTGATGTGTCGGAATCTGCCAGTTGAGCTTCCGGCCGGACGGCCGGTGCAGACCGCGAGTCTGCCCTACGTGGACAGGCGCGAAATACGCGTTTTGGTTCGGCTAGCGGCCGGTCCAGACGGGATCGCGCTTTTCGACGAACGCCCGTGGCCCTTCCAGGAAGTCCTCGGTGCCGAGGATGTTGCGGAAGTGATCCCTGGTGATCTCCCAGCCGTCGTCCTCGGAGCGCGCATGGCTTTCGAGCACCACGGCGCGGCTCTCGCGCACGGCCTTGGGAGCGTTCGCGATGATCCGCCCGGCGAGCTCGATCGCGGCGGGCACCACCTCGCCCTCGGCTGCCATCTCGTTGACCAGGCCGAGCTGGTAGGCACGCTCGGCCGAGATCGGGTCGCCGGTCATGGCCAGCTCCAGCGCCACGTTGCGGCCCACCACCTGCGGCAGGCGGAACAGCCCGCCGGCGGCGGCCACCAGCGACCGCTTCACCTCGGGAATGCCGAAGCGGGCCCGCGGCGAGGCCACCACGAGATCGCAGGACAGCACGATCTCGAGGCCGCCCGCCAGCGCCGCCCCGTCCACCGCCGCGATGAGCGGCTTGGTGCGGGGGTAGCGGGCGAGCCCGGCGAAGCCGCCCTTCTCGGTCTCGATGGGCTTCTTGGCGGCCACCGACTTCAGGTCGGCCCCGGCGCTGAACACGGTGCCGGTGCCGGCCAAAATGCCGACCCAGACCTCGGGGTCGGCCTCGAAGGTGTCGAGATGGGCTTCCATCTCCGAGGACACCTCGTGGCTGATGGCATTGCGGGCTTCGGGCCGGTTCAGCGTGAAGATCGCCACCCGCCCCTGGACTTCGTAATCAACGACCATCGCGTCAATCTAAGAGAGTGCGCGACACCTCGCTCAGCGGCGGATGTCGGGGGCGCCGAGGCGGGCCGCATCGGCGGTCTGGTCGTCGGGCCGGGTCTGGCTGTCGCGCTCGGCCTCCACCCGTGCCTGGTAGTGCCACACCTCGCGCTCGACGGTGTCGGGTGACCAGCCGAGCTCGGCGCCCATCAGTTCGGCCGTGTCCTGCGCGGCGTCGACGCCGCGGTCCCACGACTCCACTGACAGCCGTGTCCGCCGGGTCAGCACGTCATCGAGGTGCAGTGCCCCCTCGTGGCGAACTGCGTGCACGACCTCGGCACGCAGGTACGGCAGCCCCTCTGCCAGGGGCCGGCCCAGGTCGGGCTGGGCGGCGATCAGCTCGAGCACCTCGTCGATCCGGTCACCGTGGCGGTCGAGCAGGTGCGCGGCCGTGGCGCGGCTCAGGCCCACCCGCGCACCGAGCTCGTCATGACGTCGTCGCCGCTCCTCGTAGCCATCGGCACCCACGAGCGGCGTGACCAGCGTGGCGGATCGGCGGGCGGCAGCGTCACGGCGGCGGCCGGCGAGCCGCGGCGCCGTGTGGCCCCGCGCCTCCCAGACCTCGCCGAGCGCCAACTCGACGGTGTCGGCCGCCATCACCCGGTAGGTCGTGTACTTGCCGCCCGCCACCGAGACCAGTCCCGGTGCGACCCGGGCGACCGTGTGCTCGCGGCTCAGCTTGGCCGACTGCTCAGCCGAGTCGGGGGCATCGCCGGCCACCAACGGTCGCAGTCCGGCATAGACACCGCAGATGTCGTCGCGGCTGATCGGGCGGGCCAGCACGCCGTTGAGGCGCTCAAGCAGCAGGTCGATGTCGGCGCTGCTGGCGGCGGGGTGGGCGTAGTCGAGATCCCAGTCGCTGTCGGTGGTGCCGATGATCCAGCGCTCGCCCCACGGCACCACGAACAGCACGCTGGGCGGCGTGGGCACGATCAGCCCGCACTGCAGGTCGATCCGATCCCGCGGCACCAGCAGGTGGATCCCCTTCGATGCACGGATCCGGGTGCGGGGCCCTTCTGAGGGCCAGGTGCCCCGGCCGGCGAGCTGCTCGATCTGACTCGTCCACACGCCGGTGGCGTTGATCACCGCATCGGCGTCCAGCTTGAAGGTGCGTCCGGTCTCGCCGCAGTGCGCGATGACCCCCCGGACCGCACCGTCGGCAACCACCAGCTCCTGCACGCGGGTGGAGGTGAGAATGCGTGCGCCATGGGCGGCAGCCGTGCGGGCGATGGCCACCACCAGCCGGGCGTCGTCGGTCTGGCCGTCCCAATAGGTGATGCCGCCCCGCACGACGCCCGTATCGAGGCCGGGTGCCAGGCGATGGGTGCCGCGCTTGCCGAGGTGCTGGTGCGAGCCATGGGCGTGGTGCCCCCGACCGGCCATCGCGCTGTACAGCGCGATGCCGAGCCCGGTGCGCAGCCGTTCGCGCCAGCCCCGCCGGATGGGGTACAGGAACTGGACGGGGCGCACGAGGTGCGGCGCCAGCCGGCCCAGCAGCAGGCGGCGCTCGGTGAGCGACTCCTTCACCAGGCCGAACTCGAGGCGCTGCAGGTAGCGCAGGCCCCCGTGGATCAGCTTCGACGAGCGGCTCGAGGTGCCCGACGCCAGGTCGCGCTGCTCGAGCAGGGCCACGCTGTGACCCCGCAGCGCCAGGTCGAGCGCGCAGCCGGCACCGGTGACACCGCCGCCGATGACCACCACGTCGACGCGGCCGTCACCCTGCTCGCCGCTGAGCTCGTCGAGCCACGCGGCACGCTGCACCGGCCCCAGCCGGCTGTCACCAGCAGCGTCGTTCACTGGTCAGGCGAACTCGTGGGGCAGGTGGCGGCGGGCCGCCCAGCCGAACAGGATCCAGCCGAAGTCGCCCTCAGTGAGGTTGCGCTGTGCTATGCGTGCGTCCTCGGCGGAGATCGGGATGCCGCGGGTGGCTTTCATCTGCACCTCAGCCACGCGTTCGGCAAGCACGAACCAGCCCACCGCGTCGGCCGGGCTCGCCCCCACCGTCAGCAGCCCGTGGTTGGCCAGGATGACCGCGCGGCAGTCGCCGAGGGCAGCGGCGATGCGCTTGCCGCCATCCGTGGAGAGCACCTGCACTTCCCCGTCGTCGAAGAGTGCGTGATTTTCGAAGAAGCAGGTCGCTTCCTGGTTGATCGGCTCGATCATCCGCCGTTCGGCCGAGAACGGCGTGCCCCACTGGGTGTGGGTATGTGCGGCGGCGCCGATGTCGGGCCGGGCCTCGTGGATGGGGTGATGTATGTGGTAGGCGGCGTTGTTGATGGTGGCCGGCCTGCCTTGCTGGTCGGTGGCGGTGCCGTCGGGCGCCAGCAGCACGAGGTCGTCGACCGTCGCTCGTTCGAAAGGCACGCCGTACCGCAGCAGCCACATATGGTCCGGCTGCAGCGGGTCGCGGCAGGTGATGTGGCCGTCGCCCAGCTCGCCCCAGCGCAGCACGCCGAACAGGCGGTACGCCTGGGCCAGGTCGGCGAGCAGGCGGGAGCGCTCGGCGTGCGGGTCGGCCTCGAACGGCTCGGCAGTCTCCGTGGCAGGATCGCAAGCATTCACTTCGCGAATTCTGCCACGCCCGGGGTGCACCGGATACGTCCGTAATCGCTTGCGGACTAGCCTCGGCCACGCAGGTCTGTGCGCCTGAAATGGGGGTCTCATGGCAACGGTCACCCTCGACCGGCTCACGAAGAAATACCCGAACGGGTTCGTCGCCGTCACCGATCTGAACATCGACATCGCCGACGGCGAATTCCTCGTGCTGGTCGGGCCGTCGGGCTGCGGCAAGTCGACGGCGCTGCGGATGGTGGCGGGCCTCGAGGAGATCAGCGACGGGGAGCTGCTGATCGGCAGCGAGCGCATGAACGACGTGGAGCCCAAGGACCGCAACATCGCCATGGTGTTCCAGAGCTATGCGCTGTATCCCCACCTCGACGTGGCCCGCAATATCGGCTTTCCCCTGAAGCTGGCGGGCGTCCCCAAGGCAGAGGTCGAGGAGCGGGTGCGCACCGCCGCACGCCTGCTGGAGCTCGAGCCGCTGCTCGGCAACAAGCCGGCACAGCTCTCGGGCGGCCAGCGCCAGCGCGTGGCCATGGGCCGGGCCATCGTGCGTGACCCGGCGGTGTTCCTCATGGACGAACCGCTGTCGAACCTCGACGCCAAGCTGCGGGTGCAGATGCGCGCCGAGATCACGGCCCTGCAGCACCGGCTGGGCGCCACCACCATCTACGTCACGCACGACCAGGTCGAGGCCATGACCATGGGCGACCGTGTGGCCGTGCTCAAGGACGGGGTGCTGCAGCAGGTGGACGACCCCACCGACCTGTACGAGCGGCCCGACAACCTGTTCGTGGCCGGCTTCATCGGTGCGCCGGCGATGAACCTGCGCCTGGCACGGCTGGAACGCGGCGCTGATGCGTGGCAGCTGCACCTGGGCTCGCAGACGCTGTCGCTCAATGAACAGGTGCTCGCGGCGAATCCCGCGTTGCGGGGCTACGACGGTGCCGACGTGGTGGTGGGCATCCGGCCGGAGGCATTCGAGGATGCTTCTGTTGCTACCGATGACGGCGCGCCGCGCCTGCGGGCGACGGTGTCGCTGACCGAAGCGTTGGGCTCAGACTTGCTGCTGCACTTCCCGCTCGATGCGCCCTCGGTGGAGGCGGGCGATCCCGACGCGCTGGAGGGCATCGAGGACCGCATGGTCATTGCTCGGGTGCATCCTCGTAGTGCTGCCCGGCCTGGTTCCAACATTGAGCTCACGGTGGACGTGGACGGGCTGCACTTCTTCGACTCGGGGACGGAAGCCGCCATCCGCAGCTGAGGGATCAGGGGTTCCAGAGCTTTTGGTGGGGGATGGATGGCAAGACGAGGCGGCCAAACAAATCGCATTCGGCTTGGTGGGGGTAGCCGGAGAGGATGAAGGCGTCTATGCCTACTTCTTGGTAGGCGTGGAGCTTGGCGGTGACTTCGTCGGGGTTGCCGACTATGGCTGCGCCGGCGCCGCTTCTGGCTCGGCCGATGCCGGTCCACAGGCCCGCTTCGGCGAAGCCGTCGTCGTCGGCGCTGTCGCGTAGCTGGGCTTGGCGTTGCACGCCTACTGAGGCTGAGTCGAGGGCTTGGGCTCGGATTGTGGCCCCCGTGTCGTCGTCGAGCTGGCTCACCAGACGGCGGGTGGCATCCATGGCCTCTGCGGTTGTGGGACGCACGATCATGTGCGCTCGCAGGCCGAACTTGAGTTCGCGACCTGCGGCCGCGGCCCGTTCGCGCATTTCGGTGACTGTTGCTGCGACGCCTGCGACGGTGTCGGGCCAGGTGAGGAACACGTCGGCTGCGAGGGCGGCGGTGTGCTTGGCGTCGTCGGAGAAGCCGCCGAAGTAGAAGGGCGGGCATTGGCCGCTCACCGTGCCGACGCGTGGGGGATCGAGCTGCACCGAGACGAACTCGCCGTCGAAGTCGACCGGCTGGCCGTTGAGCAGGGTGCGCAGCACCTCCATGTGCTCGCGGGTGCGCTGGTAGCGGGGGGCCGACGGCAGCGGCGCACCGGGCAGGTCGCTGGAGATGATGTTGATGGTGAGCCGCCCGCCTGCCATCTGGTCGATCGTGGCGAGCTGGCGCGCGAGCTGCGGGGGCCAGAGTTCGCCCATGCGCACCGCGAGCAGCAGGTTGATGCGACTCGTGCGGGTGGCGATGCCGGCGGCAAATGCGGTGGCGTCGATGCCCAGCGTGTAGCCCGAGGGCAGCAGCACGTTGTCGAATCCGTTGCGCTCGGCGGCGATGACGATGTCTGCGCAGTGGTCCCAGGTGCTCGCAAGGGTGGGGTCTGGCACGCCCAGGAACTCGTAGTCGTCGTCGCACAGCGCCGAGAACCAAGCGATCTCCGGTGGCGCTGTACTCATTGACCCAGCTCTGCAGGGGTGAGCAGTTCGCTCATCTGCACTGGCCTGCCCTCGTCAATCGAGATGTGGGCGGCCCGGCCGATGGCTACCGACCACAGTCCATCGGCCAGCGTGCACTCCGCCGGGCTCGACGTGAGCACGGCGTCTCGGAAACGCTCCAGCTCGATGTACGACGAGCCATGGTGATGGCCCGTGACCGGCGCGGTGCTGGTGATCGGCTGCTCGGTGACGTTGCCGATCCAGTCACGCCCGCGCACACCCACCCGCAGCACATCGTCGGGGATCAGCGCTTCGAGCTTGCCGCCCTCGCCCACCACCGACAGCTCCTCCTGGTTCCGTGTGGCGTCGGCGAACATGCACAAGTCCAGCAGCGCCCTCGCGCCCGAGGCGAAGTCGACGATCACGAAGGCGTTGTCCAAGATGTCGGGCGTCTCGCCGCCGTAGCTCTCGTCGAGATGGTTCAGATCCTGCGCGCCCGACGCCATCACGCGCACTGGCTCGTCACCCACGATCAGCCGCATGAGGTCGAAGAAGTGGCAGCACTTCTCCACCAGCGTGCCGCCGGTGTTGCGATTGAACCGGTTCCAGTCGCCCACCTTCGGCTGGAAGGGAAAGCGGTGCTCGCGGATCGACACCATCGCAATGCGACCCACGGCGCCGGCGTGCGCCTGTTCGATCAGGGCAGCCACCGGCGCCATGTAGCGGTACTCCAGGCCCACCCACACCTGCGGTGCGTCGGGCCCGAGCGCCTCGACGCCGTCGATGATGCGGCGGCAGTCGGCCAGCGTGGTGGCCAGCGGCTTCTCGACGAGCTGGGGCACACCGGCGGCCGCCACGTCCAAAACGATGTCGGTGTGCAGGTGGTTCGGCGTTGCGATCACCACGGCGTCGCACAGCCTTGCGTCGAGCAGTTCGTCGTGGCTGTCGAAGCTCGGGACGGGATCGAGCCCGCTGCAGGCCAGCTCGTGCTGGGCCGCCTTGAGCGACGGCTCCCAGTTGTCGCACAGCGCTGCGACCTCGGCGCCGTCGAGCGCCACCACGTTGGCGATGTGCTCGATGCCCATCATGCCGGTGCCGATGACGCCGAAACGCATCGGCTCACGGGCCGCTCGGGCCACGGCTCCGCCCTCCGTATCAGCTCCTTGGGTGCCGCCGCTCACGGCAATGGCTGACCTTCAGAGGCTTCGACGATGTCGTACACGTCGTTGCGATCGAGATGCACTCTGAGCGCTGTCTGCAACGCGTCGAGCCGTTCGGGCTGCTGGGTGCCGACGATGGCTACCGGCGCCGTGGGGTGGGCGAGCACGAAGGCCACGCACACAGCGGCGCGGTCGACGCCCTCACGCTCGGCTAACCGGTCCAGCGCGGCCAGCAGCTCCGGCCGCGCACTGCCGTCCTCGCCCACCTGTGCCATGAGTCGCCCGCCCGCAAGCGGGCTCCAGGCCAGCGGCACCATGCCCATCTCCGAGCACAGGTCGAGCGTGCCGTCTCGCAGCGCGTCCAGGCAGGCGGCCGAGTACTCGGGTTGGACGCTCGCCAGCGGTGCGTCCAGATGGGCCGCCAGCGCCCGCGTCTGCGCAGGCGTGTAGTTGGACACACCGACGGCGCCCACGAGTCCGTCGGCAACCAGCCCGTCGAGTGTGTCGGCCACCTCGGCCGGGTGCGTGAACATGTCGGGCCGGTGCACCTGGTACAGGTCGATGCGATCGGTGCCGAGCCGTGCCAGCGAGGCCTCGCACGCCGATCGCATCGCGGCCGGGCCCGAGTCGTAGGGCACTGGCGGCACGATGCCGCCCTTGGTGGCGAGCACCATGCGGTCGCGCAGATCTGGCCGGGCCCGCAGCACCGCACCCAGGTTCTCCTCGCAGGCTCCGAAGCCGGTGCCTCCCCAGTCCAGGCCGTACACGTCGGCAATGTCCACCAGGTTCATGCCGAGCCCGAGTCCGGCCTCGACCAGCGCCGCGTTCTGGCCGACGTCGGTGCCGGTGAATCGCCAGAGGCCCAGCGCCAGCGGGCCGATCCCGACGCCGCCCGGTCCGAGCCGCCGCGGGCCCGTGCGAACTAGGGACGAGTCGCCGACAGCGCTCAAGACTTCACCGAGCCGGCCAGCAGCCCCCGCACGAAGAACCGCTGCAGGGCGAAGAACACGATCAGCGGCACGCCCGCCTGCACGAACGCGCCCGCAGACAGCACGTGCTCACGCAAGCCGAACTCGCCGGCCAGCGAGGCGATCCGGATGGTGGCGGGCCATGCCTCGCCGTTCGAGCCGATCATGGTGATGGCCACGAGGTAGTCGTTCCAGGTCCACAGGAACTGGAAGATCGTGAACGCCGCCAGCGCAGGCACCGACAGCGGCACCACGAGTCGCCAGAAGATCGTGACGTGATCGGCACCGTCGATGCGAGCCGCCTCGAACAGCTCGCCGGGCAGCGATGAGATGTAGTTGTGCAGCAGGAACACGGCGAACGGCAGGGCGAACGCGGTGTGCGTCAGCCAAACCGCGGTGGCGCTGCCGGCGAGATCGAAATCGGGGAACAGCGTCAGCGTGAACTCGGTGCCGGGGATCGTCCAGTGCGCGCCGCCGGCGTAGAGCTGCAGCAGCGGCAACAGCGCCACCTGGTTCGGCAGTGCCAGCAGCGACACGAACACGATGAAGAGCCACTCGCGGCCCCGGAACTTGATCCAGGCGAATGCATAGGCCGCCATGGCGGCTATCGCGACCGGGATCACCGTGGCCGGAATGGCGATGGCGAACGAGTTCACCAGCGCCCGCGCCAGCCCGCCGGTCTGCTCGGTGCCCAGCACCTCGGAGTAGTTGGCGAGCGTCCACCCGCCCTCGTTGAACGACTCCCACCAGCCACTGTTGCGCTGCGCGTCGCGGGTGCGGAACGAGTTCAAGAACAGGCTGCTCGCGGGGATGCTCCACACGATCACCATCAGCCACAACACCCACGTGGGGATGCGACGCAGGAAGCCGTAGATGAGCTTGCCGGTGCGGTCGACCCGCTCGATGGCGCTGCTGGCCGGCCCGGGCTTCGAAGCGGTTGTCGTGCTCATGCGTCTGCTCGCTGCGTGCGCCGGATGTTGAACGCCATGGCCGGCACGACGGCCAGGAACAGCACCACTGCCAGCGCGGAGCCCAAGCCGAAGTTGAGCTCGGTGAACGCCTTCTGCCACATCTCGTTCGCGATGACCTGCGTGCCGAAGTTGCCGGCGGTCATCACCTTCACGATGTCGTACACCTTCATCACCAGCACGATCAGCGTGGTGGCCACCACCGTGATGGTGGGGATGATCGTGGGAATGACGACGTTCCAAAACGTCTGCCGTTCGGTGGCCCCGTCGACACGGGCCGCCTCAAGCAGCTCGGAGGGCACTGCCTTGATGGCCGCCGACAGGATGACCATGGCAAAGCCCGTCTGTATCCAGATGAGCACCACCATGAGCCACACGTTGTTGAACGGCGCTTCCTGCAGGAACAGGATGGTGCCCGCAATGTGCTCGCCATTGGGGCCAGGCACTGAGCCGCCCAGCCCGGGCCCCAGGAACCGGTAGATGAGCCACAGCACCGGCACGGCCGTTATTGCGGCACCGATGGCAAAGGCGGTTTGCCGACGCCGCACCCCGAACGCGCACAGGCCTGCCAGCAGCACCGTGGCCAGGGCCAGGATCAGCACAGCCACCCAGGCGCCGGTGGTGCGGGGACGAAGGCTGCCCAGCCAGACCCAGATGGCGTTGAGGAATCCTGTCTGCGGTTTCTGGGGGGGCCGGGCGATGTACATGAAGCGCCAGATGATCCCGGCGCCCACGAACGAGATCGCCATGGGCAGGAAGATGAGGCTCTTGGCCACCGATTCCCCGCGCACCCCGTCCGCGAGCACGGCTGCGGCCAGCCCGAGTGCCGTCGACAGCCCCGTCACTACCACCACCCACCACAGGTTGTTGATGACGGTGCCCCGAAGCGTGGTGAACACGGCAAACGAGAGCACGAACAGCCCGATGGCGATCGGGCCGATCGAGCCGGGCAGGGCCTCCATGGTGCGGCCGCGGCGGCGGCCCACTGCCATGCCGATCCCCAGTCCGACGGCGATGAGCACGAGGGCGGCGTAGAAGAGCCGGCTGGTGAAGATCTCGGTCCAACCGCTCAGGTCGAGGCTGTTGGGGTTGGTGAGAATCTCGCCGTAATTGGCGAGCCCCACCCATTCGGCGGCCCGTGAGTCGAGCAGTGACAGGTAGATCGACCTGAGCAGCGGGATCACCAGCCCGAGCGCTGCAAACAGCAGTGACGGTCCGAGGAAGGTGACGAGACGCCCTCGTTCGGACAGGCGGGTCCGGCTGGGCTTCGACGGCGTGCCCAGCAGGCTGGCCGCAACGCCGGCGGCAGCACCGACGACCGCGCACATCGCCGCCCAAAGCCACAGCGGCCCGCCGGCAACGTCATTGCCGGCGATCACTGCGCCGATCAGCGCACCGACGAGTGCGCCGGAGGTCGCAAGAAACGTGCGCCAGCGATCAACCGCTAGGTCGAATAGCCAGTTCGCTCCGAAGAACAGAGCTGTGCTGGCGCCGATGGCGATGACCACGCCGATCAGCGCACCGCCTAGCGCGCCCATCGTCGCAGTCTTGCAGGCGCGCAATCATCCAGGATGACTGCGAAGCGTGTCGTCACGCCGGCGGAATTCATGGGATACGCAGGCGCGAAGGAGGCCGGCCCAGCACGCTGGGCCGGCCTCCGTTCACGAGTGTTTTCCTTCAGCCGTTCTCAGACGACTCAAGCCGGCTATTGCGGCCAGGAAGCGTCGATCGCTGCGAACGCCTCGGCGACGGTCTTATCGCCGTTGACTGCGCTGGTGCCCTCCGTCCAGAAGGTGCCGGCGCCGACAGCGGCAGGCATCAGGTCGGACCCGTCGAAGCGGGCTGGGCTGGCCGTCTGCAGGATCTCGACGAACGAACGCTCGAGGTCGTTGTAGACGCTGAGGTCCTGGTCGAGATTCGCCGACAGGAAGCCGGACTGGCCGCCGCCCTTGCGGGCCGCCTGTGCAGACTGGCGGACCTCCGCGTACTCGGCGCTGCCCAGGTACGCCATCACGGCCCACACCTCCGGCGCGTTGCGGAAGGCCGAGACGTAGGTGCCTGCGGTCAGCACGGGCCGGTTGCCCTTGACGCCGAGTGCTGGGAAGTAGAACACGTCGACATCCTGGCCCGGACCGACGCTCGTTCCTTCGGGCAGGAACGCTGCGTAGAACGAGGCCTGGCGGTGCATGGCGCAGTCGCCCGCGACGAGCGGTTCGCCGTTGTCGCCGAACGGCGTGGCAGCGATGGAGCCGCCTGAGGCGTACACCATCCCCGGGGTGTTCCAGATGTCGAGCACCTGGTTTGCCACGAGGATGATGCGCGGATCGGCGAACTTCACCTCGCCCGCGACCCACTGGTCGTAGATGTTCTCGTCATGAATGCGCAAGACCAGGTCTTCCATCCAGTCGGTGAACGTCCAGCCGGTGGCGGGGCCGGACTCGATGCCCACGCACCATGGCGTGACGCCGTCGCCGATCATCTGGATCATCAGGCCCTGCAGCTCTTCCAGCGACTGCGGTATGGCGTAACCGCCGCTCTCGAAGATCGAGGTGTTGTACCAGACGATCGACTTGAGGTCGGTCTTGTTGGGGACGCCGTACAGCGTGCCGCCGAAGGTGACGGTGTCGAGCGTGCCGGCGGGCCACTGGGCGCCGATCGCGGCCTGTACCTCGTCGGGTACGGCCAGGATCCAGTTCTCGGCGGCGAAGTCGCCGACCTTGCCCGGCTGCGGGAACACCGCAATGTCCGGCGGGTTGCCGCCGGCTGCCTGGGCGTTGATCTGGTCGGAGAAGTCGCGGGCACCGGTGTAGACGATCTCGATGCCGGTTGCCGCAGCGAAGACGTCCAAGGCGTCCTGCATGGCGCCGGCTTCTTCCTCGCTCGACTCAGGGCCGAACACCGTCACCTTGGTGCCGGACAGGTCCATCATGGCGTCGTCCATGGAGTTGTCCATGGCCTCGTCCATGTCGTCGTCCATGGCCTCGTCCATGTCGTCGTCCATGGCTTCGTCATCCATGGACTCGTCCATCGACTCCTCGGCCATCGCCTCGGTCGCGGCAGGTGCCTCCTCAGCGTCATCGTCGTCGTCGCTGGCGCATGCGGCAACGATGAGGCCGAAGGCAAGGACGACTGCGAGCAGCCGAGAAGTGCCTAGGCGGGTTGATCTGGTGCGGTGCTTTTTCATGTGTGTTCCTCCCTCAGGGGTCGCAAGCCCATTCGTTTGTCGACGTTGCAAGCGCTTGCAGTCACCGTGCCGGAAGCCTAGCGCGACGGCTGAACATGCGATTCCGTCATGTGTGCGCTGAGAGGGCCGGATTCCGGCCCGGATCGCCGCCCAGACTGGTGCTCAATCGGCGCCCGGCGTCCCCACCGAGTCCCGGATGATGAGCTCGGTGTCGAGCTGCACGTGCTGCGGGGGCTCGACGCTCGGCTGGAGCATCTGCAGCAGCAGTTCGGCGGCGACAGCTCCCTGCCTGGCGACGTGCTGCCTGACGGTGGTCAGCCCCACGAGGCGGCTCTGATCGTGATCGTCGACGCCTACCACCGACAGGTCCTCGCCGATGCGCAGCTCGAGATCGCGGGCTGCGAGCATGACGCCGAACGCCTGCTCGTCGCACATGGCGAAGATCGCGCTCGGACGCTCGGCCGAATCCAACAGCGCATGGGCCGCCCGGCGCGCCTCGGCCCAGCTGTGGCTGGTGGACATCCTCAGGGCCGGGTCTGGCGTGAGCCCCGCCTCGGCGTGCGCCTGTTCGTAGCCCTGGGCTCGATGAGCGGGGATGCTGAAGTTCAGCGAGGCGCCGCTGTCGAGGCTGAGCAGGCCGATGCGTCGGTGCCCGTGCCGGAGCAGGAGCTGGGTGGCATCGCTGCCGACGGCCACATTGTCCACCGTCACCGAGCTCAACGCCTGCGTGCGAAAGCCGACGCTGACGGCGCGCCCGCCCTGGGCGACGAAGGCTTCCGCAGCCGCCTCGTCGAGTGCGACGTCGATGAGCACCACGGCATCGCTTCGCCCCGATCTCACGCCGTTCAGCTCGATGAAGCGCTGCCGCTCGTCGAGGTTGGCGACGCCTGACAGCAGCAGGTCGTACCCGGCCGCGGTCATCTCGCGGCCCAGCGCGCCCACCATCGTCGCGTTGAACCAGGCAGCCGGGTCGGGCACTGCCACCGCAATCGTGTTGGTGGTGCCTGCGGCGAGCCGCGCGGCGGGCAGGTTGGGCCGGTAGTCGAGCTCGGCGGCCACGGCGAGCACTCGTTGCCGTGTCGCGGACGCCACGTGCGGCAGTCCGCGCAGCGCGCGGCTGACGGTTGCGGTCGACACCTCCGCTGCCCGCGCGACATCGCCGATGCGGACCGGGGAGCCGGCGCCGATTGTTTGCGCCACAGGCCTGCCAGCCAGCGATGACTCGCCTAGATCTGCCATACGGCTGCGCTCGCGGGAGGCAACAGGTGAACTCCGTCGGCCGCGTCCTGCGTCGAAGCGCCTGACGGGTCTGCGCCCGGGTGACGGCATGCGGTCGCTGAGTCGTAGAGCAGCGTGGCACCGTCCTCGAGTGGCACCTCGCACGCCGTGTCGCCGACGTTGGCCGCCACCGCCAGGCGGCCCCGCCGGTAGGAGATGACCTCTCCGCTGCCGCGGTCAGTCCACTCCACGGCTCCGTTGCCGCCGGCAGTCCCGTTCGAGAGTGCTGGCCGCGCTCGCTGCTGCACGTCCAGCAGTGCCCGGTACGCCCCCAGCCACGACCGCTCGTCCTGTGACTGCGCCGCAGCGGTCTCGCCCGCAGGACGCGCAGCCGAGCGCAGCCACGGCTCGGCCGCTGAGAAGCCGTTGTGCGGGCCGTCGCCCCACGGCATGGGCGTGCGGCAGCCGTCCCGCCCAGCGCCCACGTCGTCGTCGGGACCGACGGGATCAAGCTTGTCCTCGGCCGCCACCTCGCCGTCGGCCAGACCGAGTTCCTCGCCTTGGTAGAGCACCAGGGTGCCGGGCAGGAAGGCAGCGAGCACGTTGAAGGCCAGGGTGCGCGCTGCACCCCAGCCGTCGTCGTGGGCGCGGGCGTCGCTGCCGGGGGCGAAGCGGGTGGGCGCCCGGGGCATGTCGTGGCTGCTCATCGCCCACAGCAGCCGGCCGGCCAACGCGCTCGACGGGCCGCGGAGCGTTCTGCGGATCGCGGCGGGCTCCCAGTCGATGTGCATCGGCGCGAACCAGTAGCCGCCGTGCATGCCGTCGGGCGGCAACAGATCGTCCATGCCCCGCGGGTCGAGGTGGTACGTCTCGCCGTGCAGGAACGCTCCGTATTCGTCGCAGATCTTCCGCCAGCGACGGAACACGTCCTGGCTCTCGGGCTGGAAGACGTCATAGAGATGCTCGAAGCAGTCCCACTGCTCCCAGCGCGACGCCCGGGGCGGGATCGGCAGGAGCTGCGGATTCGAGCGCAGCCCGGCGTCCTTGACCAGACCGCCGGCCACGTCGACCCGGAAGCCGGCCACGTCCCGGTCCAGCCAGAACCGCAGGATGTCGTCCCACTCACCGGCGACGGCCGGGTTCCGCCAGTTCAGATCGGGCTGCGACGGCAGAAACAGGTGGAGGTAGTACTGGCCGGACTCCGGCTCCAGCGTCCACGCCGGGCCGCCGAAATAGCCGACCCAGTTGTTCGGCGGGCCGCCGTCGGGCGCCGGGTCGCGCCAGATGTAGTAGTCGCGAAAGCGCTCGCGGTCGGCTGCGCCGGAGTTGCCCAGAGCCGCCTGGAACCAGCGGTGGCTGCTGCTCGTGTGATTCGGCACCAAGTCGGTAACGATGCGGATGTCGCGCTCGCGCGCTGCGGCCACCAGCCGGTCGAGCGTGGCCAAGTCGCCGAAGAGCGGGTCGACGTCGCAGTAGTCGGCCACGTCGTATCCCCAGTCGTCACCGGGCGTGGGATAGAAGGGCGTGATCCAGACGAAATCCACGCCGAGGCGTGCCAGGTAGTCGAGCTTGGCGAGCACACCGCCGAGATCGCCCACCCCGTCATTGTCGGAATCGGCGAAGGAGCGCACGTACACCTGGTAGCCGACGGCATCGGCCCACCAGCGCCGGAGGTTGTCTGTGGCTGATGCGGGGCTGCTGCGCGTCACGGCCACCTCCGGTCGTCGATCGACCGTCAGTCTGCCGCGTGTCTGTAACCGTTTGCGGCATCACCCGCAGCGAGCCCGTCCTACAACCCAAAGACCGACCCGCCGAAGCGGGCCGGGCTGTGAACCCAAAGACCGACCCGCCGAAGCGGGCCGGTCCTTGGTCTGTCAGTTTGGGTTGTGTGATGTGCGGCTCGGAGTTCACACCCCGAGCGGTGAACACACGGCTTGTCTAGCGCAGTGCAACGAATAGTGTCAACTGACCGGTCAGCGAACAGAAAGGCGCCCGTCATGCCACAACCTCCCAGCCCCTATGACTTCCTTCCTGCAGTTGCGTCGTTCGAGGTGCGAAGCGACGATGTCGCCGACGGGCAGATGCTCCCGATGCCGCAGGTCTCGGGCATCTTCGGCGCCGGAGGCGAAGACCGATCGCCTCACCTGGAGTGGTCGGGCGCGCCCGAGGGCACGCAGAGCTACGCAGTCACGTGCTTCGACCCTGACGCGCCCACCGGCAGCGGCTTTTGGCATTGGGTCGTGTTCGACATTCCCGCGTCGTGCACCGAGCTCGCATCAGGGGTCGGCGATGCCGAGGGCAACGGGCTGCCCGACGGCGCCAAGCAGCTTCGCAACGACGCCGGACTGTCCGGCTACCTGGGCTCTGCGCCGCCGGCCGGCCACGGCCCGCACCGCTACATGTTCGCCGTGCACGCGCTGAGCGCTGCCTCGCTGCCGATCGACGAGAACGTCTCGCCGGCAATCTGCGGCTTCAACATGTTCGGCACCACGCTGGGCCGCGCCCTCCTCACGCCGATCTACGAACAGAGCTAGCCATGGCGGCCGGAAACGCCCACAGCGGCGTTCCGGTCCCACCGGCTCCAGCGAATGGCGTTGCGATGCGCCGCCTCGCTTGGATTGACGACGTGGGGGAACCGTGCTTGAGGACGATCACGACCTGACCGACGATGATCTCGCTGCCCTCGAGGTCATCTACCGCGTCATGTGGGAGGACGAGGGCGCCGGGCTGCACAAGCACGTGGCCCGCAGCTTTCGAGCGTGGGCTCAGACGCAGCATCCGCATCTCGACGTGGCCGACGTCGAGGGCGACGGCGGCGACGACGGCCATATCGCGCGGGAAAACGGCAGCCGCGTCGACCTGACGCGGGCGACCAGGACGAACGGCGGTGTCACGACGACGACATTGGAGCTCACACAGCACGCCGCACTGGGCAGGTCGGTGGTCAGGATCCGGGTGCTCAGCGGCAATGGCGAAGCCTGGGTCTGGGTGGACGTCGAGGCGCCTCATATCGCTGCTACGCCGGGGAGCCTGGGTGCGGCCGACCCGGGGGTCCCCGCTGCGCCCGGTACCGACTCCGGGCAGTCGCGCTGGGCCCAGCTCCGCTCGACGGGAGCGGAGTCGCTGGTGTCCGACCTGCTCGACACTGCCCACGGCCGGGGCGGGCGGCCTCACCTCGGCCGTGAACCGCTCACCACCTCGCCGGTTCCTGTCCGCGATGTTGAGCACGCTAAGGCCATCCGCAATGCCGTCCTGTCGCCCGATCGACCGGTGCCGTACCTCGTGCTGGCGTGGGATCCCATCAACCCGAGCACGGCACTGGGCGACATGACCCGGCGAGCGCAGAGCGCGGCGTCGCAGGTCGCCGGCTTGGCTCGCGTCTTTGTCATGCCGCTGGAGACGCTGACACCGTTCCAGCGCCTGATCGGCGGCGAGATGGACCTCGAGCCCGGCGAGGCCCGGCTCTACCTGCCCGGTGAGCACGAGCCGCACCGTCACCGCACGCTCGCCAAGGAAGTGGTGCGTTCGGACCCGCATCAAGCCGGCCGCTGGGCGAGCCAGCTCTTGAGCCTGGCCATGGTCGAACGCGAGCCGCCGACGCTCTTCAGCCAATCCCAAGCCGAACTCGGCAGCCAGCGCAGGGCACCCGAGCTTGCCTCGGGCTCCGGCTTGCACGAGCGCATCGAGGCGCTCGAATCTGAGCGCGACGATCTGTGGGAAGCGTTGTTCGAGACGCGCGAGCAGCGACAGGCAGCCCGGGATCAGCGTGACGAGATGTCGCAGCAGGTGCTCGACATGCAGGACGAGCTTGAGCTGGCGCAGCTCCGCACCGAGGAACTCCAGGAGAAGCTCATCGACAAGGAGGACCAGATGGTGGAGATGCTGGTCCGGGTCGGCGAGGCCGGCACCCCGATGGTGACCGATGCCGCGGGCAGGAAGTACCCGCCGGTGACCTCGGTGAGCCATGCGCTCCAGCTGGCGCGAGCCAACCTCGTGCGGGTCGAGATCCCGCCCGAGGTCGACCAGCACGTCGCGGAGCTCGACAACTCGATCGAGGCGCGGTCATGGGCCCGCAGCGTGTTCGACGGGTTGCTCGCGCTGGAGGCCTACGCCCACTCAGGCGCCGAGTTCGGCGACTTCCGGGACTGGTGCAAGTCGAGCAAGCACCCGCGCAAGTGGTTCGCGAATTCGAAGAAGCTGGCGATGCGCGAGTCCGAAGAGGTGATGAGGAGATCCGAACTGCGGCGCCTGCGGGAAATGCCGGTGTCGGCGCGAGTCAGCGACGCGGGCCACATCGTCATGGAGGCGCATCTCAAGCTCTCCAACGGCGGGCTGGCGCCGCGGCTCTATTTTCACGACGACACCGGCCGCAACACCGGCAAGGTGCATGTGGGCTACATCGGCCCGCACCTGCCCACCAAGCGCTTCAGATCCTGAGATCGAGACCGGCTCGCCCAGGCTCTGCGCTCCGGCGGCGCCGGATTGTCAGTTCGACGCTCCTTGGGCGGTCTGGCGGTCGCCCTGGGGATCACGGCGCGACACGAAGCCGTTGAGTTCGCAGGCCTCGCGCACCGGCGCCGACATGTCATAAGTGCCTGGATCCAGCGGGGTGCCGGTGCCGTCGGCAACCCGGGTCATCATGTGGAAATTGGCGCTGACCGCCACCGCGTCGACCATCACATCGGCGCCGGCGGCGTCGACCACAGCGGCTCGCGCAGCGGCCGTGGCCTCGCGGTCGCCTTCCCACATCGCCTCGGCCAAGCGCGCCAGCAGCGCGCCGTGAGGAACGCCGCCGTCACCTGCGTCGGAACCGTTGACGGCTTCGTAGCTGACGTCCATGTCCTTGTTCTGGCCGCTCAGACCGAGCAGCAACGCATGTGCGGACGTTCAGTAGAAGCACTCGTTGAGCTTCGATGTCCGCGCCGCAAGCACCTCGATCTGGGGCCGGGTGAGCGAGTTGCGGTCGGACACCACATCGCCGCGCACACGCTCCATGGGCACGTACTGGGCGTCGGAGAGGATGAACAGTGCCTCGTTCTCTGCCGGGACGGCGCTGAGCGCCTTGATGACGTTGGGCATCTTGATGTCGGCAGTGGGCACCCAGTGGTACTTCACGGCCGCGGGAGCGCCCTCCCGCCTCGGCGGACCGTCGGCGGGCTCGTCCAGTTCGATGCGCGGCAGCTCCAGCGCGTCGGCGAAGCGATCAACGCAATTGGACTGCGCCACCAACCCCACCAGCTCCACGTAGGCCAGCGGGTCAACGCCACGATCGATGATCGACTGGTACCAGTCTTCAGTCAGCGTTCCCGGGTGGTTGGTGATGCGCCAGACCGCATCGACTGCAGCGGCCCGCAGCGGGCCGTCAGCATCGACGAGGCCCTCGATGCTGCTGGGCTGCACCCACGGCGGCAGCACGCTGCCATCGTCGGCGCGATGGTCCCGGGCGGCGCGCACCTGCCGCACGATCTCGGCACGCTGCTCGCCGGTCCACCAGGTGCCGGGCCTCGACCAGCGGGCCGCGATCTCGCCATGCGCAGCTCCCAGATCATCCCGAATAGGCAACTCAGTGTCATACGTGCGCTGTGGCGCTGCGATGCTCATAGCCGGATCTCCGCTGGTCGGGGACAGTGTCGGTGGCCACATGCTGGCATACGCGGAACAGCCAGTCAGCGGCCCGTTCGAAGAGCGGGAACCGGCGGTGCGCGCGCCGTTCCGGTTGGCCTACGATCAGCCCCGCAATCTCGCCGTGTCGCCGCTCGGGCTGCGCGGCGGGGTCGCTCTCGCTTGCACCATCGAACCCCTCAAGGAGCACAGATGCCAACGCCGCAGAAGGCCATCTTCAACGAGATGGGCACCAACCAGTGGTACGTCCACCTGAGCCGCGTCGAGGGCGCGGATCTCGGTGTGGTCACGTCCGTCCTTGCCGACCT
Organism: Candidatus Poriferisodalis sp.; assembly: GCF_965204125.1. GTDB lineage: Bacteria > Actinomycetota > Acidimicrobiia > Acidimicrobiales > Poriferisodalaceae > Poriferisodalis. The sequence continues at coordinate 787,269 of NZ_OZ241968.1, read as the reverse complement.
GCGGGCTGCGTGCGACGCGCAGGGCATCAACCTGACGCTCGGCTTCGGACCGGGCCTGCTGCCGGAGCTGACCGATGACGTGCCCGACGACTTCCAGGCCTACGTGACCGTCCAGTCCGAGGACGGCTCCGGGCGCGAAGCCAAGGGCACACAGGAAGAGCTGTTGCTGTGGCTGAACCACGACGACAAGGACAAGGTGTGGAAGGCGCAGTACGACGCCCGTACCGCCCTGGCGGGCCACATGGCCGTCGCTCGTGAGACGCCCACGTTCATCTACGGCGACTCGCTCGACATGACCGGCTTCAAGGACGGCACCGGCAACCCCGCCGACGAGGACCAGCCGGCCGTGGCCATCGTGCCCGACGGCGACGCGGGCGCAGGCGGCAGCCACATCATCGCCCAGCGCTGGGTGCACGACCTCGACGGCTGGAACGCGCTCTCCGATGAGCAGCAGGAGAAGAACTTCGGGCGCAAGAAGTTCCCCGAGACCGACAAGACCGACAGCCAGGAGCCCTACAGCCACCTGAGCCATGTGGAGCTGCGCGCGGATGGCAATCACGGCAACGAGGGCAGCGACAAGATCAACGAGATCGCACGCCGCTCCACGCCGTACGCATTCCACGACGGCACCGTGGGGCTGTACTTCATGGCGTTCTGCAAGGACCAGGCACCGCTGCGGCGCCGCCTGCGCCGGATGTACGGGCTTGACGATGCCAATGGCGTGCGCGACGCCATCACCGACTTCTCGAACCCGGCCTCTGGCTCGTTCTACTTCGCTCCCAGCACCGAAACGCTCGACGCCATCACCGGCTGAGAGGCCAATCGCCGAGGCGCCCCTAGCCGTCGTCGTCGGCTTGGTCGCGGAACCACTCGCGGGCTGACATCGAGGCGATTGCCTCGAGGGCCAGGCCCGTGTGCAGGTCGTCGGCCATGGCGCGCCGCAGCGGGCGCACCAGTGCGTGGCGCGTGTTGCGCAGCAGGATCGGGTTCAGCTTGGCGAGGTCGGCGGCGATCTCCTGCGCCCGCCCCATGAGGTCGTCGGCGGGCAGCACCTCGCCCACGATGCCGAGCTCGTGGGCCTCGGCGGCGTCGATCTGCTGGCCGGTGAGCAGGAAGTAGCGGCCCCGGTTGGGGCCGAGCAGCAGCGGCCAGACGATCTGCATGCTGTCGCCGGGCACCAGCCCGCCGGGAAAGTGCGGGGCGTCCTGGAAGTAAGCGCCCTCGGCGGCCAGCACGATGTCGCACAGCACCGCCAGCTCCGAATGCACGGTGACCGGGCCGTTCACTGCGGCGATCATCGGCACCTCGATGTCGAGCAGCTGGTCGACGAGCCGGTTGCCTTCCCAGATGATGCGATCCCACACGGTGGCATTGGCGCGCCCTTCGGCCAGCGCGTTGACCTCGTCGGGCAACTCGATGAACGAGTCGCCGGTGCCGGTGAGGATCACCACCTTGATGTCGCGGTCCGATGCCAGCGCCATGAACAGCTCGGGCAGCTCACGGTGCGGGCGGCCGCCCCACTGCAGCGGCCCGCCGCGCGTGTTCATGCGAACGGTCACCACCCCGGCGTCGTCGCGGGTCACCTCGGCGGTGCGATATCGGTCTGCGTACTCAGCGAACTCCATGGCTTCATGCTCGCAGGTCGCGGATATCAACGAGAGAGCCGGCGGGTTGCCCGATTACCATCGTTTCGACGGGGACTGCCTGGGGGAGCGCGATGACTGACGTTGCGGATCGAATGGAAGCGGCCGATGCGCCGACGAGGGAGCAGCACCTCGCAGACATGGCCGACTACCTCGCCGGCGGCGTGCAGCGAGCCCACGACACCGGCAACAGGGGTCCCGTCCGGTACGGGTCCGACGGCAAGCTGCACCCCGAGATCCTGGAGAACTACTGGAAGCACGGCTTCTATGTCTTCACCGGAGTCGTCGGCCCTGACGAGATTGCCGAACTCCGATCCGAGGTGGGCGAGGTCATCGAGCGGGCGCCGGTGCGCCAAGGCGCAGAGGTGGACCGCCACGGCCGGCCCGCACTGGGCCGCGACTATGCAGTCGAGCCGTACATCCACATCGCGCCGCTGTCTGACCCGTTCGGCGGCACCAGCGCCCTCGGCGGCCGCCACCAGGTCCAGATGGACCAACCGACGCCCGATGCCGACGCCCCGCCTGATGTCGTCTACCTGATCTTCGGCATGTGCCAGTCGATGCCCTCCGCGCTGCGGCTGTACGGCCATCCCGACCTGATGTCGATCGCCGAGAGCATCAACGGCCCCGACTTCGTTCCCTACAACGACGCCATCTTCGTGAAGGAACCCGGGCTGGGCGGCTCGGTGTCGTGGCACCAAGACGGGGTGACCCACTGGGACAACCCCGACTGGGACATGGGCATCCACGGCTTCAACTTCCAGGTGCAGCTGTATGAGACCACGGCCGCGAATGCGCTGTGGATCGTGCCCGGCACGCACAAGCTGGGGCGCATCGACCTGCGTGCGAAGGTTGCCGACAACGGCGGCAGCACCATGCTGCCCGACGCCATCCCGCTGCTGTGCGAACCGGGTGATGCGACCGTGGTGAACCGTCACATGGTCCACGGCTCCTATGCCAACACCTCTGCAGACCCGCGCATCTCGGTCACGTTCGGCTTCCACCGGCGCTCATCGGTGGTGGGCGTGGCAGGTCAACTGCGGGTGCACGAGCGCGACGGCGTGGTCGTCTACGACGAGGAGCGGGTGTTCAAGCGGTCATCGGTGATCGCGGTGGCCATCGACGCCCGGGCGCAGCATCGCCCCGGCGAGCGGCGCTACACTTACGCACCCTTCGTCGGCCTCGAAGACGATTTCCGCTACAACGACGAGACGTTCGACCGCGTCATCCGCGACTACAACCTCAACGACCTCGCCATCTGACCCACCGTCAATCTCGACCCTTCAGGCCGCCGAGGGCGGAGCGTAGAGCTCGGTGACGACGTCGAGGGCTTGGGTAACCAGCGGCAGGGGTTCGCCGGAGCGGGTGAGCAGCAGCAGGGGGACCGAGGCGGCGTCGTCGCTGATCGGCACGTAGTGCAGGCCTGGCGGCCGGAACGTCTGCACGCTGGCGGGCACGATGGCGACGCCCTCGCCTGCAGCCACGAATCCGAGGATGGTGGTGTACTCGGTGGCCTCGATCATGGGGTCGTAGGCGACGCCTTGGGCGCTGAACATCCCGGCCAGCACGGCGTGGAGGCTGGGCGACACTCCCCGGTCGAAGCCGATGATCGGCTCGCCGGACAGATCGCGCAGCGCTGCAGCCCGCTGCCGAGCCAGCCGGTGAGCGCCGCCCGCGGCCAGCAGCAGCCGCTCGTTCATCACCAGGGTCGCCTCCACCTGGTCGGCGTCGCCGGCGGCCCTGCCGATGCCCAGATCGATGCGTCCGGCACGCAGCGCCTTGACCTGTTCGTCGGAGCTCAGCGTGTGCAGCTCGAAGTCGACCCGGGGCCGTCGCCGGCGGTACTCGGCCAGCACGCGCGGCATCACCTCGTAGGCAGCCGAGTCGACGAAGCCGACCCGCAGCGTGCCCGTGTGACCTTCGCGGCGCTGCGACATGAGGCGCTCCACGCCGTCCGCGGCCGCCAGCAGTCGAAGCGCTTCGGGATAGAGGAACCGTCCGGCTTCGGTGAGCGTGACCCGCCGGGTGCTGCGGTCGAACAGTGCGGTGTCGAGCTCGCGCTCGAGCTGCCGGATCTGCTGGCTCAGCGGAGGCTGGGACATGTGCAGTCGCTGCGCGGCCCGGCCGAAGTGCAGCTCATCGGCCACCGTGACGAAGTAGCGCAGGCGCTGCAGGTTCACGCCGCACAGCGTAGAAGCGATTGAGAGGCAGTGCATCTGAATTATTTGCAAACTGATACTTCTCGTCACCGAGCGGGGTGCTTAGCCTGCAGAGCAATGGCAGGACTTGCGGGCCGGCTGCGGAAGCGTCCGCCCAAGTACTCGGCTGCGGCGCTGGCCTGGAAGGGCCTCCGGGGCCAGTCGTGGCCGCGGGTGTGGCGCGACTGCGATCTGCAACGGTCCTACGACGCCGTGGTGATCGGCGGCGGCGTGCACGGCTTGGCTACCGCCTACTACCTGGCCCGCAACCACGGCATGACCAACGTGGCCGTGCTCGACAAGGCCTACCTGGGCAGCGGCGGCTCGGGGCGCAACACGGCCATCGTGCGCTCCAACTATCTCACCCCTGAAGGGGTGGCCTTCTACGACCGGTCGGTGCACCTGTACGAGCAGATGGCGGTGGAGCTGAACATCAACGTGATGTTCAGCCAGCGGGGGCACCTGACGCTGGCGCACTCCGACGCCTCCCTGCGCACGATGCACTGGCGCGCCGAGGTCAACAAGCTCGGCGGCGTCAACTCCAGCGTGATCGGCCCCGACGAGATCAAGAAGGAGTGCCCCAGCCTCGACACCTCCGACCACCCCCGCTACCCGATCCAGGGCGCCCTGTATCACCCGCCCGGCGGCGTCGTTCGCCACGACGCGGTGGTGTGGGGGTATGCCCGGGCGGCGGACCACATGGGCGTCGAGATGCACCAGAAGACCGAGGTCACCGACATTCTCTGCGAGGGCGGCGACGGTCCCGACGGCAAGGGCGCCGGGGGCCGGGTGACCGGGGTTCGCACGAACCGGGGTGACATCTCCACGCCGATCGTGATCAACTGCACCGCCGGGTGGGCATCGCTCATCTCGACCATGGCCGGCGTGCGGCTGCCCATCACCACCCACCCCCTGCAGGCCGCCGTCACCGAGCCGGTGAAGATGTTCCTGCCCACGGTGGTGGTCTCGGGTTCGCTGCACGTGTACGTGAGCCAGACCGACCGGGGCGAGCTGGTGTTCGGCGCCTCGGTCGACCCCTACGCCAACTACTCGGTGCGCGGCTCGCTGGAGTTCACCGAGGGATTGGCCGGACACGTGCTCGAGCTGATGCCCGGCGTCTCGCGCATGCGGATCCTGCGCCAGTGGTCAGGCCTGTGCGACATGACCCCCGACTACTCGCCGGTAATGGGCTTCACACCCGTCGACGGCTTCCTGGTGGATGTGGGCTGGGGCACCTACGGATTCAAGGCTGCACCGGTTTCCGGCGAGCAGATGGCCGAGGCCGCTGCTACAGGCCGCACGCCCAAGCTGATCGAAGCCTTCGCCCTCAGCCGTTTTGACAACGGCGAACTCGTGGGCGAAAAGGGTGCAGCGTCGGTGGGCCACTGATGTCCTGCGTGACGCTTGCCCCCAGGGCCATGAGGCCCACCGGCGCCAATACGACAGTGGTGGGTCATTGATGTTGCTCGTCCCTTGCCCCAACTGCGGTCCACGCAACTCGACTGACCTGCGCTACGGCGGCGAGTCGCACGCCCGTCCCGACCCCAACACGGCCTCACCGGCCGAATGGCGGGCCTACCTGTACCTGCGCGACAATCCGGCGGGCTGGCTGCGCGAGAACTGGTACTGCGCGTCCGGCTGCCGCCGCTGGTTCTCGATCGAGCGCAACACCGCCACCAACGAATTCCGCGATCCGCCCCTGCCCGGCGATAAGCGAGGCGGTGCGGCATGAGAGGCAGCGCGGCATGACGATGAGCCGGCAGGGCGTCCAGCCCACCGAGGTGATCGACCGGGCTGCCAAGCTCCGCTTCCGCTGGAACGGCAAGCGCTTCAGCGGTTTCGAGGGCGACACGATCGCCTCTGCCCTGGCCGCGTCTGGAGTGCAGATCTTCTCCCGTTCCATGAAGTACCACCGGCCCCGGGGGATCCTCACCGCCGATTACTGGGATCCCAACCTGATGGTCCAGGTGGGCGACGACCCCAATGTGCGGGCCGGCCACCGCTTGCTGGAATCCGGCATGGATGTCCGCTCGCAGAACGCGTGGCCGTCGCTGAACCGCGACATCAAGGCGGCGAACAGCCTGTTCGGGCGCTTCCTGACGGCCGGCTTCTACTACAAGACCTTCATGCGGCCGCAGTGGCTGTGGCCCACTTACGAGCGGGTGCTCGCCACGTTCGCCCCGGGCGGCAAGATCGACCTCGACACGCCGCACGCCTACCACGACAAGCGCTACACCCACCCCGACGTGGTGGTGGCCGGAGCAGGCCCGGCCGGCATCGAAGCGGCGCTGGCCGCCAGCGGCGAGGGCGCCAGCGTGCTGCTGGTCTCCCATGAGCACAGCGTGGGCGGCCATCTGCGCTACTCGAGCGATGCCGCCGATCAAGCCGCTCTGGCAGAGCTGCGTGCTGCGCTCGACGCTTCCGATGTCGAGGTGCTGACCGACTCGACCGTGACCGGGCGGTATGAGGACAACTGGCTCGGCATCGTGCAGCGCAACCACCCGATCGCGGTCGAGCGTCTCATTAAGGCCCGCGCCAAGACGCTGGTGGCGGCGCCCGGCCTGATCGAGCGGCCGTACGTGTTCGAGGGCAACGACCGGCCCGGCGTCATCACGTCGGGCGCAGCACGTCGCCTGGTGAACCTCTGGGGCGTCAAGCCGGGCGAGCGGGCGGTGGTGTTCAGCGCCAACTCCGACGGCGACGCCGCGGCTGCCGACCTGGAGCGGGTGGGCACCGAGATCGCGGCCGTGATCGACGGTCGCACCGGTGGCCGCATCAGCTCAACCCGCGGCTCGTCCCGGGCCGTTGACGAGGTCGTTGCCGACGGAGCCTCCATCGGCGCCGATCTGCTCGTGGTAGCAGCCGGCTGGACGGCGCCGACATCGCTGCTCAACATGGCAGGCGACCGTCCCGTCTATGACCCCGCCGCAGCCAGGTTCTTCCCGTCCGACCCCCCCAGCAATGTGCTGGCGACGGGCGGGCTCGCCGGCGACGCCGATCTTGACGGGCTCCGGCAGCATGGCGCCGCCACGGGTCGCCTTGCCGCAGCCCGCGCCGCAGCGGTGCGCCATCGCCTGCAGGCCCGCACCGCTCGGGCGCTGCCGGTGGACGGCGACGAGCCCGCGTGGGCACCCGACGAGCGGGCGCCGCTCAGCCGCGACCCGCATCCCGAGCTCTACCGCGCCGACACCCACGGCATGGTGGACATGTCCGAGGACATCAGCTCCAAGGATTTGGTGGCCGCTGCGCACGAGGGCTACGACTCAGTTGAGCTGGCCAAGCGCTACACCACGGCCACGATGGGACCCTCGCAGGGCAAGCTGGAAACGGTCAACACCGTCGCGGCCATCGCCGAGGCACGCGGCGAGACGATCAGCCAGGTCGGCACCACCGTGTGGCGGCCCCCCTACGCGCCGCTCACGCTCGGCGCGCTCGCCGGTCGGATGTTCGAGCCGGTGCGGGTGTCGTCGATCCAGCCTTGGCACGAGGCCAACAACGTCTCCATCATCCAGGCCGGCCAGTGGCTGCGTCCTGATCACTACGGCGACCCTGCAGCCGAGGTGCGCAATGTCCGCGAGAACGTCGGGCTCATCGACGTCACCCCGCTGGGCAAGCTCGACCTGCGCGGCCCCGACGTGCCCAAGCTCCTGAGCCTGCTCTACGTCAACAAGTGGATGAAGCTGGGCGTGGGCCGGGTGCGCTACGGGATGATGTGCGCCGAGGACGGCGTGGTGCTCGACGACGGCGTCACCGGTCGCCTCGGCGAAGACCACTACATGATGTCCACCACCAGCTCGGGTGCCGGCGGCGTCTGGGAATGGGTGGAGAACTGGCTCCAGACCGAGCGCCCGGACTGGCAGGTGCACGTGACCCCCGTCACCACGGCGTACGCCAGCATCAACGTGGCGGGGCCCAAGTCTCGCGAGCTCATGAGCAGGGTCTGCGAGGGCGTCGACCTCGACGCTGAGGCATTCCCGTATATGACCGTCCGGGAAGCCACGGTGGCGGGCGTGGCGGGCTGCTTCATGTGGCGGATCGGCTTCACCGGCGAGCTGTCGTTCGAGCTGCACGTGCCTGCAGGTCACGGCCTGCATGTCTGGGAAGCCCTCATGGATTCCGGCAGCGATCTCGGCGTGGGACCGTTCGGCCTGGAAGGCCAGCGCATCATGCGCCTCGAGAAGGGGCACTTCATCGTGGGCCAGGACACCGACGGGCTGACGCTGGGACCCAGCACCGGCTTGGGGTCGCTGATCAAGCTCGACAAGGACGATTTCGCCGGCAAGCCAGAGCTGGCCTGGGCGGCCGACCGGTCGCTCCCGCTGGTCGTGGCGATCCAGCCCGACGATCCCGACGTGGTGCCTGAAGAGGCCGCGCAGATCGTGCGGGGCGATACCAACGAGATCCTGGGCCGGATCACCTCGTCGCGCTACTCGCCGACGCTGAACCGGTCGATCTGTCTCGGTCAGGTCGAGCCCGACCTAGCCGCCGGCGGCACGAAGGTGACGGTGCTGCTGGAGTCGGGCGAGCGCATCGGCGCGACGGTGATCGACCACCACGCCCACTTCGATCCGGCGGGGGAGCGTCTCCGTGGCTGATGCACCCGCATTCGAGAGTCCGGTCGTACAGCACTACCCGTCGCCCGGCGCCGGCGGCGACCTGACGCTGAGCGACGCCAGTGCCACCACCAAGTGGCTGGTGCGCGCCGGCGCCGACGGGCCCACTGCTGACCGGCTCGGCGCGCGATTCGGAACGTCGCAAGTCGCACCCGGCGGTGCACTCGTGCTGGGCTCCCGGCCCGGCGAGTGGATCGTCCTGGGCACCGCTGGCGAGGTGGCGGCGACCGTCGCCGACCTCGACGGGCTCGAAGCGCAGGAGTTCTGCTCCGTGCTCGACTGGACTCACAGCCGTGCAATGTTCCGGGTGACCGGCAACGACGCCGCCCGCATGCTGGAGAAGGTGTGCGGCATCGACTGGGGCGACCACATGACGCCTGACGGTGCGGTGCTCTCGGCGTCGGTGGCACTGACCACCTGTGACCTCGCCCGCAACGACAGCGACGGCGCCCGCTCGTACCTGATCTTCTGCGACCGATCCTTCGGCCAGTACCTCTTCGATGCGCTGATCGACGCCGGTAACGAATTCGGCATCGCGGTCCGCGCCGGCTGAGCCGGCCGCTCCATCCGGAACCTGCCGACGGCGCTGCGCAGCAACGATCAGGCAAGCACCACGACGGGAGTGCCGATCGGCGCCCACTGGTACAAGCGCTCTGCCTTGTCGTCTCGTTGACGGATGCAGCCCAATGACAGGGCCTCACCGAGCTCTGCCTCGGTTTGCACCGGCATGTCCTGCCAACCTCGGGGAATCGAATGGAAGCCGATCCAGTCATCATCGGCATCCGTCGTGAACCGCACCATGTGGTGCATCGTGACCAGCCAGTTGTAGGAGATCGCATCTTCTGACTTCGAGGTGACCGCATAGCGGCCTGGCTCCGGCGACTCGGGATGACCGCTGACCGGATAGTTGTCGACGACAGTCCCGTCGGCGTCGACCAGCCAAACCCACTGCTCGCCCCGGTCGTAGATGATGTGGCGGTGCCCCGCGAGCCCGACGTCGGGCACCGAATTGCCGCCCTGCCAGAGCACGTCTCCTTGGGGCGTGACCACGGCCAAGGTGCCGTCGTCGTACAGCCGGAGCCCGGCACCTGACTCGCTGCGGGTGTCGGCGCTCCACAGCTTGGCCAGGTCGCTGTTGGCCGCTGAGTCCAGGAATCCGGGGTCAGAGGCGTTGTACACGGCAAGTTCGCCGTTGCTGCGCATCAGCAGCAGCGGCATTGCCGATTCGGCGCCCGCCGTCGACCACAGCGTGCCGTCGGGACCCAGCTGCGGGTCGGTGACGCGGAGCACCAGCTGGCCATCCGGTTCCAGCCTCAGCTCGTACCAGCCGTTCGGCGAGACCGCCGACTGACCGACCGACAGGTACTCGCCCGCTCCCAGGATGACGGTCGACGGCGGCCGGCGAGCAGGCTGGTCAGCAGCATCGACGGCCTTGGTGATGCTGTCGAGCGACCAGGACGCATCGAACTCGGCGTGCCACAGCTGGCTCGGCTCTGCGCCGAGATCGCTGAACCGGCTGGCCGCGGAGGCGTGATGGAGGGGCAGCACGGCGAGCATCGCTGCCGCGAGGAGCAACGTGACGAGAGTGCGCCACGGCGTGTTCGAAACGAGCACGCATTGCGAGAGTACGGCAGGTGTTCCCGTTCTGACAAGACGCCATTGTGCGCTCCCCGCGGTTTCGTGTGGTTCCACCTTGCACTAACGTGACGAAAACTATCTAGTTGTCCCGACTACTAGATAGTGGCGGGACGGGGAATCGGATCAGCGAGACGGCCCCTCGCTCGCAACGACACGGCTGTAGCCGAAGTCCTACTGACACAACCTTGAACTGGAGGAACCCATGTCCCGTTTACGAACAGCAGCAATGACGCTGCTGGCGCTTGCTCTGCTGGCATCAGCTTGCGCGAGCGACGATGACGACGAGGCCGCGCCTGCCGCGACCGAAGCGCCAGCTGCGACCGAAGCGCCGGCTGCGACCGAAGCGCCCGAGCCGGCCGAGGAAGAGATGGCGGATTCGTCTGATCCGATCCGGATCCCGCTGCACAACTGGTCGAGCCAGCTCGTCGGCGCCGAGGTTGTCGGCGGCATTCTGGAGGAGGCCGGCTTCTCGGTGGAGTACGTACCGTCGGACAGCCAAGTGGTGTACCAGTCGATGTGCGATGGCGACATCGAGTTGGTGCATGAGGTCTGGGAGGGCGCCTTCGGCGTCGCCTTCCAGGAACAGGTCGACGCCGGCTGCGTGCTGGATTGGGCAACCCACAACGCGGTGACGCGTGAGGAATGGTGGTACCCGATCTATGTCGAGGAGCAGTGCCCCGGCCTGCCCGATTGGCAAGCGCTGAACGACTGCGCCCACCTGTTCGCCACAGCAGAGACCGGCGACAAGGGCCGCTTCCTGGGCGGACCGGTGGACTGGCTCAAGGGCGACGAGGAGCGCGTCGAGGGCCTCGGCATGAACTTCGAGGTGATCAACGCCGGTTCTGCAGCGACGCTGTGGGCCGAGCTGGACGCCGCATCGGCGGACAACACGCCGATCGTGCTGTTCAACTGGACACCGAACTTCGTGGAAGCCGTCTACGAGGGCAAGTTCATCGAGTTCCCGACATTCGAGGATGAATGCCGTACCGATCCCGAGTGGGGCATCAACTCCGAGCTGACCCACGACTGTGGCAACCCCGCGGACGGCTACCTCAAGACCGGCGTGGGCATCCACTTCCCGGAGAAGTGGCCGACGGCAGCCGCCATCGTGCAGCGCATGGACTTCACCAACCCGATGCTGGCAGCCATGGCCGCTGCGGTGGACGTGGACGGCAAGGAAGCGTCCGAGGCCGCACAGGAGTGGCTGGCCGCCAACGAGGACCTCTGGCGCAGCTGGATCGACGGCTGAGAACGAGGGCGGAAGAGCAAAGATCTCCTCCCTGGAGGTGGTTGGCGGGGAAGGACTCCGCGACCTCGGGATCTGCCGGGTCTCGTGAGCGGTGGACTTCCCCGCCGGCTGCGCCGTCAGCGACCATGACGCGCGGCCGTTGCATTCGGATTCCGCGCCCGGATGTTTCTTTGCGGGAGGCAGGGATGGAGCCGTCGTGAACAGTGACGCTGTGATCTCGTGCCGTGACGTGTGGAAGCTGTACGGCCCCGACCCCGAGAAATTCCTCGAGCGCCACGACGGAGCACCGTCCGTGGACGCCGTCAAAGGCGCCGGCTACATCCCGGCGGTGGTGGCGGCGAGTCTCGATGTGATGCCGGGGGAGATCCTCGTTCTGATGGGCCTGAGCGGCTCCGGCAAGTCGACGCTGGTGCGCTGTCTCTCGCGCTTGATCGAGCCGACTTCGGGATCGGTCCACTTTGCGGGCATCGACCTGCTCGCAGCATCGAGCCGTGAGCTGATCGAACTGCGGCGTCACCGCATGGGCATGGTGTTCCAGCACTTCGCGCTGTTCCCCCACCGGACGGTGGCCGAGAACATCGTGTTCCCGCTGGAGGTGCAGGGTGTCGACGGGGCGACGCGCCGGGCCAGGGCCGACGAGATCCTCACGCTGGTGGGACTCGAGGGACGGGGTGGCTACTACCCACGGGAGCTCTCGGGCGGCCAGCAGCAGCGGGTGGGCATCGGGCGCTCGCTGGCTGTGGAGCCCGACGTCTGGTTCCTGGATGAACCCTTCTCTGCGCTTGATCCGCTGATCCGGCGCGAGATGCAGGACGAGTTTCTTCGGCTGCAGTCGGTGTTGCACAAGACGATCGTCTTCATCACCCACGACTTCAGCGAAGCGATCCGTCTCGCGGACCGGATTGCCATTCTCTATGAGGGCCAGATCGTGCAGATCGGCCGTGCCGAAGACCTGGTGACCCAGCCCGCCACCGACTACGTGCGCGCCTTTGCACGTGACGTCCAGCGAGACCGGATCCTCACCGCCGGCAGCGTGATGGGCGACATCGCCGACGCCTCGCCCGATGCGCCGACTGTCGAGGTGGACGCAGTGCTGCGCGACATTGCTGCACAGGTGCTGGCCGGCCAGGAGCCGCTGAGAGTCGTCGACGCCGGGGGCGCGGTGGCTGGCAGCCTCGGGCGCGACGCAGTCATCGATGCCATTTGGGGCAATCACACCTCCGAGGGCGGCACCTCCGGCTGATGTCCACCATTGCCGAGCCGGCTGCGCCACAGAGCCTCCTGGAGCGGATCCGTCGCTTGCGGGGCTGGCGTATCGCCCTGCTGCTGGTGTCGCCCTATCTCGCCATCCAGGTGTTCCACCAAGCAGCGCCGGGCCTCTTCCCGGACTTCCTGTCGAAGCTGGGCGATTTCCGATTCCTTCCCGACTGGGCGAACGAGGCCCTGCTGCACCTCAAGAACGAGCAGCTGTTCGGGCTGTTCAACGTCAAGGACGTCACGCGCACTGTCTCGGGCTGGCTGGAGTACCCGCTCGATATCAGCGAGCAGCTCCTGATCGCGGGAGACGGCCCGTTCGGCATAGGCGCGGTTCCCTGGGTGGTGCTGGTCGGCCTGTTCACCGTGGCGGGCGCCAAGCTCGGCGGCTGGCGGTTGGCGCTGCTGGCCGGCTGCTGCTCGCTCTATCTGGCGGTCTTCGATATCTGGGACGACTCCATGATCACGCTGTCGATCGTGGTGGTGGTCGCACCGCTGGCGGCCTTCTTCGGCTGGGCGGCGGGCCTGGCGGCGGCGAAGGCGAAGTGGTTCGAGGGACTGCTGGTTCCGGTGCTCAACGTGATGCAGTCGATGCCGCACTTCTCGTACCTGCTGCCGATCTCGGTGTTCATCGGGATCGGCGACGAGGCCGGCGCGATCGCCACGATCCTGTTCGCCGTTCCCCCGATGGCCCGACTGACGCTGCTGGGCCTGCAGACGGTGCCCACCGAGGTGCGGGAGGCGGGACTCACATCGGGCTGCACACGGTGGCAGATGCTGTGGAAGGTGGAGATGCCCGCAGCACGACCGCAGCTGTTGGTGGGCGTGAACCAGGTGCTGATGCAGTGCTTCGGCATGACCGTGCTGGCGTCGTTCGTCGGCACCCGCGGCTTGGGCCTGCCGCTGCTCAATTTCCTGCAGAGCCTGCGGATCGGCAAGGCCCTGGAATACGGCGTGGCGATCGTGCTGATGGCGATCATGCTCGACCGGCTGAGCCAGGCCATGGGAGCGCGGCGGCCAGAGCACGTCGACCTGTCGAAGTCGTGGCTGGCACGCCACCCGTTCTGGGTCGCGGGTGCAGCCGTTGCCGCTGCCGGGACTGCTCTGGCCCAGGTCACCAGCCACGCACAGGTGCTGCCGAAGAGCTGGACCGTCAGCACCGCTCCGGCATGGGAATGGCTCGTCGACTGGGTGCAGCTCAACCTCAAGACACCGCTCGGGTACTTCCGCGACTTCATGATCCTGGAGATCCTCTTTCCGATGCGCGACGGCTTCGGATCGCTGCCATGGATCGGGCTGCTCGCGCTGGTTGCGGCGGTGGGCTGGCGCTTCGGCGGATGGAAGCTCGCCGGGATCGTGTCGCTCTTCGTTGCCTACCTGGCGTTCTCCGGCTTCTGGATCGAGTCGATGGAGACGCTCTACCTGGTCGTGGCGGCCCTGATCGTGAGCGTGGTCATCGGCGTGCCCATCGGGGTGTTCGCCTCGACATCGCCGCGCCGCTACGCCTCGGTGCAGGTGGTGCTCGACACGTTCCAGGTGCTGCCGTCGTTCATCTACCTGATCCCGGTGGTCATGCTCTTCCGGGTAGGGCCCGTGGCTGCGCTCACGGCCATCGTGATCTACGCGACGGTGCCCGCAGTGCGCTACACGATGCTCGGCCTGCGCAACGTTCCCCCGGACATGGTCGAAGCCGCCGAGATGTCGGGCTGCACTCGCTGGCAGGTGCTCCGCAAGGTCAGGTTCCCGATGGCATTTCCCGAGATCATGCTGGGCATGAACCAGGTGCTCTTGTTCGGGCTGCTGCTCGTGATCATTTCGGCGTTCATCGGGGGAATTGACGGTCTCGGCGACGAGATCCTCCTCGCCCGCACCGAGCAGGCCCTCGTCGGAGAGGGGCTGGTTGCCGGCTTCAACGTGGCAGTCATCGGGCTGACCGCCGATCAGCTCATCACCAGCTACGCCCGAGAGCGCAAATCGCAGCTAGGCATCCAGTGAGAGCGTGTCTTGGGGCAGCGATCAGCGCCGCGCGTTAGCTCTACTGTGAGGAAAGAGCCGCTACTCACGTTAGACATCATCTCGGACAATGTGCTAGGTTGCGGTGCGGCTTGGACGCGTCCGCAAGCGGGTGTGCCGAGGCACAATTCGCGGGGCGTTACGGTTCGCATGAATCCAATAAGCCATGCCGATAGGGGGAGCAATGGCCACCGATCTTGAGAAGTTCGTCGAAGCCGACGGTCGCGAGGAACAGATTGCCGAAGTCGAGCGCCAGATTGAGGCCGACGGCATCCAGTACCTCTACTGCCAGTTCGTGTCGGTCACCGGCCGGATCATGGGCAAGGGCATCCCAGCCAAGCACTTCGGAATGATCGCCCGCAAGGGCTTCCAGCTCGTCTACGGCTCCACCGCCAATCTCTTCATCGACCGTCACGGCAACTACATCGGCTACGGCCCCGAGGCTCGCGAGCTCGTGGGCATCGGCGAGCCCGAGACGTTCATGCCGCTGCCGTGGGATCCGAAGACAGCACGAGTCTGGTGCACCCTCTTCCGGGGCCGCGAGGAAGAGGTAGACGGCGGGGCCTTCCTCACCTCCGACTGCCGGGGCAACCTGCGGCGACTGCACGCCGACTTCGAGGCCAAGCACGGGCTGCACCTGCGGGCCGGCTGCGAGCCCGAGATGATGTGGCTCAAGGCTGATGCAGACGGCAAGCCGACCGTGGAGGGCATGACCAAGCCGAACTGCTACCACATCGACCAGTTCGCCGAGCTGCAGCCCCTCATCCACAGGGTGATCGAATACTGCTCGGCGATGGGGCTGGAAATGATCCAGGGCGACCACGAGGACGCCCCAGGCCAGCTCGAGCTGAACTTCCAATTCGACCGGGCCGAGCTCACTGCCGACCGGCTCACCACCTACCGCCAGGTGTGCAAGCAGGTCGGCCGCGAGCTAGGCGCGTTCCCGTGCTTCATGCCGAAGCCGTTCATGGGCGTGTCGGCCAACGGGTGTCACCACAACATCTCGCTGTGGGATTCCGAAGGCAACAACAAGTTCATGCCCGAGAGTGACAATCCTCAGCTGCCCGGCCCCGTCGGCATGAAGGCCATCGGCGGCATTCTCGAGCACGTCCGAGGTCTCACCTGCCTCAGCGCGCCGACGGTCAACTCCTACCGGAGGCTGTGGGACACCGGCTTCTGGGCGCCGGTCTTCGCAGACTGGGGCTTCCAGAACCGCACGACCGCTCTGCGGATCAGCGCGCCGGGCCGCTTCGAGTACCGAACGGCGGACAGCTCGGTCAACCCACACCTGTCCTTCGCGGGACTCTTGATGGCCATGGACGACGGCCTCGACCGCAGCCTCGACCCGGGTCCGCCCGAAGAACGCAACATCTATGAGGCCGTGGAGTCGGGCAAGGACGTGGAAAAGATCCCGCTCACCCTCGGCGAGGCCCTCGCTGCGTTCGACGCGGACGAAGTCATCAAGTCGGCCCTGCCCGGCGAGATGTATCGGGTGTTCATGCACTACAAGACCGACGAGTGGGAGCGGTTCCTGCACACCGTTTCCGACTGGGACGTAGAGGAGTACCTCGACGTCCTGCCCTGACCGCCGGCCTGCCCTGGCTTCCGCGGGGCTGGCCTCAACGACGCAACGAGCCAGAACACACGCACCCACGAAGGGGGACGCAATATGTGCGGCATAGCCGGAGTGATCCACCGCGACGGAACCGCCGACATCGGGGCAGAGCTCACCGCGATGCTCCAATCGATGAAGCACCGGGGGCCCGATTCCACCGGCTACGCCGTGTACGGACCGGCCGACGACCTGGTCGTGATCCGGTTCGTGCTGGCCGAGCCCAACAAGAGCACGGGCATCGGCATGGCCGAGCGCCTCGAACGCAACCGGGCCGAGGTGGAGAGCCGCCTGGCCAAGATCGGTGCCGAGGTGGCCACGGTCACCAGCGAGACCGGGTACGCCTTCCGGGCCACCATCCGCTACGGCGGCGATCTCAAGGCCCTGGCCGACTACCTCGAAGACGTTCCCGGCTGCGAGGTGCTGTCGCTGGGCAGCTCGCTGGAGATCATCAAGGACCTGGGCGACGCCGCCACCGTGAGCGACCAGTACAACCTGGGCTCGTTCCAGGGCACGCACGGCATCGGCCACGTGCGCATGGCCACCGAGTCCGAGGTGGATCTCGCAAGCGCGCACCCCTACTGGGCCTACCCGTTCGCCGACGTGGCGGTGGTGCACAACGGCCAGCTCACCAACTACCACCAGTGGCGCCGCCGCCTCGAGCAGCACGGCCACCGCTTCCAGAGCGAGTGCGATTCGGAGATCATCGCCGTGTACCTCGCCGAGTACATGAGCCGCGGCCTGACGCTCGAGACGTCCATGAAGCACAGCCTCGATGATCTCGACGGCGTGTTCACCTACGTCTGCGTCACCGGCAACCAGCTCGGCGTTGCCAAGGACGAGATGGCGGCCAAGCCGCTGGTGCTGTTCGAGTCGGAGCCGCTGGTGGCCGTCGCCACCGAGGAAGTGGCCATCCGGTCATTGGTGAAGCGCGAGGTCGAGACCCGCGATCCCTACGAGCGGGAGGTGCTGGTGTGGCAGGTGTAGGTTCCCGCAGCGGCGTCTCCTACGACGCTCGGGGGTTGGTCGAGCCCACTGCCGACATGCCCGACAACGTCGAAGTCGAGGGCGGCCGGGCTCGCTTCGATGCATCCGATCTGACGATCCGCCAGATCAACATGGCGCTGCGCAAGCTCATCTACGACGACGGCATCACCGACGTCACCATCCTGAACCCGGCTTCCAAGCATTCGCTGGCGGTCGGCATCCTGAAGCGCTGCCGCATCCACTTCGAAGGCAGCCCCGGCTGGTTCGCCTGCGGGCTCATCGACGGACCCGAGGTGACGATCAACGGGCGCGTCGGCTGGTCGGTGGCCGAGAACATGATGTCGGGCGTGGTCACCATCGAGCGCAGCGCCGGATCGCTGACCGGTGCCGCCATCCGCGGCGGCGACCTGATCGTCAAAGGCGATGTGGGCGCCCGCACCGGCATCGACCAGAAGGGCGGCACGATCATCGTGCTCGGCGACGTCGGCATCAACACCGGCTTCATGATGCAGCGGGGCCGGCAGATCATCTGCGGCAACGCGGGCGTGAACCTGGGCGACTCGATGTACGACGGCGAGATCTACGTGGCCGGCACGGTGGCCTCGCTCGGGGTCGACTGTGTTCCTGGTGAGTGGAACGATGCCGACACCGAGCTGATCGAGCGCAAGTTCCGCATTCACGGGTTGGGCGATCCGCCCGAGTTCCAGAAATTCGTCTGCGGCAAGGTGCTGCACAACTACGACCAGCTTGAGCCGTCCGAGCGCAAGCTCGTCATTCATTAGGGGCAAGGGGAAGAACAGCCATGGCTGACGCAAATGAGGTGAACAAGAGCACGGATGTGCTCGGCAAGAGCCGGATCTTCACCCCCGAGGTCATCAACGACATCCACGTGAAGGCCGAGCTGGGCCGCTACCGCATGCGGGGCTTCTCGATCTTCAAGAAGATCCCCCACTGGGACGAGCTGGTGTTCCTGCCGGGCACCCTCACCCGTTTCGTGATCGAGGGCTACCGGGAGAAATGCGAGACCAAGACGGTCATCGGCTCCCGCTTCGCCGAGAAGCCGCTCGAGCTCGACATCCCGGTGTACATCACCGGCATGAGCTTCGGCGCGCTGTCGTTGGAGGCCAAGATGGCGCTGGCCAAGGGCGCCTCGATGGCCGGCACCGCCACCTGCTCGGGCGAGGGCGGCATGATCCCGCCCGAACGGGATCTGTCGACCAAGTGGTACTACCAGATCATCCAGAGCCGCTACGGCTTCAACCCCCACCACCTGATGCTGGCCGACGCCGTGGAGTTCTTCATCGGCCAGGGCTGCAAGGTGGGCCTCGGCGGCCACCTGATGGGCCAGAAGGTCACCGAGCAGGTGGCCGAGATGCGCTCGCTGCCCGCAGGCATCGACCAGCGCTCACCGGCCCGCCACCCGGACTGGCTCGGGCCCGACGACCTGTCGCTGAAGATCCAAGAGGTGCGCGAGGCCACCGACTACCAGATCCCCATCCAGCTCAAGCTGGGATCGGCCCGTGTGTACGACGACGTGCGGATGGCCGCCAAGTGCGGCCCCGACGTCATCTACCTCGACGGCGCCGAGGGCGGCACCGGAGCCGGGCCGCACCTGGCCACCGAGGAGACCGGTATCCCGCTGATGGCTGCCATCCCCGAGGCCCGCCGGGCATTGGAAGACGTGGGCCTGGCCGACGACATCGACCTGGTGGTTGCGGGCGGCATCCGCAACGGCGGCGACGTGGCCAAGTGCTTGGCGCTGGGTGCGAACGCGGTTGCGCTCGGCACGGCAGCCCTGATGGCGCTCAACTGCAACAAGGAGATCCCCGGCGTCACTGACTACGAGGGCACGATCGGCGTGCCGGCAGGCGAGTGCTACCACTGCCACACCGGCCGCTGCCCGGTGGGCGTGGCCACTCAAGACGTGGAGTTGCGCAAGCGCCTCGACGTCGACGAAGCGGCCCTGCGCGTCTACAACTTCCTGATCACCCTCACCATGGAAGTGCAGATGCTGGCCCGGGCCTGCGGCAAGACCGACATCCACTCACTGGAGCCCGAGGATCTGGCAGCGCTGACGCACGAGGCGGCCGCCATGGCCAAGGTGCCGATCGCCGGCACCAACTACATCCCAGGCGTCACCGAGGAGCGGACTCTGGCGGAGATCCGTGACCTGTTCGACAAGCACGTGATCGACGGAGGGCTGTAGGCATGGCTGGACAGGCAAGCACAGGCGAGAGCAGCCGCGAGACTCGCACGGTCGCCATCGACGCCGAGGTGCTGGCAGGCAAGCGGTTCCCGTACCAGGAGGACATGTCGCTGGTGGAGGACATCGATCTGCTGGCGCTCACGCCGGGGCCCGACATCAACTGGCTCGAGGACATCACGCTGCTGGAGGAAGACGGCGTCCCCGCCGTGTTCGACCGCTACTCCAACTCGTTCCTGAAGATCTACTTCGACATCCCCGCAGGCCGCGAGGACGAGATCGCTCGCAAGGTGCTGATGAAGCACCTCACGGAGGGCAACAGCTACGGCATCACGCTGAAAGACATCCACTGCAAGTTCCCGCAGGTGGAGCTGGGACCGTGGGTGGAGAACTCCCGCATCGTCGGCACCGAATGGCGCCCCCCGGTGCTGGAGGGCTGGGAAGCCCCCGCAGCTCACTGAGGAAGGTTCTGGTACATGGCACTACCGACCAGCGCTCGTTACGTCATCATCGGCTCAGGCATCCACGGCCTGTCGACGGCGTGGAACCTGGCCCGCGACCTGCGGTCGTCAGGCCGGGGCTCGGGCGCCGACATAGTGGTGATCGACAAGTCGGGTGTGGGCGCGGGCGCCTCGGGCATCGCCTGCGGTGTCATCCGCAACAACTACTTCCAGCCGGCCATGCGGGAGCTGATGGCGCACTCGGTGGATGTGTGGGACAGCGATCCCGAGGCGTTTTCCTACCACCCTGTCGGCTACATGCAGATCAGCCACGAGGCCATGCGCGCCGACGTGGCGTCGATCCATGCCCAGCAGCAAGCCATCGGCTACGCCTCGACGTTCGTCGAGGGCGCCGCTGCGTCCGACAGCTACATGAAAGGCATCTTCGACGACTGGCAGGCCCAGGGCATCACCAGTGTGCTGCACGAGCACCGCGGCGGGTACGCCAACAACATGGCCTCGCTGAAGGGCTTGTTGGGCAAGGCCGAAGCCGAAGACGTCAACGTGGTCGGCGGTGTGACCGTCACCGGGTTCGACCAGGACTCATCGGGGGCCGTCACCGCTGTGCTCACCGATCAGGGCCCGGTTGCCTGCGAGCACGTGGTGGTGGCCGTGGGGCCGTGGGTGCAGAAGATCTGGGCCATGCTCGGCCTGCCCACCAACACCGACATCGCGGGCAGCGACGGTGAGCTGCACAACGTGCCGACGTGGACCTACATGTGCCTGCAAGAGGGCACGCTGACCGTCGATCCGGGCTACCTGACTGACAACGAGGGCAACATGCCGCCGGTGGTGCACGTCGACACCGACGCCCCGCTGCATGACGCCGACGGCTTGGTCACCGAGGGCCCGTGGGGCATCTACTACAAGCCCGACTTCAACTTCGGCGGCGTGCAGGGCGGTTACATGCCTTACGTGGTCGACAAGCCGTCCGACCAGGTGGCCGTCGACCCCTACGGTCCCGACTCGCCCGACTTCGTGGTGGGCGGCGACTTCTACCGCACCTGGACTGCCGCTCTGGCGCACTGCCACAAGCGCTTCGAGGGCAAGAACCACCTGATCAGCGACGAGCCCTCAGGCGGCATCGGCAGCTTCTCGCCCGACAACTTCCCGGTGTTCGACACCTTCTGCGACAACGCCTTCTTCATCGCCGATTCGAATCACGGCTACAAGATGATCGGCGTGGGCGCACTGGTCGCCAAGGAGCTGCTCGGCGAGCCACAGGCGCTGCTCGAGCCCTTCCGCTACTCGCGTTATGCCGAGGGCCGGCTCCACCCGGTGAGCAACTCGCCCTACCCCTGGAGCTAACTGTTCTCTGCGAGCGCCGAAGCTTCGCCGGCGCTCGCCCCAGAAGGCGGTTAGGCGCGGGCGCTGGGGCCGTAGGACAGGTGCATCAGGTCGCCGTCGGCGAAGCGTGAGGGCCGCAGCGGACTGATGTCGATGGGCGTTGCATCGCCCACCTGGTCGACGCCCAGCACGCGTGCGGCCACGATCTCGCCGAGCGCAGGCGACAGCTTCAGCCCGTGGCCGGAGAGGCCGACGGCCAGGTACAGGCCGTCCACCGGGGCTATCTCCGAGGCCCAGCCCAGGATGGGGTGGTAGTCGGGCGAGACGTCGTAGGCGCCGCTGGTGGTGCTGACCGTGGAGGCAACAGTCAGGCCCGGCAGGCGCTCGGAGATGGCGGCGGTGAGGCGCTCGGCGTGGGCTGCATGGTCGGCGTCTGACGCGGCAGCGAGCGGGTCGACCACCACGGGCATCTCCGGCGGGTAGGCCACTGCCACGATGTGGCGGCCCATGTCGGGTCGGATCACCAGGTTGGAGTTGCCGTCGGTGATGCAGGTCCCCAGTGCTCGTGCCCCGGCGTGCTGTTCGAGCACTGCCATGTCGAGCCGCCGCCGCTCGACGGGCACCTCCACGCCGAGGGGGTCGAGCAGGTCACGCGCCCAAGCGCCGGTGGCGGCGATCACCACCGGAGCCCGGATCTCGCCAGCCGACGTCGCCACGCCCGTCACGGCACCGCTGGAGGTGATGATCCCGTCCACGGCGACCGGCGCCAACACGTGGGCCCCTGCGGCGCTCGCCGCGGTGAGCCAGCTCAGCACCATCTTCGTGACATCGATGTAGCCGCCCTCGGGTTCGTAGGCACCGCCGGCGAGGCCGTCGGCATTCACCAGCGGCTCGACCTCGGTGATCTGGCTGCCCACCACGAAGCTGGTGTCGACGCCGAGGCTCCGGCCGAGCTCGATGTTGTAGCGCAGGCCGTCGAGCTGGTCTTCGACCACGAGGAGCATGTAGCCGAAGCGGGCGTAGCCGGGGTCGCCGAAGCCCACCACCGAGTCCCAGTTCTGGATGCAGTGGAATCCCCGCTGCGCGATCCGCACCATCAGCTCGTTGGAGTAGTGCTGGCGGATCTGCCCGAACGTGCGCCCCGAGATGCCGCCCACCGGTGCCCGGGCATCCACGATGGCCACCCGCAGGTCCGAGTGCCGAGCGAGCTGGTAGCCGATGCTGGCACCGGTCACCCCGGCGCCGATGATCACGACGTCTGCTTCAGACGGGATCGCCTGCACGAAGCGGCCCTTCGACTCGTGCTCGGATGGCGAGACCCGCCGATCAGCCGGAGTCGGCCAGGTACGACTCCAGCGAGTCGTCGAGCGCCTCTTCCCACGACGTGTGATGCACGGGCGCCATCGTGCCCGTCACCGGCGAGGTGTGGCCGTGGTCGCGGTAGCCGATGATCGACTGCTTCTTGTGCTTCTTCCAGTCCTTGAACATCTTGTTGATGAGCTGCGTGTTCGGGTCTGGGTAGTCGGTCTGGTCGAGCAGATCCTGCGTGTAGTCACCCTGGAAGTCGATGGCCTCATAGTCGTCGGCGACAGCGTCCTCGGCGGCCTGAAAGTCGTCGATCCAGCGGGCCTGCTCGTCAGCGCTGGGCAGCTCGATGCGACCCAGGATCACGTCACGGGCGTACCACGCCTGGGCGTCGAACATGTTGAACGTGTACCACTGGTCCTGCATCCCCAGGTAGAGGACGCGGTTCTCCGGCTGGAACACCACGCCCCGGTAGAGCATCGAGCTGGCCAGCCGGTTGGCGGTCACCAAGCGCAGCTCGTCGTCCATGAACGGGAAGTGGTGGAGGTAGCCGGTGCACGAGACGATGGCGTCCACCTCGGCGCTGGTGCCGTCTTCGAAGTGCACCGTGCGGCCGTCCACGTGGGTGAGGATCGGCTTCTCGCTGATGCCCTCGGGCCAGTCGAAGCCCATCGGCCCGCTGCGTGACGAGCAGATGACGTCCGCCGCCCCGTACTTCCACAGCTGCGACGCAATGTCCTCGGCCGAGTAGCTCGACCCGATCACCATCACCACATCGCCCTCGAACTGCACGGCGTCACGGAAGTCATGCGCGTGTATCAGCGTGCCCCCGAACGTCTCGTAGCCGGGATAGTGCGGCATGTTGGGCGTGGAGAAATGCCCCGTCGACACCACCACCCAATCGAAGTCCTCGCTGGAGGTGGCATCGGTGGTGTGATCGTGGGTGGTCACGGTGAAGCCGTCGCCCGACGCCGACCGGCTCACTCCCCGCACGGCGTGGTTGAACCGGATCTTGTCGCGGATGCCGCTGCGGCTCGCCCGGCCCACGATGTAGTCGTAGAGCACCTCGCGGGGCGGGAACGACGCCACCGGCTTGCCGAAGTGCTCCTCGAAGCCGTAGTCGGCGAATTCCAGGCACTCCTTGGGGCCGTTGGACCACAGGTAGCGGTACATGGAGCCGTGGCAGGGCTCGCCGTGCTCATCGAGGCCCGTACGCCACGTGTAGTTCCACAGGCCGCCCCAGTCGTCCTGCTTCTCGAAGCAGACAAGCTCGACGTCTGCGGCCTCTGCCGAGCTGTCGCTGGCGAACGCATGCAGCTGCGACAGTCCGCACGGTCCCGCACCGATGATGGCTACCCGTGTCATCTCCGGATCCCCCCTGTGAGTAGACGTTTATGCAATGAGAGTAGAACGTCGCCCAGTCTTGCACCTGCGTGCAAGCGTCCGGAACACAGCTAGGAGCGCACTCGGGACTTGTCGGGGTCGTAGAACGGGTAGCGCACTACCTCGGCAGCGATTCGCTTCTCGTGGCCGTCCAGCTTGCCCACCTCGACGGCAGTGCCGATCTCGTTGTACGGCAGTGCCATACGGCACAGTGCGATGTTCTTGCGCAGGATGGGGGAGATGGTGCCGCTGGTGATCTCGCCGACATGGTTGCGACCCACGTACACGCCGTCGCCGAGCGCTGCCGGCTCGCCGCCGTCGAGCTCCAGCCCCACCAACCGTCGTTGCGGGTTGTCGCGCCGGTCGAACAGCGCATCGCGCCCGATGAAGTCGTCTTCCTTGGTCTTGAGCGGGACGGTGAAGCCGATCCCGGCCTCGTAGGGGTCGGTCTGGTCGCAGAATTCGTGACCGGCGAAGATGAGCCCGGCTTCGATGCGCAGCATGTCGAGCGCACTCAGGCCCATAGGCACGAGCCCGTGGGGTGTGCCGGCCTCGAAGATGGCGTCCCACACCGCCGGGGCGTCGGAGGGGTGGCAGAACACCTCGAAGCCGAGCTCGCCGGTGTAGCCGGTGCGTGAGACCACGATCGGGATGCCGTCGTAGTCGCCGATGCGGGCGATCGAGAAGCGGAACCAGCCCAGCTCGGAGACCGTCTGCTGGTCGGGGCGGGTCCAGATGATCTCGTCGAGAATGCGGCGGCTGTTGGGCCCTTGCACCTGCAGGTTGTGCAGCTGCTCGGTGGAGTTGCGCACCCACACGTTGAGGCCGAGCCGCTCGGCCTGCTCGCGCAGCCACACCCCGCTGTAGCCGAGCTGGCCGCCGATCCAGCGGAAGTTCTCGCGCCCGATCCGGAAGACCGTGCCGTCGTCGATCATGCCGCCCGTGGGGTGGCACATGGCGGTGTACACAACCTGCCCATCAGCCAGCTTGCGCACGTTGCGGGTCACACACGTCTGCATCAGCAGCTCGGCGTCGGGCCCGGTGACCTCGTACTTGCGCAGGGGGGACAGGTCGATGGCAGCTGCGGCCTGCCGGCACGCCCAGTACTCCTCCACGGCGCCGTGGGCCGTGAAGTGGTCGGCCAGCCAGTACCCGCAGTATTCGCTGAAGCTGCGCGTCAGCGCTGCGGTGCGGGAGTGGAATCCGGTCTCTTTGGTGAGCTGGGCTTCGGAGTCCGCGGTCATTCTGATGGCCGTCGCTTTCTTGAACATGTTCGCTGCGGGATACACCCGCACCGCGATGTCGGTGGGGTTCCAGCCGTTGGCAGCGTCGACATCGCACGGGCACGCAGTGCTGACGCACACCAGGTCCTCCAGCGCCCGCAACAGCACGTAGTCGCCGGGGCGTGACCACGGCTCGTCGAGGTAGATCTGATTCGCGTCGTCCACTTGGGTGTTGTAGAAGAAGTTGATCGCCTCCCAGCCCCGCCGTGCAGCGACGCCGTAGGGCTCGAGTTCACCGTTGATGTTGTCGGTGCAGTTGATGTGGCCGGGGTAGCCCATCTCCTCGTAGTAGCGGGCGTTGCAGGCGGTGTTGAAGGTGTCGTGGCGGCCCACCGTGTCCTGCACCACCTCCACGAGCGGCTGCATCTTGGCGTTGAAGAACTTGGAGTACAGGCCTGGCATCGGGTAGCTCGCGCCCATGAGCGACCGGGTGATGGTGGCGTCGAGGCAGAGGTCTTCGCCTGCTTCGAGATCCGCTACGGCGAAGCACTGGAAGTCGGAGCACTGCCGGCCCTCCATGTCCACCACCTGGAACCAGTCGCCCTTCGACACCTGGTAGGCGCGTGCCGTGCTGGCCAGCACGATGAAGTCCTGGCTGGGGTCGGCCAGCGGCGTCGGCAGCAGTGGCTCGGCACCGTTGCCCGCGGGGTCGCGGCGGTGGACATAGGCGATGAGATCGGTGGGCGGCGCACCCTCGTGCACTGACATCGGGCCGCCAGGCGCCGCGACCACGCACGCGACATCGTCGAGCGCGGTCACCCGTGCCGTGACGTTCGCAGGCGTAGCGCCGTCGAGCAGCCTCAGCGCAGCGGCGGCCTGTACGGCGCGCATGTCGACGCCGACACGCTCGAGACCGGCCCGGACGCGGCGGGCGTCAGCCAGCGGTGCCGAGAGGATGCCGACGGCGGCTGGATCGGTTGGGGCGGACGCAGCGGCGCTGCCATCGGTGATCTCGAGCAATCCCGGATCCGATTGCCCGCCGCCATCGAAAGCGACCAGCTCGCACGGTTGGCAGCCCTCGGGATCGACGATCTCCAATTCATCACCGGCTGCGAGCGCGAGCACCGTGGCGCCGCCGCCCGTCACCCGGTATCGCTCCACTCCCTGCCCGAGCAGCATCAAGCCCGGCACGACGACCTCGCTCTGGACAGCAGCGAGCGACGTCATCGCCGCCGGCCGAGCGGCCCGGAGAAGAACCAGCGCGGGGGTTCGTCGGGGCCGCGGCCTTCACCTGCGGCAACGCCGGTGAACATGTTCCACCCGAGCAGGATCACGGCCACTGCGCACGCGATGAAGGCGATCTGGGGCCCCAGGCCTGCGTCGGGTGTGCCGATGCCTGACGGGCTGAACAGCTCACGCACCGCGATCGCACCGGCAAATCCGGCACCGATCCATGCGGGGCGCCAGCGGATCTGTACCAGCACCACGGTCAGGATGCAGATGACGAGCAGGATCCGCCCGATGCCGGTGCTGATGCCGTTCACCGTCTGGGTGCCGCTCAGCCCGGCGTTCACGTTCCACGGCAGGAACATCGCGGCGCCGGCCACCACAACACACGCTTGGGCGATCCACTTGCGAGTGGCGCTCATGGTCTCAACCTATTGCCTGAGCGCGCCAGCAGACGCCGCGTCGCCGGTGGGCGGCGCGGCGTCTGCCGCGTTGGTTGTGGTGCGCCTGCTGACTGCTGTCAGCCGACGACCTGGATGGCGATGATCGAGAAGACGATGCAGGCGATGGTGAAGACCACCACCCCCATCTCGACAGCCTTGCTATGACCTTGCAGCCCTTGGAATTCAATCTGCTTGCGTCGAGCCATGTCAGTCCTCCTAGCTGTACTTGTCAGCGAGACGGTCAGCTGCATGGTTCAGCAGCCTGTCCTCGCGGTAGGTCACGAGAAATGCCGCCACCACGGAAACAGCGATCCCGATGATGGCAAGGACGTACGAGCCCGTATTGCCACCGGGACCCCAAGTGAAGTACCCGGTCGTGCCGTCGGCTGCCTCGAGAGCGGCTTCCCAACTGTCGTACGGGAAGGTGTTCATTCAGTCCTCCTTAGTCCTGAACGATGTCAGTGATCGTGTCGGTCGTGTCCTGGTGCCTCTTGCTGCGCTCGCTTCTGCTTGCCCCAGTACCCGACGGCCGCAACCAGCAGGTACATGACGACAATCGCAAGAATGAACTGCAACCACGAGGCGGACACCCGACTTAGCGGTTGGCGGCGAGGTCGGCCCGCAGCGTTTCGTCTGCGTCCCCCTCGGACCCGTCAGCGTGAACGATGGGCTCAGTAGCTCGGCCGAACTCCGGATAGAAGTCCGTCTCGAACTCGGCCATATCGAGGCCCTCGACCTCCACCTCGGGCGGCACCCGAAGCAGGTTCAGCTTCTTCAAGATCCACGAAGCCACATAGCCGGTGACGAACGCCAGTGCGAAGATCGCCGCTGCGCCCACGAGCTGGCCCAGAAAGCTGGTCGTCACTCCCGCTGGCCCTGTCGGGTAGCCCCCGGCAAAGATGCCGACGGCCATGACTCCCCAGAAGCCCATGACACCGTGCACTGACACCGCGCCGACTGCGTCGTCGATGCGGGCCTTCTGCTCGATCCAGTTGCCCACGGAGTAGGCAAGACCGGCCGAGAAGAACGCCAGGATCAACACGAGGTTCGGGCTGTAGATGTCGGCGCCGGCCGAGACAGCCACCACGCCGGCCAGACCACCGGAAATGGTCCAGAACGGATCGCCCTTGGCGAAGATGTAGCCGCCGGCGAAACCGCCTGCGAAGCCCATCGTGATGGTGTAGGTGATCGCCGACAGCGTGGCCGGGTTGAAGTAGATATTCGCCCAGCCAGGCGTGGTGTCGGCCGTGATCGCCAGGCACGCCGCGTAGAACGCGTAGAACGCCGTGAAGATGATCATCAGCCCCATCAACGTCAGATGGAGGTTGTGAGGCTTGAATGCCCGTGTACCGCCATTCGAGTCGTAGCGGCCGATTCTCGGCCCGAGGTTGAAGAGCACGCCCAAGGCGAAGATGCCGGAGACGCCGTGGACAACGCCAGAAGCGGCGAAGTCGTGGTAGCCGAAGTGCACGCCGAGCCAGCCGCCGTAGCTCCAACCCCAGGCGGCTGCAACCACCCAGACGATGCCGCCCATGAGGGCGGTGAGCCAGAGGTAGGCCGAGATTCGGATTCGCTCCAGCACCGAGCCGGACATGATCGAGCCGGTCGTCCACGAGAACAGTACGAAGGCCGCCCAGAAGACGCCCGTGATGTTGTCGCCGAGGTTCGGTCCAGCGGAGCCGTCCCACGGCAAGCCGTACTGGTCGCCGCAGAAGAACAGCCCATCGAGTCCTGCCGGGCTGTTGCCATCTGGCGAACCCGTGAACTTGAGGCCCTCCTGCATGCAGAAGTACACGTACCAACCGACGTAATAGAACGTCGGCGTCACGACGGCGATCGTCATGATGTTCTTCATGGCCGTCGACATGACGTTCTTTCGACGGCTGACGCCGGCTTCATACGTCATGAAGCCGACGTGCAATAGCCACATGATCGCGACCGTGAAGAAGTAATAAGCCTCCGTAAACACAACAGAGGTATCCATCGCGCCTCCCCCCATGTTCGGTTTGCGCTGAGTCCCCAACAACCCGGGCGCCAGACCAATTGGGGGAAACCGTAACAGGTTCGCAATGTTCGCCTTGACATCACCCGCGGCATGGGTGGAATTTGAACGTCGTGGGCGGTTTTGGCAGAGCCCGCTTGTGCGGCGCGCGCGATCAACGCCCGAGCGGTTGGTCAGCGCCCGTACTGCAGAGGTGCAAATGCGACTGACGTCGTGTGTTCAGCCCGGCTGTTCTGATCAGCCGTCGCCGACCTGCACTTCGCGGATCTCCCCGGTGCCGGCGTGCACCCAGATCGCTGCGTGGCGGAGGAAGTCCTCGGACCCGCCGTCGGGGTCTGGGACCGTGAAGACCACAACCCAATAGGGCGTCGGGGGGAAGCCCTGGCGGAGCACCTTGGCCTCGGTGCGTTCAGGCGTGAAGCCGTCGGGATGGCCGTCGAGCTCGGCGCGGGCTATGGCGACTGCCTCGTTCTCCTCGAGGTCGACACCGGAGCAGCTTCCCGGGGCGAAGATGAGCAGGATGGCCAGGATCACGCCGACGACGATCAGCAGCAGCGGCCGACCAGGCATCGCGTTCAGGCGGCCGATCAGGCCCTTCGATCCGTCGGGCGGCTCGGGGGGGATCAACCCGTCATCAGGCATTGTGGTGTCCTTCGGGTCGCTGGCTGGTGGGATCAGTCGCCTCGTGGCGGGCGTGCAACAAGACGCAGGATGATGTAGCCCACCACATGGGTGATGGCCACGAAGGACACCCACCACAGCATGACGGTCTGCCGGTAGCCGCGTTCGCGGCATTCCCAGTACGTGAGGCCGACCGCTGCCGCCAGCAGGATCCACAGAAGGAGGCTCCGGCGCGCGAAGCCGGTGTCGCTGATCCAGTCGGCGATGAACATCAAGCCCATTGCCTCACCCTCCCGCCGCGCCGCGCGACTCGCTGGCGGGGTACACCTTGATGGAGATGAACCGCACTGGCAATTCGACGAGCTCGACCGGGCCGTGGGCCACCTCGCCATGGATCTGCATGGTGTCGCCGGTGTTGAGCAGGTAGGCCTTGCCGCCGTAGCCGTAGTTGAGCGATCCCTCCAGCACGTGGAGGAACTCCACTCCGGGGTGCTGGTAGAGCGGGAACACGCCTCCCGGCTCGGTGATGGTGGTGATCATCGGCTCGATGACCCGGTTGGGTCCTCGCAGCGTGCCGAGATCCTGGTACAGCCGGTCCGGCCCGCCTCGGTCGTGGTGGATCTCATGGCCTTCGCCCGCTCGCACGATGACCAGGTCGTGCTCCTCGTCGAGTCCCCGGAACAATGCGGTCACGGGCACCTTCGCCGTTCCGGCGAGGCGGGCCAGCGTCGACAGGCTGGGGGCGCTCTGGCCGTGCTCGATCTTGGAGAGCATCCCCAGCGAGATGCCGGCATCGTTGGCGAACGCCGACATCGTCATATTCAAGGCTTGGCGGAGTTCGCGGACCCGGCTGCCGACCACGCGGCATAGCTCGGCGGTGGTCAGCGGCGACTCGATGCCTGCCTCCGCAAAGCTCAGCTCGTCGGGGCCGTCGGGATCTTCCCGCGGATCCGGGTTCATCGCCCTGATAGTGCCAGATGGCAAGTGCTGGCCGGTGCGCCCCGTGCCGTTCAGCTGGGGAGGCCGGCGGCTGCGGCGAAGGCGCGCAGTTCGCGTTCTACGTTGCCCATGGGCTGGAACGAGACTTCGGTGATGCCTGCGGCCGCGAGCCGTTCCATGCGCTCGGGCACCTCGCCGGCGTGGCATACGAACGGGGCGATCCGCAGCGACTCGGTGGTGAGCACCTGGCGGTCGATGGCATTCAGCTGGGTGAGGTGGCCCTCGTGCAGCGACAGGTGCAGCGTGTCCGGGTCCATGTCGCCGGTGATCTCTGCGAAGCGGTCTGCATTGGGGAAGGTGTCGAGCCGGGCGTCTCGCTGTTCGAGGAAGGCGTGGTAGGCCACGCTCACGCCAGGACCGGCCGTGTCGAGCGCCCGCGGCGAGTCGACGGTTTCGTCGTCGTCCAGGATCGTGCCGAAGCCGAGCAGGATCACGTCGTCGATGCCGGTGTAGTCGGCATCGGGGCGGGGCCGTGAGGTGAACACACCGCAGCCCATCTCGGCCGCTGCGGCGAGGCCCCTGGGGCCGTTCACCGCCACGATCCATGGCACCTCGATCGGCCGCTCCACCGCTTGGCCCGGCCAGTGGAGCATGCGTGCCGCCCTGCCGTCGACCTCGACGATCTCGCCCCGCAGCAGTGCTTGGGTATCGGCAACCATCTGGGGGAAGTCGGCCCAGCGGAGCGGCTTCTGGCCCATGGCCCGCCGGCCGGTGAAGCCGGTGCCGGCGCCGATGATGACCCGTTCGGGCCCGACGAGCCCGACCAGCGTCGCGATGGCTGAAGCCGTGGTCATCGGGTGACGCAGCGAGGGAATCAGCACGCCCGGACCCAAGCGAATGCGCTCGGTGCGGACTCCAGCCAGCGCGAGCGTCATCCAGACGTCGAGCTGCAGTGCCGGCGTGTCGTACACCCAGGCGGTCTCGTAGCCCAGCTCCTCGGCCAGCACGATGTGGTCCGGCGTCTCGGGCACGGGCGGGAACGCGGCAGAGATCTTCATGGCAGCAGTCTCGCGAAATGCGCGGGCCTCAGCCCGGGTCGCCGGCCCTGAACGCGCGGACTCGCATGTCCGAGGCTCGGGTCGGGTCGCCAGCCCTGATCGCCGGGGCTCGTATGTGCGAGGCTGCGCGCATGGAGATCTCGAAGGCACTCGACTACGTGCGCAAGAACGACCGCGCTGTGCTGGCCACCAAGGCACGCGACGGCACACCACAGCTGTCGCCGGTGACGTTGGCCGTCGTCGACGACACCGTGGTGATGAGCACACGGGACACGGCCTTCAAGGTCAAGAACCTGCATCGCGATCCGCAGTCGTGGCTGTGTGTATTCCCCGAGAAATGGCTGGGCCGCTGGGTCCAGCTCGAGTGCCAGGCCGAGATCATCTCCGGCGAGGCCGCCCTCGATCCGCTGGTCGAGTACTACCGCACGCTGCAGGGCGAGCACCCCGACTGGGACGACTACCGCCGCGCGATGGTGGAGGACAAGCGCTGCCTGGTCCGCTTCCACATCACCAAGGCCGGCCCCGACAAGCACGGCTGATCCGCCGCGGCCGCGCGCTGCAGAAACCACGGACGCCTCGGTCTGGTCGGCAGGAGTTTGGTGTATTGTTGGTGTATGGCGCGCACAAACATCGACATCGACGAGGCTGCGTGCATGCGCGTCATGCAGCGCTACGGGCTCAGCAGCAAGCGGGCAGCAGTGAACTTCGCGCTGGAACTTGCCTCCGAGGAACCGATGTCGCTTGAGGACGCACTCGCCATGCGCGGCACCGGTTGGGACGGCGACCTGGAAGCCATGCGTGGAGGCCGCGTCGAGCACCTGTGACACAGCTCGCTGGCAGTGCCGGTCAACCGGCGGAAGCAGTGCTCATTGAGACGTCGGCATGGGTCGCGTTCTTGCGCGGGAGCGATGACGCGATCGCCGACGCAGTCGAGTCTGCGCTCGTGGGTGGCGTGCTCACCTGTGATGCCGTCCGCATGGAAGTGCTGGCGGGTGCCCGTGACGAGGCGCATCTCGCTCGGCTGCGTGCATTGCTCGGTCGTGCGAAGTTGATTTCGACCAATTCGGTCGATTACCAGCGAGCCGCGCTGCTGTACCGAACGTGCCGACGGTCTGGCGCAACGGTGCGCAACATGATCGACTGCCTCATTGCTGCGCTTGCCATCAGAAACGGTGCAGAAGTGCTGCACGCCGACCGTGATTTCACAGCGCTCGCTCAACACACCCAGCTACAAGTCCATCCCGCATCCGCGACCGGCGTGCCCGATCGATAGAGCACGTCAGCCGTTGGTGACCTGCCAGTGGACGAGTGTGTACGGCGGGTTGCCGTTGTCGTGGTCTTCGAAGACGGCTTCGACATCGCTGCCGATGACGATGTCCTGCATGGGATCGCCGAGCAGGTTGCCGAGCATGCGCAGGTTGTCGGCGTGGGGCAGTTCGACCAGCACCACGATGTACGGGCCGTGGTCGGCCAGCGCCGGATGCACAGGGTGATGCACGCGCTGCCAGGAGTAGATGCGCGCTGTGGGCTCGACAGTCACCCACTCGACATTGAGCGACTGGCAGGCATGGCACACCCAGTCGGGCCCCCATTGGTGGGTGCCGCAGTCGGCGCAGCGCTGCACTCGCAACTCGTGCGCGCGGGTGCCCTCCCAGTACGGCGCGTCCATCTCGTCGCGCATCGGAGCAGGCTGGGTGAGGCCTTCCGGCAGGTAGCTGGCCTCGGCGAGCGCGCTCATCCCAGCGCCTCAGCGGTGCCGTAGATCGCAGTGGAGGCGATCTCGACCATCGGTCCGGCGTTGGAGAGCGACACGTTCACGTTCGGCACCTGGTTGGTGGAGTCGCCGCGGACCTGCCGCACCGCCTCGATCTGCATGCCGAGCCCGTGCATGTAGCACTCGGCAAGGTTGCCGCCGCTGGTGTTCAGCGGGATGCTCCCCCCGTCCGCTCGCAGGTTCTCGAACGTCAGCACCTCGTTGGCGTTCTCGTAGGTGCACAGACCGTGCTCGATGAGGCTCATCACCACGGCACCGGTGAAGTTTTCGTAGCTCTGCACCACGTCGACGTCGTCGGGCGTCACGCCGGCCTGCTCGTAGAGGTGCTGCGCCCCGAGCTTGAAGCTGGAGGTCGCGTAGTCGGTCGGATTGTGGACCCACGCGCCCGAGCGGTGCCCACCGCTCTGCTGGGCCGCCAGCACCAGCACCGGCGTGTCGCTGAGATCGGCGGCCCGCTCGGCTGAGGTGACGATCATGGCGGCACCGCCGTCGTTCTCGAGGCAGCAGTCGTACAGCCGGAACGGTTCGGTGATCCAGCGGGACGAGTCGTAGGTCTCGGCATCCAGCGGGCGGCCGTACATGACCGCCCGGGGATTGTTTTGGGCGTGGTGATACGCAGCCAGCGCCACCGCCCGCATGGTGGACCGGTCGATGCCGTGCTCCCACATGAGCCGGGTGGTGCGCATCGCGTACATCTGGGCCGGGCTCATGACGCCGTAGGGGAGTGTGTAGGCGAACTCGCCCCGCACCGCCGGTCGGCGCCCGCCCTGGCCGAAGCGGCCGAACTGGCCCTGGGCCAGACCCCGGTAGGCCACCACGACGTTGGCAGAGCCCGCATGAACGGCGCTGGCGGCGTTCTGCACGACGGCTGCAGCGCCGCCGCCCCCGCCGCCCCACTGCATGTTCGAGTAGCGCAGCTCTTCGAGGCCGAGGGCGTTGGCCAGCCGGGCAGGGGTGTTGCGGTCGTTGCTGTACGAGCAGAACCCGTCGATCTCGCGTGGGCTGATGCCCGCGTCTTCGCATGCCGCCAAGATCGCCTTCACGACCAGCACGAATTCAGGATCGGTTGACTGGCCACGCTTGTAGTAGGTGGTCTCGCCGACACCTGCAACGGCCGTGCGGCCACGCAGGCCGCCATCGACACCTGAGGCACTCACGGCGCAAACCGTAGCCAAGCCCTGCCCGCCCCCGCCCGGGCCAGTCGCTGCACCGCACCGTTTGCTGCGCCCCTCGTCCGGTGGCTGTCGCGGCTCGATGGGCTAGAAACAGGGCCGATGTCCGACGACGAGCTCGCCGCATTCCGCCGCAGCATCGACAAGGTCGATGCTGAGCTGGTGCGCCTGCTCGCGGAGCGATTCCGCATCACTCACGACATCGGCGTCTACAAGGCTGCGAATGACCTGCCGCCGGTCGACCTGCCGCGCCAGCATGAGCAGGTGGACGGCTTGCGCCGGCTCGCCTTGGCCGAGGGACTCGATCCCGACTTCTGCGAGAGGTTTGTGCACTTCGTGATGGACGAGGTGATTCGCAACCACAAACGCATCGCCGAGACGGGCAGCGAGTTAACCATTGAGCAGGAAACCCTCTAGCTCGACGAGATCGCAGGCGGGCTGCGAGGCGGTTCAGCGAGAGGCGATGACGTCGATGCCGGCACCGGCGAGCTGGGTGCGAGCAGCGGCATCGGTCTCGGGCGCCACCGAGGCGGAGAGCCCATCGATCACCGTGGTCGAGTAGCCGTTCGCCGCTGCGTCCATCGCAGTGGCACGCACGCAGTGGTCGAACGCGATCCCGACAACGTCGACATCGGTGATGGCAGCGGCGGCCAGCACCTCGTTGAGCGCCCGACCGCTGTCATCCGTGCCTTCGAAGCCGGAATAGGCGGCAGCGTGCATGCCCTTGCGCACGCCCGCGTCGATGCGATCGACGACAGCGTCGAGTGCGGGGTGCAGTTCGGCCTCCGCGGTGCCGGCCACTCCGTGGGGCGGCCACGTGTCGACGAAGTCGGGCTCGTCGCTGAAGTGATCGCCCGGGTCGATATGCCAGTCCTGGGTGGTCACCACGAGGTCGTAGCCGTGCTCGCCGGCAAGCAGGTCGGCCACGTTGGCGGCGACATCGTTGCCGCCCTCGACGGCCAGTGCGCCGCCCTCGCAGAAGGTGGGCTGCACGTCCACGACGAGCAGTGCTGTGCGGGAATGCTGGCGCTCGGAATGCTGATCGGGATTCTCAGCCATGTCTGCTCTCCTGCGCCGCGACTCGAGCCGCCGGGCGCGGCCATTGCAGCGCTAGAGCGCCAAATCTACCGTCGGCCCGAGTGGGCCCAGCAGCGCTACACGCCGAGCAGGAATGAGGCGTTGCCGGCCCAGAACGGCGCAGTGGTGCCCTCGCTGAGACCGGCCGCGGTGAAGGAGGCTTGGAACTCCGCAATCGGGTCGCGGCCGCCTTCAGGGTGCGGCCAGTCCGATGAGAACAGGAACAGCTCCGGCCCGCTGTTGGCCACCAGCCAGCCCACGTCCTCGAAGTGCCACGGCGTGAACCGCACCTGGCGGCGGATGTAGTCCGAGGGCGCCATGGTCAGCTTGGACAGTTCAGGCTCGTGCCGGCCGAACGCCTTGACACTGTTGTCCAGCGAGCGCAGCAGGTTGGGCACCCAGCCGGCGCCCAGCTCGATTAGCCCGCAGCGCAATTCTGGGAACTTCTCGAAGATGCCGTCCAGCACCATGCAGGCCAGCAGGTTTTCGGCGT
Source organism: Candidatus Poriferisodalis sp. (assembly GCF_965204125.1). Lineage (GTDB taxonomy): Bacteria > Actinomycetota > Acidimicrobiia > Acidimicrobiales > Poriferisodalaceae > Poriferisodalis. The sequence continues at coordinate 751,355 of NZ_OZ241968.1, read as the reverse complement.
CGTGGTACAGGTTCAGGAAATCCTTCGAGCGCATGTTCTCGCCGCCGCCCACGAAGTCCTTGCCCGGAGTACGCCCGTTGTTGTGGTACGTCTTCGGCAGCTGGTTGCCGCCGTTCGGCCCGAGGTGCATCAGCACCGGCACGCCGGCCTCAGACAACAGCGCCCACAGCGGGTCGAAGTCGGGATGGGTGGGGCTCATCTCGGTCGGCACGCCGTGAGGGATCCATGCGGCCTTGCATCCCACCTCGATGGCCTCCCGCGCACACTCGACGGTGCGCTGCGGGTCTTCTAGCGGCACGAACGCCACGCCCAACAGCCGCGGGTCCACCGAGCAGAAGTCGGCGATACCGCGGTTGTGGGCGGATGCGCCGCCGTACGCCAGGTCGACATCGCCGCGGGCGTGGAACTGCGTGTGCGCGAACGTCGTGAACACGAGCTGGCTGGCGAAGCCCAGCTGGTCGAGCGCTCCGACCCGTTCGTTGGCGTCCATGGAGCCGTAGGCGAAATAGCCCTTCGGCCCGCCCACCACGTCGGCCGCCAGCTTGGCCGTCTCCTCAGGATCGTCGCGCCGCGCCCAGCACTGCTCCACCAGCTCGTGCGTCGCCGCGTCGCCCCCGCCCAACAAGCTCAGGTCCCGGAGCTTGGCGGCCACGGAGCTGTCGGCGTAGCTCGCCAGCCAATCCACCGGTTCCATCAGGTGGCTGTCGGTGTCGTGAATCAGCCGCTCGCCTGCATACGTCGTCATGGTTCCCCCTGGGGTCGCGGGTGCGGGCCGCTAGCCGCCGTGGCGGAGGAGCTGGCCGCTGTAGGTCTCGGTCTGGGTGTCCTCTGAGATGGTCTCGGCGCCGTTCACGATGACGCTGCGGTAGCCGCTGGCCCGCTGGATGCGGCGCCACTCGCCGCCCGGCAGGTCGTGCACCACCTCGTTCGGGCCGACTGCCAGGTTCTCCGGGTCGTACACCACGACGTCAGCGGGGCCGCCCTGGCGGATCAGGCCCCGGTCGCGGAATCCGGCGAGCTGCGCGGGAAGCGCCGCCAGCCGCCGATGCGCTTCCTCGTAGGTCACCCACTGGTTCTCACGCACCTGCTCGGAGAGCGTCTCGGTGGGGTAGCGCCCTGCGGTGAGGAACTTGGTGTGCGCCCCGCCGTCGGACACGCCGAACAGCATGTGCGGGTACTGCACCACGTCGCGCAGCAGTTCTGAGCTGCCCTGCGGCGGCGCCACGAAGAACAAGGTGTCGAGCCCGTCCGTCACGGCCACGTCGAGCATGAGGTCCACCGGGTGCTTGCCGGCGACTTCGGCCGCCTGGCCCACCGACATCTCCCGGTACTGCTCGGTCGATTCGCTGCGCGGCGACAGGATGGTCACGGTCTCGATTCCCGCGGTCGCCGTGCGGGGCATCGTGTCCTTGAGGGCTTGCCGGCGCTCGGGATCGGCCATCTTGGCCAGGCGCTCGTCCTTGTCGCCCATGCAGGCTTCCATCCAGGCCTCGGAGTCGTCGTAGAGGTTCCAGTCTTCGAGAGTGAATGTGAAACCGGCATCGCTGGTCACGCCCTGGCCGTACACCGGAACGCCCTGCTCGCGGCAGCGCTCCAGCCATTCGATCTGACGGCGGTGGATGTTGGGCTTGTCCTCGAACGCCTGCACCACGTTGTGCAGCAGCGGCCGGCCGCTGATCGATGCGATCTCCTCGAGGTGGGCCATGTCGTGGGCGACGTTGCCGCTGGTGAGCGTCATCTGCACGACGCCCTCATTGCGCTCGGCCAGCACGCGGGCCAGCACCCGGGCGGTCTCGTCGTTCATCATGTCGGTCGGCATCGGCGTGCCGTCCCAGTCGCGCTGCACCGCAGCGGGCCCGGTCGGAGGCAGCCGCTGTGCCGACCAGCCGCAGCCGCCCGCATCCATCGCCTCGTGCACCAGCTTGGCCAGCATCTCGTGCTCGCCTTCGGTGGGCAGCCGCCCAGACTTCGCGTCGTCGAGGCCGAGCACCATCACCAGCATCGGGCCGATCGGCACGTACGGCAGGATGTTCATCGCCTTGGGCGTGCGTTCGAGGCTGTCCAGGTACTCCGGGAAGGTCACCCAGTCCCAGGGCATGCCCTGGCGCATCGACTCGTAGGGGATGGCCTCGACGCGGGTCATCGAGCGCATGGCGTACTCGCGCATGTCGGGATCCACCGGGGCGAAGCCGAAGCCGCAGTTGCCGATGGCGACCGAGGTGATGCCGTGCCAGCCCGACAGCGTGCAGTAGGGGTCCCAGAAAACCTGCGCGTCGTAGTGAGTGTGCAGGTCGACGAAGCCGGGGGCAATGTGCATGCCGGAGGCGTCGATGACCTTGGCGCCCTCGCGGGCGTCGACCCGGCCGACAGCGGCGATGCGTCCACCGGCGATGCCGACGTCGCCGCGCACCCTCGGTGCCCCGGTGCCGTCGAAGATCATCCCGTCCTTGATGACGATGTCGTAGGTGCTCATGGCGATATCTCCTGAAGCTTGCGCGTCCGACGCCCCGGATGTGATCTCTCGGTTGCGATGTCTCGGTTGCGACGTCTTGATTGTGCCGCGTGAGGCGACAGCCGTGCTTGCCGGCGCGCAGGAATGTCAGCCCTCGATGTCCCAGCCCATCCGCTGAGCCGCGTAGAGCGTGTCGGTGTATTCCTCCATGTGGGCGATCAATCCATCGCGGCAGTCGTACACCCAGCAGTACTGGTTGTCGTAGTCGCGACCGGTGGCCTTGGCGGTGGCCGTCAGCCGCTGCTGCACAACGGCGGTGCCGCCGTCGACGATCATCCTGCGGACTTCGAGGCTGATCGGCTGGGAGATGTCGAAGGTCTGCCTGACGACACGACCTCCCAAGGCCTCCACCACCTCCTTTGCGCCTGTCATCGTGTCGACGGCGTTGCCCTGGGCGGCCGTCTCGGGCAGCACCCACGTGACCTCCGGGTCGAGACACTCCAGCATGGTGTCTCGGTCTGCGGTGGTCAGCGCTGCGTAGTAGCGCTCCATCAATGCCCGCGTCTCGGCAGATTCCATGGTCGTCAGTCCTCCTGTTGCGAAGCGATCTAGGGCGCCGTGGCGCGCAGTGCGTCGTCGAGCCGGTCGAACAGCAGTCCGATCTCGTCGTCGGTGATGATGAGCGGCGGACAGAACGCGAGTGCATTGCCGATGGACCGCGTGATGACGCCTCGCTTGAGGAAGGCCTCCTTGGCCTCGGTGGCGTCTCGGCCCAAGTCGCAGGCCCAGATACCGCCAAGTCCGCGGTAGCTGTCGATCATCCCGTCGCCTTGGAGCGCCAGGAAGCCCTCTTCCATCCGGTCGCCGATCTCGCTTGCCCGATCGACCAGTCCTTCAGACTCGATGACGCCGATGTTCGCGATCCCGGCCGCGCAGGCTGTCGGGTGACCGGAGTAGGTGTAACCGTGCATGAACTTGGTCTCGTCGGCCTCAAGCAGGTCAGCGATGTCGCGTGACACCAGCACGCCGGCCAAGGGGATGTAGCCCGACGTGACCCCCTTCGCGAACGTGAACATGTCCGGTGCCACGCCGAAGGCTTGACCGCCGAACCAGCTACCGGTGCGTCCGAAGCCGCAGATGACCTCGTCGAAGATCAACAAGGCGCCGTGTTCGGTGCACAGTCGACGAAGCCCCTCGAAATACCCGGACGGCGGCGGAACAACGCCCCCGGCGCCCTGAATGGGCTCGGAGATGACCGCCGCAATGCGCTCGCCCTGCTCTGCGAAGAGCTGCGCGGCGGGCTCGACGTCGTCGTTGGGTATCTCGACCACGTGGGGCATGAGATCGCCCCAGCCCTCGCGGTAAGCAGCTCCGCCCTGCACGCTGGTACCGCCCACATTCACGCCGTGGTAGCCGGCGGAGCGCCGAACGATGATCTGCCGATCGGTGTCGCCCTTGAGATGGTGAACGCGACGGGCGAACTTCAGTGCCGTGTCCACGGCTTCGGAGCCCGAACATGCCAGGAACACTCGCCCGTCGGGGTGCTGCGATCGAGCGCGGACCATCTCGGCGAGTTCGACCGCGGGGCCGTTGGAGAAGGGCTCGAATGTGTTGTAGGTCGCCAGCTGATTGAGCTGCGCGCCGATGGCATCTATGACGGTGCGGTTTCCGTGGCCGATCTGGCACAGCCACAGACTGGCGAGGCCGTCGATGTACTCGTTGCCAGCGTCGTCGGTGAGTTTGACGCCCTCGCCCGAGACGATCCGAATGAACTCATTCTCGCTGCGGCTGACAATCGAATATGGATGGATGAGTGCGTTGCTGTCCATGGTGGACACCCCCGTGTTTGCGCTCCCGAGAGCCTGGGCAGAGGCTTGGGCGCAGCCTACGCGTGCGCTCGTGCCCGAGGCTCAGCCTCCTTAGGCTGATGGCGTTTGGCGGGGCGCTGGCAGGCGCGGCTGCCGGAGGGAGTTGCGATGTCGCTGCGATACGGCCGGCCGCTGGTCATGATTCCCGGGCCGTCGGTCATCCCGGATCGGGTGCTGAACGCGATGCGCCGTCCCCTCCCGAACATCTACGAGGGCGAGGTGGTCAACCTCACCTACTCCCTGCTGGAGCGGCTGCCCGCGCTGGCCCGCACCGAGCACCGGGCCTACATCGCCATCTCCAACGGGCACGGTGCGTGGGAGATGGCCACGACGAACACGCTCTCCCGCGGCGACAAAGTGCTCGTGCTCGAGGTGGGCCATTTCGCCACGAACTGGGCCGAGATGGCCGCCATGAGCGGTGTCAAGTTCGAAGTGCTGCACGCACCCGATCGGGCAGCCATCGAATTCGATGCCGTGCTGGACCGGCTGCGCGCCGACGTCGGACGGGAGTTTGCGGCGGTCTTCGTCGCCCAGACCGACACCTCGACCACCGTGCGAAATGACATCGCCGCAGTGCGACGTGCACTGGATGAGGCCGAGCACCCGGCGCTGCTGATGGCCGACTGCGTGGCGTCACTGGGTTGCGAGCCCTTCGAGATGGACGCCTGGGGTGTGGACGTAACGGTCGCGGGCAGCCAGAAGGGCCTGATGGTGCCGCCGGGCCTCGGCATTGTCTGGGTGGGTCCGAAGGCATGGGAAGCACATCAGCGAGCCGACCTGCGCACCGCCTACTGGGACTGGTCCCGGCGGACCGATCCCGACGCCCACTACTGGATCTTCTGCGGCACCCCGCCGGTCCAGCACCTGTGGGGCCTCGCCGAAGCGCTCGACATGATCGACGAGGAGGGCTTGGAGAACATCTGGGCGCGCCACGATGTGATGGCGCGTGCCGTGCATGCTGCGGTGGATGCATGGTCGGCTCCGGGCGCGCTCGAGCTGAACGTGCCGGTGCCGTCGCATCGCGCGAACTCGGTGACGCTGGTGCGCACGGGCGAGGTGCCGGCTGGCCAGATCCGCCATACGTGCGAAAACGAAGCTGGCCTCACCTTGGGACTCAACATTCAAGGCGACCCCGATGCGGCGTTCCGCATCGGGCACATGGGGCACCTCAACCCGCCGATGCTGCTCGGGACCATCGGCACCATCGAGGCCGTGCTCGGATCCATGGATGCGCCGATGGGCGGTTCGGGGGCCGCAGCAGCGGCCAGCGTCATCGCCGAGGCAACCACGCCGGTGCCCAAGCCGACCCCCGGCCCCGAGGATCCCTGGTCCTAGACGAACACGCCGAGGCTTCGCCGAGCCCCGATGACCCCTAGCCGGCCGCGAGCTGGCGGACGAGCACGACAGTGGCGCTGGTTGCCGCCACCGACAGCACGATGATCCGAAAGCGCGGTCCTGCAATCCTCGGCCGCAGCCACCTGCCGATCGGCAGCCCGAGTGCGACGGCGGGCAGCAGGCCCAGCGCGAGCCACAGCTCGCGCAGGCCGAACTCCCCGATGATGACGAGGGCAGCGATGATCGCCGTGCCGACGAACAGCATGAAGGTAGCCAAGGTGGCCCGCAGAGCGGCTGGTTCCCAGTGGCTGGCGAAGACGGCATACACCGGCCCGGGCACGGCCGCCACCGACGACGAGAACGCTGTTCCGGCACCGGCCGCATAATCGGCTCGCCGGCCCTCGGGCGGCCGGAATCCGATGGCTTGCACCGCCACGGCTGCCAGCACGAACACGCTCACAGCGATCGCCAGCGAGCGGTCGCTCAGCACGGTCAGCAGCGCGACACCGCCGACGAGACCGAGCGGCGCTGCAATCAACTGCCTGCGCAGAGCAGGAGCGTTCAGGGCCGCTCGGTCCGCGATGGCGTTGCGGAGGTTGATGCCACCGGCGAGCATCAGCATGGGTCCGGGAATCCCCGTCGGCTCGATGGTCACCAGCACCGGGCCCACGATCAAGCCCATGCCGATGCCGATGCACGCCTGCGTTCCCGCCCCGGCGGCCACGAACAGCGCCGCGATCAAGTACTCGAGGACACTCATCGGACCCGCTGGGCGCGGCTCACGAGGTGTCTCGCTGGCCGCTCATATGGCAGTTCGCTCGTCGGGCACGCTCACACCGGCAGGTTGCCGGTGGCGGCCCCGGTGCTGCCGGTGTCGGTGTAGGCGGCGATGGTGCGCTGCGCGATGCGCATCTGGTGCACCTCATCGGCGCCGTCGGCGAAACGGGCCCAGCGGGCGTGCTGGTACATGTGCGCCAGCGGGGTGTCGGTGGAATAGCCCAGCGCTCCGTGCACCTGGATCGACCGGTCGATGACCCGCCCGAGCATGTTCGCCACGAAGTGCTTCGCCATCGACACTTCGGCCTTGAAGTCTTCGCCTGTGCCGGCTTGCGCCCGGTCGACCTTGTAGGCCGCGTGCAGCACCATCAGCTTCGCCTGGTACAGCTCCATGGTGCTGTCGGCGATCATCCACTGGATGCCCTGCTTCTCGGCGAGCAGCGAACCGTGGGCGAACCGGTTGAGCGACCGATCGACCATCATGTCGAGCGCCGTCTGAGCCTGGGCGATCCAGCGCATGCAGTGCGCCAGGCGCGCCGGCCCCAGCCGGTACTGGCCGAGCAGGTGTCCCTGTCCTCGACCGCCCAGCATCTGGCCGGCGCCGACTCGCAGGTCCTCGATGAGGATCTCGCTGTGGCCCGTCGAGCCGTGCATGGTCTCGATCTGGCGCACCTCCGTCCAGCCGTCGGCTGGCAGGTCGACAATGAACGCTGAGTTGCCGGCCTGGGGGATGTCGGGATTGTCCTCGGTGCGGGCGATGAGGATGGCGAACTTGGACCGGTGCGCGTTCGAGATGAACCACTTGTGCCCGTTCAGCACCCACTCGTCGCCGTCTGGGTAGCCGCGGGTCTGGATGAGCGTGGGATCCGAGCCGGCCACCTCGGGCTCGGTCATGGCGAAGCACGACTCGGCGCGGCCCTCGCACAGCGGCGCCAGGTAGCGCTGCTTCTGCTCGTCGGTGCCCCAGTGCAGCAGCGTGTGCATGTTGCCCTCGTTGGGCGCTTGGCAGTTGAGCACCCACGGGCCGAACCGGGTCTTGGCGGCCTCGGCCTGCACCATGGCCATTTCGACGTGGCCCAAGCCCATGCCGCCCCATTCGGCAGGCATGTGCGGCAGCCAGAGGTGCTCGTCGCGTGCCCGCTTGCGCATGCCCAGCAGCGCCGTCACGTACGCGTCGCGGTCGGTCTCTTCGAGCCGTTCGCCATCGATGCGCCCTTCCACCGGACGTACCTCGACGTCGATGAACGCGGCGATGCGCTTGCGGAGCTCCTCGAGTTCGGGGCTCAGGCTGAAGTCGATGGCCATCGGGCGTCCTCCTGTGATGCACCGCTGCGAGCTGGCCGGTGCGAGCTAGATCGTGAAGGGTTCCCCGTCGCCCCGCTCCCGCACGGCGATCTCCTCTACCGGCTTCCGGCTCAGCTTGGTGAGCTGCTTGGTCGGCTTGCCGATCGGCAGCAGGGCGCACACCGCTTCCCAGTCCTCCAGTCCGAGCAGTTCCTTGGCTGCGGGTTCGCTTGCCGAGAGCAGCGTGGTCATTGCCCCGCCCAGGCCCTCATTGCGGGCACCCAGCAGGATGTTCCACGCGAACGGGTACACCGATGCGCCGCTGACTACACCGATGCGGTCCTGTTCCTTGTCGATCGAGGCCACGTTGCGCAGATCGACGGTGATCACCAGCACGACGGGCACTTCGTCCATGTGCTCGAACATCGGAAGCGGGAACTTCAGCGATTCGTCGGCCATGGCCTCTTCGATGTTCACCGATGACGGGCTGTAGCTCTGCCAGTACACCTCGCCGGCAGCGACCTGCGCCGCGGCGACGCGCATCGCCGGGATGCACAGCTCGCCGAGGCGCTTCTTTCGGGCGGGATCGCGCACCACGATGACCTTGTGGCCCTGGCGGTTGCCGCCGCTGGCGGCGAATCGGGCATTGTCGAAGATGCGGTACAGCACTTCGTCGGTGACTTCGTCGTCGGTGAAGTCCCGAGCGGCGAAGGTGGTGCGCATGACGTCGTAAATCTCCATCTCGCCAGTCTCGCATCGGTCGGCCAACTCCGCGCCGGGCGTGGCTTTCGCGCCAGAATCGCCGGTATCTGGCCGCGTCGCGGCAATGCCGAGGGAGGATCGTGAACTTCACCCGTGTCCTGATCGCCAATCGTGGCGAGATCGCCATCCGGATCGCCAAAGCAGCACGTGCTCTGGGAATTGAGACGGTGGCGGTGCACGCGCCGGTCGATGAGCGCTCGCTGCACCTGGCGGCCGCCGACCGGGTCGCGCCGCTTCCGGGCCGCGATCCGCTGGCCGCGTACCTCGACATCGACGCCCTGCTGCGAATCGCAGCCGAGCACGGCTGCGACTGTGTCCACCCGGGCTACGGCTTCCTCGCGGAGAATGCAGCCTTTGCCGCCGGTTGCGCCGAAGCGGGACTGACATTCGTGGGCCCCATCGCGGACACGCTTGAGCTGTTCGGCGACAAGGTCCGTGCCCGCGCATTGGCTGCTTCGATCGATGTTCCTGTCGCCGGAGGATCGCCGGGTGCCGTCGCCGATGCGGCCGCGGCCGCTGACGCTGCCGCGGAGATCGGTCTCCCGGTGATGCTGAAGGCCGCTGCCGGCGGCGGCGGCCGCGGCATGCGCGCTGTGGAGCGCATCGAGGACATCGCCGAAGCGTTCGAACGGTGCTCCAGTGAGGCCGCAGCGGCCTTCGGCGACGACGCTGTGTTTGTGGAGCGCCTCGTGGAACGACCACGCCACATCGAGGTGCAGGTGCTGGCCGATGTCCACGGCAACGTGGCGCATCTGTGGGAACGAGACTGCTCGGTGCAGCAGCGCAACCAGAAGGTCATCGAGATCGCCCCTGCGCCGGGACTTGATGCCAGGCTGCGTGACCGGCTGCACGCTGATGCCGTTCGGCTCGCTGCACAGGCCGGTCTGGCGAATGCGGCAACGGTGGAGTTCTTGGTGTCGCCCGAGACCGGCGACCACTTCTTCATCGAGTGCAACCCGCGCATCCAGGTGGAGCACACGGTCACCGAGCAGGTCACCGGCGTCGATCTGGTCGAGGCGCAGTTCAGGATCGCTGCAGGTGCGCGCTTGGAAGAGATCGGCGTCGTCGCCGACAACGCAGATCGGAGCGAAGTCGCAGCAGTGGTCGCTGCCGCAGGTCGGCTGGCTGCCGTTCCGCGTGGATATGCGGTGCAAGCACGGGTCGTGGCGACCGGTACTGGCGCGATCTCCGCCTACCACGAGCCGTCAGGCGCGGGCGTGAGGGTCGACGCCGCTGGATATGCCGGCTACACACCGCCGCCGCACTACGACCCGCTGCTCGCCAAGGTCATCGGCACCGGACGCACCCTCGAAGACGCAACAGCCCGCACGGCCGCCGCATTGGCCGACTTCCACATCGGTCAGCTGCCCACCAACATCGACCAGCTTCGCCAGATTCTCAGCCACCCCGCCGTGCGCAGCGGTGACGCGCGCACCACGCTGCTCGCGGAGATGGCGCCGCCGCCCAGCGATGGGGCAGCGGGCGCAACGAGCATCAACGGAATGTCGGGCGACATGAGCGGCAGTGCCTCGCGGCGCGCAGCAATGCTGGAGCCCGCCTCGGCGGCGCAGCCTGCCGCGGCGCCACCGGTTTCCGCGCCGGCGTCGACATGGCCCGACCGCGAACTCGCCGACGGTGAGGTTGCGATCCGCAGCCCGCTGCCTGCGAGTGTCGTCGAAGTTCGGGTGAGCGCGGGCGACGCCGTGGTGGCAGGGCAAGCGCTCGCAGTGCTGTCGGCCATGAAGATGGAGACGGAGGTCACCGCACCGTGCGAGGGAGCGGTTTCGGCGCTGCGCGACCTGCAGCCAGGCGATCAACTGGCGGCCGGCGACGTGCTGGCCGTGGTGCTGTCTGGCGCAGATGCCGGGGGCGCTCCGAGCGCTGGCGCAGCTCTCAGCGGCTGGGAGCCATTGCTCGACGAAGTACAGACGCTGCAGCGGCTGGCCGAAGAACGCCTGGGTCCCGACTCAGACGAGCCCGGCGTCGTCCGCCAGCGCAACCGGGGAAAGCTGCACTGCCGCGACCGCATCCGTCTGCTGCTCGACGACGGCAGCTTCCGGGAGGTCGGCAGCCTGGCTGGTTTCGCTTCCTACGACGACGAGGGCGAGATCGCAGCGTTCACGCCGGCCAATCACGTCGGCGGGACCGGCCGGATCCACAGCCGGGATGTCGTAGTTTGCGCCGACGATTTCACGTCGCGAGGCGGCCATGCCGACGGTGCCATCGGCGCCAAGAGCTTCTACCTGGACCTGCTCTCCACCGAGCTGGGCGTGCCGTCCATCCGGCTGCTCGACGGTTCATCAGGCGGCGGCAGCGTTGCCTCGATGGTGCCCGAGCAGCGCAAGGAAGGCGAGAGCAGCGCCAAGGAGAGCACGGGGGCCATCAAGGCCGGCCGCCCGCGGGTTTCCGGAGGGGGTGGTTCGTTCCTGCCGTCGCACCTGGGCAGCACCGAGTACGCGGAGCAGCTCGCGACGGTGCCGGTGGTCAACATGCTGCTGGGCAGCGTGGTCGGCATCGGCGCGGCGAAGGCCGTGCTGGGGCACTTCGCCGTGATGGTGCGCGACATCTCGCAGCTGTTCGTTGCCGGGCCGCCGGTCGTAAGCCACGCCATGGGCTACGACATCTCCAAGGAAGATCTCGGCGACTGGCGCATCCACTGCACCAACGGCTCGGTGGACAACCTCGCCGACACCGAGGAAGAGGCGGCCGAGCTCGTTCGACAGTTCCTGTCGTACCTGCCGTCGTCGGTGTACGAGACGCCGCCAGTGCTGCCGCCGGATCCTGACGATCCGCCGGATCGGCGTGAGGAAGAGCTGCTGACGCTGATCCCTCGCAAGCGCACCACGACGTTCGACATCCGTCGCGGCATCGAGCTGGTCTGCGACCGCGGTTCATTCTTCGAGATCGGTCCGCTGTGGGGCACCGATCAGGTCGTCGGGTTCGCGCGCATGAACGGCCACCCGGTCGGCGTGCTGGCGTCGGACAGCCGTCACCCCAACGGCGGCGCGCTGACCGCCGACGGCTGCGACAAGCTGACCCGCCACATCGACCTGTGCGATCTGTTCCACATGCCGATCCTGAACCTCTGCGACAACCCCGGCTTCGCAGTCGGTGTCGAGCACGAGATCACCGGCACGATCCGCAAGGGCGCAACCTGGATGACGGCGTTCGCGCAGGCCGCGGTGCCGATCTTCACCGTGCTCATGCGGCGCAGCTTCGGTGTGGCCGGCAACAACTACGCCACGCCCCGGCGCCAGCACAACGCCCGTGTGGTGTGGCCGGCCGCCGACGTGGGCGGCATCCCGCCCGAGGGCGGCATCGAGGCCGCCTACAAGCGGCAGCTGGCTGAGGCGGAGGACCCGGTGGCGCTGCGGGCCGAGCTCGAGGCTCGCATCGAGGCGGCGCGTGGCCCCATCGGGCCGCTCAACCGGTTCCAGATCGAGGAGATGATCGACCCCCGTGACACCCGGCGGCTGATCTGCGAATGGATCGAGGGCGCCTACCGGGTGGTCAACCGACCGGCTCAGCTCGCACCGCGCCCGATCGCATACCGGCCCTAATTTGTTCGGCCCTCATTTGTCTCGCCTAGTTCTGGCCGTGCCGCCTGGGCCTCGGCCGAAGATGCCAGCCGCACGATCAGCTCACGGAAGATCATCGTGTGGATCGGGACGAGCGACCACCAGTAGAGGCGGCCGAGCACACCCCTGGGATGGAAGCGTGCCCGCTGACGCAGCAGCACTCCCTCGGCCGACTCGCTGAGCTGCCATTCCAGCCATGCGTCGCCCGGCACTCGCATTTCTGCGCGGAGCCGCAGCAGTTTGGGCGGCTCGCAGACCTCGACGCGGAAGAAGTCGACTGCGTCGCCGACGTGCAGCTCATCTGGGTGCCGCCGACCCCGCCGCATGCCCACGCCGCCGACCAGCTTGTCGAGCGCACCTCGCAGCTGCCACAGCCATTGGCTCGCGTACCAACCGCGCTGGCCGCCGATGCCGGACACTGTCGCGAATACAACCTCGATAGACGCGTCCACCAGTACCTCGCGCTCGTCTGCCAGCACAGTCCCCCCGGCCCAATCGGGGTCTTGGGGCATCGGCGACGCTGCTGTGCGACCGGCAGCGCTGTCCATCCAGCTGGTCGTGATGTCCAAGTCCTGAACATGCTGCAACGCTCGCTCAAGGGCTTCGTCCAAGGACAGCGGTTGATGCCCCAAGCAGCGATCGATGCTGCGGGCCTCGCTGACCACGACGTCATTGACGAGGCTGTCCACGAGCGGCCGCGCTAGGTCGTAGGGCAGCGGGGTCACCAGCTTCACCCAGTGCGACGACAGGCGGGGGGTGAGCACCGGCACCGGCAGGATCAGCCTTCGTCGCAAGCCTGCGCAGCGCGCGTAGGCACGCATCATGTCGCGGTACGACACGACATCGGGGCCGCCGATCTCGGCGATCTCGTGTGCCGCCGCGGGCATGCTCACCGCATTGGCGAGGTAGTGCAGGACATCGGCGATGGCGATGGGCTGGCAGCGAGTGGCCGTGACCCAGCGTGGACAAGTCATCGCCGGCAGCACTTCGACGAGATGTCGCAGCATTTCAAAGGAAGCACTGCCCGAGCCGATGATGACCGCTGCTCGAAGCTCCGTGACCGGCACCGACCCGCTGGCAAGCAGTCGCCCGACCTCGTGCCGGCTCTCCAGATGGGGTGACAGCTTCGAGGGCGCGTCGCTGCCCAGCCCGCCGAGATACACGATCCGCTGCAGCCCGGCCGTCTCGGCAGCGTGCGCCATGTTCTGGGCGCCGATTCGGTCAGCGTGTGCGAAGTCGTCGGTCATGCCCATGGCATGGACGAGGTAGAACGCAGCGTCGCATCCGGCCAGCGCTGCTTCCAGCGACTCAGCGTCTGCCACGTCGCCGGCGCGCACCTCGACGTCTCTGCGCCAGGAACGGTTTGCCAGCCGCTGAGGATTGCGTGAGATGCACACCACGTCGTGGCCGCCCGAGATCAAATGCGGCACGAGACGGCCGCCGACATACCCCGTCGCACCGAGCACTGCGAGCTTCACAGCCACATCTTTGCTGCCATGGCGGGTGGGTCGAGGTCGCGAGTCGGCGTCGTCGACCTGTCAGATCACAGCGATTCCACGACCCAGACGGCGGGGGCAGCCCGGCGACGTATCCGCTCGATCTCGTCGAGTTCGTATGCGTCTTCGAGAGCACCATTGATGCCGTTGCCGACGAACACGGGCTGGCGCACTACCTCGGGGAGATCACGCGTGACGGTCAGCACGGGTGTCGGCGTCGGCCGTGCGGATCGAGGCCGGACTGGAGCCGCCCACGCGGATTCCGGCGCCGGAGCTGTGAGGTAGTCGCGGACTGGGTTGCCGGCGAAGCTGTAGACGACCAGACCGGCCACGGCGATCGCTGCCAAAGCGAAGAACGCGGACCGGTAGCTGTACGCATCGTTGAGGACCCCGGTGAGGAACGGCCCACCGGCCAGGCCGGACACCATCAACAGTGAGCCAAAGCCATAGATGCGCGGGTAGTCCCGCACGCCGAAGGCATCGGCCAGGATCAGCGGGTGCAGCATCAGCAGATTGCCCATGGCGCTGCCCAGCACCAGCACGCCGAACAGGATGGCGAGCCCGCTGCCGGCGACAGCCAGCATGCACAGCCCGACCACCTGCACCACCATCAGCACCATCGTGAGCCAGCGCAGCGACACCTTGAGTGCCGCGATGCCGCCGCAGATCCGCGCCACGACGCTCGTGCCCGCGAGCACTGCGACAGCGGTTGCGGCGGCGGTATCCGACCCCAACCGGTCGCCAGTGAACTTGTACATGTGCTGAATCGCCCCGACCTGGCTGCTCATCACCAGCACGAATCCGATGGCGGTGAAGATGAAGAACCGTGTGCGGATCGCCTGCTGGTACGGCGTTCCGGGCGGCGGTCCGGCGGGAGCATCGCCCGACTCGCTGGACTGTCTGACGCCGTCGGGCAGCAGCCCCACATCTCGGGGCCATGCTCGAAGAAAGAACCACGTGGAGATCAGCAACAGCACGCAGTACACGACGGCGAATCGGGGGGCCCAGTAGACCAACGTGTCCGCTTCGATTCGAACGCTCATCTGCGGCAGCAGGACGATGCCGCCGAGTGACAGACCGGTTGACGAGATCGCCATCGCCACCGAACGTCGGCGCTCGAACCAGCGCGTCACCAATGTCGTGGTGGGCACCAGACCGCAGAGCCCGAAGCCGATGCCGAAGATCGTCATCACGACGAACATCTGCCAGCCGCTGCGCACCTGAGAGAGCAGTGCCATGCCGACGGTGCTGACTGCGGTGCCCGCCGTGATCACCCACCGGGCATCGAAGCGATTCACCAGCTTGCCCGTGTAGTAGCCGCACAGACCCGAGGCCAGCAAGAACATGCCGACGCCCGCACCCGCCAGTCCGGTGCTGAATCCCTGCTCGTCGACGAAGGCGTCCAAGAACGCGCCCAAGGCGTAGAACACCATGCCCGAGGTGATCATCATCACGCCGAAGACTCCGGCGAGCACGACCCAGCCCCGAACGAACCGCTGGCTGCGCTCAGCGGTCGCCACCGGCACATTCACGCCCGACAGCCTGCCAGCTAACTTTCCCCGATGCGCCTGCTGTGGCACCGCACCCTCATCGGTCCGCAGCGGGTCGTGTGCGTGGCGGTGCTGTGCGCGCTTGCTGCCGCGGCGTGCACGTCAGGGGACGGCGCAGCCGGCACGACGGTGCGACCCACATCGTCGGCAGCCGTCGCAGAAGCACCAGCACTTGAAACATCGCAGGAGGCCGCACCGTCGACGAGCGCCTCTGCCTCAGATGACTGTCTGCCGGACGCCGATGTCGTCGGTTCGCACGGTCGCCACCGTCTCGCCTCGGGAGGCAACGAGTACGAGTACCTGCTCTATGTGCCGGCGTCGGCATGGGGATCGGCGCCCGCACCGCTGGTCGTGAACTTTCACGGCCTAGGCGGCGACGGACCCGGCCAGGCGGCCTACACCGGTTACGTCGATCTGGCCGATGACGAGGGCTTCGTGGTCGTCCACCCGTCCGGTCTGGGCGACAACGACTGGGGAGGCGTCCGGAGTTGGGAGCTCGCCCACAGCGACACCTCGTCGCGTGACGATGTGCAGTTCGTCGGGGATCTGATCGATCGAGTCTCCGAACAAGCGTGCATCGACGAATCACGCGTCTATGCGACCGGCTTCTCGAACGGGGGCTACTTCAGTGCGTATCTGGCCTGCACATTGGCGGATCAGATTGCGGCGACGTTCTCTGTCGGCGGCATCAGCCATCCCGCAGGGTGCCAGCCCTCCCGCCCCGTGGCGATGGCAGCCGTTCACGGCACGGACGACGAAGTTGTGCCCTTCGACGACCGCCGAGAATCGGTGTTGTTGCAGGGTGTGCAGATCGAAGGCGAGAAGGCCCGGGAGCTCGAAGCGTTCTTCGCGGAGATCATCCCCGACGAGCTCGCGGAGTTCGCAGCTGCATTCGGCTGCGCGGTCGTGACTGAGAGCGAGCTCGACTCCACGACATCGCTCACGAGCTACACCGATTGTGACGGCGGCGTCGAACTGCGTTTCTACGCGGTCGAGGGCCTCGGTCACGTCTGGCCCGGCTCATCGTGGGAGAAGGGCAATAGCAAGAATGGTGGCGGCTCAGATGCCGGCATCAGCGCCACCGCGGACGGCTGGGCGTTCATGAGCCAGTATTCGCTGAACCAATGAGAGCGACCAGAATCAGCGCGCACGGCAGAAAGCGAGCAGACGTATGGAGATGATGAAGGCGGGCCGCATGGTGGACGTGGGTCGCATGGAGTGCGAAGAGATCCCGGTGCCGCCGCTGGACGAGGCGTCGTCAGACGCTGCACCGTCATCCCGGCCCGATGCCGCTTTGGGCATGACGGCGGTGAACTACGACGTGCTCATCCGCTCGGAGATGGCGTCGATCTGCGGCAGTGATCTGCACATGGTGATGATGGGCGCCGGCCTCGCTCACCGACCGCCCTGCCCGCACGGCTTCCCCGGTCACGAAGGCATCGGCATGGTGGTGGAGAGCCGGGCGCCGGGCCTGCCCGAGGGCACGCACGTGCTGACGTTCCCGAACCCGCCGGTAGGCGAGTGCTTCTGCGCCTTCCAACGGGTCAACTCCAGCTACTGCGTGCCATTGCCGGCTGGCGATGTGCCTCGCTCGCACCTGCTCATGGGCCAGCAACTCGGCACCGTGATCTACGCCATGCGCCAGCACCCACGTGATGTCACCGGCGAGACCGTCATGGTCATGGGCCAAGGCTCAGCGGGGCTGTTCTTCACCTACCTGCTGAAGCGGGCAGGCGCCGAGCGGGTCATCGTCTCGGACCTGTCGCCGACTCGTCTGGCTGTCGCCGAGGCATACGGCGCGGACGAGTGCCTG
The DNA here is from genome assembly GCF_965204125.1 of Candidatus Poriferisodalis sp. GTDB lineage: Bacteria > Actinomycetota > Acidimicrobiia > Acidimicrobiales > Poriferisodalaceae > Poriferisodalis. Next base: position 734,440 of record NZ_OZ241968.1, on the reverse strand, counting down.
AATGCCGCCGAGCTCGGCAACGCCGGGGTCATCGAGGCGGTCAAGGACATGACAAACGGTCGCGGCGCCGACTATGTCGTCGAGGCCGTCGGCCGCTCCGACACGTTCCTCGACTCAGTCGAGCTCGTGCGTATGGACGGTCAGCTCTTGTGGTTCGGACTGCCGTCGACCGACGACAACATCCACGTCCGCTTCCAGAAGTTCTTCCGCAAGCGGCTCTCGGCCGCCAGCACCTACGGGGCCCAGGACGAACCGGGCTCCATGTCATTCCGCCAAGCGCTGCAGCTCATCGCCTCGGGCGACATCGACGTGTCTCCGCTCGTCAGCCACGTGTTCGACGTGAGCGAGATCGGCGACGCCTTCCGGCTGGCCCACGAGCCCCACGACGCAGGCGCGCTGAAAGTTTCGGTCAGCTTCGACTGACCGTCGCGCTGCCGCCCGGCCGAGTGCCCGGGCGTGCCGGCTCAGTCGAGCGCTTCGATCACCTGCACGAGGATGTCGAGGCCCTCGTCCATCTCGGCTTCTGTCACGTTCAGCATCGGCGTGATGCGGATGACGTTGCCGTAGAGACCGCCCTTGCCCACGAGCAGGCCGTGGTCTTTGGCGGATTCGAGCACCGCTGCGGTGGTTGCAGCGTCGGGCTCGATGCTGCCGGCGTGGCAGAACTCGAGACCCTGCATCAGCCCCTTGCCGCGCAGCTCGGCCACATGCGGCGACGCGTCGCACACGGGGGCCAAGCGCTCGTGCATCTGCGCCCCGCGGGCCGCAGCGTTGCCCTGCAGGTCGTTCTCGAGCAGGTAGCGCAGCGTCGCCCGCCCCGCTGCGGTCGAGAGCGGGTTCCCCCCGAACGTGGTGATCGAGTTGCGCGTCAAGCAGTTCATCAGTTCGGCCCGGGCGACGATGCCCGCCAGGGTGATGCCATTGCCGACGCCCTTGGCGAAGGTGATCGCATCGGGTGTGATGCCGTGGGCCTCATAGCCCCAGAAGTGCTCGCCGGTGCGACCCCAGCCCGACTGCACCTCGTCGGAGATGAACAGGATCCCCTCCGAGTGCAGCACCTTGCCCATGGCCCCGAAGAAGCCATCGGGCGGCGTGGCAAAGCCGCCGACCCCCTGGATGGGCTCGGCGATGAGTGCCGAGAAGCCGCCGGAATCGGTCATGTCGATGAGCTGGACGAGATCCTCCACGCAGGCATTGGTGAAGGCGTCGTCGTCGAGCTGCCGGAACGGGCTGCGCAGCCGGTAGCCGCCCTGCACAAACTGCACGTCGAGCCCGCTGTAGCTGCTGGTGGACCAGGCGCGATGGCTGGTGATCGCCTGGGCCGTGAGCGAGCGGCCGTGGTAGCTGTTGCGCATCGCCAACACCTGGTTGCTATTGCGGTAGTTGGTCGCTAGCAGGATCGCGGTGTCGTTGGCCTCGCTGCCCGACGTGGTGAACAGCACCCGGGGGTCGGGAATGCCCGAGACGGCCGCCACCTCTTCGGCGAACGAGATCATCTCCTCGTTCAGATACAGCGTCGAAGTGTGCATCACCTTGGCTGCCTGGGCCTGTACGGCCTCGACTACAACGGGATTGGCGTGCCCGATCATGGTGGTGAGGATCCCGCCGAAGAAGTCCAGGTAGCGGGTGCCTTCGCTGTCGAAGACATAGCTCCCCTCGCCGCGGTCGATCGAGACCGGTCGCTCGTACAGCGGGCTGATGAAGCTGGGCAGGATCGCGCGGTAACGCTCTGCCAGATCGGCGTTTGTGGCCATGGCGACATCGTAGAGTTCGCGTCCATGGCGGGGTTGACGAAATGGGTATCGCAGGCCTACGAAACGGCCCGCAGCGTCATGCAGTTCGGCGAGTTCGAACGCGATGCCGACAAACGGCACCTGATCCGCGCCGCCGACGTGTCTGACCTGCGCCGCATGGCCAAACGCCGCATGCCGGGCGGCTGCTTCGACTACATCGACGGGGCAGCGGAGGACGAGGTCAGCGCCGAGCGCAGCGTCTCCGCGTATCACCGCTGGCAGTTCCGGCCTCGAGTGCTGCGAGACGTCACCGATGTGGACATCTCGGGCAAGGTCCTGGGCCGAGAAGTGCCGATCCCGCTCGTCATCGCACCGACCGGCTTTGACCGCATCGCCCACTCTCAGGGGGAGCTGGCCGTGGCCCGCGCCGCCGAGCGCGCCGGCATCCCGTACTCGCTGTCGACCATGGGGACGCGCTCGGTGGAGGAGGTCGCTGATGTCTGTGACGGCAGGAAGTTCTTCCAGGTGTACGTCTGGCGCGACCGCGAGCTGATGGCCGATCTGCTGAAGCGCTCTGCGGCGGCCGGCTACGAGGCCATCATGATCACAGTCGACACTGCGGTGCTCGGTCGCCGCGAGCGCGACGTCCGGCACGGCTTCAGCCTTCCGCCCAAGCTGGGCCCCGACACGATCATCGACGGGCTGATGCATCCCCGCTGGCTGCTGGACTTCCTCAGCAACGAACCGATCAAATTCTCGAATTGCGAGGGGGCTGCGGGCGGCGACGGCGGCGATGCCGTGGCGCTGGCCGACTACATCAACAGCCAATTCGATCCGTCGCTGTCATGGGATGACATCGAGTGGTTCCGCGATCGCTGGGACGGGCCCGTGATGCTCAAGGGGGTGCTGTCGCCCGACGACGCCAAAATCGCTGCCGACATGGAGCTCGACGCGGTCATTGTGTCGAATCACGGCGGGCGCCAGCTCGACGGGGCACCGGCGCCGGTGGAGTGCGTGCCTGCCATCCGAGAGGCCGTCGGCGACCGTTGCGAGGTGATCTGCGACGGGGGCATCCGGCGCGGCAGCGACATCGTGAAGGCGCTGGCTCTCGGAGCCGACTCAGCGATGATCGGCCGGGCATACCTGTATGCCCTCGGCGCTGCAGGCGAGACTGGTGTCGACTGGGTGCTCAACTATTTCGTCGAGGGGATGACCCGCACGATGCGCCTGAATGGCGTTCGTTCCACTGCGGACCTGACCCCCGACCTGCTCGAACGCGTCTGAGGCGGCACTGATGGCAGAACAGACATCACCCGGGCGCGCCCTTGGCGATCGCTCGCTTCCAGATCGTGCCGAAGTGGTCGTCGTGGGCGGCGGTGTCGTGGGCTGCGCGGTTGCGTACCACTTGGTGCGGCGAGGCATCACCGACGTGTTGTTGCTGGAGCAGAACCAGCTCACCTCGGGCACGACCTGGCACGCGGCCGGATTAGCAGCGCAGCTCAAGTCGACCTACAGCCTGACCAAGCTGGCCACCTACACCGTGCGCTTGTTCGAAGCGCTGGAGGACGAGACAGGTCAGGCGACGGGATTCCGGGCGCCGGGCTCGATCTCGGTGGCATCCGACGGCGAGCGCTGGGAGGAGATCCTGCGTGGCGCATCCATGGGCAGGTCCATCGGTGTCGAGTCCCGCGAGCTCGACATGGACGAGCTGTCGCAGATGTGGCCGCTGATGCGAACCGACGACCTGGTCGGCGCGCTGTACCTGCCCGACGACGGGATGGTGTCACCGGTCGATGTCACGATGGCGCTGGCCAAGGGCGCACGTGCTCGCGGGTGCCGCATCATCGAGGGCGTTGCCGTCACCGAGCTGGAGACCCGCAACGGTGCCATCAGCGGCGTCCGGACTGAGCCGGCAGGCGGCGCCGCCGGGGGCGACCACCTCATCGAGACCGAGACCGTGGTGCTGGCCACGGGCATGTGGACCCGCCATCTCGCCGCACAGATCGGCGTGAACGTTCCGCTGCAGGCGTGCGAGCACTTCTACGTAGTCACCGAGCCGCTCGAAGGGCTCGACACCTCCACGCCCATCGTGCGCGACCCCACCAACTTCACGTACTTCAAGGAAGAGACCGGCAAGCTGATGGTCGGTTTCTTCGAGCCGGCAGCCAAGGTGTGGCGCCTCGGCGGCATCCCGCGCAACTTCAAGTTCGGCACGCTGGACGAGGACTGGGACCATGTCGGCCCGGTCTATGAGCGTTCGTGCCACCGCGTGCCGGTGTTGGCGGACTGCGGGGTGCAGCTGTTCTTCAACGGTCCCGAGTCGTTCACCCCCGACGGCACCTATTACCTCGGCGAGGCGCCTGAGGTCGACGGCTGCTTCGTGGCCGCGGGCTTCAACTCCGTGGGCATCCAGTCGGCCGGCGGGGCGGGCTGGGTGCTGGCCGACTGGATCGCGGACCGGCAGCCGCCGATGGACCTGTGCGCAGTGGACATCCGCCGGGCCATGCCGTTCCAGGCCGACGAGACGTATCTGGGCGAGCGCATCAGCGAGAGTCTCGGGCTGCTGTACGCGATGCACTGGCCGTTCTTCCAGTACACGAGCGCCCGTGACCAGCGCCGCTCGGCACTGCACGACGCCATGGATGCGGCGGGCGCCGTGTTCGGCGAGACGGCGGGCTGGGAGCGGGCCAACTGGTTCGCCGAGCCCGGCCAGGAGCGGGAGTACCGCTACAGCTACGGCAAGCAGAACTGGTGGTCCAACGCAGGCCGCGAGTGCGATGCCGTCCGCAACGGCGTGGCGGTGTTCGATCAGTCGTCGTTCGTCAAGTTCACGGTGCGGGGCCCAGACGCACTGGATGTGCTCGACACGCTCAGCGTCGCCGACGTCGATGTGCCTGCCGGGCGTGCCGTGTACACCCAGTGGTGCAACGAGCGCGGCGGCATCGAGGCTGATCTGACCGTGACGCGGCTCGGCGATGACGACTTCTGGGTGGTCACGTCGGCGGCTTGCCAGACCCGTGATTGGGCGTGGCTGCGGCGTCACTGCCGAGGACGGGACGTCGAAATTGCAGACGTGACCGACGACTGGGCTGTGCTGGGGCTGATGGGCCCACGCTCGCGCGAGCTGCTGAGCTGCGTCACCGACACCCCGCTCGACAACGAGTCCTTCGGCTTCGGCAGTGCTCAGCACATCGATGTCGCGACAGCAGGCGGCCCGATGGAGGTGCTCGCGATTCGTATGAGCTACGTCGGCGAGCTCGGCTGGGAGCTCTACGTCCGCAACGAGCGAGCGGTGGCGGTGTACGAGGCACTCAAGGACGCTGCAGCGGCCGATGACTCACTGCAGCTTGGCCACGCGGGCTACCACGCCATGAACACCCTGCGTCTGGAATGCGGATACCGCCACTGGGGCCACGACATCAGCGACGAGGACACGCCGCTGGAGGCCGGTCTGGGCTTCGCGATCGCGTGGGACAAGCAGCGGGACTTCATCGGCCGCGCCGCGCTGGAATCGCAGCGTCACGAGCCGCGCACGCGGCGGCTCATCCAGTTCCGCATCGAAGACCCCGACCTGCTCGCCTATCACGACGAACCGATCCGCCGCGACGGCGAGCTCGTCGGACGGGTCACCTCGGCCATGTGGAGCTACACCGAGGACCGCTGCCTGGCGATGGGCTACGTGACGCACCCGTCCGCGGCCGACCCCGAGCCGCAGGCCGTCACCAAGTCCTGGCTCGAAGCCAGCAGCTTCGACATCGAGATCGCCGGCCGCCGCATCACCGCCACGCCGTCGATCCGCAGCTTCTACGACCCCACCAACCAGCGCGTCCGCCTGTAGTCCTGCGATCTGCAACCTGAACTTTCGGATTGCATATTCAAGAGCGTCAAGATGCGCGCAGTGGTGCGCGGAGCGGTGGTAATTTGCGCGCACCACGTCGGCATGCCACGGGGCCCGAACCGGGGGGTTCGGCTCACCTTTGGCCTGGACAAATGGGGACCTGTGTATGTCTGAGCAGGCCCGGCATCGCTGAGCATGCCTGAACAAGCGCAATGCGTCATCATCGGCGGCGGCGCGATGGGGGCCGGCCTGCTGTATGCCCTCGCGCACGAAGGCTGGACCGACACGATCCTGGTCGAGAAGGGCGAGCTCACCTCTGGGTCCACCTGGCACGCGGCCGGCCTGATCCCGAACTTCATCGGCGATCTCAACATGGCCAAGGTGCACCAGGAGGCGGTCGCTCTCTACCCGCGCCTCGAAGCCGAGACAGGACTGTCGGCGGGCTGGCACGGCTGCGGCGCAATCCGATTGGCGCGCACGGCCGACGAGGCCGACTGGCACCACTACGTCCACGCCATGCTCACCCAGATCGGTGTCGAGTCGCATCTGATCGGCCCCGCGGAGATTGCCGAACGGCACCCGCTGCTGACCGATCTCGACGACGTGCGACTCGGCTTCTACACACCCCATGACGGCTGGACCGATCCGTCGAGCTGCACGAACGCCATGGCCAAGGGTGCCCGCGACCTCGGCTGCCGGATCATGCGCCACACGCTCGTGACCGGCATGTCCCAGCGCGCCGACGGCAGTTGGGATGTCACGATCGTGCGCGGCGGTGCCGATCCGGCCCGCCGCCGCAACGGTTCGAACGGCCGCGACGAGCAGGACACCATCCACTGCGAGCACGTCGTGAACGCCGCCGGGCACTACGCACCCCAGCTCGGCGCCATGATCGGGCTCGACGTTCCGATCGTGTCGGTTATCCACCAGTACTTGGTGACCGAGACCGTGCCCGAAGTCGAAGCCCTCGATTTCGAACTGCCAGTGGTGCGCGATCCCCGCGCCTCGTGCTACTACCGCCAGGAGATCGATGGCCTGCTCATTGGGCCGTACGAGATGTCCGGCTCCCGGTCCTACGGCGTCGACGGCATCGACTGGGACCTGCACTTCCACCTGCCCGGCGAGAACCTCGACGTACTCGAAGAATGCCTCGACTTCGCTCAGCAGCGCATCGGCGTGCTGTCCGACGCGGGCATCAAGCAAGTTGTGTCCGGGCCGATCACCCACACCCCCGACTCGGGCTATCTCATGGGGCCCGCACCGGGGGTGCGCAACTACTGGCACTGCAACGGGGCATCCATCGGCATCACCCAAGGCCCGGGTGCCGGGAAGTTCCTGGCGCAGTGGATGGTTCACGGCCAGACCGAGATCAACGTGCGCGCCATGGATCCGCGCCGCTTCGGCGACCACACCGGCCCCAAGTCGCAGTTCGCCCTCGAGAAGGCGCTCGACGAGTACCACGAGATGTACCAAGTGCGGCTGCCGGGGGAGCAGCGAGCCGCCGGCAGGCCGGTCAAGACCACGCCGCTGTGGGGCCGCTTTGACGCGCTGGGAGCGCAGTGGCAGGAGATCTACGGGTGGGAGCGCCCCCAGTACTTCTCGCCCGACGGCACGCCTGAAGCGCACTCGTTCCGTCGCTCCAACGCGCATGACATCGTCGGTGCCGAGGTGCGCGGCGTTCGCGAGCGGGTGGGCGTGGCCGATCTGAGCGCATTCGCCAAGTTCGAGGTGACCGGGCCCGATGCGGCCGCCCTGCTGGATCGGCTGTCAGCCAACCGCCTGCCCGGGCGCGACGGCGGCATCCGCCTGACGCACATGCTCACCGAGCTGGGCGGCATCGAGTGCGAGATGACCATTGCACGGCTGGCGCCGGACCGGTTCTGGCTGGCCTCCGCGATCATGGGCCAGAGCCACGACCTCGACTGGCTGCGCGATCACGTCGAGGCCGACGAGCAGGTGAGTGTGCGCGACGCCACCGACAGCACCGCCATCTTGGGGGTGACCGGCCCGCGTGCACGTGACGTGCTGTCGCCGGTGACCGACGCCGACCTCAGCAACGACGGGTTCAGCTGGCTGACTGCCCAGCAGATCTCGGTGGCAGGCGTGCCCGTCATCGCGCTGCGGGTGTCCTACGTCGGCGAACTGGGCTGGGAGCTGCACTGCCCGATGGACGATCTGGCCCGCGTGTATGACGCAGTCGCCGAAGCCGGCGAGTCCCACGGCCTGGTGCACTTCGGCAGCTACGCCATGAACGTCATGCGCATCGAGAAGGCCTACAAGGCATGGGGCAGCGAGCTGACCACCGAGATCACGCCGGTTGAGGCCCGACTCGGGCGGTTCGTGGACTACAGCCGCCCCTTCCTCGGCCGTGACGCGGCACAGGCTCGGCGAGAGTCTGAGCAGCAGGGCGAGCCGCTGTCCATGGTGCTCGTGTACTGCGAGGTGGACACCGAGATGGGTCCGATGGGCAACGACGTCCGCGGCAACGAGCCGGCCTTTGCGCCGGGCAGTGACGAGCCCATGGGCATCGGCACGAGCGGTGCCTGGGGACACACCGTGGGCCGCAGCTTGGCCTTCGTGTACGTCGACCCACAGTTCGAAGCCCCCGGCAGCACCTTCGAGCTGGACCTGCTCGGCGAACGGCGCACAGCGACTGTGCTAGCCGAATCGGCCTACGACCCGCAGAACCAGGGCTTGCGGTCATGAGCGAGACCGACACCGGCGAGGCACCCCGCCGGCGCCGCGGCGGCGGCCGCGCCGGCCGCATCGCCGTCCGCGAAGCAGCACCTGAGCGCGATCGCAGGCCAGTTCGCCCCGGCCTGCCCGCGGGTCGATTCAAACCGCTGACCGAGAGCGACATGCAGCAGGTGTACGACACCGCACTCGGGCTGCTCGAAGACGTCGGCATGGGCGATCCCCTCGACGAGTTCGTCGAGGCGGCGACGCCTGTGGGCGGGTGGGTCGACGACAACGGACGCATTCACCTGCCTCGCGGTGTCGTGGAACGCGCCATCGAGACGGCGGCCAAGGAGTGGATCTGGCACGGCTTCGACGACGACCAATCGGTGCACGTGGGTGGCGAGCACGTCTATTTCGGCACGTCAGGCGCCGCGGTGATGATGTACGACCACGAGACCAGCACGTTCCGCGATTCGCTCGCGCAGGACGTGTACGACTGCGGCCGCTTGGTCGACACGCTCGACAACCTGCACTTCTACGTGCGCACGGTGGTGGCACGCGACATGGTCGAGACCCGTGACCTCGACATGACCACTGCATACGCAGTGATGTGCAGCACCACCAAGCCGGGCGGATCGTCGTGGTTCGAGCCGGAGTGGGTGTACGAGTCGGTCGAGATGTTCGACCTCGTGCTGGGAGGCGAGGGCGAGTTCGCGAAGCGCCCCTTCATCGCGGCCAACAACACGTTCGTCGTGCCACCGCTGCGCTTTGCCTACGACTCGGCGAGGTGCCTCGTCGCGCAGGTGCGCACCGGCATGCCCATCAACCTGCTGTCGGCGCTGCAGGCCGGTGCCACTGCGCCTGCGGCGCTCGCTGGCGCTCTGGCGCAGGCGGTGGCCGAGTGCCTCGGGGGGTTGACCTTCGTGAACCTGCTGTCGCCGGGCCATCCCTGCCTGCTGGGCCTGTGGCCGTTCGTGTCGGACCTGCGCACGGGTGCCATGAGCGGGGGATCGGGCGAGGAGGGAATCCTCAACGCCGCAGCGGCCGAAGTCGGCCACTGGCTCGGGCTGCCCACCGGCGTGGCCGCGGGCATGACCGATTCCAAGGTGAACGACGCCCAAGCCGGCTATGAGAAGGGCCTGAACGTCGGGCTGGCCGGCCATGCGGGAGCGAACATCGTCTATGAGTCGGCAGGGATGCTGGCGAGTCTGCTGGCGTGCTCGTACGAGGCGCTGGTGATCGACAACGACATGCTCGGCGCCATCAACCGCACCGTGCGCGGCATCGAGGTGAACGCCGACACGTTGTCGGCAGAGCTCATCGGCGAAGTCATCGCCGGGCCGGGCCACTTTCTGGGCTCGCCGCAGACGCTCGAGCTCATGGAAACCGAGTACCTCTACCCGCTGGTGTCCAACCGGGACACTCCCGAGGACTGGACCGAGGCGGGCAGCCGGGCCGCGCACGATGTGGCCCACGACCATGTGGTGGCCACGCTCGAGAGCCACTGGCCGTCGCATATCAGCCCTGCGGTCGACGCCGCTGTCCGGGACGCCTTCCCGATCGGCCTGCCGTCCCAAGGCCCTTCGACTACTGCAGTCGCCTCCTAAGGGGCTGAGCCGAATGGCGAAGCCGTGGCCCGAGCGGCCGTGAGCGCAGCGACTAGGCCGCCGCGGAGATATTGAGCGTGGCCAAGAGCGCGCCGACGCGCTGGCCGATGTCGTCACGTACCTCCCGCACAACCTCAATCGCTTGGCCTGCCGGGTCAGTGAGTTCCCAGTCCTCGTAGCGCTTGCCCGGAAAGATGGGGCAGGCGTCGCCGCATCCCATGGTGACGATCACGTCGGCCGCCCGGGCAATCTCATCGGTCCACGGCTTGGGGTACTCACCGGTGATGTCGATGCCGATCTCGCCCATGGCCTCGATAACGGCGGCGTTGGTCTCAAGCCCGGGATCCGAACCGCCGGAGAACACGTCGACGCGGCTGCCCGCAAGGCGCCGGAGCCAGCCGGCCGCCATCTGGGAGCGCCCCGCGTTGTGCGTGCACAGGAACAGCACCGCGGGTACGTCGAGCGAGCCGACTTCGAGACGCTTGAGCGCTCGCAAGCGGTCGCGGGTGAAGCGTTCGATCAGCAGCGGCAGCCAGTCCAGCAGCCTCGCCCCGGCCTTGAGCTTCGTGCGTGAGTCGAGCATGTAGCGCTCGATGGTCTCGGCATTGAAGACGCCATCGAACTCGTCGCGCAGCCGAGCCGAACCCTGCTTGATCAGCAGCAGCTGCTCGGTGGTGAACTCCGGCAGGCCGATCTCGTGATCACTGGCGGCGAAGTTGCGCGGTGCAGCGCCGTCCGATGTCGAGTTCGTGGACATGGGTGCTCCTGGGTGTACGGCCGGGCAGCTGCCGCCGCGCGGCATCCGGCTCAGCGTCGTAGGTAAGCGGCGACCGCGAGAAGGATCAAGCGATGTCGCGGCATCGTTGGCCGATGTTTCCGCAATGTTCGCGCTGCCGGCTCGGCGTCCTAGCGTGATCCTGTGACTTGCTCGCCCGAGCTCAACGTGGTGCTGACGGGGTTCATGGGGACAGGAAAAACCACCGTGGGCCGGTTGGTCGCGCGTGACCTCGGCTGGACATTCGTCGACACCGACGACGTGATCGTGGTTCGGCACGGACCGATCGACGTCATCTTTGCCGAGCAGGGCGAGGACGCTTTTCGAGCACTTGAGCGCGAGACGGCCGCTGATGTCGCCCGCAGCCGGCACCACGTCATCGCCACCGGCGGCCGGATGCTGCTCGATCCGGCAAATGCCGATGCGCTGACCGCCACGGGTCGCGTCTTCTGCCTTGCCGCTAGTGCTGACGAGATCGTCCGCCGCCTGAGAGCCGACGTCGATGGCCCGGTACGGCCGCTGCTTGCAGGCGACGATCCAGCGTCCGCAGTAGCCCGCCTCCTGAACGAACGGGCAGCGGGATACGGGCAATTCGAGCAGGTCCACACGGCGGGCCGCTCACCGCAGGACATAGCAACAGACATCATCGACCGCCTCGAAGACTGACCTGCGACAGCGCCGGTCGACCGGCTGTCGACTACCGGCGAATCGTCGAGAGGCGTTCAGTCCGACGCGATAACGCCGCGTTCGGCCAGGTTGGTGATCTCGCTCTCGTCGAGGCCGAGCAGGTCGCCCAGCAGGGCGGCGGTGTGCTCACCGGCTCGTGGCGCGGGGCCGCGCACGCCCACGTCGGGGGAGTTGTGCATGCGGAACGGCGCGGCGATCGTCTCGAAGTCGCCGGCCTCGGGGTGGTGAATGGTCTCGAAGGCGCCGGTTGCGCGCACCTGCGGATCCTGCGCTGCTTGCGCCGTGTCGTTGATCGGCGCCCAGATGCAGCGGTGCTCATCCAGCCGAGGCATCCAGTATTCGGACGGCTGTGACTTGAGGGTGTCGTCGATGTCGGCAAGCAGCGCGCGCATTGACCGAAAGCGCTGCCGTCCGGTCTGGTAGTCGGGATTGGACAGCAGGTCCTCGCGCTCGATGGCTTTGCAGAAGCGCTCCCACGCGTCGCCGGTGTCGGGCATTGTGAAGTGCAGCCAGCGCCCGTCGGCGCACTCGAAGGCTTCGAGCATGGGCGACAGGCCGCTCTCGCGAGGACGCTCCGTGTTGGGGCGACCGTCCACCAGCGAAGTGGCCATGTCGATGGCGATGGTCCATGTCGCCGTCCGCAGCAGCGAGGACTCCACGATCTGTCCCTCGCCGGTCACATCCCGGGCCCGCAGCCCGGCCATGATCGCGCCGAAGAAGGCCAGGCTCGTGGTGTGGTCGCCTTGGCCTGGCCGGGCGTGCGGCGGGGCGCCTCCGGGAGGCGTCGAGGCGCCGTACAAGCCTGATCGCGAGAAGAAGGCCGTCACGTCGTAGCCCGGCCGGTCGATCTCGTCTCCCACTTCGCCGTAGCCCGACAGCACGCCGATGACCAGGTCGGGCTTCAGCGCCAGCAGGTCGTCGGTGCCCAGGCCGAAGCGATCACGGCGCTCGGGCAGCAGGTTCATGACTACGACATCGGAAGCCGCTACCAGGCGCCGCGCAATCGCTGAGCCGTCGGGGTCTTCCAGATTGAGCTGGATCGATTGCTTGCCGCGGTTGATGAACTGGAAGGCAACGTCGGGGTTGTGTGCACCCTCGGGCACCTTGGCCTGCTTCATCAGCCCGCGAATCGGGTCGCCGCCGATGGCTTCCACCTTGATCACCTCCGCCCCGAGGTCGGCCATGATCGCCACGGCCGACGGCGCGGCAGCGAAATTGGCGAACTCGACGACGCGGATGCCCTCCAGCGGTGATGTCATTTCGATGTCTCCCAGATATCGGTGACTGTGAATTCTGTCGCGGGCTTGGCGGGGAGACCGCCGAGCGCCCGGCACGCGATGGTCGGTACGGTCCGGCCGGCCTCCACCGACACCCTCCATGCTCGTTCAGCCTCAGCCGCCACGACATCGACGTCCCAGCCGGTTCCCGAAGGCCGAAAGCGGACCTGGCGAGCTATGTGCTCGAGCGGCCAGCCGACCTGTGCGAATACCGCACGCTCGGCCACCTGTGCGGGCCCTGTCGGCGCACCCCACCATCCCCGGCAGCGCGATGCCATGGCAGTTGCGTCGGCGGTTTGGTCCAAGATCGTGGCGATCTCGCCTGCTTCGATGCCGGCCCACATGCGGCCGTCGGGCAGCGTCATCGCCGTCGGAGCGAATCGGTGGCCTCCGGTGTGGCTGACGCGGTACACGGCCACCCGTCCGCCTGCCGTGGGAGCACCGGCGTAGGGCTCGTTGACGTCTGCATCGCGGTAGGCGCGCAACACGGCTTCGAAGTCGGCCGCCAGACGTGTGCCCTCGCTGCCGCAGCACACGTCATGGCTGCCTTGAGTGCAGATGAGTACGGCCCGCTCGTTCTCGGCGTAGCCAACCGAAGCGAACGCTGCCCCGTTCGGTACCGGGTCTGCAGGCGATTGGTCCCCAAGATGGGCGAAGAGCTGGCGGAGTCCTTCGGGGCCGTCGGCGTCGAAGTACGCCGATCGCGTGCCCGCTCCGGCACGCCAGTGCAGCACGACAGGAACCTTGTCGTGCGCACCGCGCTCGTGCGGCGGTACCACGGCCAGCACTCGGGTCAGTCCTGCGTTCAGCTCCATCACGGGCGTGAAGCCCTCGAGCAAGCCGCTCGCGAACACCGGCTTCGGCCAGGGCAGCGGCGTTTCCACCAGTGCCACGGCATCGGCGGAGATTGCGGTGCCGCCGGGATCGGTGCCGATGGCAGCCGCGTGCGCCGAGCATCGCGGTGCGTCCTCGGCGGCGGGCAGCAACGCCAGCACGTCGGCCTCGAGCGGCGGCATCGCTGGAGAGCCGGGCGGCGCAGGTGTGAGCGCCGCTGCGTCGGGTACCGATGCCACCGGGCCAGCATAGGAATCTCTGCCCGACCAGGCCGCGGTAGGTTCGGGTCGTGCCGTGGTGGCTGTGGGGGCTGATCGTCATCGGGGCGCTTCTGGTGCTGACCTTCATTCACGACAGCATTCAGAAGCGGCACTCGATCCTGCGCACGTACCCGGTCATCGGCCATCTCCGATTCCTGCTGGAGAAGATCGGCCCGGAGCTGCGCCAGTACATCGTCGCCCACAACGAGGAAGAGCGGCCGTTCAACCGTGACGAGCGACGCTGGGTGTACTCGACAGCCAAAGAGCAGAACACGTACTTCGGCTTCGGCACCGATGACGAGATCGACAAGCCCGGTCACATCACGTTCCGTCACAGTCCGTTCCCGCTGGGCCGCACCGTGCCAGCCGATGCCCCGCTGCCGTGCGGCAAGGTCATGGGCGCGTGGAGCGGCCGGGCCAAGGCGTTCCGCCCGGCTTCGATTGTGAACGTCTCGGCAATGAGCTTCGGCTCGCTGTCCGGCACGGCGATCGAGGCGCTCAACCGTGGGGCGAAGATGGCTGGCTGCATGCACAACACGGGCGAGGGCGGCATCTCGAAGTACCACCGCAGCGGCGGCGACCTGGTCTTCCAGATGGGAACCGGCTACTTCGGGTGCAGGAACCCCGACGGCACTTTCTCGATGGACCGCCTGCTGCAGACCGTCGAGGGGGCGCCGGTTCGCTCCATCGAAGTGAAGCTGTCCCAGGGGGCGAAGCCCGGTGTCGGGGGATTGCTGCCCGCGGCAAAGGTGAGCCCCGAGATAGCAGAGGCGCGCGGCGTCCCGGTCGGCAAAGACGTAGTGAGCCCCAGCCGCCATTCCGCATTCGGCAGCGTCGCCGAGCTGGTGGACTTCGTAGAGGAAGTGGCCGCTGCGACCGGTTTGCCGGTGGGCATCAAATCAGCGGTAGGCCAGGAGGCGTTCTGGACCGAGTTGGCCCAGCACATGGCCGAGACTCGCAGGGGGCCCGATTTCGTGACGGTGGACGGCGCCGAGGGCGGTACGGGTGCTGGGCCGCTGGTGTTCACCGATCACGTGGCGTTGCCGTTCTGGCGGGCGTTCGGGGTCGTGCACCGTGCCTTCGGCGAGGCTGGCCTGACCGACGAGATCGTGATGATCGGCTCGGCCAAGCTCGGCTTTCCGGCCCCGTCGGCGCTGGCGTTCAACATCGGTGTCGACATGATCGGTGTGGCGCGTGAGCCGATGATGGCGATCGGCTGCATCCAGGCGCAGCGCTGCCACACCGACCATTGCCCCACCGGCGTGGCGACGCAGAACAACTGGCTCTCTCGTGGCCTCGACCCCACGCTCAAGAGCGTGCGGCTCGCGAACTACGTCATCGGGTTGCGCAAGGAGCTGTTCAGGCTGGCCGATGCCTGCGGAGTCGAGCATCCGGGCCTGATCGGGGGCGACAACGTCAACGTGGTGAGCCCCTTCGGCGATCTCATTCCTGCCCACCACGCCTTCGGCGTGACCCCCGAGCGCACTCACAGTCCAGCCCGCATCGCCGGCCTGCTGGAGGCAGTGAGCGCCCGTACTGCCGACGGCGCGCAGACCGACGCCGAAGCGCTGGCAGACTCTCTCGCATCGGATTCGTCAGCAGACGCTGCCTAGTCGCATCCAGCGCAGGCGTTCTCGTCGAGGAGGAGCCATGAGCCGCCCATATGGCCACCCGATCCAGGCCAGCTCGCACGCCGCCGAGCGCATCACCGACGAGCACAAGGCGGTGTTCGCGGCAGACGGCGTGGTGAAGGTGACTCGTGCGGTGTCGGACGGGTGGGTCGAACGGGTGCTCGACGTGGCCGACCAGCAGTTGCGCGAGCCCGGCAAGTGGGTGTCAGACACAAATCCAGGAGCGCCGGAGAACCGGCTGTTCACGAGCCGGTACCGGTGGGAGATCGACCCGGTCATCGGTGATTTCGTCTTCAACTCGGGCATGGCGCAGATGGCCGCGGCGCTGATGGGTTCGAATACGGCCCGCTTCTACTTCGACCACCTGCTCATCAAAGAACCGCGGACCGCCAACCCCACGCCGTGGCACCAGGACATCCCCTACTGGCCCTTCTTGGGCAAGCAGATCTGCTCGGCGTGGGTGGCGATGACACCGGTGACCGTGGCCGAGAGCTCGCTCGAGTTCGTGCGTGGCTCGCATAGCTGGGACGCCTACTACGCACCCGAGTCGTTCGACGGCAAGAAGGGCTTCATGGCTGATTTCGAGGGCGAGAAGATGCCCGACGTGGAGGCCGACCGGGCCGCGTACGACATCATCGGGTTCGACGTCGAGCCCGGAGATGCGCTGTTCTTCTCGTCGTGGATCATCCACGGCTCGCCGGGCAATGCCGGCGACCACCGGCGCGTGGCACTGTCCACCCGCTGGCTCGGCGACGACGCGCTGTGGTACCCCCATGCGGGGTGCGATCCCATCGTGGGCGACGACGACACGACATCAATCGCCGGCGAGTATCCCGGCGACAACGACAAGTTCCCGCTCGTCGCCGCGTAGTACAGCCGCCGTGCCGGAATGGGTCACGGGTGCCGGCTGAGGTGCGAGTAGGTTCGGGGTATGGACTATCCAGCGTCCCTTACCGTCCAACCTTCAGAGCGCGTGGCGAATTGGCGTCCATTGGTCCACTGGATCATGCTGATCCCGCACTTCGTGATACTCGCCGTGTTCCACGTTGTGGCTTGGCTGCTCGCGGTCTTGACCATGCTCGCGGTCGTCATCACCGGCAAGGTGCCTGCAGGCATCGCGAGCTTCCAGGTGATGTACATCCGCTACTACCCCCGTGTGCTGTCGTTCGTGCACATCATCCACGATCAGTACCCGCCGTTTGAATTCCCTTCGTCGGCAGAGGATCCGGGCGGTTCGCCGGTGGCGGTGAATGTCGAAGTGGAGCCGGGGAACCGCAATCGTCTGGCAGCACTGTTCCGTCCGATCTACGGGTTACCGCAGATCGTTTTCGTCACCGTCTACTCGTATCTCGTCGTCGCAGTGGTGACGATCGCCTACTTCATCATCCTGTTCACCGGCCGCTGGCCTGCAGGCATGCGCGATTTGGTGATCGGGTTCTACCGGGTCCACGCGCGCTACCTGACCTTCATCTACATGCTGACCGACAAGTACCCGCCCTTCAGCACCGCCGAATAGGCCCAACCCCCGCCCTTCGCCGGGCGATGCCCGGACTGATCCGAGCCTCCAAGTAGGTTCGGCGGCATGGCTTACCCGGCTTCTGTCACCGTCGAGTCATCGGAGCGGATCGCCAACTGGCGACCCTTGGTGCACTGGCTGCTGCTGATTCCGCACCTGATCATCTTCGAGATCCTGCAGCACATCGCGTGGCTGCTCAACGTGTTCGGCTGGATCGCCATCGTGTTCACCGGCAGGCTGCCCAAGGGCCTGGCGGACTTCCAGTCGATGTACCTCCGCTACAGCATCCGGCTGTACGCCTACTTCGACTTTCTGCACGAGCGCTACCCGCCGTTCGAGTTCGACATGTCTGCACCCGAGCCCGGAGGCACTCCGGTCGCTGTCGACATCGAGCCTCAGCTGACCGACCGCAACCGGCTCACGGTTGCGTTCCGGCTGATCTTGGTGATTCCGGCCGTGGTGTTCACTGCGATCACCGGTCTCATCACAGCGGTTCTGGTCGTGCTCGGCTTCTTCGCAGTGCTGTTCACCGGCCGATGGCCCGACGGAATGCGCGGGTGGGTCGTCTCGTGGTTTGGCGTGAACCTGCGCATGAACGCGTATCTGCACCTGCTGACCGATCAGTACCCGCCGTTCAGCCTCGACGCCTGATCCATCAGACCGGCGGCGGTCGGCATCGGCGCCGAATCCGCGCCGTGCTGCACGCCGGGCGGCTGGCGCCACCGCAGGGCTACCGTGCGTGCGATGAGCGAGGCCCGAGGTGAGTGACTGCCATGAGTGAAATGACCGGGGGCGAGGCCGTCGCGGCGACGCTGGCGCGCCTGGGCGTGCGGCACGTGTTCGGGATCGTCAGCGTGCACAACCTGCCGATGTATGAGGCGCTGTCGGTGCGCGACGACATCGAGGTCGTCAAGGTCCGCCACGAGCAGGCGGCTGCACATGCTGCGGATGCCTACTACCGCGCCACCGGAGAGATGGGCGTGCTGCTCACCTCCACCGGCCCCGGCGCCGCCAATGCTGTGCCCGGCCTCTACGAGGCGTCGTTCACCAGTTCGGCCGTGCTGATGGTGACCGGCCAGACGGAGTCACGGTTTTATGGCAAAGGGAAGGGCTTCCTGCACGAGAACGATCAGCAGGTCGACATGCTGCGCTCGGTGTGTCGCAGTGTGGCGTCGGTGCGGTATCCCGGCGAGATCTCTGCCGAGGTCGCCCGCGTCGCCGACGACATCCGCACCGGCCGTCCTCAGCCCGGCGCTGTGGAGATCCCGATCGATTTCCAGTACGCCAAGGTCGGCGATGGGCCGATCTCGGGATCTCCCGAGGTGTCACGTCTGCGGCCTGACGCTGCGCTGCTCGACGATGCGGCCGAGCGATTGGCTGCGGCGCAGCGACCTCTCATCTGGGCGGGCGGCGGCGTCGTCAGCGCCGACGCCTCGGCTGAGCTCACTGCGCTGGCCGAGCGGCTCGGTGCGCCGGTGGTGACGACGATCGAGGGCCGCAGTGCCCTGAGCGAACTGCACCCGCTGTCGCTGGGCTTCCGTTCGGACCGCCCCCAGATGGCCGACGTCTTTGCCGAGGCTGACCTGCTGCTGGCCGTGGGCACCCGCTTCCAGAACTACGCAACCCGGGTGTGGGCGCTGCGCTTGCCCGACGAGCTGATCCACCTCGACGCTGACCCTGGCGTGATCGGTCTCAACTACCCGGCGTCGCTGGCCGTCGTGGGGGACGCGAAGCTCAGCCTGGCCGGGCTGCTCGAACGGCTGGGCGACGGCGCGCCCACCATCGACGACGGCTACGTCGAGCGGGCCCGCAAGCATCGCTCGTCCGACATGGAGGCGATGCGCGACGAGATCGGGTCTGACCACGCGGCGATCTGCGACGCGATCCGCCGATTGCTTCCCGATGAGGCCCGCATCGTCCGTGACACCACTGTGCCCGGCTACATGTGGGGCAACCGGCTGCTGCCGATCGTGGCGCCGCGCACGTCGATCCGGGCCGCCAATGCCGCCATCGGCCCCGGCGTGCCGATGGCTGTGGGTGCGGCGCTCGCCACCGGCCAGCCGACCGTCGTGATCCAGGGCGACGGCGGACTGATGCTGTCGGTGGGGGAGATCTCGACGCTCGCCGAGCACGGCCTGCCCGTCATCGTGTGCGTGTTCAACGACGGCGGCTACGGCGTGCTGCGCATCATCCAGGACGCCCTATGGGACGAGCACCACGGCACCGAGATCGGCGGCATCGACTTCGTCGCTGTGGCTGAGGCCATGAGCGTGCCGGCCCGGCGCGTGCGCAGCGTGGCCGAGTTCGAAACTGCCTTCGGCGATGCGGTTGCCCGTGCCAGCGGCGAATCAGGCCCGGTGGGACCGTCGCTGATCGACATCGACCAAACCGCGCTCATCCCGATCACATTCCCGCTTCCCGCGCACCAGCGCCGCCGCGACGACTGAGCGCTGCTGGCCGACGTTCTACAGGCCGGAGGTGTCGGCGTCGGGGTCGAAGAAGGTGCGGCCGGCCAATTCCATCACCGGCATCGCGACCATGAAGTGAGCCGAGGCCGTCTGGGCGTCGCGCAGGTGACGCTGTAATGGCGATGCTTCGAACACCGCCGTGCCGCCGACGGCCGAGTTCATCGAGCTGATCACTCGCAGGCTGGTCTGCATTGCATGGGTGGTTGCTGTGCGCAGGTCACGGCGCAGTTCCAAATCGGACAAGCCGTGCTGCGCGCGCTCCCACGCGGCATCGATGCACGTGTACAGCAGCGTCCGAGCCGCCCGCACCTCAGTGTCTGCCACCGCTACTGCGGAGTGCAGTGCGGGCCGCTCACCCAGGGTGCGACGCGACCCTTGGGGCACCTTCGACCTGGCGACGTCAATCACTTCGTCCACGCTCGCCCGGGCCATCCCCAGCGCGATCGCGCCGATGGGCAGCGCCAGCAGGCCGAACAGCGGCATGCGGTACAGCGGCTCGGCAGCGTACGACGACTTCAGAATCGAGCGCTCGTAGGCGATGCGCGATGCAGGCAGCCAGACATTGTGAGCCTCGAACGTGCTCGAACCCGAACCGCGCAGCCCGCTGGTGTACCAGTCGTCGTGCAGCTCGATGTCGTCGGGCCGGAAGAACGCCCGGCCGAGCGCCGGCTGGGGGCCGTCGCCAGCGCGATCAGCTGCATTGCCATCGACGATCTGCACGCCTGCGGAGATCCACGCCGCGTTGTGCGAACCCGAGGCCCATGCCCAGCGCCCGCTCACCATGTACCCGTCGGCGCCGTCAGGCCCGGGTGCAGCCGTGGCTGTCCCCGAGTGTGCGAAAACGCCGGCCGTGATGACATCGGGGTTCTCCAGCAACTCTGCGAGCTGGGCTGGCTCGAGCGCGGCGAACATGATCTGCGAGGTTGCGCCGATGAACGTGCACCACGCTGCCGAGGCGTTGCCTCTGGCGAGCACTTCGCCGATCTCAGCGACCACCGCCGGTGGAAGCCCCAACCCGCCCAGTTCGGGCGGCACCAGCGTCCGGTAGAAGCCGTCGGCCGCCAGCGCCTCGGCCAGATCCTGCGGCAGCTGTCGCAACGAGTCGATCTCGACGCTGCGCTCCCGCAGCGTCGGAATCCACTCCGCCGCCAGCGCCAGCATCTTGTCGCTCATATCGACGTCGCCGGCTCGCATTCGAACGGCACGCCCAGCTCGTCGCCGACACGGCCCAGTGACCGGACGACCGACGCGGGGTAGCTGACGGTGCCAGCCGCAGTCCGCCGGTCCATCTCAAGTTGTTCGAGCTCGCCCGGCAGGTACACGGTCTGGCCCGGCAGCACGTCCTCTTCGCCGGCCGCGCGGATCTGGGCGACCATGTCCTCGATGTCGTCGTAGTAGCCCTCGCGGTCGCGGAACACACCCGGATCCATCAGCAGGAAGAACTGCCCCCGCCGCCCCACGGCCACATCGCCGGTGTGGGCCGAGCCGCCCAGGATTCCTGCTGCGATGTTCGAGGCGGTGATCATGCCGATGCCCTTGTAGCCGCCGATCGCCGGCACGATGCCGCGCATCGCCACGTCGGGATCGACCGTGGGGTTGCCGTCGCGGTCCAGGAATCCCCACTCCACCGGGATCTCCGAGCCCTCGGAGCGGGCCCGCAGCACCTTGCCGAGCGCCACGGGCGTGATGGCCATGTCGAGCACGATCGGCGGCTGGGCGCGGCGGGGGAACGTCCACACGATCGGGTTGTTGCCGAACAGCTTCCGGCGGCTGCCGAACGGTGCCAGGTTCGGCACCGACGTGGTGGTGCCGTAGCAGACGAATCCGGCCTCGGCGGCCTGGTACGGGTAGTTCGCGCCGCAGCCCCAGTCGTTGGAATTGCGGATCACGCCGACCACCAGCCCGCTCTCTCGGGCGGCGTCAATGAGCTGCTCCATGAACCGGGTGATCACGAGCTGGCCGAGACCGTGGTGCCCATCGGCGACCAGCACTGATGGCGTCCGGGTGACGATCTCGCACTGCGCTGTCGGGTCGGTGGTGCCGTCGCGGAACCAGTTCACGTACCAGCTCACCCGCTGGAAGCCGTGCGTGTCGACACCGCGCCGGTCCGACCAGAGCTGGTTGTCGACGACGGTCGCCGCGTCGTCGGCAGCCATGCCGGCTGCCACGTATGCCGCTATGCCCCAGGGCCGAAGCTCATCCAGGCGATACGACACCGGCGCGCTGTCGTCGCCGTCTGCGGGCCGGTCGTCAGGTATTCCCCGCGGCAGTGTCTCGTTGCGTGCGCTTTGGTCGCTCATGTCCGGTCGCTCACCCCTCCGCTGGTTTCGATGCGTGTTTCTACCCGCAGCCGCGCTGTATGACCGCTACAGCTCGTCGACGACGGCGGTGGCGAAGTCCTCTGTGCCCGCAGTGCCGCCCTGGTCCGGCGTCACGCGCTCTCCTTTTTCATAGACATGTGCCAGCGCCCGATCGAGACGGTCAGCCGGGGCGTCGAGTCCCAGGTAGCGCAACATCATCTCCGCTGACTCCAGCGTGGCGGTCGGGTTGATGATGCCCCGCCCGGCGATATCGGGCGCTGTGCCGTGGGCCGATTCGAAATACGCCCAGTCGTCGCCGTAACAGCCCGACGGCGCCAGGCCCATGCCACCGATCGTGCCGGCGCCCTGGTCGGACAGGATGTCGCCGTACAGGTTCGGCAGCAGCAGCACGTCGAGCTCGTGGGGCCGCACCACCAGCCGGTGCGCCATGTCATCGATGATGAACTGTTCGTATTCCAGGCCGGGGTACTCCTGCGTCACCTCCCGAGCGATGTCGCAGAACCACCTGTCGGTGGCAGGAAGCATGTTCGTCTTGGCCGAGACGGTCAGCTTGCCGCCCCGGCTCAGCGCCAGCTCGGCGGCGAAGCGGGTGACCTGTTCGGTGCCGGGACGGGTGATGATCTTCGCCGCGAAGCGCCCGTTGGCGGCATCGGGCGGGACGCGAGAACGGCCCTCGGTCAAACCCGCATCGAGCAGCCGCTGCGCTGGGCCCATGACGCCGACATACATGTCCTCGAGGTTCTCCCTGACGATTACGTAATCGATCCCCTCAGGCCGGGCCAGCGGCGAGGCATAGCCAGGCCGCCAGCGCACCGGTCGCACGTTGGCGTAGGTGCGTTTGCCCCAACGCATGAAGCCCGCACCCGGCGTGGTGCCGTTCGACGATCCGAAAAGCACCGTGTCGGCGGCATCGATGCGCTCGCCGACCAGCGCTTCCCGCTCGTCGGGCGTGAGCGCTGTGAGCTCGTCGCCCACCGGCACGTGGTCCCAGTCGATGGGCAGGTCCAGCGCATCCAGCACGCGCAGCGAGGCAGCCATCGCTTCGGGCGCCGCATCGTCACCCGGAATCACGCACACCCGGTGCCGCCGCTGCTCGATCATGCGCGCCGACGCTACGCGTCAGGGCCGAAACCCGCGTGGGCGCCGGGGTTCACAAGCCTGGCTTGGTGACCATCACGGCAATGGCGGCCACGATTACCAGATTGCTTGCCATCGACCAGAGTTCGGCCCGCTTGCGCAGCCGTTCCGCATCGCCGGACCGTTCGGGTCCCCCGTCCATGGCGTCGGCGAGCTTGGAGCTGGTCGGCCGCAGTGCGCCGTGAGCGATTCCCAACCAGACGAAGTACAAGATGAACGCCGTCGTGACCCAGCCCTGCCGGAACGTCCAGCGGTCATCGACGAGCACCGCCACCACGCCGGCGATCCCGGCGAGGTACGCCGCCATGTCCGTCAACCGGTTCGACGCGAACTCGAACGCCCGCCGTACAGCAGCTGCAGCGTCAGGACCATCAGCCCATGCCCGTCTCAGCATGACGGTGCCCAAGGCGCTGCCGCCGAATCCCACCACCGCACTGACGAGGTGGACGACCAGCACGGTTTGGTACCAGCCCGAGTTGAAGTTGGCCGCCACCAGGGAATCGCCGATACCAAGTGCCATGCCCGCGAGTATCGCCGCCAAAGGCACAGATGCCGCCGCGGGAGCACAACCGGCGTGGCTGGTGAGTTCGTTCGGAGCGCCGCGACGGGCAGTGGTAAGTTCGCTGTGCCGCAGAGACACGGCCGGATCTCCGGGGGAAGGGGTATCCATGCCGATCGAGTCATCAGGCCATAGCGCAGGCAACCCGAGGCTGTACGAGGTCATCGAGGGTGCGCCCAAGGAAGGTGCGAGCCCGACGATCTGGGCCTGGCCTCAGATCATCGACTATCTCAAAGTCGCTGGTCAGCCAGTTCAGGGACCATGGCCGCCACACCAAGAGCGACGTCCCGATCCCGACGCCGAGTCGTTGCCGCGAGCTGTGCCGGATCCGCAAGGTCCTGGCGGGCCGTCGACAGGGGGCTGACGCATGTATCCATCTCGCTTCCGCTACGAAGCGCCCTCGACCGTCGCCGAGGCAGTAGCGATGCTCGCCGCAGCAGACGGCGAGGCAAAGATCCTGGCGGGCGGCCAGAGCCTCATCCCGATGATGAAGCTGCGATTCGCGGCGCCCGCGATGATCGTGGACATCAACGGCATCGGCGGCCTCGACCACCACCGGTCCGATCCCGACGGCACCTATCGCATCGGGGCGCTGTGCCGGCACGCTGATCTCGAGAAATCCGCTGCGCTCGCCGATGCCCAACCGACCATCGCTGCGGCGGCCCCCGTCGTGGCCGACCCGTTGGTGCGCACACGGGGGACGCTCGTGGGCTCGGTGTGTCACGCCGACCCGCAAGGCGACTGGGCCTCGGTCATGGTGTCGCTGGAAGGCGCCATCGTGGCTCAAGGCCCGAATGGGCGCCGGAGCATTCAGGTGGCCGATCTCATCGACGGCCCGTTCCAGACGGTGCTCGCTCCCGACGAGATCGCCGTCGAGGCAGTGATTCCCGCAGCACGCGGCGCCCGGGCAGGTGGCTATCTCAAGCTCGAACGTCGGGTCGGTGACTTCGCCACCGTCGGCGTCGCGGTCTCGGTGGAGATGTCGGGCGGCAGCGTTGCGCGTGCGGGCATTGGGCTCACCGCTGTCGGGCCTGCCACCATCAACGCCTCCGACGCCGCAGCGGCGCTGGTCGGCACGGCGCTCGATTCGGATGCCGTCGACGCGGCAGCCCAGCTCGCGGCCGAGGCGGCTCAGCCACGCTCTGACCACCGGGGAAGCGCCGATTACAAGCGCCACGTCGTCGCCACCTTCGTGCGGCGCATCGGGGCTCAGATCCAGCGATCAGAACAAGAGGCGGCCTGACATGAGCACATTGTTCGAAGAGGTCCGTCCGAGCGACGGCGGCGCCGGTGACGCAGTGCCGGTTCGCCGTGTGGAGCTGACCGTCAACGGCGAGCGGCGTGCGGCCGACGTGGAGCCGCGGCTGTTGCTGGCGCACCTGCTGCGCAACGGCTTCCGGCTGACGGGAACTCACACCGGTTGCGACACGACCAACTGCGGCGCATGCACCGTGCTGTACGACGGTGTGCCCGTCAAGAGCTGCACGATGTTCGCCGTCCAGGCCGACGGCCACGAGGTGCTCACCGTCGAAGGCCTGGCGACGGCGAGCGAGCTGCATCCGATCCAGGAGGGCTTCAAAGACGAGCACGGCCTGCAGTGCGGTTTCTGCACCCCGGGCATGATGCTCGCCGCGAAGGCGTTGCTGGAAGAGAACCCGAACCCCAGCGAGGACGAGATCCGCTGGGCGCTGTCGGGGAATCTCTGCCGCTGCACCGGCTACCAGAACATCGTCAAGGCCGTGATGTGGGCGGCCGAGAAGCTAGGCGCCAACGTTGAGAGCGACGGTGCGGACGATGCAGGCGATGACGCAGGCGGGGAGGGCTGAGATGGCGCTCGACGAGATCAAGATCGGCGGCCTCGGAGCCAGCCGGCGGCGGGTGGAGGACAACCGCTTCATCCGCGGCAAGGGCAACTACATCGACGACATCGCCCTGCCCGGGATGCTGCACATGGAGATCCTGCGCAGCCCGCTGGCTCACGCCCGCATCCGCTCCATTGACGTCAGTGCTGCCTGGGCCATTCCCGGCGTTCGCATGGTGCTCACCGGCGACATGCTGGCCGCCCGGAACCTGGCCTGGATGCCGACGCTGTCATACGACACCCAAGCCGTCCTCGCCACCGACAAGGTCCGGTTCCAGGGCCAGGAAGTGGCCTGCGTCGTCGCCGACGACCCCTACATCGCAAAGGACGGCTGCGAGGCGATCGTGGTCGACTACGAACCGCTGCCGCCCATCGTCAACCCGACCCAGGCAAAGGCACCCGGCGCGCCGCTGATCCGCGACGACAAGACCGGCCAGGACTCCAACGTCGTGTTCGACTGGGAGGTCGGCGACCGTGAGGGCACCGATCGGGCCTTCGCGCAGGCCGATGTGGTCTCGACCATCGACATGCACTACCCGCGCTCGCACCCGTCGCCCATCGAGGCGTGCGGCTCGATCGCCGATTTCAACCGGGCGACCTCGAAGCTCACCGTGTACATGACCACCCAGGCGCCGCACATCATCCGCGCCGCGGTGGCCCTGGTAGCCGAGCTGCCCGAGCACATGATCCGCATCGTGTCCCCCGACCTCGGCGGCGGATTCGGGAACAAGGTGCCGGTGTACCCGGGCTATGTCGTGTCGATCCTGGCGTCGATCCTGCTTGAGTGCCCGGTCAAGTGGATCGAGGACAAGAGCGGCAACCTCATCTCGACGGGGTTCGGCCGCGACATCTACCTCAAGGGCGAGATGGCGCTGCGCAACGACGGCCGCATTCTCGGCGTGCGGATGCACACCGACTCCGACCACGGCGCCTTCTTCTCCGATGCCCAGCCGAGCAAGTTCAAGATCGGCCTGATGCACTCGGCCTTCAGCTGTTACGACATTCCCGCCGCGCATCTCACAGCCCAAGGCGTCTACACCAACAAGGCACCCGGCGGCGTCGCGTATCGCTGCTCATTCCGGGTCACCGAGGCTATGTACTTCCAGGAGCGCATGGTGCAGGCGGCCGCCGCCGACCTGGGCATGGACCAGGCCGAGTTCCGCCGCATCAACCTGGTGCGCGACGACGACTTCCCCCATCGCACGCCCTGGGGGTTCCTGACCGACTCGGGCCAGTACGGCAAATGCCTCGACCTCGGGCTCGAAGCGATCGGCTACGAGGACTTCCTGCGCCAGAAGGAGGAGGCGCGCCAGCGGGGCCGGCTGCTGGGCATCGGCATCTCGACCATGACCGAGCCCCTCGGGGCGGGCAACAGCCGGGAGTACGACATCTTGGGCATCAAGATGTTCGACTCGGCAGAGCTGAAGGTCCACATGACCGGCAAGGCGCTGCTGCGCACCGGCGCCAAGACACAGGGCCAAGGCCACGAGACCACTTGGGCGCAGATCGTCGCCCACGAACTCGGCATTCCTGCCGAGGATGTTTTGGTCGAAGAGGGCGATACCGACACGGCCCCGTTCGGTATGGGCACCTACGCGTCACGCAGCACGCCGGTGGCCGGGGCGGCGGTGGCCATGGTGTCGCGCAAGATCCGCGCCAAGGCCCGCAAGATCGCCGCGCACCTGCTGGAGGTGTCCGAAGAGGACATCGAATGGGAGCTGGGCAGGTTCTCGGTGCGCGGCGCACCTGACCGAGGCGTGACGATCCAGGAATGCGCGATCGCCGCCTACAGCAACATGCCCGACGGCATGGAGCCAGGCCTGGAGAACAACGCCTACTACGACCCGCCGAATCTGACCTGGCCGTTCGCCTGCTACATCGCGACCGTCGAGGTGGATCCCGAGACCGGCGTGTGGGACGTCCTGCGGGTGGTGGCGGTGGACGACTGCGGCGTGCGCATCAACCCCATGATCGTCGAGGGCCAGATCATGGGCGGGCTCACCGAGGCCTACGCCATGGCCAACATGCAGTTCATCACCTTCGACGAGGACGGCAACTGCATCGGCTCCAACTACATGGACTACCTGCTGCCGACCGCATGGGAGACACCGGGCTTCGAACTCCACGAGGTGGTGACCCCCTGCCCCCACCATCCCATCGGTGCGAAGGGCATCGGGGAGTGCGCCACCGTGGGCGGCCCAGCGGCATTCGTCAACGCGGTGATCGACGCCATCGGCGACAGCGGTGTGCGCAATATCGACATGCCGCTGCTGCCCGATCGGGTGCATGAGGCCATCACGCAGGGCCACGATGTCTCCGGCGCTCCGCCGGTACGCACCGAGCCATGAGCAGCTCCGGACTCGTCGGGCACCGGGCCCTCGGACAAGGGGCGGTCGAGGGCTGGGGCGTGCTCGAGCGCGCCACCGAGCTCGCCCGCAGCGGCGAGGCATTCGTGCTGGCCACGGTTGTCTGGCGCGAGGGTCCGACATCGGGGCAGCGCGGTTCTCGCGCCATCTACACGGCCGCGGGCGAGATGTATGGGTGGATCGGCGGCGCCTGCGCCGAGCCGGTGTTCATCCGCGAGGCCATCGCCACGCTCGAAGCGGGCACGCCGCGCCTGCTGGCGCTCGGTGCGAGCGACCGATTCGGCGACCTGCCCCAGGGCACCACTGCGGTGCCGATGTCGTGTCAGAGCGAAGGCGCCCTGCAGATCTACTTGGAGCCCGTCGTGGCCGCACTGCACCTCGTGATCGTCGGAAGCTCGCCCATGGCGACCACCCTGTCGGTTCTGGCCGCCCAGCTCGACTGGCGTGTCGAGCTGGTCGACCGCGCCGAATTCAGCGAGGGGCTGCTCACGCCGCAGTCGATGGTGGTGGTTGCCACCCAAGGACACGGCGATGAGGATGTACTGGCCGCTGCGTTCAAGGCCGATCCGGCGTACGTGGGCCTGGTCTCGTCGGCTCGACGAGGCCGCAGCGTCCGGGCCGTGCTCGCAGATCAAGGCCTGGGAGAAACCCAGCTCGGCGCACTGAGAGCTCCCGCCGGCCTGGATCTCGGCAGCACCTCGCACAAGGAAGTCGCAGTGTCGATCCTGGCCGAGCTGGTGCAGCTCCGTGCCCAGGGTGCGTTCGCAGCGACAGCCAGCGCCCAAGCGTCAGCGACGCCGGCGGCTGTCGACCCTGTTTGCGGCATGACCGTCCAGGTCGATCCGGCGACGCCGTCGCTGCAGATCGGCGACGAGGTCTTCTACTTCTGCTGTGCGGGGTGCCGCACAACCTTGGCACGCGAGCGGGGAGTCGCCTGATGCAGATCACCAACCAGTTCCAGGTCGCGCAGCCGCTGGAGGCTGTGTGGAACTTCTTCGGCGACGTGCCGCAGGTCGCCGCATGCCTGCCCGGCACGGAGCTGACCACCGAGCTGGGCGACGACCGCTACGGCGGCACCGTGTCCATCGGCCTCGGCCCCATCAAGCTCGACTTCGACGGCGGTGCCGAGATCACGCAGCGGGACGAGGAGAACCGGACGATCTCCGTCGCTGCCAGCGGCGCCGATCGCAAGGGCCGGGGCCAAGCCACGCTCGAGCTCAATGCCAGCCTCGCTGCGGCCGCAGGCGGCACGAGCGTGGAGGTGGCCATGGACCTGCAGCTGTCCGGGCCCGCAGCTCAGTATGGGCGTGGCCTGGTGGGCGACATCACCGCGGTGCTGCTGAACGACTTTGCCGCCAACGTCCAGAACCGGCTCGCTGCCATCGCGGAGGGGCGCGATCCAGACCAAGTCGAACAGGTTCAAGCCGCCGGTGGCGTCGCCATCGGTCTGCGTGCCGCGGGAATGGGTCTCGCCCGCGTCGTGCGCCGGCTTGCCCTTCCGTACCGACCCGAGGCCGTGTGAGGAGGCGCTCGTGCTCTGGTGGATAGGAAACCTGATACTGCTCCTGGTGGTCGTGCCGGTTGCGCTCGCGCTGCTGAACCGGGTGCTCGCCGCGATCGAGCGCATTCGCAAGGCCAGCGACGACATCCTGGCCGGCGGCGTGGGGATCATCGGCGAGCTCGACACCACGCAGGACTTGCTCGCAACCACTGACGAGACGATCGAAGAAGTGGCGGACGGTGCGGTCCGCTACGCCGGTTCGGTCGGGAAGCTCCTGGGCTGAAAGGGGACGTGATGCCTGTTGTTGCCTGGGTCACCGTCATTATCGGCGGCTTGATCATCCTGGCGGCCGCGGTGGGCCTGCTGCGGGTGGTACTGCATTTGGTGGCGGTGCACCGCACGCTCACCCAAGTGGCCGGCGGCGTTCGTGTCATCGCCGAACAGACCTCGACGGTGCCCACTGTGCTGCCGTCGGTCAACTCGACGCTGATGCCCGTCCACGACTTCTGCGAATCGATCTGAGGGAGGCGCCGCCATGCTGCAGTTGCTCGCCCAGAGTTCGGACGCCGGATCCACTACGGGATGGGTCATCGGCATCGTCATCGGCATCGTCGTGGTGATCGCAGTGGTCGCCCTCGTCGTGCCGATCCTCGTGCTGGCCCGTTCGATCGGCAATCGAGCCACCGAGATCAACGACGGACTGGAAGACGCCGTCACAAATACGGCGGCGCTCGGGGAACTGAACACGACGATCGCAGCTGCAACGGTGATCGTCGACGGCCTCAAACGCGGCCGCAACCGGTTAGGAGGCTGACATGAACCTGCTGGCTCTCACTGACACCCAGGAGAACCTGTGGTGGGGTGTCATCATCGGCGGCTTCGTGGTGATCGTGGCCGTGGTGGTGCTGCTCACCATGCTGGTGCTGCTGGTGCGCACGATCGAGCGCCGGGTGGAGACCATCAAAGGCACGCTCGAGCGAGCCGCCGCCAACACGTCTGACACCGCCCTGATCGCCGAGACCGCCGACGGGGTCGACGCGGTGCTGACCGAAGGCCTCGAACACCACCTGTTCCTGGGCCGAGTACTCGACAAGGTGCGCTCATGACGACACTCGTAGTTCTCTCGGTCATCCTGATCGGCCTGTTCATAGCCGGGCTCGCGTTCTACCTGTTCGTGGTGGGCAGCCAGCTCACCCGGATCGCCGGCCTGCTCGAGGAGTGCTCGCAGATCGTGTGGAAGATCAAATCCGACGCCGAGGCTGTCGAGCCGGGCGTCGAGCGCATCAACAACACGGCCGGCGTCATCGCGGGCGCATTGCCGTTGCTGTACGGCATGGCCGAAGGCATCGTGACCGGCGCCACGTACGAGCCTGAACCCGAGCCTCGCGAGCCGTCCTCGGCCCGGCCTGCGATGGGTACGCGCCGCAGCCGGCTTCACGAAGCAGTCGGCTATCACCCCGAATAGCCGCCAGCAATCAGCTTGAGTCTGGCCCAGTCGAACCGCTGGGGTCTCGCGTCGTGGTGAGCGGGCCTGCGGTGGGGGCCCGGTAGCTACCGATCCACTCGTCCTCCCACACTTGGTCGAACTGGTCAGGCGCGCAGCCGGGCCGGTAAATGGCAACCAGCTCCTGGACGATCTGCTCGCGATGTGAGCGCAGCCCGCCCGGCACCTCATAGGTGCAGATGTGGAGGTTCCACTTGTTTCCGGCGCGCCGCTCCCAGCACTTGGCGCGGGGATGGCCGAACGGCAGCCCCGCTGCAGCCAGGTTGTCCGCGTGATCGACATCGAGCACGGCGTAGTCGTACGGCTTGCCGTCGGGGTCGGCCCGGTACAGGATCGCGAACACGGCTGCACTTGCCGGCGGCGTCCAGCCGCCGAGCACCCGTGGTCCCTCGAAGGGGTAACCGGCAAGCGAGCCGAGCCGAATCATTGGGGCCGCGTCACTCGTCGAACTCCAACTCGTCCTCGCCGATGACTTCGGCTCGGGTCATCGGCCAAGCCGGAAGGTCTGCTGTCTCGACGGCAGCAGCGAACGCCGCCATGGCCGCTTCGACGGCTTGGTCGGAGGTTTCAGCCTCCACAACGATCTGGGCGCCGTAGGCCATCGCACCAACGCCGGATGCGATGCCTTCGAGCGGTGCGACAGCATCGGCCAGGGCCACCACTTCGTCCAGCTCGACGGGCCGATCGCCTTCAGCCTGGATGGAAACGCTCCACTTGCTCACCGTCGGCATTCCATCGTTCGTATCCGCTTCAGCCGACGTGAGGCAGCCTGCGGGCGAAGCGCTCCAAGCTGGCCAGATCATGGCCCGACTCGAGGCTGTCGATGAACGGACCGGCGGCCATCATGCCGAGCGTGTTCGGCAGTGTCTCGACATCGTCGCTGGCGAGCGGGTTCATCCAGACGATCCGATGGCAGAGCCGGCTCAGGCGTTCCATTGCGCTTGCCAGGGCTGCAGGCTCGCCCCGGTCCAGCCCGTCGGAGCAGATGATGACGGTGGCCCCCCGGCTGAGCCCCTTGCGACCCCACCTGCGGATGAAGCTGTCCAGCGAAGCGCCGATCTGGGTGCCGCCGTCCCAGTCCAGCACGCGCTCGGCAGCCAGCTTAATAGCGTCGTCGGGCTTACGTCGGTCGAGCGCTGGGGTGATGCGCGTCAGCCGGGTGCCGAAGCAGAACACCTCCACCTTCTGGGCTGCCCGGCGCATCGAGTACGCGAACTGCAGCAGGTTGCGGGAGTGATCCGCCATCGATCCCGAGACGTCGAGAATCAGCACCAGCGGGCGGGCCCGCTCCGCTCGCGTCAGGCGATGCAGAACAGGGGCCGCATGGCTGAGCCGCATAGCGTCTCGGGCCATCCGGCGGATATCGAGACGCGCCCCAGACGGATCCCGCCGACGGCGCCTGGTGCGGCGCCGGGGCGGTTCGAGCCGGACTTGCGCAATGATCCGCCGCAGCGCAGCCAGCTCGCCGGGCGTGCACTCGGCAAAGCGCTTGTCGCGCTGAATATCGACGCCGGACGCCTGACGCCCGAGCACCATCGGCCGGTCGTCACCCGTTTGGCCGCCGGGCTCGCTGTCCGGCACGTTCAGCGTGCCGCTGAGACCCTGTGAGATCGGCTCTGTCGGCACGGGCTCGGGAGCGGTTGGGGCCGGGTGTCCCAGGAAGTACCGGCGGAACACCTCGTCGTAGAGCGGCAGGTGGTCCCGGCGATGGATCAGTGTCGTCCGGCCACCCCAGTAGACATCTTCGAGATCGCTCGGCGTGAGTTCTGAAACCGCCGAGCAGAACGTGACGACGTCGTCGGAGCCGACGGGAAGTCCCTCGTCTCGCAGCGCATGACCAAAGCCCACGAGCCTCGCCATGAATTCCGCCGAAGCTGGGTCAGTGTCGTCTCCGGGCGCAGGCACGCCTTCAGGCATCGGCGACAACCCTGTCCAGTTCGGCTTCGACCAGTTCGAGGTCGTCGCGGTCCTTGATGACCGCACCGATCGTGTCGGTTGCGGCCGCAGCATCGAGATCGTCGGTACCCAGCAGGCCCAGCGCGTCGACCCAGTCCAGCGTCTCGGCGACGCCCGGCGGTTTGGCCAAGTCCATGTCACGCAGTCGCTGCACTGCGGCGACGACTTTGCGGGCGAGGCTCCCGACAGCGCCGGGCGCACGCAGGCGCACGATCTCGATCTCCTCCTCGAAGCTGGGGTAGCCGATCCAGTGGTAGAGGCATCGGCGCTTGAGGGCGTCGTGCAGTTCCCGTGTGCGATTCGAGGTCAGCACCACCATCGGCCGGCTGTCCGCGGTGACGGTGCCGATCTCGGGGATCGTGATCTGGAAGTCCGACAGCAGCTCCAGCAGGAACGCCTCGAACTCGTCGTCGGCACGGTCGATCTCGTCGATGAGCAGCACTGCACTGCTGCCGGCCTTGATCGCCGACAGCAGCGGCCGCTCGATGAGGAAGTCAGGGCCGTACAGCCCGCTGACCGCGTCGGCGTCGGTCAGCTCGCTCTCCGACAGCGCCCTGACGTGCAGCATCTGCCGCGCGTAGTCCCACTCGTAGAGCGCTTGGTGGGTGTCGATGCCCTCGTAGCACTGCAGGCGGATCAGCTCTCGCTTGCCGATCTCCGCGAGGCACTTGGCCATCTCGGTCTTGCCGACCCCGACCTCGCCTTCGAGCAGGATCGGCCGGCCCAACCGCATTCCGATGAGCGTTGCGGTGGCCAGGCCTCGGCTCGCGAGGTACCCGGCTGCTCGAAACTGTGCCTGGAGGTCGGCAACGCTCGCCGGTGTCTCGTTGCGGGGCTGTTCGCTCACCGTTCGAGCCCGGGACGCCGCCGGCCTCAGTCCCCAGATGTGGGACCGAGGACCAGATCGCGCAACGAGCCGCCGTCGGGCGATGACTTACCCTCGCTCTCGAGCAGCTTCCGCCACGACGTGGCGATGTCCTCGTCGCCGTCAGCAAAGCCGTCGAAGGTGAAATGGCGCGCGTTGCGGCAGATCTTGACGTTGCTGCGCTCAGCGTCGAAGCCGGCGTCGTCGTCTCCCTGCCAGACATCGGTCAGGACGGGCTGCGGTTCGGCGCCGGCGTCTGCCTGCGCAGGCGCCGGATCAGTCGATGTCACCGCCCCGATAGTAGCCGTCGATCAATAATTCCGAGTAAGCGTGAGACCCCCTGTGCGATGATGCAGAGGTGCACCCCGCGTCCGAGGATCAATCGCGGCAGCTTCGTCTGGGAGGGATGTCACCGGACCCGTTGCTGGATCCGGTACTGGTACGGCTCGAGCGCCGGTTCGAGTGGCTCCGGGCAAGGATTGTCGCCGAGCATGAGGGCCGCTGGGCGCTCCTCCTCGACCGAGGTTCGCGCTTGGTGCCGGAACTCTCTGTCTTTGACGACCAGTGGGACGCCATCAACGCGGGCTATCTCGATCCCGAGCATCGACGCTTCTGCGTGAAGCGAGTCGTGAAGGTTGACGAGCCGATCTACATTCGGCCAGCAGGCATCTGACACCGAGCCGGCCGCATCGGGATCACTGATCGTGCTCGTAGCGGCCAGAGTCCCCGACTTGGGTGAAGACATGGTGATCGGACTTGATGTCCTCCGGCAATTCCGCTTCGAATGGGACGGTCCGCAAGAGGCTCTGCGGCTGTGGCCTACGAGCGACCGCACCGATGACCCTTAGTGGCTTCGAGTTCATCCGTTGTTCACACAACGATGGTC
The DNA here is from genome assembly GCF_965204125.1 of Candidatus Poriferisodalis sp. Lineage (GTDB taxonomy): Bacteria > Actinomycetota > Acidimicrobiia > Acidimicrobiales > Poriferisodalaceae > Poriferisodalis. Next base: position 700,179 of record NZ_OZ241968.1, on the reverse strand, counting down.
AGCGGGTGGCCGGCAATGTCGGCCTCGATGCATCCGTCGACAGCGCCGAGTTGGGCCGCCTGGCCTGCGACGATTCGGCGGGCGGTCCAGGCTGCTGCCGTGGCATCGAGCAGATCATCGATCCCAGGGTGCGGCGGGCCGGCCAGCGGGCTGAGAACTGCCGACTCGGTGATTCCGGCAAAACACGTGCGAAGCAGAGCCAAACGCTCGGCAATGCCCGCTTGGCGGCGCTTCGGGTGCATCAGCGGTGCCGACGGAATCGACTCCTCGCCGCCCGAGGACTGGTTGCCCCGGCTATCTGGTACAGCCGCTGAGCGGGGTACGGCGGCCATCACGGCGAAGCAGAGTTCAGGATGCACTTCTGCTGCTTGTGGTACTGCAGTGCCTTCAAAATCCGCGGGTGTCAGCACGGACCGGACTTCGCGGATCTTTGGAAGCAGGTTGTACGCCTGCTTGGCGAGGCCCATGTCCAGCTGTTCCCGGGAAGTGCGATTGGCCTCGACGTAGTCGTTTGCAGCCAATGCGGCGACCGGCGGGGGCCAGAACAGCGAGGAGCGCCGCCGTCCAAGCAGTTTGCGGGCGTCGATATCGGCTCGACGTTTGGCATCTGACGGCAACCCGATCGGCATGTCGACGCCCACGGCCAGGAGGGAATGCCGTTGCGCCTCCGCCCAGAGTTCGGCGAACGAGTCCCACAGCGAGAACTCGACCGGCGAGCCGTCTATCGCTCCTGTCACTGCCATGACCCACCCGCCGGCCGCACCGTCCACGCCTGCAACTCGCGCCGCGCTGGTGTCGTTGTCGCTGAGTGCCTGCCTCGTCATCGGTTCCCCGCTCGCGCTCGACCGCTTCGCAGTTAACAGCAAGAGCGGGCCGTGGCCCGTGCTTGGGACGTAATCTCGGGGGACCCCGGGGTACATGGGACACGCCGCGAGAAAAGGGCCCGCATGACCGATCGTCAGATTCATATCCGAAGCTGCTCATTGTGCGAAGCGATGTGCGGGCTCGAGGTGCACCACGCCGACGGCGAAGTGAAGCTGATCAGGCCGAACCGCAACGACGTGTGGTCGAAGGGCTACATCTGCCCCAAGGGCACCGTGCTCGGGCACATGTACGCCGATCCCGATCGAGTGCGCAGGCCGCTGGTCCGCGACGCAGCCGGCAATCTGACGGAGGCCAGCTGGGATGCCGCCTTCGAGCGCTGCGCCGAGCTGCTCGGCGGTGTCCGCGACACCTACGGCGTCGAAGCGATCACCGCCTACTTCGGCAATGCCACTGGCTTCAACTACTCGATCAGCCGATACGCGGGCATGTTCCTGCAGCTTGCCGGGATGCCCACGGTGTACACGTCTGGCACCGTCGACACCTGGTCGAAGAACGTGGCCTGCCAGCTGATGTACGGGCACTCCTGGCGCATCCCGGTGCCCGACATCGACCGCACTGACTTCATGGTGGTCCAGGGCGCCAACCCGTCCGCCAGCCAGGGCAGCTTCATGGGCTGCCCCGATGTCTCAGGTGCTCTGGACCTCGTGCGCGAGCGAGGCAAGGTGGTAGTGATCGACCCGCGCCGCAGCGAGACCTGCGCGCACGCCGACCAGTGGCTGCCGGTGCGGCCCGGCACAGATGCGCTGCTGCAGCTCGCCGTGTTGAACGTGCTGTTCGACGAAGAGCTCGTGCGGCTCGGGCACCTGGCGGATCGGCTCAAGGGCGTGGACGACGTGCGGGCCATCGCTGCTGGGTTCCCGCCGGAGCGGGTGGCCGAGGCGTGCGGTGCTGACGCAGGGGCGATCCGCACCTTGGCCCGCGAGTTCGCTGCGGCTGAGCGGGCCGCGTGGTACGCCCGCATCGGCACCTGCAACCAGGAGTTCGGCACGCTGGCGTCGTGGCTGCCTGACGTCATCTGCGCGCTCACCGGCAACCTGGACGCGGTCGGCGGGATGATGTGGGCGAAGCCGGTGGCGTGGTCGATGCTGCAGCAGGACTGGGGCTTCGAGGGCGGGTTCGACCGCTGGCGGAGCAGGGTTCGCGACATCCCCGAAGTGCTGGGGCAGTTCCCGATGGGATGCCTCGCCGAGGAGATCGACACACCCGGCGAGGGTCAGCTCAAGGGGCTGGTGGTGGTGGGCGGCAACCCGGTGCTGTCTGCCCCCAATTCCGACCGTCTCGACAAGGCATTGCCGCTGCTGGAGGCGATGATCTCGGTGGACAATGCGCTGAACGAGACCTCCCGCCACGCTCACGTGGTCTTGCCGGGGTTGGCAGCGCTCGAGCAGCACTTCTACTCCGAGATGCTGTGGGGCTGGGCCAAGCGCTCCGCAGCGAAGTATGCGCCCCCGCTGTTCCCGCCCTCCGATGATCGGCCCGACGAATGGGAGATCCTGACGCGACTCGGTGCGATGTGCGCAGGCCTCGGAGAGGTGAACGTTGCAGAGTTCGACGATCTGTACTTCTCGGCGCTTGCTGAGCTGGCCGGCGCGGATCCGGCGATGGCGCTGGAGGCATCGCCCCTACCCGGGCCCGAGCGGCTGAATGATCTGGCCATCCGGACCGGTCCGTGGGGCGATCGCTACGGCGAGAACCCCGACGGCTTGAACCTCGACAAGCTGAAGGAAATGCCTGACGGGCTCGACATGGGCCCGATGGTCCCGCAGGTCGATGACATCGTGGTGAATGCCGACGGCAAGATCGACCTGGCGCCCGAGCGCATCACCTCCGACATCGGGCGTCTCGAGGCGAGCCTCGACCGGCCCGATGCCTCGCTGGTGCTCACCAGCCGGCGCCACGTGCGCTCGAACAACTCGTGGATGCACAACGTGGAGGTCTTGGTGCGCGGCAAGGATCGCTGCACGCTGCTCATCCATCCCGACGATGCCGCGGACGCAGGCGTGGCCGACGGCGAACTGGCCCGGGTGTCATCGTCGAACGGTGCCGTCGAGGTGCCAGTGGAAATCAGCGACCAGATGTACCCGGGGGTGGTATCACTGCCTCACGGCTGGGGCCACGACAAGCCCGGCACCCGCCAGTCAGTGGCCAGCAGGTATGCCGGTGTCAACTACAACGTGCTCGTCCCGCCCGATTTCGTGGACGTCCCCTCGGGCAACGCCGCCGTCAACGGCGTGCCGGTGACCGTCGCCCCGGCCTCCGGCGTTCCCGCCTGATCCAGCAGCCAGAACGGGCAGATACGCCGACTCGCGCATCCTCGTAGGATGCCGCGCTGATGCGCAGGGGGGCGGTGGCCACTGAGGCGCCGCGCCTCGAACCCGAGGTCCGCGGCGGCGGTGCATTCTCGGCCCGCGGCTTCGCCCCGCTGTGGTTCAGCGGGCTGTGCTGGCACTGGGGACGCTGGGCGATCGCGTTCCTGGCGAGTTATCACGTCAACCAGATCACCGGCTCGCCACGGATGGTGCAGCTGACTGGGGCCATCATGTGGGCGCCTCTGCTGCTCGGCGGGGCCATCGGCGGGGTGATCTCGGATCGCTTCGACCGTCGGCGCACCGTGCGATTGCAGACAGCGCTTCTGGTGCCGTTCGTGGCCGTGGTAGGGCTGGCCGAGCGGGCTGGGCAACTGGGCATCGCACTGCTGTATCCGTTCTTGTTGTTCGCTGGCATCGGCTGGGTGGTGGACATGACCAGCCGTCGAGCGCTGGTGCTCGACATCGTGGGGCCGCATCGGCTGCACAAGGCAATGGCGTGGGAGACGATGGCGCTTGCCTCAGGCGTAGCGGCGGGGCAGCTGCTGGGTGGCGCATTTGCTGACCGGGCTGGCGTAGGGGCTGCCTTCCTGGGGGTGGCCGTCATGCTGGGCCTCGGCTTGGTGCTCCTCATGTGGGTACCGCACGTGCCGCCGGCCCGGCCTGTGACGACAACGACCGATCGATGGTCCGACGCGCTCCGGGACCGGATCTTCGAGGTTGTGCCCCTCGGCCGAGCCGGCGAGGCGCAGCAACACGGCCGAGCTGGCGAGGCACAACAACACAGCCGAGACCGCACCTCGACGCTCGCGGAGCTGCGGGCTGGATTGCGCCTGGCGCGGACCAATCGCAGTCTGCTCAGCATCCTGGGTGTCACCGTGATGGCGAACTTCTTCATGTTCGCCTACTTCCCGGCCGTCCAGCTCATCGGCGACCAGGTCAACGCCACGGCATCGCAGATCGGGATCATCGGCTCGATGACCGGCTTCGGCATGATCACCGGATCGTTGGTCACCGCCAAGTGGGGCGATGGTCGTTGGGGGATCGCCTACTCACTAGGCGTGTTCGTGGCGATGGCGATGCTCATTGTGTGGGCGCTGTCGCCGAACGTGCTGATCGCCGTGATCACGCTGTACGTCGCAAGCTGCGGCAGCGGGCTCTTCGCTGCAACGCAGTCGACCTTGGTACTCACCACCGTGTCGGAGGAGATGCGGGGCCGTGCGATGGGTTTGCTGAGCATGGCGATCGGCGCACTGCCGGTAGGTACCTACGTGCTCGGCGAGGTGGCGCAGCAGCTCGGCGCCCGCACCGCGGTCATCTTGATGGCCTCATTGGGGCTCGCCGGCATGACGCTGTGGCTGCTGATCCGACCGGAGGTGCTCCGGCGCGGAGGTCCCACGCCGTGAGGTTTCCTGCGGCATTCTGAGGGTGAGTACGCTGCCGCGTGGCTAGATCGCGCCGCCGAAGTGCGTGACGGGAGGGGACGTCGACCATGAAAGCTGCAGTGCTCAACGAGATTCCGGGCGAACTCGACATCGAGGACATTTCTGTTGATGCGCCCGCTCCCGACGAGGTCTTGTTGCGGGTGGTGCACGCGGGCCTGTGTCACAGCGACCTGCACTTCATGGATGCCCACTGGCCGTACCAGCTCCCCGCGGTGATGGGCCATGAGAGTGCCGGCGTGGTCGAAGCAGTTGGCGAGAACGTCGCATACGTGAAGCCCGGCGACCATGTCATCTCCTGCCTGTCGGTCTTCTGCGGCCACTGCGAGCGCTGCCTCACCGGCCGCCCGAATATCTGCGCCAATCCCGCTGCCGTTGCACGGCCTTCCGGTACCGCACCACGGCTGGCCAAGCCAGATGGCACCGAGGTGGGCCAGTTCGCCCGTCTCGGCGGATTCGCCGAGGAGATGCTGATCCACCAGAACGCTGTCGTGAAGATCCGTGACGACATGCCGCTCGACCGTGCGGCGCTCATCGGCTGCGGCGTGACCACGGGGCTGGGCGCAGTGTTCAAGACGGCCCGCATCGAGCCCGGTGCGACCGTGGCTGTGTACGGCGCGGGCGGGATCGGCCTGTCGGCTGTGCAGGGTGCCCGCATCGCTGGGGCCGGCCGGGTCATCTCGGTGGATGTCGAGAACGACAAGCTGGAAACAGCCCGCCAAGTGGGCGCCACCGACACGGTCAACGCCTCCGACGGCGACCCCGTCGAAGCCATCAAGGAGATGACCGGCGGCGGCGTGGACTACGCCTTCGAGTGCATCGGGCTGAAGCAGACCTGCGAGCAGGCGTGGTCGTCGTCGCGGCCCGGCGGCACCACGGTCATCGTGGGCATGATGCCGTTCGGCGAGAAGATCGAGATCCCGGGCTACGAGGTGTTCATGCTCGAGAAGCGGCTGCAGGGCTCGATGATGGGGTCGAACGCCTTCCGGGTGGACATGCCCCGCTACGTCGACATGTATCTCGACGGCCGCCTGATGCTCGACGAGATGATCTCGGCGCACATGCCGCTGGAGGACATCAACGTGGGCTACGAGCAGATGCGCCAGCGCGTGGGCACCCGTACCGTCATCGACTTCGACTAGCCCGCCAATCCAACAACCAGCAGGAGAGGGGCAATGGAGGTTGAAGGCAGAGTTGCCGTGGTGACAGGCGCGGCGAGCGGCATGGGCCGTGCCATGGCCGACACGTTCGCAGCGGCGGGCATGAAGGTGGTGCTGGCCGACATCGAGGAAGCGCCGCTGAACGATGCCGCCGCCGAGGTGCGTGCGACCGACGCGGAGGCCATCGCGGTGCGCACCGACGTATCGCAGCTGGCCCAGATCGAGGCGCTGGCCGAGGCTGCCGTGGAGGAGTTCGGAGCGGTGCACGTGCTGTGCAACAACGCGGGCGTCGGCATTCCCGGGCCGGTGGGCGACATGTCGCTCGAAGACTGGCGCTGGACGCTCGATATCAACCTGTGGGGGCCGATCTACGGCTGCCATGTGTTCCTGCCGATCATCGAGGCGACCGGCGAGGGCCACATCAACTCGACTGCTTCGGTGGCCGGGCTGTACGGCGGCGCCTCGCTGGGTGCGTACAACGTGTCCAAGCACGGCGTGGTGGCGCTGATGGCCACGCTGGAGCGAGATCTGCGGCTGCGCAACTCGCCGGTGCATGCCTCGGTGCTGTGCCCGGGGCCGATCAACACCAACATCGTGTACAGCCAGCGCAATCGTGATCCCGAAGATGCCGCGCACCACGTGCGCACCGATCAGGGCGACAAGTTCTGGGACATGCTCAAGGGCTACCTGGCCGAGGGCATGGATCCGGCCGACGTGGGGCCGATGGTGCTGGACGCCGTGCGCACCAACCGTTTCTGGGTGCTGACACATCCCGAGATGGGCAAGATCGCCCGCTATCAGGCTGACGCCATGCTCGACGACGGTCACCTCACGCGCTGAGTGCCCGTCGCGTGGCGCCGCCCCGCGTGGTGACGCTGAGGCAAACGGCCCGGGAGGGCGTTTACTGAGCCCGTGACTCCGACCGCATTGCTTCGAGCAGGACGCTCGCCCGCAGCGTTGCTCTGTCGGTCCTGAGCACGTGAAGCCCGCAGGACGGAGCGTGCGCGCGCAAGCGCGGCTGGCTGCAAGGCGGCCGTCGGTCTTCACCGTCGTGCCGCAGATTCTCGATGCGGCCGGCCGGCCGCTCGCCCCTTCGGTGGCGCCCGCCGCCCCGCGCACAGCCCCGTCGCCCGTTGCTCCCACCGATCGTCCTGCAACTGCTGCCGACGCGCCCCCGTCAGACAGCTACCGGTGGCGGCTGCTCGGCGTGATCGGGCTGGCAGTGCTCGGGTTCGGTTCGCTGATGACCCTGGTGGGTGTCTCGCTGACGCCGATCTCCGAAGACCTGGGAACCACGCTGCCCACCGCCGGCTGGGTCATCACCGGCCTCATGCTGGCCATGGCCGTCTCGACTCCCGCCGGCGGCAAGCTGGCCGACCGGTTCGGGCACCGCCGCATCTTCCTCATCGGCATCGTCGGGATGACCGCGTCGATGATCGCCAACTACTGGGTGCCCGACATCGGCACCTTCATCGCCGTGAGGGTGGTGTTCGGGCTGTGCGGCGGTCTGCTCATGCCCTCGGGCATGGCATTGCTCATGCATGCGTTCGGCCCTGCCGAGCGGGCGCGGGCTGTCGGCTGGTTCCAATTCGCCATGACCGGTGCGCCGACGATCGGCGTCGTCGTGGGCGGACCGCTGCTGAACGTGTTCGGCTGGCGGGGCATCTTCTTGCTGTTCGGCGTGATCAGCCTCGTGTCGTTGATCTTCGCGGCCGTCGTCGTGAAGCCGATTCCCCGGGGCGAGCGGGTGCCGATCGACATCCTGGGGGCGCTGCTGCTCGCGGGCGGAACGCTGCTGGTGCTGTGGGCGATCACCCGGCTGCCGATGCTCCTGCGGGCAGGTGACGGGTTGCTGTCAGATCAAACGCTGATGCTGATGCTCGGCGGGGCGGTGGCCTGCTTCGTGCTGTTCGTGCTGTGGGAGCGCCGCGCTCCCGCCCCCTTCTTGGATCTTCGCCTGTTCCGCCGGGCCAGCTTCACCTTGCCGCTGCTGTCGGCGCCGGCGAATCAGTTCGCGTACATGGGCGGCTTCATGGTGGTGCCCTGGGTTCTGCAGGAGCGATACGGCTTCTCCGTGGGCGTCGCCGCGATGCTCATGGTGCCCCGGCCCGGCGCCTTTGCCGTGGCATCACCGCTGGGGGGCACGCTGGTGACCAAGATCGGCGCCCGGATCCCGATGTTCTTCGGCACCTCCGCGATGATCGGCTCGATGATCGCCTTCGCCCTGGGCGCCAAGCCCGTGGGCTGGGGCCTCGCGGCGATCATGGTGGGGCTGGTGCTGTCGGGTGTCTCCGCAGGCGTCGGCTCACCCGCCTACCAGGTGCTGGTCGCCAACTCGGTGGAAGACAAAGACCTCGGCATGGCCAACGGCATGAACCAGACGGTGATGTGGATGGGCATCATCCTGGGGATCCAGTCGATGCTGGCGTTCACCGGCGAGGATCCCTCGCTGGGCCGGCTGCGCGCCACGTTCCTGTTCGGTGCCGCCGTGGCGGCGATCGGCTTCGTGGCGCCCCTGTTCGCCACCCGGCGAGCCACGCGCCTGGCCTAGCTGTGCGCTAGAGCGCGGCCAGGAAGTCGAGCAGTTCGGCGTTGAGCTCGTCGGCGGCTTCCTGCTGGACCCAGTGGCCGATGCCGTCGAGGATCACCGACTTGTGCAGGTTGGGCATGGTCTCGCCGAATTTGGCGATCGAGCCTGCGCCCCACACGGTCGGGCCGTCGACTTCGCCGCCGACGAACAGGCTCGGCTGGGTGATGGCTGCGCTGTCGAAGGCGGCCATGTCCTCCCAGTCGCGGTCCACGTTGCGGTAGCGGTTCAGCCCGCCCGACATGCCGGTGCGGGTGAACTCCGAGGTGTAGTAGCCGAAATCGGCCTCCGACATCCAGTGGGGCCAGGATCCCTTCTCGGGCCAGACGAAATTGTCGGAGAGCTTGCCGCCCGGCGCGACGCCGAAGCCCCCGCCTGATGAGTCGCCAGATGCCTGCCGGGCACGCACACCGTCGCCTGAGGCGGAGAAGTACATGCCCAGCAGCCAGTGGGGAAGATCAACCTCCATCTCAGCTTCGGCCCGGCCCGGCTCCTGGAAGTACTCGATGTAGAACTCCTTGTCGCCGCCCATCATGCGGAAGGCGGCGCTGGGCTTGAAGTCACTGCGGGCGTTGTAGGGCACGCTGACGAGGCCCAGCGCGGTGAAGATGTCGGGCCGCAGAAGCGCCGAGCTCCACGCGATGGGCGCGCCCCAGTCGTGGCCCACGATGACGGCCGAGTCCTCGCCGAGGGCCCGCACCACGCCCACGTTGTCGGCAACGTGGCGGACCATGCGGTAGGCGTCGACTGCGGTAGGCGCCGACGAGCGGCCGTAACCGCGCACGTCGATCGCGACCGCCCGGTATCCGGCCGCAGCCACCGCGGGAAGCTGGTGGCGCCACGAGTACCACGACTCGGGAAAGCCATGGACGAATAGCACCATCGGCCCCTCGCCCACCTCCGCCACATGAATCCGCGTGCCCAGCGCATCCACGTCGTAGTGCTTCACACCAGAAAGATCGGGCGCAGTAGTGCCATAGCTCTCACTCATGGCCGACATTCTGGCCCCCGAATGCGTTGGTCGGCGCGTGGCAATCGAAATTGAGTTACGTGAGATCGACGCGTTGCGCGAGGTTCAGCAGATGTGAGCTGGTCAATGAGCTGTGCTTGCAGAATGCTGGCACTGCTGGCAGAATGCGGTCATGGCTAAGCAGATCACCATCCGGAACGTGCCCGATGACGTTTGCGACGAGCTCGCTGCCCGGGCTGCCGAGCAGCGCCAGTCGATGCAGGAATACCTGCGGGGGGAACTCGAGCACCTCGTTGCGAAGCCGTCGGTGGCGTCGTTGCTGGAGGAGATCCGACGGCGCAAGGAAGCTGCGGGCACTCGGGTCTCGGCCGCCACGATCCTCGCGGCACGCGACGCAGACAGGAAGTGAGCGAAGTGAGCGCAGTCATTGATGCTTCGACTCTGTTGGCTGCGCTCATCGACGACGGCGATGACGGCCGGTGGGCGCTTGAGCAGCTCGCACAGCAACCGATGGCCGCACCTGAGCTGCTGCCCGCCGAGACGTCGAACATCCTGCGCCGTCTGGAACTCTCGCACGAGATAACACGACTCGAAGCGACGGCATCCCAGCGTGAGCTCACCCGATTCGGCTTCGACCTCTACCCGTTTGGCCCGTTCGCCGATCGCGTCTGGGAGCTTCGCTTCAATTTCACCGCCTACGACGCGTGGTACGTCGCCCTCGCGGAGAGGCTCGACTGGCCGCTCGCCACGCTCGACCGCAAGGCAGCAAGAGCCAGCGGATCGCGCTGTGAATTCCGGGTCCCGCCGTGGCCCGAACCGGCTGCCTGACAGCGGAAGCTGGGCGGCCCCGATTCCAACCGGCTTGCACGACCCGGGCGTAGCGCGTTCGCGACTTGTCACACCCCAGCGCGAGGCTGGCGACCATGGGCAGGCAACTGACTGAACTCATCGAGGCCGCGCCGTGGCGCGAGGCCGTGACCTATCGGGACACGTGGCCGCACGAGTACGTGCTGAGCGAGAAGGACGACCAGCGGGACCTGCTCGCGGCGGTCTGCGCCCGGTTCCACGCTGGCGAGGGCGTCACGGGGCGCTTCTTCCGGATGACGAACACGTATCTGTTCGTCGGCGATTACAAGTACTGGCTGATGACTGACTACCGCAAGATCAACCCGCTTGCCGGCGAGGACAACTACGTCATCAACCGAGCCCGCCTGTACCGCGACCAGCGAGACTTCGTGATCCAGCCCGGCGACACCGGCCGCCACGACAACTACCCATTGTCCCCTGCTGTGCAGCCCATCGGCTGAAGAGGAGCGCCCACATGGCAAGCGACCACTCACTCCTGGCTCACCTAGTACCAAAGTTGACACGCGGCGTCGAGGACGCGGTAACCGACGCACTCGCCTTCATTCTCAACGAGTCCAAGCCGTGCCGTGATGCCCTTGTCGACATGGTGAGCGTCGGCGACCGTCGGCTGGCGTCGGTTGCGAACGCTAGGACGCAGGTGGTCGCCTCGGAGGGCGAGCGGTTGGATCTCGTCGCGTACGACACGGCCGGCTCGAACCGACTCATTATCGAGTCGAAGTTCTGGGCGCCGTTGCAGGACGGGCAAGCGAGACGCTATGTCGGGCACCTAGCCGACGATGGTCTCGCCGTACTGCTGTTCGTGGCCCCCGAGGTCCGCCATGAGACGCTCTGGGTCAAGATCGCACGACAGTTCGAGCATCCATCGGAGTTGAAGCTCGGCTCGACCCGCCAAGTAGGAAACATGATCGTCGCTGATGTCGTCAACGGCGACAAGCGAATCGCGTTGATGGGCTGGGACACGCTGCTTGCTGGTCTGACGAACGCTGACTCCTCGATGGATGCGAATCTCCAGCAGTTGCATTGCTTGGCACTCGCTCAGGACGAGGCGGCCTTTGCGCCACTGCATGCCGAGGATCTCAATGCGACAGTTCCCCGTCGGCTCATGGCCTTCAATCGGCTCGTTGACGGCGTTGCGAGCCGGGGTGCTGGCGAAGGCTGGATGACGAACAAGGGTCTGAGAGCGGTGCCGGGGCGCGACGGCTATCTGCGGTTTATCGGCTTCTGCGACACCGACGGCGAACGGTTGATTGAGCTCGCGTTGTACGTCAGTCTGAAGCGTTGGGCTGATCTCGGCACTACGCCGCTCTGGCTGCGGATCTGGCATAAGCAGGCGATCGATCTTGTAGATCTGAAGCACCGGCTCGCAGAGCCTGGCTGGCTGCCAGCGTGGAGCGAACCGAATTGGCTGTGGGTGCCGATCGAATTGCCATTGGGCGTCGAATACGAGGACACGCTCGATTCGGCTACGGCTCAGGTCAAGCGAGTCCGCGACATCGTGGTCGAGATGGCCTAGCCACCTGCATCGGTGGCCGTCCTCACACTGGTGCTAGCTGGCCGGAAAGGCTCGCTACTGATCCGGCCGTGAACTTTCGGAACGCGAAGATGCGGGAGCACTTGGTCGAACCGCCGAGTCTGAGGCCGGTCGGGGCCGATGCCGCTGCGAGGCTCATCCCCTTGGGCAAGGATGGCGGGATGAGTTTGTTGTCGTTTGAGCTGCCTTCGTTGGAGACGATTGAGCTGGAGCCTGATGGGGAGACGCTTCGGGTTTGGTTGAACCGGCCGGAGTCGCGCAATGCGCACAACCAGTTGATGATCCGCGAGGTGGGGGACTTGTTCTTGGCGTTGAACGGGCAGACGCAGCATCGGGTGGTGGTGCTCGGTGGGCGGGGGAAGTCGTTCTGCGCCGGTGCTGATCGCAAGGAGCAGCCGCCGTCGGCCGCGAACGACCGCGAGGCCCGATACATCAACCAACTGGGGCGACGGGCCGCCCGGGCCATCGAGGATTGCGAGGTCGTGACCATCGCTCGAGTGCATGGGCATGCCATCGGCGGCGGGTGCTGCTTCGCTACGAGCTGCGACTTTCGCATCAGCGAAGCCGGTGCGATGTGGTACGTGCCCGAGGTGGAGCTGGGCGTGCCGCTGCCGTGGGGTGCCACGCCCCGACTGATCGCAGAACTGGGCATGTCACGTGCGCGCCAGTTCGTGATGACCAGCGAGCGCATCGACGGGCGGCGGGCCGCCGAATGGGGGTTGGCACACGAAGTGTGCGACGGCGATGATGAGCTGGATGCGGCTGTCGAGCGGTGGGTGGCGCGCTTACTCGACCTGCCGTCGCTATCGGTGCAGATGGCCAAACACCAGCTGCGCGGTTACGCCCAGGTCACCCGGCTCGGTGACCTCTCCGAGTTCGATGGCGATGCCTCGGCCCGGTCCATCGTCAGCGAGGATGCCCAGGCCCGCTTCGGCACGTTCTAGCTGCGGGCGCCGGTTCCGCCGCAGCCTCTGCTGCGGGCATGAGACTCGTTCAGACTCAGCTGCGGGCGTCGATCTTGTCGTAGGCCTTCTTCATCGCCTGATAGCCCTCGACGGCGCGGGGGATGCCGCCGTAGATGGTCATCTGCACCATGATCTCTTCGATCTCGGCGCGCGTCAGCCCGTGGTTGAGGCCCGCCGGCACATGGAACGCCAGCTCATCGGTGCGGCTCAGCACCGTGAGAATCGCGATGACCACGATGCTGCGATCACGTCGTGACAGCTCGACCCGCGACCAGAGGTCGCCGAACGCCCAGTGATAGGCGATGCGCCCGACCTCGCCGAGGTGCTCGACGAGGCGAGCCATGTCCTCGGAGGGATCACTCGACGCGCGGCCGGCGGTGAGCGTTCCCCGCACCTCAGCAGCGCGTCGCTCCCGCTCATCGTCGTCGAGCTCAGCGGCGCCCGAACGCTCGGGGAGCCGGTCGACTCCATCGAGTTGGCGGAATCGATCATCGACGACTCGGGACGCCGCCATTGCCATCGGGAAGCCGGCGTAGGCGGCCACCTGGATCAGGACCTCTTCGATCTCGGTGCGCGTCAGGCCGTGATTGAGCCCGACCTCGGTGTGCAGCGACAGCTCCTCGCTTGAACCGATCGTGGCGAGAACGGTGATCACGATCAGGCTGCGGTCGCGCCGCGACAGCTCGGGCCGCGACCACACGTCGCCCATCACCACGTCGAAGGCAAACGTGCCCAGAGCGCCGAGACGCCGGGTCATCGACCGCTGCGCCCGCTCGGGGTCGACTTCCCCATTGGTGAATCGCTCGTATACCTCGAATGCGGCGGCCCGCCGCTCGGCGTGCGTTCGTGGTCCCGTCGTCGACATCGTTAGCTCCCTGTGCCGGGTTGTCTTCGTGTCAGCGCCCGCCATCATCGCCGCGATCGCGCCTGTCGTGCCCGGCTCGCAAGCGTGCAACAGCGGGCCGCTGTCAGGAGCGGGAGTCTCGTGCGATTAGAGCTCGCCGGGCTCTTTACCGGGCAGGTACGTCACCGGCAGGTTCGTGAGGCGCCGCACCCGTGACGGCAGGTCGGCGCCGACCAGTCGTGATGCTCCCGCCGGCAGGGTCGACAGGATGATGCCGTCGAAGCTGGAACGCGACAGCACCGCCTGGATCGCCCGCAGCGGATCAGGGTCGCCGAGCTCGCCGGTCGCGGCGTAGGACGCGGCTGCGATCTTCGCAAGCTGGGCGTCGAGACGCTTCTGCGCCTGCTCCATGCCCAGCGTGTCGGGCCCCAGGTAGTCCGCAGCAGGCACGTGCTCGGACGGTATCCCCGTCACGGGGTCGGCCGCGAGCATCGAGAGCCGGCGCGCCCGCGCATAGCTCTTCGAATGCGTCATCGGCACCAGCAGGTGGAACTCGCACGGGCCGTGGGAATTCAGCCGGTCGATCTCGGCAACGACCTCGCCGGTGCCCAGCGTCTGGTTGGCCACGATGAGCCAGCGCGTCACCTCCACATCGGGCGCGCCGGGCGTCAGGCCAGGCCGCATCCGGTCGACGCGGAACGCCACCCGCAGCTTGATGCGGTAGAGGGCGATCTCGCCTTCCACGATCATCACGTCGCGCTCTTCGACGTGGGCCACCGACAGATCGCGGATCGTCTTGGTGGCCTCGGCAACTCCTCGACGTGCCGCATCCTCCCAAGAAATCCGGCTCGCCGCGACCAGCGTGATGACCTTCTCGACAGCGTTGCGGTTGCGCTGAGGTGATTCGTTCAAAGTGGCGACCTGTTCGGTGTGGGGCTCGTTCCTGCGAGCGATCCAGTGTGCTCCGGTGGGGCAGACTGTAGGGCACACCACGTTCGTGCGGCACACAGCGCGCCGCCGGGGGAGAATCCAATGAGCAGCGTCTACAACGTGATCGAGCTGATCGGCACCAGCGAGGAGTCGTGGGAGAAGGCGACGCAGAACGCCATCACCGAGGCCTCGAAGACCCTGCGAGATCTGCGGGTAGCCGAGGTTGTCGAGCAGGACGTCGTGATCGAGGGCGGCGCGATCGCAGCCTTCCGTACCAAGGTGCGGCTGTCGTTCAAGCACGAGTCGCCTTGAGTCCTACGGGTTCTCTCCCGCCCGACCTCGTGTGCAGCCATAGCGACGTGATGTGGTCGAGCGCGGCCCAGGGCCGCATGGCTGCAGGCCGCACCCTTCGATGACCGCGCGCGGTCTCGACGGCATCCGTGTCGTCGAGCTGGGACAGATGGTGGCGGCGCCGTGGACGGCCAAGCTGCTCGCCGACTTGGGCGCCGAGGTCATCAAGGTGGAGCCGCCAGCGGGCGACGCCGCTCGCCGTCGCGGGCCGTTCGCTGCTGACGGTGAGTACACCGACACCGAAGTCATCACCGATGCCAGCCCTCGTGCCGGTTCGGGGCTGACGGGCGGTCTGTTCGCCGCCATCAACACGAACAAGCGCAGCGTCGTGGCCGACCTCTCCCGGCCCGAGGGCCGCTCGTCGCTGGACCGGTTGCTCGCAGGTGCAGACCTGTTCATCCACGACCTGGCGCCGGGTACTGCAGCAGCTCACGATCTGACGGCTGCACCGCTGAGGGCACAGCATCCGTCGCTGGTGACGCTGTCGATCACGCCGTTCGGGCAGACCGGTCCGTATGCGGACTGGCGAGCGACCGAACTGCAGGTGGTGCACGGCGGTGGCTGGGGCTGGCTCACCCCCGGCTGCGTGCAGGACGCCGAGCTGCCTCCGCTGAAGCCCCACGGCCACCAAGCTGCCTTCCAATCGGGTTTCGCGGCGGCGTGCGCCTCGCTCGCCGCTGTCGACCGGGCACTGCGCACCGGCCATGGCGAGCACATCGACTTCGCACAGATGTCCTACGTGGTCGGGATGCTGGAAGCAGCGTTCATCAGCTGGTCGTACCGGGGCGAGAACCCCAGCCGCCTCGGTGCCCGCATCCTCAACCCGTGGGGGATCTTCCCGACCAGCGACGGGCACATCTTTCTCGTGTGCGTCGAAGCCGACCAGTGGGAGCGCCTGAAGGACTTCATGGGCCGGCCGGAGTGGGCCGACATGGACATCTTCGAGACGCTCGAAGGTCGCTTCGAGAACGAAGACCTGCTGCGCATGTGGCTCGGCGAGTGGATCGCTGCGCAGCCGGTGACGGAGCTGTTTCATCGAGGCCAGGCAGAGCGCCTGGCGTTCGCCCCCGTGAACACCGTGGCGCAGATGGCCGCCGACCCGCACCTGGCGGCCCGTGACTTCCTCGTCACCTACGACCAGCCGGGACTGGGCGACATCACCGTTCCGGGCGCTCCGTCACGGCTGACCAACTCGTGGTGGTCCATCCGCCGACCGGCGCCGTCGCTAGGCGAGCACAGCGGTGCTTCATTCGCCGCAGCCGACACCGCCACGGCAGCACCGTCAGCACCCGCACCTTCGGCCGTAGCGTCGGGCCGCCCGCTCGACGGCGTCACGGTGGCGGACTTCACCTGGGTCTGGGCGGGTCCCTACTGCACGCTGCACCTGGCACACCTCGGCGCCACGGTGATCAAGGTGGAGTCGTCGGCCCGGCCGGATCTCGGCCGCCGTCTGCCGACGCAGTCGGGCCGCCACACACCGACGCTCGACACCAACGGCTACTTCAACCAGTACGGCCAAGGCAAGCAGAGCATCACCATCGACATGGGCACTGCGGAGGGCCGCGCGCTGGCGAAGCGCTTGGCGCTGTCGTGCGACCTGGTGGTATCCAACTACGCCACCGGCGTCATGGACGAATGGGGTCTCGGCTACGAGGCGCTGGCCGCAGAGCGTCCCGACGTGATCGTGGGTGCCATCAGCGGCTATGGCCACCAGGGGCCGTACCGGTCGTACATGGGCTACGGGCCGACGACCGGGCCGCTGTCGGGCCTCGCATCGATGACCGGCTATCCCGGGACGGATGCAGACGAGCTCGGCGTGTCGCTCGGCGACCCGGCTGCCGGGATTGCCACGGCGTACGCGCTGGTCGCTGCGCTGGTGGCGCGGCGACGCACCGGCGAGGGTCAGTTCATCGACACGTCGATGTGGGAGGCCACCACGGCGTGCACCGTCGAGGGCTGGATGGAATGGGTGATGCGGGGCACGCAGCCGGATCCGATGGGCAACCTCGACCCCCTGTGGTCTCCGCACAACCTGTATCGCTGTGCGGGCAACGACGACTGGATTGCCGTTTGCTGCGTCGACGAAGCCGAGTGGACCGCGCTGGCGAGAATCACCGGCATCGACCCCGACGATGAACGATTCGCCACAGCCGCCGACCGCAAGGCCAATGAGGCCGAGCTCGACAAGCTCATCGGCGCGTGGACCCGTGAGCGTGACCAGTGGGACATCACCGAGCTGCTGCAGGCCGCCGGCGTGCCCGCCTTCCCGTCGCTCAGCTCACGCTCGCTCGAGGTCAACCCGCACCTCGCCGAGCGCGGGCTGATCGAGCGCCTGGATCACCCGGTCGTGGGCCAGATGAGCCACGTCGGCATCCCGTGGCTGCTCACTGACGGCACCAACGGCGTGCGCGCGCCCGCTCCCACGCTCGGCCAGCACACGCACGAGGTGCTCACCGGCCTGCTCGGGCTCAACCCCGACGAGATCGCAGCGCTCGAAGCGGCAGGAGCCCTGCGCTGAGCCCTACGCCGGCCAGTCGGTGAGGGTGACGACGTCGAATGTCGCGCCGACAGGGTCGGTCACTGTGGCCATACGGCCCGGACCCCAGTCGAAGGGCGGCACGATCACGTTGCCGCCGTTGGCCGTCGCCGCAGCGCAGGCGGCATCGACGTCGGCCACCCCGAAGCTGACCCGCCAGTGCGGCGGCACACCGGGAGGCAATGGAGCTACCGAGGTGCTCGCCACCGGGTCTCCGTCGAGCGTGAAGACAGTCGGAGAGTCGGGCACGCCGTCCATCGTTCCCGCTTCCCAGCCGAACAGCTCGCAGTAGAAGGCCTCTGCGGTTTCGTTGTCGTGCGTGGCGACCTCGGCCCACGTGAACGCACCCGGGGCATTCACGATGCCCGCACCGATCGCGGTAATCGGCGTCCACGTGCAGAACACGGCTCCTGTCGGGTCGACAGCGATGACCATGCGGCCGGCGGCGTCCGGACCCGGCTCGGGCACGTCGATGGCCGGCCGCATGACCGCTCCGCCGGCCGCCGCAACCTGACCGGCGAACTGGTCGGCATCGTCCACGGTGACGTAAACGTTCCAGCAAGGCGGCACACCTTCGCTGAGCATCTCGGGGGGCATGTCGAACACTCCGGCGGCCGGGTGCCCGTCCACCACAGCCATGACGTAGTTGATCTCGCCGGTGGGGTCGCGCTCGTACTCCCAACCCATGACCGCCCCGTAGAAGTCGATGGCGCCCTCCACGTCGGTGGTCGCCAAGTCGACCCACGAGGGCGTCCCGGCCCGGTGGCTGTCTCGTACTGGCATGTCTTCCGTCTCTCTTCGCTGATGTCGCCGTGTCGTTCTCGTCGGTCGGTTTCGGTCAGTCGGCCTCGGGGGCTGCGAGGGCACGCCGCATCGCGATGGCGGTGAGCTCCTGAGCCTCGTGTGCTTGATCCAGGAAGCGGGTCATGCCGAAGAAACCGTGGAACTGGCCGGGGTATTCGATGAGCGTGGTGGGCACTCCGGCATCGGCGAGCTTCTGCGCGTACTCGACGCCCTCGTCCCGCAGCGGATCGTGACCGGCCACGATGACCAATGCAGGCGCCGCGCCCGACGGGTCGTCGACTGCGAGCGGGGCTGCGTACGGGTTGCTGCGCTCTGACGGCGGGCAGTAATGATCGTCGAACCACGCCATCGTGTCGCGTGTCAGCAGGTAGCCCTCGGCGTTGGCGATCATCGAATGGGTGTCGCGGTCGAAGTCGGTGACCGGGTAGATGAGCACCTGCAGCACCGGTTGGCCGCAAGCGTTGCCATTCGCTGCGCCGTCGCGGCACATGAGCGCCACGGCGGCGGCGAGATTGCCGCCGGCGCTGTCGCCGCCGATCGCCACCCGTGTCGGATCGACGCCCAGCTCGCTGGCATTGTCGATCACCCACTGCGTGGCAGCGCAGCAGTCATCAGCCGGCGCTGGAAACGGATCCTCGGGTGCGAGCCGGTAATCCACCGACACCGTCGCCACTCCGGCCAGCATCGTGAGCGCCCGGCACGTGCGGTCGTGAGTCTCGATGCTGCCGACCACCCAGCCGCCGCCATGGAAATACACGAGACAGCCGAGCACGCCGCTTGCGTCGGCAGTGGCCGCGCCGTCGCCGGGTCGGTAGATGCGCACGGCGATCTCGTTGCCGTCGGGGCCGGGAATCGTCCGGTCCTCCGTGGAGGCAACCTCGACGAACTCGCCAGCGGGCGGCATTTCCTCGAAGCCCGCTCGGGCACGCTCGAAGCCGACATCTTGGAATGACGGTCGGCCCAGGGCGTTCAGCTGGTCGATGACTTGGGATGCTTCTGCTTCAAGTGTCACGGCGCGCAGCATATGAGGCGGGGCGGGAGCCTCGCGGGGCCGTTTGGGGCCCAGCGTCCGCCGGTGCCCAACCTCCCGCTGCCGTACTCTGATGCGGGCACGGCCGAGTGCGGAAGTGGCAGCGATGACGGGGGCACGACATGGGTGATCTGCTGATTTCAGGCGGCACATTGATCGACGGCACGGGCGCTGAGCCGCGCCGGGCCGACGTGCTGATCTCCGACGGCGTGATTGCCGAGATCGGCGAGTCGCCCGGCGAGCTCGCGGGCCGCCGGGTCGACCGCACGATCGATGCTGAGGGCCATGCGGTCACACCCGGGTTCATCGACGTGCACACCCACATGGACGCACAGATCGCCTGGGATCCCATGGGCGAAAGCTCCTGCTTCCACGGCGTAACCACAGCGGTGATGGGCAACTGCGGCTTCACGCTGGCGCCCGCCCGCGCCGATGCCCGCCACCTCGTGGTGCGCAACCTCGAGCGGGCCGAGGACATCTCCGCCGAAGCCATGGCAGCAGGCATCGACTGGACGTGGGAGACCTTCCCCGAATACCTCGACTTCGTGGATGCAACTCCCAAGGGCATCAACTACGCCGGCTACTTGGGGCACTCGGCGCTGCGCACGTGGGCTATGGGCGAAGCTGCATTCGACCGCGGCGCCAACGACGACGAGCTCGCGCTGATGCTGCAGCAGCTGCGCGACTCGCTGCGTGCCGGCGCCATCGGCTTCACCACTTCCATCTCCTACAACCATGAGACCGCCGACGACCGCCCAGTTGCCTCGCGCCTGGCGGAATGGTCGGAGATCGATGCGTTGGTCAGCGAGATGGGCGTCATGGGCGCTGGCATCTTCGAGCTGGCCAATCACGGCGATCTGCGCTCACGCGACACCGAACGGAACGACGCCTATGTCGCCAAGATCGTCGAGCTGGGCGCCCGTACCCGGGTGCCGATCACCTACGGCATGCTCGCCCCCTCCAGCGAGGATCACCACTGGAAGCCGGTGATCAAGCTGCTCGACGGCATCAACGCTGCCGGCGGCACTTCGTGGGGGCAGGCGCATTCCCGCTGCCTGGGCACGCTGCTGTCGTTCAAGACCTCGCTGCCGTTCGATGCTCTGCCGCTGTGGCGCGAGGTGCGCGCCGACTCTCGTGGCGAGCAGTGGTCGGCGCTCCGAGACCCCGAGATCCGGGCTCGGCTGGTGGACGAGGCTGAGAATGGCGACTATGGCAGGGCCCTCGGGCCCGAAGCCCGCAAGCCGATCTGGTCGCACATCTACCCGTTGACGCAGCCGCTGCCGCCGTTCCGCACTATGGACGTGATCGCTGCCGAGCGTGGTACGACGCCGATGGAAGCGTTCGTCGATCTTGCGCTTGACAGCGATCTGGAGATGTTCTTCGTCCAGGCCCTCGCCAATCAGGACCAGGATCTGGTGCTGCACTTGTTGAAGCACCCCCGGGCGATCCCGACGTTTTCCGACAGCGGTGCGCATGTCACCCAGATCATGGACTCGTCGCTGCAGACTCACCTGCTGGGCCACTGGGTGCGTGACCGCCAGGAGTTCACGCTGGAAGACGCCGTGCACCGAATCACGCAGCTGCCCGCGACGGCATGGGGTTTCGACGATCGTGGCGTGCTCGAAGTGGGCAAGGCGGCTGACGTGAACGTGTTCGATCCCGACACGGTGTCACCAGACATGCCTGTGCTGGTGCACGACCTGCCGGCGGGCGCTCCGCGCCTGCGCCAAACGGCCACGGGCTTCGCGGCCACCATTGTGAATGGCGAAGTCATCACCGAGCACGGCAAGGTGACCGGCGCCGTGCCGGGTCAGCTCCTGCGAGGCCCGCTGGCCCGCTGAACAGCCCTGCTGGGCGTTCTCGCCGATTGGGCGAGCTGGCAACTGGACTTGCCTAGGACTCGGCTGCGTTCAGGTTCTCGCGTTTCTCGGTGACGCCCGGGTTGGGGCGGTTGCCGACATACGCGCTGCCGTAGTTGGGCTCGCTTGACCATTCGATGCTGTCCAACGCGCTCGCAAGCCCGCGACGTGCGTCTTTCCATGCCGCGACCAAGCGGTCCTCAGCGTCGTAGTCGAAGGGATCGCCGAGCCGCTGCTCGATCGCCCCGCCGCGTTCCGGCGGGTTCTCAAGCAGCCAGCGGGCGGCGGCCCGCCACGCATCGACAGGCGCCAGCACGTCGTGGTAGCCGAGATCCCGCACCGTCGGACCGATGTCGAGCACCCGGTGCGTGGTGGACCAACTGCCCACCAGCGGCCGCGACGGTGCTGCCAGGTCGTACGGCAACGACACCAGTTCCCAGCTATGGCCGAGCTCGTCCGCCACGACCTCGGCGATCTGGGCGATTGACAGTGCTGACGAATCGGCCACGTTGTAGATGCCGCCGAGCGCGGCGGCAGGCGCATCGCACGCCAGCAGCGTGGCGTGGGCGGCATTGCCGATCCATCCCTGGCTCTTCACAGTCAAGCCCCCATCGGCCACCACGAGGTGCGGCCGCCGGTCCAGTGCCCGCCGCACCAGCGGCCACTCACGTGGCAGTGGCTGGCGCGGGCCGTAGAGCTGCGGGTAGCGCAGGTGGATCGCACTGGGGTGGTGCTCGAAAACGGCGTCTTCAGTGACCCGAATCATCCGCAGCTTGCGGAACTCCTCGCCGTCGCCGACCAACGGCGCGCCGTACGGCAGCGGCACCGGCATGCCGAGCGGGAACAGGTCGTCGGGGCTGCCGAAGCCCTGGTACACGCCGACACCGCCGATCGACACAAAATGGCCGCAGCGTCCCGCCAGCAGCGGCGCCAGCATCCGCAGCCGCCCGTACATGGCCACGACGAGATCGAACGACTCACCGCCGAGCGCTGCGGCGGTGGCCTCGCCGTCGAAGGGGTCGGTGTAGATGCGGCGGACTTCGGGGCCGATCAGGTCGGTCTGGTGCCGTCCGGTGTGCAGGATGGTCACGTCGTAGCCGCGTTCGATCAGCCCGTTGACGACGAGTGGCCCGGTCGGGCCGGTTCCCCCGACCACCAGCGCTGCGCGGTGCGACGTCACCGGATCATTGTGCCGTCTCGTCTGGAACGATTCTGAGCCGCCGGTTCGAGTGTGCTCAAGGCGAGGTAATGCCGCGGCGCGGCGTGTAGCTTCATACGGACCACATTTCGCATTGACACGATGAGACCAGGGGGATGCTGTGGCGACCAAGGCTGGAGAGCGTCTGGACTTCGACGGCGGCGTACAGGTCATCGTCACCAAGGGCGGTGAAGCTGACATTTCCGCGTCGTCCGGCGGCGAGGGACTGAAGGTCGGCAAGCGCTACCAAGACGAGGATTCCGGTATCGAGGTGCTCGTCACCAAGCCGGGCGCAGTGACCTTGCAGTGCAACGGCAAGGACATGGCGCTGCAGGAGCCCAAGAAGACCAAGTCGGCCGATTAGGGGAAACCTGCGCCGGCCACCCGAGGGGGTGGTGGCACCCTGAAACGCATCGAGCACACACTGCGAGGCGGCGCGTTGGACCGCGCCGCGGCGCGTGCACTCGCTGATCTGTGCGCGTCGGTGCGCGAGGCGCGCGAGACGGCGGTACTGGTGCTGCGCAACGAGCCCGGCAGCGACTTCTGCTCGGGCATCGGCTTTGACCCACTGGAGCTGCAGCCCGACCCGGCGTCGGCATTGGCCGCCGTTCGAAGCCCGGTGGTCTGTGCCATTTCGGGCCAATGCACTGGCGCGGGACTCGAGATCGCGCTGGCCTGCGATGTCCGCCTGTGCGATTCGAGTGCTCGATTCGCGATGCGCGATGCGCTGGAGGGCCGGCTGCCGGCGTGGGGCGGCACCCAGCGGCTGCCTCGTGCGGTCGGTGCTTCGCGGGCGAGTTCGATGCTGTTGCTGGGCACCGAGGTGGACGCGGCGACAGCGTTGGAGTGGGGGCTGACGCACGCCGTCGAGGCCGACCTGGACGAGGCGGTGGATCGCTGGCTCGACGAGCTGACCGGTGCAGGGCCATTGGCGCTGGAGTTCGCCAAGGAAGCCGTGCACCGAGGCTCGGAGCTGCCGCTGGCCGACGGCCTGCGCCTCGAAGGCGACCTGAACCACCAGCTCGCAGCGACCGAGGACCGCGCCGAGGGCCTCGCCGCCTTCTTCGACAAGCGCCCGCCTGACTTCTCAGGGCGTTAGCCGTGAGAAGCATCAGACACAGTTCAGGGCGTTAGCCATGAGTGATTGGCTGCCGCCGGGCCTGTTCGCATATGGCACCGAGCTAGCAGCTGCCGTCGACCGACGACTGGGCACCGGCGTGGTGGGCGACTCCCAGAGCTGGATCGAGATGCCCCGCCGGGTCGGGACTACCGACGTGCCGAGCCGACCAGTTGCGTGGGGTGATGGCGCGCTGTGCGTCGACCTCGGACCCGACGACGCGGAGACCTGGGAACGCTTCGCCGATGTGCACCGCGGCGAGTCCAATCCAGAAGCCGTCGCGGTTGCGGCCCAGGAGTGGCGCTTGCCGGTGACGCCCTACCGCCCGCTTCCCGTTGCGTCCACCCGGCGGGGTGCGATCTCAGCATCCGGCACGCCGCCGACAATGTCCGGCATCGACCTCGGCGCGTCCGGCGCGGCACGGGCCTCATCCGGCATTGGCAGTGTCAACGTGGTGGACCTGACCTCGATGTGGGCCGGGCCGCTCTGCACTGAGTTGCTGGGCCGCGCGGGCGCAGACGTGCGCAAGGTCAGCTCTGCGGCACGGCCTGACGGCCTGGCGGGCACGGCGATGTACGACGAGCTGAACGCACACAAGACCGCGGTCGAGCTTGACCCCCGGCACCCGGCAGGCCGCCGGAGCCTCGACGAGCTCTTGGCGACGGCAGACCTTCTGGTTACCTCCCTCTCTCCGCGGGCGCTCGGCAACCTGGACCTGCTGCCCTCGCAACTGTGTGCCCGCCATCCGCGGCTGCGCACCTTGGCGATCACTGCGTTCGAGCCGGACTCGCCGGAGCGCGACTGGATCGCCTACGGCACCGGCGTCCACGCCGCCTCGGGCCTCGGTTTGCTGGGCGACGAGCCGCGGACGCCCGCGTTTTCCTACCCCGATCCGCTTGCCGGACTGCTGGCGGCAGGCATCGCGGTGGATCAGCTCGCGGGCGTCGCACCCCAGCACACACGTGTGTCGCTGGCGGGTGCCATTACGCCGCTCGCCTCTCGGGCAACCTGCAGCAGCGCCGCGAACGCCGCGACCCATGCGGCAGCGTCTGATGGTGGCCAACATGCTTGAAGTTGGCGACGTCGGCGGATCGAATGTCTGCGAACCACTCGTTACCGGCTCCGGTGGTGATCGGCATGGCTGAGCGAGTACGGCTGGTGTTCGGCCATGACGGCGTGGCCACGATCACGCTGTGCCACCCGCCGCTCAACATCTACGACTTGGATATGCGCGACGGGCTCATCGAGGCGATCACGGCTGTCCGCGACGTGCCCGACGTGCGCTGCGTGGTGCTCGCCGCCGATGGCAAGCACTTCAGCGCCGGCGCCGACCTGTCCGAGTTCGGCACGGCCGATTCGATCTTCGACGCCCGGCGGATCCGCTGGGACCGCGATCCGTGGCTGCCGCTGGTGAACCTGCCGGTGCCCACCCTGTGCGCGCTGCACGGTTACGCGCTCGGCTCGGGCCTGGAGATGTCGCTGCTGTGCGATCTGCGCATCGCGAGCGAGGACTCGGTGATGGGCCTGCCAGAAACCAAGCTCGGCATGCTGCCCGCAGCGGGCGGCACGCAGAGCCTCACCGCAGCCATCGGACCTGTGGCAGCCCTGCCGCTGGTGCTCAGCGGCGTCAACATCGACGCAGCCGAAGCTCACCGGCTCGGCATCGTCTGTGAGGTCGTGCCGACCGATGATCTCGAGAGTCGCACCGTGGAGCTCGCAGGCCAGCTCGCTCGTATCGATCAGCCAGTGGCGCGGGCGCTGCGCCGCTGCCAACGCGCCGCAAACGACCTCCCGCTCAGCGACGGCTTGGCCGTCGAGCGCCGCTGGGCCCACCTCGTCGCTGCTGGCGAGATACAGGCGCCATAGCTGCGGAGGCGGCAGGAAACTCTGCGACGTTGCGACCTGCTGGATCGCTGGAGCAGAGGGTGCTGCCGCCTCCGCAGCGGGCGCACTCGTTCGGGCGGCCTGTCAGCGGGAGACGACGCAGAACTCCGAGCCTTCGGGGTCGGCCATGACGGTGGCCCGGAACCCGAGGTGGCCGGCGACCTCGGCGGCTGCGGGAACGAGAACAGTTGCACCGAGCGCCACCAGCCGAGCGACTTCGGTATCCATTTCACCGGTGAACAGATCCAGATGCGCACGCAGCTTGGCCGTCTTGGCCTCGGGCACGCGCTGGATGGTCAGGTGGTTCAGCATCCGGCCGCCGCCGGCTTCCGACAGCGTGATGTAGGGACGCCCGTTGCCGACCCGCGTGTTGAAGCCGATGGCGGCTTGCCAGAAGTCGGCGATGCGCTCCGGGTCGGTGCAGTCGATCGTCACCCCGACAGCCCGCAGCTGCGGACCAGCTTCGGCGTCGTCGCCTGTCGTCCCGTCAGACGTCGCAGCGGCCGATTCGCTCATGACAGCGGAAACTACTGCACCCGTTCGGTGCCCTCTGCGGCGGGCAACGCGGGATCGCAGACAAAGCGGATGGCAGGAATCTCGACATCCTCCAGCGACACCGAGCAGCTCACCACCCAGTACGGATCCAGCAGCGGCTGCCCCCAAGCGGCCGCATCGAACGCCTCGATACGGGCCGCCAACCGCTCGACACGCGACGGCTCGTGATGCGTCTCGACCTGAACGAGACGGAGTCCCAGCGGCGTGTGCGCCAGGTTCATCGAGCCGACGTGCTGGAGATCGCCCACCGACAGCGGATCGGGGTCGAGGGCGCTGACCGACAGCATCACCCCGTTGCCCCTGCCGCCCCCGCCGTCGTGCCCCTTACCCCTGCCGTCGCTGCCGCCCCCGCCGATGTTGGATTCCGCTGACACCCGCAGGCCGACCTCGTCGTAGTGCCGTCGCAGCGAGACATCGGCGTGACGGGCCGGAAAGCCGAACTGGGTCTGCAGGCCCTGGACGGCGCTCGCCGTGGAAGCGGCTGCGCCGGTGCAGAACGTCCGGGCCCGGGCGCCGCTGCGGCACACCACGCGGACGAACGCTGCGCTGAACGCCCCCCATGGGCTTTCGGTCACGTCCCACGCCTGCAGCGACATTGCAGGCGGCACGATCGGGTGCAATCCCGGCGGCAGCACTGCTTCCCGTGCCGGGCGCCGCAGCTCGGCGACCAGCGACAGGCCTGTCACCCCGCCCAGCCGCACCGCTTCCGTGCCGAAAGCAGTGATCTCGGGAGCGCCGCCGGCCAACTCGTCGACCGAAGCCGTTCCCGAGATCATCGGTTCGCTCCGGCAGGCATCGTCGAGGGTGCAGGTGAGCCAGATGCGCCGACGTCGGGAACGGTGGTCGGTGCCTCCACGCGCGCAGCCCGCTCGGCCGGAGTCTGGAACTGCGGGATGACCTCGGTTGCGAACAGCCGCAGGCTGTCGAGCACCTGCTCCTGGGGGATCATCTCCATGGCATTGAGCAGGAAGTTGATGCCGGTCACGCCGACGTCGTCCCACTTGCGGATAGTCCGCACGAGATGGTCGGGGTCGCCGATGCCGACGCCTTCGGGCAAGCCCTTGGCCACGCTCGGGTCGTCAGCGGGTGCGCTTCCATTCGGGGTCCCGCGGCTGCGAAGCGCGGCACCGGCATTGCCCAGTGTCTGGTACGCCCGCGTCGGGTACGCCTCGCGGGTGAAGTACAGGTGCGCGTTCGACATGCTGAATGCGCCCACCATCGGCAGGCCCAGCGCCGCTGCTTGGCGATAGTCCTCGTGGCAGTACAAGAAGTTGAGCGTGTGGACCTGGTCATTCACGAAGCTGCCCACCGGATCGCAATTCGCCACGCGGCGGTAGTACTCCTTCGTACGGCGTTCCTGCTCGGCAAACGGAGCGGCGCTCACCCCCAGGCAGCCCAGCCCTCGCTCGGCAGCGTCCAGCTCGGTGCCCGGCGTGGTCACCGTCACCCACATCGGCGGGTGCGGCTCCTGGAACGGCTTGGGGATGACGTTGCGGGCGGGCATCTCGAAACGGGCGCCTTCCCAGCCGAAGTCATCGTCGGTCCACATCTGCGGGATCACCCGACAGAACTCGTCCCACGTCTTCTTCGTGTCGTCGGGATCGGCGCAGAATCCGCCGAGCTCGGTCCACGTGCTCGACCTAGCTGTGCCCAGCTCCAGGCGGCCATTCGAGATGATGTCGAGCGCGGCCGCCCGCTCGGCAACCCGGATCGGGTTGTTCATCTCGGGCACGCACACCACCGCACCGTGGCCCACCCGGATGCGTTGGGTCTGCGCGGCGACGGCCGTCAGGAACACCTCGGGCGCGGGGCAGTGCGAATACTCCTCGAGGAAGTGATGCTCCACCGCCCAGACGTGGTCGAACCCCAGCTCGTCGGCCACCCGGCACTGCTCGAGCGCGTTGTGGTACGTCAGCCACTCGTTGGCTCGGCTGAATGGCCGCGGCACCGACAGCTCGTAGAAGATCCCGAACTTCATCGCCACGTTCTATCGCGGCGCCGCCCAACGATGACGGTCGAGGCGACACCGAACGAAGAGGGTCCTGTTCAGTCGATGGATCCTCGTGGGACGATCCACTCGCATTGTTGGCCAGTCACTGACGCGATGAGGTCGAAATCAGCGTCGTAGTGCAGCACAGTGAGATGCTCGATCTCCGCGGCGGCTGCGATCAGCAGGTCTGGGATCGGTCGCCCTCGCAGCCCGCGTTCTGCGAGCAGGCGCTGCGTCTGGCGTGCTCGACGCATGTGTTCGGCCGATGTCTCGATCAAGTGCAGCTCGCCGACGCCGCTCGCCAGGGTCTCCCATTCGTCGATGTTGCGGGCTGAGAAGCCGATCTCGAGGTCGCTGATGCCTGCACGTGCTGCATGTCCGGCGACGACCAGCGGCTCGGCCACAGCACGAACCGCATCATGGGACAGCCTGGTCAGCGCACTGGTGTCAAGCAGGTGCGTTAGCGCCACGCGCGCTCACGGTCGTCAAACTCGAAACTTGCAAGAGTGTCAAGCGCCGCCGCGACCCGCTCGCCCCGAGCGGCGCATGCAGCACGCAGCGCAGTGTTGACCGTGGCCTTGATGGTGTCGGTGCCCAGTTCGGTGCGGGCCGCTGAGAGGATCTCCTCATCGAGGTCGATCAGGTGCTTTCCCATGACTCGGAGTATATACATTGCCAAATGGATATATACCCGATCAGTGTGCCCGCGCGTTGGGCCGGCGAGGAGCCCGAGATCGTCATCATGTCGGAGGCCGTCGCCGACACGGTCACAGCCTGATCCCGCCGGTCCTTGAAAACGGCTCGTGTTGGGGCGGCCCGCCTTTGTACTTTCGCCCGATGTTCCGTGAAGCGGCACGCCGTAGAGCTCGATCGACTCGCTGCCGCGGGGATCATCGAAGTGACCAACGGCTGACCAGACATGCGAAAGCCCCGGCTCCCGTCCTAGTCGACTTGCCTTGCGGCAAGTCCTCGGCCTGGCACTCCGGGACTTACGTCTTCCCACCGGAATAGCACCGGGGGCACGCTCAATATAGGCCACTCAGGCTCAGAGGTCCCTCAGACATCGAAGACGACGACTGATCTGCCGCTCACGGTACAGACTCAGCGCGCAGCGCCGACGTGGTGCGGTAGCCGCCGAACGCGAAAGACTCGCCATCGTCTCCGCGTAGGTAATCTGGCTGCGTTGTGTCGGTGCTCGGCGCGCCTCGAAGCGGTGCCAATGAGGCGCGTAAGGCGCGAGAGCGCATCCGGCGGTGCCAGAGAATCGGCGAGGGGCCATGACGCAGCGACTCTCGACGGAACGCAGCCCGGTCCATCACGTTGTGCTGGTCACCGATGGGCTTGACCTGTTCGACCACGACAATCTCGAAACGCTCTACGAGGCGGGTTGCACCGATACCAGCATCGGTCACCGCACTGTCGAGTTCGACCGCGAAGCCCCGACTCGCTGGGATGCCATCCAGCAGGCAATTCGAGACGTGAGTGCGGTTTCCGGACTGCGAGTCGTCGATGTCCGCGACAGCATGGACGCCATACCCGCCGCACCGACAGATCACGCGCTCGCCTAGCGCTCGCAGCCGGTTGCGCACCCGACGGAGGGCATGACATGGCACAG
Organism: Candidatus Poriferisodalis sp.; assembly: GCF_965204125.1. GTDB lineage: Bacteria > Actinomycetota > Acidimicrobiia > Acidimicrobiales > Poriferisodalaceae > Poriferisodalis. The sequence goes on along the minus strand of NZ_OZ241968.1, from coordinate 670,753 downwards.
GTCGTTATCGTCAGAGAGGGCGATGGCAGCGAGGACTGGCTGGCCGAGGGCGACATCGGCGAGTGCGCCTACTTCGCCAATGCCGCCACGCTCGCTGAACTCGAGGCCATGATTCGAGAGGCCGCCGACCTAGCCGGCGCAGAATCCGAGATCGTCATCGTGTCGGAGAACATCGCAGACACAACCACAGCCTGACCCCATCGGCCTAGGACCTGCAGTCTGTGAGCCTGGACCAACGCCTCACCGAAGCAGCCGAACGCGAAGGACTCGCCATCGTCTCCGCATGAGCCGGCCTTGGCACTCGGCTCTTTCGTAGCTGGGCTTGATGATGTTCATCGGTCAGTCATAGGCCTGCTCTGACTCGGAAGAGTGCATTCGCTCGGTTCGGCGCCGCCGCATTCGCTGTTGCGCCTCTTGCACTACTTGCACCTCTTGGCGCCTTTGCCGCTCCTCTTCGCGCTGTCGCGCGCGGTTCAGGTCGTCGCAGAGTTCGTAGGCGGCTTCGATCTGGTCTGCTGCCACGCCCAGCGCGCCGCCGAGGTGTTCGACGATGACGGCCGTCTCTTCTTCGCTGAGCGAGATCGGCTGGCCGTATGTGCCCGCGTCGAGTAGTCGGGCAATGGGGTTGTATCTCTCACTCACGGCGCGTCCTTCTGCTTCTCCTCGGTGGGCCGCTCCAGTCTGGTGCGGGACTCTTGGGCGTCGAATCGGTCCCTGTCAACGCTGGCTAGCCGTTCCGGTGCGCTCCATGATGCCGCCCTGAGGATGGAATGTGTGTCCTCGGCAATGCGCGGTGAACCTCTTTGGCTCTTGAGCAGGCACTGGGGGATCCCGCCCTACGTCAGCAGCACATCTAGCGGGCCGTTGAAGGTGCGGCTGGCTCGGCCCAGTTGGTGGGACTGGGCTCGTCGCTGGGAGGCGAAGCCTGTCCGCTTCTGTCTGAACCCCAGCACTGGGCAGTGCCGTCACGACGTATGCCACACGAGTGATAGCCGCCCGCAGCGACGGATGCGAATACGCCGCTGGGCGGCGACGCCTGCCCGCGATCGTTGCTGCCCCAGCATCGAATCGCCCCGTCGGCTCGCAGCGCACACGCGTGGTAATTGCCAGTCGTGACGTCCACGTACGCACCATCAGGCGGCGACGCCTGCCCGCGATCGTTGCTGCCCCAGCACTCGATGGTGCCACTGGCGCGTAGCCCGCACGTGTAATCGGCGCCAGCGGAGACTGCGGCGAACCCACCGCCAGGCGGCGACGCGCCGCCATCTGTATCCGTGCCCCAGCATTCAAGAGTTCCGTCGGCGCGCAGGCCACACGAATGAAAGAACCCTGCTGAGACCGCCGCGAACACGGTGCCCGGCCGCGGCTCTAGCCCGTGACGGTAGGGGCCACCCTCCCAGCACTCAACCGCACCATTCGCTCGGAGGCCGCAAGAGTCTGCGGTACCAACTGAGACTGCTGCGAACACGCCGCCCGGCAGTCGCTCCTGCCCGTGGGAATCTCCCCAGCACTCAACCGCACCATCAGCGCGCAGGCCGCATGAGCTTGAACTCCCAGCCGAGACTGCAGCGAATTCGCCACCCGGAGGCGACGCCTGCCCGTCGAAGTCATCCCCCCAGCACAGGACGGCACCTTCGGTGCTCAACCCGCACGAGTGATCCCACCCGGCATCAATTGAGACAAATCGGACGCGACTTGGCGGAGATGGCAGGCCAGCGCGGTTGTCGCCCCAACACTCGATGTGACCGCCGGTACGCAACCCGCACGAGAGTCCGCCTCCGGCGGACACTGCGGTGAACTTGCCGTCGGGAGGTGATGCCTGCCCCGCGTCGTTGTCTCCCCAACACTGGATCGCACTGTCAGTGCGCAGCCCGCACGCATGGCTGTCACCAGCGGAGACTGAGGCGAACTGGCCGCTGGGCGGAGAGGTGTATCCGTAGTCGTCCCGGCCCCAACATTCGACAGCACCGCTCGGGCGCAATCCGCAGGTTCGATGCCATCCAGCCGACACCGCCGAAAATTCACCCCGAGGCGCTTCTACGGCACCGAACATCTCGGATCCCCAGCACTCGACTTGACCCCCAGTACGCAGGCCACACCAATGGAGGCCACCAGAAGTGACCGAAGAGAACACACCGCGGGGCGGCGACGCATCGTCCCGGGCTTCAGCACCCCAGCACCGGACTGTGTCATCGATGCGCACCCCGCAGACAGCACCGCCGACATCAATCGAGACGAACAGGTCGCTAGGCGGCGAAGCCGGCTCACTGCCATTGAGGCCGTGACTGTCGCGGCCCCAACACTCGACAGTGCCATCGGTGCGTAACCCGCACGTGGCGTCCCTGTATGCGTCGACGGCGGTGAACTGGCCGCTGGGTGGCGACGCCTGCCCAGAATAATTGTGGCCCCAGCAGCGAATCGAGCCATCGCTGTGTAATCCGCACCAATGGCCTGCCCCTGCCGCAACTGAAGTGAATCCACCAGCCGATGACGGCCCGCCAGCACCACGGAGCGACTCCCCACGCTCAGATCCCTCTGCGCGCTCAGAAGTTATGGCCGACTCGCCGAGCCGCGGCACCGCGGCATCTTCGGAACAGCCCGCCAACAAGCACAGTGACAGTACAGTCAGAGCCCACCGGCGCCCCCATGTCATCGAACCGGTCGCTCAGCGACTCTGAGAGGCCCGGACAGGTCGTCGGTCGGACCGGGTTGAGCGCAGACAGCCGGCGATGGACTCCAGCGACGTGACCGCGTTGCCCCCGATTCAATGCCGAATTGAGTGTCGTCCTTCTGCCATTCGGCATTGGCATGGAAGCTGAGGGCGGCTTCGTCCCTGCGGCTTGCGTCGATGACCCTGGAAGAGAAGCCATGTATAGGCAGCGAAAGGCCAGCCCAGGCGGTTCGGCATCGCGAGCGAGTTCGCTCGTCCGAGGGGCGTCGAGGAAATCTGCTGGTAGCCGCCATATTCCGGTGCTTCTCACTCAGACTGGGAGATGTGTCTCCAACTGGTATGGGCCTGACTCATTGCTTCGCCGGCTTCGCGCCCTGTAAACCATCGATCGGCGTGTGTTGTGTCGAGGCTCCGCAACTGCCGGCTGGATCGAGCCCGTGCTCGCCAAGCTGGCAAACGGGGTGAATTGCGTGCGAGCATTGTATGAACAGGACTGAGGGTCGCGATGGGGGTTGAGAGTTCGGGTCCGGGTTGTCCCAGCCGCCAGCGGTAGCTCGACGGAACAGCAACGTCCAGATTGCTGCCAAGAGATGTCGCAGCTAGCTGAGCGGCCGGGCTCCGCGACGCGATGACTACAGACTGGGGAGCAGCGAGCGAGGAAGCAGCCCGCCGGTACGCGGCCCATCTGGGCGTACCGGACTTCGTATACGGGCCAGTGACTGTGCCCAAGGGCAGATCCAGCCGCGAGGTTTCGGACGGCCTCCTTATCTCACTGGGGCGAGGCTTGATTCTCCAGACCAAGGCGCGAAGCCCACACGCGCCTCGCGATGCGGGGCGTCAGACCGCCTGGGCGCGGAAGCAAATCGGCAAGGCGACCGACCAAGTCCGTGGCACTCGCCGCACACTTGCCTCGGCGCCGGAACTTCAGTTGACCTCACGGCGCGGCCACTCACTCACGCTGTCCGTCGATAACGAACGGAAATGGCCGGGCGTCGTGCTGCTCAACATGCCAGGTTGCCCATCGGGGATCGATGCCACATGCGATGACCCGGAGACGATTGTCATGACCCTCGACGATTGGTACGCGCTCAACGATCGCGTCCGCTCGACTTCTGGCGTCATCGATTACGTGCATCGAGCCATCGACGCTCAAACCCGCCAGATTGAGCTGGCGAAGGAGGTGGTTCGCTACACCCATCTCGCTGCGGCCGACAACGAGTTGGTACGGCGGGAAGGCGGTTACCCCTCACTGCCGCTTGCGGGCCTCTCGCCACAGGAAGAGCAGGTCATGGCCACTCTGGACGATTGGATCGACTCGGACATTGCTGTAGCAGCGGGACAAAACGGTGAACTCGATCCAGATGCCACGCGTCGTGCAATCGAGGTAATCGATGCGATTCCAGTCGCGCTGAGGGTCGAAGTTGCGCAAGCTCTGCTTCGGGGGGTCCACAAGGCAGATGTCGTCGGCCATGCTGTTTCGGGCGTTTGTCAGATTCATCCATCGCATCACCGGCTGCTGTTCCTCTTTGACCAGGCTGCCAACTGGGGCAGTACCGAGGAATTTGCGGCCCATGCTCTCGGCTACACCGCTACTCGCCATCAAGAACTAGATGACCTCCACGGCCCGGGCGTGTCACTCTTGTTGGCACGGATGAGCACCGAGAGTGACCACGTCTTCCGGACATTTGTGCTGGTCGAAGGCGACGCAGCCAAGCTACAACTGCCCAGCGACGTGCGATGGTCGGTTCTCGAACGCCATGGAATGCTCACGTCTGGCGGCATCCGCCCTACGGATTGCCTGCAAGAGGACGATCCTTGTCCATGCCGATCGGGCAGGAAGTACATGCACTGCCATGCGGCGCGGTGAGGGCTCAATTGGACGACCCGGCGCACCGCCTACTTGGTTGCCTTATGCCGGGACCGTCAAATGCTCCGTTGTCAAGTCGATTCGTCATCTCGGCTTGGTCGCGCGCACGAGTTCCCACATCAAGCCTCGGTCACCTAGCACCAAGTCAAAGCAGGCATCAAAGTCCGCTTCTTGCAGTTCGTCGGTATGCACCGCACGGTTCCGGTACTGCATCGTCACCTGCTGCAAGCCGGCGAGAGCCCCGTCCGGTTGGAGCAGCCATGGCGAATCGGGCCACCGGCTCAGAGTCCGGCGCAATGCGCGTAGGAGAATGCTCGCGCCCTGTCGCGACTGGGAGTAACTCGCCGTTTGGAGACAGTGGCGAATGGTGCCCAATTCGGGCGGCGTGGGTGTTCGCCCACTACAGAACCGGGCGACTCGCCCAAGGTCCCTGTCGTGTATGTCTTCGTCGAGGTCGAGGCCACGACATTCGGTCGCTAAGGGTGCGACCAAACGCTCCACGAGCTCGACCTCCACTGCCTTGCATATGCCGACAACAGCCGCTGACCAGTCCAGGTCGGTGGTGTTGGCGAGATGTCGTGCAACGAATTCCGAAGTTGCAAGCAGCCGTTGGGACCTTTCGGTGAGCCGGTCGATCCCGCTGATCTGGGTTCGAAGTAACTGACCGGCCCTGCGCCGTTCTTCCTCAGATGCAAGCGCCAGCAGCTCGTCAGCGAGACAGTCAGCAAGTTCTGAATCGTCAGCTGACCCGGCGCGAATGTCGTGAAGCGAGAGCAGACGCCCGTAGCACCCGTTGCATAGCAGGCGGTTCCAGTCTTGTCGGAAGGCCGTCATGAGTTTCGAGGTCTTGGCCTGACCGCAGCGAAAGCACCTGAACGACGTGGCTGCGGTCAATCGGTATTGCTGCATCGGCCCGCGCTGGGGGTACGTCTTGACTATCTCGTAGCGCGCGGTAGCCCCCGTGTCAGTAATGATCTGCTGCCTTCTGCACAGGAATGCTCTTCTGGCTCGAACGGGATCCCTCTTGGGGTCCGATCGTAAAGGCGGATATGTCGCGACGCGCGAGGAAGCCTCGTATGAACTGGGCCGCTTCCGCGACGAATGCCTCGTCACCCGGTGGCTATCCCCAGACTGCCCAGCAGGGTCAGCAGCCGTCGGAACGGCGACCGATCACCGGGCTGAACTGGGTCAGATGTTGATGCGGTAGAGCTCGGCGGCGTTGAGGGACATGATTCGCTCTACGTCGTCGTGGGGGATTCCTTCGAGCGCTTTGACCAGATCGTGGTCGTCGCGGGGGTAGAGGCAGGTGGGGTGGGGGAAGTCGGTCTCGAACATGAGTGACTGGGCGCCGACGTATTCGAGGGTGGGGCGGACGGTTGAGCGTTCGAACCAGAAGCAACCGTAGAACTGGCGGCGGAAGTAGTCGGAGGGCAGCATCGACAGTTCGGCCAGCTCGTTCGGCGCCGTCTCGTGCATCTGGTGGTCGAGCACTTCGAGGAAGAAGGGCAGCCAGCCCACTCCGCTCTCGACCGAGACGAACTTCACGTCCGGGAAGCGTTCGGGCACGCCGGAGTAGATCATGTTGCCGACAATCCGGGCGTTGCCCATGAACAGGTTCGCCGAGCCCACCGCCAGCCTCCGCTCGGGCCCGAACGACGGCCACGGCGCCTTGCCGTAGTAGTCGAGGTTCCCCTTGGAGGAGCCGATGTGGAAGTTGACCGGCATCGCGAGGTCTGAGCACACCTGCCATACCGGATCCCAGTGCGATGTCGCCATATCGGGCAACCCGGCTTCCTCGGGATTGGAGCAGGTCACGATGCCGCGCAGGCCATTGGCGTGGCAGCGCTCGATCTCGCGCACGGCAGCGTCGAGATCCCACCACGGCAGCAACGCCATGCCGAACACCCGCTGGCCGCTGGCTTCCTGGAACTCCGCGAGGGCGTCGTTGTAGATCTCCACCGAGATGAGCCGCAGGGCGTCGTCGGGCGACTTCAGGAAGTTCTGGTTGCCGAAGCCGGCCACGTTCGGGTACATGATCTGCGCATCGAGGCCGAGCTCGTCGAGCATGGCAACCCGAGCCTCGGCGTCGTAGCTGGCACGGTGCACCATCTCGTTGTCGAAGTCGAAGAACACCGTGCCGGTGACCTTCTGACCATCGGGATCGACGACCGACGAGGCGATCGGCAGCCCGATCGGGATGGAGTCATCGAACCACCAGCGGCGCTTGCCGTCGCGTTCGGTCATGCGCGGCACGCGGTCGCGGTACTTCGCCGGTGCCCGCGACGTCCACAGGTCGTATGGCTCCGACCAGTGGCTGTCGGTATCGATGATCTTGAGATCGTCGAGGATCGTGCCGCTCATCGACCTAGAACCTCTGCAGGGATCCTCAGCCGACTGGCGGGAAGGTGACCGGGCGCTCGCCGAACTCGGGCCGCTCGGTGCGGGTCTTCTTCAGCTCCCAGAAGCCGTCGATGTCCATCATGGCCACCATGCCGTCCCACAGCTTCAGGGCGTCTTCACCCTTGGGTGCCCGCGTGATGACCGGGCCGAAGATGCCCACGCGCTCCCCGTCGCTGCGGTTGAGGGCGATGATCGGCGTGCCGACATCGGTGCCCACGAGCGCCAAGCCCTCGTCCATGCGGGTGCGGATCTCGGCATCCCACTTCTTGTCCGTGGCTGCCTTGGCGTGTTCGGGGTCGACGCCCAGCGCCTCGAGCGCTTGCGCGATGTCGAAGTCGCGGTCACCGTCGTGGTGGATGCGGCTGGCGAAGTCCCAATAGACGCCGAACACGGCATCGTCGCCCTCGGCGGCCCGGATCGATTCCATCACCCGCAGCTGGCCGTGCGTCACCACGACGGCGTCGTAGTAGGGGCTGTCTGTCGGGGGCTCGTTCTTGAAGAGCAGGCTGATCGGCTGCCACTTCACCTTCAGGTTGCGCTCCGAAGCAACGTCATCGACGACCCACCTGGCCGTCACCCAGCACCAAGGTCAGATGGGGTCTACCCAGAACTCGATCTCGGCGGCTTCGGTTCCCGTATCAGTTGCCATGCGGGCAATCTATCTGTGCAGCGCAGTCCCCATCAGGGGCGTCTGCGCTCCCCGCTCTTGTTCGCTGCGCTCACGGGCCGCTCGGGCCCGGGCTGCGCGGCTACATCGAGGTGCCGTCAGGGTTCAGGTAGTCGCGGGTGATGTGGCCCTCGTCGCACAACGCCTGCCATTCGGCCTCGTCGAGGCCCAGCAAGTCGCGGTACACGTACTCGTTGGCGTCGCCGAGGATGCCGATGGGCCGCCACGGCATCTCGGGGCCGTCCCAGCGCCATTGCCGTCCGGGGAAGCTGTGCCAGCCCTGCTCGACGGAGCCGTTCTCGCGGAACCACGCTCGGTCGCCCATTTGCGGGTCGGCTCGCAGCTGCGACTCTCGCAGCACCGGGCCGGCGGGCACACCTGCCTGCTGGCATCGGTGGAACACCTCAGCGGAGGTGCGGGTTGCGGTCCAGGCGCTGATGCGCACGTCGATGTCGGCATGGTGTTCCAAGCGCCCGCTCAGCGTCGCGAGCCGGTCGTCGTCGGCCAGCGGTGCAGCGGTGTCGGCGAGGTCCTGATCGATCAGCCGGGCCAACGACTGCCAGTCGTCATCTGTCTCACACGCGATGACCGCCCACTCGTCGTCGCGATCAGGCCGGGCGGGGTCCACAGCGCAGCGATAGCAGCCTTGCGGGGCACGAGCGATCGAGCGGTTGCCGACGGGTTGATGGCGGGTTCGGGAGGCCGCGGCGTCGATGAAGTACTCGCCGATGTGCTGCATGACGTTCTCCGACTGGGAGAACTCGATCAGTTCGCCTCTGCCGGTGCCGCCAGTTCCGTCGATGCCGTCGCGGCGTCGAAGCACTGCGAGCAAGGCGAACGCCGCGGTCGCAGCACTCGCGGGATCCATGTGGAAGACCGAGGTGAGGCTGGTGGGATCCTCGTCGGCGTACCCGCGCAGCCCGGTCAACCCGCACAGTGACTCGAAATTGGCGCCGAATCCGACCCAGTCGGCATACGGACCTTCGAGTCCCATCGGCGGCATCCGCAGCACGATGGTGCGGGGGTTGACGGCGTGCACCGTCTCCCAGTCGAGACCCAGCTTTGGCAGCACGCCCAGCGAATTGTTCTCAACGATCACGTCGCACTCGCGCAGCAGGCGATGCAGCATGGCGCGCCCGAGCTCGGTCCGGGGATCGAGGGTGCAGCTGAGCTTTCCGCGAGCATGTGCGCTGAAGAGGTTCTGGCGGTTCCAGGGCCGGCGCCCCGGGTCGTGATCGGGGTAACCAGACAGCGGTCCGAGTTCGGGGTTGATCTCCCGGGGCGGGCGGGGCATCAGTCCCCGGGTGGCTGTCGGGAACACGAACGGATTGTCCACCCTGATGACCTGTGCGCCGAGATCCCCCAGATACATGGTGCAGGCGGGTCCCGCCCAGACCACTGTCAAGTCCAGGACGCGTATGCCTTCGAGCGGCAGTCGAGCCGGCGGCTTCGCCGTCGCAGCGTCCGCTGCGCGATCGTCGCCGCCGGCGGTTTCGGGGGGCGTCGATTCGGCGATGCCGGCCCGAACGTCGGCATCGTGTTCGCCCAGCAACGGCGCCGGGCGCGGAGCGACACGTTCGGACACCGCAGGATCGGCTTGGGGTGCCGCATGTATCCGAAACGGCGCGTCGAGCTGGGTGACGGTGCCAGCTGCCGCGTGCTCGACCGGCACGAAGAAGCCACGAGCTGCGAAGTGCGGATCGTCGAGCAGATCGAGGGGTGCGTTCAGCGGTGTGACGCCCCACTTGTTGACTTGTGCCGCGGCTGCCACCGTGTCCTGGGTGTGCCCCGCCAGCCACATGAACAGCGAGGTCTCGACGATGTCGGGCAGGTCCGGATCAGCGATCCATGCCGGATTGGCGAAACGCTCGGCCAGCGAGTCGCCGCTGCCTTCATCGCCTCCCAGACCGGCATCGATGAGTGTCTTCACCATGCGCGGCGCCCACGACGGCAACGTGAATACCAACGCCCATCCGTTTGCGGTGGGATAGAAGCCAACCGGAGACGCCCGCTGAGGCTGCCGAGCCTCGCGCCCGACATCCGAACCGGTATATGCCTCATAGAGCAGGTATGAGGCGCGGCGGTCAATCGTGCCTGCCTGGGCTTCGAAGGCTGAGACGTCGATGTGCGTGGACCGTCCCGTCCGCTGGCTCATCATGAGCGCCGCCAGTGTCGGCACCGCCGCGAGATTGCCGACCTGATAGGTCGTGACGTCGCCACTCAGCTTGACCGGCTCGCGTTCGTTGATGCCGGTGCCCCACATGGGGCCGCCCATGGCATACGTGACGATGTCGCTGCCGCGATAACCGGCCTCGGCATAGGGACCGGTCTGTCCGAACGGTGTGATCGACGTGAGCACGATGCCCGGCCGCAGACTGCGCAGGACCTCATAGCCAAGGCCGACGCGGTCCAGATGGCCTGGCGGGAAGGCTTCGATCACGACGTCTGAGCTCGCTGCCAGGGCCCTGATCAACTCGACGTCGTCTGCGCTGGGCGCATCGCAGGCGATGTCGGCGATCACGCTGCGCTTGTTGGTGTTCAGGTGCAGGAAGAGCGGCGACTGCTCCAGGCTGTCAGCACCGTGCGGCGTCGTTGCAGCTTCGCCCCACGGTCCATGACGGCGGGACGGGTCCCCGCCGGGAGGCTCCGCCTTGATGACGTCGGCGCCGTGGTCGGCGAAGAGCTTCCCCAGGTACGGGCCCGAGATTCCCGATGCGAGCTCCAGCACCCGGATGCCGGCCAACAACTGACTCACTGCTGCCCCCTTGCCCGGCTCCGAGGACCGGTCGGACGGGGAAAGTATGGCCGATCGCTTCGAGAGGCTCGCGGCCCTGTCGCCCCCTCAGTTCATTGCAGCCAGGATCGGCGCGAGCGCTTCCAGCAGACCCCCAACATCGTCGTCACCCTCGAGACCCAGCAGGTTGGTCGTCAGCGCGACGCCGAGGTCGAACGCGGGCGCGTAGGCAGCGATGGTGCGAAAGCCCGGCACACCGCCACCGTGGGTGTAGATCGTCAGGCCGAGAATCTCGTCGGTCGAGATGCCCAGGCCGTAGCTGTTGGCAGGATCTGGGTGACCCGTCGTCATGAGAGCGACCTGGTCATCATCGAGGATGCCGGTCGCGAAGAGTCCTCGTATCAGCAGCGCCACGTCGCCGATCTGCGCTTCGATGCCGCCGCCGGTCCATCCGGCGGATCGGGCGAAGTCGCTCGGCACGGTGCCGATGTCCACGAAGATGGCGTCGTTGTGAGTGATCTGGTTGTCGGGGGTGAGCCCCAGCAGCGGCCCCATCAGGTAGCCGATTGTCCCGCCGACGTACCCGTTCGCGGTGGGCTCGGGCGGGAACTCGTCCGGCGTCAGGTACGTGTGCTCAAGGCCGAGCGGTTCGAACACGCGAGCCCGCAGTTCTGCGGCTGCCGCGTTGCCGGTCACTGCTTCGATGAGCAGCCCCGCAGCGACGTAGCCGGTGGTGTTGTAGTGGAATTCGGTGCCCAGCTCAGCGACGGGTCCGTACTGGGAAGCGAACTCCAAGATCTCCTCGGGTGAGATCTGCTCGGCCAACCGGGGCGCTGCGAGTTGGTAGAAGCTGACGTCGAACGCGTACTCGACGAACCCCGAGGTGTGCCCCAGCAGGTCACGCACAGTGACCGCGGCGGCGTGTTCGTATCCCGGTGCCCAGTCGTCGCCCAGGTACTGCGCAACCGGCGCGTCGAGCTCAACCAGGCCTGCGGCGACGAGCTGCAGCACGACAGCAGCGGTGACCGACTTGGTGACCGAGCCGATGCGCACGTGGTGGTTCACGGTCAGGGGGGTGTCAGTAGCGATATCGCTCACACCCCACGCAAAGGTCATGGGTTCGGCACCGCCTTGCGTAATGGCCAGCACGAGGCCGGGGGCGCCGGTGCGCTCCATCCAGTCCCCGATTGCGGCGTCGAGCGGATCGAGCGGCTCGCCGTCGGCGGCCTCGCCATCCGGCTCGTCCTGCTGCGCGGCGGTCGTCGATGGCGCAACGGTGGTAGCCGGCGGCGCTGCAGTTGTCGTCGGCGCGGCAGTGGTGGCCGCCGCCGCTTCGCTCGTCGTGGGCGACACGACAGTGCTGGCCGGGGATTCCGGCACGGCTTCGTCGGTGCCGCTGCAGGCCGCCGTCAGCAGAACCAGGCCCAGCAAGGCGGATGCGAGTCGCTTCATGCAGGCAGCGTAAGTGGCTGAACCGAGAGGCGAAGCCATGAGGTGCGAGATGGCCGGCGAGTCAATGGCCGCCCCGATGGGCAGACTGTGTCGCTGCTTCGTTGGCGCGCGGGCAGTGACTTTTGCGAGTATCTGCCGCGACATCTGCACAAGCGGGCCGTAGGGGGTCGACGTGAATCTCGGAATGCTGCTCTTCATGCCGGCGACCATCGCCGGCGATCAGGTCATCCTGATCGATACCTCGACGGAAACCGGCGGCGGCACTGCTCGCGAGGTCACCTACCAGGAACTCCTCGACAACGTGGCCCGCACGGCCGGCCTGCTGACCACGCTTGGCGTCGAGGCCGGTGATCGTGTCGGCATCTTCGCCACCAACAGCGTGGAGTGCGTCGAGGCGATCTTCGGTACGGCATTCGCCGGTGCGTCGGTCGTACCGATGAACTTCCGGGCCGGTCAGGAAGAGACGGCGCACCTGCTCAGCGACAGCGGCATCGACGTGCTGTTCACCGAATCGCGCTATCTCGACCTCATCAACGAGAACAAGCCAGCAGATCTCGAGCACATCTACGTGCTCGATAACCCGGACTCATACGCGGCCGCCCGCGACGAGTCCTTCGAGCTGCCGGTGCCTGCCGATGTCGAGTTCGACGGCCTGTGCACATTGCTTTACACCAGCGGCACGACGGCGATGCCCAAGGGCGTCAAGCTGACGAACGGCGCGATCACCGGGTACGTCATGGGCACCAACGACGCCGCCACGGGCGAGGACATGGGCCGGATGGCGGTTGCGGCGCCGCTGTACCACATCGCCGGGCTGACCTCGATGCTGAACGCGCTCTACAGCGGGCGCGTGGTGGTGCTGCTGCCGCAATTCCAGGCCGATTCATGGATCGAATGCATCCAACGCCACAGCGTCACCCACGCCTTCCTGGTGCCCACCATGCTGGCTCGGGTGCTGCATGCGCCGAACTTCTCGCCGGACGCGTTCGGCAGCCTCGAAGCCGTCACCTACGGCGCTGCACCCATGCCGCCGTCGGTGATCCGCCACGCGATCGACGAGTTCCCGCTTCACGTCGCATTCGCAGGCGCCTACGGGCAGACCGAGACGACCTCGACGGTGGCGGTCCTCGATCCCGACGACCACCGCATCGAGGGCACTGACGAAGAGAAGGAACGCAAGATGCACCGGCTCTCGTCGGTGGGCCAAGTGCTCGAAGACGTGCAGGTGCGGATCGTGGACGCAGACAGCGGCGAGCCAGTCGGGCCGGGCGTGATCGGCGAGGTGCAGCTGTGGACCGACCGGGCGATGGACGGCTACTGGGGCCAGGACGAGAAAACCCGGGTCACCATCGACGACGAGGGCTGGGTGCACACTGGCGACCTCGGCTACCTCGACGATGACGACTACCTGTTCCTCCACGGTCGCACCGGCGACATGATCATCAGGGGCGGCGAGAACGTGCTGCCCGATGAAGTCGAGGCCGTCCTGTACGACCATCCAGACGTGCTCGAAGCCGCCGTGGTGGGCCTGCCCAGCGAGGAATGGGGTGAACGCGTGGCCGCCGCCGCCGTGGTCCGCCCCGAGGCTGCCACGTCCGGCGACGATCTGGTTGCGCATGCCCGAGAGCGGCTAGCGCCGTTCAAGCGGCCGGAGTTCGTTCACCTCATGGACGAGCTGCCGCGCACCTCTACTGGCAAGCTGCTGCGCCGCGATCTCATCCCGATGCTCGACGAGCTGGGCATCTGAGGCCGGTCCCGAGGCTCGGCGCGGCACCGCTGGGCTCGCCGGGATCGCAAGCGCAGCCGTGAACACCGCCCCGGCGCTGGGGTATCAGGACGATCACCTGCATCTGTTGGCGTGTGCCGCCGCACGCCGATCGGTGAACGTCCAGGCCGCGGCATCGGTGGGCGAGCTGCTGGACGTCATCGGGCATGCCGTGCGCGGTTCTGCTGTGCCGACACTGCCGCCAGGCCGCCAGGACAGCGCCGAAAGCGGCGGCGGCGATTCGCGTCGGTGGCTCCGGGTTTGGGGTTACGACGATGCATTGCTCGCTGAGCGTCGCCACCCGACCGCCGCTGAACTCGACGCTGTCACGCACGATGTTCCGACCGTGCTCCACCACGTCACCGGTCACGTGGCGGTGGTGAACACGGCCGCGGGCCGAGCATTGGGCCTGACGTTTGGCGACGTGCTCGTCGAGCGCCAGGATCTGCTGGCTGCGGTGCCCCGGCATGATCGCAGCGCGACGGTGGCGGGTGTCACCGAGGTGCTGACTGACCTGGCCTCAGCGGGCATCACCGCATGCACCGACGCGACGCATACCAACGATCTCGAGGCGCTGGAGTTGCTCGCGGACGCAGCCGCGGCCGTGCCGTCGGTGTCGATTACGGCGATGGTGGGCGCAGACCGGCTCGCATCGCTCGGCGGTCGGGGGTTCGGGACGACGGTGCAGAGTGCCGAGACGGCGAAGGTCGGACCCGGGAGCGTGCGCATCGGACACGCCAAGGTGATGCCGCCGCACGATGACGACACCGCGATCGCCGACTTGGTGTCGATGGCGCGCGCTCATCGTTTTCCGGTCGCAGTCCACGTCATGGATATCGACACGCTGCAAGTCACCCTCGAAGCCTTGGAGGCACATCCGCCGCTGCCGAACGGGACGTCAACAAGCGAAGCCGCCCCCATCGGGCCCGACCGCACTGAGCCCGACCGCATAGAGCATTGCGCGCTTGCGCTGCCCGAACAGCTCGACCGCATCGCCCGCCTCGGCATCAAGGTCGTGACCCAGCCCAGCTTCGTGACCCGGCGTGCGCAGAAGTACCGAGAACAGCTCTCGCCGACAGAACAGGCATGGCTGTGGCCCCTGGCCAGCCTGCTGCGTCGCGGCATCTGCGTCACGCTGTCCTCCGATGCTCCGACGGTTCCCCCCGATCCCGCCGAGTGGATAGCAGCGGCTACGGACCGAGACCTCGCGCCCTCCGAACGCATCGACGCCGAGACCGCTCGCCGACTGTGTATGGGAGGCGGCGCAGACCGTTGAGTACCCTGCCGCATCGCCGCTGCGAGCAGGGGGAGGACCCATGGCCGGGCCGATGGAGGGCATCCGCGTCGTCGAGCTGGGCGTGTGGATCGCCGGGCCTGCCTGCGGCGGGATCCTGGCCGACTGGGGTGCCGACGTACTCAAGGTGGAAACGCCCGACGGCGATCCGTTCCGTTCGCTGGGCTGGCTGTTTCAGGGCGATGGCAACCCGCCGTTCGACCTGGACAACCGCGGCAAGCGCAGCATCGCTCTCGACCTGCGGCAGCCGGAAGGGCTCGCCGCCCTGCACTCACTGCTGGCTGACGCCGATGTCTTCCTGTCCAATATCCGGCCCGGCGGGCTCGAACGCATGGGCCTCGACTACCCGTCGCTCGCGCAGCGCTACCCGCGCCTGATCTACGCCAGCGTCACGGGACTCTCGCTGCGGGGCGATGAACGCGACCGCCAGACCTACGACGTGGGTGCGTTCTGGTCTCGGGCGGGGATCGTCCGGTCGTTGACACCCGAAGATGGCGACCTGCCGTACCAGCGCGGCGGCATGGGCGACCACATGACCGGGCTTGCGGCGGCGGCCGGGGTTGCGGCCGCGCTGTTCCACCGCACCAGCACCGGCAAAGGACAGCTCGTGGAGTCGTCGCTGCTGCGCCTGGGCACCTACCTGCTGGGCTGGGACCACAACATCACTGCCATGACGGGTGACGAGACCGAGGCCTGGGGCCGAGACAGCCCGCCCAACCCGCTCATCAACTGCTACCGCTGCCGTGACGGCGCGTGGCTCTGGATGCTGGGCCTCGAAGGCGACCGACATTGGCCGCATGTGGTGCGCGCACTGGATCGGCCCGAATGGGAGGACGATTCCCGCTTTGCCGACATCGTGCTCCGCCTCGAGAACACAGCTGCCCTCACTGCGGAGATGGACGCCGTCATGGCCACGCGCACACGCGCCGAGTGGGGTGAGATCTTCGATGCAAACGACGTCTGGTGGGCCCCCGTGCAGTCCACGCTGGAGATGCGGTCTGACCCGCAGGCCCACGCGGCGGGCTGCTGGGTGACGGTGCCGACGCCTGATGGCCGTACAACCGAGATGGTCGCGACACCGGTGGATTTCTCCGAGACTGCATGGGCTCCTGGCGGACCGCCGCCCGAGCTCGGCCAGCACACCGAGCTGATCCTGCTCGAGCACGGCTACGACTGGGATGACATCGAGCGGCTGAAGCAGGCGGGCGTGATCCCCTAGAGGCTGAGCTCGGGGCGCGCGCGTCGAACCTGCTGCTGGACGTGAGATAACTTCGATCCGCCGCGTCGCCGCGCTCCCAGGGCTCATCAGGGCGGGGTTCGACATTCCGGGTGCGCGAGATGGGGCGGCGGGGAGGGAGAGCGGATGATCGAGCCGGTCAGCGCTCGTGTGTTGACGCCCGAATGGGCGCCGACGGTGATCCCCGCGCCGTATGACTCGCTCACCCCCGACGAGCACGCCCAGCACCTCGCCGACAATCCCGACTCCTTCGCCCATGTGGCCGGACTGCCGCCGGAGAGCTTCGGCCACCCCAGCGAGCACCGGCAGCACGCCACACGCAGCACCCAGGCACTCGACCGGCTCATCGGTCTGGGCGTGTTCGGTGGCGCCCGGGAGCCAGGCCTGTACGTGCAGTGCGTGGAGGCTGACGGCCACGCGCAGCACGCATTGCTGGGCGGCGTGCGCCTCGCCTCCCATGAGCTGCGACCGCACGAGGACACCCAGCCGGGCCGGGTGCACGGCTTGGCCGTGCACTTCACCGAGGTCGGCCGCATGTCGAGCCCCGTGGTCGTGACCGCGCCGCGGCTGACGATGGTGTCCGACGTCATCGAGGCCACCCTTGCTGCAGCCGGGGCGTCCACACCGCTCGAGCCGCTGCTCGACACCAAGACCGCTGACGGTGCGCGGGTCACGCTGTGGCCGGCCGTTGTCGGGGGTGGCGAGGGTGCCAGCGTCGGCCTCGACGGCCCGCTGTACATCGTGGACGGGCACCATCGCGTCGCGGCCGCCAGGCAGGCCGGCTTCTCACACGTGCTCGTGGCGTGCGCACCCACCGACGAGCTGCACCTCGGCAGCTTCGACCGCGAACTGAACGAACTCGACATGATGCCCAGGCGCGTCATGGAATTGATGAGAGCCCGCTGCGATGTCGAAGAGGTGGCCGACGCGGCAGCAGCGCGCCCGGGGGCGCCGGGATGGGTCGGCGTGGGCGTGGCAGGCCACTGGTTTCGCGCACGTCCGCGCCACGCCGGACCCGCCGACGACACATCTCCCGTCCAGAACCCGGCCACCCGGCTGGATGCCGCATTCGTTCACGAATTCATACTGGGCGACATCTTCGGCGTGGAGAGTGCTTCGGATCCGAGGCTCACTTACCGGCCCACGACCGTGGAAGCCGCCCCAGCGCCCGTCACAATCCTGCTGGCGCCGGTGCCGCTCGATTCGGTATTCGAAGTTGCAGACTTCGGCGGTGTCATGCCGCCGAAGACCACCTACTTCCTGCCCAAGGCTCGCTCCGGGTTGCTGCTGGTTCGCTGCTGATCCGCTTCTGATGCTGACTCGCTCATGCTGATCGCGTTCACCGGGGGTGCTCGCAGCGGGAAGTCCACGGCGGCGCTGAAGGCCGCGACATCGACCGGTGCACCGGTGACGTTCATTGCCACGGCCGAGGCCGGTGACGATGAGATGGCCGAACGCATCGAGAGACACAGGGCCGATCGGCCTGCGACGTGGACGACGATCGAGTCGCCCATCCACCTGGCGCAGGCTGTGGAGCAGGTCGACGCTGGGGCGACCGTTGTCATCGATTGCCTGTCCATGTGGGTCTCGAACCGGATGCTGGCCCAGGGCGCCGCTTGCGCTCGCTCGATCATCGCCGAGGCCGGCGATTTGGGTGAGCGTCTGCGAGAGCGCACGGGCACCTCCATCGTTGTCACCAATGAGGTCGGCTCGGGAGTCGTTCCGGCCACGCCTCTGGGAAGGACGTACCGGGATGTGCTCGGGTCGGCGAACCAGGCCATCTTCGCATCGGCCAACCGGGCGTATCTGGTCGTGGCCGGCCGTCTGCTGGAACTGCAGGATCCCAGCAATGGCGCCTGAGACCCTGCCTCATTCACGCGCAAGCTCAGGCGACGGCAGCCTGCTGGAACGGATGCTTGAGGATCTGCCGGATCCTCGTGAGGTTGCCCAGCAGGCCGTGGCTGAACGGGCCTCGCAGGTGCTGCGTCCCGCAGGTGCGTTCGAACGGCTCGATCAGGTCGCCGCATGGCTCGCCGGCTGGCAGCGCACGCCGGAGCCCACAGTCGAACGGCCGGCGGTGCTCGTCTTTGCCGCCGACCATGGAGTCGCCGCCGAGGGCGTGAGCGCCTACCCCGCCGACGTGACCGCTGCCATGGTGGCCGCCGTCGACAGCGGTGTTGCCACGGTGACGGCCGTTGCCCGCCAAGTCGGGGCGGTGGTGCGGTGCGACGACGTCGGCGTGGGCATGCCGACGGGCAATATCCGCACGCACGACGCGATGAGCGCCGACGAGTTCGACGCTGCTGTCAACGCAGGCGTGCTTGCTGTGGACCGCGCTGTCACTGAAGACCAGGCCGACCTGCTGGTGCTGGGGGAATTGGGGATCGGCAACACCACGGCCGCGGCTGCCCTGTGCGGACTGCTGTTCGCCGACGACGCGATGTCGTCGGATGAGGTTGCAGCACGATGGACGGGGCCGGGAACCGGGGTGCAGGCAGGAGCGCTCGATCACAAGCGGGCTGTGGTGCGCGATGTGCTGGATCGGGTCGGCAGCGTTGCCCCGCTGGAAGCGCTGCGCCGAGCAGGCGGGCGTGAGCTCGCGGCCATCGCCGGGGCGGTGTTGGCGGCGCGGCATCGCTCGATTCCCGTGATCCTCGACGGCTTCATCGGAACGGCCGCCGCGGCGCCGCTGGCACTGGCTGCGCCGGGCAGTCTTGACCACTGCATCGCCGGGCATTGCTCCGCCGAGCCGGGCCATCAAGAGCTCCTGCGCAAGCTCGGGCTGGAGCCGCTCGTGCGCTTGGATCTGCGGCTGGGGGAGGGCACCGGTGCGCTTGTCGCCGTGCCGATCGTGCAGATCGCCGCTGCGGCGGTCACCGACGTGGCCACCTTCGCCGAGTGGGGTCTGGCGTGAGCCTGCGTTATGCGTGGGCCTTCCTGACCCGGCTCCCCGGAGGAGCGCACCCGCCGACCGAACGCGACCTAGGCCGCAGCGTCCCGTGGTTCCCGCTCGTCGGAGCAATCGTGGGCGCCTTGAGCGGAGCCGTGTTCTGGGCTGTGTGGCAGCCGCTAGGTGCCCCGCTCGCTGCGATCCTGGCCGTCGCCACCGGTGTCGTGGTCACCGGTGCCTTCCACGAGGACGGCCTGGCCGACACCGCAGACGCCCTCGGTGGCACGACGCCCGAGGAGCGCCGCGAGATCATGAAGGACTCCCGCCTCGGGACGTTCGGAACGCTGGCGCTCGTGCTGGTGACTCTGGTGCAGATCTTCGCCGTCATGCCGCTGGCATCGCGCGACGCCGTGATTGCCATGGTTCTCGCACACGGGGTCGGCCGTGCGCTCGCGGTTGCAGCAATGGCCTCGACATCGGCAGCCGCCGGCTCAGGTCTGGGTCGTTCCTACACCGCGCATCTGCGGGGTCTGCCCTGCGCGCTCTCGCTGCTGATCAGCTACGGCGCCGCGTTCGCACTCGGGCCGGTGGGCGTGTTCGCTGTCGGCGCGGCCGCAGGCGGGGCAGTGGTGGTCGGGCTGATCGGCTACCGCCGGTTCGGCGGCATGACCGGCGACGTTCTGGGTGCGACCGCACAGGTCAGCCAGATGGCCGCGCTGGTGGCGGTGTCGCGGCTGCTCGACGACTTCGGCTGGTTCTGGACCTAGAGTCCGGTCCGAAAGAGCAGACAGCGGATGCGCAGACCGACCGAACCATCAGCAGAGGACAGAACGCATCGCGACGGATTTGCTGCGATGGCCATACTGGCGCTGACCATCGTGTTCATCGTCGCGATCATCGTGTTCGCGATCGCCTAGAACCTGTGCGCATTGCCGTCCATATCGAGCGTCTGAGCCCTCGGCAGCCGGTCGACGGCTGTGCTTGAATGACCGACTTGGCAGGCGGCGGTCGTTTCAGCTCGCCATCGGACCTGCCGTGTCCCTAGGGAGGGGAACTACATGACGACCAGTGAACGTGCTGTGACGCGCCATTCGAGGCGGCGAGCGTGGCGGACGGTGGCGGCACTGCTCGCCGTCTTCGCACTGATCGCTGCTGCGTGCGGCGGCGACGACGGTGACGACGACGGAGCGAGTGCAACCGAACCCGCGCCCGCAACCACCGAAGCAGCAGCCCCCGAGACGACGCAAGCGCCTGCTGACGCGGCGCCGAGCGGCGAGCCCATCAAGGTCATGACCGTGACCACCCTCAACGCGGCGGGTCCGACGTATCACAACATTGCGAACACCGCGATGGCCTACGCCGACTACATCAACGCACGGGGCGGCATCGGCGGCCGGCCGCTGGAGGTCACCGTCTGCGACGAGATGTTCGACCCTGCGGTGGCTGCGGCATGTGCCCGCGAAGCCGTCGAGGAGAACATGGTCTCGGTCGTCGGCTCGTTCACGTTCTTCGCGGAGAGCATCGTGCCGGTGATCGCCGAGTCTGACATCACCTGGTTCGGCCCCTGCTGCCCGATCACGCCGTCTGAGCTGACCAGCCCGCACTCGTTCCCCATCGGCAATCAGCCCATGTACGCCGTCGGCATCATCAAACGAGCCATCGACGACGGGTGCCAGGCGATCAACGCCGTGATCATCGACGGCGCCCAGATCTTCCTGCCGCCGATGGAGAACGCGATAGCAGCCCTCGGCCAGAGCTTCGGCGACATCATCATCCTGCCGCCGACAGCGCAGGACTACTCCTCAGAGGTCGCCCAGGCGACGACCGACGCCGACTGCGTGATCGGCATCGTCTCCGAGACGCCGTACATCACCTGGAACACGGCGTGGACCCAGTCGGGCACCGACGCTCGCCAGTACGGCCCGCAGGGCAACCTGAACGAGATCTCCGCCGCCGGCAACGAGGAGTCCACCGACGGCGACATCATCGGCGGCATGTACCCCGACATCTCCACCGCGCCGTGGGACGAGTACCGGCTGGCCCTCGAAGAAGGCGGCTGGGACACCACCGAGCACGACTACAACAGCTTGGGCGGCATGGGTACGTGGGCGGCGTTCGCCGCCTTCACCCTGATCGCCGAGACCATCGATGGCGAAATCAACGCGACCTCGTTCTTCGAGGCTGCATCGGCCACCGACAACCTCGATCTCGGCGGCATGGTTCCGGTGCTCGACTTCACCCAGGAGTGGACCGATGGTCTCCCGGGATTCCAGCGCCTGTTCAACCGCAGCGTCGTGTTCAGCAAGCTCGAGAACGGCAAGGTCGTGCCGCTGACCACCGAGTTCGAAGACGTCGGCGACCTGGCCACCGGCAACGCCGGCTGACCGTCATCTGAATCAGTCATCTGAGTACTGGCGCCCGTGCCGGGGTGGCCCGAGTGAGCGATCACCAGCCATCCCGGCGTCGGCGCGAGCCGGCCTAGCGCCGCTGCGACGGGAGCACCATTGGACGAGGTCATCCGCTTCGCTCTGCTGGGTTTCGGGGTCGGTGCCCTGTACGCACTGGCCTCCCAAGGCCTGATCGTCGTCTACCGCGGCACCGGAGTTCTCAACTTCTCCCTCGGCGCCACCGCAATTGCGGGTGTGTTCCTGCAGTGGGAGCTGCAGAACCGGGCCGGCTGGCCGTTCCTGCCCTCCGCGCTGACCGGCGTCGCCCTGTCAGCGCTGCTCGGCGCCCTGACGCACTGGGTGATCATGCGGCCGCTGCGACGCGCCAGCACGCTGATCCGCGTCATCGCGACCCTCGGCGTGCTCATCTTGATCCAGGCCGGCGTGGTCATCCGGTACGGCTCCAATGCACGTCAGGTGTCCAGTTGGCTGCCCACCAACCGGGTGACGCTGTGGGGCGAGGTTGCGATCACCGTCGACCGGCTGATCCTGTTCGGAGTGGCGTGCGTATTCGCCGTGGTGCTGTGGTCGATGTATCGCCGCAGCCACTTCGGCCTCGCCACCGAGGCAGTGTCCGAGAGCGAGCGAGCCGCCTCGGCCATCGGCCTGTCGCCCAATGCGATCGCCATACAGAACTGGGCGCTGGGCTCGGCCATCGCTGCTGTTGCGGGCATCTTGGTGGTGCCCATCATCACGTTGCAGGTCACGGCCATGACATCGCTGGTGCTCGCGGCCTTGGCCGCGGCGCTGGTCGGCGACTTCCGGTCGTTCCCCATCGCCACCGCCGCCGGTCTGGCGTTGGGCGTCGGCCAGACACTCGTGGGCCGCTATGTGGACCAGCAAGGGCTGGGGCCGTCGCTGCCCTTCCTCGTGATTGTGGCTGTGCTGGTGTTCAAGGGCCGGTCGCTGCCGCTGCGGGACTACTTCCTGCGCGAGCTGCCGATGATCGGCAACGGACGGATGTCGTGGGACTGGACGATCTTCGGCATCGGCACGGTGGCGTTCCTGATGCTCACCAAGCAGGCCAAGTGGATCGACGCCCTGACGGTCACGATGGGCGTTTCGATCGTGCTGCTGTCGATCGTGCTGCTGACTGGCTACGCGGGCCAGCTGTCGCTGGCGCAGTACACGATCGCCGGCTTCGGCGCGTACGTGTCAGGACGCCTCGTTGCGGTGTTCGACATCCCGTTCCTGTTGGCACTGGTGGTGGGGGTATTGGCCGCGGTGCCGCTGGGATTCATCTTCGCCTTGCCGGCTGCGCGAACCCGCGGGATCAATCTGGCAATTGTCACGTTGGGACTCGGCACCACCATCGAGCTGATGCTCTTCCGCAACCGCGAATACACCGGCGGCGTGCAAGGCACTCAGGTCGGCAGCCCTGAGCTGTTCGGCCTCGACATCGGCTCCATTCGCTACCCGGAGCGATACGGCCTCTTCGTACTGGCAATGGCGCTGTTGGCGGTGTGGGTGGTGTCGAACGTGCGTCGTGGGCGCAGCGGACGGCGCCTGCTCGCCATTCGGACCAACGAGCGGGCCGCTACGGCGCTCGGCATCGACGTGCCCAAGGCGAAGCTGTTCGCCTTCTCGCTGAGCTCGGCGATTGCGGCGCTGGGCGGGATCGTGCTGGCATTCCGGCTGACCTCGGTCAGCTACACATCGTTTACCAACCTCACGTCGATCCTGTTTGTGGGCCTGGCGATCGTGGGCGGCGTCGGTCACCTGCTCGGTGCATTCGTGGGCGCCACCATGGCCACCGCAGCCTTCAGCCAGGAAGTGCTCGAATCGACGTGGGATGGGGTGGGCCGCTGGACCCAGCTCATCAGCGGCATCGCCATCTTGCTCATGGTCCTCGGTTACAAGGACGGTGTCGCCGCCGAGTGGGTGAAGATCTTCCGGCTGGTGAAGCGAGCCCGCAAGTGGGGCCGCTCATACTTCATCGAGCTGGAAGACGTCTCCGACCCCAACGCCTCCGAGAGCGAACAGTCACAGGTGCCGGCTCGCGTGCTGAGCATCGAGAACATGACCGTGCGCTACGGGGCCGTCGTCGCGGTCAACGATGTCAGCTTCAACCTCACTCCGGGCACCATCACGGGGCTGATCGGCCCGAACGGCGCCGGCAAGACGTCGCTCATTGACGCCGTGTGCGGCTTCGCACCGGCGGAGGGTCGCGTGGTGCTCGACGGCGAGGACATCTCGCGCATGGCGCCCTCCAAGCGTGCCCGCACCGGCATTGCCCGTTCGTTCCAGACGCTCGAGCTGTTCGAGGATGCGACGGTGTTCGAGAACATCAGCGTTGCCGCGGACCCTCAAGACATGCGGTCGTACCTGCGCGATCTGGTGGCGCCGGCGAGCCCCCCGTTCCCGCCTGAGGTCGTGCGGGCGATCATCGAGTTCCAGCTCGACGGCGACTTGCACCGCGACGTGAAGGACCTCTCGTACGGAAAGCACCGGCTGCTGGCGATTGCCCGGGCGGTTGCGATGCACCCGAGCGTGCTGCTGCTCGATGAGCCGGCCGCCGGCCTGAGCACCGCCGAGAGCGAAGAGCTGGCCGAGGTGGTTCGCCGCCTGGCCCAGGACTGGGGCATGGCAGTGCTGGTTGTCGAGCACGACATGAACTTCGTCAACGAAGTGTGCGACGAGGTGGTGGTGCTGGACTTCGGCAACAAGATCGCAGTCGGGAGCCCCGAGGAGATTCGTCTCGACCCAGCGGTTGTGGCCGCCTACCTGGGAACCGAGGCCGACGAGCACGACAGCGAACTTGAACGCCGTACGACGCAAGCTGCGGGAGGTGGCGCATGAGGCCGCTGCTGCAGACGCGAAGCCTCAAGTGCGGGTACCTCAACCGGGCAGTCGTCCAAGGAGTGAACCTGAAGGTCCACCAGGGCGAGGTGGTCTGCCTGCTCGGGCCCAATGGCGCCGGCAAGACCACCACGCTGCTGACCATCGCCGGTGAGCTGACGCCCGTCGACGGAATCGTGATGTTCGGCAACACGCCGACCTTCACGCCCATGTACCAGCGCATCCGGCGAGGGGGAATCGGGCTGGTGACCGAGGAGCGCCTGGTGTTCACCAAGCTGTCGGCTCGGGACAATCTGCGAGTGGGCGGCGGTTCGGTGGAAGCAGCGCTGGAACTGTTCCCCGAGCTCGAGCCTCGGCTGGGCGTGCGAGGCGGCATGCTCTCGGGCGGCGAGCAGCAGATGCTTGCGCTGGCACGGGCGCTCAGCCGTCAACCGTCGATTCTGCTGGCCGACGAGTTGTCGCTCGGGCTGGCGCCGATCATTGTCGATCGGCTGCTGGGAGCGGTCCGCAAGGTGGCCGACACCACGGGCACCGGCGCCTTGATCGTCGAGCAGCATGCCCGCAAGGCGCTGGAAGTCTCCGATCGGATGTACCTGATGGCCCGCGGCCAGATCCTGCTGGAACTGCCGGCTGCCGAAGCCCTCAGCCGCCTCGACGAAATCGAGGAGACGTACCTGGCTGGCACGTCCGAGACCGAGGAAGACCACATCGAGCGCTTGCGGCGCAAGAACAAGAGGAAGGCTTGGAGGCGCTTGCGGGTGCGCGAGCGCGAGCTGACACGGCTGTCCGGCAAGCTTGCCTCGACCCGCACCGCCGCTGAAGACGACTTCTATTTCGAACGCGAACGACAACGACGACACGCGGCGATGGTCCGCCGAAAGAGGTAATCACCATGGGGTATCGCACCGCTGAGCTGCCCGATGTCGATCTCGACGAGTTTGCGAAGATTCCGTTCTTCGAACGGATGAAGCTGCTGCAGCTGCACTGGGTCGAGCACGGCTTCGGGACGCCCAAGCAAACCGGAACGTTCTACGCGTGGAAGATCTTCCTGTATGCGCTGTTCGGGCTGATCGTGGCCGGCGCGTTCACCGCCGGACTCGAGTTCAACGACATCGGCGGCTGGTGGGACGAGCCGATCCTCTACCAGAAGCTGATGATCTGGACGATCCTGCTCGAGATCACGGGTCTGGCGGCCACCTGCGGACCGCTGGCGTTCCACTTCGACCCGCCCATCGGCGGAATCCTCTACTGGTGGCAGAACGACACGCTGCGTGTGCCGCCGTACCCCAACCATGTGCCATTCACCAAGGGCAATCGGCGCACACCGTGGGACACCGGGCTGTACAAGCTGATCCTGGCCAGCCTGATCCTGCTGCTGGTGCTGTCGCCGGAGCAGGTGGACGGGCTGCCCGATGGCCGCACCGGCATCTTGCCGCAGTGGGCGACGCTGATCTACTGCGGCTTGATCTTGCTGATGGCCATGCGCGACAAGATCATCTTCCTGTCGTCACGGGCCGAGCAGTACGTGCCCACGCTGCTGTGCTTCTCGCTGTTCAGCAACTTCGTCGACATGATCATCGCCGCCAAGGTCTTCATCGTCATCATCTGGATGGGCGCCGGCTTCTCGAAGCTGCAGCACGGGTTCTCTTCGACGGTGTCGATCATGGTGCAGAACACGCCGTGGGTGGTATGGGACCGATTCCGCAAAGCGACCGTCAAGGACTATCCCCGCGACATCCGGCCGGCTCGAACGACGCACCTGCTGGCCCACATCGGCGGCACCACGTGCGAGCTCATCATGCCGTTGGTGCTGCTGTTCTCTCCGTGGGGATGGGCGACCTGGATTGCCATCGTGTCCATCTGGATGCTGCACACCTTTATCATCTCGACGTTCCCGCTGGCGGTTCCGCTCGAGTGGAACGTGTTCTTCATCTTCTGCTCAGCGTTCCTGTTTTCGAACTTCCACGCCGGGAACGGCTACGCGGTGTGGGACATGGAGCCGCTGCTGCTGGTCGTGGTGCTGGTTGCGGCGCTGTCGCCCATCGTGCTCGGAGCCTTCCGCCCGCAGTACGTGAGCTTCTTGGTGGGCATGAAGCAGTACGCCGGCAACTGGGCGGCGGCGACGTTCTCGCTTCGCAACAAGGAGATGGAAGACCGGATCAACGACAAGATCGTGAAGTCCGCCGACAACCAGATCGACCAGCTCGAGCCGCTGTTCGGCCCTGAGATCTCGGAGATCTTCATCCAGAAGGCGGTGGCGTTCCGCATGATGCACCCGATGGGCCGCATGCACATCTCGGGCCTGATGTGCCACGTCGACGATCTCGACAAACGTATTCAGCGCGAGGGCGAGTTCCTGAGCAACGTGCTGACGGGGTGGAACTTCGGCGACGGGCACTGCTTGGACGAGAGGCTGATCGCGGCGTGGCAGGAGCGCTGCGAGTACGAGCCCGGTGATGTGATTGCCGTGTTCACCGAGTCGCGGCCGGCGTACACCAACCGCGTGCAGTACCGGGTGATCGACGCAGCTCTGGGGACGGTCGAGAAGGGCTGGTATCGCCACGACGACGCCTACAACACCCAGCCGTGGCTGCCTGACGGTCCGATTCCGCACACGGTGACGTGGCGGAAGGAGGGTTACGAGCCTCAGGGCGTGCCGCATCCCGGCAATGCCCGCAAGGTTCCGTCCATCGATCACGACGGAAACTGGCTGATCCCCCGCCAGACGGCCGACGGAGTCGTGATGCCCCCAGCCGACACCGGCTAATGCGGTGACGACGGCGATTGTCGTCGGCAGCGGGCCGAATGGGTTGGCCGCTGCGGTCCACTTGGCGCAAGCAGGCGTGGACGTGACGGTGCTCGAGGCGGCAGACACCATCGGGGGTGGCACGCGCAGCGCCGAGGCCATCGTGCCGGGCCTGATTCACGACCAGTGCTCCGCTGTGCACCCCGTAGCTGCAGCATCACCGTTCCTGCGCGCGCTCGACCTCGAACGGCTCGGTCTGCGGTGGCGCTCGCCAATCGTCGATTGCGCGCATCCCCTCGACGACGGTTCTGCCAGCCTCCTCTACCAGTCCATCGACGACACGGCTGACGGGCTTGGCGACGACGGAGCGCGCTGGCGCTGGCTGTTCGGGGCACTGACGGCTGATCTCGACAGCTTGTTCGAAGACATCACCCAACCGTTGCTGCGGCTGCCCCGTCACCCGGTGCTGACGGCGCGGTTCGGCGCGGCCGCGATGACCCCCGCCACCGTCATGGGCCGCCTGTGGCGCGACGAGCCCGCTCGGGCTCTGTGGGCGGGCGTCGCAGCCCATGCGTTCTGGCGCCTGGACCGCCCCATGACCAGCGCGGTGGGCCTCATGATCCTGGCCGCGGGACACCAGTACGGCTGGGTCGTCGCCGAAGGCGGTTCGCAGGCGATAGCGGATGCGCTCGTTGCCGACTTGACCGCACACGGCGGCCGGACCGAGACCGGAGTTCGCGTCTGGTCCGCAGCCGAACTGCCGCCGACCGACCTGCTGCTGCTCGACGTGTCACCGTCGATCGCGGCCGACATCCTGGGCGACCGGTTGCCGCCCCGGATCGACCGTGCCTACCGCCGGTTCCATCACGGCCCCGGCGCGTTCAAGGTCGACTTCGCCATCGAGGGCGACGTGCCGTGGCGGGCACCGGCCGCGGGCGACGCGGGCACGGTGCACCTCGGCGGGGATGCAGCCGAAGTGATCGCCAACGAACTCGCAGTGCACCGCGGCCAGATGCCAGAGCGACCCTTCGTCCTTGTCGGCCAGCAGTACCGCGCCGATCCAGTCCGTTCAGTCGGCAATGTTCACCCGCTGTGGACCTACGCCCATGTCCCGCACGGCTACACCGGCGACGCCACCGAGGCGATCATCGCCCAGATCGAACGCTTCGCTCCTGGATTCTCCGAGCGGGTGGTGGGAACGGCGGTGCGCTCCACCACCGAGATGTCGGTCTACAACCCGAACTTCATCGGCGGCGACATCCTGAGCGGTGCGTCGTCGCCCCTCCAGCTCCTGTTCAGGCCCCGACTCGCCCAGGATCCCTACTTCACCGGTATTCCGGGCACCTACCTGTGCTCAGCGTCGACGCCGCCCGGGGCGGGAGCACACGGCCTCTGCGGCCTGAACGCTGCGACCCGAGCGCTGGCCGCGCTGGAAAACTCCCGCCCGTCATGAACTGCTGAACCGCAGCCTCGGCCTTGGGGCCTGGAGCGGCCCGGTGTCTAGAGGTCGAAGACGGTGCGGGCGTTGTCGCCGACGAAGGCCCGCTGCCACTCCGCGGGGAACATGTCGACCAGCTCGTCGAGGTCGAGCACGTATTCCGGCGTGTGGTCGGCGTGGGGGAAGTCGCTGGCCCACATGAACCGGTCGTGCCCGTAGCGCTGCGCCAGCGCGGGGATCGAGCGCTCGTCGGGGTCGCAGGAGATCCACACCTGCCGCATGAAGTACTCGCTGGGCTTCATCTGCAGCGGCACGCGGGTGCCGGTGTAGGTGTGCCCGAACACGGCATCGATGCGGTCCAAGCAGTAGCCGAGCCAGCCGCCGCCCGACTCGAGCACCAGCACCTTCAGCTCCGGAAAGCGCTCGAAGACGCCGTAGTCGAACAGCGACACGAACTGGTGTCGCACCCCATCCGATGCGGTCATCGATGCCGTGAGCCGCAGTTCGCGAACGTGCTCCCAGGTACCCATGCGAGTGCCTTTGGTCCACTGCGGTTCGAACGTTGGGTGGATGGCGAACGGCACGCCGAGATCCTGTGCTGCTTCGAACACCGGGTCGTGGTCGGCGTGGCCGAGCGGACGCGTCGAATGGGTGAACGGTGCCACGAAGCAGCCACGGGCTCCGTCGGCCACCGAGCGACGCAGCTCGGCCGCCGCAGCGACCGGGTCGGTCATCGAGATGTGGGCGACGGGAATGAGCCGGTCGGAGTGATCGCGGCAGAATTCGCAGATCCAGCGGTTGTAGGCCCGCGTGTAGGCCTGGCTCAGCTCGGCGTCTTCGAGCTCGGCTTCCCACAGCAGCCCCATCGTCGGCAGCAGCACCGCGATGTCGAGGCCTTCGGCATCGAGCAGCTCGATTCGCTGGTGAGGGTCCATGGCCCCGTAGGGGATCTCGCCGACGTAGGTGCGATCCGGGTTGAACATGATGTCGGGCAGATCGGGTGCGCCCATGGCGCCCAGCGTTGAGACCATGCCGGGCCGGGCCAGCTTGCTCCGCTGGTTGTCGATCATGAGCACTTCAAGACCGCGCTCAGGCTCGATCTCGATGCGCAGCGCCCGGTCCTTGTAGCGGTCCTCGAGGTACTCCTCCCAGAGGTCGGGCGGCTCGAGAATGTGGCCGTCGGCGTCGACGGCGCCGGCGTGCGCGATCTTGTGGACTTCGTGCATGTGGCGCTGCCCGCCCTCGGCGGTGAGCTGTCGCTGAACGGTCGTGGTCATGATTCCCCCCGTGAACCGTGGTGCCCGTTCGGATTCTCTCACGTCGCGGGTAGGTGCGCCCGTTTCGGGGGCACGGCGGCGTCATATGGGCGACAATCGCGGCGTCTTATTCGACAGCAGGGGAGGACAGCACAATGAGTGAGAGCAGCGGCAACTCCGGGGGACGGCTGGCCGGCAAGGCCGCGGTCATCACCGGCGGGGCCAGCGGCATGGGACGGTCGACGGTGGAGCGATTCCTGGCCGAGGGCGCCTCGGTGGTGATCGGTGACCTCAACGCCGACGCTGGGCATGCATTCATGGAGGAGCTGACCGGCGCTGGCCTCGGCGATCGCGCTCGCTTCACCCGCACCGACGTGGCGGTGGAGGACGACGTGGGGGCGATGACCGATCTGGCGGTCGAGGCGTTCGGCCGGCTGGACGTGGTGTTCAACAATGCCGGCATCGGCGGGGCGTTCGGCCCGATCACCGAGCTGGAGGTGGACGCTTGGGACGAGACGTTCGCCATCTTGGTGCGCTCGGTGATGCTTGGCACGAAGCACGCAGCGCGGGTCATGATCCCTCAGGGCACCGGCGGCTCGATCATCAACACCGGGTCGATTGCTGGGATGGGCGGGGGCGCCGGCCCGCAGGCGTACTCGGCGGCGAAGGCTGCGGTCATCAGCCTGGCCAAGACCACGGCGCTGGAGCTGGCGCCGCACCGCATTCGGGTGAACGCCATCTGCCCGGGCCTCATCTTCACTCCATTGATGCACAGCGGCAACGAGGATCAGGCCGAAGAGATCATGTCGGAACTGCAACCGTGGCCCGACCGCGGCGAAGGCACTGACATCGCCGGCATGGCGCTCTTCTTGGCGAGCGACGACAGCAAGTTCGTGAGCGGCCAAGAGCTGGTGGTGGACGGGGCGATACTGGCGGCCGGGCCTCGCGTCCACGGCAGGATGCACAACACTCGCAACATCCACCGCATGTCCGGCATGGCCTACGGCACCACCGGCAAGGCCGCCACTGTCCGCCGCCTCTAGCCGCGCCGGAGGGGCACGTCGCCCCTGGTGCGGGCGCACTGGCCGACGCGGCGACTAGCCAGGATCGTTGTCGCTGAGCTCGTCGCGGAAGTCGGGGTGGGCGATCGAGATGAGCAGTTCGGCTCGCTCGCCCAGCGAGCGGCCACGCAGCTCCACGGCGCCGAACTCGGTCGCCACGATGTCTGCGGTGTAGGCCGGCAGCGTTGTAGGAGCGCCCGGTTCGAGCTGCGGCACGATGCGCGAGATGCGTCCGCCGGCGGCAGTTGACGGCATCGCCACGATGGCCCGGCCTCCGGTTGCAACACAGGCGCCAAATGCAAAGTCGGGCGCTCCGCCGGGTCCGGAGATGTAGCGGCCCCCGATCACCTCGGAGTTGGCTGAACCGTCAAGCGCCATTTGCACCGTCGACTGCAGCGCCACGAAGTTGCGCACCTGGGCAATGCCCTCGATGCCGTGGCTCAGGGAACCGTTCGCAAGATGCACGGCCGGATTGCGGTCGACCCAGTCATACAGACGGCGTGTTCCCATCACCTCCGCGGCCACGCTGACACCGTCGCCCAGTGATCCCTTGTGGCGGTTGTCCACTGCGCCGCTGTCGATGAGGTCGATACAGGCGTCGTTGATCATGCCGCCGTGCAGGCCGAGATGCCGGCGGTCGATCAGGCTCGAGAGCACCGCGTCGGGAATCGAACCGATCCCGAACTGCAGCGTCGTGCCATCGCCGATGAACTGGCCGACGTGAGCCGCGATCGCCTCCGCGGTCTCATCGACAACGGCCGGGGCCAGGGTCGCGAGCGGCTCGTCAATTCCCACGAGCACGTCGAAATCAGTGCGGTGGCATTCGCCCTCGCCGTGCACGTAGGGCATCTGGGGGTTCACCTGGGCGATGACCTGCGGCGTGGATCGCAAGAGCTCGACGTGACCGCCTACACCCGTGCCGAGGCTCATGCGGCCGTCGGCGTCAGGCGGGCTGACCTGGCACAGCAGGACATCGGCTTCCAATCCGCCGCCGGGTCCCACGAGGCCAGTGATATCCGAGTAACGAGCCGGGACCACGCCGAAGTGGGGGCTGTCGAGGGCGTCGCGCACAGCACCGCTGGGCTGCAGCGAGGTCCAAGCGAACGGATTGCCGAGGTGATCCAGCGGTTGCGGCCTTTCCAGCAGGAATGCGCTGACGAACTCGAGATGGTCGAAGCGGTCGTGAGCGGCGTCGATAGCCGCCAGCAAGCCGAACGGCGTGGCCGAACCCTGTGCGACATAGACCCGTGCCCTGCGCCCGATGCGCCCGATCGCCTCGTCGACACTGAGCTGGACACCGGCACGACTGCCTTGGCGCACGGACGGGCGATCTGGATTCATCTCGGCAGCCCTTCTCGGCACTCGGCGACCTGGCAGTCGACCGGTTGGCGAACTGTACGACGGCCCGGCATGGCGTCGCGGGCCACAGGCCTCACCGCGGCGATCCGCAATCCACTCCCAGATGGGCGGCACGTGCGGATGGCAAGATGCGGGCCATGACCTCTGCTGCGATCGATCTCGACGTCATGCCCCCATCGGAACTGGCCGACGAACTCATGCCGGAGGTGGCGGATGCTGCGGTCGGAGCGGCTGACCAAGCGGTGGTGGACCGGGCGGCGGCGTGGGCCAGCTCGGCGGTGGCGCCGCACGCCGAATCCTGGGAGCGTGAACGCCGCTTCGCGGCCGAGGCGTTCGCGAGCGCCGGCAACGAGCGGTTGTGCGGGCTGCTCGTGCCGGTTGCCGACGGCGGCTCGGGGCTGAGCCAGGTCGGGCTGGCCCGGGTGCTCGAAGAAGTGGCCGCGGCCGATTTCGCCATCGCCTTCGTGCTCGTCTGCCACAACAACTTGGCGGGCGCAGTGAGCAGGCGTGCTCCTGCGGAGATGCGGGAGCGGGCGCTGGGGCCGTTGGTCTCCGGTGAGCGGCTCGGTGCTTTCCTGCTGACCGAGCCGGGCGTCGGCAGCGATGCCGCCAAGATCACCACGGCAGCACGTCGCGACGGCGACGAGTGGGTCATCGACGGCCGCAAGGCGTGGGTCAGCAATGGCACGGCAGCCGACATGATGTCGGTGTACGCGCAGGCCGATCCCGCGGCGGGACACCGGGGCATCATGACGTTCCTCGTCGACGGCGGCACCGACGGCATCGAACGGACCGATGGCTACGAGCTCATCGGCGCCCACGGCATCGGCACCAATGAGGTCCGCTTCAACGAGTGCCGGGTGTCTGACGCAGATGTCATGGTGCCCCTCGGCGAGGGGTTCGTTGCCGCCATGGAAGGCATCGACATCGCCCGAGTGCTGGTCGCGGCGATGTGCTGCGGCATGATGCGCACCGGCCTTGCCACCGCCATCGACTACGTCCGCAAGCGGCAGGCATTCGGCGGCCGTATCGCTGACCTGCAGGGCGTGCGCTTCAAGCTGGCCGACGTGGCAACCGATCTGGAGGCTGCCCGCCTGCTCGCCTATCGGGCGGCGCTGGCGGTGGCCGAAGGCCGCCCCGCAGCAGTCCACGCAGCACACGCCAAGAAGTTCGCTACCCGCGTCGCCGAGCGAGGCCTGGCGGACTGCATGCAGGTGATGGGCGCGGTGGGCAGTCGGCGCGACCATCCCCTGCCCCGGCACCTCGCCGCCTCACGCTTGACCCATTACGTCGACGGGGCCACTGAGATCCAGGACGTCGTGATCAGCAGGTCCCTGCTCGACTGAGCGTGGAGGTCAGACAGACCGGCTGGGCTCAGCTGTTGTTCGAATCGCCGAGCCAGTCGACGATGGCGTCGGCGACCTGCCGCTCGGGTGCGTCGTCGTCCGTTTCGACTCGCGTGAGGGCCGACCATTCCAGGTCGAGCCCGGAACGACCGCAGCGCACAGCGACGAGTCGCCCGGAGTCGAGCCACGGCGACATCGCCCACCGGCTGAGAATGGAGACTCCGAAGTCGGCAGCGATCATCTCGGCGATGGCGCCGGTCTGCTCGAGAACAGTGATCGTTCGGGGCGACAGGCCCGCGGGGCGGACGAAGCGCTCGTACTCAAAGCCAGGCGACGGCTGCCGGTTGTAGGTGAAGTAGTTCTCTTCGGCAATCGCCTCGGGCCCGATCCAGGTCCGGCCGGCAAGCCGATGCTCGGGGTGTGTGACCAGCACGAGTTCATCGGTGAACAGGTGGATTGCGTCACGCGCTCCCGGCGCCGGTCCCGGAGCGAGCACGAGGTCGGCTGTGCCGTCGGCGAGTCGCGGCACTGGCATGTCGCCCACGACAACCAGTTCGAGCAGCAGTCCGTCCAGCCGGTCGCTGCACGCGGCCGCAAACGGCGCCAGCCAGTGGTAGCAGTCGTATGACCCGACGCCGATCCGGACCGTGGCCGTCGTCCCGCCGACGCTGCGCATGAAGTCCTGCTCAGCCCGTGCCAGATCCGGCATCGCACGGTGAGCGGCTTGGCACAGCGCTAGCGCCGCAGGCGTGGGCTGCATGCCGCGAGATGGCCGGCGTTCGAACAGGCGTCCACCGAGACGCCGCTCGGCTTCGGCCAATCGATGGCTGACTGCAGACTGGCTGACGTGAAGTCGACCGGCCGCTGCGGTCACTGAACCGGTTTCCGAGACCGCCACGATGGTCTCGTAGTGATGCATTTCCAAGCGTGAGGACATAGCTATGACATCACCGACATTTGATCTGTATCTCTTCCCGATGCTTGCAAGAAGTGGAAGAGCGTAAGCGTACTTCAAGCCGTAGACAATCGACCCGAATTGCTCATGAAATGCGGCCGAAAATCGCCGACATTTTGAAGTGTAGCTCTCTATATTCTTCGTCGTACTATTTGGAGAAATTCATGCTGCTATCGAGTTATTCGATCTGCTGCAGCGCTTGGAATCGTCTGCGTCCGGGCTGGAAAACGCGGAATCCTGGGCTCAGCGGCGCATCGCCATGCCTTCTGGATCCCAGAGGCAGTCCTCGATGAGGTGAGCTGTCCGCCGGTCGCCCACAATTTCGATCCCAAAATCGACGCCGTCGTGCGCGAATTCGTACGGCACGTAACCCAATGCGACGGACACATCGCTGAAGTGGGCATAGCCGCCTGAGGTGACCCAGCCGACAGGTTGGCTATCGCAGAAGATTGGTTCGTCCGCCAACGCATCGAAACCAGTCCGATCAGCCGGTCCGGGCACCGTCCAAGTGCGCAGCGTCATCGAGCCGGGCGGCAGATCGCCCGCAAGATCGGGACCCCGAGGCCCGTACTTGGCGACCAGAGCTGCGCGCCCCACAAAGTCCGTCCCGTCGTCACTGGCTCTGGACATTCTCACGAAACGGCCCAGATTCGCCTCGAACGGGTCGTAGACGGGCCGGTACTCACGCGCCCAGCTGCCGAAGCTCTTGTCCAAGCGCAGCGAGTCCAACGCATGCAGACCGAACAGCCGCAGTCCGTGATCCGCACCGTGGGTAACGAGCAAGTCGAACACGTAGCGAAGCTGACCCGCATCCATCCACAACTCGTAACCGAGATCGCCGGAATAGCTCAGCCGTCCGCACCACACCCGCGACCAGCCGACGTCGATGCCGGTGAAGCTGCCGAAGCGCATCGCTTCGTTCGAGACGTCTGCGTCGGTCACCTCCGACAGCAGCGCTCTCGAGTTCGGCCCGGCTATGGCTACGCCGCACATCTGTGTACCGAGCGTTCGGTACCCCACCGGCCCGCCATTCCAACGCGCGAGATGTGCGTCGAACCAGCGCTCGTAGTAGCGCTCGGCAATGCCCGAACCGAACACGATGAAGCGCTCACGTGATGCAGCGTTGGCCGTAGCACCGCCAGTCACTGATCCGACCGGACCGTCAGGCGCACCTCCGGCCGTCGGCAGGCAGGCGATCGTGAGGTCGCCGGTGAGGTTGCCCTGCTCGTTGCACATCGGTGCGAGCGCGATCCGCCCCGGCCCTGGCAGCCTGCCCGCGGTGAGGTGTGTGAGCCACGCCCGCGCTCCCGGTCCTTCCACCAGGAACTTGGCGAAGCCCGATGTCTCCATGAGGCCGACGCTGTTGCGGACGGCGAACACCTCGGTGCGGACATGGGGCCATGCGTTGGAGCGACCGAACGTGACGTCCTCGACGGCCCCGGGTTCTGGAGCGAACCAGAGCGGCACCTCGAGGCCGTAGGCATCGCCGAAGACGGCGCCCGCCCCCCGCTGCGGTTCGTAGATGGAGGTCGTGGACAGCGGTCGGCCTTCGGGCAGGAACTCGTTGGGGAAGCTGATGCTGAAGCGCCGCCGGTAGTTCTCTCGCACCTTGGTGGCCGTGTAGGCGCGAGTTGCCCAGTCGCCGAATCTGGCGATGTCCATGGCCCACACGTCGAATCCGGGGTCTCCCGCGGTCATCCAGTTGGACAGTGCGAGCCCGACGCCCCCGCCTTGAGACAATCCCGCCATGACACCGCAGGCCGACCACAGGCCCGGCAGCCCGCGGATGGGGCCGACGAGGGGGTTGCCGTCGGGGGCGAACGTGAACGGTCCATTGACTACCCGGGCGATGCCAGCGTCGGCCAGCACGGGGAAGTGCTTGAACGCAGTGTCCAGCGACGGTGCGATCCGTTCCAGGTCGGGGGTCAGCAGGCGCTTGTCGAAGTCCCATGGAGTCTGCTGGCGCTGCCACGCCACGGCCGCCTGCTCGTAGGTGCCCACCAGCAGACCTTGGCCCTCCTGGCGCGTGTAGATCTCGCCGCCGAAGTCGATGGAACCCATCAGCTCGGCGCCGGAGCGCTCGTTGTGGGCGACGATCTCGTCGATGGGCTCGGTGATGACGTAGGTGTGCTCCATCGCCAGCACCGGCAGCTCGAGGCCGACCATGCGGCCCACCTCGCGTGCCCACAGCCCTCCGGCGTTCACGACATGGGTCGCTTCCAGCCAGTCGTCGCACTCGGCGGCTGGGTCCGATGCGCCGGCGAGATCGCCTCTGGACGTGTCGTACAACCCGACACGCCAGGTGCCGTGCGGCGTCCGCTCGATGCGTCGTGCCCACGTGTGGCGCCGGACCTGTGCGCCTGCTGCCATCGCCGCCCTGGCGTACGCATAGGTCACGCCGGTCGGATCGACGTGGCCGTGCTCGTAGTCGTACATCGCTCCGGCGAATTGGCTGGGATCGATGATCGGCATGAGCCGGGCGGCTTCTTCGGCCGAGATCATCTCCGAGGTGATGCCGAGGTACTTGCCGCGTGCGTCGGTCATCCGCAGCCAGTCCAGGCGCTCGGCCGTGTCGGCCAGGAAGACCGCGCCGGTGAGGTGGATGCCGCAGTCCTGGCCCGAGAGCTCTTCGATCTCGCGATACAGCTCGATCGTGTACTTCTGCAGCTTGGCGACCGTGGGGTCGGAGTTGATGGGATGCATGCCGCCGGCGGCATGCCAGGTCGAACCCGCGGTGAGCTCGGAGCGTTCGAGCAGCAGCACATCGGTCCAGCCGGCGCGGGTCAGGTGAAACAGCACCGAAGCACCCACGACGCCGCCGCCGATGACGACGGCTTGCACGCGATCAGTCACGGCTGTGCAGTCTCGCAGGCCGCTGCAGCCTGCATCTAGCGCGTCACAGGGTCAAGTTCGACGGCCGGCGGCAGGGGATTCGGCTCGCTGCCGTAGAGGTCAATGCCTCCGGGACGGTCGCCCGCCGGCACCGTCAGGTCGGCGGCGGAAGGGAGCGTCATCAGGTCGGCGATCATCTTGTGGAAGCGGTTGAGCGGTTCCTCGAAGCGGGGGGCCAGCGGTCCGGGAGGTGCGCCGCCCAGCGAGATGCCGCGCTGGGCCCGCTCGCAGATGTCGATGTCCTCGTCGTTCACCTCGATCCAGAAGCGTCGTGTGATCTTGAACGACTCCCGCAGCTCGGCCGAAGGCTCACTTGCGGTCATCGGGCCAGGCGGGAACAGGAACGTGCAGTGCTCGAGGGTGCGGCCTGCGGCGAGCGGCTGCAGCACCATCAGGAACATGTGGCTCGGCAGCACTGCAAGCGTCACGTTGGGGAACAGCGCCACGAACCTGCCGCTGGCGGCATCAGACTCGTCGAGTCCGGCGGCGGCAGGCAGCGTCAGCCAGTCGTCACGCTCGTCGCCCGACACGGGGGTGGTGGTCTGTCCGCAGTACATGCCCGGACCCTGGTAGCGGTAGTGGTCGGGCACTCGGGACACCTTGGCCAGCTCCGGGTGCACCCAGGGAAGGTGGTAGTACTCCGCGAAGTTCTCCACGATGAGCTTCCAGTTGGCCCCCACGTCAAACGTGCGTGCCGACCCGTCGAGCCCGGTCGAGCGCCACTCGGAGAATCCGTAGGCGGCGAGCCTCTCGGGCAGATCGCCAAGCCACTCCATGAGCGGCGGCGTGTCATCGTTGAGGCAGACGA
This sequence comes from Candidatus Poriferisodalis sp., assembly GCF_965204125.1. Taxonomy (GTDB): domain Bacteria; phylum Actinomycetota; class Acidimicrobiia; order Acidimicrobiales; family Poriferisodalaceae; genus Poriferisodalis. The sequence goes on along the minus strand of NZ_OZ241968.1, from coordinate 632,669 downwards.
ATACGAGCGGGCCCCAGGTTTCGGTGCGCACGGGAATCAGCCCATAGTCGGCCATGTCGAAGTCAGCTCTGGGCACTTCGTCGAACAGGGGTGCCGCTACGAGCCGCCCGTCAGCGCTGTAATGCCACCGGTGGTACGGGCAGCGGATCGTGTTCGCGATGTCGCAATCGCGTTCGGCCAGCTCGGTGCCGCGGTGGCGGCAGGAATTCAGAAAGCCGTGCAGCCCGGCGTCGGATCGGGTCAGCAGCACCGAACGTCCGCCCACTGAGCGCACGAGCAGCCGGCCCGGCTGTGCAACCTGTTCAGCCAGGGCCACCGCAACCCACGCTCGGCCGAACAGTCGCTCCTGCTCAGCAGCGAAGTAGTCCTCGTCGGCGTACACCGCCGGCTGCATGGCGAAGGATGCGTCGACTGCGTTGCGCTGGGGAGCCCAGAACTCAGCCTCCGCTTGTGTCCATTCAGCCTCCGGCTGTGTCCCATCTGCCGCCATGTCGCAGTTCTACCCCTTGGGCTCCTGCTCCGAACACTAGTGCGCGGAACTAATCGCCTCTCCCGATCAGCCGTCGTGCTCGCTCTCTGGGCTGCCAGAACGCCCGGCCGGGCGAATCTCCGCAATGAGGTCGCCGGGTTCGAGCAGCGCTCCCGAAACTGCGGCGATGGAGATGACCGTGCCGGTGACGGGTGCAGAGATCGACGACTCCATCTTCATGGCCTCGATGACCGCGACCGTGTCGCCCGCTTCCACCTGGTCGCCTTCGGACACCGACACGTTCACCGAGCCCCGGAAGGGTGCCGCAACGTGACCCGGAACGCTGGGGTCTGCTCTGGCGTGTTCGGGCCGATCGACTGCCACGGTGCGGTCGAGGGTGTCGATGTCACGGGGCTGGCCGTTCACCCGGAAGCTCACCAGGCGGATGCCCTCGTCGTTCGGCTCGCCGATGGACCGCAGGCCCAGCAGCAGCCGCACGCCCGGGCCGAGCACCACGGCGGTGTCGTCGTCGTGAGGGTCCAGCCCGTACCAGAACAGCAGCGACGGCAGCACCGACAGGTCGCCGTAGCGGTGGGTGTTCTCGTCCTGGGCCGCCGAAGGAGTGGGGAAGAGCAGCCGATTCAGCGTGGAGGCGCGATCGGCCGCTAAGCCCGCCATGTCGTCGTCGGTGAGGTCCTTGGTCTTGGGCGCCCAGTCGCGGCCCTCGGTGGCGTGGGTCCGGAACGGTTCGGGAAAGCCGCCCGGCGGGGTGCCGAGTTCGCCGTGCAGGAAGCCGATGACGCTGTCGGGCAGGTCGGCCCCCGCGGGATCGCCGGCCAGCTCGGTGGGCGAGACGCCCGAGGCCACGAGGTGCAAGGCGAGGTCGCCGACGACTTTCGACGACGGCGTCACCTTGATGGGGCGGCCGAGCAGGTCGTTGCACGCCGCATACAAGCGCTCGACCTCCTCGAAACGGTGCCCGAGGCCCAGCGCCTTTGCCTGCGCCCGCAGGTTCGAGAGCTGTCCGCCGGGAATCTCGTGGCGGTAGACGGTGCCCGTGGGCGACGGCAGGCCGGCCTCGAATGGCGCGTACACGTGCCGTACTGCTTCCCAGTAAGGCTCCATGTCGCCGATCGCGTCGAGGCTGAGCCCGGTGGCCCGGTCGGTGTCGTCGGTCATCGCCACGATCGAGGCGATCGATGGCTGGGACGTCATACCCGACAGCGGCGGGGCAGCACCGTCGATGGCATCCACCCCCGCGCCGATCGCCGCGAGGTAGGTCGCAAGCTGCCCTCCGCCGGTGTCGTGGGTGTGCAGGTGCACTGGCTGGGCGAATCGATCCCGCAGTGCACTGACGAGCGCCTCCGCGGCCGGCGGGCGCAGCAGGCCCGCCATGTCCTTGATGCACAGGATGTGGACCCCGGCGGCGTCGAGCTGCTCGGCGACCCCGAGGTAGTAGTCGAGGGTGTAGAGATCTTCGTCGGGGCTGCTCAGGTTGCCCGAGTAGCAGATGGTTCCCTCTGCCACTGCGCCGGCCTCGATGACGGCTTCGATGGCGGGCCGCATCTGGTCGATGGAGTTGAACGCGTCGAACACCCGGAAGATGTCCATCCCGCACTCGGCCGCCTCGGCCACGAACTCGTGGGCGACCGTGTCGGGATAGGGCGAGTAGCCCACCGTGTTGCGCCCCCGCAGCAGCATCTGGGTGCAGATGTTGGGTGCTGCCGCACGAATGCGCCGCAGCCGTTCCCACGGGTCCTCGTGCAGGAACCGCAGCGCCACATCGAAGGTGGCGCCGCCCCAGCACTCCATGCTGAGCAGCTGCGGCATGAAGTGGGCCATCTGGCGGGCGCCGGCCACCAGATCGATGGTGCGCAGCCGGGTGGCCAGGATGGATTGGTGGGCATCGCGCAGCGCGGTGTCGGTGACGGCCACCGTGTCGGCCGCCCGCAGGTCGGCTGCGAAGCCCGCAGGCCCGAGCTCGTCGAGTCGCTGCTTGGAACCGTCCGGCGGCGTGCGCGGCGTCGGTGCGAGCTTGGTGGCGGGATCGACATGGGTCGGAGCCGGTCCGTGGGGCCGGTGGACAGTCACGTCGGCCAGGTAGCGCAGCAGCCGTGTGGCCCGGTCGGCGCCCACCGACGCCGCGGTGAGTTCAGGCCGATCGTCGATGAAGGTGGTGGTGACAGGTTCGGACTGGAACTGGGCGTCGGCCAGGATCGCTTGCAGGTACGGCTGGTTGGTCGACACGCCCCGCACCCGGTACTCGGCCAGGGTGCGCTGCATGCGCCGGACCACAGTGTCGAAGTCAGGCCCGCGGCAGGTGATCTTCTCGATCATCGAGTCGAAGTGCGGGGTGATCTCCACGCCCTGGTACACGCAGCCGTCCAGACGCACGCCGGCGCCGCTGGCGGGTCGGTAGGCCACGATGCGCCCGGTGTCGGGTCGGAAGTCGTTGGCCGGGTTCTCGGCGGTCACGCGGCACTGCATCGCGAAGCCGCGCACGCTGATGCGGTCCTGGGACAGCCCCAGATCGTTGAGCGTGGCACCCGCGGCGATGCGCAGCTGCGACTCGACGAGGTCGATGTCGGTGACTTCTTCGGTCACCGTGTGCTCCACCTGGATGCGGGGGTTCATCTCGATGAAGACATGCCGACCGCTGGGCTCCACCAAGAACTCCACCGTGCCCGCGTTGACATAGCCGATGGCCTTCGCGAAGCGGACGGCATCGGCGAGCAGTTGCTGCCGCACCGCTGGGTCGAGGTCGCGGGCGGGCGCCATCTCGACCACTTTCTGGAAGCGCCGCTGCACCGAGCAGTCCCGCTCGTAGAGGTGCACGACGTTGCCGCCGGCGTCGGCCAGCACCTGGGCCTCGATGTGGCGCACGTCGGTCATCGCCTCTTCGAGGAAGACCGTGCCGTCGCCGAAGGCGCTGTGGGCTTCCCGGCGAGCGGCCTCGACCGCCTCGGCCAAGTTCTCGGGGCGCGCCACGCGGCGCATGCCGCGCCCGCCGCCGCCTGACGCGGCCTTCACGAACAGCGGGAAGCCGATCGTTGTCGCCGCACCCGCGATGTCGGAATCAGCAGCGTCATCGTCGACGGGCGGCGACTGTCGCAGCACCGGCAAACCGGCTGCCTCGGCCGCCTCACGTGCCCGCATTTTGTTGCCGGTCAGGCGCAGCGCCCCGGCGCTGGGCCCCACGAAGGTGATGCCGGCCGCTGCGCACGCATCGGCGAGATCTGGGCTCTCGGACAGGAATCCGTAACCCGGGTAGATGGCGTCGGCGCCGACTTCCGCCGCTTTGGCCACGATGGCCTCGTGGTCGAGGTACGCCCGGACCGGCCGGCCCTCGGTGCCGATGACGTACGCCTCGTCGGCCTTGATCCGGTGCAACGCCCCGCTGCGTTCCTCCTCGACGGGAAGGATCGCCACAGTCCGGATGCCGAGCTGGGTTGCCGCCCGGAAGGCGCGAATGGCGATCTCACCCCGGTTCGCTACAAGCAGCTTCTTCATGACATCTCCCATGGACGTCTCCCGCGTCCGGTCAACATGTTCGCGCCTGATTCCGGTCCGACTTCACTTCGCTGCGGCGAGCCGCTGCCGTAGCGTGCTCTGCGTGACTGCATGGCTGTTGGACCCAGAAGTACTGCATCTCAATCACGGCTCGTTCGGCGCAACCCCTGCGGGAGTGCTTGACGCGCAGCAGGCCATCCGCACCCGCATCGAGGCCAACCCGACCCGGTTCTTCCTCGAGGGCGAGTACCAGGAGCGGCTGGACTACACGCGGCAGGCGGTGGCGGAGTTCGTCGGTGCCGACCCGGCAGGACTCGTGTTCGTCACGAACGCCACGGCGGGTGTGAACTCGGTGCTGCGCTCGCTGGAGCCGAGCCTGTCGGCGGGCGACGAGATTCTGGTGACCGATCACGAGTACAACGCGTGCGCCAACGCAGCGGCCGTGTCGGCGTCGCGTGTCGGCGCCGTGGTGACCACCGCAGCAGTGCCGTTCCCGCTCGACGACCGCAGCGAGGTAGTCGACGCCGTGCTCAGTGCGGTCACCGACCGCACGCGCATCCTGCTCATCGACGCCGTGACCTCGGCGACGGGCCTCGTGATGCCGGTGGACGAGCTCGTGGCGCGGCTGGAGCCCGATGTGCGGGTGCTCGTCGATGCGGCACACGCCCCCGGCATGATCGACTTCGATGTGACGGAGTTGGGCGCTTCGTACGTCACCGCGAACTGCCACAAGTGGATGTGCTCAGCCAAGGGCGCCGCATTCCTGTGGGTGCGGCCCGACCGGCGAGACGGCGTGCACCACGCGGTTGTCAGCCACGGGTACAACGGCGGCTGGCCGTCGGAAGGCGGGCATCTGCATGCCCAGTTCGACTGGACCGGCACCCATGATCCGACGGCTTGGATGACCATCGCCGATGCCTTGGCCGCTGTCGAGGCCATGCATCCCGACGGCTGGCCGGGTGTGAAGGGTGCAATCCGCGAACTGTGCCTAGCGGGCCGCGGCAAGCTCATCGAGGCCCTCGGCATGGACGCTCCCGCGCCCGACGACATGATCGGCGCCATTGCCAGCGTGCCGCTGCCGCCGGCCGGCAACTCGGGCTCGGCGATCTTCGACCCGCTCATGGCAGCGCTGCGCGACCGCCACCGCATCGAGGTGCCGGTGTTCACCTGGCCGGCGCCGCCCGACCGCGTCCTGCGCATCTCGGCGCACCTCTACAACCAGCCCGACGACTACGACCTGCTCGCCAAAGCGCTTACCACGGAACTGGCCGAATAGGGGCTGCCAGATCGGTCGATGGCGTCGCCGTGGCGCCGCAGCGCTGCGGCGGCTGGGGCCAGGTGGCAGGATCGCGGCAGGCAGGGCGGCACTCGCCCGACGACCGCAGCCCAGGAGGCACCGATGTCATCGGCCATCGCAGCAACACCCGGCGCCAAAATGATCTTCCTCATCAAGCGTCGGCCGGAAGCCACCCGCGACGAGCTGGTCGCGAACTGGTTCAAGAATCACATGCCCGACGTGATCGCCGGTCAGGAGCGCGCCGCCGCGGAGGGCAAGGTCCACGCCACGAAGTACATCGCGACGCTGTTCGATCAGCGGCCGGGCAAGAACGTGCCGTGGGACGGCATGGCGCAGCTCTGGTTCGACCGGGCGATCCCGAATCCGCCCGAGCCGCACGGCACGGTGCCCCGAGACACGTTTCAGGAGAAGGCTCAGCCGTACGTCGGGTGGGCAACCACCGAGTACGTGGTGATCGACGGCGAACTGCCGGTCGTGCCGAACACCCTCAACGAGCCATTCCCGGCGACGCGGTCGGGCTTCTTCAAGGTGTCGTTCCTGGTGCCCGCCCGGGACGGGATCGACTACGACGCGGCGTTCCGCCATTGGCTGGATGCGCATGCGCCCAACGTGCGAGGCGTCATGGGCGAGATCGGCGGCCTGCGCTACGTGGTGAACCACAGCCAGGACCCCGCCAATGAGTCCTACCTGGGCATGGCGGAGCTGTACTTTCGCGATCCGCAGGGCTGGGACGACTACCGGGCCACCATCACCGAAGACGGCTTCAGCGAATTCGTCGACTTCGACCGCTTGGTGAACATGCACGCAACCGCGCAGATGATCGGCATCCCCGGCTGATCGGCTGCCTCCAGGGGCGTCAAGCCTCTGCAGCCGCCTTCATCGCTGCGAGCGTGGCGCGGATGCCGGCGCGGGCATTGCCGGCCCGGTAGTCGAGTTCTTTCTGCCCGAACTCCACCATGCGGGGCGACAGCTGGCGCAGCGTCCAGGTCTCGGTCAATGTCGTGCCGGAGCCATTGGGCGCCAGCTGGTAGCGCCACAGGACGATGTTGTGTTCGAGCCCGCCGGTGACGAACGCGAAGTCCTCGTTGTCGACGCGGCGGATGATCTCAACGGGGGCCTTCCACTCCTCGCCGTCGAGCCGGTTGATGCCGACGAACATGTCGCCGACCTGCCCGGTGCCGGGCACACCGTCAGGACCCTTGCGCCAGTACCCGCCCGTATTCTCGTTGCTCCACTCGCCGTAGCGGTCCAGCGCCGTCACCATCTCCCACACCTGCTCCGGCGGGGCGTCGATGTCGATCGACTCGCTATGGGACATCACCGGGTCGTCAACATGCCCGGGAAGCTGCTCACTCATGGACCGCAGCCTTGCAGATCCGTTCACTCGCGTGCGGTGTCGAACTGGCGGGGTTTGCCGCGGCGCCGAGCGCCACGAGCCGGCTGTTTCCTGCTCAGTCGTTGTTGGCGGGGTAGAGCTCTCGCCAGTCGATCTGGTCGTCTTTTGGCAGCCCGGCGTTGATCGGCGCCATGTCTGCCAGCAGGGCGTCGGCAGCATCGTCGCCGATCGCTGCCCAGTGGACGTCGTCGAGCCGGTCGGTCATGGCCTCGACCTCGGCACGACCGGCGGAGCCTGCAGCAGTGGCCTGCCCGTCGGCATCCACCCAGCCGCGGCTGCGGAGGCGCTCGTAGGCGTCCGCCGCCTCTGTCTCGGTCCAGCCGGCTTCTTCTTGAATCCACTCACGGGGTGCCTCGTCGACGGCGACCTGGGAGACCACCGATTCGCAGCCGTCCAGACCGGCGGCCGTCAGAGCGATCAGGTGGCATCCGCTGCGGTATTCCCGCAGCAGGGTGCAGCCGTGCCACAGCGCGAGATGGGGCTCCTCGGGCCAGTCCAGCGATGCCCAGCCCGCGAACAGCAATCTTCCGACGGGGTCGGCGGCCTCGCAGACAGCTCGCACCGTCTCGGCGCTGCGGCGAACCGAATCGCTGTCGATGAACTCACCCAGCTCGCGTCTCAACGCGGCATCCATGCCCTCGTAGCGCGCGTCCAGCACCTGGGCCGGCGTCGAGTACGTCCAGGCATCGGGGATCGCCCGCCGAACCCGCGCAGGTGCGTAGTAGAAGAACAGCGATTCCACGACGCTCGCCGGCACGGGCCCCAAGGGCGCTGAACGAGTCGCGAAGTAGTTCATCCAGAAGCCGCGCAGTCCAGCGGCTGCTCCCGCCTCGCGCGCCTCGGGCGCCCAGTAGCAGAGCTGGTGATACCGCTCCACCCATTCCCACATCAGTCGCGCACGCCGCATGGCCATCTCCGCGTCCTGCTAGCCGGGTTGGTTGATGAGGTGGGTGGCGGCATTGTCGAAGTGGGCGAACATGGCCTGAGCGATGTCGGGATCGAGTGGGGATCCGTCCGGCAGCTGCGCCGTTTCGAGCGAGGCAACCATGTGTCGCATCCAGGCATTGCGTTCGGCCGGCCCGATGGCGAAGGGCATGTGACGCATGCGCAAGCGTGGGTGGCCGCGTTCCGCGCTGTAGTCGGCGGGCCCGCCCCAGTACTGGGCCAGGAAGCCCGCCAGACGGTGCCGAGAGGGTCCCATGTCGGCGGGATACATCGGCCGGAGCAGTTCGTCCTGCTCGACTGCGTCGTAGAAGCGATCCACCAGATCGTCGAAGAACAGCTGTCCGCCGACTGCGGCGAACACCGTCGGCGGCTGCTCGACGGCCTCGGCCAGGCTGCCGCCCAGCGTCAGGCCGCCCGCACCCCACGCGGAAGTGTCCTCGGCTGCAGCCCGCTCTTCCGGCCCGATGGACCCGGCGCCTGTCACAGCGTTCAGGCTAAGAGGCAGAGCCGGCAGGCGTAGCCCCGGGCCAGAGCGGCACCGGGCATGCGGCAGGGCGGGGCGCGTACAGTCATGGTGCGCCGGCCCGCTCGGTCGGTGCTCAGCGGTGGGCCTCGTTCGGGCCCGGAGGCAGGCACGGGAGACACGATGGCGTTGACAGAGCGGACCCAGCGGGGAACCAACGGGCGGAAGCCGGACGGGCGGCGTGCGCACCGGTCGTACCTGAGCTACATCGACAAGTCGCGCGAGTACTACGCAGCGTACGGCTACCCGCAGCCGTACCAGTGGTCGTACAACCACGAAGTGCCGTTCGCGCCGCTGCCGAAGCCGCTGTCGGAGTGCACCATCGGGCTGGTCACCACCTCGTTCTTCGAGAAAGGCCGCGAGCCCGCGGGAGTGCCGACGGCCCGGCCCAAGCAGCCCTACGCGGCCCGCTGTGACGATGCCCTCGCCGGCCTGTACAACAGCGATCTCTTCTGGGACAAGGACAACACCCACACCGACGATCTCGACACCTACCTGCCCATCAACCGGCTGCGCGAGTTCGAGGCCGAGGGGCGCATCGGTGCTCTGTCCGAGCGCTTCTATGGAATCCCCACCGACTACAGCCATCGCCGGACACAGCGCAACGACTCGCCCCGCATCGAGGAGTGGATGCGCGAAGACGGCGTGGATGTTGCCTTGCTGGTGCCCCTCTGACCGGTGTGCCACCAGACGATCGGTCTGATCGCTCGACATCTGGAAGAAGCCGGCATTCCCACCGTGGTGGCCGGCAGCGCCCGCGACATCGTGGAGGAATGCGGCGTCGCCCGCTTCGTGTTCACCGACTTCCCCTTGGGGAATCCGACGGGCAAGCCTGGCGACGTCGGCATGCAACGCGCCATCGTGGGCACCGCGCTCGAGCTGCTGGAGTGTGCGTGGCTGCCGCGCACGACCGTGCAGACGCCCTACGTCTGGGATGCCGAGGACAACGACGGCTGGCGTGACCACTTCATGCGCGTCGACGACTCGAACCGGGATGCTCTGGCCGCGGCCGGCGAGGCACGCCGGCGCGATCAAGCCGCCGCCAAGGCTGACGGCCGCGCCCGGACCACCTGAGCAAGCCGGGCACCGGCGTCGGGGCCAGCCGGCGCTGCCGCGCTCGGCGCCCGAACGAACGAAAGGCCGCACATGACAGACCAACTGCGCAAGCCACTGTTCGACCCCGCGGATGCCGACGCGCCTGACTTCGTGCCGTCAGAGCCGGCCGGCGCCGATGTCTATTCGCACCCCTCCGAGCACGGCGAGCGCATCACCGACACGCTCGTCCCCGACGTCATGATCGAGGCGTCGGGAGGCGTGACGGTCGCCGCTGATGTCTACGGCGACGCCGGGCCGCTGGTGCTGCTGCAGCACGGCGGCGGCCAGACGCGCCATGCCTGGAAGGGAGCGGGCCAAGCCCTCGCTGACGGCGGCTACCGGGCGGTGTGTCTCGACGCCAGGGGTCATGGCGACTCGGACTGGGCACCCGACGGCGATTACACGACTGAAGCATCGGTGGCCGACCTGGTGGCGATCGTGGAGCACTTCGGCGAGCGGCCGGTGCTGGTGGGCGCTTCGATGGGCGGGGGAACCTCGCTGACCGCGGTCGGCGAGGGTTCCGTGGACGCACTTGCGCTTGTGCTCGTCGACACGGCGCCGCAGATCGAAGCGGCCGGCGTGCGCAAGATCCGGGAGTTCATGGCCCAAGGTGCTGATGGGTTCGCGTCGCTCGAAGAGGTGGCCGAGGCCATTGCCAACTACCAGCCGCACCGCAAGCGGCCCAGGAATCTGGACGGGCTCGCCAAGAATGTGCGCCTCTGGCCCGACGGCCGTTACCGCTGGCACTGGGATCCCGCCTTCATGCACCGCCCGCGCAGCTTCGCCGAACGCATCCCGCGCCAGCAGGCCGCTGCGGAGAACCTGACACTGCCGACCCTGCTGGTCCGGGGCGGCATGAGCGACGTGCTGTCAGAGGAAGGCGCCCAGTCGTTCCTCGAGACGGTGCCGCATGCGCACTACGCAAACGTGGGCGGCGCTGCGCACATGGTGGCCGGCGACCGCAACGACATCTTCGTCGAGGCAACGCTCAAGTTCTTGGCCGAATTTGTACCTAGTGCGCGCGAGCGGGCCTGATCGCGGCCATTCGGCCCTACCCTTGCGGCCTGTGGCCGGCCCGGCCGAGCTTCGAGAGGCACAACATGCGTGGAACAGTCAAGTTCTTCAACAACGAGAAGGGCTTCGGCTTTATCTCCCGTGAAGGAGCCGATGACGTCTTTGTCCATTTCTCCAACATCGTCGGTGAGAACTACCGGACGCTGGAGGCAGGGCAGGAGGTCGAGTTCGATATCGGACCCGGCCGCAAGGGCGACGAAGCCCAGAACGTCAAGCCCGTCTGAGGACGTTCACCCCTCGGCGTCGTCGCCGGACTCGCCCAAGGACTCGAGGCTGGGCGGCGCAAGGTTTGAGGCGAACTTGGACATGTTGTCGGTCAGGGCGCTGATGAGCTGCTCCACGAACTGCGGCGACATGTTGACCCGCTGTACCACGACGCCCCGCCGGGGCGACTGCTTGCCGCTGAAGTCCAGCCGGATGAAGTCGAGTGTGAACTCATAGGGCGAGTGGCGCACCACGGCAAAGTTCGACCATACGCCTGCTTCGAGTTCCGGCGGCAGCCGGATCTGCAGTTTCGTGCCGTCGGGCAGAGCTTCATGGGTGTTGCCGTCTGTCACCTGCCGAAACCTACTTGGCAGTCGCGTCAGGCCACTTCACGGTGCTCGCACTGGTCCGAATGTGTGCCCTCAGCGCTCCTCGCGGCGGTAGGGGAGAGTCAGTGCTGCGGGTGCGGGACTCGGCCGGTGCCGGGCCCGGAAGCTGATCGCGATCAGCACCACGACGGTCAGCAGGAACGGCAGGATGCCGAGCAGCGCCGGCGAGATCGTGTTGATCTCCAACCCGAAGATCGACAGATCGAACGTCTGGACTCGGGGCTGCAAGGCCAGCGTGAAGCCGAACAGCAGTGAGCCGGCGGCCAGACGTCCGGGTCGCCACGCTCCGAAGATGACCAGTGCCACGGCGATCCAGCCGCGGCCGGCGATGAGGCCTTCGGTCCAGCCGGCGGCCATGTAGAGCGACAGGAAGGCGCCGGCAGCGCCTGCGAAGGCGCCTCCGATCAGCACAGCCCCGGAGCGCAGGAGGGTCACCGAGTGGCCCACTGAGTCTGTCGTGGAGGCAGATTCGCCGACCGCTCGCAACGCGAGACCCAGCCGGGTGCGATTCAGGACGAACCAGGCCGCGATGCCCAGGAAACCCGCCAGGTAGACCACCGGCGGCTGGTTGAACAGGATCGGGCCGACCCAGCGGATGTCAGCGAGTCCGGCGATGCCGAGATCGGTGAATACAGCATCGGCTCGCTCGCGGACCGCATCCTGCCCGATGAAGGCGGCGAACCCGAGCCCGCCGATGGTGATCGCCAGGCCGGACACCACCTGACCGGCACCCATGACCACGCTCACCACTGCGTGAACGCCTGCGACCGCCATGCCGACGAGCGCCGCGAATGCGAACCCGATCCAGGGCCGGTCGGTGGCGAGCGCCATCATGAAGCCGCTCACGGCGCCCATCGCCATCATTCCCTCGACACCGAGGTTCAGCACGCCGGAGCGCTCGGCGATGAGTTCGCCCAGGCCGGCCAGATACACGAGCGTGGCGAACTGAACGGTCGCCACGAGCAGCCCGACGACGGCCGCTTCAGACACCCGATGCCTCCGGATTCGAAGAGCCATCCGACAGGGGGCTTCCGTCCGGTGCCGGTCCGGACGGCGGTGGGGATTCCTCAGAGGGGTGGCCGACCGGCCGTACCCAGCGGACGCGGTAGTTGAGCAGCACGGCCGCCACCAGCGCTCCGATGAGGATCATGGCCTGCAGGATCGTGGCGATGGAACTGGTGACACCGAGCGTCTGGATGGACTGGCCTCCCACCTGCACCGCGCCAAACACGAATGCAACCGCCGCCACGCCGGACGGTCGCATCAGGGCGAGCGCGGCCACGATGATCCCGGCGAAGCCATATCCGTTGGACAAGCCAGGATCGAGCCTCGTCGCCGTTCCGGTGAGCTCGATGGCGCCGGCCAGCCCGGCCAGCCCACCCGACAGCAGCAGGGCAGCGAGCACTTTGCGTTGCAGCGAGATGCCGGCATAGCGAGCTGTGGCCGGCGACGAACCCGCCATCCGCAGCTCGTATCCCCAGGCCGTGCGTGAAACCGCCAGCCAGAACGCGACCAGCAGCGCGACGGCGAACAGTGCGCCGACATGGGCGCGACCGAACAGCCCCGGCAGCGACGCTTGGTCGGGCAACGGCTCGATGAGCGCGAAGCCCTGTGACTCGGGGTCTTTCCACGGCCCGGTCTCGAGCCACTCCACCACCCGGATCGAGACCTCGACGAGCATCAACGTCGTGATGATCTCGCTGACGCCGAGGTATGCCCGTGCGAGTGCCGGTCCCGCCATGAGAATGACGCCGCCCACTGCACCTGCGATCAGCATCATCACGATGAGGAGGGGCCCCGGCAGGTCGCCGGCAGACATGGCAAAGCCCGCTGCAACGGTTGCGCCCGCCATCATCTGGCCCTCGGCCCCGATGTTCCACAGGCCCATGGAGCCGGCCACGGCAACGGCCAGGCCGGCCAGCGCCAGCGGCGTGGCTCGCAGCAGTGTCCGCGAGATCGAATTGATGCCGCCCAGCGACGAGTCGACCATCCGGCCGTACACCTGGGCTGGGTCGTTGCCGGCAGCGAGCAGCAGGAGTGCCCCCGCGATCAGCGCCACGACGATGCCGATGACGAAGGCGACAGCCTGGGCGGCAGGCACGACATCGGCACGTCGCTGCAGCACGGGCCGCACGAGGCCGCGATGCCAGCGGGCCCGGCCACGCGACACGGTGTGCAGCGGGGCGTGCGTCGGTTCCGGTGCCGCGTCCGGATCGCTCACGAGGTGCCGCCTGAAGCCGTGGCGGTGCTCCCGGCCATCGCAGCGCCCACTTCAGTCCGGGTGACCCGCGTCGGATCCATGAGCGCGGCAACCCGGCCCTCGTACATCACGATCAGCCGATCCGACAGGGCGAGCAGCTCGTCGAGGTCTTCGGAGATGAGCAGCACGCCCACCCCCGCCGCTCGCTGGGCCACGATCTGCTCCTGGATGGCAGCGATGCCCGCCACGTCGAGGCCGCGGGTGGGCTGAGCCGCCACGAGCACCTTGGGCTCGCCGGTCAGTTCGCGGCCGAGCAGCAGGCGCTGGAGGTTGCCCCCCGACAGGGCGCTCACGGGTTCGTGAATGCGTCCCACCTGTACGCCGAAGCGCTCGATGAGCTGCCTGCAGAAGTCCTCGCACCGGCGCAGGTCGAGCATCAACCGGCGCCGCATCGAGCGGTACGACCGCACGACGGCGTTGTCAACCACCGACATCGTGGGGGCCAGCCCCATGCCGAGCCGATCCTCAGGCACGTACGCAAGTCCGGCACGCGAACGACCCCGCGGCGACGCTCCGGTGATGTCGACTCCTTCAAGCAGCATCGTGCCGGCGGTGGTCGGGCGCAGGCCGGCGATGGATTCGGCCAGCTCCCGCTGCCCATTGCCCGACACGCCTGCGACACCGACGATCTCACCGGCGCGTACGTCGATGTCCACTGAGTGCAGCGCTGGCAGCCCGCGGTCGCTCAGCGCCGCAACGCCCGCCAACTCCAGCACGACGTCGCCGCTGGTCCTCTCGGCGGGCCGCTGGATCAGGGTTGCCGCCTCGCCCACCATCATCTCCGCGAGATCGGAGCGGTCGATGCCCGCGAGGCTCCGCGGCTGCGCCACGGTCACCCCGTTGCGCAGCACGGTCGCCTCGTCGCACACCGAGAGCACCTCGTCCAGCTTGTGGCTGATGTAGATGACTGAGCGGCCTCGATCGGCCATGGAGCGCAGCGTCAGGCCCAGATCGGCTGCCTCGGCAGGAGTCAGCACCGCTGTCGGTTCGTCCAGCACCAGCACGTCGGCGTCGCGCCATAGCGCCTTCAGAATCTCGACGCGCTGGCGCTCGCCGACCGACAGCTGCCACACCGGCCGGGACGGGTCGGTCTGGAGCGAGTAGGTGGCCGCCAGGTGGGCGACCCGCTCGATGATCTGACCCATGTCGAGATAGCGGGGCGCGGAGCCGAGCACCACATTCTCAAAGACGGTAAGCGTGGGCACCAGGCGGAATTCCTGGTGGACCATGCCGATTCCTGCGGCGATCGCATCGGCCGGGGAATGGAATTGGCGCTGCTGGCCGTGCACCCAGATCTCGCCGGCATCGGGGAGGTACACGCCGCCGAGCACGTTCACCAGCGAGGTCTTGCCGGCACCGTTCTCGCCGAGCAGCGCGTGGATGGTGCCCGCCCGGACGGTGAGGTTCGCGCCGTCACACGCGACGACGCCGGGAAACTCCTTGCGGATGCCGCGCAGGTCGACGACGACGCGACCGTCGTCGGAGCCGGGGGGCACCGCGGCGCCCCCCGGCTCCGACATCGGTTTCAGTTCGGTTCGGCCAGTCGGATCAGGGGCTGGCGTCACCCACGACGCCTTCGACGAACCAGTCCATGCCGAGCATCGGCCCGTCTTCCATGGTCTCGCCTGCGGCGACACGCTCGGTGCCGTCCTGATCGTTGATCGGGCCAGTGAAGACGTCCCACTCGCCTTCACGGAGCTGCTCGGCGACGTCGCTGATCTGGCTGGCGACATCGCCCGGCACGTCATCGGCCAGGGGCGCCAGGTCGACGATGCCGTCGTCCATGCCGCCCCAGTACGCACCCGGTGCGTAGGTGCCTGCAGCGACCGCCTCGATGATCTCGGCGTAGCGCGGGCCCCAGTTCCACACGGGAGCGGTGATGAATGCGTCAGGTGCGAAATCTCGCATGTCGGAGTTGTAGGCAACCCAGCGGGCACCGGCGTCCTGTGCGGCCACGCCTGCAGCCGTCGAGTCCTGGTGCATGGCGATGACGTCGGCACCGGCTTCGAGCAAGGCCTTGGCCGAGTCGCCCTCAACCGCCGGGTCGAACCAGGTGAAGGTCCAGATGACGTGGACCTCGGCCGACGGGTTGGTCTCACGCACGCCGAGGGTGAAGGCGTTGATGCCTCGGATCACCTCGGGGATCGGGAATGCGGCCACATAGCCCAGTTGCCCGGTCTCGGTCATCGCGCCGGCCGCCATGCCGGACAGGTAGCGGGGCTGGTACATGCGGCCGAAGAAGTTGCCGAAGTTGGTGTCGTTCATCTTGAAGCCCGAGGCGTGCTCGAACACGACATCGGGATACTCGTCGGCGAGCTCGAGCATCGGGTCCATGTAGCCGAACGATGTGCCGAAGATGACGTTCGCACCTTCGTTCTCGATGAAGTCGACAGCGACTGCCTTGAAGTCCTCGGCGTTCTCCGGAACGCTCTCGACGAACAGCGTTGTGGCGCCCGTCTGGTCTTCCGCGTACTGGCGACCTTGGTCGTGTGCCCAGTTCCAGCCGGCGTCGCCGACCGGGCCTACCAGCACGAATGCCGCCGTGACGTCCTCGGGGTCGCTGCTGTCGCCGCCGCACGCTGCCCCCAGCAGCGCCACGCCGGCCAACGCAATGGCAAGTCGTGTCAGAGTCCTCGAACGCATGATCTCCCTCTCCGTTCGCGCCCGCGAGGCAGCCTCGGGGCGGTCGTCATCGAGCCTAATCTTGCCCATCTGGGCCCGCAGCCACCGTCCGCAGGCACTCCGAGCTGGTTCAGAAGGGGTTGAGTTCGAGGCCGAGAAGGTGGCGGCCGAGCTGGTGGGTCACGCGGTCTTGGTGCACATTGATGTGCACCGGCATGGCCCGGAAGTCGCGGTAGCGGCGGTCGAACGCGCCGCCTTCTCGCAGCGCGGTGCCGCCCTGGGTGCGGTGCAGCAAGGACATGGCCTCGTCGAGCTGCTCCACGGCCATGGTCGTCACGGCCATCTGCCGCAGGTAGTCGGCTTCGTCGGGCACGACACCGGCGGCGATGCGGCGGTCGACGTCATTGCACGCTGCTTCGGTTGCCGCGGCGGCGGCTGCCAGCAGTGATGCCGCCCGACCGAAGTTGACCTGCACGGTGGGCCGATCGACCATCTTGCCGCCGATGATCACCCGCCGGCCGCCGGCCGCGTCGGCAGCCTCGGCCAGCGCCCTGCGCACGAGGCCCACTGCCATGAACGAGAGCCACAGGTCTGAGATGCCCACCCAGTCCTCACGGTAACGGTGATGCACCACCGGCACCGTGCGCAGCGACTCCGCACGGTTGGCGCCGAACCAGGCCACGCAGTCGCTGAGTTTCACCGGCACGTCGGTGTAGTGGACATCGTCGGTGGCCGATGCCCGCAGCCCGGCGCCGTCCCACGACGGGTCGATCTTCATGCCTTCGGTGGTGGTGGGCAGGATGGTGAAGCGGATGTCCATGGGCCTCACCGGCTTGCCGTCGTCGCCGGTGATGGCGAAGGCCACCCCGCAATAGTCGGCGTAGCGGGCGCCGGTGCCCCAGCGGCCGGTGCCGTTCAGGATGGCCTGGTCGCCCTCCACCCGGCCGTAGACCGAGCTGCGGGCACCGCCGGGGAACGACACCCACTGGCCGTTGGTCACGACGTGGGTGAGAAAATCCTGCTGGTCGGGGCCCACCGAGCCGACGAACAGGTGGAACACGCACAGGTGGTTCCACAGGCACCACGCCAGGCTCGGGCAGCGGGCTGCCACCGCTTCGAGTTCGCGGCCCATGTGCAGCATGGTCTCCTCGACGCCGCCGATGTTGCGTGTGGCCGACATGCGCATGAAGTCGGTGCCGCGGATGGCCTCGATGACCTCCGACGAGACGGACCGGGTCCGGTCTGCGGTCTCGGCTTGCGCCTCGATCGCATCCAGGAACGGTGCTATCCGCAGGCCCTCGGCTGGCGCCGGGGAAAAGTGCTCGACGAGTTCGAGGCCCGTCAGCCCGAGATCGTCGGGTTCGCCTGCTGCGGACGTCGGAGTGGGCTCGTCGGCTTCGGGTGCTCCCGCCATCCGGCCACAGTAGGCCGCTACTGCGCTAGCTGCAGTGGCCGTTGGATGACGGCGGCACATCCAGCATCGGGTTGCGGTCGAAGAAGCCGTCGGGCACCAGCCCGAAGCCGACGTACTCGGTGGGCATTACCGGGAAGTCCTCGGGCCGCGCATCGTGTGTGATCCCGAACGTGTGCCACACCGTGATGTCGGTGTCGACCACCGGTCGGTCGCCCGCCGTGTAGCGCTCCAGCCCGTCGCCCGCATTGCGCTGGGTGGGGAACCGTCCGGCGCCGTAGCGCTCGTCGGGCCGGGTCGGCGACACCCACAGGTTGTGCCGGGCGAACGTGGCACGCTCCGAGTGCGGACTGTCGTTTGCGGCGAACATGGTGGCCGTAGGCGGCGGCAACAGCCGGAAGGCGGTCGGATGCCCGAGGCGGTTGATGTGATCCGCGCTCTGGATGCGCCAGTATCGGCTCGATGCCGAGTTGGCGTTGCGCCGGGCTGCCAGCTCGCTCTCGAGCACGGTTTCCCGCGCGGCGAACGCGGTGCCATACGGGTTGTCCGGGCCCGGCGGCAGTGCCTCGGTGTTGACCTCCACCACGCTGTTGGCATTGCCGTCGATGGCCATGTCCAGCCGCACGCAGAAGATGTGCTGGTGGATCGGGGCCGACACATGCGGTGCCACCTGGCGGGCGAACGTCAGGTCGTCGCCCTCGCGATGTGACCGCGTGGTGAGGATGCCGGTCAGCTTCACCTCGTAGCGGATCGTGCCGTCGAGGTAGAAGTACCAGAAGAACCCGTACTCGTAGTTGCCGATCGTGTGGATGGCGCTCACCACCAGGCGGCGCGAGCGGCGCACCTCGGTGGTGTCCGCGTTCCAGTCGAAGTGCTTCCAGCCGATGCCGAAGTCCTCCTCGTGGATGCAGATGGCGTTCGGTGTGGTCACCACCGAGCCGTCGTCGAACACCTGCGTCGAGTCGAGGTAGACGATCTCGCCCAGGCAGTCGCAGCCGAGCTGCAACGAGTTGTTCATCAGGCCGAGGCCGAACTCGCCCGAGTCGAGCGCGTGCTTGAACGTTTGCGATGGCCGGGTGTCGCCGTAGGGCACCACCATCTCGGCCAGCGACGCCCGGTCGATGATGGGCCGCACGCGGCCCCCGTCGTTGTATGCAATGCGGTGCAGCACCAAGCCCTCGGTGTCGTCCATGACGACGCGCATCGACCACTTCTGCCAGCACAGCTCGTTGTCTTCGAGCGTGAAGCTGGTGCCTTCGGGTTGGGTGATCTCGATCGGGCGCAGATCGGTGCGCATGGGCCCGAAGTCCTCGGTGACCGAGTCGACGTCGTAGTTGCCGCGCTCGGAGGCCACCGGCCATTGGTCGAAATCGGTGACTTGCAGCACTTCGAGCGTGTCGACGTCGATATGCACCATCAAGCCGTCGAGCGGGTACGCATAGCCGTTGTCGGCGGGGTTCGGACGCCAGAAGGCGATGCAGCGCTGCACGCGCCGGCCGACCTCGAAGTCGAAGTCGTAGTCGCCGGTGGGCCAGGGGTCGATCTGCACTTGCGAGGTATCGGTGATGCCGCGCTTGGCCAGCGCAGCGGCGAACCCCGGGTCCTTCCGGCAGGCGTCCATCACGGCGAACAGCTCCGCCATGCCCACCCGAGGCACCACGCCGGGATGATGCGTCCACGAGTCGACCTCGCCGCGGGTCACCGACACCACAGCGGTGTGCACCTCGCCGTGCTCGCGCACGACGATCTCGAAGCGGCGGTCAGTGGCGGTGCCGGGCGTCCATGCTGCCACTTCGGCCTTGGGCGGCTCGGCGATGCAGAAGCCGTGAAAGCGCGCGTCCGCGCCGATGCGCCCGCTGCGACGCAATACCTCGATGGCGGCGTGGGCCTCCGCTTCGGTCATCATCGACAGCGGATGAACCGAGGGCGTGTCCGCTCCCTCGACCGGTGTTTCCAGCAATGTGTCGGCCATGGCTTCACGCTACGCGGTGCACCGCGCATACGCGGTCGGCGCGATGAATGTCACTAATCTCGCTCAGTACGGTTTCGCACCCGATTGGCCCAGAATTGGCCTGATGACTGGGGTCCGTACGTCGTGACCGAGGGTGATCTCCGCAGCCGCGTCCGGCGCCACCTTGAGTTCATCTACCCGGCGATGCGTACCGATCGACTCGTTGACGACGTGCTGTCCACGCTCGGGCTCGACGGCACTGAGGGCGCTGCAGCGGGCGGCCCGCGATGGGATGAGCACGACGTGGCGGTGATCACCTACGCCGACTCGATTACCGAAGCGGGCAAGGTGCCGATGCAGACGATGCACGATCTGCTCGACGACCTGACCGGCGACGTCGTGTCGGTCGTGCATGTGCTGCCGTTCTACCCGGCGAGCTCGGACGGGGGCTTCGCCATCACCGACCACCGTGCCGTGGACCCACGGCTGGGCGCCTGGGACGACATCAGCGATCTCAGCGAGACCTACACGGTCATGGCCGACCTGGTCGTGAACCATGTCAGCGCCGATCACCCGTGGATGTCCCAGTTCTGCAGCGGGGAAGACCCCGGCAGCCGCTACCTGCTCACCGCCGAGCCGGAGGACGACCTGTCGAGCGTGGTGCGTCCCCGCACCACGCCGCTGCTGCGCGAAATCGAGACCCCTGACGGCCCCCGGCTGCTGTGGTGCACCTTCAGCTTCGACCAGATCGATCTGGACTTCGCTGAACCTGAGGTCCTGCTTGATTTGCTGCGCACGGTGGCCCGCCTCGTGGATGCGGGCGTGAGGTGGTTTCGGCTCGACGCCATCGCCTATCTCTGGAAGGAGCTCGGCACCTCGTGTGTGAATCTGCCGCAGACCCACGAGTTCGTGAAGCTGCTGCGGACGCTGCTGGACGCACGCTGTCCCGACTCGGTCATCATCACCGAGACCAATGTGCCGCACGACCAGAACGTGGCGTATTGGGGCGAGGGCGACGAAGCCCACCTCGTCTACAACTTCAGCCTGCCGCCGCTGGTGGCTCACACGATGCTGTCGGGCTCGTCGGTGGCGATGCAGCAGTGGCTGGGCAAGCTCGAGACGCCGCCCGCCGGTACGTCGTTCTTCAATTTCATCGCCAGCCACGACGGCATCGGGCTGCGCCCGGTGGAGGGGCTGCTGAGCGTCGCCGAGATCAACCGCCTCATCGCCGCGGCACACAGCGCAGGCGGCACCCACTCGGAGTTCGACACGCCTGCGGGACCCAAGGCCTACGAGCTGAACGTTTCGCTGTGGGATCTCTTCGCCGGCGATGGAGACCCGCTGGGCGTCGCGCAATTCCTCGCCGCGCACACGATCATGCTGAGCCTCGCCGGCGTTCCCGCCCTCTACGTGCACGCACTATTGGGCACCCCCAGCTACTGGACGCCGATCAGCGAGCCGCCGCGCATCGTCACCGAGCACGGCCTGCCCCCGGTGGAGCAGAACAAGCGCACGATCAACCGGCGCAAGGTCACCTTGGACGAGGCGGTCGACTTGCTCGGCGCGCAGGACGGGATCCGGCGCAGAACCCTGGTGGAGCTCGTGCACCGCATGCTCATCCGTCGTGCGCAACCGGCCTTTCACCCCGACAGCCCACAGGTGTCGCTGGACCTGGGGCCGCAGGCACTGGGGGTGATGCGCGGCGACGCACAGAGCGGCCAGACGGTGGTGTCGGTGACCAATGTCGGCCACACCCATCTCACGGTGGATCTCGAGGTGCTGTCTTCGCTCTGCCCGCCAGGCAGCGCAGGCAGGCAGTTCGGCGAGGCCGGCTGCACAGATCTGCTGGACGGTGCACTGCACGGTCCGTCGGACCGTGTGGATCTGGCGGCCGGACAGACGATGTGGCTGTGCCTGGAATCCGAGCGGCGGGAGCCCGCGCACGCACACCGGCCGACGAACCTGTAGCTCTTCGCCATCGAGCCGCCCGGCAGGGCTCGCCGCTGCGAGGCTCAGGCGTTGTCGAGCTCGACTGCGTCGTAGAGCTGGCCGAGCACATCGGGCACAGCGCTCTGCACGCGTGACCAGTTCGGGATGAACGGTGTGCCCATCGGGTCGTTCAGGAACTCGTCGCCGGCTTCCATGATCGCCGAGGCGAACAGCTCCACGGCCGTCTCCTCAGCGTGCAGGTCGAAGTCGAAGCCGTTGAACGTTGCGTCGTTGCGGTAGTGGCTGACGAGGTCGAGAGCGTTGCGGTAGTAGACGGCCTTCACGGTGCGGAAGATCTCGGTTCCCAGCGTGGTGCCGTCGATGGCCAGCTTGCGGTAGATGGCCTTGGCGATGTCGCGGCTCATCTTGTGCAGGCCGGCGTTGGCGTCATCGAGCGAGAGGTCTTGGTGCTTGTGGTCGTAGCGCCCGCACAGGTCGACCTGGCAGATCCGGCGCCCCTGGTAGATGCGGTACACCTCCGACAGCACGCCGATCTCGAGGCCCCAGTCGCTGGGAATGCGGATGCTGCGGGTCATGTCCAGCTTCATCGCGAACTCGCCGGCCAGCGGGTAGCGGAAGGCGCCCAGGTAGCGCAGGTAGTCGTGCTCGCCGATGGTGGCCCGCAGCGCCCGCAGCAGCGGTGTCACCAGCAGGCGCACGACGCGCCCGTTCAGCCGCGCCGAGGCGCCCTCGCCGGCCCGGTAGTAGTAGCCCTTCGAGAAGGAGTACCCGAAGGTGGGATGCAGGATCGGGTACAGCAGTCGTGCCAGCAGGCCGCGGTCGTAGGTGAGGATGTCGGCATCGTGCAGGGCGACGTTCTCGCAGCGTCCCGAGGCCAAGAAGTAGCCCAGGCAGTACCAGACGTTGCGGCCCTTGCCCGGCTCGGTCGGTGCGAGCACCCTGTCGGCGAGCACCTCGTCGATCTTGCGCAGCCGCGGGCCGTCGTTCCACAGCAGGCGGGTGCGCTGGGGCAGCCGGGCGAAGAACTGCCTGGCGTCTGCGAACTGGGCCTCGTCGGCCCGGTCAATGCCCACGATGATCTCGTCGATGTAGGCGACCTTGGCGATCTCATCGACGATGTTCCCGAGGGCGGGCCCCTGCAGCTCGCTGTACAGCGCTGGGATGATGAGCGCGATCGGCCTGCGGCGCGAGTAGTCGAACAGCTCGCCTTCGAGGCTCTCGACGGACCGCTCGCCAAGGCGATGGAGCGTCGCGATCGACTCGTGCTGCTGGAAATCGGCCACGATGACTCGCTTGGCTCGCTTGCTGGTGGTGAACCTACCCTGCCGGGTTCACCGGCTCGTTTCGGGTCGCGCGGTAGGGTGCGCCATGGCCCAATCTCAACCCCCTGAGCGGGGCCGATTCCCCTCGCTGGACAGCAAATTCACGACCGACGGGCTCACCTTCGACGACGTGCTGCTGGTGCCCGACGCATCCGACGTGCTGCCCGATGCGGTCGACACGTCGTCGCGGTTCACACGGGGCATCACGCTCGCCGTCCCGCTGGTGAGCGCAGCCATGGACACCGTCACCGAGGCGAGGCTGGCCATCGCCATGGCCCGCCACGGGGGCATCGGCGTGATCCACCGCAACCTGTCGGTCGCCGATCAGGCCGCCGAGGTCGACAAGGTGAAGCGCTCGGAGTCGGGGATGATCAACGAGCCCTTCACGCTCGGCCCCGACAATCTGGTGTCCGAAGCCGAGGACCTCATGGCCCGCTTCAAGATCAGCGGGGTGCCGATAACCGATCCGACGGGCCGGCTGGTCGGGATCCTGACGAACCGCGACCTGCGCTTCGAGACCGACTGGAGCCGGCCGATCCACGAGGTGATGACCTCGGAAGGGCTGGTGACGGCGAGCGCCCCGACCACCTTGGAAGAGGCTCAAGTGGTGCTGGCCCGCCACCGCATCGAGAAGCTGCCGATCGTCGACGACGACTTCCGGCTCGTCGGCCTGATCACGGTGAAGGACATCCAGAAGCGCATCCAGTTCCCGAACGCCTCCAAGGACGAGCACGGCCGGCTGCTGGTCGCCGCCGCAGTCGGCACCGGTCCCGACACCATGGAGCGCGCCGCGGCGCTGGTGGAGCGCGACGTGGATGCCATCGTGGTTGACACAGCACACGGCCACAGCCGCGACGTCATCGAGACCGTGGCAAAGATCAAGGCCAATCACCCTGCCGAGGTGGTGGCGGGCAATGTGGCCACCGCCGATGCGGCTCGTGCGCTCATCGACGCCGGAGCCGATGCGATCAAGGTCGGCATCGGTCCGGGCTCGATCTGCACGACCCGGGTGGTGGCCGGGGTGGGGGTGCCGCAGATCTCGGCTGTGTTCGACTGCGCCTCGGAGGCCGCAGCGGCCGGGGTGCCGGTGATCGCAGACGGCGGCATGCAGTTCTCGGGCGATCTTGCCAAGGCGATCGCCGCGGGGGCGCACAGCGCCATGGTGGGCGGCCTGCTGGCGGGCACCGACGAGTCGCCCGGCGAGGTGGTGCTGTACCAGGGCGAGCGCTTCAAGGAGTACCGCGGCATGGGCTCGGTGGGCGCCATGAAAGGGCGCAGCTACTCCAAGGATCGCTATTTCCAGGACGGGCGCGAGGTGGAAGAGCTGGTGCCCGAGGGCATCGAGGGACGGGTTGCCTACAAAGGCCCGCTGGCCGGTGTGCTGCACCAGCTTGTCGGCGGGCTGCGCCAGGCGATGGGCTACTGCGGCGCCACCAGCATCGACGACATGCGGCTGCGCACCCGGTTCGTGCGCGTCACTGCAGCCGCTCTGCGTGAGAGCCACCCCCACGACATCATGATCACCAAAGAGGCGCCCAACTACCGGGCGCCGACCTGATCAGCTCCCTCTTCCTTGCTGAGCTGCTCCAGCCGTTCCCATTCGTCGATGAGGCTGCTGTCGGTGTTGCGCACGAGGTCGCCGAGCCATCGCGTCAGCTCCACGATGTCGTCGGTGCGGCGATCTTCGGGCACGTTGCGCACGAGCGCCTTGTAGGCATCGCTGAGGTAGCGCAGCAGCACTCCCTCCGAGCCCTTGATGCCGTAGTGGTTGACGTACTCGCGGAACGTCATGGCCCGCTCTCGCAGGTCGCGTGCCACTGACTTGGGGCGGATGTTGTCATTGCGCAGCCAGGGGTGGTGGGTCGACCAGGCGTTGAAGCTGTCATAGAGCCAGTCGCGCAGCGGCTTGGGCCACTCGACTTCTTCGAGGCGCTCCATGCGCTCCTCGTACTCCACGCCCTCGGCCTTCATCTCGGCCAGCAGGTCGGTGCGAGCAAGGTCTCGCTGCCGTTCCAGCACCACGGTCGGGTTCTCGAGCGTTGCCTCCAGCACGCTGAGCACGTCGAGCGGGTAGGTCGGCTCGTCGGGGTCGAGAAACTCGATGGCGTCGAGTGCGAACGGCGACAGCGGCTGGGTCAGGTCGAACTCGGCCTGCAGGTCCACGTTGACCCGCACGAGGCGGTCGAGCTCATCGGGTTCCGCGAGCTGTTCCACCACCTGCGTCTCGGTCAAGGATCGGTAAATTGCGATGGCGCGGCGGATGTGGGTGCGGTTGGCGGCCCGGGTCTCGTGGTTGTCGGTGAGCAGCCGGCGCATCGCTGCGCAGCCGTCGCCGGGCCGATCCAGCACGTTCATCAGCATCGAGTGCGACACGTCGAACTGCGAGCGCAGCAGCTCGGGTTCGCCTGACGCCAGGCGTTCGAACGTGTCGCCGTTCCACGGCGCGTAGCCCCGCTTGGGCGGGGACGGTCGGCGCACCTTGCGGAGCTTCGCCGGGTCGTCGCCGAACTTCTCGCGGGCCTTCTCGAGCGCCATCGCGTACTCCACCTCATGCTCGGGCGCTTGGCACCACACGAAACCCTCGTGGTCGAAGCCACGGCGCCCCGCCCGGCCGGCGATCTGCTGGAAATCTCGCACTGACAGCACCCGGGTGTCGCGGCCGTCGTACTTGCAGAGCTGGGTGAACACCACCGTGCGGATGGGCACGTTCACGCCGACGCCGAGCGTGTCGGTGCCGCAGATGAGCTTGAGCAGGCCCGCCCCGGCCAGCCGCTCCACCAGCAGCCGGTACTTGGGCAGCATCCCGGCGTGATGGACGCCGACGCCCGCCTTGACGAAGCGCTGAATGTCACGGCCGAACGGCGAGTCGAACCGGAAGTCGACGATCTCCGCGGCCACCTGCGCCTTCTCGTCCTTGGTGAGCACGTTGAGGCTCGTGAGCGCCTGTGCCCGCTCGGTGGCGGCCCTCTGGGTGAAGTGGACGATGTAGGCGGGCACCCGCCGCAGCTCCAGCAGCTCTTCGAGCGACTGGTGCAGCGTGGTCTCGCGGTAGGTGAAGGTGAGCGGCACCGGCCGTTCCGCTCCCGTCACGGTGGCGACTTCGCGGCCCGAGCGCCGCTGCAGGTCCTCGGCGAAGCGCTGGGTGGGGCCGAGCGTGGCGCTCATCAGGATCATCTGTGTGCCGGTCAGCTCGAGCAGCGGCACCTGCCACGCCCAGCCCCGGTCGCGGTCGGAATAGAAGTGGAACTCGTCCATGACGACGCTGTCGACCGGGGCGTCAGCGCCTGAGCGCAATGCGAGGTTCGCCAGGATCTCCTGCGTGCAGCACACCACCGGCGCATCGGGGTTGACAGCGCCGTCGCCGGTCACCATGCCGACGATGGCAGCCCCCAGCTCGTCGCAGAGCGCGAAGAACTTCTCCGACACGAGCGCTTTGACCGGCGCGGTGTAGTAGCTGCGCTGGCCCCGCGCCACCGCCTCGAAATGCGCAGCGAGGCCCACCAGCGACTTTCCCGAACCGGTCGGAGTGGTGATGATGACGTGGTTGCCGCCGAAGATCTCCAAGATGGCGTCTTCTTGGGCGGGGTAGAGCTCCAGGCCGATGTCGGCCGTGTAGTCCAGGAAGCCCTCGAGCAGCGAGTCGGCATCCGGCTCGCGAGGCAGGAAAGCCGTCAGCCGCCCCGCCGCCGATCGCTCAACTGCCATCGTCATCGGAGGTTACGAGTCAGGCGTTGCGGCCGGGCCAAGCTTGGGGGTTGAGCATGTTGGGTGGCTGGTTGCCGTCGAGTGCGGTCATGACCTCCGACACTGCGTGGGTGAAGATGCGGCGGCGGCCGGCGACCGTGGCGGAGGCCACGTGCGGGGTCACCACCACGTCAGGGCGACCCAGCAGCGGGTGGCCTGGCGGCAGCGGCTCCGGCTCGGTCACGTCCAAACCGGCGCCTCGCACCTTGCCTGCATCGAGCGCCGCCAGCAAGGCGTCCTGGTCGACAAGTCCGCCGCGAGATGTGTTGACCAGGTACACGCCGTCGCGCATCGCAGCGAGGAGTTCGGCGTTCACCAGATGATGCGTGGCGTCGCTGAGCGGCGCGTGCACCGACACGACATGCGCGTCAGCCACTGCGTCATTGGGCGTCGCCGCCCGCTGCGCCCCTAGTTCCGCAAATCGCTCGTCGCCCGCATAAGGGTCATACGCCACGATCTCCATGCCGACGGCCGACATCACCCGGGCCACGTAGCCGCCGATGCGTCCGAGCCCCACTAATGCGAGCGTCGAGCCGGCCAGTTCGAGATGCCCGTGGCGCGCCCAGTAGTCGCCCTCGGCGGCTTCGAGCCGGACGGCCGATTCCTTGAGACCCTTCGTGATGGCGAAGATGAGCGCGACGGCCTGCTCGGCGGTGGAGACCGTCGGGCCGTCGGGCGTGTTGCAGGCGGCAATGCCGAACGCTGTGGCGTCGTCGAGGTCGAGATTGTCGAACCCGATGCCGGCCCGGGCGATCACCTTCAGCAGCGGAGCACGCTCATACACGGTGCGGTCGTAGCGGATGGCGGCGCCCACGATGGCGCCGTGCGCCCGTTCGATGCCTTCGAGGGGATCATCGCCGCGCACGTCGGCGATCTCGGCCCGTCCGTCCAGCAGCTCGCGCTGCAGCCGGCCGGCTGGCCGATCGAACCACACGACGGGCAGTGCTGCGGACTGTTCGGTCATCGCGTCAGTATTGCTTCGCCGTCCGAGGTGCACCCGGTCCACCTCGCCCGGCACCGGCACCGAGCGCGTCGCTACCGTTGACGACGACGTCCACCGGCGGGCAGGAGTACGGGTTGATGCAGGTCGACGAGGCGGTCATCCACGACACCGAGCGGTATGCCGCCGAGGGCTACCCGTGGGCCGAATGGGATCTGCTGCGCGACGAGGCGCCTGTCTACTGGTATGTGCGCGACAACATCGTCCCGTTCTGGGCCATCACCCGCTACGAGGACGTGAAGTGGATCTCGGGCCAGAACAAGACGTTCATCAACGGCGGCGGTCGCCTGCGCCTCGCCGACGCCGACCGGGATGCCCGCTTCTGGACGAAGTACCGCCAGCGTGCCATCGAGATCGGCTGGGATCCCGACGAGCCGCCGGACTTCATCTTCAAGGACCGTCCCGACCACTGGGACCTGCGCCGGCTGGTGGTGCCGGAGTTCACGCCGAAGGCGATGCGCAGCAGATCCGAGTCGCTTGAGCTGCACGCTCAGCGCTTCGCGGACGAGTTCATCGCCAAGGTGGCCGACGAGGGCACGGCCGACGTGGTGGAAGACCTGGCGGTGAAGCTGCCGCTGGCCGCCATCTGCGAGATGGTGGGCGTATCGGCCGACGACTGGGAACAGGTGCACGCCTGGACATCGGTGCTGTTCGACGATCCCGATCTGGAGAGGTTCTGCCGGCCCGGCGAGCCCCGCGACGAAATGCGGGCGCGCATGATCCGCGAGTTCGACACGTGGATCGGCGAGCTGATCCGCGAGCGCCGGCGTGACGGCACCGACGGCCGCGACTTGGTGAGCATCCTGCTGCGGTCGGAGATCAAATCAGGCCCGCTGACGCCGCAGCAGCTCGTGGGCTACCTGCGCTTGATGATCGCTGCGGGCAACGAGACAACTCGCAACGCCGCGAGCGGCGGGGTGATCGCCCTGCTCGAGCACCGTGATCAGCTCGAACTGCTCAACGAGCGCATCGACGACCCCGATGCCGTGGAATCGGCCGTGGAGGAGATCCTGCGCTGGACCTCGCCGGTCATTCAGTTCGCGCGCACCTGCACCAAAGACACCGAGCTGCGAGGCCAAACGATCAAGGCCGGGGAGCACGTGGGGGTGTGGTACCCCTCGGCCAACCGCGACGAGCGCCAGTTCCCCGAGCCCTACCGCTTCGACATCGGGCGCACGCCCAACGACCACCTCGCCTTCGGCCACGGCGCCCACTTCTGCCTCGGAGTGCACCTGGCCCGCTGGGAGCTGCGCGCGTTCTTCCGTGTGGTGGCGCCCTTGCTCGACGGGCTGCAGCTCGACGGCGAGCAGTCGCGCATCGGCCACCTGCACGTCGGTCCCATCAAGCACCAGATGGTGGCACCCCGCGCGTGATCCACCCGCAGCGTCGGGTATCTGGACACGACTGGTGCCCTCAAAGGCGATCTGCGTGCAGGACTAGCGTCGGCGGCCATGACGACGACTGATGTGGTGGTGACGGGGCTGCGATTCGGGGAGGGGCCCCGCTGGCGCGGCGACCGGCTCTGGTACAGCGACTTCTACCGACACGGCATCTACACCGTGACTCCCGACGGCAACGAAGAGCTGATTCACACGGTGCCCACCCAGCCGTCGGGGTTGGGCTGGCTGCCCAACGGGGATCTGCTGTTTGTCTCGATGCTCGACCGGCAGCTTCGCCGACTCGACGCCGACGGCAACGAGTCGCTGCACGCCGACCTGTCGGGCATCGCCGGCGGGCCGTGCAACGACATGGTGGTTGCCGCCGACGGCACGGCGTACGTCGGCAACTTCGGGTTCGACGACAGTGCAGGGGAGACGTTCGCCCAGGCGACCTTGGCGATCGTGAGCCCGGACGGCACGGCGCGGCCCGGGCCCGACGGCTTCGACTTCCCCAACGGCACCGTCATCGACCCCAGCGGGCGCCACATGGTGGTGGCGGAGAGCTACGGACGCCGGATGACCGCGTTCGACATCGACCCCGACGGCTCGCTGAGCGGCCGGCGGACGTTCGCCGATCTGGGCGAGCGGGTGCCCGACGGCATCTGCCTGGACGAAGCTGGCGGTATCTGGGTTGCCGACCCCCTCAACGCGAGCTGCTTCCGCGTGGTCGACGGCGGCGAGGTCACGGATGTCATCGAGCTGGAGCTGAACTGCTTCGCCTGCATGCTCGGCGACGACGATCGCCGCACCCTCTACATGGTCACCGCGCCCACCTCGCGCCCACCCGACGACGCCCCCGCCCTCGGCCGCATCGAGACCGTCCGGGTCGACATTCCCGGAGCCGGCCTGCCCTAACGCTCGGGGTCGGCGGCGGTGAGGCGGCGCAAGTGGCCTGCCCGGATCTCGGCGGTCTGGCCCTGGACGAGCAGAAACAGCGCTTCTCGGGCGAGTCGCTGGGCATGATGGGCGAGCGTGATCGCTCGGCCGCCGACCGATGAGACAAGCGCGCTGGTTGCCCGGATGCCCACATGTCCGACCTGCGCGCGGCGTTCGGGCATCTCGTCGACCTCGGCCGCGTAGAGCGCGCTGCGAGCCGCGTCCAGCTCGGCATCCAGTGGCGAGGGCCCGAAAAGCTTGAGTGCGCGGGACGCCACGCCCAGCATGAGGGCACCGTTGGTTCGCAGGCCTTGGCGGTAGAACGACAGCCAGTCGCTGTAGTCGATGATCTCCACCACTTCGTCGTCACCGACGACGTGACCGTCGAAGTGCAGCTCCACCGTCACCGACGAGTCCACTGCGGCGAGCCGCAGCCGGCGGGACGTCAGCGTGGGCGCCTCGGCGGCCGGAATCAGCATCCACACCAGCCGGTCGGCCTCGTGAGCGGCAACCAGCACTGCGTCGATGTGACCCCAACCGGTGACGAACGGCGCGACGCCACGCAGTACCCAGCCGGCGCCGGAACGCTCGGCGAACAGGCACGGCTCGGGACGCAGCACATGTGCGAACGCCACACCGCTGCGGCGCTCGCCGGTGGCAAGCGCGCGGGCCCACTGTTCATGCAGCGGTGACCCGGCCGGCATCCGAGCGGCATTGGCCGAGCCGCCCCCGTGCTGCGCCCACACGAACGCAGTCGTGAGGCAGCCGCCGGCCAGCGCTTCGAGAATTGACAGCCGCTCAAGCTCGTCGAATCCGCAGCCGCCCACGTCGGTCGGCGTCCACAGCCCATACAAGCCGGCGTCACGGAACAGGTCCAAATTGCGCTCGGGAACCTCGCCCGCTGTGTCCACGTCCAAGGCGCGCTCGAACAGCACCTCATCTGCCAACTGCTGCGCGTCTCGCTGCAGTGCGATGGGATCGGGCGGGGGACCGGGGCTCACGGCGGTCAAGGATGCACGCGCGGTGATGTCGCCGCGCCCCAAGGCGTTCAGGCGCCGGTGTCGGGCTCCGCCGGTTGGCGCCACATGAGGGCGTTGCGGCGCATGATGGCGACCAGCGTGTCGTCCTGGTTGTAGGCGCGGTGCTCGAACAGGATGATGCCCTGGTCGGGTTTGCTCTTCGATCCGCGGGCCGAGACCACTTCGCTCTCCACCCGCAGCGTGTCGCCGTGGAAGACGGGTGCAGGGAAATCCATCCGCTCAAAACCGAGGTTCGCCACGGTGGTGCCGTGGGTGGTCTCGTGGACCGATATGCCGACTACGACAGCGGCCGTGAACATCGAGTTCACGAGCGGCTTGCCGAACTGGGTCTCGGTGCGGGCGTACTCGAAGTCGAGATGCAGGGCCGCCGGGTTCATGGTCATGGTGGTGAAAATGACGTTGTCGGCCTCGGTGATCGTGCGGCGCAGCCGGTGGTGGATCACCAGACCCGGTGTCAGCTCTTCGAACCACCGTCCGCCGTGCGGGCGGGGTGCATCGCTCATCAGGCTGCTCCTCCTGCAACTTCGGCAGTGTCTGATTGGCCGACTCCAAGGGTGTCGGCGGCGTCTGATTGGCCGATGCCGAGAGCATCGGCCCAAGGCACCTCGCACGCTTGGTCGAGATCGATCTCGGCGTGGACCACCGGGTTCTGGTGCGGGCCGGCGCACCATGAGGGCATCACCATCGTGTACAGACCCGAGCCGCCCGCCTGGAATACCACGATCCTGCTGGGGTCTTTCAGGATCGGGACCAGCTCATCGGGCGGGCCGTCCCGGTCGAGGTAGAAGGCCGACCCGACATAGGCGAGCGTGGCCGCGGTATTGGTTGCGCGGGCAGCCAACTCGGCCTGAATGTCTTCGCGGGTCAGCCCGGCGCGAGCCAACACCGTCGTGTGATCGGGATTCATGATCACGGTGACGGCACCGTGTCGCAGGTGGGCGTTGTTGCTGCCCGGGTTGGCCATGACGGCAGCAATCACGTTCAGCAGCCGGCTGGCCGATTCGGGATCGTCGGCATCGCCGGTGAAGATCGTCGAATGCGGCGCCTCGGCACCGACCACCACCACGGCGCTGTCATCTTCGGCGTAGCCGTAGGCGGTGTGCAGCGGCGCGAACGGGCTGTTCTCGGTGTCCTCGGCGAGGCAGTAGGTGAACTTGCCGGGATGGCCGTGCAGCGCCATGTCCGACACGCCGGGCCGGGCTCCGCCGATGTTCATCATCGCCAGCCGCAGCGCCCGGCCGATCGAAGCGTTGGCACGATGGCCGGGCCCGAGCGCCCCGAATCCCGACGCCACGCCGCCGCACTGGTGCCGTGCCGGCCCGCACACCACGATGAGCGGCGCGGTGCAGTGGGTGGTGCTCTGCATCTCGGTGAGGTCGAACTCGGGCCGGCACACCGCCCGCACGGCGGCCACCACGACGGGAATGTGGTCGGGCAGGCAGCCGGCCATCACCGCAGCGGTGGCCACCTTCTCCACGCTCGCCACGCCGTGCGCGGGTCCCATGACGCCCAGTTCGAGATCGGGGTCGAGCCCGGTGGCGAGCGCCATCATCGCCACCCGCTCCGGCGTGGGGATCACGACCGGCAGGCCGTCGGTGAGCCCGAGCGCGTGAAGCTGCTCGAGCGCGTCGGCCTCGCTGCGGGCCTCCAGCAGTGTCACGGCTGGTCTAGTTGGCAGCGGCGCCGGTCAGGATCGCGATGATCTGCGGCGCGATGTCGGCGGCAACCTTGGCCATGTTGTCCTCGCCGCTGCCCGCTACCGGGTGCGGCAGGCGGACACGGGGAACGGTCGGCATGCCGGTGGCGTTGGCCACGAAGTCGCCCTGGGGCCAGAACGCGTCGGTGACGAGCGCAATGGACGGGATGCCCGCTCGGGCAGTGGTGATGCTGTCACGCACGGTGCCAGATGTGCAGCTGCCTCAATGGCCGTACGCGGCGATCACCGCACCGCATTCGGCGCTGATGTCGCTGAGCATCCCTTTGCCGACGACCGACGAAGCGTCGCCCTTGTCGTAGCGGTTGAACGACGCCGACGGCAGCCGTTCGGCCAGCGCCTTCTCGACGTGGTCGAGGAAGCGGACGCTGTCGGGGAAGCCATTGGCGACCAGGCCGATCGTGATCGGCTGATCGAGTGGTGTGCTGAGCGTGTAGGGCTCAGGCGCAGTCTTGGCCTCGCCTCTTGGATCGTGGAAGGTGAGGGTGCTCATGGGTCCAGTCTGACACCCGCGCCGCAGCCACGCGTGCTGTGCGCTCGTACGCCTACTCGCTGCCGGGATCGGCAGCGCGGTCCACGCCGATCATCGAATCCCTCGTCACCAGCTCGGCCAAGCGTTCGACGGGCCATCCCTCCGTGCCCGCGGGCCGCTCGGGCAGCACCAGGAACCGGGTCTCGGAGCTGGAGTCCCAGACGCGCACCTCGGTGCTCGGGTCGAGCTCCAGGCCCATCTCGGCCAGCACCGTCCGAGGTTCGCGCACCACGCGAGCCCGGTACTCGGGGCTCTTGTACCAGTTCGGCGGCAGCCCGAGCAGCGCCCACGGGTAGCACGAGCACAGGGTGCAGACGACCACGTTGTGGACGCCGGGCTCGTTGGCCTTTACCTCGATGTGCTCGATCTCGGCGCCGCGGATGTCCATGCCGGCCAAGACGGCATCGGCGTCGATCAGCAGCTGCTGTCGCAAGCCAGGATCAAGCCACGCCTGGGCCACCAATCTGGCGCCGATCATCGGGCTGATGTCGTGCTCGAACCGCTCGATGATGGCGTCGATCCGTCCCCGGTCGGCGATACCGCGTTCCACCAGCAGGTCTTCCAGCGCCTCGACGCGGATTTCCGGCGATGATGCAAGGTGACGGTTGCGGTGGTCGTGATCGCCGTGGCTGCTGCCGCCGGCATGGTCGTCGTGCATCGGTTCCTCCCTGGTCAGCCTGCTGCCATCGCGTCAGCCGCCCTCGGCTGCCGTCAGGTAGCACTCGTACAGGTCGACGTGGACAGTCGCATTCGGGTCTGCCTCGTTGCCCCACAGCGTCTGGGCGTCGTAGCCCACGCAATAGACGTGCTGTGGCCGCTCGCCCATGTCGTGCGCCGTGCTGTCGGGCAGCACTTCCGCCGGATGCAGCTTGGTGATCGTGCCCTGTTTACCCGCCACGTAGTCGGGCAGTCGTGTATGGCCGGGCTGCACTGATGCTGGAGCGACGACGCGCTCGCCGATGCTGAATCGGGGCGGATCTGCCAACTCTCGCCTGACGGTTCGATGCCGTGGTTCCGGCGTGGGCCGGTCTGGGGGCATCGCGGCCGGATCGCGGGCAGCGACGGGTGCGGCGCGCTGGACCGGCGAGGCTCCGGCAGCTTCTTCGGGGGTCACGTTGGCTCGCCGAGCGACGGCACTGCTGACTTCGTCTGGACCGATCAACCCGTATTCGCCGAGCAGCACCTCGAAGCCTGCGAGCCAGCGTCCGTAGTAGCCGTTGTCGAAGTAGTCGGATGCGTCCAAGCGCTCGAGGACGTAGCGGAACTCGCCCGGTCGTCGAGCCGTCGAAGCTGTCACCGCGCCCAGCAGACCGAACACACGCCGTTCCCAGTCGGCGTGAAACGGCGGCTCATCAGGGTCGTGAGGCACCGGTCCATACCCGGAGGCGCCCCCGAGATCGTGCACGCTTCGCGCCGCGGGCGCGGATTCGTCTGCATCTGGCGGCATGGCCGACCAGCATTGCACCTGGAGGCTGAGCCCGGGCCTCAGCGGCCCGTGAGCGAAGCGAACATCAGCGGCAAATGCGGCGCGAAGCCGTGGCCAGAGCGGCCCGTGAGCGCAGCCAATAGGAGCGGAAGGCAACAGGTGACGCAACCGGGCCGATCAGGCGCTGGTTGTTAGGTTGCTGCAATGCCTGCGTTCGTGCTTGCAGTGGACCTCGACGGCGTGTGCGGGATGCACACCGAGGCCTTCCGTCGCGTGGTGGCCGCCGAGCGCGGAGTTCCGGAGGACTCGTTGCCGCTGGTGCGTGGTTGGAACTTCACCGAGTGGGGCCTCGCCGACGGCGAGTTCGAAGAGCTCCATCGCATCGCCGTCATCGACTACCGCATGTTCCGTGAGATGAAGCCGATGGAGGGGTGCTCTGAAGCGCTGTGGCGGCTGTCTGACGCCGGCGTATGGATACGGATCGTCACCCACCGCCTGTACGTGAGCTGGGGCCACCGTGTCACCGTGAGCGACACGGTCGAGTGGCTCGACCGCGAGCGCATCCCGTACCGCGATATCTGCTTCGTGGCCGACAAGGCGATGGTGAACGCCGACGCCTACATCGAAGACGCTCCCCACAACGTGATCGACATCCGTGCCGCGGGCGGGTACGCGATCACCTTCGACCAGCCCTACAACGCCCAGGTGGAAGGACCACGGGCACACAACTGGGCCGAAGCCGAAGAGATGGTGGTGGAGCTGCTGGCGAAGCACAGCGGCTACGTCTCGCGCCCGCTGCCCGGCATGGACGCTGGCTCCGATCGCTTGGAGTTGCGAACCCGGGATACCGCGTAGGCCGGGCGCATGAGTGATTCCCCCACAACACCGCCGGCACCCATCGACGCGGCGACGGTCGTGGTGCTGCGCGACGGCACGCCTGCGGCTGCGCCAGGTCACGGTTTCGACGCCGCGGAAAGCGACGCAGGCGCGCACATCGAGGTGCTCATGCTGCGGCGCAACTCGCGTGGCTTCTTCGGCGGCATGTGGGTGTTTCCCGGTGGCCGAGTGGACCCGCCCGATCGTGACACGCCCGGCTATGTGGTGGCCCCGTGCGACCCACGCAGCGCCGGCGCAGATGACCTGCATGACGGCGACCGGCGCGGCTTTCGCACGGCAGCAGTTCGGGAAGCTCACGAAGAGGCCGGTATCGACTTGTCGGGTGCCGAGCTGACCCATTTCGCACACTGGCTGCCGCCGCCGATTCGCCCCAAGCGATTCTCGACGCATTTCTTCGTGTGCGAGGCACCAGCCGACCTCGATGCGGTACGCGTCGACGGAAGCGAGATCCTCGACCATGCCTGGGTGTCACCTGCGGCGGCGTTGGAGCGTCGAGCAGCGGGCGAGATCGAGTTCGTCACGCCCACGTTCGCGACGCTCACCTGGCTGTCAGGTTTCACACGCTCTGCCGATGTGTTGGCCTCGATCGACGGCCATACGTGCTTCCACACCCAGATCATCCCCTCGCCGGAAACCGACCCCGGCCACATTGCCGTGTATGTCGGTGACGCTGCCTTTCCTGACGGTGACCTCGATGCCCCCGGCCCGCGCCGCCGCTGCATCATGGTCCGCTCAGGCTGGCGCTGGGAAGAACACGACGGCACCCACACCGCCGACGTCGGTTGAGCCGTATCAGCTAGCGAGGCGCAGCTGTTGGGCCTTGGGGACGAGGCGGGCGATCTGCTGTTCTTGGGGCGGGCCGTCGGGACCGCCGCCAGGACGGGCCGCCCGGAAGTCGATAGCGGCTGCCACCGGGTCGGCACCGAAGGCCACCATGGTCAGGATCCCGATCACGGCCGTGCGCGCCATGCCTGCTCCGCAGTGCACGAGCACGCTGTCGCCGCGATCCAGCGCTGAAACGACAACCTCCACGAGTTCGAGCACCGGCGCATCCGTCGTGACACCGCCGTCAGGCGTAGGCAGCCACAACGCACGGGGGCTGCTGGCCGCGTCACTGTGAGAATCGAGCCACTCGCCGTAGTCGGGATAGCGCAGCTCGATCTCGTGGCGAGTCAGCATGCACGCCACGACCGAAGCATTCACACGATCCAGCGCGCCTCCCGGATCGGGACCGACTGCTGAGAAGTTGGTCACGAACAGGCGACCGGCCACCTCAGCAGCCCGAAGCGGGATCTCGTCGATGCGGTGCAGCACGGCGCGAGCTACGAGTCGTCCTTGCGGAACCGCGCGAAACGCCGCTTCGGCTCCTCGGGCGGTTCCGGCAGCGGCGGCCAGGCCGCCGACAGCTCCTGCTGCCCGGTACGGCGCACCTCGTCGAGCTCGTCGCGGGTGTAGGGCTCCGGGCGGGGATCGAGTGCCCGGTAACGAGCTTCGGCACTCGCGAAGTTCTCGTCGGTGATCAGGTCGTCGATCAGCGTGCACGGTTCCCAGTCGGCTCGCGGCCCCAGATAGACGTAGCCGTCGGTCACCTCGCGCAGTCGCAGCGAGGTATCGGCACCGTCGAGCGAGCCACGCACCCCCGTCATCGCGACACTGCCGAGCGTCGAGGCTGCCAAGTCCAAGCCGAAGCGGATGTCGGTACCGCCACGACCCTCGGGCGAGCGTGAGATCAGTTCCTCGACCCGTTCGGTGGCGGCGGTGTCGGCCACGGTGCCGTGGAACACGACTCGTCGGCAGCCGTCGCTCATCCAGCGCCACAGGAGGTTGCCCGCCGAGGTTGTCGGCGAGCCGTCCACCCATTCCACGAGGCCGGTGGTGGTGGCGGCGACGTTCATGTACACGAGGGCACGCTGTCCCTGGCGGAGTACCTCGGCGGTGAGCACGCTGGCGGCGTGAAACGCGGACATGTCCCGGTAGTGCCCGCCGAGCGACCAGTTCCGCAGTCCCAGCTCGGCGGCAGAGCGACCGTCCAGCAGATCGGGGTCTTCCACGTAGGTGGGCAGGCCGAGCGCGATCACGCGGATAGGCCGTCGGTCGTCATCGCGACGGCGCTCCGCGGTGTTGTGCTTCCAGACCGCGTGCAGCACATCGGCGTATTCCTGGTATCCGAACCCGGCACCGAGCAGATCGACGAACAGGTCGGCGCAGGCTCGGCTGTCCCACTCGGGAGCGTCGATCAGGGCATCAAGCTCGGCTTGACGGCGTGAGTTGGTGAACTCCCAAGCGAGATTCTCCACACCGTTGTCGGCCAGCTCGGCGAGCGTGCCCGCCAGGAATCCCAAGTGCTGTCGGACCCCGACCTGGTCGCCGAGCAGCACGATCTGGTGGCGCCCGCAGAGGTCGCCCAGATACTCCTCAGGCGACAGGAGCGCGGGCGTGGGCCGCTCGTCGTCGGTGGGGTCTTCGGGCGGCACCGCCATGAGTCTGCCCGCTGGCGGCCCGGAATCTGACAGCGAGCTGACCCGGAGCCCAGCTAGAGCACCTGTGTCCAGGCCAGTTCCGCTGCCGCTGCAGATTC
This sequence comes from Candidatus Poriferisodalis sp., assembly GCF_965204125.1. Taxonomy (GTDB): domain Bacteria; phylum Actinomycetota; class Acidimicrobiia; order Acidimicrobiales; family Poriferisodalaceae; genus Poriferisodalis. Next base: position 595,005 of record NZ_OZ241968.1, on the reverse strand, counting down.
GGACACGGCCGCTGCGAAGTCGCCAGGGGTTGATTTCTCGTCTCGCAGCGCCGGATCGAGGGCATACCGCCGGGCGTGTTCTACGTACACCGCAGGCACCGGCTCGGGCAGCGGGGTCGGCGCCCGGCGCTCGTAGTCGGGTTCGAGGTAGATCCAGCCGGTGGCGAGGCTGCCGAGCGGCGCGCGATCGAGGCTCGTCGTGCAGCCGAGCCGGGCTGCGGGCCCCTGATCCACGTCGAAGGCGAGCGGCACGGCCAGGTCGTCGTGCATGGCAAACGCCGCGTCGAGCACGCCGTCGGCAACCAGCGCGTAGTCGCACAGCTCGCCGTCGGCCGGCAGCGGCTCGTGGATCAGCACGGTGACGGCACGGTCGGCCACCACCTCGTACACACGGTTGGCCGCACCCACCACGTGACCGCCGACGATCTCGGCATCGATCGCATCCCACACCCGGTGCGGCAGCCGCCTTGCCCGGGTCAGCGCGTGAGCTGTGCGGGCGAGCACGAGCGCGCGATGACCCGGCTCGACGACCTCGGCGAGCAGCACGTCGCACATGTGCGCCGACACCGGGCCGCGGCTGCGCAAGTGCGGCCACGCGTACGAGGTGCGCAGGTCGGCCGTGTCGGTGACGGCATCGAGGTCGAGGTCGTAGTCGAGCGCCAGGACACGCATGGGCGGCCCGCCACTCGCGAAGCGACGGTTCACCTCCCAGACCGCGCTCAGCACGTTGAGGTATTCGCGGTAGGCGAAGTTGTGGCGTATGCCCCAGCGGAGCAATGCGTCTCGCGCTAGCTGCTCGTCGAATGTCGCGCCGGTGACCACCGCGTCAAGCCGGGCCTGGTCATCGACGCAGGCGTACTCCATGGCCACGATGCCCACGCCCGACCGGTACGCCGCTGCCACGAGATCCTGCAGGAACAGCCCGGCGCGGCGTGTGGGGGTGTGGTGGCCCACGAAGACCACTTGGTGACGCTCAAAGAGATTGCACACGTACGTCAGCGGGTCTGAGCCGTGGGTTTTCAGCCATTCGGCCAGCTCGTCGATGACCGCAGGTTGCAGCGGCGGCAGCTCACGGCGATGCCGGTAGAGGGCGATCCGCTCGAGCAGCGCACGGTCGCTTCCACGCCTGTCCACCCGCTCCGACAGTACCGTGTCGGGCCGTGGGAATGCGCATCTACGACACCGCGCAGCGCTCCATCGTCGAGATGGAACTCGACGATCACGTCGGCATGTACGTGTGCGGCATCACGCCCTACGACGCCACCCATCTGGGGCACGCCGCGACGTATCTGGCCTATGACCTGCTGATCCGCCGGCTCGAAGACATGGGTCACACCGTCACGCTGGTGCGCAACTACACCGATGTCGATGACAGCATCCTGCCCAAGGCGGCCGAGCTGGGCGAGCACTACCTGTCGCTGGCCGAGCGGGAGATTGACCGCTTCGAAGCTGACATGGCTGCACTTCGAACACGGCCTGCGGCGCACGAGCCACGGGCCACCCGGTCCATCGACGCCATGATCGCCATGATTTCGAAGCTGCTTGAGGCTGGGCATGCCTACGTATCAGCCGACCGGGTCTTCTTTGACGTCACCACGTTCCCTGAATTCGGGAAGCTGTCCGGCTACAGCGCCGACCGCATGACCGAGCTGGCCACCGAGCGCGGCGGCACCCCCGACGACCCCCGCCAGCGCAACCCGCTCGACTTCGTGCTGTGGCAAGCCAGCGCCGACGGCGAGCCGTCGTGGCCCTCACCATTCGGCCCGGGACGGCCTGGCTGGCACATCGAGTGCTCGGCCATGGGCTACGCGGCGCTCGGCGAGACCATCGACATACATGGCGGGGGTGGCGACCTGGTGTTCCCGCACCACGAGTGCGAGATCGCCCAGAGCGAGGCTGTGCACGGTGCTCCGCTGGCCCGCTACTGGGTGCACGCAGGGCTCGTCTCCTACCAGGGGCACAAGATGTCGAAGTCGCTCGGCAACCTGGTCTTCATCTCCGATCTGCGTGCCCGCGTCGACCCCAGGGCCATCCGGCTGGCGCTCATGGCGCACCACTACCGCACGGAATGGGAGTGGTTCGATTCGGAGGGCTTCGCCGCTCAACGCGAGCTGGACACGCTGGCGTCAGCCGCCGCCGGTGCCTCGCCCGCGGCCGGATCGGGCGAGGGGTCATCTGGCCTGCTCGCCGAGGTGCAGGCTGTGCTGGATGACGACCTCAATGCGCCGATGGCCCGCACTGCGCTGCTCGACGCCGCCGCTGCCGTCGAGCGCGGGGCCGCCGGCGGCGCGCTGCGAGGCGAGCTGGTGGCAGCGGCAGCCCTCTGCGGTATCGATTTGTCGTCACCGCCGGCGACCGCAGCGCCGTGACGCGGCGCGCAGGCTCGTAAGGCACTCGCCATGACGACGCTGGCCGTGGTCAACCAGAAGGGCGGCGTGGGCAAGACCACGGTCGCACTCGGCATCGCCGAAGCAGCGTGCGCTTCGGGGCTGAGCGTGCTCGTCGTGGATCTCGACCCGCAGTCCAATGCGTCGGCTGGCCTCGGAGTGTGGAACGGGTCGCCGAACGTCGACGACGCACTCGCCGATCCGACCCCGGGAGCTGTGCTCTCGGCGATCACCGACGCTCGCTGGCCGCCCGACGGGCCGTGTCCGCAACTCGTCCCGGGCAGCTATGCGCTGGCGAGTCGGGAACCGCAGATGGCCGCTGACCTGGTGGGTGCGCAGGATCGTCTGCGCATCGCGCTCGCCGGCGCGAACCACGATCTCGTGCTCATCGACTGCCCGCCGTCGTTGGGCCTGCTGTGCATCAATGGGCTGTTCGCAGCCGACCGTGCCCTGGTGGTGACCGAACCGGCCGCCTGGGCTGCCGATGGCGTCGACCTCATGCGGTCCACCGTCAGCCGAGTCGCGCAGCGCCAGGGCACGCCCACCATTGCCGGGGTCGTGCTGAACCGTGTAGGACGCACGCGTGACAACGCCTATTGGTCCCAGCAGCTCGCTGAGCGCTTCGGCGCAGAGTTGTTGCCACCCGTCCCGCAGAGGGCCGCCATAGCGGAGGCCTCCGGGCAGTCGCAGCCGTTGCGGGCGCTCGGTCGCCGGCCTGGTGCGCCCGAGGCAGTGCTGGCCTTCGACGAGCTGTGGGCCGACTTGCAGGGCCGATTGGCCTGACAGGTCGGCGGTACGCTCGGATTGCTCGCCGCTGCAGGGTTTGACTATGGCCAACTACGACCCGAACCGACCACGGCCGAGCGTCGACGGCACGGCCGCGCTTCCGGGCGACTTGCCCGCGGCTGAGCCCGCCGAGACACCAGCTGCCCCAACCGTCCCAGGTGCTCCGGTCGCTGACACCGATGCCGATCCGGCACCCGCGCCTGCATCGCACCTCCTGCCGCGCCAGGCCGAGCCGGTCGATCGCCGCCTGCTTGCAGCGTTCGGCGGTGCAGTCGCCGTCGGATGGCTGATCGCGGCAGTCGTGGCGTGGTGGCTGTGGCGGCGCTGGCGACGTCGCTAGAAAACCATCCACGCCCCCGATGACCGGATGGGCCACGCTGTGAGGGTGGAACCCCGCACCGGCAGCGTCGCTGCCGACGATGCGCCCAAGGTTGAGCTTCCGCGGAGCCTGAGTCCTTCGGGCGCATCGACGTTCCGGCAATGCGCGAGGCGTTGGAAGTTCCGCTATGTCGACAAGCTGCCGGATCCTCCCGGCGAGCCGGCGCTGCGGGGCACATTCGTGCATCACGTGCTGGAGGAGCTGCTCGCGGTCGCGCCCGCTCAGCGAACGCTCGAGCGAGCTCGTGCCATCTGCCGGGATCTGTGGCCGCAGCTTGCGGAGAACCCCGATTTTGTGGCGCTGGAACTGCCTGAAGCCCAAGAACGGGCCTTCCGATGGAACGCATGGACCGACATCGAGGGCTATTTCCAACTGGTGGATCCCGCCGAGGTTGACGTGGTGGACCGCGAGCGCGATGTCCACACATCGCTGGATGGCGTGCCGTTCCGGGGCATCGTGGACCTGGTCGACCGGGTGTCGGAGGGTGTGCGCGTCACCGACTACAAGACCGGCCGCCCGCCCTCGCAACGCTTCGTCGACAGCCGCCTGTCGCAGGTCTGGCTGTATGCAGCTGCGCTGGAGTCGGTCGGTGATGATGTGAGCGAAGTGCGGCTGCTGTATCTGGGCGAGACGGGTGCTGGCCGCGACGACCGCCGGCCCACCGAGATCGCCCGTCCATTCGATGCCGACGCTGTCACGGCGGCGGTCAACGAACATTGCGACACGTGGGGTCGGATCGCTGAGGCCGCTGCAACGGGATGCTTCGAACCGACCACCGGACCGTTGTGCAGCTGGTGTCCCTACCGCGACGACTGCCCCGAAGGCCAACTCGAGCACCAGCGGAGGACCGGCATCGCTGCGTGAGCGATGCCGCATTGAGCACTGATCGCTGCGTGAGCAATGCTGCGCGCTCAGCGGCCATGCTGTAGCCCGATCCTGCGAACTTGGGAGCATCCAGATGGACTACGAGCAGATCACCGTGACCGACCGCGACGACGTGCGGGTGCTGACGCTGAACCGGCCGGAGAAGCTCAACGCGTGGACGCCGCGCATGCAGTCGGAGCTGACGCACGCGGTACGGGCCGGCAACGACGATCCGTCGATCGGGGCGTTCGTCATTACCGGTGCGGGTCGCGGCTTCTGCGCCGGCGCCGACATTGCCGAGGTCTTCGCGGCCCGTATCGACGCGGCCGACGAAGCAGGCAGCAGCGTGGGCGAAGCGGCCGCCCACGACGACTCCGCCGCAGACGACTGGGTGGAGCTCGTGCGCAGCTCCAAGCCCATGGTGGCGGCCATCAACGGCGCCTCGATCGGCGTCGGCCTCACCATGATCCTGTCGATGGACTTTCTCATTGCCCACAGCGACGCCAAGCTGTCGTGCCGCTTCGTGAAGATGGGCGTCACGCCGGAGCTGGCCTCGTCGCACATCCTCATTCAGCGCTGCGGTTGGGGAGCGGCGTCCGACCTTGCGCTGTCCGGCCGGATCGTCATGGGCGCCGAAGCAGGCGAGATGGGCCTCGTCGATGAGGTCACCGACGGCGACGTGCTTGAGGCGGCGCTGGCGCGGGCGAGCAGCTATGCGGAGAACCCGCCCACCATGCTGCAGCTCACGAAGCAGTTGCTGTCCGCCAACGGATCCGACACCGATCTGGGTGCGGTGCAACGCCGCGAGCTGGAGGCGCTGAACATCGCTCGTGCATCGGGCGATCACCGTGAGGCCGTTGCCGCATTCTTGGAGAAGCGCCCGCCGAAGTTCCGCTAGGCCGCATTTGCGCAAGCCGGATTCGGCCGCAGCGGCTTCGCTCCGTGCCTCCTGGTAGCAAGCGATCCGTCGATGCCTGAGCTGCCGGAGGTAGAAGTGGTCCGGCGTCAGTTGGCCGGGCTGCTGGTCGGACGTCGCATCACCGAGGCTTGGGCTCACCCGTCGCACAAGTTCGCGTCCGCGGTGGATGCGGTGGGCAGCGAGATCGAGGTACTGCGCCGGCGCGGCAAGTATCTGATCGCAGAGCTGGACTGCGATCGCGAGCTGATCGTGCACCTCGGCATGACCGGCCGGCTGTGCTTCGCCGGGGCGGCCGACGCTGGCGCAGCGCGCGGCGCCGTGCCGCCTCCTCGCCCAACTGACGGACCAGCGGCGGAAATCATGACTCCGAGCGCGGTCGGCGCCGCCGACCCGTATGTGCGTGCGTGGTGGCGCCTTGACAACGGCGAGACGCTCTGCTGCCACGACGTGCGCCGGTTCGGCCGCATCGCCGTCTGCGACCGGGGCGACTACCGGGGCCTGCCGACGCTTGCCGCCATGGGTCCCGAGCCGCTGGAGGAGGGCTTCGACGCAGCCGCGTTCTGGCGGGCGAGCAGGCGGTCTAGCCAGCGCATCAAGACCCAGTTGCTGAACCAGCGGCTGATTGCGGGCATCGGCAACATCTACGCCGACGAGGCGCTGTTCCTGGCGCGCATCAACCCGTCGGCCCGGGCCATCTCGAAACCGCGAGCCGAACGGCTGCTGGCGGCGCTGCGAGATGTATTGGTCGCCAGCATCGAACGGGGCGGCAGCACCCTGCGCGACTACTACAGCCTCGAAGGCGCGGGCGACAATCAGAAGTACTTCGTCTGCTACGGCCGCGCAGGCGAGCCGTGCGTGCGCTGCGGCACCGAACTGCGCCGCCGTGTGCTCGACCAGCGCTCCAGCACCTGGTGCCCCCTCTGCCAGAGGCGCTAACACCCTCGCTGGGGCGGGGCATACTGGCAGCGAGTCCATCGCGCGATCGGGGGTCGGTGTGGACAACGAACTGTGGCGGTGGGTGTGGGTCGCCGTGACCATGGTGATGGGCATCGGCGAGATCTTCACTGCCGGCTTCTTCCTCCTGCCGTTCGCGCTCGGCGCCGCGCTCGCAGCGGCAGCGGCGTGGCTGGACCTGCACGGTGCCGTCCAATGGCTGCTGTTCTTTGGTGGCACCGCGGTTTCGATGCTGGTGCTGCGCCGATTCATGGGCCGCCAGGACCGCCCCGACGACCTGCCGGTGGGGGCTAATCGCTACATCGGCATGGAGGCCCGGGTCATCGAAGACATCGATCTCGTCGCCAATACCGGACGGGTGCGCGTCGAGTCGGACGAGTGGCGGGCTGTTGCCGAGAGCGGGCCGGTTGCCGAGGGCTCGTTGGTGCGCGTCACGGCACTGCACGGCACCAAGCTCGACGTCGAAGTCCTCGAACCACCACCGCCCGACTACGTGCGTCGCGACGCCGCCAGCGCGGCGGCCTCCGAGGCGATCGCAGCAGACGACGCAGACGAAGATGCAGCAACCGAGTCCGAGACGGACGTCGGTCAGAGCCAGCAAGCAGCCGAGCCTGAACCATCGAGGAGCGATTGATGGACAGCATCAGCCCCGGAGTGATCCTCCTGGCAATCATCGCACTCGCGATCTTCGTGATCGCGGCGAAGGGCCTGCGCATCGTGCGCCCCTTCGAGCAAGGCCTCATCGAGTTCCTGGGCAAGTACCGCATGACGGTCGAACCGGGCCTGCGCTTCGTGATCCCGTTCGTGCAGCGCATCTTGAAGGTGGACATGCGTGAGCAGGTCGTGGACGTGCCGCCCCAGGAGGTCATCACCAAGGACAACGTGGCGGTGACCGTCGACGCCGTCATCTATTACGAGCCGACCGATCCGGTGAAGCTGAAGTACGCGGTGGGCAACTTCATCATTGCCGTGACCAAGCTGGCGCAGACCAACCTCCGCAACGTGATCGGCGACCTGCAGCTCGACGATGCGCTGGTGTCACGCGAGGTCATCAACTCCAAGCTGCGGCAGATCCTCGACGACGCCACCGACAAGTGGGGCACCCGCGTGGTGCGTGTCGAGATCCAGCGGATCGAGCCGCCCTCCGATGTGACCACTGCCATGCACCGCCAGATGAAGGCCGAACGCGACCGGCGCGCTGCGGTCACCGAGGCCGAGGGCGAGAAGCGTGCGGCGATCCTCCAGGCAGAGGGCGTGAAGCAGTCGCAGATCCTGCGGGCCGAGGGCGAAGCTGAGGCAATCAAGCGGGTGGCTGACGCCGACAAGTACCAGAAGCTCACGGTGGCCGAGGGCGAGGGCCAGGCCATCGAGCGAGTGTTCTTGGCGATCCACAACGGCGATCCCACCGACGACCTGATCGCCATCAAGTACCTCGAAGCGCTGCAGGGCGTGGCGAATGGCCAGGCCACCAAGATCTTCCTGCCGCTCGACACCAGCGGCGTGCTCGGCGCAGTGGCCGCGATGGGCGAGATGTTCCGCGAGCGCACGGCCGACGCCGCTTCCCCGATCGGGGCCGCCGAGGAGTAGCCCGCCGTTGCTCCCGGCGGCCAGGCTCCGCCTCCGAACCGGCGCGGCCGGCGAGCGGTCCAACGCGTAGGGTGCGCGGCCATGGCGTTGGGATTGCCGTCTGTGCTGGTCGGCTCATGGACCGACGACGACGCAGCCACCGGCGTGACCGTGGTGCTCCCGCCGCCAGGCACTCTGGGTGCCATGGCCGTGCGCGGCGGTGCACCGGGGACTCGCGAGGCCGCTGCGCTCAGTTCGACGGGCGCTGGCGTCGAGTGCCACGGAGTCGTGCTGTGCGGCAACAGCGTCTTCGGACTCTCTGCGGCAGACGGCGTTGTTCGCTGGTGCGCCAGCCAGGGCCGCGGGCTCGACATTCGCGACAGCATCGTGCCGGTCGTGGGCGCGGCAGTCGTGTACGACATCCAGTCCCCGGACAGCGAGCGTCCGACAGCGGCGGCGGGATGGGCTGCCTGCGAGGCCGCCAGCGCGGACGAGCCTGCCACCGGACGGGTCGGCGTCGGGCGGGGCTGCACGATCGGCAAGGTCGCTGGTCGGGACTTCGCCGTGCCCGGCTGGCTGGGCGCTGCTGTGGAGCGTTCGGGCGACGTGGTCGTCGGCGCGCTGGTGGCGGTGAATGCCCTGGGCGATGTCATCGACACTGACGGGACCGTGCTGGCCGGCTGCACGGCGCCGCCGGGGGCCGAGCGCTATCCGCATGACCCGGTTGAGGCGATACCCGGGTTCACTGGGCGCGGCACCGAAGAGCCCGAGTCACCCGAGCGTGGCAACACGACGATCGGCTGCCTGGTCACCAACGCCCGGCTCACCAAGCCAGAGGCCTGCCGAGCGGTCGATCTCGCGCACACCGGGATCGCCCGGGCAATCGAACCGCCGCACACGAACTTCGACGGCGACGCGCTGTTCCTGCTCGCCACAGGCGAGGTCGACACCCAGCCCGACCTGGTGGCGATGCTGGGGGCTGCTGCCGTCGCCCGAGCGATCCGATCGGAAATCGTTTCCTAATCCGGTTGCAGTTGTGGCAATCTGGACGCACCAGAGAAAGGGGGTGGTCCAAGCAATGCCGAAACGCAACAGGACTCTGGAGGTGGCCGGGCGCTGAGGCGACCCGCTTCCGAGAAGGGGACGTCTCCATCAGGTGGCGACTCCAACCCGGACCACCGAACCCCACAAGATCCGCGTGCTGGTCCTCACGCGGCCGCTGCCCCGCCAACCGGCGGAGGCGCGAACACGATCTTCGGGTAGCAGCAGGCCCCTGCTCGGTTGAGCGGGGGCCTGTTCGCATCTCGGGGCACCCAACTAGGGTCCGCACATGGACTTCGACTGGCCGGACGATGACGATCCTCGCCGCGTCGCCGTGCGCGACTGGCTCGACGATCACGACGGCAATCCGAGCCAAGAGGCGCTGGCACACGCCGGATACGTGGCACCGCACTGGCCGAAGCCCTACGGCCTCGACGCCGACCCCATTACCCAGCTGCTGATCGACGAGGAGCTGGCCGCCGCCGGCGTGAAGCGCCTGGCGGGCGGCATCGGACTGGGCTGGGCGGGTCCGACGATCATCTACGGCGGCACCGACGCTCAGAAGGAGCGCTACCTGTGGCCGATCCTCACCGGCGAGGAGGTGTGGTGCCAGCTGTTCTCCGAGCCCGACAGCGGCTCAGACCTGGCGAACCTGGCCACACGAGCGGTGCGAGACGGCGAGCGGTACATCGTGAACGGCTCGAAGATCTGGTCGTCAGGAGCGCACCGCAGCAAGTTCGGCATCCTCATCGCCCGCACTGATCCCGACGTGCCCAAGCACCGCGGCGTGTCGTACTTCATCTGCCCGATGGACACACCCGGCTTGGAGTTGCGCCCGATCATCGACATGACCACGGCCTACTCCTTCAACCAGACGTTCTTCACCGACATGGAACTGCCGGTAGAGAACCGGATCGGCGACGAGAACGACGGCTGGCGGCTCGCCAAGATCACGCTGGGCAATGAGCGGGTGTCGCTGTCGGGCGAGGGAGCGTTGTGGGGCAGCGGCCCCAGTGCAGCCGACCTGCTCGAGGTGGTGCGGTCTGCCGGGGGCGTGTCAGATCCCGTGATGCGCGACCGGGCCGCACGCCTGCACATCGAAGGCGAGGTGCTGCGGCTCATCCGGCTGCGGACGCTGAGCGCCCGCCTGCACGGCCGCCAGCCCGGCCCCGAGGCCAGCGTGCGCAAGGCGCTCGCTGACGATCACGGCCAGCACGTCATGACGCTGGCCAAGGATCTGGCCGGAACCCATGGACTGCTGGCGAACACCGGACCGCTGGGCACATCGCCGGAGTTCCCCAAGACCCAGGCCGTAGTGGAGGGCTGGAACGGCTGGCACGGTGGCTACCTGTTCAGCCCGGCTCTCACGATCGGCGGCGGCACCTCGGAGGTGCAGCGAAACATCATCGCCGAGCGGGTGCTGGGCCTGCCTCACGACGTCGACGTGGAGTCCGGCAAGTCCTGGTCAGAGGCCCGAGCCTCCCTCGCCTGATCCTCGCTGATCAGATCGGGATCGGCCTTGGTTAGCGGCCGGTGAACGTTGGCGGGCGCTTCTCGAGGAATGCCTGGACGGCTTCCTTGGTGTCCTCGGTGGTGAAGTTGAGCGACTGAGCCATGCCCTCGCCTTCGAGCGCAGTGGCGAAGTCGGCCGAGGCGTTGAGGGTGAGCAGGCGCTTGGTCATCGCAACGGCGATGGGCGGCCCGGCCGCGAGGCGATCGGCCCAGTCGTCGACGAATGCGTCGAGCTCGCCGTGGGGCACCACCTTGTTGACGATGCCGAAGTCCTCGGCTTGCTTGGCATCAATGACGTCGGCGAAGAACGCCAGCTCCTTGGCGCGGTGCAGGCCGATGAGCCGAGGCAGGATCCAGGTGCCGCCGAAGTCGACTGACAGGCCACGACGGGCGAAGATCTCGCTGAAGCGAGCCTGGTCGGAGGCCACGATCAGGTCGCAGGCGAGGGCGAGGTTCATGCCAGCGCCTGCTGCCACCCCGTTCACCTTGGCGATGACTGGCACCATGATCGAGTACAGCGCCGACACGGTCTGGTGGATCACGTTCAGCCCCTGCAGCGCATGCCTGCGCGGGCCGTCGCCGCCATCGGCGGCCAGGTCGGCGCCGCTGCAGAAGGCATCGCCGGCACCCGTCATCACTACGCAGCGCACGGTGGGATCACCGCCGATCTCATTCCACGTCTCGCGCAGCTCGGTGAACATCTGGGGGCTCGCCGCGTTGAGGCGCTTGGGCCGGTTCATCGTGATGGTGACGACGCCGTTGTCCGCGGCGTCGATGATGAGCGTTTCCAGTTCTGCCGATTCCATGAGTGGCGACGCTAGTGGTGGGACGTGGGTTGCGCCCGAGGGCTCAACCTCGATGCTTGGCCCACGCGGTGAGGCGTTCGACGGTCTGGATCATGTCGTCGTTGCTGCCTGCGAACGAGAACCGGATGTAGCGATGTCCCTCTGCGGGGTCGAAGTCGATGCCGGGCGTGGTGGCGATGCCGAGTTCCGCGAGCCAGGTCGCGGCCAGCTCAGCGCTGTCGTCGGTGAGGTGATCGACGTTGGCATAGATGTAGAACGCCCCGTCAGGCGGGGCGATGCGATCGATCCCTGCTGCGGGCAGGCCGTCGAGCAAGATCTGGCGGTTCGCCCGGTAGCGGGCGACGTTGGCTTCCAGCTCGTCGATGCTGTCGAAGGCGCCGAGTGCGGCGTGCTGGCTCACCGTGGCAGCGGCGATGGTGGCGTTCTGGGCGAGGCGCTCGACGGGTGAGACCAGATCGGGCGGCAGCACCAGCCAGCCCAACCGCCAACCGGTCATCGAGAAGTACTTGGAGAAGCTGTTCACCACGACCGCGCTCGGGCTGTGCGCCCCAGCGGTAGCGGCTTCGGTTCCGTAGGCGATGCCGTGGTAGATCTCGTCGGAGATCAGCCGCACGCCGGCGTCATGGCACCAGCGGGCTAGCCGGCCCAGTTCGTCTGCCATGAGCATGGTGCCGGTCGGGTTGGCGGGACTAGCCACGACCAGCCCATCGAGCGGGCCGGCGCTCGTGACCATGTCTGCGCTCAACCGGAAGCCCGACTCGGGCGTGACGGCAATCTCGACGACCTCGATGTCCAGTGCTTCGAGCGTGTTGCGGTAGCAGGGATAGCCGGGCGCAGTCACCGCCACCCGGTCGCCGGCCTCGAAGCACGCAAGGAACGCGAGCGTGAATGCTCCGCTGGCACCTTGGGTAACGACGATGCGACCGGCATCGGTGTCGTAGCGGTACCAGTCGGCGTAGTGCTGGACCAGCCTCGTGCGCAACGGTTCGATGCCCACGGCCGACGTGTAACCCAGCACGTCGCTGTCGATTGCCGCCTTGGCAGCAGCGCGCGCCCCGGCCGGCGCGGGAGTGGATGGCTGGCCGACCTCCATGTGCACCACATCGCCGCCGGCCGCTTCCCGGTCGGCGGCGGCCCGCATCATCTCCATCACAAAGAACGGCGCGATGTCCGCCCGCTCGGAGACCTTCAAGCCGCTCACGAAGCGCCGCCGTGCCGTTGCATGGCGTCAGAGGCTAAGAGGCTGGACCCCGGGCCCCGAGCGACCCGCGAGCGGCAGCGAGCCGGAGTCCCAAGAGCGGGGCGTCGTGGGGCTCGGCATCCCTCAGGCCGAGCGGAGCGCCTCCGTGGGAGATACTCGCGATGCCCTGATTGCCGGATACACGCCGGCGATCACGCCGATGGCGACCGCCGCAGCGAACCCGCCGATCAAGGCGACCGGTGGAATGATCACGCGCCATCCTTGGGCGAGCGAGTATCCGTAGGTCACCGCAACCCCCAAGAGCACACCTGCTGTGCCGCCCAGGGTCGCGAGCGTCAGCGCCTCGGTGAAGAACTGCCGGCGGATGTGTGCCCTCGTTGCGCCGATGGCGCGCCGCAGCCCGATCTCCCCGCGACGTTCGATGACCCCGATCACCATGACGTTTGCCACGCCGATGCCGCCCACCAACAGCGCCACCGTGCCTAAGCCCAAGAACAGCGAGGTGAAGGAGCTCTCCGCGGCTGACCTGGCTTCGAGCAGGTCCGACGGCCTGCTGATCTCGGCCTCTTCGGGATTCTCGGGATCGACCGTCGCGGCCAGCACGTCGCGGGTCGCGTCGATGTGGTCCTCGTGGACGCGCACGTACACCGTGGCCGGAGCCAGCTCGGTGTCGTAGTAGCGCCCGGCTGCCCGGTCGCCGATCAGCACAGCGCGATCGAGGTTGGCGGCGAGGGCGAATGGCTCCAGCACGCCTGCCACCTCGACCCAGCGGTCGCCGATGTACAGCCGCACCGGCTGGTCGAGGTTGCGGACTCCCAGGCGTTCGGCGGCGACCGCCCCGACCACCGCCACCGGATGATCGCGGGTGGCCTCCGTCAGGAATGAGCCGAGGGCGATCTCGCCGTTGAGGGCACCCAGGAGACCCGGATCGGTGCCGTACACGCTGATGCCCCCGGTGAGGTCTTCGGGCACGAGATCGTTGCGGTACACGCCGGCGTCGACTGCGTACACGGCCGACGTTGCCTCCACCGTGGGCACGCGGCTGACCGTCGCAACCGAGGTCTCGGGCAGAGCCGCATCGCCCGCACCGAAGCCCGAGCCTGCCTCAATGGTGAGCAGATTGGTGCCGAGCGCGCCGATCTGGTCGAGCAGCGCCGACTTCGACGAGTCCGACAGACCCAGGACAGCCACCAGCGATGCGATGCCGATGGCAATGCCCAGCGCCGACAACGCCGAGCGGAGCCGGCGCGCTGCCAACGATCCGAGACCGACGCGCGCTGTCTCGGATGGACGCAAGCGGCTCGGCGCCAAGTTCATTGCGGGACCGTCCCGGTGTCGCGCACAAGACGCCCGTCGAGAATCTGCAGCTGCCGGGGCATCGCAGCGGCGATTGCCTCGTTGTGGGTGATGACAACAATTGTCCGGCCTTCGTCGTGCAACGAGAACAGCAGCTCGATGATCGAATTCGACGAGGCGGAGTCGAGATTGCCGGTGGGCTCGTCGGCCAGGACGAACGCCGGCTCGCCGACGAGCGCCCGGGCGATGGCGACACGTTGCATCTCACCGCCGGACAGCTCGTCGGGTTTGTGCCATCTGCGCGCGCCGAGCCCGACACGCTCGAGCACAGCCTCGGCCGCCTTGCGCCGGTGCGGCCGGGTCGCGCCGGTGTACAGCAGACCGTTCGCCACATTGTCGATCACCGCTATCCCCGACAGGAGGAAGAAGCGCTGGAACACGAAACCGACGCGCCCACCACGGATTGCCGACAGTTGGTTGTCCGTCAGCAACGATGTGTCGGTGCCCTCGATCAGCACCGAACCGCTGGTGGGCTGATCGAGCGTGCCCATCACGTTGAGCATGGTCGACTTGCCGCTTCCCGATTGGCCGACGACAGCGACCATCTGGCCCCGGCCGATCTGCACCGAAACGTCGTCCAGCGCCTTGACGGGCGGCGATCCCGGGTAGATCTTCGAGACGCCACGCAGCTCGATGGCCGGGGGTTGAGGCTCGGACATAGCTCGCCGATCGCTCAACGGGGAACCACCACTCGCATGCCGGCCTCGAGTTCCGGGCTGAGCACTTCGACGTCGCCGTCGACGAACAGCCCCGTCTCCACGCCGATCAAGCGAGCGCTTCCGTCGTCGGCGAGAACCTCCACGGCGCTCCCACCCTCGACGAGGGCAATCAGCGCGGTAGCGGGCACGACCAAGGCATCTGCAATGAGGGTCTCGGTGATTTCCACCATTACCGACGCGCCGATCCATACCGCCGAGGCTGGGCTATGGAGCTGAATGGTTAACTCGACGACGTTCTCGCCCGTCGCGGGGTCGGCAACCGGGGACGGGTTGATGGCGACAACTGTGCCCTCGACATCGGTGCCGTCGGGCAACTCCACGTCGACGATGATCCCCTCGCTGACGAGATCCCGGTCGCCGAGGGGAAGGTTGGCGGCGACGCGCTGGGTGGTGGCCATGACACCGCCGGTCGGCGACTCGATCACCGTCAGCGACGCAAGCGTCGTACCGGCTGGCAGATCCTGGCCCACCTCGATGCCCGCCGACCAAGGCCCGATCTGCACCGGACCATCGACGAACAGCACATCGGCGGTGCCCACTGTCGCGTCGACGCGGTGTCCGACATCCTGCTGCCAACGCTGCACTGCCGCGGCCGTGGCCTCGTCGAAGACGCCGTCGGCGACCCGCTGTTCCCGATCGAGGTAGCCGAGCTCGACGAGGTTCTCCTGGAGCTGACGGACATCGTCGCCGGAGGTTTCCGGCTCCATGGTGCGATATGCGGGCATGTTGCCGTACAGGACGATGAGCGAGTGCTGACTCTGGCTGAGATCAGCCCAGTTGGCCTCAGCGGCGTTGAGCCCTGCTTCAGCACTCTGGACTGCCGCCGTGAGCGTCGCGAGCTCCGTCTCCGACGCGGGAGCCAACAGGTCGGCTAGGGCCTCTTCCGCAACCAAGATTGCTGCGTTCGCGGCGTCGATCTCTGCGTCTGAGGGGCCGGCGCGCAGGTCCGAAAGTGCTTCTGAGGCAGCGGCGAGATCGGCCCGTGCCTGGGCTCGCGTCGCCTCGGTGGGATTGTCGAGCAGGTCGAGCGTTTCCTGTGCGGCGAGCACCTGGGCTTCGGCATCGCCGATCTCTGCGTCCGACGGGCCGTCGGTGAGACCGTCGAGCGCCTCCTGAGCGGCGAGCACCTGTGCCTCTGCCTCATCGACCTCAGCTTCGGTCGGACCGGCGAGGAGTTCGTCGAGCGCCTCTTCGGCGGTCAGCAATACGGCGCGCAGTTCATCAATCTCGGCGTCGGTGCTGCAGCACTGCAGTTCTTCGCGGAGCCGTTCCCAGGCGATCGCCACCGCCGCTTCGGCCGATTCGATCTCGGCTTCCGATGGCTCAGCGAGCAATTCTGCGAGCGCTTCTTGCGCCGTCACCAAGTTGGCCTTCGCAGAGTCGATCTCGGCTCGTGTTGCTCCGGCAATCAACTGGGCGAGCTGCTCTTGGGCAGCGGCGAGGTCGGAGCGGGCCTGCGCGCGTGCGGCATCCGTGGGGTTGTCGAGATGCTCGAGTGCTTCCGCAGCAACGGCCACAGCGGCCTCGGCCGTGCGGATCTCAGACACGGTGGGCGCTGCGATCAGCTCGTCCCGCGCCTCGATGGCCGTGGCAACATCGGCTCGTGCCGCGGCCATGTCGGCATCCGAAGGCCCTGCTCGGGCGTTGCTCAGGTCGTCTTCAGCAACCATGAGCGAGTCCTGCGCCGATGCGACTTCGGCCAGCGCAGCGGCGGTTTCCGCCTCGGTCGGGGGATCCAGGATCAGGTAGATCGATTCGCCCCGGCCCACGACGGTGCCCTCGGCTGCGAGGTGAATCAGCGATCCGTCGCTGCGGGCGGCGAGTGTGACCGTGCCTTCGTAGTCGAGCGTTCCGTCGATCTCGAGGTATTCGGTGAGGTCGCGCTGTTCGATCAGCGTCGTGGTGAGGCTCGACTCGGCCGCGTCGGGGGAGGTGTCGTCTGGGTCATCGCGCAGGAGAACGAGCACGACGATGACGATCGCAGCGATGACGATGAGTGCCGCGGAGACAGCGGTAACTCGCGTCCGTCGGCCAGTGCGTGGCGTGCTCATTGTCCCGCCTGCGGCTGACCGCCACGCTGGCCCGGGGCGATTGACACCTGTTCGGCGCAGATGTCCATTGCGTTGCTCACATCGGGATCGTCGAAGTCCAAGTCGCCGAACGGGCGGGCTGCCCCGCCTCCTCCGCCGGGGCCGAATCCGCTCGTGTCCGGATCACCGACATCGACGCCGTTGTCTCGCAGGCACTGGGCGAATTCGAGCAGTCGGTCGGCCCGCTCGGCCTGGGCCTCCGCGAAGTCCTGACTGCCTCGGCCGAACGCGAGGCCTTCAAGTAGGCCCCCGCATGCTTCGCGCGCTGCCGGCAGATCCGGATCGCGGCCGATGCGCTGCAGATTCTCTGCCGATTGCGCGGCACCGCCGGCGCCCGGCCGCAGACCGAAGCTGATCGTGCCGTCAGCCTCGACGATCGGGTCGGGGAACTCCACGCCGTTGTCGCGCATGCACGCTGCGAACTCCAGCAGGCGCTCCTCGTCGCCGACGGCTTCGTCGGCGCCGTCCTGTTCTGCGTCAGTCGACGCCGTGTCGGTCGATGCAGGAGCTGTGGTTGCGCTTGGTGAAGCGGGCACCTCGGAAGGTCCGTCAGAGCCTGCAGCTGTGAGCGCTTCGGCGGCACTGGTCGACGTGCTCTCCAGCAGCGTTGGCAGGCCGTTCTGGTTGCCTCCTGAGCAAGCCATTGCCACCAGTGACATGACTGCCGCGACCGCGAGCAGCGATGGGCGGAAGAGTCTCAGCACGCGGGTTCGCCTCCGAGTAGCCGTAGTGGTGCGCACGCACGGTACGAAGCTGAGATGAGAAGAGTCTGAGAACGCAGCACACGGGCACGCGCCCACAGCGGCTCAGTAGTCGATGCCCTTCTTGGCCGCGATCCCCGAGTCGTAGGCGTGCTTGGCCTTGCGCATCTCGGTCACGGTGTCGGCCAGGTCCGTCATCCACTCCGGCGCGTCACGCCCGGTCAGCACCAAGGAGACATGCTCGGGCCGTTCCCTGAACGTGGCCTCCACGTCTGCGGCATCGATCCAGCCCCAGTTGAGCGGGTAGGTGATCTCGTCGAACACGACCAATCGGTGCTCGCCGGCTTCCACCAACGCCTTGCCGTGCCGCCACGCCTCGCGGGCCTCGGCTTCGTCTCGGGTGAGATCGTCGCTGTCCCAGGTGAAGCCTTCACCCAACGACCAGAAGTCGATGCCGAGGGGTTCAGCCATCAGCTGTTCGCCAGTCACCCAGTCGTCTGATTTCAGGAACTGCACGACTGCGACCGGCCAGCCGCGGGCGCGTGCCCTCATCGCTGTGCCGAATGCCGCCGACGACTTGCCCTTGCCGTCGCCAGTGTTCACCACAACGAGGCTGCGGGCGGTCCGCAAGCCACCAGGTCGCGGATCCTCGGTCGGCGGCGATTCGGCATCTGACGGTACGTCGTTCATCACGACTCCTTGCTGGTTGCGAGTGCTGCTAATTCGGCTGCTCCAAACTCGGGTGCGGGCGCGGAGGTGGGGACGATGACCGGTCCCTCCGGATCGTCGATGACGCGGACGTGTGCCCCGAAATGCTCGGCGATGTTCTCCACGGTAAGCACCTCAGCAGGCCGACCGCACTGCGCGATCCGGCCGCCGGCGAGCAGCGCGACGCGGTCGCCGTACCGAGCCGCGAGCGTCAGGTCGTGCAGCGTTGCGACGACGGTCAAGCCACGCTCGCGCCGCAGCGTCTCGACGAGTTCGAGCACATCTTGCTGGTGTCCGAGGTCGAGCGCCGTGGTGGGCTCGTCCAGCAGCACCACCTCGGTCTGCTGTGTCAGCGCCCGGGCCAGCACGGTGCGCTGGCGCTCGCCTCCAGAAAGAGACTGCACGGTGCGCTCGCTGAAGCCGCCGAGATCGAGCCGCTCCAGCACTTCTGCGGCGATCCTGCGATCGCCTGCGGTCTCGGCCGCGAAGACGCCGCGGTGCGGCGTGCGCCCCAGCAGCACGTAGTCGGCCACGAGCATTCCCGGCGGGATCACCGGGGTCTGCGGGACATAGGCGACGTGACGGGCCCGCGCTGACCGGCGGCGATCGCGCAGCCCGTTGATATCGATGCTTCCCCGGAACGGCACCAGCCCGAGCACAGCCCGCAACAGGGTGGTCTTGCCTGCGCCGTTGGGCCCGATGACGTTGACCCACTCGCCGGCTGCTACCTCCAGGTCGGCGCCGCGCAGCACAGGAGTGCTGTCGAGCGTGACAGCCAGCGACTGGATCCGCACCGCCATCACCAAACCTCCCGGCGCGACGTGCGGAGCACGAGCACGAAGAACGGTGCGCCCAGGAAGGCGGTGACGACACCGATCGGCAGCTCCGCCGGCGAGAGCACCGTGCGCGCCGCCAAGTCGGCGAACACCATGAATGCGCCCCCAAACAGCACCGACAGCGGCAGCACCACCCGGTTGCTGGCCCCAAACGCCAGCCGCACCGTGTGCGGCACGATGATGCCGACGAAGCCGATGAGCCCGCTGACCGAAACCGCCGCAGCCGCAGCGAGGGATGCCGCCAGCACTACGACCAAGCGCACCCGCCGCGGGTTCAGCCCGAGAGCGGCGGCTTCTTCGTCGCCCACTGCCAGCACGTCCAGCGCCCGGCGGTAGCGCATCACGACGGCGGCGGTGAGCACGAAGTAGGGGAGCATCAGCGCAGGCTCTGACCAGCCCGATGTCGCTATCCGGCCGAGGATCCAGGCGATGATCCTGCGAAATGCATCGCTGTTGGCCTGCAGCACGTAGGTCTGGCATGCCGTCAGGAAGCTGGCGACGGCAATGCCGGCGAGGATCAGCGACGCCGTCGAACGGCCGCCGAGATGACCCGCGGCGTACGACACCGTCACCGCCAAGAGTCCCCCGGCAAATGCAGCCAGGGGCACCGGGTCGAGTGCGCCGGCACCATCGCCCACATTGGCGGTGATGGCGATCGTGGCCCCGAGACCTGCACCCGCTGCGATGCCCAGCAGATACGGGTCTGCAAGCGGGTTGCGGAAGGCGGCCTGGTAGGTGGCACCGCTCATGGACAGCGCCGCACCCACGAGCAGCCCGAGCACGACGCGAGGCAAGCGGATTTCCCGGACGATCGCAGCGTGTGCATCGCTGAGCCCCGAGTCGAATGCCAAGCCCGGCAGCGCGTCCGCGAGCTCGAGCGCCACCCGATGTGCACCGATACCGACCGGCCCGATGGTGAGCCCCGCGATGACGGCGACGACGACTGCAGCGGCGCCGATGCCGAGCTGCCGCAGCCTCAGATCCGCAGCCTGCAGTGCCGCGTCGGCGCCGGCTGACGCGCCGGAGCCAGTCGAGCGGGCGTCGGTCACGGCAGCGTTCGATCAACTCGCAGCGCCGATGTCGACCAGCGCGTCGGAAATGGCAGCAATGAAGTCCACCAAGCGGGGTCCCCACCTGGACACGATGTCGTCGCTGAATTCGACGACCCGGCCCTCCTGAACCGCGGTGAGCTGATTCCAGCCCGGGCGCGCTGCCACGGTCTCGGCGTTCTGGCCGCAGCACAGCGTGTCGGCGAGGAAGATCAGGTCCGGGTCTGCGTCGACCAGGTATTCGTCGCTGAGCTGGGGATAACCGAAGTGACTGCCGTCGGCGTCGGCGGGATCGGCGACGTTGTCGAGCCCGAACAGCCCGTACACCTGTCCGATGAAGGTGCCGCTCGTGACGCTGTACAGCGTGTTGTCGAGCTCGTGGTAGTAGGTCAGTCCCGAGGCATCGGGCGCGGCGGCGATCAGGTCGGCGATGTCGGCCTGCATGTCGGCGGCGAGCTGAGCCGCCTCGTCGACTTGGCCGGTGACGTCGCCGAATTGGGCTATCTGGGCGTAGACGTCGTCGAACACGACCGGTGCGTCGTGGGCGAGCACGGTGATCCCCAGTGCCTCGAGTCCGGCGATGAGTTCGCCGTTGGTCTGCAGCACCACGAGGTCGGGCTCGTACGACGCGATCGCCTCGAGGTTCGGGTTCCAGCCGTCGAGGTCGGTCACGGGGGCCTCGGGCGGGTAGTAGGAGAACTGGTCGACGGCCACGACACGCTCGCCTGCACCGATGGCGAAGAGGATCTCCGTTCCGGTCGGTGAGATCGACACGATCCTGCCGAACTCGTGTTCTTCTGCCGGCTCGGCGTCGCTGCCCGTGCAAGCCGACGCCACAATGGCAAGCGTCAGCAGTGCCCACAGCAGTCGCAGTGGCAGGGCCGCTCGCCTTGTCGCAGTGCGGTTCATGGTGTTCTCCCTTCTGCTCGAGTTCAGGGCCGAGCAGCGGGAGCACCCACCGCACGAGCCGCTCCTTACCTCGAGGAATCGGTTCGCGTGATGGCGGCCGGGAGGCGACCGGACTCGTCCCCCGAAGGGGCATCACCGTTGCGGGACAGCGCCGGGATCTCACCGGCTTCGCTCACGACAACCGGCCGCGAGTCTATGACGCAGAACCGAGAGGCGAAGCGCTACGACGAAGCGGACCCGCCCTTGGGGCTAGCGGCGTTTCTGGCCAGTCGCCAGTAGCTCACCAAGACCGGGATCACGAGTGCGAGCAGGATCACCGAATTCACCCGGCCGGTGATGCCTTTCGAATAGAAGGGCTCCACGAGATAGTGGGAGGCGAAACCTGTCTCATACGGCTCCCGCCCTGCTCGACGGAGAAACCACTTCTCCCAAGTGGTCAGCGGGCAGTCGGAACCGGTGATGTTCACCAATCCGGCTGCGCCGAATGCGGCGAGGTGCCACTTCATCAGCTTCGGTCGGTGCTTCGCGGCAAATCCGCCGACCAGCAGGAACACGATGTAGGCCAGATGCGACACGGCCATGAGCCGTGCCAGCCCGACAAGTGCCATCGCCGCTCACGCTATCTGTGCATGTCGCGGTATTGCAGAGACGCACTGCTCCAGCGAGTCGGAATGGCCACGGCGACCGTGGCCCCAGCGTTGGGCCTGCGGTGCGGGCAGACTTGTGGTGTGGGCACGGCCATGATGACCGACCTGTACGAGCTCACCATGCTCGATGCGGCCTTGCAGTCAGGTGTCGCGTCCCGGCGCTCGTGCTTTGAGGTATTCGCCCGGCGATTGCCGCCGGGACGCGGCTACGGCGTGGTGGCGGGTCCGGGCCGGCTGGCCGGGCTGCTGGCTGACTACGGGTTCGAGGCCGACGATCTGGACTACTTGGCTGGGCTCGGCCGTTTCAGCGACGGCCTGCTCGATCACCTGGCGACGTTCCGATTCGACGGTGATGCCTGGAGCTACCGCGAGGGCGACTTCTATGTGCCCGGCAGCCCGGTGCTGCGTGTCGATGCGTCGGTAGGCACGGCGCTGCTCGTGGAAACGCTGGTGCTGTCGGTGCTCAACCACGATTGTGCTGTGGCGTCTGCGGCTGCTCGGATGCACGATGTCGCAGAAGGACGTCATCTCATCGAGATGGGCGGCCGCCGCACCCACGAGCTCGCTGCCGTTGCCGCCGCGCGTGCCGCCTGGTTGGTTGGTTTCGATGCGACATCCAACCTGCTCGCCGGTGAACAGTTCGAGATCCCGACGGCCGGCACCGCTGCTCACGCCTTCACGCTGGCGCACCACGATGAGGAAGCAGCTTTCGAGGCGCAGATGCGTGCGCACGGCCTCGAGACCACGCTGCTCATAGACACCTTCGACCTGAGAACAGGGCTTGAACGGGGTCTCGCAGCGGCGAAGCGTCTCGGCGGGGTGCCGGGCGCGGTACGCATCGACTCGGGAGATCTCACGGTGGAGGTGCCGCGGGTTCGGCGGTGGCTGGATGACGCAGGCGCCGAGGAGACCCGCATCGTGGTGTCAGGCGATCTCGACGAGTACCGCATCGCCGATCTGGCGCATCTGCCGGTCGATGGCTATGGCGTGGGCACCCAGCTTGTGGTGGGTTCCGGCCATGCAACCGCCGGCATGGTGTACAAGGCGGTGGCTATCGCACGGCACTCCGGCACGTTCGAGCCGGTGGTGCCCGTCTACAAGGAATCAGAGGGCAAGGCCACCCGTGGCGGCGTGGTGAGGCCCTACCGGGTAGTGCGCGATGGCGAGGCCACCTCGGAGACGCTCGTCGAGCAGGACCGCCCCGGGCCCACCAACAGCCGGCCGCTGCACGTTCCGCTGCTGCGATCCGGCCAGAACGCCTATCCCTACACGCTTGCCCAGGACCGTGTCTTCCACCAGCGCGTCCGCGCTGAGCTGCCCGAATCGATGCGCCGCCTCGACGGCGCCCCAGCATTCGAGGCCGAAGTGGTCGGCGAATCCAGCCTGAGCTAAACGCCCGGCTGCGGCACGAGACGCAGGTAGGGCAGCGGTGATTCCCAGCCGTCGGGGTACTTCTCGGCGGCGGCCTCGTTCGATACAGCGGGCACGATGATGACGTTCTCGCCCTGCTGCCAGTTGGCTGGCGTGGCGACCTGCTCGGCGGCGGTGAGCTGGCACGAATCGAGCAGGCGCAGGATCTCAGCGAAGTTGCGGCCGGTCGTCATCGGGTAGGTCAGCGACGCCTTGATCTTCTTGTCCGGGCCGATGATGAACACGGTGCGGGCCGTGGCATTGTCGGCCGCGGTGCGTCCCTCCGACGTATCACCGGCGTCGCCGGGAAGCATGTCGTAGAGCTTGACGACGTTCAGTTCGGGATCGCCGATGAGCGGGTAGTTGGCCTCGTGGCCCGTCGCGGAAGCGATATCTGCCTTCCAGGCCACGTGGTCGCTCACGCCGTCGACGCTGATGCCGATGATCTTGCAGTTGCGTGCGGCGAATTCACCGGCCAGCGCAGCAACGGCGCCCAACTCGGTGGTGCAGACCGGGGTGAAGTCCTTGGGATGGGAGAAGAGCAGCGCCCAGCCATCGCCGATCCAGTCGTGAAAGCTGATCTCGCCCTCGGTGGTGTCGGCAGTGAAATCGGGAGCGGTGTCGTTGAGTCGCAGTGCCATGGTCGTCCTCCATGCGATGCGGTTGGCGCGGTGGTGCGTGAGCCAGCACCATCCGTGCCGCGGAGGATAGCCGCATTTGACGATAAATCCGACCTGATTAGTCAGGAATTGGCCAAGCGGGCAGCATCAGCAGCAATCGCGGATCGGGGTGCCGTCGGCGTGGTGGTAGTGGACCTTCGAGGCCTCGTTGAGCGCACGGTCGCCGGTCGGCGCCCGAGAAGTCTCGAACACTCCGGCGGCGGCACCCAATTCCAGCGCCCGTTCCACGTTGACCACCCGAGGCCCGCTGCGCTGCACATCGGCTATTGCCGACGCACTGGGGCCGATCGTGCGTTCCCGGTCGCCGTCGAGCGACAGCACCGTCGGACCCCCGAGCTCCACGGCTTCCCCCAGATCGACGCTGCGGTGATCGATGACTGGCACCGTCCGGTACAGCCCCGGTGCCAGCGCCACTCGCATCGGGCGCCCGCCCGGCCCGCACTCAACCAGCACGCCCGCATCGTCGGCGAATGAGCATGGCTGCAGCAGCCCCGCGAGCGAACTGAGCCCGATGCTGGCGGGATGGGCACGTGACACGAGCACCTGCCGCAGCCGCGCCCCGTCCGCCGGCATGCGGTTGCCGACGAAATCGTCGGCAATCGTGACCGCGTCGACCAGAGCGATCTCGGTCCACGCCCCCGCCGGCTGCCCATTGCACGATGTGCCGTCTTGCGATGTCACGGTGATCAGCTTTGAGCGGGGCGCACACGCCTCGGCATCCACCACGCCGGTTGCCATCAGCCCCGCCGCAGCACCGGCCACGGTGGGCTCGGTGAGGCTGGGGAACACGTTGTTGGTGCCGGTGGACATGGGCACGAGCGTCGCTTCGGGCCAGACGCTGGCAATCGTGCGGTTGGTGCCGTCGCCGCCCAGCGTCACCAGCACGCTCACGTCCCGAGCTCGCATGGCGTCCACGGCACGGATCGTGTCGGTGGGTGACACGGTCGCCCCCACGTCCACGATCTCGATCTCCGCGTCGATGCGAAGGTCGGTGAGCGCACCCGTGGCGATGCCGAACGGTTCTGCCATGGCCACGATCCGCGTGGCTCCCGCGGTCACGGCGCCGATGACCGCCCGGGCGATCCGGTTGCGCTTGTCCTCGGTGGTCGACACTGCGCCGCGCGCCGCCACCCGGCGAACATCGCGCCCCGAGACCGGGTTGGCGATGATCCCCACCGTGCCGTCGGGGGAGATGCGGCCAGCGAAAGAGTCGCTCGGTCTCGACGCGGATCCGGCCATCGCCCGCCGACGCTAACCAGCGGCGCGCGTGACTGCCGCGCGGCGCTCTCAACTGTTGTACTTGGGACATGGCCGGCCCGATGACGAGGGAGAATCCCCATCCGCCCGCGCAGCACGCCTGGTCGCCCGCGGCCCTGACCATCGCGGGGGCGGATTCGTCCGGCGGGGCCGGTCTCGCGGCCGACCTGCGGGCGTTTGCGGCATGCGGCGTGCACGGGACATTCGCTCTCACGCTGGTGTCGGCACAGAACACTGCAGAGTTCCGGGCCGCGCAGCCCGTCGACGCCGAGCTGGTGGCCGCACAGATTCACGCAGTGCTCGACGACATGCCCATTGCCGCTTCCAAGACGGGCCTTCTGCTCACGGCGGAGACCGTCGCGGCGGTGGCCTCGGTAGCTGCCCGCCGGCTTCCCCAGTTGGTGGTGGACCCGGTGCTGGTCGACGGGGCCGGCGAGCCCCTGCTCAGCGCTGAGACCGAACGATCGGTTGCGACGCGCCTGCTGCCGAGCGCCCGCGTTGTGACACCCAACCACCTCGAGGCAGGTCGACTGGTGGGCAGAGACCTGGGCGACGAGGTCGAAGCGTGGATCGAAGCGGCCCGCGAGCTCGCTGCCACCGGGCCCGAGGCCGTGGTGATCACCGGCGGTCGACTCCTGAGCGGTGAAACGATCACCGATGTTGTGGTCCGCGACGGCAGCGTCCGGCTGCTGTCGGCGCCGCGCATCGAGACCCGCAACGTCCGCGGGTCGGGCGATGTCTTCTCGGCAGCCATCTGCGCGGAGCTGGCCAAGGGCACCAGCCTGGACTCAGCGATTGACCGTGCTCACGACCTGACGGCGCGCGCCATCTCGGCAGGCGCAGATCGCCTGCTCGGCAGCGGTCGCGGACCCGTCGACCCGCTCAGCCCCTGAGACCAGAGGCTGGGCCGGCCTGCGGGCTCCTGCATACACTTCAAGCGCCGCAGGTGACGCTGAAGCTGAGCGCACCTCGGCAGTGACGAGGCTGCGGATCTCAGGAGGCCACCGGTGACACGCGAGCGCTGGCAAGCAGAGTTCGAGGCCACCCCGGTGCGCGACGCCGACTTCGAGACGATGAGCGGTCTCGAGCTTGACCCGCTCTATGCGCCTGCGGAGAGCGAACCCGATCCTGAGGTGGGCTGGCCGGGGCAATTCCCGTATATCCGTGGCGTGCATCCCAGCGGCTACCGCGGCCGGCTGTGGACGATGCGCATGTTCGCAGGCTTCGGAACGCCCGAAGACACCAACAAGCGGTTCCACGAGATCCTCGAAGCAGGCGGAGGCGGACTGTCGACCGCATTTGATATGCCCACGCTGATGGGCCTCGACTCCGACGATGTCATGTCGCTGGGCGAGGTGGGCCGCTGCGGCGTGGCCGTCGACTCGATCGAGGACATGGCGACGCTGTACGACGGCATCGACCTCGAGGCGACCACCACGTCGATGACCATCAACGCGCCGGCGGCCACGATCTGGGCGATGTTCGTCGCGAACGCCGAAGAGCACGGCGCGGACCGCCGCAACCTCGGCGGCACCCTGCAGAACGACATCCTCAAGGAGTATCAAGCCCAGAAAGAGTGGGTGTACCCGCCGCGGCCGTCGATGCGCCTCGTTGCCGACACCATCGAGTTCGCTACCGAGGAGATGCCGCGGTGGAACTCGGTATCGATCAGCGGCTACCACATCCGCGAGGCGGGCTCGACGGCGGCGCAGGAGCTCGCATTCACCCTGGCCAACGGGTTCGCCTACGTCGAGGCCGCGGCCCAGCGGGGGCTGTCCACCGACGAGTTCGCGCCCCGCCTGAGCTTCTTCTTCAACGCCCACATCGATTTCTTCGAAGAGATCGCCAAGTACCGGGCAGCCCGCCGCATCTGGGCTCGGTGGATGCGCGATCGGTACGGCGCGCAGAGCGAGCGATCGATGATGCTGCGCTTTCACACCCAGACAGCCGGGGTCTCGCTCACCGCGCAGCAGCCGGAGATCAACATCGCGCGTACAGCCATCGAAGCACTCGCCGGAGTGTTGGGAGGCACCCAGAGCCTGCACACCAACTCGATGGACGAGGCACTGGCGCTGCCGACAGACAAGGCCGCCCGGATCGCCCTGCGGACACAGCAGATCATCGCCCACGAGACCGGTGCGGCGAACGTCATCGATCCCCTCGGCGGCAGCTGGTTCATCGAGGAGCTGACCGACCAGCTCGAAGCCGAAGCAGAGGAGATGTTCGCTCACATCGACGCAGCCGGGGATGGCTCGATGCTCGAGGGCGCATTCCGCCTGATCGACGAGGGCTGGTACCAGTCCGGGATCGCCGACGCGGCGTATGAGTTCGAGAAGAAGGTGAACGCAGGCCGCCGGGTCGTGGTGGGCGCCAGTGCCTTCACCGAGGGCAGCGAAGACGACGAGATCGACCTGCTGAAGATCACCAACGACGACGAGCAACGCCAGATCAAGCGGCTGGCCCAGGTGCGGGCCGACCGGAGTCAGGCGGCCGTCGACGAGGCGTTGATGTCGCTTCGCCGGGCGGCGGAGACCGACGCCAATCTCATGCCGCACCTCATCGACACCGTGCGAACGCGGGCCACCGTGGGCGAGGTGACCAACGCCTTGGCCGACGTTTTCGGGCGATACACCGAGCGGCCCTTCATCTGATCGGCATCCGAATTCGCGTGCAGCGCAAGGCTCTGCAGAGGACACGGATGACCTGTGATTTTGCCGGCTGTGAGAAGTACAGGTTGCGGCATGCCATTGGGCTATTGTCCCGTCATTCCTAGCCGGAGGCCCTCAACTTGACCAGACCGCTCGCGCCGGAGACAGCCTGTGCGCGGGGGCGGTGGACAGGTATGCATCGCATTGTCCGATGGGGCTGGATCGCCGTTTCGGCGTCGCTGATGGCGACGGTGCTCGCGGCCTGCGGCGGCGGTGCAGACCAGTCGCAGGTAGAGCGCGAGGTGCAGGATTACCTGCAGAGCGTGGTGGCGCCAGCCGAGATCGCCGACATCGACTGCCCCGAGGATGCGCCCATCCGGCCGGGTTCGACGTTCCTGTGCGACGGACTCGTTGAGGGAGCGTTCTACGAGGCGCAGGTGACGATCATCGACGAGCAGGGCCGCCGCGAGATCCGACCTCGCCAGGCAGTGATGCAGACCAATGCCACCGAGACGGCGCTTGGTGCCGAAGCGGCAGCCGCATTGGGATTCGGTGTCCAGGCCAATTGCGGCGACGACCAGTACCTGGTGGTTTCGGTCGGCCATACGTTCCTGTGCACGCTCGAGCGTTCCGATACAGGGGCCACACAGGACATCGAGGTCGAGGTGCAGAACGAGATCGGCGCCATCGAGTGGAGGCTGAAGGGCTAGGCCCAGCGCATGCCACGTCACCGTTATGACGCGATGGGCAACCTGCGCCCGCTGCGCCAGCGCCAGCCGGGGCTGTGGTGGACCGCAGTCCTTGTCGTTGCCGCGATGCTGCTGACCGGCTTCGCCGCGATCACCTCGGTGTTGTAGTCAGGCGCGGACCTCAACAGACGCGCCGTCAGGCGCGCACATCGACGACGGTGCGCCCTTGCACCTCGCCCGCCAGGATCTTCGGCCCCAGCGCGGCCAGATCGCCGAGACCCACCGTCGTCGCCATCGATGCCAGCAGATCCCGATCCACCAACTCGTCGAGTCGTTGCCATGCGGCAGCGCGCGGCTCGTAGGGGCACATCACCGAATCGATGCCGAGCAGGTTGACGCCGCGCAGCAGGAACGGGATGACGGTGGTGTCGAGCCCATTGCCGCCGGCGAGGCCGCACGCCGCCACGCTTGACCCGTATGACATCTGCGTCAGCACGTTCGCCAGCGTGGTCCCCCCGACTGCGTCCACGCAGCCGCCGAATCTCTCACTGCCGAGCGGCCGCCCCGGCGGCTCCGACAACTCCGTCCGATCGATGATCTCCGAAGCGCCGAGGTTGCGCAGGTAGTCGGCGGTCTGCGGTCTGCCAGTGGAGGCAGCGACCTCGTGACCAGCCGCTGACAGCAGGTGCACTGCCACGCTGCCGACCCCACCGGCGGCACCGGTCACGAGCACCGGACCCGATCCGAGGCCGTGCCGCTCCAGCGCTTGCGCGGCCAGCATCGAGGTGAACCCGGCCGTGCCGATCGTCATCGCGTCGAACGTCGACAGCCCGTCGGGCAGTCGCACCAGCCAGTCGCCGCTCACGCGTGCGCGCTCCGCGTAGCCGCCCCAGTGGGTCTCGCCGACTCGCCAGCCGGTCAGCACAACCCGATCTCCCGGAGCGAAGCGGCCGTCATCGGATGACTCGACGACGCCCGCGAAGTCGATCCCTCCCACGTGCGGGTACGTGCGGACCAGTCGCCCAATCCCGCCCAGGATCATCCCGTCCTTGTAGTTCAGCGTGCTGTACTCCACGGCCACGGTGACATCGCCGTCGGGCAGCTGGCTGTCCTCGATGTCGGCCAGCTCGGCCGAGACGGCTCGGTCCTGTTCGTGCAGCATCAATGCGCGGAAGGCCATGAAGATCCCCTTTGTTGCGGGGCGCCCTCGGTCTGAGAGGCGCAGCGAGCGCGCGGGACACTACCGCCAGGCTGTGGGGCAACGCCTTTCGCAGCCGCCCACGGACCCGCAGGGCGTCGTCAGTAGGCTGCCGACATGGCCCTGAGCGACCCGATGGCTCCCGCTGACGCAGTGCGCGAATCGATGATGGAGACGCGGCGCGAGACCTTTGACGTCACGCCGGCTGCACTCGAGAAGGTGGTCGAACTGCGCAACAGCGAAGTCGACGGCGATCAGCTCGCGCTTCGCATCGAGGTGACCGGCGCCCAAGGCGTCGACTACACCTACGACCTCGCCTTCGAGCTGCTGGCCGAGGCCGACGTTGCCGATGTGCCATTCGCAGTCGGGGGCGGCCTGACGGTGCTGATTCCCGATCGCGACGTGCCCAAGCTCGACGGCGCCTCGTTGGACTTGCCGTCCAACCCGAACCAGCCGGGCCTCGTGCTGCGCAATCCGAACCGCCCCGACCTCGGCCCCAACGCGCAGCTCGACCTCGACGGCACGGTGGAGGACAACGTCCAAGAGGTGCTCACCAAGCGCATCAACCCCTCGATCGCCGCGCACGGCGGGTTCGCCGAGCTGGTGTCGGTGGAAGGCGACACGGTCGTCGTCAAGTTGGGCGGCGGCTGCCAAGGCTGCGGCATGGCGAACGCCACCGTCACCGCGGGCATCGAGCGCACACTGCGTGAGCTGATCCCTGAAGTCGAGCGGGTCGTCGACCTCACCGACCACGCCTCGGGCGAGAACCCTTACTTCACCTAGCGGCTGAGCCGAACGGCGACGCCGTCGCCCGAGCGACGGAGGTTGTGGCAGTGGGCGTGATCTTCACCGATCAGGGAGAGATCGAAGCGCCTGCACGGGCGCTGATCATCGTGGCCCATCCCGACGACATCGACTTCGGCATGGCGGGAACCGTTGCCGCGCTGACATCGGCCGGATGCCACGTGGCGTACTGCCTGGCGACGAGCGGGGAAGCCGGCGACGACGACATGTCCCATACACCCGACGAGCTGGCCGCAATGCGGCAGGCCGAGCAGACTGCTGCGGCAGCGAAGGTGGGTGTGAGCGAGCTGCACTGGCTCGGCCATCCCGATGGCATGGTCGTGGCCGACTTGGGATTGCGGCGTGACATCGCGCGCGTGATCCGGATCGTCCGTCCCGATGCCGTGCTGTGCCAGACCACTATCCCCAACTGGGACCACATCTACATCTCCCACCCGGACCACCTGGCCACTGCTACTGCTGCGATGGCCGCTGTGTACCCCGACTCCCGCAATCCACGGGCTTTCCCGGAGCTCCTCGACGAGGGTCACAAGCCCCACAACGTCAGCGAGATCTGGCTGATCGGCACCGAGCCCAACCGGTGGATCGACATCACCGACAACTTTGGCCGAAAGGTCGAAGCGCTTCGTGCACATCGCAGCCAGACCGCGGAGATGGACGATCTCGAAGGCCGTCTGCGCGAATGGGCTGCCGATACCGCAGCCGCGGGCAACCTTCCCAGCGGTCGGCTCGCCGAGGCCTACCGCGTCGTGCCTGCGGGCTAGGCGACACGGACGCTCCACGCCGTAGGCTCCTGCGCTGGCCGGTGTGCGCCGGGGACAGCCGACCGGACCGCTTGAGGGCCGACGGCGGCGACGATTGCAACCGCAGCGACGGGAGAACCGACAATGGGACGAGGGATCATTGCGTACGGGGCGTACGTGCCGTATTGGCGGCTGGACCGCTCCAAGATCACTGCGGCGATGGGCTCCGGCGGCGGCCGCGGTCACCGAGCCGTGGCCAGTTACGACGAGGACACCACCACGATGGGTGTCGAGGCCGCGCGCAATGCGCTGCGCGGAAGCGACATCGTGCCCGACTCGGTGCTGTTCTCGACGGCCAATCCCGCATACATGGACAAGACGAACGCTTCTGCCATCCACGCTGCGCTGGACCTGCCCCAATCGTCCTGGGCGGTCGATGCCGGAGGAGCGCCGCGTTCGTCGGAGGCCATCTGGGCACTCGCTGCGGCCAACCGGGGCACCAACTTGGCAGTGGCTTCGGATCTGCGCACCGGTCGCCCGACCAGTGGCGACGAGGCAGGCGGCGGCGACGGCGCAGCCGCCTTCGTCTTCGGCGACGACGCTGTGTCTCCGGTGCTGTGCGAGTGGCTCGGCGCGGCGGTTGCCACCGCTGAGTTCACCGACCGCTACCGCCAGCCGGGCGATGCGTACTCGCGCATCTGGGAGGAGCGGTTCGGCGAGCAGGTGTACTTGCCGCTCGCGAACGATGCCATCGAGCGGGCAATGGCCGATGCCGGAGTCGGTCTCGACGGCATCGACAAGATCGCCATCGTGGGACTGCACGCTCGTGCGGTGCGCGGCCTGTCCCGCGTGGCAGGCGACAAGCTGGTCCCCGACTTGACCGGCGAGATTGGCAACACCGGCACGGCGCATGCGGCGATCGTGCTGGCAGCCGTGCTCGACGACGCGGCGCCGGGCGAGACGATCCTGCTGGTCCATCTCGCCGACGGCGCCACGGCCGATGTGCTGCGGACCACGGACGCCATCGCCGACCACGCGCCATACGCGCCGGTACGCGCCCAGATCGATCGGGGCAACGACGCGCTCGACTACAACAAGTTCCTGACGTGGCGCGGCTTCCTCGACCGTGAGCCGCCCCGGCGGCCGGACCCAGAGCGTCCCGGTGCGCCGCCGGCGTTCCGCTCCGAAGACTGGAAGTACGCGTTCGTCGGCTCACGCGACCGCAGCTCGGGCGCCATTCATCTGCCGCCGATGCGCGTGTCGATGGAAGGCGGCGCTGTCGACGACATGGAGCGCGTCCGCATGGCCGATGTGCCCGCCACGATCGCCACCTTCACGGTGGACCGGCTGGCGTTCTCGCTGTCGCCGCCCATGGTTGCCGTGGTCATCGACTACGACGGCGGCGGGCGTTTCCAGGCCGAGATGACCGATGTCGACCCCGATGAGGTGCGCATCGGCGACCGCGTCGAGATGACGTTCCGCCGCCTGTACAGCGCGGAAGGAATCCACAACTACTTCTGGAAGGCTCGTCCGGCTGCGGGGTGACGCAGCAATGAACGCGGGCCAGCGGCCATAATGTCAATACCCAACCCACCACAAGGCAGGCACACATGAGTTCACATGGCATTCGCGACAAGGTCGCGATCGTCGGAATGGGTTGCACCCAGTTCGGCGAGCACTGGGATCGCAGCGTCGATGACATGCTCACCGACGCGGCACACGATGCGTACGCATCTGCTGGCGTCACCCAGGACGACATCGACGCCTTCTGGCTCGGCACGATGGGATCGGGCGTCTCCGGCCTGACGCTGTCGAAGCCGCTGCAGCTCGACTACAAGCCGGTGACCCGGCTCGAGAACATGTGCGCCACCGGTTCTGAGGCGTTCCGCAACGCTGCCTACGCAGTTGCTTCGGGCGCCTACGACATGGTGATGGCGATCGGCGTGGAGAAGCTGAAGGACTCCGGGTATTCGGGTCTGACCGGTGCACGCCCGCCCAGCGACGGCACCGATTCCACCATCACCGCGCCGGCCACGTTCAGCCTGCTGGCACCGGCCTACGCCCACAAGTACGGGCTCGACGAGGACACCATGAAGGAAGTCCTCACTCGCATCGCCTGGAAGAACCACCGCAACGGTTCGCTGAATCCCCGAGCGCAGTTCCGCAAGGAAGTCGCCAAGGAGACCATCGCCGGCTCGCCGCTGATCGCTGGTCCACTGGGCATCTTCGATTGCTCGGGCGTCAGCGACGGCTCGGCCGCTGCGGTCCTGGTACGGGCCGAGGATGCCCACAAGTACTGCGAAAACCCGCTGTACATCAAGGCCCTCAGCTTTGCGTCCGGTCCTGCGACCGGCGCGCTGGACAGCACCTACGACTACACGACCTTCCGTGAGGTTGTGGCGTCCGCGACCGAGGCCTACAAGCAGGCCGGCATCACCGACCCGCGCTCGCAGATCGCGATGGCCGAGGTGCACGACTGCTTCACGCCCACCGAGCTGGTCCTGATGGAGGACCTTGGCTTTGCCGAGCGTGGCCTGGGCTGGAAGGAAGCCATGGCCGGCACGTTCGACCTCGACGGCGACCTTCCGGTCAACCCCGATGGCGGTCTGAAGAGCTTCGGCCACCCGATCGGTGCATCCGGCCTGCGGATGCTCTTCGAGTGCTGGTTGCAGCTGCGCGGTCAGGCCCCGCCTGAGCGGCAGATCCCTTCAGTCACCGAGCAGGGCAAGACGCTGGGGCTCACGCACAACCTGGGCGGGCAGCCTGGGGCGGCGGTGAGCTTCGTCTCGGTCGTTGGTTCCGAGCTGGGCTAACCCTCGCTGTATCTGATGCCCGCAGCATTGCTGCGGCGCAGGAACAATCCAACGCCTAGCGGCCCGGGGCATCTGCTCCGGGCCGTTTCGCGCCGCTTAGGCCGTGATGCGGGCAAGGGTCTTGCGAACTGCTGCGGCTATGCCGACTGCGTCGAGGCCGAGTTCGGCGTGCAGTTCTTGGGCGGTGCCGTGGGGGAGGTACGTGTCGGGAGTGCCTAGTTGGGTGATGCGTGGCACTGATGGGGAGTCGAGTTGCTGGAGAGCGTCGTTGACGAGGCTGCCGAAGCCGCCCACGCGCACACCGTCCTCCACGGTCACCACCAGCGGGTGCGCGGCGGCGTCCAGCAGCATGGCGCGGTCGAGCGGCTTCAGGACTCTCGGGTCCCACAGCGAGACTTCGACGCCGTCGGCACTGAGCAGTTCGGCGGCTTCGATTGCTGCGCTGAATGTCTGGCCGGCGGCCAGGATGCAGGCGTCGGGGCCTGACCGGTGTTGGCGGGCCTCTGCGCGCATGTCGCTCGTCACGAGATCTGGTTGCTGGACCGTCCCGCTCACCGGGCCTTTGCCGCGGGGCCAGCGGATTGCTACGGGGCCGTCGGTGATCTCAAGGGCTTGGGCGAACGCTGCCGGAAGCTCATCGGGCCCCGATGGGGCGAACACAGTCATGCCGGGGATGCGAGTGAACATGGCAATGTCGTACAGGCCGTGGTGGGATGCGCCGTCGGGGCCGGTGATGCCGGCGCGGTCCACGCAGAGAATGACGGGCAGCCGGTGCAGGCCGATGTCGTAGAGCGCTTGATCGAAGGCTCGCGCCAAAAACGTCGAGTACACCGCCACCACCGGTCGGAGACCGGCGCGTGCCATGCCGGCGGCTGATGTGAGTGCATGCTGCTCGGCGATACCCACGTCATAGAAACGATCGGGAAACTCCCGCTGGAAGGGCAGCAACCCGGTGGAGCCCGGCATCGCGGCCGTAATTGCGACGATGTCGCGGTCGCGCCGTGCTGCTGCGATGAGCGTCTCGGTGAAGACAGCCGTGTAGTCGCGCAAGACCGGTCGGTTGTCAGTGCTCGGCGACGGGGCGCTGCCGGTGGCGGGGTCGAAGAGGCCGATGTCGTGCAGGTGTTTCTCGGTGTCGTGCTCGGCGGGGGCATAGCCGCGCCCCTTCTGCGTCACGACATGGACGACGATGGGACCGCTGGCGTAGGCAGCAGCGTCGCGGAAGGCTGATTCCATGGCCGATATGTCGTGCCCGTCGACCGGGCCGACGTAGCGCACGCCGAGAGTCTCGAAGAACGCCGGCGGCTCCCACATCTCGCGCATCGCGGCGGCGGCGCTGTCCAAGCTCCGGCGCACGCCGTCGCCCAGCGGCACTCGCTCGAGCAGGTGGTCGACCGCTCGGCGGCCCTGCACGTAGTGGGGCGACTGTCTCAGCCGCGACATCACCGTGGACAGCCGGCTGACGGTCGGGGCATAGGAGCGGCCGTTGTCGTTGAGCACGATCAATGCGCGCTGGGCGTAATGGCCGAGGTTGTTCAGTGCCTCGAAGGCCATCCCGCCGGTCATAGAGCCGTCGCCGATGACAGCGACGACACGTCGGTGCTCGTGACCGGTGAGCTGGAACCCGGTGGCGAGCCCAGACGCCCAGCTCAGCGAGGTGGAAGCGTGGCTGTTCTCGACGACGTCATGGGGCGACTCGGACGTGCTGGGGTACCCCGACAGGCCGTGCCGCTGGCGGAGTTGCTCGAAACCGTCCCGCCGACCGGTGATGAGCTTGTGCACGTAGGCCTGGTGGCCGGTGTCCCAGATGATGACGTCGCGTGGCGATTCGAAGACTCGGTGCAGCGCAACGCTGAGCTCCACCGCGCCGAGGTTCGAACCGAGATGCCCGCCGGTCTGCGAGACAGCCTGCACCACGAAGTCTCTGATCTCCGCACAGAGCTCATCGAGCTGAGACGGGCTGAGTGCTCGCAGGTCAGCCGGGCTGGTGAGCTTGGCGAGGTGCATTCGCGGCCCAAGGGTACTCAGCGCTCAGCAGGCACTTCGGCGGGTACCTTGCTGCGCTTGCGACGGCCGCCGAGCGCCAGCGCCGGAGCTCCGGTCAGGCTCACCAGCAGCGTCAGTGCATATACCAAGAGGCCCAGCAGCACGGCTTCGCCTTCGTTGACACCATGGGCGTCGAGGAACAGCACGAGAGCTCCCTCTCGCACTCCAAGACCGCCGACGGCACTCAGATTCTGGACGATCAACACCATGGGCGCGAAGGCCAACCAGGCTCGAAGACCTGGATTCACACCGATCGCTGCCCCCGCCAACGCCGTCGCTACTACGAGCAGGAATTGATACGCCAGTCCGACCGTGAGCAATCGGCCCGCGGCCCCCGGATGTCTCCGGAACACGCTCAGACCCGTGTGCACCGCGCCGAGCGCTTCCCGGATACGGGTACCGCCCGCAAGTCGGCCAAGTCCGCGGGGATGTTCTGCCACCCAGACGATGAATGCGAGCACGACCAGCGTCCCCAGCGCGAGTCCGCCGGCGATCTGGCCTCCGGAATGTCTCAGCAGGCTCGGCTGCGAGATCAGCGCCGCCAACGTGAGCAGCGGCAGGACGACCCAGCCCGTCAGGCGTTCGATGATGACTGTGGCGAAGGCGTTGGCCTGACTGCCGCAGATGCGAGCCAGCCGGTTGACGCGCAGCACGTCGCCGCCGATGGTGGTGGGCAGGAAGTTCCCGACGAACAGCGCAGCGAGATAGATGGAGAGCGTCGAGCGACCAGATACCCGGACGTCGAGCGTGTCGGCCACCTGCCACCAGCGCATTGCCGCCATGACGAAGGCTGCCGCGATGACGAGGGCGGCGGCAGTCAGCCAGGCTGCAGCAGCGCTCTTGGATCCGACATCGAGCGCCGACAACTCATCGCGGCTGATGATGATCAGCAGGGCCAAGAGCCCTGCGCTCGCGCAGACGCGCAACGCTGTAACGAGGCCGTGTGGAATGCGAGCCCGCCGCTGCGAAGGCTGGACTGGTGCTGTGGCGCCGCGCATCGCCTTCAGCCTGCCGAGCGGGAGTCACGCTCAGGCTGCCCTGCGCAGCGCTCGCCCAGCGCGTCGCCCTCGGGGGCACGGCGACGCACATCGGTTCCGAAGCGTTTCACGTGGCTTCGCACAATAGTGTGACGACGGTGCGGCCCACATACGGCCGTGCAGCGGATGCATCACGTGTCCGCGCCGAATTCTGAGACGCTTGGCAGCTTCATGACACGTACATCCGACACTACGGCCGCCGCAGAGATCGCAGCCGAGCCGTTGGTCGATCTCGACATCGTCGACGCGACCTTGCGTGCCGCGCTGGACGCGGGCGGCGAGTGGGCAGAGCTGTTCGCTGAGGACCGGGATTCGGCCAGCGTGGTCCTTGACGAAGGCCGGGTGGAGGAGATGAACTCGGGCCGCGACCGCGGTGTGGGCATCCGGGTCACTGCCGGTGAGGTCACGGGCTATGCGCACACGTCCGATCTGAGCGCTCAAGGGCTGGCGGAGGCCGCTCGTACGGCTGCCGCAGTGGCGACGCGTCAGCCGCGTGGCGGCACGGTGGACATGATGTCGCTCGGGGGAGTCGCGCTCGCCGAGCCGCGGGTTGCTGTGCTGCCGGCTTCCATCGGCGCCGAGCGCAAGGTGGCGCTGCTGCGTACCGCAGACGATGCCGCCCGCTCTGCTCACGAGGCCATCACCCAGGTGACTGCCCGCTATGGCGAGAGTCGCCGCCGGATTCTGGTGGCCAACACCCATGGCGTCTGCGCCGCCGATGATCAGGTGCGGACGCTGTTCTCGGTGGGATGCGTCGCGAGCGGCGACGGCGGCTTGCAGACCGGCCGCGAGACCGTCGGCTACACCGTGGGCTGGGAGCTGTTTGACGACCACGACCCTGCTGAGCTTGCCGAGCGTGCTGCTCAGCGCGCCGTCACCAAGCTTGCGGCCCGTCCCGCGCCGAGCGGCGAGGTGCCCGTGGTCATTGCCCGCGGCGGGGGAGGGGTGCTCTTCCACGAGGCCTGCGGTCACGGGCTCGAAGCCGATCTGGTGCGCAAAGGAGCGTCGGTGTTCGCCGATCGGGTGGGTTCGCAGGTGGCTGCCAGCGGCGTGACGCTGGTCGATGACGGCACGATGGGACCCGAGTGGGGCGCGCTGGCCATCGACGACGAAGGCCATCCCACACAACGCAACGAGCTGATCAGCGACGGCGTCCTCACCGACTACATGTGGGACTGGCTGCGCAGCCGCGATGAAGGTCGGGTGCCGTCGGGCAATGGCCGGCGCCAGAGCTACACGCACCTGCCGATGGTCCGCATGACCAACACGTTCGTCACCAATGGTGACATCGACCCGGCCGACATCATCGCTGACACGCCGTGGGGCGTGTATGTGGCGCATCTCGGCGGCGGTCAGGTCAACACCGCCACTGGCGATTTCGTATTCGGCATGACCGAGTCGTACCTCATCGAGGACGGCGTGATCACCGAACCGCTGCGAGAGGGCAACCTGATCGGCAACGGTCCCCAGGTGCTGCTCGACATCGACGCCCTCGGGAATGACTTCGCCATGGGGAGTCCAGGTACCTGCGGCAAGGACGGCCAGGGCGTGCCCGTCGGAGATGGCCAACCCACGCTGCGCGTACGGGCACTGACAGTCGGGGGGACCGCCGCGTGAGCGGCGGGTTGTGATCGCGCGTGAACGGACGACGCCAGTTCGACACTGACGAGTTGGCCCAGCTCGCGCGGCAGGTGTGCGAGCAGGCCCAGGGGCCCGAGCAGATCGAGGTCTGCGTGTCGACGGGGCGGTCCACCTCGGTGCGCGCCTACAACGGAGACGTCGAGTCGTTGCGCTCCGGTCACAGCGCGGCCATCGGCGTGCGCGTCGTCACCGAGGGCCGTCAGGGCTTCGCATCGGCCGGCTCGCTGGACGACGATGTCGTCGCCGACACGCTGGCGGCCGCCCGGCGCAACGTGATGTTCGGCGAGCCTGATCCCCACCAGGGACTCGCCGAACCCGATGACGTGGCCCCTCCCGGTTTGGACCTCAGCGATCCGGCAGTGCTCAGCGTGTCCGACGCTGACAAGATCGCAGCGGCCATCGACCTCGAACGCCGTTGCCTGTCCGCGGATCCCCGCATCTCCGGCGTGCGCGTCGCGGCCTGGAGCGACGGGTGGTCCCAGTCGGCGCTTGCGTCGAGCACCGGCATCTGCGTGCAGTCCGAGCACGGGAGCTGCTCGGTCGGCGCTCAGCCGCTGGCCACCGATGGCGATGAGACGCAGATTGGCTACGCCGGCGATGCCGCGTGGCGGCCCGACGAGCTCGACGTCGACCGGGTCATCACCGAATCGACGTCGCTGGCCACCGGCCAGCTCGGCGCGACCAAGCCGCCGAGCGAACGCGTGACCGTCGTGCTGGCCCCGCCGGTCGCAGCGGCGTTCATCGGCGTGGTCGCGAGCGTGCTTGCCGCCGACAGCGTGCTCAAGGGTCGCTCGCCGTTCGCCGATCGTGTCGGCGAGCAGATCGCCGACGAGCGACTCCATCTCATCGACGACCCCACCGACCCGACGACGCTCGGGGCTGCGAACTTCGACGGCGAGGGGCTAGCAGCACGCCGCAACGCGCTGATCTCGGCAGGTGTGTTGCGCGGCTTCCTGCACAACGCCTACACAGCACGCCGATCTGACACTGCCTCCACCGGCTCAGCGGTGCGCGGCACGCGGTCTCTTCCTGGCGTCGGCACTCACGCTCCCGTGGTCGCTACCGGCGACATCGCCTCCGGCGACCTGTACGCGTCGGTCGGCGACGGCGTGCTGGTGCGCGGCGTCAGCGGCTTGCACAGCGGGGTCAATCCCACGAGCGGCGATTTCTCGGTCGGCGCCTGGGGGCACCGGATCTCGGGCGGCGAGCTCGCCGAACCGTTCCGTGAGGCCACCATCGCTTCCACCCTGCAGCGGATGCTGCTCGGGATCGGCGGCATCGGCGCTACCGCCGAGCGCCTCGCCGGCGGCATGTCGATGCCGCCGCTGGTCGTTGCCGACATCGCGCTCTCGGGAGTGTGAGCGATGCCGCGCCCGCCCGCACCAGCCGCCGTCGAACGGCATCCGCATCTCGCGGACAGCTGTCCGGCAGGCTGGGTGCGCGTCGACTTCCACACCCACACCATGTGGTCGGGCGACTCGACGACGACACCGGAAGAATTCGCGCAGTGCCTGTCCGAGAGCGGCATCGATGTGGTGTGCATCACCGACCACAACGCTGTGCGGGGTGCGCAGCAGCTGCAGGGCGAGCTGGATGCACGCGTCGTGGTCGGCGAGGAGATGAAGACCCACGCCGGGGAGATCATCGGGCTGTTCCTGACCGAACGCGTGCCGCAGGGCTTGGCACCGGTCGCGGCCGCACAGGCGGTGAAGTCGCAGGGCGGGCTCGTCTACATCCCGCACCCGTTCGACCCGCTTCGCAACAACCTGCGTCACGACGTCCTCGACGAGCTGGTCGGCGAGGGCCTGGTCGATGGCATTGAGGTGATCAACTCAAAGACGAGCCTGTCGAGCCTCAACTCGCGGGCATCTCGCTATGCCAGTGAGCACGGCCTGGCGCCGGGTGCGGGCAGCGATGCTCACGTCGCCGAGGCGCTTGGGGGCGCATACCTGGAGATGCCCGATTTCAGCGACGACGATCCCGCCGGCTTTCTGGCATCGATGCGCCAGGGCTGGGCCGTCGGACATCACTACGACCCACCCCGTCGCTGGAGGCCGCGCATCGTTCCTTCGGTGGGGAGCGATCACTAGAGGCTGCAGTGCCGGACCCTGCCGTCGCGATCCTGCTTGGCCTGCTGCAGGGACTGACCGAGTTCTTCCCCGTTTCGTCGAGTGCCCATCTCGAAGTTGTGCCCTGGCTGGCCGGATGGGATCTCTTTGACGGCGACAATGAGCTGGAAAACGCCTTTGATGTCGCCGTGCACGTCGGAACGCTGGCCGGAGCGGCGCTGTACCTGCGTGCCGACATCGCCCGCTACGCCGCCGCACTTTGGCGCGGCATCCGCGGCCGCGCCGAGCGCGACACCGTGATCGCCGTGAGCTTGGCGACCTCGGCGGTTCCTGCAGCCGTTGCGGGCGTCGCCCTGGAGGATCGCCTGCTCGACCTCGCCGAGCGACCGCTGCTGATCGCAGTGCTGCTGGCCGCCTTCGGCTGGCTGCTGTGGCGGTCCGACGTTGCGGCGCACCGACGGGGCGCGCGGCGATCCCAAGATTCCTACCGGGTGCGGGATGCTCTCGGCATGGGCCTCGCGCAAGCCACAGCGCTGCTTCCGGGCGTCAGCCGATCGGGAGTGACCATCACGGCAGGTCGGTGGCTTGGCTTCGACCGGGCAGCAGCGGCGCGGCTGGCATTTCTCATGAGCCTGCCGCTTATCGCCGGTGCAGGTGTGTATCGCTTCGCTTCACTTGGCGATGCTGCACCTGCCGGTGCAGAGCTGCAGCTGTTCATCGCGGGGGGCCTGGCCGCGGCGGTGTCGTCATGGGCGGGAGTTGCCGCCATGGTGTGGCTGCTGGATCGGACTGGCCGCCGCCCGCAGCGCAGCCCCTTCGCGCTGTTCGCCGGCTACCGCCTGGCACTTGCAGCCGCCGTAGCCCTAGTGGCGATCAGCGGTCTGCGCTAACCACCACGGGAACGACGACGCCCGTGGCACTGGCCCGCGCTACCGAGTCGAGGTGGACCGGCTCAACCTCGACAAGCCATCGATCCCGGGACGCGGCCAGGACGAAGGCCGGCACGCGCGCGGGATCGGCATCGCCGACGTCGGGATCGAACGGATCGATGTCGGCGAACAGCATCAGCTCGACGGGGGTGCCCGGCTTCACATCGGGGGCATGGGGAACGACGCTGATGCCGATGCCCCGGCGTCCCGGGCTCACCCCTGATGCGGGGTGGAAGTCGAGCTCGGTCAGCAAGGCGCCCCGCGGGACTGCCCGGGTCAGCTCACCGAGAGCGAACGCACTGGTGAGCGCCCCGGCGGGTACGAGATGAGCCGGCACCTCGACAAGATCGACGTGCTCGGTCGGTGTGCTGCCCACTGCCAGCGATGTCTGCGCGGCCAGCACTCGCACCGACGTTCCCCAGGCGGCCGCCGCCGCGCGCGCTCGGCCGGCCGCGCCGGCGACCAGCAGGAGCGCCACGAGCGCGACCACACCGACCGCGGCCCAGTGCACCAGGTTGGGGCGCCGCCGCCAGAGGTCGCTGAGCTGTGAGATGAACGCCATGAGAGCCTCCGTCGCGAAGCCATCGCAGCGGCGGGGCCGCTGCGGGCTTGTCTCGATGCTGGAGGCGTCAGCCTGACGCCGAGGCGGCCCCCACGGCGGAGCTCGACGTGCCGTTTGACGAGCTGCTGTCCGAAGAAGCCGATTCCTTGCTTGTCGAATCGCTGGTTGTGCTTGAACTCGATGAGTCCGACGAGTCGTTGCCGGAAGCCTTCGACGTGCTCCGGCCCTCGGACCTGCTGTCGTTCCGGTAGAAGCCGCTGCCCTTGAAGCTGATCCCGACGTTGGAGAACACCTTCCGCACCTCACCGCCGCACTCGGGCGCCGACCCATTGAGCGCTGCGCCGCCTGCTGGCAGCGGGCACACGGCGATGGGATCGTCGGAGAAGCTCTGGTAGCGCTCGAAGGTCTGGCCG
Organism: Candidatus Poriferisodalis sp.; assembly: GCF_965204125.1. Lineage (GTDB taxonomy): Bacteria > Actinomycetota > Acidimicrobiia > Acidimicrobiales > Poriferisodalaceae > Poriferisodalis. The sequence continues at coordinate 552,636 of NZ_OZ241968.1, read as the reverse complement.
CAGCCGGTACAGCGATACTCGTAGGTCGGCATGAAGTCCCGTCCGGTGTCCCTTGGGGCCAGTCACTCGGGTCACCAGCAGTGCCCGAGCCGCCGAGCAGTGTAGCCCTGGGCCACGGCGGGCCGCCTCGAATTCCCGGCGGACAGTCGTGAATCCACCCAGCCTCTAGGTTCTGGCACCGTGCTCGCCTCGGACTTGGAAGACCGGTACGGCATCGATGTCGCGGCTGCCGAGACGCTCGTGGCCTACGGTTTCGAGCCCGAGACGTTCGACGGCCTGCGCAGCCGGCTGACCGCTCGGCAGCCATCGGCGCCGCGCAGCACCGAGGCCAACTGGGTGCGCGGGAGCATTGAGCCCCCACGGCACGACGACCTGGTGCCGCTCCCGCCGCCGGGCTCCGCCGAACGCGAGCAGCTCGCCCGTGCCGGTCGTGATGCGATCGCTGGCGGGCAGGTGGGCGTCCTGCTCCTGGCCGGAGGCATGGCCACTCGCTTCGGGGGCGGCGTGAAGGCGCTGGCCGAGGTACTCCCGGGCCTGACGTTCGCGGCCGCCAAGCTGGCCGATCTGCGTCGTGTCACCGCTGATCTGCACTGCGTTGTTCCCTTGTGGCTGATGACCAGCTTCCAGTCCGAGCGCGTGCTGCGCGACTGGTCGGCTGCGGCGGCGACGCCCGACGTTCCCATCGGCATTGCCCCTCAGGGCGTCTCGATGCGCCTCACACCCAGCGGCGATGTGTTCCGCGACGCCGACGGCGCCGTTTCGCTTCACGCCCCAGGGCATGGCGACGCGCCATGGGCAGTGCAGCGGAGCGGCCTGCTGAGCCGGTTCGCAGATGGCGGCGGGCGCTGCCTGTTCGTCACCAACGTCGACAATGCTGCAGCATCGCTGGACCCTGCGGTGATCGGCGCGCATCTGGCCGGTGCGAGGCCGCTCACCTGTGAAGTCGTCGGGGGCGATGCTACGGGGGGCTCTCCGTGGCGTGTGGACGGGCGACTGCAGATCGTGGAGTCGTTTCGCCTGCCACCGGGCGTCGACCCACTGGCGCCTGGCGCAGTCAATACGAATTCGCTCGTCGCCGACATCGAGGTGTTCTCTGCCGGCTGGCCGCTCACCTGGTTCGAAGTGCACAAGCACGTCGACGGCGCCGAGGCGGTGCAATTCGAGCGACTGATCGGCGAGCTGTCGGCATTCGTGGACACCACGATGCTGCGGGTCGAGCGCGACGGGCCCGACGGCCGCTTCCAGCCCGTCAAGGACCCCGCGGAACTCGAGACACGCCGACCCGAGATCGCTCGGATCCTCGCGGGACGGGGCATCGACGCGGCTCAGTAGACGGCTCCGGCGCGAGCGCTCGGCCGCTCCAGGATCGCCGTGCCCGATACATTGCGTCCGATGTTGCCGCTGGAGGCCGTGCGTGAGTTCGTGCTCGACAGATGCCCCGCGCGCACGCCGGTATCGGTGCCGGTTGCGGACGCACTGGGTTTGGTGACGGCCAGCGAGATCATCTCGGCCGAAGCCATCCCGCAATTCGCCAACACGGCCATGGACGGCTTCGCTGTCCGGTCTGCCGACGTGGTCGACGCCCCATGCGATCTGCGGGTTATCGAGACAATCGCTGCGGGACACGCGCCGCAGGTGACGGTGGGGCCGGGCGAGGCCAGCCGCATCATGACCGGCGCAACGATCCCCCCGGGCGCCGATGCGGTGGTCATGGTGGAACGGACGAGCATCGTGACCGACGGGCCCGCATCCGGAGACGGCGCGGCCGAGATCGTGCGTGTAGAGGTGAGCGTTCCGTCGGGCAACCATGTGCGGCCCGTCGGCGACGACCTGCATGCCGGAACCCATGTGTTCGGCGTCGGCACGGAGCTCACTGCGGGACATCTCGGCGTGCTGTGCAGCCTCGGGATGACCGAAGTGGAGGTGTTCCCGCGGCTGCGGGTCGGCGTGCTGTCGACAGGCGATGAGCTCGTCGACGACGGCAGCCCGCTCCGGCCCGGTCAGATCCGAGATTCGAACCGTCGAACCCTGCTGGCATTGGCGCACCGGGCCGATGTGATTCCGGTCGACCTGGGACTGTCTCCCGACGAGCCCGACAAGATCGAAGCTGCCATCAGCACCGGCATCGACACCTGCGATGCCATCGTCACCTCCGGCGGCGTCAGCATGGGCGATTTCGACTATGTGAAGGCCGTGCTCGACCGCATCGGCGACATGCGCTGGATGCAGGTGGCCATCAAGCCGGCAAAACCGCTGGCGTTCGGCACGGTGGGCGATGTGCCGGTCTTCGGCCTGCCCGGAAATCCTGTCTCGTCAATGGTGTCGTTCGAGCTGTTCGCCCGGCCAGGCCTGCGCTCGATGATGGGCCATCCCGATCCCGTCCGTCCGACGGTTGCGGCCACGGCCGCGGAAGACCTGCCCCGGCGCGCCGACGGCAAGACGCACTTCATGCGGGTGCTCGCGACGTCCGCGAACGGTGGCATCGAAGTGCGCTCCGCCGGCGGGCAGGGCTCGCACATGCTCTGGGCGATGGCGAAGGCCAATGCGCTGGCGGTCGTGCCCGACGGCGATGGAGTACGCGCCGGCGGCCCGGTTGACGTGCTGCTGCTGGACTGAGCAGCTCCGGTTGCCCAGACCCAGAGCAGCTGGAAGATCAGCCCCGCGTACTGCTGGGTACGCTCAGGCCAATGAATGGCGCAGCAGATGTCGTTGCCCCTGCCCAAGCGACCGATCTCGTCGATCCGTTCGGCCGGATCGTGGGCGACCTGCGCATCTCCGTCACCGACCGGTGCAACTTCCGCTGCCAGTACTGCATGCCGGCCGAAGGCATGACGTGGCTGCCGCGATCGGAGATCCTGAGCTTCGAGGAGATCGAGCGATTCGCCAAAGTGTGCGTGGAGCGCTTCGGCTTCGAGAGCATCCGCCTGACTGGCGGTGAGCCCTTGGTGCGTGCGCATCTGCCGCGGTTGGTCGAACGCCTCGCCCGGCTGGGTGTCGACGTCGCATTGACCACCAACGGCGCCACGTTGCGCTTGCATGCGAAGCCGCTGGCCTCTGCTGGCCTGTCGCGCATCAACATCAGCCTCGATTCGCTGCAGCGCGACAGATTCCTGGAGCTGACCCGCCGCGACGAGCTGGATCGGGTGCTCGACGGTATCGACGCGGCCATCGACGCCGGGCTCGCTCCGGTGAAGATCAACACGGTCATGATGCGCGGCATCAACGACGACGAGGTGGTGGATTTCGCCCGGTACGGCCGCGAGCGGGGCGTCGAGGTGCGGTTTATCGAGTTCATGCCGCTCGAAGCCGGCGACGTGTGGAATGCAGATGTCGTTGTGCCGGCCGACGAGATCCTGGCGGCAATCTCGGCTGAGTATCCGACTGAGCCCGTCGTGCGCGCCAACGAGCCCGCCGAGCGCTACCGGTATCTCGACGGCGGCGGTCAGGTCGGTGTCATTGCCAGCGTCACCAAGCCGTTCTGCGGCAACTGCGACCGGGTGCGGCTCACCGCCGAAGGTCAGTTCCGCACGTGCCTGTTCGCGCTCGACGAGTTCGACATGCGGTCGATCTTGCGTGGTGGTGCAGCGGGTGCCGAGCTCGACGATCTGCTGGCGACTGCCATCCGCGATGCAGTCGGCACGAAGTGGGCCGGTCACTCAATCGGCCAGGTCAACTTCATCAAGCCAAAACGGACGATGAGTCAGATCGGCGGCTAGGGAGGCGGCGAGGACATGACCGAGTCACCCTTCACCCACTTGGACCCGCTCGGCCGGGCACGCATGGTCGATGTGACGCCGAAGGAGGCGTCCCACCGCCGGGCGATTGCTCGCTGCCGTGTGCACATGGCAGCCGAGACGGCGTCGCTGGTTGCCCGCGGTGCGATCGCAAAGGGAGACGTCATCGCTGTCGCCCGGGTGGCCGGCATCCAGGCCGCCAAACGCACGCCGGATCTCATCCCGCTCTGCCACCCACTGCTCGTCGGTGCGGTGTATGTGAACTTCGAGATCGCCGACACGTGGATCGAGATCGAGGCCCAAGTCGAGACGGTGGATCGAACAGGCGTCGAGATGGAGGCGATGACGGCATGCTCGGTCGCCGCGCTCACGATCTACGACATGTGCAAATCGGCCGATCGGTCCATGGTCATCGGCGATCTGGCGCTGTGGGAGAAGACGGGCGGCAAATCGGGCACCTACCGCCGCGACGTGGCAACCTAGGCGGGCAGGCCAGCCAGCAAGGCAGGTGATGCGTGACACAACTGGTCTTGGTGCTGTTGGCGGTCGTCTGGATCGTGGTGTTGGCACCGGACGTCGCTCGCTTGTTTCAACCCCGCCGAAGGGCGACATCTTCGGTCGACCAGTTTCGCCAGCAGCTTGACTCGCTCGGCCGGTCCGCGCCGGCCGCGGCGCAGCTCTCGCGGCAGCACCCACGCAGACGCGTCGGCGTGCCTCAGCGACGATGGGCGAGCCCCTCCACGTCGATGCCGGCGACGCCAGCACAGGCAGCAACGCGTCGGCGCGATATCGGCACGCTCCTCGTGCTGTGCACGTTGGTGACGCTTGCAGGCGCACTCGTCACAGGATCGCTCTGGGCGCTTGCCGCGTGTGCCCTGATGCTCTTGGCGTCATTGGCGTTCGTCATGCTCGTCGTGCGGCGCCGCCGCGCAGCGCCGACCGCCGAGGTGCACTACCTGCCGCTGCGAGATCCCGCCACCGCTTCGACGGTCAGGATGATTCAGCGCCAGGCAAACCAATAGGCACAGCGCACTGCGGCCAACGGGTAGGCACAGCACCGCAGATATATTCGACGGTCGCCCACCTCGGGGGTGTAGCTCAGTTGGTAGAGCGCTTCGGTCGCATCGAAGAGGCCAGGGGTTCGATTCCCCTCACCTCCACAGCTTCGGCAACGGTCGCATGAATCCGGCCTTCTATCTGGCTGCAATTGCCGTGCCGTCCATGGCGATTGCGCTCTGCCAATCGATGCACATCAAGCTGCCGCGTCTGCGGCGCGCACCCAGTGACGGAGTCTTGATCGACGGCCGCTACCGGAATGTCGTACTCAACGGCAGCGTCGCTCTGGCGACCTACGTCGTCGGCATAGTGCTGTTCGGCGGGTACCTGATCGACGCCGACCGCGCTTCCCGTTGGTACGCGCCGATCCTGGTCCTGCTGCTGTACGACCTCGGCTACTACTGGCTCCATCGAGCGCTTCACTGGCGACCGCTGATGCGCAGGGTCCACTGGGTGCACCATCGAACCTCGCATCCGACCGCCGTCGATTCGCTGTACCTGCACCCGCTGGAAACAGTTGCAGGCCTGGTGGTGCTGCTCGCCAGCATGGCGGCCATCGGACCGCTCGGGGCGGGCGCGTTCATCGCGGTGGCGGTCGCGCACTCCCTGGTCAATGTGCTGGTACACGCCAACCTGAGCGTTCCGGTGCGGCTCGCGTGGCTGACGAACCATTGGTCGGCACGGCACGATGCACATCACAGCAGCAGCGGCAACTTCGGCAACATCACACCGCTGTGGGATTGGCTGTTCGGCACTTCTGCCTGTACTCAGCACGCGTGAATCGTCCCGAGTCAGCCGCAGGCCCTGTGCTCGTCACCGGCGGGTGCGGCTTCATCGGCTCAGCGGTCGTGCGTGCGTTTGCAGATGCCGGCCGGCAGGTGCGTGTGGTCAATCCGCGTTGCCGTCCGTTCCGCGACGATGTGCAGTTCCTGGACCTCGACATCAGGGACGGAGCGGGTATCGCCGCGGCGTGCAACGGGGTGGAAACGGTCATCCACTGTGCCTCGGTCGTGCAAACCCGCAATACGGCCCAGGACGAGATGTGGGAGGTGAACCATGGCGGGACGCGCAACGTCCTGGAAGCGTGCCGGCGCGGCCGCGTGCGCAAGCTGGTTCACATCAGTTCGGCAAGCGTGGTGTACGAGGGCCGCGACCTCGAGGCTGGCGACGAAGAGCTGCCGTATGCCGCGGCGTCGTTGAGCGCATATGCGGACAGCAAAATCGCAGCCGAGCAAGATGTCCTGGAATTCGCTGGCGAGGGGAGCACCAGCGCGTGTGCATTACGGCCCCATCTGGTGTTCGGCCCCGGCGACACACGATTCTTGCCCAACATATTGCGACGGGCCGACGGGGCCGGCATCCGGGAGGTGGGGACGCGCAGCAAGCTCTCCGACTTCGTCTACATCGACAACGTCGTGGACGCCGTTGTGGCTGCAGAGGCCCAGCTGGAGCCAGGTACTCCGGTCTGCGGCCAGGCGTATTTCGTGACCAACGGCGAACCGATCGCCTTCTTCGACTTCGTCGAGCGACTGCTCATGGCAATGGGCTACCCGGCAGTGCGCAAGCGCGTGCCCTACTGGCTCGCCTATGCCGGTGCCGGCCTGGTGGAGGCGTTCCACTCGGTAGTACGGACGGGGGAAACCGCCGAGGACGGGCTGTCGAGGTTTGCTGTCCGGTACCTGAACACGCACCACTACTTCCGCATCGACAAGGCCATCCGCGACCTGCACTGGCGCCCTCGCACGGCACTCGAAGAGGGGATCCAGCAGACCGCGGCAGCCGCAACTCGGTGATGTCCACGCCCCGATGTCGGCCGGTTCGGACAGTTAACGTATCCGCCTGATGGTTGAACCTCATCTTGACATGAACGTGCTCAAACTGGGAATGAGGCACCTCGCCAGGTTCCTTGCCGCGGGCGGCGCCGCAGTGCTGCTGATCGCTGGCTGCGCGTCCGGCAATGCTGCCGATGCTGACACTGCAGCGCTGCCGGCAGATCCGGTGCCAGTGCAGGCGACCCAGGACGTCGACTTGCTGGAGACGGTGCGGTCACGGGGTGTTCTCAACTGCGGCGTTTACGGCGCTGCGGTGGCGTTCTCCGAGACGCAGCCCGATGGCAGCACGACCGGATTCGATGCTGACTACTGCCGTGCACTGTCCATCGTGATGCTCGGCGATGCCGATGCGGTCAACTTCGTGCCGCTTACCTCAGCGGAGCGGTTCACAGCACTGCAGACGGGCGTTATCGATGTGCTGGTGCGCAACACGACCTGGACGCAGAGCCGCGACGGCGACCTGGGGTTCGACTTCGCTCCTGTCACCTTCTACGACGGCCAGCAGCTCATGGGACGCGCCAGCGACGGGTTTGACGCTGCGTCCACAGTGGCGGATATCGCCGGTGCGACGGTCTGCGCTACCGCCGGGACCACCACCGAGAAGAACATCGCCGATGCCGCCAACGCGGCTGGCGTCGAGATCAAGCTGGCGACCTTCGAGGATCTCGACATCATCACCGACAGCTTCATCAACGGCTCGTGCGATCTGATGACGACTGACGGATCGGGGCTGGTCGGCCGCAAGGCCAAGCAGGAGGGTGATCAGGAGTGGGTGATCTTCCCCGCGGCACCGTTCTCCAAGGAGCCGCTGGCCCCGGTGTACCTGCCGAATCAGTCCACGTTCGGCGACATCGTCAACTGGACGGTCTATGCCACGATCATCTTCGACGAGAAAGGCATCACCTCAGCCAACGTCGACGACTTGCTGGGCAGTGGCGAACTCGATGCCGAGGCGGTCCGGTTGCTCGGAGGCGAAGGCGAGTTGCAGTCCAAGATGGGTTTGGCGCCCGATGCGTTCTATGAAGTGGTCCGCCAGATCGGGAACTATGACGAGATCTACACGCGCAACCTCGAACCCGTGGGGTTGCGGCGGGCCGGCACGCCCAATGCGCGCTGGACCGAGGGCGGGCTGATCTACGCCCCTCCAGCGCGCTGAACCACGGCCGACAGGGCTGCCCGCCGACAGCCCGAGAATTGTCCACAGGTCTTGCACTGGCTTGTGGACACAGGCGCGGCCGCCGCACCACCCCTATGCAGTGGCGGCTTGGTAGCCGATGTTCGGGACGGTGAGGATGTAGGTGGGATTCCTGGCATCGTCGCCGAGCTTGGCCCGCAGGTCTTTGATGAATGTGCGCACGCGTTGGGCATCGCCGCTGGTTCCTTCGCCCCAGACGGTCTCGAGCAGCTGCTCGTAGCTGAGCGCGCGGCCGGCGTTGATGCACAGTTCCGACAGCAGCTTGTACTCCGTGGGCGTCAGGTTCGCCGTCTGCCCAGCGACCGTGGCGGTGTGGGTGAGGAAATCCACCGTGAGGTCCCCGAGACGGTACGGCTCGGCGTGTTGGGATTGGGCTTGACGACGCAATGCGGCGGCGATCCGGGCCAGCAGCTCGGTGGGTGAGAAAGGTTTCACGATGTAATCGGCCGCACCCAGTTCGAAGGCCTTGGCGAGGAGCTGATCGTCGCCCCGCCCTGACACGAATATGACGGGCACCTCCAACAGCTTGGGCACACGCTTGACGACCTCGAAGGCGTCGGTGCCAGGCAGCAGCAGGTCCAGCAGCACCAGATGAGGCATCTCGGCATCCAGCAGCTGCCCGACCTCGCCGGGGTCGCTGGTGACGATGGGCGTGTAGCCGGCCTTGGCCAAGGTGTTGCGAACGAAATGCAGCGTCTGAGGATCGTCATCGACGACGAGGATGCGCTCCACCCTTGTCGCCGTCGGGTGCGCCTGCTCGGAGTCGGGCCCGGTGCGGGTCGGCGCGATGGCGGACTCGTCGAGGGCGGGGATGGTGAAGGTGAACCGGGCACCGCGGCCCTGTCCCGCACTGTCGGCCCAGATGCGGCCGCCGTGAGCTTCCACGATGCCCCGGCAGATGGCGAGGCCCAGCCCGTAGCCGCTGTCGGTGCTGCCGGGTTCGCTGCGCTGGCCGCGGGAGAACTTTGTGAACAGCAGCGGGAGACGTTCGGGGTCGATCCCCGTGCCTTCGTCGGTGACCGAGATGGCGACCAGAGTGCCGTCAAGCGACGCGGAGACGCCGATCGTGGACCACTCGCTCGAATTGGCGGCAGCGTTGGAGAACAGGTTGTGAAGCACCTGTACGATCCGCTGCCTGTCGCCCCAGACTCGCGGCAGGTTCCGTGCTGGCTGGATCTGGACGTTGCGCCGGTATCCGCTGCTCAGGAACGCACTCTTTGCCTGCTCGATGATCGATCCCACATCCATCGGCTCTGGCGACACCGACAACGTCCCCGTCTCGATGCGGGTCATGTCCAGCAGGTTGTTGATGAGGTCGCGCATATGGTCGGCCTGCTCTTCGACCATGCGGAAGAACTGGTTGACCTCGGCGGGATCGGGCGGGATCAGCGAGCTGCGCATCGTGGCGGCTGAGCCCTTGATGGATGTCAGCGGTGCTCGAAGCTCGTGGCTCACCATTGCCAGGAACTCTGCCCGCAGCCGCTCCAAGTCCTCCAGCGGCGACATGTCCTGGAGCGTTGCGATCACCGTCCCCAAGTCGCCGTCCTCGGACTGGATCGGCACAGCGCTGATCAGCGTCGGCACCTTGCTGCCGTCGGGGTGCACGATGACAAGTTCCTCCGCATGCACAGTCCCGCCATCGTTCAGCGCCGACTCGAACGGCAGATCTTCCAGGGCGATCTCGGATCCGTCCAAGCGCCTGAACTTCAACTGCTCCAAGGACGCCACGGAGAAGATTTTCGGCTCGGGCTCTACGCAGGCGATGCGGCGTGCTTCGTGGTTGGCCATGACGATGGTCGCCGAGGCGACGTCGGCCACCAGCACCCCGACCGGTGAAGCGTTCACCAGTGCTTCGAGATCAGCCTTGGACTGCAGTTCATCGCGGTAGCGGCGCACATTGACGAGCGTGAGCGCCGCCTGACTGGCGAACACCTCCAAGATCTCCTGATCCTCATGCGTGAAGTCGCCCTCAGATTGCCGCTTGCCGACGAAGATCGAGCCCACCTGACCGTCGCGGCCTCTGATCTGCGCGCAGAGGAACGCGCCGATGGGCAGCTGGAAGTCGGTGAATCCCGCAGCTTCTATGTGCGCCGTGAAATCGGTGGTTCTCTGCGGGTCCCGCGGCGCAACCAGATACTTGAACAGCTCGATGCCGGCGCTGTAGCTCACCATCGTGTCCTGTTCCTGCGTCGACAAGCCCGAGAACAGCGCGTCCCGCAAATCCCCGGCGCTGTCGATCGTCCCGATCACCGCATAGCGGGCACCGGTCAGCGTCCGAGCGCCGTCCGCTACGCGTTGCAACACCGTGTCGAGTTCGAGATCCTCGCTGATGCGCCGGATTGCCTCGGTCAGCCCTGACAGCCGGGTCCGCAGAGTGTCGTTCTCCGCCCTCAAGCGGTCGATTTCAGCCAACCCGGTGCCCTTCTTTGCGCCGGTCGAGTGTGGTGGAATTCTGCCATGGCGGCAACTCTCACCGGAAGCACGGCGCGATGTCGCTCGGGAAGCACCCGCCACTAGCGTCCGGCGATGTGCAGGATCCCGAGTCTGACCAAGCTTCGATGGTGAGGTGGGGGATCCGGCTCGCAGCTATTGCGGCCGCCGTGTTCGTGGCGGCTTCATGCAGCAGCGTCGCCGACAGCGAATCGCGATACGAGGGCTTGGCCGTGCCGGCGTCGCAGCTGCGGCAGGTGCCCGAGATGGTGTTTGCCGACACTGATGGCAACGACTTCCACCTGGCAGCCGATACCAGGGGGCAGGTCCGGCTCGTGTACCAGATGTTCACCAACTGTCCCGACATCTGCGGCGTGCAGCTCGCGCAGCTCGCGAGTGTGCTCAACCGTCCCGGTGCGCCGACGAATGTGGCTGTGCTGGCCGTCACCGTCGACCCGGATCGCGACTCGCCAGACGTGCTCCGTGCCTACCTCGACCAGTTCAGCGAGGATTTCGTGGGGTTGATTCCCCACAGCGAGCAGCAGCTGACCGACCTGCAGAATGCGTTGGGTGCGCTGGCATCGATCAAGATCTTCGACACCACCACCACCGGCGCTCACGAGATGTCGCCAGACGGGGACGACATGGCCCACGACGACATGGCCGCCATGAGTCATGGCGATGTCGATTACGACATCGCCCACGATGCCCGGGTGTTCGCCTACGCCCCCAACGGCTACGGCTACGCGCAGTACCCGCATCCCACACGCCAAACCCAGTTCGACCATGACCTGCCGATCCTGGCCGGTATCGAACCGAGCGCTCCGGCTGAGGCAGGCTTGTAGCGATGCGTTTCTGGTGCTCGGCGCTCGAGGAGCCGTGGAGTTGGTCGTGGCGGGCCTATCCGGGCGTCTGGGCGGCAGCGCTGGCTATCGCAGTCCCGTACTTGGTGGCGCGGCGGCGGGCCCGCGCCATGCGCCCGCAGCCGCTGGATGCTGCCGAGACGGCGGCGCAGCGCCGGCAGATGTGGTTCTTCCTGGCCGGGGTGGCGGCGTTCTGGGTGGCGTCGGACTGGCCGCTCGGCGTCCTCGGTGCCGGCTATCTGGCCTCTGCCCACATGGCGCAGTTCATGCTGTACACGCTGGTTGCGGCACCGCTGCTGGTGCTCGGCATTCCCGAGCCGATGGCTCGGCGGATCTTGGCGAGGCTGCGGCTCTACCGGTTCATGACCCGGCTGACCAAGCCGGTTGCCGCCGGGCTGGTGTTCAACGGCTGCTTGGTCGCAACGCACTCGCCGTGGGCGGTCGACACGCTGCGAGCGAACCAGTTCGGCTCGTTCGTGATCGACGCGGTGTGGCTGGCATCGGGCGTGCTCGTATGGCTGCCGATCTGCTCGCCGCTCAGCGAGCACCGGCTGCGGGCCTACCCCGGCAAGATGGTGTACCTGTTCCTGGCCCTGGGGGTCGTTCCGGCGGTGCCTGCAGGTTTCTTGACGTTCGCAGGATTCCCTCTCTATGCCACTTACGAGCTGGCGCCGCGCTTCTATGGCCTCGATGCTGCGACGGACCAGCAGATGGCGGGACTCATCATGAAACTGGGCGGCATTCCCATCGTGTGGGGAACCATCATCGCGATGATGATGCGGTGGGCCGACGAGTCCAAAGAGGCCGGCTCAGCATCTCAGTCCACGATGACCAGCGCCCAATAGACCACCACGGCGATCAGCGCCGCCGCTGCGGCGAGCGCGCGCAATGACAGCCACACCTCGTCGCCCGGCCTCATCGGCCGTCGAGGCGGGCGGCCGAACATCAGCCGATGCGGGCGCCCTCGCGCTCGCGTAGCCGCACATTCACCCACATTTTCTCGATGTGCTGGGCGACCGTGAGCGCTCCTTGAGGCACCTCGTGCTCTGAGAAGAAGGCTTCCACCTCTGTGGCCAGCTCACGGGTGTGCAGCCCGCGTATCCCGCCGACCATCCGCGAGATGGAGTTCTGGGGGAACCGGTCGGTGAGCTCGTCCCAACGGTCCCGGACGAAAGCCCAGGCAATCGGACCGTGGTCGAGATGGGTCATCGCGGCGCCGAGCAGGTATGGGGCGTTCTGCGTGCGGACTTCGGCAGCGAACAGCTCGAGCGTCCGGTTGAACAGCTCGGCGTCTTCGAACAGCAGCAGCGATTGCAGGTAGCGCAGTTCGCTCTGGGGTGTGTCAGCCGACCGGTACAGCTCCAGCATGCGCTCGTAGTCGGTCTCGTCGCCGGCCGCCGCTGCCACCTGTACTGCGGCCGCGGCCAGGTTCGGCTCGACAGCCGCACTGCTGTCGATTGCCGTCTCGAAGAGTTCCCGTGCGCGTGTCCGGACCAGCTCGTCACGGCCCCGGCCGCCTGCCGCCTCGAACAGCACGCCGCGCAGCTCGCGGTCGAGATCGGGTTCGCCAGGCTGGGGCTCGAAACCCAGCACGCCCAGCGCCGTGGTCGCCAGATCCCGTATCAGCACGGCCAGGGTCTCTCGCCCGTCCGGCTCGGCGATCGCGTGCAGTCCCTTGAGTCCCCCGATCATTCGCTGCCACACGTGCAGGTCGGTTTCGGAGCCCAGATCGGTGACGAGCCCGATGAATTCGGCTGCGCTGGCGTCGCCGGCCACGACAGCCGCATAGGTGTCGTCGACGAGCCCGTACCGCTCGATGGGTTCCAGCACTTCCAGGGCTTGACGCGCCACCGCTGCCAGCAGATCAGTGCCGTAGCGCACCCGGTAGTAGCCGTGCCCGCCCGCGTTCACCACCGCCCACTCGACGCCACCGCCGAGGTCCACCGTCGCGGCCGCGTCGGTGAGCAGGAGTCGCCGTTCGGCGGTGCTGCCGTCGACCAGGCGCGCACGCACCATGACTGGCACGCTCCAGAGGCCCTCCGATTCGGTGCCGTACACGAAGCGGTGCTGCGACAGCGTGAGCCCGGACGGATGCGGCCCAACGGACACGATCGGGTAACCGCCGGTGAAGATCCAGCCATCCATGACCGACCGCACCGGCTCGCCGCTGGCAGTCTCCAAGGCGTCCCACAGGTCGGTCGTGGTGGTGTTGGCGTAGCTGTGGCTTTCCAGGTAGTGCTGCACTCCAGCTGCGAACCGGTCGGGGCCGAGGTACTGCTCGAGCATGCGCACGACCGCCGCGCCCTTCTCGTAGGTCAGCACGTCGTACATGCCCTCGGCGTCAGCGGGGGAGACCACCTCGTACTCGATGGGTCGGGTGGAGCTGAGCGCGTCGACATCGAACGCCGCACCCCGCTCGATGCAGAACTCGTCCCAGCGCTTCCATTCGGGTCGGAAGGCATCGGTGGCGGCCACCTGCATGAACGTGGCGAACGCCTCCTTCAGCCAGATGCCGTTCCACCAGTCCATCGTCACGAGGTTGCCGAACCACATGTGCGCGAGTTCGTGCGCCACAACATCGACGATCCGCAGCAGTTCAGCGGTGGTGGCCTTCTGCGGGTCTGCCAGCAGCAGTGTTTCCCGGAAGGTGATGGCACCCATGTTCTCCATCGCGCCGAACGCGAAGTCGGGCACGGCAATGAGGTCGACCTTGGTGCCGGGGTAGGGAATGCCGTAGTAGTCGACCAGCCAGGCGAGCGCGAACGCTCCGGCTTCCAGGCCGAACCCGGTCAGCGCCGACTTGCCCCGCACATGCACGATGCGCAGCGGCACGCCGACTACGTCGACGGGATCGGTGACCTCGAGGTCGCCGACAATGAAGGCCATGAGGTAGGTGGACATCTGCATGGTGTCGGCGAAGGTGTCGCGCCGGCGGCCGTCAGGCAGGGTTTCCGACGACACCACCTCGCCGCAGCTGACTGCCATGAGATTGGCGGGCACGACCATCGTGACGCCGAAGACAGCCTTGAAATCGGGCTCGTCAAAGCACGGGAATGCCCGTCGCGCGTTGGTGGACTCGAACTGCGTCGTCGCGATGGTGTGCGCCTCGCCGGCCTCGTCGACGAAAGTGGAGCGGTAGAAGCCGCGGAGCTGGTCGTTCAGCTCGCCGGCGAACGAGCAGCTGATCTGGACGTCGCCGGGCTCGAGCTGTCGGCCGTCGGAAGGGCGCAGCGTCATCCGCTCGGTCTCGGGGTCGAAGGAGATCTCGGCGCCCGATGTTGTGTCGCCTTGGCTGAGCGTGGCGTCCGAGCACTCGAGTTCGGCGGCATTCAGGGTGACGCTGTCGATTGGGGCGTGCACCGTTGCTTCGATGCGGACTTCGCCCACGAATCGTGCGGCGTCAAGGTCAGGCTCGATGACGATGTCATAGCGATCGGGCCGTACATCTCGTGGCAGCCGGTACGGGTTGGCGTTCGGCGAGCCATCAGTCAGGAGCGTCACGGCGCGCACACTACCGACGCCCCGCGAAGCGTCGCAGCGGATGCGCCCGCTGCGGAGCCGGCAGGACGTGCGAGCTGGCGAGTTGAGGTGCTAAGCCCACATGCGTGGAATCGGCGGATTCGCTTGATGTCGTTGGCATCGGGAATGCCATGGTGGATGTGCTGCTGCGCGCCGATGATGCCGTCGTCGACGGTCTGGGCATCGTCAAGGGAGCGATGACGCTGGTGGACACCCAGCGGGCAACTGAGCTTGCCGCAATGGTGGAACTGCTCGGCGGCGCCGACGAGATGACACCCGGCGGATCGGTGGCCAACACCATGCTGGGCATCGCTGCGCTCGGCGCCCGTGCCGGATACATGGGGCGAGTCTGCGCAGACGGGCTCGGCGATCTGTTTGTGGCCGACATGGCCGCCCACGGCGTCGCTCAGGCCACAGCAAGAGCGCCACGTGACGACCCCACGGGACGCTGCACCGTCGTCATCACCCCTGACGGCGAGCGAACGATGAGCACTTACCTGGGCGCGTCTGCCGGCTTCGCCCCCGCAGATGTCGACTGGGACATGGTGGGCCGGGCCCGCACCGTGCTGCTGGAGGGCTACCTCTGGGATCCGACCGCTGCCCGGGCAGCGCTGCGCGAGGTAGCGGAGCACTGTGCCGCGCCCGGCAACGACTGCCAGGTGGCACTCAGCCTCTCGGACTCATTCTGCGTGGATCGCCACCGGCGCGAGTTCATCGACATGGTCGACCGGTGCACGAACATCCTGTTTGCGAACGCCGCCGAGCTCAAGGCCTTGTACCAGACCGAGGATCTCGATGAGGCGCTTGCGGCGGTGCAGGGCCAGGTGGACATTGCATCGGTGACGCTCTCAGCCGCGGGTGCTGTTCTTGTGACGCCTGATGAGATGGTGCAGGTCGCCGTCGAGCCAGTCGACGAAGTGGTCGACCGCACCGGCGCCGGTGACCTGTATGCCGCCGGGGTGCTGTACGGGCTTGCCCGGGGCTACGACCTTGAACTGTGCGGCCGGCTGGGCTCCGTGGCTGCCGCCGAGGTCATCTCCCACGTGGGCACCCGGCCGCTCGTGCCGCTCGATGAACTGACTGCCGAACTGCTCTAGGCGCGCTTGAACCACACGCTGACCTCCGCAGCTATGGCGTCCAGCAATGCCTGCATGCGGTGGCGGTCTGCGGGAAGGTCATCAGGGTTCGGACTGACGGCTTCGAGGTAGATCTTCGCCTTGGGCTCGGTGCCGCTCGGGCGGATGCAGATGCGCACCTGCGCCTCGAGATCTCGGTTTGGATCGCCCGCAGTGGCCGGAGCCAGTTCCAATTCCACGAGATCGGTTGGGTGGGGCGCACTTGGATCGAGCCAGTCTGTGACCTTCGTGACCGAGAGCTCGGTGATCGTGCGGGGCGGATCGGCCCGCAACGCCGCCATGGCACCCGCGATGTCCTCAGTGTCGGCGCGTACTGATGCTGCGCCGGTGACGTGCAGTCCGATTTCGGCGGCCAGTTCGTCGAGACGTTCAAGCGGGCTGATCCCACGAGCGGCCAAGGAGCCGGCCAGGCGCGCAAATTCCACTGCCGCCGAGATGCCGTCCTTGTCCAGCACGGCGTCGGTGACCGAGTAGCCGAGCGCCTCCTCGTAGCCGAACAGCCAATGCGCTGCAGCGTGTTGGAGGCGAGGCTCCATGATCCACTTGAAGCCAGTCAAGGTGCGATGGTGGGCCACACCGCGGGCAGTGCACAGGGCCTCGACCATCCGTCCCGACACCACCGACGATGCCGAGATCGACTGCCGCGCCGTCCGCTGCTCACCCGCCAGACGGATCAGCCAGTCGCACAGCAACACTCCCAGCTCGTCGCCGCTCAGCCGGCACCATGTGCTGTCCCGATCGCGAACTGCTACCGCCAACCGGTCCGCGTCGGGGTCATTCGCGAGCACGAGATCGACATCGCGATCCTGGGCGAGAGCCATCGCATCGTCGAGGGTGCCTGGCTCCTCCGGATTCGGGAATGGCAGCCCAGGAAACGCGCCATCGGGTTGCCGCTGGTGCTCCACGTAGATCGGGGGAGGCAGACCGGCGGTGGCAAACGCATGGGCCAGGGTCTGCGAACCGACACCGCACAACGCCGTGTACACGATCGGCGGCACATCGTTCGGATCGACCGGCTGGCCATCCGCGTCAAAGACCGGACGGCGGACGGCTGCGCCCACGTACTCAGCGATCACTGATCGCACGTCGAGGCTCTCGACCTCGTGTCGGGCTGCCAGATCAGCGTCGGCAGGAAGTGACGACAGGACCATGCGCGCTTCGATGCGCTGGTCGAGCGGCGGCCGGATCTGCGTTCCGTCGGCCCAGTACACCTTCAGGCCGTTGTCATCGCGGGGGTTGTGGCTCGCTGTCACCATCAATCCGGCCCCCGCTGAGCGAGCGAGCAGTTGGCGGGCCAGCAACGGTGTCGGCGCGGGGCCATCGATGATCGCGGCAGGGATGCCCATGGCGGCGAGCAGCCGGGCGGCGTCGAAGGCCATGTCCGCCGAGCCTGGCCGAGCGTCGAACCCCACTACGGCGCCACGACTGCCGAAACCGGCTGCGATCAGCTCGGCGCCGACAGCTCGTGCGGCGATGCGGACCATGACGCGGTTCATCCGCGCTGGTCCCGGCCCCACGGGGGCACGCATGCCGGCGGTTCCGAAGCGAAGCGGGCTGCCGAAGTGCGCCTGCACCCAGTCGGTGCTTGCACGGTTGGCCTCGATGTCCGCGCGCATCGCCGCGTCGGGGTCGATTTCCAGCCAAGAATCGAGCAGCTCTGCGTGAGTTGTCATGGTCTCGCCTGCCGGCTCAGCATCTGGCTCAGCCCTTGACAATGCGCGCGCAAGTATGTTCGGCCCGGCATGTTGTTCCCGACGTTCGTCTTCGGAGCATTCTTCGTTGTCGTCTTCGTCGTCAACTGGCTCACGCGGCCGCATCCGGCCCTGTGGAAGCCGCTCATGCTGGCGGCCAGCATCGTGTTCTACGGCTGGTGGAGCTGGCGCTTCGTCTTCCTGCTGCTCGCCACCATTGTCATCAACTGGGTCGTTGGGCACTTCGCGGTTATGGGCTCCGACCAGAGGAAGCGCTGGTGGGTGGGGCTCGGCGTGGCTGCCAATCTCACCATCCTCGGCATCTTCAAGTACTGGGATTTCTTCGCCGTCGAGATGTCCAACCTGCTGGAGCGCTTCGGCATCTCGAACTCCTTGCCGGTGCTGGAGTACACGCTGCCGGTCGGCATCTCCTTCTACACGTTCCAGGCCATGAGCTACATCATCGATATCGGCCGCGGGAATGTCCGCGAGATGGCGCCGCTGGACTTCGCGGTGTACCTGTCGTTCTTCCCCCAGCTCGTGGCCGGACCGATCGTGCGGGCATCGGAGATGGCGCCGCAGCTCGCTGCCCGGCCCGACCCCCGGCACGTGCCGGCTGCCGAGGCGTTCGGGCTGATCCTGAACGGCCTGTTCAAGAAGGTTGTCATTTCCAGCTTCCTGGCGAGCGAGATCGTGGATGGCGTGTTCGCCGATCCGGGGGCGCACAGCGGGCCCGAAGTCGTCTTGGCGGTGTACGCCTACGCGGTCCAGATCTACGCGGACTTCTCCGGTTACACCGACATCGCCATCGGCGTGGCGCTCCTGCTCGGGTTCCGCTTCCCGCAGAACTTTGACAATCCCTACCGGGCGCTCACGCTGCAGGACTTCTGGCGCCGCTGGCACATGACCCTGTCGCGCTGGCTGCGCGACTACTTGTACGTGCCGCTGGGCGGCAACAGGAAGGGCCGCGCCAACACCTACCGCAACCTCATGATCGTCATGCTGCTGGGCGGGCTGTGGCACGGCAGCACTTGGAATTTCGTCATCTGGGGCGGGATCCACGGTGTCGTCCTGGCGTTGGAGCGGCTGGTGCGCGAGCAGCGGGAGCGCAGCGGTGCGCCGCCGATCCTGCCGGGGGGTTGGGGCGAGGTCGTGCGATGGCTCGTCACCTTCCATGTGGTGTGCCTGGCATGGGTGTTCTTCCGTTCCGAATCGCTGTCCGCAGCGGTCGAGATGCTCGGCGCGATGGCCAACTTCGACAACTACGCCGGCACTGCAACACCGCTGGTGATCGCGGTGACGTTCGGCGCACTCGCCTTCCAGTTCATGCCCGCCGACTGGTTCGACCAGCTGCGCGACGGCTTTGCCAGCCTCGGCTGGGTGGCCCAAGGCGCCGTCGTAGGCGTCTCGCTGGTGGCCATTGACGTTCTCGGTCCCACGGGCGTCGCCCCGTTCATCTACTTCCAGTTCTGAGCAATGCAGATCTCGCACGCTCCGCCCAGCCCTCCGACTGCTCCGTCCGGAGCCCAGCCGCGCCTGCATGCCAGCGACCGCCGCATCGGCGTACCTGCCGGCAAGGTGTTGCTGGCAGGCGCGCTCGGGTTGACGCTGGCGATCGTGCTCAACTCGCAGCAGCTGCTGCGCGAGGCCCAGCAGAAGCCGTTCGGCTGGGAGCGCGATGTCTCGGTGGCGGTGTGGGAACCGGTCGAGGGCGCGGCCAGCGCCGCCGGAGTGCACCTGCCGCGCCTCTGGGCCGACGAGGCGTTCGGTCGCGACGTGGCCGATCCCGGCGCGACGGCCGATCCGTCCAGTGCCGTCGCTGCCGGCGAGGCGGTCGATGAAGCCGGCGGCGCCGCGGCTCCCGATCCGGCGCGTGCTGGTGTCGTGGTTGCCGATCCGGCGACGCCGGCGATCGCTGGTGCCGGGAGCTCCGATGACGGCGTGGCGACAGGAGCGCCGGCCACCACCATGCCGTGGTTCCCGACGCCGGCCGATCCGCTGCGGCTGCACGTCATGGGCGATTCCATGGTGCAGTTCTTCGGCCACGTCATGGTGGGCTTGGCCAACGACACGGGCGTCATCGAGGCCTCCACGGAGCATCAGCTCTCCAGCGGCTTGAGCCGACCCGACTTCTACGACTGGCCGACACGCATCGTGGAGGTCCTAGCCGCCGAGGACCCCGACGCAGTCGTGCTGATGTTCGGCGGCAACGACGCACAGGCGATCGTCGTGGACGGCCAGATCGCGCGCCGCTTCTCTGATGCCTGGGTGCAGGAATACTCGGCGCGGGTCGGCCACGTCATGGACCTGGTGACCACCGACCCCGACCGGGTGTTGATCTGGGTCGGCCAACCGATCATGGAGGACCCCGAGTACGACTCCCGCATGCAGGGCGTCAACGAGATCTTCGAGGCCGAAGCCGCCAAGCGCGACCGGGTGCACTACGTGGACACGAGGGATCTGTTCCGGGGGCCCAATGGCGGCTTCAGCCGCTACGTGGCCGACGCCGATGGGCAGCTCGCCGATGTGCGTCTCACCGACGGCGTCCACCTCAGCACCGTCGGCGGTCGCTGGCTGTCGCAGGTGCTGCTGGACGAACTCGGACTCTTCGTTGACCTGTCGTCTGGCGCTCAGTCGTGAAGCGCCGCCCGCCGCGGCGACATCACAGAGCACGCAGCCGCGGCGCATCGCATTAGCGGCACAGCGGTTTGAATTCGAATCCGCGGTCTGAGAGCCGTTCGAGCGCCATGTCGAGTCCTCGCACCGTCGCCGAACGAGGGCCGCCACCGTCGTGCAGCAGAATGATGGCACCGGGATAGGACCGGGCGACGAGGCCGTTGGCAATCGCCTGTGCCGGGCGCTGTTCCCAATCGCGCGGGGAGTAGCTCCAGCCGACCAGTCTCAGGCCCAGCTCGTTGGACCATTCCTCGGTGAATCTGCCGATGGCGTAGTAGGGAGGTCTGAGGCACGGGGTGGCGAGCGGCCCCAGGGTCTCCTGGGTGCGCCCGACGGAACGGTCGAAGGCCGCCTTCGAGACACGTGCGAGCGACTCGTGTTGCCAGGAGTGGTTGGCGAGGGTGTGGCCCTCGTGCGCGATGCGCTGGATGAGCAGTGGATACCGCTCTGCGAGGTAGCCGACGACGAAGAAGGTCGCTCGAGCCCCGTGGCGTGCCAGCACGTCGAGCACTTGCGGTGTGTAGGTCGGGTGCGGTCCGTCGTCGAATGTCAGGTAGACGACTGGCCCGTCGTCGGGCAAGGCTGGCGGGGAGGCGTGCGTGCTCGACCAGAAGCCGGTGGGGTCGCGGGTAGCTATGCCCGCGCCGAGCGCAGCTGGGAATACGTCGATGGAAAGCCGGTAGTCCGCCGGCTCGGGGAGCGTCGACGCGACTGTGACAGTCCACGCGCCGCTCGCCGGCACGTAAGTTGCAAATCTCTGGGTCTGCTCGGCGATCGGCACGAGCATTGCGTCGTCGCCGAGACCGGCCTCCAGCCAGACTCCGGCCGGCGCAGTGAGCGTCACCACTATGACGTCTTGCTCAGCGGCATGAACGACATATCGGTGCCGCTCGCGCAGTTCGATCCGATCCGGCATGACGGTGCCAATGCCGTCGAGCTCGAACGTCACCTGCGTTGCCGGCCTGTTGATCTGAAGCGCCTGCACATTGGCGATCGGCTCGACGCGGATGGCAGTGGCGATCCACGCTGGCGCTGCATCTGATGCGCCCGCGCTGTCGGGGCTGATGGACAGGGTGGTGCGTCGTGTGATCACCGTCAGCGGCTCGCCAGGCGAGCGATCGAAGAAGGACACCTCGACCGCGCCATCCCGGATGTCGGTGGTGTCGATGATGATGTGACGGCCCAGTTCCACGGGCGGCTGCACGTCAAAGTCCGCGCCGGTGTCGATGACGGGCACTAGCAGATTTCCCTCCGGCAAGTCAGCGAATCGGGCCTCGACGTAGACGGCGAAGTCGTCGACGCCATCGCCGTTCAGATCGCCCCGGCCCACCTCGGGATGAAGCACATACGCAGCATCCGGGAACGATGTGCGCAGGGCGGCCTCGAGATCCGCAGGAAGCGGCTCGGGCTCGACAGGATCGGCCTCCACGACGTCCGGCTCGTGCGCCTCCTGAGCGGTGGGCTGGTCGTCGATGCCGTCGTCGACTGCTTCCGGACCATCCGGCAGCCCGGGATCGCTGGATGTCGGTTCGTCGGATGTCGGTTCGTCGGAAGCGCTGGGTGCGGGCGGGGGCAGAGTCGGCGAGGGAACTGCCGCCGATGTCGCGCCGGTCGACACCTCAGTCTGCCCGGCAACGCTCGACTCACTCGCGACCGGCGCCGCGTCAGGACTCTGCTGAACCTGGCATGCGCCGCTCAGCACGGCAGTCAGGATCAGCAGCCTGACCAAGCCTGAGGCGCCGCGTTTGCGCACCCCTTGATGATGGCCGGTTGAGAGAGGTGCGCAGCGGCAGCCGGACGCAGTCACATTGGCCGCAGGCGCGGCCCGATGCCAGCCGCCTAGCCGCGGCCGCAGTTGGGGCGCTTGCCGTGATTGGCTTTGCTGCGCCGCGCCCGGAGCTTTCGCTTGTTGGTGCGCTTCGACATAGGCGTCTCAGGCTACCGACGCAGTTCGGCTCAGCCTCTGGGCTCAGCCGACGGCACCGACTTCGTGAAGCTTCTCGATGTCGTCGGCGTCGAAGCCCCAGTCGGCCAGTACCTCATCGGTGTTCTCGCCTGGCGACGCCGGCGGTCGGGCCACGGCGCCCGGAGTACGGCTGAAGCGAGGCGCCGGTGCCGGCTGCATCACGCCTTCGACCTCCACGAAGCTCTCGCGGGCCACGTTGTGCGGGTGGTGCGGTGCCTCCGACAGGTCCAGTACGGGCGCATAGCAGACATCGGAGCCGGCCATGATCTCGTCCCACTCGTCGCGGGTCTTGGTCTTGATCACCTCCGCCAGGCGGGCCCGCTTGTCGGCCCACCCATCACGGTCGTTGCGGTCCACCGTGGGAGCGTCGGCCAGACCGGTTTTCTCGAGCAGCTCGTCGTGGAACTTGCCCTCGATCGAACCGACCGAGACGAACTTGCCGTCAGAGGTCTCGTACACACCGTAGTAATAGGCGCCGCCGTCGAGGAAGTTGGACTCCCGCTCGTCGGCCCAGCCGCCCGAGCCGTAGATGCCATAGATGGCTGCCATCAATGACGCAGCACCCTCGGTCATGGCGGCGTCCACCACCTGGCCCTGCCCGGAGTCACGCGCCTCGAGCAGTGCGGCGCACACGCCGAAGGCCAGGTACATGCCGCCGCCGCCGAAGTCGCCGACCAGGTTGAGCGGCGGGCTCGGTGCCTCGGCTGGTCCGATGGCATGCAGCGCACCGGTCAGGGCGATGTAGTTGATGTCGTGGCCTGCGGCGTGTGCCATCGGCCCCTCTTGGCCCCACCCGGTCATGCGGCCGTAAACCAGTTTCGGGTTGCGGGCGAAGCACTCGTCCGGTCCGAGGCCGAGTCGCTCGGTCACGCCGGGGCGGAAGCCTTCGATGAGCGCGTCGGCCTGCTCCACCAGTTTGAGGATGGTTTCGACGCCGTCAGGCGACTTGAGGTCGACTGCCACCGAACGTCGACCCCGGTTGAGCACGTTGAACCTGCGCCCCCGGTCGATGCCGAGGTCTTCAGGCGTCATGCGGTCGATGCGGATCACGTCCGCGCCCAGATCAGCGAGCAGCATGGCGCAGAATGGCCCAGGGCCGATGCCGGCCAGCTCGATCACCTTGAGTCCCTGCAACGGTCCCATGGGTTCCTCCCCGTCAATGGATGCCTCGGGCGCGCACCCGACCCGGCGAAGTCTTGCACGCAGCGCTCCGCACCGCCCGGGAGCACTCGGCGGAGCACTCACTAGCCTCGCCCGGCGATGGAGCGCTTTGGGTTCGTGGGCCTGCCCAACGCGGGGAAGTCGTCGCTGTTCAATTCGCTCGCCGGCGGCGGGGCACTGGCAGCGCCGTACGCCTTTGCCACCACCGATCCGAATGTCGGCGTGGCCCGGGTGCCCGACCCCCGGCTCGACGCGCTCGCCGAGATGAGCGGCAGCAAAAAAGTGGTGCCCACCACCACGGAGTTCATCGATATCGGCGGGCTCGTGGAGGGCGCCAGCAAGGGCGAAGGTCTCGGCAATCGCTTCCTGGCGGGAATCCGCGAGGTGGACGCGATCGTCTTCGTCCTGCGTGCCTTCTCAGATGCCGATGTGCCCGGTCCCGCCGACCCGCTCGAACACCTTCGCATCGTCGAGACCGAGCTCACGCTGGCGGATCTGGAGTCGGTGGAATCCCGCATCGACCGCCGTCGCAAGGCGTCCCGCAGCCAGCCGTCCGACACCGCGCTGGCCGATGAGGTTGCGGCGCTCGACGCTGCGCTCGAACATCTGGCGGCCGGCACGCCGCTGTACCGGGCATGGCCGCTTGGCGATCAATGCGATGGCGCCGACCAGCGTCCGCAGCGTTCCGCCCAGAAATACCCGCATCGAGCAGCGCTGCGGAGCCACTTCCTGCTGACCGACAAGCCGGTCATGGCAGTGCTGAACCTCGGCGAGGACCAGCTCGATGCAACGGCGGAGCTGGCAGCGCCCATTAAGGCCGAGCTGCCGGGTGCGACGGTGCTGCCGCTGTGTGTGCAACTCGAGGCGGAAGCTGCGCAGCTTGCCGGCGCCGAGCGAACCGAGCTGCTCGAAGGACTCGGTCTGGGCGAAGGCGCGCTGGAGCGGTTCGTGGCGGCTGCGCACGGCTTGCTGGGCCTACGCACGTTCCTCACCACGGGCGAGAAGGAATCGCGGGCGTGGACCTTCCGGGCCGGCTGGCGAGCGCCGCAATGCGCTGGGCGGATCCACACCGATTTCGAGCGCGGCTTCATCCGGGCCGAGGTGATCGACTGGGCTGAGCTGCTGGATTTAGGCTCGTGGTCTGCCGCGCGGGACGCCGGCCGCCTGCGAGTCGAGGGGAAGGACTATCCGATGCGCGATGGCGATGTCGTGGAGTTCCGCTTCAACGTGTAGTCATGCCCTGGCTGGTGTGCGGGGATCGGGTGGTGGCGAGCCTTGAGGTTGCTCGCACCCGTTCCGAGCGCCGGCGTGGCCTGCTCGGGCGCGGCGACTTGACCGGAGCACTGCTGATCGAGCGATGCCGGTGTGTGCACACCATCGGGATGAGCTTCGACATCGACGTGCTGTTCCTGGACCGGCAGCGACGGGTAGTGGACCTGGTACAGATGCCGCCGGGCCGGATCGGACGCCCGCGACTGAGCGCTCGATCGGTCATCGAGACCCAGGCGGGCGCATGCGAACGCTGGGGCTTGTCCGTGGGAGACACGCTCGACATCCGGCTGGAAGCATGAGCGACAGCGAACCCCGGCTGTGGCTGGTCGCCACACCCATCGGCAATCTTGCCGACATCGCCCCGCGGGCGGTCGAGGTGCTGTCGGCAGTGTCGTTCGTGGCCTGCGAGGACACCCGCCGCACTGGCCTGCTGCTGCAGCGGCTCGGCATCGCGGGGCAGCCGCTGGTGGCGATGCACGAGCACAACGAGGCCACCGTGGCCGCAGAGATCGTGCAGCGCCTGACGGCAGGGGAGACCGCCGCGTACGTCACGGACGCGGGCCTGCCCGCCATCTCCGATCCTGGGCAGCGACTGGTCGCCGCGGCGGCAGCAGCAGGCATCGGCGTCAGCGCCGTTCCAGGACCGTCGGCGCCAGTCACGGCGTTGGCCATCTCAGGCCTGCCGACAGATCGCTGGATCATGGAAGGGTTCCTGCCCCGCAAGGGGACCGTCCGCAGTCAACGACTCGAAGGGATCGCCGCCGAGCAGCGAACGGTGGTCCTGCTGGAATCACCTAGGCGCCTCGGCGCCACGCTCGGGGACCTGGCCGAAGCCTGCGGCGCCGACCGCCGGGCAGTCGTCGTCCGTGAACTCACCAAGCTGCACGAAGAAGTGGCGCGCGGCACGGTCGCCGAGCTGGCGGCCCAGTTCGCCGAACCGCCCAAAGGAGAGATCGTCGTGGTGCTCGGCCCAACAACCCCGCAACCCCCGTCCGACAAGCAGATAACCGCCGAACTGCATCGCGAACTGGAAGCCGGCGCCACTCCCCGCGACGCCGCGACCAACGTGGCAAAACGCCTCGGCGCCGCCCGCAACCGCACCTACCGCATATCCACCGAGTTAGCCCGCTCCCTCGATGACCAGATGCCGTAGCGGCGAGAGCGGCTGCGAATTCTGCGAGCGGCTGCGCTGCCCCTCACTACCCTGCTGGCGTGACCTCCTACTACGTCACAACGCCGATCTACTACGTCAACGACGCCCCCCACATCGGGCACGCGTACACAACGATCACGGCTGATGCGGTCGCTCGCTGGAATCGGTTGTGCGGCGACGACGTCATGTTCCTCACCGGCACCGACGAGCACGGCCTCAAGGTGCAGCGGGCTGCCGAGCAGAACGGCTGCACTCCCATCGAGTGGGCCGACCGCACCGTGGTGCGCTTCCAGGAAGCCTGGCAGCAGCTCGACATCGCCAACGACGACTTCATCCGCACCAGCGAGCCTCGCCATCACCACTCGGTCCAGCAGCTGCTGCAGGCCTGCTACGACAACGGCGACATCACGCTGCAGACCTACGAGGGCCTGTACTGCGTGAGCTGCGAGGCCTACTACACCGAGGACGACCTCGACGACGGCGTGTGCCCCATCCACCGCCGGCCGGTCGAGCACGTCTCGGAGGAGAACTATTTCTTCTCGCTCAGCCGCTACGAGCAGCCCCTGCTCGACTGGTACGAAGCTCATCCCGACTTCGTCGTGCCGGCGACCAAGCGCAACGAGGCGCTGGGGTTCATCCGCAGCGGGCTGCAGGACTTCTCCATCAGCCGTACCTCGCTGGACTGGGGTATCCCGATTCCCTGGGACCCGAGCCATGTCACCTATGTCTGGTTCGACGCGCTCACCAACTACATCACCGCCGCCGGGTACGCCAGCGACGATGCCCAGTTCGCGCATCGCTGGCCAGGTGTGCACCTGATCGGCAAGGACATTCTCCGGTTCCATTGCGTGTACTGGCCGGCGATGCTGATGAGCGGCGGCGTGCTGCCGCCCCGCCGTGTCCATGTGCACGGTTTCCTGCTCGTCGGCGGTGAGAAGATGGCGAAGTCGGCGCTCAACCAGATCGCGCCGGGCGATCTCGTGGACGATTTCGGCAGCGACGGCGTGCGACACCACTTCTTGCACGATCAGCCGTTCGGCCCCGACGGCGATTTTTCCTATGAGGGGATGGTCGCCCGCTACAACGCCGACTTGGCCAACAACCTGGGCAACCTCATGAGCCGCGTGGCCACCGTGGTCAGCCGCAAGTGCGACGGCATCGGTCCGGCGCCCCGTGCGGACAGCCCGCTGGCCGACGCGGTGGCCGAGTGCGTTGCCGAGACCGCCGACGCCTGGGAGCGACTGGCGCCCTCGGAAGCCCTCGACGCCACATGGCGCATCATCCGCGAGACCAATGCGATGCTCGAAGCAGCCGAGCCGTGGAAGGCCGATCCGGGCCCCGAGGTGGACGCTGTGCTCGGCGATGCGCTCGAGGCGCTGCGCATCGTGGCGGTGCTCGCGTCGGTGGCGACGCCGAGGGGCTGTGACGAGGTGTGGCGGCGCATCGGCATGGCGGGTTCGGTCGCGGATCAGCGCCTGCCCCAAGCTGCGGTCTGGGGTGGTTACCCCGGTGGTCTGCCGGTGTCGACTGGCGATCCCCTGTATCCCCGTCTGAAGTGACCTCACAGGGATGAACTCAGCGCCGCAACCCGAGGTCTGGGTGGACAGTCACTGCCATCTCTGGGATGGGGGAGCCGAGCTGGTCGCCGAAGCCCAACAGGACGGCGTGGCGTGGATCGTCGATATCGGCACTGACGTCGAACACAGCATTGCGGCACTGGAACGGGCCCGGACGCTGCCGGGTGTCGCTGCCACGATCGGGCTGCACCCTCACGATGCGGATGAGGGTCCGGTAGCGCTCGCAACGCTGGAGCAGCTGATCAACGCCGGCGAGACGCCGGTGGCGATTGGCGAGTGCGGGCTCGACTACTACTACGAGCACTCGGATCGGGCCAGCCAGCGCGAGGCGTTCGCCGCCCAGATCGCCATGGCGCACCGCTACGGGTTGGCGCTGGTGATCCACAGCCGGGATGCCTGGGAAGACACCTTCGACGTGCTCGACGCCGAGGGTGTGCCCGCGGGCACGGTGTTCCATTGCTTCACCGGCGGGCCCACCGAGGCCCGCGCAGCACTCGAGCGAGGTGCATCGGTGTCGTTCAGCGGCATCGTGTCGTTCCGCAACGCATCGGAGATCCGCGACGCCGCAGCGCTCGTTCCAACCGACCGCTATCTCATCGAGACCGACGCGCCGTATCTGGCACCGGTGCCCAAGCGGGGGAAGCAGAACCGGCCGAGCTGGGTGCGCTTCGTGGGCGAAGCTGTCGCCGCAGCGCGCGGCGTGTCCACCGCCCAGGTCGCTGCGGAGACCACGGCCAACGCTCGGCGCATCTTCGGGCTGGACGATCCCGCTGTCGTATGACAGACCGGTTGCTGACTCTGCCTGCCGTCAAGGAGCTCCTGGCGCAGGTCGGGGCGGCGCCGCGGCGAAGCCTCGGGCAGAACTTCGTGATCGATCCCAACACCGTGCGCCGGATCGCACGCCTGGCAGGCGTCGGCCCGGGCGACCGCGTCGTGGAGATCGGCGCTGGTGTGGGCTCGTTGACGTTGGCCTTGGCCGAGACCGGGGCCGAGGTGGTGGCAGTGGAGACCGACGGCCGTCTCGTGCCGGCCCTGCGCGAGGTGGTGGCCTCGTTCAACACGGACAGCAGGCCGGATCCCGCAGCGCCCGGTGGGCCGACGCCGGGTCCCGTCCAGATCGTGCACGCCGACGCGCGACGCATGGACTGGAGCGCGCTTCTGCCGGGCCACGGGTGGCAGGTCGTCGCCAACCTGCCGTACAACATCGCGACGTCGCTGGTGCTGACCGTGCTCGACGAGGTGCCGGCCGTCACCCGGCTGCTGGTGATGTGCCAGCGAGAAGCCGCGGAGCGATTGGCGGCGGTGCCTGGCAGCGGTGCCTACGGCGCAGTCTCCGTTCGGGTCGCGGTCCACGCTGACGCCGAGTTGGCCGGAACGGTGCCGGCCACGGTCTTCTACCCCCGTCCTGAAGTGGAATCCGCGTTGGTGCGCATCACCCGTCGTGCCCTGTCCATGGAGCCCGATCTGCGCGCGGAGGTCAATCGGCTCGTGGCGGCAGCATTCGCGCATCGCCGGCAGATGCTGCGGCGCACGTTGCGCAACGCCCTCGACGACGCGGACGGGACATTGAAGAGAGCGGGCGTCGAGGGGACCAATCGTCCCGAACGTCTCGGGCTCACCGAATGGGTGCGTCTCGCCGAGGTTTCACTCGGCACGCCGGTGTAGGGCCGTGGCGGCGCTCACTCAGACGGCGCGGCTGCTCGCTCCGGCGAAGCTGACGCTGCGGCTGCGGATCACCGGCATCCGGGGCGACGGCTATCACTTCATCGATGCCGAGATGGTGACGCTCGACCTATGCGACGAGATCATCGTGCACCCCAGCTCGCAGCTGTCGGTCGAGATCATTCCGACCGCCGGAGCGAATGGCCCGGCCAGCGCAACGCCCGACTGGGACATCCCTGCTGATGGGTCGAATCTGGTGGTCCGGGCGCTGGAGCTTGCCGGCAGGACCGCCCACGTCGAGGTTCGCAAGCGCATCCCGCCTGGTGCGGGCCTGGGCGGGGGCTCGGCAGACGCCGCAGCCGTGCTCCGCTGGGCGAATCGCATGGCTGCCGACGCGCCGGCGACGCCTCCGCTGCGGGCACCTGCCATCGTCACCCCGCAACAGGCGGCGACCCTGGGTGCCGACGTGGCGTTCTGCCTCGTCGGCGGTCGTGCTCGCGTGACGGGCGTCGGTGAGATCGTCGAGCCGCTCCCGTTCCGTGACCAGTCGTTCGTGTTGTGGATGCCGCCGCTCCGGGTCGACACAGCGGCGGTGTACCGGACATGGGACGAGCTCGGCGGCCCGTCCGGCGATCAGTACAACGATCTGGAGCCAGCCGCAGTGGCCCTTCACCCTGAGCTGACTGCGTGGCGCGATGAATTGGCTCAGGTCTCCGGGCGCCGGCCGCAGCTAGCCGGCAGCGGCGGCACTTGGTTCATCCCCGCACCGTTCGCCCCACGCGTGCACCAACCGGTCGCCGATGGTGTGCGCGCAGCAGCAGCACGCGCCATCGGACGGCTCCACTAGCTGGCAATAGCCCCGATAGCTGCGGGTCAGCGATTGCGACGCTGGTAGCGCGTCCGCCGCAGCATCTTGCGGTGCTTCTTCTTGCGCATCCGCTTGCGGCGCTTCTTGACCAGCGATCCCATGGAGGCACGAACCTAGCGCCTCCGGCTCGCCCTGCCACGAGTGAAATCCGTGACGATGGGGCTGGAGCAGGTCGCTACCCTCGATCCACAGGCAACCCGCCTGCTGAGACAGGCGCTATCGGGGATCGTTCAATTGGTAGGACATCGGGTTTTGGTCCCGGCAATGGAGGTTCGAGTCCTCCTCCCCGAACCCCAGGTCTCATGCGGCGAGCCGGCGCAATGCCGGCTGACCCGATGATGTCGGGCCCCATGACGCCGCCGTGCGCGGCCGTCGTGCTGGCAGCGGGCGCCGGTACCCGCATGGGCTCGGAACTGCCCAAGCCGCTCCACCCGATCGGCGGCCGCGCCATGGTGCTGCGAGTGCTCGATGCCTTGGCTGCCGTCGACGCGTCGCCCGTGGTGGTGGTGGTGGGGCACGGCGCAGCCCAGGTCCGCGAGGCTGTCGGGGCCGAGGCCCCCCAGGCCGACCGGTTGGTGTTTGCGACGCAACCCACCCAGCTCGGCACCGGCGACGCGGCACGTGTCGGTCTGTCGGCGCTGGACTCACACCCCGAAGCCGGCGATGTCTTGGTGTTGCCGGGCGACACGCCGTTGCTGCGAGCAGCAACGCTGCGACGTGTCGTGGCGGAGCGCCGTCGCGCCGGTGCCGCTGCCAGCCTGCTGACGGCTCACATCGGCGACCCCACCGGCTACGGGCGCATCGTGCGTGATGCGGCCGGTCTGACCGTTGTCGAGCAGCGTGATGCCACGCCCTCGGTGGCGCAGATCAACGAGATCAATGCGGGCGTGTACTGCTTCGACGCGGCCAAGCTGCGCCAAGTGCTGCCGCAGCTGCGTCTCGCAAACGCCGCTTCGGAGTACTACCTCCCCGACGCCATCGGCCTGCTCGCCCGCAGCGGCGAGGTGATCACCGCGGTAGCCCTCGACGATGCATCAGAGGCCATGGGCGTGAACGACGCAGAGCAGCTGGCGGACTGCGAAGCCGCGCTGGCTGCCCGAGGGTGACGTGCGGGATGTGCAGACGCCCACATACGCCGTGACGGGCGGAAATTCTGGGGTTCTGAGAGTGCGTTGGGGTAGTCTCAAATTGTCGCCGGACTGCTGAACATGCCGCCAAAACCCATTGCCGAGCGTTCCGCCCAGCCCTCAGCTAGTGCTGCTTCGAGCGCGTCTGCGTCAAGCACGGCGCCCAGAGGACTGCTGCGAAAGGAACACGCAATGGAGCTGGTCACCAAGAAGCGCCTGCACCTGTTCAGCGGCAGGGCGAATCCGGAATTGGCCACCGAGATCGCGGAGCAGCTCGGCGTGGAGCTCGGCGATCCCGGGCTCATCGACTTTGCGAACGGCGAGATCAAGTGCAAGTTCGCCGAGTCGATCCGCGGCGGCGACGTGTTCATCATCCAGAGCCATGCCGCTTGCGACACCATGAGCCCGAACGACGCGATCATGGAGCAGCTCATCATGGTCGACGCCGCCCGGCGTGCTTCGGCCAAGCGCATCACCGCAGTGGCACCCCTGTACGGGTATGCCCGCCAGGATCGCAAGGCGGCCGGCCGTGAGCCGATCACCGCACGCCTGCTGGCCGACCTGTTCACCGTGGCCGGGGCTGAGCGTCTCGTGTCGATCGACCTGCACAGCGGCCAGATCCAGGGTTTCTTCGACGGCCCGGTGGATCATCTGACGGCCGCGCCGGTACTCATCGACTACCTGTCCGGCGTCATGGGGCCCGACTCGGTGATCGTGTCGCCTGACACCGGCCGAGTGAAGGTGGCTGAGCGCTACGCGACCCGGCTGGGCTGTGACGTCGCTTCGATCTACAAGCGTCGTGCCACTGACAACGCCAACGAGTCTGAGGCGCTCGGCATCATGGGCGAAGTGACGGGCCGCACCTGCGTGATCATCGACGACATGATCGACACGGCCGGCACTATCTGTTCCGCTACCGAGACGCTGGTTGCCAACGGTGCCGCCGACGTGATGTGCGCCAGCACGCACGGCCTGTTCTCCGAGCCGGCCGTGGATCGCCTGAAGAATTCCTCGCTGAGCCAGGTCATCGTCACCAATACGGTGCCGATCCCCAGCTCAAAGCAGTTCGACAAGCTCGTGGTGCTGAGCGTGGCCGGCGTGTTCGCCGACGCCCTGGAGTCGGTGTTCGAGGACGCATCGGTGTCGGAGATCTTCGACGGCCAGAACCTGTTCTGAGACTCGTAGGCTGTCTCGTCGCCATCGACTAGGCGCCCAGTGCTCGAAAGGGCCAGCATGGAACAGCTGAAGCTCATCGCCGAGACCCGTCAGGCCACTGGCTCGGGTCCGTCGCGGCGTCTGCGCGCCGAAGACAAGATCCCCGCAGTGATGTACGGCCACGGCAGCGAGCCCGTGTCGATCACGCTGGATCGCTTGCGGTTTCGGGCTGCGCTGAACGCAGCGGGCCCGAATGCGATCATCACGCTCGAGGTCGAGGGCGAGAACCATCTCACCATCGTCAAGGACATGCAGCGCGACACGATTGCCAATCGCGTCACGCATGTCGATTTCCTGCTCATCTCGCTCGACGAGCGCCTGGTGGTGGATGTGCCAATCCGGCTGGTTGGCGAGGCGGCGCAGGCGGGTCGCGAAGGCGCGGTGGTGCAGCAGCAGCTGATGTCGCTGCATGTCGAATCACCCGCCGGGGTGATCCCCCCCGCGTTCGACGTCGACGTGGAGTCGCTGTCGCTGGACAACCCCATCCGTGTCAGCGATCTCACGCTGCCCGAGGGCATGGAGAGCTTGCTCGACGGCGACACGCTGGTCGCGATCGCGCAGCGGACGCGGGCTGCCGTCGCCGCCGAGCAGGTCGACGAAGAAGGCGAGCCGGCCGACGCTGACGCCCTCGACGACGACGACGCCGCCGACGACGAAGACTGAACGACTCAGTGTCCGTGTTCCGCCGGGCGGCCGCGCGGCGGGGAACAGCCGCAGACTGGCTGGTGGTGGGCCTCGGCAATCCCGGCGAGCGCTATGCCGGCAGCCGTCACAACGTCGGGGCAGAGGCCACTGAACGCTGGGCCTCGATGCTCCAGTGCAACTTGGCGGTGCAGCGGCGTGAGCATGCCCGAGTGGCACAGGCAACGGTCGGCGAGCGTCGCATCACGCTCGCGTGCCCGACCACGTTCATGAATGAGAGCGGCCGTAGCGTGGGCGCGCTGGTCAAGCGCCACGGCATCGTCGAGCCGTCGCGACTCGTCATTGTCCACGACGAGCTCGACCTTGAGCCCGGCCAGGTGCGGCTCAAGTCGGGCGGCGGGATTGCCGGTCACAACGGCTTGGCGTCGATCGCCAACCAGCTCGGCACCCAGGATTTCACGCGGCTGCGCATCGGCATCGGCAAGCCGCCGCGGCCCGAAGCTGGCAAGAAATGGGTGCTGCAGCGGCCGAGGGGTCACGAGGAACCGTTGATCGACACAGCCGTGGTCCTCGCAGTCGCGGGACTCGAGGTGCTGGTACGCGATGGCATCGAGGCGGCCATGACCGTCACGAATGCTCGCCGGCGGGGACGGGATCCCCAAGCCCAGTGAGCCCGGCAAGCCCAGTGAGCGCTGCAAGCCCAGTGAGCGCCGCACCGCTGCGGCTGCTGACCGAGCGCCTCGGCCGTGACCAAGGCTTTGTGTCGATGCTGGGCCGTTCGTCGGGCTCGATTGCCGTTGCCGAGGGAGCCCGCCCGTTCGTCGCCGCCGGCTTGGCGACACTGGGCTCACGCACACCGATCCTTGTCGTCACGGCCACCGCCAACGAGGCTGAGCGCACTGCCGCCGACCTCCGCACCTGGCTGGGGGAGGGACAGGTAGCGCTGTTCGCGGCGTGGGAGACGCTGCCGTTCGAGCGCGTGAGCCCCGCAACCGAGACGATGGGTGGCCGGCTGGCAGTGCTGGAGGCGCTGAAGCCCCACGGCGGAACTGGCGAGCTGGCGACTGCAGTCGGGGTGCCCGAGGTGATCGTGGCGCCGATTCGGGCGCTGTTGCAGCAGCTGAGCCCGAACGCTGTCAGCGACGAGGCAGCATCGCTGCGCGTGGCACGAGGCGACCGATGCGACCTTGGCGAGCTGGTATCGCAGCTGGTGGCGTGGGGCTACCGGCGGGAGCATCAGGTGGAGCATCGCGGCGAGGTTGCAGTGCGCGGCGGGATCGTGGATGTCTTCTGCCCGACGGCCGACGCGCCGGTGCGCATCGACCTGTGGGGCGACGAGGTGGACCGCCTCACGCAGTTCTCGGTTGCCGATCAGCGTTCGGTGGCGGAGCTTGCGCAGACGCAGCTCTACCCGGCACGGGAGATGCGGCCCGACGCTGCCATGCGAGAACGAGCCGCAGCCCTGGCCGTCAGCGAGCCGTGGTGCGCAGAGCACATGGAACGTCTCGGCAGGGGCGAGCTCTTCGACGGGATGGAGTCGTGGCTGCCGTGGCTCGCTGCAGAGGAGTTCGTGCTGCCGGACCTGCTCGGGCCCGACTCGCTGGTGCTGCTCTGCGAGCCCAGGCGGCTCGCTGATCGTGCCGCCGACATCAAGGCGGAAACCGATGACCTCACCCAGTCGCTGGCCGTCACGTGGGGGCTGCGGAGACCTGACAGCGCCGATGAGGGCTCTGACATTGCCCCCGACGATGCCCCGGCTCCGTTCCCGCCGCTGCATGTCGCCTTCGACCGGTTGCTGGCACGCTGTCCGGCGGCGGTGTGGTCGGTGGACTCCACGGCTGCTCCGACGGCAGACGGCCATCCTGGGCCGCAGGTCGCCACCGAGCCATGGCTGCCCGCTGCGGGTGATCCCGAGCGCCTCGTGGCCCAGCTGCGCCGCCTGGTGCTGGGCGCGGAGCGTCCAGGTGTGTCAGCTGCCGAGCGGCCCGTCTCGGTCGTGGCCGCCGAAGGAGACGGCTCCGCTGCTCGGCTAGCGGACACGCTGAGCGCGCACGAAGTACCGCTGCTCCTGCACACCGAGTCCAGCAGCTTCGACCCGACGCCCGGCGGCCACGTCGTGGTGGCGCCCCTGGAAGGGGGCTTCATCGCGCCTGCAGCCGGAGTGGCGGTGCTGCCGGAGGCGGAGTTCACCGGACGCCGCCGGGTCCACCGCGCAGCTCGGCGGCGGACCGGAGTAGCGCCGACGTTCGAAGATCTGAGCGTCGGCGACTTCGTCGTCCACCACCATCACGGCATCGCCCGCTATGCGGGACTCGTGCGGCGAGCCTTCGGCGACGACGAGCGCGACTACCTCGAGTTGGAGTTCCGGGGGACAGACCGCCTCTACCTGCCCACCGAGCAGATCGACTTCATCCGCCCGTACATCGGCGGGGAGACACCCCGGCTCAGCCGCATGGGCGGCAGCGATTTCCAGCGCCAGAAGGCCAAGGTGCGCGCGGCGGTGGCCGAGATCGCCCAGGAGCTGGTGGTGCTGTACCAGCGACGCATCACCACATCGGGCAACGCATTCGATCCGCACGGCTTGGGCATGGCAGAGCTGGCCGACAGCTTCGTCTACACGCCTACGACCGATCAGCGCCGCACGATCGACGACGTGCTGGCCGACATGGCCGAGCCAGTGCCCATGGATCGGCTGGTGTGCGGCGACGTCGGTTTCGGCAAGACGGAGGTGGCGGTACGGGCCGCGTTCTGCGCAGTGAGCGCCGGGAAGCAGGCGGCGGTGCTGGTGCCGACCACTCTGCTGGCCCAGCAGCACCACCAGACGTTCGCCGAGCGTTATGCAGACCATGCCGTCCGGGTAGAGGTGCTCAGCCGCTTTCTCACGCCCGCCGAACAGCGATCAGTGGTCGCCGGGGTCGCCGACGGAACCGTCGATGTGGTGATCGGCACGCACCGGCTGCTGTCGGACGATGTGAAGTTCTCCGACCTGGGTCTGCTGGTAGTCGACGAGGAGCAACGCTTCGGCGTGAGCCACAAGGAGTCCATCAAGCACCTGCGAGCCGAGGTGGATGTGCTGACGCTGACGGCCACGCCCATCCCGCGCACGCTGGAGATGGCACTCACCGGCATCCGAGACCTGTCGCTGCTGCAGACGCCGCCCGCCGAGCGTCAGCCGATCCTCACCCACGTCGGCCCCTACGACGAGCGCGCCGTCAGCGAGGCCATTCGCAGGGAGCTGCTGCGCGAGGGCCAGGTGTTCTTCGTGCACAACCGGGTCGCCGACATCGACGTGGTGGCGGCGGGTTTGGCCCAACTCGTGCCCGAGGCGCGTATCGCCGTGGCGCACGGCCAGATGGACGAGGGCACGCTGGAGCAGATCGTCATCGACTTCTGGGCCGGTGCATACGACGTGCTGGTCTGCACGACGATCATCGAATCGGGCATCGACATGCCGAGCGTCAACACACTGGTCGTGGATCGAGCCGACCTGCTCGGGCTCGGGCAGCTGCACCAGATCCGCGGGCGTGTGGGCCGGTCGGGCCAGCGTGCGTACGCATACCTGTTCCACCCCGAGGGCCGTTCGCTGTCCGAAGAGGCCTACGAGCGCCTCCGCACGATCGGCGAGTCCACCGAGTTGGGCTCGGGGTACCGGATCGCGATGCGCGACCTCCAGCTGCGCGGCGCAGGCAACCTGCTCAGCGGCGTGCAGTCGGGGCACATCGCGGCCGTTGGCTACGACCTCTACTGCGAGCTGGTCAGTGAGGCGGTCGCCTCCTTGAACGGCGAGACACCTGCCCAGTCTGCGGAGATCGTGATCGATTTGCCCCTGGCGGCACACCTGCCTGACGATTATGTGGCTGACGCTACGGGCCGACTCGAGGCGTATCGTCGCCTCGGGGCTGTGACCGAACTGGTCGAGGTGGCTGACATAGAAGCCGAATGGATCGACCGTTACGGACCTGTCCCGGACGCGGCACAGACACTGCTGCACATCGCGCTGCTGCGCACCGAGTGTCACCGGCTCGACATGCGAGCCGTGGCGTTTGCGCCTGGCCACGACGGGGGCAGGGTGCGTTTCGGGCCGCTCGTGCTCACGGCCAGCGAGGAGTTGCGCATGCGGCGCATCTGTGCCGGCACACCGTTCAACGCGGCCCGGTACAAGGCCGACGACCGGGAGGTGCAGCTGTCGGTCCGTGCGCTGAAGCCGACCACGGTCGGGCACCTGTTTGCCTTCTGCCAGCAGCTGCGGCCCCCGACGGCGTCTGAGCAGCAGGGGTGAAGCACCGCCGGCGCGGTGAGCACCTAGCCTGCCCGCAGTGCGTGCCAGGGGGAGTTCCATGTCTCGACGAGCTGCGCTGCTGGCTCCGCTGGCGCTGGTGGCATTGCTGACGTTCGCATGCGCGGACGACGGCAACGTCGTCACGATCCACACAGGGCTCGAACCTGAGCCCGATGCCGAGCTCATTGCCGAGCTCGACACCGACGGCGACGGCGTCGTGTCACGAGAGGCGGCGCAGGCTGCCGCCACCGAAGCCGAGCGGCAAGCACAGGAGGACGCCGAGCGCGCCGAGCGTGACGCAGCGCGCGCAGCTCAGGAAGCCGCATACCGGGCGCTGCTCGCCGACGCTGACGCTGTCGCGGCGAGCTTCCCGGGCGGTCAGATCCTCATCGGTGATGTGCGAGCCAACATCGTCGAGTCACCTGTCACGCTCATGGACGACCCGGAGAACCCGACGCACGAGGAATTCGTGTCGCGGCTCACGTCGATGATTCAGCTGCGCCTCGCCGGCGTCGCGCTGGACGAATTGGGCTTCCCGGTCGACATC
This sequence comes from Candidatus Poriferisodalis sp., assembly GCF_965204125.1. Classification (GTDB taxonomy): domain Bacteria; phylum Actinomycetota; class Acidimicrobiia; order Acidimicrobiales; family Poriferisodalaceae; genus Poriferisodalis. Next base: position 515,035 of record NZ_OZ241968.1, on the reverse strand, counting down.
AGCCTCACCGACGCAGAGATCAATGCGCAGGTGCAGGCTCACCTTGAGGGCCCCTTCGAGGAGTTCGCTCAGCAGCGCGCCATCGAAGACGACCCCAGCATCGAGCGGCTGGCGACGCCCCACTGTGTGAGTGCGCTGGCTGTGACCTCCGAAGCCGATGCCGTTGCGGCGTCCGACCGCGTGCAGGCCGGTGAGCCCCTTGGCGATGTCGCTTCTGCGGTCAATCTGCCCGGCCTCACCGAGGCCGACGGCACCATCGGCTGCGGCCAGCCCTTCGATCTGTTCGGCGGCGGCGAGCTCGCGCTGGCGCTGCTCGAACTGGAGCCTGGCGAGCTGACCGCGCCGCTGCTGCTGCCGTCTGCAGCAAGCCCGACGGGTGAGCTGTGGGTGGTGCTGCGTGTGGACTCGCTGCGCACCGACGCCACCGATCTCTCGTCGATCGGCCCGTTTGCGGGTCACGTGCTGACGGAGGCCATGTCAGCCCACGAGGTGAGCGTCGCCCCGGCGCTCGGCGCGTGGATCGCCGGCAACCTGCGGGTCTCGTTGCCGGTCCTGCCGTGAGCCGCTTGCGCAGTGGTCGTCGTGGCCACTGAGCGCAGCCCTGTGGATCTGGGGCGCCGGCTCGTCTCGCTTCACGAAGTCATCGCCAGGCTGCGGCGGGATTGCCCGTGGGACCGGGTGCAGACGCACGCCACGCTCGCTCCGTACGCACTCGACGAAGCCTCGGAGCTGGCCGAGGCATTGCAGGCAGCCGACGACGCGCGGTCGGGCGACACGGCCGAGTCGGCCACAGCGATCGAGGATCTCGTCGAAGAGCTGGGCGATGTGCTGCTGCAGGTGATGATGAATGCTGCGATCGGCGAGCAGGCGGGAACGTTCACCTTGGCTGAGGTGCTCGAGACCGTCGAGGCCAAGATGCTGCGCCGCCATCCCCACGTGTTCGAGCGCGATCCGGATGCGCCCGAGCCCAGTGATGACGAGCTGTCGGTGCAATGGGAAGCCATCAAGGCCGCCGAGCGTGAGGCCCGGGCACAGCGCATTGCCGCGCGCAGAGCGCGCACGAACTAGCCGGCGCCGCCCTTCGGTACTCTCGCTATGCGTGACAGCGCGCGCGTCCACGCAGATCGTCCAGGTGACCGGCCGCGAAGTCCTCGATTCTCGTGGCAATCCCACGACCGAGGCCGAGGTGCACACCGCAGGCGGCGCCGTGGGCCGCGCCATCGTGCCCTCAGGTGCCTCGACGGGACAATTCGAGGCCGTCGAGTTGCGAGACGGCGGCCAGCGATACGGCGGCAAGGGAGTCGCCGTGGCCGTGGGGCATGTGAACGGTCAGATCGCTGACGCGCTGGTCGGTCGTGATGCGGTGGATCAGCGATCGGTTGACTACACGCTGATCGAGCTCGACGCCACGATGAACAAGGCCCGCCTGGGCGCGAACGCCGTGCTGGCCGCCTCCCTGGCTACCGCACATGCGGCGGCAGCGGCACTGGGTCTGCCGCTCTACCGCCACGTCGGCGGCGCCAATGCACATGTGCTGCCCACGCCGATGATGAATGTCATCAACGGCGGTGAGCACGCCGACAACAACGTGGATCTCCAGGAGTTCATGATCGTCCCGGTCGGTGCGGCGTCATACTCCGAAGCGCTGCGGTGGGGTACCGAGACGTATCACGTGCTGCGCGGCGTTCTGCGTTCGCGTGGGCTGTCGACTGCCGTCGGCGACGAAGGCGGGTTCGCTCCCGACCTGGAATCCAACGAGGCGGCGCTCGCGTTGCTGATCGAAGCGATCAGCGAAGCCGGCTTCGAGCCCGGTGTCGACATGGCACTCGCTCTCGACGTGGCCTCCACCGAGTTCTACGCCGACGGCATGTACACCCTGGCAGGCGAAGGCCGTCAGCTCGACGCTGCCGGATTCGCGGGATACCTGGCCGACCTGTGCGAGCGCTACCCGATCCGCTCCGTCGAAGACGGCATGGCCGAGGATGACTGGGACGGCTGGTCGACGCTCGGCGACCTGGTCGGCGAGCAGGTCCAGCTCGTCGGCGATGACCTCTTCGTCACCAATATCGAGCGGCTGGGGCGCGGCATTGCTGCCGGCGTCGCCAACAGCGTGCTGGTGAAGGTGAACCAGATCGGCACGCTCACCGAGACGCTCGACGCCGTCGAGTTGGCAGGACGTTCCGGCTACACCGCGGTCATGTCGCACCGCTCAGGCGAGACCGAGGACACCACCATCGCCGACCTTGCTGTTGCCACCAACTGCGGGCAGATCAAGACCGGTGCGCCGGCGCGCTCCGATCGTGTCGCCAAGTACAACCGGCTGCTGCGCATCGAGGAAGAGCTCGGCGAAGATGCTGCGTACCGGGGCGGCAGCTCACTTGCCCGCGACCCATAAGCCCCGTTGCCCACAGGCACAGCGCCCATGAACTCCTCGAATCCATGAGCACCGAGCCGGCAGACATGCCGACGCAGACCCGCCGCCGGCAGGGTCGGCCCCGACCCCTGGCGGTGCTCGTCGGCTTGGTGATCGTGGTGAGCGCAATCGGCCTGCTGGCCGTGCTGCTGTTTCCCTGGCAGTCGCTGACGTCTCAGCGGCGCAGCATCGACCACGCCGCTGACACGCTCGAAAGGCTGCAAGCGGAGACCTCCCACCTGGCTGTTCAGGTGGCCGAGGCCAAGGATCCCGTGGTGGTGGAACGCATAGCGCGTGAGCAGCTCTCACTGGTACGCGAGGGCGACACCCTGTATCGCCTCAATGTTGATCCTGCCGACGTGATCACGCTGCCCCCGGCGTGGCCTCTGCCCGGTGTGGCCCACCTGCTCGGCGACGGCGAGGGTTGACGGCCGCTAGTCGGTCATGATCTGCAGGGCCCGCCCGATAATCGCATCACGGTGAGTGTCGGGCTCCACGCCGCTCTGTTCCAGCGAGAGGCGAATGGTGCCCACAGCGGCTGCCGCACGGATCCGATCCTCGACCTCAGGAGAAGAGCCGGTAAGCCACGCAAAGAGGTCTCTGGCTTGGGCCCGCAACCGCTGGCCCACCGCGCTCTGCTGGACATCGACGTCGTCGGCGACGAGGCGGAACGCCACAATGTCGCGGGCGAGCAGGTCGAAGTAGCGATCGAGCACCTCCCGCAGGGCTTCCGGCGTCGGCTCCAAATCGGCCATCCTTGCGATGATGGTCTCGCCGTCGCGCTCCATCGGCGCCAAGACCCCGGCGAGCACGTCTTCCTTTCCGGTGAAGTGGTAGTAGAGCGCTGCCGGCGTGAGGCCGAGTCCTGAGGTGAGCTGCCGGATCGACGTGCCGCGGTAACCCTGCCGGGCGAACAGGTCACGTGCCCGCCGCAGAATCGAGTCATGCGTGTCCGGCGGCACCGGTTCGCTTGCGCGTTCGGGCGTGCTGTCAGTACTCGCTATGGCCCCTTCACCGGCCACATCGTCAAACTACTGCTGCGCTTGCAGGCCGCTTGTCCTCGTGTCTGCGCGTAGCTGCCGCATGGTGCATGATGGTGCGCGCTCGGCCCTCGCGGCCGCGTGCAACGCCGCCCGGCCTCACGGCCGCGGAACAATATGCTCGGCCCCGAGGCCGACGAGACGGGAGAGGTCATAGTGGAGATCAGCGTCACGGTGAACGGCGAGACTCGTACTGGCGATGTCGAGCCGCGCACGCTGCTCGTGTACTGGCTGCGGGACGATCTGCGGCTGACAGGCACGAACATCGGCTGCGATACGTCCTCGTGCGGCGCCTGCACAGTGCATGTGAACGGCGAATCGGTGAAGTCGTGCACGATGCTGGCGGTGCAGGCTGACGGCGAGGACATCCTGACCATCGAGGGCTTGGCGCCGTCGGAAGACGAGCTGCACCCGATGCAGGAGGCCTTCCGCCAGAACCACGGCCTGCAGTGCGGCTACTGCACTCCCGGCATGGTCATGGCGGCGGTGTCGCTGCTCGAGGAGAACCCCGACCCGTCCGAGCGAGACGTCCGCTTGGGACTGGAGGGGAACCTGTGCCGCTGCACGGGGTATCACAACATCGTCAAGTCGGTGCTGGCCTGCGCGGCCGGCGAGACAGCGGCCTGAGGGGAGCGCAGCAATGATTCCTGCAGCATTCGACTACGTACGGGCCGGCTCCGCGGAGGAGGCCATCGCACTGCTCGGCGAGCATGGTGACGAGGCCAAGCTGCTGGCCGGCGGCCATTCGCTGCTGCCGATGATGAAGCTGCGCTTGGCGGTGCCCAGCGTGCTCGTGGACATCGGCCGCGTCAGCGATCTCAGCTACATCACTGACGGCGGTGATCACATCGCTGTCGGTGCGCTCACCCGCCACCGTGCGCTCGAGACCAGCGACCTGCTGGCTGCCGAGTGCCCCCTGCTGGGCCATGTGGCCGGCGAGGTGGGCGACCCGCAGGTGCGCCACCGCGGCACCATCGGCGGCTCGCTGGCCCACTCCGACCCGGCGTCTGACTTGCCGGCAGCCGTGCTGGCACTTGGCGGCACACTCGTTGCACAGGGCCCGAACGGGAGCCGCGAGATAGCTGCCGGCGATTTCTTCACCGGCTACTTCGAATCGGCGCTGGCCGACGACGAGATGCTGACCGAGATCCGGGTCCCGAAGGCCCCCGGCGCGGGCTGGAACTACCAGAAGTTCAACCGGCGGGCCCAGGACTGGGCGATCGTCGGTGCCGCCGCGGTGACCGTCAACGGCGGCACGAACGTGGCGCTCGTGAACATGGGCTCAGTGCCGCTGCGTGCCAGCGCGGTGGAGAACGCGCTCGCAGGCGGGGCCTCGGCGGCTGACGCTGCCGAGCAGGCTGCCGAGGGCACAGACGCCCCCACGGATCTGAACGCCACGCCCGACTACCGCAACCACCTCGCCCGGGTGCTCACCCGCCGGGCACTCGAAGCGGCCGGCGTTTCCTAGATCGGCGCTCAGGCGGGAACCCGTCGGGCAGCCGCCCGAACGCGGCTCGGCAAAGCGCTGTCAGTCCAGCAGACCGGTGGCTTGGCCACCGTCGATGAGCAGACCAGTGCCGGTGATGAACTTGGCCTGCTCGCTGCAGAGGAATGCCACTGCAGCGCCGAAGTCGTCCGACTCGCCGCAGATGCCCATCGGGTTGCTCTGGCCTGCCTGCTCGCGGTCCATCATCTTGGCGACCCGGTCGGTCCAGTGGGTGCCGGGCTGGGCGGAGTTGACGGTCACGCCATCGCCTGCGACCTCGCGGGCGGTGATTTTGAGGAAGCTGGTGAGACCGGCCCGTGCAACGGAGCTGGCAAGCAGGAACGGGATCGGCTGCTTGACGCCGACGCTGGTGATGGCGCACACCCGGCCCCAGCCGCGCTCGCGCATCGGCGGGACGGCCACCCGGCACATCTCGATCATGGCCTTGCAGTTCATGTCGAAGGCCATCTGGTAGGCGTCGATCTCGGTGCTCTCGAACATGCCCGGAGGCGGGCCGCCTGCGTTGGTGACAAGAATGTCGACCGAGCCGAGACCTTCGATGGCCTGCTCGACGAAGCTGCGACCTTCATCGGGGTTGCCCAGATCGGCAGTGATCGAGAGCACCTCGCCGTCGATCTGCGCGGCGGCTGCCGCCAACCGTTCGGGGTCCCGGCCGCAGATGGCCACTCGCACGCCCTCGGCTGCGAGTGCCTTGGCCGATCCGAGCCCCAACCCTGCTGAGCCGGCAGCAACTGCTGCAGTGCGTCCTGAGATACCCAGGTCCATCGCTTCTTCCCCTGTCTCAACCGGCTTCCGCAAGAGCCGGTGTGTGGTCGCCCGGAACCGTAGCCAACGGCCGACTGGCGTTGCATAGCCGCTTGCCGCGTGTGCGGCCCGGGCTGTGCAGGGGCTGGCGCACCCGTGCTTCAAACAGATGAAGCGCTTCGTGCGCAGGTTGGGGGTGGGAGGGGCGCTTCATAACTGCGCGCGGGCACACCAGCCCCTGCACAGCCCTCGTGGGTCGTAGCATCGAAGCGTGAGCGCTGCTGCTGCGCCGCCGACGCACGACGAGCTTGTGGCGAAGATGACCGGTGGCATGACGCGCCCCGATCTGCCCCGGTTCGAGGGCTCGGACCGCCTGCGGCCCGACGGCCGGCCGCGGCCGGAGTTTCGGGCTGAGCTGCGGCGCATTCCCGACGTCATCAACGCGATCGAGGTCATCGCCACGCTGGCGGCGCCGGTGGCGGTGATCGCCGCAGTGATTGCCATCGGGCACTGGCTTGCTGTGGTCGCGGCAGTGCCCATCATCGGCACGCTGCAGCTGCGGATGTTCGTGCTCCACCATGAGGCGGCGCACCGGCTGCTGTTCTCGAATCGCTGGCTGAACGACCGCATCGGGATCAACCTCGTGGGCTGGTTCCCGTTCGGCACCGGCGCACACCACTACCGCCGCGGCCACGCCAACCACCACCGCGACGAATTCGGCCCCCGCGAGCCCGACTTCCTGCTGTATTCGTTCTACCCGATCGCCTGGCGGTCGCTCCGTCGGAAGTTCGTGCGGGATGCGGTGGGCGTGTCGGCATGGCGCATCGTCAAGCCCCGGTTCACCGGCTTGGCCAAGCTCAAGTTCCTGCCGCTCAGCCTGCGTTTCTTCGCCGGTCAGGCGATGGTGTTCGCAGCGTTCTGGCTCGCAGGGCACCCATGGCTGTACCTGTTCTTGTGGGCGGTGCCTTTCTTCACCTGGTATCAGATCATCAACCGGCTGCGGGCCATTGCTGAGCACGGCGGTATGACCCGCACCCCCGACCGTCGAAACACGACGCATCACATCCGCCAGAGCCGGCTGGCCCGGGTGCTGTTCGTGCCATACCACGTCGGCTACCACCTGGCGCACCATGTCGATTCGGGCGTGCCGGCCCGCAACCTGCGCCGGCTGAACACTGCTCTGATCGAAGACGGCTACCTGCCTGCCGACGCCTCGTGGCCGACCTACCGCTCGCTCTGGCGGGCGCTCGCCGCAGGGTCACCAGAGCCTGCGTTGCAGCAGTCCTGAAGCACCGGCGGAGACAGGCCGACGGGCCAGGGCCGCCGTCGAATACGTTTCGGGTCCATGTCGCGACTGAAATCCACTCAGCTCGGTTCGAACTGCGGTCTCCAGGTGTCGGAGCTCTGCTTGGGGACCATGAACTTCGGTGTGCCCGGGCGGGGCCACCAGGGCGACTGGACCTTGGGTGTCGAGCAGGCTCGCCCCATCTTCGAGGCCGCCATCGAGCGCGGCCTGTACTACTTCGACTGCGCCGACATCTACGGGGTGGGGGCGTCCGAAGAGGTGGTGGGCCAGATCCTGCGCGAGCTGCTGCCGCGTGAGCAGTACGTGCTGACGACAAAAGTCTCGATTCCCATGGGGCGCAATCCCAACGAGGGCGGCCTGAGTCGCAAGCACATCATGGAGGGGGTCGACAACTCGCTGCGCCGCCTCGGTGTCGACTACGTGGACCAGCTGATCATCCACCGCCACCCGCACGGCATCCCCGGCAGTTCGGAAACGCCCATCGTCGAGTCGCTGGAAGCGCTGCACGATGTGGTCAAGGCGGGCAAGGCGCTGTACCTCGGCGGCTCGTCGATGTTCGCCTGGCAATTTGCTGAGCTGCAGCTCACTGCCGAGATGCGCGGCTGGACCAAGTTCGTGTCGATGCAGAATCACTACAACCTCATCTACCGCGAGGAAGAGCGGGAGATGAATCCGTACTGCACACGCACCGGGGTGGCGCTCACACCGTGGTCGCCATTGGCGCGGGGCATTCTCACCGGGTCCTACCAGGGCAGTCTCGACGCCGGCACCACTGATCGCTCCAAGGGCCAGGACCGTGCCCGCACGGAAAGCCTCTACCTGGGCGAGCGCGACTTCGACATCGCTGCGCGGGTGTCCGAGGTGGCCGAGCGACTCGATGTGCGCCCCGCCCAGATCGCGCTGGCGTGGCTCACCAACAAGCCCGAGATCACAGCGCCAGTGGTCGGCGTGTCCAAGATCAGCCAGCTCGACCAGCTCGTCGAGGCCACCACCATCGAGCTCAGCGCCGACGACACGGCCTACCTGGAAGAGCTCTACCAGCCCGTCGACAACCTGCTCTCGCTCGGCACCAGCTGAGACCGAAAGCGCTCCGACGTCGCTCCGCGGCGGCCGCAAGGCAGAGCCAGACGCACCACTAGCGTGCGATTCGCATGCCGGTGCTGCTGGGCGCTGCTGCGTCGGTCCTGATCGGCGTATCCGACTACTTCGGTCGCTACTGCAGCCGGCGCGCGCGGGCCATGACCGCAGTCGGCACAGCATTCATGGGCGGCCTGGTCGTGACCGTGGTGCTGCTGTTGCTGGTGCCGAGCTCACCCGGCGGCGCGGCCCTCGCGCTCGGGGCTGCTTCGGGAGTTCTGATGGCGTTCGCGCTCTCGGCGATGTGGCACAGCATGGCCGTGTCGTCGGCCGCGATCGCCTCGCCGGTGGTCGCCGCCTCCACTGCGCTGGGGCCGCTGGCGTACGGGCTCGCGGCCGGCGAGCGGCCCTCGCCGGTGGTGGCCGCAGGCATCGCCGTGACCATCGCCGGGCTGCTGGCCGCGGTCATCGTGCCGGACTTGCGCGGAGACATCGGGCGCGGCATCGCCTTCGCACTGCTGGCGGGAGTTTCCTTCGCAACAGCCACGGTGCTGTTGGGCGAGACCAGTCTCGACAGCGGCATGTGGCCGGCGGTCACCCAGCGGACGGCGGCGCTGGCGTGCATGCTGGCGGTGACCAGGGTCCGGCGGATACCCCAGATTCTGCCTCCATCGCTGCGTCTCGCCGGTTTCGCGGGGGGAGTCGCCGGCGGGGCCGGCATGGGCGCATTCATCGCTGGGCTGCAACGGGGCCCGCTCAGCGAGGTGGCCGTGGCAGCTTCGCTCTATCCGGTGGTGACGATTGCCTTGGCGGTGCTCTTCGATGACGACACGCTGCGCTGGTGGCAGGGCATCGGCATCGCTGCAGCGCTGGCCGGCACGTCGATGATCGCTGTGGGCTGAGCACGGCAGGCGGTCGAGTCCTGCACGTGCCCGCATCTGCGAATTGAACGATCCTCATGACTCTTGCCGAATTCGTGAGAGATACTGGGCAATTGGGGAACTGCCGGACGGCCAGGGGGATTCGGAACACCGCGATGGCGTACTTCGATCTGGGCTCGTATCGCTGGCCGGTCACGACGTCTGACGCCGAAGCCCAGCTCTGGTTCGACCGCGGCATGGCGTGGTGCTACGGCTTCCATCATGAAGAGGCGATCGCCTGCTTCGAGCGTGCGCTGCTGCACGACGTCAGCTTCGCCATGGCGCACTGGGGCATCGCGTACGCCATCGGCCCGAACTACAACAAGCCGTGGGAAGACTTCGATGAGGACGATCTGCGCACCTCGCTGCAACGGGCCCGAACCGAGGCAGCGGCAGCTGCGTCTGCTGCAGCAGGCACCGGTGATATCGAACGTGCGTTGATCGGTGCGCTGGCGTACCGCTACCCGTCTCACCCCGAAGTACCCGACGAAGACGACTTCCGACGTTGGAACGACGCCTACGCGGACGCAATGCGCGAGGTCTACCGGTCCGCCAGCGACCACCTCGATGTCTGCTCCCTGTTCGCCGAGGCGATCATGAACCGCACCCCCTGGGAACTGTGGGACTTGGTCACCGGCGAACCGGCGGAGGGCGCGGGCACGCTCGAAGCGGTCGATGTGCTGGAGATTGCCTTCGAGACGCTCGACGCCGAGGGCGCCAACAGCCATCTGGGCTTGCTGCACATGTACATCCATCTCATGGAGATGTCGCCGCACCCGGAGCGGGCGTTGGCAGCCGGCGACCGGCTGGTCGACCTGGCGCCCGACGCAGGGCACCTGGTGCACATGCCGACCCATATCGACGTGCTGTGCGGCCACTACCACAACGTCGTCACCCGCAACTCGGCCGCCATCGCGGCCGATCGGAAGTACCTGGACCTCAAGGGTCCGATGAACTTCTATTCCGCCTACCGCTGCCACGACTATCACTTCAAGGTGTACGGCGCGATGCTGGCCGGCCAGTACGCCCCTGCCCTCGCGGCGGCCGAAGAGATGAACCGCACGCTGCCCGAGGAACTGCTGCGAACCGGCTCGCCGCCCATGGCCGACTGGCTGGAAGGGTTCGTGGCGGTCAAGCAGCACGTGTTCGTGCGCTTCGGCAAGTGGCACGAGATCCTCGACCAGCACCTGCCCTTCGACCAGCAGTTCTATTGCGTCACCACGGCCATGATGCTGTACGCACGCATCGTGGCCTACGCCTCGCTGAGCCAGGTCGACGAAGCGTTGGCCGAACGCGAGGCATTCCTGGCCGCCAAGGCTCAGGTGCTGCCGAGCCGCACGCTGTTCAACAACACCGGCCTGGACATCCTGACCGTGGCCGAGGCCATGCTGAACGGCGAGGTGGAGTACCGCTGCGGCAACTTCGATGCCGCGTTCGACCATCTCCGCCACGCGGTGGAGCTCGACGACAACCTGCCTTATGACGAGCCCTGGGGCTGGATGCAGCCGACACGCCATGCACTGGCCGCGTTGCTGTCGGAACAGGGCCAGTTCGACGAGGCCGAGGCGCTGTACCGGGCCGACTTGGGCCTGGACGACCAGCTGCGCCGACCCTGCCAGCATCCCGACAACGTCTGGAGCCTGCACGGGCTGCACGAGTGCCTCGTGCGGCGAGGGGAAACAGTGGAGGAACCGCTGATCCGCCAGCGCCTCGATCTCGCCATCGCGCGGGCAGACGTGCCCATCACTGCGTCCTGCTTCTGCCGGTTGGATACCACTGCGTCCGGATGAACGCCAAGCCGTAACCTTGGCCGCTGTGTTCACAGCGCCCAGTACCACTGCTGATGTCTCGGCGGCGCTGACCGAGCACGGCTACCTGCCCGACGAGGGGCTGTCGACGGTGGTGTACCTCTCGGTCACGATGGGTCGGCCGTTGTTCCTCGAGGGGGATGCGGGCGTGGGCAAGACCGAGCTGGCCAAGGTGCTGGCGGCCTGGATCGGCGGGGAGTTCATCCGCCTGCAGTGCTACGAGGGCATCGACGCTGCTCAGGCGCTCTACGAATGGGACTACACCCGCCAGCTCCTTCACCTGCGCACGGCTGAGGCTGCGGGACGCGCTGCGGCCGACGCGGAGGCCATCGAGGACGAGCTGTACTCGGAACGCTTCCTGATCCGCCGGCCGCTGCTGCGGGCCATCGACCACGACGACGCCACGCCCGCAGTGCTGCTGATCGACGAGGTCGACCGCGCGGACGACGAGTTCGAGGCATTCCTGCTCGAGGTGCTGTCCGACTTCACGGTCACGGTGCCCGAGCTGGGCACGATCACGGCGGCCCGGCCGCCGCTCGTGGTGGTCACCTCCAACCGGACCCGCGACGTGCACGATGCGCTCAAGCGCCGCTGCCTGTACCACTGGGTCTCGCACCCGTCGGTCGACCGTGAGGTCGAGATCGTCAAGCTCAAGCTGCCCGATGTGGACGGCGCGCTCGCACGGCAAGTGGCCTTTGCCGTGTCGGTGATGCGCGAGATGCGGCTGTACAAGCCTCCCGGCGTGGCCGAGACCATCGACTGGGCCACGGCGCTGGGGCGTCTCGGAGCGGCCGAACTCGACACTCCCATGCTTGAAGCCACGCTGGGAACGGTGCTGAAGTATCGCGAGGATCAGCAACGCGTCACGTCGGTCGGGATGGAGATGATCATGGCCGCCGTCGCTGAGGCCTAGGAGTCGAGCGGGCCGTGGGCGCCAGCGGCACGGATCTTGGTGCTCCCACGCCGGCGCCCGACAAGCACGTCAACGAACCCGAGCGCCTGGCCTCAGCCTTCTCGTCGATCCTGCGTGGCGCGGGGTTGGTGGTCACGATCCGGCGTGTCATGGCATTCACCGAAGCGCTGCGGCTGCTGGGGGTTGGGGGCCGCGAGGACGTGTACTGGGCAGGCCGAGCAACGCTGGTGGGCAGTCCCGCCGACATCGGTGTCTACGACCGGGCCTTCGCGGTGTTCTGGGAAGGCCGTGCGCCCAGCGGGATCGTCGTGGAGCTGCCGCCGATCTCGGTGACCCTCGCCACCGACACCGACGACGACAGCGGCGCGCCGCCGTCGGGCGACGGGGACGAGTCCGATGCCGGCCCGACGCTGCGTGTCCGCTACAGCGACGTCGAGACACTGCGTCACAAGGATTTCGCCGACTGCAGCGATGGCGAGCTGTCTGAACTGCACGCGCTGATGGGCGAGCTGCGTTTCCAGGCGGTCACCCGGCGTTCGCGGCGCGCCGTGCGGGCCAAGCGCATCTCTCGGCGCCCGGACTTGCGCCGCACCATCCGCCGTGCCTTGCGCACGGGCGGCGAGGCCATCCGGCGCGAGTTCCTGGTGGGCGACCGCAAACCGCGCCGCTTGGTGCTCCTGCTCGACGTGTCGGGTTCCATGGAGCCCTACGCCCGGGCGCTGGTGAGGTTCGCCCACGCCGCGGTGGTCGGCCGCACCCGGGTAGAGGCGTTCACGATCGGCACCCGGCTCACCCGGGTCACCCGTGAGCTGTCCTCCCGCGATCCCGATGCCGGCTTGAAGTCAGCCGCCGAGGTGGTGCAGGACTGGTCGGGCGGCACCCGGCTGGGCGCCACGCTGCACGAGTTCAACGATCGCTGGGGAGTTCGGGGCCATGCGCGCGGGGCCATCGTGGTGATCTGTTCGGACGGCTGGGACCGCGGGGCGCCTGACGAGCTGGCCGAGCAGATGGCCCGCTTGCACCTGGTGACCCACCGGCTTGTCTGGGTCAATCCGCTGAAGCACACTCCTGGCTACGCGCCGCTGGCCCGGGGCATGGCCGCAGCGTTGCCGCACGTCGACGAGTTCATCGAGGGCCATTCCTTCGATTCGCTCGAACACCTGGCTGCAGCCATCGCGGCTTGAGACTGGCCGAACCGCACGATCACCCGACGCACGACCCTCCGATGCCGCAACAATGTCAAGAGGGAGACTGGGCACATGGACGAGATCTTGGATGACATCGACCGGTGGCGGGCTGTAGGCCAGCGAGTGGCTGTGGCGCGGGTGGTGGACATCGAAGGCTCGGGGCCACGCGACCCAGGTGCTGCGATGGCCGTGAACCAAGAGGGCGAAGTCGCCGGCTCGGTCTCGGGCGGCTGCGTCGAGGGCGCTGTGGTCGGCGAGGCACTCGAACTGCTGGGCGGACGGAGGGGTCCAGGGATCACCACCTTCGGCTACAGCGACGACGAGGCATTCGCCGTCGGGCTGACCTGCGGCGGCACGATCCACCTATTCGTGGAGGAACTCGACTGGTGAGCGAGGCCGCGGGCATCTACGAGGCATTCCGGGATGCCATCCGCGCCGAGGAGCCCGTCGCGCTCGCCACGATCATCGACGGCCCAGACGCCGGCGCGAAACTGCTCGTGCAGCCTGGCGAGGCAGCCCTCGGCACCCTCGGCGACCCCGATCTCGACCGGGTGGTGGTGCGCGACGCCTTGGGGATGCTGGACGCGGGCATCAGCGAGGTGCGCCACTACGGACAGCACGGAGAAGCTCGTCAGATGGACCTCAGCGTGTTCGTGGAGTGCCACGCCCGGCGCCCGCACATGGTGATCTTCGGCGCTGTCGACTTCACCCGGGCGCTCGCCTCGCAGGCCAAGCTGCTCGGCTACCGGGTCACCGTGTGCGATGCCCGGGAGGTCTTCGCTACGAGGCGCCGTTTCCCGATGGCCGACGATGTGGTGGTGGACTGGCCCAATCGCCTGCTGGATCGCATCGGCGACGAGCTGGGTCCCCGCGACGCCGTCTGCGTGCTCACCCACGACCACAAATTCGACGTGCCCGCCATCGTTGGCGCCCTGCCCACCCGCGTCGGCTACCTCGGAGCGATGGGTTCCCGCACCACCCACGAGAAGCGAACCGAGCGCCTCCGCGAGGCCGGCGTCACCGACGAAGATCTCGAACGGGTGATGGCACCCATCGGCCTTGACATCGGCGGCCGCACGCCCGAGGAAACGGCCGTGTCGATCGTGGCCGAGATCATCGCCTCGCACACCGGCCGTCAAGCTCCCCGTCTCAAGGACGGCGAAGGCCGCATCCACTGAACCCGGCAGCGGTCGCCCGGTAGCGTCAGCGCGATGGACTTCACCCAGAACGAGGACCACGAGGCGATCCGCGAGGGCGTGCGGCGCGTCTGTGCAGATTTCCCCGACGAGTACTGGCGCGAGCGCGACGAGAAGCACGAATTCCCCTGGGACTTCTACAACGCCATGGCCGAGGGCGGCTGGGTCGGCATCGCCATTCCGGAGGAGTACGGCGGCGGCGGCCAAGGCATCACCGAGGCATCGATCGTGCTGGAGGAGGTGGCGGCCAGCGGCGCTGCCATGAACGGCTGCTCGGCCCTCCACCTGTCGATCTTCGGCATGGAGCCAGTGCGCAAGTACGGCTCGGAAACACTGGCCAAGGAGATCCTTCCGGGCGTTGCCGACGGCTCCATTCACGCCGCCTTCGGCGTCACCGAGCCCGACGCCGGTACCGACACCACGTCGATCCGCACCCGAGCCGAGCGTGACGGCGACGAGTACGTGATCACCGGGGCCAAGGTGTGGACCACCAAGGCGCCCTTCTGCGATGTCTGCCTGCTGCTCGTGCGCACCACGCCTAAGGAGCTGTGCGACGGCCCGACCCAGGGCATGACGCTGCTGCTGGTCGACCTGCAGGATCCGGCGGTCGACATCACCCCGATCCCCAAGGTGGGCCGCAACGCCGTGGTCTCGTGCGAGGTCCGCTATGACGGGCTGCGCGTGCCGGTGGACCGTCGCGTCGGCGAGGAGGGCGAGGGTTTCCGCTACATCCTTGACGGACTCAATCCCGAGCGGATCCTGATCTCTGCAGAGGCTCTGGGGATCGGCCGGGTCGCCCTGCGTCGCGCCGCCGAGTACGCGAAGAGCCGGGTGATCTTCGGCCGCCCGATCGGCCAGAATCAGGGCATCGCCTTCCCCCTGGCCGACAGCCACGCCCGC
Source organism: Candidatus Poriferisodalis sp. (assembly GCF_965204125.1). Classification (GTDB taxonomy): domain Bacteria; phylum Actinomycetota; class Acidimicrobiia; order Acidimicrobiales; family Poriferisodalaceae; genus Poriferisodalis. The sequence goes on along the minus strand of NZ_OZ241968.1, from coordinate 500,024 downwards.
CTGCACGCGGCCGAATTGGTGGTGCGCGACGCATCGTGGCGCTACGACAACGGCTTGAGCTGCGGCGAGCAGGCCAATCTGGCCAAGTATCTGGCGTCGGAGGCGGCGTTCGAGTGCGCCGACCGGGCCATGCAGACCCACGGCGGCTTCGGCTATGCCAAGGAATACGACGTGGAGCGTTACTGGCGCGAGGCCAGGCTGATGAAGATTGCGCCGGTCAGCCAGGAGATGGTCATGAACTTCGTGTCGTCGAAGGTGCTCGGCCTGCCTCGCTCGTACTAGCCGGACTCATCGGTTGAGGATTGGCGGCCAGTGTCAACGGCGGGAGTGCTGCTGGCAGCGGGCGCTGGGACCCGGTTCGCAGGCCCGCAGCACAAGCTGCTGGCGGTCATGGACGGCCAGAGCGTGGTGAGCCGGGCTCTGGAGTCGCTGCTGGGGGCGTCGCTCGATGCCGTCGCGGTGGTCACCGGCGCAGTGGATGTCTCGGAGGTGCTCGCAGCGGCCGGCGGCGAGATCGCCGCGATCGAAAACGATGGTTGGGAGTCAGGCATTGCGTCGTCGGCCCGGTGCGCTGCGTCGTGGGCCGCCCAGCACGGCCACGACGCGATCGTGGTGGGGCTCGCCGACCAGCCGTTCGTGACATCGGCAGCTTGGCAGATCGTCGCCGCCAGTACGGCCCCCGTCGCGGTCGGCACCTACGGCGGCCGGCGCGGGAACCCGGTCCGGTTGGCGCGCGAGGTCTGGCCGCTGTTGCCGCACGGCGGCGACGAAGGCGCCCGGACGGTGATGCGTCGATTTCCGGAAATCGTGGTGCCGGTAGCCTGCGAAGGGTCACCTGACGACATCGACACCGTGGAGGATCTGCGCCGATGGAGCTGAAGAGTGAATTCCGTGTCGGCATACCTGTCGAGCAGGCGTGGAGCACGCTGACCGATGTCGAGTTCATCGCGCCGTGCATGCCAGGCGCGCAGCTCACCGAGGTCGACGGCGATGAATTCAAGGGCGGTGTGAAGATCAAGGTGGGTCCGATCACGGCGCAATACAAGGGCGCCGCGAAGTTCGTCGAGCTCGACGAGGCCAATCGCCGGATCGTGCTGGAAGCTTCGGGACGGGACTCTCGCGGCGCGGGCAACGCAGCCGCAGAGGTGACCGCCGAGATGACGCCCGACGGCGATGGCACGGTCGTGTCGATCGCCACCGACCTGAAAGTCACCGGCAAGGTGGCGCAATTCGGCCGCGGCGTGATGGCCGACGTCACCGAGAAGCTCATAGGTCAGTTTGTGGATTCGCTCGAACAGAAGCTGTCCGAGATCGGCGACCAAAGTGATGCCGACGCCGCAGCGGACGATGCTCCGGCGGATGACGCTGAGGCGTCAGACGAGACCGGCGAGGCGTCAGACTCGTCAGGTCCGCGCCAGATCGAGATGGCCGAGCCGGAACCGGTCGACCTGCTCGAGACAGCGGGCCGGCCCATGCTCAAGCGCATCTTGGCGCCGCTCGCGGTGGTGGTGTTCTTCCTGTTCAATCGCCGCCGCAGGCGCAAGCGCCGCCAAGGCTGAGGGCTTGCCTACCGGCTCAGCCTCGTAGGGCGTTGCTCGTTCGTTGCGCCCCGGGCGCACCCCTGACGCCCGCTCAAGTCGACGAGGTGGCCGCCCTGCTCGGCCGCCCGCCCCAGTGCGCTTTCGATGTGGCCGTCGCGCACGACGACGGGCGGCCGGCGGTGATCGCCAATGCTCCGCTGCTCGATGACGGGCGCCCGATGCCCACCCGCTACTGGCTGGTCGACGTCGACCTGCGGCGGCGGGTATCCCAGCTCGAGGGCGATGGCGGGGTCCGGGCGGCTGAGGCGGCTGTCGCTCCCGAGGCACTCGCCGCGGCGCATGATCGCTACGCCTCCGAACGAGACGCGCTGGTGCCCGCCGATCACCGCGGACCGCGCCCGACGGGGGGCATCGGGGGGACGGCGCGAGGCGTGAAGTGCCTGCACGCGCACCTGGCCTACCGGCTGGCGGGCGGCGATGACCCCGTCGGTGATTGGGTGCTGGCACGGCTCGGCGACATGGGCGTGTCATCGGCCGTCGAAGGCGCTGCGACCGCATCTGCACCCACTCAATCGGCATCCGTGGCGGGCTCTCATGGCCGTTGAGCCGTCGCCAGCTCCGGTTGCAGTCGTGGACTGCGGCACGAACACCACGCGCCTGCTCATCGACGACGGCACGGGGCTGGGACAGCGGCTGCTGCGCATCACCGGGCTCGGTAGAGGCGTCGATGCCGGAGGTCGGCTCCGCGACGACGCCATCGGCCGTGTCGTCGACGTGCTGGGGGAGTACCGCCAGATCATCGAAGACCGTCAGGCGATCGCGGTGCGGGCTGTCGCGACCAGTGCTGCGCGAGATGCCGCGAACGGTGCGGAGTTCCTGCAGAGGGCGAGCGATGCGCTCGGCACCGACGTCGAGCTGCTGGATGGCGACGCCGAGGCCGCGTATGGATTTGCAGGGGCCACCACCGGCTTGGCCGATGTTGCCGGCCGCGGCGCACCGTCCGATCCCGGCGCGCCCACAGCCCCAGCTCCGGCGGCCGGACCCGCGGCGCTAGTGCTCGACATCGGCGGGGGATCGACGGAGTTCGCCTACGGCACGCCATCGGCTGGCGGCCGACCGGATGCGGCGACCTCCGTCGATATGGGCTCGGTGCGGTGGACGGAGAGGTTCCTGCCATCGGATCCTCCCCGGCCCGAGGAATTGAGCTCGGCGATCTCGGTGGCGCGCCTGCACCTCGACGACATCGACCGTGATCATCCCGTCATCGCGCGGGGTGCCGCGGCGGCACGGCTCGTGGGTGTCGCCGGGACCGTTACGACGGTGGCCGCGGTCGAGATCGGTCTCGATCCCTACGATCCTGAGGTCATCGACGGATTCGTGCTCACTAGGGCTGCGGCCGAGGATGTCTTCCGCACGCTGGCCACCGAGCGGCTGGCCGACCGTGTCCACAATCCGGGACTGCACATCGATCGGGCGCCCGTGATCGTGGGAGGCTGCTGCATCCTGGTCGCGGTCATGCGCCACTGGGACATTGACGAGTGCATCGTCCGTGAGCGCGATCTCCTCGACGGCATAGCGGCCGAGCTCCGCGAGGCGCAGGTCAGCCCGGCGGCCGAGCTCCGCGAGGCGCAGGTCAGCCCGGCGGCCGAGCTCCGCGAGGGAGGCACCGATGCCGCTCGGTGAGCGCCGGCGGCGCGCCAGTACTGTGCGCAGCGTGAGTCGCCTGCGCACCGAGCGGCTCGAGCTTCGCCCGCTCGTGCCGTCAGACTTCGCCCAGTGGAATGAAGTCCGGGCACGGTGCCGCGACTGGCTGGCCAAGTGGGAGCCTCGCCCGCCCGCGAGCGCGCCCGATCCGTCGCGCGACCCGCAGGCGTTCGCCAATCGCTGCCGCGTCCGTGAACGCGAGCGCTCACTGGGCACGGCGTTCGACTTCGGCCTCTGGCACGAAGGCTGGTTCTGCGGCGAGATCAATGTCTCACATGTGGCACGTGGGGCATTCCAGAGCGCCCATGTGGGCTACTGGATCGACGAACGGTTGGCCGGCAAGGGACTGGTCGCCGAAGGGCTGCTGGCTGTGTTCGGGTTTGCCTTCGATCAGGTCGGCTTGCACCGGGTGCAGGTGTCGATCATGCCGCGCAACGCCGCCAGCCTCCGGGTGGTGGAGAAGCTGGGGCTGCGCTCCGAGGGAATCGCTCAGGGATATATCCAGATCGCCGGCGTGTGGGAAGACCACGAGCGCTTCGGCCTGACGCTGGAGGAATGGCAGGCCGGCCGCGATCAGATGGGAGCGCGGCTCCGGGCTGCCCGCAGCGACGGCTTCGCTCAGTCGTCGGGGTCTGACAGCCACTCCTGACCCGGCCCGCAATCGACCGAGATCGGGCACCAACGGCACGGTGGGCCAGGCACGCGCCGCGGCTCACGCCTGTCGGTTCGCAAGCTGATGAGTCGACCGATGCCGTCGATGGTCCGGCGCAGCGCGCTGTTCAGCACCTCGGCAGTCACGGTCTCGTGCTCGATGCGTCCTTCGGCGACGTAGAACGAGCCGACGCCCAGCGGCGGCACGCCTACGGAGAGCGTCTCGACGAGGGCGTAGAACCGCAGGTCTTCCGGGTCGGTCGGCGTGCGTGAGCCGGTCTTGAGGTCGATGATGACCTTGCCGGCGCGTTGGAGGCGATCAGGCCCGCCCAGCGGTGAAGGCGATCCGAGTGTGAGGTCGTACTTGCCGTTGAGCACGAACGCACCGCCGCACAGCCGTGCACGGGCGCGGACCTCGGCGGCAGGTCGCCAGGCACGCTGCATCGGCGGGAACGTTTCGCCGAAGCGTGCGAGCAGCGCGACGCAGTTGGCCGTCAGATCGGCGCGCTCGCCGTCCGATGCTTCGGCCAGGAAGCCGCCGAGGTTGTCGTCGTCGGCGACGAGACGTTCGAGCGCGGCATCGACAGCATCTTCGGGTTCGAAGCGCCGATGGGTCGACAATTCGACCGCCTTGTGCAGCACCGTGCCGCGTGCCGTCGGCACGGACCATTCGAACGGCATGTCTGCATCGGCGACGTATCGGGCTTCGCAGCCGAACACGCCAGCAAGGTCCCGTTTGGCAACCCACAGCCCACGGCTGTCGATGTTGCGAGCGGCATCGACGAGCCTGTTCAGCGCTGATTCTGCGTCGTTGCGCAGCTCGTTGGCGAAGCCGGCCGGGTAGGCGGGACGGTGCTCTGCGGGCGTGCGGATCGCGTCAAGCGTGGCCTGCTGGGCAGGCAGCAATCCTCGGACGGTGTTCGCCATCTGGGTCCATTGTGGTCGTCGCCGCGCTCGCCCTCGACAACACCCCGACTGCAGGACCGGTAACCCTCCGTATTGGTGTCACACCCCCTGGCGATGATGGGCACATGCAAGCAACACCCCGCACCCACCCTCCCGCAGCGCTTCGGCTGGTCGATGCCTCGCAGGCTCGCGGGCGATTGCACCGGGCCGGCAGCTCATCGGCGGCCGCGGCCGGCGTGCTCAGCGATTCGAACGCCGACCCCTCGGGTCGCTTCGTGCTGACGGCGCGAGCCTTGGCTGCGGCCTCGCGCGACATGGGCCTGCACGTGCCCAGTTTCCAGAGCCCGCCGCGATCGGATCAGCTCGATCGCTCCATCCAGCGCAGCGGTAACGGCGAAAGCGTGGTTGCGGTGCGGGTGCGCGGCCGCCCCTTCGCAGCGGTCGTGGCCGACGCCATCGAAGGCATCGTGGTGTGCAACCGGTTGGATGTCTCAGCAGCGGCTGCGGTGCGAGACGAGCTGTGGCGCGAGATCGAAGGCAGCCACGATGCCGCCGCTGCTGCTGCGGGCCGGGGAGGGCCCTGTACGACGACCTCCGAGAGCGGGCATTGCAAGCCGGGCACGGCCCAAGAGCCGTACTCCTTGGATGAAGCCGCCTAGAAACCCAGTGCATCGTGTGCGGGCGGGCGTGCGAGCATGATGACCACTGAGGAGGCGATGAACACGCCGAGTGGCCCGGGTGGCGGAACTGGCAGACGCAGAGGGCTTAAACCCCTCGGCTCCCACGGGAGTGTGCGGGTTCGAATCCCGCCCCGGGCACCCAGACGAGCGGCGCCGCGGTGATCAGCGGCGGGCGGCGGCGCGCAGTGACGCCACGGTCTCGGTGCCCGGCCCCAGCCGGCGGGCTGCAGCGTCGTGGCACAGTTCGTTCAGCGTCCGGTTGAGCGGGGTGGCAATGCCGTGCCGCTCGCCGAGTTCGCAGATCCGGCCGTTGAAGTGCTCCACTTCGACCGTGGGGCGCCGGAAATACAGGTCCTGCCAGGTCGATGGGTAGCTGTGCATCACCGGGTCTGAATCGCCCCGTGGCTCTCGCCGGCCCGGCACGCGCATCCGTTCGATCCATGCGCGCAAGTCCCGGCCGTCATCCATGACAGGCGAGATCCCTGCCGCATCGAGCACGTCGGCGGCTTCTTCCTGAAGATCGGCCATGAAGAAGCGGGTTTCCTCGTCGCAGAACCACTCCTGCACGGGCAAGTCGATCAGTGCCGAGAACGCATTCGTGAGGTTCAGCACCAGCTTGCCCCACTTGGCCTCGGCCACCTGTTCGTCGACCGTGGCCCGCATGTCGGCGGCAACCAAATCGTCCACCACGGCAGCGCACAGCTCGTCGGAGCCGGTGGGCCAGCATCCGATCTGGGCCCGGCGCGCACCGGTGTGGGTGACCACGCCCGGCTCGTCGATGCGGGCACCGATCCGCACCATGACGCCATAGGCCCGGAATCCCTGCTCCGTCAGCCACTCCTCGTTGGTGACACTGTTCTGGAAGCAGAACAGCGGCACGCCGTCGTACAGCTCCCGGTGCTGTTCGATCGCCTCGAACGTGTGCTGTGTCTTCATGGCCAGCAGCACCACGGTGCGCTCGTCCACGTCGAGCTCGTGCGCGGTGCGCACCGCCGGCAGCCGGAAATGGCCCTCGGTGTAACCCGAGATGCTGAGGCCGTCGCGCTGGAGGGCTTCGAGGTGCTCCCCGCGGGCAATGAGAGCCACGCGGCGTCCCGCTAGAGCCAGCCGAGCACCCAGCACGCAGCCGATGGCCCCGGCTCCGTGCACGATGTAGTTCAGATCAGCATCGCCCTCAGTGGATTCCGCCGGAGCGCGATCTGGTGCATGGTCTGATGCCACAGCGGTACATCGTGCCAGATGGTCACGCGTGCGGCCGGCGCTGCCGCCTGCGAGTGCGTGGGCTGTGCTTGCTGCTCGCGGCGCGGCGCTACCGTGCTGCCATGCGCGAGTGGAACACCGACGTGCCCAACATGATGGAGGCGGAGTTCTGGGTCCAGCCGGCCGATGTCATCGACGCGGTGATCGCCCGGCACCATGCCGAGGCCCCGCTGGACTGGTTCGAAGAACCCGGCTACGACGGTCTGATTCCGGTGGGACCCGGCTACTGGTGCGTCACCCGGCATGCCGATGTCGCGGCCGTCTCCCGCAACACCGAAGTGTTCAGCTCGGCGGCGGGCATCACCATGCTGGACGCACCGCCGGAGTTCCTCGAGTTCTTCAGCTCCATGATCGCCATGGACGACCCGCGCCACGCCCGGCTGCGCCGCCTCGTGGCCAAGGGCTTCACGCCGAAGATGCTGGCGGACCTCGACGGCAGCGTCCAGGCCTCGGCGGCTGACATCGTGGACTCGGTCTGCGAGAAAGGCAGCTGCGACTTCGTGACCGAGGTTGCCGCTGCGCTGCCGCTGAAGATCGTCTGCGATCTCATGGGCATTCCCCGATCGGAATATGACGGTGTGTTCGAAGCCACCAACATCATCTTGGGCATCGGAGATCCCGAGTACCAGCCCGAAGGCGTCGACTTCGTGACGGCGCTGCTGGGCGCGGGCGCCCAACTCGCCGAGCTGATGAAGGAGGTCGCCGAGGCGAAGCGTGGCGGTGACGGCAAGGACCTGACCAGTGTGCTGGTCAACGCGGAGCTGCCCGACGACCGGCTGAGCGATTCGGACTTGGCCAGCTTTTTCGTGTTGCTGGTGGTGGCCGGCAACGAGACCACCCGCAACGCCATCTCGTGGGGGCTCAAGTACCTCACCGATCATCCCGACCAGCGGGCTATCTGGGCCGCCGACTTCGAGGGTGTAGCGCCCACCGCGATCGAGGAGATCGTGCGGCTGTCGAGCCCCGTCGGCTACATGCGCCGAACGCTCACCTGCGACTTCGTCTTCGGTGGACGCGAGATGCAAGAGGGCGAGAAGCTCGCGATGTTCTACGTCGCTGCCAACCGCGACCCTGCGGTGTTCGATGACCCGTACAAGTTCGACGTGCTGCGCGACCCGAACCCGCAGTACGGCTTCGGCGGCCCCGGCCCGCACTACTGCTTGGGCGCCCATCTCGCCCGCCGGGAGATGACGGTGATGTACCGCGAGCTGTTCGACCGGCTGCCCGACATCGTTGCGGTCAACGAGCCCGACACGCTGCAGGCCGCGTTCATCCACGGCGTCAAGCATCTCGATGTGGAGTTCACACCGACGGCACCGCTGGCCGCCTGAACGGTCTGTTCACGGTCGCCGCCGTTATCCGCATCGCCACGCTTGGCTCATAGGGTTCGGGGTATGACGAAGCCCCAGATTGCGCCCGCAACCGGCAAGCTCGGCGTGCTCACGCCTGGCATGGGCGCGGTGGCCACCACGTTCATTGCCGGTGTACTCGCCGCACGGGCGGGCTTGGCGGCGCCTATCGGCTCGGTCAGCCAGATGGCCCACATCCGTCTCGGCGGCCGGGCTGATGGCCGCAACCCGCTCATTCGTGACTTCGTGCCGTTGGCCTCACTCGACGATCTGGTGTTCGGCGGCTGGGATCCGATCACGCCCAATGCGCTCGAAGGCGCCCGCACCGCGGGCGTGCTGGAAGACCGTGACCTCGGTGTGATCTCCCGCGAGCTGGAGGGCATCGTCGCGATGGACGCCGTGTTCGACAGCCGCTGGGTGAGCCGGCTCGAAGGCACCCGTACCAAACCTCCGATGGGCAAGCTCGAAGCCGCCCAGGCGTTGATGGAGGACATCGAGCGTTTTCGGGCCGAGAACGAGTGCGAGCGGCTGGTGATGGTGTGGTGCGGCTCCACCGAGGCGTACCAGGAGCCGTCCGGAGTGCACGCCAGCGTCGAGGCGTTCGAAGCCGGATTGGCAGCCGACGACGACGACATCTCGCCGAGCCAGATCTACGCCTACGCAGCGCTGATGAGCGGTGTGCCCTTCGCCAACGGGGCGCCGAACCTGTCCGTCGACATACCGGCCATGACCGAGCTGGCTGTGCGCCGCGGCGTGCCTATCGCCGGCAAAGACTTCAAGACCGGCCAGACGTTGATGAAGACGCTGGTGGCGCCAGGCCTGAAGGCTCGGATGCTGGGTCTGCGCGGCTGGTACTCCACCAACATCCTGGGCAATCGCGACGGCGAGGTGCTGGACGATCCTGAGAACTTCAAAACCAAGGAGACGTCGAAACTCGGCGTACTCGGCACGATCCTGCAGCCCGAGACCTATCCCGAGCTCTACAGCGAGATCGACCATGTGGTGCGCATCAACTACTACCCACCCCGCGGTGACAACAAAGAGGGCTGGGACAACATCGACATCTTCGGCTGGCTCGGCTACCCGATGCAGATCAAGATCGACTTCCTGTGCCGCGACTCGATCCTGGCGGCACCGATCGTGCTCGACCTGGCGTTGTTCTTGGATCTTGCCCAGCGTGCCGGCCAGGGCGGCGTGCAAGAGTGGCTGTCGTTCTACCTCAAGGCTCCCCAGTCGGCCGATCCGGCAGGGCCCGAGCACGACCTGTTTATCCAGCAAACCAAGCTGAAGAACACCCTGCGGGAGTGGATGGGCGAGGAGCCGGTCACCCATTCCGAGGCTGGCTGAACAAGACCGAGCCGAGCCGCTGCGTACCGGCGGTTGTACTGCGTTCCCAAGCCCATCCCGTTCTCATGCCGATTTCAGGGTCCTTTCAGGTTCATCCGTCATCGTCTGAGTCGTCGCACGAACCCTGGCGAAAGGACTGGCGGCATGAACGAGACCGGCGAGATCGACGAACCCACCGAGACACCGAGGCGCAGACGCGTGCACAGCCGACTGCTGGCGCCTCTGGCCGCACTGCTGCTGGCTGCGACTGCGGTCGTTGCGTTCAGTGCCGGCAGCGCAAGCGCACAGACCCAGAACGACAACGGCAACGCCGACCAGCAGCAAGCTGACGACGCAGCGGGCACGTGCGACAAGGACGGCACCCGCCGGGTAGACAATCTCGGGCGATTCGGTATGGGCGACACGCTCACCGATCTGCTGGGCATCGACGCCGAGACGCTTCGGGAGCAGCTGAAGGGCGGCTCGACGCTGGCCGACATCGCTGCTGAGCAAGGCGTTGCCGTCTCCGAAGTGATCGACGCGCTCGTGACTGCGATCACCGAGAAGGCAGCCGAGCACGACCGCGAGATCGACACCGACGAGCTGATCACCAAGATCACCGCCTTGGTGAACGGCGAAGGGCCCGAACGTCCCGATGACGACGAGGGCCGCCGCGGGCGGCGCGGACTGCATCGCGGCGGCTTCGACGGTGCGAGGCACTTTGGCCGGCACGCCCAGTCCTCCGCCGCATAACCCCCCGCTGCCTCCGAGCAGCATCCGAAGCGGGCCGGTTCCCTCTCCGCCGGCCCGCTTCGGCGCGTGCGGGCAAGCCAGTACCTTGCGTCCGTGGCCGCCGGCAGCACGACGATTCCCGTCATCGACATCTCACCGAGTGCATCCGCTGAGGAGGCGTGCGCACGGATCGACGCAGCGTGTCGAGGCATCGGATTCTTTGCGATCACCGGCCACGGTGTTGCGGGGCAGCTGCTCGACGGCGTGCTCGACGTGGCTCGGCAGTTCTTCGCCCAGCCGCTTGCACACAAGAACTCGCTGGCGATCGAGCTGTCGGACCATCACCGCGGCTACGCCGGCGTGGAGGGCGAGCTGCTGCAGCCAGGTCTTCGAGCCGACTACAAGGAAACGCTGGACTTCGGCCCCGAAGTGCCGCTTGAGGACCCCCAGCGCTCGCCGCTGGAAGGACCGAACCAATGGCCCGACCTACCCGGCTTCCGTGACGCCGTCGAGGCCTACCAGGCTGCCGTGCTGGACGCGGCAAAGCGGCTGCTGCGCCTGACCGCGCAAGCGCTCGGCCAGGAGCCGTCGTTCTTCGACAGGCGCTTCGAGCGGCCATTGGTGGGCACACGGCTCATCCGTTACCCGGCGGTGGCCGAACCGCGGCCCGACCAGCTCGGCTGCGGTGCGCACAGCGACTACGGCTGCGTCACCCTGCTGCACATCGATGGCACCGCCGGCCTGCAACTGGCGGACCTCGAGGGCAAGTGGCACGACGTCATCGCGCCGCGCGGCAGCTTCATCGTGAACCTGGGCGACATGCTGGCCCGCTGGACCAACGACCGGTACCGCGCCACCGTTCACCGTGTGCAGTCGCCGCGCACGGCGGACCGCTATTCGGTGCCGACGTTCGTCAATCCGTCCTACGACACCATCGTGGAGTGCCTGCCGAGCTGCCTCGGCGAAGGCGAGCACCCGAAGTACCCCACGACCACTTCGGGCGCCTACCTGCAATCTCGATTCGACGAGACGTTCGCCTACCGCCAGTAGCCGCCGTCGGGCCTCAGGCGCATCGCCGCTGGGCAGTCTGGCTCACGTCACGGTGAAGACGGCGATGCGTGTCCAGCGGTCGGGGTCGTCGGGATCCGCGCCGCCGTAGATGGGACGCAACTCGAAGTCGAGCCCGCTGATCTGCCCGGCCGATTCGCGTTGCGCTAGCCAGTTGCCGAAACCGACCTCGGCGAAGTGTGCCGAGTTGATGCCCAGGCTGCAGCGGGCACCGGGTCGGGCCACCCGCAACAACTCGGTGACGGACTCGGGGCCCAGATGACCGTGGGTGAACGCTCCCGCGCTCACGATTCCGGCGTAGGTGTCGCTGTCGAGATTGAGGCGGCCGGTGAGGTCAGCTTCGAAGAGATGCCGGTAGGTCGGTAGACCTTCGTGGGTCTTGGCTGCGGCCTTCGCCAGCATCTCAGGCGAGATGTCGATGCCGTCGATCACCCCGACACCCAGCCGTGCCAGCTCGGCACCGACCACACCCGTTCCGCAGCCCACATCGAGCACTGGCCCATCGAGACCGTCGCGAAGGTTCTCACCGCCGCAGAACGCTGCAACCACGTGCTGGTGGTACTCGTAGTCGTTCTCGGCAAGGAAGACCGACTCGTAGGTCTCCGCCCACGAGGCGTACAGCTTGCGGTTGTCCTCGGGGCCGTCGACGGCGTACGCGTCGTCGAGCCCGATGCTCGTCGCTGCGGAGTCTGTCGCAGATTGCTCGGCCATTGTTGCGAGACGCTAGTGCTGCCGTTCTCTGCGCAGGGGTGCCGTTGGGGGCGGCGGTGTTGCGCAGAGAAACGAGTCGATCCCTCAGACGAGCAGTGGATCGGTCAGCACTTCCACCAAGGCGGGACCCGGGTGCGCCAAGGCCTCGCTGAGCGCGTCGTCCAGTTGGTCTGCCGCCGTCACCTGGCGGCCCATCGCCCCGCACAGCTCCGCGAACCCGGCGAAGCTCGGGTTGCGCAGCGAGGTCTGCCACACGTCGAACTCGGCCGCTCGCTGCTCCTTGGAGATCTTGCCCAGCTCGCCGTTGTTGAGCAGCACATGGGTGATGCCCATCCCGTACTTGACGGCAGTGGTCAGTTCCATGGCGTACTGGCCGAAGCCGCCGTCGCCCGACACCGAGACCACCGGCCGCCCGGCCCAACGTGAGCCGTCCGCGCCGTCACCGCTGCCGGGCGCAGGCTGGGTGGCGGCCCAGCAGCCCATTGCCGCCGGGAACGCGAAGCCGATCGAGCCCAGGTACCCCGACATCAGCACGGTCTGACCGCACGGCTCGAAGTACCGGCCGAACGAGTAGGCGTGATTGCCGACGTCCACGGCCATCACGGCATCAGGCGGCACGAGGCGACTCAGGGCCTCGAACACCACCGCCGAGTTCACGCCGCTGCCGCGGTCGTCGAACTGCCGGCGCTGCTTCTCTTCACGCCAAATACCCCAACGCGCCGCCACCTCGGCGGCGGCCGACGGGTTGCTGGCCCTGGTGGCGAGCGCCCCGGCCAGCGCCCGGGCCGCCACACCCACATCGGCCAGCATCGGCACGGTTACCGCATGGAATCGGCCCAGCGCCATCGGGTCGAAATCCACCTGCACGATCGGTTTGTACGACGCGATGCCGGTGTGGTTGGCGAACGACACGCCAAAGGTCACCAGCGCGTCGGACTCGTTCATGAACCAGCTCGCGATCGGGGTGCCCGACCGGCCGAGCACGCCGCAGGCCAGCGGGTGCTGGTCGGCAATCAGTCCCTTGCCCTTGAAGGTCGTGGCCACCGGTGCATCGATGGCTTCGGCCAGCGCCACGATGTCTTCGATGCCGCTGCGGGCACCGTGGCCCACCACGATCATCGGCCGTTTCGAGCCCGACAGCACCTCTGCCGCGGCGTCGAGCGCACTGGCGGCAGGCGACACACCGCGATCGCCCGTGCGTCCCTGCGGCGAGCCGGCCGGCCGTTCGGAAGCAGGTGCCGGCAAGACCTGCACTTCGTCAGGCAGCACGAGGTGCGCCACGTCGCGTTCCACCAAGGCGGTCTTGCAGGCCAGGTTCATCAGCTCGGCTGCATCCGAGCCCGCTTGCACCGTCGCCGAGTAGCGGGACACGTCAGCGAAGGCGGCGGACAGGTCAGTGTCCTGGAAGGCGCCCCGGCCCCGGACGCTCGACGGCACTTGTCCAGACAGCGCTAGCACCGGCGCACGGTCCATCTTGGCGTCGTACAGCCCCGTGAGCAGGTTGGTGCTGCCGGGTCCGGCGATGGCAAAACACGCGGCAAGACTTCCCGTCAGCTTTCCGTAGGCGGTGGCTGCGAATGACGCGGCGCCCTCGTGCCGCACCCCGATGAACCTCAGCGCGCCATCCGTCTCGGCCTCGCGCAGCGCATCGGCAAAACCCAGGTTGGAGTGCCCGACCATGCCGAACACCCACGCCACGCCCCAGGCCGTCATCGTCTCGACGAGCTGATCCGACACCGTGCGGGACCGGCTGGGCACGACCGGCAGAGCCACGTACACGCCGTCGGACCTGATCTCGGTGCGGTAGGCAGCGGGTGCGTCGTCGAACGGCGGCGGCGGTGTGCCGTCACGCGGCGAATAGTCGTAGCCATGCCACGGGCAGCGCAGCCAGCCTCCCTCGATGCTGCCCTCGCCCAAGGGACCGCCCTGGTGAGGGCACGCATTCGCGAGACACCCGAAGCCCGACTCGGTGCGGGTGACGCACAAGCTCTCACGCTCGACGGTGACGGTCGTGACGCGGCCCACGTCGAGCTCGTCGACGCCGATGAGCCGGTGCCAGGCGAACTCGCCGCCCGGCAGCGCGGGCACTGCGACGCTTGGCGTCGCAGCATTGGACTCAGTGACGCTGGGCGTCGGATGCTGGGATGTGTCGCTCATCGCTCGCCCCTGTTCAACTCGCGCTCATCGTCGCACACCGCGCAGGAACACCCGTAGTCGCGAAGCGACGCCAGACACGGCCGCGCGGCTCTAGCGTTTCCGGCGTGCTGTTCCTCGTCCGTCACGCTTCCGCAGGCGATCGGCGTGCTTGGCGGGGCGACGACAGCGCGCGACCGCTGGACCCGATGGGCCACGCCCAGGCGGAGGTCATTGCGGCGACGCTCGCCTCAGCACCGATCATGCGCGTGCTGACGAGTCCCAGCGTTCGCTGCGTCGAGACGATCGAGCCGCTTGCGGCAAAACTCGGCTTGGATATCGAGGTCTCCGCCGAACTGGCCGAGGGCGCCGACGGCTGGCGCACCGAAGCCTTGGTGGAGCGCCTGTGCGGCGAGGCGGGCGACAGTGTGCTGTGCAGCCACGGCGACGTCATTCCCGAAGTGCTCTGGCGCCTGTCCGGTCGCGGCATCGACGTGAACCCGACACGGTGCAAGAAAGCATCTGTGTGGGAACTGCATGTGGCCGGCGGTGCCGTCAGCCACGGGGTTTACCGGTCTCCTCGCAGTCTCGGCGCGCGTGTGGAGGATCTGGCATGAGAGCCAGCCAGCACTACTACGTCGAGTCGTTCGACACTGTCTCGCTGGCGCCGTACCGGATAAGCAGGTCGCCGTTCGCGCACCGCTACACCACCGCCGAGACCGTCCATGCGGTGTATTGCAACCGGCTGTACCCGATGAAGTCGAGTCTCGACGAGGACCCCATTCCCGCCTACTGGAAGCTGCGTCAGGGCGTCCTGCTGTACGACGTCCCTGAGAAGCCGTTGGCGATCGAGGGTCCCGATGCTGCGCGACTGCTCGAACGCGTGCTGACGTGCAGGGTGGCCGATCTCGGCGTCGGCCGCTGCCGGTACGGGCTCGCATGCAGCGACGACGGCGCAATCCTGATGGACGGTGTGCTGATGCGCCTCGCCGAGGACCGCTTCTGGTACGTCATCGCCAACGGCGAGTTCCTGAGCTGGCTGAAGGCGCACGCCATCGGGCTCGATGTGGAGGTCTTCGACCCTCGCTCACGGGTGTTGCAGATCCAGGGACCCACGTCGCTCGATGTGGCTGATGCGGCGATCCGCGGCGGGCTGCCAGCCGATTTCCGCTACTTCCGCGCCGGATTCTTCGAGGTCTGCGGCCAGACGCTCTGGGTGTCACGAACTGGCTGGACGGGCGAGGCCGGCGTCGAGATCTACTGCAACAGCGGGCCCGAGCCCACCGATCACGACGCTCTGTGGGACGGCCTGTTCGCCTGCGGCGAACCGTTCGGCATGGAATTCGGCACGGGGTCGTCGATGGGGATCCGACGCATCGAGTCCGGAATCCTGGACAACGGCAGCGACATCGAACCCGACCTGACGCCCTTCGGCGCCGGGCTCGGCCAATTCGTCCGGCTCGACAAGGAGGATTTCATCGGCAAGGCCGCGCTCGAGCGGGCCGACCGCAGCCAGCTGCTGTTCGGCCTGATCTGCCCTACGGCGACGCCCGAGCCCGGCATGGGCCTCAGCTACCGAGAACGCCACGTGGGCCACGTCACCATCGGCACCTGGTCGCCCACGCTCGATACCGGCGTCGGCTACGTGCGCTTCGACCAGTCGCTTCCCGACGACGACTGGCTCGCCAAGACCGTTCGCCTGCACGACGATGACGGCACGCCGCAAACTGCGACGGTCGACACGCTGCCGTTCGTCGACAAGGAAAAACGGTTGCCGCGCGTCGCGTGGGGCGGCCCGGCCGCAGCCGCCGGCTGATGTTGACGCTCGACGCGGCGGCGGTACGACAGTCCACGCCGTGGCACGAGCTGATCGAGGCAATCGAGCGCCTGCTGGTCGAGAACGACGCCTCGGTGCCGCAACGAGACATCCATGATGTCGGTCTGCCGGACGGCGGGACGGGTTCGCTGCTAGTCATGCCCGCCTGGGTGGACCGCGAGGTACTCGGCGTGAAAGCGGTGACCTACTACCCCTCCAACGCCGGCACCGACCTGCCGACCATCAGCGCCGGCTACCTGCTGTTCGACGGCCAGACCGGACAGCTCCGCGCGGTGCTCGACGGCGACGAGCTCACGCTGCGACGCACCGCAGCGGTCTCCGCACTCGCGGCCGACCGTCTGGCCCGCCCAGACGCCAGTCGCCTGCTTGTGGTGGGCACCGGCAACCTGGCGCCGAACCTGGCGCTCGCCCATGTCGCAGTCCGCGAATTCGACGCCGTCGAGGTTTGGGGTCGCAGCCCGCAGCGCGCCGCCGCAACGGTGCAGCAGCTCGTCGAGCACGGTTTGCCGGCACTGCCGGCCGACACGCTTGACGAGGCCGTCGGGCGAGCCGACGTCATCTCCTGCGCCACGGGTGCCACCAGCCCGCTGGTGCGTGGTGCCCTCGTGCAGCCGGGCACGCACATCGACCTGGTGGGGGCGTTCCGGGCAGATATGCGAGAGGCCGACGAAGAGGCCATCCGGCAGGCGACGCTGTTCGTCGACACGCTCGACGGTGCGCTCGGCGCGGGAGACCTGGCACAACCGCTCGACGCCGGGGTGATCTCGGTCGGCGACATCGCTGCCGACCTGGCGTCGCTCGCCGCCCTGCGCCACCCGGGCCGCACCTCCGACAGCGAGATCACCCTGTTCAAGTCGGTCGGCTTCGCGCTGTCCGATCTGGCCGCCGCGCGCGTGATTCTCGACCGGATGGACAGCGCCGGCGATGGCTTGGGCGGGCAGATGGCTCGCAGCGAGCGCTTGTGAAGACGGCGCGCTCGCCCGCACCGAGCCGACGTCTGGGCTGGGGCCTCGCGGCCCTCGGCATGCTGCTGGTGTCCACCGATTCGCTCTGGGTGCGCGCCTCGGGCGCCGATGCGCTGGACATCGCCTTCATAGTCAGCGTGCTGTCGCTCGTGCTCTACGGCGCGATGGCGCTCCGGGAGCGGGCGGCCTCATGGGCGTCGCTGCGGGCCGATACCGGGCCGCTCTTGGCCATCGGGGTCCTTGGAGCAGTCAGCCAGATCACGTTCATTTCGGCGATCACGCACACTGAGATTCCCAACGTGGTGGCGATCGTGGCGTCGGCACCTGTGCTGGCGGCTGGATTCGCGTGGATAGTGCTCCGTGAGCGGACGTCGCCTCGGGTGGCTGCAGGAATCGCGCTGACCGTCGTGGGCATCGGCCTGGTGGTATCGACATCGATCGGCTCGCCGAATCTGCTGGGCGACTTCCTGGCCCTGGTGGCGGTGGTGGCTTTCGCGGTCAGCACGGTCATCTGGCGCCGTCACCGGGAGATGAGCCGCATCGTCGGCCTGTCCTTGGCGGCGATCCTGGTAGCGGTCCCCACAGCGTTCGTGGCCGATCCGGGAGCGCTCGACGCGCCGGCATGGGCGGCCATTCTTGCGATGGGCCTGCTGTGCAATCCGCTCGGCCGCTTGGCCTATAGCAATGCGCCCAAGCACGCGCCCGCCGGCGAAGTCGCCCTGTTCGCTCCGGTGGAAACCGTGGCGGGCATCGTCTGGGCCGCCGTATTCTTGAGCGAGTATCCAGCTGTCATTACCGTGGCTGGGGCCGTCATTGTGATTTTCGGCATGCTGTACGCCACGGTGTTCGACCGCAGGGGAGCGGTGGCGTTCGGCACCGACTAAGAGGCAGAGCGGAATGGCGAAGCCCGCCACGTCTTCGCCCCGCGGGCCGCTCGGATACTGTCCGAACCCATGGGCACGAACGCCGCTGCTGTGCCGGAGGACGAAGCGCTTGTGCCGCCCCCGAAGCGCAAGAGCCGCCTTTCGCGCCGCAAGTACGAGAGCGAGCTCAAGCTGCTCCAGCAGGAACTCGCCCGCCTCCAGCGCTGGATCCGCCACAAGGGGCTCAAGGTCGTCGTCATCTTCGAGGGGCGAGACGCGGCCGGCAAGGGCAGCACGATCAAGCGCATCATGGAGCGGTTGAATCCACGCGTGGTGCGTGTGGTTGCGCTCGGAACGCCGAGCGACCGCGAGAAGACACAGTGGTGGTTCCAGCGATACGCGGAGGAACTGCCCGCCGCGGGCGAGATGGTGCTCTTCGACCGCAGCTGGTACAACCGTGGCCTCGTCGAACCGGTCATGGGTTTCTGCACCGAAGAGGAGTACGAGGAGTTCCTGCGCTCGTGCCCTGAATTCGAGCGGATGCTGGTGCGTTCGGGGATCATCCTGATCAAGTACTGGTTCTCGGTCAGCGACGAGGAGCAGGAGCGCCGATTCCAGAGCCGCATCGCCGACCCGGCACGGCGCTGGAAGCTCTCCGCGATGGACCTCGAGGCACGTGCGCGCTGGGTGGAGTTCTCACGCGCCAAGGACACCCTGTTCGCTCACACCGACATCAAGCAGGCTCCGTGGTTCGTCGTGGCGGCCGACGACAAGCGCGCCGCCCGCCTCAACTGCATCGCACACCTGCTGTCGCAGATTCCCTACGAGGCCGTTCCGTGGGAGCACGTCGAGTTGCCCGAGCGGCGCCCGTCGGGCGGGTACGTGCGGCCGCCGCTGTCAGACCAAACCTTCGTGCCCGAGCTGTACTGATCCGCCGACCGAGGCGTTGAGCATCTCGGCCACGGGCGGGGCGAAGGCCTTCACGGCTGTGAGCTGGACTCCATGTTGATCTCGAGCAGGCGCGCTGCTATCACCCGAGCGTCATCGAAGCTGGCCACGAAGTGGTCGCCTGGCACCCGATGCAGCACGTCCAGCGACTGCAGGCTGCCTTCCGGCAGGCTGTCGACCCCGATGACGATGCACTCTGTGTCGTGCTCCATCGCGGCGTCGATGAGCTGCTCCACCACGAGCGCAGCGCTGTCGTCCATGTAGCTGGTCTCGGTGAAGTCCAGGATCACCACCTGGTGCTCCTGGATGTCCTTGCTGATGGCGATCCGCAGCCGGTTCGAGGAGGCGACGGTGAAGCTGCCGCGCATCTTGACCATGCCGACTCGTGCGGAGAACGCGTCGAATTGGCTGACGTCGACCCGGTCGCTGTCGGCGAAGAACACGGCGTCGAGCATCGGTACCGACAACACGCTGTCGAGCTCCAGCCGCTCGAAGCGACGGCTGGCTGCAAGGGCAGCAGCGACGATGCCCGCGGCGATGGCCACCAGCAGGTCGACGAATACGGTCAGGCCCAGCGTCAGCAGCATCACCAGCACGTGCTCTGGCTGCACCCGGTACAGGTGCGTGATCAACCGCCAGTCGATGAGGCTGAGCCCGAGCCACAGCAAGATGCCGGCCAGCACGCCATAGGGAACGCTGTCGATGAGGCCCGAGAGCACGATGATCAGCACGAGCGCCGCCACCGCGGAGACGACGCCTGAGACACGGGTCTGTGCACCGGCCCGGATATTGGACTGAGTGGCACCTGGCGCGCCCGCGCCCGGCAGACCGCCGAACATCGCGGCGACGGCATTGCCGAGTCCCACGCCGAGGAGTTCTCGGTTCGGATCGTGCTGGTGCCCGGTCATCGAATCGGCGGACGAGGCGCCCAGCAGGCTGCTCAGCGAGCCGATGAGAGCGATGGTCACGGCGGCCCCGACGGCGCCCCAGAAGCCGGCACCCGGCATCTCCATAGCCCAAAACGACGGTGCCTCCACCACCTCGGCGATGCGCGGCGCTCCGTCGAAGATCCACACGCCCAGGACGGTGCCGCACACCAGGGCGCCCGCCGCCGCCGGCACATGCTTGCGCCACCGCTTTGGCCATCCGGCGCAGATCACGAAGGTGGCAACCGCCACACCGAACGCATGGAAATCCATGTCGCGGGCGGCGTCGGCCCAGTGGCGGATCGAATCGATCGGGTTGCCCAGCAAGGGCTCGGCGCCGAAGAACGGCAGCACCTGCAGCAGCACCACCATGACCCCGACACCGCTGACGAAGCCCGACGTCACCGAGTGGGGCGTGTACTGGAACAGGCTGCCAATCCGCAGCAGCCCGAACAGCACCTGGATGACCCCCGCGATGAAGATGATGGCGAGTGCTTCGGTGGCCGACTCGGCGTACCTGACGAGGACGAACGACACCGCAAGCGCCACCGGAGCCGTTGCAGCGGAGATCTGCACTCGCGTGCCGCCCGCGATTGCGGCGAGCAATCCAACGGCGACCGCACCCCACAGGCCCGCGATCGGGCCCAAGCCCGATACCACGCCGAACGCCAGGGCCAAGGGCAGCACGACAATCGCCGAGACGATCCCGGCTCGAAGATCGGCACGGAGGTTCCCGATGTCGTAGTTCATGTCAGCCCTCACCGCGTGCAATGCACCCGCGGGCCACAGTAGTTCAGGCCCTAGCGGCTACCTACGAATCCGAACACCTCGGATCATGTCGCAAGCTCAGCCGAACATGCCCCCGTCCACCGTGAATTCTTGGCCGGTGCAGTAGCTGCTGGCGTCGGAGGCGAGGAACAAGACCACCCGGCCCACCTCTGCTGGCTCGGCGACGCGCCCCAGAGGCACACCGCGCAGAATGCGCCGGGTGCGGTCGCTGTCCTCGGTGAACACGTTGGTCTGCGCCAGCATCTCGGTGTCGATGTAGCCGGGGTGCACAGAGTTCACCCGCACGCCGCGACGCCCAAGTTCCTTTGCGGCCGACTTCGTCATGCCGCGAACCGCCCACTTGCTGGCGCTGTAGGCGAACGACCCGGCGGTGCCCATCAGTCCCGCGACCGAGCTGATGTTGATGATCGAGCCCGACTCGGCCTCTGCCATTGCCGCGCCGGCCTTCTGCATGCCCAGGAACACACCGCGGGCATTGATCGCCAGCATGCGGTCGAAGTCGGCAGTGGAGGTCTTCATCAAACCCGCGCCCTGAAAGATGCCGGCGTTGTTCACCAGCACGTCGATGCGGCCGTGGCGACCGACCACGTCGGCCACCACCGAGTCCCACGCCGCGTCATCGGCAACGTCGTGGTGCAAGTAGTCGCATCCCAGCTCGCCCGCGGTGCGCTCGCCTTCGTCGTCGAGCACGTCGGTGAGCACGACAGTCGCCCCCTCGTCGGCAAAGAGCTGGCCTTCGATTGCGCCCTGCCCTCGTGCACCGCCGGTGATGATCGCAACCCGTCCGTCCAGAACACCCATCTGCTGTCCCCCTATGTCAAATACGGTCGGCCTCGCGCCACACCTGCGCGCGAGTGACGGCGAGACCCTAGACCTCGACGGACACGGGTGCCGCTGCTGTCGGCGAACCAGTCGGGATCGCTCAGTGACGGCTGGCGGCCTGCAGCTCCCTGAGGATGCCGGTGAGCTGCTCGCCGTCGTCGGGTGTGTTGACGGGAATCGAGAACTCGATGCGGTCGATCAGGGACCCGTATCGCTCCGCCAGCAGCCCGCCGATCTGGTCGTACGTGCCGACTGTGGCGATGGTGTGCAGCATGTCGTCGGACACGATCGCCGAGATCTCGTCCCAGCGTTGAGCCTTGGAGAGGACCGCCGCTCGCTCTGCCTCGTCCGTCCAGTCGTGCACATCGAAGGCCGCCCGGTAGGCGGGTGTCGAGAGGTAGAAGCCGACGCGCTCGCGCACCGTGCGGGCCACGGCGGCCAGGGTTGCCTCGTCCGGCGCCGTGGCGACGAGGGGTTTCATGCACCATTCGACTTCATCGGCATCGCGCCCGGCCCGCTCGGCGCCGCGAGCGACCGCGGGCGCCATCACCTCGGTGATGTAGCGAGGCGAGCACACCGGGTGCAGCCGCACACCGTCGGCAACCTCGCCGGCGACACCGCACATGTTCGGGTTGATCGCAGCGATGTGCACCGGGACACCGGGGTGGTCGATCGGGCCGGGGTCGAACAGCGGCACCATGAGGTTCAGGCTGTAATGCTCGCTCTCATACTCCAGCGGCGTGCGGTCCTGCCAGCAGCGCCACACTGCGCGTACAGCGCCGACGTAGTCGCGCATCCACGGCCCCGGCGCTGACCACTCCATGCCGTAGCGGCGGCGGATGTGGCCGCGTACCTGGGAGCCCAGCCCCAGGATCGACCGTCCTGCCGATGCCTTCTGCAGCGTCCATGCTGACAGCGCGGTGACGGTTGGCGACCGCGGAAACGCCATCGCCACCGAGGTGCCGAGTCCGAGCGTGGTGGTCGCCACCGCAGCCATGGCGAGCAGCTGGTACGGGTCGTCCTTGGTCTCTTCCACCACTAGGGCGTCGTAACCCAGCGCTTCGACCTGCGCAGCGGCCTCGCCGATGCTCGCCACATCCAGCGGCACATCGGGCGCGCGCAGTCCGGGGTCGAGCTTGCCCAGCGGCAGGAGCGTCTCGGTCTTCATGATGCAGCTTTCATGATCCAGCCTCCACGGCTCAGCCCTCCACGAGCAGGCGCGGCGCCCGGCCTGCCAGGAACGTGTCGAGTTGGGCGATGAACAGGTCGTCGTTGCGGGCTGCCATCCCGCTGCCGGCACCGCCGATGTGGGTGGTCATCACCACCTTGGGGTGCTGCCACAGCGGGCTGTCACCCGGCAGCGGCTCGATGTCGAACACGTCGAGCACTGCGGTCGCCGCACGGTCACCGTCCAGCCAGGCGAGGAGTGCGTCGGCGTCGATAACGGGGCCGCGGGCCACGTTCACCAGCACCACGTCGTCACGCAGAGCCGACAGGAACTCGGCGTCGACGAGCCCGCGGGTCTCGTCGGTGAGCGGGCACGTCAGCACCACCACATCGGCGAGCGGCAGTTCATCCGCGATGGCCTCCATCGTCACCATGGCGTCCGTGGCCTTGAGATCGGCATCGTCGGCCATGCTGCGGCGAGCGCCCACGACGGCTGCGCCGAATGCACGGGCCAGCGTGGCCACCTTGCGGCCGATGGAGCCGAAGCCGACGATGAGCCACCGGCTGCCGCGCACCTCCCGCCAGGGAACCTGCAGCCAATCGCCAGCCCGGCGCCGGTCGATCCGTCCCGCCCAGTCATGAAACGTGCTCAGCACCAGCGACATCGTGTGCTCGGCGGTGGCATCGTTGGGCGCGTCGCTGCGGCTCAGCTGAACGCCCGCAGCAAGAAGCTGCTGGAACGGCGGTGCATCAGTTCCCGCCAAGCAAGCCTGCGTCCAACGGAGTGTCCCCGGGGCCAGTGCCGCATCGACGAAGGGCGCCAGGTTGCCGCCGAAGAGCAGCCCGATCGAGACCCAAGCGGCGACCGGCGCGTAGTCGGCGTCGCCGGTCGGCACGCCGCCCGCATCGGCGATGACCGAGCCGTCGGTGAGCGTCACGCCCTCGCGGCTCCACAGCAGCGGCGTGATGTCGTGATCGAGCGCCGACAGCCGATCAGCCAGTCGCCCGTAGTCGTCAGCCGGCAGCAGCACCTGCACCTGGGAAGAATTCACGCTGGCACGCTAGAGGCTGAGCCCTTGGCCCGAGTTAGCCGCACAATCGCCTGGCGACAGCCATAGGGTGCGCTGCGATGCGGACCGGCGACGCCCCGAGCGCGACGGCGGGCGCGCCTGACGAGGTCGCTGCGACCGAAGACGACCCGATGCAGCGCTTCGGCCTGAACTTCGTGCTGGTCGCGACGATGGTGCTCGGCCCGTTCCCGATCATGGCGCCAGCCGTGGTGGCGGTCGACCTGATCGGCGATCTCGGCATCACCACCGGTGCGTTCAGCGTCGCCCTCACCGCCAACACCGTCGTCGCAGCACTCTTCGCGCCGCTGTCGGGCCGCATCACCGATCAGATCGGGCCGAAGGTGTCCACGGTGCTCACGATCGGCACTGCCGGGGTGGGCCTGTTCGGCATGGCCTTCGCACCCAACGTGTGGCTGCTCATGACGGCGGCGGCGTTCTCAGGCCTCGGTCAAGGCTGGTGCAATCCGGCCACCAACAAGCTCATCGCCGAGCGTGTGCCGGCGGGTCGTCGCGGCACCATCACCGGCCTGAAGCAGTCCGGTGTCATGTTCGGCACGTTCTTGTCGGGCGCCACGCTGCCGACGCTCGCCGCTCTGTACGGCTGGCGCTGGGCGACCGGCATCTACGGCGTGGTGACGCTGTTGTGCGCGCTGGGCATCGCGCTGTGGTTGCGGCCCGACGCCAAGACCGGCGGCGAGCCGGTCTTCGCCTACGAGGCGCCGCCGGGTGCGGTGTTCGCCGTCGCGCCCGCGCAGCCCAGGGTGGTGCGCATGGGGCTCGCGGAGCGCCGATTCATCATCACGATCACGTGGTTCTCGCTGCTGATGGGCAGCGTCGTGGGCGGCGTCGGCCGCTTCCAGATCCTCTTTGCGGAGGAATCGCTGGGCTGGACCAACTTCTGGGCCGGATGGGCCAGCGCCCTAGCCGGCGTGACTGCAATCGGATCGCGCATCTGGTGGGCCCGGCTCACCGAGCGGCGGGTGCACCCCGCGAGCGCGTTGGCCATCCAATCCGCGTTCACGGTGGTGGCGATGGCGCTGCTGCTCGGCGCGGCAACTGTCCACAGCAGCCTCATATGGGTGATGTCGCTGCTCGCCGGGTTCACGATGATGTCGTGGAATGCCGTTGCGATGCTGGCCATCATCACCGGCATTCCCGTCGCGCTGGCAGGCCGGGCGTCGGGCATTGTGATGCTCGGCTTCATGTCCGGACTCAGCATCGGAGGTCTCGTCACGGGCTACGTCGCGGAGTGGACGGGCAGCTTCAACTTGGTCTGGTCGGGTTTCGCAGTGCTTGCTGCCGGCGCGACCCTGCTGGCGCTGATCATGCGCCGCCAAAGAAGCGTTACTCCCGAAGCCCCGAGGCCCGGGCCTCGATAGGGGCTCATCGGCGCGACCTAGGCTGGCGCGATGGGGGACGACTTCGGCATCGAATACCAGAGCGGTTTCGGCAACGAGCACGCCACCGAAGCGGAGCCTGGTGTGCTGCCGATCGGCCAGAACAGCCCGCAGCGGGTCACCCACGACCTGTACACCGAGCAGCTGACCGGCAGTGCCTTCACGGCGCCCAGGGCCGATGCGCTGCGCACCTGGATGTACCGGATCCGCCCCTCGGTGCGCCACGTCACTGCGCTGCGTGACATCGACCCCGGCAGCATCCGTACTTCGCCCTGCCGCGAGGGCTCACCGCCGGTCGCCCAGCTGCGCTGGAGCCCGATCGGGGTGCCCGACGAGCCGTTGAGCTGGCTCGAGGGCCTCTGCACTTTCGCAGCCAACGGCGACGCCCACCTCGGCACGGGTGCCGCAACGCACCTGTACGTCGCCAATCGCTCCATGGACGGCGAGGTGTTCGCCAACGCCGACGGCGAGATGCTGATCCTGCCCCAGCAGGGCGCGCTGCGACTGGTGACCGAGCTCGGCACCCTCGCCGTCGGGCCTGCGGAACTGGCCACAGTGCCCCGTGGCGTCAAGTTCCGCGTCGAGCTGATGGAGGAGACGGCCCGGGGCTACGTGTGCGAGAACTATGGCGCCCCGTTCCGGCTGCCCGATCCAGGGCTGATCGGCGTGGACGCACTCGCCATGCCCCGCGACTTCCTTTTCCCGATGGCTGGCTACGAGGCTGACGATCGACCCACCCGGCTGGTCTTCAAGCACGGCGGCCGCCTGCTCGAAACCCATCTGCCGCACTCGCCGCTCGACGTGGTGGCCTGGCACGGCAACTTTGCCCCCTACAAATACGACCTGCGCAACTACTGCCCGCTCGGCCCGCTGCTGTTCGACCACCCGGCGCCGTCCATCTGGACATTGCTCACCTCCCCCTCAGACACCGCGGGCACCGCCAACGTCGACTTCGTGCTGTTCCGTGAGCGCTGGGCAGTGCAGGAGCACACGTTCCGGCCGCCCTGGTACCACTCCAACGTGATGAGCGAGCTGATGGGGCTCATCGAGGGCACTTACGACGCCAAGCCCGAGGGCGGGTTCCTGCCCGGTGGCGTCAGCATCCACAACGCCTTTCTGCCCCACGGTCCTGACATCGAGGCCTACGACGCCGGCACCACGGCCGAGCTCGAACCCCGGCGGATGGCCGACATGCTGGCCTTCATGTTCGAGTCGCGCTACGCGTGGGTTCCCACGGCGTGGGCAGCCGGCCTCGACGAGCTGCAGGACGACTACGCCGCGGCATGGACACCGCTGGACGACCGCAGCACCCTGCGCCGAAACGGCGACGGCTGAGCACTTGCCCCGCTGGATCGTCGACGGATGACTGCGATACGGGCGACTGCGGGCCTGGGTGGCCGGGTGGCGATCGTCACCGGCGCTGGGGCACGTGGCGACGGGATCGGCAACGGCCGCGCTGCGGCGATCCTGCTGGCCGAGGCCGGTGCGCATGTGCTGGCGGTGGACCGCAAGCCCGAGCTCGCCGAGGCCACTGTCGAGATGATCAGCGCCGAGGGAGGCAGCGCCATCGCTGTCGGCGCCGATGTGACCGTCGAAGCCGATTGCGAGGCAATGGTGAAGGCCGCGCTCGACCAGTGGGGCCGGCTGGACATCCTGGTCAACAACGTCGGCATCGGCAGCGACGGCACGGTGGTGACCAGCGATGTCGAGAGGTGGCAGCGGGTGATGGATGTGAACCTCACCTCAATGGTGCTGGCATCTCGTCACGCCATCCCGGCCATGATCGAGCACTCAGGCGGGGGAGCAGTCGTCAACATCTCGTCGATCTCGGCGCTGCGTCCCCGCGGCATGACGGCGTACTCGACCTCCAAGGGAGCGATCATGGCGCTCACCACCGCCATGGCCGTTGACCACGGCGCCGATGGCGTGAGGGTGAACTGCGTGGCCCCCGGACCCGTGCGCACGCCGCTCGTCGGCGGCGACGAGATGCCCCCCGAACTCGCTGAGGCCCGTCGACGGGCCAGCGTGCTCAAGATCGAGGGCACCGGCTGGGATGTGGGTGCTGCAGTGCGCTTCCTATGTACTGACGAGGCCCGCTACATCACCGGCCACACGCTGGTCGTCGACGGCGGTGTGACGTTGCGAGGACCGACTCGGGCCTCGCCGCGGGGCTGAACCGGACGCCGCCGTCACTATTCGCGCTGGCTGAGCTGGCTAGCCGCCGCCGAGCCGCCGCGCCGATCGGCTACACCCGCTGCTGGCGGAAGCCGCTGGCG
The DNA here is from genome assembly GCF_965204125.1 of Candidatus Poriferisodalis sp. Lineage (GTDB taxonomy): Bacteria > Actinomycetota > Acidimicrobiia > Acidimicrobiales > Poriferisodalaceae > Poriferisodalis. The sequence continues at coordinate 472,903 of NZ_OZ241968.1, read as the reverse complement.
TAATGCGTTTCGGGCAGGCGCCTGCGGCCGAACAGCTTCTCGCGCAGCGTTCCCGGCTGGTACTCCCGCTGCATCAGGCCTCGTTCGCGCAGCACCGGCACCACACCTTCGATGAAGTCGACGAACGTGCCGGGGGTGGTGGCATACACCAGGTTGAAGCCGTCCACACCCTGGTTCAGCCGGTGCTGCATGCCGTCGGCGATCTGCTCGGGCGACCCCACCAGGAATTGCCCGGCCATGTTCAGCTTGATGAGGTCGCCGAAGGTTCGGGTGCCCGGCCGGGCCGAATCCAGCAGCGACTTCACCGGGCCGCGCACGCCCTCGGTGTCGAGCGTCTCGAGCGGCTGGTCGGGGTCGATGTGGCTCAGATCGACGTTGAGGTTTCCGCTCAGGTGTGCCAGACCTGCCTCCAGCGAAAGCGTCTCGAGATAGTCGGCGTGCTTGGCTTTCGCCTCGGCCTCCGTGCCGCCCACGATGGGGGACAGGCCGGCAATGATCTTCACCTCATCGGGGTGGCGACCGACAGCACTCACCCGGCGCCGGATGTCCTCGGCAATGCGTGTCAAGCCCCGCGAGGCCGCCACGACAAACACGCATTCGGCGTGTTTGGCCGCGAAATCGCGCCCACGATCCGACGAGCCCGCCTGGTAGATCACCGGCGTGCGCTGCGGCGACGGTTCGGCCAGATGAGGCCCGGCCACCGAGTAGTACGGGCCCTCGTGGTCGATCGGCCGCACCCGGTCAGGGTCGGTATAGACGCCGCGCTCGATATCGGCCACCACGGCATCGTCAGACCAGCTGCCCTCCCAGAGCTTGTAGCAGACGTCCAGGTAGTCCTCGGCTCGCTCGTAGCGCGTGTCGTGCTTGGGCAGTCGCGGGTAGCCGAGGCTCTGCGCGCCGTTCTGCAGGTACGAGGTGACGACATTCCAGGCCACCCGCCCGCCCGTGAGGTGGTCGAGCGTGGAGATCTGGCGGGAGAAGGTGAAGGGGTGCGCCTGCAGCACGTTGCTGGTGAAGGCGAACCCGAGGTGCTCGGTGACCGTGGCCATAGCCGGGATCAGCAGCATCGGGTCGTTCACGGGCACCTGCATCGCCTCGCGCAGCGACGTGTCGGCGCTGCCCCGGTAGGTGTCGTACAGCCCGATGACGTCTGCCAGGAAGATGGCATCGAAGCATCCGGCCTCGCAGATCCGGGCCAGCTCCAGCCAAGGCTCGAGCGAGGTGTATTCCCGTTGGCGGGTGTCGTCGCGCACCCACAGCCCCTGCTGTATGTGGCCCACGCAGTTCATCGTGAACGCGTTCAGGATGATGCGCCGGCCTTGCCCGTCTGCGCCCGCTTCCGCCGCCACGTGGGCCAGTCTCGCACCACTGGCTGCGAGCCGTCCCGCCCTAGCGGGAGTTGGGGCTGGGGGCTGCGAGGTAGCTGTCGACGATCTCGGCTGGGTCGCCGACGGCGCGGATGCGGCCCTCGTCCAGCCAGACCACCCGGTCGCAGAAGCGCCGGATCTCGTTCATGTTGTGGGTGACCAGCACCACCGAGCCCGACGCTGAGCGCACGTCGTCGATGCGCTCAGCAGCCAGCCGCCGGAACTCCTCGTCGCCGACGGTCAGCGCCTCGTCGATCAGCAGGATCTCGGGTATGCGGGCCGTGGCGATGGCAAAGCGCAGCCGGGCGCGCATGCCCGAGGAGTACGTGCGCATGGGCCGGTCGATGTCGGCACGCAGCCCGGCGAAGTCGATGATCTCGTCCATCCGGCGCTCCACCTCGGCACGGGTGAAGCCCAGCGCCAGCCCGCCGATCAGGATGTTGCGGCGCCCCGAGAGCGCCGGTCGCAGCACCGAGGACACCCCGAGCAACGACGGCCGCGACCGCCCCCGGATGCTGCCCGAGCGCAGCGGCAGCAGCCCGGTCATAGCGGCGAGCAGCGTCGACTTGCCCGCACCGTTCGGCCCGATCAGCCCCAGCGTCTCGCGCTCGAACAGGTCCAGCGTCACGCCCTGCACTGCGGGGATCATGCGGTACTGGCGACGCATCCGGCCCCGGGCGAAGCCCTGCTTGAGGCCCATGGCAGGCTCCTCGAACACCCGGTAGCTGACGTGGGCGTCGCGCACCTCGACCGTGATGGCGAAGTCGCTCACGCGCCGAGCCTCTGCTCGGACCGGTGGAACACCCAGAAACCGATTGCGGGCATCACGATGCACCACATCACCAGACCGGCCACCACCCAGGGGTCCACGGGCTCGCCCAGCAGGCACCAGCGCGCGCACGTGATGACGTCGTAGAGCGGGTTGAGCGCGAACGCACGCCGCCACGCCGTGCTCTGCACGAACGCGTCGACGCTGAAGATCACGCCCGAGCCGTAGAACAGCAGCCGGAACAGGTGCGGCAGGATCTGGCGCAGGTCGGGCAGCGTGGTGCCGATGCGGGCCACGAGCAGCGCAGTGCCGAAATTGAAGGCGAACTGCGCTATCAGCACCGCCGGCAGCACCAGCCAGCGAAGCGTCGGCAGCTCCCCGGTCGCCAGCACCGCCAGGATTGCCAGCGCCAGTGCGGGCACGAACGCAGCGGTCTGGCCGTTGACCGACGCTGCGGGCAGCAGGATGCGCGGGAACTGGATCGAGCGGATCAATCCCATGTTCTGGGTGATCGAGGTGGAGGCCTCCAAGGTGACCCGCTGGGTGAGATGGAACAGCACCACGCCGACGATGAGGAATCCCAGGAAGTTGTCGACCCCGCGCCGGGTGTCGATGATGACGCCGAACACCAGGAAATAGACCCCGACCAGCAGGGCCGGATTCACCAGGTGCCAGAGCTGGCCGAGCGTGGTGTCCATGTTCTGGGCCCGCAGGTCCTGCGCTGGCACCACGATGGCGAACTCGCGCCGACGCCACGCCTCGCGCAAGTAGGTCCGCGCCGTCGGCCTCGATGTCAGGTCGATGAGCGGCCGGACCGCCGCATCCCCCGAACTGGAGCTGCCGGAGCCGTCGGCGGCTTCAGTACTCACGATGGTCATCCTACGAAGGCCCCGCAGGGTGAGCCGAAGGGCCTCGTTGCAGGGTGGCGACCCTCAGCAGGGGCATACTCACGCGGCCGAGTGATGTCCGGCAACGGATGTCTGACCGCAACGGACCGCCCGTGTTCACACCGCCTGCACACCGTCCCACGCCGCCGCCCGCCGCCGTGCGGGGCAATGACTGGCGCTCGCTGGGGGTGGCCCCGCTCGACGTGTTCGAGCCGCTGCTGCCGGTGACCGTGGTTGTTCCCTACTACGAGGCGCCGGATGCGCTGGCGCTGACGCTGGCGGGGCTAGAGCGCCAGACCTATCCCCGGGATCTCTTCGAAGTCATCCTGGTGGACGATGGCTCCGACCCGCAGCTCGACCTCGCTGAGCTCGACTGGCCCGCGTCCGGCCAGCAGACGGCCAGCGAATCCAAGTCCGCGGCAGCGAGTCCGAGCCGGTTGAGCGTGCGAGTGGTCCATCAGGAAGACCTCGGGTTCGGCTTGGCTCGGGCACGCAACAACGGCGCCCGCGCTGCCCAAGGCGATGTGCTGATCTTCCTCGACTGCGACATGGTCCCCGAGGCCGACTGGCTGGCCGCGCACGCCCGCTGGCACCACGCAGCCAGCGACCTGCTCACGCTGGGGTTCCGCCACCACGTTGATGTGGACGGCATCGGGGCAGCCGACGTGCGCGACCGGCCCGGCACGCTCGCCGATCTCTTCGAAGGACGGCCGATCCAGCGCCCCGAGTGGATCGAGCGCCGCATGGAGGCCACCGACGACCTCGCCTCCGACGCCGATGACGTCTTCCGAACAGTGACCGGCGGCAACTTTGCTGTGTCGAAGGCATTCTTCGAGACCGCAGGCTGCTTTGACGAGACGTTCACCCAATGGGGCTCGGAGGACATCGAGTTCGGCTGGCGCGCCTACGCGCAGGGGGCAGTGCTCGTGCCCGAGCGCTCGGCGCTGTGCTGGCACCAAGGCGAAGGCGCAGTGCTCAGCGAGGACGAGACCGTCAGCCTCGCCCAGCAGCGCGACAAGCTCTCGCACCTCATTCCCGACCGGCGGCTGCGCGCCTCGCCCCCCGGCCGCTCCTACACCGTGCCGCAGTTCGTGGTGACCGTGCAGCCTGGGCACGTCGACGAACCCGAGGTGCTCGACACCGTCGAACAAGTGCTGGCCAGCAGCCTCCACGACCTCGTGGTGTGGGTGGACGAGCGACCGGGCGAGCCATTCGAACGGCTCGGCCGCCTGCTCGACCCCGACCCGCGGGTGAGCGTGGGCGAAGCTGGCGGCGCGGCGCTCGCGCATCCCGCAGCGGCATTCCACGTGCGTGTTCCCGCCGGCGCCGGCATCCGGCCGCGCATGCTCGACCGTCTGCAGAACCAGCTCGGCACCGCCGCCGCCGGAGCGTCGGACCTGGCCTCAGGACACCGGGTGGGCATCACCCGCGGCTGGGCCGTCCACCGCGCCCGCCGCTGCGGTCGGACCGTCGGCGAGTTCGGCAGCGTCGTCGAGCTCGACGTCGACAGCCTGCAGGTCACCCAGGAGGCCAAGCCGCAGGGATGGCTCGCCGGCAAGCTGCACGGGCCCGCCAAGCGCTTCCTGCGGATGTGGGCCCGGATGCGCCGGCACGGCTCGACGCTGTTCGTCGCGGTGCGACGCATCCGGCGGCCTTCCGACGTCGCCCGCCTCAGCGGCACGGTCGCACGGGCTGTGTGGTGGCGTCTCAAGAACCTGCGTTGGAAGTTCCGCAGCATGATGTGGGCGCTGCGGCGGGCCCGCAAGCACTGGCCGCGTCTCGTCAAGAGGATCAAGAAGCGCCTGCGCATCTGGCTGGGCCTGCAGCCGCGCAGCCAGCGCTACGTGCAGCGCCTCGCCCGCTACCCGCTCGGCGCCGAGATCGTGGCCGCCGGCCGCGAGGCATCGGCGGTCTTCGCTGCCTCCACCAGGGTGGCAACCCACGTCGGCGACGACGGCGATCATCACGTCGATGTGGTGGTGGCCGATTCGGCCAAGTCCGGCGAAGCGGCGCTTCGAGGCACTCGGGGCGAGCGGCGGCCGGCGGTCGTCGTACTGGCGGACATGGCCCCGTTGGCCAGGGTGCAGGCATTCAATCCCGAGGCGGTCAACCCGATCGGCTGGTCGGCCGGGTCCGAGCCGGAACCGGTGTCGGTGCGATCGCTGCTGTCACTGGCGCGTGGCTCGATCTTCAGTCTCTACCTCGGCGGCGAGCTGCTCACCGACCTGCGCGCCCCGCACTATCTCACCGACAGCGCCGCCGACCACCGAGACGCGGTGCAGCGGGCAGGAGCGCTGGCGGCGTTGGCCGGCGCCGGCGTTGTCGTGCACATCGACGCACCCGATCCCGAGCTCGCAGCCACTCTCGGGCCGGCATTGCACGACTTGATGGCGTCGGGCGATGTCGCCGGTGCCGATGCGCACCGCCGCGAGCAGCTCAGCATCGAGATGCGGCGCTGCGCGCTGCGCGACCACTCGCTGCGCAGCCGAGCCCGCCAGATCCTCTCGGCCACGGGCGTCAGCGCCCAGCCGCCCGAGGTGTCCATCTTGGCCCCGACCCGGCGGCCGGACCGTGTGGCCGATGTCATCACGACCGCCGCCCGCCAGACCTACCCCCGCCTCGAGCTAGTGCTCGCCTTGCACGGCGACGGCTTCGACAGCGATGCGGAGATCGAAGCGCTGGCAGGCAACCTCGGCCAGCCTCTCCAGATCGTCCGAGTCGACAGCACGGAGAACCTGGGAGGGGTGCTGCGAGCTGCCGCAGAGGCAGCCGGCGGATCGCTGCTCACCAAGATGGACGACGACGACTACTACGGCGCCGAGCACCTCTGGGACCTAGCGCTCGCCCACGAATACTCCCGGGCAGAGCTGATCGGCAAGTCCGCCGAGTACGTGTACCTGGAACGGCTCAACACCACCGTGCGCGATCAGAACCGCCAGAAGTTCTCAGAGCGCTACATCCCCTTCGTGGGCGTCTCGGGCGGCGTGCTGATGATCTCCCGCCACGACCTCGAAGCCGCCGGTGGATGGCGGCGGGTGCCCCGGCGGGTCGACATCGCCCTGGCCCACGACGTCACGCTGGCAGGCGGGCGCATCTACTGGACCCACGGCGCCGGTTACCTGCGGGTGCGCCACGGCGACGAGCACACCTGGAACGTGGAGGACAGCCACTTCCTCGGCCGGGCCAGCGAGGTACGGGACGGTTGTGATCTGTCCTTCGCTGGAGTCGAAGAGGCCTGACCGCTCCCGTCCTGCGAGACTGGGGCCATGAGCGGCACCGTGGACCTCACTGCGAACGAATCCGAACTCCAGCGCTATCTCGACGAAGTCGACGAGAACGGCTACTGCATCGTCGAAGGCGCCATCGAGCCCGAGCTGGTCACCGAGATCCGCGAGACCGTCGCCAGAGTCGAGGACGAGCTGAACGTGCAGCCGAAGGGCAACCGCATCGAGGGGTTCGCCACCAAGCGCATGTACAACCTGCTCCACAAGGACCGGTCGTTCTGGAAGCTGCCGATCCACCGCAACGTGCTGCCGTTCCCGCAGCAGCTGATGGAGCCCGGAGCGATCCTGTCGGGCACAACGTGCATGCACATCGGTCCCGGCGAGGTGCACCAGGGCCTGCATTCCGACGACGGCCTCGTCGATCAGATCGATGTGCCGCGGCCCCGCCCGCCGTTCATGGTGACGACCATCTGGGCGTTCACCGACTTCACCGACCGCAACGGCGCCACCCGCCTGGTGCCCGGCTCGCACCGCTACGACCACGAGCCCCAGCCGGGCGAGAAGCCGGAGTACATCGCAGCCGAGATGCCTGCTGGCTCAGTTCTGATCGTGAATGGCGGCACCTGGCACTGCGGCGGCGCCAACACCTCCAACGACGACTGGCGCCTGGGTATCAGCGTGCAGTACTGCCGGGGCTGGATGCGCCAGCAGCAGAACCAGTACTACAGCCTCGCCCCCGAAGATGTCCGCGACATGCCCGACGAGCTGGCGGCGCTGTGCGGGTTCAGCCTCTACCGGGGGATCATGGGCCACATCGACGGTGCCAGCCCCGGCCGGTTCCTTGGGGCCGAGGGCCTAGCCGAGACCGCATACGCGGCTCGAATCAAGGCCATCGACGAGGGCGAAGAGATCGGCGGCATCGGCACCGCTGATACGGCCTAGGTCACGAAGGCAGAAGGGAAGCCATCATGGAACTGCGCGATCGGGTTGCGATCATCACGGGTGGGGGAGGCGGCATCGGCGGCGCGACAGCCCGGCACTGGATGGCTGAGGGCGCTCGCCATATCGTCGTCGCCGACTACAACGCCGAGACTGCCCAAGCTGTAGCGGACGAGATCGGCTGCGAGGGCGTCGGGCTCGACGTCACCGACGAAGCCGCCGTCGCCGATCTGGTCGAACGCACGCTTGACGCGCACGGCCCGATCGACGTCTTCTTCTCCAACGCCGGCGCCGGCGCCGACGGCGGCGTGGATGCCTCCAACGACGCATGGCAGTCTCAATGGGAGCTGCACGTGATGAGCCACGTGTACGCAGCCCGTGCCGTGCTGCCTTCCATGCTCGCCCGGGGCGAGGGCTATCTCGTGCACACCGCCAGCGCCGCCGGATTGCTGGCGGCCATGGGCTCAGCGCCCTACTCGGTCACCAAGGCAGCTTGCATCAAGCTGGCCGAGATGGAGGCGATTCTGCACGGCGATGACGGCATCCGGGTCTCGGTGCTGTGCCCGCAGGGCGTGAACACCGCCATGGCCCCGCAGCGACTCGCCGATGGCGGCACCGACGGCATCGTCGAGCCCGAGTTCGTGGCGCAGGTCATCACCGAGGCGATGGCCGAGGAGCGGTTCCTGATCCTGTCCCACCCTGAGGCCCAGACCTACGTAGAACGCAAGGCCTCTGACCCCGATCGCTGGCTCAGAGGCATGCGCCGCCTCCGCCAACGCTCCCTCGACGTCGAGGAATCCGCTTAGCTCCCAGTGCCGAGCAAGCCAGTGCGGCACGTCGTAGCGTTGCCGCCATGGCTGATTCCGATGTCAAGGCACTGACGGGGGGGCTCGAGCTCCCCGACTTCGAGACCACAGCGTTCACCACGCCCCCGCCCCTGGCGGAGGCCAAGGTCGCCATCGTGACCTCGGCGTCGCTGCACCATCCCGACCAGGACGATTTCGAGCCGATCGATACCGGCTACCGGGTGCTCGACGGCAGCCGTCGCGATTACATGTGCGGCCACTGGAGCCCCAACTTCGACGCCACTGGGATTGCCCTCGACCTCAACACGGTGTTCCCGATCGACCGTCTCGACGAGCTCGCCGCCGACGGCACCATCGGCGAGGTCTCCGACATCCACCTGTCCTACGCCGGTAACCAGTTCGACTTGTCCGGTGTGCGGATGGACTCCGGGCCTGCGGGGGCCAAGTTCCTGCGTGACCACGAGGTGGACGTGGTGCTGCTCACCCCCGTCTGACCACTGTGCACGCGTACCGTGAGTACGCTCGCCCACGTTTTCGAGGAAGCCGGTATCGCCACCGTGGCGCTGGGCTCCATCGGCGCCCACATCCAGGGAACCGCCCCGCCGCGAGGCCTCTGGTGCGACTTCCCGCTGGGGCGCCCGCTCGGCAAGCCCAACGATGCCGACTTCCAGCACCGGGTGCTGGCCCACGCCTTCGGGCTGCTCACCTCGCCCGAGCCGGTTGTGGAGAAGTTCGCGGAGTCGATCGACGACGACGGCACCGCCACCATGTCGTGCGAGCTGCCGCCGCGGCACGACCCCAGCCTGCATCCCGCAGTCGACGAGGCCAACGGGCTGCGGCAGGCCTACGACCGGGCCGTGGCCAAGCTGGGGAACCGCACCGGCGCGGGGCGAGTCGTGGCCGCCGACGACATCGGTGCGGCCGTGCAGTCGTTCGTGCGTGTAGCCGAGGGAACACCGTGGAAGGAAGCTGGCATTCCGGGCATTCCGGCGCGGGTGGCGCAGGACATCCGGGGCTACTACGAGACCGCCGCGCTGGCGCTGGCCGAGCACGCACCGGCCCCGTGGGCGGGCGCTCGCTGGTTCTTCACCTCCACTGAGGCGGGCCGCACGATCATGGCCGCCCGCAAGGCCATGGCCGACGCCGGCGAGAAGCAGCCCATCTGGTTCTTCCTGGCACCAGGCGACATGTAGCGGATGCCGCCTCGGGCGGCAAACCGCACAGATGAAGCTCATCTCGTGACTGTGCCCATGAGACGGCAGCCCGGCGGCGTTTCGTGCTGATCGGCCGGCCCTTCCATGGCTGGCGCGTGGCGTGGGCCGGCTTCTGGGTGCTGTTCATCGTGTACGGCCTGCAATTCAGCTACGGCACCTTCGAGGGCGCCATCAGCGCAGACACCGGCTGGTCGACCAACTGGCTGCAGCTCGCGTACGCGCTGTACATCCTCAACTACAGCGCCATCAGCGTCTGGAGCGGGCAGCTCACCGACCGGATCGGCCCCCGTCAGGTCATCGCCGTGGGCGCCCTGCTGCTGGCTGCCGGCTACCTGGTGCTGTCGTCTGCGCCGAGCTTGGTGCTGGTCTTCATCGGGCTGGCGGTGATCGCGCCGCTCGGCATGTCGTCGTCGTGGGTGCCCGCGAATGCCACCGTCGTGCGCTGGTTCACCGCTCGGCGCGGCTTGGCGACGGGGATCGTGGGCTCGGGCGGCAGTGCCGGCGGGATCGTGGCACCGCCGATCGCTGCGTGGCTCGTCTCGCAGTTCGGCTGGCGCACGGCGATCGCCGTGATGGCCGTTGTGGGCGGCGTATTCATGGCGGCTACCGCGATGCTCTTCGTGCGCGATCCCGAGTCGATCGGCCAGTATCCCGACGGTCGCACGCCGGATCCCGCTGACCGCCCGCTCGCCCGTTCGCGGGTCGTGTCGAGGCCGGCGGGATTCGTGGTGGAAGCCACCCGCAGCAGCGCCCCCGACGCCGAGAATCCCCGCACGGCGTGGACGGCCTCCGCAGCGTGGCGCACCTCGGTGTTCTGGCGCATCTTCGGGATGTTCGCCTTGACGTTCGTCGTCGTGTTCGTGCCGTTCGCACACGGCGTTCAGTACGCCCGCAGCCTTGGCTTCTCCCTGCAGTGGGCGTCAGGAGTCATCAGCTCGGTCGGCGTCGGAGGCCTTGTGGGGCGCATCGTGACGGGTCCGCTGTCGGACCGCATCGACCGCCGCCGAGCCGTGGGGCTGGCGCTGGCGGTCGAGACGTTGTCGTTCGTCGGCTTTGCCGTGGCCGACAACCTGGTGTTGCTGTACGCCTCGGCGATCGCGTTCGGGCTCTCCTACGGCGGGAGCGTGGCGGTCTTCCCGGCGCTGGTCGCCGACTACTTCGGCCGTACCCATGCCGGTGCGATCGTCGGCCGCTTCTTCGCGACCGCGGGGTCGTGCGCCGCGATCGGGCCGTACGTGGCGCAGCTGCTGCTGAATGCAACCGGGGGCTATGGCTGGACCTTCACCATGGCGGCAGTTGCCAACGCTTGCGCGCTGGGCCTGGCATTCACGCTGCCCCGGCCGGGACTCCTGCCCAAGCACTGACAGGAGACTGAGCCCGCAGCCGCCAGCCTGAAGTCGCCGGCGACCAGCCCGCAGCCGCGCGCTGGAGGGTTTCTGGGCGTCCTCGCTTCACCGGCGGCAAATCGGGTTGACGGGTAGCCTCGCTGGTGGCCGCCGCACCCGCCGCCGCGGCCCATGAGGGGGATTCGATGGCACTCGCCGACTTCAAGCTCGAGGATCGCTTCGACCGCGTCGAGGGCGATGTGGCCATGTCGGGCGTGCAGGCGCTGCTGCGCGTGCTGCTGGATCAGCTGCGGGCAGATCGTCGTGACGGGCTGAACAACGCGGCCATGGTGTCGGGCTACCGCGGGTCGCCGCTGGGCGGCATCGACTCGCTGATGACGACCAACGCCACCGAGCTCGAGCAGAACAACATCATCTTCGAGCCCGGCCTCAACGAGGATCTGGGTGCCACGATCGTGTGGGGAAGCCAACTCTCGAACCGCAACTTCGAGGGCCGCTTCGACGGCGTGCTGGGCATGTGGTACGGCAAGGCCCCGGGGGTTGACCGCTCCGGCGATGCGATCAAGCACGCGAATGTCTGCGGCGTCGATCCCAAGGGCGGCGTGCTGCTCGTCGCGGGCGACGACCCTGCATCGAAGTCCTCGACGCTGGCGTCGGAGTCCGAGCCGGTGCTCATCCATTTCCAGACGCCGATCCTGTATCCCGGCTCGGTCCAGGAAGTCATCGACTACGGGCGCTGGGGCTACGAGCTGTCCCGCTACAGCGGCTTCTGGTCGGCGCTCAAGATCGTCACCAACGTGGCCGACGGCTACGCAACCGTGCAGGTCGGCCCCGGCCGTGTGTCGGTCGCCCGTCCCCAGTTCGAATGGGAGGGCAAGCCCTGGGCGCACACCCAGCAGGACGCCCTGTTCGGCCCGAACGCGGTGCGCATGGAGCTCGAGATCCACGAGGGCCGCATGGTCGCGGTCGACGAGTTCGTGGCGGCCAACAAGCTGAACCGCCAGACCGTTCCCACCCGCGACGCCCGGATCGGCCTCGTCGCCGCAGGCAAGACCTACTACGACCTGCGCGAGGCGCTCGACCGCATGGGCCTCGACGACATCGAGCTGGAGCGCCGCGGCGTCCGCATCTGGAAGCCGGCTGTGGTGTGGCCGCTCGAGCCCTCCAGCTTGCGCGAGTTCGCCGACGGGCTCGACGTGATCGTCGCTGTGGAAGAGAAGCGCTCGATCATCGAGACGCTCATGAAGGAGAACCTCTACGGCGTGGCCGGCGCGCCCGTCGTGCTCGGCAAGCGCGACCAGCAGGGCGGCTTCTGGTTCCCGGGCCACGGCGAGATGGACGCCGATCTCATCGCGCGCAAGATCCGGCCGTTCCTGGTGGACCGGCTCGGTCCCGAAGGCATCGGGCCGGCCGTACCCGAGCGCATCACGATCCCGCTCGCAGTCACCACCTCCAAGGGCGAGAAGGCCGCCGGCCGCACGCCGGGGTTCTGCTCGGGTTGCCCCCACAACCGCTCGACCTGGGTGCCCGAGGGCTCCGAGGCTGGCGGCGGCATCGGCTGCCACGGCATGGCGGCCATGACACCTACCCGCAACGTGCGCGGCACCACGCAGATGGGCGGCGAGGGTTGCCAGTGGGTCGGCGCGGCGCCGTTCGTGACCATGGAGCACCGGTTCCAGAACATCGGCGACGGCACCTACCACCACTCCGGTTCGCTGGCGCTGCGCCAGGCTGTGGCCGCCGGCACCAACGTCACCTACAAGATCCTCTACAACGGTGCGGTTGCCATGACGGGCGGTCAGGACATCGACGGCGGCATGGCCGTGCCGGAGCTCACGCGATCGGTGCTCGCCGAAGGCGTGGCCAAGGTGATGGTGGTCACCGACGACCCTGGCAAGTACCCCGCCGATGCAGAGTTCGCCCCAGGCACCGACGTCTGGCACCGCGACCGCATGGACGAAGCACAGCGCTTGCTGCGTGACATCGAGGGTTGCACGGTGCTGATCTACGACCAGGCATGCGCAGCCGAGCTGCGGCGCGACCGCAAGCGCGGCAAGGTGGCTGAGCCCAACACGCGGGTGTTCATCAACGAGGCGGTCTGCGAGGGCTGCGGCGACTGCGGCGAGAAGTCGAGCTGCCTGAGCGTGCAGCCCATCGAGACCGAGTTCGGCCGCAAGACGCAGATTCACCAGTCGTCGTGCAATAAAGACTTCACCTGCCTTGATGGCGACTGCCCGGCGTTCATCGAGGTGGTGCCGGCGGGGAAGATCCCCACCAAGGCCACGGTGGCGATCGAGCACATTGGCGACGACCTGCCCGAACCCGACCGGATCGACGAGGGCAACATCTTGATGATGGGCATCGGCGGCACAGGCGTGGTCACGGTGAACCAGATGCTGGCGACGGCCGCCCTGCTCGACGGCAAGACGGCCAACGGCCTCGACCAGACCGGTCTCGCCCAGAAGGGCGGCCCGGTGCTGTCGAACCTCAAGGTCCGGAAAATGGGCGCCAACGGCGACGACGTTTCGGCGGCGGATCACGACGGCGGCGACGAGGCCAACAAGGTCGGGCTCGGCGAGGCCGATGCCTACATCGTGTTCGACCTGCTCACCGGCACCAACCCGGCCAACCTCGACAAGGCCCTGGCCGGCAAGACGGTGGCTGTGGTGTCGTCGTCGAAGGTGCCCACCACTTCGATGGTGCGTGACACCTCCGCCGAGTTCCCCGAGTGGACGGCCTTCCAGCGGGTCATCGACGAGTCCACCAGCCCCGAGCGCAACGTCTACTTCGACGCGGGCACGCTGTCGGACAGCCTGTTCCGCTCGCACATGCCGGCCAATGTGCTGGTGGTGGGCGCTGCCTACCAGGCGGGCGTGGTCCCGATCAGCGCTTCGGCGATCGAGCGGGCCATCGAGCTGAACGGCGTTGCGGTGGAGATGAACACCCAGGCGTTCCGCATCGGCCGCAAGATCGTGCTCGACCCCGACTTCCTCGGAACGCTCGAGGTTGAGCGGGTCGGCAAGGTGAAGCGTGACACCGGCCCGTCAGGTCGTGAGCAGGACCTCATCGACACGGTGCCCAGCCAGTCCGAGGAGCTGGCACGGCTGCTGCGCATCCGGGTGCCCGACCTGGTGGCCTACCAGAACCGCGCATACGCAGCGGCGTACGCCGCCTTCATTGCCAAGGTGCGCGAGGCCGAGGCAGCGGCGGGCAGCGAGACGGCGCTCAGCGAGGCCGTGGCCACGTACCTCTACAAGCTGATGGCCTACAAGGACGAGTACGAGGTGGCCCGGCTGCACCGCTCCAAGGCGTTCCAGCAGGCCGTGCGCGACCAGTTCGGCGACAAGAGCGAAGTCACCTACAAGCTGCACCCGCCGATCATGCGGCGCATGGGTGTCGAGAAGAAGATCGGCCTCGGCCGCTCCGGCGACATGGCGTTCGCATTGCTGGCGCGGATGAAGGGCCTGCGCGGCGGGGCGCTGGACATCTTCGGCAAGACCGCCCATCGCAAGATGGAGCGCGAGCTGATCGACGAGTACCGCGGCATGATCGAGCGGGCACTCGACACGCTGGGCGCAGGCGACGATGCCGCCTACGCCCGAGCCGTCGAGATCGCCCAGCTTCCCGACATGATCCGCGGCTACGAAGAAATCAAAGAGAACAACGTCGAGCTGTTCCGAGCCCGCGCCGCCGAACTCGGCGCCTGAGCTTCGCCTACCACGCAGCCAATCCCGGGCTGGCCATCGCCTGCTGGGTATCGTCGGCAGCATCGAAGGTGCACAGACCGGGAGGCGCTCGATGACGCGTGAAGAGGCGATGGCGAACTACAGGGCATTCACAGCGCTTCTCGAAGCTGAGCCCGAAGTGGCGCGTGTCGGCGAGGTCGCTGTGATCTGCGACCAAGAGGTCATCGCGTTCTACCCGGATGTGGGAACGGCGTACGACGCTGGGCTGTCGACGTATGGCGCAGGCCGGTTCACGATCCAAGAGGTCCGGGACACACCGCTGTACTTCGGCGCGATCCCGATCATGCACAGCGTCAGCTGAGTCGCAGCGACCGTAGGCCGCGTCAGGCATCGTGCCGTCCGGAAACGGTTTGCCTTGAGACTGTTATGTTTTCATGCTATCTCAGGCCAACTCGATGATAACCATCACGCTGTCGTCCTCTTGCCGATCAGTTCGCCGAAGACCGGGGCGATCCAGCTCTGTCGCGTGCTCATCGATACGGGGGCGAACGCATCGGGGATTTCGCGACGTGTCGTTGACAGCCTCGGCTTGAGCAGCGATGAGGCCTTGTCGGTGGCGTTGAGCCTGCGCACCGTCACGGGAGAGATGGCGGCCAACGGGTTCGTCGTCCACATTCACCCTCCTGCGCCGCGGCAGCAGCCGGGTCTGCAGCCCCCGCCGGGCGACGAGCGGCGGCTGCGAGCCGGCCCAAGGCGCATACGCCCGTCGCTGCGAGTGGCGCTCGCTGCAGCGCCATTCGGGGACGCTTGGTGAATTGCATCCGGCGGCCCGGCAGGCCGGCCTGAGGGGCATGTGCTTGGCGTTCCGGCGAGGACGCTTGCAGCGCATGATCGCTGTGTGTGAGTACCGCTGACTCTGTGAATAACTGTATGGATCGGTCGATGGCTGAGTGAATGGCGTTACCATCGCCTGCCGTGAGCACCTACCGTTCCGCCGGCGCCGATGAGCTGACCACGACGTCTCATTCGGCGCGTCCCTCGGACCCCCCCCCCCCCAGAGTTACGGCGGCGGGCGAGGCCGGGTACGGGCGTGAGGCGCCGACCGCACTGGCGGCGCTGCCTGGCGGTACTGGCAGCGGCGGTGCTGGCCGCGGCAGGGGTGGTGCTGCCCCCAGGCGGCGTTCCGCCTGCTGAGGCGGCTCACAATGCGCATCTGACCGGTCTGACGCTTGAGGGCTCGGCCACCCGCGGCGGGGAGACGGTCACCTTCACGCTCACCGCCACCGAGGCGCTCGACCACAGCCCGTCGGGCAACGCCAAGGTTTACACCGTGCATGTGCCGCACGACCTCGCGACGATCAAGTTCACGCCCACCTGGACCGACACGGGCCTCGCCAGGGTGAACCTCAGCGAGAGGCGCAACAGCTCAGGTAGCAACCAGAACGCCGACAGCGTCGGCAGCGTCTCTTCTTCCGGCTCGGCTTTGACCACGGGCAGCACGCCGCGCTGGCCGTCGATCGTGGTGGTCCCCAAGACCGGCGGCGCCAGCCAGCGCATCGCCTACTACTTCAACCTGGAGTACGACCTGCTGGTGAGCAACTTCGGGCAGACCGCGTCGAGCAACCGGGGAAATAACGGAGTTCAATCCTTGGCCCAGTTGTTCACGACGGGAAGCGCGTCGGGGGGCTATTCGCTGGAAGGCGTCGAGGTCGAGATCACTAACTCCCCCACATCATCAGCCCAGCGCGACGACATCAAGGCTGAGCTGTGGTCGGTCAGCGGCGGGACTCCGAACGAGAAGGTCGAGGATCTGACCGTCCCGGCGTATCCCATCGCGGCGGGCCCGGTGACCTTCGCCGCGCCGGACAACACCACGCTGTCGCCGAGCACCACGTATGCCTTGGTCCTCTGGACGACCGACAACTTCAACCCCGTTTATACGAGAAGGGGATCGGGCAACGAGGACGCTGGCGCTGCCGCTGGCTGGAGCATCGCGAACGCTCTCCATTGGATCGCCGACCCCGCTCCCCCCTGGGACCTCGTCAATCGCGCTTGGGGCACTCTGACGGCCAATCAACCCCTGTCGATGCGCGTCACAGGTGCCGAGGCGCCGCCGCAGCTTCCGGTGGTGGAGTTCAGTCCGTCGCAGTACACGGTGTCGGAGTCGGATGGCTCGGCGACTTTGATGTTGTCGGTGAGTCCTGCGCCGGCGGCGGACTTGTCGGTGTCGGTGTCGGCGGGGTCGACGGGCGACGCGACTCGTCAGACGACGGCTGGGTCGTGTCAGGCGGGCAGCGACTGGATCTTGAACGCGACGACGGTGACGGTGACCGCGGGGGAGACGTCGGCGTCTTGGTCGTCGGGGGTCACGATCTGCGACGACTCCGATGTGGAGGCCGATGAGTCGTTCACGGTCGACGTCGGTGCGGGCACGGGCTACACGGTGGGCACGAACGGGTCGGCGGAGGTGACGATCAACGACAACGACACGCCGGCGGCGCCGTCGGGTCTGGCGGCGTCGGGGAACGCGCAGTTGGCGGTGTCGTGGACGGCGCCTGGCGGTGTGCTGTCGGGTTATGACGTGCATTACACGTCGAATGCGTCGGTGGGGGACGGCGCGGTTGCGTCGGGCAATGACGCGTCGGCGGCGTGGGTGGTGGCCTCGGACTCGGTGTCGGCCGCGGCCACCTCGCACACGATCAGCCCGTTGTCGAACGGCACGCCGTATCGGGTGCGGGTGCGTGCGAAGAGCGCGGGAGGCGAGGGTGCGTGGGCGCACAAGACGGCCACCCCGGCGGTGCCGTCGTTGCCGCGGATCTCGTTGGCGGCGACCGATTCGGGGAATAACCCGGTGTCGAGTGTGACGGAGTCGGATGCCGATCAGTCGGTGACGTTGACGGTTTCGGTGCCGACGAATGTGACGTCGGATCTGACGGTGAGCTTGGTGCGCGACGGCGACAATTCGACGGCGACTGCGTCGGCGGATTACACGCTGGCGGGGTCGGTGACGATCTTGTCGGGGTCGGATTCGGCGGCGGCGACGTTGACGGTCAAGGGCGATCAGCTCGACGAGGACGACGAGACGCTGACCTTGGCGGCGACAGCGACGGGCTACACCAAGAGTGCTGCGTTGGCGTTGACGATTGTCGATGACGACACGGCGGGTGTGTCGGTGCGCGAGTCGTCGACGGATGCGACGGCGGTGACGGCGCGTTCGGTGCAGGCGGGCGAGACGGCGACGTATTGGCTGGTGCTGGATTCTGAGCCGACCGCGAGCGTGACGGTGACGCCCACGAGCGGCGACACGTCCAAGGCGACGGTGTCGGGTGCGTTGACGTTCTCTGCGACGAACTGGGCCACGCCCCAGATGGTGACGGTGACCGGGGTGGCGGCGGGCCCGTCGACGGTGACCCATGCGGTGACGGGCACGGTGGGGGACTCGAACTATCCGACGTCGCTGTCGATCGGTCAGGTGGCGGTGACGGTGACTGCGTCGACCAGGACGTTCAGCATCGCGTCGGTGACCGTCGATGAGGACGTGTCGGGCGGCAACGCCGTCCTGACAGTCACGCTGGGCCGCAACGCGCCCACCGGCAACTTGGCGTTCACCGCGGCCTACAGCTACGCGGGCACGGCGAGCTCGGCGGACACGGGCACCACTGCGGGCACGGTGTCGGTGACTGCGGGCAGCCGGACGGCGACGCTGAGCGTGCCGATCACCGATGACACCCTGGTGGAGGCTGATGAGACGTTCACTGTGAGGGTCTCCACGACGGCGTCGGGATGGTCGGAGGCGTCGGCGGGTGCGGGCACGGCGACGGTCACGATCGACGACGACGACACGCCGGCTGCGCCGGGGGGCTTGGCGGCTGCGGCGGGGAACGCGCAGCTGAGTCTGTCGTGGTCGCCCACCACCGAGGTGCTGACGGGCTATGTGGTGCAGTACACGTCGTCGTCGACGGTGGGGAACAGCGCGGCGGCGCGCACCGACGGCGACGCTGGGTTGGGCTGGGTGCCGGGCGGCACGCCGGCGGCGACGGCGACCGCGCACACGATCCGCGATCTGACCAACGGCGAGACGTATCGGGTGCGGGTGCGGGCGGTGAGCGCTGCGGGCAACGGCGTGTGGGGGTTCACCTCGGGGATACCGGCGGTGCCGGTGTCGACGAAGACTTATGGGATCACCTCGGCGGCGTCGGTGAGGGAAGGGTCGTCGGCGTCGTTGACGATCAGCTTGGGCGAGGCCGCGCCGACCGGCGGCTTGGCGTTCACGGTGACCTACGGCTATTCGGGAGACAGCCCGGCGAGCGCGGCCGATCTGGATTCGGCGCCGACGCGGGTGTCGGTGACGGCGAACGCGACGTCGGTGTCGTTGAGCGTGCCGACCAAGGCCGACACCGACGTGGAGGCTGATGAGACGTTCACGGTGTCGGTCAGGCCGGCGACGGCGACGGGCTGGTCGGTGGCCTCGGGGGGCACGGCGGAGGCGACGGTGACGATCGACGATGACGACGCGCCGGCGGCGCCGACGGGTCTGGCGGCGTCGGGGAACGGGAAGCTGAAGCTGACGTGGACGAAGTCTTCGGGGGTGCTGAGGGGTTATGAGGTGCATTACACGTCGGCTCTGGCTGCCGATGTGGTCGACGGCGCGATGGCGTCGGGCAATGACGTGGCGACGGGCTGGCTGGTGTCGTCGAGCATGGTCGCGGCCGGGGATGACCCCGAGCACACGATCAGCGGTTTGTCGAACGGCACGACGTATCGGGTGCGGGTGCGGGCAGTGAGCGCGGGTGGCAAGAGCGGGTGGGCGCACGCGTCGGGCCAGCCGGCGGTGCCGCCCCAGCCGACGGTGACGCTGTCGGTCGCGTCGGGTTCGGTGACCGAGACCGACGCGGACGAGACGATCACGCTGACAGCGACGCTGTCGGAGGCGCCGACTACCGCGGTGACGGTGTCGGTGGCGGCGACGAACGCGTCGGAGGCGACGGCGTCGGCTGATTACGTGCTGCCGGCGTCGATCACGGTCGCGGCGATGGCGAGCTCGGGCACGGCGAATGTGACGATCAAGGGCGACACTGTGGTGGAGCTCGACGAGGATCTGGTCTTGGAGCCGTCTGCTGCGGGTTATGACTCGGCGGGGACGCTGACGATCACGATCGTCGACAACGACCTCGCCGCGGCGCCGTCGGGTCTGGCGGTGCGCGGGGAGAGCGCGAAGCTGGCTCTGTCGTGGACGAAGCCTGCGGGGACGCTGTCGGGCTATGACGTGCACTACACGTCGGCGTCGGCGACGGCCGCGCCGAACGCTCAGGCGGTGCAGACGGGCGCGAATCCCTCGGCGTCGGCGGGCTGGGTGGACGCCGCTCACACGGGCACCGACACCGGGCACACGATCAGCGGCCTGATCAACGACACGCTGTATCGGGTGCGGGTGCGCGCCACCAGCGATGCCCGCAAGGGCGCGTGGGGGTTCGTCTCGGGCACTCCGGCGGTGCATGCGGTGAAGGTGTCCGCGGAGTCGGTCGCCGTGGAGGTGGGCGAGACGACGACCTATACGGTGAGGCTGGCCACCAAGCCGGCCGGCAGCGTGACGGTGCGCGCCCGGAGCGACGACGACGACAAGGCGACGGTGAGCCCGGCGTCGTACACGTTCACGGCGTCGGACTGGAACACCGCCAAGACGTTCACGGTGACCGGCGTGGCGGTGGGCGCCCCCGGCATCGACCACGACGTGCAGACCAGCACCGACGCGACGCGGTACCCGACGACGCTGTCGGTCGACGACATCGACGTGACGGTGAACGCGTCCACCAAGACCTACAAGATCGACTACACCGGGCCGACCGCGGAGGGCTCGGACGCTGAGCTGACGGTCACGTTGGGCCGGGCGCCGACCGCGATGGCGGGCCGGGCCCTTTCGGTGACCTACAGCTACTCGGGCAGCACCGCCACCACCGCGGACACGGGCACGACGCCGACCACGGTGACGGTGGGCCAGGGCATGACCACCGCGACGCTGACGGTGCCGATCGCGCAGGACAATCTGGTGGAGGGCGCCGAGTCGTTCACCGTGACGGTCGGCGCGCCGGCGGCGGGCTGGTCGGTGCCGTCGGGCGCGTCGGCGACCGCGACGGTCACGATCGCCGACGACGAGACGGAGAACGCGAAGATCGCGTTCGGCAGCGACGCTGCATCCACCGCTGTGCATGCCGATTCGGCGGCGGAGGACAAGACCTCGCCTGCGACGGTGCTGGTGCCGGTGACGGTGTCCGCGCGGCCTCAGACGAGCACGTCGTTCACGATCACCGCGGCGGGCACCGCGACCGCAGGCGCCGCGGGGGATTACACGGTGCCGGCGTCGGTGACGTTCGGGCCGACCGACACCGCTGAGACGGACGGGTCGGTGACCAAGAACGTGACGGTCACGCTGAGAGACGACAGCGTGGTGGAGCTCGACGAGACCGTGGAGCTCGAGATCGCCGCCGCACGGGCGTCGAGTCACATGGACTACGACCTGGGCGACCGGTATGTGCGTCATGCCAGCGGCGCCAAGGCGACCGTCACCATCGAAGACGACGAGGCCGACGACGGCCCCACGGTCGCGTTCGGCGCCGACGCTGCGGGGACCGCGGAGCACAAGGCCAGCGTGGCCGAGGACGTGTCGGGCGGGATGCTGTCGGTGCCGGTGACGGTCAGCGCGCTGCCGGGCGCGTCGACGACGTTCGAGGTGGAGGTGCTCACCAGCGGCACTGCGACGGAGTACGACGCGGGGCCGCCGGAGGCGGTCGGCGATTTCCGGATCACCACGAAGTCGGTGACGTTCGGGCCGGCCGACGCGTCGATGACCCAGAACGTGTCGATCGCGATCCAAAACGACGCTCTGGTAGAGCAAGCCCAGACCATCAAGCTGCAAATCAAGGCGGCGCGGGCCAGTACCGATGCGGGCTACGACGTGGGCGACCTGTACGGCCGAGACGCGCAGGGCGACCCGGCCACCGACACCGACGGGACGTCGTCGGAGGCGACGGTGACGATCACCGACGACGAGGCCGCCAACGCGAAGATCGCGTTCGGGAGCGATGCTGCGGCGACCGCGAAGCACGCGGAGCGTCCTGACGAGGACGTGGCGGGCGGGAAGGTGAGCGTGCCGATCACGATCAGCGCTGCGCCCGAGACCGCCGTCACGTTCTCGGTGGAGGTGTCGGGGCTGGCGACCGAGGGCACCGACTACACGATCAATAAGAAGTCGTTCACGTTCACCCCGACCGGCGCGTTGACCCAGAATCTGGAGATCACGATCACCGATGACGATCTGGTGGAGAACGACCAGGCGATCGAGCTCGCCATCGCGGCCGCCGACAGTCCGGTGGACGATCTGGGCGACTACTACGTGCGTCACCCGCAGGGCCGTCTGGCGACGGTCACGATCGCGGACGAGGACCGCGACGAGGCCAAGATCGTGATCGGCACCGCCGTGCCCACCGGCACGCCGGTGCAGTACACGGCGACCGCGGCTGAGGGCGACGGGACGCTGGCGGTGCCGGTCACGATCAGCCACCTGCCCGAGAGCGCCGTGACGTTCACCGTGGAGGCGGCCGACGTGCCCGACAGCGTCGGCAAGGACGCGCGCTCCAGCGACGACGACGACAACCCGACGGGCAACCCCAAGGACTACGACTTCGCCGCGACCGACTTGGAGTTCGCGGTTGACGCTCAGGACACCGTGAAGTCCAAGGATCTGACGATCGACATCGCCGACGATGTGGTGGAGGAGGACAACGAGTTCATCGGGTTCCAGATCGCGGCGGCGGACGACGTGATCGACGATCTGGGCGATTACTACGAGCGTGTGACGGATGCGTCGACGGGGTTGGTGACGTTGACCAGCGACGATGCGGTGTCGTCGGTGGTGTTGTCGTTGTCGGGGGTGACCGCGACGGCGGGGGGCTGGTTTCCGGTGCTGGAGGGCACTGCGGTGACCGTCACGGCGACGGCGGACATTCCGGTGGGCCCTGATGGGTGGTCGGTGGCGGTGTCGAACCCGACGCTGGATCAGAGCGGCGGGTTCGTGAGGACCCAGTGCCGCACCAATGTCGCTTTGGCGGGTTGGGCGTGCCCGAGCGATTATCGGCTGCCTGGGGTGTTCAAGATCGCGGAGGGCCAGACGCAGGCGACGGCGACGCTGACGCTGGTGTCGGACAGCCGTGAGGAGACGACTGAGGAGCGGATGAGCCTGGCTGCTGTGGCGACTCGGGGCGCCCGCAAGGTGGCGGCGCGCAAGCTGGATCTGCGGGTCAGGGAGAACGCGTCGGGCATCAGCATCGACCCGCCGTCTGGGGAGCTGATCCCCGGCGAGACCGTCACTTACACGGTCAGCCTGATCGGCGCGGAGCCGACCGCCGATGTGACCGTGACGCCGACGAGCGGCGCCACTGGCGTTGCGACGGTGTCGGGTGCGTTGACGTTCACGGCCGGACAGTCGGGGAACTGGGCGGACCCTCAGACCGTGACGGTGACCGCGGTGGCGGCGGGCGATGTGAGGATCGCGCATGGGACCTCGTCGTCTGATGCGGCGTGGAACCAGCTGACCGGGCTGGGCGGGTTCTCGGCGAAGGTGAACGCGGCCCGCAACGTGTTCCGGGTCGATCCTCCGAGGGACCCCGCCGACGAGGGCGGCACCGCGGAGCTGACGATCACCCTGGGGGCGCTGGCGCCCACGGGCGGGCTGACCTTCACCGTGGACCGCTCCCGGGCGAACGATCTGGAATACCTGATCGCCTCCCCGCCGCTGCAGACCCCCGAAGCAGGCCTCGCCGACGTTTCAGCGGACCTGACCAGCCCGCCGGCGACGGTCACCGTGCTGGAGAACACGCGCACGGTCACCCTGTCGGACACTGTCGCAGATGACGGGCTCGCGGAGGGCGACGAGCACTACTACGTGGTGATCTCCACTGCGACTGCGGGCTGGGCCCGCGAGACAGGCGACCAGCTCACCACCAGCCGCACCTGTGCGCAGGACGCCGCCTGCGCCCGGGTGGGCATCGCCGACGACGACACCGCCGACCTGGCGGTCGCGTTCGGCAACGCTGCCGACGCCACCTCGGCGCACACTGTCGCTGCCGCCGAGAGCGCCGGCACGGTGTCCGTGCCGGTGACGGTGTCCGCGCTGCCCGCTGCTGAGGTCGCCTTCGACGTCGAGGTGCTCACCAGCGGCCCTGACGCCGCCACGGAGGGCGTCGACTACACGATCGCGACCAAGCGGGTGACGTTCGGGCCGGCCGACACGTCGGCCACCAAGAACCTCGACATCGCGATCACCGACGACGCCGTGGCGGAGGGCGACGAGACGATCCGGCTGCGCATCACGCCGGCGCGTGCGCCCAGCGACGCGGGCTACGGCCTCGGCGACCGCTACGCACGCCACCAGAACGGAGCGCAGGCCACCGTCACGATCACCGACAACGACGGCGCCGTGCAGATCAGCACCACCGCGGTGACGGTGCGCGCCGACGCGACCGAGACCTACACGGTCCGCCTGACCGGCGCCGGGCCCGCTTCGGCGGTGACCATCGACATCGCCAGCGACGACGCCGACAAGGCCGCTGTGAGCCCTGCACAGCTGACGTTCGACAGCACCGACTGGCAGCAGCCCCAGACCGTCACCGTGACCGGCGTCGCCGACGGCACCGCGACGATCACCCACACGGTCGGCGGCTCGGACGCGGCGTATCCGTCGTCGCTGACAGTGGCGTCGGTGAGGGTGACGGTCACTGCGCTGCCGACCGCGACGATCGCGGTGTCGCCGAACCCGGTGCGCGAGACCGCCGCGGCGACCGTCACCGTCACCCTCTCAGAAGCCCTCGCCCGAGAAGCGGTCATCCCGATCGTGGTCGCGGCTGCTGTGGGGGACAGCCCTGCTCAGCCCGGCGACTGGACCCCGCCCGGCAGCGTCACCATCGCAGCCGGCCAGACCAGGGGCACCACCACGCTGGTCACCGTCCGCGACAGCGACAGCGACGACGAGAAGGTCGACGTCTCGCTGGGCGCGCTGCCCGCCGGGCTCGCTGCGGGCTCGCCCGCCACGGTCAGGCTCGAGATCACCGACACCGGCACCGGCATCGCGCCGCCGTCGGTCAACACCGGCGGAGGCCCTCCCGGAGGCGGCGGTCCCGGAGGCGGAGGAGGAGGCCCCGGCGGCGGGTCGGGCAGCAGCGGCGACGACCGGGAAGCCCGCGAGACCGAGCGGCTGTGGGGCCCAGACCGCTACGCCACCTCGCTCGCGGTGGCCCGCGAGGTCGCCGCCGCAGCCGACGCCAAGCTCACCACCGTGGTGCTCGCCGGCGGGCACAGCTGGGCCGACGCGCTCACCGCGGGCCCCCTCGCGGGAGCGCTCGACGCGGCCCTGCTGCTCACCGCCCCCGACGGGCTGCCCGCCGGCACGGTCGAGTGGATCAAGAGCCTCGGCGTGACCGAGATCATCGCCGTGGGCTCCACAGAGCACATCACCGACACAGCCCTCGAAGCGCTGGCCGACATCGACGCCGACATCGAGCGCATCACCGACCCCAGCCCCGAAGCCACAGCAGTCGCCGTCGCCCGTCGCGTCGGCCGCCCTGAGACGCTGGGGCCGCTTCTGGGCCGCACCGTGATCGTCGCCTCGAGCCGCGTGTTCGTCGACGCGCTCGCCGCAGGGCCGCTCGCCGCCAAGGGACCCCACCCGATCCTGCTCGTCGGCCAGGACGGCCTGCACCCCCACACCGCCGCCTATCTGGCCGAGCACGCCGACCACGTCGTGATCATGGGCGGCACCGCCGCCGTCAGCACCGAGGTCGAAGACCAGATACGCGCGATCTCCCAGGCCAACCGCGCAGGCGACCGGCCCATGGCGATCACCCGCCTCGGCGGAACCGACCGCTACGACACCTCAGTCAAGTTCGCACGCTGGCTCGCCAGCCCAGCGCTCGAAGGACGCGTCTGCTTCACCACCGATGTCGTCGGCCTCGCGACGGGCACCGACCCCGCCGACGCAGCAGCCTCCGCACCACTGCTCGCCCGCAGATGCGCCCCCCTCGTGCTCACCCGACCCGACCGGCTGCCCCCGATAGTGGCCAGCTACCTGCGCCGCGCCGGCGAACTCATCGTCTTCGGAGGCACCAAAGCCATCAACCAGACAGCCCTCGACGACTGGACCCACTAACCCCCAAACACCAGCCACCCATCGGGCGCCCGGCACTCCTGCCGGAGCCGGTCCTGCTGGCCAACTTCCGGGACTGTCCAAGGCCCCGGCAAACCCAACAGTGACACTCGGATTTCTTGTGTAACCGACCGTCCGATGGTCTATTTCATGAACACGCAGACCCACCGGCTGCACACCGATTTCATCACCCCGCTCTTCCGGGAAGAACTCCGTCGCGACAACGGCCGCCTTCGGGAGAACAGCATTTCGACTCTGTCGAACGCGGCGATGCGGGGCGACATCGTGTATCACCCCAATGCCGTTGCGCCCGACGGTTCGCTGGGCGTGTACCGATTCGAAGTCCAGCCTTCGGATACGTACTCGTTTGAGAGAGTCGCCTATGCAAACGAGGTGCTGGCTGCGAGCATGCCGTTCCTCGAGAACAACCTGGCGTACCACCCCGCTGTCGCAGGCGCTGGCGCGCTACCACAAGCAGAGGGCGCTCTATGACGCCTCCCGGGTCAACGTGCTGCTGGAAGAGGACATCTTTCCCGATGCCGATTTCATCTCCCTCAACGCGGGGGTGGGGTATGGCTACCTGCGGGTCATGTCGCCGGAGGAGCGCCCCAATCCCCGCGACGTGGTGATCTACGAGACGCTGCCCAACGACCTGCCCCGGGTCGCCGGCATCATCACCGCCGTGCTGGGCACGCTGGACTTCCCCGACGGGACCGTCCACGGCGGGTTCGCCGTGCCGTTCTATTTCTACGACGAGTTCATGAAGAACGCAGCGCTGGCCGAGGAGACCCTCTTCGGCAAGAAGAAATGGCCCGCGGCCGACAAGTTCACGCTGCCGGCCGGCACCAAGCTCAGCGCCGTCGTCACCAAGATGCTGGCGCACCCGAGATTTCGGGCGGACTACGAGATCCAGGACGAGATGCTGGACGACCTCCGTGATGCCATCAAGGACGCGCAGATGAGCCAGCTGCGCCGGCACCTCGCCGTCGTACACAACCGGTTCGCGGAGTTGTACGAGCCCGAGCCCGGCGAGGCGTTCGCCATGGAGATCGAGTTCAAGATCACCAGCGCCAATCTGCTCGCGATCAAGCAGGCACGCCCCTGGGTCTTCGCGGCGGCCAGTACCGGCGGGCAGGGCGAAACGCCCAACCAAGCGCCCACGGTGTCCGCCGCCATCGCCGACGCCGCCATCGTCAACCAGACCGGCACAAAGTCTGTCTCGCTCGCCGGCGTGTTCAGCGATGCCGACGGCAGCCGGGTCAGCAGCCAATTCGACATCACCGTCACGATCACCCCGCCGGGCACAGCCACCGAGTCGGGCCTGCCCCCCATCGTCGCCCGCTACGACGCCAACAACGACGGAGCCATCGACACGGCGGAATACCAGCAGGTCAAGAGCGACTGGCTCGCAGGCGAGATCAGCTACGACCAATTCCTGGAAATCGTCAGGGTCAACCTGAGGTCCGGCTGACCGCAGCCCAAGTTCGTCTTCCCGCATGGCAGCAGTCGCCGTACGCTTCGCTGCAAGGGTTCGTGGCCGGGCAGCGCTGCGAGTGAACCGCGGAAGGAAGATCGATGGCTGCGAACCGGCCCAAGGGGCATACGCCCAGCGCGCCGGCGTGGTGCGTGGTCGACTTTCCCGAGCTGACGGCCTATTCGATGGTCTTCTCGAAGGGGCCCGGCAACACCGACACGCTGGCGGAGCTTCAGGCGGCACTGACCGGCGGCGAGAACCGGCCGGATCATGTCGAGCGGGCTCGCGTCGTCAACTTCACTGACGGGGGCGACGACGCTGACGAGGCCCAAAGCGATGTCGAGACCGTGTTCATGGCCTACTGGGTCGATCCGGCGGTCTACGAGCGCTGGCGAGACGGTTGCGATGTGCTCGAACGGGACGGGGTCTATTGCGAGACGGCCGTCATCCCGGCGGAGCGCTGGGAGACGATTGCCGGCACCAAGCGACCGCTGCCTGGTGTGCGCAACCTGACCTCGGTGGACCTCACCGAGCTGCACGACTACTGGGGCGCTGCGCGCGACCGCATGGCGGCCAGCGCGGACGACCCCTTCGAGGCCGCGCCGGGTTCGCCGCTGCCCGCCAACCTGTGCCTCATCCGCTCAGGCCAGAAGTGGGACGAGTGCCTCGACGACGAGCGCGAGATGTACTTCACCGACATCGAGCCGAAGCTGCGGGCCGGCATCGAGTTCCTGGCCGCCAACCGCGACTCCGGCTGCATCTCGAGCCGATTCCTGCGAGAGCAATCCATCCACGGCGAGGATCTCGAGTCCACGAGCTTCGTGGGCTGGTTCGACGACCTGGCGTCACTTGAAGCGTGGTCCCGGTCGCACTCGACGCACTTGGCGATCTTCCACTCGTTCCTCTCGACGGTGCACCTGCTAGGGCGCCCGCCCAAGCTGCGCCTGTGGCACGAAGTCTCGGTGCTGCCCGAAGGCGGCGTGGAGCTGGTCAACACCGAGCTGTCCCCCCTAGCCGAGCTGATCGCCTGACACGCGCACAGTGGCTTCGGCACAGCCGGTACGGCGTTCGTAGGCTGTGATGCCGTGACTGACGCCCACCGGGGGCCTTCGCCGATGCCCGAGGCCCTGAAGGGCTTGGACATCGCGCCGTCAGTGCTGGACCTTGTGGGCCGCACACCGATGGTCCGGCTGAGGAAGGTCGAGCCGCACATCGCGACGCCGGTCGTCGCCAAGCTGGAGACCACCAACCCCGGCGGCTCGGTGAAGGACCGCGCCGCAGTGGCGATGATCGACGCCGCCGAAGCCGACGGCTCGCTGCAGCCGGGCGGCGTGATCGTGGAGCCCACGTCGGGGAACACCGGCGTGGGCCTTGCCGTGGTCGCTGCGCAGCGCGGTTACCGGTGCATCTTCGTATGCACCGACAAGGTGGCGCCCGAGAAGGTAGCGCTGCTGCGGGCCTATGGGGCAGAGGTGGTGGTGTGTCCGGTGGCGGTTGCGCCCGACGATCCACGCTCGTACTACCGGACCGCGGAGCGCCTGAGGAGCGAGACGCCGGGCGCCTACTCACCGAACCAGTACGGCAACCCGACAAACCCTCAAGCGCACTACGAGACCACCGGACCAGAGATCTGGGCACAGACCGAGGGTCGCATCACCCACTTCGTGGCGGGTGCAGGCACAGGCGGCACCGTCACTGGCGTAGGTCGCTATCTCAAGGAACAGGATCCCGGCATACAGGTCGTGATCGCTGACCCGCCTGAGTCGGTGTATGTCGGCGGCGATGGGCGGCCCTACTTGGTGGAAGGCATCGGCGAAGACTTCTGGCCGTCCACCTACGATCCCGGCGTCGTCGACCGCGGAATCCCCATCACCGATGCCGAGTCGTTCGCGATGGCACGCCGGGTTGCCCGGCGAGAGGGCCTGCTGATCGGCGGCTCCGGCGGCACGGCAGTGGCAGGCGCATTCGCCGTTGCCGCGGAACTCGACGCCGCCGGCCGCTCGGAGGAGTCGTTGGTAGTCACACTCATCCCGGATTCGGGTCGGGGCTACCTCAGTCGGGTGTTCGACGACGAGTGGATGGCACAGATGGGATTCCTGCCGCAGGCGCCCGGGCCCGGAACGGTGAGCAGCCTCGTCGACGGCGAGTTCGTGTTCGTACGTCCCGACGACACCGTGGCCGCTGCGCGGCAATGCATGGATCTGGCGGGATTGCGTGCTGTTCCGGTTTGCAAGGGCGAGATGCCCTTGGCGGCTGCTCAGGTGGTGGGTTCGGTGGCCCAGGACGGGCTGCTGGCGGTGGACGGCAATGCAAAGGTGTCTGCGGCGATCGAACCGCCTCTGCCTGCCGTCGGCATCGGAGAACCAGTCGGTCGAATCGCCGAGCTGCTGGCCCGAGCCGACTTGCTCGCAGGACCCGAGGCGGTCGTGGTCTATGACCGGGGCAGGCCCGTCGCGACGCTCGGCCCGGACGCAATCGGAGACAGTTGATGCTGGGCGGCGATCCGCAGGTATCGGGCTTCGAGGACCCCGACGAGTTCGGCTTCGAGACCCGGGCGATACGGGCAGGCCAGCCCCACGACCCATACACGGGCGCGGTGGTCACCCCGATCTCGCTGGCCACCACCTTCGCCCAGGAGGCGGTCGGCCAGCCGCGGCACGGCTACGAGTACGGCCGCACGGGCAACCCGACCCGTCACGCCTACCAGGTCTGCGTGGCGTCGCTGGAAGGCGCGCGCCACGGGTTCGCGTTCGCCAGCGGGCTGGCGGCGTCGGATGCGCTGCTGCGGGTGCTGCGCCCCGGTGACAGCCTGCTGCTTGGCGATGACGCCTACGGCGGCACCTTCCGGCTCATCGACGAGGTGTTCGGCAACGCCGGCGTCGGGCTTGCGGCCGTCGATCTCACCGCCCCCGACAAGATCCGCGACGCGTGGACGCCGAGCACCCGCATGGTATGGCTGGAGACCCCCACCAACCCGCTGCTCACGGTGTTCGACATCGAGGCCATCTGCGCCGTCACGCACGAGCTGGGCGGCATCGTGGTGGTGGACAACACGTTTGCTACGCCCTACTTGCAGCAGCCGCTGGCGTTGGGCGCCGATGCGGTGCTGCACTCGGCCACCAAGTACCTCGGCGGCCACAGCGATGTAGTCGGTGGTTTCGTAGCCACCAACGATGACGAGCTGGCCGACCACCTGGTGTTCACCCAGAACGCCGTGGGCGCCGTGCCGAGCCCGTTCGACTGCTACCTGGCCTTGCGAGGCACCAAGACGCTCGGCGTGCGCATGGACCGCCACGGTGAGAACGCGCACGCGGTGGTCGGGTTGCTGGAGGAGCATCCGGCAGTGCGGTCAGTGCTGTATCCGGGGCGCCCCGATCATCTCGGCCATGACATCGCCTGCCGCCAGATGAGCGGCTTCGGCGGCATGGTGTCGTTCCGGCTGCAAGGCGGGAGAACCGCAGCCGAGCAGGTCGCAGCGTCGACCAAGGTCTTCACCCTCGCCGAGTCGCTGGGCGCGGTCGAATCGCTGATCGAGCATCCCGGCGCAATGACCCACGCGTCGGCAGCAGGTTCGGCGCTGGAGGTCCCTGACGACCTGGTGCGACTGTCGGTTGGGCTCGAGACCGTCTCGGACCTGCTGGACGATCTCGGCGCCGCCCTCGACACCGCATCGGCCGGTGCTGCTTAGGACTTTCCGGCCACCCAGCGGGCGTTTCGGAGCACGCGAGAACCCGGTGTCCAAGCAGCTCGCCTGCCATGATGTGCGGATCAGCCGCCCTATTGCCCGCTAGCGCACGCGCGCGACGAGGAGAGACGTGATGGAAGGCAACATTGCCTGGATACTGACCGCAGCGGCCTTGGTGCTGTTCATGGTGCCGGGCTTGGCGCTGTTCTACGGCGGCATGGTGCGGGCCAAGAACGCGCTGAACATGCTCAACATGAACATGTGGTGCCTCGGCATCGTGCCGGTGATCTGGGTGCTCGTCGGCTACAGCCTCGCATTCGGCGAGAGCGGCCTGCCGATCATCGGCGATTTCTCGATTGTCGGCATGAAGGGCATCCACGACGCCGCGGGATTGGCAGAGTTCGCGTTCCTGATGACGTTCGCGGCCATCACGCCGGCGCTCATCTCGGGTGCCGTGGCCGACCGCATGAAGTTCTCGGCTTGGATGCTGTTCGTGCCGCTGTGGTCGCTGCTGGTGTACGCGCCGGTCGTGTACTGGGTGTACGGCGGTGACGGCTGGATCTTCAACCTGCCTGCCCACGACTTCGCGGGCGGCACCGCCATCCACGTGAACGCCGGCGCAGCGGCGATGGCTTTGGCGCTGGTCGTCGGCAAGCGCTCCGGCTGGCCCGACAACCGGCCGGTTCCGCACAACGTGCCGTTCGTGATGCTGGGTGCGGGCATCCTGTGGTTCGGCTGGTTCGGCTTCAACGCCGGCTCGGCCTTGGCGGCCGACGGTGCGGCGGCGCAGGCATTCGTGAACACCTTCATAGCTGCTGCAGCCGGCATGGTGGGCTGGGCATTCGCCGAGTACGCACGGCACCAGCGGGTGTCCACCATCGGCATCGCCTCCGGTGTCGTCGCGGCGCTCGTGGCCATCACGCCGGCGGCGGGCTTCGTGGGCTCGATGCACTCGCTGGCGTTCGGCGCCATCGCCGGCGTGGTGTGCTTCTTTGCCATCGAGGCCAAGTTCCGGGTGGGCTTCGACGACAGCCTCGACGTGGTCGGCATCCACTGGGTCGGCGGCGCCGTCGGCGGCATCCTCTTGGGCTTCTTCGCCGACGCATCTGCGGTGCCCGGGGGCGACTTCATCGACGGCGTGTTCTTCGGCGGCGGCGTGCTGCTGTGGAACCAGGTGCTCTCGATCGCCGTGGTCACCGCGTACTCGTTCGCTGCGACATGGATCATCGCCAGCATCATCAAGGCGACCATGGGCATCCGGGTCTCGGCCGAGGTCGAGATGGCCGGCATCGACGTGAGCGACCACGGCGAGGCCGCCTACCAGCTGTAGCGCTCCGGGTGACGGCGGGCTGGCCGCTAGGTTGCCCGCCGTGACATCAACCGACGAGACACCGGCGGCTGCAGACGCGGAACCCGTCTACGACGACTACGACCTCGCGCCGTCCGATACTGAAGTCCGCCAATTCGAGCAGGAGCGGTGGATCCGCCCGCCCGGCGCCACCGAGGTGCTGCTGGTGCGCCATGGCGCCTCCCAGGCCTTCATCCCCGGCGAGCCGTTCCCCATGCGCGGCGACCAGGGCGACCCGGCATTGGCCTCGAACGGCCACACGCAGGCTGCGGCGATGGCGAAACGGCTCGCACACGAACCGATCGACGCGCTGTACGTGAGTTCGTTGCGGCGCACCCAGCAGACGTTCGCGCCGCTTGCCGAACGGCTGGGCATGACCCCGACGATCGAGCACGATCTGCGCGAGGTGGCCCTTGGCGAGTGGGACGGGGGGCGCATCCGCCAGTTCGCTGCCGACAATCACCCGCTGTACGAGCGCCTGCACACTGAGCGGCGCTGGGACGTCATCCCCGGCGCCGAGTCGAATGAGCAGCTCACGGGCCGGTGCATGGCTGCTCTCGGGCGCATCGCCGACGCACACCCCGACCAGCTCGTGGCGGCATGCGTGCACGGCGGGGTGATCGGCGCCGTGCTGGCGCATATCACCGAGTCCACGCCATTCTTGTTCGGCGGTTCCGACAACTGCTCGATCACCCAGGTGGTGCGGTGCAACGGCGACTGGGTGCTGCGCCGCTTCAATGACTGCTCGCACCTCGACAACCACCTCCACCACGCCTGACCGACCGTGCCGTGCTGGTGGCTGGCCCGCACGTGGGCGCAGCGCTAGCTGCCGGCGTGGAAGGCGCCGAGTGCGGCGGCGAGCATGGCGGGGTCGTCGCTGCCGCCGAGTTCGCGGGCCGAGTGCATCGAGAGCTGGGGCGAGCCCACGTCGACCACGCTCATGCCCAGCCGGGATGCCGTGATCGGACCGATGGTCGAGCCGCACGGCAGGTTGCCGCGGTGGGAATAGACCTGGTGAGGCACACCGGCCGCGTCGCAGGCCGCCGCGAAGCGGGCGTGGGTGCGCGCATCGGTGGCATAACGCACGTTGACGTTGGTCTTGATGACCGGACCACCGTTCAGCACCGGCAGGTGCTGGGGCTCGTGGCGCTCGGGATAGTTCGGATGCACCGCGTGGGCCCCGTCGGCTGACACGCACAGCGAACGGGCCACTGCCCGCAAGTACTGCTCGCGGCTGGCGCCGAGGCTGTGGGCGATGCGTTCGAGGGCATCGGCAAGGATCGGGCTGCCGGCGCCCGTGGCGGAGTCGCTGCCGATCTCCTCGTGGTCGAACAGCACGACGACCGCCGCCGTGTCCTCGGGAAGCGAACTCAGGCCGGCCAGCGCTTCGATGGCCGCATGGCACGAGGCCAGATTGTCGATGCGACTGGCGGCGTACATCTCCCCGTCGCGTCCCAGCCGTGCCGGCGGCGTGAGATCGTGCGCCATGACATCCCACGCCAGCACAGCCTCGGGCTCGACCTCGAGCTCGTCTGCCAGAAACTCGCGGAACCCCGAACCGCTCGGCTCGCCCAGCCCCCACACCGGGGTCATGTGCTGCTGGCGGTCGAGCTTCAGCCCGTCGTTCACGTCCCGATCCAAGTGAATCGCGAGCTGCGGGACGCGCAGCAGCGCCCGGTCGCAGCGCCACAGCACCATTCGGGATCTAGCCGCTGGGCCGTCGCCGTCCCTGCTGCTTACCTCCACGCGTCCCGACAGGCCAAGGTCGCGGTCGAGCCACGAGTTCAGCAGCACGCCGCCGTACACCTCCACGCCGAGTTGGCGGTAGCCCAGCGTGCTGCTGTCGGGCCGGGGGCGGACGCGCAGGTTGGGGCTGTCGGTGTGCGCGCCGATCACACTGAAGCGCAGTCGCTCAGGGTCCACCGCGGCGCCAGCCCGCACAGCCACCACGGTGCCGCCGTCGCGCACCACGAAGCCCTGCGCAACGTCCAGTTCGCTCCATGGCTCGCCGCGGCCGGTCTCGACAAGGCCCGCCGCCGCTAGCCGGTCGGCCGCCGCTGCAGCCGCGTGAAACGGCGATGGCGACGCCTCGATGAACTCGAACAGCGAGGCGAGCATGCGGCTCCTATGCGTCGGCGTAGGCGGTGATGATGTCCCGGCTGAAGTCATCGAACTTGGAACGTGACATCGGATTGGTGATGAGCCGGGTGATGCCGATCGCTGCGTACTTCTCTACCCATTCTGGAGTAGCCGCGCCGATCGTCGTGAAGTCGAGCTTGTCGGGATCCCGCCCCGCCTTCTCCGCGCAGCGCTTCGCATGGTCGAAGAGCATCGCCATCTCGTCGAGGTCGCCTGACACGGGGAAGAACCCGTCGCCGTGCTCGCCCGCGCGGCGAGCGGCACGCTTGCTGTCGCCGCCGACGATGATCGGGATATGACCCGACGGCTGGGGGCGGCAGTACACGCGGTCGAAAGAAACGTGCTCGCCCTCGAACGAGCAGACATCCTGCTGCCACAGCGCCCGGTAGGCGTGCAGATGCTCATCAGTGATGTCGCCGCGGTCGGCGAACGGCACGCCCAGCGCATCGAATTCCTCTTCCAGCCATCCGGCGCCCACTCCCAGCAGCACGCGACCCCGCGACAGCCGGTCGAGCGTGGCAACTGCCTTCGCCGTGACGGCGAAGTTGCGCTGCGGCACGATCAGAACGCCCGTGCCCAGCTTGATCTCCGACGTCACCGATGCCACGAACGCCATCCACATCAGCGGATCGGGAATGTCGATGTCGTCCCGCTTGCCGGGCATCTTGCCGTCTTCGGCGTACGGGTAGGGCGTCTGGTAGCCCTCCGGCACGACCACAT
The DNA here is from genome assembly GCF_965204125.1 of Candidatus Poriferisodalis sp. Classification (GTDB taxonomy): domain Bacteria; phylum Actinomycetota; class Acidimicrobiia; order Acidimicrobiales; family Poriferisodalaceae; genus Poriferisodalis. Next base: position 438,105 of record NZ_OZ241968.1, on the reverse strand, counting down.
GCTCGACCGTCCAGAGCGACTCGAAACCCGCTCGCTCGGCTTCCTGCGCATACGCGATGGCTGTCTCGCCCTCTACCTGCGGACCCGTGTTGGCCAGGGTCATTCCGAATTTCACTGTGTACCTCTCATCACATCGCTGCAGCCCGTAGTCTGCCCTTATGCGACGCATCTCTGCTCTGTTCGTTGTGCTTGCTCTCGCGGCCGCTGCGTGCGGCGGCGATGACGATCCGCCGCCCGCCACCGAGGCGGCCGCGCCTACCACCGCCGCGCCGACCACGGTTGCCACCACTGAGGCGCCCCCGCCCGCCACCACCGAGGCCCCGCCGCCCCCGCCCACTACCGAGGCGCCCCCGCCGACCACTGAGGCGCCGCCACCCACCACTGAGGCGCCCCCGCCCACCACCACCGAAGCTGACGCACCGGAAGCCGCGGCGCTGCCGCCTGCCGTGGAAGGCGCCCTGCTGGAAGGCCAGACACCGGAGGGCTTCGACACCCTGCAAACCGCCACCAACATCCCGCGGGCCGAGACCTGTCCCGGCACCCCGGCATATGGCGGGATCGTGCCGGTGGCGTACTCCGAATCGGTCTGGGCGGCCGACCCGCTCACGGGGCCGTTCCTCGACGTCTCCATCTCTCGATTCGAGTCGCCGGACGTGGCATCGCAGGCCTTCAACAACTACATCGTGGAGGTCATCGCTTGCGGCGAGTTCCCCGAGCCGTCCACCGGCGCGGTGGGTGCATTCAGTGAGGGCGAAAACCCCGCCCTGGGCGACGAGTCGTTCGGCACCGACTACACGGCCACCTTCCAGGGGCTGCCGGTCAACCGCTACGGCGTGCTCGTACGCATCGGCGACTCGATCTACAGCTCGGGTGCCACCCACGTCTTCGTGGATCCCGACAAAGCCACCGTGCTGGAGGCGCTCAATACGTTCCTCGGCCAGTAGCCGGTCCGTCGGCTTGAATCGGCGTTGATATGTCAACGCTGAAAGCGCCGACGCTGAACTACAGCGCCGAGCAGCTGCGCGGCGACGTCTTCGGAGGTCTCACCGCGGCGGTGGTCATGCTGCCGCTCTCGCTGGCGTTCGGTGTGGCCTCGGGCCTCGGCGCAATCGCGGGCCTCTACGGTGCCGTCGCGGTCGGCTTGCTGGCAGCAATCTTCGGCGGCACCCGAACGCAGATCTCCGGGCCCACAGCGCCGCTGTCGGTCGCGATGTCGGTGGTGGTGATCGACTACGCCGGCGGCGACATCGAAAAAGCCCTGGCAATCGTGGTGCTCGCGGGGATCGTGCAGGTGCTGCTGGGCGCACTGCGTCTCGGCAGCTATGTGTCGTACACGCCCTATCCGGTGGTGTCGGGATTCACCTCCGCGGTCGGGCTGATCATCATCGTGGTGCAGTTGATCCCGCTGCTCGGCCACGAAGTGGCGCTCGGCGGCGTGTCGGCATCAATACGAGCGCTGCCCGATGCGGTGGGCAATGTCGACGTCGGCGCTCTCGCGCTCGGTGTGCTGAGCATCGCTGTGTGCCTGCTCTGGCCGCGCCGCCTGCGCCAGGCGCTGCCGCCGTCGGTCGCGGCGCTGCTCGTGTGCACGGTGCTCAGCGTGCTGTGGATCAGCGAGGTGGCGGTCATCGGCGACGTTCCCTCAGGGCTGCCCGAAGTGCGGATGCCGTCGTTCAGTTGGGGAGACGTCGGCGGGGCCATAGCGCCTGCGGTCACGCTCGCGCTGCTCGGCTCGGTCAACAGCCTGCTCACTGCGATGGTGGCTGATTCGATGACCCGCGATCAGCATCACCCCAATCGTGAGCTGCTCGGCGTGGGGGCGGCCAACGTGCTGGTGGCGTTCATCGGTGCGGTGCCCGGCGCGGGGGCCACCTCGGCCACCGTGGCCAACGTGAAGGCGGGTGGCCGCACGCGGGTGTCGGGCGTGCTCTGCGCAGTTGTGCTGGGTGCGCTGGTGCTCGGGCTGGGCCGGCTGGCCGAAGTGATCCCGCATGCGGTGCTCGCCGGCATTCTCATCAAGATCGGTTTCGACATCGTCGACTGGGAATACATCGCTCGGGTGCGTCGCACCCGCCTCGACCAGTACGGCGTGATGGCGCTCACGCTGACTTTGTCGATCGTGTCGGATCTGGTGGTGGCTGTGGGAGCGGGCCTGATTGCCGCAGCGATGACCGGTGCCCGGCAGTTCGAGCGCCTCGAACTCGACGAGGGCGTGGTGTCGACCCCGTTGCTGGACATGACGTTCCTTTACCCCCCGGGCAGCGGCGACGACGAGGGCGACGAGTCCGGCGGCATCAGCCTGGCGAGCCTCGACCTCGACGGTCCCGATCCGTTCGCGGCGCGCACCGGGCTGCTGTCGCTGCGCGGTTCCTATACGGCGTCGTCGTCGATCCGGCTGTTCAACTCGATCAACCACGATGTCGAAGAGCACGAGGTGGTGATCTTCGACTTCAGCGAGACCCGGCACATGGACGACAGCGCCGCGTTCATGATGGGCCAGCTCATCGACGTGGCGTTGGATTCGGGTGCCAAGTGCATCGTGATGGGGCTCGAGGAGTCGCGGGCGATCAGCGTCAAGGAGCTGAACGTGCTGCGCAGCGTTCCCGTGGAGAACTTCGTCGACGATCTCGATGGCGCCCGGATGGTGGCTCGCCGGCTTCTCGACGGAGACGGGGGGGACGAGAGCGACGACGGCGGGGGAGACGGGGGCTAGGCGCCGGACTTCGCAGCCGCCTTGGCTGCGGCCTTGGCGGCTCGGCGTGCTGCCATTTGCTCTCGGTGTATCAGCGTGCGGTCGATGTAGGGCGCGATAGCGGGCGTCTTGCAGCCGGTCTCGCCGTGGTCGACCTGTACGGGCCCGATGCGGGCGTCGACCTTGAGCACCGAGCGCCGCAGGCTCTCGTCGCGCAGCCCGATCGCGATGAGGACGCCGTTCATCTCGTGACGCACCCGGTTCGGCCGCTCGGCGATCTCTGTGTCGATCTGCGCCACCAAGCCGCGCAATTCGCTGGCGGACCAGACGTCAGCCTGCTCGGCGGTGCAGGCCACGATGAACCAGCCCACCGATGCGGGCCACTCCGTGGGCGAATCTCGCCACTCGTCGCTGAGTTCACGTGCATGCGGCGCCTCGGAGAGCTTCCCGCCGAGCGCCTCGGCGAGGATGTAGTTGTCGACATCACGAAGCCATCGCCGGGCGCGGGTCTTGGTCATCGCAGATGCATCGGCGATCCGCAGCGCCAGCACCCGGGCGTCGTGATTGCCTGAAGCCCACAGTTCCGCCGCAAGCGCATGATCGGTCTTGAGCGGCTTCGCGATGCGGCCGAGGTCTTTGTAGCTGACACCGAACATCGGCTCGGCGGCGCCATGGCGCGCGTACACCTTGCGATTCTGCGCCGTGCCGGCGCGCCGCAACTGCGTCATCACGTCTTGCAGCGTCGACATAGCACCAAGCTTTCTGAAACGTCCCCGATAGATGTGCGGGCAGCTCAACCGGCAAGGGTTGCGTCGCTGCGATTGCACATGCCCGAGCATTCGCAAGAGGGCTTGAAACTACAGCGGGTTACAGGTGCCCGCATGTGCGCGCCGAGACGGAACGCTGCCGCGTTCGGCATGTACACAACTCGTAGGGTTCATGTCCGTGCGTGGGCTTGGCGTTCGGCGGGGCGGGCAGCCGCTGGCGACCGTCGCGCTCGGCGCCGTCTCCGTGGCGGTCTTCTTCCTGACCCACGACTTGGTGCGGGTGCTGTCGCTCACCCGCCGTTCTCTGAACGACTCGGTCCTCGGCGACTACGGCACCGCCGCCGCATTCATCGCCGAGCAGGGCGAATGGTGGCGCATCGTCACGGGCACGTTCTTGCACGCCGACGTGCGGCACCTGGCGTTCAACATGCTGCTGCTGTACCTGCTGGGGCGACGGTTGGAGCACTTCATCGGGCCGGCGCTGCAGGCCGGCGTCTATGTCACGTCGCTGCTCGGTGGCTCGGCCGGGGCACTGCTGACGCTGCCCGCCGCGTACGTGGTGAGTGCCTCGGGTGATGTTGCGCTGCTGCCCTCAGCGTTCGTGGTGGGGGCGTCGGGCGCCGTGTACGGCGTGATGGGCGCGGCCTTTGTCGTGGAATACCTGCGTGGCGGCAACCCGTGGCGAGACGGGCTCGGCACCCTGATCCTCATCAACGTGGTCTTCTCGTTCCTCGTTCCCAACATCTCCATCGGCGGTCACCTCGGCGGTCTGGCAGCGGGCGTGCTAGCCGGCTTTGCGATCGGTGACACCAGCCGGCGCCGGCATCCGCCGACGCTGGCCGAGCGGCTGTCGAACGAACCCATCGACACGCGGACGCGGCGATCGCCGGTCGTGGTCTGGGGGTTGCTGGCGCTGCTCGCCGTCGCAGCGTTCGCTGGCGCATTGGCGGCTGCGACCACGTGGCGCGACCCGCTCTTCTAGCGACGGAGCGCAGGCACCGGCCGCTCAGGGGACCACATCGGTCGTTGCCGGGTCGGACTCCCGGTTGATCACTATGGCCGCGATCACGGCCACAATGCCGATGGTCTCACGCACGCTGGGCACCTGTGACAGCCAGACCAGTCCGATCAGCGTGGCTGTCGCCGGCAGCAATGCCTGCAGCAGGGCGAATCTTGCCCGCGCCAGCCGCTGCATCACGAGCTGATCGATGCCGTAGGGGATCACGTTCGACAGCACACCCGCCGCCACGCCGCCCGCCAGCAGCAGCGGCGCTCCCGCCGCCGCGCCGAGGCCGCCGGCGCCAGCGGCGCCGTCGACGATGCCCACCGGGCTGATCACCAGGGCGCCGATGAGCATGCCCACGCCGAGCCCGTCCACCGCCATCCCGGCCCGGGCCACGCGGTGCCCCAGCACGATGTAACCCGCCCACAGCGCACCGGCAATCAGCGAGAACAGCGCCCCGAGCTGGGCCTCGGGCGGCGCAAACCCCGCCAATGCCACCACCCCGCCGATGGCCAGCGCCAGCGCCCCGCCCGACCGCAGCGTCCGGGTGCCGAACGCCGCCACGGCAATCGGCCCGATGAACTCGATCGCCACCGAGTTGCCCAGCGGCACTCGCTCGATGGCCAGGTAGAAGAACAGGTTCATCGACGCCAGCGCCGCCCCGAACGCCGCCGTCCACGCCAATTCGATGCGTGACCAGCGCCGCCGCCACGACCGGCGCAGCAGCACCAGCATCGCTCCGGCGCCGGCGACCCGGAGCAGAGCGACCGTGCTCGGCCCCAGCTCGTCGAACAGCTCGAACGCCGTGGCAGCGCCCAGATATTGCGACACGGCGCCCACGGCGAACAGCGCCTCGGGCGACACCCTGCTGGCGCTCCAAACTCGTTCGACAGGTGCGCTCAACTAGGTACCTTCCCATGACAGACGTGATCTAGGGTGTGAGCCAGACGCATACAGCTTGGCGAACCATGCTGACGCTCGTGCACGAATCAGGTGGCTGCGGCCGTGAGCGACAGGCGCACGAGGTGTTTTCGCGAGGACTCGTCGGGCGAATTCAGGGAGGACTGTGCGTATGAACAAGAAACTGCTCACGCTCTTGGCGGCACTCTTCGCGCTGTCGCTGCTCGCCGCGGCATGCGGCGACGACGGCGACAGCGAGGCCACCGACACGACAACCGCGCCGGCGGCAACTGAAGCGCCTGATGAGCCCGACGACGAGATGATGGACCATCTCGGCGACGGCTCGCTCGGCGGGGTCACGGTGGACGCAGGCGGAGCGGTCCAGATCCGCTCGCTCAACGCCATCACCGGCGACGTCGCCTTCTTCGGCCTGCCGCTCGAACGCGCGGTCATCCTCGCGATCGAGGACTACGGCCAGATTCACGGCTTCGACGTCGACCTGGGCACCACGCTCGACGACCTGTGCTCCAACGACGGCGGCCAGGCAGCCGCCCAGATCGTTGTGGCCGACGAAGACGTGCTCGGCGTGATCGGCACATCCTGCTCGGGTGCGGCGGTGGCCGCGGCGCCGCTCATCACCGACGCCGGCATGGTCATGATCTCAGGCGGCAACACGTCGCCTGCGCTCACGTCAGACCTGGCGGGCACGCCCGGCGAGAACTACAACGTCGGCTACTACCGCACGGCACACAACGACCTCTTCCAGGGTGCCGCAGTGGCCAAGTTCGTCTTCGGCGAGCTCGGGTTCACCACCGCCGCAGCGATCCACGACGGCGACCCGTACACCCAGGGCCTCGCACAGGCCTTCGCCGACGCCTTCGAGGCCGAAGGCGGCACGATCACCGGGTTCTCGGCGGTCAACAAGGAAGACACCGACATGGTGCCGGTGCTGACGGAGATCGCAGCAGGCGGCCCCGAAGCGCTGTTCTTCCCGATCTTCCAGCCCGCCGGCGACTTCGTGGCCGATCAGGCACCGGGAGTGTCGGGCCTGGAGAACACCGTGCTGCTCGCGGCAGACGGCCTGCTGAACACCAACTACCTGGCGCTGCCGCAGACCGCCGGCATGTACTTCTCGGGCCCCGATTCTCGTTTCGGCGAGAACGTGAACCAGAGCACCGGCAAGACGGCACAGGACTTCCTGGCCGCCTACGAGGAGCGCTGGGGCGAGGCGCCCGCCGCGCCGTTCTGGGCCCACGGCTACGACGCCACCACGATGCTGCTCGACGCCATCGCTGCCGCGTCGTACGTCGACGCCGACGGCAACCTGCACGTCGACCGTCAGGGCATCCGTGACTACCTCAACAGCATCGAGGGCTTCAGCGGCCTGATCGGCACTATCAACTGCGACGACTTCGGCGACTGCGGCGCTGCCCGCATCACCGTGGTCCAGAACATCGGCGGCGAGGAGAACGCGGTGGCCAGCATGGACAACGTCGTGTTCTCCTTCGTTCCGTGAGCACAGGGGGTCGGGTCCTAGGTCGGTCGGTCACGGCCTTCTAGGGTCAATCCAGTGATGGATGAAGGGGCGCCCCCCAGCGGGGCGCCCCGCCCCCGGCCCCGCGCCCGGCTGCTGCGGCCCCGCACCCGGGTCGACTGGTTCCTCACCGTCATCCGGGTGGCGGTGCTGATCGTCCTGGCCGTCGGCTTCACGGCCTTCATCGCCCAGGAGATCAACCCCGACAACCCATTCGCCCGCTGGGCCAACCCCGACGCCACCGGCCTCACCGGGGCGCAGTTCCGCGGGCTGGTGATCTCAGGCATCGCCCAGGGGTCGATGTACGGGCTGATCGCGCTCGGCTACTCGATGGTCTATGGCGTGCTGGGGTTCATCAACTTCGCCCACGGCGAGGTGTTCATGGTGGGTGCCATGACCGGCATGATCACCTCCAACAAGCTGGCCGACGCCGGGCTGTGGGAGTCGAACTTCATCGGCTCGCTGGTGTTCATCGTGGTGGTGTCGATCATCGTGTCGTCGCTCACGGCGGTGGTCATGGAGCGGGTCGCCTACCGACCGCTGCGGGGGGCGCCCCGGCTGATCCCGCTGATCACCTCCATCGGCGTGTCGTTCTTCCTCCAGAATGCGTCGGTGGTGCTGCTGGGGCCGGCCAGCAAGTCGTACCCCAACGTGCCGGACTGGGTGAAGGCCAAGCACACCTTCCTGCAGATCGAGGGCGCCAAGATCCTGGTGATCGTGGTGGCTGCGCTGTCGATGGCGGCACTGTGGTACTACGTCGATCGCACCAAGACCGGCAAGGCGATGCGGGCGGTGGCCGAGGACGCCGAGATCGCGGCGCTCATGGGCATCGACGTGAACCGCACCATCGTGAAGGTGTTCGCGGTGGGCGGTGCGATGGCGGGCATGGCGGGGATTCTGTGGGGAATCCTGTTCCGCAGCGTCATTCACACCACTGGTTTCCTGCCGGGGATCAAGGCGTTCAGCGCGGCGGTGGTGGGCGGCATCGGCCACTTGGGCGGTGCGATGGCGGGCGGGCTGTCGATCGGGGTGGCCGAGTCGGTGGGGCCGTTGCTGATCCTGGAGCCGCTGGGGGTGAGCGGCGTGTCGCAGCTGCGTGACGCCGTGGCGTTCTCGATGCTGATCATCGTGCTGCTGGTGAAGCCGGCTGGCCTGTTCGGCGAGCGGCTGCCGGCGGAGGACCGGGCATGAGCCTCACCAGCGTCGAGCCTGACGCGCCGCCACGCCCGCCCCTCGCCCAGGACTGGCGCCGCGTCGCCCGTATGGGTGCCATCGGCGCTATCGGGCAGATCTTCATCTCGCTGTCCAACATGCCGGTCAAACTCGACGGCCGGGCGATCATCGAGGGCGTTCTCAGCCTCGGCTACCTCTCGCTGGTGGTGCTGCCGCTGGCGGCCGGCAGCCGTATCGGGCACCAGATCCGGCGCGAGGGCGTCCCGTTCCACCGCCCCGGCGCCCACGAAGTCATCGGCGGGGCCGCATGCGGTGCGCTCGTTGGCGGCGGACTGTCGCTGCTGGCGGTGCTCATCGCCAACTTCGACCTGCGCGAGCCGCTGGTCAACTGGAGCCCGATCCTGGCCGACCTGCTGGCGTTCAACAGCGGCACGGCGTTCGCGGTGTTCATCTGGCTCGCCATCGGCGCAGCCGTGGGCGCTGCGGGCGGCCTGCTGCGAGTGGTGCCGCCGGTGGCACGGCGGGTGCTGTGGACCATGGTGCTCACCCTGTTCGGCTCGGCGGTGCTCGAATCGCTCACCACCGACCTGGCCGAGGGAATGGGCGTCGAGGGGCTGATCGACTGGTTCTATGCCCCCCGGGGTGGGCTCACCATCACCGGTGCCATCGCCCTCGCCGCCGGATCAGGCGTGCTGGCCTTCGTGGCCCGGGGCCGCGTCAAGGGGGCCAAGGCCCGCGTCGACGCCCTCGAAGGCCCCGCCCGCAACCGGGCCCACCTCGGCCTGATCATGGCCACCGCCGCAGTGCTCGTCATCCTGCCGATGTTCGCTGGCAAGCTCACCAACGAGCTGCTCGCCAACGTCGGCCTGTTCGTGCTGCTGGCGCTGGGGCTGAACATCGTGGTCGGCCTCGCCGGCATCCTCGACCTGGGCTACGTGGCGTTCTTTGCCGTGGGCAGCTACAGCGCAGCGGTGCTCACCGCTGCCACATCGCCGAAGATCCACCCGGAGCTGCCATGGTTTGTGGCGCTCATCGGCGTTGTGCTCCTGACCGGGCTGGTGGGGCTGTTCATCGGCGCCCCAGTCATCCGCATGCGTGGCGACTACCTCGCCATCGTCACGCTCGGCTTCGGCGAGATCATCCGCCTGCTGTTCCTGTCGGACTGGCTGTCGGGATGGTTCGGCGGCTCCCAGGGAATCACCAACATCCCGGGTGCAGAGATCTTCGGCCTGGCCGAGGTGGCCGGTACCGATCCGCGCAGCGTCTTCTACCTGGTGCTCGCGTTCTGCGCGATCGCCATCTACGTCTCGTGGCGGCTCGAGCGGTCGCGCATCGGGCGTGCGTGGATGGCCGTGCGCGAGGACGAGACCGTGGCCGAGGCCATGGGCATCAACACGGTCAACGTCAAGCTGCTGGCGTTCGTGGTGGGTGCCGTGCTGGGGTCGTTCAGCGGGGCGATCTTCTCGGCGAAGGTGGGCTCGGTGTTCCCCGCCAGTTTCCTGATCCTGGTGTCGATTGTGATCCTGGTGGTGGTCATCTTCGGCGGCATGGGCAGCATCGTCGGCGTCATCGCCGGCTCGGCGGTGCTGATCGGCGTGCTCGGCGGCCCCAAGCAGCCGGGCCTGCTGGCGGAGTTCTCCGAGTTCAAGCTGCTCATCTACGGGGCGCTGCTGGTGTGGATGATGCTGGCCCGGCCCGAGGGATTGATACCCAGCGTGCGCCGCACCCGCGAGCTGCACCAGGAAGAGCTGGCTCAAGACGCCTGGCTGCGCGGGCAGACCGAAGACGACGACGGCGGCGACGATGCCACCGCCTCCACCGCAGCAACCTCGGGCAGCACCGTAGAGGCGGCCCGGCCCGCAGGCGAGTCGGCATGAGCGCTCCGGCGCAGGCCGCATCCGGCACGCAGGACAGCGGCCCTGCGCAGCAGCCGATCCTCGAAACACGGGGCCTCGGTGTCGACTTCGGCGGGCTGAAGGCGCTCGACGGGCTGGATTTAGCCGTGTATCCGGGCGAGATCGTCTCGGTCATCGGCCCCAACGGCGCCGGCAAGACCACGCTGTTCAACGCCATCACCGCCACGGTCGCCGCCAGCGAGGGCGACATTCTCTTCGAGGGCGAGTCGCTCATCGGTCTCGACCCCAACCGGGTCACCTCCCGGGGCATCGCCCGCACCTTCCAGAACGTCCGCCTGTTCGCCAACATGACCGTGCTCGAGAACGTGATGGTGTCGCAGCACTGCCGCACCCGCCAGAGCGTGTTAGGGGCGCTTCTGTTCACCAAGGCGTTCCGCAACGAAGAGGCCGAGATCACCGAGCGGGGCAAGGAAGTGCTGTCGTTCTTCGGCAGCCGGCTGACGGGCTACCGGTTCGACCAGCCCGCCTACACCCTGTCGTATGCCAACCGGCGGCGGCTGGAGATCGCCCGGGCCATGGCCACCCAGCCCAAGCTGATCCTGCTCGACGAGCCTGTCGCCGGCATGAACCCCACCGAGTCTGCCGAGCTGACCGGCCTGATCGGGCGACTGCGGGACGAGTGGGGCTTCGCCATCGTGGTGATCGAGCACGACATGGAGGTGGTGCGCGAGGTCTCCGACCGAGTGGTGGTGCTGGACCACGGCGTGAAGATCGCCGAGGGCGACTACGCCGACGTGTCAACCGATCCGCAGGTCATCGAGGCATATCTCGGCCGGAGCGCCGCGGACTCATGAGCGCCGAACGTCCCGATGCCGTCGCCGGTGTCCTTGTGAACCGCGATGAGGCGGTGCGATGAGATCGATGTCGATACTCCGAACGCTCCGGCTGAAGGTTCTGCTCGCTGTCGTGACTGCCATGGCGCTCGCAGCCGCCGCATGCAGTGCGGACACGGCCCAAGAGGCCGATGCCGATGTCGGCTCTGCCGGCACAGCAGCCGGCGAGAGCTCGCTCGGCGTCGTGGAGGTCCAACAGGGCGACGCCATCCAGATCCGCTCGCTGGAAGCCATCACCGGCGACTATTCGATCGTCGGCCTCGCGATCGACCGCGCTACTGCTATCGCGGTGAACGATTACGGCCAAATCCACGGATTCGATGTGGATCTCGGCGCGAGCCTCGACGACCTGTGCTCGAGCGACGGCGGGCAGGCTGCCGCCCAAGCCATCGTCGCCGACTCTGATGTCGTCGGGGTCATCGGGACGTCGTGTTCGAGCGCGGCCATTGCGGCGGCGCCGCTGGTGACGGCTGCGGGCATGGTGATGATCTCCGGAGGCGCCACCTCTCCCGCGCTCACATCGGATCTGGCAGGCAACCCGGGTCCGAACTACACCCCGGGCTTCTACCGCACCGTCACCAACGATGTGTTCCAGGGCGCAGCGATGGCCCAGTTCGTGCATGACGATCTGGGCTTGAGCACTGCAGCGGCGATCCACGACGGCGACCCCTTCACCCAAGGCCTGGCCCGGGCTTTCGCCGATGCCTTCGAGCGGGAGGGCGGCACGATCACGCGGCTGTCGGCCATCAACAAGGAAGACAGCGACATGGTGCCGGTGCTCACCGAGATCGCCGCAGGCCGTCCCGAGGCGCTGTTCTTGCCCATCTTCCAGCCGGCAGGCGACTTCGTCGCCGACCAGGCACCGGGAGTGCCGGGCCTCGAAGACACCCTGCTGGTCGCGGCTGACAGCCTGCTGAACCTCAATTTCCTGTCGCTGCCGCAATCTCAGGGCATGTACTTCACGGGTCCCGACCGGCGTTTTGCGGGCAATGTGAACCAGAGCACCGGCAAGACCGCTGACGACTTCGTGGCCGCATACGAGGACCTGTACGGCCACAAACCCGGCTCGCCTTTCTGGGCGCATGCCTACGACGCCACGACACTGCTGCTGGACGCCATAGCGGCCGCGTCACGGGTGGAGGAGGGCACCCTCGTCATCGACCGGGCAGGCATCCGGAAGCACCTTGACAGCGTGCGCGGCTATGAGGGGCTCATCGGCCCTATCGCCTGCGATTCGTTCGGCGACTGCGGCTCCAACAAGCTCGTCGTCGTTCGCAACCTCGGCGGCGAGTCCAATGCCGAAGCCAGCATGGAGAACATCGTGTTCTCCTACGCTCCCTAGAGCATGCAGGGGAACCCACGCTGTGCGCGGCTGCAATGTCGCCCTGCCCGATGAGCGGCACGACACGAGCGGACGTCCGCGGCGGGGACGCTGCCGCCGATGCAAGCACGCCGCTGCTGGAGATGCGCAAGGTGAACGTGCACTACGGGGCCGTGCATGCCCTGCGCGATGTGGATCTGTCGATCTACGAGGGTGAGCTGGTGTGCCTGCTGGGCGGCAACGCCAGCGGCAAGTCGACCACGCTGAAGACGCTGCTGGGCATGCTCAAGCCCACCTCTGGCGAGGTGGTGCTCGACGGCGAGGTCGTGAACGACCGCCCGACCAGCTACCGGGTGGTTCGCGGCATCACGATGGTCCCCGAGAACCGGCGCCTGTTCAAGCGGCTCACCGTGCGGGAGAACCTGCAACTCGGCGCCTACCTGCGCAAGGACAGCGACGCCATTGCAGCAGACATGGAGCGTGTGTACGAGCTGTTCCCCCGAGTCAAGGAGCGGCTCGCCCAGAAGGCGGGCACGCTGTCGGGCGGCGAGCAGCAGATGGTGGCCATCGGCCGGGCGCTGATGTCCCAGCCCCGGGTGCTGCTGATGGACGAGCCGTCGATGGGCTTGGCGCCGGCGCTCGTGCAGCAGAACTTCGAGCTCATCTCCCAGATCCACGAGGCCGGCATGACGGTGTTCATGGTGGAGCAGAACGCCAACATGGCCCTCGGCATCGCCGATCGGGGCTGGGTGCTGCAGACGGGTCGTGTGGTTCTGGACGACACCGCCGAGGCCTTGCTGGCGAATCCGGCGCTGCGCACGTCGTACCTCGGCGGCGGTCAGGACGACGGCGACAACGAGGCAGGCGAGAGCCTTGCAGGGGAGTCCTCGTAACAGCGAGCCTGCTAGGACTGGCTGCGTGAGCGAGGCTTCAGCCACCACGACGCCCGACGAAGCCGTGACCGGGGTGCTGCACCCCGGCGACATGGGCGTGACCTTGGCTGCGGCCTGCTCGGGCAAGGTGCTGTGGGCCAGCGAGGGTCGATCGGCCGAGACGCGCGAGCGTGCGCACGGTGCCGGCCTCACCGACGTCGGCGACTCGGCATCATTGGTGGCCGCGGCTGACATCGTGATCTCGGTGTGCCCTCCCCATGGCGCGGAAGAGCTGGCTGCCACGGTGGCCGATGCCGGCTTTGCGGGCTGTTACGTGGACGCCAATGCTGTCTCACCGGCTACTGCCCGGCGCATCGCCGCCCGCTTCGAGCACTTCGTTGACGGCAGCGTGATCGGTCCGCCGGCGCGAGAACCCGGAACCACTCGGCTCTACCTCGCAGGACCCGACGCGGCCGGCGTCGCGGCGAGATTCGCCGGGTCACCATTGGATGCCCGTGTGCTGGATGGCGGCGGCATCGGGGCTGCCTCGGCGTTGAAGATGGCCTACGCGTCGTGGACCAAGGGCACCAACGCCCTGCTGGTGGCGGTGGCGGCCCTAGCCGCAGCCGAAGGCGTTTCCGATGAGCTGACCGCCGAGTGGGGCCTGTCTCAATCAGGCCTGTCGCAGCGCTTGACCTACACGTCGATCCGGTCGGCGCCCAAAGCGTGGCGCTGGGTGGGCGAGATGGACGAGATCGCCGACACGTTCGCGGCGGCCGGGCTGCCCGACGGCTTCCACCGCGCCGCCAGCGAGGTGTTCGCGCGCCTCGGCGAGTTCAAGAACTCCCGCAGCGCCTCTGTCGAGCAGATGCTCGAGGCTCTGCTGAATTCCTCTGCGGCGGCCGAGGACGCCGGCTGACGCCGAACAACCCAACCTCCTCGTTGCGCAGCGGCGTCCACGAACGCTGACTGAGGCCGAGCGGCTCAGCGTCCTGGTTCTGCAGCGGCAGGACTGCGCTGGCCACACCCTCGAGTTCCGCGAACCAGTCGTCGGGCGCTCCCACCAGCACGAGTACGAACTTCGATGCGCCCAACTCGATGAACCGCTGCATCTGACCGCGCAAGCCGATCGCTGGCCTCCGTGGGCTCAGTGGAGCATCGGAGATTCTTTCGTTCACAGCAACAGCGCGCATATGCTCACAACGGTGCGCATCGTGTGCTTGGCAAACTCCCGGAAACTGTCAGGCCGCTGCATCGCGGGCCGCATCTGGAGCAAGTCTTCGATTGGTGGCTGGGTTCGTCCCGTTAGCGAGCGTCATGAGCGAGAGGTGTCCGAATACGAGCGGCAATACGCAGACGGTAGCGACCCCAAATTGCTTGACATCATCGAGATACAAATGCTTAGAGCCCAGCCTGAGGGATATCAAACCGAGAACTGGCTGCTAGATTCGGAGTACTACTGGGAAAAGAAGGGCACGTTCAAGCGCAGCAAATTACAGGATCTCGTAGAGCCGGTTTCGCCTCTATGGATCGACAATCATAGCACATACAATGGCAAGAATGATTGCATTCCGCTGAACGAAGTCGGTGCACTCACAGAATCGCTGCGCTTCGTATCAGTTAGCGAAATGCAATTACGAGTCTTTGCGCCAGGCACGGCATTCGGCAATTCTAAGCGGCGAGTACAGGGCCGATTTCGCCACGCAGACTCCAGCTACGCATTGTGGATTACTGATCCAATTCAAGAACGTAAGTGGCTCGCTCATCCCGACGGCGTGTATTCTCTCGGCGAGTGCTACCTCACAATTAGTCTGGGCGAGCCCTACGAGGGTAGAGTCTACAAGTTGATCGCTGCTGTCATTGAACAACGCTAGAGGGTATTCGTGCCAAATTCTCAAACTCAGATTTTCACGATCGGACATTCAAATCATAGCGCCTCGGTGTTCATCTCTATGCTGCAACAGCACCGAATAGATGCCGTAGCCGATGTTCGATCTGCACCATACAGTCGCTTCGTATCGCAGTTTGATCGCAAGTCACTAGGCCCTCTTCTCGATGAAGCAAACGTTGCCTATGTCTACGTGGGCGAGGAACTCGGAGGCCGTCCATCGGATCCTGAGCTGTATGACCCAAATGGCCATGCCTGTTATCGACGCATGGCGCAAACCGAATCCTTCGAAAATGGCTTGGAGCGGATTCTGGAGGGGTCATCCCGGTATCGTCTGGCGCTGATGTGTAGCGAAGAAGATCCTCTCCAGTGTCATCGTACCTTGCTCGTTGCTCATGAGCTCTGGCAACGCGACGTCCATGTGTCACATATTCGCGCGTGCCGAGAGACTGGTGAGAGTCGAATTGAGACTCATACGGAAGCGCTTGAGCGGCTCGTCCAGATGCATGATTTGAATCAGGGCATGATGATTGCATCGGATGGCGGCATAGTGGATCAACTACATGGCACATCAGCGATATATGAAACTGCCGTAGAGCGTCAACGAGAACAAGTCGCCTATACAAGCGATAGGAAACCTAGCGTCTCTGGCGAGGTGCGGTAGAAATGAACCTGTGGACAATCGGCTTTACGGGAAAGCCTGCACGAGACTTCTTTGAGCTTGTTGGCAAATCGGGAGCACGCCGGGTCATCGACGTTCGCCTCAACAATACATCTCAGCTTGCGGCGTTCGCCAAACGAGACGATCTATCCTTTTTCCTGGACCGCATTTGCGGTATCGAGTATGTGCACATTACGGATCTCGCGCCAACCGCAGAGCTATTGAGCGACTATCGCAAGCAACAGATTGACTGGTATACATATGAGTCGCGATTCCTCGCACTAATGGAAGAGCGTCGAGTCGAAGACGTGATTAGTAAAGAAGTTATCGACGGCGGCTGTCTCCTCTGTAGCGAGAAGCAGCCTCATCATTGTCACCGTAGATTGGTTGCGCAGTATTTGCAGGACCGGTGGGGTGACCTGACGATAACGCACCTTGGCGACGACGCTAAGGGCTAGTTCTGCAGTGGCAGGACTGCGTTGGCGACGCCCTCGAGCTCTGCGAACCAATCGTCGGGCTCGCCCACCAGCACGGGCACGAACTTCGATGCGCCCACCTCGATGAACCGCTGGATCTGGTCGCGCAGGCCGCCCCAGCCGGTCGGGATGATGTCGCCCGGGTCGGCATCGGGCGCTCGCCGTTCGAGGATGGCCTTGTAGCCGGGGCTGATCTCACCGTGCGTGTAGGGGATGAGCACGCCGAAGTGTTCGGGGTCGATCCAGCGCTCGTGCTCGTCGGCGGCCTCGTTCACGATCTTCCAGCCCGCCGCAGCGATGTCGGGCGTGCAGAAGGACGGCAGCCATCCGTCGCCGAAGCGCCCGCAGCGGCGCAGCTCCACTTCTGCCGCACCGCCCAGCCAGATGTCCATCGGCTTCTGCGCCGGCTTCGGCAGCAGCGACACCTCGTCGTAGTGGTACCAGTCGCCGTGGTGAGTGACCGGTTCGTCCTCCCAGAAGCGCTTCAGCAGCGGCAGGGCCTCGTTGAACATCTTCGCCCGCTGGCGGCGCTCCACGCCGAAGGCCGCCTGCTCGTGCACATCGGCCACGCCCAGCCCGAAGGCGGGCAGCAGCCGGCCGTCCGACAGCCGATCGAGGCTGGCGAGCTCCTTGGCCAGCACTGCGAGGTTGCGCCCGGGCAGCACCAGCACCGACATGCCGAACTTCATGCGCTTGGTGCGGCCCGCCGCGTACGCGAGTCCCACGATCGGATCAGGGCATTCGCCGCCGAGCCGTTCGCTCAGCCACAGCGAGTCGAAGCCGTTGTCTTCCAGCGCATCCACGAACGGGTCGAAGGTGGCGTGGTCGTTGGTGAAGCTGCGCGTGCCCAGCCCGAAGCCGATCCGGATCTTCATGGCCCACACGCTAGGGCACTGTTGCCGCCTCGACCCGGGCCGGCTCCGAGCCCGGGCCAGTCACGAGGCCGCGCCGGCGGCCCGCCCGCCGTAGCGGGGTCGGCCCGGGGTGCGCCGGCGGCGGCCCGTGCGACGCGCGCCGCGGCGGGGTCGGCGCTGCTCAGTGACTGGTGCATCGGCATGAACGGCGAAGCTGTGCGCCGTACCCTCGTGCGCTGATGGGCGAACACCGGCCGCGATGAAGGATTGTCGATGAGTGATACCGCAGTGAACGGGCAGATCGACCTGACCTCACCATTCCGGCTCGACGGGCAGGTCTGCTTGGTGACTGGTGCATCAAGCGGCTTCGGGGTGCGCTTTGCCCGGGTGTTCGCAACCGCGGGCGCCAAGGTGGCGGTGGCTGCCCGGCGGGCCGACCGGCTGGAGGCGTTGGCTGCCGAGCTGCCCGATGCACTTGCCATCCCGTGCGACGTCGGCGACGACGACGCCTGCCGCGATCTGGTGGCCCAGGTGGTGGACCGCTACGGCAAGGTCGACGTGCTGGTCAACAATGCCGGGGTAAGCGACGCCATCAACCCCGGCGAGCAGGCCGACGTGGAGAGCTTCCGGCATGTCGTCGACATCAACCTGAACGCGTGCTTCCTGCTGGCCGGGCTCGCCGCCGCCGACATCATCGGCCGGGAGGCCACGGGCAGCATCATCAACGTGGCCTCGGTGCACGGTCACGTGGCTTCGGCGCCCAACCTGCAGCCCGCGTACGCAGCGTCCAAGGCGGGCCTGGTGAACCTGACACGCGACCTTGCCGTGCAGTGGGCCACCCGGGGCGTGCGGGTGAACGCCCTGTGCCCCGGCTACTTCGAGACGGAACTGACGGCGCCGATGTTCGACGACGATCGCTCGATGGCGTGGATCAGCCGGAACGCCCCGATGCGGCGACCTGGGCACGAGCACGAGCTGGATGGTGCGCTGCTGTTCTTGGCCAGCGACGCCAGCAGCTACGTGACCGGCAGCTCGCTGATGGTGGACGGGGGCTGGACCGCCCGGTGAGTGCTGCCCGCCGCCCCGATCCGCTTGTGCCTTGCGGGGGAGATTGGTGAGCCGGTCGGTCGCCTCCAGGCTGCGCGTGGGCGCAGCCGCACTGGCTGCAGCGCTCGGCGGCGGCTGGTGGCTGGCATCGGGCCGCTGGCGGCGCACGTGGCGCGCCGACTCGCTGACCGGTGTCGCCACCCGAGACGGGGCACTGCGCCACCTGCATGCCGAGCTGGTGCGCTCGACACGCACCGGCCGGATGGTCGGCGTGGCATTCTGCGACGTCGATGCCTTCAAGCAGGTCAACGATCAGCACGGCCACCTGGTAGGCGACCTGGTGCTCGTCACCGTGGCACAGTGCCTGCGCGACGCCGTGCGGCCGTCTGACGTGGTTGCCCGCGTCGGCGGCGACGAGTTCGTAGTGGTGTGCGGCGGGCTGCGCAGCGCAAGCGACATGGAGATCATCACCGGACGTCTGCACGCGTCGCTCACCCAGGCGCCTGTGCAGAGTGACACTGGCGACCCCTTGGCCGAGATGGGTGTGACCGTCAGCATCGGCAGCGCCACCGGACGCGGCGGCGAGGCCTCGCCCGGGGCTCTGCTGCACGCGGCTGATCGCTCGATGTACCAGCAGAAGGGCTGGCGGCCCTAGCGGCTGACCGACCCCGCTGGCTGGCTCGGCCCCAAGCGATGGCTCAGCCGAGTGCTGGCGTGCCTTCGAAGTTGCCCGGGTCGTCGGCTGTGGGCAGCACCGGGCGTGCCCGCCAGTCCATGGCCTCTTCGACGCCGTCGATCACGTCAGACCATTCGGCGGCGTTCCAGCCCTGGGCCGAGCCGAGCACGCTGGCGTCTTGGGCAAGATGCACGAGGGCCGGCAGCCGTTCCAGGCCCAGCGATCGAACGAACTCGCGCTCGGGGTCGAGCAGCACGAGATGCTCATCGGCAAAGCGGCCCAGGAAGCTGCGGGCGCCCTGCGCATCGCTGCACACCACGAATGCGCAGCGCACGTCGGCCTCCTCGTACACCAGGAACAGCCGCGATGCAGTGGGCAGGATCCAGCCGCTCTGGTGCGTGTAGGGGTCGATGACAACGCCCATGAGGTTGAACACCACCAGCCATTCGGCCAGCGTGTGAGTGTGGCCGGAGAGCGTCTCGAGCTTGATGTCGGTGGACGGCGCGTCAAGCACGGCAGGCAAACTAGCGCTCCCGGTGGGCGCGGCCACGGTTCATGCGCCGATGCGCCGGTTGTCAGATCGGCGGACGCAGCAGCTCGGCGGCCAGAGGGCAGTCGGCCCGTTGCCAGCCGGCAGCCGGCTCGATGCCGCCGGGCCCCACGACATGGCTGAACAGGCCGATCGGCACGATCTCCTCGTCGCATTCCCACGGCTCGTCGGCCACGGCGCTTGAAGCGGCCTCGAAGAGCGGCTGTGGCAGCGCCCGTCCCTGCCCGACGAGGCACCACACCTCCACCCCCGACACGTACCCGACCGCCGCAGCGGCATGGGAGCCGCCGGCTGCGATTACGGCTTCGGGCCCGGCGGCAGCAGCCTCCACCAGGATCACCTCAGCGGTTGAGCATGCAGCCGCCAAACCCGCCAGCGGCACGTCGGTCACCTCGCAACCGTCGCCCGCAAGCCGCCGAGCCAGGCCAGCGCCCTCGCCGTAGGCGTCGATGATGCGCACCTCGATGTCGGCGCGCCGCCCCAGTCCCTCAGCGGCAAGGTCGGGCCAGCCCAGCAGGCACACCGTGGCTCCCTCGGGCAGCGCGTCAGCGGCGCGGTCGGCAGTGGCATCGGCTCGCAGCTCGGCCGCGAACTCGCGTGCATCCCGGTACGGCTGGGCCGAGGCGCACACCACGGCCGCCATCGACCACAGCGCGCCGGCGACCGGGTACTTGTCGAGGATGCGGCGGCACACCGTGACCAGCTCCAGCGGGTCCGAGGCGAGCGCGCCCAGCGCCGATGCGGCCTCGCGCACCAGCACGTCCTGGGATAGGTCGCCCGCACGCGCCACATAGCGCAGGTGCTCCATCGGGTGCACGCGCCGAAGCTATCCCGTGCAGGTGAACTGATTCGTTGCGGGCTCTGTCGGGCGCTGTGCGGCGCTGCTCAGGCGCTCTGTGTCTGCAGCCGGCGCGCGATCACTTTCAGGCACAGCGTCTCGTCTGCGCCTTCGAAGATCGACAGCACCCGGGCGTCCACGAACAGCCGGCTCACCGTGTATTCCTCGGCGAAGCCGAAGCCGCCGTGAAGCTGCTGTGCCTCGCGGGTCACCCACTCGGCGGCCTTGCAGACATACGCCTTGATCATCGATGCCTCGAGCGCGCCGCCGCCCCGAGCCATCATGCGGGCCACCTCGTAGCTGTACTGGCGGGCCGCGGCGATGATCGCCGCCATGCGGCCCAGCTTGGCCTGCGTCAGCTGGTACCCGGCGATCGGCTGGCCGAACACCTTGCGTTCGTCGGCATAGGTGCGGGCCTCGTCATAGGCCGCCTGCATCACGCCCACCGCCCGGGCCGCTGTCTGCAGCCGCCCGTTCTCGAAGCCGGCCATCTGCAGGTAGAAGCCCTGCCCGATCCCGTCGTCGCCGCCGATGAGGTTCTCTGCAGGCACGAACCAGTCGTCGAAGGCGATCTCGAAGCTGTGCATGCCCCGGTAGCCCAGCGTGGCGATGGCCCGCCCCTCGATGGTGCCGCCCCGCTCGTCGGTGAACTGGAAGTCGTGGCCCTCCGACTGGGGCTTCGGCACGATGAACAGGCTGAGGCCCCGGTGGGCCTTGCGCCGGTCAGGATCGGTGCGGGCCAGCAGCATCAGCACGTCGGCCCGGCCGGCGAAGGTGCACCACGTCTTGGTGCCCGAGATCAGCCAGCCGCCCTCGGTGGGCGATGCCGACACGACCAGGTTGGCCACGTCGCTGCCGTAGTCGGGCTCGGTCACGGCGACCGCCACCATGGTCTCGCCGGTGGCGATCTGGGGAAACCAGTGCTTCTTCTGCTCCTCGGTGCCGCCGCGCTCCAGTGCCCGTGTGAGGATCTCGGGCCGGGTGATGAGCGAGCCGCCCGCACCCAGCGATGCCCGCGACAGCTCCTCGGTGGCGATGACCATGCCCAGGTAGTCGCTCTCTGAGCCCGAGGCGAACCCGCCGTATTCCTCGGGCACCGACAGGCCGAAGCAGCCCAGCTCGGCCAGCCCGCCGATGATGTCTTCGGGGATGTCGGTGTCGCCCCGGTGGATGTGCTCGGCGGCGGGGGCGATCTTGTCCTCGCCGAAGCGGCGGAAGGTTTCCGCCACGAGCTCGAAGTCCTCGTCGAGGTGGCTGGGTGCGTCGAGGCCGGCCAGCGTCGCCACGTAGGCGGGGTTGCGGTAGGCGGCTACGAAGTCGCGAGCGCCGTCGAGGGCGCCGGGCGCGAGACCCCACTGGGCCTCGCGGGCGAACAGCCGAGCGTGGAATTCTCCGAGGGCGTCGGCGATGAAACCGCAGGCGAGGCGGGCCTCGGCGTCGCCCAGCGCACCCCATGCGACCAGCGAATCGCAGATGCGCAGCGCCGAGGCGGTGTGCGCCAGGTCGTACAGGAAGCACTGGTGGTCGTCGCCCATGCCGACCGCATGACTGCACGCACGGCTCAACGCCGCGTTGCCCGCAGCGAGCGCATCCGCTGCGGCGGACATGTCCGGTTCGGTCACCGTGGCCTCGGCGTTCGCAGTCATGTCGTCCCCGTCGTCGTCACAGCCGCACAGGCTAAAGCCCGCTCCAGCGCGCGGCCCGGGCTACGACTCGGCTTGACCCGGTCAGCGGGGATGCTGCGCCGTACGATGACTCGGTCCACGCACCAGCACCACTGCTCCAGACCATTGCACGGAGGTTCCTGTGACCGTCCATGACCGCCCGTTCGGGCGCTACTTCGAGGACTTCGACATCGGCGACGTGTACCGGCACTGGCCGGGCAAGACCATCACCGAGGCAGACGATCACCTGTTCTGCATGATCACGATGAACCACCATCCGCTGCACACCAACGAGTGGTTCGCCCAGCACGAGACCGTGCACGGCAAGAACGTGGTGGTAGGCAATCTCGTGTACTCGCTGGTGCTGGGCATGAGCGTGCCCGACGTGAGCGGTGCGGCCATTGCGAACCTCGAGGTCGAGACGCTGACCCACTCCCGTCCGACGTTCCACGGCGACACGATCTACGCCGTCACCAAGGTGCTCGACAAGCGTGAGTCTGGCTCGCGGCCCGACCGGGGCGTGGTGACCGTGGAGACCCGGGCGTTCAACCAGCGCTCCGAAGAGGTGTGCTACTTCCGCCGCAAGGTCATGATCTGGAAGCGGGAAGCAGGGCCCGAGCGCCGCTTCCCCTACAGCGACGAGGCAGCCGTCGGCGAGGGCTGATCGCTTGCGCCACGCTGGGTCGGATGCGCGTGGCTCACGCCACGCCGAACTGATCGGCTGGTGGTCGGCCGAGCGGCGAGATCTGCCGTGGCGGCGCACCCGCGACCCGTGGCTCGTGCTGGTCTCGGAGGTCATGCTGCAGCAGACCCAGGTGGAGCGGGTGCTGCCGTACTTCGAGACGTTTGCCGAGTGCTGGCCGACGCCGGAGCAGTGCGCGGCAGCGGAGCTGGCCGACGTGCTGGCTGTGTGGCAGGGACTGGGCTACCCCCGGCGCGCTCGCAACCTCTGGCGGACGGCGGCGATCATCAGCGAGCGCCACGGCGGCCGGGTGCCCGCCGATCTGGACGGCCTGCTGGCGCTGCCGGGCGTGGGTCCCTACACCGCTCGGGCAGTGCAAGCCTTCGCCTTCGGCATCGACACAGGCGTGGTCGATACCAACGTGGGTCGCATCCTGGCCCGCTGGCAGGGCCGTCGGCTGAGCCCCCGGGAGGCCCAGCGCATCGCCGATGAATTGGTGCCTGCGGGGGAGAGCTGGGTATGGAACCAGGCGATGATGGATCTCGGCGCACAGGTCTGCACCAGGCGAGATCCGAGCTGCGGCCAGTGCCCTGCACAGCGGTGGTGTGCGTGGGCGGTTGAGGTATTGGGCCCGGAGCCTTCGGGTCAACCAGATCCAGCCGACCGCAGCGCCGGGGTCAGTGCGCGGCAGGCACCGTTCGAAGGCAGCGACCGCCAGGCCAGGGGCCGCCTGCTCGCAGCGCTGTCAGGTGGTTCGCTCCCGACGGAACAGGCTGCCGCGGCGATGAGACTCGAGCACGACGAAGCACGCGCTCAACGTCTTGTCGAAGAACTGACCGCCGAGGGCTTGATCACCGCAGTCGGTGACCGGCTCCGTCTCGGTTAGCTCAGGCAGCCACGCTGTGCTTGTCGGGCTCGTAGCTCAAGCAGCTACAAGCTGCTCGATCAGCTCGTCGAAGGCCTTGTCGGCGATGGCGACCATCTCGTCGTCGGTGCGGTCCTGGATGGGATGCTCCACCCATACGGCCGCCGGATCGAAGCCGAGCGACTTGCCCTGTACCTCGGCCCCGTCGACGAACTGGACGGTGGCGACGAACACCGACGGGATGCCGCGGCGTTCCAGATCAGCGATGTCGTGCACACTGCACGACGTGCAGCTGCCTCAATCGGCTAGCGCTTCGATCACCACGTCGCACTTGGTGGCGATCTCGTGGCGCAGGTCGACCGGGGCCGGCTTGGTGAACGTGGGCTTGGAGTAGCGCTCGACGCGCAGGCCCCGCTCGGTCAGCCGTTCCTCGAGCCGGTTCAGGAAGCGGTCGCCGCGGGGCTTGCTGATGTCCAGCAGGCCCACGGTGAGGCCGTCCAGCGAATCGGGCCGGGTGACCCGTTCACGATGGGCGGGTGCCGCTTCGTTCGTCGGGTCCAAGACGACAGTGCTCATGTGGTCCCCCCTGTGTTGGATCCGGTGGGCACGTCCTGATCGACTGTAGCCGCCCCGGGCTTAAGCGGCCCGTGAGCGGAGCGAACAAGAGCGGCAAGCGAGGACGAGATGATCCTGCTAGCGCCAGGGATCGATCTCGACGCAGACGGGCTGAGCGCCGACCTCGCCGTTCACCCAGCCGCCGATGACCGCCGAGAACAGCCCTGCGCCGCCGCCGCAGTGCACCAGGTGCAGGCCTCCCTCACGGAACTTCGGCAGATCGGCTTCGGCCAGAAAATCGGGCACACCCTCGGCGATGCCGTCGGCGCCGCGCACCAGCTCGGAGCCCGGTCGGGTCGTCAGCTCGTTGATGCGGTCAGCAGTCTGCTGGCGCGTCCAGCCGCTGTCGATGAACACGCGGGAATGGTCCGGCGCCACCGCCAGGATCGCATCGAAGCCCAGCACCAGCTTCGGGTGATGGATCGCATTGAGCGACGCAGCAAGGGTGCGCGCCAGCGACTCGGGATCGCGGGAGAGCTGGTCGACCACCGAGCGGGGCGCCTCGCCCGGGAAGGCCGTCACAGCGTTGGTGCCGGCTTCGAAGCCGAAGTCGGTGCACAGCGGGTCCCAGCCGGTGCCCCCGGACTCGTCGGTGCTGCCGTCGGCAGCGGCTTCGATCTCAGCGAAGCAAAAGCCCACCTTGCCGGGCTGGCCGAGCGCCGCCCGGTCCACTTCGCCGGGGCGTCCGCCGCCCACGTTGCGGACGATGAGCTGCACCGCCCGCCCGATCGTGCTGTTGGCCCGGTTGCCTTGGCCGAACACGTTCATCCCGTTGTTCATGCCGATCTGGCGGGCGATCGGTCCGTTCACAATGAACACCGGCCCGACCGGCATGGTTGTGGCGAGCATCCCGTGCATGTTGAAGGTGTCGTTGCACACGGCGGTCAGCGCAGCCAGCACCACCGGGAAGTACTCGGGCCGGCAGCCGGCCATGACGGCGTTCACCGCGGCCTTCTCGACGGTGCAGTCGGCAAGATCGGGCGCGACATTCGCCACCACCTCGTCGGCGGCACGCGACGTCCCCGCCAGCATTGCAGCGACCCGCTCGGCGGTGGGGGGCACCAGCGGCAGGCCGTCCGACCAGCCCCGGTCGAACATCGCCTCGTGGAGGTCTTCCTGGCTGCCGAACTCGACGCGGCGAGCGCTCAGGCCCGAGCCGCCGAAGCGAGCCTCCAGGGCGTCGACGTGGGCCGGATCGACCGACAGCGAACCGCAGCCGGGACGATGTTCGGGCAGGCCGTCGCCCAAGCCTCCGAGTCCGGTGAACGACTCCCATTCGGGCCGGGACCAGCCGACGATGCGTCCGGTCTCGGCACCGTCGGCGAACCGCATCAGCGTCGGCACGGTCTCGATGTCGTGATGCCATGAGAAGCCAAGGTCTGCGTCGTGCACTCTGGCTGCGACCGCCTCGGGGAAGGCGGGATCGTCCTGGGTGAACACCGTCAGCGAGCCGCGGGATTCGATGTCTGCCAGCACCGGCCCGATGAGTTCGCACGTCGGGCAGTCCCGCTTCACGACGGCCACCAGACCGTCGCCTGGCACCTCTGCCACTGCGTTGTCGGCTTGGTTCTCGTCTGCGCTCGAAGCCATGGCGGGAGGCTACGTCGCGCAGCTAGCGGCGTGTCTAGGGTTGGCGCCGTGACTGACTCGAGCGACCAGCCCTCCATCGACAGCAGGCTCTTTCGGGATGTGCTCGGGCACTTCCCGACCGGCGTCACCGCGGTCACCGCCGTGAACGAGGGCCGGCCGGTCGGCATGGCCATCGGCTCGTTCACTTCGGTGTCGCTCGAGCCGCCGCTCGTGGCGTTCCTGCCCACCAAGGACTCGTCGTCGTGGGGCGACATCCGTGCCGCGGGCAGCTTCTGCGTGAACATCATGGCCCAGGACCAGATGGCAACCTGCGGGGTGATGGCCAGCCGGGCCGACGACAAGTTCGCTGATGTCGAGTGGCACCCGGGGCCGACGGGCGCCCCGATCATCGAGGGCTCGATCGCCTACATCGACTGCACGATCGAAGCCGTGTACGACGGCGGCGATCACGACATCGTCGTCGGGCGGGTGGTCGAGCTCGAAGTGCTCGACGCGAAGGATCCCCTGCTGTTCTGGAAGGGTGGCTACGGCACCTTTGCGTGACGGCCGGCTGATGGGCGGGAAGCGGTGATCGGCACCGTCGCCCGCATCGCACTGGGTGTGCTGTTCCTGGCGTCGGGCGCGCTGAAGCTGAGCGACCCGTCGTGGCCTGGCGCGGCCCGGGCGATGGGCGCTCCCCGGTGGACGGTGCCGTTGTTCGGCCCAGTCGAGATCGTGCTCGGGGCAGGCTTGGCGGCTGGCGTTGCCAAGCCGTGGCCGGCGTGGCTGGCGTTGGTGCTGCTCGCGGCATTCAGCGCGGCACTGGCGCGGATGCTGCGACGCCCTCGTGAAGAGCGGCCCGCGTGTGCGTGCTTCGGCCGCTGGTCGGCGAAGCCCGTCGGCGCCGGTTCGCTGCTGCGCAACGGCCTGCTGGCGGCACTTGCCGTGCTGGCGCTCTTCTAGGCCGCTTACGCCACGCGTGCCCTCTGCGTGTGGCTTACGCCACTCGTGCTGTCTGCGCCTGGCTCACGCCACGCCGAGCACGTCGCAGATGAACGCCAGGATGAACGCCTCATCGCGCCAGGCGTCGTAGCGGCCTGAGGGTCCGCCATGGCCGGCACCCATCTCGGTGCGCAGCAGGATCGGCTTGGTCGAAGTGGTGGTCGCCCGCAGCTTGGCCACCCACTTGGCGGGCTCCCAGTACTGCACTCGTGGGTCAGCCAGCCCGGCGGTGATCAGCAGGGCAGGGTGATCGGCCGGCTCGACGTTCTCGTACGGCGCATACGACCGGATCGTCTCGAACGCCGCCGGGTCGTTCGGGTCGCCCCACTCGTCGTACTCGGTGACTGTCAGGGGGATGTCCGGGTCGAGCATCGTGTTCAGCACGTCCACGAAGGGCACCTCGGCGACGACACCGCAGAACAGGTCTGGGTGGCGGTTCACCATCGCCCCCATGAGCAGGCCGCCGGCGCTGCCGCCTCGGGCGCAGATCCGCTGCGGGTCGGCCCATCGGTCCGTGGTCAGATGGCCGGCGCAGGCGGCAAAGTCATCGAACGTGTTGTGCTTGCTGTCCAGCTTGCCGCCCTCGTACCAGGCCCGCCCCAACTCGCCGCCGCCACGAACGTGCGCGATGGCAAACAGCACGCCCCGGTCCAGCAGCGACAGCCGGACCGTCGAGAACGACGCCGGCATGCCGATCTCGTAAGCCCCGTAGCCGTACAGCAGGCAGGGCGCTGGCCAGCTAATTGCGCCCGGCTTCCACACCAGGCTGATCGGCACCGCCGTGCCGTCGGGCGCCGTGGCGGTGATGCGCTCGGTGGTGTACGCGGTCAGGTCGACATCGCCGAGCACCGGCAGTTGGTCGAGCAGCTCCCGTTCGCCGCTGTCGAGGTCCAGCTCGAAGATCGACGGCGGCGTCACCATCGACGTGTAGCCGAATCGGTAGCGGCGGGTGTCGAATTCGGCATTCGCCCCGCCGCCGGCCTCGTAGACCGGCTCTGGCATCTCGATCTCAAATGCAGGGCCAAGCTCGCCCGGGTTCGCATCGCCGCGTCCGTCGGTGCCGGTACCTGAAGTGCCGACACCGGCACCGTTCGGGCTCAACCCGCTCGGCTGGGCATCACGAGTGTCATGAACCCGCAGCCGGACCAGACCGTCCTGGCGCTCGTGGACAACCACGAAGTCCTGGAAGCAGTCCAAGCCGTCGATGCGGATGCCTTCGCGCGCGCCAATCAGCTCGCGCCACGTGCTGTCGTGCCCGGGGGGAGCGCCCTCTACCGGTGCGTCGCCTGCGGCCGGGGTGCTGCCTTCGCTCGGCACGGGCGCCTCGACCAGCCGGAAGTCCAGAGCGCCGTCGTTGGTGACGATGAGCAACCGCTCGCCCTGGTGGTCGAGGCCGTACTCGATACCTGCCCGCCGCTCACGCACGAGCAATGGCTCTGAAGCGGGCCGATCGGCTTCCACCAGCCGTTGCTCCGACGTGATCTTCGACTGCGAGCCGATCACCACGAAGCGCTCGCTGCTGGTGGCCCCCACGCCCACCCAGAACCGCTCGTCGTCCTCCCGGTACACCTCGACGTCGCCGGCGGGGTCGGTGCCCACGACGTGGCGGATCACGCGGTTGGGACGCAGGGCATCGTCGGTGAGAACGGCGAACAGCGTCGAGTTGTCGTTCGCCCACACCAACCCGTAGCTGAGCTCGCTCAGGCCGCACCCTGGCCCGGGCACGTCGGGGCCGTCCAGCACCTCACCGGTCGCGATGTCGACCACCGTCAGCGTGTACTTCTCGTCGCCGTCGGTGTCGGTGGTGTAGGCGAGCAGGCGGTGATCGGGGCTGACGGCCAGGTCGCCGACGGCGAAGTACTCGTGGCCCTCGGCCAACTCGTTCTCGTCGAGCAGCACCACCTCGTCATCGTCGGTGCCGCCCCGGGGGCGCCTCACATGGATGACGTACTGCAACCCCTCCACGGTGCGAGCCCGGTATTCCCAGTCGTCCTTCGGCGTCGGCAACGACTGGTGGGTTTCCTTGGTGCGAGCCTTGATCTCGCCGAAGATCTGCTCCCGAAGATCCGCCAGGTGGACAGTCGCGGCTTCCGTATAGGCATTCTCGGCCTCGAGATACTCCCGCACCGCGGGGTCGTCCTGGTCGCGCAGCCAGTGCCAGGGGTCGTCGGTCTCAGTGCCGTGAATGCGCCGCACGTGCGGCCGCTGCGGTGCCACCGGAGCCTGCGTCATGGAGCCCGCACCGTACCGCCCGAGCTGCGTCGATCACTCCGTCAATTCGGAGGCTGACCACTAGCGTGGCGGCGTGCCGATATATGCGCTTGGCGACCATGTGCCCGACATCCACCCCGATGCCTTCGTGATGCCCGAGGCGATCATCATCGGGCGGGTGACGATCGGCCCAGAGGCGTCGATCTGGTCGGGCGCGGTGCTGCGCGGCGACGACAACGACATCGTCGTGGGGGCCGGCAGTTCGGTGCAGGACAACGCCGTGCTCCACGTCACCGAGGAATGGTCGACCACCGTGGGGGAGCGCTGCACCATCGGCCACTTGGCGCACATCGAGGGCGGTGTGGTGCACGACGAGGCCCTGGTGGGCACCGGCGCAATCGTGCTGCACGACGCCGAGATCGGCGAGCGAGCGCTGGTCGGCGCCGGGGCCGTGGTGCCAGGCGGCATGAAAGTCCCGCCAGGCACCATCGCAGTGGGCACACCCGCCAAGATCCGCGAAGGCGTCGACACCGCCCCGCTCATCCTGCCCGGCGTGCAGAACTACCTCGACCGCCGAGTCCGCTACATGGGCGAACTCCGCCGCCTCGACTGATCACGCCCGTCGCGTTGTCTCGGTCGACAACCTGACGCGCTTCAAGCGGCGGCGGTAGCGTCACGGCCCATGAGCATGGGAAGCATCGACTTGGGACGCATCGGCATCTGGACGGGGGTGCTCGACACACTGCCGTCCGCGCAGGGCGTGGACTTCGTGGCCGAAGCCGAGGAACTGGGCTACGGGGCGTTCTGGATCCCCGAGGCCGTCGGGCGTGACCCGTTCGTGGCCGCTGCCCGCCTGCTGGAGGGCACCAGCACCATCAAGATCGCCACCGGCATCGCCAACATCTACGCCCGCGACCCCATGACCATGGCCAACACGCTGCGCACCATCGACGAGGCCCACCCGGGACGGTTCCTGCTGGGCCTCGGCGTCAGCCATCACCATCTCGTCGAGTACATCCGCAAGCACGACTACTCCAAGGCGCTCAGCTACATGCGCGAGTACCTCGAGCGCATGGGCAAGGCCCGCTTCATGGCCCACGGCCCCCAGGAGCTGCCCGAGATCGTGCTGGCAGCGCTCGGCCCGAAGATGCTCGAGCTGTCGGCCACCGCCACCGCCGGCGCCCACCCCTACTTCGTGCCGCCCGAGCACACGGCGGTCGCCCGCGACACCATGGGGCCCGACGCAGCGCTGTATCCCGAGCAGATGGCCATTCTCGACACGAACGCCGACTCGGCCCGCGCGCTGGCCCGCAAGAACATGGCCATCTACCTGGGCCTGCCGAACTACGCCAACAACCTGCTGCGGCTGGGCTTCACCCAGGCCGACATCGACGGCGGCCCCGACGGCGGCCCGTCCGACAAGCTGGTCGACGCCATCGTGGCCTGGGGCACCGAGGACGACGTCAAGGCCCGTGTGGACGCCCACTTCGACGCCGGCGCCGACCACGTCTGCGTGCAGGTCCTTGCCGACGACCCCCCAGCAGCATTCGACGGCTGGCGCCGTCTCGCCCCCACTCTGCTCAGCTGAGCGCTCCGCCCCGCGCCCTGCACTCGGACCCCGACAGGGGTGGCGTTAGGCTGAACACATGACCGACATCGCCGAGCCAACCGTCGGAATCGACCTCGGCAAGTACAAGCTGGGGTGGAGCGACGAGGAGGACTACGTCTTCAAGCCGCGCAAGGGCTTGGACGAAGAGATCATCCGCGAGATGTCGAGTCTCAAGAACGAGCCCCAGTGGATGCTCGACTTCCGCCTGCGGGCCTACAAGACCTTCCTGCGCAAGCCCATGCCCAACTGGGGCGGCGACATGTCGGAGATCTACTTCGACGACATCTACTACTACATCAAGCCCACCGAAGGCCAGGTCGACGCCTGGGAAGAGCTGCCCGACTCGGTCAAGGACACCTACGAGAAGCTGGGCATCCCCGAGGCCGAGCGCAAGTACCTCGCCGGGGTCACCGCCCAGTACGAGTCCGAAGTGGTGTACCACCGCAACCGGGAAGACCTCGAAGCCCAGGGCGTGCTGTTCAGCGACATGGACTCCGCCGTCAAGGAGTACCCCGACATCGTGCAGCGCTACTTCGGCACGATCATCCCCCCGGGCGACAACAAGTTCGCAGCGCTGAACTCGGCCGTGTGGTCGGGCGGGTCGTTCATCTACGTGCCGCCCGGCGTCGAGGTGGAGATGCCGCTGCAGGCCTACTTCCGCATCAACGCCGAGAACATGGGCCAGTTCGAGCGCACGCTGATCATCGCGGATGAGGGTGCCACGGTGCACTACATCGAGGGCTGCTCGGCGCCGGTGTACACCACCGACTCGCTGCACTCGGCCGTGGTCGAGCTGGTGGCGCTGCCGGGCGGGCGCATCACCTACACCACCATCCAGAACTGGTCGAACAACGTGTTCAACCTGGTCACCAAGCGGGCTGCCGCCTACGACGAGGCCCACGTGGAGTGGATCGACGGCAACATCGGCTCGCGGCTCACCATGAAGTACCCGGCCGTGTACCTGATGGGGCCCAAGGCCTCGGGTGAGGTGCTGTCGGTGGCCTATGCCGGCAACGGCCAGCACCAGGACGCCGGGGCCAAGATGGTGCACGCGGCGCCCGAGACCACGTCGAAGATCGTGTCGAAGTCGATCTCGAAGGACGGCGGGCGCACCACCTACCGCGGCCTCGTGCGGGTGGAAGACGGCATGAGCGGCTGCCGCAGCCACGTGCAATGCGACGCGCTGCTGCTCGACCAGGACAGTCGCTCGGACACCTACCCGTACCAGGAGATCGGTTCACGTGACGCCGAGATCGGCCACGAGGCCACGGTGTCGAAGGTGGCCGACGAGCAGCTCTTCTACCTGATGAGCCGCGGCCTGTCGGCCGAGCAGGCCATGGGCATGGTGGTGAACGGCTTCATCGAGCCGGTGACGCGCACGCTGCCGATGGAGTACGCCGTCGAATGGAGCCGGCTGATCGAGCTTCAGATGGAGGGATCGATCGGCTGATGCGCAGTCCAAAAGACTTCTTCGCCCCGCTGGCGCTCGGGGCGCCTGCTCCGCTGCGCGAGATCCCCTTCCGGCCGTCTCGCATGATCCACTTCTTCGACCCGTCGAACGAGCGGATGCGGGCCAAGGTGCCCGACATCGCCCCCACGGTGGACGTGCTGCTCGGCAACCTCGAAGACGCCGTGTCGGCCGACAGCAAGGACGCCGCCCGGGCCGGACTGATCGAGGTGGGCAAGGCGTGGGAGCGCGGTCACACGCAGCTGTGGACCCGGGTGAACAGCCTCGACTCGCCATGGTTCCTCGACGACGTGTGGGCACTGTGCCACGAGATCGGCGACAAGCTCGACGTGATCATGGTGCCCAAGGTGGAAGGCCCCGAAGACATTCACTACGTAGACCGGCTGCTGGCTCAGCTTGAAGCCCGGGTGGGCATCGAGCAGCCGTTGCTGGTGCACGCAATCCTCGAGACCGCCCGCGGCGTGGCCAACGTGGAGTCGATCTGCCTGGCCAGCCCCCGCATGCAGGGCCTGTCGCTCGGGCCGGCCGACCTGGCGGCCGACCGCCGCATGAAGACCACCCGGGTGGGCGGCGGGCATCCCGGCTACCTGGTGCGCACCGACCCGGTGCCCGAGAGCGACGGCGACGCGGGCGACGATGCTCGCACTGCCTTCCAGCAGGATCTGTGGCACTACACGCTGGCCCGCATGGTGGACGCCTGCGGCACCGCAGGGATCCTGCCCTACTACGGGCCGTTCGGCGACATCGCCGACCCCATCGGCTGCGAGGACCAGTTCCGCAACGCCTACCTGTTGGGCTGCGTGGGGGCGTGGAGCCTGCATCCCAGCCAGATCGCCATCGCCAAGCGAGTGTTCAGCCCCGAGCCTGCCGAGGTGGCGTGGGCACAGCGGGTGGTGACCGAGATGGGCGACGGCACCGGCGCCGTGATGATCGACGGCAACATGCAGGACGACGCCACGGTGAAGCAGTGCCAGGTGGTGCTGCAGCTCGCTCGTGACCTGTCGGCGGCCGATCCTGAGCTGGCCGCCGCCTACGGGCTCGAGACCGCCTGAGAGAGTCTGGACTCCATATGAGCGCTGCTGCCGCCAGCCCCCGCCCGCGCCGATCGGTGCTCTATATGCCGGCGGCCAATGCCCGGGCGCTAGAGAAGGCAAAGACCATCGGCGCAGACGCGCTCATCTTCGATCTCGAGGACGCAGTGGCGCCCGACGCCAAGGAAGCCGCCCGTGAGGGCGCCTGTGCCGCGGTGGCCTCGGGGGAGTACGGCTACCGCGAGCTGACCATCCGCTGCAACGGGCTCGACACCCCGTGGGGTCGTGACGACATCAGGGCCGCGGGTGCAGCAGCTCCCTCTGCCGTCGTCATCCCCAAGGTGTCGAGCGCCGCACATCTCGCTGCCGTGTCCGACCTGCTCGACACCGCGGGCGCCCCCGACTCGGTGCGAATCTGGGCGATGATCGAGACACCGGCGGGCATTGCCCATGCCCGCGAGATCGCCGGGTTCGAGCGGACCGAAGCGGTAGTCATGGGCACCAACGACATGGCCAAGGAGCTGCACGCCACCATCACGCCCGACCGCGCTGCCCTGGTGCCGCACCTCGCGACCTGCTTGGTGGCTGCCCGGGAGGCCGGCGTCACCGCCCTCGACGGCGTCTACAACGACATCCGCGACGCCGACGGATTCGCGGCCGTGTGCCACCAAGGAGCCGACCTGGGCTTCGACGGCAAGACGCTCATCCATCCCAGCCAGGTCGATCCCGCCAACGAGGCCTTCTCGCCGAGCCTCGACGAGCTCGACTTCCACCGCCAGGTGATCGGGGCATTCGAGACGGCGGTGGCAGATGGCCGTGGGGTGGTGACCGTAGACGGCAAGATGGTTGAGAATCTTCATGTTGACGAGGCTCGGCGGGCCATCGCGCTGGCCGACGCGATTTCGCAGCGCTGAAGGAGGCGACTGCCATGCCGATGCGGACCAACTGTCGCCACTACGAGAGCCGGTCCTACCCCAACGGCGACACCGTGCGGAAGTGCAACCTCGACTTGGCCCCCGAGGCCCCGTGGCGCTGCCCCGAAGACTGTCCGTCGTATTCGCCTCGACGGCTTGACGCCGGTTGGCAGCACGGCTCGCTGGGTGTACGCAACTTCGCTACCGAGCCCGAGAGCATCGGCGTGGACGAATCCATCGGCGACCTCCTCGACGCTGCCGAGGACATCCTGAACGAGGCCGGTCCGCGAATCCTCGAAGAGGTTGCCGCGGAACAGTCCCGGCGCAAAGGCATCCGCATCAGGTCCAAGAATCGCAAGGCGGCCCGCAAGGCAAAGCGTGTGAAGCGTCGTGCGGACCGCGACGATCGCAAGGACGGCGAGGTTTGATCACGGCGCGCTGCGGGCCGCTCCGGCCCGCTAGGCCCTGACGGGCGCGCCGGTAGCCTCCGCAGAGTGTTCAGCCCCGACCTCGTCGACGCGCTCGGCGGTTCCGACGCGTTGGCCAAGCGGCGCCGCGCGGCAGCGGATCGGGCAGTTGCGGCGGGCCAGCCGTCGTTCACCGAAGAGGTGTGGCGCTACACCCCGATCGACGATCTCGACCCAGCGCGATATGCCTTCGCGGCGCCGGGCGGCACAGCCGGACCGGTGGGCCTGATGAGCGGCGTCGACGACGGCGCCGCAGCGGTCGTCCACATCTCTAACGGTGCTGTTGTCGACGTGTCGGTGCGGGCTGACGGTGTCCGCGTCGACACGCTCGGCGGCGGAGCCGACGACTTGATCGGCACGGTGGCGCCCGAAGGCCCGGATGTCTTCGGCGACTGGAACCTCGCGCTCGCCTCGGCTCCGGTGGTGGTCAGCATCGATCCGAAGGCGGTGCTGACCGATCCCGTCGTGGTGCACGTCCACACCGACGTCGATGGGCTGGCATGGTTCCCCCGGCTCGTCGTCATGGCTGGCCGCACCAGCCAGGCCACCGTGATCGAGCACCACACCGGCGGGAACACACCCGCACTCATCTGCCCGCTCACCGAACTGAGCGTGGGCGACGGCGCACATCTCGGCCACGTCACCGTGCAGGAACTGGGCGAGGCCGCCTGGCAGATCGCCAACCTCTGCGCAGACGCAGGCCGCGACGCCAACCTGAGGATCGGTCACGTAGCCATGGGCGGCGACTACGCACGGGCCCGCATCGGAATCGACATGACCGGACGCGGCGGCCACAGCGAGATCGACGCCGTGTACTTCGGCCGTGGCACCTCCACGCTCGACTTTCGCACGTTCCAGACCCACGTGGCACCTCACACCACATCTGACCTGCTGTTCAAGGGGGCGGTCGACGACTACGCCCGGGCTGTCTACACCGGGCTGATCCGCATCGAGGCCGACGCCTCGAACGTCATGGCCGATCAGACCAACCGGAACCTCAAGCTGTCGCCGAATGCGTGGGCCGAGTCGGTGCCGAACCTCGAGATCGAGAACAGCGACGTGCAGTGCAGCCATGCCTCGTCGATCGGACCGGTCGACGCCGACCAGCGCTTCTACCTCGAGAGCCGGGGCGTGCCCACCGACGTGGCCGAAGCCCTCGTGGTGCGTGGCTTCTTCGACGAAGTCCTCGATGCGCTGCCGTCTGAGCAGATCTCGGCGTCGGTGCGCCAGCGCATCGACGAGCTGGTGTCGGACGCCGACTTCACGGCGGCGCTGTCATGAGCTCGACCGCCATGGAGGCGGTGCGATGAGCACAGCTGGCGGCGCCCGCACCGTCGTGCTGTGCCAGCGCGACGACGTGCCCGACGGTGAAGCCCGCCGCTTCGACGTCGAGGGTCACCGCATCGCGCTCGCACGCATCGACGACGACTTCTACGCCATCGGCGACCAGTGCAGCCACCAGAACTACTCGCTGGCCGACGGCTGGGTGTGGCCCGACGAGTGCGCGCTGGAATGCCCCCAGCACTCGTCGAGCTTCGATCTGCGAACGGGCCGGCCGAACTGCTTCCCCGCCACCCAACCGGTCCCGGTGTATGAAATTCGCACCCAAGACGACGGCGTCGCGGTGGTGCTGCCATGAGCGCTCCGACCGCCGAGTCCGCGCACACGCTTCGCATCGAGGGACTGCACGCATCGGCGGGCGACACCGAGATCCTCCAAGGCGTGGATCTCGAAGTGTCCTCCGGGCGAGTTCACGCAGTCATGGGGCCGAACGGCTCCGGCAAGAGCACGCTCGCTCACGTCGTGATGGGCCGGCCGGGCTACGAGGTCACTGCCGGATCGGTCACCCTCGACGGCGTCGACGTGCTGAGCCTCGCGCCGTGGGAGCGGGCGCAGGCCGGGCTGTTCCTGGCCATGCAGCACCCGACCGAGGTGCCGGGCGTCTCGGCGGCCCAAGCACTGGCAGAGGCGCTTGCGCTGCGAGCCGGCGACGACAGCCCGAGCGCCAACCAGCTTGAGCGCACCCGCAGCCTGCTCGAAGCCGAGGCGGCCGCGGTCGGGCTGAAGGCCGAGCTGGTGGCGCGGCCGCTGAACGTCGACATGTCGGGCGGCGAGAAGAAGCGCAACGAGACCGTCCAGCTCGCCGTGCTGCAGCCCCGCATCGCCATCCTCGACGAAATCGACAGCGGCCTCGACATCGACGCCTTGCGCGCCTGCGCCAACCGCATCGAGGCGCTCACCGAAGCCGGCTTGGGTGTGCTGGCCATCACGCACTTCACCCGGGTGCTGGAGTACCTCCGGCCCGACGAGGTCCACGTGATCGTGGATGGTCGCATCGTCGACTCCGGCGGTCCCGAGCTTGCCGAGGCGCTCGAGGCTGACGGCTACACGCCCTACTTGCCCGAAGAACCCGATGCCGGCGTGGCGGTGTCCATAGGCGGGCTCGGCAGCCCTCTCTCCGGTGGGGCCGGGTCGACCCCTGCCGACGATCCCTTCGCCGATCCTTGGGCAGACCCGCTCGACGAATTGGGTTGAGTGGCGCTGCATCTCGCATGGCGCCTGCCCTCGACGCCCGTCGCACATTGAGCTTTCGATGTACTCGCCGGTTGGTGTTGACTGGGCACGGGGAAACCTGGGGAGGGTTAACCGATGGCACGAGAGCTGTTGACGCAGGACGAACTCACCGAACTCAGCGCCGAGCTCGGGGCCTGGGATGTGTCGGGCAGCGAGCTGCGCCGCACCTTTCGCTTCGGGAACTTCGTGGAGGCGTTCGGGTTCATGGCCGCAGCCGCCCTGGTGGCTGAGAAGATGGACCACCATCCCAACTGGTCGAACGTGTACAGCACCGTCGAGGTTGCGCTGAATACGCATGACCGTGGCGGCGTGACCGAGCTGGACGCGGCGCTGGCTCGTGCGATGGACGGCCTAGCAGGCGCCGCGGGCTGACAGCCGCCCGATGCGACTGCCACGCCTGAAGCGGCGCGCGAAACCGGACCGCCCCGATCGTCCAGCGCCCGCGCCCGTCGTGGAGGGCACGATCGAGTCGAAGCCGGGCGTGCGGCGGATGCTGCACCAGCTCTTCGAGTTCTGGGTGCGGTTGCGACCTGCGAGAGTCACGCTCGGCGTGCGCGGCCTGGTCGTGGATCACAAGGGCCGCGTCTGCCTGGTGCGCCACACTTACCGCGACGGCTGGTTCCTGCCCGGCGGCGGCGTCAAAACCCGCGAGGCGCTGGTGGATGCAGTAGCGCGGGAGCTGCGCGAGGAGACCGGTGTCGTGGTCGCTGAAACGCCCCAGAACGTGCTCGGCGTGTACTCCTCACGCCATGGCAATCGCAGCGACCACATCGTGGTGTTCGTCGTGACCGACTGGCGTGTCGAGGAGTCGGTCTCGCCCGAGATCGCCGAAGTGGCCTTCTTCCCGCCTGACGAACTGCCCCCAGGCACCACACCAGGCACCTCACGCCGCATCTCTGAATGGATGACAGGAGTCCCCCCCGGCCACCGCTGGTAGCACTTGCCAACTTGCGCAGGATGGCTAGAGGCGGGGGGTGCGAGGGGGGTGGCCCATGAGGATGCGGCCGTAGGCCTCGAGGGCCGGGTCGAGCGCCGTGATGGCGTGCATGTTGATGGCCTGCAGGTCGGCTTGGAGGCGGCCGATCCGGTTGGCGTCGCGCACGCCGCGGCCGCCGGTGGCGAGGTACAGCGTTTGGGTTGCTTCGAGGCAGCGCCGGACGGCATACGCGCAGTCGAGCCGGACTCGTGCCCGCAGTGGCAGTTCCAGCGGCTCATGGCTGCGTGCGGTGTCGATGAGCAGCTCTGCGGTGCGTCGCATCAGCAGCTCGCCCTGATCGACCAACGCGTGGGCCTCGGCGAACTGCCGGTGGGTCAGTGGCCAATCGGTCTGCAGCACATCGACATGGCTGATGACCTTGCCGTCCACCTCCTCGGCGAATGCAGCCAGTGAGGCCCGAGCGGCGCCCAGCGCCGGCGGCACCAGTGCGTAGGCCAGCGTCGGCATGAGCGAGCTGCGCTGGATCCAGCCGACATTGCGGGCCATGCCGGGCGTTTGGCCTGACGCCAGTACGTCACCGCGGATGAACCGGTGCTCGGGTACGAATGCGTCCTTCACCACGAGGCTGCTGCTGCCGGTGGCCCGCAGCCCATTGGCGTGCCAGTCGTCGAGCGCTGACACATCCTCGGCCGGCAGCACGAACATGCCCGAGATGGGACCGCTGCCGTCAGGGGATGGGAAG
Organism: Candidatus Poriferisodalis sp.; assembly: GCF_965204125.1. Classification (GTDB taxonomy): domain Bacteria; phylum Actinomycetota; class Acidimicrobiia; order Acidimicrobiales; family Poriferisodalaceae; genus Poriferisodalis. The sequence goes on along the minus strand of NZ_OZ241968.1, from coordinate 399,754 downwards.
TGGCCGCCCAGGATGACCCAGCCGGCGTGATCGATGCCCGAGCCGAACGGCCAGAAGCCGTTCAACGTCCAGCCGCCGTCGACGGGCACCGCGTCGCCTCGGTCGACCAGCACACCGGCCACGTAGATGTCGGGCCCGTCGCCATAGATCTCTTCTTGGCACGCATCAGGCCAATGGCCCACCAGCCAGGCGTGTGCATTGCCGACGCATGAGTGCCAGGCGGTGGAGGGGCAGCCTTCGGCCAGCGCCGCGTTCACTTCGAGGTAGGTGATCCAGTCGAGCTCTTGGCCGCCGTTGGCACTCGGCTGGCCGATCGTGAGCAGCTCGGCGCCGCGCAACTCGTCGATGACGTCGGGTTCGACACGGCGAGCCCACGGGTCGGCTGCCGCCCGCGCAGCCAGCTTGGGGGCGAGCTGGCGCGCCCGCTCGACGAGTTCGGCGCCGCGGCTCACTCGCCCTCGGCCGTCTCGTCCAGGCCGGTGGCGAGCGCGTTCCAGCCGAGGGTGGCGCACTTGATGCGCACGGGGAACTTCACCACGCCCCGCAAGGCCTCCAGATCGCCCAGCCGCAGAGCGCCGTCGTTCGGACCGCCCGGCTGATCGGTCCCCGCGCCGTCGAGCGCTTCGCTGCCGTCGCCGCCGATCGATTCCTCGTGGATCGACATCATGGCCTTGAATGACCGCGTCAGATCGCGGATCTCATCGATGGTCTTGCCGATCACCGCAGCCGACATCATCGACGCCGACGCCTGGCTGATGGAGCAGCCGTAGCCGCCGACACGAAGGTCGGTCACCAGATCGCCGTCCATCTCGAAGGTCAGCACCACCTCGTCCCCGCACAGCGGGTTGAAGCCCTCGCTGCGGCGCGCGGGCGGGCATTCCAGCTCGCCGCGATTGCGCGGGTTCCGGTAGTGGTCGAGGATGATCTCCCGGTACAGGTCTTCGAGCCCAGCCATCGGATCCTGCGTCGTCCCGGTCCGTTGCCTCTAGTGGCCGAACAGCGCGCCGACCTCGTCGAGCGCATCGGCCAGCGAATCTATGTCGGAAGTGTCGTTGTACACGTATAGCGAGGCCCGCGTGGTGGCGGTGACGCCGAGGCATCGCATGAGCGGCTTGGCACAGTGGTGACCGGCACGCACGCACACGCCGCTCTGGTCGAGCACCTGGGAGATGTCGTGGGGGTGCACGTCGCGGTACACGAACGACAGCACGCCGCCGCGCTGGGCCGGCTCGGAAGGCCCGTGCACGGTGATGTCGTCGCCGTGGCGGTCGGTCAGCGTCCGCAGGGCGTAGCCGGTGAGGCTGACCTCGTGGGCTCGCACGGCATCCATGCCCAAGCCCTCCAGATATCTCACCGCAGCCCCGAGGCCCACGATCTCGGCAATGGGCGGGGTGCCCGCCTCGAACTTGTGCGGCACCGTGTTGGGCCGAAACCCCTCCTTGGTGACGTCGAGGATCATCTCGCCGCCGCCCAGGAACGGGGGCATGGCGTCGAGCAGCTCCATGCGGGCCCACAGCACGCCCACGCCGGTCGGGCCGCACATCTTGTGCCCGGTGAACACCATGAAGTCGGCGCCCAGTTCCCCCACGTCGGTGGGCAGGTGCGGCACGTACTGGCTGGCGTCCACGCTGAGCAGTGCACCGGCCTCGTGAGCGGCGGCGGCAAGGCGGGGGATCGGGTTGAGCGTGCCGAGCACGTTGCTCATGGCGGTGACCGACAGCAGCTTCGCCCCGTCGAGCAGGCGGTCGAGGTCGGTGAGGTCCAAGCAGCCGTCGTGGGTGATCGGAATCCAGCGGATCTCGAAGCCGCGCTCGGCGGCCAAGATGTGCCACGGCACGATGTTGGCGTGGTGCTCCATCTCGGTGAGCACGATCGCGTCGGCCGGGCCGAGGTTCGAACCGCCCCACGAGCGGGCCACCAGGTTCATGGCCTCGGTGGCGTTCTTGGTGAACACGATCTCGTCCGCGCTGGGGGCCGAGATGAACCGGGCGACGTCCGCCCGAGCCTGTTCCATCCGCTCGGTCGCGGCGGCGGCGATCTCGTACGCCCCACGATGGACGTTGGCATTGACCGTGCGGTAGTAGTCGTCCATGGCGTCGAGCACCGCCATCGGCTTCTGCGACGACGCCGCAGAGTCGAGATAGACGATCGGACGGCCGTGGACGCTGCGTTCCAGCAGCGGGAACTGCGCCTTCACGGCCCCGTCGATCTCGGGGCCGACCCCGGCGCTCACGCCGCTGCCTTCTGCTCGAACGGCTCGTAGCCGTCGCGTTCCAGCTCGGCGGCGAGCTCCGGGCCGCCCGAGGCCACGATCTGCCCGTCGACCAGCACATGGACGTAGTCGGGCTCGATCTCGCCCAGCAGGCGCTCGTAGTGCGTGATGAGCACCACACCCATGTGCGGTCGCTCGGCACGGACCTGCTGCAGGCCGGTGGCCACCACCCGCAGTGCATCGATGTCGAGGCCCGAATCGGTCTCGTCGAGCACGGCCACGTCGGGTTCGAGCAGGGCGAGCTGCAGGATCTCGTTGCGCTTGCGCTCGCCGCCGCTGAAGCCCTCGTTGAGGTAGCGGTCCATGAATGACTCGTCCATGCCTAGCCGCGACATCCACTCGCCCATGGCGACGTAGATCTCAATGGCCGATACGTCCTCGCCGCGCCGTGCCGAGACCGCTTGGCGCAGGAAGTTGCGCACCGACACGCCCGGGATGTGCTGCGGGTACTGGAACGCCAAGAACAGCCCGGCCTTCGAGCGGGCGTCGGGATCCCACTCGGCCACGTCGTCGCCGCGGTAGCGGATCTCCCCGCCGGTCACTTCGTACTCCGGCGATCCGAGGATCGTGGTGGCCAGCGTGGACTTGCCCGACCCGTTGGGGCCCATGATGGCGTGGCACTCGCCCGCGTGGACAACCAGATCCACGCCGCGCAGGATCTGCGGGCCGTCGACGGCCCGTACGCCCAAATCGTCGATCTCGAAGAGGGGTGCATCCGGCGCTGTATCGCCCTGTGCCATCAACCGCAGTGTATGGCTGGCCCCAAATGCCTCAACCGGCGCCCCGGAAGTGGGCCTGCCAGTCCGCAGGCCCTGCCTTCAGCCCCAGAGGCTGTCGACCACGTCGAGCCAGAGCTGGGTGGTGAGGGCGAGTGATTCGACGTCGATGCGCTCGTCGTTCCCGTGGAACCGGGCGCCGAAGTCGGCGCCGTCGAGCTCGGGGCTGAACAGGCCGGCGCCGTATGCGACCGCTCCCATGTCTCGATACACCCGGGAGTCGGTGAACCCGATGATGAGCTGCGGCGTCAGTCGGGCAGTCGGGAAGCGCCGTCCCACTGCCACCTCCAACGCGTCCCACAGCGGCGTCTCGACCCGGCTCAGCGATGCCGGGTCGTTCATGATGATCTCCACCTCGACCTGGTCGGCCAGATCACCGAGCGCCTCGTCGAGATGCGCCTGCACCTCCGCAGCGCCCTCGCCGGGCAGCGTCCGCACGTCCACCTCGATGTCGACGTGGTCGGGGATGACGTTCGTCTTCATGGCGGTGGGCGCCCCGAGGACGTTCGGCGAGAACGATGTGTGGGTGCACGAGTACAGGTGAGCGGCCGCCGACGCGCTCGGATGGGCGTCGAGCCAGTCCTCGATGAGGGCTTCGTCGAGCATGATGGCCTTGGTCTCGTCGTCGACGCCGAGCGTGTCGACCTGTTCGCGCCACAGCTCGTGGAACTTCGGCGGTGGCCGGTACTGCGAGATCCGGTGCACTACTGCGGCGGCCTTCACCAGGGCGTTGTCCTGCCGGAATGGACGTGAGCCGTGGCCGGGCACGCCTCGCACCCGCAGGCGCCGCCACGCCACGCCCTTCTCGCCGATGTTCATGCCGATGAACGGGGCGTCGGGCGACCCAGAGTGCAGGCCGCCGTTCTCGGTCAGCACGTAGTCGGCGCCGATGACATCCCAGTGGTTCTCGGCCATCCAGCGAGCGCCGTAGGCAGAGCCGGCTTCCTCGTCGGCACAGGCGAAATAGATGAGGTCGCCCTTGGGCCGGTAGCCGGTCAGGGCCAGGTGCCGCATCGCCACCGCCATCGAGGACGTGAGGTTGAGCATGTCGACGGCGCCGCGGCCCCAGACTTCGCCGTCGATGAGCTCCCCGCCGAAGGGGTCGCGGCTCCAGCCGTCACGATTCACCGGCACCACGTCGGTGTGGCCCATCAGGCACAGGGTGGGAGCGTTCGGGTCGCTGCCTTCGATGCGGGTCACCAGCGATCGCCGGCCAGGCGCAGCGTCGAACACCTCGAGATCCAGTCCGGCGCCTTCGAGGTAGGCCTGAATGGTGTCGGAGTTGCGGACTTCGCCGCCGGATTCGGCCGTGCCGTAGTTGACGCACTCGTTGCGGATCAGCGTCTGCAGCAGCTCGACGGTCTGGTTGGTGCGACGGTTCTCGTCGCTGGTCCCAGCAGTGAATGACTGGCTCATGATCTGCAAGTTAGGCGGCGGCTGTGGTCGAATGACCTGATGGACTCGGGCTCTGGGAATGATGCGGGCATCTGCGGGCTGCCTGCCACACAGATGGCGGCCATGCTGGCCGACGGAGAGATCTCGGCGCGAGAGCTGCTGGCGGCGCATCTCGAGCGCATCGAGCAGGTCAATCCTGCCCTCAACGCCATTGTCACCTTCACGCCTGAGCTCGCGGCCGAACGTGCGGCCGCTGCCGACGAAGCGCAGGCCCGAGGCGAGTCGCTGGGACTGCTGCACGGGCTGCCCGTGGCCCACAAAGACCTGGCGCTGACCGCCGGTGTGCGCACCACTATGGGCTCGCCTCTGTTCGCCGACTTCGTCCCCGACATCGATGCGCTGGTGGTGGAGCGTCAGCGAGAGGCCGGCGCTGTGATGGTGGGCAAGACCAACACGCCCGAGTTCGGCGCCGGTTCGCACACGTTCAACCCGGTGTTCGGCATAACCCGCAATCCCTACGACATCGGCAAAACCTGCGGCGGCTCCAGCGGGGGCGCAGCAGTGGCGCTGGCCGCCCGGATGCTGCCGCTGTGCGATGGATCCGACTTGGGCGGCTCGCTGCGCAACCCGGCGGCGTTCTGCAACATCGTGGGCTTCCGGCCCTCGCCCGGCCGGGTGCCGTCGACCACGGCAATGGATGCTTGGTTCCCGCTGGCAGTCGAGGGCCCGATGGGCCGGACGGTCGGCGACGTGGCGTTCTTCCTGCGGGCGCTCGCCGGCCCCGATGACCGTTCGCCGGTGTCGAATCAAGAGTCGCCGGAGGTCTTCGCCGGTTCGCTGGAGCGCGACCTGCGCGGCGTGCGCGTGGCATGGTCGCCCGACGCCGGCGGTCTCCCGGTCGACCCCGCCGTCCGAGCGGCCACAGCCAACGTTCCCGACGTGCTCGCCGACCTGGGCTGCGAGGTGGTCGAAGCCTGGCCCGACCTTTCCGACGCCCCGCAGATCTTCCAGGCCCGCAGGGCTTGGGTGATGGCGGTCGGCTTCGGCCAGCTGCTCGAACAGCACCGGGATCAGTTCAAGGAGACGCTCGCCTGGAACATCGACAAGGGCCTGAACATGACCATGAGCGAGTACGCCGACGCCTGCCGCCGTCACTCCCAACTGTTCGCCGCCGTCGACGCCTTCATGTCACCCAACGGCGGCGGCTTCGATTTCTTGGCGTGCCCGACCACCCAGGTGCCGCCGTTCGACGTCGAAGTGGAGTACCCCACCGAGATCGACGGCGTCGAGTTCGAGACCTACATCGACTGGATGCGCTCGTGCAGCGACATCACCGTCACCACCCATCCCGCCATCTCGATGCCAGCCGGATTCACTCCCGACGGCCTGCCCGTCGGTTTGCAGCTCGTCGGCCGCCACCGCGCCGACCGCTCGGTGCTCGAACTGGCCCACGCGTGGGAGTCGGCCACCCGCTATATCGACGTTCTGCCGCAGCTTCCCCGTTAGCAGGCTGCCCTAAATTCACGGGTCGCCAGCGCAGGCCGCTCGCTAGCCTGCCGCCCGTGTCCAAATCGAATTCCGTGGTGCCGGAAACGGCCATCGAAGCCCACGGGCTCATACGGGACTTCGGGGCCAAGCGGGCGGTAGACGGGGTGGACTTGCGCGTTCACCAAGGCGAGATCTTCGGCTTCCTGGGTCCGAACGGCGCGGGCAAGAGCACGACGGTGCGCGTGCTGTGCACGCTGCTGGCCCCGACGGCGGGCTCAGCCCGGGTCGCCGGCTACGACGTGGCCAAGAATCCGGGCGAGGTCCGCGTCCGCATCGGTGTGGCCATGCAGGAGGCCGCACTCGACGAGAAGCAGACCGGCCGCGAGATCCTCGACCTGCAGGCTCGCCTGTACGGGCTGCGCCCCGCCGACCGGGCCGCGTCCATCTCCCAGGCCATCGACCTTGCGGATATCGGCGATGCCATCGACGACCGTGTCAGCACCTACAGCGGCGGCATGAAGCGACGCCTCGACCTGGCGGCGTCGCTCATCCATGCACCGGAAGTGATCTTCCTGGACGAGCCGACCACCGGCCTCGACCCGGTGAGCCGTGCGCAGGTCTGGGAGGAGGTGCGACGTCTCAACAGTGAGCTTGGCGTCACGGTGTTCCTCACTACCCAGTACCTGGAGGAAGCCGATGCGCTGGCGGACCGGATCGCGATCCTGGCCGACGGCCGGATCGTGGAGCAGGGAACGCCAGTCGAGCTGAAGCGAGGTGTCGGCGCCGACGTCATCGTGGTGGATCTCGAGCCCAGCGACATCAGCCGGGCCGCGGAGGTCGCGGCTTCGGTGCCGGGCGCAGACGGCGTGACGGCGGGCCGGCTCGGCGTCACCATCGCGACATCCGACGGTGCCGGGCTCATCGGCGCGGCCGCGGTGGCGTTGGCGAACGCCGACGTGCATCCCACCGCGCTGACGGTACGCACGCCCACGCTCGACGACGTCTTCCTGCAGGCCACCGGGTACCGCATGGCCGTTGCCGAAGAAGCGGCTGCTGACGAAGCGACGAAGGGCACGCCATGACCGACACCACGGCCTCTGCGCTGACGGGCGGCGGACTCACCCGCCGGGTCGGCTTTGTGACCGACATCGCCACTATTGCCCGGCGGGCGGTTCGCAGCGTGCTGCGCGAACCCGAGTTCGTGGGACCGGCGCTCATCATCCCCGTCTTCTTCTTCGTAGTGAACGTCGGTGCGCTTGAGCCGTTCGTGGAGGCGGGTGCTGCAGCCGGCGCAGGGGCCGGCCCGATGTCGGGCGGCGTGCCCGACTACCGGGCGTTCCAGCTGCCGGTCGCGATCATCTTCGCCGTCACCGGCATCTCACGCGCCAGCGTGCTGGTGATCGACATCCAGTCCGGCTATCTCGACCGCATGCTGGTGACGCCGATCCGCCGGTCCACGCTGCTGCTCGGTCTCATGGTGGCCGACATCGTGATGGCGCTGGGGCTGGCGCTGTTCGTGATCGTCATGGGGCTGGCCTTCGGCGTGTGGTTCGAGACCGGCGTCTTGGGACTGGCCGTGTTCTTGCTGCTGTCGATTGCGTGGAGCCTTGCGTTCACCGGCTTCCCGTACACCGTGGCGCTGCGCACCGGGAACCCTGCCGCGGTGAACTCCGCGTTCCTGATCTTCTTCCCGTTCGCGTTCCTGACGCCGGCCTTCCTGCCCCGTGAGCTGATGTCGGGCTGGATGCGCGCTGTTGCGGCCTGGAATCCAGTCACCTACCTGCTCGAAGGCATGCGCACGATCCTGTCGACGGGCTGGGACGGCGCTGCGCTCGCCAAGGGCGCAGCGGCAATCCTCGGCCTCGCCGTGGTGACGTTCTTCATGGCGTTCAGGTCGCTCGGCCGTCGAGTGGCGACCGGATAGACGCAGTCGTCGCGTAGCGACGGGCTAGAGACAGTCGCCGGATGGCGACCGGCTAGGAGCTACCAGCGGCGGTCGATCCACTCCTGCAGGTGGGGCGACTCGGTGCCGATCGTGGTGTCGAGGCCATGGCCGGGCAGCACCATCGTGTCCGCGGGAAACGCCGAAAACATCCGGTCCTCGATGCTGCGGATGATCTGATCGAAGTCGCCGCCGCCGCTGGTGGCGCCGGGCCCGCCCGGGAACAGGGTGTCACCGGTGAACAGCAGCGGCGTGCCCTCCACGTGAAAGCTCATGGACCCAGCGGTGTGGCCGGGGTTGTGAATCGTGCGAATCCGCAGGCGGCCCGCTTCGATCACCGAGTCGTCTTCGAGGATGTAGTCGTAGCTGGGCAGCATCGACGCATCCTCGGCGGTGATGCCCACCTCGATGCCGGCGTCGCGCACGGCAGGCACGGCCTGGATGTGGTCCCAGTGGCCGTGGGTCTCCACCACCGTCACGACGCCGAGCTTCTGGCACACCTCCAGCAGCCGCTCGTGCTCGTTCGAGGCGTCGATCAGCATCGCCTCGCCGGTCTCAGTGCAGCGGATGGTGAAGACGTTGTTGTCGAAGTCGTCGGGAAAGCCGTGGGGCAGGTTGCCCTCGAGCGGGCGCACAACGTGCTTGTGGACTTCGATACCGGTGGCGGACCAGTGCAGAGCCATGGCCGCATCCTAAGAGCGTGGGCAGACTGGTGAGCCCGCTGCGGAGGCGGCAGGGGGCTCGCTTCAGGCTGCGTCGACTCGTACGGCGACTCGGTGCCAGCCTTCGGCGCCGTCGGGACGGACGTCTTTGGGGCCTTCGGGCTGGGTCATGCCGGTGCCGTCGATCGCCCGCACTTGCAGTGAGTGCGTACCTGCTGTGGGCGTCCAGGGCAGGTGCCACTGGACCCAGCTCTCGTCGCCGAGCGCCTCGCCCAGCTCGCAGCGCTGCCAAGGTCCGTCATCGACGCGCACCTCGACCGCACTGATGCCTCGTGTCGGTGCCCAGGCGATGCCGGCAATCGCCGTTTCTGTGCCTGCGACGGGGCGGTTGCCGCCGCCGGGCACGTCGATGCGGCTCTGCGTCTTCATTGGGCCGCGCTTGGACCATCCCCGCGGCACCCAGTAGCCGTCGAAGCCGTCCCAGGTGGTGAGATGGATCTCTTCCACCCACTTCACGGCCGACACGTAGCCGTACAGCCCTGCCACCACCAGGCGTGCGGGGAAGCCATGGGCGGTCGGCAGCGGCTCGCCGTTCATGCCGACCGCCAGTACTGCGTTGCGGCCGTCGCGCAGGATCTCGGTGGGGAAGCCGGCGGTCCAGTCATCCACCGAGCGTCCGACTACCTGATCGGCACCGTTCTGCACCCCCGCCCGGTCGAGCAGATCCACCAGCGGAACGCCTGTCCAGACGGCGTTGCCGACCAGGCTGCCGCCGACCCGATTCGACACGCACGACAGCGTGATCACGTGCTCTTGCAGGTCCATCGCCAGGATCTCGTCGAAGGTCAGCTCGTAGGGATTGTCGACCATGCCGGTGAAGCTGAGCTTCCAGTTGGCGGGGTCGACCTGCGGCACCGTGAGCGCCGTGTCGATGCGGTAGAAGTCGTTGTTGGGGGTCACGTAGCTCGAGATGCCCGCAACCTCATCGAGCGTGTCGAGCGCAGCGACTTGGGTGGCGACCGAGGGTCCGGCAGCCGTGGTGGCTGTGGGCTCCGCAGCGGCAGCCGTGCCCGCAGCAGCGGTGGTCGGCGGAGGCCTCGCTGCACTCAGGTCGATGCCGGCGCGGGCCGTCTCTGCCGCTGAGGGGCCGCGTACGCCCCGACCCAGCGCGACGAGGCCCACGGCGGCCACACCGGCGCCGCCGATGCCGAGCAAGAAGGCACGGCGACCGGCGTCGGGGGCCGCCTCGGGCATTGCCGCGACAGAAGATTCAGCTGGCGCTTGATCTTCAGCGGGTACAGGGCTGCGGGCCGGGGCGACTCGCAGCAACAGCCTCAGCGTGACGTAGCCGAGCGCAGCGGCAGCCAAGGCGACCACCCACGAGCCCACGAACGGGCTCATCGGGTTGCGCGCCGCGGTCCAGCCGCCGATCACGCCGAACGCAGCGAATCCGGCGAACGGCACCCACCGTCGGCGTGGCGCCATGGCACACGCTCCCAGCAGGCCGCCGATGATCAGCGACACGCCGACGATGCCGATCGCCAGCACCGCCTTGTCCTTTTCGCCGAACAGCTCGATGCTCAGCTTCACCGCCCAGTCGGGCGAGTAGTCCACCAGTGCCTCGCCGACGGCCACCACGAGCGACGGGATCGAGTCCACCAACCCGTCGACGAACTCGCCGAATGCCAGCGCGACCGCAGCACCGGCAATGCCGGCCAGCAATCCGGCGACCGAGCCGGGCCGGCGGATGAGCCGGCCGATGCCTCGGCCGTCCTGGGCCTGCGAACCGGAGGGCGCATCGGCCGTGGCCTCGTGGGAACTGTCGCTCATGTCTGCCCGTTTCGCTGGAGGAGGCCGGCTCAGCCTCTGGATCGAGTTGGACGGGCACCGGTCGGGGGGTCGAACCGGTGTACCCCGCTGGGGGGCGCCCGTCACGAAAGCTAACGCTCAAGGTGCGCCGGAGGTTCCACCGTTGGTGCACGCGTCCCTGAGTCGATCGGGCCGCTGGGTGATAGAACTTCGGCTGTCCATCGCACCGGCAGGGCCGGTGCTCAGGCTGCACTGGCTGCACCAGCCCCGGAGGCGCGTCCGTGAACTTCGCATTCACCGAGGAGCAGGAAGAGCTCCGCAATTTCGTCCGTTCGTTTCTCGAGGAGAAGTCCCCGGAGACCACCGTGCGGGAGCTGATGGAGACCGACGACGGCTATGACCCCGCCGTGTGGTCGCAGATGGCTGAGCAGCTCGGCCTTCAGGCACTGATCATTCCCGAGGAATACGGCGGCCAGGGCGCCAGCTACGTGGAGCTCGGCATTGTGCTCGAGGAGATGGGCCGCAGCCTGCTGTGCTCGCCCTACTTCTCCACGGTGGTGCTGGCCGGCAATGCCATCTTGCACTCGGGCAATGAGAAGGCCAAAGAAGAGCTGCTCGAAGGCATCGCCTCGGGCGAGATCATCGCCACGCTGGCGCTGGCCGAGGCCAGCGGACGCTGGGATGCCGAGGGCGTCGAGGTGGAGGCCACCGATACCGGCGACTCGGCGACGATCTCGGGCGAGAAGATGTTCGTGACCGACGGCGGCACCGCGAACCTGTTCGTGGTGGCAGCGCGCTGCGACGGCGGGATTCACCTGTTCACCGTCGAGGGCGACGCCGCGGGGCTCAGCCGCGAGAACCTCGCCACCATGGACCAGACCCGCAAGCAGGCCCGCATCACTTTCGACAACACGCCGGCCAAGCACCTGTGCGACACCGACAACTTCGCCTACATCGACCAGGTGCTCGACCTGGCTGCGGTAGCGCTGGCCAGCGAGCAGGTCGGCGGTGCGCAGTTCGTGCTCGACATGGCCGTGCAGTACGCGAAGGACCGCGTGCAGTTCGGGCGCCCGATCGGCTCGTTCCAGGCAATCAAGCACAAGTGCGCCGACATGCTGCTCGAGGTCGAATCGGCCAAGTCGGCCGCCTATTACGCGGCTTGGTGCGCTGCGGAGATGAACGACGAGCTGCCGTCGGTGGCGTCGCTCGCCAAGGCCTACTGCTCCGAGGCGTACTTCCATTGCGCCGCGGAGAACATCCAGATCCACGGCGGCATCGGCTTCACGTGGGAGCACCCTGCGCACCTGTACTTCAAGCGCGCGAAGAGTTCAGAGCTGATCTTCGGCGACCCCGCCTACCACCGGGAGCAGCTGGCCCAGCGCATCGGCCTGTAGGCCAGGACAAGTCAGACTGAGGCGCGCCGCACGGACATCTGAGCTGCCGGGGAGGCACCGGTGATCGTCGCGGTCATCGTCATCTCATTGGTGATCGGCTTCGTCGTCGCCGCGGGCGTGGTCGGCACGCAGGCGCAACGGCTGGGCCGCCAGCGACGTGAGCCCGTGTGGCGTCTCGCCGAGGCGGCCGAGGTCGTCGCCGATCTCGTGCCGTTCGACATTGCTGCGGCACTGGAGCCCAGCGAGCTCGAAGCGCTCCTGCGGGCACACCTCAACCAGCTGCAGTTCGCGCCCCCACCTACGCCGGACGACGCTGATCCTGATGCCGAGGGCGAAACGGGCACGACGGTCACCGAGGACCAACCCTCGGCGGCCGACCTGTACCGCAGCGTCCGCCGAGACGGGCTTGAGGTGTCGCTGGAGCAGGTCCAGGCGGTGACAGATGCGCACTTGGAGTACCTGCGCCTGATCGGCGCGCTTGCCGTCGTGGACCCCGGCGGAGCCTGAGCCCGCAGCCGGACGGCAGAATGTTCCCATGGACATCCCGAGGGAGCTCGCCGGCTGCCGATTCGTCGGCGACAAGCGCAACCAGATCGTCTACGACATGGAACTCGAGACTGATGATCCGGCGGTCACCGAACAGCTCGCCGCAGCCGTCGCTGACATCGTGGCAGCGCAGTCCTACGCCACCTTCGGCCCCGACGAGCTGCCAGAAGCGCGCAACCGCGGCTACCGCCTGTCGCGGCTCTGCCGCTAGGACATGACGGTGCGCCTTGCAACGGCCGCGCATGCGGTATTCGGCCGACAGCCCGCAGCGACGTGAGCACCGACGTCACCGAGACCACCATCGAGGGCAGCCCGGGCCTCGCAGCGATCCTGGTGCGCCCGAAACGACCTGTCCGCAGCGGGCCCGCAGTGGTGCTCTGCCACGGCTTCCCGTCGATGCAGCGGCCCGGCGTGCCGAACCGCACCTACCAGCTCTTCGCCGAGCGCATCGCCGAGGCCCAAGGCTGGACAGTGCTTGCGGTGAGCATGCGCGGCTGCGGCGAGTCTGACGGCGACTTCTCCCTGCTCGGCTGGATTGACGACATCGGCCGCTCGGTCACCCGTGTGCTCTCCGAGGGTTGCCGGGGTGTATGGCTCGTGGGCTCGACTACCGGCGGCTCTGTGGCGATCCTGGCGGCTGCGCGCGACGCCCGGATTCGCGGCGTGGCCGCAATGGCGCCCAGGGCGGATTTTGACGACTGGGCGAGCGACCCCAAGGCGTTCCTGCAGCACTGTCGCAACGTGGGTGTGATCCGAACTGACGGCTTTCCGAAGTCGACGGGCGCTTGGAATCGTGAACTGAAGCAGAACCGGGCGATGGACGCTGTGGGACAGCTGGCCGACCGGCCGCTGCTGATCCTGCACGGCATCAACGACCGGCAGGTGCCCTACGAAGAGGCCCGACATCTGGCTTCGGGGCATCCCAGTGCAGAGCTGCGTCTCATCGAGGGTGCCGACCACCGCATCCGTCACGATCCGCGAGCGGTGGCCATCCTGCTCGGCTGGCTGGAGCGCCAAGCAGCCGCCCAGTACGCCTAAGAGGCCGCGCTCTGCTCGGGCAGGCGCCGAGCGATCATCATGTTCGCCACCGAGCGCACCACTGTGATGCCGTGCTGGTTGACGAGTTCGTGGGCCATCTTGACGATGCCCCGGTCGGGCTTGGAGCGGCTCGGGAGGAGTTCCAGTACGTCCACCACGAGGGTGAGACGGTCGCCTGGATGCACCGGCGCCAGCCACCGCAGCTCGTCGAGACCGGGCGAGCCCATGCTGGATGGCCCCAGCAGGTGCTCGCCCAGCAGCTTCATCATGATCGAGCCGGTGTGCCATCCCGAAGCGATCAGGCGGCCATAGACGGTGTCACGGGCGGCTTCGGGATCGATGTGGAAAGGCTGGGGGTCGAACTTGCGACCGAATTCGATGATCTCGGCCTCGTCGATCGTCGTTGAGCCGAACGTGAAGCGCTCGCCGGCCTCGTAGTCGTCGAACCATCGCTGCGGGCACGGGATGTCGCTGGGCACCGGGACAGTCTGCTCACTGCGACCGCCCAAGCGGCCACGAATCTCGGATATGTCCGTTGGTGTCCCTACTTGGCCTGCTGAGCCGGATGCCGGCGGGGCAGGTCGTTCAGTGTGCGGAGGCGGACCAGGGGTCGGCGCTGTCGGTGGCCAGGCCGTAGCGCTTGATGGCCTCCGCCGCCGCGGTCGCATCGATCTCGCCGAGCTCGGCCAGGCGCCACAGCACCGCCACGGTGATGTGCTCGGCGGTGATCTCGAAGTGCTCCCGCAGCCGGCTGCGGGTGTCGCTGTGGCCGAATCCGTCGGTGCCGAGCGACGTGTAGTCGCGGCCGATCCAGCGCGACACCTGATCGGGCACGGCCCGCATGAAGTCGGTCACGGCGATCACCGGCCCCATGCCGTCGGCCAGCTGCCGGGTCACGAAGGGCACCTGCTGGGGATCGTCGGGATGGAGCGTGTTCCACCGTTCGCACGACAGCGCCTCCTCGCGCAGCGCCTTGTACGACGTGGCGCTCCACAGGTCGACGCCTACGTCGTGCTCGGCCGCCAGCAGCTCTGCGGCTGCCCGCGCAGCCCCCTGCGCTGAGCCCGAGAACAGGATCGTGCCGGAGTGGGCGCGTCCGGGCGGCGACGGGGCGTAGCGGTACAGCCCCGCCAGGAGATCTTCCACAGCGAGATCGTCGGGCTCAGGCGGCTGGACGTAGTTCTCGTTGTAGATGGTGAGGTAATAGAAGATGTCCTCGCCCACGCCGTACATGCGCCGGATACCGTCCTGCACGATGGCGGCCAGCTCGTAGGCGAACGCTGGGTCGTAGGCCTGGCACGGCGGCACCACCGAGGCCAGCAGCGGCGAGTGACCGTCCTGGTGCTGGAGACCCTCGCCCATCAAGGTGGTGCGACCCGCCGTGGCCCCCATGAGAAAGCCGCGCCCCCGCATGTCGGCCAGCGCCCAGATCATGTCGCCGACCCGCTGAAAGCCGAACATCGAATAGAAGGTGTAGAAGGGCACCATCGCCACGCCGCGGGTGGCATACGACGTGGCCGCGGCAGTGAAGCTGGCCAGCGCACCCGCCTCGGTGATGCCCTCTTCGAGGATCTGGCCGTCGATGTGCTCGGTGTAGGACAACAGCAGGTCGTGATCGACCGGCTCGTACAGCTGCCCCTGGCTGGCGTATATGCCCAGCTCGCGGAACAGCGAGTCCATGCCGAACGTGCGGGCCTCGTCGGGAATGATCGGCACCACCCGGTCGCCGAAGCCCGGCTCACGCGTCATGGCCCGCAGCATCCGGGTGAACGCCATGGTGGTCGACACCGCCATCTCACCCGAGCCCGCCGCAAACTCCGAGAACGGCTTGGAGCTGGGCATCGGCAGCGCCTTGCGGCACCAGTTGCCGATGCGCTTCGGCAATGGGCCGTTGAGCGCCTTGCGGCGTGCCATCAAGTACTCGTGCTCGGCGCTGCCGGGCGCCGGCCGGCAGTAGGGCGGGTCGTCTGGATCGAACTCGGCGTCGATCTCGTTATGCAGCCGCAGTCGCTCGCGAATCGTCATGAGCTGCGTGCGGTTCAGCTTCTTGATCTGGTGGGTGGCGTTGCGGGCTTCGAGGTCGGGCCCCAGCGACCAGCCCTTGACTGTCTTGGTCAGGATGACCGTGGGGCTGCCCTCGTGCTCGACGGCCGCCTGGTAGGCCGCGTACAGCTTCTTGTAGTCGTGGCCGCCGCGAGGCAGGGTCTGGAGGTCTTCATCGGAGAGGTGCTGCACCATCTCGCGCAGCCGCGGATCGGGGCCGAAGAACCGCTCGCGGATGTACTGCCCGCTCTCCACCGAGTAGCGCTGGTACTCGCCGTCGATGGTCTCGTTCATCTTGTTGAGCAGCACGCCGTCGCGGTCGCGCGCCAGCAGCTCGTCCCAGCGGCCGCCCCAGATCACCTTGATCACGTTCCAGCCCGAGCCGCGGAAGTTGGCCTCGAGCTCCTGGATGATCTTCCCGTTGCCGCGCACGGGGCCGTCGAGGCGTTGCAGGTTGCAGTTCACGACGAAGATCAGGTTGTCGAGCCGCTCCCGTGCGGCGAGGTGCAGCGCGCCGAGTGTCTCGGGCTCGTCGGTCTCGCCGTCGCCCACGAAGCACCACACCTTCGATTCGGACGTGTTGTCGATGCGGCGGTTGTGGAGATAGCGGTTGAAGCGGGCGTGATAGATGGCGGTGATCGGCCCGAGGCCCATCGACACCGTCGGGAATTCCCAGAATTCGGGCATGAGTCGTGGATGGGGGTACGACGACAGGCCGGTGCGACCGATCTCGCGCCGGAAATGTTCGAGGTCGGTGTCGTCGAGGCGGCCTTCGAGGTAGGCCCGGGCGTAGATTCCGGGCGCCGCATGACCCTGGATGTAGATGTGATCGCCGGGCTCGCCGTCGTCCTTGCCGTGCCAGAAGTGGTTGAAGCCCACGTCGTACAGCGCCGCCGAGCTGGCGAACGTGGACAGGTGGCCGCCGATGCCGTCGGCCCACGAGTTCGCGTGAGTCACCATGGCCACGGCGTTCCAGCGGATGAAGGCCCGCAGGCGCTTCTCGATCTCCTCGTCGCCGGGGAACCACGGCTCGTCTTCAGGGGCGATCGTGTTGATGTACGGGGTCGAGACGGTGGCGGGGAAGTCGACCTGCATCTCACGGGCCTTGGACATGAGCCGCCGGATCAGGAAGCGTGCGCGGTTCTTGCCCCGTTCCTCGACGACTGCCGCGAACGACTGCAGCCAATCGTCGGTCTCATCGGGGTCGATATCGGGGATCTGCTCATGCAACCCGTCGAAGAGCATGGGTTCTAGTGTCGCACTTGGATGAGCCAGAAATCGAACGCGGCAGCGCGAGAGGTCTTCACCGACGGGTCATGCCTGGGCAATCCAGGCCCGGGCGGCTGGGCCTACGTGGTCGACGGCGGGCCGTGGGCCTGCGGCTTCGAGCCCTCCACTACGAACCAGCGCATGGAGGTTGCAGCTGCGGCGGAAGCCGTCGAAGACCTGGACGGGCCGCTGCGGATCGTCAGCGACTCCACCTACGTGGTGAAGTGCTTCACCGATGAATGGTGGAAGGGCTGGCACCGGCGCAACTGGCTGAACACTGCGAAGAAACCGGTGGCCAACCGGGATCTGTGGGAGCCGTTCATCGAGGCCGTGCTGGCGCGGGGCGATGTGACCTTCGAGTGGGTGAAGGGTCATGCGGGCCAGCGGCTGAACTCCGCTGCCGACGCGCTGGCTGTGCATTCTGCGGGGGCAGGTGCCGGCCAGAGCGGCAATCGGTTCGACGATGACGTGCTCGATCGGCTGAGCGACCCGCGTTCGGCGCCGCACCGCCCTGCCAAGGGTGCCGTGAGCACCGACGAGCCGACGTCCGGGAACCGGGAGATCACCGGTCACGCGGTGGCTGTGCTGGGCCACCGGCCGCCGGAGCTCGGCGGCTACAACGAGAACCCGGTCTCGCGCAAGGTGCTCCGGCAGCTGAGCGATGTTCTCGCGGCCAAGCGCGAGCTGCATCCCGATCTGGTCGTAGCGACGGGCCTGGGGCTCGGCGCCGAGACCCTGGGTGCCGAGGCTGCGCTCGCGGCCGGTGTGCCCTATGTGGTGGTGCTGGCGTTCGAGGGGGTTGAGCGTCGATGGCCGGGGCCGTCACGTCAGCGGTTTGCAGAGCTGCGCCAGCGTGCAGGGCAGGAATTCGTGCTCGCGAACCGCGTGCCGGCGGACACCGAGGCATTCGGCAAGGCGATGCGTCGCCGGGACACCTGGTTCATGCACAACTGCGACGAAGCCGTGCTGGTGCGCCGCGCTGACGACCGCACGCTGGGCGATCTGAACCGGCGCCTGGAGGATGCGCTGGACGATGTCTGGGTGATCGAACCCGATTGACCGAGACCGACGCACCGTCGACGGCAAGTCGGGCCAGCGGTACCGCCAGTCGATCAGGATTGGTCGTCGCCGGACGCGGCCTCCGCCACGGCAGCCAGCCGCTCGAGCGTCTTTTCCATTGACGGCACAGCCTTCTTGTGCCCCCTGAGGAGCTCGATGCTCCACGGCATCTTCGCTGTGGACCAGTCCATGGTTTCGCGTACCAGCGTGCTGTCGTCGGGTTGGGGTTCGAGCCGGTAGCTCCAGCGCTGGCCCTGCCAGTGCGCCCAGGTGATGAGGCGGTTCTCCTCGAACTCCAGCACCCGGTTCTTCACGGTATAGGAGACGCCGAGCTTGACGCGCATCGAGAACGTGCTGCCCAGCGTCAGCGGGGCATTGCTGCTGGTCAGGCGGGTCAGCATTCCTGATCCGTCGATCTCACAGTGGCGGTTGGGATCGGTCAGTACAGCGAAGATCTTCTCCGCGGGAGCGGCAATGAGCCGTTCCACACTTACGGTTCGCTGCTTCGACGCGGCCATGGCTGTTCTCAGGCGGGCGTGAGCGCGTCTTGAACGATGTCGGGCGGGGGCGTGCCGCCGCCGCGCTCGATGCTTCCGTCGGCCCGCACCAGCATCCACCTCGGCTGGTAGCTGTTGCCGAGCTGGTCCCATAGATCGCCGTCCTCGTTGCTGAGCTGCGGGACGTCGCCGAGCTGGTGCTTGGCTACGAACTTCCGGTAGGAATCCTGAGAGTCGCCGCCCGGGACGCCCACCAAGACCAAGCTGTCGCCGTGCTCTGCCTTCAGCGCTGCGACCGCAGGCGCTTCACGATTGCACGCCGGTCACCAAGGTGCCCAGAACCACAGCAGGACATCGTTGCCAGCCGCTGCAGCCAAATCGAACTGCTGCCCGTCGAGCAGCGCGCCCTCCAGCAGCAGGATTTCGGCCCGGGTCTCCTGGGTGATCGGGGCAGTCGTCGCTGCTGGCTCGGCAGCCGCACCGGTGTCGGTGCCGCCGGAGGTGGTCGCGGGCACCTCGGCAGCAGATGTCGTGGCCGCCGTGTCCCGGGACACGCTGACCTCAACGCTCCCGCAGCTAGCCAGAACGCCGAGGCCTGCCAGCCCGGCAAGCAGCACGATGACCGCTCGGTACCGCGGATGCGTCACCTTGCCGAGCCTATCCCTGGGTCCAGGATGCAATAGCGCGGGTTACATTCGGCCAAGTGAGCACCCGGGCGCTGATTGCTTTGGCTCTCGTCACCGGGATGGTCATCCTGATGGCGTTCGCAGTCCAGGTGCTCATCGCGCTGTAGCACAGCCTGGATAGGCCGCAGTGCGTGCGGCGAGGCCCCGGTGCGAACCGGTCGGAAACGCGGCGTACCCTCGTCGCGCGATGGCAGATGACACGAACACCGGCGAGACGGGCAGTCCGGTTCGGTACGACCTCGTGGTAATCGGCGGAGGCCCCGCGGGCTACGGGGCAGCCCTGTACGCCGGTGCCGCAGGCATGAGCGTCGCGCTCGTGGAGCGGGACCGGCTCGGCGGGACGTGCCTGCATCGAGGTTGCATTCCCGCCAAGGAACTGCTCGAGACAGCAGCGGTCTGGCGCACCGTCGTCGAGGCCGCTGAGTTCGGCGTCAACGTCGAACCGCCCGAGCTGGACTTCGCCGTCTCGCAGGGCCGCAAGCAGCGCATCGTCGACGGTCTCGAAACCGGGGTGAAGGGGCTGTTGAAGCGCCGCAAGGTCACGACCTACGAGGGGACGGGCCGGCTGTGTGCCGACCGCTCCGTCGAGGTCGATGCCGGCGAGTCCGGCACCCAGACGCTGCAGGGAGACCACGTGCTGCTCGCTGCGGGCTCGGTGCCGATCACGCTGCCGGGATTCGATCGCGATGGCACGCTGGTGATGACGTCCGACGAGGTCTTGGCACTCGACGAGGTGCCGAGCCGTGTGGCCGTGATCGGCGGGGGTGCCATCGGCTGCGAGTTCGCTTCGATGCTCGCCGACCTCGGTGCCGAGGTCACCGTCCTCGAATACGCGCCGCAGATCATCCCCGGCGTCGACGCCGACATCGCCAAGGCCCTCGCTCGGGCGTTCTCCAAGCGGGGGATCGCGGTGCTCACGGGCTGCCGGGTCACCGGCCACACGCCGGGCGGCGGCGGAACGACGGTGCAGTACGAGATCGCTCCCCGGTCTGGCGGCGGCGACATGACCGAAGCGTCGCTGGAAGTCGACGCTGTGGCGGTGTCGGTGGGACGCCGGCCGTACGCAGATCATCTCGGCCTCGACGGCACCGGGGTGAAGCTCGACGAGCGGGGCTTCGTGGTGGCCGACGAGACGTGCCGCACGACCATGGCCGGCGTCTATGCCATCGGCGACCTCATCAACACGCCGCAGCTCGCCCATGTCGGGTTCGCCGAGGCGATCGTGGCCACCAAGGACATGCTCGGCGAGGAGCCGGCTCCGGTCGACTACGCGAACGTGCCCTGGGCGATCTACTGCCATCCCGAGGTGGCGTTTGCGGGGCTCACCGAGGCGGCGGCCCGCGAAGCGGGCTACGACGTGGTGACGTCGAAGCACCGCTTCACCGGCAACTCGAGGGCGATGATCGTCAACGACACCGAAGGTCTCGTCAAGATCGTGGCCGAGCGGGAGGCCGACGGCACCGCCGGGCGCGTGCTCGGCGTTCACATGATGGGGCCGTGGGTCACCGAGCAGCTCGGTCAGGGTTACCTGGCGGTGAACTGGGAAGCCACGGTCGCCGAAGTGGCGGCGCTGGTGCAGCCCCACCCCACGCTGTCAGAGCTCTTCGGCGAGACGATGCTGTCGCTCACCGGGCGAGGTCTGCACGGATGAGTCCGGCGGCCGCTGCCGTGTGCCGTTCTGGGGCGCGACATGGCTGACTTGGTGCTGCCCCAGCTCGGCGAAACGGTCACCGAAGGCACCATCACCCGCTGGTTCAAGCACCCGGGCGATTCGATCTCGGTGGGCGAGATGCTCTACGAGGTGTCGACCGACAAGGTCGACAGCGAGGTGCCCTCGCCGATGGAGGGGGTACTCACCGAGATACGCGTCCCCGAGGGCGAGACCGTGGACGTCGGGACGGTGCTGGCGATCGTGGAGCTGGCCGAAGGGGCCGTCGCGCCGTCGCCCGATGCTGCCGTCCCGGTGCCCAGCGGCGGGCCGGCAGAACCGGCTGCTGCTCCTGCGGCCGTGCCGGCGCCGGCCGATCCGCCTGCGGCGCCCGCCGTTGCTGCGGTTGCGGTCGGTGCACCGGCCAACGGCGCGGCAAACGGGCCCGCAACCGACCATGGCAGCCACTTGCTCTCGCCCGTCGTCCGACGCCTGGTACGAGAGCACGGCCTCGACCCCTCAGCGCTGGTGGGCACGGGCGTGGGCGGCCGCATCACCCGGTCTGATGTGCTGAACGCCATCGACGAGCGGCAGCGCGCCGCGGCTGCGAGCGCGGGCTCCACGACGTCTCCGGCCAGACCGGCTGCCGGCGAACGCCCATCGGCGCCCAGCCCGCCGCCGGTGCCGGCACCTGTTGCCGCTGCTGCCGCGGCCGAATGGACTGACGGCGACTCGCGCTTCGAGTCGTTCAACAACATCCGCCGCCGAACGGGCGAGCACATGGTGAACTCCATGGCCACGTCGCCGCACGCTCTCACCGTCGTCGAGGTCGACTACGAGAATGTGGAGCAGGTGCGCAGGGCCCACCGGGAGGCATGGCGGGCTGCGGAGGGATTCAGCCTCACCTACCTGCCGTTCATCGTGGTCGCCGTCGCTGACGCCCTGGCCCAATGGCCGCGGCTGAACGCCTCGGTGGAGGACGGCGGCCTGCGCATCTGGCGCCGTCGCAACGTCGGCGTCGCCGTCGACCTCGACTACGACGGTCTGATCGTGCCAGTGCTGCGCGATGCTGACTCGTTCAGCCTGCGAGGCGTCGCCCGCACGATGAATGAGCTCGCGGCGCGTGCCCGGGAGCGGCGCCTGACACCCGACGACATCAGCGGCGGCACGTTCACCATCTCCAACAACGGCTCGTTCGGCACCTACACCACTGCAGCCATCATCAATCAGCCCCAGGTCGCTGTGCTCTCAACCGACGGCGTCGCCCGACGGCCGGTCGTGGTCACGGACCGGTTCGGCAACGAGAGCATCGCGGTGCATTCGGTGGGCCACCTGGCGATGGGCTGGGATCACCGTGCGTTCGACGGCAGTTACGCTGCGGGCTTCCTGGGCCACATCCGCCAGATGCTCGAACAGCACGACTGGGGAGCGGAGTTCTGAGGCCGGTGCCCGGGATGCTGCAGGTGCGCTGGCTCGGCAGGGTCGGCTTCCGCGAAGCGATCGACGTGCAGCGGCGCCTGTGGGCCCACAGCGCGGAGAACTACCTGCTGCTGCTCGAACACCACCACGTCTTCACTGCGGGCCCGAGCGCAGATGAGGCCAACCTGCTCGTCGATCCCCGCAAGGTCGGAGCCGACTGCGTCCGCATCGACCGTGGCGGCGACTTCACCTACCACGGCCCCGGCCAGCTCGTCGGCTACCCGATTCTGACGCTGCCCGGCCGCCGCGGCGGGGGACTGGCCGAGACCGCGGCGTACGTGTACGACCTGGAACAGGTGCTCATCGATGCGCTGGCCGATCTCGGCATGGGCGGCTGCGGCCGATTGCGTGGGTACCCGGGGGTGTGGCGCGATCTCGAGGGCACGCCTCGCAAGATTGCCGCCATCGGCGTGCGCCTGAGCCGCGGGCGCACGATGCACGGCTTCGCGCTCAACGTCGAGACCGATCTGTCGTGGTTCGAGCGGATCATCCCGTGCGGCATCCGAGACTTCCGGCCGACGTCGTTGCGAGCTGAGGGCTGCGCAGCGACCACGCGCGAGGTGGCCGACGCCGTGGTCGGGCGTGCGGCCGAGCGATGGGGCGAAGCCGGCTGCGAGCGCGCCGATGTTGCGTGGCGGCACCGGCCGTCCGACCTCAGCGCGTTCAGCCAGGGCCTCGGTCCCGGGCGACAGCCCGGCCCGGTCGAGGTCTCGCCGCCACGCAGCCGTGCCCGTCTGGCACAGGCGGGAGTCGACGGCGGATTGCGCCTCGCTGAGCGGAAGCCGTCGTGGCTGCGTGCCCGGATGGAGGTGAACGAGGACTACCTCCGGCTGCGCCGCGTGATGCGCCAGCACGACCTGGTGACGGTGTGCGAGGAGGCCGGCTGCCCGAACATCTTCGAGTGCTGGGGGGCCGGAACGGCCACGTTCATGCTCAACGGCGAACGGTGCACGCGTGCGTGCGGCTTCTGCCTGGTGGACACTCGCCAGCCTGCGCCGCTCGACCCCGGCGAGCCCCGCCGGGTGGCCGACGCGGTCGCCGAGATGGAGCTGGATCATGCGGTGGTGACCGCTGTGGCCCGGGACGATCTTCCCGATGGCGGGGCCGCCGCGTTCGCCGAGACCATCGCTGCCATCCGGGCCCAGTCGCCGGGCACGACGGTCGAGGTGCTCGTTCCCGACTTCGGCGGCGACGCTGCCTCGTTGCAGACCGTCCTCGACGCGAGCCCAGACATTCTGAATCACAACATCGAGACCGTCGCCCGGCTGCAGCGGGCGGTACGGCCCTCGGCGGGTTACGCCCGCAGCCTCGCTCTGCTGGCGCGCAGCGCTTCGGCGGGGCACGTCACCAAGTCGGGCATCATCGTCGGCATGGGCGAGGACGACGCAGAGGTCGATCTCACGCTGGCCGACTTGGCGGCTGTCGGCGTGAGCATTGTCACGATCGGCCAGTACCTGCGACCGACGAGTCATCACATTCCCGTCGCCCGCTGGGTGCCGCCCGAGTCCTTCGAACGTTGGCGGGAGGTGGGCACCGCGCTCGGCATCGACCATGTCGAGTCGAGCCCGCTGACCCGTTCGAGCTATCACGCCGCCGAATCCGCCGCAGCCGTAGAGCTCAGCGCCCGGGCCCGCCCCGTCCTGGCGTAACGCGCCCCGGTCAGCGAGAGGCAGCACGGCGATGACTGAGGGCGCACCGGTGGATGTGGCGACGGTGATGTGCCAGTGGGCCACAGGGGGACTGGCGTACCTGTGGGTGACCACGCGCCGGCGGGAAGTCGGGCTCGGCTACGGCTGGCTGTTGCGCTCGCTGTACGGGGTGATCGCCGCCATCGGGGCGGTCACCGGCTTCGTGTTCCAGCCGAACGCCGTGCGCGATGTTGCGTGCATTGCGATGGCGGTGTGTGCCGGAGCGACGCTCGTGCGCTCGGCCGTGCCCAACGTGCCCGGGGCAGAGTTCCAGGCGCCGGCCAGCAGCGATAGCGGTGCACCAGCTGATTCCTCCTCGAGGAGGACGATCGAGGGCTTCGACCCGCGCTGGGACCTCGCAGCGCCTCTTGCCGGGCTGGTCGGGGTCGTGGCGGCAGGGCTCGGCGCCAGCGGCGACATCGCGCCGGCGCTGCACCTCGCGCGTGTCGTCGTTGGCGCCGCGTTCCTGGGCGCCGTGAGCAATTCGATGCTGCTCGGCCACTGGTACCTCGTGCAGCCCGGTCTGCGCCGCGAGCCGCTGCGGGAGCTGGTGCGTCATCTCGGCGGCCTCTGGCCCATCGAGGTAGGACTGCTGCTGCTGCCCACCGGCATGATCGCCGTGCTGACCGGCAGCATCGACGACGGTTACGGCGGGTTGCTGGGCTGGTTCTGGATTGCATGCGCAGTCACCACCGTGGCGCTCGCCGCCGTGGCCATGGCGGCGTTGCGCGAACGCCAGTACGCGGCCGTCATGGCGGCCACCGGGCTGCTCTACCTGGCGATCCTCACCGGCTTCGGCACCGACCTCGTGGCTCGACTCACCCTGGCCGGCTAGCTCTGTTCAGCGGCTGAGCGCTCAGGCGCCGGTCCATTCGGGCGGGCGTTTCTCGGCGAAGGCCCGCCCGCCTTCCTTGGCGTCTTCGCTGTCGCCCACGATCTTGCGGATCGACTCGCCCATGCGCAGGGCCTCGGTCCAGCCCATGCGCTGGCTGCGCCACGCCACTTCCTTCACGGCCCGCACGGCAAGGGGCGCTCCCTGGCACAGGCGCTCGGCCAGGGTGCGAGCTTCGTCCATGAGCGTGTCGTGCGGCACGACTTTCCACGCGAGCCCCATCTCGTGCGCTTGCTCGGCGTCGAAGTTCTCACCGGTCAGCAGGATCTCCATGGCGTTCGCCCAGCCGATCTTGTGCGGCATCCGCATGGAGCCCACGATGGTCGGCACACCGATCCTCACCTCGGGCATACCGAAGATGGCGCGGTCAGATGCAATGAGAAAGTCCGCCACCAGGGCCCCGGTGAGCCCGTAGCCGATGCACGCGCCGTTGATGGCCGCAATGATCGGCTTGTACAGCTCGAGACCGCTCTCGAGGCTGTTGATGGTGGGGATCTCGAAGTACGACCCCGACCAGACTCCCGCCGAGCCCCGGGTGGGATCGCGCAGGTCGGCGCCGGCGCAGAACGCCCGGCCCTCCCCGGTCATGATGGCCACCCACGCGTCGGGGTTGTTGTAGAACTCCATCCACGCGGCGTTCAGGCACTGTCGCATGTCGCCGTTGATGGCGTTCATTGCCTCGGGCCGGTTGTAGGTGATCGTGGCGACGTGCCCGTCGAGCTGGTACGTCGCCGCTGCGTCGGGGTCGGAGATGTCGGGCACAGGGCCCTTGTAGGAGGGATCCGTCATGGGTGCCGTTCTAGCGCACCGGCCCCTGCAGTCACCTCCGACCCCGGCCGGTTCCACCGCGCGCCACTAGCGTGACTGCCGCTCGCACGGCAACTGTGACAAATGGGGAGCTCACGATGCGCACCGGCCAGCAGTACAAGGAATCGCTCGCAGACGGACGCCTGACGTACTTCGAGGGCAAGCAGATCGACGACCTGGAGACCCACCCGATCCTGGGCCAGACGGTCGACGCCACGGCCGCGGGCTATGACCGCTTCTACGACCCGGCACCCGAGGCCATGTCGCCGCTGATGACCGTGCCGCGCAGCGCGGACGATCTGCGCGAGATGATCCCGATGCTGCATTCGGCGGGGATGATGGCTCACGTCACCTACACGTCCATCCAAACCCTGAAGACCGCCGCAGGCCGCATGGTCGACTCCAAGCCCGACTACATCGAGCGGATGGACGCCTTCATCAGCGAGGCGCAGGGCGACGACGTGCGGATCACCCAGTGCATCACCGACGCCAAGGGCGACCGCAGCCGGCCGCCGGCCCGCCAGGACGACCTCGACTCGTATGTCCGCGTGGTGGATCGCCAGCGGGACGGCGTGGTGATCCGCGGTGCAAAGCTCCACATCACCGGCGCTTCGTTCGGCCACGAGCTGCTCACCATCCCCACCAAAGCCATGAAGCCCGGCGAGGAGGACTGGTCGATCGGCTGCTCGGTGCCGGTGAACGCCCCCGGCGTCAAGATCATCAACACCACCTACGCGCCCCGCCACGAGGATCCCCGGGCGTTCCCCGTGTCGGGCGAGCACCACTATCCCGAGGGCTTCGTGATCTTCGACGACGTGTTCGTGCCCCACGAGCGCGTCTTCCTCGATGGCGAGACGCACTACGCCGCCGTGTTCGCCCATGCGCTGGGACTGTGGGAACGCCTCGGCGGACTGTCGGCCTTCGTGGAGGAAGCCGACCAGCTCGTCGGGCTGGCTCAGCTCGTGGCCGAGGCCAACGGCACAGCGGGGATCGGCCACGTCAAGGAGAAGATCTCCGAGTTGATCATCCACGCCACGCTGATCCGCGCTGCGCTGGAAGCGGCCATCGCTCACTGCTCGATCGGACCTGAGGGGGCGGCGTTCCCCAATGAGCTCTACACCAACGCCGGCAAGTTCCAGGCGGCGGCGAACTACAGCGCCATGGTGCGCCACCTCCATGACATCGCCGGCGGTGCCGTGCTGACGTCGCCGGTGCCAGCCGACTTTGAGAATCCCGACGTCGGCGCGCTGGCACGCAAGTACATGTCCACCCGCCACGATGTCGACGGCGAGTACCGGGCACGCCTGATGCACACCATCCGCGACCTCACCGCCGACTCCTACGGCGGCTGGAAGTTCGTGACCAATTTGCAGGCCGGCGGCGGCCTGTATGCCCAGCGCATCGTCACCCGCAAGCACTACGACCTCGACGCCGCCAAGCAGAAGGCGCTGGCCGTTGCGGGTCTCGCTGAAGCGGATCACTAACTCCAGCTCCCTTGACGGGGACGAAACATCCCGCGCGCCTAGGTTGAGCGCGTGAACGACGCTGCCGCTGCCGGGACGGTGCTCGTCTCCACGGCAGCGTTGACACAGCGGTTCGGATCAACGGTGGCGCTGGACGCGCTCGACATCCAGATGCGGCCCGGCGTGACCGGACTCGTCGGGGCGAACGGCGCCGGCAAGACCACGCTGCTCAATGCGCTGCTCGGCTTGCGCCCGCCGACCTCTGGTT
Source organism: Candidatus Poriferisodalis sp. (assembly GCF_965204125.1). Classification (GTDB taxonomy): domain Bacteria; phylum Actinomycetota; class Acidimicrobiia; order Acidimicrobiales; family Poriferisodalaceae; genus Poriferisodalis. The sequence continues at coordinate 372,633 of NZ_OZ241968.1, read as the reverse complement.
CGGCCACGGTGCTGGGGCTTGATCCCCGCAGCCAGGGCGCCGCATTGCGGGCCAAGGTGGGCTTCGCCCCCGAGCGCGACGTGCTTCCCGACGAGATGCGGGCCGTCGATTTCGTGCGCCATCTGTCACAGGTACGCGGCCTGCCCCGCAGCGAGGCTCGCACCCGGGCATCGGACAGCCTGTGGCTGGTCGGGCTCGGCGAGGAGCGCACACGCACACTCGGCACCATGTCCACCGGTCAGCGCCAGCGCGTCAAGCTGGCGCAGGCCGTCGCGTCCGACCCGGAGCTGGTGCTGCTGGACGAGCCCACCTCGGGGCTCGACCCCACACAGCGCACCGAGATGCTCACGCTCATCGGCGAGATCAGCAACGAGCACTCGGTCAGCGTGGTCTTGTCGTCGCACCTGCTGGAAGAGGTCGAGCGGGTCTGCGACCACATCGTCGCCCTCGACGCGGGGCGCTTGGTCGCCGACGGGCCGATCGCCGAACTGGTCGGCGACGGCGAGGGCATCACGCTGGAACTGGTCGACATCGTCGAGCCCGCAGGGACCGTCAAAGCGGTCGAGAGCTCCCTGCGCAGCGCCGGCATCGATGTGCAGCGCACGGGCACCGTGCTACGACTCGGCGGCGCGGGACGAGATGAGCTCAGCGACCGGGCACGCGATGCCGTCGCCGATGCAGGGGCGCGCATCCGGCGTCTGGAAGCCCGCCAGCGCACGCTCGCCGACTTGTTCGAGGCGTCGGCGACATGAACGACGCAACCGGAGCCGCCGACGCTCGCGCCCAGGCGACCGAAGCTGACAACGCCGCGCAGATTCTCGACGAGCGCTACCGGCCCTACAGCGGCGCCCGCCATGGGCTCGCCGGCGCCATGCGCGCGTTGGTCGGCTCCTCGGTGAGATTTACGCTCGGGCTCGGGCGACCGGCCAGGCACAAGTTCCTGCCGTGGCTGGCCGTGGTGGTCGCCTTGGTTCCCGCAATCGTCTTCGTGGGCATCGCCACGGTGCTCGACATCGATCTGATCTCCGAGAACATCCTGCCCGAATACCACCAGTACTACGGCTTCATCGAGCTGGCGCTGTTCTTCTTCTGCGGGATCGTGGTTCCTGAGATCCTGGTGGCCGACCGCCGCAACGGAATGCTGTCGCTGTATCTGTCCACGCCATTGCGCCTGTGGAGCTACTTGGCGTCGAAGGCCGCCGCCGTGACTGTGACGCTGGCGGTCATCACCGTGGGGCCGCTGCTGTTCCTGCTCGTTGCCTACACCGTGGAGGGCTCGGGCCCCGACGGACTCGGCGACTGGCTGACAGTGCTGGTGCGGATACTGGGATCCGGCATCGCCATTGCCGCCACCATCACTGCCGCCAGCCTGGCGATCTCGAGCTTGACCGATCGGCGGGCATTCGCCGTGATCGGCATCATCCTCCTCCTGCTGGGCTCACAGTTCGTCACCGGCTTGCTCGTCGAAGTGGCCGAGATGGACCCTCGCATCTACGCGTTCAACCTGAGCGAGATGAGCGAGGCGCTCAAAGATCGGATCTTCGGCGTCGGACCGCCGGAATTGGGTGAAGACGACGCGTCTCCGGGGCTGCGAATCAGCGAGCTGTCCACGCTGTTCGTCGTGGCCGTGAATGCCGCCTGGCTCGCGGCCGGAGCAGCGGTGGTGTGGTGGCGCTATCGCCGGATCGAGGCTGGTTGATGAGTTCTCGACCTCGACCCGTGGCTGCTCCCCGTCCCGACGTTGCCGCGGACGAGCCGGGAGCCGCGGCCGTTGCCTCGGCTGCGCCGCCTGCAGGCATGGTGGAGGTGCACGGGGTGTCGAAGTTCTTCGGCGACGTGGTGGCCGTGTCCGACGTGACCTTCGCCGTCCGGGCCGGTGTCACGGCACTGCTGGGGCCCAACGGTGCAGGCAAGTCGACGCTGTTCCGCATGATGTGCGGGCTCACCCCGCCATCGCGGGGAACGGTGCGCGTGCTGGGAGCCGATGCCCGCAGTGACCGCGATGTGAGAGGCCGGATCGGACTGTCACCGCAGCAGGACGCCCTGTTCGACCGGCTTGACGCCCTCGAATTCACCGCCGTAGCAGCCGCTTCGCAGGGCGTGACCGACCCCGAAGCGGCTGCGCGACACGCTCTGGGCATCGTCGAACTCGACCCCGACGATGGTCGGCCGGTGTCGGGCTATTCCAAGGGCATGCGGCAGCGCACGAAGCTGGCAGCCGCGCTCGTTCACGATCCCGAGGTGCTGATCCTGGATGAGCCGCTCAACGGCCTCGACCCCGTTCAGCGACGTCGCATGATCGAGTTGCTCGAGGAGCTGGGCGCGCAAGGGCGCTGCGTGCTCGTGTCGTCTCATGTGCTCGAGGAAGTCGCCCGGCTCGGATCGCGAATCCTGGTGATTGCCCAGGGTCGCCTTGTCGCCAGCGGTGATTACCGAGAACTCCGGGAGCTGATGGACGACCGCCCGCACCGCATCAGCATCGAGGCTGATAGGCCCCGCGATCTCGCCGCAGCGCTGGTCACCTCGGGCACGGTGGTGGGGGTGCACATCGACGGAGATGTGGTGGTGGCGGACACGCTGGAGGTGGACCGCCTGGGACGCGAGATCGCGCCGCTGGCGAAGGACCTGGGCGCCCGGCTGCGTGAGGTCATCCCGCTCGACGAAGACCTCGAATCGGTCTTCCGCTACTTGGTGGAACGACGATGAGCGCCGCGCTCGACCCGCAGCCGCGCCGTGTCGGCGCTGTACGGGCGACGGCCCTGTGCTACCGCGTACTCATTCGCCAGATCGTCTCCGTTGGTCGCCTGGCGGCGCTCGGCGCGCTCGGGGCCATCATGGTCGTGGTCGGCTGGGTGGTGGGCAACTCCACGAATGGCGGCGCCCCCGCCAATGAAGGGGCGCTGTTCGACGGAGCCAACTATGCCGACGGTTTCGGCCTGATCATCATCGTTCCCATCGTCTCCCTGGTGTTCGCCGCAGCCTCGCTGGGCGATGTCCGCGATGACGGCACGCTCGTGTACCTGTGGCTGCGCCCCATGGGCCGTGCTCCGCTGGTGGTGGCTGCTGCTGCTGCGGCCGTCACGGTTTCGCTGCCGCTGTGCGTCATACCGACTGCTTTGGGCGGCTGGCTCGCGACCGACTTTGTTGCAGACTCAGGCGGCGTCGCGCTGGGCGCGCTGGCAGCTGCGGCGCTGGGGACCGTCGCCTATTCGTGCCTGTTCGTCCTGCTGGGCTTGCTGTTCCGCAAGGCCGTTCTGTGGGGGATCGCCTATGTGCTGCTGTGGGAGGGCCTGGCGGTGGGTCTCGGCGACTTTGCCGAGCGCCTGTCGCTGCGCGGCTACGCCCGTTCGGTGCTGGCGCGAATCGCCGACATCGATCTCGGCTTCACCACCTACGGGCTCGTTACCGCAGTCGTCGTGCTGGCCGCCGTCTCCGCCGTCAGTCTCGCCCTCGCCGCCGTGCGCCTCGCCCGCCTCAACGTCGACTGACCTGTCGTCTCCGCAGCGGGTGCGCCCGACGCTGAGTTCTCTTGTGTCGGGTCTACCCGACACAATGGGCGGGTGCGGCTGGTCATCCAGATCCCTTGCCTCAACGAGGCGGAGACACTGGGAGCAACACTGAGCGCACTGCCGCGCCGAGTGGAGGGCTTCAGCGAGGTGCTGTGGCTGGTCATCGATGATGGCTCCACCGACGACACGGTGAAGGTGGCTCGGAACCACGGCGCCGACGCCGTCGTCAGCCTCACGCAGAACAAGGGGCTCGCCGTGGCCTTCGCCAGCGGCATCGATGCGGCGCTGCGCATGGGCGCCGACGTGATCGTGAACACCGACGGCGACAACCAGTACGACGCGGGCGACATCAGCAAGCTGACCGAGCCGATCGTGGCCGGCCGCGCTGACCTGGTGATCGGCTCGCGCGACATCCGCAATCACCCGGAGTTCTCGCCGCTCAAGAAGCGGCTGCAGCGGCTCGGCTCGTGGACCGTCCGCCAAGCATCTGCGACCGACGTGGCCGATGTGACTTCGGGGTTCCGGGCCTACAGCCGGGAGGCTGCGCTCGCGGCGAACGTCGTGTCACGGTTCACCTACACGCTCGAGACGGTGATCCAGGCCGGCAAGTCGGACCTAGCGGTCACCGATGTGCCGGTGCGGGTGAATCCCACCACCCGGCCGTCGCGCTTGTTCAAGTCCAAGCGCCAGTACGTGCGCAGGGCGGCAGGCACCATCGCCCGCGTCTATGCGATGCACGAACCGCTGCGGGTCTTCGCCGTGCCTGCGGCACTGTTCGCTGCGGTCGGCATCTTCCTGTTCGCCCGCTTCGGGTGGTTCCTGGTGACCTCGGACGGCTCAGGTCATGTGCAGTCGCTCATCATCGGCGCCGTCGCGCTGCTCGTGGCCATGCAGCTCGTGATGCTCGGCGTCCTGGCCGACCTGCTGCGCGCCAACCGCGTCATAGCAGAACGAACTCTGCGCCGCGTCCGCGCTATAGAACTCGACGTCGGAGCGCTCAAGGAAGCAGAGCGTCGAACCCGGCCGGGTTCCGAAGCTACGAGATAACGACCACCACGTCGCCGGCGCCCACGGTGTCGCCCGGCTCGACCTTGATCTCGGTGACGGTGCCCGAGCGGTCGGCGTTGATGCTGTTTTCCATCTTCATGGCTTCGAGCACCACCACCCCCTCGCCGGCCGTGACCTCCTGGCCGATCTCCACGAGGATCTTGACGATGGTCCCCTGCATCGGCACGGTCACTTGACCGGTACCGGCGCCCGCAGAAGCGCCGCCGCTCGCGCGACGCGGGCGAGCAGCCGTGTTGGCCGCGTTGGCGGCTGGTGCCGATTCGGGCACCCACGCGCTCACCGAGAACCGTTTGCCGTCTACCTCCACCACGACATCGCGTCGCACGCGCGGTGTGTCTTCGCCGTCGGGTGCAGCGGGAGGTTCTGCGTCGGTCTTGCCGGTCACGCCGCTCAGGTCGAGCCGTTCTTCTACCCACTTCGTACTGTGGATGCCGGCCTGGAAGTCGTCTGAGGCCATGATCCGTGAGTGCGCCGCCGCAGTTGTCGCGACGCCGCCGACGCTCAGTTCGCTGAGGGCCCGCTGCATGCGGGCGATGGCGGTCGGGCGATCGGAGCCCCACACGACGAGCTTGCCGATGAGGTTGTCGTAGTACTGGCTGACGGTGTCGCCGGCCTCGTATCCGCCGTCCCAGCGAATGCCGAAACCGTCCGGCACCACCAGTGACGTCAGCGAGCCCGGGGACGGCAGGAAGCGACCGCCCGCGGGATCCTCGGCGTTGATACGCGCCTCGATCGCATGACCGACCGAGGTGACCTCCGACTGCGTGAACGACAGCGGCTCCCCAGCGGCCACCCGGATCTGCTCGCGCACTAGATCGATGCCGGTCACCATCTCGGTGACGGGGTGTTCCACCTGCAGGCGCGTGTTCATCTCCAGGTAGAAGAACTCGCCGTCCTGGTAGAGGAACTCCACCGTGCCGGCGTTCGTGTAGTTGCAGCCACGGGCCACGGCCACCGCCGCGTCGCCCATTGCCTTGCGGACGGCATCGTCGAGCAGGGGAGCGGGGCTCTCCTCCACCAGCTTCTGGTGCCGGCGCTGTGCAGAGCAGTCACGCTCGCCCAGCCACACGGCGTTGCCGTGGTGATCGGCGATGACCTGCATCTCGATGTGGCGGGGCCAGGTGAGGTAGCGCTCCATGTAGCACTCTCCGCGGCCGAAGAACGCCTCGGCCTCCCGCTGCGCCGATGCCAGGGCGGCTTCGATCTCGTCAGGGCTGCCGACAACCTTCATGCCGCGGCCGCCGCCCCCGTAGGCCGCCTTGATGGCGATGGGGTAGCCGTGTTCGTCGCCGAACGCTGCGACTTCGTCGGTGGAGGTAATCACCTCGGTGGTGCCGGGCACGCCGGCGACGCCGGAACGTTCGGCAGCCAAGCGGGCCGAGATCTTGTCGCCCATCACCTCGATGGCCTCGGGCGGCGGCCCCACGAACGTGACGCCCCGCTCGGTGATGGCGCGGGCGAAGTCGGCGTTCTCGGAATAGAAGCCGTACCCGGGATGGACTGCATCGGCGCCGCAACGGCCGATGACATCGAGAATCGCCTCGGTGTTGAGGTAGCTCTCGGCCGCGGTCTGGCCGCCAAGGGCGAACGCCTCGTCCGCGAGCCGCACATGCATGGCGTCACGGTCCAGTTCGCTGTACACCGCGACCGACGGAATGCCCAGCTCGCGGCACGCTCGGATGACACGCACCGCAATCTCGCCCCGGTTGGCGATGAGGAGCTTGCTGAACACGGATCAGGTCCCCAAATTGCCGGACATAGATGGGCGACGCTATTGCTCCCTGCTCATGTTCGCTACCGGTACTGTCGCTGCGTGCCTGCCGAGCACGACCCGGCGCAATTCGACTCACCGCACTTCAGGTCGGTCGCTAGCACCCGCTTCGTCGAGGTCGAGTGGCACGACGAGATCGGCTCCACCAACACCGAGCTGCTCGATCGGGCCCGCCGGGGGGCACCCGAAGGAATGGTGCTGATCGCCGATCTGCAGACCGCCGGCCGCGGTCGCCGCGGTCGCCGCTGGACGGCGCCGCCGGGCACCTCGCTCATGATGTCGGTGCTGCTGCGCCCGCCGCCGGACCTGCTGCCTCCGGCCCGGGCGGCCTTGGTGACGCTTGCCGTCGGGCTGGCCGCCGCCGACGCGTGCGAGCAGGTGAGCGGCGTACGGCCGCGGCTGAAGTGGCCCAATGATCTCGTGATAGCTGGCCCGACGGGTCCTGACGCGGCCGGCCACGACGCGGCCGGCCACGGCGCCGTTCGCCACGATCGCAAGCTGGCGGGCATTTTGGCCGAGTCCATCAGCACGCGGGGACTGCTGTCTGCGCTGGTCGTGGGCATGGGCCTCAACACCGGCTGGCCGGAGGTGCCCGCGGAGCTGGAAGGCGTCGCCACCAGCCTGAACCTGGAATCGGGGGCGCCGGTGGACCGCACGCTGCTGGCACGCCGGGTGCTCGAGGGTCTGGAGGCTCGCTACGAGTTGCTGTGCCGCGCCGCTGACGGCGCCGGAGCATCCGTCGTGCTGGACGAGGCTCGCCGGAATTCCGCCACGCTCGGTCATCGCGTGCGCGTCTCACTTGATGCGACGACGGGCGATGGCAACAGCCTCGAAGGTGTGGCGGGCGACCTCGATGCCGAAGGCAGATTGCTGATCACCGACGACGCCGGGGCGGTCCATACGGTGGCAGTCGGCGACGTGGTGCACCTGCGCCCGGCGTGAAGCGAAACACGGCCCCCGATCGGCGCGCGACAGACATCTGCTGCGTTGAGCGTCGGCGTCGGGTAGAACCGCAGTGCGGGCTGCGCTTGCCGTCGCTCGTGATACCCCCGACAGAGTGAGGACGCTGTGCCGCTGACTGTTTCAACAGACGCCTTCGAGGTGGTGACCGACCCCGCTGCTGCGCCGCCCACTGCCGCCGCGGACAGGCCGGTGCGCAGCGATGCGCTGGACACGCTGGGAGCCACGTCCAACTACCTGGCAGCCAGCGGCTTCGATGGCGCAGCGGGCAGCACCGCGCTGATGGCCGGCATCGCCGGCGCTGCTGACGACACCATGCCCATCGCCGTCGGGCTCGGTTCGGACGATCTCACTGCAGCGGACGTTCGCAAGGCGGCGGCGAATCTCTGGCGGGCGGCATCGAAGGTCGACTCGCTGACCTCAGCACTGGCGGCCGCTGCGGCCGACGATCTCGGTGCCGATGTCGCACTCGCGGCAGTGGTCGAAGGCATGCTCCTGGCCTCCTACGGGTTCAACGAGCACAAAGGCGAACCGCCCGAAGCCGACGCGCTCGGCCGCGTTGTGCTCGCAGCGCCCGACGGCACCGACACGACGGCAGCCGTCGGCCGTGCCGCCGCTGTGGCCGGCGGCATTGCCCTGGCCCGCGACCTCGTCAACCAGCCAGCCGGCGCGCTCACCGCGAGCGGCCTCGCCGACGCCGCAACCGAGGCCATCGAGGCGGCCTCTGCAGACGGCGATCCCGCGGCCGGCACTGCATCGGTGGAGGTGTGGGACCGCGAACGACTGGAGGCGGAGCGATGCGGTGGGCTCCTGGGTGTCAACGCGGGCTCCACAGAGCCACCGGCGCTCATCCGCATGCGCTGGCAGCCGACCGCTGAGCCGCGCGCCACTGTGCACCTCGTCGGCAAGGGCATCACATTCGACACGGGCGGGCTCAACCTCAAGACGTTCGAGGGCATGGAGTGGATGAAGATCGACATGGGCGGCGCTGCCGCCGTCATCGGCGCGATGAGCGCGATCGTCCGGCTGGCGCCCGATGTCGCGGTCACGGGCATCTGCTGCTGCACCGACAACCAGCCCGGACCCACGGCCACCAAGCCCGGCGATGTGCTGCGCATCCGCAACGGCAAGACCGTGGAAGTGCTGAACACCGACGCCGAGGGTCGGCTCGTGCTCGCTGACGGTCTGTCGCTCTCGGTCGAAGAGGAGCCAGACCTGGTTGTCGACCTCGCCACGCTGACGGGTGCCTGCATGGTGGCGCTCGGCGACAAGTACGGCGGGCTCATGGGCAACGACCCGGCAGCGATCGAGCGTGCCGAGGCTGCGGCAAGCGCCGCCGGCGAGTTGCTCTGGCATCTGCCGCTGCCGCCGGAGTACCGCGAGCAGCTCGACTCGCCGATCGCCGACCTGCGCAACATCGGCAAGAACCGCTACGGGGGCACGCTCCACGCAGGCCTGTTCCTGTCAGAGTTCGTGGGCGAGACGCCATGGGTGCACTTCGACATCGCGGGACCCGTGCGTACCGACGCCGACGCCGGCGAGCTGTCCAAGGGAGCGTCCGGCTTCGGTGTGCGCACGCTGGTGGAGCTGATCTGCGGTTGGTGACCGGGCGCTAGCCGCCGCGGCGGGTGCATCGCTGCGCCCATGCCCATGCCGTTGCCTCGTTTGCGGCATGAGGCGCGAGCCCCAGCGTCACCAGGCGCTCGGCTGATTCGTGCAGGCCGTGGCCGAGCATCAACATGCACGACGCGAGCAGGCGGGTCTCGCCGACTGAGAAGTCCGCACGCCCGTCGGTGCGCGACCAGCGTCCGACCTCATCGCGCAGCTCTTGGGGCATCCGGTCGTACAGCCGGCGTGGCACGGGCGGCAGCAGGCGGCGAACCATCAGCACGGCATCATCGGCGAACTGCGCCAGGTGGAACATGGCGCAGCGGTCGATGGTGCGCATGAAACTGCTCGTGCGGCCTCCGCGGTGCTGAAGCCCGAGTCGCCGGGCGGTGGAGTCGAGATCGAGTCGCAGGTCTTCTCCTGGGGCCAGTTCGTCGAACTCCCGTGCGAGCAGACGCAGAAACCAGACGGCGCTCGGGCCCAGGATGGCGACCCAGAAGCGCTCCACGTAGGCCGAGCGCGGATCGTGGCCACGGCGTCGCAAGCTGGGGTCATCCCACGGCCGCGCCAGCAGGACACGCAAAGGCTCGCTTGTGGCCGCTGGGACCAGCGGCTCGCTCGGCACAGTCGCCGTGCCGCCGACGAGCTGCAGGTTGACCGCTGCAGCCTCGCTGCTGGCAGTCGCGGGCGGGGGAGTCGTCGGCATGTGGTCGGTTCGCATCGAGGTCTCCTTCAGCGTGTCGTGTCGCGTCCGGCCGGGACCGGCGTTCGTGAGCGGTTGACGTGCTGTATATCAAAACATACTTATACAACATGAAATATACTTTTAATCACACAAATCTCGTCAAACCTGGTACCCGGCGATCAGTCAGACTGTGAGGCATGAGCCCAGCCGAGACGGACCGCGGGCCTGATGCGGGTTCCGACACCGATGACGACGTTCGAACGGTGGCCGGGTGGATCGATGAGGCGAACGCCATCACGGTGCTGACCGGCGCCGGGATCTCCACCGACTCGGGAATCCCGGACTTCCGCGGTCCCAATGGCGTATGGACCAAGAACCCCGCTGCTGAGAAGCAGGCGACGCTGCAGAACTACCTGGCTGATCCCGAGGTGCGCGTGCTGGCCTGGCGGGCGCGCATGGATCACCGTGCGTGGGGTGCCGAGCCCAACGACGGGCACCGAGCCCTGGTGCAGCTCGAGCGCCGCCGCAAGCTGGTGTCGCTGCTGACGCAGAACGTGGACGGGCTGCACCACGACGCCGGCTCGGACCCCGACAAGATCGTGGAGGTGCACGGCACCATCCGCGAGGTCGCATGCCTGGAGTGCGACTACCGCGCGGACATGGGCGTGGTGCTCGACCGAGTGCGGCTCGGCGAGGACGACCCGCCGTGCCCGCAGTGCGGCGGGATTCTCAAGAGCGCCACGATCAGCTTCGGCCAGCAGCTCGTGGCGCGAGACCTGCTGCGTGCGCAGATCGCAGCCGAGAACTGCGACCTGATGCTGGCCGTCGGAACGACGCTGGCCGTGTATCCCATCGCGGCGGTGGTGCCAGCGGCCAAATCGGCGGGTGCGCGTGTCGTGATCGTCAATGCGGAGCCCACCGAGATGGACCACCTCGCCGACATGGTGCTCCGTCGATCCATCTCCGAAGTGCTCCCCCAGATCTGCGGCGGCGCTAAAACCCGACCTGTTGGGTAGGATTTAGGGCCTGAGCCTGGTCTGGGGACTGGGCGTTATCGAACGTGACTCCATCGTTCCAGACACCGGGCGACGAACAGGGAGGCCCCGATGCCCTCGTTCCGCGAACTGCTGACAGCGACCAAGCGCGAGATCACCGAGATCACGACGGCCACGGCGGCAGAGTGGATCGCCGACCGTTCTCCGGTGGTGCTCGATGTGCGCGAGCCCGACGAGTACGAGCAGGGTGCGCTTGCCGACGCGATCCACATCCCACGCGGCCACCTCGAGGCGCAGATAGAGAACCGGCTGCCCGATCACGACGCCGAGATCATCGTCTACTGCGCCGGCGGCGTGCGCTCGGCCTTTGCCGCAAAGACGCTCGCCGAACTGGGATACCCGAACGCGGTGTCCATGGACGGCGGCTTCGGCCAGTGGAAGGACGAAGGCCGGCCGTGGTCCACCCCGGCCTCGCTCGGTGCCGAGCAGCGCAACCGGTACCAGCGACACCTGCTGCTGCCCGAGGTGGGCGAAGCCGGACAGCTCAAGCTGCTCGACGCCAAGGTGCTCATGCTCGGCGCGGGCGGCCTCGGCTCGCCGGCTGCGCTCTACCTGGCAGCTGCCGGTGTCGGCACGCTCGGCATCATCGACATGGATGTGGTCGACGAGTCCAACCTGCAGCGCCAGATTCTCCACAACGTCGACCGCGTCGGCGACCGCAAGGTCGACTCGGCCAAGAAGACGCTGACCGCGCTGAACCCGGACGTCAACGTGGTCACCTACGACACGCGGCTCGGCGCCGACAATGTGCTGGAGATCCTGTCGGGCTGGGACGTGATCGTGGACGGCGCCGACAACTTCCCGAGCCGGTACTTGCTCAACGATGCGTCCGTCAAGCTGGGCATACCCATAGTGCACGGCTCGATCTTCCGCTTCGAGGGCCAGGTCACCGTGTTCGACCCGCAGCATGGGCCGACCTATCGCGACTACCTGCCCGAGCCCCCGCCGGCAGAACTTGCCCCGTCGTGCGCGGAAGCCGGTGTGCTCGGGGTGCTGCCGGGAATCGTGGGCTCGATCCAAGCGCTCGAAACCATCAAGCTGATCCTCGGTGTCGGTGATTCGCTGTCGGGCCGCATCGTCGCCTTCGACTCGCTGGAGATGACCTTCCGCGAATTCCGGCTGCGTGCTGACCCCGCCAATGAGGTCACTTACGCCAACCGTGAGCGCATCACCGTCAGCGAGCTCGACGGTCTCTGCAGCCCCACGCTGAGCTAAGCCGCGACGGCAGCGGGGCCGGGGGGCACCGGTACGCTGCGGGACCATGGCCCAGAAGCGGTTCGTCGTGATCGGCGGTGGCCCGGCGGGTCACTCGGCGGCTACCTATGCGGCGCGCTACGGCGCAGACGTGACGCTGATCGAGCGCGACATCGTGGGCGGCTCCGCCCACCTGCGCGACTGCGTGCCGTCCAAGACCATGATCGCCACCGGCTCGGCGCTCAGCTTCGCCGGTCATCTCGACGAGCTGGGCCTCGCCAATGTGTCCACATCGGTGGACACCCCGCACCTTCGCCAGCGCATCGGCGACATCGAGGACCGCCTCGCTGAGGTTGCCCGGCAGATGCTGGTCAGCCAGGGTGTGCGGATACTGTCGGGCTCGGGCCGCCTGCTCGGGCCCAACGAAGTCTGCGCAGATACCGCCGACGGAGCCGTGGAGCTGTCGGCCGATGTCGTCGTGCTGTCGACCGGCAGCCGGCCCCGCATCCCCGAGTGGGCGCCCATCGACGGCGAGCGGGTCCTGACCACCCGGGACGCTTACCCGCCCGCAGAGCTGCCCGAGCACCTTGTCGTGGTGGGCTCGGGGGTGACCGGCGTCGAGTTCGTGCACATGTTCACCTCGCTGGGCTCCCAAGTCACGCTGATCGTGAGCCGACAGCAAGTGCTGCCCCACAAAGACCCCGAAGCCGCCGCAGTGCTGGAGCAGACCTTCAGTGATCTCGGCGTCGCCATGCTCAAGGGCGCACGTGCGGTGAACATCGTGCGTGACGGCGACGCGGTCGAGGTCGTGTGCAGCGACGGCCGCACGGTGCGCGCCACGCACGCCCTGCTCGCCATCGGCTCGATCCCCAACAGCGACGGCTTGGGCTTGGAGAACACCGAGGTGCGAGTCGACGGCGAGGGCTATGTGGATGTCGACCACAACCTGTGCTCGTCGGTGCCGAGCATCTATGCGGCGGGCGACCTGTCGGGCAAGCTGCCGCTCTCGTCGGTGGCGGCAATGCAGGGACGCAAGATCGTGGAGCACGCCATGGGCCTGCACGAGACCCGCCCCCACCGCCATCTCGACTACGACAAAGCGGCATCGGCCATCTTCACCGAGCCCGAGATCGCCGATGTCGGACTCGCCGAGGCGGAGGCCTTTGCCACTGGTCGCAAGATCCGCGTCACCAAGGTGCCGTTCGGCGCGAACGCCAAGGCACTGATCGAGGAGAACCCCCGGGGTTTCGTGAAGATCGTCTCCGATCCGCTGACCGGCCAGGTGCTGGGCGGTTCCATCGTGGGTCGGCACGCGGCCGAGCTGATCTCCGTGGTGGCTCTCGCTGTCAGCGCGAACCTGCGCGTCCAGGACATCGCCGAGAGTTTGTTCGTGTATCCGTCGTTGAGCGAGGCCCTCTCCGAGGCAGCTGAGTGAGCCACCGCAGCTGGCGGACTCGCCTCATTCTGATCTCGCTGGCGGTGCTGACCCTCGCCGGAGCGGCCGCGACCGGCGCGTCTGCATTCGTGCTGCTGCAGCTCGGGCGGATCGAACGGCACGAGCTGGCCGATGTGCTGACATCTGCTCCCCAGCAGCCGGTGACCGCCGCCGACGTGCTGATCGAGCAGCCGGCCACGATGGCGGCGAATCCTGACAGCTCGGCCGGCAGCGGCATGAGCAGTGACGAAGCGGGTGCCGTTGGCGACGACGTTTCGGCGGGTGACGAGTCGGATGCCGTGTCGGATTCGTCAGGAATTGCGGACCGGTCCGCTGGTCAGCCGGTACTGCCGGGTGGTCCAACCGGGGAGAACTACCTGCTCGTCGGCACCGACAGCCCCGTGGGACTCGCTGCCGACGATCCGCTGCGCGCCGGGCACTCGGACTACAACCGGCTCGCGGACGTGATCATGGTGATCCGCCTGCGCGACGACGGCACGGCGGCGATGATGTCCATCCCGCGGGACTTGGCGGCCGAGATCGCCGGCACGAGCGATATCGCTGGCACCGGCGTCATGGCCAAGATCAACAGCGCCTACAACCGTGACCGCACCACGGCAGCGCGCGCTGCGCGCTTGATCGACACGGTCGAGGAGAACCTCGACATCACCTTGCAGCACTTTGTCGAGGCGGATTTCCAGGCCTTTTTGCGGCTGGTTGACTCCGTCGGCGGCGTCGAGATGACCTTCGACCGGCCGTTGCGAGACCAGCCGAAAGAGAACGCCACCGATCCGACGGAGAGCCGGAGCGGGTTCGTCACCGGGGCGGGCACCCATCTCCTCGACGGCAGGAAGGCGCTTGCATATGTCCGCAGCCGTCATCTCGAGGAACAGCTGCCTGACGGGACTTGGCAGCGGCACGGCGCCTGGAATGACCTCGCCCGCACCGACCGCCAGCGCGAATTCATGCGCGTCGCAGCTGCGCAAGTCGCACCCGCGTTGCTTGCCAACCCGATCAATCTGCTCGCAGTGCTGGACATCGCAGCCGACCACCTGTCCACGTCCGACACGCTGAGCATCGTGAACGACGGCCGGAGACTCGCGGACAAGTTCGCCGGCCTCGACGTCGATGCCGACGTCGAGGACTACGAGCTGCGGGTCGTTGACGTGCACGACCCAGTGAGATGGTCGCTCGGGCTCGATCCGCAGCGCGCTGAGCACAATCAACGGGTACTGGACGTGTTCCGGGGCATCGGCTGGGACGACATCGTGGAGTCGCGGGTGCGAGTGCAGGTGACCGGGACGGCGCGGCACCAGGTGGCTGCAGAGCTGAGCGAACTGGGATTCGATGCGCAGGCAGCGGGGCCGATGCCGGAGGGCATCTCGGACGGGCTGGCGGGCACCGTCGTGTATCTGGCCCCGCAGGGACGGCTCGCTGCCGGCCTGCTGGCCAGTCACCTGCTGCCTGTGCCAGACTTCGCCGGCCATGCCGAGCTTGACGCAACCACGGTGATCCTGCACGTCGGCGACGAGCCGCCTCGCATCGATCCCGGCCACCGGAGGGTCGACGTGCCTTCCGCCGACCAGCTGGCGCCATGAGCGGCACATCGCCCGAGCAACGCATCCTCGTCGTCGGCGCGGGCTACGTCGGCCTCACGACGGCGGCGTGCTTCGCCCACCTCGGCCATGACGTCATCTGCGCGGACATCGACCGGGCCAAGGTGGCGTCCCTGTCGGCTGGCGTGGTGCCCATTCGCGAAGCCGATCTGGATCGGCTCGTCGCTGAAGGCATCGCTGCGCGACGCCTCCGGTTCGTGATCTCGGCCGAAGCCGTTGCGGCCACGTGCGACTTCGTCTTCGTCTGCGTGCCGACTCCGTTGCGTGCCGACGGCGAAACAGAGCTCAGCTACTTGCTGGCAGCGCTCGATTCGGTGGCACCTCGCCTGCAGCCCGGCTCGGTGGTGGTGACGAAGTCGACCGTGCCGGTGGGAACAGCGCCCAAGATTGCGGCGGCGCTCGGGCGCACCGATGTGGCGCTGGCGTCGAATCCCGAGTTCCTGCGGGAGGGCTCGGCGGTGGCCGACTTCCTGTCACCCGACCGGATCGTCATCGGGGCCGAAGATCTCTCGGTGGCACGCCGGGTCGCGGCGCTGTATGCCCGTGTGGAAGCACCGGTCATCCTGAGCGATCCGACCTCGGCCGAAACCGTCAAGTACGCGGCAAATGCCTTTCTGGCCGCCAAGGTCTCGTTCGTGAATGCGCTGGCCGCCGTCTGCGAGGCGGTCGGCGCCGACGTCGACACGGTTCTTGCGGGCGTCGGCACCGATCACCGCATCGGCTCGGCGTACCTGCAGCCCGGCCCCGGCTGGGGCGGTTCGTGCCTGCCGAAAGACACCCGCGCCTTGGTATCGGTCGCCAACGACGCCGGGTACGTCTTCGACCTGCTCGAAGGCGTCATCGCGGTCAACGAGCAGCAGCTCGACCGGGTGGTGGCGAAGGTCGCCCGGATGGTCGTGGGCGGGCCAGACCGGGTGACGGATCCGGCTGCCGGTGATGGAGCCCCGGGATCTGTTGATCTCGACGGTGTCACCGTGGCGGTGATGGGTCTCACCTTCAAAGCCGGCACCGATGACCTGCGCGGCTCTCCCGCACTGCGGGTCGCCGAGCGGCTGAGCGCGACCGGTGCACGCCTCGTGGCGTACGACCCGGCCCTGAGCAACCTCGACGACCGGCCCGATATCGCGTCACAGCTGCCCGCGGTCCTGCACGTTCGAGACTCAGCGTTCGAAGCCCTGCATGGCGCCGATGTGGCCGTCGTGCTGACCGAGTGGCCTGAGTTCGCGGCCCTCGACTGGGAGCGGGCCGCATCGGAGATGGCCGCGGCTCGCGTCGTCGACGCCCGCAACCTGCTCGACGCCAACCAGCTGCGCGCCGCAGGCTTCACCTACGAGGGTCTCGGCCGGCGCTGAGCGCCGGCGCGGACGGCACAGCCGCCGCTGAACCCCCTGCCGCCCCCCGCGGCGGGCGCACCCATTAGCCCCGAGCGCCGGTAGCTTGTCGCCCCGTATGGCGAGATCAGCCGCTGCCAAAAAGGTTGCCAAAGCAGCGAGCGCCGGCGGGAGCGGCAGGAGCTTTCGACCCCGGCGCGACATCCTGTTCCCGGCGGCGATGCTGCTCGTCGTCCTCTTGGGCGTGGTGCTGATCCTGGTGGCACGCAACGAGCGGTCGTCGAATGCCCCGGCAGGCCCGCCGCGGCTCGGCGATCACTGGCACTCGCTCTACGCGATCTACGACTGCGACGACTTCATCCTCGACCTGTACCCCAACGACGTCGACGACCAGTCGGGCATCCACACGCATGGCGACGGGCTCATCCACATCCATCCG
Source organism: Candidatus Poriferisodalis sp. (assembly GCF_965204125.1). GTDB lineage: Bacteria > Actinomycetota > Acidimicrobiia > Acidimicrobiales > Poriferisodalaceae > Poriferisodalis. The sequence goes on along the minus strand of NZ_OZ241968.1, from coordinate 355,962 downwards.
TTCCACACCGGCGTGACGGGCCAGTTCGCCACCGTGGGTGCGTTCATGCGCGAGATCGAGTTCGAGCTGACCGACTCGAGGATCGAGCTGCCCGACGGGACCATCCTCGACGAGTCTGGCGAAGGCTGCGCATCCCCTGATCCCGACAGCGACGACGCCGACGTCGCCGAACCGGGCGCAGAGCTTCGCATCATGCGCTGGGAGACCTTGCAGGCAGAGAAGGCGCTGGCGTTCACAGAGGATCTGCGCGATGTGCGCTTCCTCGACGACGGCCAGATCTTTGTGTTCGCTTTCGTCCACCCGAGCGTGGAGAACGCGGACGTTCCGCGACCAGACGACGCATTCCTGCGGGCCTACCTCAATCTGCCGCCCGAGGATCAGCCCCTGATCGATGGCTCTACCGAAGAAGGACCGGTGCTCGACGACGGCAGCGGGACTGAGCCGGTCGAGGGCGACCTTCCGGCCACGTCGGAGCCCTCGGAGACCTCCGAGCCCGCTGAGTGAGGGCGATCCTGCTGCTGGGCGGCTTCGGCACCCGGCTGCGGCCGCTGACCAACGACACCCCCAAGCAGATGCTGCCGGTGTGCGGGCGTCCGATGATCGAGTGGGTCTGCGAGCATCTGCACCGCCACGGGGTCGATGAGATCGTGCTCTCGCTGGGCTACCGGGCCGAGGCGTTCACCGCGGCCTACCCGCATGGTCGCATCGGGCAGCTCGCATACCAAGTGGCCGTCGAGCCTGGCCCGCGCGGCACGGCGGGCGCTGTGCGGTTTGCCGCGGAGGCCAGCGACATCACGGGCACCTTTCTGGTGCTGAACGGCGACGTGCTGACCGACCTCGACGTGGGCGCACTTGTGAGCCTTCATGCCAGTTCGGGAGCGGAAGCCACCATCGCGCTGCAGCCGGTGGCCGATCCGTCGCCATACGGCCTCGTGGTGACCGATCCATCGGGCCGGGTGCTGTCGTTCTCGGAGAAGCCGGAACCGGGTTGGGCCCCTGCAGCGCTGCCGCGAGGAGGCGAACGGCCCACGATCAGCGCTGGGACCTACGTGCTGACCTCGGCGGTGCTCGATCGCATCGCGCCCGACCGGCCCGTCTCCATCGAGCGGGAGATCTTCCCCCAGATAGTCGCGGACGGGGCGCTGGCAGCGCTGGTTGCCGACACGTACTGGCTCGACACGGGCACGCCGCAGCAGTACCTCGCTGCCAACTTGGACATTCTCGCTGGCCGCCGTGGCGCCGCCAGGGTGATCGATGGCATCGCGGCGTCGTCGGACGGGCTTCATCCCGACGCGCAGATGCGCACGTCGGTCATCGGCCGCGGGTGCGAGATCGGAGCTGGTGCTGTGGTGCAGCGGTCAGTGGTGGGGGATGGCTGCCGCCTCGCCGCCGGCGCCATCGTGATCGACTCGGTGCTCGGCGCGGGCGCTGTCGTGGGAGCCGGGGCAACACTCTGCGATTACTCGGTGGTCGGCAGCGGCGAGCAGGTCGCCCCTGGTGCCGTGCTGCGCGCACAGCGCCAACCGCCGCCCGAGCCGGTGTCTGACAGCTAGCGGAACAGGTCCTCGGCGGGATCCCTGACGATCTCCGAGCGCACCGAGGCACGCCGCAGCCAGCTCGGGTCGACTCCGCGCACGATCGCAACCGGCACACCCCGTGCCTTGCCGCACACCAAGTCGGCAGCAGAGGCGATCTCGTCGGCCACGCACACTTCGGTGACCATCAGCTCCCGCCCCAGCGCATCGGCCGTGCCCTTCAGGTCGACGACGGCGGCGATGCCCGCGCAGCCGATGGCCACATCGGTGACGCCGCGCCGCCAAGGGCGCCCGAATGTGTCGGAGATGATCACCCCGACGGCGCAGCCCGACAGCGCCCGTATGCGGTCTCGGATCTTGTTGGCGGAGCGGTCGCTGTCGTCGGGCAGCAGCGCGGCGTAGCCCCGTTCGACGTTGGACAGATCGATGCCTGCGTTTGCGCAGATGAATCCGTGCTTGGTCTCGCTGATGATGAGGTCGCCCCGCCGGCGCAGGATGCGGACCGACTCGCGCTCGACCAGCGGCTTGTGCGACAGCGGGTCCTCGGGGTCGATCTGCTCCATGGCGCCCTCGGCCTTGGAGACGATCTTCTGCGTCACGACGAGTACGTCGCCGTCGCGTAGGCCGGCGGGTGACGCCTCGCAGGCGCTCGCGATGACGGCACCGAGATCAGCACCGAGTGTGATTTCGCCGATGCCTTCGAGCGGGTGCAGTTCGATGGTCATGTGCTCATTCTTGCGCTGACGCCTTCCAACGTCGCTCGGGCCAGTCCGGCCGCACGGTCGGGGTCGGCCATGATCGTGTCGGTCACCACCGGCGTCATCCCCGCCTGGGCGACGGCGGGAGCGAGTTCGGTGTCAGCGTGGTCGATCACCAGCGTGCCTGCGAATCCGGCGTAGAGCCGCGCCACGCCGACCACGCTGGGCTCGTGACCCAGCTCGCGCATCATGGCGCCGGCAGGCCCCTTGATCGATGCGCCGCCCACGATGGGTGACACGGCGACGACGCTGGCGCGCCGGCTGCTCAGCGTCTCGCGCACCTGCGGCACGTCGATGACGGGGCCGATCGAGACAAACGGGTTCGACGGCGCGACCACCACCGTGCCGGCAGTGCTCAAGGCGTCCAGCACACCCGGCGCGGGCCTGGCCCGCTCGATGCCTGCGAAGCGAACCGAGCGCACGGCGATGCCGTGCTGTTGCGCGACGAAATAGTCCTGGAAGTCGATCTCCGCAGCCCCGTCAGGCTCAGACGGCGTGATGCGGGTGGCGATGGGATCGTCGCTGACCGGCAGCAGCGTCAGCTCGAGCCCGAAATTGGCAGCAATCTCGCCGGTGACCTGCGACAGCGATGCGCCCTCGCTGCGTCGCTGCGTGCGGAACAGGTGCAGCGCAAGATCCAGATCGCCGAGCTTGAACCAGTCCTGCCCGCCGAGCCGCCCCAGCTCGGTGAGCACACGCCAGGTCTCGCCGGCGCGGCCCCAGCCGGTCTCGGGGTTGATCTGGCCGGCGAGCGTGTAGGTGACCGTGTCGAGATCGGGGCTGATGTGCAGGCCGTGCAGCGTGAAGTCGTCGCCGACATTCACAATTGCGGTGACATCCGCAGGCCGGCAGACGCGCAGCAGCCCGCTGAGGAACCGGGCGGCGCCGACACCTCCGGCCAGCACGGCGACGGCTCGAGAGTTCGGGGCGGTCATGCCGAGGCTGGTCCGGGTGGGCAGTCTGGTGCTGCTGTGTTGGCCTGCTGGCCGGCGGCCAGCGACACAGCGGCGGCACGCAGGCTGCGGCTCGTGCTGCCCGGAGCCGACGGTGCTGCGACACCTGCCGCATCCGACGGCGTTGCGTAGCTGCTCGGGCTCCACACCTCATAGCCACTGCCGTCGGCCCGTACCTGCACCTCATAGAGAGCCGTGTTCTGGAGTCCCAAGATCGTGGCAGGCGAGCTGACGTCGCGCAGCCTCATCCACTGACCCCCGACAGGCCGGTATCTGATCCGGTAGCCGGACGGTCCGCTGCTGCCGACCGTTGCCGGGGCCTCCCAGCGGATCTCGAGGGCACCGTTGAGCGGCTGCACCGACACGTCGCGGGGAACACCGGGTGTATCTGCGCGGGGATCGCACTCGCGGTCCAGGCCTCTCAGCGCATCGGCTGCCGCCGCCGCTGCGGAATCGGACACTGCGACGGGCCCGCCGAAGACCGTGAGCTGTACGGTGCCCGCATCGGGAACCGGGCCGGCCAGGAATCTGCGTGTCGCATCGGGCAGCACCGGCTCGGACAGCAGCAGCGGTGCCCGTCGCAGACCTAGCAGTGCGCCGCCGACCAGTGCGTCGGGGAACTTCCGGCCATCGGCGAGGCCGAACTCATCGGACCCGAAGCAGCGGTCTGCCAGCGCTCCGGCGATCTCGGCGGCCGTCTCGAATCGGTCCTGACCCCACAGGCGCTGCACTCTGATGCCTGCAGCGGTGAGCTCAGTCTCGACCGAGGGCGCGACCGCCGCCGGTCCGCCGGCAATCAGCACCTGTTGGATCGAGTAGTCGGCGGTGAAGTTCTTGACCGCCGTCGGCAGCCGGCCGGGCTCGGTGAGCAGCACGGGATGCGGGCCGGAGAAGGCAAGCGGCGACAGTGCCAGGGCGTCGGCGAACTTCTCCCCGGTCGCCAGCAGAGCAGTACGGCGCCCATCCCCGCAGTAATCACCGATCTCGCGGACTTCGATCTCGCGGGCGATGTTGACCACGGTCCGGTAGCGGTCGGAACCCTCCAGCCGGCCGGGTCTGCCGCTGATCAAGCCGGCCAGCGCATCTTCGACGTCATCGGAAATGGCAGTGGTGCCGCCGGCGATGATGATGTCGTCGATCGGGTGCCGCTGGATGAAATCGCGGGTTGCGGGGTGCAGCTCATCGGGCGGCGACAGCAGGATCGGTGCATTGTGCACGCGTGCCAGCGGGGTGGCTGCCAGCGCGTCGGCGAAGGATTCGCCGGAGGCCACGATGGCCGTGTCGATGGGACCAGCGGCGGCTGCATACTCCTCGGCGATCTTCGCTGCGGTCTCATAGCGGTCGGCACCCCACAGCCGGTCCGAATCGACACGTGACGCAGCTCCCGCTGCGTTTCCGGTCCCGACGATCGCTGTTGCCGCCAGCAACATCGCCGCTGCCGCCCGCGACGGGCGATACCAGCCGAGATGCGGGCGGCGTGCCATCCGCGGCACCGTACCGGAACCCGTCGTCCATGCGGGTGAGGGCTGTCCTTCCCGCTCTTGTTCCCGATTCTCATGCGATAGGGCTCACGGGCCGCTCGGGCCACGGCTTCGCCTCAGGGGCTGACTTCACAGCATCGGCGGCGACCCGTACCCTGAACTGCGCCCCTACACGCCTGCCCTGTAACCGGAGAACCGGAGCTGATCCGTGCCGACGGCCCTCATCACCGGAATCACTGGCCAGGACGGCCAATACCTGGCCGAGTACCTGCACGGCGAGGGCTACCGGGTAGTCGGGCTGATGACCGGTCAGCACAATCCGCGCTCGGAGACAGTGGCGGCCGATCTGCCCTATGTCGAGCTCGTGCCGGGCGACCTCGCAGACCTCGCATCGCTCATCGCAGCACTCGAATACACCCAACCCGACGAGGTGTACAACCTCGGCGCCATCAGCTTCGTGGCGCTGTCGTTCAAGCAGCCCGAGCTGACTGCCAATGTCACCGGTCTCGGCGTGCTGCGCATGCTGGAAGCCATTCGCCTCGTGGGCGGTGTGAACAACCCGATCCGCTTCTACCAGGCCTCCTCCAGCGAGATGTTCGGCAAGGTGCGCGAGACACCCCAGAACGAGCTGACGCCGCTGCACCCGCGCAGCCCCTACGGCTCGGCCAAGGTGTTCGGGCACAACACCACTGTGAACTACCGCGAGAGCTACGGGCTGTACGCCTGCAGCGGCATCCTGTTCAACCACGAGTCCCCCCGGCGCGGCCTCGAATTCGTGACCCGCAAGGTCACCAACGCCGTCGCACGCATCAAGCTCGGACTGCAGGACGAGGTGGCACTCGGGAACCTCGACGCCAAGCGCGACTGGGGTTTCGCCGGCGACTACGTGCGGGCGATGCATCTCATGCTCTCCCAGCCCGAGCCCGATGACTACGTCATCGCGACGGGCAAGACGCACGCAGTGCGCGACTTCGTGCAGCTCGCCTTCGCCGCAGCCGGCATCGACGACTGGGAGCGTTACGTGCGGATCGATGCCCGGTTCTTCCGGCCTGCAGAGGTCGACCTGCTGGTCGGCGATGCCTCCAAGGCTGCAAGGGAACTGGGATGGATGCCGCAGATGTCATTCGAAGAGCTGGTGACGTCGATGGTCACCAACGACATCGAGATCGAGCGGCGCAAGCTGAAGTGACGACTCCACTGCGGGATTCCTGCCCCAGGGGCAGCAGATGGCACCGGCGCGTTCGGGCGCGAGCGCGGGCGGCATTCGGCGCAATATCCGACCGGCAGCACCCGCAGGCCGGTACCACTACAGGGGTGCGGGAACTCCCTAGGTCGCGGCACGCCACGGCGAGGCGGCGCCGGCTCGCCGGCATGGCCGTGGCGTGTGCGGTGACGGCTGGATCCCTGGCGTTCGCGGTGCCGCCGGCAGGCGCACAGTCCGCTGAGCCGGCCCCGAGTGTGATCGTCGTGGAGGGCCGGGGTTTCGGGCATGGCAATGGGCTCAGCCAGTGGGGTGCGCTGGGCTATGCCGTCGACCATCGCTGGACAAGTGACCAGATCGTCAAGCATTACTACAGCAACACCACCCAGTCCTCCGTGAGCAACCGCGATGTCTGGGTGCATCTCACGGGCAACGACCGAAATGACCTGCTGGTCACGTCTGCCTCGGCGTTCACCGTGGCCGGCCGGAGCTTCGACGGCGGTGACGTCGTGCGGATCGGTGTCAGCTCTGGCGATTTCTGGGTGCGCTCAGACGCAGGCTGCGGGCGTCGCGGTGAGCTAGTGACCGACGGGCTCTCTGCGTCGAGCCGTCGCGGCGACCGGTACGTCGAAGCCGTCCCGTCGAACAGCGACTACGCCGTGGACGATCAGTCGCAACTCTTGGTGATGATCTACTGCGATGGACGCGACACGGCGGTGGAGTCGAGACGGGTCGCTTACCGGGGCGTCCTCGGCGTGGTGGATCAGAACGGCCCGTTCGCATTCAACCGGGTCCCGCTGGAGCAGTACCTGCGCGGCGTCGTGCCCAACGAGAGCCGTCCGCATTGGGGTGCTGAAGGTGACGGGCGCGGTATCGCCGCTCTTGAGGCCCAGGCAATCGCTGCGCGCTCGTACGTGCTCTCGCTGGCGGCCGCGCGCGCAAGCAGCGGAAGCCAGGGGCGGTTCACCGACACGTGCGACACCGCGAGATGCCAGGTGTATTTCGGCGCCGCCCGCGACGGGAACGCGCTCGATCACGGAACCCGGTACATCCACACCAACACCGCAATCCGGAACACGGCGGGCCATGTTCGCGTCCATGATGACGGATCGATTGCGTTCGCTGAATTTCACGCGTCGAGCGGCGGCTGGACGGCCGGGCTTGACGAGGGGTCCCGATTCCCTGGCGTTCAGGATCTCGGCGACTCGACGGCCGGCAATTCCAACCATGCATGGGAGTTCCGCATCAGCAGATCGGACATCGAGGCGGCCTATCCGAGCATCGGCAGCCTCGTGTGCATCGAGGTCACGCACCGCAACGGCAACGGCGCGTGGGGCGGGCGGACCCGCGGCCTGCGCATCGTGGGCACCGATGGCGTCGAGGACGGGCAGTGGAACCGCTGGGCACGCGATCCCTTCCGCAAGAAATTCGCTCTGCGGTCCGACTGGTACCGCTTCCCTCAGTTCCCCGATGGCCAGCCCTGCGAGCGGCCTGCTTCTGGCACCCCGGATCCGCCGGCAGAGACGGACAGCCCCGGCTTGTGGGTGCTGAAGTCTGACGGCACCGTCCTTGCCGACGGCTCCGCAGAGCATCTCGGCAACGGAACCGTGTCTTCGTCGGGCAGGTTCACGGCCATGGCTGCCCATCCGGACGGTGACGGTTACTGGCTCGCGACCTCCGGCGGCGACGTCCAGTCCTTCGGCGACGCCGACTATCACGGGAACGCGGTCGGCGCCGGGGGGGCCGAGTCCGTCGTGGCGATGGCTGCTCATCCGGACGGTGACGGTTACTGGCTCGTGACCAGCCAGGGCGACGTGTTCGCATTCGGAGCTGCCGGACACTGGGGGGCCCTCGCGCACCTTTGGCTAGCTGCTGCGGTCGTCGACATCGAGGCTTCGCCGACTGGCGACGGCTACTGGCTGGCGCTCGACGACGGGCGCGTCCTGGCATTCGGCGACGCACGCGATCTCGGTTGCGGACCGCTGCTGCGCTCTGGCATGGCCGGCATCGGTCTTGCGGCCGCGCCGGACGGCGGCGGCTATTGGCTTGCCGGTGCCGATACGGCAGTGCACGCCATCGGCGCGGCAGATCATCACGGCGATCGAGCCGATCGCCAGAACCGGCTGCGCGCTGTCGGATTTGCTGCCACATCCAGTGGATACGGCTACTGGCTGGTGTGGAGTGACGGCACCAGCTTCAACTACGGGGACGCGCCGGATTACCGCACCTCCCGGGCGGGGCTCGGCGTCGTCGCTGCCGAATCGGTGCCCTAGGAGGCTGAGCCGAATGGCGAAGCCGCCGCCCGCTGAGGCCGAACCTGCTGCTCCGGCACCTCCGCCGGCAGTCGCTGCCATCGTCACCGCCGGTTCGCGGTGGTCCGATACCGAGTTCGCATTGCGCGCTCTCGCGGCCCAGGACTACCCGCGGCTCGCTGTGCTGGTGCTGTGCGACGCGGCGGGCGAGCAGGGACGCCGGGTCCGTGAAGTGCTCCCCACCGCCGCGGTCGCCGACCCCGCGTCATCACGTAGGGGTCGAAGCCGTGGGGCGCAGCGCGGGCGGATGGGCGCGGTCAACAACCGGGGAGCATCGCTGGTCCGGGGAGCCGATTACCTCCTCTTCCTCTCCGATCGCGTCGCGCTGGCGCCCGATGCCATCAGCATCCTCGTCGACGATGCCGAGAACGTCCCGGGCCGGATCGTCGGTATGGCCGGACCCAAGCTGCTCGACGCCGACGACGGTCTGACGCTGCGCGATCTTGGCGGCACGGCCGACCGGCTCGGGGTCCGGATTCCGGTCGCCGGGCAGGACGAACTCGACCAAGAACAGCACGACGAGTCCCGCGATCTGTTCGTGGCTCCCACTGAGGCGATGCTGGTGCGGGAGGACATCTTCCGCATCGTCGGCGGCTTCGATCCAGCGCTCGAAGGCGATGGCGCCGTTGTCGATCTCTGCTGGCGGATACAGCTCTCCGGTGCGCGGGTCCGGGTGGTGCCGTCTGCAACCGGGACCGTGCGGTCTGCCACCACACAGGCCGCCCATGGGCCCTCGGCGCGCCAGCACGAGCACCGAGCCCGCCTGCGCACCATGACGAAGTGCTACGGGTGGGTGCACCTGCTGCCTGCCGTGATTCTCGCAGCGGTGCTGGCTGCAGGCGAGGTGTTGCTGGCCGCGCTGCGCGGGCGGTTCGCCCAGGCCTCGGATGTGGCGTTGGCATGGCTGTGGAACGCGCGCCACCTCGGGGGCACGTTCGCATTGCGCGGCGCTGCCAAGCGCTACCGGCGGGTGCGAGATGCCGATCTGCGCCGACTGCAGCAGGGCGGTTCGGTGCGTGTCGCCGACTGGTTCCGCTATCGCCTGAGTCCTGAAGGCGGGCTGGCGGCACGGACCACGATCGACGAGAGCATCCTCGGCACCTGGAGACGCAATGCGCACCGGACCGTGTGGGTGGTCTGGCTGGGGGTGCTCGGGCTGATCGCCTTTGGCTCTCGTCACCTGCTCACGGGCGGCATCGGGGCGTACGGCCAATTCGCACATTTCCCCGATGCCGGCACGATGCTCGGGGCGTATCTGGATGGCTGGCGTGATGTAGGGGTTGGTGCAGGCGGCGTCGGCCCACCCGCGATGGGCTTGCTGGGCCTCGGCAGCACTGTGCTGCTTGGTTCCGTCGGAATGCTGAGGAACATTGCCATCTGGGGCCTAGTGCTCGCGGGTCCCATCGGCATGTGGAGGCTGTGCGCCACTGGATCCAGTGGAGACGGGCCGAGTCGCAATGGCCGGCTGGTCGCTCTCGTGCTGTACGCCGTGTGCCCGTTGCCGTACAACGCGCTGGCGGCCGGCCGCTGGGACGTACTGCTGGCATACGGAACTGCACCTGCGATCGTGCTGCTCACCAGCCGCCTAGTGAACGCGTCGGGCGCTCAACGTCCACGCGACGGCTCTCGGCGTGGCACCGCGGCCAGAGTGGCATCGCTCGCCTTGCTGCTGGCTGTTGCGGCGGCGTTCGAGCCGTTCATGATGGTGCTGGCGGTCGCCACAGGAGTGGCCCTCACCGTTGTCGAGTTGGTGCGCCGTACGGCGCGCCGCGAGCCGCTCGGGGCAGCGATCGCCGGATTGCTGCGGGTCGCTGCGGCTGTGGCGCTCGCAGTGGTGGCGTATCTGCCCTGGCTGTTCGAGTTCAGTTCGCTGCGCGCCTATCTCGATGTCTCGCTCGGCGGCCGCACTTCGTCGACACCGTCGTCGCTGGGGGAGCTGTTGCGGTTCCAGACCGGCCCGCTCGGCGATCTTCCGCTCAGCTGGGGTCTGCTGGTGGCTGCGGCGGTGCCGCTGCTGGCCGGGAGCGGAGGCCGGCTGTGGACGGCGGTGCGCGGTTGGCTGGTAGCGCTGGCCGGCTTCGGGTTCGCTTGGTTCATCGTGGCCGGCTGGGCCGATCAGCTGATCAGCAGCGCAACGCCAGGGTTCTCGCTCGCCGAAGTGTCCTTGGCATTCGGGGCCGTCGGTCTGTGCTGGGCCGCCGCAGCAGGACCCGCAGCCCTGGCGCCCGCCGACGGAGATGCACCGCCCCGGATCCGCAGTGCCATGGTCTTGCTGAGCGGCATCGCGGTGGGTGCCATGGTGGTCCCGACGGCGTGGGCGTCGATCGACGGCGACTGGACGGCGCCGAGCTTCGACCACCGGGTGCCGCTCGGGCTGGTCGATGACCGGGACGTCGGGCCTGACTACCGGGTGCTCTGGCTTGGCGCTCCGGAGGTTCTGCCGTTGCGCGGCACCGACCTCGGCGTGGAGGGACTCGCTATGGGGACGTCGGTTCGGGGGTATCCCGACATCCGGCACTCATGGGCCACGCCGCGAGCACCCGGCGATGAACGCCTGGCAGACGCCGTACGGGTGGGATTGGCGGGCGACACGCTGCGATTGGGACGGCTGCTGGGTTCTTTCGGCGTCAGGTATGTCGTGGTGGTGGAACGCTCTGGGCCGTCGTACGCCGACGGCTGGGACCGACCGGTGTCCGCGGCGGTTTCCGAGGCGCTCGCCTCGCAGATCGATCTGCGCCCGCTAGCGGCGGATCCCTCGGTGCAGGTGTTCCGCAACGAGGCGTGGTGGTCTTCGCGGTCACAGTTCTCCCGGCCGATCCCGGCAGGCTTCGCGACGGATCCAGTGGATCTCGTGGTGAGCGACTTGACCGACGGCATCGGCGTGCTCACGGATTACCGGTCGGCGACGAGCCAGTTCGGACCGGTGGGCTCTGGCACGTTGCTGGTCGCCGAGTCCTACGATCCGGGCTGGCGACTCCATATCGACGACGCGGACAACGCAGGCTCTGCGGCAGTCGAGCCCGCCCCGGCGCTGGGCTGGGCGATGCGCTTCGATCCGCCCCAAGCCGGCCAGGCTGAGCTGCGCTTTGAGCGTTCGACCGTGGCGTCCAACCGGGTCGCTGCACAGGTGCTGATCTGGCTGACGTTGATCTGGATGGCAATCGGCCAGCCGACCCCCCTCGCCGACCGGATCTCCAGGCTGATGAAGAGGGCAGCGCGGGGGTCGCAGCGGAGCGGCGTTCCTGGCGGCACGGTGGCGGACTCATGAGGGCAGCGCGGTGAAGGTCATCCGGTGGCTGCCCCGGCTGCTGATTCCGCTGGCACTTGTCGCAGCGCTGGTGATCGACGCACGCGACGACCGCGCGGCCCCGATTGTCGCCGCTGCAGGCCCGCAGGCGCACGCGCAGGTCGCGGTGCCACCCCCCGATGCGCTCACATCGAGCTGGTTCTGCCCTCTCGTTGGCATGCGAGGACCAGTTCAGGGTTTCGGAGAGGTCACCACAGAGGTGCTGCTCACGAATATGACAGCCGAAGTGGCATCGGTGTCTGTCGAGTTCCGGGGACGCACAACGGGTCGGCGGTATGTGATGGCCGACGTTGCGCCCCACAGCACCGGTGTGGTCAGCACGTCGGACTATGTGAGCGACGAGGTCACCGGAGCGCTGGTGGAGGCTTCATCGGGCGGGCTAGCGGTGACGCGCAGGTTCGTCTCGCCGCTCGGGATTGACGAGGCTCGCTGTTCGAGCCTGCTGGCACCGGATTGGTACATACCTGTCGGCGATACGCAGTCCGACGCGCTGGCGGTGCTGGCCATCATGAACCCGCTGCCCCGGGATGCGATCGTCGACGTCACGTTTGCTTCGGAAGCTGAATTCGGCCCGTTCGTGGCGCCGGCGCTGACCGGGGTGGTGGTGCCGGCGTGGAGCACCGTCGCCGTCGACATCGGCGAGCATGCGCGCCGTCGAGATGTCGTGGCGGCATCGGTGCGGGCCCGCGCCGGGCGCATCGCCGTGGATTCGCTCGTGGCGTACGACGGGAGCGTCGGCCGCCGCGGCCTGGCCGCGGAGCTCGCGTCGGTGGCTACTGGCGAGCGCTGGCTCGTGCCGGTCCCCGGCATCGACGATGGCACGCGGTTGTGGGTGCGAGTCTTCAACCCGTCCGACGACGTGGCGGAAGTCGCTGCGTCGATCGTGTCCGACGACCCGCTCAGCGACCGTCTGGCCTTTGCAGTGGCGTCGCACGATGTGGTGGAGTTGACGGTCGAGTCGCCCGGCAAACTGGCACCGGGATTGGAAACGCTCCTCGCTGCGCCCGGACTCCCCTTCGGCGTGTCCGTTGCCTCGCAGAATGACGTGCCCATCGTGGTGTGGGCGGAAACGCTGGTGGGCAATGCGGCGAGCCCGCTCACCGACATCAGGGCCGACTCGGAATCTGCTGCTGACGTCTCTGAGCCCGAAGCCGAGTCCGCCACGGTGGTTGCCCAGACCGGCGACACAACGGGCGCCGCCGTGCCCGGCAGCGCCGACGAGTCGGCAGTCGAGGCCCACCCGCCGGTGCTGCGGGCGCAGTCGGGCCTGGCATTCGTGCCAGGTGTCGTCCAGACGGGCAATCGGTGGCTGGTTGTCATTGCGCCGCAGTCCGGCGGCGAGGCCTTCGTGACGATCATGACCGACCCGTTCGCGCCGTCAGAGAGCGATGACGAAGGTGACGGCGCTTCAGCCACTCCGACAGGCGGCGACAGCCGTGTGGTGGTCGCAACACTGGGCCGCGAGACGGTCGCCGTCATCGACGTGCCGGCATCGGGAGTGGTCACTCACCGGCTGGCCAGCGGCACGGCCCGCCTCCTCGTGTCCGACTCGCCGTTCGCAGTGCTGCTGTGGCAGGCACGAGTGGCCGATGCAGGCCTGAGCGTGGCGCATCCGGTGGCCTGGTGAGCGGCTGATGGAGCGCCTCGCAATTGCTGCTGTTCTGATCGTGGTCGCGATCGCGATCGCGACGCTGGCCCAGCGCCGCTGCAGCGCATCGGCCACGGCGGTGCCGCGGTCGGAACTGCCCCCCGCCGTCGACCTCGTGGCGGTTGGCATCCCGGAAGGTCCGGCGCTGGTGGTCTTCACCGAGGAGACCTGCCGCACCTGCCAAGCAGCGCTTGCCGTGGTGCGAGGTCCGGCTGGCGCCGGGCTGCCCGTCGCCGAAGTGCCGTTCGGCGTCGAGCGGGAACTGCATCGCCAGCACGGCATCGACACTGTGCCGACGACGGTGGTGGCCGATGCCGACGGCCGTGTGGTCGATGGCTGGGTCGGCAGCGTTGACCTGTCGGGCCTGGCTGCGGCGCTAGCGCAGGTCGTGCGCCCCGCCGAACCGCAGGACTAGCCAGCCACGAGCGCGGTGATCTGCTCGCCCGTGACGGTCTCGTGCTCGAGCAGGGCCGCGGCGATCCGGTCGAGCGCCGCCCGGTGCTCCACGAGCGCGTTGCGTGCCCGGTCCTGCTGAGTCCGCAGGATCCGCTCGACTTCCTCGTCGATGACCCGGGCAGTCTCGTCTGAGTAGTCGCGCCCCGACACGAGATCCTCGCCGAGGAAGACCTGCGCGTGCGACCCCCAGGCCATCGGCCCCACCCGGTCGCTCATGCCCCACTCGGAGACCATCTTGCGCGCCAGCTCGGTGCCCTGCACGAGGTCGTTCGCCGCCCCGGTCGAGGTCACGCCGAACACGGTTTCCTCTGCCATGCGGCCGCCGAACAGCACCGCCAGCCGGTCCTCGATGTACTCCTGGCTGTAGGCGTGGCGTTCCTCGGGCAGCTGCATGGTGACGCCGAGGGCTTGGCCGGTCGGCAGGATCGTCACCTTGTGCACCGGGTCGGCGTGCGGGAACAGCGTGGCGATCAGCGCGTGCCCGCCCTCGTGGTAGGCGGTGACTTCTCGCTCCCGCTCGGTCAGCGCCACCGACTCGCGGCGCTGGCCCATCAGCACCCGGTCGCGCGCTGCCTCGAAGTCGGCCTGGGCGATCGATTCCGAGTCGCGCCGCACGGCGTGCAGTGCCGCTTCGTTCACCAGGTTCGCCAGGTCGGCGCCGCTCATGCCGGGCGTGCCCTTCGCCAAGGTGTCGAACTGCACGTCGGGGTCGGTCTTCTTGTCCTTGGAGTGCACCTCCAGGATGGCGAGCCGCTCGGAGAACTCCGGCAGCGGCACGACCACCTGGCGGTCGAACCGGCCGGGCCGCAGCAGGGCGGGGTCCAAGATGTCGGGCCGGTTGGTGGCCGCCATCATCACGATGCCGCCGCTCTCCTCGAAGCCGTCCATCTCGGCCAGCATCTGGTTGAGCGTCTGCTCGCGCTCGTCGTGGCCGCCGCCGAGACCCGCTCCTCGCTTGCGGCCGATCGAGTCGATCTCGTCGATGAAGATGATCGCCCGCCCCAGCTTGCGGGCGCTCTGGAACAGGTCTCGCACACGGCTGGCGCCGACGCCCACGAACATCTCCATGAAGTCCGAGCCGGTGACCGACAGGAACGGCACACCGGCCTCCCCGGCCACGGCCCTGGCAATGAGCGTCTTGCCGGTGCCCGGCGGGCCCACCAGCAGCACTCCCTTGGGGACCTTGGCGCCGATCGCCGTGAAGCGTTCGGGCGTTCTGAGGAAGTCGACGACCTCGGTGATCTCCTGCTTGACGCCGTCGTAGCCGGCGATGTCCTCGAACTTCGTGGAGGGCCGCTCGGTGGTGTAGGTCTTGGCCTTGCTCCGGCCGATCGACATGATCCCCGACATCTGGCCCTGCGCCCGGCGCTGCATCCACCAGAACAGCAGGAAGATCAAGCCGAACGGCAGCAGGAACGGCAGCAGGCTGACGAGCAGGTTGGGCCGGTCGGTATGGAACTCGATGTTCACCTCGCGCTCTCGCAGCAAGTCCAGATCGGTCTCGGGCAGCTCCACCGGACCCTCGGAGGAGAACCGGGTGCCGTCGGTGTACTCGCCGGTGATCGCGCCGGTGCCGTTGGTGACCGTGACGCTGCTCACGGTCCCCGAGGAGACCTCGGCGATGAGTGCGCTGTAGTCGATGGGCTCGCCGCCGTCGTTGCGCAGGAGTCCGGGCAGGAACATCACCGACAACAGCACCATGGCGAGCAGCCAGATCGACCAGCGCGGCCAGCGCTCGCTGCGCCGGCGGGCTCCGGAGTCGGCCGGGGACGGCGCGCTGTGCCTGGACCCGTCCTTGGGCGCGTCGTCGGCCGGCACGTCGGGAGGCTCGCTGGCGCGCGGCTTGCGCGCGCGGGAGTGCCGCTCGCCCGAGGGCACCTCGGATGCCATGGGTTCATGCTAAGAGGCTGAGCCGCTATGCGGCGATGCCGTGGCCCGAGCGGCCCGTGAGCGCAGCGAACAAGAGCGGGAAATACGGGGCCCGGCAGTCGCCGGACCCCTATCGGACGGGCCGCGTCGTCGCCTCTCCGCCCGGCCTCTAGCCTGCGCGGGTGGCCGCACTGACCACGCGCCCCTCTGATACGGGGTCGGTGTTGCGAGCGTGGGTTGAGGCTGCGGTGGTTGTGGCGAGCTGCGTTGCGGCGGTGGTGTGGCTCGAGCCGGGTGCTGTCGTGTCCACGTCGATACCCACGGGCGGCGACATGGGTGCCCACGTCTGGGGCCCGGCGTTCCTGCGCGACGAACTGCTGCCGGCGGGCTCGCTGCGCGGCTGGTCGCTGGAGTGGTACGCAGGCATGCCCGCCATGCAGTTCTACATGGTGCTGCCGTACCTGATGATCGTGGCGGCGGACGTGGTGCTGCCCTACGGCGTGGCGTTCAAGCTGGTGGCGATCAGCGGCGTCGTGTCGATGCCGGCCGCTGCCTGGCTCATGGGTCGGCTGGCGGGCTGGGCACAGCCGCTGCGGATGCTGCTGCCCGCTGCGCTGCTGCTGTTCGTCTTCGATGTCAACTTCACGATCTACGGCGGGAACGCAGCCTCGACGCTGGCAGGGGAGTTCGCGTTCTCGATCGCGCTGTCGGCGACGCTCGTGTACCTGGGCATGCTCTGGCGCTCGCTGGAGCGGGGGACCGGGCGGGCCCGGGCGAGCCTGGTGCTGGCGTTCGTGGCCCTGTGCCATCCCATCCCGCTGGCATTCGCGGTGGCCGCCAGCATCCTGATGGTGGCAGTGCGCGGCCTCCATGCGCTGCCTGGCCGCATCGGCCGGACTCCGGCGCTGGGTGCGTCGATCGCGGCGATCATGCTGTGGACCGCTGTATGGAACCTCGCCGAGTCCCCGCTGGCTCGCCTGGCGGTGCCTGCGGCGGCCGTTGCGGTGCTCGTGGCGATGGAGTGGCGCCGGTCGTGGCACGCGCTGGTCATCGGCATCATCGGCGGCGCGCTGTCGGCGTTCTGGACAGTGCCGTTCGTGGCCCGGCGGGCGTACCTCAACGACATGGGCTGGGAACGGCTCACCTCGGTGCGGGAGCACCTGTTCTTCACCAACGACATCAGCGGCGACGGGGCGCACCACAGCATCACCTGGCTGCTCGTGCTGGCGGGCGTCGGGGCCGTCGTCGGCTTCGCACGCTGGTACCGCCCGGCGCTGACGTGGACGGTCATCGCCGTCACAATGGCCATGGGGTTTGTGCACTGGCCCCAGCACCGGCTGTGGAACGCACGCATCCTGCCGTTCTGGTACTTGGCGGTGTACGTGCTGGCCGCGATGGGCCTGTGGCTCATCCTCGACACGCTGACTCGTCGCCGCTCGCCTGCTCCAGATGCAGGCGACCCGGATGCGGGCGCTCCGGCTGCCGGTATCCCTTCCCCTGCCGCGCGGGTACCGGTGGCAACCGGAGATGGCGTGCTGCCCTGGGTGAGGGTGTTCGTGCCCGTCGCTGCCTTGACGGCGGTTGCAGGCCTGCTGTCGCTGCAACTCGGCAGCGCGCCCGGTGCGAGGCTCGATGCCGAGGGTGCATATCGCTGGGGTCCGTTCACCGTGTCCGCAGAGGACCGCAACTTCGTTTCCGGCTGGGCGCGCTGGAACTTCCGCGGCTACGAGGGTCGCCCGGCGTATCCCGAGTACCACGAATTCGTCACAGCCATGAGCGATATCGGCGAGACGCCCGGCCTCGACTGCGGGCGCCTGCTGTGGGAGTACGACCGGGACATCGTGGGCGCGTACGGCACGCCGATGGCCCCGATGCTGCTGCCGCACTGGACCGACGGCTGCATCGCCTCCATGGAGGGTCTCTACTTCGAGTCGTCGCCTACGGTGCCGTTCCACTTCCTCATGCAGTCGGAGCTGTCGGCGTCACCCTCGCGTCCGATGCGCGGCCTTCCGTACAACGCCTTGAACTTCGACTTGGGTGTTCCCCACCTGCAGATGTCGGGCGTGCGCTACTACGCGGCCTTCAGCTCCGAGGCCACCGCCGCGGCACTGGGCTCTGCCGACTTGCAGCACATCGCCACGGCGGGACCGTGGTCGATCTTCCTCGTCGCCGGCAGCGAACTGGTGTCACCGCTGCGGTTCGAACCGGCCGTGGCTGAAGATGTGTCGCAGGCCGGACGGGCGTGGACCGATCCGGCGGCCATCTGGTGGAACGACCCTGCGGCGTGGGCGGTGCCGATTGCAGCGGACGGGCCGGAGCACTGGTCACGGGTGGTGCTGCTGGCGCCTCCCAACCCGGACGGAGCGCCGCCTGCGTCGCTGACGCGATTCAGCGCTGCACCGAGGCGCGCCCTGCCGCCGGTGCAGATCAGCGATCCCGAGTTGAGCCGGCAGCGGCTGTCGTTCTCTGTAGATCGGACGGGCATCCCGGTGCTGGTGAAGGTGTCGTACTTCCCGAACTGGTCGGTGCGGGGTGCGCAGGGTCCGTACCGGGTGACACCCAACTGGATGGTGGTGGTCCCCACCGACGAGCGAGTCGAGCTGACCTATGGCGCTACCGCGGTGGAGTATCTGGCTTGGCTGGCAACCGTGCTCGGAGCGATAGCGCTCGCGCTGGTGGCCGTGCGGCCCCCAGTGCGCTTCGACCGACGCCGACCGGAGGCTGAGCTTCCCGCGCGGGACGCCGGTGCTGAGGAAGCGGCGGTCTCAGTTGTGCTGCCGGCGTACCAGGCAGCGCACCTCGTCGGCGCAGCCGTCACCGAGATCAGCGCAGCCTTGGGCGGCCAGGAAGTGCTGGATGGCCCACTCGAGATCGTGGTGGTCGACGACGGCTCGACCGACGGCACAGCAGAGGCGGCCCAGCGAGCAGGGGCCGATGTGGTGGTGTCGCTGGAAGCCAACCGAGGCAAGGGCGCAGCGGTGCGCGCGGGGATGCTGGCGGCGAGCGGCCGTCTGCGCCTGTTCACCGATGTCGAT
Source organism: Candidatus Poriferisodalis sp. (assembly GCF_965204125.1). Classification (GTDB taxonomy): domain Bacteria; phylum Actinomycetota; class Acidimicrobiia; order Acidimicrobiales; family Poriferisodalaceae; genus Poriferisodalis. The sequence continues at coordinate 337,407 of NZ_OZ241968.1, read as the reverse complement.
CTCGCCTACCCGCCCGGGCAGCTCACCTCGCTCATCGATGCGCTCCGTGACGGGGCCGATGTGGCGCTGGGCAACCGGCGCCACGCCGAGGCACGCACGATCAACCCGGCGCGGCCCGCCCGTGCGTTGGCGAGCCGGATGTTCAACGCCTTCACGCGCCTCGTGCTCCTGCGCCGCTACCGAGACACGCAGTGCGGCTTCAAGGGCTTCACCGCGGATGCTGCGCAGGAGATCTTCAGCCGTGCAGTCATTGACAGGTTCGCGTTCGACGTCGAGGTGCTCTACCTGGTCGAGCACCTCGAGCTGACGGCCGCCGAAGTGCCCGTCACCGTGGATCACTCAGCCGACACCACGGTCCGTCTGGTGGCCCAGTCGCTCCAGGTGGTGGCCGACATCGGCCGCATCCGCCACCGCGCCGCCGCCGGCGCCTACGACGCTCCTCGAGTGCCTCCAGCCGACCTGCCTGTCGGCCCGGCCCCTCAGGCTTGAGCGTCCTGAACTGCAGGTGCGGGATCGCTGACCGGGCTCTTGGGGTGCGGCCTGTGCTCGTTGCTCGCGACGACGGCCATGAGCGGGGCAGGCCGTGCCTGACCCGGCGTGCGCCCCTTCGGCGACGCACGGTGCCGTGACGGTGTGCGCGGAATGGTCACGCCGCTGGGGCGCGTCTGGGAGAACAGGCCCGCTTCGTCGAGCAGCACCCGGTCCTCGTATTCGTCGAACCACAGCGCTTCGGGGTTCCGCCCGACGATGGTGACCTTGCCCCGGTCCGGCGCGTGGGCCGGATTTCGCAGCACCTTGAAGATCACCACGCCGTTCTCGGCGCCCGGCAAGCCGGCAATCGGCTCATCGGTCACCGCTGAGACCTCCGTCTTGCCCTTGTAGTGCACGATCGTGAGCCGGGCGTGCGATTCCACGCCCGACAGGCCGCGTTGCGAATCGTTCAGGAGCTGCCACGCGGTCTCGATGGGCACATTGAATGCCTTGTAGGCAATGATGTTCCGTCCGCAGAAGAAGTAGTGGTTCTCGACGCCGACGCCCTTGAGCGTGCGCTGGAGGATCCGCAGTGCATCGGCATCGTCGTTGACTCCAGCGATGATGGGAGTCTGGTTCTCGACGCTGATCCAGCCGCGTTCGACCAGCGCATCGACGGCTCGCCGTGTGTTCGGACGCCACTGAAGGAATCCCTTCTCACCGGCGATGTACTGGCCGTCGGCATCTTTGACCAGGAATTCGTCTGGATGGTTGAAGTGGATCATGAACCGCATCGCGACATCGGGATACACCTCATGGAAACGGTCGATCATCGCGAAGAAGGCGTCATCGAAGCGATCCGGGTAGAACGCCAGCTCCTTGGTGCCCACCCGGATGGCCTCGGCGCCCGCTTCGGCCAATGCCGTGAACCATGCTGCGAGCTTGGAATTCGGCAGCACCATGGGGTCGCCGCCCGACAGGAGAATCTCACGCAGCTTCGGTCTGCCGGTTTCCGGATGAAGTCCCCCGTTCGCTGCGACCGCGGCATTGTGTGTCTGGATGTACTCGGTGATCTCGCCGACCTGCGCCAGGCCCTTTTTCTTGACGGTGCCGTCCGACCGTTCAATCTCTTTGCGCCCAATCAACTCCTCGCGATAGCAGAATCTGCAATGAGCAGAGCAGGTTGAGATCACATACAACAGCGCCATTTCATACTTGTGCAGCAGTCCCTCGATAGGGCTGTAGTCAAGTTGATTGGCGGGGTCTGGATCACCCTCAAGATCCACAGTTTCATCAGGTGATGCCTTGACGAGCTTTTGAAGTGCTGCGCTCGACTTGGCCATTTCGAAATAATGCCGTGTCAGTTTGACAGGCATTCTTACTTCTACATCACGATCAGTCCCACGCAGTTGGCTTAAATCACTGAGCTCTTTCTCACTATAGAATGTGCGGAAATCCTCAGGAGCGGAGCCACTCATGAAGGGTTCGAGACCATTGACAATTTGACGGTCGTACCTGGGGTTCTCGACCTCGTCAAGCACCAATTGTTCCCGGTCTGTTGGCTGGTATTTGCTCTTCGTCATCGCCTCGCTCGCTTGCTTCAGGCAGGGTCGCATCCCACTCTCTGCTCCCACCCTAGGGAAACGAGGGTGCAGATTGCAAGGGGCTTGTCCGCGAGGGCCGCGCACCGCTGCGCGGTCTTTTAGGCTTTGCGAGCGTATGACGGCCCGAATCGACCCTGTAACTGCTGGCGTTCTGGCGGGCATTGTCAAGGCATATGACATACGTGGTATTTGCCCTGAGGAGCTCAGCCCGTCAGTGGCGCGCGGCATCGGTTTCGCCTTTGCGGCGTGGTCGACAGCACCGCAGATCGTCATGGCGCGCGACATGCGCCCGAGCGGCGTTTCGCTAGCCGAGGCGTTCGCCGATGGTGCCCAAGCTGCCGGTGTCGATGTGATCGACATCGGGCTGGCTTCCACGGATCTGCTCTACTTCGCCTCCGGCCACCTGGGCATGCCGGGAGCGATGCTCACGGCGTCGCACAATCCGGCGTCCTACAACGGCATCAAGCTATGCGGCCCGGGTGCTGCACCGGTAGGTGCGGGCAGCGGTCTCGATGAGATCGCTGAGCGGGCGGCACGGGGGGCCCCATCGCCGCCTGGCGGCGGCCGGCGCAGCCGCCGCCGTCTGCTCGACACGTTCGCCGGCCACGTCCGCTCGTTCGTCGATGTCTCGCGACTCGGACCGCTGCGCGTGGTGGCCGACACTGCGAACGGCATGGGAGGCCTCGTGGTGCCGGCAGTCTTCGACCCGCTGCCGTTCGAGTGGGAGCTGATGTACGGCGAGCTCGACGGCACCTTTCCCAACCATCCAGCCGACCCGATCCAGCCGGAGAACCTGGTCGATCTGAGTGAGCGCGTGCGCAGCACCGGGGCCGACGTGGGACTGGCATTCGACGGCGATGCCGACCGGGTGTTCCTTGTGGACGAGCAAGGCAGGGCAGTCAGCGGGTCGTCGCTCACTGCGCTGGTGGCTCAGGCCATGCTGCGCCACAACGGGCCGGGCCCGATCCTGCACAACCTGATCTGCTCACGCGCCGTGCCCGAGGCGATCGTCGAAGCGGGCGGTCAACCCGTGCGCACCCGGGTGGGTCACAGCTTCATCAAGGCAGAGATGGCACGCACCGGGGCCGTCTTCGGCGGTGAGCACAGTGGCCACTACTACTTCGCCGATAACTACCGGGCCGACTCAGGCCTCATCGCGGCGCTCATCGCACTCGAGCAGCTGAGTGCCGCGCAGGTGCCGCTCTCGGAGCTGCTGGCGCCGCTCGACAGGTACGCATCCTCGGGTGAGATCAACACCCGTGTTGCCGATGTCGACGAGGTGCTGCGACGGGTCGGCGCGCACTTCGCGACATTCTCACAGGACCATCTGGACGGCCTCACGGTCGACGGTGGCGACTGGTGGTTCAACCTGCGGCCGTCCAACACCGAGCCCCTGCTGCGGCTGAATCTCGAGGCGCCTGACGCCGGTGCGGTTGCAGAGCGCGTGAGTGAGATCACGGCATTGCTGGCATGATCGCCGCATGGAACCGCAGGCGCCGCCGCACGACAGCGTCACGGCACGTCCGGGAGGCACGCGTGGGCCTTGATCCGGTCGTGGCCGAAGTCCTGGCGTGCCCGCAGGACAAAGGACCGCTGTACTTCGTGCCCGCCAACGATCTGCTGTACAACCCGCGCCTGCGGAAGACGTACGCCGTCGACGGCGGCATCCCGGTGCTGCTGATCGACGAGGCGACCGATGCCGATCCGGCCTCCGCTGCAGCGTTGGACGCCCGCATTGCGAGCGGCGAACTCATCCCGACATTCCAGCCGTGACATTGCCGCGCAATGACACCCCGGTGACGACCGCCCCTGAGGCTGCGGCTGATTCCCTCGACTTGGCGCGAGCAGTGGCCGGTCTGCCCGAGCAGATGGAGGCTGCGCTCGCCTCGTCTCAGGCCACAGAGGGGGCAGTCGACGGCAGCCGTATCGCCAACGTCGTGGTCATGGGCATGGGCGGTTCCGGCGTCGCCGGTGACATCGTCTCGGCGCTTGCAGCCCCCCTGATGCCGGTTCCCGTCGCCGTAGCCAAGGGCTACGAGTGTCCGGCATTCGTCGGTCCGACCACGCTCGCCATCGCCGTTTCGTTCAGCGGCAACACCGAAGAGACGCTGACCGCAGCCACGGCGGCCCACGATGCAGGTGCTTCGGTATTGGCCGTCACATCAGGCGGGCGCTTGGCCGAGCTGGCCGGCGAGTGGGCTGCACCGCTCTACGAGGTGGATTCCGCGATCCCGATGCCGCGGGCCGCGGTGGGCGCTATCTCCGTCGCCCCGCTCGTCGCACTGGAGCGAGCCGGTCTGCTGTCCGGCATTGCCGATTGGGTGGACTCAGCGGCAGCCCAGCTGCGCACCCGTCGCAATGCCGCCGACGGTGACGGAGCCGCTGCAGATCCGCTTGAGGGCATCGTGAGAGCGGTGGGCAACGGTGAGCTGACTCCCGTCTTCTACGGCGGGGGCGCGCTCGGTGCGGTGGCTGCGGGGCGTGCCAAGGCTCAGATCAACGAGAACGCCAAGATCCCTGCCTTCGCCAGCTTCATGCCCGAGCTGTGCCACAACGAACTGGCCGGATGGGACCAAGCCGGTCGCTTGGCCGACGGCTCGCCGCTGGCGGTGATCGCGCTGCGCCACGACTTCGAGCACGTTCAGCTACAGCGTCGCTACGACTTCACCCACGGCGTGCTTGACGGTGCCCGCATCGCCGTGCCGCATGCCGAACTGCACGCTGCGGGCGACGGCCCCATGGCGCAGCTGTTCGACCTCATCTACCAGGTCGACGTGCTGAGCCTGCGTGTCGCAGCAGCCGCCCGGCGTGACCCCGGCCCGATCCCCCTGCTCGAAGAGCTGAAGGCATTCCTTGCCTGAGGCGGCAGGCTGTCGGCCTCTGCGAACGAGGTGATCCCATGACCCAGGCGTCGAGCCTGATCGATGATTTCGAGGTAGCCGACCTGAGCTTGGCGGCTGCAGGACGGCTCCAGATCGAGCTGGCTGAGACCGAGATGCCCGGGCTTATGGCCCTGCGCGCGCAGCACATGGACGCCCGGCCGCTGGCAGGCGCGCGCATCACGGGGTCGCTGCACATGACCGTGCAGACAGCGGTGCTGATCGAGACCTTGGTCGACTTGGGCGCGCGAGTGCGCTGGGCGTCCTGCAACATCTTCTCCACCCAGGACGAGGCCGCGGCTGCAGTCGTGTTGGGGCGCGGCGGAACAGTGGACAGCCCGCAAGGCGTGCCCGTGTTCGCATGGAAGGGCGAGACGCTCGCCGAGTACTGGCGCTGCAATTTCCGTGCGCTTCGCTGGCCCGACGGGCCCGGCCCGACGCTGATCGTCGACGACGGCGGGGACGCCACGCTGATGGTTCACCTCGGGGCTCGCTACGAGTCTCAAGGCGGTGTGCCGAGCCAGTCTGCCGACGGCCCGGATGCGGCATCGCCCGACGAGGTAGCGGTGCACGAGTTGCTCGACGAGATCCAGCGCGCCGAGCCCGGCCTGTGGACCCAGGTCTCGGCCGGTCTGCGAGGTGTCTCCGAGGAAACCACCACCGGCGTGAACCGGCTCTACGAGATGGCAGCACGCGGGGAGCTGACTTTCCCGGCCTACAGCGTCAACGACTCGGTCACGAAGTCGAAGTTCGACAATCTCTACGGCTGCCGGCACTCCCTGATCGACGGCATCAACCGGGCGACCGACGTGATGCTGGGCGGCAAGGTGGCCTTCGTGGCGGGCTACGGCGATGTCGGCAAGGGGTGCGCGCAGGCGCTGCGCGGCCAGGGTTGCCGGGTCATCGTCTCCGAGATCGACCCCATCAACGCGCTGCAGGCCGCCATGGAGGGCTTCGAGGTGGATCGGCTCGACAACGTGCTCGATATCGCCGACATATACGTGACCGCGACGGGCAACCGCGACATCATCTCGGCCGAGCACATGTCGGCCATGAAGCACCAGGCAGTCGTGGCCAACATCGGGCACTTCGACAACGAGATCGACATGGCGGGATTGGCGGCGATGTCCGATGTCCAACGCCGTTCGATCAAGCCGCAGGTGGACGAGTTCGTGTTCCCGAACGGGAATTCGGTGATTGTGCTGGCTGAGGGTCGCTTGGTGAACCTCGGCTGCGCGACCGGGCATCCGAGCTTCGTGATGTCGATGAGCTTCACGAACCAAGTGCTTGCTCAGCTTGAGCTGCACGCTCATGCAGAGGAGCTCGAGGCTGATGTTCACGTGCTTCCCAAGCGGCTGGATGAGGAGGTGGCTCGGCTGCATCTGGATCGGCTGGGTGCAAAACTCACTCGTCTGACGCCGGGACAGGCCTCGTACCTCGGTCTCGACGTGGACGGTCCCTACAAGGCGGATCGCTACCGCTATTGAAGAACAAATTCGTTTCAGCAGCGGGCACCGTCGCTTCTATGGTCCGGCGGGTGCTGTTTGAGGTTCGGTGTGCTGGGTGTGGAGCGTTGGGGTGGTGTCCGTGTGCGGGGTGCATCGAGGCGCTGGCTGATCCTGAGCCCGCGCCGGTGCCGGGCGCGCAGTCCGTCGCGGTGCTGTTCGCTCACGACGATGTCGGGCGTGAGTTCATTCATGCGCTCAAGTACCGGGGCGAGCGGGCCATTGCCGGATGGCTGGGCGAGTCGTTGGCACTTGCTCATCTGGCCGCGCGAGGAAATGCGGTGCCGATTGACACGGTGCCGGTCGGGCCGGCGCCGATTGACACGGTGCCGGTCGGGCCGGTGCCGATTGACACAGTGACGTGGGCGCCGACTACTGCGGCGCACCGCCGGGCGCGGGGGTTTGACCAAGCCGAGACGCTGGCGAGGGCCACGGCCAAGGCGCTGCGGGCACGGCCGATGCGGCTGCTGCGACGGATCGGCGGGACGGCGCAGTCCGGCGCCAGCCGGGAAGAGCGGCTGGCCGGCCCTCGCTTCGAGGGCCGCGCACGCGCGGCCGGGCGCCGGATCTTGCTCGTGGACGACGTGGTCACCACCGGGGCCACGCTGCGGGCAGCAACGGTTGCGCTGATGGATGCCGGTGCTGCGGCTGTCCATGTGGCAGCGTGTGCTCGACGGGGTCGCGACCGCTGCGCGGCGGTTGCCTAACATGGCACTCCCTTCAGTTGGAGCAGAGCTGCAGCCCGGTGCAGCCGCTCAGAAAGCCGAGGCAATGCAGATCACCATCACGGGTCGCAAAGTTCAGGTTCCCGACGATGTGCGGGCTGCGGTGGAGCGGAAGATCGGGGCACTGGATCGATTCGTCAGCGGGTTGGATCGTGCCGAGGTGGTGTTCCGTGAAGAGAAGAATCCTCGCATCGCCGAGCGGGAGCAGGTGGAGGTGACGCTGCTCGGCCACGGCCACCATGTGCGCGCCTCGGTCGCCGGTGTCGACCAGCACCAGGCGGTCGACCTGGCGGTCGGCAAGCTGGGCAAGCAGCTGCGCAAGCTCAAGACCCGTGTCGTGCGCCGGCACCGTCCCAATCTGCACCGCGACGAGGCGCATCATCCGCTCGCACGTCTCGAGAACGACCTCGTCAATGGCGCTCAGGCGCCCGACACCACCGCTGGGCCTGACGATCCCGAGTGGGTGCCGCGCATCGTGCGGCGCAAGAGCTTCGACCTGGAGCTGATGGACGCCGCCGAAGCCGTCACTCGGATGCAGCTGCTGGATCACGATTTCTTCCTCTTCGTGAACGCAGACACCAGCAAGCCGAGCGTGGTGTATCTCCGCTCCGACGGCGACGCCGGCCTCATCGAGATCGACGCATAAGCATCGACCGGCAGCGGAATAATCCTCGGCTCTGGCGCCGGGGGGCAGCGGTAGCCTGCGTTTGTGGCTCTGTTTCAGCGCGTGCTCCGTGCCGGGGAAGGCAAGAAGCTGCGCCTGCTGACCGAGTTGGTGCCCGAGATCAACGCTGTCGAGCCGGAAATCGAGCGCCTCTCCGACGATGCGCTGCGAGCCCGCACGGGCGAGTTCCGCGCTGAGATCGATCGTGGCGCCGACCTCAACGACGTCTTGGTTGATGCCTTCGCGGTCACCCGCGAAGCCGCACGCCGGGTCATCGGTCAGCGCCACTACGACGTGCAGCTCATCGGCGGCGCGGCGCTGCATTTCGGCTGGGTGGCCGAGATGCGCACCGGCGAGGGAAAGACGCTGGTGTCCACCCTGCCGGTGTACCTCAATGCGCTGAGCGGCAAGGGCGTCCACGTGGTCACCGTGAACGACTACCTGGCCGCTCGCGACGCCGAGTGGATGGGACGCATCCACCGGTTCCTGGGCCTGGAAGTGGGGCTGGTGGTGCCCGGCCCCTATGACGCAGCACACAAGCGCCGCCAGTACGAAGCCGACATCACCTACGGCACCAACAACGAACTCGGCTTCGACTACCTGCGAGACAACATGGCGCCGAATCGCGGCGCTCAGGTCCAGCGCGGCCACAACTACTGCATCGTCGACGAGGTCGACTCGATCCTCATCGACGAAGCCCGCACGCCGCTCATCATCAGCGGCCGGGTGGCCGACGCCGCCAAGCTCTACCAGCAGTTCGCACGCATCGCCGCCACCATGACCCGCGACGTCGACTACGAGGTGGAAGAAGACAAGCGCAACGTGGCCGTGCTCGAGCCGGGCATCTCCAAGGTCGAGCGAGCGCTCAACATCGACAACCTGTACGACCAGGTCTCGGCCAATCTCGTCCACCAGATGAACGCGGCGCTGCGGGCCAAGGAGCTGTACCGGCGCGACAAGGACTACGTCGTCTCCCACGGCGAGGTGAAGATCGTCGACGAGTTCACCGGGCGCATCCTGGAAGGGCGGCGCTGGAGCGAGGGTCTCCACCAGGCGGTTGAAGCCAAAGAGGGCGTGGCGATCAAGGAGGAGAACCAGACGCTCGCCACGATCACGCTGCAGAACTACTTCCGCCTCTACGACAAGCTCGCCGGCATGACCGGCACGGCCACCACCGAAGCCGCCGAGTTCAACGGCACATACGGACTCGACGTGGTGCCGGTGCCGACCCACCTGCCCGTGGCCCGCGACGATCAGGGCGATCTCATCTACAAGACCGAGGCAGCCAAGCTGGAGGCGGTCGTCGACGACATCTCCGAGCGGATCCGCTCCGGGCAGCCCACGCTGGTCGGCACGGTCAGCGTGGAGAACTCCGAGAAGCTGTCCACGGCACTCGAACGCCGGGGCATCGATCACAACGTGCTCAACGCCAAGGAGCACACGCGCGAGGCCGAGATCATCGCCCAGGCGGGCCGGCTGGGATCGGTCACCGTGGCTACGAACATGGCCGGCCGCGGCGTCGACATCCTGCTCGGCGGCAACCCCGAGGGCTTGGCGCGGCGCGACATGCTGCGCGAGAAGCTCGACCCCGACGATCCCGACAACATCGCGGACCTGGCGACCCGGGCTGAGCGCTACGAGCCCGAGTGCCGTGCCGAGGGCGACGAGGTGCGCAAGCTGGGCGGCCTGTACGTGCTGGGCACCGAGCGGCACGAGTCTCGGCGCATCGACAACCAGCTGCGAGGCCGTGCGGGCCGTCAGGGCGACCCCGGCGCCAGCCGCTTCTACCTCTCGCTGGAAGACGACCTGATGCGCCTGTTCGCGACCGGCGCCGTGAACTGGGTGATGGATCGCACGCTGCCCGATGACGTGCCGCTCGAGGCGAAGATGGTCACCAAGGCCATCGAGCGGGCGCAGAACACCGTCGAGCAGAAGAACGCTGAGGTCCGCAAGAACGTCCTCAAGTACGACGAGGTGATGAACGAGCAGCGCAAGGTGATCTACGCGCGGCGCGAGCAGATCCTCGACGGCGACGATCTGCGCACCGAGTCGCTGGGGTATCTCCGCGATGCCGCCGAAGCTGCGGTGCTGGACCACTGTGTGAGCGAGGTCCCGACCGAGTGGGACCTCGACGGGCTGCTGGCCATGATCGGCACCTACTGGCCAACCGAGCTCACGGCTGCGGAGCTGTCGGGCGACGGCGAGCGCGACTGGAGCGTCGACGACGCCGTGGAGCTGGCGTGCGCCGACGGCGAGCATCACTACGAGGCGCGAGAGGCCGAGATCGGTCCCGAGGCCATGCGCGAGGTGGAGCGCCAGGTGATGCTGCGCCTCATCGACCAGCGCTGGCGCGAGCATCTCGCCGACATGGACCACCTGCGCGAGGGCATCCACCTGCGCGGCATCGGCCAGAAGGATCCCGTGGCGGAGTGGCAGCGGGAGGGCTTCGACATGTTCGGCGCCATGCTCGAGCGCGTCTACCGCGACTTCGTGACTTACGTGATGCACGTGCAGGTCACCGCGGCACCGCCTGACGCCGAGACCGCCACCGACGGCGCAGCCCCGCCGGCCGGGCCGTCACGGTCGACCTCGGCAGACGGCACACCCCGCACGACCGACGTGCAGTACTCGGCACCCGACCTCACGCCCGCCACCGTCGGAGCCGGCAACGGCGCATCGGCTGCTGGCCCTGCGCCCGCGGCGCAGCGGGGCCCCAGCGGGCCGTCGCAGTCGCGCCGGATTGCCGGCGCGTCGACCGGCACCGTGGTCAAGTCGGCCCAGGAGAAGCTGGGCCGCAACGATCCCTGCCATTGCGGATCAGGACGCAAGTTCAAGCACTGCTGCGGTCGCTGAGGTGAGCCGATCGTTGAGCGATCTTGCCGACGCGCTGGCCGACTTGGATCGGCGCGTCAACGAGGCGCACCAGTATCTCGGGATCGACGAGGCCCGTGCGGTGGCGAATGGCTTGGAGGCCGAAGCATCGGAGCCGTCGCTGTGGGACGAGCCCGACCGCGCCCGTGCGGTCACCACGCGCTTGTCGCGTGTGCGTGACGACATCGAACGCTGGGAGCGGGCACGAGCCGAGGTCGATGATGCGGCGGCACTGGTCGAGCTGGCCACCGAAGAAGACGACGCGGAGCTGCTGCCTGAGATCGACGAGGTGGTCACCGCAGCCGAAGGTCGGCTCGCCGACATCGAGCTGATGGCGCTGTTCGGCGGCGAGCACGACGAGAACGACGCCGTGTGCGAGATCAACTCCGGGGCCGGAGGCACCGACGCCTGCGACTGGGCCGAGATGCTGCTGCGCATGTACCAGCGATGGGCCGAGCGCAACGACTTCTCCGTAGAGCTCACCGAGGCCACCGACGGCGGGGAAGCCGGGCTCAGCTCTGCGACGTTCCTGGTCAAGGGACGGCACGCGTTCGGGTTTCTTGCAGCGGAACGGGGAGTGCACCGGTTGGTGCGCATCTCGCCGTTCGACTCGCAATCGCGCCGGCACACAGCCTTCGCGTCGCTGTCGGTGGTGCCGTTCTTCGACGAGGTGTCAGACGAGGTGCCCATCGACGAGAGCGATCTGCGCATCGACACCTACCGTTCGTCGGGCGCGGGCGGCCAGCATGTGAATGTCACCGACTCCGCCGTGCGCATCACACACCTGCCCACCGGGGTCGTCGTGGCCTGCCAGAACGAGCGGAGCCAGCACCAGAACAAGGACCGGGCCATGCAGATGCTGGCGGCCAAGTTGGCCGATCTGCAGCGAACCGAGCGGGAGGCCGAAGTAGCGGCCCTCGCAGGCGAGCAGCGCGATGTTGCGTGGGGCAGCCAGATCCGCTCGTACGTGCTGCACCCCTACCAGCAGGTCAAGGATCTGCGCACCGGCATGGAGATCGGCAACGTCGACGCCGTGCTCGACGGCGACCTCAGCGGCCTGATGGAGGCTTACCTGCGCTGGCAGCGCTCCCAGCAACCCCCGGCCGTCGAGACCTGAGGCTGAGCCGATTGGTGACGGGGTTGCGGCGGGTCGCTGGCGTACCTTGGGACGCGCATGATCCGCTTCGACAACGTCACGAAGATCTACAAGGGCGAGACGCGGGCGGTCAATGGCGTGACGCTCAACATCGAGAAGGGTGAGTTCGTCTTCCTGGTGGGACCGTCGGGCTCGGGCAAGTCCACGATGCTGCGCCTCATGACGTGCGAGGAGAAGGTCACCGCCGGTGACGTCCACGTGGCCGGCAAGGACCTCTCCAAGCTGAACAGCTGGCGTGTGCCCTACCTGCGACGGAACATCGGCTCGGTCTTCCAAGACTTCAAGCTGCTGCCGAACAAAACCGTCTACCAGAACGTGGCGTTCGCGCTCGAAGTCATCGGCCGCCCCGAGAACGTCATCCGCACGCAGGTGCCGGCCATCTTGGAGCTGGTCGGCTTGGAGGACAAGCACCGGCGGTTTCCCGACGAGCTCTCGGGTGGCGAGCAGCAGCGTGTGAGCATCGCCCGGGCATTCGTGAACCGGCCTCTGATCCTGCTGGCAGACGAGCCCACCGGAAACCTCGACCCCGACACCTCAGAAGAGCTCACGTCGCTGCTCGACCGGATCAATCGCACCGGCACCACCGTGGTCATGGCCACGCACGACCGCACGATCGTGGACCGCATGCGGCGCCGGGTGATCGCGCTGCGCCACGGCGAGCTCGTGCGTGACGAACAGCGCGGCGCCTACGGCAGCGAGACCGACTCGCCAGAGTCGCTCGGGGTCCATCCTGTCGATGGGGCGAGTCCGTGAGCCGGATCCGTTACTTCGCGCGGGAGACCTGGACCAATATCCGGCGCAACCTCACGCTGACGTTCGCAGCGATTCTCACCGTGGCTGTCGGCGTGATGCTGGTGGGCATGGGGCTCATGGCTGGCTACGCCAGCGGGAACGCGCTCGATCGCTGGGAGGGCGGCGTCCAGTTCGAGGTGTTCCTGAATCCCCAGATCGATCCCAGCCAGATCGATGCGCTCGGCATCGAGCTGCAGACCCACCCCGAGATCGACCGCATCGAGTTCTTCAGCGCCGAGGAGGCTTACGCGCTGGTGTCCCAGCAGATGGCCGACCAGCCCGAGCTGCTCGCCCAGGTGTCGCCCGAGGCGCTGCCTGCGTCGTACCGGGTAGTGCCCCGGTCGGTCGAGGCGGAGCTGATCGAATCGCTGGCCGCCCAGTTCCGCCAGCGGCCCGGTGTGATGTCAGTCCAGACAGGCCGAGAAGAGGTCGACGCCATTCGCACATGGTTCACGTCGTTCCAGGGCATCGTGCTGCTGCTGTCGATCGTGCTGTCTGGCGCCAGCGTCATGCTCATCTTCAACTCGATCCGAGTGGCGATGTTCGCCCGCCGGCGCGAGATCGAAGTCATGAAGCTGGTCGGCGCCACGAACAGCTTCATCCGGTTCCCGTTCATGCTCGAAGGCATGCTGCACGGCCTCGCCGGCGGCATCATCGGTGCCATAGCCGCGGGAGCTCTGCGAGGCCACGTCGAAGGCCTGTTCTCGCGCTCGGACATCCTGGCGTTCTTCCGGTCGTTCGTGGTCACGTCCAATCAGTTCACGACCGTGGTGTTCGTGACGGTGATCGCCGGCGTGCTCGTGGGGATGATCGGCTCGGCGTTCGCAGCCAGCCGCTTCCTCGACGTGTAGCGCAGCCCGGCTCAGCCTCTCAATCGGCTGCTCGACGCAGGGTGCGGCCGGGCGTGTAGAAAAGCCGCCGACACCGCCGTCCGTAACCCGGGCGGCAACGGATTGAGGGGGCGCTGTGCCGGAGTTCGAGACGATCCTGTACGAGGTTGACGACCGCGTCGCCACCATCACGCTGAACCGCCCCGAGCGCCTGAATGCGTTCAACAGCCAGATGCTGCGTGATGTGATGGACGCCATCGACCTGGTCGATGCCGACGACGATGTACGGGCGGTGATCTTCACCGGCGCCGGCCGTGGCTACTGCGCCGGGGCCGACCTGAGCGGGGGCGCCGACACCTTCGACTTCGACAGCCAATCCGATGAGCGCAAGGCCGAGCGAGCCTCTGAGCGGGGCGAGGGCGGCGACCTGGCGTGGATGCGCGACGGCGGTGGGCTGCTCACGCTGCGCTTGTACGAGTGCAACAAGCCGCTGATCGCGGCGATCAATGGGCCTGCGGTCGGCGTGGGCGTCACGATGACGTTGCCGATGGACATCCGGCTGGCGTCCACCAAGGCCCGTATCGGGTTCGTGTTCGCCCGTCGCGGCGTGGTGCCCGAGGCCTGCTCGTCGTACTTCCTGCCGCGCGTGGTGGGGTTGTCGCGGGCGCTGGAGTGGTGCTTCAGCGGCCGGGTGTTCGACGCAGACGAGGCGCTCGAAGGCGGGCTGGTGCGCAGCCTCCACGAACCCGATGACCTGCTGCCGACGGCCCGGGCCATTGCAGCGGAGATCGCCGAGAACACCTCGGCCATCTCGGTGACGGTGATCCGCCACATGCTGTGGCGCATGCTGGCTGCCGATCACCCGATGGAGGCCCACAAGATCGACTCCCGGGGGATCTTCCACCTCGGACGGGGCGCCGATGCTCATGAGGGCGTGGCGTCGTTCCTCGAGAAGCGGCCACCGGAATTCTCGCTGCGCCCCACCCAGGACCTGCCCGAGTACTTCCCCTGGTGGGACGAGCCCGAATTCAGCTAACCCCGAATTCGGCTGGCTCGGGCCGGTCGGCTCAGGCCTCGGACTGCTCTATAGGCACAGGGTCGTCGCCCCAGCCGGTGAGCAGGACGCCTGCGACGCAGGCGGCAACGGCGAGCCCGAACGCGGGACCGAAGCTGTCGAACCAGTCGGCTGTTGCACCGCCGAGCTGCGGTCCGGCCGCCAGGCCGAGGCCGAACACGATCGTGGCGACCCCGTAGGCCGCGCCGAACTCATCACCGGCGAGGCTGTCGCTGACGCGGGCCGCGATCGAGGCGATGATGCCGGTGAACGCCGTGCCGAAGATGAACGCCGCCGCCCACGCCAGTGCCTGCCCGCCTACGGCGAGCAAGGGGTAGGCCGTCATGAAGACCATGGAGATCATGGACACGCAGAACCCGATGGTGACGGTGCGCCGCCTGCCAAGACGGTCGGCTGAGCGTCCGAAGATCGGCCCGCCGGCGATGCTGCCGACGCCGATCAACGAAAAGGCGATCGTGGCGTCCCGAGGGTTGAAGAGGTCGGCGTAGCCCTCGAGATGCGCCACGATGAACGTGAGCGCCGTGGTGACGACGAAGGCGTGCAGCGTGTAGGCGGTGATGAGCCGTCCCGCTTGCGGCACCTTGGCGAGGGCGGCGCGGGCACCCCCGAAACCCGTGCGACCGGGTGTGCGCGGCCATCTGCGCACGGCGACGGCGAGGGCGATCAACATCGCCGCGCCGATGATGAGCTCGACCCGGTACACGTTGCGCGGATGGCTGAGGTCGGCCGCGACCAGCACTGCCTCGCCAGACTCGATGCCGTCGGGACGGCTCAGCAGCGCGTCGATGGCCGCCGCTGCGACCATGCCGCTGCCGACGCCGCCGGTCATCCAGCCGGCTGCTGCGCCTCGGCGCTCAGGTCCCAGCAGCTCCGCGGCGAGCCCAGGAGTGCCCACCCACACGCCGGCTGCGCAGAAGCCCGTCAACGCGAGCGCGAAGGCCGCAACGCCCACGTTCGGGCTCCACGACAGCAGCGCCAGCCCGGCCACGTTGCCCGCAAGGCCGATCCGCACAGCGCCGCTCAGGCCGGTGCGTCCCACCGTGAGCGCAACCACCAGCGAGCCCACCACGTACAGCAGCAGGTTGAGCGAGCTGAGAGCGCTGGCCACGGTGTTGGACAGGCTGAACCCGTCGCGCATGTCGGCATAGAGCAGCGAAAAGGTGAAGCGGCCGAACGATTGCGACACCGCCGCTGCCCCCGCCAGCGTCAGCAGAGTGCCGATCCGGCGTGCAGGGCTGAACGCTTCGGTATGGGGCGTGGCGGTCACGACGAGTTCGCTTGGTGGCTCATGGCGCGAGGAAGGCGAGGCCCGGCGTGGGGAACTGTGCGCGGGTCAGTCGTGCGGCCAGGTCACTGCCGGCAGCGGGGGACGCTCGCGGTAGATTGTCTCGGTCGCTATCACCCGCCGTGGCGAGCGCTCGGTGTCGGCGAACTTCGCCACGTCGGCACGGATGACGTCGCGGTCGTGGTCATCGCCGAAGAAGCGTTCACGCATGTCCTCAAGCGAGGCGAACGCGACCAGCGCGAACCCGTCGTAGGACGGGCCGTTGAGGGTGGCCACGACGCTCAGCTGGGTGTAGTCCCACATGCCCGGGTGATGCTGCAGCGCCAGCGGAACGTGGGTGTCGCGCCAGTGGCTGTCGCCCTGCGCGTGGGTCAGCCGAGGGTGATGGACCATGGGGAAGATGGCGGTGAGGCCCGGCGAGGCAGTGCCCGGGTCGGCCCCCAGCGGGCGCTCGCGGATGACGCGTGAGAACGCCAGGTAGGTGCCGACCGTCGCGGCGGGCGTCAGCAGGTCCGGGGAATCGGTCATGGCGCGCACGAGCGTGCGGAAGGGGAACTCGCGGCGATCGTCGGGATCGGCCGCGTAACACACGCCCCCGACGCTGGCCGCTACGTCCGCAGCGGCATCCGGATCGTTTCCCGTGACGACGAGCTCGTGCATGCCTGCAACCTACTGCTGGCCCCAGCACAGCGCCCGACCCCCCAACAGTGCCTTGCCGCTGACGCGGGCCGGCTGGCCCGGCAGGATGGGGGCGTGCTCGAGATGGACGAGGCCCGCTTTGCCGACCTGGTGGAACAGGCGCTCGAAGACATTCCCGACGCGCTGCGCTCGCTGATGGACAACGTGGCCATCTTCGTGGAGGACCGCGGGGAGGATCCGGACCTGCTCGGCGTCTATGAGGGCATCCCGCTGACCGAGCGCCACGACTACGGCGGCTTGGCGATGCCCGACAGCATCGTCATCTACCGGCTGCCGATCCTGGAGATGTGCGAGACGGCCGACGACGTCGTCGAAGAAGTGCTGGTGACGGTGGTGCACGAGATCGCGCACCACTTCGGCATCGACGACGACCGGCTGCACGAGCTCGGTTGGGACTGATCGAGGCCCAGCAGTCACACCCGGCCAAGGCCGAGGTCCAGCCGGCCTCGGGCAACGTTTGCCGCGAGTACTTCGGTGGGTCCCTCCGCCAGTCTCAGTGCGCGGACTCGCCGCAGCATGTCGGCCAACGGATGGCCGTCCACGAGCGCGGTTCCTCCGACGAGTTGCACGGCGTCGTCGCAGATCCGGCTCAGCGTCTCGGTCGCCAGCGACTTGGCCGCCATCACCTCGTTGACGGCGTTCTCGCCGGCATCGAGCAGTCGTGCCGTGCGGTAGAGCGCGCTGCGAGCCGCGTAGGCGGCGATCCGCATGTCTCCCAGCGCCACCCGCTCCAGGTCGGTGCCGACCTGTGCCCGTTCGTCTGTCGAGTCGCGCCGCCCCGCCCGCTCCACCATCAGCTGCTCGACGAAGTCGATTGCGAATCGGCACTGGCCGATGCATTCGGCTGCAATTGCCATACGCGTGGCGTTGATCTGGCTCATCGCCCGTCGCAGGCCGCCCCCGGCCTCGCCGATGACGTGGGTGGCCGGCACGCGCACATCGCTGAATGTGAATGCAGCATGGTGGCTGCCGTCGAGGGTGCCGAATCGCTGCTCAAGCGTCACGCCCGCCCGATCGGTCTCGATAAGCACCATCGCGGGGCCGATCCCATCGACCTCCACCAGCGCGTTGATGAAGTCGGCGTCAGCGCCTCCCGTCACGTAGGACTTCGCTCCGTTGACCACCAAGTCGTCGCCGTCACGGCGTGCCCACGTGTGGCGCGTGGCGTTGGCAGGCTCAGTGAACCCGAATCCGCTGCGCATGTCCCCAGCGAGATACGGCAGCAGGAACTGGCTGCGCAGGGGCTCGCTGACGTCGGCGAGCACGCCCGGCGAAGGCCCGCAGACTCCTGGCAGGTGACCCACATTGCGGCTGGCGAGCGTGTCGCGCACCACGGCAAGTGCCAGCGCGCCCGCTTCGGTGCCGCCAACCGACGTCGGTTGGGTCATGCCGAACACTCCAACCGCCTTGGACGCGTCCCGGACCGCCGCCCCGATGTCGCTCTCGGCGACCCGGCCCGAGAGCGTCGCAAGCTCGTCGGCAAGCCGCTCGGCGGTGCGCAACAGCTCGGTGTGCTCGGCGTCGAGGAAATCGGGCATCTCTCGCGCTCTCTAGGCCGTGTGGGTGCGGACCCAGTCGGCTATGAGGTCAGCGGCTTCGGCCCGCGCACCGGCGGGTTCCGTCAGGTAGTGGTCGCCGGAGATGGAGTGCACCGGCACGTCCGGTGCACCGGGCCGGCCGCGTAGCGCGTTGACGATCTTGGCGGTATCGGAGGAGAAGATGCCCGTGTCGGCATCGGCGTCGATGACCATCGCCGGCAGATCGATGTGCCGCGCTTGGTCGGTGCTGCACTGCGAATCGGCGAGGCTCCACATCGACAACCAGGTGCGCAGGGAGCTCACCGTTCCGACGCCGAAGATCCCGTAGTTGGCCCGGCGCGGATCGCCGAGGTAGCAGCCGGGCACGATGCGCTGGCTGGGGTCGATCGAGCCGTCGAGCATGCGCAGGTCGGCCCACAGCCGCGGCACCACGAACAGGCGCTCGCGATGCCCCGCTGCTGCGAGCCGGTCCAGCTCGTTCTTGCACCAGGCAGTGATCCGGTCGTTGCGAGCACGCTGGCCACGCCGGTACGCCGCGATGAATTCAGCGTCGAACGGCGGCTCCCGGTCGGCGCTGAACGGGTCGAGAGCCGGGTCGGCGCTGAGCGGGTCGTTCTCGTCGGTCACCGACGGATCCATCCAGTTGGTCAGCACCTCGGCACGGCCGGTGTGGGCCACGATCGAGACGTACAGGTCGCCTCCCGCCAGGTCCTCGATCGCCGGGTGTAAGCCTCGCCGGCTGTACTCCGGAACCAGATTGGGCGCCGTGGCCTGCGCCTGGTAGGTGGCCATGAGCGAGCCGCCCCCGCTGTTGCCAAGCAGCACGACGCAGTCGACGCCCTGGCTGCGCAGCCAGCGGACGCCGACGTCGATGTCGGCGAGCGCCAGATCGGCCAGGAAGTAGGGCTCGGCACCCCGGAAGCGGGTGTTCCAGCCGAGAAAGCCCAGGCCCCGCTCGGCGATGTAGGAGGCCAGGTAGTGCTCGCTGAAGTCGATGTTGTAGTGGGTCGCGATCAGCGCCGTGCGCGGCTTGTGTCCTTCGGGTCGGTGGTAGACGCCTTGGCAGGGATGCCCGCCCACGCCGGACCGGGGGGCACTGGCGCTCGGCAGCGCGACGAACTCGCGGGCGATGCCCATCTGTCGGCCAGCCCGGAGCTCAGGCCGTTGCGTCGGCGGGGATGGGGGAGCGCATCACTTCCAGCGCCTCGGCTGGATCGGGCTCGATGCCGGTGGTGTCCCGGCAGAGCTCCACCATGATCCCGTTCGGGTCCACGAAATAGAGCGAATGGCACCAGCCGTGGTCCACTTCCATCAGCGGCTCGATGTCGGCGGCAGCCATACGCTCGCGGGCGGCCTCTTGCTGCTCAGGCGTCGCCCGGACGGCGACGTGATTGACCCACACCGGCAGCCCCACCGTCGCGCTGAGATCGGTGCTGTAGTCGGCCCGCTCGCCCATGTTCTGGATGTAGAAGAAAGCGATGCACTCGCCGTCGCCGATGTCGTAGAAGACGTGCTTGATGTGGCCTGTCGGCCCGCCGTCGGGGTGCGGCCGCTCTGCCTGTTCGGCGTGGACCAGCGGGAACCCCATCAGGTCCTCGTAGAAGCGATGTGTCGCCTCGAGATCTCGTGTCGCGTAGGCGACGTGGTGAAGTCCCATGGCTCCCCCTGCTGCGGTGTTCACCGCAAGGTTCTCACATCCCGATGGGCCGATTCGCCTCACGGACCGGGCCCGGCGTGCTCGTGGAGCGGGAACTTCGCGACGTCCAGGTACTCGCCCCACGGAGATGACTCGACCAGGCTGATCTCGGTGACCTCGAACGTCTCACCCAGGCGTGGCCAGTCCACCGTCGGCTGCCGCTTGCGGAACCTGGCAACCGTGAGGTGCCCCACGAAGGGGTGATCCGGCGGCGGATCACCGATGTAGCGAGTGCAGTCGATGACGGACGCAGCGAGATCGTCGACGCCCACAGCCGGAAGCATGAGCACGCCCCGACCGAGACGCTCCGGCGCCGGGCCGAGCGTTACCGACGTCTTGCCGAATGACTGCGCACCGAGGGCGCTGAGCGCTTCGCCGGTGTCGCATTCGCCGAGGAAGCGGAGCGTGATGTGCAAGCGGTGTGGCTTGGTCCAGCTGACACCTGGCTCGGATGGTCTTGGCAGCCCAGCCAGTTCGTCGACGACGGAGGGGGGCGGCCACACGGCGACGAACAGGCGCGGCACGGCGCGAACCTAGCGGCGCGTCTCCGCCATGCCGGAGACACTCGGCCCCAGGGTTGATGCTGCTTGTGAGCCGGCAAGCCGGAGACACCCGCTCAGGTTCCGAAGCCGCTTCTGAGCCCGCGCGGAGGCGGGTTACGCTCGCAAGGGTGATGCTGGTACTGCGCCGAGCGGCTCTGTTCGCTGCCTCGTGCGCAGTAGGTGTGGGCCTGTTCGCCGGTTGCAGCGACAGCGACGAGACACCGCAGACCGTGGCAGCCACCACGGCCGTACCGGCGGCGGCGAAGACCGAGCCGTCTGCCAGCGGGACCAAGGCGCCCGTGTCTGCTGAGCCTGCAGATGCCGAAGGCACTGCAGATGACGCCGGCACCGCCGACGAGGCGGGCACTGATGTTGCGGATCAGGCCGCCGCGCAGCCCGAGGACGACGCTGCCGCAGAGCAGCAGGACGAACCTGACGATCAGCCCGGTGATGCTGCCGAGCAGCCGGCGGACGACGAAGCCGATGATGCTGGTAGCGGCGGAGAACAGGACGCTGCCGCGGCCGCCACCGGCGAGGACAGCGAAGACAAGGCCCAAGCAACGGAGTCAGAAGCCGGCGGCTCATCGCAAGAAACCCAAACGGAGGATGAGCGGGCTGCCGAACCGGAAGCCGACGACGGCGAGCAGGACGGAGAAGACAGCAAGTCCGAGGGTGAGTCCGAAGAAGCCGCGGAAGCTGAGGAACCCGAGGAGGCTGAGACTGCCGGCGAGGCAGAGCAGGACCCCGACGGAGACGACGCCGAAGAAGCTGTCACCGATCCCGAGCCCACCGAGGATCGGCCCAAGGTGCTGGCGCTGGCCGTCGCACAAGTCGACGGCACGACGCTCGACGTCAGTGCATTCGCTGGCCGCGACGTGCTGGTGTGGTTCTGGGCGCCCTGGTGACCGAACTGCCAGCGAGAGGCGCCTGCGGTCGCAGCGCTGAAGACACAACACGGAGGCAAACTGGCCCTCGTCAGCGTCGGGGGACATGACACAGCGTCGGCCATCTCACGCTTCGTGAGCTCCTACGGACTTGGCCACATGCCGAACTTGCCCGACACCGAGAATCAGCTCGCCAGAGCGCTCGGCGTCAGCTATCACCCCCGCTGGCTGCTGATCCGCGCCGACGGCACTGAGCAGGCAGGCGGCGGCGCGATCCCCGATGCAGTCGTGACCGACGCCCTCACCCCCGGCTGATCGGGGAGCGGCTAGTGGCCGCGGGAGTCAGCAAGCAGGTCGCGCAGCAGCTCGGGCGGGTCGTCGGCCACGACGAGTGCTTCGCCGATCAGGGCGGCGTGGTAGCCGGCTTGGGCTATCGCTCGCATGGACGTGCCGCCGGATACGCCGATGCCTGAGGCCGCAATCAGCAGGATCTGATCGTCGATGTTCTCGAAACTGCGGCTGACCCGGACGGCCTTGTCGTAGTCGACGGTGAACTTGGTCGACTCGGGGTTGTCGCGCTGGTTGATGGCGATCATGTAGGCGCCGAGATCGACTGCCGTCTCTAGCTCGGCTTCGTCGCGGACCTCGGTGAGAACGTCCACGCCGAGCGACAGCGCCAGTTCCTGCATGGGCGGCAAATCGGCCGGGTCGATGTCGGCGAGGATGACGAGCATTGCATCGGCGCCCATGGCATGGCTGTCGCGGACGTCATCGAGCGTGCGCAGGAAATCCTTGCGCAGCACAGGCAGACCCGTCACCGCCTTGGCCGCTTGCAAATCCTCGGGCGATCCGCCGAACCGCTCGCTCTCGGTCAGCACCGACAGGCACGCAGCCCCGCCCGCCTTGTATTCGGATGCCAGATCGGCTGCGTCGGCGTCGGCGTTCAGCGCCCCGCGAGACGGCGAGCGCCGCTTGATCTCGGCGATGACCGACAGTCCAGCTTCTCGCAGTGCGGCCGCAAACCGGTTCCCAACCGCGACCGAGCCCGGCTCGGCGTCGTCAGCGGGATTGTCTGCTGCCATGGGACGATCTCACTCCGCGAGTCGGCCTGATTGACCAGCGACTCTACGCCGCCGCTCGTCACGTCGGCCCTCAGATTGGGCCGCAGCATCTGGCAGTTACGCCTGCAGCCGGGGAAGTCCTACCGCGACTGCAACGTGGCAACGACAGATGACTACACTGTAGTCATGCCAGTTGTGTCGGTCCGCATTTCGGATAACGAGTTGTATGACCGGCTTCGCCAGAACGCACGACGTCACAGTCAGGGAATCTCGACACTCGCGGAGCGTCTGATCGACGAAGGATTGCGCATGCAGGCCCATCCGGCGCTGATGTTTCGGGACGGTCCACGGGGCCGCCGGGCAGCGCTGGCAGCCGGACCGGAGATCGTCGATGTCATCGGATCGCTCATTGGGGGCGATGTGCCGGCCGGTCAACGACGAGCGCGAGCGGCTGAGCTGCTGAACATCAGCCCGGCTACCGTCGACGCGGCACTCACGTACTACGCAGAATTCACCGACGAAATCGACGCGGAGATGGCCGAACGAGCGAGGGCGTCCGAAGAGGCTGAGGCTGCTTGGGCCCGTCAGCAAGCACTGCTTGAAGCGTGAAGCTGCTCCTCGACGAGATGCATGCGCCGACCGTCGCGGCCGCACTCGTCGAAGCCGGGCATGACGTCGTAGCCGTGGCGGCGAACCCCTCGCTTCGTGGGTGCAGCGATGCGAGCCTGTTGCAGCACGCGATGGAGTCTGGTCGGGCGCTGGTGACCGAGAACGTCGGCGATTTCTCGGTGCTGGTGCAGCGCCGCGTGGCCGCTGGAAAGTCGCATCCAGGCGTCATCCTCACGAACCCCGCCCGCTTCAACCGGGCGTCACTGGCCTACCCGGGAAATCTGATAGCCGCGCTCGCTGCCTTGCTCATTGACCCGCCAGTGGATGGCGATTCGTGGATGTGGTGGCTTCAGCGCGCTTGAAGGCACGAGCAGCATAAATCACTTGGATGATGGGAAAATAATGAAATAAATTGAAATATATGGAAGATGAGCTCATGAACGATGATGGCGGCGAGCTGCAGCGCCGCCAGCTGCGTGCCGCTGGGGTGCTGGTGGCTTCCGATGCACGCCTGCGGCCGACGACCACGATGGTCGCGGATGACGAGTCGGGCGCCACGGTCGCCGTCGCCACGCTGCTGCTCGACGTCACCCGCCCGGATTGCATCGATCGGGTCGTGAGCTGGATGCGCGACACCGCCACCCTCCTCGAGACCATCCGAGAACTCGAACGCTGAGCGGATCGAGCATGATCAGGAGTTGCTTGAGCGCTTGGCCAGGTGACGCTGTATCTCAGTGCCGCCGATCAGACGTCCGTGCCTCGGTCGGGGGTTCGGAGTTGGCTGTGCTCAGTGAGGCTTCGGTGCTGGGTTGTTGGGCCTGGGGTTGCGAACAGGAGGCGTCCGGGTTCGTTAACGACGAGCCGGTGCCATGTGCCGCGGGGCACGACACACATGCGGCCGTGCCCGAGGGCTGCGGATTCGATCTCGTGTCCGTGATCAAGGATGATCTCGATCGAGCCGGACAGCCCCACCAAAATCTCATCGCCGCCCGGATGCATCTCCCACTGGCTGTCCTGTCCTAGGTGAACCACTCCGGTCAGGCGACCGTCGAGGTTGCGCTCGGCGAGTGACTGCCAGAAGTCGGGCGCGCTGGCGTCGAGCCGGATGGCATCGCCGTCGAGCGCGAGGTGCAGGAAGGTCTGCTCGGGATCCAGTGACGCGTGCTCAGCCACAACGGCGATCCTTGCACTTCTCGGCGGCCTGTTGCGATCGCCGGGTGGGGTGCGGATGTGTAGCGCAGGGAGCGCGGTAGCGTCGCCGCGGTGCTGAGCGAACTGCGGGAGCTGCCGCGGGCGGTGTGGCCGAGAGCCGTGGCGTACGGCGTCATTGCCGCCGTGCTCATCGGGATTCCGTCGGATCTGATCGACACGCCGATCTTCGGCCGACCCATCGACGCTCGGTGGCTGGACTGGGTGATCCTGGCGACGACCTCGGCGTTGATCGGGCTGATCCTGGCAATCCGGCCGCCGTCGAGCGCCGAGACAGGCACCGAAGAGGCCGTTGAGCGGCAGGGCACCACCACCTTGTGGGGCGGGCTGATCTCGTTTCTCGCGGTCGGCTGTCCGGTGTGCAACCAGGCGGTCGTGGCGCTCGTGGGCATCTCGGGGGCGCTGTCGTGGTGGGCGCCGGTGCAGCCCTTCGTGGGGCTGGCAGCACTCACGCTCTTGGTGTGGACACTGCGCAAGCGACTGCGTACCTATCGAGCCGTCGCCTGCCCAGTTCCCGCGCCGTAATCGAGCATCGAGAGCGCTGCAGGCGAATGCCGGCCGGTCAGTCGGGCGGCCTGAGCTCGGTGCGGATCCGGTGGCGGGTGATCCACAGTCGCAGCAGTATTCCCGCCGCAAGCAGGAATGCAGTGCCTCCGTAAAACATGATCGGTATCGCCGCGACCAGAACCCCGAAATAACCCCACAAGATTCCCTCCCAGGCCGTGAGCACCCACGTGAGCGGGGCCACGCCGACCGGCGCGTATGACCGCCAGGCAGCCCACACCGACGGCCCCAGGTACAGGCCATTCGCAAAGGCGAGCACCGTGCCCAGCCACGTCCAGCCCGCGACAAGCTGCAAGCCCACACATGCCACGCCCACGGCAATACCGGCAATGACAGCGATGCGCACGTCTGCGCCATTGCGCCAGAGCAGATACAGCACGAGACCGAAGCTGATGACCGCCGCCAGTACGGCGGGCATTGCCTCCCAGACCTCTTCGGCGATCACCCACGCAGTCCAGCCAACGTTAACCACCATGCCGATTGCTGCCCATGCAGGCGTGGTGCCTTCGATTCGCTTCAGGCGCACCAGCCGCACCACCTGGGGCACGACTTGCACGAATGTCACCGTGTTGGCGACGACGGCGATCAGGAATGCCAACGGGTCCTCGCTCACGGCACGCTCTGGCCATCTCGCGCAGCGTCACACCATGACCGTTGTCGACGACAGCCTGGGCGCACCGCGACCATCCCGAAAGTGTCGCATCCCGAAGCGATTCGCAGAGCGCCGACCGGCTCGGCGAGGCCAGCCGGAGGCGTGAGCTCGGCACCCGAGAGTGCACCCGACGCCGTTTCGGGGTTGGATGGTCATTCGTGACCGCCCTCGGCAGCGACGCGACATCCCATCGGCGCAGGCTGATGGGTACGGCCGCGGTGATCCTCATGGCGCTGCTCGCTGCCATCGCTCAGTCGTTCGGGCGATTCACCTACGGAGTGCTGCTTCCCGCAGTGCGTGACGATCTCGACCTGTCGAACACGGTCGCCGGGTCGCTCGCAACCGTCAACATGGCGGCATACCTGCTGGGCACACTCGTCGTCGCCGCGGCCTCCAGCCGCTTTCGACTGTTGTCCGTGATGCGGGTCGGACTAGTGCTCGCCATCATCGGCCAGGCGCTCGCGACCATTGCTCCAGGGGCGGCGGTGCTGGGTGTCGGATTGTTCACGCAGGGTCTGGGCGGTGCCTTGACCTGGATCCCCGCCCCGGTCGTCACCGCCGATGCGATAGCTCCTGAGCGGCGCGGTCTCGCCGTGGGTTTCCTCGGCGCGGGGATGGGTTTCGGCGTTGTCTTCGCCGGTCAGCTCGCGAGCTTCGTTCGCTCCACCATGGGCGACGCGTCCTGGCGCAACGTGTACTTCGTGCAGCTCATCATTGGCGCCATCGTGGCGGCCGGCGTGCTGCTGTTCATCGGCCATCGCCAAGAGCGGCTTGCGTCACGGACAGGCGTCGGCGGATTCAGCGCACTGCGGCGGATGCCCGGCTGGGTGCCGCTCGTAGGGGCATTCGTCACCTTCGGGTTGCTGTACCTGATGGTCATCGCGTTCTTGACCACACGGCTCGAGGACGACAGCGGTTGGACCAGCTCGCAGGCAGCGCTGGCGTTCACGCTCGTCGGCTTGGCGATGATCTTCGGCGGACCGCTGTTCATCGCGATCTCGGAACGCATCGGACCGAGACCGACACTGGCGATGTCATTCGCGGGCTGGGCCATCGTCACCACGCTGATCTTGCCGGGCTGGTTCGTGCCGACGATCGTCCTGTCGGTGGCTATCGGCGTGTTGTTCGCTGCCATGCCCACGGTGCTGACCGTCTATGTCGTCAACAACACCACCACCGACGACTACGGACCCGCGTTCTCCGCCACCACCTTCTGCTTCGGCGTGGCTCAGATGATCTCGCCGCAGCTCGGCGGGTTCATTGCCGACGCGGCCGGGTCATTCACGCCCGTCTTCCTGCTGTCGGCGGCGCTTGGCGTGGTCGGCATGTTTGCGTCGCTTGGACTGCCGCGCCGTGTGCGGCCAGGCTTTGCGGCCGTGCCGGCTCCCGTGTCGGCTGTGGCGCCGGAGCCCGACTGGCGCTTGGTCAACATGACCTTCGACGTCATCGCTGCCGACGCCACGGCCGACGCGGTAGTCCAAGGATCACGGTCGGGCACTGTCAGGGCGTGACCTAGGCTCAGGCTTGGCGCCGTGATGGCGTGCACGCCTTTCGAGGCGTCGCAACCTCACGTCCGAGGAGGCGCTTCCCTGTGATGAACCTGCGGGTCCTCAAGGCCTCACTACTGCTTGCCGCCACAGCACTCCTTGCTGCGTCGTGCGGAGATTCCGACGACAGCGATGCGCCCGCGGCTCCCGCAGAACCCGCGCCGACCGAGGCCGCCGTGCCCGATGAGGTCTCGCTGACGCCGGGCGAGGGCGTGCCGGTCACCCTGGGCCGGGCCAACTGGAACAGCGGTTACTTCCAGGCCGAGATATTCCGCCAGCTGCTCGGAGAACTCGGCTACGAGGTGTCCGATCCCGCAGAGCTGGAGCTCGGCCCCAACGCCGCCTATGTCGCGATGGCAGAAGGCCAGATGGACTTCTGGGCGAACAGCTGGTACCCGCTGCACCTGTCGTGGCTCGCCGGCGAGCTGCCCGACGGCTCGCTCGTCGGCGATCACTTGACTGTCGTCGGCGAGCAGATGATCGCCGGCGGCATCCAGGGCTTCCTGATCACCAAGTCTTTCGCGGACGAATTCGGCGTCTACACGATGGACGAGCTCAACCGCAACGCCGACGCGCTCGCGGCCTTTGATGCGGCTGACCCGGTGCCCGGCAACGGCATTGCGGACATCTTCGGCTGTGCCGAGTCGTGGACCTGCGACAACATCATCGAGTCGCAGATCGCGTTCTCGGGCTGGGACAACATTGCGCAGACGATCGCCGGCTACGACGCGATGTTCGCCCAGGCGGTGGATGCCGCGGACGAAGGTGTGCCGATGGTGATCTACATGTGGACGCCATCGGCGTATATCACCCTGCTTCGGCCCGGCGACAACGTGTACTGGCTGGGAGTCGAGCAGATTCTGGACGACTCGAATCCGACCGGCTTCGAGGGCGGCGAGGCGCACGATCAGCGGGGTGCCGACGGGACCGGCGGCTATGCCGCGATCGGGCCGGACCTGTGCCCCGCCGCCACGGACCATGCCGAGGGTTTGTGCCCGATCGGCTGGGTCGCGGCAGACATTCTCGTCACGGCAAACACCGAGTTCCTCGAGGCCAATCCGGCAGCCGGGGCACTCTTCGAGGCTGTGACGCTGTCGGTGATCGAAGTTTCATTGGCCAACGTGGCACAAGACGAGGGCACAGGAGCTGCCGACCTGGCAACGGCGTGGATCGCGGACAATCGCACCACAGTCGACGCCTGGCTCGACGCCGCTCGAGCCGCCGCGTAGGCCATTCCTTCGAGCCGTCGCCCCACCGGCGCGTCCTCAACGGCACCGGCACCGTACGAACTAGCGTCCACATTGATGTCTGGTCCGAGCGGGCCTCGTGTGCCCACCGGCAATCCGGTCGTGCCCTTGACGCCGTCGGACATCGCCACCCAGGTGTCTCACCTGGCGATACGTCGGGCAGCGCTGAGCTTCGGGTCGATGTCGGTGCTGGCCGCGATGGCGGGCGTGTTCGTTGCACTCGGCGCCATGCTGACCAACACCATTTCGGCGTCGTCGAACCTCGGCCTCGGCCCCACCCGGCTCCTGATGGGCATCGGACTGTCGACGGGGCTGTTCCTTGTGGTGATCACCGGCGCGGAGCTGTTCACCGGCAACAACCTCATGGTGATCGGGCTGCTGGACCACCAGATCACCGTCCGCCAGCTCATCCGGAACTGGATCTCGGTGTACTTGGGCAATTTCATCGGTGCCTTGGCCGTGGTGCTGGTGGTGTTCTGGTCGCGCTGGTGGGAGATCGCTGATTATTCGTTCGGTGCCGCGGCGCTCACGAACGCCCACGCCAAGATCGATCTCGGGCTCGGCACGGTGTTCGCCCGGGGGATTCTCGCGAACGTGTTCGTGTGCCTGGCGCTGTGGCTGGCGACCGCAGGCCGCTCGCTCATCGACAAGCTGGTTGCCGTGGTGCTGCCGATCTCCGCGTTCGTGGCCGGCGGGTTCGAGCACAGCGTGGCCGACATGTACTTCGTGCCGATCGGCATGCTGGTCTCGGGTCAATCCGAGGTGGCTGCAGCTGCCGGGCTCTCGACCGCCCAGCTGGACGGCCTGAACGGGGCGTGGTTCGCCGGTTTCCTGGCGATCGTGACGCTGGGCAATGTGGTGGGCGGCGTCCTGGTGTCGCTGGCCAACTGGTTCGTGCATCTGCGGAGGATCCCGACCGTCGGCTGAGCCTTCGCATAGCTGCCGGCTCGGGTGCGCTTAGCTGCCCCCGGTCTCGGCTGCGGTCTCCTCGACCGGCTCGAGCATGACGATGGGGAACTCGCGGTCGGTCTTGCGCTGGAAGTCGACGTAGTGATCACCCTGGCTGGAGATGTGGTCCCACAGCTCGGCGCGCTCGTCGCCTTCGGTGAGGCGAGCCGTCATTTGGCGCGTGCCGCTGCGGTTGCGCACGGTGACTGCAGGATCGTCACGCATGTTCAGGAACCATGCGGGGTGATGGTCGGAACCGCCACGCGAGCCGATGACTGCGAAGGCGCCGTCGCGCTCGGCGACCGCGGACAGCAGCGTCGTGCGGGGCTGGCCGCTGCGGCGGCCCGTCATGGTCACCTCGATGATGGGTGTGCCCTTGTGGATCCAGCCGAGCCGGCCGCCGCTCAACCGGATCGTCGTGCGGTTCAGCCAGTTGGCCGCTTTGAAGGTGAAATCGTTCGTCCACATGGAAATCCTCGGCGATCAGGCGCGGGCGCTCGCTCCACGCTCGCGATCTAGTTTGGGACGCTGCTTCCACCGATCACGTGCCTGTGTGTCATGGCTCTCACAGTAGTGACACCTCGAATCCTCGCCCATTCGTGCTCGGCGACGGTCATACGTGCAGACTGGGTGTCTGAGCATCACCCCGAGGAGGCGGCCCGGCCATGACCCGCCCTACTGAGCACGGCGGCGGCGAAGCCGGCCCCCTGATCGCAGGAGACCCCTCGTCGTTTCCCACTGATGCCGAGCTGTCGCGCACCTTGGTGGCAGCGGCCAAGGTCGCCAGCCTCGCGACGCTGACTGCGGACGGCTTTCCCTACGGCAGCGTGGTGTCCTACGCCGCAGACGACGCCGGCAACCCTGTCGTGCTCATCTCGGAGATGGCTGAGCACACGGTGAACGCCCGGGGCGACGACCGTGCGAGCATGCTGATCGTCGACAGCGCCAGTGACGGCGACCCGCTGGGCAGGGCCCGGTTGACGCTGGTGGGCCGTCTAGGGGTGCTCGACGACCCCGGTGAGCTGCGTGACCGCTACCTCGAAGCACACCCGTACGCGGCCTACTACGCAGACTTCACCGACTTCTCGTTCTGGCGCCTGGAGGTAGAGCAGTGCCGCTACGTGGGCGGATTCGGCCACATGAGCTGGGTGACTGCCGACGGCTACCGCGGCTCGGGCGTGGACCCGCTGTGGCAGGCCGCCGCGGGCATCATCGAGCACATGAACGACGACCACGCCGACGCCAACCTGATGTATGCGCAGGTGCAGGCTGGGCTCGGCGACGCGACCGAGGCGACAATGGTGGGGATCGACCGCTACGGGCTCACACTGCGCGTCGCCACCCCAGCCGGGCCCCGGATGGCACGCGTCCCGTTTCCCGCCGCGCTTCCGGATGCTGAGGCCGCTCAAGCGGCCGTGATCGACCTGCTCAAGGTGGCCCGCGCTCAGCTGCAGCAGCAGTCCTGATCGATCGCATAGCCAGCAGCTCGGGTTGCGAGACAACTATGAACGCCGCGCAAAGAACGTAGAAGTGCGCGCAGTACTGTTGGCCGCGTGACGTCACAGCCCGAAACGGCCACTGTGGCCGAACTCAAAGAACTCCTGGCCGATCCGGCGTGCCGCATCGAGCTCCACGACTTCGTCAGCGACGAGACGCTGCGAACCATCGAGGCCCTCCGCAGCGCCGACTGCGAGGGTTATGACGAGTGCCTGCGGGCGTACGAGCATGCGTCCGCCGATCTGATCGGCATGCTCGTCACCGGCGCGTACTTCTCCAACTGCGCTGATCACGACAAGGCCTGGGCACACGCCGTACGCCTGCTGGCCAACCGGATCCCGTACACGAGTTCTGACGGCGGGCCCGCCATCAATCTGGAGCACCACGTCACGCTGTTGGCGATCTACGCCGTCGCCTTCGGTGCCGCCGCAGCCGATCGGCTCGATCCGCTCGCGAGAATCATCGGCACGGTGCGAGCCGAGGAGGACGGCAGGGTCGGGCGGGTCACCTACCTGGTCAACTGCGACCGGCTGAAGAAGCCAGATGAAGCGCCGATCCAGGCATCGCTCCGGCTGTGGATGACGCTGCGCTCGATGACCGACGAGTTCATTCCCAGGACCACCGAGGACACACTGTTCGATGCCATGCTCGACGAGATCGAGTACCTGCTCGGTGTGACACATGGGCGGGACACCGCAGAGGGCACCGGGCCCGTCGGATACGGGGCTATCCAGGTGCTGGCGACCCGAGTGGCGCCCGATCGTCTCGTGCGGCGCAATCTGGATCTGTTGATCGCCCACGAGGCGTTCCAGAGCGCCGACGAGTTCTACATCTGCCGCGAGCGGTACAACAAGGCCTACGCCGCAGAAGCCCGCGTCTGAGCCGCTCGACGTTATGCCGATGATTCAAGGAGACGGAGTCGAGCTGTACGCGGAGGAAGCCGGCGATGGGCACCCCATCGTGTGGCTGCACGAGTTCGCCGCCGACTACCGCACGTGGGAGGGGCAGATCCGGCGGTTCAGCCGGAGCCATCGGTGCATCGCGTACAACGCCCGCGGCTATCCGCCG
This sequence comes from Candidatus Poriferisodalis sp., assembly GCF_965204125.1. Classification (GTDB taxonomy): domain Bacteria; phylum Actinomycetota; class Acidimicrobiia; order Acidimicrobiales; family Poriferisodalaceae; genus Poriferisodalis. The sequence goes on along the minus strand of NZ_OZ241968.1, from coordinate 305,789 downwards.
TCGGATGTGCCCGACAGCGATGCTGCGTACACGTTCGAGCGGGAACGGGACGACTTGCGGGCCGTCGTCGACAGCCTCGGCATCGAGCGGGCCCACGTCGTCGGTCTCAGCATGGGTGCCTACACGGGGCTGATGTTTGCGTTGCGGCATCCGGAGCGGGTCACGTCGTTGCTGTTTGCCAGCGGCGGGTCGGGCGCGTTCGGCGACACCCGTGAGGCGTTCCTGGCCGAGGTCCGCGCGGCTGCCGAGGCGATGATGAACGAGGGGATGGAGGTGGCTGCGGAGCGGCTGGCGGTGGGCGCCACCCGAGTCCAGCTCCAGAACAAGGACCCGCGGGGCTGGGAGGAGTTCAAGCAGTACCTGTCGGAGCACTCGGCGATCGGCTCCGGGCTGACCATGCGCAACTTCCAGGCCGGGCGACCGTCGCTGTACGACTTCGAGGCCGAGCTGCGCCAGCTCGACGTTCCCGTGCTGCTGGCCGTCGGCGACGAGGACGACCCCGTCATCGAGACCAACATCTTCCTCAAGCGGGTGCTGCCGAAGGCCGGCCTGTGGATTGCGCCCCGCACCGGCCACGGCATCAACCTGGAGGAGCCGGCCGCCTTCAACCAGATGGCGGCGGACTTCTTCAGCGCCGTCGAGGCTGGTCAGTGGACCCGCCGTGACCCGCGCGCCGATCCCGCCCACTCCTCGCTCGGCGGTGCCCGCCCCGGGAGCTGAGCCGGCGAAGGTCGCGATGCGCCGATGGCCGGGCGGGTGAGAGGTCCTTCCGGGGACGTGTCAGACTCGATGGCAATCGGCGTGATCGCAGGAGCGAAGCGTGGACGATGAAGGTCTGAACGTCGCCAGGGCACTTGAGGAGACGATCCAGCAGGAGGCCGCCGAGGCCGAAGCGGCGAATCCGCCGGACGTGCCGCCCGATTCGTGGGTCCGCAAGAACATCAAGTCATATCCGCATGCGGAGAAGCTGCAGTTGCCCCACCCTGCTCCCGCCCCCATGTCTGTCGGCGACGTGTTGTCTCGCCGTCGCTCGTGCCGGAATTACTCGGGCGAAGCGGTGCAGCTCACGGCGCTGGCTTCCGCGCTGGGAAGCGCGCTGTTGACCCGCGGCGACGCGTTGTCGCGGCCCTATCCCTCGGCAGGTGCCCGATGGGCCGTTGAGACGTACGTGATTGCCCGCAATGTCGAGGGTCTGGCTGAGGGCGCATATCACTACGACGCGGCCAACCATCTGCTCGCTCGTGTGAACGCGAGCATCAGCGCCGAGTCGCTCGCGAAATGCTTCAGAGTGCAAGAGTTCGGCCCGCTGCCTCAGGCGGTGGCGGTCGCGACGGCCACGTTCACACGGTCGTGGGCCAGATACGGCACCCGGGGCTCCAGATTTGCCTACCAGGAAGCCGGAGCGGCAATCATGGCCCTCGATCTCGCGAGCATCGCTGCGGGGCTCGACACCGTCTGGCTCGGCGGGTTCGACGATGTCGTGCTCTCGGAAATCCTCGGCCTTGACTGGAGTCAAGACTCGGAGACACCCGTCCTCGGATTGGGCATTGGCCGAGCTGTGCCAGAGTGACCCCCCGGGGGAACCCGAGCGCTCGGCACATCGTGGCCTACGCCGCCAGCAAGCTGGCAACCCGCGACACGCACATCGACCACAGTGCCCGAACTGATCGGAACCGAACGCAGCACCATGACCCGCCAAGAAAACGTCCGCCGCCGAGCCGCACGATGAACGAGCAGAGCCGCTGGCGGCAGGCGGCAGAGTGGACGCTTCTGATAGTGACCGTAGCCGTGAGCTGCTGGCTGTTCGTCGGCGACGTAGTCGGGGCGTGGTGATGGGCCGCGCGATGGGCAGGATGCGGCAACGGCAATCTGCACCAGCGACGGGAGGCGGCATCGGGACGGGTCGAGCACTCGGGGAGCGGGACGGTGACTTCTGAACAAGAGGGCCGGCCGGGCCGGCCAGCGAGGCCACAGCGACTGCGGCGGATGGAGCGTCGGACGCCGGTCTGGGAGGCGCCGGGCGAGATCGTCGAGTTGATGGGCGAGGTGTCGGGCAACGAGCTGAACGGCTGGGGCTCGTCTGAGTCTCGGCAGCCGACGCTGGTCATGTGGGCTCATCCCGCCACGATCGCCCATGGCCCAGTCCAGGTGCGCATGACCGAGGAGTTCCTGGCTCATCCTCAACTCCGCACAGTGCTGCGAACCGATGACCGCCACGAGCCCGCACCGGTCGATCCGCACAGGATCGATCGCACGCCCGCGGAATGGCTAGCGGACATCACCGAGTTCGCGACGAGCGAGCAGGGCCACAGCGTCGAACTGGTGGCGGTCGTGGCCGCCCGACGCGAGTGGTTCTTCGAGGGCCGCGAGTCCGGCCTTCCCTGGGCGATCCTGCTGGCGGTCGCGATGGACCACGGCGAGTTGTCGACCGCGCCCGAGTACACCTCGGCCATGGAGGTCCACCGCCAATACAACCGGGGAACCGCTGCGGCGAGGGCGCTGGCCGACTGGATCCGCAGCCGAGGATTCGAAGCGGTCGGCCACGGCGGCCCCGGCGCGGGACCGATGCAGATGGTCCCCGCTGCGATCGCCGCCGGGCTCGGAGAGCTCGGCAAACACGGCTCGATCATCAACAGCGAACTCGGGTCCTCGTTCCGGCTAGCGCTGGTGCTGACCGACGCGCCGCTCGTTGCGACCCCTCCGGACACCTTCGGTGTCGACGAATTCTGCAGCGGCTGTCGCGTCTGCACCGATGCCTGCCCTCCCGACGCCATCGCCCCCGACAAGCGCCTGGTACGAGGAACCGAGAAATGGGCGGTCGACTTCGACCGATGCCTGCCGTATTTCGCCGTCAGCTACGGGTGCGGCATCTGTATCGCTGTGTGCCCGTGGTCGACACCCGGCGCCGCCCCGCGGCTCGCCGACAACATGCGCCGCAAGCTCGCCCGAGACCAAGCAGACGAGCCTCCAGCGCAGACCAACTGATGTCAGGGGCACATCGTCGCCCCAGGCAGCCTCCCCGCGACCTTGGACGTCTCGGTGGGTCTTCTCCGAGCGCAGTCGCTCCCTCGGGCCTGGTTCGATTCCCGCTAGAAAACCCGGATGGGAAAGATCGTCATCACCGGCTCCGCCGGCGGGATCGGCCAAGCAACCAGGGAGCGGCTTGCGCGCGACGGCCACGAGGTGATCGGGGTGGACCTCCGGGACGCCGAGGTGATCGCCGACCTCTCCACGGCCGAGGGTCGCGCTGCGATGGTCGATGCGGTTGCCGCCGCCAGTGGTGGGCGGATCGACGGTCTCGTAGCCGGTGCTGGAATCACCGGACCCGACCCGGCGGAGGTCGTGTCGATCAACTACTTCGGGGCAGTGGCCACGATCGCAGGGCTGAGACCGCTGCTCGTCGACGGGTCTGATCCCTCAGCAGTCGCCGTCAGCTCAAACTCCAGCACCGCCATGCCTGACCTGCCTGAGGATCTGGTGGATGCCTGCTTGGGCGGCGACGAAGCCGAGGCTCGTGCCCTGGCGGGTACTGAACCCATCGTGGCCTATGCCGTCAGCAAGCTGGCACTGGCTCGATGGGTGCGGCGCACCGCAGTGGGCTCGGATTGGGCCGGTTCCCGAATCCGCCTGAACGCAGTGGCTCCGGGGCTCATCGACACTCCCATGACGGCAGACATGATCGACGTCGTCCTGTCGCTCGGCGAGCTCTACCCCATCCCGCAGGAACGGGCGGGACGCCCAGAAGAGGTGGCGAACCTGCTGGCGTTCCTGCTGTCGCCCGAAGCGGGCTTCTTCTGCGGATCGGTCGTGTACATGGACGGCGGCAGTGACGCCGCCCTCAACCCCGACGCCTGGCCCACCCACGTCACCTAGCTGCAACCGCGGGAGAGAGCGGTTTCTGGCGCCATAACGGCCTTGTGGCGCGGTGTTGAGTATGCAAACTGAAGTTAGTACTTGCAGATTGCATACTCAGTTACCACGGCCCGACTGGTTGTTGGAGGTTTCAGCGGCGCCAACAGGCCGCTGTCAGTCCCAGTCGGCGACTCCGTCGACACCAGTGATGCTGGTGGGGTGCAGGCGCACCAGGCACTCGCCTGGACCGGAGTTTCGCTCGCCGAACGACTCGGCCTGATCCTCGCCCATGTAGCGGGCGCCAGTGAGGGTGGACACGCGCCGAAGTTCCTCGGAGTTTTCGGTGAGTTCCACGACCCCGTCCACCTTCACGAACGCGTACGGCGGCGTTTCGGTGTCGACGACGAGCGAGACACGCGGTTCGCGCTTCATGGCCAGTGCCTTGCCGCTTCGAGTGCCGGTAGCGAAGAGCAGGTCACCGTCTTCCACGATGAACCACACCGGCGCCACATGAGGGCGCCCGTCGGCCGCGACCCATGCGAGCTTGCCCGTCCGTGAGCCCTCGCCCAGGAAATCCAACGCCTCCGTATTGCTCATCGGTTGCATGTCGGCTCCCTTCGTGCAGCCGAACGCATCGGGATCGAACGAATCCTCGACGGGGATGGCCTCAATGGCTGGTCCCGCCATGAACTCACCCACGGTATGTGCATCTAGCGCGCCAACTCGCTCATGCAACTCCTCACCAGCGCCCGCACTGCGCGGTCGAAGTGCTCTCGATCGAGAATGTCGAGGTGGTCGCCGAGGGAGCTTCGGTAGACCGTGCCGATGACGAAGCGCTCAAGCAGATCGAAGCACAGATCGACTGCGCGCGTGTCGTTGCCTTCGGGCACCAACCGTCCCATCCCCGTCCGTCGCCGATCGACGAGGACCGGCATGAGCGCGGGGTGTGCACTCAGTGTGTCGAGCAGCAGATGGGCACCTTGAATCAGAAGCTCCTCGGGCGCACCATCGTCGCTCCAGACATCCGTGAGGGGCGTGCGCCGGAGCGCAAGCTCCGCCGCTCCGACGACGATTTCCTGCTTGTTCTCGAAGTGGTGGTAGAGAGCCGCGCTCGAGACTCCCAGCTCGCGGCCGAGACGGCGAACGCTGAGGGCATCGATCCCGTCGTCGTCGATGACCCTCAGCGCGACCGCGAACACCGTGTCGCGCTGGACGATCGGGGTGGACGGTCGCGGCACGTCGCCCAGTCTGTATCCGGCTACTGCTTGCGGTCGGGATGCCCCAGCAGTTGCCTGCCGAGCTCGACCGGTTCGTCCTCGAACCGCGCCTGGGGATGCACACTCGCAGCAAGCGTGTCACGGAAAACCCGCTCGAACGGATACTTGTCGAGCACGACGCTGGGGCCGATGGTGTTGTACAAGCTGAGCACTGCTTGTTGCACCTGCTGGCCGATCCTGCCGAGGTCCATGAAGTTGGCCAGCACGCCGGGCGGCAGGCCCTCGCCGTTGACGACTCTCTCAACCGCCTCGCGGTAAACGCCCTCAAGACGCGACCGGCAGCCGTTCACCACCGCCTGCGCATGGCCCAGCCGTTCCTGGACGCGAAGATCGTCAGTAATGAAGCCAGTGCCATAGGACCGCTTCTTGCCCTCGACCATTTCGATGCACACGTCGATAGCGCTCTGGCCAAACCCAATGATGACCGAGTTGATCGCGGCAGTGGCCATCAGCCAGAACGGCAGCCCGTTCCTCGACCCCGTCAGTGATGTCACACGGTGATCAGGAACGAAGGCTCCTTCGAAGGTGATGGTGCACGAGGCAGTCCCTTGCAGACCCATGGCATGCCAGTCGTCGACGATCTCGCCCTCGTCGAGCGGGATGAAAAACCCCAGATGATCGTCTTGGCCGTCGAGACCCGGCCCATGGGCTCCTACAAGCGCCCAGCCAGCGTTGCGGCATCCGCTCGATGTCGGCCACTCGCCCCCGACTACATAGCCTCCGTCGACCTTCTTGCACGTGCCGCGCGGCACGTACGAGGACGAAATCAGAACGCTGTCATCCTCGCCCCAGACCTCCTCCATGCACTGCGGCAGGGCAGCCACTGTTCCTTGGTGGGCGCCCAACACCAAATACACCCAGGCCGCACTCCCGCTGCTCCCCCCTCGGGCCAACTCCTGCACCACCCTCATGAAGGTCAGTAGGTCATGCCCGTATCCACCGAACTGCCGCGGTTGCACCACCTTGAACAGACCGGCATCTCGGATCGCGTCGATGACATCCGGCGGAACGCTGCGCTCAGCGTCGATATCAGCAGCTCGTTCGCGCAAGAATGGAATCAGCTTCCTGGCCCGCTCCAAGAGTTCTTCTTCGCTTGGGATCTCAACTTCGACGGACGTGCCTGGGCTCGATGTGTATGTCACCGTGGGTCCCCTCCGTGGCGGTGTCTCCGAATAAACTAATCAGCGATAAGTTTCTGGCGCAAGGGATCTCTCGCGACGTCAGTTTGGGTCGCTGCTCGGGCACGATGTCAGATCAAGACTGGCCGGACTTGGAGCGAGCACTCGCCGCGTGGAGGTGGCGGGAATCGAACCCGCGTCCTTCAACGTTTCGGTGAGTCTTCTCCGAGCGCAGTCGCTGGGGGATTGTCGGGCGACGGCGGGCAGCGACACCCTGCCAGTCGCCGTAGCCGTCTGTGCGTGTCCCCGGCGCCCCGTCGGCACGGGCGGCGGGCGAGCCCTGCAGATGATGGCACCGGCGCCCGCAGGACTGGGGCTACCGGGCCGAACTCACAACCTGAGATCAGGCTGCGAGCACCAGATCGTCTTGATCGACGTTGGCGTTTGTATTTGTTTCCGGCTCTTTTTCGTGGATCCGGAGACCACGGCTCGCTTCTCTCACTTCAACCGTCAAAGTCGAAACCGATCACCCCCAGGTGGTTAGCGGTACCCACGCTGTGCGGGTCCCGTTCGGCGGGCTACCACCCTAGCGATGGGCTGTGACGGGCCGAACGCGGCGTCATGACGGTCTGATGGCGAGAATGCTGGGGTGAGCGATCCGCTGCCGCCGGCTGCGCTGTGGGGTGACGAGCGGTACGGCGGTGCGTGCGTGGTGCTCGCCGACGATGCTCCGCTGGGGATGGGTGGCGGTGAAACGCCAGATGGCGGGCTGCTCAGACCCCCGCTGCCGGAACGGCTGGATACAGCGGCGCTGACGGTCACGCACGGATGGCTCGGGCGGGGCCGGTGGGTGAGTCGGGTGCGGGTGACCGACGACCGCACCGCTCGGGAAGTGGTGGCGGAGCTGCGAGCCGACTCTCACGCCGCCGTGCTGGGGCCGCCCGACGAGGCGCACGCTGTGGGTTGGCTGAATCGCAATCGGGCGGTGCTGGTCGGCGGGAAGCTGGCCGTTTGCTTCCCGTGGTCAGACGCCGACACTCCGGCGGTCGTCGAGATCGACCCAGGCGAGGCTTTCGGAGCGGGCACCCACCCGTCTACCCGGCTCCTGGCCGAGTGGCTCGCTGAGCACATCGCCGGCGGCGAGCGGGTGCTCGACGTGGGGTGCGGCAGTGGGGTACTGGCGCTTGTAGCGGCTCGGCTGGGCGCAGCCGAAGCGCTGGGCATCGACATCGAGCCCGCAGCAGTCGCGGCGGCCGTGGCCAATGCCCGCCGCAACGGCCTCGACAAGGTAACTGCCTTCGGCACCGCTCCAGTCGGCGGGGCCGAACTCGGCACATTCGACGTAGTCGTCGCCAACATCACCGTCGATGTGCTGGTGCCGCTGGCCGGCGATATCGCCGAGCGCGTCGCGCAAGGTGGCCAACTCGCCATCAGCGGCGTCTCCGCCGGACAAGCCTCGCCGGTCGGCGCCGCCTACCGCCGTCATGGCATCGAACTGGCCGATCCCGTCCGGCTCGATGACTGGGTCTCGTTGTCCGGGCGAAGGTCGTAGGGCTTCTCGAGTGCTTCCCTGAAGCTGCCGCACAGACTCGCAGCAGAGCCTGGTGCTGATTGCTACGAGCTGGGGGCGGGGTAGTTGGCCCAGGCGGTGACGCCTTGGTAGCCGCCGTCGACGGTGATGGTTTGGCCGGTGACGTAACGGGCTTCGTCGCTGGCGAGGAACGCGACGACGTCGGCGATCTCTTCGGGCACGCCCCATCGGCCCAATGCGATATGGCGCTCGAGGCCGTCGGCGAGACCGGGGATCTCGCGGCCTGCCGCCCACATCTCAGTGATGATCAGACCAGGCGCCACGGCGTTCACACGGATGCCGAAGCGGCCATATGTGGCTGCCTGCGAGCGGGTGAGCGAGTCCAAAGCAGCCTTGGTTGCCCCATAGGTGGCCAGCTCGCTGACGCCGACCGAGCCGGCGATCGAGGACATGTGGATCACCGAGCCGTGACCTCGCTCGCCCATCTGGCGGGCCAGTGCCCGGGTGGTCTCCAGCGGCGCCAGATAGTTGAGCTGCAGCACTGCCTGATCGCCTCCGGGTTCTCGCAGCTCGCCCCGGCCGGCGTTGTTCACCAAGATGTCGACCCCGCCGAGAGCATCAACAGCGACGGCGGCCAGATCGGCCCCGGCACCCTCCGCGCTCAAGTCACTCTCGATCACCACCGGGTCGTGCGGCAGCTCGGCCGCGATCCGGTCAAGATCGTCGGTGGTTCTCGCCGCCAGCGCCACCCGTGCACCGTCCCGGGCCAAGGCCCGGGCGCAATGCTCGCCGATACCCCGGCTTGCCCCCGTCACCAACGCCGTCCGTCCGCTCAACCGTTCTGCCACGTCCCGATCCCTCTGTTGCCGTGCGCTGCATCAGTCTGCGCCAGATGATGGCCAGCCGCTCGCTTGACGTTGGCACCGCTCGCGTCACACGGCCCGTGCGCTCGCCCGAAAACCTGTTCGGACAGCCCGCACGGAGTGCGTAGCGTCGTGCGCATGGCAGACGGACGAGGGGGCGGGACGCTGCGGATCACGGATGCCCACGTCCATTTCGACGGCTTCAGGGCGCTGGACGGGGTGGACCTTGCCGTCGGCGACGGAGAGATGGTGGTGCTGCTAGGACCGTCGGGCTGCGGCAAGACCACGCTGCTGCGTGCTGCCTCGGGGCTGCAGCCGCTGGACGCTGGCCAGATCGAACTCGACGGGCGCGACCTGACCGGTCAGCGCCCCGACCAGCGCGGCATCGGCCTGATGTTCCAGGACGAAGTGCTGTTCCCGCACTTCGATGTCGAGGGCAACGTGGCGTTCGGGCTGCGCATGGCCAGAGTGCCCTTCGCGGAACGGCGCCGGCGGGTGGCTGAAGTGCTTGAGCTGGTGGGGCTTGCGGGCTTTGAAGGCCGCGACGTGGCCACGCTGTCGGGCGGTGAGGCGCAGCGGGTCTCGCTGGCGCGGGCGCTTGCGCCCGAACCCAGAGTGCTGCTGCTCGACGAGCCGTTCGGCTCGCTGGACCGGTTGCTGCGAGAGCGGCTCATCGACGAGCTGCGCCCCGTGCTCGACCAGGTCGGCGTCACCGCCGTGCACGTCACCCACGACCATCACGAGGCGTTTGCCCTGGCCGACCGAATTGCGGTGATGGCGTCGGGCCGCATATTGCGGATCGGCACGCCCGAAGAGGTGTGGACGGATCCTCGAACTGCCCAGGTGGCCCGATTCTTGGGTCACACGAACGTGTTCGACTCCGAAGTGCCGCCGGTGCTCGCCAGTGCTGCCGGGCGCCAGGACAGCTTCGTGCTGCGCGCCGACCGCATCGAGGTGGTGGTAGCCGACGACGACGGCGCGGAGGTCGTAGACGCGGTGACGGCGCAGCTGCCGGCCACGGTGGACCGGCGTCGTTTCCGCGGCGACCGCTACGAGCTGCGGCTGGAGGCAGACATCGGCGGCGTCGCCACCACCTTGGACGCCATCACGCCCCACGGCCCCGCAGTGGGCGCCAACGTGACGCTGCTCATCGGCCCAAGCGCTGTGCTCGCGCTTGAGTCCTGACACAAACCCTGTCGGGCCGAAAGCACCGCGAGCCCGAACGGACGGGCGGCCCGCCGGACCGGCGACTCGTGCAGTTCAGAAACGCTAGATGCCGAGGTCTTTGAGGTTGTAGTCCTTGATGGCCTCGCGAGCGTCGTCGTCCCAGACGAACTCGTGCTCGCGGCCCACGTTGGGCTGGTACACGAACGGCGTCTCGTCACCGAAGCGCTTGCTGCGGGCATCGATCGCCCAGCCGATCACCCGGGAGCGCTCGGCGATGTAGGCCTCGTCGTACAGCGAGATCGGGTTGTGGACGCCGCCGCTGCGCACGCCCAGCACTGAGCGACGCCGGTGGAAGCCGAAGTTGATGGTGACCCGCGGCCGCTCGGACGTGTTCGCGAACGAGCCATGGATGGCCTGGCGGCTGGTGATCGCGACATCGCCAGGGTTGCAGATGAGCGGCACTGCATCAGGGAGTCGGTCTGAGCCTGCCTCCTGGCACATCGCATTGATGTCCAGCTTGCCCATGCGGTGCGAGCCGGGCACTACCCACAGGCCGTTGGTGGCATCGCAGCCGTAGAGCTGGGCCATGAAGTTGAAGCCGTGGGTGCCTTCGTCGAGCTCGGGATGGTCCCAGTGCGTCCAGCCGTCCTGGTGCCACGCCACCGAGCCGCCGAGGCCCGGGTGCTTGATCCACACCACCTCGTTGAACGGCGTGAAATCGGGGCCGTTGAGCGCTTGCGCGACGCCCAGCAGGCCGGGGTGCGCGTACACCCGCAGGCAGGCCTCGGAGTACTGCAGCGAACCGCTGATGACCTGCGCCACCCATTCCGGCGCGCCGTCGGGGGCTGCGGGCTCGAACATCTTGAACGGATGGCGCCCGTGGGCGACATCGGTGCCGCCATAGGGATCCGACAGCGGGCGGACGAACGAGATGGCCTTGCCCGTGCGGCCGGCATCGAGCGCCGGGCGGCCGTGCCGGTCGATGTCGGAGTCGGGGCCGGTGGGGCAGCGGTCGAGCAGGTCGATGACATCGGCCTCGATGTCGGCCAGCTCGTCAGGGCCGAGCACGCCCGTGAAGACGTAGAAGCCGCAGCGCGAGTAGGCCTCGGCGATCTCGGGATGCAGATCGCCGCTGTCGGTGAAGCGGATCGGTCCACGGTTGCCGAGCTGCATCGCCCGCTCGGTGCCGGCTGCCCGGTAGGCGACCATGTCGTCTTCGACATCGCCGTATTCGACGATGGGTACCTCGGTGAGTCCCAGCGTTGCTGCGTTCGCGCTCATAGTGCCCCCATTGTGGTCAGTCGGCGGCTGGTTCGCTGGATTGCTCGGCGGGCGCTGCCGGGCGCAGGTCGCGTTCGCGGCCGTGCTCAGAGGGTTCCCAGTAGACGTTGCCGGCCACCTCGTCGGGCCGGTGCTGCTGGGGAACCCAGCCACTCGGGTCGTCATGCGGGTAGACGTAGCCCTCGCCGTGGCCGAGCGACGCGGCGCCCTGGTAGTGGGCGTCTCGCAGGTGGATCGGTACCTCGCCGGCGCCGGCGGACCGGGCATCGGACTTGGCGCGGCTGAGTGCGACCGTGACCCGGTTCGATTTGGGGGCGGTGGCGAGGCGCACCACAGCGTGCGCCAGGTTGAGCTGGGCCTCCGGCAGCCCCACGTACTCGACCGCCCGGGCGGCAGCTTCTGCCACCAGCAAGGCGGTGCTGTCGGCCATGCCGATGTCCTCCGAAGCGAGGATCACCATGCGGCGGGCGATGAAGCGAGGGTCCTCGCCGGCGTCGAGCATGCGGGCCAGCCAGTACAGACCGGCGTCGGGATCGGAGCCCCGCAGCGACTTGATGAACGCGCTGATGGTGTCGTAGTGGCCATCGGCGCCGTAGCGCACCGCCTTGGCATCCACGGCATGCTCGGCATCGGCCAGCGTGACGTGAGTGCCTGCAGTCGATGCTTCGGGGGCAGCGTGGGCTGCTCCGCTGATCTCGATGGCTTCGAGGGCCTCTGCCTCCTGGCGGCGCATGGCGAGTGCCACCGCCACCTCGGTGCTGGTGAGAGCGTGGCGCCCGTCGCCGCCGCTGCGGGCAGCGATGTGGTCAACGGCGTCGGCGTCGGCCTGGGCACCCTCGGCTTCCAACGCCCGATCGATGAGGGTGCGCAGCGCGCCGTCGTCGAGCGGCACCAGCCGGAATAGCGTTGAGCGGGACAGCAGCGGCGGGTTTACCTCGAAGTGCGGGTTCTCGGTGGTGGCGCCGATCAGCACGATCAGGCCGTCCTCGACCGCCGGCAGCAGCGCATCCTGCTGCGCTTTGTTGAAGCGATGCACTTCGTCGAGAAACAGGATGGTGCCCCTGCTGTGCTCGCCGAGCCGCAGCCGGGCGTCCGCGATGACCTCGCGCACGTCCTTGACAGTGGCGCTCACCGCTGACAGCTCGCAGAACTCCTTGGCGGTCGATGCGGCAACCACCCGGGCCAGCGTGGTCTTGCCGGTGCCTGGCGGCCCCCACAGGATCACCGACGACAGCCGGTCAGCCTCGATCAGCTCCCGCAGCGGCCGCCCGGGAGCAAGCAGATGGTCCTGGCCGACGATCTCGTCGAGCGTGCGAGGGCGAAGCCGTGCGGCGAGCGGCGCCAGGCGCGCCAGCCGCTCGTTGCCGGCAGCCTCGAACAGCCCCTCGCTCACGCCCCGACGGTACGCGCTCGTCGTGTCGGCGGGATCACAGCTCGGGGTGGTCGACCTCGTATGCGCGGATGCGCTTGGCGAAGCTCAGGTCGTGTCCTGCGGGGTCGAAGATGGGGAACATGCGCTCACCCCAAGGGGCGTCCCGGGGAGCTGCTTGCGGCGTCAGGCCCGCGTCGAGCGCTTGCTGGTAGAGCGCGTCCACATCGTCCACATGGAAGATCACCCGGCCCCAGCCGGTCTCGGCCCCCGCAGGGTTGTCCACGGCGATCAGGTTGACGAAGCAGTCGGCGCTGCGCAGCGTGCTGAACGGCGCATCGTCCCCGCCGTAGGTGAGCCGGAATCCCAGTGCCTCGTAGAACCGCACCGATGCGGACATGTCGGCGGTCCGCAGCGTGATCGCATTGATCGACTCGACGCCAGCCACGACGCCATTCTCGCCGCAAGATCCGCTCACGCGCCGACACCGCCCGCAAGCGTCACAAACCCGACGTGCCGGTGCGGTCGGCTCGCCAGCGTGCAAGCGTCCGTAGCATGAAGCAATGAGCACCTACGCCCACGTGGAGTTGCTTCCCACGGGCCCTGCCGACGTGACTTACCGGCACCTCACCTCCGACCATGTCTCGACTGTCACCGCCGCGGGCCGGCGCTTCCTGCAGGTTGAGCCCGAAGCGCTGCGGTTGCTCACTGCTGAGGCCATGCGAGACATCTCGCACCTGTTCCGCACCGGTCATCTGGCCTCGATCGCTGCGATCCTGGACGATCCCGAAGCCTCGGCCAACGACCGGTTCGTCGCCCTGGAACTGCTCAAGAACGCCAACATCGCTGCCGGGGGAGTGCTGCCGAGCTGCCAGGACACCGGCACGGCAATCATCTGGGGCCACAAGGGTGAGCGGGTGCTCACCGGCACCGATGACGAGCCCGACTTCGACGATGCCGAGGCCATCTCACAGGGAGTTGCCGACACGTTTCTCACGTCGAACCTGCGCTACTCGCAGATGGCCCCGCTCGACATGTTCACCGAGCGCAACACCGGCAACAACCTGCCCGCACAGATCGAGATCTACGCATCGCCGGGCGACGAGTACGAGCTGGTCTTCATGGCCAAAGGAGGCGGCTCGGCCAACAAGAGCTTCCTGTTCCAGGAGACCAAGGCCCTGCTCAATCCCGACAGCCTCACCCGGTTCCTCGACGAGAAGCTGCGCACGCTGGGCACTTCCGCCTGCCCGCCGTACCACTTGGCGGTGGTGATCGGCGGTACTTCGGCCGAGTTCGCGGTGAAGGTGGCCAAGTACGCGTCGGCCAAGTATCTCGACACGCTGCCCACTGCCGGCAGCGAGGCTGGCCACGGCTTCCGCGACCTCGAATGGGAAGGCCGGATCTTGGAGCTCACCCGTGAGTTCGGCATCGGCGCACAGTTCGGCGGCAAGTACTTCTGCCACGACGTGCGGGTGGTGCGCCTGCCCCGTCACGGGGCGAGCTGCCCCGTTGGCATCGCTGTCTCGTGCTCGGCCGACCGCCAGGCACTCGGACGCATCACCGCCGACGGCATCTTTCTCGAACAGCTCGAGACCGACCCCGCCCGGTTCTTGCCCGAGACCGAGGAGCAGGAGTTGTCCACCGGGGTGGTGCCCATCGACGTGAACCAGCCCATGGATGCCATCCGCAACCAGCTCACCCAGCACCCCGTCAAGACCCGCTTGTCGCTCACCGGCACGCTGGTGGTGGCCCGCGACATCGCTCACGCCAAGCTGAAGGAACGCCTCGACGCCGGCGAGGGGCTGCCCGACTACCTCCGCGAGCGGCCGGTGTATTACGCCGGCCCTGCCAAGACACCCGAGGGCTACGCCTCGGGCTCGTTCGGCCCCACGACTGCGGGGCGCATGGATTCCTACGTGGAGCAGTTCCAGGCGGCCGGGGGCAGCCTTGTCATGCTGGCCAAGGGCAACAGGTCTCGCCAGGTCATCGAGGCGTGCGCTCGCTACGGCGGCTTCTACCTGGGCTCCATCGGCGGCCCGGCGGCGCGGCTGGCCAAGGACTCGATCCGCAAGGTCGAGGTGCTTGAGTATCCCGAGCTGGGCATGGAGGCGGTCTGGCAGATCGAGGTGGAGGACTTTCCGGCCTTCATCGTGGTGGACGACAAGGGCAACGACTTCTTCAGCGAAGTCTCAACGCCCGTGCTGATTTCTGCGAGCGAAGGGGCTTCGCCCCCGCTCGCGACATAAGGAACTGAGGGCCTTGCCCTCAGTTCCGCCAGAACAGGATCACGTCGAGCGGGTTGATGTCGCCGACCGTGAACCAGATCGAGGCGGCAATGCCCGCCGCGGCGAGCAGCACCATGGTGGCGATGGTCGAGCGTGGCAGCTTGCCATCGGCATCGGAGGGCAGGCGTTCCCGCACCTTGCCCAGCAACCGGTCGGCCCATGCTGCGTCCCGGGCCAGGATCGCCAAGCCCACGGCCACCACCAGCATCCCCGGCCCGGGCAGCGGCATCATGATCACGCCGAGCACCACCACGCTGAACCCGAAGCCCATCCGCACCATCCGGAGCATCGAGCTGCGCCACGCCTTCTGACGGGTCGGCTCGCGCTCGCCTGTCTCCAGCTCGGCCGCGATGGCGGCTTCGCGGAAGCGCTCGCTGCGGGTCGGATCGCTGGGATCAGGCGTGTGTCGATCGGGTTCGTTCATGGTTCAGCACGGCAGCGGTCGGCAAGGCGGCAATAGTGTGGCGCGTCGCAGGCGCTGCGCAACGTCGCCTCCGCGATCAGCGCCGCGCTTGTGAAACCGAAATGAGGAGAGCCGACGATGCCGACCGTCGACAAGTCCACACCCATCGCGTGGACCGTGGGCGATGCCCAGCTCACGCGCATCGCAGAGCTCGAAGTGCACTGGCCCTTCGGCATCCTGCTGCCGGGCGCCGAAGACGTCATCGACGACTACGACTGGCTGCGGCCCGACTTCGTCACCGACGACGGCCGTATGCGCCTGTCCATGCATTCGGTGGTCATCGAGTCGGCGGGATCGCGCATCATCGTGGACACCTGCGTCGGCAACGACAAGTCACGCCCGGGCGCGCCCCCGTTCGAGCAGCTCTCCACCCCGTTCATGGCAGACCTCGAAGCGGCGGGATTCGCGCCCGAGACGATCGACTTCGTGGTGTGCACCCACCTGCACGTCGACCATGTGGGCTGGAACACCCGCCTCGTCGACGGCGCCTGGGTGCCCACGTTCCCCAACGCCCGCTACCTGTTCGTGCAAGCCGAGTACGACTACTGGCGCGCCGAGCCGCAGGACTACGGGCCGGTCTTCGAGGATTCGGTGCAGCCCATCATGGACGCCGGGCTCGCCGACCTCGTCAGCCCCGACCATCGCATCAACGACGAGGTCTGGTTCGAGTCCACGCCCGGCCACACCCCCGGCCACGTCAGCGTGATCATCGAATCGGCGGGCGAGCGAGCCGTCATTACCGGCGACATGATCCACCACCCCCTGCAGTTCGCCCGCCCCGACATGGCCTCCAGCGCCGATTACACCGCTGACGGAGCCTCCACGGCCACGCGACTCGAAGCGTTCCCACGCTGGTCTGACGGCCGGCTGGTGATCGGCACGCACTTCGCCGGCCGCACCGCAGGCCACATCCAGACAACCGACCAGCCCAACAGCTGGATCTTCGCCCCCTGACCGCAGCGCGGGCCCGGTGAATCTCGGCCCCTAGCCGCGGGGTTCTCGGGGCAGCCTGAGGATCCGCTCGCCGATGATGTTGCGCAGGATCTGCGTGGTGCCGCCCATGATCGTGTAGGCGGGCGCATACACCACGTTGCGTGACACCCGGTTGGCAAGCATCGTCTCGGCGCCGGCCACGTCGCCCACGAAGCGGGAGACCTCCTGCTCGAACTCGGTGCACCACGTCTTGGTCACCGCCGAGTACTGGGGGAAGGGCGTCTGGCGCAGCACGTTGCGCAGCACCATGTCGCGGCCGATCCGGTAGCCGGTCTCGATACGGGCCATTCGCTGGCGAATGAGCGGGTTCGAGGTGTCGGCCCGGTCCTTCATGTCGAGGTACAGGCGCTGGTTCGACGCCAGCCGGTCGATGCCGCCCCGCTCGTGCTCCAGCTGGCGCATGGTCTGGGAGAAGCTGTTATTGAGCTCG
Organism: Candidatus Poriferisodalis sp.; assembly: GCF_965204125.1. Classification (GTDB taxonomy): domain Bacteria; phylum Actinomycetota; class Acidimicrobiia; order Acidimicrobiales; family Poriferisodalaceae; genus Poriferisodalis. The sequence continues at coordinate 289,160 of NZ_OZ241968.1, read as the reverse complement.
CCCACCAGGTGCTCGACCGGCACGGCCACCTCGTCGAAGTACACCTCGTTGAAGTGGGCGTCGCCCGACGCGTCACGGATCGGCCGCACCTCGATGCCCGGGGTGTCCATCGACACGACCAGCTCGCTCATGCCCTTGTGCGGCGGGGCGTCGGGATCGGTCCGGCAGATCAGGTAGCACCAGTTCGCAGTAGCGGCGCCGCTCGTCCAGATCTTCTGGCCGTTCACGATGAAGCGGTCGCCGTCTCGCACCGCCGTCGTGCCGATCGCGGCCACGTCCGAGCCCGCATCGGGCTCCGACATGCCGATGCACCAGCGGGATCGCCCGGCGCGCATCTCGGGCAGGAACCGGGCCTGCTGTTCGGGCGTGCCGTAGGTGAGCAGTACCGGGCCGATCTGGCGATCCGGGAAGAACGAGCTGGCCATCGGAGCGCCCGCGAGCAGCAGCTGCTCGGTCACCACGAACCGCTCGACTTCGGGCCGCCCGTCGCCGCCGGCCTCGGCGGGCCAGCACATCCCGATCCAGCCGCGCTCGCCCAGCCGCAGCGTGAACTCCTCCGAGTAACCCACCAGCCAGCTGTCGTCGATGGTGAACAGGTCGGCGGTCGCCTCGCGCACCCACCGGGCTGCTTCGTCGGCCAGATCGGTCAGTTCCTGGGGCCAGCGGTAATCCATCGCCGAGACCCTACGGCGCAAGGGCGAGACGGTTCATGACACCGATCGTCCCGGGGGCACGGAGGCTCCGCTGGGTCGGCGAGGCCGAGTTGTACTCTGCCCGACCGTCGGCCCGCCCACATTTTCCTGACGCGAGGACACACCCATGATCCGAGCCCGTCGCGGCACGGCGGCCAAGGCCGCAGCCATCTCGCTCGTCGCTGTGCTGGCATTGCAGCTGGCGGTCCCAGCTGCCGCTAGCGAGCACAACGACGAGCGGTCAGAGCGCCAAGCGCTTGAGGAGCTGTTTGCTGCGACCGGCGGGGACAACTGGAGCCGCAACGACCTCTGGGGCTCGGGCGCGCCGCTCGGCCAGTGGCACGGCGTCACCACCGACGGCGACGGGCGGGTGGTGCGGCTCGAACTGCAGTCCAACGGGCTATCGGGGGAACTGCCGGAGGCGATCGGCCAGCTCACGCGCCTGCAACGCCTCGACCTAGGAGACAACGGCATTCACGGCGAGATTCCCCGAGCCATCGGCGAGCTCACCGATCTCCGAGAGCTCGACCTGCAGAACAACCGGCTCTACCGCCAGATCCCTGCCGAGATCGGCGAACTCACCAACCTGACGCTGCTCGACGTCAAGCACAACGCCCTGTGGGGCCGGAATCCCGTCGAACTGTGGCAGCTCGACAACCTGCGAGTCCTCGACATGCGGGGCAATCGCATGTCGGGCCCGCTGCCGTCCGAACTGGGCGAGATGACCCAGCTCTCGCACCTGGTGATCAGCGACAACCTGTTCTGGGGCGAGCTTCCCGCCGAGATCGGCCAGCTCGGCAACTTGGCGTGGCTTGATGTCAGCCGCAACAGCCTGTCCGGCGAGCTTCCCGCGGAGATTGGCGACCTTGCCAGCTTGACCTGGCTCGATGCCAGCAACAACACGCTCTCGGGTGAGATTCCCGCCGAAGTGGGCAATCTCGGCGAACTCATCACGCTCGACCTGCGCGCCAACCAGCTCACCGGGCCGATCCCCGCAGAACTGGGCGGCCTCGGCGAACTCGAGTATCTGGTCATCAGCGAGAACCGGCTGTCCGGGGAGCTTCCCGCCGAGATCGGCCAGCTCGCCGAACTCAGGCATCTGCGCCTCGAGCACAACAGCCTCGGCGGAGCGCTGCCGCCCGAGTTGGGCGACCTGGGCGAACTGCGCTACCTGCGGCTTGAAAGCAACCAGCTGACGGGTCAGATTCCGTCAGAAGTGGGCCAGCTCGCCAGGCTCAAGGAACTCCGGCTGGAGCGCAACCGGCTCACGGGCGACATTCCGAGCCAAATCGGCGAACTCGGCAAGCTCCAAGCGTTGAACCTGGGCGACAACCAGCTCTCGGGCACCATTCCCGCTGAGCTCGCGGACGCAGCGAGCCTCGCCGAACTGCGTCTCGACCGCAACCTGCTGACTGGCCGGATCCCGAGTGCCCTGGGCGCGCTCACGAAGCTGAAGCACCTCGACCTCAGCGACAACGTCCTCTACGGTCAGGTCCCCTATGCGCTGTGGGACCTGACCGAGCTTCGCGAGCTCCGGCTGAATGACAACGAGCTGTCCGGCCCGCTGAAGACGGCGGTTGCCAACCTCACCGAGCTCACCGAACTCGACCTGAGCAACAACCTGTTCTCCGGCCAGATCCCGGTAACCGTCGGTCACCTCGCCAAGCTGCGCAGCCTGCGCATGGCGAACAACGAACTGAGCGGTTCCATCCCCAGCAGCATCGGCAGGCTCGGCCAGCTCAGGAGCCTTGATCTCAGCCGGAACTCGCTCACCGGCACATTGCCGGGGGGCTTGGCTCGGCTGGCGCAGCTCCAGCAACTCGTCGTGCACGACAACCAGTTGTCGGGAGAGATCCCCGCTGAGCTCAGCGGCCTAGACGAGCTGCGCAACCTCGACCTGAGCCGGAACGCGCTGACCGGCCACATCCCGCCCGAACTCGGCGGCATGGACAATCTCGAGCGCATCTCGCTCAGCTTCAACGAGCTCGACGGCCCCATTCCCACCGAGTTCGGCGACTTGGCGAATCTGCGGATCCTCTTCCTCCGCTATAACGCGCTGAGCGGTGAGATCCCGGCCGAACTCGGCAACCTCAGCTCGCTCACGCGGCTCAACCTGTGGCACAACGAGCTGACCGGCCCCATCCCCGCCGAACTCGGCAACCTGGTTCACCTCGCCCGGCTCGATCTCGACGACAACCAGCTGTCCGGCGAGATCCCGGCCGAGATCGGCAACCTCGTCGAGCTGACCGAAGTGTGGCTGCGGGGCAACGAATTGACCGGCCCCATCCCGGTCGAACTCGGCAACCTCACCAAGCTGCGACGGCTCTACCTCGACGGCAACCAGCTCACCGGGGCTATCCCCGACGAGTTCGGCAATCTCAGCAGCCTCAGGCGACTGTGGCTCCAGGGCAACCAGCTCAGCGGCCCCATCCCTGCAGGTCTCGCGGCGCTGGCCGATCTCGAACAGATCATGCTCGGCGGTACCAACACGCTCAGCGGCTGCATCCCCGCCGACTGGCGCTACGCCGAGTTCTTGGCCGACGATCTCGACAGCCTCGGGCTGTCCTTCTGCCCGTCCGAACAAGACCTGGCGACCCAGGGGATTGTGGACGAGCTGCGCCGCAATGCCGCCGACTTCTCCTACGAGATCGGCACCCATGGCGGCGCGCTCACGCTGGCGACGATCTCCGAGCCGCTGACCTTCAACCTGGCGCTGTCCAACGACGCCGGCTCGTCGAATGTCTTGGGCTACCTGTTCGAAGGCCTCACCGAGACATCGTGGCTGGACGACACGATCGAACCGGAGCTCGCCGAGTCGTGGGAGAGCTCTGACGACGGGCTGCGCTGGGTGTTCCACTTGCGTGACGATGTGAGGTGGAACGACGGCACGCCCTTCACAGCACACGACGTGGACTTCACGTTCAACCAAGTCATCTACAACGACGACTTCAACGCGTCGAGCCGTGGCACCTTCGAATTCCGCTATCTCAACGATGACGGAGAGTGGGAAGCGTCGAAGATGACGGTGGCGGCGCTCGACGATCACACGGTCGAGTTTGTGCTGCCGCAGCCGTTCGCACCGTTCCTGCGTTCGATGGGCACGTCCATCTACCCCAAGCACATCTTCGAGGGGCCCATCGAGGCGGGCACGTTCACCGAGTTCTGGAACATCGACACCGACCCAACCGAGATCGTCGGCACCGGCCCGTTCACCATCGGCGAGTACACGCCCGAGGAGCGCGTCGTCTTCAAGCGCAATCCGCACTACTGGAAGACCGATGCCAACGGCCAGCAGCTCCCGTACTTGGACCAGGTGGTGCATATGGTAGTGCCGGATCTGGAGTCCGAGCTGGCGCTGTTCCGTGACGGCACCGCGGACTTCCACGGCGTGCTGGGCGAGGAGTATGCGCTGCTGGAACCGCTGCAGGAAAACGAGAACTTCGCCCTGCACCGCCGGGGCCCCGGCTTCGGCACCACGTTCCTGACCTTTAACCAGAATCCGGGCTCGAACGACGCAGGTGAACCGTTCGTCGACCCGGCCAAGCTGCACTGGTTCGGCAACGTCAACTTCCGTCAGGCGGTGGCCCACACGCTCGACAAGGCGGCCATGATCGACGGCATCCAGCACGGGCTGGGCTACGAGCAGTGGTCATCAGTGAGCCCAGCCGCCGGCGATTTCCACAACCCCGATGTGCGTCGCTACCCGTACGACATCGACAGGGCGAACGATCTCCTGGATGACCTGGGGTGGATCGACACCGACGGCGACGGCATCCGCGAGGACGACTTGGGCAACCCGATCTCGTTCACACTGGTGACCAACACGGGCAACGCCGTGCGCCAGGCAGCCACGGAGATCATCCGGGACGGGATGGCCGAAGCGGGTCTCGACGTCACCTACGAGGCGATCGAATTCAGAGACCTGGTGTCGCAGCTCACCGCCACCTACGACTGGGAAGCCATGGTCATCGGCTTCACCGGGGGCCCCGATCCCTACAGCGGCATCGGCTTGTGGCACAGCTCCCAGTCGCTGCACCTGTGGCGTCCGTTCCAAGACGAACCCGCGACCGACTGGGAAGCCGAGATCGACCGGCTCTATATCGAGGCCAGCCGGGAACTCGATCACGACAAGCGAGTCCGGCTCTATCGCGAGGCGCAGGCCATCATCGCAGCGAACGTGCCGTTGATCTACACGACGCTCGGCGAACGGCTGGGCGCCGTGCGCAACGTGTTCGGCAACACCACGCCGACGCTGTACGGCTACTGGGACATCCGCTACCTGTACCGCACCGATCGGTAGGAGGCGCTCGTCGGCAGCAGCCTCAGATCAGCAGGTTCGCCCGCAGCATCTCCAGCACGGCGGGATCGAGCCCGTGGTTCAGCAGGTAGCCCTCCACACCCGTGCCCGTGCCGTTGGACTGCTGAGGCCCGTAGCGGCTGTCCAACTCGTCGAGCACGCTGGCCATCACCGCCCGTGGGGCGCTCAGAATGGCTCCCACGTCGTCGATGCTGATGCCGATCTTCGCGAACTCGGGTGCCAGTTCAGCCATGCGCTGATGGGATCGCAGCTCGTTGGTGAGGCAGTAGTCGTCCAGCACGGTCTCGCGGGCGACGCCGAGCGCTTCCAGCAGGAGCGCTGACGCGATGCCGCTACGGTCCTTGCCGGCCGTGCAGTGGAACAGCATCGGCAGATGGTCGACGTCGGCGGCAATGGCCACGAGCTGAGCGAACCGCTCGCCGTAGGAGCCGATCATCTGCAGGTACAGCCCGGCCATGTCGCTCTCGCTGACCGACCGCAGCCGACCCTCGAAGATCTGGTCCACCATGCTGATGTCGCCGTCCACGGTGTCACCCACCGGCAGCGAGATGTGCGACGTCACGCCTGGCCACAGCCGCGAGCGGTCGCGCTCGATCTCGGGTCCGGCACGGAAATCGACCACCGTGCGGATGCCGCGGCTGCCCAGTTCTTCGAGATCGTCGAGGGACAGTGCGCTCAGGCGATCGGAGCGAAACAGCGCCCCCATCCGCACATGACGCCCGCCCCCTGCGAGATAGCCGCCGATGTCACGGCAGTTGTTCGCGCCCTCGAGGGTGATGACAGCATCCCGACGCACGGGCTCGCAGGGTAATCACTTCCGAAGTACCGTCGCCGCCCATGCGTGCAGTGGTGATACCCGAATACGGCGGCGTCGACGTGCTCCAGGTACGGGAAGTGCCCGACCCGGCACCTGGGCCCGAAGAAGTGCTGGTGAATGTGGCGTGTTCGGCGATGAATCGGGCAGACCTGCTCCAGCGGATGGGCCTGTACCCCGCGCCGGGCCCCAAGCCCGAGTTCGAGATCCCGGGTCTCGAATTCGCAGGCACCATCGCCTCGCTCGGCGAGCGAGTCGCTGGCTGGGCGGTGGGCGACGAGGTGATGGGCATCGTGTCGGGCGGCGCGAAGGCCGAGCAGGTCGTCACCCACGAGCGCATGCTGCAGCGCATCCCCGCTTCGGTGGAGCTGCGCGATGCCGCAGCGATCCCGGAGGTGTTCATGACCGCGCACGATGCGCTCGTGACCCAGGGGGGTCTGGCCTCAGGCGGCACGGCGCTGGTGCATGCAGGTGCCTCGGGCGTGGGCACCGCCGCGATTCAGATCGCCAAGGCCATCGGCGCCCGCATCGCCGTCACCTGCTCGACGTCGAAAGTGGCGGCCTGCACCGACCTCGGCGCCGACCTCGTCATTGACTACACCGAGACCGACTTTGCTGATGCGATCAAGGAGTGGACCGGCCGCCAAGGCGTCGACGTGGTGCTCGACGTGATCGGCGGCGATTACCTGGCCCGCAACATCGCCTCAGCACGCGTCCAGGGGCGCATCATCCAAGTTGGCGTCATGGGCGAGCCGACGGCCACGTTCCCGCTCGGGGCGCTGCTGCCGAAGCGAGCGGCGCTGATCGGCACCGTGCTGCGATCACGGCCCATCGAGCAGAAGATCGACGCTAACCAGCGCTTCTGCGCCGAACTGCTGCCGCGCTTCGACGACGGCGCGCTGCGACCGGTCATCGACTCGCGCTTCGCACTCGACGACATCGCCGAGGCGCACGAATACATGGCCACCAACGCCAACGTCGGCAAGATCCTGCTGGACGTGAGCTAGCGCCTGCGGGCCGGCCATCGCCGGGCGGCGCAAAGACAGCTAGCGGTTCTCGATGGCGACGTAGTCGCGCTGGCCGGGGCCGGTGTACTTCTGGCGGGGGCGGTAGATCTTCTGCTCGGGATCGCCGAGCATCTCCACCCAGTGAGCAAGCCAACCCGGCGTCCGGCCGATGGCGAACAGCACCGTGAACATGTCGAGCGGGAAGCCCATCGCCTCATAGATGAGCCCTGAGTAGAAGTCGACGTTGGGGTACAGGCGCCGGTCCTTGAAGTAGGAGTCGCTGAGCGCCACCTCTTCCAGCTTCATGGCGATGTCGAGCAGCGGGTTCAGGCCGGTCACCTTGAACACCGCATCGGCGGTCTCCTTGATGATCTTGGCCCGCGGGTCGTAGTTCTTGTACACCCGGTGCCCGAAGCCCTGCAGCAGCACATCGCCGGACTTGGCCCGCTCGACGTACGCGGCCACATTGTCGAAGCTGCCGATCTCGTGCAGCATCCGGATGACCTGCTCGTTGGCGCCCCCGTGCAGCGGCCCATACAGCCCGCAGGTGGCCGCTGCCACCGCCGAGTACGGATCGGCCCGGCTGGATCCGACCGTGCGCATCGTGGTGGTGGAGCAGTTCTGCTCGTGGTCGGCGTGCAGGATGAACAGCACGTCGAGGGCCCGTGTCAGCGTGGGGTCGGGCACGTAATCGGGGTCGGCCACGCTCCACATCATCCGAAGGAAGTTGCCGGTGTAAGTGAGGTGGTTGACCGGGTACTCGTACGGCAGACCCATCCGATTGCGGTACGTGAACGCCGCCATCGTGGGCATCTTGGCCATCAGCCGGATGATCTGGACCAACCGCGTGTAGGGATCGTCGATGTCCTTGGCTTCTGGGTAGAAGGTGGACAGCGCGGCGATGGTGGAGACCAGCGTGCCCATCGGGTGGGCGTCGTAGCGGAAGCCCTTGATGAATCGCGTGATGTCTTCGTGCACGTAGGTGTGGAACGTGATGTGGTGGATCCACTCGGCCGCCTCGGCCTCGGTGGGCAGCTCGCCGTGGATCAGCAGGTAGGCCACCTCGAGGAAGCTGGACTGCTCGGCGAGCTGCTCGATGGGGTAGCCGCGATACCGCAGGACGCCCTCGTCGCCGTCGATCTCGGTGATCTTCGAATCGCAGTTGGCTGTTGAGAGGTAGGCGGGGTCGTAGAACCACAGGCCTCGGTCCAGCTCGCGCAGTGCGGCCGCGGAGATCGTGCCGTCGACCACGGGAACGGTCACCGACTCTCCTGAGCGGTTGTCGGTGATCGTGAAGCTGTCCTGCGCCATCAGTCCCCCTTGTTCGCGCCGCCGAATGTACCCAATATGTCGCTCCGCCGCGAATCCCAGGGCCTAGAGGGGGGCGTTGTCGTGGCGGCGCTGGCGCAGCCGTTCGCGCTTGGTGGCAAGCATGTCGAGCGTGTCGATGAGCTCCCGGCGCGTGTCGGCGGGGTCGATGACGCAGTCGACGTAGCCGCGCTCGGCGGCGACGTAGGGATTCAGGTACGTGTCCTCGTAGTCGGTGACGTAGTCGGCGATCTCGTCCTCGCCGGCGCCACGACGGAGGATCTGGGCCGCCTGGGATGCGCCCATCACCGCCAGCTCGGCGCTCGGCCACGCCAGGTACACGTCGTTGCCCATCGTCTTGGAGTCCATGACGATGTAGGCGCCGCCGTACGACTTGCGCAGCACCACGGCCACCCGCGGCACCGTGGCGCGGGCATAGGCAAAGGCCAGCTGGGCGCCGTGGCGGATCATGCCGCGCCATTCGAGGTCCTTGCCGGGATAGAAGCCGGGCGTGTCCACCAAGGTGACCAGCGGCAGGCCGAAGGCGTCGCAGAAGTTGACAAAACGGGCGCCCTTCTGGCTGGCGGCGATGTCGAGCGTGCCGGCGATGCTCATCGGCTGGTTCGCGAGCACGCCAACCGAGTAGCCGCCCAGCGTGGCGAAGCCCGTGACGAGATTCGGCGCCCATCCCGCCCGCAGCTCGGTCAGGCAGCCCTCGTCGACGAGCTCCATGATGATGTCGCGCACGTCGTAGGCACCCGTCGGCACCGATGGCAGCATCTCGCCCGCAGCAGGGGTCGGGCGCTCACGCGGATCGTCGGTCTCGATGCGTGGCGGCAGCTCGTCGCAGTGCGGCGGCAGGTAGCTCAGGATCTCGGTGAGCATGTCGAGCACGCCCTCGGTGGATGTCACGGCAGACGCAGTTCCCGAGGCGGTGGCATGAATCGGGGCGCCGCCCAGCTCGTCTGGCCCGATGGCCACGCCGGTCATCTCGCGCACCGGAACGGGGCCGCTCACGAAGGCATAGGCATCGTCGGACATCACGACGACGTCGGACAGCCCGATCAGCAGGGCAATGCCCGAGATGGCCTGCCCTGTCACCCCGGCCAGGACCGGGACCACTCCCGAGCACCGCACGAGCACCCGCGCGGCTTCGCCCCAGCCGTGCAGCGCGGCGACGCCGTAGTGCGCGTCGGCGCCGCTGGACGACAGCATGAGCACCACAGGCAGGCGCTTGGCGAGCGCCGTCTGCAGGCCCGCGACGATGGTCTCGCTGTCGGCGGGCGACAGTGCGCCGCGCCGGTGGGGACTGTCGGCGGAGATGAGCATGGCCGTTCGCTCGCCGAGAGTGGCGATGCCGGCCGTGACATGTCCACTCGCACCGGCGCGCAGCTGCAGGTCCACTGCCGTGAGGTTATGTGGCGGTGACGCCGGGGATGCGACGGGACACGCTGCGGATCACCGAGCGCAGCATGTCACGGGCTGCGGCCGCCGGCGCCGACAGCATCCCGCGGCGACGGATGGCCAGCGCGACCTGGCGAGGAGGCAGGTCCGCAACGGTCAGCACGCTCCAGTCGCCCCGGTCGGTCCAGACGGGGATGGAGGTGATGGGCACGATGGCTGGACCGTAACCCTGGAACGCGAGGGTGGCGGTGAGCCGGATGCCGTCGAGCTGTGCCATCGTCCGCAACGCCACGCCGCGCCGTGCCGCAGCCGAATCGATGAGCATGCGCATCACCGAGCCAGGCGGTCCGAGCAGCAGCTCGTGCTGCTCGAGTTCGGCAAAGCTCACCTCACGATCGCCGAGCGCCGCGAGCGCGTGCCCCGTGGGGGCGATGACCACGAATTCTTCGGCGAACAGTGGCGTGGCCATCAGCTCCTCGTGATCGAGCGGGGCGTTCACCACCGCAAGATCGAGTTCGCCGCCCTCGAGCAAGCGGGTGAGCGCCAGAGTCGTGGCGTCGACCACTGTGGCGTCGACATCTGGGTGGTGCCGGCGCAGTTCGTCGAGGAAGGGCGGCAGCAGCCAGCGTCCGGGGGTGCCGATGATGCCCAGATGCACGTCGCCGGTGACATGCGACGTCATCGACGCCACGTCGGCCCGCATAGCTGCGATCTCGCCGTTGATGCGCTTGGTGCGGGCCAGCACGACCTCACCCTCGGGCGTCAACGACCCCGCAGCGCGATCCACGAGCACGGCGCCGAGCTCATCTTCCAGTTTTGCTACGTGGCTGGACACGTTCGACTGCACGGTGTGCAGCGCTCGCGCCGCTGCTGAGAACCGGCCGTGTGCAGCAACCGCAGCCAAGGCGTCGAGGTATTTCAGGTCCATGCGGCCACGTTAGCGCCCGGTCGCAAACCATCTCCAAAAGAGATTGAAACTATCTGCGCTAACTGCTGGCCCGATAGCGAGACCCGCGGTAATTTGCTCGTGAGCGGTTACCCCACACCGCTCCACATATCGCACCGCCGCACGGTGTCCCCCCACCCAGGCGGGCGAGTGCCGGATCGGAAGCCCCCGCTCCGACCGGCAATAGGTCGAAAGCGTCCCCCACGCCCAGCGACCTCAGCGAAGAAGCCGGCCCTCCCCCCGGGCCGGCTTCCTCGCGTCAGAGCGAGGCTCGGATGATGTTGAGCGCCGAGCCTGCCTTGAACCACTCGACCTGGTCGTCGCTGAACGTGTGGTTGGCCTGGAATGAGAACGTGTCACCCGACGGTTTGCGCACCTCGACGGTGACCGGGCGGCCCGGTGCCAGATCGGCGAGCCCCACCACCGAGATCCGGTCGTCCTCGTCGATGCGGTCGTAGTCGGCGGGGTCCGCAAACGTGAGCGGCAGCATGCCCTGCTTCTTCAGGTTGGTCTCGTGGATGCGGGCGAAGCTTCGGCACAGCGCCACGAGGCCGCCCCGGAAGCGCGGCTCCATTGCGGCGTGTTCGCGGCTCGATCCCTCGCCCATGTTCTGGTCGCCGATCACCACCCAGTTCACGCCGGCGGCGTGGTACGCCTTCGCGATCTCCGGGTATTGCTGCGTCTCGCCGGTCAACTGGTTCTTGCCGTGCCCTACGTCGTAGCCGTCGAAGGCATTCACCGCACCGAGGTACAGATTTCCCGAGATGTTCTCGAGGTGGCCCCGGTAACGAAGCCACGGCCCGGCCATGGAGATGTGGTCGGTGGTGAACTTGCCCTTGGCCTTGACCAGCACCGGGAGATCTGCGTAGTCGTTGCCGTCCCACGCTTCGAACGGTTCGAGCACCTGCAAGCGGTCCGACGTCGGTGAGACCCGCACCTCGACGCTGTCCCGGTCGGCCGGCGGGGGCACGAATCCGCTCTCGCCGGGATCGAAACCGGCCGGCGGCAGCTCGACACCCACCGGCGTCGGCAGCGTGACCGGCTCCCCGGCATCGGTGTGCAGCACGCCGTCCACGGGATCGAAGTCGAGCGTTCCCGCCAGCGCCAACGCCATGACGGTCTCGGGCGAAGTGACGAATGCCAGCGTGGCGGCATCGCCGTCGTTGCGCTTGGGGAAATTGCGGTTGTAGGAGGTGACGATCACGTTCGCCTGGCCGGGCACGTAGTTCGCGTCGCCGGAGCGGTCCCACTGGCCGATGCAGGGCCCGCACGCGTTGGCGAGCACGGTGGCGCCCAGCGCCTCGAAGTCGGCGAGCAGCCCGTCACGCTCGATGGTGGCCCGCACCTGCTCCGAGCCGGGGGTCACCAGCAGCTGTGTCCGGGCCCGCAGCCCCTTGGCGGCGGCGTCGCGGGCAATCGAGGCAGCCCGGGTGATGTCCTCGTAGCTGGAGTTCGTGCAGCTGCCGATGAGCGCGGCGCTGATCTGCAGCGGCCAGCCCTCGGCCCGGGCCTCCGCGCCCAGGGCGGACACCTCACGGGCGAGGTCGGGCGTGTGGGGACCATTGATGTGGGGCCGCAGCTGCGACAGGTCGATCTCGATGACCTGGTCGTAGTGGGCGCCAGGGTCGGCCATCGCATCGTTGTCAGGCCGCAGGTGCTCGGCGACCCCGTCGGCCGCCGCGGCCACTGCAGAGCGCCCGGTGGCCGACAGGTAACGGGCCATCGCGGCGTCGTAGCCGAACAGCGACGTGGTGGCACCGATCTCGGCGCCCATGTTGCAGATGGTGCCTTTGCCGGTAGCGCTGAGCGATTCGGCGCCCGGGCCGAAGTACTCCACGATCGCCCCAGTGCCGCCGGAGACCGTGAGGATCTCCGCCACCTTCAGGATCACGTCCTTCGGCGCACTCCAGCCGGACAGCTCGCCGGTGAGGTGCACGCCGATGACCTTGGGCCACCGCACGTTCCAGGCGAAACCGGTCATGACGTCGACGGCATCGGCGCCGCCCACGCCGACTGCCACCATGCCCAGCCCGCCGGCATTGGGCGTGTGGCTGTCAGTGCCGATCATCATCCCGCCCGGAAAGGCGTACTGCTCGAGCACGACCTGGTGGATGATGCCGCTGCCGGGCTTCCAGAAGCCTGCGCCGTAGCGGGCGCACACGCTCTCGAGAAAGTCGTAAACCTCCTCGTTGTTCTCTGAAGCGGCGAGCAGATCGCGCTTGCCGTCCTCGCGAGCTTGGATGAGATGGTCGCAGTGGGTCGTGGTGGGCACCGCCACCTCGTCCAGCCCGGCAGTCATGAACTGCAGCCACGCCATCTGTGCAGTGGCGTCCTGCATGGCGACGCGATCGGGCGCCAAGTCGACGTAGGAGATCCCCCGTTCGAGTTCCTGTTCGCGGTGGGACAGGTGCGCGATCAGGATCTTCTCCGACAGCGTGAGCGCGCGGCCCAAGCGCTCACGCCCGAACGCCACTGCGTCGGCCAACCCTGCGTACACCCCTTCGATCAACTCGATCGGCGTACTCGCGTGAACGGCCATGGACAACCCCCTGTTCGTGGGCGAAACGGCGGGCAGGTGTGCGCAACTGCAGCCGCGGTACAGCATCCGCCAGCCGGGGTTTCAATCTAGAGGCTCACCCCGGGTTCACTCCCGGAGCCGCGCTGCGCGCCGTCCCGCCGGATTCTCGGCCAAGCCTGCTGATAGTTGTGGTTACTAGGGTCATGGGCGTGACTGCGGGTGGTGCCCCGCTGGCACCGACCTACGAGCCTGACGAGGCTCCAACCCGAAGGATCGTCGCGGGCCTCGGCGGGCAGCTTGCGCTGCTGATGGTTGTGCCGCTGGCGATCCTTCCGGCGCTCGTGGTGCAGCTCGCCGGACAATCCGATGCGGTGGCCGCACGAGCCGTCGTGGCATCGATGGTGGTGTGCGGTCTCACGACGCTGGCACTGACCGTGCGCTTGGGACGGCTGCGCAGCGACAGCCTCTATGTCGCCACGGTCGATCTCGTCAGCCTGCCGTTCTGCATCCTGGCGCTGGCAAGCGGGGGCCCGGCCACACTGGCGGCTCTGGTGGTCGTCTCCGGGCTGTTCCAGGTGGTGATCGGCCTGCGGATGTCGTATCTGCGACGGTTGGTGACGCCGCAGGTGCGCGGCACGGTCCTGATCTTGGCCTTTGCGGCATTGGTGCCGGTGCTCGCCGACGCCGGCAGCGCTGTGGAGCAGGACCTCGACTGGTTTGTGCCGGTCAGCGTCGTGGGGACGGCAGTCACCATCGTGCTCATCTCGGTTCGGGGCCCGCGGCCGTGGCGGATCTGGGGACCTGCACTCGGACTGGCCGTGGGGCTGGGCGTTGCGGCCGGCCTGGGTGCCTACGACTTCGAACTTGTTGCTGATGCTGCGTGGATCGGCTTCGCGGATATCGGCAGCAGCCCGGGGTGGGGCATCGATTACGGCACGTTTGCCTCGATGCTGCCCTCCTTCCTGATCGTGTCGTTCGCCATCCTCGTTCGCATGCAGGGCATCTCGTCGAACACGCAGATGGTCTCGTGGCGCACATCTCGTGCTCTCGATTTCCGTGAAGTGCAACGCGCCAACTGGCGCATGGGTGTCGGAACGATGCTGTCGGGCGTCGCCGGGTCGCTGCCGGTCACGATTGCCGGCGTCGGCCCTGCCTTCATCAACCAGACTCGATGCGCGTCGCGTCGCATGGGCACCATTGCCGGCTGCTTCTTCCTGCTGGCGGCGTTTGTCCCGAAGCTGCGGGCGGTCGCCGTGGCGATCCCGCGTCCGATACTGGCCGCCTACGTCATCGTCGCCCTGATCCCGCTGGTACTGCGCGTCGTGATCAGCTCCGTGCAGCGCCTGCGAAGCACGCGCGATGCGCTGGTCATCCTGCTTCCGCTGGCAGTGGGGCTGTGTGTCGAATTCGGCGCGCTGTCGTTTCCGCCGGAGACCGTGTGGCACGCCGTGTCACAGAACGGGCTGACCGCCGGGAGCCTGGTGCTGGTGGTTGCGGCCGTCCTCAACAGCCTCATAGGGCGCCGGGCGAGCTTGGAGGTCGAGCTCAGCGCCCGCAGCACGACGGAGTTGAGGCGCTTCGTGACCGACTTCGCCGAGCGGCAGGGCTGTGACGAATACAGTGTCGAACGGTTGGAAGCTGCAGCCGAGGAGGCGCTCGCCGTCCTCAGCGAGCATGCATCGTCGAGATCGCTGAATGGCGCGCGGCGAGTGCGGGTGGCGCTGGGAAGGATCCGGTCAGGAATCGAGCTGGAGTTCGTGAGCGCGCCGAGCGACGGGCAGAACCTGGAAGAGCGCATCGCACTGCTCGCGGAGCCTGAGGCCGAGACCATGGAGACCACGATCGAGCGTGATGCCGCGCTGCGGCTGCTGCGGCACTACGCGAGCCACGTCAGCCATCGGCAGTACCTCGAAGCGGAGATCCTGACTGCGGTGGTCTCCGATGCCGGTGCCCGCCGACGATCGCGACGGCCGAGATGTCAGGGGCGGACTTCGTAGTAGAGGTTCGCGGCGTCGTTGAAGTCGTGCTCGGTGAATCGCGTGAATCCTGCGGCCGCAGTCATCTCGCGGGCCTTGTCGGGATAGAGACCGAGCGTGCCCAATCCCATGCCGCCCGGCTCGCTCAGCGCCGACTGCAGGCAGCTCGTGATGGAGAAGCCGTAGAACATGGCCAGCATCGGGTTGCGCTGGTCGAGTTTGAAGTCGCCCTTGGAGCGGATGTCCTTGATGAGCAGCGTGCCGTCGGCGTCGAGCGCAGCCCGGATGGCATCCAACGCGTCGTCGGGCCTGGGCATGTCGTGGAGGCAGTCGAACGTAAGCGCCAGATCGAAGTCGCCGGTGGCGGGAACGTCGGCGGCGCCGGCCTCGACGAACGTCGTGTTCTCCAGACCCGCGTCCTCAGCCCGTTCCTGTGCTTGCTGGACGGCGATGGCCGACGGATCGAATCCGACGACCTCGGTGTTGGGCCACTTCTGCGCGATCAAGCAGGCTGACACGCCCGCTCCGCAGCCCACGTCCAGCACCTTGGCCCCGCGTTCCAGCTTGGCCACGACACCGTCGAGGCCTCCCAGAATCACGGACGTGAGGTTCTGGCGGCTGAACGGCCCGGTGGTACGGGCCAGCCCCGCCGCCGCCCGGGGACCCTGCTGCTCGTAGGTCATGCCGATGCCGGTGCGGAACGAGTCGAGGATCAGGTCCAAGACCTGGTCGCCGAGCCCGCCGCGGAAGGCGCCCATGGCGAAGTGCAGCGAGCCCTCCTCATCGACGAGCAGCGCCTCGGCCTCGGGCGACAATGAGAAGGCACTGTCGTCGTGGGCGACGAGGCCGGCAGCTGCCACGCCGTACAGCCACTCGCGCACCAGCCGCTCGGCGAGGCCGGTCGCCTCCGCCACGTCGTGGCTCGACGCGGGCTGGGTCTCCGAGAGGGCTGCGAACAGCCCGAGCTGGTCGCCGATGTGCAGCATCGCCGACACCATCTCGCCCTTCTTGTACGTCCACACTTGGAAGGCGAGCTTCTTCAGGAGGTCAGGGTCGATCTCACGCCGCTCGGTTGCAGTCTCAGCCATCCGCGAGACGCTACTCGCCAACGTGCCGCAGCCCCCGAGCGGCCGCTGAGGCGGTGCAGAGGGGGTCGTCGCCGGCGGGGGGCTGGTGAAAGCACAGGATCGCCTCGACACCGACGTAGGTGAACTCCCAGGGCTCCGGTACCGGTCCCTGCCGGCCGCCGTCAGGGGGGTAGCTCGGGATCCAGCCGTGCTTCTTGGCGATTGCGAAGTTGTCGGCCGAGATCCACTCGTGGGCGGGCGAAGAGCCGAAGTGGGCGTGCCCCACTTGACCGATGTCGATCGCGTATCCCGTGTGGTGCTTGGAGTACCCAGGCGGCGCCGACATCTTCAGACGCTCGGCCAGGTCATCGAACTCATAGGGCACCTCGAACGGACGCAGGAACACCTCCCGCTGGTACCGGTGCCCGCGGTAAGCAGATTTCAACTCCAGCTCGAAGCCGTGCTCGGCAGCGTCCTGCTCCAGGGCCAGCCACGCCACGGCGGCGGGACGCTGCAGCGCCAGGCCATCGTCGATCAGGCGCATCAGTGCATAGTCGGCTGGCAGTGCTCGGCGCTGGTAACCGCGTTCGACGGCTTCGGCACGGACCTGCTCGTCCATCTCGGCCGAGTCGGTGATCGTCGGCGGGGCTGAGATCGACGACAAGTTCGGCAGCTCTGCCGTGGTGAACAGCTCGTTGAACTCCGGGCCGGTGAAGTGCGGGAAGGACAGCGAGTCGACGCCGGCGGGCACCGGCTCCTGCCAGCGCGACACGGGCTCGTCGAGGGCCGGCGGAGGCGCCCACGGCCCGATGATCGGCTCGCTGATCCAGGCGTTCGGCTCGGCGACTGCTGCCCCGAGCGGGCGAGGGAAGACAAGGGTCGTGAGACCGATTGCTAGGGCGGCAATTGCCCAGCGGCAGCGCCGCCAGCGTGAGGAGGGGATATCAGCTGACACCAGCAGGCTCATCAGCGCCTACCAGGGTGCGGTACAGGTCGGCGTAGAGACCGTCTGCGGCGAGCAGATCGAGATGGCGACCCTGCTCAACGAGCCGGCCGTGATCGAGCACCAGTATCTGGTCGGCGTCGGTGATGGTTGACAGACGGTGAGCGATGACCAGCGCGGTGCGACCGGCAAGCGCGGTCGCGAGCGCGCTCTGCACCAGCGCCTCGTTCTCGCTGTCGAGGTGACTTGTGGCCTCGTCGAGCACCACGATCGCCGGACGCTTCAGCAGCACGCGCGCAATCGCGAGACGCTGCTTCTCGCCGCCGGAGAGCCGGTAGCCGCGCTCGCCCACGACAGTGTCGGCGCCCTCGGGCAGGCTCTCGATCAGCTCGTCGATGTGCGCCGCCCGGCAGGCCGCGGCAAGTTCCCCATCGGTCGCGCCAGGGCGGGCATAGCGCAGGTTCGCGGCGATGGTGTCGTGGAACAGGTGCGGATCCTGGGAGACGACGCCGATGTGAGATCGCAGCGACTCAGACGTGACGTCACGGACATCGTGCCCGTCGATGGACACAGCACCGCCGTCGACGTCGTACAGCCGGGCAATGAGGGCGGCAAGGGTCGTCTTGCCGGCGCCCGACGGCCCGACGAGGGCAACCGTCTGACCCGGCTCGATAACTGCGGACACCCTGTCGAGCACCGGTCCCCCCGCAGTGTCGCTGTGCTGCTGGGGCGTCGCAGGTGCTCCGCTGTGCTGCTGGGGCGTCGCAGGTGCTCCGCCCAGTTCGAGCAGCATCTCACTGTCGGCAGCGGGGTAGGTGAAGGTCACCTCACGCAGTTCGATCCGCCCGTCCACGGTGTCGAGCTCGACGGCATCAGCGCGATCGGCAATCGGGTTCGGCAGGTCGAGCACCGCGAACACGCGCTCGAACGAGACCAGCGCTGTCATCACGTCGACCCGGGCGTTCGTGAGGCTGGTCAGCGGCATGTAGATCCGCACCACCATCAGCCCCATGGCCACGAGCGTCCCCACCGTGAGCGCGCCGGAAATCACCAGATGCGCGCCGACCCAGTACAGCATCGCGGCCCCGACGGCCCCCACCAGGCTGAGACCGATGAAGAACGCTCGCCCGTAGAGCGCGCTGCGCACACCGATGTCGCGCACGGTCCGCGCCGAGCGGCTGAACCCAGCCCGCTCGATGTCATGCCGTCCGAACAGCTTGACCAGCAGCGCGCCGGCCACGTTCATGCGCTCGGTCATCACGGTGTTCATCGCTGCGTTGTGCTCCATGCTCTGGCGCGTCAACGCTTGCAGCCGCCGGCCAACTCGTTTCGTCGGAGCGATGAACACCGGCAGCAGTGCCAGCGCGAGCAGTGTCAGGCGCCACTCCAGCGCCAGCATGGCCACGAGCGTCGTCGCAAGCACGATCGTGTTGGACACCACCGAGCTGAGCGTGCCGGTGAACGCCCGCTGGGCGCCGATGACGTCGTTGTTCATCCGGCTGATCAGCGAGCCAGTCTGCACATGGGTGAAGAACGCGATTGGCATCCGCTGCACGTGGTCGTACAGGCCCACTCGCAGGTCGAAGATCAGCCCTTCCCCGATGCGCGCCGACCACCAGCGCTCGATGAACGACAGGCCGGCCTCGCAGAACGCTGCGGCCACGATGATCGCTGCCAGCACGTTGAGCTGCCAACGGTCTCCCGCCGGGATGGCCTCGTCGATGATGCGCCCGAACAGGATCGGCGGCACCAGGAACGCCAGTGCTCCGAGCAGTTGTGCTGCGAGGAAGCCCGACAGCATCATCCGGTACGGCCGTGCCAGGGCCGCTGCCCGGCGGACGGTGCCTGGCGCTATGTGACGTCCTTCCACACCGGCTGGGTCGTGCCCCATCGCGCCGTGCGCGGACGCCATCGACTGCATGAATCGAACGATACGAGCCGAACTGGCTCAGACACCTGAACCTGTTGCGCAAATGCTCAGACGTAGGGCCAGCGGCGCTTTGAGGCCGCTGTGGTGGAAGAGGAACCATCGGGCGGCGCGGGTTCGGTGAGCGCCCAGCGGCGTCGCCACGCCGAAGCCGTGGGACCCTCGAGGCCCGGGCTGTCGGCGCTGTGCAGGCGTCGTCGGGCCGCAAACCAGTTGCCGGTGGCGGTCTCGTCGGCGAGCCCCTCTACAGCGGCTTGCAGCCGCCGCGTGAAGCGGCGATTGTTCTCGCCCTCGTCGAAGCTCAGCGGGCGGCCGAAATTGATCACCGAGCGGGCGCGCCTTGGCCACGCACGGCCCTTGCGCAAGATGTCGAAGGTGCCCCGGATGTGCACAGGCACCACGGGTACGCCGGCCTGCTTGGCCAGGAACGCTGCGCCGGGCCGGAATTGCTGACCCCAGCCGTCGCGGGAGCGACCTCCCTCCGGATAGATCACGAGGCTCCAGCCGCCGCGCAGCAGCGTCACTGCCTTGTCGATGGTGCGACGGTTGAGTGCAGTGCGCTCGATCGGGATGGCGCCGACGAACAGCGCAGAGATCGCCGAAGACGCCCGGTTCCCGAAGAAATAGTCGGCCGCAGCGCCGACCACGAGCCGGTTGCACCACGGCTCGGGAACGGAGGTGGCGATGACCGCGGTATCGACATGGCTCTGGTGGTTGGCAGCGAACACTGCCGGACCGTCCAGCTCGCTGAGCCGGTCCACGCCCTTGATCGTCGGCTGGGCGTAATAGCGCACGAGGGCGCGGACGATGGTGTCGCGTGCCACCCGTCGGGCAACCCGAGCCGGGAAGCGTCGAGCCCAGTCGGTGTCGTAGTTCGCGCCGGCGTTGACCGGCAGGGGCGTCTGTCCCCGAGGGGTTGCGGCCGCCCGCAGTGGGAAGTCGGCGCCGCGCATGATGCGTGTCACCGACGCCCTCGTGCGCTGGGCGCGCTTGGCCCCGAGATGGGAGATCCCCGGCTTCTCAGACGACATCGGCCATCAGCATGGGCGGATTGTGAAAATGAGTGATCGACGGGTCGCGCCCGACCACGTCGGTTGCCATCTCGAGCGCATCATTCATCGTCGACGCAGATCGGAAGCCCATGCGCTGGGTGGCGGCCTTGTCGCCGCCCACGATGATCACCCCGCCCAGATGCTCGAGCGCATGCGCGCACCAGTACCACATGTAGAACGGGTGCACGCCGTGGTAGGCGTACGAGGTGCGGTACAGGTGCCGGTACCACTCGTCCTCGGCGTAGCGCTTCTCGTACCGGTGCTCGATGACCTCCGGATCGGTGGTGTCGGCCAGCACCTCTTCGAAGAAGTCGATGTAGCTGGGATGGTGCACGGGGTGGAACTCCCACGGCGTGGGGTGCGTCATGATCACCACGCCGCCGTGGCGGACGAGCGGCTTGCCCCGGTACAGGTTGAAGAAGTAGCCGAGACCCAGGCACGCCACCAGGATCGGGTTCATGATCGAGTTGACGTTGTAGGGGCAGATGTAGGGCAGCCCCATCGTCAGTACGTCGGTCTGGCCTTCCACTCGCACCAAGTGCTGGCGGTAGACGTTCTCCAGCGTCTGGCGGTGCACGGCCTCGACCTCGCCGGCCTGCACGGATGTCAGCCCGTACGGCGCCCGGATGCCTTGGAAGATGCGCCGGGCCTGCCGGCGGGACATCAGGTCGAGCGCCGTCTTGGTGCCCATCAGCATCATGCGGTCTCGCGGCGTCATCTCCCACTCGCGCCGCTTCAGGAAGTCGTACGGCGAAGGGAATTCGTTGTTGTTGAGCGTCGTCTCGATCTGGAACACCTTCACGCCGGCTTCTGCCAGCAGGCGTCCCTGGCGCCAGTTGCGAGTGTGCAGCTCCGAGCTCTCGGGGTCCATGAACGATGTCGAGTGCAGCATCGTGTGCACGTTGTGGTGGTGGCGCAGCGCCGTGTAGGGCGACAGGCCCGTAGCGACGCTCTTGTGGCCGCCGTCCATCGACACCAGGTTGATGTTGACGTACACCAGCAGGTCCGACTCGGCGGCGCGCTTGGAGATCACCACCTCCTCGCCGGCGTCGGTAGTGCCCAGGTGGGTGAGGGCGTCAGGGTCCTCGGCGTCGAAGTTGTAGAGCTGGCCGTGGGGGGCAAAGGCGTCGTAGACGCGGTCGCCGACGGCGTGGCGCAGCTCTGCTTCGGTCATGCGGCGATGCAGCGCAAGTGCGGCGATGAGTTCGACGTCGTCGACGCCGGCGGCGGCGGCCATGTCGAGGACCTGCTCGATGATCCGGCCGCGGATGTCGGGGGCGGCCATCGGGGGCAGCGGCAGCGAGAGATCGTCGAAGGCAATGGTCAGCTTCATGCCTGGCTGCATGTATGCGGCCAGGGGATCACGATCGCCCAGCGGATTGGCCAGGGCTTCGGCGATGGCACGTTCGGGATCGCGCACCGGATCCAGCGGTTCGTTGGGGTAGACGACACGGCTTCCGACGGGCAGCTTCTCCAGGCGGAGCCCCTCGCCGTGGTGGAACAGGATCGGCGGGGTCGTGCGATCCACCTCGAGCACGAGGCCCTTGCGCGCGGTCACCGTACTGACCCTGCGACGCGGGCCCTGCGGGACCGGTGCGTGCGGTCGAGCCGGTCAGTGTTGGCGCGAACCCGGAACGGCGGCGCTATGGGCAGCAGGGGCCGGGGGCCGCCGGGGGAGCGCTCCCAGTTCTCGCACAGCCATCCCCGCTTGTCGGCGATGGTCACAAGCCGGGTCTCGGGATTGACCGCCACCGGATAGCCCACGGCCTCCAGCATGGGCATGTCCGAAGCTGCATCGGCATACGCCACGCCCTGTGCCAAGTCGAGTCCTTCCTCCGCTGCCCAGTCCACCATCATCTGGGCGCGCACCTCGCCGGTGGGCGGCACATCGATCATCTCGCCGGTATAGCGCCCTTCGCGGCTGTCGATGCGTGCAGCGATGATGTGGTCGAACAGCGGCGCCAGCGGCTGCACCGCCAGCTCGAGCGCACCGGTGATAAGCACCGTGCGATGCCCGGCGGCACGGTGGTCACGCACCCGTCGCAGCCCCGCCGGGAACGCCTTGGTCAAGAACAGGTGGCTGAGCATCTCTGCCGCGTCGGCGTCGAGCTGGCCCACCGGCGCACCCTTGTAACGCCGGTAGAAGTAGCGCAGGAAATCGGTGCGGTCGCGGCGATCGCGTCGCCACAGGCCGGGCGTCTCTGCGAGGGTGCGCAGGGCGAAGCGCACTCGCTGGGGCGTGTCGAGTCGCCGGGTTGCGAGCCATGCGTAGGTCTCGACCACGTTGCTGGCGATCAGGGTGTTCTCGAGGTCGAATGCGGCGAAGTGGCGTGCTGGGTCCAGCACGGCGGTGCGCAGGCGCTCGTTGCGGCTCGGTCCGGTGCGGGGTTGGGGCGTGGTCTTGACTCGTGCCTGAGCGATCACGGTCGGCAGGTGAACTTCGGCGATGTAGTCGGCCCAGTCGATGACCCGGGGGTCGAAGCCGAACCGTTCGCGGTCAGCCGCAGGCAGCGATTCCCACAGCTCGGTCGTGCGGTCGATCTCGTACAGCGCTTCGCACTTGCCGTAGGCGCCGTACAGCAGGACGTAGTCGCGGATCTGCTCGAGTCCGGCTCGCCGCTGCGCGAGCCGGATGGTGAAGTCGTTGCGGCCGCGCATCGGCAGGCGGTGCACCACCTTCTCTGCCGTGTTGAACAGCGACATGGCCCGATCGAGCTGCTCTTCCAGACCGCTCGCTCCGGCGTAGTTCCACTGGGTGCTGGCCGTGGGATGGCCCTTGGCGTCATATACGGGGTGGTCTTGGAACCACTGCATCGTCGTCTCGGTCAGCACCTTGAAGCGCAGCGGGTTCACCGCACCCGAGGCCACCTGGAAGATCTCTGGTTCGGGCACCGGGCCCCGCGCCGCCACGGCGATGATCGCTGCGGCAACCATGTCGACCGGGATGACGTCGATGATGCCTTCGGGGTAGCCCGGGAAGGTGTCGAGCTCGCCTTTGGCGAACGACACGAACAGCGGCTCGGCCATGCGGAAGCCACGGATCCAGCCCGGCGACGGCTCGGCGAAGGCCGATTCGATGATGGACGGGCGAACGATGGAGATGGGCACGTCGCCCTGCAGCTCCACCAGCGCCTGCTCGCCCAGCGCCTTCGAATACGTATAGACGTCGGGCCATCCCAGCGAGGTCGCGCGGCTGCGGCCGGCGGTGATCATCTCGGCGTCCACCCATTCCCGGCGCAACTGCTCGGTCTTGGCGGCCAGCAGCGGCAGGCCGGCAGGGCCGAGTTCCTCACGCGCGTCACGATGGAAGCGGCGCAGGCGCTCGGGGGAGCGGCTGGCGGCGTCGAGATCGGCGCGGGTGCGGCGCGCGGCCGACACCTCAGCGCGCCAGTCGACGTCCATCGAGAACGGCGTGTCGGCTAGGAACACCTCGGCCGCTGAACCCCGCCGATTCCCGGCGACATAGCACGTCGACACTGCGATGAAATGCGGCGTAGCGCCTTGGGACTGGCAGGCTTCGAGCAATCGGTTGGGACCGAGCAGATTGGTCTCGATCGATGCGTCCAGCGGGCTGTCGAAGCTGACGGTGGCAGCCGCGTGGATGATGACGTCGCAGCCGCAGAGCAGCTCGAGGTCGCCGGGGGAGAGGCTGAGCCCGTCGACACTCACATCGCCGGACACCGCCGTGATGCGCCGGCTGCAGATCTCATCGAAGTCGCTGCCCCACGCCGCACGGAGGCGTTCGAATGCGTCGTTGCGCAGAATCTCGCGCTGTACGCGCCGGTTCACGTCGGTGCGGCGGCCCGGCCGCACCAGCAGCACCAGCTCGCAATCGGGCACCGAGCGCAGCAGCCGCTCGACGAGCGCCGTGCCCAAGAAACCGGTTGACCCGGTGATGGCGATGCGCTTTGCGGACAACGCGTCGGCGATCACGACGTGTTGTTTAGCCCCAACGGGCGCCAGATACGCGCACGACCGCCCAATTCGCCCATCAGCTCAGTTTGTGGACAGCTCGGCGAATAGTCGGGCGCACGCTCGAACGGCTCGCCAGCCGCATGACAGGGCGTACCGCTCGTAATCGCTTCCGGGGGGTCCGAAGGTGGCCAGGTCGCGGCATGCAGGTGCGTCGGCGGCGCCGCAGCGCTGCCACAGCTGATCCAGGTACTCGTCGTCGCCGGGCGGTGGATCCTGGGGCGACCGGCCGGCGAGCGCCGGCGGAGCGCCGTCGTCGCCCACCAGCAAAATGCAGTCTCGTGTGGTGCGGCCACCGCAGGTCCAGCCAAAGCTGGCATAGGCCGATCCGCCTGGTGCCGACAGCACCAGCTGCGAGCAGGCACGGCTGCTGCCGTCGCCGCACGCAGCCCACCAGCCGTCCAGTTCGGGAATGTTCCCTGGCGCGGGAGACTCGGGATCGAATTCGATGCCCAGCAGGCCGGCGTCGGCGCCCGGATCGCCGAGCAGCACGCTGCAGTGCAGGTTCTCGCGCCCCCCGCAGCTGAAAGCGAAGGCCTCATAATCGCTGCCCTCGGGAGACTCGTACAGCAAGGCATTGCAGGCGCTGGCCGAGCCCTGCCCGCACACCACCCAGAGCTCGTCAAGCGCTGGATCGTCTCCTGGCGGGCTGTCGCCTGGATCGAAGAGCGCAGGCGCACGTACGAGCGCTGCGGGCAAGGCCGCGTCACGCTCCTGCGCAGGGGAGCGCACCCCGGTGTCCGGCGCTGTCACCGAGCTAGGAGTGCCGGAGTCGAGCGCGCAGATGTCGCGGGCGATGTCGGCGAGCGGCTCGTCGGCAGGGTCGAGCGGCAACGACAGCTCCACCGCATCGGCCAGGCCGAGGGCTGCGGCCAGACGTTCGCGCTCGCATGCCGTGAGGTCGTCAGGGCTGCTCGATTCACCGTCGCTGGGGGTCAGCCCCGAACTGCTGCAGGCCGCCGACAGCAGCACTGCCACAGCGCATCCGCCGAACGCCCGGCGCAGCGTCACGCCAGCTTCGCGACCGTGCTGCCGGGCCGCTGCGCTGACGGTGCGGCGACTCATTGGCAGAGAATCACGCCAGCTTCGCGGCGATAGACCCCACCGAGCGCAGGGCTGTGCCGTCGGCGCCTTGGGTAACGAAGCGGCGTGTGGGTCCGTCCAGCGCCTCGGCGATGAGGTCGTCGAGCAGTTCTATGAGACTGTCGCCCTCGTGCGACCAGAAGTACCAGCTCAGCGAGCCGGGAATCGGATTGATCTCGTTCACCCACAACCCGCTCGGGTCGTCACCGCCATCCCAGAGGAAATCGATGCGCATGACCGACCGGGCCATCACGAGGTGGCTCACCTCCACCGCCGCTGCGCGCAGCGATGACTCGATGGCTGCCGGCAGCACGGCGGGCAGCTCGCGCGGCGCCGTGGCCATGCCGCCCTCGCCTGTCAGGTATTTCTCGGCGTAGGTGTAGATCGTGCTGTCGCTGCGCAGCGGTCGTTCCACGGCGCTCAGCCGCAGCTCCGGCCAGGTGCGTACGGAGATGTTCAGGTCGGTGATGTCGCTGAGGTAGCGCTGCACGACAGCGCCGTCACGCAGCAGCGGCGACGAACGCGCCAGCGCCCGCGCCGTCGCTAGGTCGTCCACAATCTCGATGCCGATGGAAGACCCTCCGAAACGAGGCTTGACGATCAGCGGAACGCCGGCCAGATCTGCCGCGGCATCATCGCTCGGTGACTCTTCGGTGAGCAGCCAGAGCGGCAGCGTGGGCAGCCCGGCCGCTTCGGTAGCACCGCTGAACGCCAGCTTGTCCATGCAGATAGCGGCGCTGCGCTGCCCTGGACCGGTGTATGCCAAGCCGGCCAGGTCCAACAGGGCCGGCAAGCCGCCGTCCTCGCCCGGGCCGCCGTGACAGCAATTGACTACGACGTCCACCGGCACTGGCCGGCGACGCCGGTCTGCGCGCACAAACCCGCCGCCGGGGCGTGCGGCCAACTCGACCTCCGATGCCGAGCGCGGCAGGCCCTCGGCGAAGGCCGACGCCTCGATATCGGGCGGCACCTCGTGCCACGTGCCGACCGGCGACCAGTACAGCGCCACTGGGTTGCGCCCTGCATCGGCAAGCGCATGCACCGCCTGCAAACCCGTGAGAATCGAGATGTCGTGTTCAGGCGACGGTCCGCCGAAACACACGCCGGGACGGGTCATGGGCACACCAGCGAGGTTCTACGGCACTCCGCCATGTGCGCCATGTTCTCATGGACGGGAGGCGATCAGGGGTAGTGGTCGGGGAGGTCGTTCTCGTACAGAACGGCATCGCCGGCGCCGAGATGAGCGCGCACCCACTTCACTGCTTCCTCGCGGTCTGCCATGCAGCGAACCGTGGCGCGATCGTCGGTGCGGTCGTGGATCAAGCTGCGTGCGCTGCGTCCGCGCGTCGCTCGGCGCGCGGTGGCCCTGTCCCAGCCGGCAGCTCCGCCCAGCAGCGCAATCCGGTTGGTCCTGCCCACGATGATCACGTCGTCGGCAATCTCCGCGGCCTGCTCGCCGAGCTGACGGTTCTCGTGTGCCTGGCTGCGGCCGAGTTCGACCATGCCCGGCGTCACCACCACGCGCCGGCCGGCATCGGTGTTCGCCAGCATGGACAAGGCAGCGCGCGCCCCTGCCGGATTGGAGTTGTAGGTGTCGTCGATGACCATGACCCCCCCGGGGCTGCGGCCGGCGGTACGGCGGTGGTCGGGTGTCGGCAGGTCGCCCAAGCGGCTCGCGATGTCTGCGTCGGAGACTCCCAGCACCGATGCCGCAGCCACGGCGCAAGCGACGTTCGCCGGCGCTGCGCCGCCGAGAGGTCCGATGGCGATCTCCCTGCCGAACACGGTGATACGACGCGAGATGGCGGCCTCGTTCACAAACGCGCTGGCTGGCGCGTCGGCAGGTGCAGTGACGGGCAGCACGGTCACATCCGCGCTCGGATCCTGTGTCGAGCATCGGATGACCCGCAAGCCCGAGGCGGCCAACCGGTCGGCTTCTGCGCTCAATCCGTAGGCATCGATGTTGAGAATCGCCGTGCGACTCGTTGCGAAGATCTCCGCCTTGGCCGCCACGATGCGGTCGAGGCTGCCGAAGCGCTCGAGGTGAACGGGACCGATCGAGGCCAGTATCGAGACCGACGGGCGCACCCAGCGGGTCATGGCGGCAATCTCGCCTGCGCCGAACGTGCCCATCTCGGCAATGAACACCTCGGTGCCGGGCACCAAGTGCTCGTTGACGCTGCGACATATCCCTGCGGTGTTGTTGAAGCTGGCGGGCGTTGCCACCACCGCCCGGGATCCCTCCACGAGCTGGCGCAGGTAGCCCTTGATGGTGGTCTTGCCATACGAACCTGTCACCGCGACCCGCACCGGATCGACCTCGTCCAGGCGTTGTTGCGCGCGGTGCACCCAGCGGCGAGACAGCACGGCTTCGAGCGGTGTCAAGATCGCCAGCGAGAGGTCCACCCACAGCGGCATGCCGAAGAGCAGCACCGCCACCACCGGTTCAGCTAGTCCGGTCAGCAGTCCCGCACCCACCAGCACTGCCCACAACAGCGCCAGCGCGGTTGCCGCGGTGGCGAGTCGGCGGGTCCACGCCAGCGGGCTCGACCGTCCCCGAATATCGAGGCCTTGCGGACCGACCGCGACGGCGGCCGCAGTGATCGCCGGTGCCCACCAGAACGTGCCGCTCAGCACCACTCCGGCGGCGGCCGCGAGCGCCAGCACGCGATTGTTCCTGTCGAGCAGCCACCATCGCCGGGCGAATCGCGACGCTCGGCCGACGCCGTAGTGCTCACGCTGGGCCACCCGCAGCCAGCGGGCGGCCGAGATCATGCCGGCGACGACCGACGTCCACAGCACGATCTGGTTCATCTGATCCCGCTCGCAGGCAGTCGTTCGCTAGGCACGCGCCTCAGAGGTTGTCACAGCACGTCGAGGCGTCGTGAAATGGCATCGGTGAGCGACGGCGCAGCCTCGGTCGGCACGAAGTGACCCACGCCGTCGAGGACCGTCAGCCGGGCGTCGGCAAGGATCCCACACGCCCGCTGAGCTACCTCCACCGGTGCCGACTCGTCGCCATCGCCCCACACCAGCTCCACCGGCTGGGAGATCTCGCCGAGCTGAGCTTCATAGGTCTCGTTGACAACCGTCACGAGCACATCTCGCATGACTCCGGTAGCGCTGCGGTAGTCGGCGCTGCCGAAGCGCTGCCGCATGCGCTCCATCGCGTCGTCGCCGAGCAAGCCGCGCCGGTGCGCCGTGCGAGCGAGGCGATATCGCAGGGTTGGCCGCGCAGCGGGGCGGTCGGCTCGTCGAAGCAGCGGCACCCCGCACAGCACCAGCGCCGCGACAGCGTCCGGGAATCGCGTGGCCAGCTCGACGGCGACCCGCCCCCCGAAGCTGTGGCCGATCAGCACGACCCGCGGGCTGCATTCGTCGAGCACCGGACGGACCATCTCTGCATAGCCGGCGGCGCCGCACGGCGCTTCCGGCGCTGGGCTGGCGCCGAAACCGGGCAGGTCAACCGCGATGGCGCCGGTAGTTCCTCGCGACTCGACAAGACCGGTCAGGGCGGTGTCGAAGTCGGTGTGGCTGCGGCCCCAGCCATGCAGCGCCAGCACGTCGGCTGGCGGATCACCGACGCGGCTGCCGAACAGACTGCCGCCGGCGAAACTTGAGAGCGGGCTCAGCGGGCGAGGACCTCTGTGTCGGGCCCAGGATGCGAGCGGTTGATGGCCGACAGCAGCGCTCGGAAGCTGGCCGTGACGATGTTCGAGTGCAGCCCGACGCCCCAGTACACGTCGCGAGAGGGTGTCTCGATCTCGACATAGGCCGCGGCGGTGGCATCAGCGCCTGCGCCCACAGCGTGCTCGTGGTAGTCGACGAGGCTGACTTCGACGCCGAGCGCGTCGGCCAATGCGGTCTTGAACGCGGACAGCGGGCCGTTGCCGCGCCCCTTCGCACGCACCTCGCCGTCGGGGCCCTTGATGGTGGCCTCCACCTCTGACTCGTCGGATGACTCCGAGTCGAAGTAGCTGCGGTGGCCTAAGTAGGTGTACGGCGACTCGGCATGCAGGTAGGTCTCGTCGAAGGTCTTCTTGATGGCCTCCGGCAGGATCTCGCCGCCCTCGTCGGTGATCGCCTGGATCACGCTGCTGAACTCGATCTGCAGCCGGCGCGGCAGGTCGAGGCCGAAGCTGTTCTTCATCACGTAGGCCACGCCGCCCTTGCCCGACTGGCTGTTCACGCGAATGACGTCTTGGTACGTGCGGCCCACATGCGCCGGATCGATCGGCAGGTAGGGCACCTCCCAGAAGTCGTAGTCGTCGGCCAGCGCTTCGAAGCCCTTCTTGATGGCGTCCTGGTGGCTGCCGCTGAACGCCGTGTACACCAGGTCACCGCCGTAGGGATGGCGCGGATGCACCGGCAGCTGGTTGCAGTACTCGGCAATGCGGCGCAGGTGGTCGATGTGGCTGATGTCCAGCTCTGGGTCGACACCCTGGCTGAACAGGTTCATCGCCAGCGTGATGATGTCGACGTTGCCGGTGCGCTCGCCGTTGCCGAACAGGGTGCCTTCCACCCGGTCAGCTCCGGCCATCACGCCGAACTCTGCCGCCGCCACGCCGCAGCCGCGGTCGTTGTGAGGGTGCAGCGACAGCACGACGGCGTCGCGATTGTCCACGTTTCGATGGAAGTACTCGATGAGGTCGCCGTAGGTATTCGGCGTCGCCATCTCCACGGTGGCGGGCAGGTTCAGGATGATCGGATCCGCGGCGGTGGCGCCCCATTCCGCGCTGACGGAATTGCACACCTCCAGTGCGAAGTCGATCTCGGTGCCCGTGAACGACTCGGGCGAGTACTCGAAGCGGATCGCCCCGCCTTCATGGCGTTCGGCCAGCTCCCTGCAGAGCCGGGTGCCGGAGATGGCGATGTCGCGGATGCCCTCTTTGTCCAGCCGGTACACCACCCGGCGCTGCAGCTCCGACGTCGGGTTATACAGGTGCACGATCGCGTTCTTGGCCCCGGCGATCGACTCGTAGGTGCGCTCGATCAGCTCGGGCCGGCTCTGCGTGAGCACCTGGATCCAGACGTCGTCGGGTACCAGGTCCTCCTCCACGAGCATGCGGCAGAACTCGAAGTCGGGCGCGGAGGCTGACGGGAACCCCACCTCGATCTCCTTGAACCCCATCTCGACGAGCACCTCGAACATCTGGCGCTTGCGCGGCACGTCCATGGGGTCGATCAGGGCCTGGTTGCCGTCGCGCAGGTCCACCGAGCACCACAGCGGCGCCTCCGAGATGATCCTGTCGGGCCACGTGCGGTCCGGCAGATGCGCGGGGTAGGCGTAGGTGCCATAGAGGCGGTACGGCATCGAGCTCGGCTGCTGGGCGCTGATGCGCTTGACGTCTGCCATGGGAATCTCCTGCGGTTGGGGCGGTCGCTTCAGGGTTCTGGGAAATCGGATCGGTCGGTTTCGGGTGGATCGGTCGTGTTCGGGCCACGAAAAAACCCCCTGGCCCGGAGGCGCAGGAGGTTGGGCGAGGACCTGTGCGGTCCTCGCCTAGGTAAGAAGGAGCAGTCCGGTAGCGGAAAGCAGTTGGCTGTGAGTCGAGGCGCGAATCACGGAGAGCAGTCTACACGAGTGCTAGGGGCGGCGGTCGGCGTGCAGTCTCAGCATCAATTCGTGCAGATCGGTGCCGCAGTGCTTGGTCCACTCGCCGTCGCTGCCGAGTTCCCAGCGGGCGATGCCGTCGTCGAGGTACATGTCGGTGAGATCAACAAGCTCGCTGATGAGTGCAGGCGTCTCCACGGGCGCTAGCGCCTCCACGCGATAGCGCAGGTTGCGCGGCATGGCATCGGCCGAGCCCAGCAGGATCGTGTAGCCCCGGTCGCGGTTGCCGAACCGGTACACCCGGCTGTGCTCCAGGAAGCGGCCCACGATGCTGCGCACCGAGATGTTCTCGCTCATGCCTTCGACGCCGGGGACCAGGCAGCAGATGCCGCGCACGACGAGGTCGATGCGGCAGCCCTGCTGTGATGCCTCATAGAGGGCGTCGATCACCTCGCTGTCGACGATGGCGTTCATCTTCATGAAAATGTGGCCATCGGGCTCGGCGGCCTCGGCTGCAATGTGCTTGACCAGCGATTGACCGAGGCTGTGGGGTGCCACGGCCAGCTTGCGGTAGTCGGTCTTGCGGCTGTAGCCGGTGAGCGAGTTGAACAGTGCGGCCACGTCGGCTGCAAAGTCCCTGTCGGCAGTGAGCAGGCCGAAATCCTCGTAGATGCGGGCCGTGTCGGCGTTGAAGTTGCCGGTGCCGACGAAGCAGTAGTGGGCGATGCCCCGGGGCTCACGCCGCACCACCATGGCCAGCTTGCAGTGGGTCTTCAGACCCACGACGCCGTAGGCCACATGCACGCCCGCGCGCTCCAGGATGCGTGCCCACTCGATGTTGGCGTGCTCGTCGAAGCGGGCCTTCAGCTCCACGACCACCACGACCTGCTTGCCCCGCTCCGCAGCCCGGATGAGCGAATCGACGAGTCGGGTCCGCTCCGAAGTCCGGTACATGGTCAGCTTGATGGCGAGCACGTCTGGATCGTCAGCGGCTTGGCGGATGAACGCGTCGAGGCTGGTGGTGAACGACTCGTACGGCAGATGCACCAGGACGTCCTGGCGTTTGAGCACGTCGAAGAAGTCGGCGCCGGTCTCGGACTCCTCTGCGGTGCCTCGCCGGCTCGCGGTGCCGCTGACGAGCAGCGCACTGGCTTCAGTGGAGGCGCGCAGCGGCAGCGGTGTTCGCGGATTGTGGGGCGGCGTCTTGAGATCGTCGCGGTCGATGCCGTACAGCTCGAACAGATCTGACAGGCCAAGCAGTCCTTTCGAGGTGTAGACGTCATCGTGCGTCAGCTTCAGCTCGCGAGTCAGCATGTCCAGCGCGTCACTGCCCAGGTCGGGCGCGGCCTCGAGTCGCACTGCACCGCCGAAGCGCCGCTGGCGCAACTCGA
Source organism: Candidatus Poriferisodalis sp. (assembly GCF_965204125.1). Taxonomy (GTDB): domain Bacteria; phylum Actinomycetota; class Acidimicrobiia; order Acidimicrobiales; family Poriferisodalaceae; genus Poriferisodalis. The sequence continues at coordinate 257,188 of NZ_OZ241968.1, read as the reverse complement.
GCTCCATGTGCTTGAGCAGGTCATCGGTTTCGGTGTCGTCGATGTCGAGATCAGCGTCGCGGGTGACCCGGAACGTGCTATGGCTCAGCAGCTTCACGCCCGGGAACAGATCGTCAAGATGCCAGGCGATGACCGATTCCAGAGTGATGAAGCGGTGCTCGTCGGGCAGAGCCAGAAATCGCGGCAGGATCGGCGGCACCTTCACACGGGCGAACGACGGACCGCTGCGGGAGTGCTCGACGAACACGGCCAGGTTCAGCGATAGGTCAGAGATGTACGGAAACGGGTGAGCCGGATCAACGGCAAGCGGGGTCAGCACTGGGAACACCTGCTCGCTGAAGAGCTCGGCTACCCAGGCGCGGCTGGTGGCGTCGAGATCGTCAGGTTCGACGAAGGAGATCCCCTCCGCAGCGAGTGCCGGTCGCAGCTCGTCCTCGAACAGCGACGAAGCGTCCTCGAGCTGTTCGGCCGCGGCCGCCTGGATCCCCTTGAGCTGTGCCCGCGGGGTCAGCCCGTCGGAGCCGGCTTGGCGCACTCCGGCCTCGATGGAGTCGAGCACCGTGGGCACCCGCACCTGGAAGAACTCGTCGAGATTCGATGCGTGGATAGCCACGAACCTGATGCGCTCGAGCAGCGGAAGCTCTCGATCATGCGCGAGTGCCAGGACGCGATGGTTGAAGTCCAGCCAAGACAACTCTCGATTGAGGTAGCGCTTGGGTGATCGGGCCCCGTTGGCGGCGGACATGACGGCTCAAGCCCCTGTGCGGTCAATGCAAGGCACAGCGGGGCGAAGCACCCTGCGCCCGTGAGAGTACGCAATCGGTGTCACTGTCCACAAGGGGGCGGCCAAGTCCCCTAGCTCGCCGCTTTCTGCGGGCGCGGCTTGTGGACAACATGTGAGCATCGGGCAAGCGTCTTGTGGACACCTGCCCCCGCCAGCGCTCAGGCCGGTGCGAACTCGAAGGAGGCGCTGACGACCACGTCGGTGCCGATGAACTCGGTCTGGGTCATCTCGTCCATGAGCGATGGGTCGCTGCAGCGGGCCCACTGCCGCCCGTTCGGCGTCCGCACCGCTGCCAAGGCCACTTCGGGCGCCTCCCGGCCGTGCATGACGGTGTAGGCCTCGATGGTGGCGTCGCCGCTGTAGTCGTCATCCAACTCGACCGACGGGAACTGGTCGATTTCGTGCTGGCAGTCTTCGTGGCGGAAGCCGTCGGAGGGCGGCGAGGTCGAGTAGATGCCGAACGCATGCTTGGTGAGGTAGCCGCCGTTCGCCGAGCAGAGCCCGATGCTGCCCGGGTTCTCGCGCAGCGTGTTGGCCATCGTGGCGATGGAGTGGGTGACGTAGTTGTTGAGCGGTCCGCCGGCGAAGGTGAGCCCGCCCGTGAGCGTCAGGTCGCGTTCGAGTCCGAGGCCCAGCTCGGTGGCAGAGATCTGCACCGCAGAGGGAAAGCACGAGTACAGGTCGACGTAGTCGATGTCGTCGACGTCCACGCCTGCCAGCTCCATCGCCCGCCGGCCCGCCACCCGGATGGCGGGGGAGCTGTGCAGATCGCCCCGGTTGGACACGAAATCGGTGTCGCGCCCGTCCGTGCCGGCATGGGGGAATACCCAGCGGTCGGTGGGCACCCCTGCGGCCGTCGCCGCCTCCGCGGAGCACATGATGAGCGCGGCGGCCAAGTCGAGATCCCAGTTGGAGTTCATCGACTTCGTGTAGGGGAAGCCGACAAGGCGGTTGCTGGGGCTCGGGTTGCGGATCTCCTCTGCCGTCATGGGCGTTCGCACCCATGAGTACGGGTTGGCCACTGCTGCCTGGTTGAACTTCTCCCACATCGCGGCAACGCGGTCGCGATGGCCGTCCATCGACTCGCCGCGCGACGCCCGAAAGGCCGACTCGAAGACCGGGTAGAGGCAGATCGGGTCCCTCAGGCCGCGTTCGGCTTCCACCTTGTTGTTCATCACGACGTCTTTGCCGAGATATTCGTCGGGCCGCACATCGGTCTGGTCGGTGTAGGGAATGCGCTGGTCTGCCCGACGCGCCCGGCGTCGGCTCCAAATGCCTTCCGCTCCGGCGATCAGCACGATGTCGGCGTCGCCGGCGCTGATGCGTTGGCAGGCTTCATTCACCAGCGATTGCGGTGTGTTGCCGCCATCGGTGGAGAGTCCGGTTTTACCTGTGGCCCCGAAGCGTTCGTTCAGCAGCGCAGCTGGGTCTGAATACGGCCAGGCGCCCTTCACGACCCAGGTGTGGGTGGCTCGGCTGGTCAGTGCCGGTGCGCCAGCATCTTGCGCAGCCGCGGCCAGTGCCTCGGCCATCATGGCAACCGGTTCGAGCGCGTCGACAGGAACCTCGGGGCGCTGCTTGAACTGTCCTGCTCCCACAAGAACGGGGGTGCGGGGATCGATCCGGCTGTTCGTCATGGCGATGCGACCTCGTGGTCGGGAACTGTGGGGTGAACGGGACGCGACGTTAGCGAACAGGGTTCTGGCGAGGCCGGGTCAACAGACGCGCACTGGGGTCCCGAGCAGCGGCGTCGCGCCCGACGGGCAGCAGTAGCGTCGCGAGCGGGAGGCCTCCGGTGGCCAAGTTGCCCGATCACTACGCAGCGCTCGGCGTGCGCCCCGACGCCGATGCGGCAGAGATCCGGCGCGCGTGGATCCGGGCGGCCCGTGCCAACCATCCCGACCAGCGCGGCGACGTCAACCGGGAGCAGACGGAGCGGTCTGATCGGCGCATGCGGGCCGTGAACGAGGCGTGGCGCGTGCTGGGACGTGCAGAGACGCGCCGTTCCTACGACGCAGAGCGCGCTGCCGCAGCGCCGCAACCGCCCGAGCCCTCGCCCCCTGCGAGCCCGGCCCCGCCTGCGGGTGGCGCAGCGGCCAGTCAGGGCGGACCCGATGACCCCTGGTTTGACGACGGCGCCACCACCGTTGAGCCTGGCGGCCCGGGCGGCTTCGTGGTCCGTCACCGCAGTGCGGCGCTGGTGGTGCGGGTGCTGCCGTGGCTGTCGATCGCTGTGGTGGGCCTGGTGATCTTCGTGGCCAGCGCCTATATGACCGCCAGCGACAACGTCGATCAATCCAGGGTCGCGGCGCTCGAGGTGGGCGAGTGCTTCTGGTTTGATCCCGACGGCACGCTGTTCACCGTCGGGTGCGAATGGCCGCAGACCGACGGCGTGCTTGATGAGATCATCACAACGTCCGCCAGCGACCGCTGCCGCCATCCTGATGCCGTCGCCCATCCAGCCCCCATCGCTGGCCGCCGCCTGTGCTTGGTGCCCGTGGACCGCTGGGAGCCGCCTGCAGCGGAGTAGCGGCGGTCAGCCGTGCTCGGTGAGCATGAGACGCACGCCCAGGTTGTGCTCGGGCGGCACGATGAACATCGCGTCTTGCGGCTCGCCTCCGCCGCACACGCCTACCCGTTGCGCGCCGGGGACGAGGCCGGGGTCGTCGAGCTGGAAGTGCAGGAGCTGCAGGCGGCCGGGGCGGTTGCCCATCCAGTGGGCCAGGTTGGGGTCGGCTGGCTGGATGAGCTTGAGGTTCCACGGGCCTGAGCGCAGGTCCACTCCGGTTCCGACGTTGGGGTCTTTCCACTCGTCGGTCTGCTCCATGCCCAGCGGTCCTCGGAACAGCGCGGCTGCGGCCTGTACATCGGACGTCAAGTGGACCACGGTCGCCAACGATGTGGACCGCCCGTGGCGAGTGGGCGGCAGGGGCGGGGCGTCGTCCCAGCCTTCGCCGCCCGCCCAAGCGATCTGGATGACCATGCCCCAGCTGTCCTTGGGGTGGAGGAACGCTTCCTTCCACAGCGGGTTCTCTTCGTTGACCCCGATGACGTTGTAGCCGGCGTCGCCGAGCGCACCGACGGTGTCGGCGAAGTCGGGCGTCTTGAAGGTGAAGTGGTGCGGCCCGGGGCCGTTGCGGGCCAGGAAGCGGTGCAGGAAATCGCTGCCGGGGTGCTCGAGCGGTTCGAGGATCTCGACCCTTGCGCCGCCGTCGAACGACACTTGGCAGAAGTAGAAATCGTCGCCTGCCTGCGACGCGGGGTCGTTGTCGGGGCCGCCGATCCAGCGACCGCCCAGGTCGCGGCTGTAGCGGATCACGTTGTCCCAGGCACGTTCGCTCACCACGGCGACGTGGTCCATGACGAGAGTGTCGGTCGGCATGGCGTCGCAGGCTATGCCCGAAAGGAGGATTCGCTCCCGTTGGGCGAGGCAGGGGGCGCGACCACGGGCATGCCGCGGGCGATGTCGTCGGCTTCGATCAAGGCAGCAGCCAGGCGTTCGTACATCTCGGCACGACGTGCCGGGTCGCTGTGGCCGAGCGGGGCCACCTCGTCGGGATCGGCCGCTGTGTCGAAGAGCTGCTCGGAGCCATCGCTGTGGCGGGTGAGGCGCAGATCCGCGGTGACGAGCGTGCGGGTCTTCACTGGGGTCAGGATGTCCAAGGTGAGCGCTCCGGGGAAATCGTCTTCGATGAGCACGTCGTCACGCACTGTCTCTCTGGGATCGTCCAGGATCGGCACCAGGCTCCTGCCGCCGATGCCGTCGTAGCCGGGCAGATCGGCAAGCTCCAGCAGCGTCGGCCCCAAGTCGATGCTGCCGGCCAGCGATTGGGTGCGGCCCGGCGAGCGCCGCGGGTCGACAATGACATAGGGCACTGCAAGGGTGCCGCGGTAGTGCATAAAGCCCTTCAGCATCAGCCCGTGGTCGCCCATCATGTCGCCGTGGTCGCTGGTGAACACGATGATGGTGTTGCCGGCCTGACCGAGCCGGTCGAGCGCAGCCAGGATCTGGCCGATGCCGTCGTCGATCATCTCGATCATGCCGTAGGTGGCCGCCAGCGCCTCCCGCAGCATCTGATGGTCGCCTGCCACGCCGCACGGCGTGACCCAGCCGCGCTGATCGCTCGGGTGCATCTGGCTGATGTGCTGTACGTATTGAGGGGCACCCGTCAAGTCGTCGTCGACCGAGACGGGAACTTCCATGTCCTCGGGACGGTGGCGGTCGAACCACTCGCCGGGCGGCGTCATCGGGTGGTGCGGATCGGGAAAGGAGGCCCACGCCAGCCACGGTCCGCCTTGATTGACTGCGTCTTCGATGAAGGCGATCGTGCGCTCGGTGACGAACGTCGTGGAGTGCAGCTCCGGCCCGTAGGGCGGTTCGTACACCTGCCACCAGCGTTCCGAGCGGCGGCGGGCCGGTGACTCCGCGGTCAACGGCACCATGAGGTCTTCAAGGCGGCCTCCGCGATCGAGTGCCCACAGCAGATGGTGACCGCTGACCCGTGCGCCGTGGTCGATGGCCAGCTCGACGTGTTCGAATCCGTAGAAGCTGTCGGGGAACTCGGGCGCTCCGTTCACGTAGCGCTCGGCATCTTCGAGCGTGTCCCAGCCCGCCGGCCAGTACTGGTCGACTGCGCCGGCGGGTGCACCTGTCGGCAACACCGCGTTACGAGACATTCCGTGCTGCAGGTGCGACTTGCCGATGAGCGCTGTGCGGTAGCCAGCCGCCCGGAACTGCCGGACGTGGGTGTTAGCGCCCGGCTCGAGGGACCGGTCGTTGAACACCACGCCGTGCGCGCTGGGCATGCGCCCGGTCATGATCGTGGAGCGGTTCGGCATGCAAATCGGATTGGCCACCCAGGCGTTGTCGAACACCATTCCCCGGGCCGCCAGCGCGTCGAGGTTGGGCGTGCGTACCACCTCGTTGCCGCCGAAGCCGGTGTGATCGGCGCGCTGCTGGTCGGTGATGATGAACAGCACATTCGGCTGCGCCGGAGCGCCGTTGGCGGCTGCGGTCATGGCGATCTCCCGTCGATGGTGTGGGCGGCGGAGCAGCCGGGGCGGCGCAGGCGGCTCAGCCGAAGTTCATGGCGGCTGGGTTGCCGCCGTCGACCACCACGGTCTGGCCGGTGATCGACTCGGCCTCGCACAGCATCACCGTGGCGTTGGCGATGTCGATCGGGCTGCCTACCTGGCCGAGCAGCGACGCACGCCGAGCCCCTTCGGAGATCTCGTCGGGCAGGCGGGCCGCCATGCGGGTGCCTTCCACCAGGCCGGGTGCAACGCAGTTCACCGTGACCGAAGGCGACATTGCCACGGCCAGGCAGTGGGTGAGATGGATGAGGGCCGCCTTGGAGCAGCTGTAGGCGATGCTGCTCGATCCTGGGAACAGTCCGCCCACCGAGGCGATGTTGACGACACGCCCGCCGCCGTCGGCAGCTAGTGGCTCGGCCAGTGCCCGCGTCAGCAGGTACGGGCCGCGCAGGTTGGTCTCCTGCACCCGGTCCCATGTCGCCGAGTCGAGCGTCTCAAGCTGTCTGAACGGGATGCCGATGTTCCAAGCCGCGTTGTTGACCAGCACATCGCAACGACCGCTCTCGGCGATGGCGGCGGCCGCGGCGTCGATTGAGGCCTCGTCGCGCTGGTCGAGCTGCACGATGCTGGCCTGCCGGCCGGCGTCGCGCACCAGCCCGGCGCTGGCTTCGGCACGTTCCTGATCGCCCACGTAGGTCACGATCACGTCGGCGCCGGCCGCGGCCAGCGCTTCGCAGATCGCGCGCCCGATATCGCCGGAACCCCCGGTGACGACGGCCAGCTTTCCTGTCAGGTCCATGTTCGGTTGCCTTTCGATCAGCGCCTGGTGCGCCGTTCAGTGTCGGGGACTGTGCCGCCCGCTCAGTTGGCGACCAGTTCGGCCATGGCTGCCAGCAGCGCTGGCGGGCCGGAGAGCTGCAGCACGGTCACCACGGTGTCGTCCCAGCGCCGCAGGTCTGCCGCGATCTTGTCCATCGGGCCGATCAGCGAGACCTCCTCGACCAGCTCGATCGGGATGGTCGCCGCTGCCTCCTGCTTGTGGCCGGTGAGGTACATGTCCTGCACCTCGTCGGCGACGTGCTGGTAGCCCATCCGGCAGAACACGTCGTAGTGGAAGTTGGCGTCGCGTGCGCCCATCCCGCCCATGTACAGCGCCAGCATGGGGCGGATCCGGTTGGCCGCACGCTCGATGTCATCGTCGGGCACCACGCTGATCGGGCACACCACCTCGAAGTCGGCATCGTCGGGGATCCGCCCGTCGTCGCCGATCAGCGGCTTGCCCGCCGCAGCGAAGCCGGCATTCAGCGCATCCGCATAGAACTGGTTGTCCTTGGGGGCGAAGAACAGCGGCAGCCAGCCCTCGCACAGCTCGGCTGCCAAGGCCACATTGCGGGGGCCTTCGGCGCCGAGATAGATCGGCACGTCGGCTCGCAGCGGGTGCACGGTGGACTTCAGAGGCTTGCCGAGGCCCATGCCTCCCGGGTAGGGCATCTGGTAGTGGTCGCCGGTGAAGCTCACCGGCTTGTCGCGTTCGAGGATCGCCCGGACGATCTCTATGTACTCCCGGGTGCGGGCGAGCGGGCGCGGGTACGGCTGGCCGTACCAGCCTTCGACGACCTGCGGACCGCTCACGCCGAGGCCTAGGATGAACCTGCCGCCGCTGAGGTGATCCATCGTGATCGCCGCCATGCCCACAGCGGCCGGAGTGCGTGCAGAGATCTGGATGATGCCGGTGCCCAGCCCGATGCGCTCGGTGTGGCTGCCCCACCATGCCAGCGGCGTCAGGGCATCGGAGCCGTAGGCCTCCGCTGTCCAGAAGGAATGAAAGCCGAGCTGCTCGGCGAGTTGCAGCGTCTCCAATGCATCAGGCGGCGGGCCAGCCGCCCAGTAGCCGACACCGGTTGCAAGCTTCATGTCACATCGCCTTGTCGTTGCGGGGAATCCAAGAGTGCCCAGTATGGGCGCTGGCGGCCAGCGGCACAGAAGTGGGCGGGTACAGTCCGCGCGCACCCAGCCACGCGGCAGCTTGCAGGAAGGAGCACGCAATGAGCACCGAACGCGATGACGGCCCGACCAAGGTGAATCTCGACGAATCCGAGATGCCGACCCAGTGGTACAACGTGATCCCTGACCTGCCGGCGCCGCCCCCGCCGCCGCTGCACCCGGGCACGCACGAGCCGATCGGCCCCGACGACCTCGCGCCGCTATTCCCGATGGGGCTGATCATGCAGGAGGTCACCGCCGAGTCCCACGTGGACATCCCCGGCGGTGTCCTCGACGTGTACCGGCTGTGGAGGCCGAGCCCGCTGTACCGGGCCCGCCGGCTCGAAGCCGCGCTCGACACGCCTGCCAAGATCTTCTTCAAGTACGAGGGCGTCAGCCCGGCAGGCTCGCACAAGCCCAACACCGCGGTGCCGCAGGCCTTCTACAACCACGCTGAGGGCGTCACCAAGCTCACAACTGAGACGGGAGCGGGGCAGTGGGGCTCCGCGCTGGCCTTCGCCACAGCCCAGTACGGCATCGAGTGCGAGGTGTGGCAGGTGGCGGCGTCGTACCGCCAGAAGCCGTACCGCAAGACGATGATGGAGATCTGGGGTGCGCGGGTGCATTCGAGCCCGTCGGAGGCAACCGAGTACGGCCGATCGCTGCTGGCCGCCGATCCCGACCACCCCGGTTCGCTCGGCGTTGCCATCTCTGAGGCGGTGGCGACGGCTGCTGGCGATCCCAACGCCCGTTACTCGCTGGGCAGCGTGCTGAACCACGTGCTCATGCACCAGACGATCATCGGCGAGGAAGCGCTGCTGCAGCTTGCGAAGATCGGCGAGACGCCCGACGTGATCGTGGGCTGCACCGGCGGCGGATCGAACTTCGCCGGGCTGTCGTTCCCATTCCTGCGCGAGAAGCTGGCGGGACGGATGGATCCCACGATCCGCTGCATCGAGCCGGCGGCGTGCCCCACGTTCACCCGGGGCGAGTACCGCTACGACTTCGGCGACCACGGCATGATGACGCCGCTGCTGAAGATGCACACGCTCGGCCACGACTTCATCCCGCAGCCGATCCACGCCGGCGGGCTGCGCTACCACGGCATGTCGCCGCTGCTGTCGCACATCTACGAGCTCGGCCTGGTCGAGGCACTGGCCATCCCGCAGGAGGAGTGCTTCGCAGCGGCGATCCAGTTCGCCCGCAGCGAGGGCATCGTGCCGGCGCCCGAGCCAACGCACGCCTTGGCCGCTGCCCTGCGCGAGGCCGAGGCGGCGAAGCAGGCGGGGGAGGAACGCACGATCCTGACCGCCATGTGCGGCCACGGTCACCTCGACCTGCCGGCCTACGAGGCATACCTGTCGGGCGCACTCGTCGATGTCGACCTGAGCGACGACGCCATCGCCGACGCCATGGCTGGCGTCCCCGCAGTGGGCTGATCGCAAAGGTTGGACCACCAGGGTCGGCGCACAGCGCCCGGCCTGCTGCACGGCTGCGGGTGGCAGGCTGAGGCTGTGACCGCCAGGCAGCGTTCGATCCCGTGTGTGCTGATGCGTGGCGGCACGTCGCGGGGGCCGTTCTTTGCTGCCGGGGATCTGCCTGGCGATCCGGCGTTGCGCGACGCAGTGCTGGCTGTGGTCATGGGCAGCCCGACCGGCCGCCAGATCGACGGGCTGGGCGGCGGGACAACGGTCACCAGCAAGGTGGCGGTGGTCGGACCGTCGGCCCATCCCGACGCCGACGTGGACTACCTGTTCGCGCAAGTCGACCCGGTGTGGGGCACGGTGGACACCAAGCCCACCTGCGGGAACATGCTGGTCGGCGTCGGCCCCTTCGCGATCGAGACGGGGCTAGTGCAGGCTGGCGACCCGACGACATCGCTGATCGTGCGCAACGTCAATACCGGCAGCTTCATCGATGTCGTCTGCTGTACGCCCAGCGGCGAGCTGACCTACGACGGCGACTGCGCCATTGACGGGGTAGACGGCACGGCCGCACCCGTTGACTTGCGGTTCCGGGGCATCGAGGGATCAGTGACCGGTTCAATGCTGCCGACCGGCAGCGTCATCGAGACGATCACGGCCGGTGGCGTCGAGGTCGAGGCCACGCTGATCGACGTGGCCATGCCCATGGTGATGGTGCGTGCTGCCGACTTGGACCGAACCGGCCACGAGGCGCCGACGGAGCTCGACGGCGACGCCGAGTTCATGGCCACGATGGAGGCCATCCGCCGGGAGGCAGGTCGGCGCATGGGCCTCGGCGATGTCTCTCGCAGCGTCGTGCCCAAGTTCGGTCTGCTGTCGGCCGCTAGCGAGGGCGGCACGATCACGTCTCGCTATTTCACGCCCACCCAGTGCCACCCCGCCCACGCGGTCTCAGGCGGCATCTGCGTGGCAGCGGCCATCGCAGTGCCAGGCACGGTGGCCGCATCGCTGGCCGGCCCGCAGCCCTCGTGCGCTGACGGTGGCCACGGGGACGAGGATGTCGGCGATGCCGAACTGATCGACGTGCGGATCGAGCATCCGAGTGGTTCGCTGGAAGTCGCGCTGCGGACGGCATCGCATGACGGCAGCGTGCGAATCCTCTCAGGCGGCGTGACACGCACGGCCCGCAAGATCATGTCCGGAACTGTCTACGTGCTCGCCGAGGTGTGGTCGGGCTGAGCTGATTCTGCGCTCTGGCCGCTGCCGGCCAGATTCAGTCCCAGTCGAGCCAGAGCTCCTCGGGGCCTCTGAACGTGATGTTCGGGAACGTCTGGTAGTCCTGCGGCGGCAGCCGCAGCGACGGCACCCGCTGGGTCAGGATCTCCAGCGCAATGCGGGCCTCCATGCGGGCGAGATTCGCTCCGAGGCAGAAGTGAATGCCCTTGCCGAAGCTGATGTGGCCGTGGGGATCGGGCCGCGCGATGTCGTAGGAGTCGACGTCGAACCGGTCGGTCTCGGCGAACGCGCACGGTTCGCGGTTCGCTGCTGCGAAGTTCAGGAACACCCGTGTTCCTTCCGGAAGCTGCACCCCGCCGAGCTCGGTGTCGCGGGTGGTCACCCGGCGCCAAGCCACCTGGCTGGAGTCGAACCGCAGCGTCTCCTCGACTGCCGTGGGGATCAGCGACGGGTCGGCGCACAGGGCCTCCCACTGGTCGCGGCGCGGCAGCAGGCAGCGAAGCGTGTTGCACAGCAGGTTCGTGACCGGATCGTGTCCGGCGAAGGAGATCCCGTAGATGACCGACTCGACCTCCCGGTAGCTGAGCCCGGTGCCGCCCTCGGGGTCGGGGTCGGCATCGTGTGCGTCGAGCAGCTCCGAGCAGAAGTCGTCGGTGCGATTTCGATGTCGCTCGGCCACGAACTCACGGCAGTAGCGCCAGTAGGCCAGCATTCCCTCGGCCATGTGCGCCTGCTCGGCCGGCGTCGGCTTGCCCCAGGCGAATGCCTTGCGGTTCACGCACCACGACTTGAGCATGAGGTCGTCTTCGGGCGGGAAGCCGATGAAACGGAACACGATCTCCGCTGGCAGCGGGAACGCCACCGCCTTGACGTAGTCGGCGGGCTTGGGGCCGGCGAGCATCTCTTCGATCAGCTCGGTGGCCCGTGAGCGCATGTAGTCCTCGAGCGTCCGCAGCCGCCGCACCGAGAACCCGCCGCGTGTGTGCACGCGGATGCGACCGTGGTCGGGCTCGGCCCGGTTCGACATGACTGCCTGGGGGTCGTAGTCGGACGCGGAGAGCACCTCAGCCGCCTCGGGCGCGAGGGGGAAGATAGGGTCCTGCACGTTGGACGAGGCATATGTATCCGGGTCCATAAAGACCCGCTCGATGTCGTCCATGCGGGTCACCACGACGTGGCCCATCTCGGCGGCGTAGAACACCGGGTGGTCCTCGCGCAGCTTGGCGGCGATCGGGTAGGGATCGGCCAGGTATTCCTCGTTGAGCGGCGACCAGCTGTCGTGCACCGGGCAGCCCGGCGGCGGCGGCGAGAGCTGATCCGGTGCGGTGTGGTAATCGTCAGCGCTCACTGGACCTCCAGTCTGGGCCCTGCCGTCGGGACCGGCGTGCGCTCGGCGGCGCCGGCAGGCCCTATCATCGTCGCCCCGCGGGCGATTGGCTCAGATGGTTAGAGCGCTGCCTTCACACGGCAGAGGTCACTGGTTCGAGTCCAGTATCGCCCACCCCTTCGACGCAGGATGCCGTGCCGTGGCGCCACCGTGCTCGGCGAGGTGGGCCAGCAGCAAACCGGTGAACGCCCCAGGCACCTCGTCGGTGACGAAGTGATTGATGCCCCCGAGCTCGGCGAAGCGATACGGGCCGGTCACGAAATCAGCAGTGTTCTCGGCTGCCATGCGGCCCACCGTGGCGTCCTGATTCCCCCACACGTACATCGTCGGCACGCTCACCGGGGGCGTCTCGGCCGGCTGATACTGCGAGCTCCCTATGGCCCGGTACCAGTTCACGGCTGCATCGAGGGCGTCGCGTTCGCCCAGCGTGGCCAGGTAGGCGTCGATGTCGGCGTCGGGCACCCCGCCGTGAGCCATGGCCCGTCGCAAGGGCGCTGCATTGTCGGCGAGCAGGTTGTCGGTTGCCTCGGGCTTCTGGAAGGCGGGATGGTGCCGCGAGCGGTGCGGCTGATCGGGGTCGTCGCGCATCGCCGCAACGAAGGCCGCAGCGTGCGGCCGCGAGATGACGCTCAGCGAGTAGACGCGCTCGGCGTGGTGCGCGGCGATGAACCACGCCAGTGCGCCGCCCCAGTCATGCCCGACGATGTGGAATCGCTCCGCGCCGAAGCTGTCGGCCATCACGAGCGCATCGGCCACCAGCAGCTCGGTGCGGTAGCTGTCGATGCCGTCGGGCCGTGCACCAGCCGAGTAGCCGCGCTGGTCGGGAGCACAGGTCCGGAACCCGGCCGCCGCCAGTGCCGGCAGCTCGGCACGCCAGGTGTGTCGGGTCTGCGGGAACCCATGCAACAGCAGCACCAGCTCGCCGTCAGCTGGCCCCGCCACGTCGGCAGTGAAGCGAAGCCCATTCGCTTCGATCGTGATGGTGTCAGCCGTTGTTGAGCCCGCCATGGTGTCGTTCCAATCCTGCCGCCGAAGGGCACACAGCTAGCACCCGGAGGCTACGGTCGCCGCTTGGAGGCCGAAGTGCCGCTTGCAACCCAGGGGGACTCGAAATCGTTCGAGGGGAGGCCCCATGAGTACTCCGGCGATCATCGACTGTCACGGGCATTACACGACGGCCCCGCCCCAGCTCGGTGCGTACCGCGACGCGCAGCGGTCGGCGCTTGAGGCCGATCCGGACCACGTCGGCGCGAAGGGTGCGCTTGACATCAGCGACGACGAGATCCGCCACAGCATCGAGGGCAACCAGCTGCGACTGCAGCGTGAGCGCGGCTCGGACCTCACGATCTTCTCGCCGCGGGCGTCTTGGATGGGTCACCACGAAGGCAACGAGCACACGTCGCGCTTCTGGTCTGAGCACTGCAACGACCTCGTCCGACGTGTGTGCGATCTGTTCCCGGAGAACTTCGTGCCGGTCTGCCAGCTCCCCCAATCGCCCGGCGTGGCGATTGACAGCTCGGTTCGCGAGCTGCGCCGCTGCGTGGAAGAGATGGGCTTCGTCGGCTGCAACGTCAGCCCCGACCCCTCCGGCGGGTTCTGGACCGGCCCGCCGCTGGACGACCGCTACTGGTGGCCGCTGTGGGAGGCCATGGCCGAGCTGGATGTGCCCGGGATGATCCATGTCAGCGGCACCTGCAACCCGAACTTCCATGCGACCAGCTCGCATTACTTGGGCGCCGATACCACGGCATTCGTCCAGATGATGATGAGCGACCTGTTCGCCGACCATCCCGGGCTGCGTTTCGTCATTCCCCACGGCGGGGGAGCAGTGCCGTACCACTGGGGCCGGTTCCGGGGCATGGCCCAGGACATGGGCCTGCGGCCGCTCGACGAACTGCTGCTGGGCAACGTGTACTTCGACACCTGCGTGTACCACCAGCCCGGCATCGACGTGTTGGTCAGGGTGATACCCGCCAGGAACATCTTGTTCGCGTCGGAAATGGTCGGCGCGGTGCGCGGCATCGACCCCACCACGGGCTTCAACTACGACGACACCAAGCGCTACATCGACGCGGCAGACCTCAGCGACGACGCCCGCCGCATGATCTTCAGCGAGAATGCCCTGCGGGTGTACCCGCGGCTGACTGGCGCCTTGGACGCGCAGCGCAGCACCGCTGCGGCGGCAAACCGGGAGGGATGATGGCAGCCCGACACATCGTGAAGCGCACCATTGAGCGGGCCGAGCCCGACGTCATCGCGGGACTGGGCGATGCCGGCACCGCCACCGTGCACGAGGCAATCGGCCGCCGTGGCTATCTCGGCCCCGATCTGCGGCCCATCCAGCAGGGCACACGGGTTGCTGGCTCAGCGGTGACAGTGCTGTCGCATCCCGGCGACAACATCATGATTCACGCCGCCGTGGAGGTCTGCGAGCCGGGCGACTTCCTCGTGGTCACCAACACGGCGCCGTCCACTCACGGCATGTTCGGTGATCTGCTGGCGTCGTCGCTCATGGCTCACGGCGTCGTGGGCCTGGTGATGGACGCTGGCGTCCGAGACACCCTGGACCTGCGGGCCATGGGCTTCGCGGTGTGGACCCGGCACATCTCGTGCGAGGGCACGGTCAAGAACACGCCAGGTTCGGTGAACGTGCCCATCAGCATCAACGGCGTGATCATCGAACCGGGCGACGTGATCTGCGGTGACGACGACGGCGTGGTGACTGTGCCCCGCGCTGAGGCTGCGTGGGCATTGGAGCAGTCCAACGCCCGGCTCGACAGCGAGGCCGGCACTCGGGCACGCCTGCAAGCCGGCGAGCTGGGGCTCGACATGTATGGGCTGCGCCAGAAGCTGATCGACCTCGGCGTGGAGTGGATCGAGTGAGCGCAGGCCCTCATGATCCGGCAGCCTCGGGCATTCGCTGCATGGTCATGCGGGGCGGCACCTCCAAGGGCGCCTACTTCGTGGCCGACGAGCTGCCCGACGACCCCGACGAGCGTGACTCGCTGCTGGCGCGGGTGATGGGCTCGCCCGACCCGCGCCAGATCGACGGCATCGGCGGCGCGCACCCGCTGACCTCCAAGGTTGCTGTGGTGTCACGGTCGGCAGAGCCCGAGATCGATGTGGACTACCTGTTCCTGCAAGTCGGTGTCGACGACGGCTCGGTGGGTGATCAGCAGAACTGCGGCAACCTGCTGGCCGGAGTCGGGCAGTTCGCGATGGAGCGCGGGCTCATTGAGGTCGCTGGCGGCGAGGCGCGAGTGCGGATACGCATGGTGAACAGCGACTCGGTGGCGATGGCCACGTTCCCGCTGGAGGCGGGCGTTCCCGCCTATGACGGCGACACGGCGATCTCGGGGGTTCCCGGAACGGCGGCCGAGGTCCGGCTCGACTTCGAGGCCACGGCGGGTTCGACATGTGGGGCGCTGCTGCCCACCGGTGCCGTCGCCGATGCGATCGACGGCATCGAAGCAACCTGCATCGACAACGGCATGCCCACGGTTGTGCTCCGGGCGGCTGCTCTGGGCATCGCCGGCGACGAATCGCCAGCCGCACTTGAGGCCAACGAGCTGTTCCGGCGACGCTTGGAGAACATCCGCCTGAGGGCCGGCGAGCTGATGAACCTGGGCAACGTGAGCACCATGACCGTGCCGAAGATGACGCTGGTGTCCGCGCCCCGCGCCGGCGGGAGCATTTGCACCCGCACCTTCATCCCGCACCGGTGCCACGACGCCATCGGCGTGCTGGGTGCGGTCAGCGTGGCCACCGCGTTGCGTCTCCCGGGGAGCGTCGGATCGGATCTGCTCGAACCCGGCGACGACCCCGACCTGGTGCAGATCGAGCACCCGACGGGCACCTTTGCCGCCCGAGTCGAGCTTGCCGATGGCCCTGCGGACCCGGTCTTGGGGCGGTCCGGCATCGTTCGCACTGCCCGCAAGCTGTTCGACGGCCTGGTATTCCCCAAGAGCCCAGCGTTTCCGACGAGCGCGTCACCCCAAGGGCGCGCGTGACAGCTCCCACGATCCTGCCGCCTCACCCCTCGCCGCACTCGCCGACGGCATTCACGCCGCCGCCGGGGGCAACCGATGCGCACTGTCACGTGTTCGGCCCCGCGCACCGGTTCCCCTTCGCCCCCGAAGCCACCTACACACCGCCCGATGCTGGCATCGACGACTTCGAGGTGCTGCAGGAGCGCTTAGGGCTGTCGCGAGCCGTCTTCGTGCAAGCCAGCTGCCATGGCACCGACAACGCCGCCATGGTGGATGCGCTCGTGCGGGGAAGCGGCCGCTATGCCGGTGTCGCGATGATCGATGAGTCGTTCGGCGATGCCGACATCGGTGCCCTGCACGACGCCGGGGTGCGCGGCACCCGCTTCAACTTCGTCGCCCACCTCGGCGGCGCACCCGACCTTGAGGTGTTCTGGCGGCTGGTCGACCGGGTGCAGCCCTTCGGCTGGCACATCGTGCTGCACTTCGACGCGAAAGACCTGCCGCACTACGCCGATCTGCTCGACCGGATGCCGTGCCCGTACGTGATCGACCACATGGCCAGAGTCGACGCCGACGCAGGGCTCGGCCAGGAGCCGTTCGAGGCCCTGCTCGAGCTGATGCGCGACGAGCGGGCATGGGTGAAGGTGTCGGGCGCCGAGCGGCTCACTGCCGAGGGGACCCTGCCGTACGACGATGTCGTGCCCTATGCCCAGGCGCTGATCGCGGCCGCGCCCGAGCGCATCCTGTGGGGCACCGACTGGCCGCATCCGAATGTGCGCCACATGCCCGACGACGGCGATCTCGTGGACGTCCTGGCAGCGTTCGCGCCCGACGAGTCAGCTCGCAATCGGATCTTGGTGAGCAATCCCGAAACGCTCTACGACTTCGGCTAGCGGCTGAGCCCGCGAGCGAGCAGCACTATTCTCCGCCCGACTGACCGATCCAGCGGGACGAGCGACGCAGGCCCGCGACGAGGATGCAGTGATGAACACCCAGGTCGTCATCGTGGGCGCCGGGCCGGCAGGAACGCTGCTGTCACACCTGCTGGGCCGGGCAGGCGTCGAACACGTCGTGCTCGAGCAGCAGTCGCGTGCCTATGTGCTGGGCCGCATCCGTGCCGGCGTCCTGGAGTGGGGCTCGGTGGAGATCCTGCGCGACGCCGGGCTGGGCGACCGCATGGACCGCGAGGGACAGGTCCACGACACGATCAACATCGCCTGGCGCGGCTCGGAGATGCTGTCGATCGACTCGCAGGAGCTGATCGGGCGCCGCATGATGGCCTACGGCCAGACGAACATCCAGGAGGACCTCTACGAGGCTGCGGACGCAGCCAGCAACACGATCATCTTCGAGGCCCACGACGTACAGATCAGCGACCCCGCCCGCCGGCCGTCGGTGACCTTCGTGGCCAACGGTGTCAGCGAGCGCATCGACTGCGACTTCGTGGCCGGCTGCGACGGCTCTCACGGCGTGAGCCGCACCGCCATCCCGGCCGGCGTCCGCACCGAGTTCGTGAAGGACTATCCCTTCGGCTGGCTCGGCATCCTCTCGGAGACCCCGCCTTTGCCGCACTTGCTGTATGTCAACCATCAGCGGGGCTTCGCGCTGTGCAGCATGCGCAACCCGATGCTGAGCCGGTACTACGTGCAGTGCCCGCTCACCGACACGGTCGACGACTGGCCCGATGATCGTTTCTGGACCGAGCTGCTGGCTCGCATCCCGGCCGACAAGGCAGCGCAGATCCAGACGGGCCCCTCGATCGAGAAGTCGATCGCGCCGCTGCGCAGCTTCGCCTCCGAGCCGATGCGCTACGGCAATCTGTTCTTTGCCGGCGATGCGGCGCACATCGTGCCCCCGACCGGCGCCAAGGGCCTGAACCTGGCGATCTCCGATGTGCACTACCTGGCTCGGGCCTTCGCCGATCACTACCAGCGGGGCGACGACGGCTACCTCGACAGCTACTCAGCAATGGCGCTGCGGCGCGTGTGGGGGGCCATGCGGTTCAGCTGGTCGCTCACCATGCTGCTGCACCGGTTCCCCGACATGAGCGACTTCGACCAGCGCGCACAGGAGCAGGAGCTGTACCACCTGTCCACGTCGCCATCGGCGCAGATCGCCTTCGCCGAGCAGTACGTCGGCCTGCCGTTGGAGAGTTAGAGCTACGGCTATGGGGCGTTCTGCAGGATCAGCAGGCCGTTGCTGGTGTTGGAGGTGGGCACGTGGTTCATGCGGAACACCTCGTCGACCCGGTCGTCGAGCACGCCGCGCATCACGAACCACATCACCAGTTCGATGCCCTCTGAGCCCGCCTCGCGGATGTACTCGGTGCGCGGGCGCAGGCAGCCGGCGTCGGGCTCGGCGATCAGCTCGTCCATGAACGCTGTGTCGAACGCGGGGTTGACGAGGCCGGCTCGTTCCCCCTGGAGCTGGTGCGACATGCCGCCCGTGCCGAAGACGGCCACCCGCAGCCCTTCCGCATCCGATCCCTCGTAGCTGTCGAGCGCTCGCCGGATGGCCCGCCCGAGACTGAGGCATCGCTTGCCCGACGGGGGCGGGTACTGGATCACGTTGACGCAGATCGGGACGACCCGGCACGGCCAGATCTCGGGCTCGCCGTACATCACCGACAGCGGCACGGTCAGGCCGTGGTCGACGTCCATCTCGTTGACGATGGTGATGTCGAACTCGTCGTCGATCAGCGATTCGGCGAGATGCCACGCCAGTTCGGGATGGCCCTGCACGGCCGGCACCTGGCGGGGGCCGTAGCCCTCGTCGGCAGGCTGGTACTCGGCCGCCACGCCGAGAGCGAACGTCGGGATGAGCCGGAGCGAGAAGGCCGAGGCGTGATCGTTGTAGACGATGATGCAGACGTCGGGCTGCGCGGCGGCCATCCACTCGCGGGCAGGCTGGATCTTGTCGAAGTACGGCCGCCAGTAGGGCTCGTGCTGCTTGCCGTTGTCGATGGCAGCCCCAACAGCGGGGACATGCGAGGTGCCGATGCCGCCGACGATCGTGGTCATGAGCTGTGCCCCGCTGTGCTTGGTGCTTCGGGGCTCTGGGGTGCGTGGCTCTGACCCACGGGTGCCTCGCCGGTGCGGCGGTTGCCGTCGACCGGGCGACCGCCGTCGATCATCATCTGGTTGAACTCCCCGCCGCTGACGCCCGACATGGCGCCGCCGACATCCTGCATGGACAGGCCGTCAAGCGCAGCCAGCTTGAACGTGTAGTAGATGTTCCCGCCGAGCTGGAGCAGCCCCAGCCAGTCCCGCTCGAGCACCGCTCGGCGCTGTTGCGATGTCAGGTCGAAGCCGTCCAGGTAGGCACGTTCGTCTGCCCGAAATCGCTCCCGGTTGGCTTCGGCGTTCAGGCTCATGCAGAACATGTTCAGGTGGTAACCCTGCTGCGATCTGCGACCGTCGAAGACGTAGGTGCCCGGGATGTCGTCGTAGTCACGTGCCCGTGCCATGGCACCCCCTTGCGCATCCGAGACTATTGATAGAGCACGGGAGCCGAAGAGGGGAGCGTCGTGAAGATCATCCTGGCCGGAGAGGGCGCTATCGGGCGCAAGCACATGGCAGCGCTGCGGCGCATCGACGATGTCGAGGTGGTCGCCCTCGCTGGTGGCATCGCCGACGACACCGAGGCCTTCGCCAGCGAATTCGGCATCGAGCGGTGGACGACCGACCTGAGTGAGGCGCTGACGCTCGACGCTGACGCGGCCATCCTGGCCACGCCCACGCAGCTGCACGCCGCGCAGGCCATCGAGACCATGCGGGCGGGCAAGCACGTGCTGGTCGAGATCCCGATGGCCGACAACTTTGCCGACAGCGAGGCCGTGGTGCGTGTGCAGCAGGAAACAGGCGTGACCGCGATGGTGTGCCACACCCGCCGCTTCAATCCGAGCCATCAGTGGATTCACGAACGCATCCAACGCGGCAAGCTGACGTTGCAGCACTTGGTCGTCGAGACTTTCTTCTTCCGGCGCGAGAACCGCAATGCGCTCGGCAAGCCCCGCACCTGGACCGACCACCTGCTGTGGCATCACTCGTGCCACACGGTCGACCTGTTCGGCTACCAGACAGGCCAACGCATCACCGCAGGCTGGGCGCAGCAAGGGCCCACCCATCCCGAGCTGGGCATCGCCATGGACATGACCATCGGCATGAGCGTGTCGTCGGGGGCGCTGTGCACGCTGTCGCTGTCGTTCAACAACGACGGTCCGCTCGGCACGTTCTTCCGCTACATCTGCGACAACGGCACCTACATCGCCCGTTACGACGACCTGGTGGACGGCTACGACAATCCGGTGGATCTGTCGGGTGTGGCGATCTCCGACGACGGCATCGAGCTGCAGGACCGCGAGTTCATCTCGGCCATCGGCGAGGGCCGTGAGCCCAACGCATCCGTCGCTCAGTGCCTCGGCGCCATGGAGACCATCGACATGCTGGAGAAATCCATGAGCGAGCGTTGATTTCGATGTTCGGCCGACAATGGCACCGCCATATCCCGTGACGCGCTATCAAATGGGCCATGGCGGAGCTACGAAGGTCTGACGCCGACCAGCTCGCCTACGACGAAGCGTTCGACCGTGACGGCAACGTCCGCCCGCTCTATGCCGCCATTGTGGAGCGCTTCTCCAACTTCGACTCGGCTGAGCTGCGGCGCCGCGAAGGCATCATCGAAGAGGAGTTCCGCCGCCAGGGCATCACGTTCACGGTGTACGGCGATTCGCAGGGCACCGAGCGCACGTGGCCGATGGACCTGTTCCCCCGGCTGATCGCCGCAACCGAGTGGCAGGAGATCGAGCGCGGTTTGGCCCAGCGCGTCACCGCCCTGAACCGGTTCCTGGCCGACATCTACACCGGCGAGGGGGCGGCCATGGCCGACGGCGTCGTGCCCGCATGGCTGGTGCAGTCGTCGGACGGCTTCGAGCGCAACGCGTTCGGCGTCAGCGTGCCCCATGACGCCCACTGCGTCATCGCCGGCATCGACTTGGTGCGCGATGCCGAGGGCCAGTACCGGGTGCTCGAAGACAACCTGCGCAACCCCAGCGGCATCAGTTACGTCATCGAGAACCGGGCGGCGATGACCCGGGCGTTCCCCCGTGTCTGGGAAGACCACACCGTGGAACCTGTCAGCCAGTACGGCCGGATGCTGCGCACCGCGCTCGAGTCGGTGGCGCCCACGGGGGCGGGCGACAAGCCGCTCATCGTGATCCTGACGCCGGGCATCTACAACTCGGCGTATTTCGAGCACGCGTTCTTGGCCCGGGAGATGGGCGTGGAGCTCGTGGAAGGGCCCGACCTGGTGGTGGACGAGCATGTCGTGTACCTGCGCACCATCGAGGGCCTCGTTCCGGTTGATGTGATCTACCGGCGCATCGACGACTCGTTCTTGGACCCAGTGTCGTTCCGGCCCGACTCCACGCTCGGCGTGCCGGGGTTGCTTGGCGCCATGCGCGCCGGCACGGTCACCGTCTGCAATGCCGTCGGCAACGGCGTGGCCGACGACAAGGCCATCCACCCCTACGTGACCGACCTGATCCGCTACTACCTCGGCGAGGCGCCGATCCTGCCCAACGTCGAGACCTACGTGATGTGGGAGCCCGATCAGCGTGAGGCGGCCTTCGAACGGCTCGACGAGCTGGTCATCAAGCCAGTGGGCGAGTCGGGTGGCTACGGCATCGTCATCGGGCGCAATGCCACCGACGAGGAGTTGGCGAATGCGCGTGCCGAAATCGAGGCCGATCCGCGCAACTGGGTGGTCCAAGAGGTCGTGGAGCTATCGACGCTGGCATCCATGTGCGACGACGTGCTCGAGCCGCGCCATCTCGACCTGCGGCCGTTTGTGATCACCGGGGAGCGCACGCAGGTGTTTCCCGGCGGCCTGACGCGGGTGGCCATGCGCAAGGGCTCGCTGATCGTGAATTCCTCACAAGGCGGCGGCTCCAAGGACACCTGGGTGCTCGCCCCGCAGGGATCGCAGACATGATCCTCGCCCGGCACGCCGATTCCCTGCTGTGGGCCGGCCGCTACCTGGAGCGGGCCGACACCATCGCTCGGTGCGTGTCGGTCGAGACCAATGCAGTCATGCACCGTCAAGCTACTGAGGCGCGTCTGGCATCCCGCCGGCTGGTGCAGGCGCTCGGGCTGCAGGACGAGTTCGTGGCGGCCCAGGTCGGCACCGGCCCGTATGCCGTCATGGACTTCCTGGTCTCCGACGACTCGCACCCTGGATCAGTGGTGTCGGCTGTGCAGGCGGTGAGGGAGAACTTGCGCATCGTGCGCGACCGCATCCCGGTAGAGCTCTGGGAGGAGGCCAACAGCCTGCACATCCTCATGCAGAGCGCCAAATCCGTCGGCGCTGCGGCTCGGGAGCAGACCGGCGGCGAGGTGTCACGCATGTCGGTGATCACGGCCCGGCGCGGGTGTCGCTCGCTCAGCGGCGTCATGACCGAGTCGATGAGCCGCGACGAGGGGTACGCCTTCATGGAGGCGGGCCGGCTGCTCGAACGATCGATTCTGACGGTGGAACTGCTGAAGTCTGGTTTGGGCACCGGAAGCGATGTGTTCGACGGGAATCGCCTGCTGGCGTTCACGCATTCGCTGCAGGCTGCACGTCGCGAGCTGGGGCACTCGCCGCAGTGGCATGCAGTCGCGAAGTTCCTCTTGCAGCACGAGCAAATGCCCCGCTCGGTGCTGTGGTGCCTCGGACGGGTGGAGCTGCGCCTGGAAGATCTCGCCGCGGCCGCGGGGGCCGTCGCCACACCCCGTCGGCGCGCCGGAGCACTGAGGGCGCACTTGGAGTACGGCGAGCTCGACGAGCTGCTGGCCCAACCCGAAACTGAGCTGGCGTACCTGGGCTCGGCGCTGGCCGAGTTAGCTGCCGATGTGCACGCCAGCACGGTGGCGAGATCGAGCTTCGCCGAAGTGCATGCGCAGTTCGTGCGACCTGGAGACGGGAACGGCAGGCTGCAATGAGACTCGACATCGCCTACCGGTTGCACTTCACCTACGCCGAGCCCGTCTCGGAGTCGCAGAACGAGATCCGCGTACGACCTCGCGACGACTTGCGCCAGCAGGTGCTGTCGTACCGGCTGACGACCACCCCGGCGACCCGCGTGCTGCAGACACGCGACTACTTCGGCACGACCGTCGACCATCTGGGCATGCGCGCACTGCATGACGATCTGTTGGTGGTGGCCGAGGCTTCCGTGGAGACCACACCGACCGACGGTGCCCCGGCACCGGTGAGCTGTGAGCGGCTGGGTGATCAGCAGTTCGTCAACGAGCACGTCGAATACCTGGCGCCATCCCAGCATGTGCAATGGGGCGAGCTGGTCAACGAGGTGGCCTCATGGGCCGTACGCGGCGCCGCCGACGACGTCAGCGAGTGCGTGCAGGCCGTGGCCCAGGCGGTGCCCACGGTGCTCACCTACGAGCGCGGCTCCACCTCCATCGGCGTGACACTCGAAGAGCTGATCGACGGCGGCCGGGGGGTCTGCCAAGACTTCGCCCATCTGGCCGTGGGCATGCTTCGCTGCATCGGCATCCCCGCTCGCTACGTCTCCGGCTACCTGTTCGCGCTGGATGAGACACGGCTCGACGAGGGTCCCGGTGACAGTGCACCTGCAGCCGGCGACGGAGCATCCGGCAGCGGCGCCGGTGCTGACGGGAACAGCCACGGGCTCGTCGGCGAGGACGTATTCGCTCCCGAGCGCGCGCCGGCTGCCAGCCCGACGGCAATCTCGGTGCAGACGCACGCATGGATCGAAGCTGCGGTGCCCGGCTACGGCTGGCATGCGCTCGATCCCACCAACGGCGGATCAGTGAGCGAGCGGCATGTGGTGATCGGTTACGGCCGCGACTACAACGACGTCCCACCCGTGCGCGGCGTGTTCAACGGATCAGCCGATGCCAAGGTGGACGCCGAGGTGATCATCGCCCAGCCCACGGCGCCGGTGTCGATGGTCACCGAGCCGATCCGCCGCCAGGCCCGCGTGGCGGTCAGCCCGTCCACAGATACGTCTGCCCAGCAACAGGCAGCGCAGCAACAGCAGCAATAGTCAAGGCCGGGGCGCCGCTACCAGGGATCGATGGGGTGCTTGCGCCCCTCGCGCCGTGCCGGTGTCGGGAACGTCGCGAGCAATCGGGCGATCAGGTCTCGCGTCTCGGCCGGATCGATGATGTCGTCCAGCAGGAACGACCGAGCGTATTCCAGGCCGGTGTTGCGCTCCTTCCACTCTGCGACGCGCCGGTCTCGGATCTGACGCTCCGTAGCCTCGTCGGGCGCAGCTTCGAGCTCGTCGCGGAACACGATGTTGACCGCGCCTTCGAGGCCCATGCCGCCGAATTCGGCGGTCGGCCAGCCGACATACAAGTCGGGATCCAGCGCGTCGCAGCCCATTGCGTAGTAGCCGAGGCCGTAGGCCTTGCGCAGAATCACGGTGAGGATCGGCACGTCGGCGGTGCTCAGCGCCACCAGGGTGCGGGCGCTGTGACGCACGATTGCTGATTTCTCGGCCGCGGTCCCGATCATGAAGCCGGGTGTGTCGCACAGGAACAGCAGCGGCAGGTCGTAGGCGTTGCACAGCTCGACGAAGCGCGAGAACTTGGCCGAGCCTTCGGCATCGATGGCGCCCGCCCCGAACATCGGGTTGTTCGCGAGCACGCCGACAGGGTGTCCTGCGATGCGGCACAGCGAGGTTGACAGGCATCGGCCGAAGAGCGGGCGAAGCTCCATCACAGAGTCCTCGTCGGCCAGCGTCGCCACAATCTTGCGCACGTCGTAGGCGCGGCGCGGGTTCTCCGGGACTATGGACCTCAGCGGCGTCTGATCGTGCGCGACCGGCGGCGGGGGAGCTGCCACGTCGGTGAAATACGACAGGTACCTGCGCGCTGTCTGCAGGGCCTCCGCTTCGTCCTCAACTACCAATTCGACGGTGCCGGTCCGCTCATGCAACGACATGGGGCCCAGTTCCTCGGGGGTCAAGTCCTCGCCGGTGGCGGACCTCACCAGCGGGGGTCCCGACAGCCCCATCGTCGAGTCCCTCGTCGCAATCACCACGTCGGAGGTTCCGGCGATGTTCGCCTGCCCCGCGAAGCTCGGTCCCGACAGGATCGTGACGATCGGCACCAGTCCCGACATCTTTGCCAGCTGTATGAAGGTCGTCACCGTGCCGCTCGCGTAGTACAGCTCGGTGGCGCGCGCTCCGGCACCTTCGGACCAGAAAATGACCGGCCAGCGGTTTCGCTCGGCCACCTCCATCATCCGGTCCACCTTGCGATGGTTGTGCGGGCTCTGGCTGCCGCCCATCACCGTGTAGTCGTAGGTGAAGGCGCACACCGCAACGCCGTCCACTCGCCCGACGCCCATGACCAGGCCGTCGGCTGGTGCATCGCCCAGCGAGCGGATCTGGGGCTGCGCGAGCTGGCCGTATTCCACGAATGTGCCGGGATCGAACAGGGCGGCGATGCGCTCCCGAGCGGTCCATCGGCCGCGGGCGTGCTGGCGCTCGACCGCTGCGGGCCGCGCCTCGTCCAGCGTGGCTTCTTTGGCTGCCATGGCCTTGGCCAGCAGCGGCGGCACATCTGATTCCGGGGAAGCTTCGTCACTCACGCAGCAAGAACTTAGAGGCTGAGCCGGTAGGCGAACCCGTGGCGTTAGGGTGCGCGGCGTGAAGCCGACCGACGAGGTGTTGGCCGAGCGCCGGGCGCGAGTGGCCAAGCGCTGGGAGCTCACTGACGAGGTGGTGGTATTGCGCGCTGGCGAGCCGGCGGGCTGGTCGGGGACCGATCAGCACTTTGCGTTTCTGCCCCATCCCGATGTCGCCTACCTGACAGCGGTGGGTTCCCCAGGCACCACGCTCGCCTTCGATGCTGCCGTCGGCGAGTGGGAACTGTTCGGGCCCCGCTTCACGCCCGAACGGCTCGTCTGGGAGCAGCCGCCGAGGCCAGTCGGTCAACCGCTGGATGACTTGGAGGCCTGGCTGGAACAGCGCAGCGAGCGCAAGCTCATCGAGCTGGGCGCCGGCGCGGCCATGCCCCAGGCGCTGCCCGTGCCGACAGCGTCGGACGACAGCGAAGCGCAAGACCCTGCCAACGCGGTGCTGAGGCTGAGTGCAGCGATCGCGCTGGAGCGCATGAGCAAGGACGATGCCGAGCTCGACGACATCCGCCAGGCTGCTGCGGCCAGCACCGCAGGGTTCGAGTGGGTGTACCAGCACGCAGCGCCGGGCATGACCGAGCGCGAGATTCAGGTGGGCATGGAGGCGCAGTTCTACGCCGCAGGAGCACCCCGTGTGGCCTACGACAGCATCGTTGCCTCCGGGCCGCACGGCGCCTACCTGCACTACGTCTACGCGGGCGACGACCCGCTGCGCCCCGCTACCCGCACGGTCGAAGCTGGCGACCTGCTGCTCATCGACGCCGGCGCGCAGTTCGGTGGTTACGCCAGCGACGTCACCCGCACGATGGTCGTGGGTGCTGATCCCACCGACGAGCAGGAGTTCCTGTGGAAGCTGGTGCTCAGCGCCCAGCAGCAGACCATCGACATGTGCCGTCCCGGCATCGTCTGGAAGGAGGTGCACCTGGCTGCCGCCCGCATCCTGGCTGCCGGCCTCGTCGAGTTGGGCGTGCTCCGGGGCGACCCTGCAGAACTCGTCTCAGCCGGCGCGGTGGCGCTGTTCTTCCCCCACGGGCTCGGCCACCTGCTGGGCCTGTCGGTGCACGACATCACGAGCATCCCGTACAGCCGGGAACCGAGCGACGATCCATTGCTGTCCAAGCTGGGACCGGGTCGAGTACTCGGACCCGGCATGGTGACCACCGTCGAACCCGGCGTCTACTTCATCGACGCCCTGCTGTGCGACCCGGCTCGGCGGGAGAAGTTCGCCGAGAGCGTCGTGTGGGAGCGCGTCGACGAGCTGCGGGGCTTCGGCGGCATCCGCATCGAGGACGATGTGCTGGTGACCGACGGCGACCCCGAGGTGCTGACCGCGGCGATCGACAAGCCGATCCGCATCGGCTGAAGCGGATGAGCGAGCAGGGCTACGACGCCGTCGTCATCGGGGCGGGTGTCATCGGCAACGCCGTCACTTGTGAGCTGGCCCGGCGTGGCTGGCGGGTGGTGGGTGTCGATCGCAACCCAGGCGCCGGCCAGGGTTCCACCAGCTCGTCCTCGGCCATCGTGCGATTCACGTATTCCACCCGGGCGGGGGTGGCGATGTCGTACGAGGGTCTGCAGTACTGGCTGAACTGGCCTGCGCACATCGGCGACTGCGACGAGGCCGGCTACTCCTCGTTCACCAAGTGCGGGATGCTCACGCTGATCAGCGGCGACGGTCCGCACCTGTTGCCCGTTCCGCACTTTGACGCGCTCGGCGTGCCCTACGAGATCTGGGATCGTGACGAGGCGGCAGCCCGGCTCGGATTCTTCGACCTGTCGCGCTTCGGCCCGCCCCGGCAGATCAGCGATCCCGACTTCTGGGCCGAGTCCACCTCGCAGCTGGAAGGTGCGCTGTGGACGCCCGATGCTGGCTACGTCGGCGACCCCCAGCTCGCGGCCCACAATCTCCGGCTGGCGGCCGAATCCGCAGGGGCAGAGTTTCGCTTCGGCGAAACCGTCGTGGGGATCGCCGGATCGGGACGAGCCGAAGGAGTCGTGCTGGCGGGTGGCGAAGTGCTGGCTGCGCCTGTGGTTGTGAATGTCGCCGGTCCGCACAGCAGTGCCATCAACGAACTGGCGGGCGTGCTCGACGACATGACGGTCAGCAACCGGCCGCAGCGCAAGGAGGTGTACCACGTGCCCTCACCGGCTGGGGTCGACTTCGAGCACGTCGGCGCGGCGATGGCCGACGACGACTGCGGCTGCTACGTGCGGCCCGAGGTGGGCAACAACATCCTGATTGGCTCGCTCGAACTAGACATGGCCGACCTGGAATGGCTTACCGCCGACGAGATCGACGATTGCTCGCAGGATCTCACCCGCGAGCAGTGGGAGACCCACGTGCTGCGGTTCGCAAGGCGCATGCCCGAACTGGGATTGCCGCACCAGCCAAGGGGCGTCGTAGGCGTGTACGACGTGACCGACGACTGGATCCCGATCTACGACCGCACGTCGCTCGACGGCTTCTATGTGGCCATCGGCACCAGCGGAAACCAGTTCAAGAATGCTGCGGTGGCCGGGCACTGCATGGCGGAGCTGATCGGTGCGGTCGAAGGTGGCCACGACCATGATGCCGAACCTGTCGTGGTGACCGGCAAGCACACCGGCTTCGACATCGACATGGGCACGTTCTCACGCAACCGTGATCTCCACGGTTCGTCGATGTCCGTGCTCGGCTAGCGCCAGGCGCTGTGTCTGATGGTTCGCATGGTCAAGACCATGCGAACACGGGCTGCTCCAGCTCGTCGACGCGGGTGTTGAGGCCGTCGTAGGCGACGGCGCGGAATTGGTAGAGCACGGCGCCGGTGGGCGCATGGATCAGGTCGCCGCCGATCGGAACCTGCACGACGGGACGGTCGCTCTCCGGGATGCTCACGAATCGGGGAGAGTCGGGCCGCGTCAGCTCTCGCAACGACACCCGATGCACCGATGCCACCTCGGCCGGGTTCGCCACCGGCTCACGATCGTCGGACAGCCAGAACACGAACGGGCTGATGACATAGCCCGAGCGGGTGGGGTAGTCGTCGAGCTGACCGAGCAGGTCATCGCTGGTCAGCTCCAGTCCGACCTCTTCGGAGCACTCGCGGATGGCTGCTTCGAGCACGGTCTCGCCGTCGTCCACCCGGCCGCCGGGCAGCGCCCACTGACCGCGATGGCCGCGCAGATGAGAGCCGCGGCGGGTCAGCAGCACGGCTGCCCCGCCCGCAGTGCCCTCGACGTCGCCCGTGAGCGTCGGGTCGTCGATCGCGCCTGGGATGTCTGCCAGCAGCTCGCGCCGCTCGTCGGCGCCGAGGCCGCTGAATGCGGGATCCGATCCGTGCAGGTCGGCGTCGCTGTCCAGCACGATCACTGCGACCGCAGCGTGCTTGCGACCTCCGCCCGGGTGCTGCCGTACCTCGTGGCGGGCCAGGTTGGCCGCCAGCCGCACCCGCAGCGCGGCGTCGTGCGCGATCTCGCTTGCTTCGGGCATGGCCGGCATGGCCGCAGAGTTTGACACCGCGACTGTCCCTGTGCCGATCCGACAAGCGGGCGATATCGACTGATCGGTGTGCAGGCCGCCGGTGAGCCGCCCTCTTGCGCGATTGCTCTCTACCATCGCTGGGCGTGAACGCTCAGCGTCAGATCGTGCTGGTGGGCTTTCTGCAGGCGCAGAACTGCACGACCATCCCCGCTGCCTGGCGGCACCCCGCTGCCCGCCACGACGTCACCAGCTTCGACTACTACCGCCACATCGGCCACGTGCTCGAAGCGGGCTTCTTCGATCTCGGCTTCTTCGACGACCGGCTGGCGATGCCCGACATGCTCGGCGGAGACCACCGGCACACGGTGGAGGCGGGCATCCGCTGTGTGAAGCTCGATCCGGTCACGGTGCTCACGGCGATGGGCATGGCCACCACCCGGCTCGGCTTGGGCGCCACCTACTCGACCACCTACTACGAGCCCTTCCACGTGGCCCGTGTGTTTGCGACCTTGGACCATCTCACCGGCGGGCGAGCGGCGTGGAACGTCGTCACCTCGGTCAACGACAACGAGGCCCGCAACATGGGCCTTGCTCAAGCGCCTGCGCATGATGAGCGATACGACCGGGCCGACGAGTTCATGGAGGTGGTGCACGGCCATTGGGATACGTGGGAGGCCGACGCGATTGCTGCCGACCGGGCAAGCGGGCTGTATGCGCACGGCGACCGGGTCCACCGGCTCGACCACCGCGGCCAGTGGTTCACTTCTCGTGGACCGTTCACGGTCCCCCGCACACCGCAAGGACACCCGGTGGTCATCCAGGCCGGCCAGAGCGGTCGCGGCACCACGTTCGCGGCTCGCTGGGGGGAGCTGCTGTTCGTCAGCCAGGTGCGACTCGACAGCGCCGTCGAGCACTACGCCGCTGTGAAATCCCAGATCGCGGCACTCGGCCGCGATCCGGACCACGTCAAGATCACCAACCTGACATTCCCGGTGGTGGGCCGCACCATGTCCGAAGCCGAGGATCGCCGTGCCGCCTACGACGAGCTGCCGACGCTGGTGGACGATCTCTCGCTGCTGTCGGAAGGGCTGAACTTCGATTTCGCCAGCCGTGAGCTGGACGAGCCGCTGTCCGACGACGACCTCGACGCCATGACCGGCATCCAGGGCATCCGCAACCAGGTGCTGCAGATCACCGGGAGGGCTAACCCCACCGTGCGCGACTTCGTGCAGGTGTCAGGACGGGGCCGACTGGCGCACCCGACCGTGGGCGGGCCCGTCGAGCTTGCCGATTACTTCGAGGAGTGGTTCACCGAGCGCGCAGTAGACGGGTTCGTGATCGCAGGCACCCACATGCCGGGAGCCTTCGAAGACTTCGTCGAGTTGGTCGTGCCCGAGCTGCAGCGCCGCGGCCTGTTCCGCCGCGAGTACGGCGGCACCACGCTGCGCGACCACCTCAGCCTGCCCCTACCCGAGCCAGGAGCCTGGCGCCTGGCATAGCTGCCCGGTCTCAGCGGAGTGTCGAACGTGCGTGGGAAGCCAGCTCGCTCGCGGTGGCCGTGTGGAGACTGCCGAGTGCGGACACCTGCGCGAGTGCATCGTCGAGCACTTGGGCCCGGAAGGGCTGGCCCGCCAGCCACGGTCGCAGCGTCAGCATCAGCAGGCGGCTTCCGGCCGGGTGGTCAGCACCGTCGCGGTGCATGCGTGTTGCGGCACCGGTGAGGATCTCGCCCCAGCCGTCGAGTGACACACGCCGGTGCCACAGCGCGAACTCGTCATCGGCTTCGAGGAACAGCGGCAGCGACACCATCGGTGCCGTGCCTTCGGGTCGGTGCACACCGGCCAGCACCCCGTCCGTCGTCATGAGCACGGGCTGCTCGTCGTTGGGCCAATCGAGCAGGGTGTCCACCCCGGCCTCGGCCAGCAGCGCCGGCGTGCGGAACGACTCGACCCCCTCAGCGGAGAACCACGTGGTCGAGCGGATGCCAGTGGCCGACCCGATCGCGTCGAGGCTTCGGGCGATGGCATCCCGCTCTTCCTCTTCAGTGTTCTTGGAGGTGATGAGCCGGGTGGCAGCGATGCCCCGTCCGGCGATCTCGCACCCGCGCTCAGCCAGATGCGAGACCAGCCAGCCGTAGTGCTCAGCAGTCAGCGCATCGACGGCGACGGTGGCCGCGATGCCATGGCGGTCCAGCAGGTCAAGCAGGCGGAAGATGCCGACCCGGTGGCCGTATTCGCGGATGGTGAGCTGGGGGTAGTCGGGTGCAGGCAGGCGTGCCAGCCCACCGCTGCGGCGGCGCAGCGAGTAGGCGTCGGGAGGAGGCTCCCACTCGACGTGCTCGAGCACGATGACGGCGCCGACGGCGAGCGGGCTGCGGTCGGGCCACTCGAAACGGGGCCGGCTCGGCAACGGCGACCAGTCGTAGTAGGGGTGGTCCATGCCGTGCTGGTGCTGAGCAGGGCCGAACTCGTAGCCCTGCGCCCAGTCCTCGGTAGCGGCACTCCCGGCTGCGTGGCTGGCCGAGCCGGGGTTGGCAGCAGTGGTGCCGGCCGAGCTTGCGGCCGTCGCCGCAACCTTGGGTCGATCTGCCGGCGGTTCAGGCTCGTGAGCGACGAAGTGGTCGTAGTGATGGTCGATGAAGTGCTGGGCGATCTGGCTGGCCGTGGTCTGCCACACGTCGTCGTGGCTCATCAGGTAGTCGAGCATCGCCGCAAGTCCGTCGACCCGGTGCGGCATGCCCATCAGGTAGGGGTGCAGCGCCACGCACATCACCCGACCGCCGGCGCCGTCGTCGGCTTCGCGGCGCAGGACATCGAGCTGCGCCTTCGCCATCGCCACGAATTCGTCGGTGTCGAAGTGCTGGGTGAACACCGGCACATCGTTCAGCTCCATCGAATAGGGCACCGACACCAGCCGCTGCCCGCTGCGGGTTGCAAGCGGCACGGGCTGGTCGTCGTGAAACCAGTCGGCGTGGTAGATCAACCCGGCCTCGGCCATGAGGTCGGGCGTCGCCGCGGTGTTGGACACGGCAGGGCCGAGCATTCCCCGCAACTGCTGCCCGGTGTGGCTGCGCAGCGCCTCGATGCACTCGATGTAGAACGCCCGCTCGGCGGTCTCGTCGATCGCAGATATGTAGCGGGTGTTGTAGATGCCGTGGGACATGATCTCCCACCCGCGCTCGACCATCGCAGCGCCCACTTCGGGGTAGTGGTCGAACACGGCGAGATTGGTGGAGGCCGTGGCAACGACGCCGAAGCGATCAAGCACCTCTGCCATGCGCCAGAAGCCCACCCGGTTGCCGTAGTCGCGGTAGCTGTAGCCCTGCACATCTGGATGCGGCGAGCGCGTCCAGGTGTTGCGCTGGGGATCCCGCGGCGGCAGGAATTCGTAGTGCTCCACGTTCGGGGCGATCCACAGCGCCACACGCGCATCATTCGGCCACCGGATACGCGGCCGGTCGGTGATCGGCAGGTACCTCACCCGGTGCGGCGCCAAGCTGCCGGGCAGCGGTGCAATCAGGCCAGATGCCGTGTTGTCCATGCCTGCGACGCTACGCGCGTCCCTTGCCGACCATCAGGAGTAGCGGCCGACCTAACATCTGGCCGTGGCCGAGAGCGACGAGCGACCCCGATCCGTGCCGCCGCCGTCCGACGGCGATGGACACGCTCCGTCTTCCCAGGACGATGACGAAGCCGGACTGTGGTCACCACCGCCTCCCGGGCGGCCACGGCCTGCACCGCCTCCTGGATCCAATCCGGGTCGACCACCGCAGTATGTCCCCCGGCGCCGGCCCGGCGACTTGCGCCGCATCCCGCAGCTCTTCGGGGACACCCTCGCGCTTGTCGGACGGCGTTGGCGAGGATTCGGCGAGTATGCGCTGATCGGTGTGGCCGGCTACTTGGTGGCGCTTGTCATGCTGTTCTTGGGCCTGAACGCACTGTTCGACGGCCAGTTCTTCTCCAAGATCGAGGAACTCACCGATCCGCTAGGGGACTCCACTGTCGATTTCGACGCGTGGCTGGAGTCCTTCGAGGTGACGCCGACTCCGCTGGCGATCGGTCTTCTCATGGCCTTCGGTCTTGCGAGCGTCGTCGGTTTCACGCTCCAGGACATCGCCACGACCCGGCTAGCCCTCGACGATGTCCAGGGACGAGAGGTGAACGCCAACCGCACGCTGATGGCGACGCTGCGATGCCTGCCGAAGATCTTCGCCTTCTGTGTCGCAATCGGACTAGCGATCGGTCTGCTGGGGTGCGGCCTCTGTGCGCTCCTGCTCTGGGCAGCGCCTGTGCTCGGCATTCTGTGGGCTCTCGCATTCATCGGCGCGGCACTCGTGTTCGGCCCGCTGCTCGCCGTCTATTTCGTGATGGTTTACGTGGAACCTCGCCTTCCCTCACCGCGCCGCTGGTGGCACTTGATGAAGGGTCGCAAGGCGGCGATCTGGGGGCGGGTTTTCCTGATCTCGCTGGCAGCCGAGTTGGTCTGGCTCGCCTTGTCGATGTCGCTCGGCGCGCTGCCGATTGCACCCCTCTTCGGAGACCTGATCGTCAATGCCATCATCCTGCCGATCGTGTTCATGGTGGTCGCCGTCGCGCATCTGCTGATTTACGCCGACCTGCTCAGCGGGGAGGAATCGGCACCGGCCGAGGTCGAGTCGCCGAGCTGACGTTGGCGCGTCAGACTCGATCCCGCGCCACCGGATCTCGGCCGATCTCTTCGCTGGTTTCAATCCGTGCCTGTTGGGCGGCCACCTCAGCTGGGAATGCCGCAGATCATTCGCCAGATTCCGAGAGCCGAGCCGGCCGACCCGATCGAAGCTCCCGACGCACCGCCTGCAGATCCGCCTGAACCGTTCTTCTGGACCAAGCCATCCGAAACCGACCGGGGCAGGCTGCGGCCGATCTCAGCGCTCATCCGCGACACCTTCTGGTTCAGCGTTCGGAACCTGCGCAGCGCTCTCGTCGTGGCGCTTCCCGCGGTGGCCGCCTTGGCGATCCTGTCGCTCGTGTACGGCTGGGCCCTTCGACCGCTCTTCGATGACACTGTCGACGGCGATATTCAGCTGCGTTTCTTGTTGGCGAGCCCGGTGAGCTTGGTCGTTGGGGCCATTGGCTTCTACTTATTCACCACGGCATTGGCGAATCTCGTCGTGCAGTCCGAGTCCGGCGACACGGTCGCGCCGGGTGCGGCTCTGCGACTGGCAGCACGTCGCCTTCCCAGGGTGATCACCGTCAATCTCATATACGGCCTTCTCGTGTTTGCGGTATTCGCCGCACCGGTGTTCTTCCTGCAGCTGTACTTGTTCGAACGAGACCGTGGTGCGTTGACTGTGTGGCTGTACTTGACCGCAGGCATCGTCGCTTACGCGGCGCCGCAGATCAACGTCTACTTCACTGCGATCAAGATCGAAGAACGACGACCCAGATTCCGCCAGGCCCGCCGGCTCGTTCGAGGCCAGCGTGCTGCTGTCTTGGGTCGGGTACTGCTCTGGCAGATCGTCCGGGTTGCGAGCACTGCGGCATGGGCGATTGTTGCCGTTGACCTCGGAAGTCTCGGCTGGTTCTGCTTCAGCGTCGTCCTCGCGGTCGTTAACGACACCATCCTGACGACGGCCTTCACGCTCCTCTATGCCGATTTGGCGGGAATCTCCGCCAGCAAGGCTGTCATGGAGACGGGCGTCACACGTAGCGAGGAAATGGGCGCCGGAAACAACGCCCCTATATCGCGATCGGCATAGTCTCTCGCCGTGGCATCGGGTGAGTTGCGGCACCGGCCTATTCCGGACCTGATCGGGGGCACCTTCAGCGTTGTGGGTCGGCGCTTTCGTGAGATTGCGGTCATTGCCATCGTCGCGGCTGCGGTAGCCGTCGTTTCTGTCGTTGCGTTCACATCAGCCTTCGACATCATCAACGAGGAGATCCTCGAAAATCCCAGGTTCGAAGAAGTCATGGACCTCACGGCCCAGCAAGAGGTCGAGAGCGAAGAGATTGAAGCGGCGGTCGAAACGTGGCTCGAATCAGTCGAAGGGGACCGTCTGGTCAATGCAGCTTTGCTGCTGGCAGCGAGCCTGCTGATCGGGCTGCTGGGCTGGGCGACCACCATCGCCTTCTCGTTGGTCGCGCTCGATGACGTCGAGGGTCGCCCCTCGGCAATCGGGCAGGCATTCCGCACCGGTCTTGCACGGGTGCCGAAGGCCGTCCTGCTGGGGATCGTGTACCTCGCAGTGTCTGTGGCGCTGCTCATTGCACTCGGCATTGGCATGTTCGTGCTGTCGCTCATGCATCCGTACCTGGGAGTGGCTTTTCTCGTCGTCGGGATCTTGGGCACGATCCTGTACTTCATGCCGCTGGTGCAGATGCACTTCGTCATCGCCTACCTGGAGCCGGGTTTCCCGTGGTTTCCGAGATGGTGGCGACTGCTCGCAGGGAACAAGGTGGCTACGTGGGGCCGGTCGGCGCTGATCTTCCTGGTGAACATCGCAGTGGGGCTGATCCTGTGGCTTGGCCTGCTCGCGCTGCCGAGCCCCTACGGGGACTTCATCTCGAACGCGATTGCTGGACCCATCCTCGGCGCGCTCTCGGCTGTTGCCTATTCGTTGATGTACGCGGACTTGTCGGGTCGGTCTGCGTGCTGAAATGTGCGCATGAGTGGGGATACGAACACTGATGCCCGAGGCGTTCTGGCCGACTACCGCGTCATCGATCTAACCGACGAGCGCGGCCACCTGGCCGGGGCGATCTGGGCCCAGATGGGCGCCGATGTGATCGCGATCGAGCCTCCAGAAGGCTCGTCGGCGCGAAGGCTGGCCCCCTTCGCAGGCGATGTCGAAGGACCGGAGCGCTCGCTGCATCACTGGTCCTACAACCGCGGCAAGCGCAGCGTGGTGCTCGACCTCGGCGCCGCCGATGGCGTCGAGCAGGCCAAGGCGCTCATTGCCGGGGCCGACGTCGTGTTCGAGTCATTCGAGCCGGGCGAGGCAGAAGCGCTGGGCCTCGGACGCGATGTCCTGGCCGAGCTCAACCCTGCGCTCATCCATGTTTCGATTACGCCATTCGGCAGCGACGGGCCGAAGGCCAACTGGGTCGCGTCAGATCTGGCACTGCAGGCCTCTGCAGTGAACATGGCCGTCACCGGCGACAAGGACCGTGCGCCGCTGCGGGCTGGCGGCACGCTGCCCCAAGCCATGCACAACGCGGCCTCCGAAGGGGCCGGCGCTGCGCTCATTGCCCTGTGGGAGCGCCAGACCCGCTCGGGGCTCGGCCAGCACGTCGACACGTCCGCCCAGCAGTCGATGAGCCAGGCATCCATGTCTTCGACGCTCAACACGTCGCTGAATGCCACCGTGACGCAGCGGATCGCCGGCGGCGCCAGCCTGCAGGGCATCGACATCCAGCTCATGTGGGCCTGTGCCGACGGGCATGCCTCGGTGACATTCCTGTTCGGGCCGGGCTTCCGTGCGTTCACCCAGAACCTCATGGACTGGGTGCACGACGAGGGCTTCTGCGATGAGGCCAGCAGGGACAAGAACTGGACTGAGTACGCGATGATGCTGCTCGACGGCCGTGAGCCGGTCTCCGAATACGAGC
This sequence comes from Candidatus Poriferisodalis sp., assembly GCF_965204125.1. Classification (GTDB taxonomy): domain Bacteria; phylum Actinomycetota; class Acidimicrobiia; order Acidimicrobiales; family Poriferisodalaceae; genus Poriferisodalis. The sequence continues at coordinate 220,639 of NZ_OZ241968.1, read as the reverse complement.
GGCTCAAGCAGATCCTGACCGAGTTCTTTGCCACCAAGACCAAGGCCGAGCTGCTCGATGCGGCCATGAGCCGCCGGCTGCTCATCACGCCGGTGTCAACGACGGGCGAGGTGGTCGACTCCGAGCAGCTGGCGGTCCGCGAGTACTGGGAGGACGTCGACCACAGCGATGTTGTGCCCGACGCCGGCGCGGGCTCGTTTGATCCCGCCGCGGTCCGCTATCCCGGTCCGTTTGCAAAGTTCAGCGAGACCCCGCTCGTCAACCTGCGGCGCCCGCCCACGCTGGGCGAGCACACCGATGAAGTCCTGGCCGAGCTGAATGCGTCAGAGCGCTTGCCCGCGGTGCCGGCGTCGGTTGCGCCGGTGGCGCACACATCGCCGCCGCTCGAGGGCGTCAAGGTGCTCGACTTCATGTGGGCGATGGCCGGGCCGGCGGCGTCGCGTGTGCTCGCCGACTATGGCGCCGAGATCATCCGCGTCGAATCGGCCAACAAGCTCGACGCGGTCCGATCCATCCAGCCATTCCACGACGACGTTGGCGACCCGGACGGCTCCGGCCTGTTCAGCAACCTGAATGCAGGCAAGCGCGGCCTCGCGCTCGACATGTCCAAACCCGAAGCGCTCGATGTCATCTGGGACCTCATCGACTGGGCCGACGTGATCCTGGAGTCGTTCTCGCCCAAGGCCATGACCGGATGGGGCATGGGCTGGTCCCAAGTACATCAGCGCCGACCGGACGTAGTGATGGCGTCGAGCTGCCTGATGGGGCAGACCGGGCCGCTGGCGATGCTGGCGGGCTTCGGCACGATGGCTGCGGCGATCTCCGGGTTCTTCTACCCGGTGGGATGGCCCGACCGGGCACCCTGCGGCCCGTTCACTGCCTACACCGACTACACCTCGCCCCGCTGGCTGGTGGCCGCGGTGATGGGGGCGCTGGAGCACAGGCGCCAGACCGGCCGTGGCCAGTACGTGGACCTGTCCCAGTCCGAGGCTGCGTTGCACCTGATGGCACCGGCCCTGCTGGAGCGGACCACCAACGGCCGCATCTGGGAATCGGCGGCCAACCGGGACATGGTGTTCGCGCCCCAGGGCGCATACCAGACCGCTGCGGGCAGCTCGGCCGGCGACGACCACGACGACAACTGGATCGCAATCTCCTGCCTCGACGACGGCCAGTGGGCTGCGCTGGCTGGCGCCATGGGCCGCGACGACCTTGCGTCGCTGAGCGCCGCCGAACGCCACGCACGGCACGACGAGTTGGACGGCGTCATCTCGGCGTGGGCCCGCGGCCGCAATGGCAACGAGCTGATGGCTGAGCTGCAAGCTGCGGGCGTGGCCGCCCACATCGTGCAGAACTCGCCCGAGTTCACGGTGGACCCGCAGTTGCTGCACCGCAACGCGCTGGTCGAGGTGCCGCACGGCAAGCAGGGCACCACGACGGTCGAGAACACGCGCTTCGTGCTGTCTCGCACTCCAGCCCAGGTGGACCGCGGCGGGCCGACGCTCGGCGAGCACACCTTCGAGGTGCTCACCGAGACGCTCGCCTACGACGGCGACCGCATCGCCGAGCTGGCCGTGGCCGAACTATTGGAGTAGCTCCGGCATCTTTGCGAGCGGAGCGCGGACCTGAGCCCGGAGCGCGATGCGCGTCCGTGCTGAAATGTGCGGATGCCTGACGCCGCGAGTGATTCTGAGACCGCCTCGATGCTGAGCCCGTTCCGGGTGCTGGACCTGACCGACGAGCGGGGTCATCTGTGCGGGGCAATCCTCGCCCAGATGGGTGCCGATGTCATCGCGGTGGAGCCGCCCGAGGGTTCGTCTGCCCGGCGGCTGGCGCCGTTTGCCGGCGATGTCGAGGATCCCGAGCGTTCACTGCATCACTGGGCTTACAACCGGGGCAAGCGCAGCGTGGTGCTGGACCTGGCGACCGACGATGGCGCAGCCACGCTGCGGGAACTGGCTGCGGCGGCCGACATCCTGATCGAATCGGCCGGCCCGGGCCGGATGGAGGCCCTGGGGCTGGGCTACGGCGCCCTGTCGGAGATCAATCCCGAGCTGGTGTACGTGTCGATCTCGCCGTTCGGCTCCGACGGACCCAAGGCCGACTGGGCGGTCTCGGATCTGACGTTGCAGGCCTCCGCGGTGAACATGGCGATGACCGGCGATTCCGACCGGGCACCGGTGCGCACCGGGGGTCTGTTCCCGCAGGCGTTCCACAATGCGGCCTCCGAGGCAGCGGGCGCCGCGCTGATAGCCCTGTGGGAGCGCCAAACCGTTTCAGGGCTCGGCCAGCACGTGGACATGTCAGCCCAGCAGAGCATGAACCAGGCCTGCCAGTCGTACGCGCTGTCGACGCCACTGGGCGCGACGCCGCCGACCCGCCACGCCGGCGGAGTGCTGGTGGAAGGTCTGCATGTCCAGCTGATGTGGCCGTGCAAGGACGGGCATGCGTCGGTCACGTTCCTGTTCGGGCCGGGCTTCCGCGCCTTCACGCAGAGCCTCATGGACTGGGTGTGCGAGGAGGGCTTCTGCGACGAGGCCACCCGCGACAAGAACTGGACCGAGTACGCCATGATGCTGCTCGACGGCCGTGAGCCGATCTCGGAGTACGAGCGGCTGAAGCAGGTTCTGCACGACTTCTTCGCCACGAAGACCAAGGCCGAGCTGCTGGATGCGGCCATGAGCCGCCGGGTGCTGATCACCCCGGTGTGGACGGCCGACGAGGTGGTGAACTCGCACCAGCTGGCCGCCCGTGAGTACTGGGAGACCGTCGCCCAGGATCTGGAAGACCGGGACGGCAGCCCCGCCGAGGTGCGCTACCCGGGTCGCTATGCCCGTTTCAGCGCCACGCCGATGCAGCCGCTCGGTCCGCCGCCGAAGCTGGGAGAGCACACCGACGAGGTATTGGCTGAGCTCGACGCGTCCGATGCAGCACCGGCACGGACGCGGCCCCGCATCGAGGCCACCGGCGCTGACGTCAGCGCCCAGACGGCTTCGACCGCACGACCGCTCGAGAACGTCAAGGTGCTCGACTTCATGTGGGCGATGGCAGGGCCCGCTGCGGCGCGGGTGCTGGCCGACTACGGAGCAGACATCATCCGGGTGGAGTCCGAAACCCGACTGGAAGTGGCCCGCTCGCTGCAGCCGTTCCGTGACGACATCGGCGACCCGGAGTACTCGGCGCTCTACAACAACATGAACGCCGGCAAGCGAGGCATCTGCCTGGACATGTCCAAGCCGGCCGCGTTAGACGTCATCTGGGACCTCATCGACTGGGCCGACGTGATCGTGGAGTCGTTCTCGCCGAAGGGCATGGCCGGATTCGGGATGGGCTGGGAGCAGGTGCGCGAGCGCCGGCCCGACGTGATCATGGCGTCGAGCTGCCTGATGGGCCAGACCGGGCCGCTGGCGATGCTGGCCGGCTTCGGAACGATGGCCGCAGCGATCTCGGGGTTCTTCTACCCGGTGGGCTGGCCTGACCGGGCGCCGTGCGGGCCGTTCGGCGCCTACACCGACTACACCTCACCCCGCTGGCTGGTGGCCGCAGTGATGGGAGCGCTGGAGCACCGGCGCCGCACCGGCGAGGGCCAGTACATAGACATGTCCCAGGCCGAGTCGGCGCTGCACCTGCTGGCGCCGGCAGTGCTCGACCGCACGGTGAACGGCCGGGTGGCGCACCGGGTGGGCAACCGCGACCGGCACATCGCCCCCCAGGGCGTCTACCAGACGGCAGCCAGCGACCGGTTCCCCGCCGTGGTGCCCGACGACAGCTGGATCGCCATCTCGTGCGTCGACGACGCCCAGTGGCAGTCGCTGGCTGCACTGATGGGCCGCGGCGACCTGGGCGATCTGAGCCTGGCGGAACGCCACGAGCGCCACGACGAGCTCGACGAGATCATCTCGGCGTGGGCCCGAGGACAGGACGGCGTGGCGCTGATGCATCGCCTGCAGGATGTCGGCGTGGCCGCGCACATCGTGCAGAACTCGCCGGAGTACACCGCCGATGCGCAAGTGATCCACCGGGGCCAGCAGGTCGAGGTGCCCCACGCCAAGCAGGGCACCACGATCGTCGACGCCTCCCGCTTCGCTCTGTCTCGCACCCCGGCGCAGGTGACCTACGGTGGCCCGACTCTCGGAGAGCACACCTTCGACATCCTCACCGACGTGCTCGGCTACGACAGCGACCGCATAGCCGAACTCGCCGTCGCCGAACTCCTCGCCTGATTCCCGCCTGCGGCGTACTGGTTGCAGCCTCGGGCGTTACCAGGTGTCGACCATGGGGCGCTTCTTGCCGGTGCGCGGGGGCTGCTTGGGCGCGGCGAGCAGCGCCATGCGGATCCAGTCGCGGCTCTCGGCGGGATCGATCACGTCGTCGATCTCGAAGAACGTGGCCGTGTTGACGGCTTTGCCCTGCTCGTACAGGCGGGCGACGCGCTTCTCGTACTCCGCTATGCGCTCCTCCGGGTCGTCGATGGCCTCAAGCTCGCGGCGGTAGCCCAGCTTCACGAAGCCCTCGAGGCCCATGCCGCCGAACTCGCCGGTCGGCCACGACACGGTGAACGTCGGCGCCTTGAAGCTGCCGCCGGCCATGGCTTGGGCTCCCAGTCCGTAGCCCTTGCGCAGCACGATGGTCATGAACGGCACCGTCACGTTGGCCGCCGTCACGAACATGCGGGCCGCATGACGCACTGTGGCCTCGTACTCCGCTTGGGGTCCCACCATGATCCCCGGCGTGTCGCACAGGAACAGCAGCGGGATGTCGTGCGCGTCGCAGAGCTGGATGAAGCGGGCGGCCTTGTCGCCGGTGTCGGCATCGACCGCACCGCCGAGATGGTGGTTGTTGTTGGCCACCACGCCGATCGGGCGTCCTTCGATTCGTGCCAGCGCCGTGACGCAACCCGGCCCCCAGCCGCGTCGCAGCTCCATCACCGAATCCACATCGCAAAGCTTGTCGATGATGTCGCGTACGTCGTAGGCCCGCAGGCGATTCTCGGGCACCAGGTGCCGCAGTTCGCGCTGGTCGTGGCACTCCCACTCGTCGACAGAGCCCTGGAAGTACGACAGGTACTGCTTGGCGGCCACGATCGCCGCGGCCTCGTCTTCCACCAGCACATCGATGACGCCGTTGGGCCACTGCACGTCGACCGGGCCGACTTCCTCAGGACGGAACACGCCCAGGCCGCCGCCTTCGATCATGGCGGGTCCGCCGACGCCGATGTTCGAGCCCTCGGTCGCGATGATCACGTCGCAGCAGCCCAGCAGCACCGCATTGCCCGCAAAGCAGCGACCGTTGGTGACGCCCACCAGAGGCACCAGGCCGCTGAGCTGGGCAAAGAAGGTGAACGCCCAGCAGTCCAGACCCGAGCCGCCGATGCCGTCAGTATCGCCCGGCCGGCCGCCTCCGCCCTCGGCCAGCAGCACCACTGGCAGGCGGTTGTGCTCGGCGATCTCGAACATGCGGTCCTTCTTGCGGTGGTTGTTCCCGCCCTGGGTGCCCGCCAGCACCATGTAGTCGTAGGACATCACCATGGCTTGAGACTGCTCGGGGCCGAAGAGGTCGCCGTTGACGCTGGCCACGCCGGCCACCATGCCGTCGCCCTGGGTGTTGGCGATCAGGTCTTCCATCGAGCGGCGGCGGCGCTGCGCAGCCACCATCAGCGGGCTGTACTCCACGAACGTGCCCGCATCGACGAGGTCGGCCATGTTCTCGCGCGCCGTGCGGTGGCCCCGACCGTGACGCTTGGCAACAGCGTCGGGCCGGTTCTCGTCGAGGCCGAAGCCGCGGCGGTCGAACACTTCGGCCAGATCGGGCCGGATGTAGTCGAGATCGACTGAGGAGGCTGCTTCGGCGAGCTCCACGGAAACCTCGGCCTCCTCGACGAACAGCAACGAGTGCCCCTCGTACACCGTGTCGCCGGGCGCCACGCCCAGCATCCGCACGATGCCCGTGACCGTGGAGGTCACGACGTGCTCCATCTTCATCGCTTCCATCACCGCGACCTGCTGGCCCTCTGCGACGGGATCGCCTTCGGCGACCGCGAGTGAGACGATCGTGCCCTGCAGCGGAGCCGCAACGGCGATGCTGCCGTCGGGGCCGGTCACGGTCGCTACCGGCACGCCGTGCAGCGAGGCCGTACCCGAGGCCATGGCTTGAGCCCGAACAGCGTCAGATGCGGCCCGGTCGGCAGGGGCGTCATCAATGTCGCCGTGGTGCAGCACGGCGAGCGGATCGTTTCCGACAGTGGCACCAGCACGTCCACCGGCACCGGCACCAGCGGTGGCTGCCGGCTCGGCCGGCGCCCAGACCGATGCCGCCTGCGCAGCAGCGGTGCACAGCGCCTCGGCGTGATCGGCCACGAAGCTGGTGGTGAGATCGTTGCTGGTCACCTCGGGCCGATCGAGCAGCGCGGCCAGGAATCCCAGGTTCGTCGCCACGCCGTCGATGCGGAATTCGCCCAGGGCCCGGCGTGCCCGACGGACCGCATCGGCGTACTCGCGGCTGGGGCTGTAGGCGATCACCTTGGCGAGCAGCGAGTCGAAGCTGGGGTTGGTGCCGTATCCGACGTAGCCGTAGGTGTCGGTGCGTATCCCTGGACCGGTGGGAGGCTCGAAGGCGGCGAGCACACCGCCGCTTGGGCGCGAGGTGCCGTCTGGCTGCATCGTCTCGGTGTTGACGCGGCATTGGATGGCGTACCCGCGCGGCGATGGCACGTCTGGCTGCACCAACCCCACATCGGCCACGCAGGCGCCGCCGGCGATTCTGAGCTGTGCAGCCACGAGGTCAACGCCGGTGACTTCCTCGGTGACCGTGTGCTCGACCTGGATGCGAGCGTTGACCTCGCAGAAGGCGATCGTGCTCGGGTCGTCGGCGTCGATGAGGAACTCCCAGGTGCCCAGGCTGCGGTAGCCGACCGCTCTGGCCATCTCGGTGGCGGCGTCGCAGACCGCTTGGCGGGTATCGGTCGTGAGCGTGGGCGAGGGTGCGATCTCGACGATCTTCTGGTTCTGGCGCTGCAGCGTGCATTCCCGCTCGCCCAGATGGGCGACCGACTCGCCATCGCCCACAATCTGCACCTCGATGTGGCGGGCACGCTCGATCAGCTGCTCCACGTAGAGATCGCCGTTGCCGAACGCGGCGGCAGCCTCGCTGGCACAGCGCTCGTATGCCGCCTCGAGCTCGTCCGCTGAGCGCACCACGCGCATGCCGCGCCCGCCGCCCCCGGCCAGAGCCTTGATCATCATCGGCCCGTGCTCGGCGAAGAAGGCCTGTGCGGCCTCGACCGATGTCGGCTCGGAGGTGGCGGGCAGCAGCGGAACGTCGTGCTGCTGCGCGAGCGCCCGAGCGGCGAGCTTGTCGCCGAAGAGCTCGAGCTGGAGCGCGCTGGGCCCCACGAAGGTGATGTCGGCGGCCTTGCACGCAAGCGCCAGGGCCGGGTTCTCGGCGAGGAACCCGTAGCCGGGGTGGATCGCGTCGCAGCCGGCCCCCGCAGCGGCACTGATCACCTGGTCGATGTCGAGGTAGGGCGCGACACCCCGGCCGTCGAGCGTCACCGACTCGTCTGCGACCCGCGTGTGCAGCGAGGCAGCGTCGTCGTCGCCCGCGATCGCAACCGTGCCGATGCCGAGCTCGCTGGCCGCCCGCACCACCCGTACGGCAATCTCGCCGCGGTTCGCAATCAGCAGCTTCTTGAGGCCCATCGATGCTGTCTCCCTGTTCCCGACCCTGCTGGGCGCCGGCACAAACGGCCGCGAACCCGTCGCGGCAATCACGGCGCGCCATTTCCGCCCTGCGTGTTTACCGCAGAGCGCCCAGTTCGCGTCGATTGAGCGCCTGATCTGTGCCATGGCTATGCGGATTCCGGCCCACGATCGCCAGAAACATGAGCGCTCTTCCATCTGATACTTGCATTGGCTTCATACAGGCCCACTACCCTCCGGCGGGCCCTATGGCCACATCCATGACCAGCGACTCGTTGTCTGACCTGCTCGGGAGCTACCGCTCGGTCCGAGCGCACACCGATGCACTCACCGCACCGCTGAGCGATGAAGACCAGTGCATCCAGACGATGCCCGATGTCAGCCCCACCAAATGGCACCGGGCGCACGTCACCTGGTTCTTCGAGACGTTCCTGTGCAAACCGCACCTCGACGGCTACGTCGAGCACGACCCGGCCTTCGGATTCCTGTTCAACTCGTACTACGAGACCATCGGGAAGCGACACCCGCGCCCGGAGCGCGGCAACCTGTCGCGCCCGTCGTGCGCTGAGATCACGGCATACCGCCGCTATGTCGACATGGCGATGGAACGGCTGCTCTGCGGCGGCATTGCCCCCGAGATCGCGGACCTGGTGACGCTCGGCCTGCATCACGAACAGCAGCATCAAGAGCTCATCCTCATGGACATCAAGCACGTGCTGTCGTGCAACCCGGCGCTGTGGCCGGCGTACCAACAGCCCTGCAACACAGCAGCGATCAGCGCCGACGCGACCTGTGCCGCCGACACCCGCTGGGTGAGCTTCGACGGCGGCGAGGTCGAGGTCGGTCACGACGGATGCGGCTTCGCGTTCGACAATGAGTGGCCCCGTCACCGGGTGCTGACCGAGCCGTTCCGGCTGGCCGACCGCCCGGTCACCTGCGCCCAGTGGCTGGCGTTCATGGACGACGGCGGCTACGACACGCCGACACTGTGGCTGTCTGACGGCTGGGGCCAACGCATTGCTCACGGCTGGGATTCGCCGGCGTACTGGCATCTCGCCGACGACGGCTGGCAGGTGTTCACACTCCAAGGTCTCAAGGCGGTCGCACCCAACGACCTGGTGTGCCATCTGTCGTACTACGAGGCCGAAGCGTTTGCTCGCTGGGCCGGTGCCCGGCTCCCGACGGAATTCGAGTGGGAGCATGCTGCCGACGGCTTGCCCATCGGGGGCAACATCGGCAGCGGTGCCGGGCTGCACCCCGCCCCAACGCCGGCGGTGCCGCAAGCAGGCGCCTCGGGGCCTGCGTCGCTGCTGCAGATGTACGGCGACGTGTGGGAATGGACGTCGAGCCCCTACAGCGCGTACCCGGGTTTCCGTGTCGCTCCCGGCGCCGTGGGCGAGTACAACGGCAAATTCATGATCAATCAGATGGTGCTGCGAGGCGGCTGCTGCGCGACCCCTGAAGGTCACATCCGGCCCACCTATCGCAACTTCTTTCATCCACATACCCGGTGGCACTTCTCGGGCTTGCGCCTGGCCGGCGACGCCTGATGATGCTCCCCGAGGGGGCGGTGCCTCCCGCCGCCGATCCCGTGATCGACAACTGGCTCGACGCCGGCTGGTCGGATCGGGAACTGCGCGCCGATGTCTCGGTGGGCCTCTCATCGAACCCCAAGGAATTGCCGCCGAAGTGGTTCTACGACGACCGTGGCAGCGAGCTGTTCGACGAGATCACCCGTCTCGACGAGTACTACCCGACCCGCCGCGAGCGGGAGATTCTCGAACGGGAATCCGGTGCCATCGCAGCGGCTGCAGGGGCCAACTGCATCGCCGAACTGGGATCGGGCACTTCGACGAAGACGCGCATCCTGCTCGACGCATTCGCGGCCGCCGGCCGGCTCCGACGCTACGTGCCGTTCGACAACAGCGCGGCGACGCTGCGCACCGCTGCGGGTGAAGTGGCCAGGGCGTACCCCGGTCTGGCTGTGCACGGCGTCGTCGGCGACTTCGAGCACCACCTGGGGCACCTGCCGCTTGATGACGTTGACGCCCCGCCCGACTCGCCGCCCCGTGCGCCTGCGATGGTGATGCTGCTCGGCGGCACGATCGGGAATTTCTCGCCGGCACGCCGGCCAGCGTTCCTGGACGCCGTCGCCGGCGCGATGCGGACCGGCGACACGTTCCTGCTGGGCACCGATCTGGTCAAGGATGTCGACCGGCTGGTCGCCGCCTACGACGATGCCGCCGGCGTCACGGCGCGGTTCAACCTCAATGTGCTGTCGGTGCTCAATCGGAGGCTCGGCGCCGACTTCGACCTCGATGCCTTCGCCCACGAGGCAGTATTCGATGCGGACAACGAGTGGATCGAAATGCGCCTGCGTTCCTTACGAACGCAGACCGCGCACATCCCAGCCTTGGAGATGACGGTCGACTTCGCGGCGGGCGAGCGGATGCGTACCGAGATCAGCGCCAAGTTCCGGCCCGAGCGTGTGCGCTCAGAACTCGGCGCCGCAGGCCTCGTGGTGCAGCGAATGTGGACCGATGCCGACGGTGACTACGCCCTCACCCTCGCACGGCGGGTGCTGTGACGCGGTCCGCCGATTCCAGCTAGACAGCGGGGCAGCGCAAGGGAGGGGAATGCAATGCCCGTTGACGCCAGAGTTGTTGTCATCCCGCAGGAGGCCGGCGCCGGGCCTGAAGTGATGGACGTGACGCTGCCCGATCCGTGCGGTCATGAGGTGGTGGTGAAGCAGTACGCGTCGGGTGTCTGCCACAGCCAGCTGCACACCATTCACAACCCGCGGGCGGCGCCGCAGGTGCTGGGTCACGAGTCCACCGGCGAGGTGATTGCAGTGGGCGACGACGTGACCGGCCTTGCCCCGGGGGACACCGTGATGGTCACGTGGGTGCCGAAGGACCAGGAGAGCGCGCGCCGCCGGGGCGGTCCGCTGCGGCTCGATCTCGGCGATGGCCGCACGGCAACCTCCATCAACGTGTTCACCTGGGCCACCCACACGATCGCGGATGAGATGTTCGTGGTGAAGGTGCCCGAGGGCATCGACGTGGAGGCCACCTGCATCATTGGCTGCGCGGTCATCACCGGCGCCGGTGCGGTGCTCCACACCGCCGGAGTGAAGGCCGGGGACAGCGTGGCCGTCTTCGGTGTCGGTGGAGTCGGCCTGTCCGCAGTGGCAGCGGCGAAGGTCGTCGACGCCGACCCGATCATCGCCGTGGACCTCTCCGAGGAGAAACTGGACTTTGCGAAACGCTTCGGGGCCACCCATGGCGTCAACGCTTCCGAAGGCGATCCCGTCGAAGAGATCAGGGCGCTCACGACCGACGAGCACCGCTTCGACATCAGGCGTCAACCGCTTCGCGGCGTCGACTTCGCCTTCGACTGCATCGGGCACCAGAGCACGATGGCCCAGATCCACGAGGCCACCCGCGCGGGCGAGTTCGGCCAGAGCCGCGGCGGAACAGCGGTGCTCGTGGGCGTGCCTCAGCGCAACCTTGAACTCGACACGATGCACCTGTTCATTGGTGAGCGGGCGTTCATCTCCAGCCTGGGCGGCAGTTGCGAGCCGGCCGTCGACTTCCCCCGCTTCTTGCAGTGGCACGCCGACGGCGACTTCGACCTCAATTCACTCGTGACGCAGAGCTACCTGATCGACGACATTGGCCAAGCAGTCGATGACCTTGAGAACGGACGGATCGCTGGCCGGTCCATCCTGGTGTTCGACTGACCGGTCGTCACCAACCGTTCGTGTGAACGAACTGGTCGAAGGGCTTGCGACGGCCCGGCTTGAAATCGGTGCCGATGGTGTGAGCCACGGGCAGCAGCGCCACCTGCTGCACTTCGTCGAAGGGGATGCCCAGGATCTCGGCGATTTCCTGCTCGCGGGCCAGGTGCACCGTTGTCCAGCAGGTGCCCAGACCTCGATTGCGAGCGGCGAGACAGAAGCTCCACGCCGCTTGGATGACCGAGCCCCAGCGCAGTGCCTGCAGCCCCGCAGGAGCTCCGTCGAGGCGACCTTCGATGCACGGCACGAAGATCGCGGGCGTGCGCGGGAAGTTCTCTGCCAAGTAGCGGGCTGAGTCCATCATGCGCAGCCAGTCCGCCCGCGCCGCCGGATCGGTCTCGGCTGCCGCGGCCTTGGCCAGGTAGTTGTCGTCGATCCGGCCGAGCCAGACCTCCTGATAGATCGTGCCGACGGCACGGCACTGCTCGGGATCGGTGGAAACGACGAAGTGCCAGTCTTGGCGCAGCGATCCGGTGGGAGCTTGCAGCGCCAGCTCGAGGCATTCGCGCAATGTTGCGTCGTCGACAGGCCGGTCAAAGTCGAGCCGGCGCCGCACCGCACGGGTGGTGGCCAGCACCTCGTCGGCACTGAGGGCCAGTGTCATCGCTGCGCTAGTCGGCGAGCGCAGCTTCGATGACTGCGACGCCGTCGGCCAACGCCTGGGCCTCGGCGCTGTCGAGCACGCCGTAGATCGGCTCGATCAGATCGTCGGTCAGCGCTTCGGCGGTCTCCCATTTCGCACGATGCTCGTCTGTGACCTGCGCGTCATTCGTCCAGCCGAACATCTCGACGTCGTCGGGCCGGCGCACCCGGTGAGCCATCTCGGTCGACAGGCCCGAGGCCACGATGGCGACCAGGTGCAGGCTGCCGCGCAGCTCGCGCAGCACGGCAACGTTCTGGAACGCGCGGGCAGCGGTCTCATCGCTGCGCGGTTCGGACGCGACTGCTGCGAAGAGTGCCTGTGCGGAACTGTCGGCGAGTCCGGCGTCGATCACCTTGTCGGCGGCGGCATTGAACGCATCGAGACCTGCGACGTCACCGAGCTTGGATGAGCCGTACGCGCCCGCGCACTGCATGTAGAGGCGGCCTCCATCACGCGGCGCCATGATCTCCTTGGCCGAATTCCAGATCTTGGCAACCAGCGCGGGGTTGAAGTAGCCGAAGGCGCTGTGCACCACCGTGGCCTCGACATCGCCCAGCACGCCGCCGCGGCCGAGCACGTACAGGCGGAAGCCGTCGAGGCCGGCTTCCTTGCCGCGGGCCAGCGTTCCGGGGTCGAAATAGAACCTCGAGCCCAGCGCAGCTATCGGCGGGCACACCGTTTGGACGAGTTCACGTGTCTCCATGAGGCGACAGTGTGGCATCGCCCCGCCCCGCATGCCGGGGCGGTCCGGTAACCGTATGGCTCAGTGCAGACGACGGGCGAACATGTCCAGCAGCAGCTCCCAGTGGCGCTCGGCCGCTGGCTTGTCATACACCGGGCGCTCCGGAAACACGAATCCGTGGTGCGTGCCGTCCACCCAGTAGGTCTGCGCGTCTGTGCCGGCGTCCGCGAAGGCCTTGCAGAGCCGGTCGTAGTGCGCCCGATCCACGTAGTCGTCATGCTCGGCCGACATCACCAGCACTTCACCGCGGATGTCTGGCGCCCTTAGGTGGGGCGAGTCGCTGGCGTCGACCGCCAACCGGACGCCGTGAATCGATGCGGCAGCGGTGATCGTGTCGGGGTAGTCGGCAGCGAGCCAGATTGCCATCGGGCCGGTCATGCAGTAGCCGGTGGTGCCGATCCGCTCGATGCTGGCAGCAGGGTCCGCGTCGGCATATCGCATCAGGGCTGCGGCATCACGCGACACCATGGCATTGGACAGGTTGGTCATCAGCTCGAACATGAACTTCCGGCTGGCCGGGTCGTCTCGCTGCACGATGAAGCCGGGAATGTCGCGGTAGTACAGGTTCGGCAGCAGCACGTAGTACCCGACGGTGGCGATGCGGCGGGCCATGTCGTGCAGTTCTTCGCGCTTGCCGGGCGCGTCCATCAGGAACAGCACGGTCGGGAACGGCCCTGGCCGCCGCTCGCTCGGCTCCGGATGCACCACGAACGTGCTCATCTCGCCTTCGCCGGTGTCGATCGAGACGTGGTCTTCAAACATTGCTGCCTCCTCCAAGCTCCGTTTGTGGCGCCGCACCAGCCGAACTGCGGCCACGCATGCCGGCTCTTGTGTAGTGCCTTCGGCACGGCAGTGCTGCTCGCGCTGGAGTCTCCGCTGATCGCAGCCAGCGACCGGCATACGATCCCGGGCCATGCAGGCACTCGACTTCGAACCGCAGTACTTCGTCTACGAGGAGATCCGGCCGCGTGTGGCCCGCATCACCATCAACCGGCCGGAGGTGCGCAACGCCATCAACACCCCGGCCCACAAGGAGTGGTCCGACATCTTGGACCACGCCGCCGCCGATGACGATGTGTGGCTGATGGTCATCACCGGTGTCGGCCGGCAGGCGTTCTGTGCCGGCCGCGACCTCAAGCACCTGTCGATGATCCGTCAGTCCGACGAGGCCACCCAGGCTGCCGACCGTGAGCTGATGAGCCAGGTGACACGGCTGATCGAGCGCTTCGACTATCCCAAACCGCTCATTGCACAGGTGAACGGCGTGGCGCTCGGCGGCGGTTTCGAGGTGGCGATGGCGTGCGATCTGGTCGTGGCAGCAGACCACGCCCAGTTCGGGCTCACCGAGCCGTTGCGCGGCCTGTATGCCGGTGGCGGGGGAGTGCACCGGCTGCCGCGGCAGATCCCGATGAAGCTGGCCATGGAGTACCTGCTGACGGCCCGAACCATGAGCGCGCAGCGTGCGCTGGAGCTGGGCATCGTCAACGACGTGGTGCCATACGACGAGCTCGACGCAGCCACTGACCGGCTGATCGACGACATCATGCGGTGCGCGCCGCTGTCCATCCAGGCCACCAAGCAGGCGGCGATGCGCGGGCTCGACATGCCGCTCGGCGAGGCGTTCCACCACCCGTATCCGGCGGTGGCCCGCCTGATGGCCAGCGAGGACGTGAAGGAAGGTCCCCGGGCATTCGCCGAAAAGCGCCAGCCCAACTGGCAAGGCCGCTGACCAACGGCCGACGTGGCGCTGATCAAGCGGCCTGATGACGCCCTTGTGCACATTTGCGCAGGTGCGTAACTGAGCTGTTGCGCTAAAATAGCGCTATTAGCGCATATTCAGCGCTTGCAGCGCTAAGGTAGCGTCATGGCAACCATCCAAGTCAGGCACGTGCCCGACGAAGTTCACGAGAAGCTCTGCCAACGCGCCGCCGATGCAGGACAGTCGCTGCAGCAGTACATGCTCGAGGCCGTCTGCCGCGAGGCCGAACTGGCGAGCATGGAAGAACTGCTCGCGCGCAAGCGCGTGGAAGCGTTGGTGTACGGCGAGACCAACTTGGATATGGACACCATTGTCGAGGTCATCCGCGCCCACCGCGACGCGGAATGATCGTCGTCGACGCCAGCGTCGCCGTTTCCGCTGTCGCAGATGCCGACGAAGCGGGTCGAGCTGCGGTGCGTCGACTCATGCAAGAGCGGGCGATGGCCCCCCATCTCATCGACATCGAGGTTGCTCACGCGTTGCGATCCATGAATCGGCGGGGCGAGATATCCGCCGCGGCGGCACTTCGTGGGCTCCGCAACCTCGCAGCGTTGCAGATCATGCGGGTCGACCACAGCCTGCTGCTGGAGCGCTGCTGGGAACTCCGCCACAACCTCTCTGCCTACGACGCGTCCTATGTCGCGCTAGCGGAGTTCACCAGCGCGACACTGCTCACTGGCGATGGCTCCCTCGCTCGTGCCCCAGGCATTCGCTGCGACGTGGAACTGTTCGACCCAGCCGCTGAGGCCGCCAATTGATGCGAGCCTGACCGTCGTCAGCAGCCCACCAGCCAGGCACGCTGCGCGAGACTGCGCCGTTGACGGCGGGGCCCTGAGCACCGGGGCCGACGGTGACAGGGGTGATGATGAGCGACGCGACGGCGCAGGCTGAGCAGGTACGAGCTGGCGAGACCGACGCCGCGACGACGGTTGAAGATGCCATTGCCCGCTGCGAGCAGGTGAACCCGTCGATCAATGCGATCGTCGAGCGAACGTACGAGTCGGCGCGGCATCGAGCCGCGCAATTGGATGCGGCGCGGCATCGAGCCGCGCAATTGGATGCGGCGCGGCATCGAGCCGCGCAATTGGATGCAGAGTCCTCGGGCCGCGCCGCTGGTGGACTGCTCGCGGGCGTGCCGACTGCGCTGAAGGACCTGTTCTGCCCGGCCGAGGGCGAACCCGGCTACCAGGGCAACCGCCGGCTGGCCGAGCTCGACTATCGCTACGCCGAGACCGGTGCGGTCGCTCGACGCTTGGCCGAGGCGGGCGCCATCAGCATCGGGCACTCGCACAGTCCCGAGCTCGGCGGCGGCCAGTGCCCCGCCGCAGCGGAGACGGCGCTGTACGGGCCCTGCCGCAACCCGTGGAACACCGATCACACCGTGCTCGGCTCCAGCGGCGGTGCGGCGGCAGCAGTCGCGGCGGGCATCGTGCGCATCGCTCACGCCAGCGACGGCGGCGGGTCGATCCGCATCCCTGCCAGTGCCAACGGCCTCGTCGGGCTCAAACCCTCCCGGGGTCGGATCTCCAGCGCACCGGCGGGTGAAGGCTGGGGAGGCGGCACCACTGACGGCGCCGTCGCGCTCACCGTGCGCGATGCGGCGCTGGCGCTCGATGTGCTCGCCGGCGCCGAGCCCGGCGATCCGTACGCGCCCGCACATCCCGCGCCCGCGGCCGGTTACGTCGCCGAGGTCGGCCAGCACCCCGGCCAACTGCACATCGGCGTGAGCTCGACGATCCCCTTCGAAGTGACCGACCCGCTGTGCACCCAGGCCGCCGAAGCTGCAGCCGGTTTGCTGGACAGCCTCGGGCACCGGGTCGAACAAGCGTTGCCGGAACCGATGGCCAGCAATGACTACATGTACGACTACGTCCGGATCATGCGCGCCAGCGCGACCGCGACCCTGCGGTCCTACGAGTCGGCGCTCGGCCGACCCTGGACCGAAGACGATGTCGAGCCGGTCGCGTGGATCAACTACCAGCGCGGCACCAAGATCAGCGGTGCGGATTTGCTGGCCAGCCGTGAGCGCTTGCACCAATTCACGCGGCAGATCGTGCAGTGGTGGAATGCCGAGCCCGGTCAGGGCGACGGCTTCGACCTGCTGCTCACCCCCACGCTCGGTGTCTTGCCGCCACGTGTCGGCCATCTCGTCGAGGGCGACGAGCGCACGCTGACCAAGCGCCTGGCCAAGGTGACTCCGTACCTGCCGCAGTTCAACGTCAGCGGCCAGCCCGCCATCTCTGTGCCGCTCGGCACCCCCGAAGGCATGTCCCCCGAAGGTCTGCCCATCGGCATCCAGCTCGTCGCAGCACCGGGCCGCGAGGATGTCTTGCTGCGGGTCGCCGCGCAGATGGAGCAGGCAGCTCCATGGGTCCACCGGCGCCCGCCGGTCCACGCTGCCCAGTGACGGGCACTCACCCGAATTGGCTGGGTGGGCTAGCGCGGCGGTTGCCAGGTTTGGGCGCGCTTTGCGAACACTTCGTTGTCGGCGAGCCATTCGCCGATGCCGATGCGTCCGGCGTCGGTGAGCCAGGCCACTGCGGAGTTGAGCTTGTCGAGCAGCTCGGTGTCGTCCACGCTGACGGCGAATCCTCCGAACTCCACCTGCTCGTCCAGCGCGGTCACGGCGAACTGCCCGCCCGCGTCGACCGCAGCCTGCGTGTTGCCGATGGTGCCCCTGGCGATGGCGTCGATCCGCCCGTCGCTCAGCGCGGCGAGCAAGGCCGCCTCGCCGGACTCTTCGCCGAGGTAGACCACGGTGGGACGTGCCGGATCTGCGGGCACGAGGCGGGTGCGGTGCTCGATCTCGGGGGATGCCTCGGCGGCGCTGATGCTCAACGCCCTGTCCGACTCGACGGTCACCACGCCCGCCGGGGTGTGCACCTGGGTGCCTGCGGCCAGCCGGCCTTGGGAGTCGGCGATGCCGAGCAGCTGCAGCAGCCTCGCCTCGCCGGTGGTCGCCGGCAGCGCTCCCACCACGTCGGTGCTGCGCAAGGCATCGTGATTCGGGAGACGGCCGACGTCGTCGGAGCGGACCAGCAGCGACTGGCGGAACTCGATGTGCGGTTCGGCGAACGCGACCACGGTATTGCCGTCGGCGTCGAGTCTGCGGGAGTCCAAGATGGTGATGCCGCCGCCGACCATGTCCACGTCGTCGCGTGACGGCAGGAGCCAGATTCCCGGCCACTCAGCGATCGGCGTCCGGCGGAATCGCAGGCCGAGCCCGCCCATCATCTCCATGGCGGTGAGCAGATCGGCCTCGTAGCCGACATGTATGTCGAACCCAGCAGCGTCAGGATCCGGGTCTGCCGCGGCGCTGACCGGTTCGAAGAACGCGTAGAAACCCACATGCACCGTGTGCTCGGCATCGCCGGACGCAGAACAACCCGCGCTGAAGCCGAGCAGCGCCAGCACCAGCCATGCCAGCCCACCGAGGGAGCGCCGCCAGGTCATGGGGCCAGTCAAGAGGCTCGCCACCCCGTATGGAATCGCTAGGTCAGCTTCGTGCGGGACTGGTCCAGCACGACGGCTGCGAGCGCGAACATCACCACCGCCATGCCAACGAACTGCCACAGCGACACCTGATCGCCCAGGAACACCCAGGCCATCAGCGTGCTGGTGACCGGGATAGCCAGCGTCATCGTGGAGCCCAGCCACGAAGGGATGCGCACCAGCGACCAGTTCATCAGCATGTGACTGGCAACGCCGGGGCCGATCGCCATGATGCCCAGCCACAACCACGCCCCCGCCGATGGCCAGTCGAAGACCTGCCCCGAGGCCAGCGCGAACGGCGTGGCCACCAACGAGCACACCAATGCGCTGCCGCCCGTGTACTGCGCTGCTGCGATCTTCTGCGTGCTCAGCTTCGAGAACACGAAGTAGCCCGTCCAGGCGAACAGCGCACCGAATGCCAGCAGGTCGCCGAACACGCTCCACTCGGTCAGGCCCGATGAGCCCAACACGACGATCGCGATGCCGCCGATCGCCACCAGCGCCAGTCCCCAATGGCGCCGACCCGGCTGTTCGCCGAAGATCCTCGGTGCCAGAAACAGCATCAGCAGCGGTTGCAGCGACGCAACCACCGTGGCGTTGGCCACTGTGGTCATCCGCAAGGCGATGAAGAACAGCATGATGTCGAACGCCAGCGAGAACCCGCCCCAGAACGAGATCTTGATCGACGACAGCCGCAGCGGCGTGCGGTTGGCCCACAGGAACAGCGCGACGAGACCCGTGTAGAGCCACATCCGCCAGAACACGACAGCCAGCGGCCCCAGTTCGGAGATGCCCTTGGCAATCACGCCCGAAGCGGCCCATCCCACCATCGCCACGGCAGCGGCAGGCACGCCGAGCGCGCGATCGGACAGAGCGGGTGCGCCGCGCCCCCCATACGGCGCTCCCGGCGCCGACCCCGATCCAATGTCGGCCATGTGCGTGCTCCAGCCCCGCCGTTCCGGCTAGCAAGTCACGGCCGCGGGCATGCCGAGCTGACACGAGAGTTGCTGCGGGGAACACTACGCCCAGCGAGCACGGCGGGTGCAGTTGCTCGGGGCCAAGACCCAGAGGCTGAGCCGAATGGCAATGCCGCGGCCCGAGCGGCCCGTGAGCGACGCTGACTAGCCGCTCTCGCTGTTCTGGGCGATCTCGCGTGACTCGGCGGCAGCGGCGCTGAAGATTCCGATGGACATGAGTCCCTGCTCCGCCGTCCGCCGGGCTTCGTAGATCTCCGCTCGCACGCCGTGGAGGCTCGTCGATGCGGGATCAGCGGCCACGGCCAGCTCGATCAGGTGGCAGGCCAGCTTGAGGTCGCCGGCCTCAACCAGCTCTTGAGCCCGTGTCGCGAACGCCGCGGCACCGCCGCCCAGTCGCACCAGTTCGTCGGCCAGTTCGGCCCTGGGGGAGGGCTTGAGGTTCGACGGGTCCAGATCCCACCATCCGCCGTACTGACGCCAGACGTTGCGGATGACGAATTCGGGTTCGTCATAGACCGGCCGCATCCACGGGCGCGCCAGCCATTCGGCGGGCAGCGAGACGCCCTGGAGGATCTCATCCAGCGAGGCTCCGGCGTTCATGAGCTCGATCGTCTGGCTCACCAGGGATTCCAACGCTTCGGCCAGCGACAGCAGCACAGTGCCGATGCGCTCACGACCCCGGACCGGCGGCCCGTGCGCTGGGATCAGCAGCTCGGGTTCGAGGGAGTCCATGTGGCGCAGCGCCCGCGCCCACTCCAACGGGTAGCGCTGCACCTTCTGGGGGTTGCCGGCGTTCGGGAACACCCACGCCACCAGGTCGCCGGGGCAGATCGCGCGATGCGAGGGCACCCACGCCCACGTGTGATCGTCGGTCTCGCCCTTGTCGTGGTGCAACTCGAAGTCGAGCCCGCCGACCGACAGCGAGTCTTCCGTGCTGAAGGTGCGGTTCGGCCACAGTGCGTCCGACGGCAGGAAGCGGTCGTCGTCGAAAGCGATACCCACCCCGCGCTGTCGCAGCCCGATTCCGAACTGGCGCCGGTTGATGATGAGGTTGTAGCCGTTGGTGGCGTTGTAGCGCTCGAAGCGAGGGATGACGTTGTCATGCCCGACCACATCGGGCAGCGGCTGGCGGCGCTCCGCGGCATCAGCCGCCAGCGCGCCGCTGCCGCCCACATGATCGACATGGCCGTGCGTGTACAGCAGCGTGTTGACCCGCTCGGCCGACCAGCCGCGCAGCGATTCCACCACGGCGGTACCGCTGAACGGGCCGCTGGCGTCGAAGCACACCAGGCCGTCGTCGGTGCCGAAGGCCACCATGTTGCTGAACGCCTCGACCACAGCGACGTTGTCGTCGATCTCGCTCAGCGCGTTGTTGACGCGCACCACCTGCTCATCGGCCACGCCGGTGTCGATGAGCCGGCTCGACAGCTCGATTGGGTCGATGGTCTTCGAAGGCGCCACAACGCTTCCTTCCGGTTCGAGCGATAGATCTCGCAGCATCGCCGACGCCTAGGCGTCGGGAGCCGCCGATGCGCCAGTCTTGTCGCCGATACACCGAGCGGAGCACCAGCGAGCAGCGACGGGAGCGCGCAGGTGCGACCGGCTTTCGGAAAACGGGACTTGACTACATTGGCGAGGCCCGTCGACACACCGCAACCACACAGCGCAATCGGGCTCAGCAAAGGGGATTCCATGGCCGATGCAGAACACCGCCCAGTGGTGCTCACCGACGACATGCGTATGAAGTTCAACGCGGTGTCCACGGCAACGCTTGCGGGCCAGATGCAGCGGCGTGGGATGCGGAACAGCTTCCTCAACGGCCTGCGACCGCTCAACGAGGGCCAGCGCATGGTCGGCTACGCCCACACGCTGCGCTTCGTGCCCAAGCGCGAAGACTTCGAACGCCGGCTGGAGGGTCCGAACGCGCAGCGCCGGGCCGTGGAATCCATCGAGCCCGAAGAGGTGCTCATCGTGGAGGCGCGGGGAGAGCCGCATGCCGGCACCATCGGCGACATCTTCACCATGCGTATCAAGCACCTCGGCGCTTCCGGCTTCGTCACCGATGGTGCGCTGCGCGACACGCCAGCCGTGGCCGATGTCGGCCTGCCCGTGTATCACCAGTCATCCCATGCGGCGACCCTCGGCCGCGTGCATACGCCGCTCGAACACCAGGTGCCCATCGCATGCGCCGGGGTCACGGTGTTTCCGGGCGACATCATCGTGGGCGACGGCGAGGGGGCCGTGGTCATCCCGGCGCTGCTCGCCGAGGAGATCGCCGACGACTCCTATGCCCAGGAGCTCGAGGAGGAGTGGGCCATCGAGCGGGTCGCTGCCGGTGAGAGCTCGATCGGGACGTTCCCCATCGCTAAGGATCGTCGTGCCGAATTCGAGGAGTGGCTGGCCAAGCGCCAGGGCTGAGGTCGACCGCCCACAGGCTGAAATGCGGGCGGGGCTAGGCTCCTGCGAAGGAAGCAGCGGTCGGCTGGAGGCACCCGCAACACATCCGACAAGGCGGTCAGTCCATGAGCGAAGCGATCAAGAAGCGCACGAGCGCAGTCACGCCGCGGGGCCTGAATCACTTGGTGCTGAACGTACGCGACATGGAGGAGTCGCATCACTTCTGGTGCGACTTGCTGGGCTTCAAGCAAGTCGGCGAGCTTGAGCCGCGCAACGGCAAGCCACCGGCCATGAACATGCGCTTTTACAGCGGCGTCGTCGACGACGTGAACCACCACGACATCGCGCTCGTGGAGCGTCCGGAGCTGCCGGCGCCGCCCGAGAAATGGAGCATGGTCGAGGGCGCGTGCGCGGTGAACCACATCGCGATCACCTATCCCGACCGGGAGTCGTGGCTGGAGCAGGTGCAATTCCTCGAGGAGCGGGGCGTGCCGATGAACGTCCGCGTCGATCACGGCATGACTCACAGCGTTTACGTGAACGATCCCAACGGCTACGGCGTGGAAGTGCTGTACGAACTGCCTGAGGAAGTCTGGAAGCACGACATCAACGGGGCCCTCAACTACGCCAAGCGGTTGCCTCCCGAAGACCTGCTGGTGGACGACACCGACTACGAGACCGACTTCTCACCAGCCTGAGCTGCCTGGCCGATGAGGGCAGGCACACGGGGGCAAACGCGATGAGCAGGTCGACTGAGACATGGTCGCCGATGACCGGCGAGGAGTACATCGAGAGCCTGCGCGACGGTCGCACGGTGTACTTCCATGGCGAGAAGGTGCGTGACGTCACCACTCATCCGGCGTTCCGCAACAGCGTGCGCTCCATCGCCCGGCTGTACGACGCGCTCGGCGACCCCGCCCAGCAAGACGTGCTGACGTGCGAGACCGACACGGGTTCAGGAGGCAGGACCCACAAGTTCTTTCGGGTGCCTCACAGTGCAGACGACCTCGTCGGCGCCCGCGACGCCATCGCCGGCTGGCAGCGCCTGACCTATGGCTGGATGGGTCGCAGTCCCGATTACAAGGCGTCGTTCCTGGCCACCTTGGGAGCGATGCCGGAGTTCTACGACGACTATTCCGACAACGCCATCTACTGGTACCAGCGCAGCCAGGAGGAGGTGTTGTACTGGAACCACGCCATCGTGCATCCGCCGGTCGATCGTCACCTCGGCCCCGATCAGATCCGCGATGTCTGCATGCACGTCGAGCGCGAGACCGACAACGGCCTCGTCGTGTCGGGCGCCAAGGTCGTGGCCACCGGCTCGGCGCTGACGCACTACAACTTCATCGCCCACTACGGCCAGATACCCATTCAGGATCGTGCCTTCGCCATCGTGTGCACCGCGCCGATGGACGCCGACGGGGTGAAGCTGATCTGCCGCAACTCCTATGAGTTGCAGGCGGCTGCCACCGGAAGCGTGTTCGACTACCCGCTGTCGAGCCGGCTCGACGAGAATGATTCCATCCTGGTGTTCGACCAGGTGCTGATTCCGTGGGAGAACGTGTTCCTGTACGGCGACGTGCCCAAGGCCAACAACTTCTTCCCCTCGATCGGCTTCTTGCCGCGGTTCACCTTCCATGGGCTGGCCCGCCTGTGCGTGAAGCTGGACTTCATCGCCGGGCTGCTGTCGAAGGCGCTGCGCGCCACCGGCACCCGCGACTTCCGGGGCGTGCAGGCCAACCTGGGCGAGGTGATCGCCATTCGCAACCTGATGTGGGGTCTGAGCGACGCGATGTGCCGCAACCCCGATCCGTGGGCGAACGGCGCCGTGCAGCCGTCCGCGCTCTACGGCTTGGCCTACCGCACCTTCACACCGCACTTCTATCCCCGGATCAAGGACATTGTCGAGCAGGTGGTGGCGTCAGGCCTCATCTACGTCAACTCGAACGCCGCCGACTTCAAGTCGGACGAGATCCGGCCGTACCTGGAGCGTTTCGTGCGAGGCTCAGACGGCATCCCGGCGCTCGAGCGGATGAAGATCATGAAGCTGCTGTGGGATGCCATGGGCAGCGAGTTCGGCGGCCGTCATGAGCTGTACGAGCGCAACTACGCCGGCAACAACGAACAGATCCGCTACGAGAACGTCCATGCGGCCGATGCGGCGGCGCCCGGTCAGGAGTCCTTGACAGCGATGCTCGAAGGCTTCGCCGAGCAGTGCATGGCCGAGTACGACCTCGACGGCTGGACGATTCCCGGTTTCTTCAACCCCGACGACGTCTCCATCGTGGGCCACGACTGGGACTGAGCCGCCCCCGCAGCGGGCGCACGCTCGATCACAACGCAGAGTCGAACGCGGAGTAGATTTTCTGGCGAGCCGCAAGGAGCACGCCGTGAAGTCGATCTTCTTCCATTTGATGCCCTACCCGGAGCTCCCGCCGGACTTCCCCGAGCAGCACCGCTCGGTCTGGGTCGACATCGACCCCAAGCTGTATGACCCCACCGTCGGGCACCAGACCTACAACGCGTATCTCGACCAGCTCGAGTTCGCGGCCGAATGCGGGTTCGACGCCGTCGGCATCAACGAGCACCACTCCAACGGTTACGGCCTCATGCCCAGCCCGAACATCATCGCGGCGGCTCTGTCACGCAACTGCCCCGACACCAACATCGTCGTGCTGGGCGACTCGGTAGCGCTGTACAACCCGCCGCTGCGGGTGGCCGAGGAGATCGCCATGCTGGACGGGATCACCGGCGGGCGCATGATCGCCGGCTTCCCGGTGGGCTCGCCGATGGACACCATCTACGCCTACGGACAGAACCCGGCCACGCTGCGCGAGCGCTACCACGAGGGCGTTGACCTCATCCGCCAGGCGTGGACGTCGGACGAGGTGTTCAGCTTCAACGGCAACTACAACAAGCTGCGCTACGTCAACGTCTGGCCCCGTCCGGTGCAGCAGCCCCACCCGCCCATCTGGATTCCCGGCGGCGGTTCGGTGGACACCTGGGACTGGTGCGCCGCAGAAGACCTCGTGTACTGCTACCTGAGCTACTTCGGCTACAAGGCCGGTCTGCGCACCATGCAGGGCTTCTGGAAAAAGGTCCAGGAGCTCGGCAAGGAGACCAACCCGTTCCAGGGCGGCTTCGCGCAGTTCATCGCCGTGGCCGACACCGAGGCCGAAGCGTGGGATCTGTACCGCGAACCGGCTGAGTACTTCTTCAACACCTGCCTGCACGTGTACGCCGGCTATGCCGACCCGCCGGGTTACAAGACGCCCAACACGGTGCGTGCCGGAGTGGAAGGCATGGTGGAACGAGCCGCGCGGGAAGCCACCGCCCGACGCGAGGCCAACGCCGCCGATGCTGCCAAGGCCGGCAGCGCCAAGCCCTCATACGGCTCGAAGAAGCTGACCTTCGAGGACATGGTGGAGAAGGGTTACATCATCTTGGGCGACCCCACCCAGGTCACCGAGCAGGTGCACGAGCTGGCCACCACCATGAATGTTGGCCACCTGATGGTGTTCAGCCACTTTGGCAACATGGATCCCGAACTGGTGAAGATGAACACCGAGATGTACGCGACCAAGGTGATGCCAGAGGTTGCGGGCCTGTTCGAGGACGACTACGAGGACCACTGGTGGCCCAAGACCGACCACCAGCTCGCGCCCGTCGGGAGCCGCGCCCAGTGAACGCAGGCGCACCGCTGGCCGGCCATTTCGCACCGGGCACGCTGCCGTACCGAGACGGACATATCGGCATCGTTGAGCTGGGCGAGGGCCCGACCGTGGGCTACCTGCACGGGATGCTCGGCAATCCCGGCGTGCACGCAGTACTCGAGGAGTTGGCCGCAACGGGCCATCGCGTGGTGGCACCGAGCCTGCCGGGCTTCACCGGCTCCAGCGAACCCGAGAGGCTGCGAACCCTGCACGACTGGGTGGTCGCGACCAGCGAGGTCGTCGATCTAGCCGGGCTCACCGGGGTGCCGCTGGTGGCTTCCAGCGTGGGTGCCATGCTGGCGCTCGAGCTGGCGGCGGTACGGCCCGAGGCGTTCGGTTCGATGGTGCTCGTGGCACCGTTCGGCCTCTGGGACGATGGCGATCCGGTCGCTGACCCGTTCGGCACCACGCTGAGCGTGCAGCGGGCGATGCTCACCGAAGACACGGCGGCGTCAGCGGCGTTCTTCGACGACCCAGCCGACCTGCCGGCTGACATGGTGGTGGAGCACGGCGTGCACCGCTATCTCACGCGAACGGCCGCTGCACAGCTGATCTGGCCGCTGCCCGAATGGGGTCTGGCAGAACGACTGCACCGGGTGCTGAACCCGGTGACGCTGGTGCACGGCGCCAAGGACCGGATCATTCCGGCGTCGTACCTAGAACGCTGGGCCGGGGCACTCCCCAACGTCGCGGGCACGCATCTGCTGGACGACGCCGGCCACCAAGCCGACTTCGACCAGCCGGCCACAGTGGCCCGAATCGCCGCTGCTGCCCTGGCCTGAGAACTCAGCAGCTAGACGGATCGGTCGCGCAGCGCCCGGCGGGCCTCGCGGTCCGTTTCTCGCTTGCGAATCGCCTGCCGCTTGTCGTACAGCCGGCGGCCCCGGGCAAGGGCGAGCTCCAGCTTGGCTCGCCCGTCACGGAAGTAGATCTCGAGCGGGATGAGCTGCAGACGGTCCTGCTCAGTCCGGGCCCGCAGCCGGTTGATCTCGGCACGATGCATGAGCAACTTGCGGGGGCGCTCCACCTCGTGGCCCAAGGTGGGCGATGCATGGATCCACGGGGCAATGTGCAGGCCCATCAACCACATCTCGTCGTCGCGCACCCGGGCATAGGCGTCGCCCATCTGGGCGCCCCCGGCACGCAGCGACTTCACCTCCGTGCCGCGCAGGACCATGCCGCACTCGAAGGTGTCGAGCACCTCGTAGTTGCGGCGCGCACGGCGATTTGACGCCACGACGTTCCGGTCGCTCGACGACGCGAGCGAAGGTGAGCCTCCTCGTTGCGTCACCTGTTACCTCCCGCTCTTGTTCGCTTCGCTCACGGGCCGCTCGGGCCACGGCTTCGCCTATCGGCTCAGCCTCTGCTCCATCAACCCGAGGGTACGGCTGGTGCGGCCCGTAGAATCCTGAGTCAACAGGTCAGGAATAGCCGAGGCGGCTTGCAAGTTCCTGGCCAGCAATTGGCTAGCCGCCGAAACGGGAGCTCCGATGGCTGTCACCGTCCGTCTGCCGACCGTCCTGCGTCCCCACGCCAACGGGCAGTCACGGGTTGACGCCGAGGCCAGCACCGTGGCCGAAGCCGTGTCGTGGCTGGTCGGCGAGTTTCCCGGCATCGCCCCCAACCTGCTCGCCGAAGACGGCAGCCTGCACCGCTTCGTGAACGTCTATGTCAACGACGAGGATGTGCGCTACCTCTCCCAGATGGACACCGCGCTGTCCGACGGCGACGAGCTGTCGATCCTGCCGGCCGTCGCCGGTGGCTGAGCCGGTCCGGCCTCGCTCCAATACGCACGACTGAGCCAGCACGTGGCCGTCTATCGCTCTGTCGACGAGCTGATCGGCGCCACACCCACCCTCGACGTCAGCCGCCTCAGCCCCAACCCGGCGGTCGAGTTGTACGCCAAGCTGGAAGGGCAGAACCCGACCGGCTCGGTCAAAGACCGGGTTGCGCTGGCGATGCTGGACCGCGCTGAGGCCGAAGGCCAGCTCGCGCCCGGATCGGTGATCATCGAGCCCTCGTCGGGCAACACCGGCATCGCGCTGGCCATGCTCGGGCAGCGCCGCGGCTACCGGGTCAAGATCGTGCTGCCGGGCAACGTCACCGCCGAGCGGAGGCAGATGCTTGAGATCTTCGGCGCCGAGATCATCGACAGCCCGGCCGAGCAAGGCTCCAACGGGGCAGTGCGGCTCGCAGTGGAGCTGGCCGAGGCCAACCCCGACTGGACGATGCTCTACCAGTACGGGAACGAGGCCAATCCCGAGGTGCACTACCGCACCACCGGTCCTGAGATCGTCGCCGACGTTCCCGGCATCACACACTTCGTGGCAGGGCTGGGCACAAGCGGCACGCTGCTCGGCGTAGGCCGCTATCTCAAGGAGCACTCGCCGACGGTGCAAGTGTGGGCGGTCGAACCTCCGGCAGGCGAGCAGGTGGAGGGCCTGCGCAGCCTCGACGATGGGTACGTGCCGCCCATCTTCGAGCAGTGGGGGGGCGTCGATCTGCTCGATCGCAAGATGATCGTGCGCCCGCGCGAATCGATCGAGGCGACGAGGATGCTGGCGGCCGAAGGGGTGTTCTCGGGCATCTCGGGTGGCGCGGCGCTGGCCGGCGCACGCAAGGCGGCTGCCCGCATCGACGAAGGCGTCATCGTGTTCGTCGTGAGCGACCACGGCTGGAAATACCTGTCGGTCGGCGCCTGGACCGACGACCTCGATGCTGCCGCTGCCCAGGCCGAGAACGTCATCTACTTCTGACCGTCTCTGCAGGCAGTTCGGCGGTTGATCGCCCGAGTCGCTGTCGTACCGTTGCCGGCATGAGGGGCGCCAGATCCCGATGCCGGGCGGCGGCGGTGGCCGTGGTGCTGGCGGTGGCTGCGGGTGCCTGCACGGGTCCGCCGCTGCGGGTGGCCCCGACTCCGCCGTCTACCAGCGCTCTGTCCCTCGACGTCACCGCGACGACACTGCTGCCCTCGCAAACATCATCTGAACGTCCCGCGGCAGTGCTGGTGACAGCTCCGGCGGGAGGCGATGCGGGTACATCCGCCGACGCCGCGTCCGCCACCACAGCGCCCGAAAGGCTGGGCGGGGCGGCAGTGCCCCGTCCCGAAGGCGTCGTGCTCGCGAGTGACGGCCTCGGACTCGTGCCATTCGGCACCGACGCGCAAACTGCCTTGGACGCGCTCACCGTCGCGCTCGGCCAGCCGGTTGCCGACAGCGGCTGGACCGACACGTTCTCCATCTACGGTGACTGTCCGGGCAGCCGCCTGCGAGCTGTGGAGTGGCCCGGCCTCCTGGCGCTGTTCGGGAATGCCGAAGACGGCTACCAGCACCGCGGCGCCGGCGATGAGCACTTCATGACCTGGCGGCTGGGAGCGTTCGGACCCGATCCGTACATGCTGCAAACGGCCGCGGGGATCGGTGTCGGTGCCGGGCGTGCCGAGGTCGCCGAGGCGTACCCGGCAGCCACATTCCACCCCGCAACCGCCAGTGAGCCGGCCTCGGTATCGCTCGCAACCAGCGGTGGGCGGTTGGTCGGCGTCTTCGACGAAGCCGGCGTCCTCCGGCTGCTCGAAGCAGGAACGCGCTGCCCGATCGGCTGAAGTTCTGTTGGGCTGGGCACGATGTGAGAAGCCTCGGCTACCTGCGTAGTATCGGCCTCCGTGAGCAAGCTCTCGGTGACGGTGTTGGGTTGTTCGGGCAGCTACGCCGCCGCTGGCGAGTCGTGCAGCGGGTACCTCGTGCGCAGCGAGGCCACGAACCTGTGGGTGGACTGCGGGCCGGGCACCTTCGCCAACCTGCAGTCCCATGTGCCGCTGGAGACGGTGGATGCGCTGCTGGTGAGCCATCACCACCCCGATCACTGCGCGGAGCTGCCGGTGATCTACAACGCTGCGAAGTGGTACATGGGCATCGAGCACATGCGGGTGCTCGCCACCGAGGGCGTGCGTGAGGTCACCGAGGTGTACGGCGACAGCTCGGATCTCTTCGGCTGGGAGATGGTGAAGGACTCGTCGGAGGCGCGTGTCGGCGACATCGATGTGCTGTTCTCCCGCACCGATCACCCGGTGGAAACGCTGGCGATGCGCTTCGAGTGTGCTGGCAAGTCGATTGTCTATACGTCCGATACGGGGCGTGGCTGGGCACTCTCTTCGCTCAGCCGTGACGTCGGGCGGCCGGCGCCGGATCTCGTGGTGGGCGAGGGCACGCTGCTGCACGCAACCGACAGTCCCGAGATTCCACATGTCAGCGCAGCTTGGCTGGCGGCCGACGCCAACGACGTCGGTGCGCGCCAGCTCGTGGTGACCCATGTACCGCCCGGATCGGATCCGCAGGATCATCTGACCGAGGCGGGCGAGGTGTTCAACGGCGACGTGGCAGTCGCACGCACCGGCGCAACGTTCTGGGCGTGAGCACTGTGCACGACGTGAACGTCGAGAACCGGTCGTGACGCGCGCCGACGGCCGGACGCCGGGTGACCTGCGGCCCGTCACGTTCGAACGCGACTTCACCGACCAGACACCTGGTTCGGTGCTCGTGTCCTTCGGGCGCACCAGGGTGCTGTGCACCGTGTCGATCGACGATGACGTGCCGCGCTGGATGCGCGGCCGGGGAACCGGGTGGGTGACCGCCGAATATGCGATGCTGCCCGGCTCGAGCGGGGAACGCGTCGGCCGCGAGTCCAAGCGAGGCAAGCAGAAGGGGCGCACGCTCGAGATCGAGCGCCTGATTGGGCGGGCCTTGCGGGCCGTGTGCGACATGGCGGCGCTGGGTGAGCGCGAGGTCACGGTCGACTGCGACGTGCTGCAGGCCGACGGGGGCACCCGTACCGCTTCGATCTGCGGGGGCTATGTGGCGTTGCACGATGCGTGCACTCGTCTGGTCAGCAGCGGAGCCATCAGTCGGCATCCGCTCATCGACGAGTGCGCGGCCATCTCGGTGGGGATCGTGGACGGCGAGGCCCGCCTCGATCTGCCCTACGAGGAGGATTCGCGCGCAGAGGTGGACATGAACGTCGTGATGACCGGGCAGGGTCGCTTCGTCGAGGTGCAGGGCACCGCCGAGGGCGATCCGTTCGACGACACCCAGCTCAGCGCGATGCTGGCGCTGGCCCGTTCGGGCATCAGCGAGATCGTCGATCTGCAGCGAACGGCACTGGCCACGCCGCCGACGTGATGTCGGGCACGCCAGGGTGTCGGTGACGGGAAGGCCCTGACGCGGTGCGGCTGGTGATGGCCTCGGCCAATCCGCACAAGGCCGTCGAGATCGCTGCGGTGCTGGCCGAAGCGATGCCCGCTCTAGAGATCGTGCCGCGGCCACCAGAACTCGGCGATGTGGCTGAAGACGGCGAGACGCTGGCGGACAATGCGCTGATCAAGGCGAGGTTCGTGTGCGCGGCGGCTGGTGAGCCGTCCATTGCCGATGACACCGGGCTGGAAGTGGATGCGCTGGGTGGTGCCCCTGGAGTGCACAGCGCCCGCTATGCGGGGCCTGAAGCTGATCCGGTGGCCAATCTGGCCAAGCTCATGGCTGCTTTGGGCGAGGTACCGCCACCTCAGCGGACAGCGCGTTTCCGGACCGTGGTAGCGGTCGTGCTGGCTGACGGCAGCGAGACCCTGGCCGATGGCGTTGTCGAGGGCACGATCGCTTCGGCGCCGCGCGGCGATGGCGGCTTTGGCTACGACCCCGTGTTTGTCCCCGACGAGGCAGCCCCGCTCACCTTCGCCGAGATGTCGGCCGAAGCGAAAAACCAAATCAGCCACCGCGGTCGCGCCCTGCGCGCGCTGGCGGTGCGACTCTGAGTTCGTCTCAACCCTGCTCGGCGGCAGTTGGCGGTTGCACTCCGGCTGGGCTCGAAAGCAGCGTCGGTAGCCTGCGGCGCATGACCGACCTTCCATCGATCACCGTCCCGGCGCCGGGTGCGCAGAGAGCATTCGACGCCAGTGGCGTCTCGGGCTGGACCCAGATCTCGAACCGACTGCTCGACGACCGCATCGTGTTCCTGGGCGACGAGGTCGACGATCAGCTCGCCAACGTTGTCTGCGCGCAGATGCTGTACCTGGAAGGTCAGGACAGGGGCCGCGACATCTCGCTGTACATCAACAGCCCGGGCGGTTCAGTCACTGCCGGCATGGCCATCTACGACACCATGCAGTTCGTGGCCTGCGATGTGGCCACCGTCTGCCTGGGGCTGGGGGCCTCGATGGGGCAGTTCCTGCTGACCGCGGGAGCACCGGGCAAGCGCTATTGCCTGCCGCATGCCCGGGTGATGATGCACCAGCCGTCGGGCGGCGTGCGGGGACAAGCATCGGACATCGCCATCCAGGCCGAGCAGATGGCCTACGTCAAGCGCCTGATGGCCGAGCGCACGGCGCTGCACAGCGGTCAGGACGTGGAGCAGATCCTGCTCGACTCCGAGCGCGACCGTTGGTTCACTGCGGAGGAAGCGAAGGCCTACGGCTTGTGCGATCACGTGATCGTCAAGCGCGGCGAGATGATCTAGCCGGGCGCAGCAGTGCTCGTGCGCCTGGTCTAGCCAGGCGCAGCAGTGCAATTGCGGGTGACGTAGTCGACAACCCGCTGGGTGGCGGCATCCTGCGTCTCGAGGAACGGATCCTGTGCCGCAATCACCGCGGCGGCGCGGTCGAACGTCTCGCGTGAAGCTGTCTCGGCGACGGCTTCGGAGAGCGCCGCAGTCAAGTCGGCCAGCAGAACCATGTCGGGGCGGATATCCGCCGGTGCCGCTGCCGCAGCATCTGCGAACTGGCGGGCTGTGCGATCCATTGCCTCACGGGTGCTCGTGTCATCGTTCGGGTTGACCGTCAGGCTGAGCTGATCCACGACCAGCAGGTGGGCGAACTCAGCGCAGAACTCCTCGACGGAGGGTTCCCCGCTGTCGCGCCACAGCGTGAGTCGCAAGGCAAGAGCGACCGCTACGACGGCGGCGGCGATGAGGAGCCAGCGCCGGCGAGCTGTCACGGTCATCACGCTCGGAACGCAGCCTCCGCACGGCAACGCAGGTCCGCGACGCCGTGCGCGAGCCCCTCGTCATAGCGGTACAGCGCGCTGCCCGATACGAGAACGTTGGCGCCCGCTGCAGCAGCACCGCCGATGGTCTCGGCCGAGATGCCGCCGTCCACCTCGATGTCGATGCCCGTGCCCGATGCCCCAGCTGCACCGCTCCCCGAGATGAGCTGGCGCAGGGCAGCGATCTTGGGCTCCATCGCGGCGATGTAGGCCTGACCGCCGAACCCCGGGTTGACGGTCATGACGAGCACCATGTCGACCAGGTCGAGCACGTGCGCCACAGCGTCGATCGGCGTCGAGGGATTGATGGCCACCGCAGGTTGCGCGCCCAGCTCGGCGACCCGGCCGAGCGTCCGGTGCAGGTGCGTGACCGATTCGGCGTGCACGATCAGCATCTCGCATCCGGCGTCGACGTAGGCGCCCAGCATCGGGTCGGGGTCGGCGACCATGAGGTGTGCTTCGAACATCACGCCCGCGTGCGGGCGGCAGGCAGCAATGACATCGGGGCCGAATGTCAGGTTCGGCACGAACACGCCGTCCATGACGTCCCACTGGATCCGGTCGACGCCTGCCGCCTCCAAGGCAGCGCACTCGTCTCCGAGGCGCGCGAAGTCGGCAGGCAGGACAGACGGGACGATCTGGATGGACCGAGGTGCCGTCGGCGAGGACGTGTTCACCCGGCCAGTGTTGCCGACGCGCCGCCCCGAAGCGCGGCAGTTATCGGCGATCTAGTTGAGGCGCTCCACGATCATGGCCATGCCCTGACCGCCGCCGACGCACATCGACTCGAGCCCGAAGGTCTTGTCACGGTCGGCGAGGCCGTTCAGCAGCGTCGTCATGATGCGGGCACCGGTCATGCCGAACGGGTGGCCCAATGCGATGGCGCCGCCGTTGAGGTTCAGCTGGTCGACGATGTCGATGCCCAGCTCGTCGGCCGACGGGATCACCTGGGCAGCGAAGGCCTCGTTGATCTCGACCATGTCGATGTCGCTCATCGTCATGCCTGCACGTGCCAGCGCCTTCTTGCACGCCTCGATCGGGCCGAGGCCCATGATTTCGGGGTTCAGCGCAGATACTGCCGACGAAATGATGCGCGCCAGCGGCGTGATGCCCAGCTCTTCGGCACGCTTGCGGCTCATCACCATGACCGCAGCAGCGCCGTCGTTCAGCGGGCATGCATTGCCGGCGGTCACCCGGCCGTCGGGGCGGAACGCGGGCTTCAGCTGCGAGACAGCTTCGTAGGTGACACCGGCGCGGGGCCCGTCGTCAGAGCTGACCACGCTGCCGTCAGGCAGTTCCAGCGGGGTGATGTCCATCTCGAAGAAACCACGACCGATGGCAGCCTCGGCCTTGTTCTGGCTCATCACGCCGTACTCGTCCATGGCCTGGCGGCTGACGCCCTTGTGCTCGGCGACGTTCTCGGCCGTCTGGCCCATCGCGATGTACAGGTCGGGCAGGCCGGGTGCGGGAGCCCAGTCGCCGTGGCCGCCTTCGGACCGCACCTTGGTGCGCTCGCCGGGCGCACGGAACTGCGGGTTGGTCGTGCCGGGCAGGCTGTCCGAGTTGCCCTTGTCGTAGCGGCTGACGCACTCGACGCCAGCGGCGATGAAGGCATCGCCCTCGCCGGCACGGATGGCGTGTGCGGCCATGCGGATGGTCTGCAACGAGGACGAGCAGTAGCGGTTGACCGTGGTGCCGGGCACGTCGTCGAGCCCGGCCAGGATGGCCGCGGCGCGTGCGATGTTGAAGCCGGCCTCGCCGCCGGGCTGCCCGCAGCCCAGCATGAGATCCTCGATCTCGCCGTGGGGCAGCTCGGGCACCTTGTCGAGCAGCTTGGTGACGATCTGCGCCGTCATGTCGTCGGGCCGCATCTCGGTCAGCGAGCCCTTGAAGGCACGGCCGATCGGGCTGCGGGTGGTTGCGACGATGACTGGGTCGGTCGCTGCATCTGTACTCATGTGGTGTCCCCTCTGAGGACGCGCCGAACCCGTCTGCAGGGTCGGTCACGCTGCGTGTGCGAGCACAGAGGCTACGTCATTGCCCGGCGCTTCGTCCGGGAAGGCGCGCGCCCTCGCAGGCGAGGAATCGTGCGCCGTGCGGGCTCAGGCGCTCTGGAGTGCTCGCCAGACGTTCTGGGGGCTGCAGGGCATATCGATGTGGTCGATGCCCAAGTGGGCCACCGCATCGCACACCGCGTTGTGCACCGCCGGCGTGGAGCCGATCGTGCCCGACTCACCGATGCCCTTGGCACCCAGCGGGTTGCGGGGGCTGGCGGTCTCGGTGTTGGACACCTCAAAGCTCGGCAACTCGGCGGCCGAGGGGATCAGGTAGTCCATCATGCTGGCGTTCAGCGGGTTCGCGTCGTCGTCGTACTCGACGTGCTCGAACAGCGCCTGGGCGATGCCCTGGGCAATGCCGCCGTGCTGCTGGCCGTTCACGATGAGCGGGTTCATGATGGTGCCGCAGTCGTCGACCGCCACATGGCGCAGCAGCTCGACTTCGCCGGTGTCGCTGTCGATCTCCACTACGGCCACGTGAGAGCCGAACGGGAAAGTCGCATCGGATCCGTCGAAGTTCTCTTCAGCCATGAGGCCCGCATCGAGACCCGACGGCCGAGCGCTGTCGTCGTTGGCCAGCTTGGCAATGTCGGCCCAGCTCACCGAGCTGGTGGGCACGCCGGCCACCGCCAGGCCGCCCTCGGCAACCACGATGTCATCGGCAGAGGCCTCGAGCAGGTGAGCGGCGAGCTGCTTGCCCTTCTCCAGCACAGCCTGGCTGGACAGGTACACCGCCGAGCCAGCCGTTTGCAGTGACCTCGACCCGAGAGTGCCCGCGCCAGAGGGCACCTCGGCAGTGTCGGCGTCGACATGGGTCACGTCGTCCATGGAAATGCCCAGCACACCCTCGACGATCTGGGCGAACGCCGTGGCGTGACCTTGCCCGTGGCTGGAGGTGCCCACCCGGATCGTGGCCGTGCCGTCTTCGTGTACCTCGGTGCTGCCGTACTCCACGTGCAGGCCCACCGGGGCGGTGATCTCCACGTACGACGACACGCCGATGCCCAGCAGCTTCGAGTCGCCGGCGTCACGCCGGGCTTGCTGCTCGGCGCGCAGGTCTGAGTAACCCGATGCTGTGAGCACCGCGTCCAGCGACCGCTCGTACTCGCCCGAGTCGTACACAACACCGGTCTGCAGCTCGGCGGGGAAGGCGTCGGGCTGGAGGTAGTTCTTGCGGCGGACTTCTGCGGGATCCATGCCGATGGCGGCAGCCGCCTTGTCAACAATGCGCTCCACCATCTGGGTGGCTTCAGGCCGTCCCGCTCCCCGGTAGGCCCCGATCGGCGTGGTGTTGGTGATGACGGTGTAGGCCTTGAAGTGGATGATGGGGATGTCGTACACCGCTTGGGAGAGCATGCCGGTGAGCAGCGGCAGGATCGCCCCGATCACCGGGTAGGCCCCGGCGTCGGCCACCACGTTGGCCCGCAGCCCGACGATGCTGCCGTCGCTGCGGATGCCCATCTCGGCGTTCATGACCATGGCGCGGCCCTGCACCATCGAGAGCATGTTCTCGGTGCGGGTCTCGGTCCATCGGACCGGACGGCCAAGCGCTTGGGCTGCCTTGCCCGCCACGATGTACTCGACGTAGCAGGCGGCCTTGGGACCGAAGCCGCCGCCGACCCATGGGGCGATGACCCGCAGCTGGTCGGCCTCGAGACCGAGCGCTGGGGCGAGCGCATCACGCATCGAGTGTGCGGCCTGCGTCGACAGGTACATGGTCATCGAGCCGCCGTCTCCCGGCACGGCGACGCAGCCATTCGGCTCCATCGGCACGCCGGCCAACCGCTGGGTGACGATGCGCTCGGACACCACCGCGTCGGCCCCGTCGAAGGGATCGCTCGAGTCCTGCACCTCTTCATCGGGGGCGATGTGGGCGAAGCAGACGTTCGAGTCCTGGCCCTCCCAGACAACCGGCGAGTCGGGCGACAGCGCAGCCTCAATATCGGAGACGACTGGCAGCGAGCTGTACTCCACGCTCACCATCTCGGCGGCGTCGTTGGCCTGGCTCTGGGATTCAGCCACCACCGCCGCAACGAGGTCGCCGACGTAGCGCGCGCGACCAGACGCCAAGGGCGGCCGGTTGTACGCGACGTCGATCATCGGGAAGCCCTGGAAGGCGTCCATGTCCATGTTGTCGGCCGTGTACACCGCCAGCACACCCGGCATCGACGCTGCTTCAGAGGTGTCGACCGAGGTGATCTCGGCGTGGGCTTCGGGCGAGCGCACAAAGGCGATCTTCGCCGCGTCGATGTCGAGGTCGTCGACATAGTGATTCGCCCCGGTCAGCAGCCCGGGATCCTCCCGGCGCTGAACAGGATTCCCCAGGATCGAACCCGATGCGGCCATCGCTTGCCCCCTTGTGGCTGGCACCCCGCGGGGCGCCGGATTGCATTCAGAACGGTGTGCCCGGCCGAGCACGACCGGGCGTCAGCCGCGACAGTAGCCCAACGCCCACTTGGCGCTGTGCGCCGCAGGATGGGTAGCCAGGCAGGCTGATCAGTCGTTGGCTTGAGCGGTGGCGGCTCTGTCGAGCGATGCCAGCCAGCTCGCCACGGTGTGCGCTGCGAGGCCCGGGTTCTCGCACATCCACCAGTGGCCCACATCCAGCAACTCGGTGACTCGGGCACCGGCGCGGGTGGCGATGCGGCGGTGCATGACACCTCCGCCGGTGAAGTGATCGCCTGCCGCCAGGATGCACAGGCCGGGCCGTCGGCCGGCAGCAGCAATGTTGAAGCCCAGGTCGGCCATGGCGGGCTGAGCAGCATCGCGGTAGAGCGCCAGGATGCACCGGCCCATGTCGGCGTTGATGTGGGGCACCACGGCTTCGGCAACCTCGGGTCCCATGCCGAGCCCCGCGTAGAAGGCGACTCGTTCGGCGTCAGGACGGCTGATCATGCGCTCGATGGAGGCGTCCCCCTCCGGGGTCTGCCACAGCTGTGCCGCGTCATGCCAGACGTAGTCGGGATCGAACAGGCCGATGACGTCGGTGCACCACGAGCGAATGAGGTCCGGGCGCTCCATGGCGATGCGCATGACATGCCCGCCGCCCCAGTCGTGCCCCAGCAGGTCCACGTGCTCAGCGCCTGCCGCGAGCAGTTGCTCCAGCTCGGCTGCGAGCCAGTCCCGGTACTCGTTCATGGTGGCGCCGAATCCGTCGGGCGCGGGCACGCCGAACCCAGGGGGCGACAGTGCCACGACGTCGGAGGGGCCGATGCCGTGGCGTTCGAGGGCGGCGCGCATCGGATCCCAGATGGCGGTTGTCTCGGGGTTGCCGTGAACGAGCACGAGCGTCATTGCGAACGTCTCCCTGTCAGGGAATCAGGATTCTTTGGGGGGTCAGGCGGTCGTTGAAGCGGTCGGACCGTCTGCACGCAGTCGAGCGGTGGCCTCGACATCGACGGATCGGCCATCGTCGCCGATCACCACGCCGTAGTCACGACGGGCGCCCTCGACGCTGACAACGTCGTCCATCACGTCCCGCAGCACTGCGCCGGGCTCACGCTCGAATGCGTCGCCCCAGCCGCCCCCGCCGGGCGTGTCGGCGATCATGCGTGCAGGACCCATCCGCTTCACGCCGTACTTGGGCGGCACGAATGTCGGGCCATCGGCCTCAACGTCGACGGGGACGATCCACTCCAAGCCGATCCCGCCGGTGCCGCCACCGCGCACACCGTGCCCCGACGGCGTGTCCAGCCCCTCGGCCCGGAATGACCAGATGGCGGGCTCAAGAATGTCGGCTTCGTACCGCACCCCGGTGCCGCCGCGCCGCTGGCCCGGCCCGGCGTTGTCGCAGCGTTGTTCGTGGCGGACATACCGCACGGGGTACATCTGCTCGTGGAATTCCAGGTTCGGCAGGTCGAGGCCGCCGAGCGTGATGAGGTGCCCCATCTGCGGGAAGCCGTCGCGCTCGGCCGTCGCGCCGGGCGTGGCCATGGCATGCCACTGGTACATCACCCAGGTGGTGCCGTCGTCGCGGCGCCCGGCGACATGGCCGTGCATGGTCTTGGACCACGCGGCGCAGGCCCGGTCGGGGTCGGCCTGCGCGAGTGCCTGCCACACTGCGATCACGATCTCGTGGGCAACGAAAACTGTGTTCATCGTCATCGGCGCCGGCGGCAGGGCGTTCACGATGCTGCCTTCTGGGGCGATGATCGTCACCGGCCGGTAGGTGCCCTCATTGCGCGGGATCGACGTGTCGAAGAACGACGACACCGCTAGGAACACCGACGAGTAAGTGTTGGCCAGCGAGCTGTTCTTGAAGCCCTCGATCTGCGGATCGGTGCCGGTGAAGTCGAGCCTCATCTCGTCACCCTCGACGCTCAGGTGGACTCGTACGGCGATGTCGGCTGGGCCGAAGCAGTCGTTGTCGGTGCGGTCCTCGCCGTAGTACGTGCCGTCGGGCAGCTCTGTTATGGCGGTGCGCATGCGCCGTTCGCCGTGGGTGAGCACGCCGTCGAGGTAGGCCAGGTAGGGCTCGACGCCCAGTTCGGCGACCAGTCCGAGGACCCGTTCCGCGCCGATGCGTGTGGAGCCCAGCATCGCCAGCAGGTCGCCGTCGAGCAGTTCGGGCGTCCGGCAGTTGATGAGCAGCAGCTCCCACAGGTCATCGCGGACGTTTCCGGCTTCGATCAGCTTCATCACCGGCAGCCGGATGCCCTCCTGCCAGATCTCGGTGGCCTCGGGGTTGTAGGTGCCGGCGAGCCCGCCGCCGATGTCGGACTGGTGGGCCCGGTTGCAGCAGAAACCGACCAGCGTGGGCGCACCGCCGTCGCTGCCCCCGTCGGTGCTATGCCCATGCTCGCCCTCGCGGGCGACGAAGACCGGCCTGGCGATGACCCAGTCGGGCAGGTGGTTGCCACCGGCCACGTAGGGATCCGACAGCAGGAAGACGTCCTCGGGGTTGATGCGGCCCTCGTAGCGCTTCAGCAGCGCACGCACCGCGAACCCGCCGCCGCCGGTGTGAATGGGGATGCCGTCGGCATTGGCCACGAGCGTCCCGTCGGGCGTGGTCACGTAGCAGGAGAAGTCATGGCTCTGGCTGAAAATGGTGCTGCGCGCCGTACGCGTCATCACCCAGCCCATGTGCTTGCTGATCTGGTCGAGCCGGTTCTGCATGACGGCAAGCACGATCGGGTCCAGCTCGACCCCGTTCGACTCGCTGCGGGCTCGGCCCGATTGGACGCTGCGAGACACGGCCGCATCGCCTGACCCTGCGGCGCTCTCCGTCTCGTCGGCGGGTGCCAGGTCGATGAACAGGTCACCGTTCGCGTCCACCCACAGCCGGTCGCCCGGTCGCGCCACGACTGTCGTGGTCAGCTCCTCGACGAGTGCCGGCCCCATGATCGTGTGGCCGCGCCGCAGTACGTCGCCGTCGAACACCGGCGTGTCGCACCAGCCGAACGGGCCGTGCCAGACCGAGCGCGTCTCGATGGGCTCCGGATCGCTCTCTGCGGGCGCCGTCTCGGAGGTGGCCACGTCACCGGTGCTCGCCCGTGCCACCAGGCGCAGCGAGGCCACCATGATCGTGCCGTCCTGCTGGACGTGGCCGTACAGCCGCTGGTATTCGGTTTCGAAGGCGCCGCGCACTGCTGCCGCGTCAATCGTGGACGGGTCGTCGCCGTAGGCCGGAACGCGGATCGTCCAGAGCTGGCCCGGGTGATGCAGCTCCAGTTCGCAATCGAGCGTCACCTGGCTGGCCGCGAAGCCCTCCCCATCCATCACGTCGAGAGCTTGGGCACGCAGGGCCTCGAACCCAGCATCGATCTCGGCGAGATCCAGTTCGTCGAGCGAACCCATCAAGAAGCGGGTGAAATCCTGGCGAACGTCGGAGTGCAGCATGCCGATC
The DNA here is from genome assembly GCF_965204125.1 of Candidatus Poriferisodalis sp. GTDB lineage: Bacteria > Actinomycetota > Acidimicrobiia > Acidimicrobiales > Poriferisodalaceae > Poriferisodalis. Next base: position 180,493 of record NZ_OZ241968.1, on the reverse strand, counting down.
GCACAGAGCGCGCCGGCGTCGCGGGGCACGTACACGCGCTCGCAGCCAAGTCCCGCGGCCACCGAGGCACCGTGCATCGGGCCGGCGCCGCCGGCGGCCACCATCGTGAAGCGCCGGGGCGAGTGACCCCGCTCGATCGAGATGTGCTCGGTGGCGCTGAGCAGGTGCTGCTCGACCACCTCCACGATGCCGGCGGCGGCCTCTTCGACGGTCATGCCGAGCGGCCCGGCAACATGGGTGCGGATCGCTTCACGGGCGGCGTCGATGTCGAGGTCGAGCGTGCCGCCCGCCGACTTGCCCGGTCGCAGCCGGCCGAGCACGAGTTGCGCATCGGTGACCGTCGGGAGCGTGCCGCCGTGGCCGTAGCAGGCAGGGCCTGGATCGGCGCCCGCGCCCTGCGGCCCTACGTAGAGCAGGCCGGCCTCGTCGACTCCGGCGATGGTGCCGCCGCCAGCGCCGATCGTGTGAATGTCGATCGCCGGGGTGGAGACGTGGTAGCCGGCGATCATGATGTCGTCGCGGGTGTCCACCTCGCCGCCCGACATCAGCAACACGTCGCATGACGTGCCGCCGATCTCCATCGAGATCAGGTTCCCGGCGACCGCCGAGGTGTTCTCGTCGGTGACGAGCGCAGCATCGGTGGCGTCGCGATACAGGTTCAGCGCACCGATCGCGGCAGCGGGGCCGCTGAGCAGCAGGTTGACGGGCCGCTCGGACACTTGATCGACCGACGCAGCGCCGCCATTGGACTGGACGAGCAGGATCGAGTGGCGCAATCCGGCCGCGGCGAGCTCGTCGTTCAGCTTGCGCAGGTACGAGACGATCTTCGGCGACAGCGAAGCGTTGACCACGGCGGTGGACGTTCGCTCGTATTCGCCCATCAGCGATGAGACCGCTGTCGAAGTGGTGACCCACGTGCCGTCCCACTGCTCGCTCACTGCTTCGGCGGCCGCACGCTCGTGGGCGTCGTTCACGAACGAGTTCATGAATGCGATGGCCACGGCCTCAACATCGTGGCTGTCGAAGTGCTCGAGCACCGGGCCCAAGCCCTCCAGGTCGAGCGGAGCGTGTTCGCTGCCGTCGGCATCGATACGCCCGCCCAGCGTGGCCCGCAAGTAGCGCGGCACGAGCACCGGGGCAAACGGCGCCCGGTGGTTCCACTGGTCCTCTCGCAGGCCACGGCGGATCTCCAGCGCATCGCGGAATCCCTCGGTGGCGATCAGCCCGACGACCGCGCCGGTGCCCTCCAGCATCGTGTTGGTGGCGACGGTGGAGCCGTGCACGAACAGGGCGCAGCCGGCAAGCACCTCGTCTAACGGCATGCCGAGATCCACGGCGAGGCGGGCCAGCGCCGCGTGCACCCCGCGGCTGGGATCGGCAGGCACTGAGGGAACCTTCGCCACCCAGGTCGCGCCCTGTGCATCGGCGAGCACCAGGTCGGTGAAGGTGCCGCCGACATCCACGCCAATGCGCCATGGCGCGGCAGGCCGCCCCGGCGTGCTGCCGCTGCCGTTCTGGGCGGCAGGAGCCGCTCGCGTCGTCATCTGATCAGTCTCGCATCCGAGGCTCCGCAATGACGCCTGAGACGCGTCCCCGGGCGCAGCAAACCGGATGGCAACCGGGACCGGTGACAGACTTGGCCGATGCTCGAACAGGCACGGCGCCCATGACGGCGTCGCCAACCGGGGCGGCGGCGTGGCGCACGGACCACTCCGCAGCGCTGTACGAGCGTGCGCGGCGGTCTATCACCGACGGGACGTCGCGGGACACGCTGCTGCGCAAGGGCGGGCACCCCATCTACGTCGATCACGGCGACGGCGCGTGGGTGACCGATGTGGACGGCAATCGCTACCTGGACTGCAACAACAACTTCGCGTCCATCATCGTCGGTCACGCCGATCCGACGATTGCCGCGGCGGTGCATGAGCGCATGTCGCGGGGCACGGCCTTCTCGTTTCCCAACGACGCCGAGGTGGATCTGGCCGAACTGCTGTGCGGGCGTGTCGAGAGCTTCGAGCTCATCCGCTTCTGCAACTCGGGCACCGAGGCGGTCATGGCCGCCCTCAAAGCAGCCCGCGCCTACACCGGGCGGCCCAACGTCATCAAGGTGGAGGGCGCCTATCACGGCACGTACGACCACGCCGAGGCCAGCCAGTCACCCGATCCCACGAACTGGGGCGATGCGGCTGCGCCGCCGACGGTGCGGTACGCCGCCGGCACGCCGGCATCGGTGGAAGATGAGGTGGGCATCATCTCGTTCAACGATGTCGAGGGTGCCCGCGCCGCCATTCGCCGTGGCGGCGACCGGCTGGCTGCGGTGCTGCTGGATGTGATGCCGAACAGGGTGGGCATGCCGGTCATCGAGCCCGAGTTTCTCCAAGCGATCCGCGACACCACGCGAGAGGTGGGCGCGCTGCTCGTGCTCGACGAGGTCATCTCGTTCCGGCTGGGTTACGGCGGGGCGCAGACGAAGCTGGGCATCGACCCCGACATCACTACGCTGGCCAAGATCATCGGCGGGGGTTTCCCGGTGGGTGCCATCGCTGGCCGCCAGGGCCCCATGGAGACCTTCGTCCGCGTGGCGGGAAACCGGGCCAAGGTGCCGTCGGGTGGCACGTTCGCTGCGAATCCCATCACCATGACGGCCGGCCACGCGGCGATGAGGCTGCTCGACCGTGACGCCTTCGCTCGGCTGGACACGATCGGCGAGAACGTGCGGTCAGGCCTGCGGTCGCTCTTCGATCGCGCTGGCTTGGAATGGCAGATCACCGGCGCCGGCAGCTTGTTCCGTGTGCACCCGCACCGCCGCACCATCCGCAACTACCGCGACTCGCACCTCTCCAGCGACGAGACCGTCGAGATCACCGACTTCGGCCGGCGCATGCAGTCACACGGCGTCTATTTCATCGCCGAAGGCTTGGGCTGCCTGAGCCTCGCGACGAGCAACGACGACATCGAACACTTCCTCGGGGCCGCCGAAGCATCGCTGCCGGGCCCATAATTCGTGTGATGACCGACATGCAGGCTGTGCTGGCCGCGGCTCCCGCCGCCCCGATCCCCATCGATGCGGGGTACGACCCCGACCCTGCCAACTCGTTGTCATTGCATGCCGATGCGTACATCTCCCAGCGTTGGCACGACATCGAGCAGCGTGAGGTATTCGCTCGCAGCTGGCAGTGGGTGTGCCACGTCGAGTCGCTGCGCCACCCCGGCGACTACGTCGCGCTGGAGGTCGCCGGCATGCCGATCGCGCTGGTGCGAGGCAACGACAGCGAGCTGAGAGCCTTCTACAACGTCTGCCAGCACCGGGCGCATCACGTGCTTGCCGGGGCCGGCAACACCGGCAGCATCGTGTGCCCCTACCACGGCTGGGCCTACGACCTGTCGGGCCAGTTGCACCGGGCCCGCGAGACTGACCGGGTGCCGGGGTTCGACCCCTCGCAGATCTGCCTGCAGGCAGTCCGGGCGGAGGAGTTCGGCGGCTTCGTCTACGTCAACCTCGACCCCGATGCCGAGTCGCTGGCGGTCCAATCCGGTGACTTCGGCGCCGAGATCGCGCGTTGGGCGCCCGACGTGGCCGAGCTGACCCACGTCCGGCGCTTCAGCTACGAGATCGCCTCCAACTGGAAGAACGTGGTCGACAACTTCCTCGAGTGCTACCACTGCCATATCGCCCACCCAGACTTCGTGACGCTGGTGGAGATGGACACCTATCGGGTCACCACGCACGGCATCTATTCCAGCCACATGGCACGGGCAGGCCACTCGGACAACTCGGCCTACGACGTCGAGGGCTCCAGCGTGAAGGATCTCGCCGTGTGGTGGCTGTGGCCCAACACCTGCCTGATGCGCTACCCGGGTCGAGGCAACTTCAGCATCATGCAGATGGTGCCCACCGGGCCCGAGACGACTCACGAGACGATCGACTTCTACTTCGAATCGGCGGAGCTGAATCCAGGGGACATCGAGTCGATGCGCTACATCGACGAGATCCTCCAACCCGAGGACATCGGCATCGTCGAGAGCGTCCAGCAGGGCATGCGCACCCCGGCGTTCAGCCAGGGCCGCATCGTGTGCGATCCAGACGGCTCCGGGCTCTCCGAGCACGGCGTGCACCACTTCCACGGGCTCGTGCTGGATGCCTACCGCCGCGCCGGCGCCATCTAGCTCACCTCAGCGATCCAGCGGGCGGTGAAGGCGGCGGGCAGATCAGTCGCCGGTGCGATCGGTTCTGCGACACTGAGCCGATGACAGCACCCAATGGCGCCACCGCCGGCGAGCAGCGCTCAGAGGCACAGTCGGCTGCGCTGTATGCGCGGGCGCAACAGTGGATCCCCGACGGCGTGTCACGCGCCACGCTGCTACGGCGGCCGAACCCGATCTATGTCGACCACGGCGAGGGCGCCTGGGTCACCGATGTCGACGGCAACCGCTACCTCGACTGCAACAACAACTTCACGTCGCTCATCATGGGGCACGCCAATCCCGCCATCGTCAAGGCCGTGAGCGCGCAGATGGCGCGAGGCACCGCGTTCGCGCTGGCGTGCGACATCGAGATCGAGCTCGCTTCGCTGCTGTGCGACCGCGTCGAGAGCTTCGAGCTCATCAGGTTCTGCAACTCCGGCACCGAAGCGGTGATGGGCGCGCTCAAGGCCGCCCGAGCGTTCACGGGCCGGCCCAACGTCATCAAGGTGGAAGGCGCTTATCACGGCACCTACGACCACGCGGAGGCCAGCCTGGCGTCCGATCCCACCAACTGGGGCGATGCCGCGGCGCCGGCTACGGTGCCCTACGCATCGGGCACGCCGGATTCGGTGATCGAAGAGGTCGGCATCATCCACTTCAACGACGCCGCGGGTGCCCGTGCGGCCATCGAACGCCAGGGCGACCGGTTGGCTGCCGTGCTGCTCGACGTGATGCCGAGCCAGGTCGGGCTGCCGACGCTTGAGCCCGAGTTCATCGCTGCGGTGCGCGAGGCAACCCGTGACGTTGGCGCTCTGCTGGTGCTCGACGAGGTGATCTCGTTCCGGCTGGGTTACAGCGGAGCGCAGACGCTGCTGGGCATCGACCCCGACATCACCGCCGTGGCCAAGATCATCGGCGGCGGTTTCCCCGTCGGCGGGGTCGCCGGCCGGGAGGGGCCGATGTCGACGTTTGCGCGGACCGGCGGCGCTCGGGCCAAGGTGCCCTCGGGCGGGACGTTCACGGCGAACCCCGTCACCATGGTCGCCGGCCTTGCGACCATGAACCAACTTGATCACGCTGCTTTCGATCGCTTGGACGAGATGGGCGAGGCCGTGCGCAGCGGCCTGCGCTCGGCCTTCGAGCGGGCTGGAGTCGACTGGCAGGTGACCGGCCGCGGGAGCCTGTTCAAGGTTCATCCCCACACGAGGCACATCCGCAACTACCGCGACGCCCACCTCAGCAGCGATGAAGCCGCTGAAGTCGAGCGGTTCGAGCACGCCATCCAGGCGGGCGGTGTGTACCTGTCCGGCGGAGGCTTCGGCAGTCTCAGCCTGGCCATGAGCGACGACGACATCGCACATCTGTTGGCGGCGGCCACCGCAGCGCTGCCCGGCTGAACCCGGCGCCGCGGCAGCCCATCCAGCCGGCTGTCTCCCGCTCTTGTTCGCTGCGCTCCCGGGCCGCTAGGGCCCTGAGGCTCAGCCTCATAGCCTCGGCACGATGACAGGCGCGAACAACACAGATCCGAACCTTCTGCCGGCGGTCGAGCTGGCTTCGCAAATCCGGCAGGGCAAGGTGTCCGCCGTCGAGGCGCTCGAGGGCGCGTTGGATCGTTACGAGAGATTCAACCCTGCGGTGAACGCGGTGATCGTGACCAAGATCGACGAGGCGCGCCGACGGGCGGCCGAGGCCGACGCGGCGCTCGCAGCGGGGGAGTGCTGGGGACCCCTGCACGGCGTGCCGATGACCATCAAGGAAGCCTTCGACTGGGCGGGCACACCGTCCACGTGGGGCAATCCGGCATGGGCTGACAATGTGGCCGGCACCGATGCGGTCACGGTGACGCGATACCTGGATGCCGGGGCGGTGATCTGGGGCAAGACCAATGTGCCGCTGATGCTGGGCGACTGGCAGAGCTTCAACGACATCTACGGCTGCACCAACAACCCGTGGGACCTCATCCGCACGCCGGGCGGCTCGTCGGGCGGTTCAGCGGCGTCCTTGGCGACCGGCATGGCCTCGCTGGAACTGGGCTCCGACATCGGCGCGTCCATCCGGAACCCGGCGCACTACTGCGGCGTGTTCGGCCACAAGCCGACCTTCGGTCTGGTGCCCGATGGGGGTCACGCGGTGCCGGGTGCGCTGGTGGGCAGCGACATTGCCGTCTGCGGCCCGCTGGCACGCAGCGCTGCCGACCTAGATGTGGCGCTCGATGTGCTCGCCGGGCCGGCCGGTCTCGACGCGCACGGCTACAGCGTGGCGCTGGAGCCCGAGCATCGCGACACGCTCGGGGCGTTCCGGGTGGGCGTGATGCTCGACACGCCGGTGATCCGCAACTCGACGGCCATGATCGACACGCTGCAGCGGGCGGTGGATGCGCTGGCGGCCGTCGGCGCCGATGTCAGCGAAGCCACACCCGACATCGACCAGCACGAGTTCCACGAGAACTACCTGATGCTGCTGCGCGCCGCCACCGGCGCGCTGGCCGACGACGCCATGTGGAACGACGCGCAGTCGCGTGCCCACCGGTACAACGACGGCGACGGCGACTACCAATCGCTGGTCGACTACGCGATGACCATGAGCCACCGCGAGTGGTTCATGCACCACAACACGCGCGAGGGCTACCGGGCCGCGTGGGCGAGGTTCTTCGACGATTACGACCTGCTGCTGTGCCCGATCGCCGCATCGGCGGCATTCGTGCACGACCACACCGGCACCCGGCCGTCGCGCACCATCGACATCGACGGCCGCCAGGAGCTGGGCGTGGACCAGCTCTTCTGGGCGGGTTGGAGCTGCAGCGTGTACCTGCCCGGCACCGTCGCCCCCGTGGGATTGACAGGTGACGGGTTGAATCTCCCCGTGGGCATGCAGATCGTTGCGCCGCACCTGGGCGACCGGCGTGGCATCCGCTATGCGTCGCTCATCGAACGCACCCTCGGCGGTTTCGTCTCGCCCCCCGGCTACGAGTAACGGCGCGTGGTCTGCTAGAGAACTAGGCCGTGACAGACACCCCCGCGACAGACACCTCCGCGACAAACAGCACAGGGGCCGTGAACGCGGCCCTGGACGAACTGCTGGACCAGTTGGACCTGCAGCGCAACGGCGACGGGGCCGACACGTTCCGGGGCAAGGGCTCCGGCTTCGACGAGTTCGGGCTGTACGGCGGCCATGTGCTTGCGCAGGCGGTGGTCGCGGCGCAGCGCACCGTGGAGGAAGGTCGGCTGATGAACTCGGTGCATGCCGTGTTCCTGCGGGGCGGCGACGGCATGGCAGAGGTGGAGTACACGGTCGACCGCGTACGCGACGGCCGGGCGTTCTGCAGCCGTCGAGCGCAGGCCCACCAGTTCGACCGGCTCATCTTCGAGCTGATGGCGACCTTCCACGTTCCCGAGACGGGCAAGGTCGACATCGAGTGCCCGTTGCCCGACGACGCGCCGCCGCCCGAGTCGCTGCCGACCTACCAGGAGTGCATCGCCGAGGTGGGCCCGATCTTCGGCGAGCAGTGGTCGTACATGACCCGCCCCGTGGAATACCGGCTGGCCCACGCGCCATGGGCGCCGACCGGGCCCTCGCCACGCGGCGGCATCGACTACTGGTTCCGCACACCTCGGCGGCTGCCCGACGATCCGGCCATCCACGAAGCGGTCATCGCGTACATGAGCGACGACTGTCTCGCCGACAACGTCATCGTGCCCTACGGCGTCACCTGGCTGGACAGCGAAGTGCAGGTGGTGAGCCTGGATCACGCCATGTGGTTCCACGCTCCGGCCCGCGCCGACGAGTGGATCTACTGCGAGCAGCGACCGCTGATGGCAGGCGGCAATCGCGGCACCGCCGAGGCCCGCTTCTGGCAAGACGGTCGCTTGGTGGCGACCGCAGTCCAAGAAGCCCTCGCCCGCCTCTGATCAGCGCAGGCCGTTGTGACCTAACGAGGAGTCACAGAATGAACTGGAGCTATGTCCTCGGAGTCGAAGCCCCATTGCCAACGTCTCCGCAAGCCGCCTTGCTGAAGCATGTGTCACGCAGGCTCAGCCACTGAAGCGGGGAGCTGATCGAGCATGGCCTCCGTGCGGGTCGCGGAGTCGAACCATGCGAGTGCAGCTGGGCTCACCCAGCTCATGAGTTCCCGCATGTGCTCACGATCGGCTGTCAGGTCGCGCCCGAACACCGGCTCATGATGCGCGATCCGGTTCCGGAGGTCGTTCAGCGAACGCATGCGCTGGTCGGCACCGGCGCGGATCGTTCGCACGTTGCCCCGCTCGGGATGGCCGCTGAGAGATGACGCGAGCGCCGGCACCCACAGCGTGGTCAGGTAGCGCTTGGCGCACAGACTCCGCCAGAATCCAAACGTCAATGCCGCTATGACACGGCCATGCGTTTCGGAGCGTCCTCCATTGCGCACGTGCTGGCGCGCACGGCCGATGGCGTCGTTCGTCTCGCCTGGGAACCAATGGCGCTGGAGGTACCACGGCTGCGTCCACCCCCGTTGCGAGCAGAGACGGTGCAGCGACCGATCGAATGCATTCCTCAGCACCACTTCAAGACGGGCGAAGTCCTCCAGAAGAGCACCGCTCGCAGCGACATTCCAGTCATACAGTGCGGTTGCGACTTGATGATCGCCATTGGCCGCGGCCAGATATTGATGCAACCGCTCGCTGGTGACGAGTTGAGCGAGTGTCTGGTAGCTGGTTGTTGCCATGATTGTGGCCGGACGCTAACGTCGTTCGTGGAAACCCCGGAACCGTCCCTGCCTCGGCACACGGCCGGGGTTTGGCCGTTCTGCCAGAGCGCGGCGATCTGCTGGGGCCGGCATGACACCGGCGAGACGCAGCACCCTGCTGGCGAATTGCTGGTGCCATGACGTTCAGCCCACGATGCCGTCGTTGCGGAGGTCGGCGATCTCGGCGGGGGAGCGGCCCAGCTCGGCCAGCACCTCATCGGTGTGCTCGCCCTTGGCCGGAGCCAACCGCTCGAGCTCGGTGGGCGTCTTGCAGAAGACGAATGAGCGTCTGGGCCGGTTGGAGGAGTCTCAGCGTGGCGTCAGCGACACCCTGAGCGGCCACAGCGCACTCTTGGAGGGAATTGCCAGCAAGCTGGACAGGCTCACCTCCTGAGCTTCGTCCCGCTGCCTAGCACCTCGGAGCAATCTGCGCGAGGTGCTGTGGAGGTTGGGTACACGACTGGCTGACGGGTGTCTCCAGCAGCCGCTCGCCATAGCGGACCCCCGGTGGTGTGCGGAGACCTCCCGCCATCCGCGGCTACGCTTGACGCACAGTTCCGCAGCCAGCGCAGTGCGGCTTTCCCTTCATCAGTAGCGCAGGCGTGAGAAACAGCGCTTTCGCGAGCTTGTTCGTCTTTTTCCACACCAACTCGGTTGAGCCGCACAGAGCGCACGGTTGCTGGGCTTGTGGCCGTGTATGTCGGCGTACCAGCGGATGCGGATCGAGTCCTGCTAATGAGTCGTCGGCTATGTTGCCTTCAGGCTTACGATGTCTGCGTATTCGCGGAGCATCGAATTCCTCGTGTGTCACGACATCAGCGTATCGCTCTATGCCATCGGTACAGCGTGTGAGCCCCGTCAGGCGCCCATCAGGTCACGAAGCGGTCGTTGCGGCGGTCGGCTGTCGTAACGGGGAGCGGCCCAGTTCCCGTCGTCGGCTAGCTGTTGCGCTGTCTTAACCTAGCTGCCCAGCGACCAAAGATGAATCCCCAGATCACGAGCGATCACAGTGATCGGTTTGCCGGTCTCCGTCGCGATCCTCACCGCACCGGCGCGGAACTCTGGGCCCAGCCTTCTTCGAGTCTCTGGCATAGCTCGTTTTCATCTCGTCGTATGCCCCCCAGATTCTCCGGGAAGCCCAATGTGTATCGGCATTCACATTTGACGATACTTCAAGGCCAATTCTAGTGGTCGTATTCGCGTGCCAAGCACATAACTCCGCCTGCAGGCTCTACGAAAGTCACTTCTCGAGAGCGGGATTCCTAGAGCATTTGTCAAGTACGCACCATGAGACCATCTTCGAATATGTGAGTCGGACCGTGCTGTGCAGACGCGAGCAGTCGTTTGGCTAGCTCAATGCCACTTAGTTTGTCGATATGGGCGTTACTGATGTCCCAAGACTTGGCTGGCTCAATACATAGCTGACAACCTGAGGTGCAGCGACACTCCGAAGCGATTTGCATTCCCTTACGCAGTGCTTTGTCCCATGTATGGAGCAGCTTCTTGGCTGCACCGATGCCGCCAGGATAGTTCTCATAGATGTAGATCATTTGTTCATCACCAGCGCGTGAGTGACTGCTCGTATCGAATCGGTCTACAGGTATAACGAACATAGAACCCACCCGGAGCATGTGCTCCAGTGCACCGATCCCATCTGTGCCGAGCTGGCTCCGCGGCAACTCGATCCACAGTGAGTGTAGGTTATTCATAAACTGCGCATCTTCGTTGCCCCCCTCGCGTAGCACCGCATCATTACGTTCGTCAACAAGCCTATAGCCGGTGAAGTTGAGTGTGATATCCAGACTTCCATAGTAGGTTCTGACGTCGCCGTAGCCAAAGCCGTCAAACACTGTAGAGCGGGAGAGCGTCGAATAAAATCGCGGTTCCGTCTTCAGATGGGGTTCGCAATCTTGTAGCACTATTGCTTGTTCTTCATGCGAACTTACCAGATAACGACGTCCGAAGAATGGAAACACCGCACCGAGATAGGCCTCACGGAATCGTCTCATGGCCGAAACCTGGCCAATCTCTTCATTTCCGCGACGTAAACTGAATGACTGCCCTGCCATTCCTCGGAGTTTTAGACGCTGCTGGGGGCTTGTGCCGCTCGGCACGAACCCATCTTGTTGTTTAGCAGCACCGTAGAACGCGGCGCCTAGAACATCTTCGTCCCGCGTCGACAATCGCCCGTTCGTCTCGTCGACTAAAGAAGGTAAGTGCTTCCTAATCAACTCTGGATTTTCATGATCCGCGATGAGTTCATCAAAAGGCTTGTCCAAGAAAGCCGAAAGATTGCTGACAAAGAAGCGATCTATCGGATCATTCATCGCATAGAACACCAAGAATGCATCTCTATCCCAGCTTCGCCCCGCACGGCCAACCTGCTGCCATGCCGACATGATGTTGGGAGGAAAGCCTGCCATGATAATGCCGTCCATCCCACCGATATCCAAACCAAGCTCTAAGGCATTGGTGGCGAATATGACTCTGATTTCACCGCTTTGCGCTAGTTCTTGAATTCTCTGACGTTGGTCCGATTTTAGGTCGGCGTGATATGCCGACACAGTCTCGGGGTCCAACCCAAGCTCAACGGCTTTCCTGCGAGCGTTTCCGAGCGCCGTTTCCAAGAACCGCTTGGTCGGACAAAAGATGAGCGTTTGGAGACCTTGCTCGAGCACGGATATAGCTGCTTGCTCAATTCGAATACGGAGAATCTCAGAGTAGTTGTACTCGGGAATGTCTGGTTCAATGAAGACGAAGTGTCGCAATGGCCGCATAGCATCGCGCGCAGACACAAGTTCAACCTTGCGGCCGGTTAGCGCAAATGCATGTTCTTGAGGGTTTGCACAGGTGGCGGTCGATAAGAAGACTTGGGGCCGCGCTCCAATATTCTTCAAGTATAGAAAGAATCGCCGAAGCAATAGAGCCATGTTGCTTCCGAAGTACCCGCGGTACTCGTGCATTTCATCGATGACTATGTATCGGAGATTTCTGAGGAAGCGGGCACCAGCAGCGTGTTTGTTCCAACTATCTCGACTTCCGAGGAATGACTGATTCAAGTACTCTGGATTGGTGAGCAAGATCTGTGACGGTCGCTGACGTATAGCTCTCTTGTGTTCATCATCAGAGTCACCGTCATAGGACCAAGATTCGATGTCGAGCGGCTCGCAGATTTTTCTGAGTTGCTCACGTTGATCGTATGCGAGCGCCTTCATCGGGTAGATCATCATCGCATGGGAGCGCGGCACTTGTTTTAGCACATGTAACATCGGCACAGTGAACGAAAGCGTCTTTCCGCTCGCCGTCGGAGATTCCAACACGATGTCGTTACCGGCGAGTGCCATTTCCATTGCATGAGCCTGGTGTTGGTATAGCTGACCAATTCCCGACTGCTGCAATGCTTCGCGCACCTGAGGATCTAGTCCTTTTGGCCAGTCAGCTGCCCAGCTCGGTTCTATGCGCCCGACTTCACGCGTATCAATCGCGTCCGTGTCTCGCAAGGCGTCATTCTGACGGAGTCGCTGGAGGAAGTGTTCGATATTGAGAGTGCTCATAATTGGATGTCGAACTTTAGGCGACGATGCCGCCGTTGCGAAGTTCGGCGATCTCGGCGGGGGAGCGGCCCAGCTCGGCCAGCACTTCATCGGTGTGCTCGCCCTTGGCCGGGGCCAAGCGCTCGAGCTCGGTGGGCGTCTTGCTGAACTTGGCCGGAAAGCGGGTGGTGCGCACCTGGCCCGCCACGGGATGGTGGTGGGTCAGCACCGTTCCGTTGTGCTGCACCTGGGGGTCATCGAACACTTCGGTGATGTCGAGCACGGGCGCGCAGGGAACGTCGGCGCTCTCGAGCAGCTTGAGCGCTTCGGCCGTGGTGAACTCGCCGAGCAGCTCGGCGAATTCCTGCTGGTGCTCATTGGAGTTGCGTATCCGGGCCTCGCGAGTGGCAAAGCGAGGATCGTCGGCCAGGTGCGGCACGCCCAACGTCTCGCACACCCGCTCATACTGCGCGTCCGACGGCCAGATTGCTCCCACCCAACCGTCCGTGGTCTTCCAGGGGCTGTACCACTCGCTGTAGGACGGCGTGGGCGTGGCGTCGGGCACCGACTCGTTCCAGAAATAGTCGAGCCACATCCACGACAGCGTCGAGTCGAGCAGGTTGACCTCGACGTGCTGGCCGCCGGCGCCGTTCGCCCGCGCCAGCAAGGCCCCGAGGACAGCGTTCGCCCCCGTCATCGCCGTGGTCTTGTCGGCCGTGGCCGACTTGACGAAGTCGCCGCCCTGCGCCTCGGTCATGCCCGACAGCGACTGGATGATCGGGTCGTACACCGGTTGGTGCGCATAAGGCCCGTCGGGGCCGAAACCCGACACCGACAGGTAGACGAGATCGGGGTTGACAGCGCTGAGATCGTCGTAGCCGATGCGCAGGCGCTCGGCCACCCCCGGTCGGAAGTTCTGGACGAACACGTCGGCACCCTCGACGAGCTGCAGCAAGATCTCGCGCCCGCGCTCGTCGCGGATGTCGAGGTCGATGCCGCGCTTGTTGCGGTGCATCTGGACCCAGCAGCCCGATTGATCACCCACGATCGCACCGGTCAGGCGCATGACATCGGAGGCGCCCACTTTCTCGATCAGCACCACGTCGGCGCCCATCTCGGCAAGGTGCGACGACACCCAGGCGCCTGCGACCGCGCTGGAGACGTCCACGACGGTGATGCCTTCGAGCGGTCCTGTCCCCATGGGTGCCTCCTCTAGCGGGTGGGCAGTGTGTCGGCGTGTTGCCGGATGAATCTGGTGGCAGCGGCGTTCCATCCTGCGGGGTCCTGGGCATTGACCGCATGCGAGGCCGGCAGTTCGGCGATCTCGAGGCCGGGAATCCGGTGCGCTCGCGGCAGGAGCTGCTGGAAGCGGCCCTCCTCGGTGCCGTTGGTGAGCAGCACGGGAACGGCAACGTCCGCCAGGCGCTCCCCGAGCGGCACTCCCGCATTGGTGAAGCGGAACGAGTTGACGAGCCCCGTCGCATCGTGCTCGGAGAATTCGCCGGCCAGCTTGGCGCGCACCGCCGGCGAGATGCGTGTCGATCTCCCCGGGTTGATCCAGCTGTCGCGCAGCACTTCGGCACCGTGCGCCTCGACTTCGAGCGCCCGCTCTTCCACCATCGTCTCGGTTCGTTCCGCCCACACAGCGGGCTCGCTGAAAGCCGATGACGAGTTGGTGAGCACGGCGCCGATGACGTGAGCGGAGTGCGCCAGCACGTAGTGCAAGGCCAGCGCCGCCCCCAGCGACTGCCCGATCATCCAGATCCGCTCAGCGCCGAGTTCGACGCGCAGCCGCTCGAATTCGGCCACGTAGCTGTGCGGCCGGTACCGCTCGGGATCGGCAGGGCTGGGCGACCTGCCGTGCCCCCACAGCTCGATCACCACCGGGCGGCAGACCGCCTGCAGCGCGCCGAGGTTGTCGTCCCAATAGGAGCGACTGCCCAGCGCACCGTGCACCAGCAGCGCCAGCGGGCCTTCGCCGTCGTGGACGACTGCGTGAAGACGTTCTTCGTCCGCGGTCATGGCGCGCTGCGACGGGTTCGCAAGAGGTTCCGGCTCTTGGCTGGAGAACGAACGCTGCGTGGCTCAGAAGCCGGCCGGTTGCTGGAACCCGCCGAGCGCCTCGTTCAGGAAGCGGCCCACGGCCAGCGTCGTGCGGTCCTCCAGGAATGGTCCTGCGATCTGCACCCCGACGGGCAGATCGCCCCCGGCCGCAGGCACGGTTCCCACCGGCACCACGGTGGCGGGCAGCCATGACACGCCGGTGAGCCCCATCCACTTGATGATGTCGAAGTAGGGCCGGCTGTCGCCGTTCACCGTGATGCGGCGGTTGGTGGCGGGGCGGCTGTGGTCGTGGCGGACTGCCGCGGTGGGCGTCACCGGCAGCAGCACCACATCCCAGTCGGTGAAGAACTCCTCCCAGCGCCTGCGCTGCTGCAGCCGGCGCTCGTGCCAGCTCAGCCATTCCCGGTGGCGCATCGCGGCATACCAGATGCCCAGATCGCCCTGAGGCTCATCGCTCGACGAGGCGATCTCCTCCAGCTGGGCGAGCGTCCATGTGCCGGCCTCGGCGGCCGACAGCAGGTGCAGGAACGTGTCGACGGCTTTCTCGAACGTGAACGACGGCCGAGCCTCGGTGTCCACCCGGGCGCCCGCTTGTTCCAGCGCGCTGGCCGCGCCCAGCAGCAGCTCCCGGTACTGGCTGTCGATCGGGCACAGCTCCTCGTCGAGCCACACCGCCACCCGGAAGTCGGAGATGTCGCTGTGGCGGGTCGGCGGCAGGTCGAGCGAATACGCCTTGGAGTTCCACGCGTCGGGCCCGGCGAGGATGTCGAGGGCCATCTCCAGGTCGTCGACGTCACGTGCCATCGGCCCGGCAACCGCGATGTCGGCCTGGCTGAGCGTGCCGGGCATGCCGGGGATCTGGCCCAGTGCCGACACGACGCCGTAGCTGGGCTTGTGCCCAGTGACTCCTGACCAGTGCGACGGGATGCGGATGGAACCGCCGATGTCGGAGCCCAGTTCGAGCGGGGTATAACCCGCAGCCAGTGCCGCCCCCGAACCGCCCGAGGAGCCGCCGGGGGTGTGCTCGACGTTGTACGGGTTGGCGGTGGTGCCGTACACCTCGTTGTACGACTGGGCGTCGCCGGCGAACAGCGGCAAGTTGGTCTTGGCGAACACCACCGCCCCCGCAGCCTTGTAGCGAGCGACGGGATCGGCGTCGCGCTCAGGCACGAAGTCGGCGAGTGCCGGGGCGCCCGAGGTCGTGACCAGTCCCTCGGTCTGGAACGAGTCCTTGATGGTGATGGGAACGCCGTGCAGCGGCCCCAGCTCGTCGCCGCGGGCCACTGCTGCGTCGGCTGCGTCGGCTGCGGCCCGTGCGCGTTCCGCATCGAGTGCCACTACGGCGTTGATCGGACCGTCGAGGCTGTCCACCCTCGCGAGGGCCGCTTCGAGCAGTTCCCTGGAGGAGACATCCCCGGCGGCGATGGCGGCCGCAGTCTCCAGAGTCGTGGCGTAAGCGAAATCATCCACGGCCATGTGCCGGACCTCCTGCACTGACAAGTTGATGGTGGCCGGGCTCGTCCTGGCCACGTTCATGTTGAACGGTGCAGGCAACCTAGTTCGCCGCATCCGCCTGCTGCCTGCCTGCGCCAGCATGCCGAAAATCGCTTGTCTGCGGCGTGCCGCGGCACGACTGTAGGCTGATGCGAAATATCACGAAGTTCATCTTGCTGGGCACGAGCCTGGGCCTGCTGGGCCTTCCGATGGCGTCAGCGGCGTCGGCGGGGCCCGCCCTGTCACTGCGGGGCGGTAGTTCAGCGCTACCTGAGCGGCCACCAGCACGCGATCCGATGCTGGCAGACCTGCGCATCGAGGTGGACAGCCGGGATCCTGCCCACAAGGCCGAGCGCGTCGGCAAGGCCGCCAACTTGGGCCTGTCGTCGCTGTCGTTCCCGCGCCCGGTGCCATTCTTCGCGCCGCCGGCGCAGAGGGTGCGCACATTGGTCGGCATCGATACGTGGTTCTGGGTGTCGGCTGCGAGCTGGCGGCCCATCGTGCGCGTCGTCGCCGCCGGGAAGGTCGTGGTCACCCTCGTCGCTACGCCGGTGACCCTGCAGATGGTGCCCGGTGACGGTTCACCGCTGGTGTCGTGCCCGGGTCCTGGCCTGCCGTGGCTCGTGCCCGGGACTCGCTCGCTGTGCAGTCACGTGTTCCAGCGTGCTTCCACTGCAGGGCTGACTGGCCGTTTCCGCGGCATCGTGCAGACGGTCTGGACAGTGCGCTGGACCTCAAACACCGGACTGAGCGGGATCGCTGGGCCAGTCATTGTTCCGACTCCAGTTTCGCTGAAGGTCGTAGAAGCCCAAGCGGTGCTTGGTCGTTGAGCAGACGCTTGAGGTCTACGTTGTCATGAGGAGGCGCAGAGTGACCGCTTTGGCGATGATGCTTCTCATTGCGGCTACGGCGTCAATTGTCTTGATGGTCAGCGCCGCGTTGCATTCACGGCAGCGATGGCGCCTGCTCGGCGCTGCATCTGTTCCCCTATCGGTGGTCGGAATCCTGAGCTTGCCTTCGTTCGGGATTCTCGTGCTGGTCATTGCCCTTGTGTGCCTTGCTGTCGGTTTGAGGCGTCAAGGAACGCGAATTCGAGGGCGAGGCGGGTGAGGGCTGCACCAGTGCCTGTCTCGTCGCGCGTCGCCAAGGCCAGTGCCGCGTTGGGGCGCTGATCAGAGGCGTCCCGCAGCCGAACTAGGTTCTGCGCGCAACCAACGGAAGGGCGTCGTCGTGCTGGGCTGTCGAGTACTGGACCTGTCGGATCATCGAGGCCAGATGGCGGGAGCGCTGCTGGCCGATCTGGGCGCGGACGTGATCTTGGTGGAGCCACCCGGCGGGTCGGCCGCGCGCGCCGTTGGCCCGTTCGTCGCAGGGCGCGAGGGCGACCCCGAAGCCTCGCTGTGGTTCTGGTCGTACAACCGCGGCAAGCGCAGCGTCGCGCTCGATCTCGACGATCCCGGCGACCAGCAGCGGTTGCGTGACCTTGCAGCCAGCGCTGACGTGCTCATCGAATCCGACGCCCCGGGTGCCATGGCCGCCCGTGGCCTGGGCCCCAGCGACCTGGCCGAGGTCAACCCCGGGCTCGTCTACACGTCGGTGACGGCGTTCGGCCAATCCGGGCCGAAGGCCGACTGGGCGGCCACCGACCTCATTGTCTCGGCGGCAAGCATGTTGTCCAACGTGGTCGGCGACGAGGATCGCCCCCCGCTGCGCATCCCGCTCGACCAGTGCTTCCTGCACGCCTCCGCCGAGGCCGCTGTCGCGTCGCTGATCGCCTTACGGGAACGCAAGCGCAGCGGTCTAGGACAGCACGTCGACGTGAGCGCCCAGCAGGCCGTTACCCAAGCCACTCAGTCGGCCACGCTGTGCCACCTGTACAACTCGCCTGAGTTGCTCCGCATGAGCGGCGGCGCCCGTCTGGGGCCGTTCCGGGTGCGGCTGCGCTCGCCTGCTTCCGACGGCTACGTGTCGGCAACGATCCTGTTCGGCGAGTCCATTGGGCCGTTCGGGGCCCGCCTGTTCGAGTGGATGCACTCCGAGGGCGGCTGCGCCGACAGCGACCTCGAGATCGACTGGATCAACTTCGTGGAAGGCGTGATCACCGGGCGCATCCCGCCCACCGAGTACGAGCGCATTCAGCAGGTCGCCGCCGACTTCACCGCCACACGCACCAAGGCCGAGCTGCTGGAGGTGGCGCTCGACAAGCGCCTGCTGATCGTGCCGATCACCACGGTCGCGGACGTGGTCGAGGCGCCCCAGTACGCCGAGCGGAACTTCTGGCGTGACATCCCCACCGGCGGCCTCGACTCTGTGCGCTACCCCGGACCGTGCGCTCGATTCAGCGCCGCGCCGTTGGATATCTCGACGCCGCCGCCCACGGTCGGCCAGCACACCGATGAGGTGCTGGCCGAGGTGGGCGCCCAGGTCTCGGTGGCGACCTCCGAAGGTCTGGTGGCTGCTGCCGCCGCAGGTCACCGCGACCCGGCACTGCCGCTGGCAGACGTCAAGATCTTGGATTTCATGTGGGTGATGGCCGGGCCGGGCTCGACCCGCGAGCTCGCCGACTGGGGCGCCACGGTGGTGCGTGTGGAGTCCACCCACAAGGTGGAAGCGGCCCGCACCATCCAGCCGTTCCTCAACGACGAGGCGGGTGCGGAGAACGGCGGTCTGTACCAGAACATGAACGCCAGCAAGCTCGGCATCACCATCGACATCTCCAAGCCCGAGAGCCGCGACCTCATCCTGGACCTGGTGCGCTGGGCCGACGTTGTCACCGAGTCGTTCTCGCCCCATGCATTGGCCGACCTCAACCTCGCCTATGACGACCTGCGAGCGGTCAAGCCCGACATCATCATGGCGTCGAGCTGCCTGTTCGGCCAGAGCGGGCCGCTCTCGTCGCTGGCTGGCTTCGGCACGATGGGCGCGTCCATGTCGGGCTTCTATGAGATGACCGGCTGGCCCGATCGCGCCCCCGCTGGCGTGTTCGGTGCCTACACCGACTATGTGTCGCCCAAGTTCCTGAGCGCTGCGCTGCTGGCTGCCTTGGACCATCGGGACCGCACCGGCGAGGGCCAGTACATCGACCTGTCGCAAGCCGAGTCGTCAATGACTTTCCTGGCGCCGGCAGTGCTCGACTACGACGTGAACGCGCACCTGCCCGACAAGATGGGCAACGACCATCCCGCGATGTCACCCCATGGGGTGTTCGCATCGGCGGGCGACGACCGCTGGATCGCCGTGGCGTGCGAGAACGACGACCAGTGGGCTGGCCTGTGCAGCGTGATCGGTGCCGGCGACATGGCTGGTCTGGGTGTCGAGGAGCGGCGTGAACGTGCCGCCGAGATCGCCGACCGGATCACCGCGTGGACCTCGGAGCGAGACAACGTCGAAGCGCACGTCGAGCTGCAGGCCGCAGGTGTGCCAGCCCACGCCGTCGCCAACTCCGAAGTGATGACCAACGACCCGCAGCTGGCGCATCGCAACCACTTCCGCAACGTGCCGCACGGCACCAACGGGACGATGTGGGTCGAGGGAGCGCGATTCGCCATGTCGCGCAGCTCAGACGGCATCGACCACGCGGGCCCGACCTATGGCGAGCACACCTTCGTGGTGCTGGAGCAGCTGCTCGGCTACGACCAGGATCAGATCTCCGAGCTGGCCGTGGCCGGAGTGCTCGAATAGTCGACGGTCAGGCTGGTCGGCCTCGGCGCCGGGGCTCAGCTCTCGAACGTGCCGACCTTCTCGCCGGTGACGTTCTCGTAGTTCCGATTCAGGAACCAGCGCTGGTAGTCGCCGTAGGTGATCGGCTCGTGGCGAGCCGGGCGATCGTCGCTGACCGTGGTGGGCACGGGGTCGACTAGTGCGTCGTCGCGGGCTCCGTAGAAGAACGGCACGGCGTAGCGGTCGCCGGCCGAGAGGTTGCGTGCCCGGTGCGCCGTTGACAGATACACGTTGTTCGTCCAGCGCTTCAGCATGTCTCCGCTGTTGACGAGATAGGAGCCCGCCATCTGCGGGGGCTTGATCCAGTCGTAGCCGGCCGGGCGGATCTCCAGCCCCGGCACGTCGTTGGCCGGCAGGAACGTGAACACCGAGCTGTCTGTGTGCGGTGCGAGGCCCCACTCGTTGTCGTCGTAGTCCATCGGCGGGTAGTGCGACATGCGCAGCGTCACGCTGGGTTTGTCGAAGTGCGGATCGAAGTAGTCGGTGGGCAGGTCGAGCGACAGCGCCAGGATCGGCAGCATCCGTGAGCCCAGAGCGATCAGCTGGTCGATGTACGTCTCGCAGCTCTGTGCGAAGTCCTCGAGCGGCGGGAACTGGTTCTCGGTGTGGTAGCCGTGCCGGTGGCAGAAGAACGCCTCGTTCTGGTTCGGCTTGCGCACGGGCCCGGCAATGTCGGAGGCGTACGACGTTCCACCGCCCATGCCGAGATAGCCGCCTGCCAGCTTGCCCATCGGGATCGAGTCCTTCACCGGCTGGGGGAGCGCATGCAGGCGGCGGGCCTCGTCGAACATGTGCTCGATGGTCTCGGCTGGCACACCGTGGTTCACGATGAAGAAGAAGCCAACTTCGGTGAGGGCGTCGCGCAGCTCGGCGGCGAGGGCAGCTTGAGCCGCTGGATCGGGTACCGGCTCATTGAGCGGCGCCAAGTCCAAGACCGGAATGACGTCGGAACTGCTGTCCGCGTTCTCGCCCGGTTGCCGCTCCGGCGGCGGTGAGGTGCTGCGGTCCTGCGTCGTGAGCGCCACGGTGCCTCCTTGCGCTCTCCCGAGCGTACGCGTGCGACGGCTCGTGTGTCGGGGGCGCTGAGCCCCTGAACGCGTGGCGGGCCGTTGGTACGGTTCTGCCGGATCGGATCGGCTGCATCGAGCCTGCCCGATCTGCGATACGAGCGACTTCAAGGGGAACTGATGAGAGCGTGGCGACTGAACGAGCTGGGTTACCCGTGGGATGTGTTGCAGCTGGGCGAGTACGACTCGCCCGAACCCGGTCCGGGCCAGGCACGCATCACCGTGGAGGCCACCGATCTCAACTTCGCGGACATCCTGCACTGCCAGGGCACCTACCAGGAGCGGTGGGATCCGCCCTTCACGCCCGGGATGGGAGCGTCCGGCACCGTGACCGCGGTCGGCCCCGACTGCGACTTGACGGTCGGTGACCGGGTCATCGGCTCGGGTGTCGGCAGCTGGGGCGGCTATGCCAGCGAAGCGCTCATCAGGGGTGCCACGGCACGGCACGTGCCCGACGATGTGTCGATCCCAGATGCGTGTGCCGCCAACGTGATTTACGGCACGGCGTGGTTCTCGCTGTATCGGCGGGGGCAGATGCAGGCCGGCGAGACGGTGCTGGTGCTGGCTGCGGCGGGCGGCGTCGGCTCGGCTGCGGTGCAGATGGCCAAGGTTGCGGGCTGCACTGTGCTCGCTGCCGCTGGCGGGCCCGCCAAGGTGGAGACCTGCCGTCAGCTCGGCGCCGACATCGTCATCGACTACGACAACGACGACCTGTACCAGTCGGTGATGGATGCCACCGGCGGCCGGGGTTGCGACATCATCTACGACCCCGTCGGCGGCAAGTACTTCGATGTTGCCCGGCGGCTGGTGGCATGGGAAGGCCGCCTGCTGGTGGTCGGTTTCGCCAGCGGCACGATCCCGCAGGCCCCGGCGAACCACTTGCTGGTCAAGAACTACTCGGTGGTCGGCGTGCACATGGGCGGCTACCGGGGACGCAAAGACGAGGTGCTCGACGAGTGCTACGCCGAGATCTGGCCGCAGGTGGCCGACGGCAGGCTCGACCCGCTCGTCAGCCAGGAGCTGCCGCTCGAAGGCCTGATCGACGGCCTGCAGGCGTTGCACCAGCGCAAGACCACTGGCCGGGTCCTGCTCCGCCCCGACCTGTAGACGAACCTGACACGCCCGCTCAGCCGCGGGCCACTGTGGCTGTTGGTGCCCGCTCAGCCGCGGGCCACGGTGTACCCGACTGACTCGCGGTCCCACAGGTCCGCGGTGACGCCGGCGTCGCGGATGGCCTGCTTGCGGATCTTGCCCGAGGCGGTCTTGTCGAGCTCGCGCACGAAGTGCAGGTAGCGCGGCACGCTGTGGCGGGGCATGCGGGGCACGCACCAATCCAGAAAACGGACCGGATCGGGTGCCGGTCCGCTCATGGCGACTACGGCAAGCACTTCATCTTCTCCACCGGCACCCTCGACGCGTAAGCCGACGACCGCGCACTCGATCACGCCGTCGTAGCCGTTGATCACCGTCTCCACCTCGTAGCTGGAGATGTTCTCGCCGCGCCGGCGGATGCGGTCGTTCAGCCGGTCCACAAAGTGCAGCCGCCCGGATTCGTCGAGCCTGCCTGCATCGCCGGTGTGGAACCACAGGTTCCGCCACGCCGCCACGGTGCGCTCGGGCATGCGGTGATAGCCCACGTTGAAGCAGAACGGCACCTTGGGACGCACCAGGATCTCGCCGGTCTCATCGGGCGCGACGGGTAGGTCGGTCTCGGGGTCGGCCACGATGACATCGAAGAAGTCGGCCAGCGGCTGCCCAGCGCAGCCCGACATCACCGGGTCGTCGAAGCTGGTGTAGGCGACCATGTTGACCTCGGTCATCCCGTAGCCCTGCATGATCCGCACGCCGAACCGCTCTTCGAACGCTGCGGCCCATTCCGCCGCCACGGGCAGGGCGATGACGGCCCGCAGTTGATGGTCACGGTCGCGGTCCGTCTGCGGGCTGCGCCAGATGAACTCGGGCATGACCCCGAGAGCATTCGTCAGGGTGATCTGGTGCCGCCTCACCGTGTCGAGCCACTTGCCGGCGCTGAACCGCTTCTCCACGTACACCGAGGCGCCGGCGTGGAGCGACGCAAAGACCTGCATGAACAGGCCGTTCGCGTGAAACATCGGCATGCAGCAGTAGAGGCGGTCGTCCGGGGTGATCTGGAGGCTCCGGGCGGTGCCGAGGCCGAACAGGTAGCAGTGCGCCTGGGGCATCAGCACACCCTTGGCGGGCCCGGTGGTGCCCGAGGTGTACATGATCGTGCAGACATCGCTGGGTTCGGCCGCCAGCACGGCCTCGGGACGCACCTCGGTGTCCAGCAGCTCTTCGATGGAGACCTCCACCGAGCCCATGAGCACACCCCCGGCACCGGCGCCGTAAGCGCCGTCGTCGACCAGGATCGTGGCCTCAATGTCGGTCTCGGACGGGTCGAGCGAGCCGGGCTCGATGTCGTCGAAGCGTTCGAGCAGCCCGTTGTCGACGGCCACGATGCGGGGCTCTGAGTTGTTGACCTGATGCTCCAGAAAGGCACCGCGCAAGTCGGTGTTGATCGGCACGAAGATCGCCTGCCGCTTGTGGGTGGCGATCATCAGCAGCATGAACTCGAGGCTGTTCGTGAGCAGTCCTAGCAACCGGTCGCCTGGCTGAAGGCCGAGATCAGCAAGGGCGGTGGCGAGCCGGTCGGTATGTCTGTCGAGTTCGGCGAAGCTGAGCGTGCGGCCGTCTTCGAACGCAAGAAACTCTCTGTCGCCGTGGGAGGCCGCGGCTTGCCGCACGAGATCGGGCAGCGTCCAGCCGTCAGTGCTGACGCCACCCGCCGCAGCCGTATCGGTGTCGATCCCCTGGTCACGGGTGCCCATTGGCGGAATCGTAGACTTCGCCCGGGCTTCGTGGCCCGAACGGGGTGCGCCCCCTCAGCGGGCGCATGGGGAATTGGGCACCTGCTCGGGAGGTGACCGGATGCTGATCGGATTGCCTCGTGAGCTCAAGGCGGGCGAGCAACGCGTCGGGCTGACGCCGCACGCCGTGCGCGAGCTGGTGCTGCACGACCACCAAGTGCTGGTCGAGTCCGGTGCCGGTGCCGGCATCCGTGTGTCCGATGCCGAATACGAAGCTGCCGGTGCTCTCATTCGCAGCTGCAGCGAGGTGTGGGACAAGGCTGAGCTGGTTGTCAAGGTCAAGGAGCCGCAGGCGTCTGAACGCAAGATGCTCGGCTCGGGCCAGATTCTGTTCGCCTACCTGCACCTGGCACCAGACCCCGACCAGACGGCCGATTTGGTGGAGTCGGGTGCGGCCTGTGTCGCATACGAGACCGTGACCGACTCGCGTGGCGGCTTGCCGCTGCTGGCGCCGATGTCCCGGGTTGCCGGGAGACTTGCCGTACAGGCGGGCGCGTGGGCACTCGAGACCGCACATGGGGGCATCGGCCTGCTGATCGGCGGTGTGCCCGGCGTGCCGCCGGCCAGGGTGGCGATCATCGGCGGGGGAGTGGTCGGCGAGAACGCCGCCGAGATCGCCATCGGCATGGGTGCCGATGTGCGGGTGCTCGACATCGACCCCGCCGCGCTCGACCACCTCGAGCAGCGCTTCGGTGCGTCGGTCGTCACGGTGACGTCCACCCGAGCGACCGTCGAGACCGAAGTGCAGAACGCCGACTTGGTGATCGGCGCCGTGCTGGTGACCGGTGCCCGGGCACCGAAGCTCGTGACGGCCGACTTGATAAAGCAGATGCGTCCCGGATCGGTGGTGGTCGACGTGGCCATCGACCAAGGCGGCTGCTTCGAGACATCGAAGCCCACGACCCATGCCGAGCCGACTTTCGTGGTCGACGGCGTGGTGCACTACTGCGTCGCGAACATGCCCGGCGCCGTGCCGGTCACCTCCACCCGTGCGCTCAGCGACGCCACCCTGCCGAGAGTGCTGGCCATCGCCGAGAACGGCCTCGACGCCCTCCGCACTGACCCCCACCTGCGGGCGGGCCTGAACGTCTACAAAGGCCGCGTCACCGAGCCCCACGTAGCCGCCGCCCTCGATCTCCCCTACACCGACCCCCTCACCGCCCTCGGCTTCTAAGAGGACCAGCGCTGGGCCTCAAGCGAACGATTGCGATCTAGAACTCAACAGTCCGGACGCATGTCGATTTCAGGCTCGCTGAAACGACGCACAGCGGCGAGTTTCAGCCAGGTCCGCATCCGGTCAACCAGGCGAATCGTGCACCGTAGGTAAGTGCGTAAGCCCAATGCTACTTGGGCCGCGTGCCCGAACCCGACAGCCTTGTCTGCCACACTGAGACCGTAAGTGAAGAGATGGGGACTGATTCTGAGAGCTAAACTGAGCCTAAATTGGAGGGCGTGTTTGGTTATTCGAAAGAGACCTTGAACCAAGCAGTTTAAGCATGGCAACATACAACGGGCATGATGAGACGACCAACGAAAGAGATTTGTGCTGCATCGGGTCACAAGGAGATCAGTGGTTTGACAAAGTGCCTGTTGGGACAGGCCTAGAGTTCGATCTTAGAATCAGGATAGAAAAGCCAACAGCAGAACAGTGGGGAATCGGCGTAATGAGCCGCTCCGAAGGTCCGCTTTCTCCACCTGAATTCGTCCGCAACTCAACTATATTTGTCAATAGTGTGACGAAAGCTATCGAAAACGCCATTCAGTGTGCTGATATGTACGGGAGACTCACTCCTACCGTTCTTCGAAACAGCGATCCAAACTACAACACACTTCGAGCCAAGTATATGAATTTCCCGAACCAGCGCGTGTTCCCGCTCATTGATGGAGAGGTATCAGATGACGGGGAGTTTATGCTGAGTGACACTCCCGTCGTTGGAGAGGACAGGTATTTTAGCGTCGTCATGGCCTTGATACAGTCGTTGAGTGCCATTGATTTGGCGTTATTTCTCTACTTGGAATTGACTCACAATAGGGAGATGCTCAATGCCATCCCCCCGGGGATGAAGGCAATGGACCCTCGATACTACGGTATTGGAAATCATCTCGTTCAATCGGGCTGTATGGCTGTCGAGACGATCTTGAAAACAGCGATTCTGTGTGTGGACCGCTCCTATAGTCCGATGAAGCACAACAAGCACACGAGCGATGTGTGGCAGTACATTGTCTCAGAGCACCCAACGCTTGCCGACAGTATTGTTGAGTGCTACAATCGCCTTCCAAGCCCATGGGACGAGTGTTTGGAAATTATTCCGGCGGGCGAACCGGCGCGCACACATGCCACTGTCTCAGACATAGGCTCGATTATGAGCTTGCTCGACGTCGACGGCGGCATCTATAGCAGGTCGCGCTATCCCCATGAGATAGACCGAACTGCACCTAAGGACGCTGACGGCTACCACTACTCCTTCACACACCATGATACCGTTCTGCCCACAATAAAGGTGGCTGTCGCCGTACTCACCTTAGTTGCGGATCAGGTGTCAATTTGGAGAGAGCAGTCTAATGGTATCTGAAATGCGAGACAGCTCCTGGCATTTTGGGTGTGGTTGCAAGCTTGTCTTGAGAGATGCACATTTCATGGCAGTTACATATATTGGTCCTTGCTACTTCGACCGATCGCCGATCTGATGGCGGCGTAGTAGAGCAGCCTGCGAATCGTCTTCTCCACAACGCCGCACAGCAAGGTATGGCTGGCTCTATTGCGAGTGCCCTACAAGCCGCTCTGTCGGCGTGCCATTCTGTGGTGGGTGGCGATGTTTGTGGTTCGAGGCTGCGCAGCCGACACTTGTAGCGCCTCCGCGCAGTGGGTTGTGTGGTCAGTGCGGTCGCATGTGCTGCGCCGTGGGGTGTGCCCACGCAATCACGGCCGCAACGATGATCGACTGATCGCGACAGACGTGTCGCACCCCCTCGGCAACATCCCTCCGCGGGCGAGCGGTGCTTTGTAGCGTCGTAGAGAAGGGAGGGTCCGTGGCCGGAGAGCAACACGATGTGCTGCGAACGATCGACCTGTTCGCGGGAGCCGGTGGGCTCACGCTTGGGTTCCAGATGGCCGGGCGGGATGGTGGCCCCGGCGAGTATGAACCCGTACTGGCTGTGGAGCACGACGCGGCGGCGGCACGGACGTACAAGACGAATTTCGGGGTCACCGTGTTCGACGGGGACATCGAGGCGTTCGACCCAGCTGCGTACCCGAGGGCCGACGTGATCTTGGCTGGACCGCCTTGCCAGGGCTTCTCACCGCTCGGTCGAGATCGCGACGACAGGTCGCGCGCTGAGCTGAATGGGCTCTGGGAGCACTGCTTGGAAGCGATCGCGGTCGTGCGGCCGCTGGCGTTCGTGATCGAGAACGTGCCGCAGTTCCAGAAGTCGGCCGAGTTCGATGAGTTGCTGCGCCGCCTCGGGACAGACCCCTTCCTCCGCCTGTACGGACTCGGATACGGCGTTCTCAACGCCGCCGACTACGGAGTGCCCCAGACGCGGCGTCGTGGAATCCTCGTCGGCGTTCTCGGCCAGGGCGTTGAATGGCCGCCCCCTGCCACACACGGAGCAGTCATCCACGGCCAGCCAGCCGTACGGACCGTGCGTGACGCGATCGGCGATCTTCCGGAGGCACCGACGACCGATCAGCCAGTGATGTGCGGTGACAGGCAAGACCTCCACATCCGACGTAACCCACGGCCAACATCGCTGGAGCGCTACAAGGTGATCCCAGAGGGGGGCAACCGCTTCGATCTTCAGCGCGAGCGCCCCGACCTGACGCCGCCGTGTTGGGCCAACAAGCCGACTGGGACTACGGATGTCATGGGTCGCTTGTGGTGGGACCGGCCCGCGCAAACCATTCGGACGGAGTTCTACAAGCCCGAAAAGGGTCGGTACCTCCATCCCGCGGCCCATCGCCCGATCACGCACCGCGAAGCGGCGAGGCTTCAGAGCTTCCCTGACACCTTCATCTTCGAGGGGTCAAAGATCGAGATCGCACGTCAGATCGGCAACGCCGTGCCTCCGTTCATGGCACGCGCCATCGCGCTACACATCGCAGCAGCCCTCCGATAGATCTGTTGGGTCAGATGCTGATAGCCCCGGACGACGCCGAAGAGTACGACCCCGATTCGGCGCTAACTGAAGTGGCTGCGGCTCTGCGAGGTGCCGATCCTGGCGGGGAACGCACGGCGAGAGTGCTACGTGACACCTTCGATCAGCTCTATGACGGAGTTCGCACGGGCCGCTACCGCTGGGACCAGCTGCGCAAGACCGAAAAGACGCACTTCGGCACTCAGATCGAGATCAACATGCAACGCGCCTTTCGATTTGAGCAGGGTGAGCATCTCGATTACCGCATCGCTGGGTTCGATGTCGATTGCAAGTTCTCTCAATCTGAAGGGGGCTGGATGATCCCGCCCGAGGCACGTGGCGAGTTGTGCCTGTTGCTCTGGGCGAGCGACACGGAGTCCCGTTGGAAGATGGGAGTTGTGCGGGCCAGGCCCGGGATGCTTGGCGGGATGAATCGAGACCGTAAGTCGACCATCCAACGTAAGTATCTCAACGAGATTTGCTGGGTCTTTCCGGAAGGAAGGCTTGCAGAGAACACTCTGTTGCATCTGCCCGAAGACGATGTGGACTACATCATGGATGGCATCTCGGGCGCTGAGCGCGTTCGCCGTCTTTGCCGAACCGTGCAGGGCCGAGTCCTCAGCCGCAATGTCGTCGCGACAGTCGCTCAGCAGGCCGACTACATGAGACGACTTCGCGGCGACGATGGCGCACGCGGCGACCTGCGGCCGGAAGGGATCATCATCCTGGGCCAGTACGAGCGTCACCAACTCATCGCAGAGGCTCTTGGCTTGCCGGTTCCAGGTTCAGGCGACACTGTCACCGCCCGTGTCTTCCCAGCCCTGCCCGACGAGAGTCCAAGCGTCATGATCGATGGCTCATTTTGGCGCTTGGCCAACGAGAGCGACCCAGTCGAGCCTGCCCCCACACTTCCGTCCCAATGACTGGCGGAGGCAGGCGGTGAGCTGCCTCGTGGCTTCCGATGTAGGCACGGCAAGGGCTCTGAGCGTGTCCCCCAACTGATACTGGGTCACCATGGAGTTCAGTTGGGCAAGCGCGCAGCGCGCCGGATTGTTGCTGGCTGGCTGCCACCCGATGCGGGGTCGCCCTGGGGTTCAGTTCCGCGGTTGCCCCGCATCTCCGACAGGATGTCCCCTAGGGCTCGCAGTAGTGCACTCGCAACGAATAAGAGGACAGCTGCCAGCCATGCGATGCCACCATTGCCGGTTGCCAGCTGGCTCACGATCTCGGTGTATGCGTCGCCGCCAAATGCTGGGGAGTCCACTGCCAAGCCGATGCCACCGGCGACCGCGATCCAGCCGAATACCTTGCATGTGCCCGCAGCGCTTCGAATGCGATTCGGGGCACCATGCCAATCCGCCTGTCGTTTCTCGTCCTCCTTGCGGCGACTCTCTCGCCCGCGGCGCTCGATCTTCTCTGCCCGGCGGTCCCATTTCGTTGCCATGTTGCCTCCAGCGTCGAGGTGAGCATTGTGCATGAGTTGCGACGCGCCCCAAGTACCTCAGGCTCCTGATCCGGCGCGCCACAGCTCGGTGGTGACGTTCAGTCGGCGCAATCGATACGAGTCCAGGCCGGGTGCGGTCAGCCGACGATCTCTGGGCGTTCTCCAACTTTGTCGATGAGTTCGGTGAGGTACTCGTCGGCCTCCGACGCTCGCCGGCCTGAGCTGGAGGCCCCCAGGGCCACGAAACTGGGCTGCCGACGCTTGACAGACCGATTCCTGGTGGGCAGCGAAGCGGCCCATTCCTCGATGACGGCGTCGACACTGGTTTGGCGACGCTCGGCTTCGGCGCGCAATCGTGCCAAGGCATCTTCAGAAAGATCCAGCGTCACAATCACGCCAACGAGACTATGCCGCCGGTTGCGAGGGCTCCCGAGGATCTCCGCGATAGATGCCCAGATGCGACATCTTCGACGACGACGGTGTTGATCCCGCGTTCTTTGTCGCGCGAATGCACAGCAACTCAGGCCCAGAGGGCGCAGATGGGGATGGCGTCGATCTTGTCTGAGAGGCTGTACTGGTGGCTGCCGACATGGAGGACGGCACCTGCTGCGAATTGGGGGCCGAGTTCGTCTCGCAGCCACGCGAGGTGGCGGGCGTCGCCGGTGTCGGGGGCATTCGTCGCCTTGATCTCGATGGCGACGATGCCGCGGGCGCCGAAGTCGGCGATCAAGTCGATCTCGCGTCGACCGTCCGCCACTCGCAGATGGCACAACTGTGGACCACGAGTCGTCACCGCTGTCTCGGCCCGTAGCTGGTTGATGACAAAGGTCTCGAGGAGCCTCCCGATCAGGTCGCCGCTGGACATCACGGTGGCGGCGTCGACACCGACGGCTGCGGCCCACAGGCCAGTGTCTGCCACGAGGCGCTTGCGTCCCTTCACGAGCCGGGAGAGCCGATTGCTGTGCCACGCCGGCAATTCGGCGATGATGCCGAGGTCGCTGAGCAGACTGGTGTAGGACTCTCCGGTTCGGCGGTCTATGCCCGCAGCCTTGATGAGCGTGGCATCAGTCGCGAGTCCTGCGGTGTTGAGCGCATAAGCGCCGAAGAAACGGCCGAGGCGGTCGCTGTCGGCCGAGGTGCCCAATGTCGATGGATCGCGGGACACCATGTGACTGAGGTAGCCGTCGAGCCACGCGTCTCGACGCTCGACCTGGTGTTCCAGGACTGCCTCAGGGAATCCGCCCTTCAAGGCCGTCTCCACGTACGCGCGCAGGTCGGGTGGGTCCGCCGGCAGGCGAATGCCCTCACCGGTTCGCAAACGCTCGAGGAACTCGATCCCGTCGAGAGCGCCGACCTGCTCGCGTACCGTCAGCGGATGCATCGCGACCGGGAGCAGGCGACCCGTGCCGGGCCACAGGGCAGGATCGCGGGCCGAGCGGACGGAGCCGCTGAGGATGAATCTGCCTGGCGTGCGGTCGCTGTCCACGGCCCGCTTGACGGCGCCCAGTACCTCGGGAACTGCTTGCCACTCGTCGAGCAGGACGGGCGGCTGGAGATCGCGGAGGGCAGCATCGGGATCGACTCGTACCGCGGCGGCCTCATCGGCGTTGTCGAGTTGAATCACGGTGGCTGCGTGGCGGCGCGCCGTGGTGGTCTTGCCTGTGGCACGCGCACCCGTGATGAACAGTGCTGCGGGAGATTCCGCCAAGAATTCGATCCTGGCGTCTGCCATGCGGGGAATGTACATGGTCACGACTGCAGACTACCGCTTTTGCACATGTATGACTGCCTATTTCACACATCGACGATTACCGATTCTGCACGGGTGCGACTGCTGGTCTCGCACACCTCTGTGGATTCCGGAAGTGGATGCTCCCGAGAACGGCGGCCTAGTCGCTGGCGAGGCGGCGGGCTCGGGTGCGGATGAGATGTTCTATTTCGTCGGCGGCTTTGTCGGGGGGTTCGTGTTCCCAGATGCGGACTGGGGTCCAGCCGGCTGCTCGCAGGCGGGCGTCGGTGTCGGCGTCGCGGGCTCGGTTGCGGGCGATCTTGGTCTCCCAGTACTCGGCGTTGCGACGGGGTTTCGTGCCGTGCTCGGGGCAGCCGTGCCAGAAGCAGCCGTCCACGAAGATCGCCACCCGCAGACGAGGGAACACCACGTCGGCCTCGCGGCGTACGTCGGGCAATGGCCGGCGGTGCACGAAGTAGCGCAGGCCCCGCCGGTGCAGTGCCGAGCGGATGAGCCGCTCCGGCCCTGTGTCGCGGGAGCGCTGCTTCGACATGCGCTCCGATGCCGGGCCTGGCAGCGCCTTCGGCTCCACGTGAGCGGTTCTACCAGTCGTCGGGCTGCAGGATCCACGGTGCGGGGGCGAGCGTGCGTGACTGCGCGGCCAAGTCGACCGTGGGGTCGATGATGCGCTGGGCGGGCCGTCCGTTCATGGATACCCAGGCATCTGCCCGGACCTCGACATCTGCGATGCCGCTGCTCTGGTATTGATCGGCGATGAGGTGCGCCGTGGCCACAATCAGATCGGGGTGGCCGCCGGCTCGTTCGATCTGCCAGTCCTCGAGCACGATGTCGGGTCCGACTATCCAGCGATGACCGGTGGCCGGATCGGTCACCTCGAACTCCAGGTGCGCGGCCTTGTCGGTCAGCATCACCCGCCACGCACCCCAGTAACCCTCCTCGGTCCAACGCACATCGCCGGGATAGGCCAAGTGGCGCAACGGCAGCACAAGCTGCGCGACAGCCAGCAACGCCAACGCAACGAGCGTCGCTCGGCCAATGCGCGTGCAGGTGCTGCCTGAACGGTTCGCAAGGCCGCCGCCCGGCAGGACCGGCAATGACGGGTCTCGTAACCGTGTCGACAGCGTTGAGGCGGCCAAAGCTTGGGGCGCATGCACTGCGCGCTCGGTGGCCCGTCGCCGCCAGCTATGCGTTCGCGCAGATAGCTGCCGGGGCCAGTCGGGGTCGAAGAAGACCAGGGCGGCGGCGATCATCACCCAACCGAAGACGCCGATGGCGAACAGCATCCATGTCGCCACGTGGAAGATGACGAGGACCGCGTACGACCATGGACGGCTGCGGCGCCACAGCAGCCAACCCACGATGGTGCAGTCGAAGGCTGCAGCGGCCCAGCTTGCGGCGAGGGCCAACCACGGCTCGTCGAGCAGCGGGCCCACCAGCCAAGTGTCGGACCTGTCGGCCAGCCAAATCTGCAGCGGCAGCGCCGAGCCGAGCCAGTCGGCATTCAGCTTCGCAATCCCGGCGAAGACGTAGACGACACCGACCTGGGCCCGCAGTGCCCACACCACGCCCGCTGGCACACGTGCGCTGCGTCGGACACGGCCGGCACGGGCGTCCATCGACCAGTGGTGGTGCGCCGGCAGGATCGCCAGCAGCAGCGCGCAGAGCGACACGAACCAGTAGTGGTTGAGGTACAGCGTCGCGTCGATTGCTTCGAGGTAGGCGAATCCGCAGAGGAACGACCAGCACGCCAGCCGGTAGCGCCAACCCAAGGCGATCGCCACACCGGCTGTGCCGACCGCCGCGACCATCAGATGCATCCACGGCGCCGGCAGCGGCTGCACCCAGCCGAACCCGGGGTAGGTGAGGTGTGCACGCGGCGCCAGGTACAGCTGGATCACCCACCCGTTGGCCAGGAAGCGGATCGCCGCGAACGCGGCCAGCATGCCGAATGCGATGCGGAAGACGGCGACGGAGTCGGCTGGAACCGGCCGGCGCGCTCCCGGTGCCCTTGGCGGCACCAACGACAACCGAGACGCCGGGCCGGCAAGCAGAGCTGCCACCCGCGTGGTCTGCAAGCGCGACAACCGCGAGCGAGTCGCCAACCCCGACCCAGCGAGAAGACTCACCTCCGCACGCCTCCGGTCGCCTCGGCGTCGATGAGGCGCCGGTGGCTAGGCGGAGCTGTCGCCGTCGGCATCGCTGAAGCCAATCGTCACGCCGAGCTGGGAGACGACTTCGGTCGAGATCGTCACCTGCAGTGCCTTCAACGCAGCCCGCGCTGCCGACACCGTCTCTGGATCGTGCACGACTGCCTCGCGCAGCGGTCCGTTGATCCGTTCGAGTGCTGTCTTCGCCTCGCGGAACTGATCAGTCAGGCGTGACACGACGTCGTCGTCGAGGAGCAGGCGAAATCCGCTGGACCCGGCGAATGAGAGCTTCCTCCCTGATTCGCTGATGAAGTCGGTCGCATGTTCGGTGCCCAGCAGGACCGTACGCAGACCGTCGAGGTGGGCCAGCATGTCGGCCGCGCCGAGGCCCAGCGGTCCCTCGACGATGGCATCGAGCCTGGCCTCAGCCGAGGTTTCCCCGAGGGCACGCCCCAATTCCATGTCGGTCATGGCCTCCAGCAGGAAGACGGCGCCATTCACGAGCCGGTCCACACCCATCTCGGCATCGGGGGCGATGAGCATGAACAGCGGCGCATCGTCGCTGTCGATGACGAGCCACGCATCGTCCAAGATCAGCTCGGACTCCTCCCGGATCACCTCGACGACGCTGCTGAGGTAGTCGCATCGACGCTGTGCAGTCCCGGCAGGCATCGTCCCGTCACGCGCGACATGCAGCGTGAGCAGGTATTCCGCCGCACCCAGTCCACGCTGATCGGCACCTGAACGCTTCCCGATGCGCTCCGGCGTCAGGTCCTTGGTCTCGTCCAGCAGCAGCGAGGTGATGTCGCCGGTGGAGATCGGCCAGTCGATGACCGCCCAAGATCGGCGCTCCTGCACCGATTCGAGTTGCAGTGACTCCAGGTAGGACCATGTGCGCCGGGTCGCCTCGATGCCGTCGGCCACGCGATCCGCAGCAGCCTCGTCCATCTGTCCTGGCGTTGCGCAGAGTTCATCGACACTGTCTGCCAACGTCGCGGCGTGAGCGTTGAGTCGGACATGGTTGGAGAAGGCATCGGCAGCGGTGCTCGTCACTGCCTCCTGCCGCGGCGTCGGGCCGCTCTCGCAGGCCGCGCCCAGCAGGGCGACGGCTGCCAGCACGGCGCACACCCGCCGTGACGTGCGGCTGACTGTTCTCGCTCTCACGGCGTTCTTCTGCGCAACCGTCATAGGGCCTCCAGGAATGCGATCAGTTTGCGGCGCACTTCTTCTGGCGAGAGACGGAACGCCTCCTTGGCCGCCTCTGCCTCGCCGCCGTGCCACAGGATCGCCTCCTCCAGTGTGCGAGCCCGCCCATCGTGCAGCAGGAAACGCTCGCCGTTCACGGCTTCGATCAGGCCGATGCCCCACAGCGGGGGAGTCCTCCATTCGGAGCCGCCGGCCTCGAAATCGTCCTGACCGTCGGCCAGCCCTTCCCCCATTTCGTGCAGGAGCAGGTCGGTGTAGGGGTAGATGACCTGGTCGGCCAGTGTGGCGATATCCGAGGGGCCGGTGCGGTGTCGGCGCGTGTGGCACGAAGCGCAGCCAAGGTCGTCGAAGGCCTCACTGCCGGCCCGCACGTCTGGGTCTTCGAAGTTGCGCATGGCCGGCACCGACAGCGTCCTCGCGTACAGCACCACCGGCGACAGCCGTGCAGCAGGAATCTCGGGCGAGCCGCCGTTCTGCGCCGCCGCGCAGGCGGACTGCGGGCCCGGGCAGTTCTCGCCGGGGTGGGCGTCAGATGTGATGCCGAGGTCACCGATGAACGCCCCCGTGACCTGTGCACCGACGCTCGCGACGTTGGCTTTCCAGCCGAACCGACCCAGCACCTGCCGCTCTGAGGCGGCATCCCACACCCAATTCGGCCGCCCCGAGATGCCGTCGCCGTCGGCGTCGTCAGGGTCCGCCTGCGCGAGCAGCGACGCCCCAGGGATCCCTTCCAGCAGGCCCATGCCGATGATCTGCGGTGCAAGACGCGGCCCCACCGTCACGCCCGGGTGCAGCGCACCGAACGCCAAGTCGAGCAGCGAATAGGTCGGAGCTCGCAATCCGTACGGCGTGCCGTCTCCATAGGTGCCGTGCACCACCCGGTAGCTGACGCTCAGCGTGCCTTCGGGCTCGACGCCCAGGATGGCCCGGTCCTGCAGCTGCCCGCCGTAGTTCGGATCGCCGAGCTGCGCGCCCGTCACGGGGTCCCGGTCCGGCAGCTTCAGCCGCACCAGCAATCCCAGCCGGGAGACCTCGGGCACCACGCCATCCACGGTCGGAAACGGCGGCAGGCCGCGCCCGTCGCGGATGTGGCACGACGAGCAGGCCTGGGCGTTGAACGTCGGTCCGAGACCGTCGCGGGCATCGGTGGACGCGGGGGCGATCACCCAGTTCTGGGTGAAGAAGCTGTCGCCGACCTCGAATGCCCGACGTTCTTCATTGGTGAGCTGCGGGGCAGGCAGCCCGAACGAATTCTGGGATGCGTCAAGGCGCGTCGTGGCCCCTCCAAGGTTTCGATCCAAGGAGGGGCCACTGCCGCACGCCGCCACCAGCAGCGCAGCCGCCGCAGCTGCTTGCCAGCGGATCGGGAGAATCCGCAGGTTCCTGCTGAGACGGACGGCTCTAGCTGACGTTGATCGTGACGCCAATGGCATCAGCCGCGGCCACGATCGTGTCGGTCTGGTCCTCGAGCAGCTCGATGGCTGCGAGCACCGAGCTCCGTCCCGGATCGTCATCGGAGACATCCTCGGTCAGATGCTGGTCGAACGGAGCGGGGATTGCCTCGGTGGCCACGATGCTGGCCGCGAGCTCGGCACGGAGCTGATCCGCAAGTTCAGCATCGGCCTCGGCGACCACATCAAGGATGCTGGTGCCGGTCACCCCGAGCGGGTAGTCGGCCTCGAGCACCATCGCCACGCCCACCGCATTGCCGATGATGTCGGCATGGGTGTTGTCGGAGAAGCACGAGTGCTCGTCTTCCTGCGAGCGGGCCTCATAGGCGACGTTCATGCGCTCGCCGGCCAGCTCGCCTCGTGACAGCTCGCCGGCGCCCGTGATCGCCAGTCGCAGCGCCTCGGCAGCGTCCAGCGCTTCGAACTCGGCCCGGTAGTTGCCGCCGCCGGGTGCCCACGCGTCCACGAGCTCTTGCAGGTGGTCCACCAGCTGGTGGGTGGCCACGGCGAGGTAGGTGGCCCTGCGGTCTGCATTGTCGGCGGTGGTGTAGTCGCTGACGGGGCGGGCGCCAGGCCCGTCGCCGGTGAGATCCTGACCCCACAGGAGGAACTCGATGGCATGCCAGCCGGTCGAGACGTTGGCCTCGCCGCCGACCTCGTTGAGCGAGACGATCAGATCGGCGTCGATGGTCGGGTAGGTGCCCGGATCGTTGATGATGCCGGCAGTCGGGTTGCCCTCGACATAGTCGATGTAGCCCTCGTCGAGCGGCCAGGCGTTGATGAGACCCTCGGTGCCGGTTTCCTCGTCATCGATCGGACCGCCATAGAAGCGGAACACCTCGGTGGGGCCGTAGTCGTCGCGGGCGATCAGCCACGCACGCTTGGCGCCTTCGAGCGTCGCCGAGGTCGGGTTGTCGAGGAAGGTATGGATGGCGTCGTCCATATCCTGCGCGGAGGCGAGGCTGGCCGAGTAGGCGGCGTGGACGCCCCTCGCGTAGGTCTCGACGGCATCTTCCATGGTTTCGTCCGAAGGGCCGCTGCTGCCGCACGCCGCGGCCAGCAGTGCAAGAGCAGACACCATGGCGAGCAGCGCAACAGCGGCACGTCGCTGGCCCCTGCGTTGGGACGGTTTCAGGGCATTGAGCATGGCGAGGTAGTTAAGCAGACCTAATAAGAAATATCAACTTAAGTGATTTCAATGTGTAGGGCATGCTGACTGTCAACTCTCCTGCGTCGCCTGCTCGCGGGCAGAAGTACCACTGGGGCCGGGCGACCACCTAGCGTTCGAGCGGGATGTGCTGGTGCACAGGGTCGGCCGTCATGGAGCGCTGACGTGCGGATTCTGAGAGTGCTGCTGCTGGCTGCGTTGGCCTGCGCGCTCCCGCTTGCGGCGGCCTGTGACAGCAGCGGTGGCGGAGCAGGATCTTCGGCGCCGCAGGGCGCGTCCAGTGCGCCAACGGAGTTCGACGGAACGGTTCGACTCGGCGCAGCGTTGAGCGAGACCGGCAAGTACTCCGTCGAAGGCAAGGACTCACGGCAGGGGTACGACACCTGGGTGCGCTGGGTCAACGAGGAATATGGGGGGATCCGCATCGGCGGTGCTCGCTACCGGGCCGAGATCGTCTACTACGACGACGAATCCGACGCCGACACCGCAGGCAACCTCGTCCAGCGGCTCATCGACGAGGACGAGGTCGACTTCCTGCTCGGCCCCTACTCGAGCGGCCTGACGACCGGCACCAGCGCCATCGCGGAAGCCAACAACGTGATCATGGTGGAGGGCAACGGCACCTCGGACACCATGTTCGAACGGGGCTTTCAGAACCTGTTCCTCGTGGCCACCATCGCCAGCGACTACACCCGCTCGGGCGTCGAGGCGCTGGCGAACCAGGGCGCCGAGACCGCA
The DNA here is from genome assembly GCF_965204125.1 of Candidatus Poriferisodalis sp. GTDB lineage: Bacteria > Actinomycetota > Acidimicrobiia > Acidimicrobiales > Poriferisodalaceae > Poriferisodalis. Next base: position 142,784 of record NZ_OZ241968.1, on the reverse strand, counting down.
GTGATCGCCCACGAGGACACGTCGTTTCCCACCGCCGTCGCCGAGGGAGCGCGGCGCCATCTCGAGGCCAACGGCGTGACGGTGCTGGCGACTGAGACCTACCCCAAGGACATCCAGGACGTCTCGGCGATCATGACCAAGTTCCGCGACCTGAACCCCGACATCTTCGTCGGCGGCGGGCACTACAACGATGCCGTCCTGTTCGTGAACTCCGCCAAGGAGCTGGGTTTCGAGCCCGACGGCATGCTGATCACCGTCGGCCCGTCCAACCCGAAGCTCATCGACGAGCTCGGTACCGACGTCGACGGGGTGCTCGGCCCCACACAGTGGGAAGCCACGATGGCCTACGAAGGCCCGTACTTCGGCCGCGCCGCCGACTACGCCGCCTACTACGAGCGGCTGTGGGGCGAGCCGCCCGTGTATCAAGCGGCGAGCGCCACGGCCGCTGCGCTCGCACTGCACCTGGCCATCGAGGCCGCAGGGTCGACCGACACCGACGCAGTGCGCAACGCGCTGCGCACGCTGTCGGCAGACACGTTCTACGGGCCCATCAGCTTCGACGGCCGGGGCGTCAACGACAGCAAGCCCATGGGGATGGTGCAGGTCCAGCACGGCGAGATCCATGTGGTGGCCCCGGGGTCTGCGGCCCGTGCCCAGCTCCAGTACCCGCTCGGTGACGGCACCGGCCGCACCGCCGGCGAATCGTCGGCATGGGGGCAGCTGCCGCAGGCGCTGGTCAACGGCATCGCGCTCGGCGGCATGTACGCGGTGCTGGTGCTGGGGTTCTCGGTGATCTGGGGCGTGATGGGCGTGATCAACTTCGCGCACGGCGAGTTCGTGATGATCGGCGCCTACCTGGCCTGGCTCGCCGACGAGTGGTGGGGCATCGATCCGTTCGTCTCGGTGGCGGCGGTGTTCGTGCTGATGGCGGCGCTCGGCTACCTCACCCAGCGCGGCTTGGTGAACCGCGTCATCGACCGGCCGCACCTGGTGTCGCTGCTCGTCATGTTCGGGCTGGCGATCATCCTGCAGAACGTGATGAAGCTCATCTTCTCTGCCGATTTCCGCAGGACGAGCACCGCGCTCGACGGCAGCTGGCGGCTCGCCGACGGCCTGACTGTGCCGGTGACGAAGTTCTGGATCCTGATCGTCGCACTCGGTGTGCTCGGGGGCCTCAGCGTGCTGCTGGCGCGCACCAAGCTGGGCAAGAGCATCCGCGCGGCGGCGCAGAACCGCGAGGCAGCCCGCATCGTCGGGATCGATGTCGGCAAGGTGTACGTCATCACCTTCGCGCTGTGCATCGGCATCACGGGCGCCGCCGGGGCCTTGGTGAGCCCGGTGTTGGCCATCCAGCCGTTCCAGGGACCGCCGCTGACGCTCAAGGCGTTCGCGATCACCGCGGTGGCCGGTCTGGGCTCGATCCGGGGGGCGTTGGGCGGCGCCATGGTGCTCGGATTGGTCGAAGCGGGTTTGGCGATCTACGTGGGAGGCGTGGGCACCAACCTGGCTGTGGTGGCCTCGTTCGTGATCCTCGTGGTCGCGCTGGTGCTGCGGCCCCAGGGCATCTTCGGCGGCCTGCGTCCCGTGAATGCGACGGCGACATGACATCCGCCGGAGGCATCAAACGCACGGCTCGTCGCCTGATCGGGGCACTGGTGGCCGTGGGGCTCGCCTGGCTGGTCGTGCTCCCGCTGTGGCCCGGCACCAGCGATTCGATGCTGTTCACGATGACGCTGATGTTCACCAGCATCGGCGTGGCGATCAACTGGAACCTCACCGGCGGGTTCACCGGCTACATCGACTTCGGACATGCCGTGTGGTTCGGCCTGGGCGCCTACACGACAGCGATCATGATGTCGCTGCAGAGCAACGGCTTGGGCATCGGCTGGCCGCCCGTGCCGGCGATCGCGCTCGGCGTCGTAGTGGCCGGCGCGACCGCAGCACTCATCGGGCGGGCCACGATGCGGCTCAAGGGCCCGTACTTCTCCGTCGCGATGCTGGCCACGTTCGTGGCGATGCGCGAGATCGTGCGCATCTGGGGCGGGCTCACCGGGGGAGGCGTGGGCCTCACGCTGCCGCCGTACCTAAACCGCTCGCTCTTCTATTTCGTCGAGCTGGCGCTCGTTGTAGCGCTCGCCGTGTTCGTGTGGTGGCTGCGACGCACCCGTGTCGGGACGGCACTGGTCGCCATTCGTGAAGACGAGGTGGGAGCCGAGATGCGGGGCATAGCGACCACGCGTCTCAAAGTCGCCACCTTCAGCTTCGCGGGCGCATCGACCGGGCTGTTCGGCGGGCTGTGGGCGTTCCAGAACACCTTCGTCGACCCAGACATCGCGTTCACCGAGGTCAGGACCCTCGACGCGATCATGGGCACGATGCTGGGCGGCATCGGGACGGTGGCGGGCCCCATCGTCGGCTCGGCGGTGCTCTACTGGCTGCGCGAGGTGCTGTGGGCCAACCTGCTCGATCTGCACCTCATTGCGCAGGGCGTGCTGCTCATCGTCATCGTGCTGTTCATGCCGCGGGGTTTGGTGGGCTGGTTCGACCGCCGGGGCGTGGCCGTCACCGACCTCTGGCACCGGTGGTCGCGAGCCGGCCGCGAGGTTGAGCGCAGCGACGCGGACAAGCCAGCGGAGGATCGGCCATGACGGCCCTGCTGGAGGCCACCGGCATCGTGAAGCGCTTCGGCGGCTTGGTCGCGGTGGACGATGTCGACATCTCGGTCGCACCGGGCGAGATCGTGGGGCTCATCGGGCCGAACGGGAGCGGCAAGACCACCTTGTTCGACTGCCTGAGCTGCGTGCAGCGAGCCGACAGCGGCGAAGTTCGCTTTGACGGCGACGACATCACCCGCCGGGCACCGCACCAGATCGCTCGGGGCGGCATCGCCCGGACCTTCCAGATCATCCGGGTGTACGGCGCACTGACGGTGCGCGAGAACATCGAGCTCAGCGCGAGCTGGGCAGGCCTCGGGCTGCGCCGCATGCTCAGCCGGACCGACCCGCAGACCCGACGCCGGGCCGATCAGCTCATCGACTTCCTAGCGCTTGGACCGCTGCGAGACGAGCGGGCCGACACGCTCTCTGGAGGTCAACGACGCCTGGCCGAGATCGGCATGGCGCTGATGAGCGAGCCGCGGCTGATCCTGCTCGACGAAGCCACTTCTGGCGTCAACCCGACGCTCATCAACGAGATCAAGGATCGATTGGTCGAGGTGAACGCCTCTCGGGGCGTTGCCTTGCTGCTTGTCGAGCACAACGTGCAGTTCATCGCCGAGCTCTGCGAGCGGGTCGTCGTGCTGGACCAGGGTCGCAAGCTGGCCGAAGGCGCTCCTGCCGACATCATGAACGACCCAGAGGTCATCGAGGCGTACTTCGGAGCCGCTGCAGGCGACGGCGGGTCCGGGAGCCGCACTGCCACGACAAGCACCCCGCAGGACCCGAGCCGATGACCGCCACCGAGTCGACGAGCCCGTTGCTGGAAGTCCGCGACGTGCACGCCGGATACTTGCCGGGCCAGGACATCTTGCGCGGCGTCAGCCTCGAACTCCGTCAAGGCGAGATCGTGTGCGTGATCGGCCCCAATGGCGCCGGCAAGTCCACCGTGTTTCGTGCCGTCTACGGGCTCGTGCGGGTGCGATCCGGGAAGGTCGTCTGCGCGGGCCGTGACATCACCAACATCGCCCCCCAAGAGGCCCTCAGCACCGCGGGCATCGCCATCGTGCCTCAGCTGCGCAGCCTGTTCTCGCAGATGACCGTCTATGAGAACCTGGAACTGGGGATGTACCTGTCGAGTGACAAGGCCGAGGTCCGCGACCGCATCGACTATGTCTTCGGTCTGTTCCCGCGCCTGGCCGAGCGGGCGCGCCAAGAGGCGGGCACGATGTCCGGCGGCGAACAGAGGATGCTGGAGATCGGCCGGTCGCTGATGTGGTCGCCCCGCATGGTGCTCATGGACGAGCCGTCCGCCGGGCTGTCGCCGCTGGTCACCCACCAGATCTTCGAGGTGATCGCGCAGCTCAATCACGACATCGGCCTGACCGTGCTGATGATCGAGCAGAACGCCCGCCAGGGGCTCGAGGCCAGTCACCGCGGCTATGTGATCGAACTCGGTGAGATCACCTACGAAGGCGTTGCGGAGGATCTGCTGGCGGATGCCGAAGTGCGCCGGGCGTTTCTCGGTGCCCGCTGAGCGGAGCTGGTCTGCGGGGACTCGGGGAGCGAGCTGCTAGCGCCCCATTGTGAAGAACTCGTCGTTGGGCCGCATCGACGTCAGGTGGGCCATGCGGTTCGAAAGGGCGAACAGGCCCGTGATGGCGCCGATGTCCCAGATGTCGTCGTCGCTGAATCCGTGAGCCCGCAGCTCCTCGTGATCAGCGGCAGAAGCTGACCACGGCTCGCTGCACATCTTCAGGGCGAAGTCGATCATCGCCCGTTGCCGGTCGGTGAGGTCGGCCTTGGACGGGTCGACTGCCAGCTGATCGGCCAGCAGGGGATCCTTGGCGCGGATGCGCAGGATCGCGCCATGGGCGACCACGCAGTAGAGGCAGTTGTTGGCCCCGCTGGTGGCCACCACGATCATCTCCCGCTCGGCCTTGCTGAGCCCGCTCGGGCCCTCCATGAGCGCGTCGTGGTACGCCATGAATGCCCGCATCTCCTCGGGCCGGTGCGCCAGCGCGAGGAACACGTTCGGTACGAAGCCGGTCTTGGACTGGATGAGCTCGATGCGCTCACGCAGGTCGTCGGGCATGTCCGAGATGTCGGGCACAGGGAAGGTCGAGATGGCTGGCTCGGTCATGCCCGCAGCCTAAGCACGTGCGCCAGTGAACGACCGGGGCAACTTCTCGTACATTCGCGGGACTGACGAGAGGACTGCCCGCTCATGCACCTGCCACGACCCACTTCCCGACGCCTTGAGCCGATCCCCAAGGTGGCCGAGCGAGCCCGCGAGGCCATGGAGAGTTCATTCGCCAACGCCGTCAACGTCATTGCGACCATCGCCCACAGCCGTCCCATCTCCAAGGCGTTCGGCGAGTACGCGCTGGCCATCCTGTACAAGGGCGACCTGTCGCGTCGCGATGTCGAGATTGCCGTACTGCGCATGGGCTGGAACTGCCAGTCGGTCTACGAGTTCGGCCAGCACACGCTGATCGCCCAAGCCGAGGGTATGACCGACGAGGACATCTACTTCGTCACCCGGCCGATTCCCGAGGGCAACTGGACGGCCGCCGAGGCAGCGCTCTTGCAGGTGGTGGACGACCTGTACTCCGACGACTGCGTGTCCGATTCCACTTGGGCCGAGGCGGTTGCCCACTTCAGCGAGGCCGAGATGGTGCATCTCATTGCAGCAGCGGGCTGCTACCGGATGGTGAGCGGGCTGCTCAACAGCACCGGAGTCGAGCGCGACGAAGGCGTCCCCGGCTGGCCAACTGCGCCGACCGCTGTCAGCTGAGTGCCGGCACCTCGTTGAGCAGGCCGGTGTCGACGTCGTAGATGAAGCCGCGGACTGCGGTGTCGTGCTCGATGAACGGTGACGTTCGCAGCGTCGCGATGGCGGCGCGCACGTCGTCGGCGGGGTCTGCGAACGAACAGATGGGCCAGCTTGGCCGGGCGCCCAGGCGCTGGCCGAGGACGTTGCTGAAGGCAGCTTCGTCGAGTCCGCACATGCCGCACTTCGTGTGGTGTATGACCAATATCTCCCGGGTGCCGAGCAGCTGCTGCGAGATGCACAGCGAGCGCATGACGTCATCGGTCATCACACCGCCTGCGTTGCGGATGACGTGTGCTTCGCCGACGGTCAAGCCCAGCTCTGCCAGCGGATCGATCCGGGCATCCATGCAGGTCACCACGGCCACGTGACGGCTAGGCGGCGCCGCCATGCCGGGCGTCTTGACGGCATCGGCCACCTGTCGGTTGCGTTCGATCAGCTCGTCTGCCGCGGGGTGGAATTCGGACGACTCCGGTTCGCTGGCTTCGCTGCCTTGGCCCATCAGACAACCTCATCAGTGCACAAGCCGGAGCGCTCCGGCGAGCCTGTGGTACGCCCCCTGGGACTTGAACCCAGAACCTGCGGATTAAGAGTCCGTTGCTCTGCCAAATTGAGCTAGAGGCGCATGATGCCCCGCAAGGCTAACGACGCCCCCCGACACAAGCGGTCGGCGAGGGCGGCGGGCGGATCGAGGGGATTCGAACCCCCGGCCTCCAGTGCCACAAACTGGCGCTCTAACCAACTGAGCTACGACCCGCACGGGGTGGTCAAGGATGCCACGGGTGACGTGGCCTCGCTACCGGATTTCGGGCGTCTGGTGCCCGTCTTCTGCCAGCAACTGCGCTGACCGCGTACCGTAGGGACGTGAGCGCTGAGACTGTTGCTGCCCGCCAGCCGCCCGTGGAGTACATCCCCAGGATCACTGCCCAGTACATCGGACTCGGTTACGGCGAGTACCGCTGGGTGCACAGCGAGACGCCGCCGCCGTGGACACCGCTGACCAAGCCGATCTTGGAGTGCCGCGTCGGACTGATCGCGACCGGCGGCGTCTATGCCGTCGGCCAGACGGCGTTCCACTACCGCGACGACACGACGTACCGGGCGATTCCCACCGACGTCGATACGCTCGAACTGCGAGCGACGCACTTCGCCTATGACCTGACCGATGCCCGCTCCGACATCAACTGCGTGTTTCCCATCGAGGCTCTGCGTGCCTTGCGAGACAGCGGCGAGATCGGCGAGCTGGGCCCGAACGCCTACACGCTGATGGGCGGCATCTACAGCACCCGGCGTGTGCGTGAGGAGCTGATCCCCGAGCTGGCGAAGCGCTGCGTGGCCGACGAGCTCGACGTGGTGCTACTGGTGCCGGTGTGACCTGTCTGCCATCAGACCGGGGGTCTGATCGCGAGGGCCATCGAGGCCGAAGGAATCCCGACGCTGTCGATGTCGAGCGCACGCGACATCACCCGGGCGGCCTGGCCGCCCCGCGCTGCGTACCTCGACTACCCGCTGGGTCACACATCGGGTCGTCCTCACGAGCCGGGGCTCAACCTGCAAATCCTGCGCGACACGCTGGCCGCCTTCGAGAACTTGCGCGTGCCGGGTTCCATGGCGCACCTGCCGTACCGCTGGTCGGATTCGGACCGGTGGAAGGACCGGGTGTTCGCACCGTCCACCAAGGCCGAGGAATTGCCCGAGTGTGCGGTGCCGACCGGAGAGGCTGCTGCGACGGCGACCTACGACGACGACCGAGTCGAGCGCCATCCGACGCCGCAATACCAGTCTGAAGATGACGCAGCAGCGGCTCGCGCCAGCCATGACGGCGAAGAGTGCCTCGTCTGCGCCGGCATCGACTACTGAGCCGGATTTCGGCTGCCGATGAGTGAGCAACCCGAGCGTCGCGCCTCGGTCGGTGCCAAGTCCCCCGGGTCGGGCGGCGACTACGACCCCGAAGCCGTGCCCGTGCGCGATGCGGCCACGGTGATGATCCTGTCCGACGAGAACGATCCCCATGTGCTGATGCTGAAGCGCAACGCCCGCTCGATCTTTGTGGGCGACATGTGGGTGTACCCCGGCGGCGCAGTCGATCCCGAAGATGCCACCCAGGTTGCCGACGAGACCGTGTCGGGCCTGACCGATGACGATGCCTCGTTTCAGATCGGCATCGAGCGGGGCGGCATCGCCTTCTGGGTTGCGGCCCTGCGGGAGACCTTCGAGGAAGCGGGCATCTTGCTTGCCCATCACGACCACCCGGCCGGTGTGGAGGATCCTCGGGACCTGCCCTCGGGCATCATCGACCTCTCGCCGCCCGATGTGGCCGATCGGTTCTCGCAGTACCGCGACGAGGTCAACGCCGGCGAGCGGGATTTCATCGAGACGGTGCGCAGCGAAGACCTGCTGCTCGACGGCGACAACGTCTATTTCATCGGCCGCTGGGTGACGCCGCTGGGCTCCCCACGCCGCTACGACACCCGGTTCTTCCTCACCGCCATGCCTGACGGCCAAGTGCCGCTGCCTGATCACGACGAGGCGGTCGAGCATCAGTGGGTTCGCCCCGCGGATGCCATCCGGCGCAACGAGACCGGCGACATGGTGATGATGACGCCGACCATCGGCATGCTGCACCGTCTCGCCAGATTCGGAACGGTGGCGGAGGCCGTAGCGGCGGCCGGCAGGGGAACGCCGGACGATGACGAGCACGTGCGGATCCGCTACGACAACGAGGGGCCGCACCGGATCGCCTTCCCCGGCGACCCCGACTACCTCGAAGCCGACGGCCGCACCGAGACCGGCATCCTGCGCTGGCCCTCCCGCTAGCCCTGCTCCAAGGGCTCCACGGGCCTCAGTTGCGCTCGGGGTCAGCTCGCGAGTTCGCGGGCCTGTTCTCTGAACGACTCGATGGTGTTCTCGGCCAGGATGTTGTGGTCGGCGTCGAGCACCTCGAACATCCGCCCCGTCGGCTCGTGCATCGAGAACAGCACCAATGATCCCTCGGGGCCACCGCGCTCCATGTGCACGTCACCGCCCGGGCCGCTGCAGTAGGTGCCGGCGGGCCGCACATCGTGGTGCACCTCGTTGCCGTCGTCATCGATGTCGATGACGTGATGCTCACCCTCGAGCACCAGCGAGGCGGTCGTGGCCACGTGGCGATGGAAGTGGCAGTAGGCGTCTGGCGCCCAGCGAATGAGCAGGTCGAGCCGCCCGACGTCTTCCTGATGGCCGAGCACGGCGATGTCGTAGTCGATCCGGTAGTCGAAACGCGGTCCGCCCTCGTAGTGGATCCACTGGAGTTCGTTGGTGTCGAAGCGGAAACCAAGATCCTTCTCGGTCACGTTCGGTCTCCCTTGAGCGTCGAGGCCATCTGAAGGCCGGTCTCAGAAATGTACCGAGCAGGCCATTGCCGTGCCGTTGAACCCTTGGACCAGCGCCAGTTGGGTGGCAGGATGGCTCGGGGCCCCCGTGACCCCTTGCCCCCGTGGCGCAACTGGACAGCGCAGCGGGCTTCTATCCCGCCGGTTGCAGGTTCGAGTCCTGCCGGGGGCGCATCTGGACATTCCCTTGAGCCTTGCGAGCTTTTCGTTCGGCTTTGCGAGCAGCCTTGTTCGTGAACGCGTTCTCGAGATCGGTGCCCGCAAACTCGCCAGGCACTTCGCCGGTCGTCGCGTAGAGGTACAGCGCCGTCTTGAAGATGCCGACAATGGCCGACATGGCCACAATCACCGTCAGCAGCCATGCCACCCCGACAACGATGCCGAGAACCAGCGCCACCAGGCTTCCCAACCCGACGGCGACGATAAGAGCCGCAAGCACCAGACCCGGCAAGAAGAGCAGAAAGCTGATGAGCTCGAATCCCACCTGAGCGATGAGGCTCTTGCCCCACGTCTTGCGGAACAGGCCGAAAGAGCGCTTGCACGAAGCGACCGGGCCGGTTTCTTCCACCACCAGCACCGGCACGACGAGGTAGGTGACGAAGTACCAGATGTACTCGAGCACCAAGGCCACGATCATCGCCCCGAGGGCGGCGAACTGGCCGACCACGGGGATGTGGCGACCAGCCTGTTCCATGTGACGGAAGAACCTGGGCAGCCGGTACAACAACTCGATGACCACCCCAACCAAGCCGGCGAGGATGGCCCACGGCACGATGACGTGCAGACGGGCCTTGGCAGCCGCTAGGCAGCCATCGAAGGTCGGCGTTCCGCCCCGGAGACGCTCCCAAGCGCCGTAGGTCAGCGCAGCGGTGAAGAAGACCGACACGAACGTGCACAGCAGCACGGAAACCAAGAGCCCGATCCACAACATCGGCTCAGTTGCCCATGTTCCGGGATCGTCAACCGTGGCGGCACTGAGCCCGCCGGTAGCAATCCATACCGCTGCCCACGTCACCACGCAGATGACGGCCACCGCAGCCAGCGTCAAGGCCGGGAAGGCCATGAGGAACCTGTCGCGTTTCAGAACGCCGTAGGACGTTGAGGCCAAGCGCCGCGTCCTGCTCCAGGTGCTCTTCATCTCGCTGAACAGGGCCATTGCGCTGACCCTAACAGCGGCCCGTGGTGAGGGCCGTGGACAATCCTCTACCCAAGGCCCTCGTCGCGCCCCGTTGTCGCGCCCTCTCGGTGCCTCGGCATCTACTTCTCTACATGACACGCTGGCCACGCAAATCGCTATGGCGTCCCCGGCCAACGCCGGTAGGTTCACCGGATGCCGTCCGGCTCAATTTCTGACGCTGACGCTGTGTCGAGCACCTCTGCCGCTGCCGAGGTGCTGTCCATCGCAGCCACCAACGGTGCCGTGACCGATCAGCAAGTGGACACGGACCGCATCGAGAAGGCAGTCCGGGAGATCCTGCTCGCGATCGGCGAGGACCCCGATCGGGACGGCCTGCAGAAGACGCCCAAGCGCGTGGCTCGCATGTATGCCGAAGTGTTCGCTGGCCTGCAGGAAGACCCTGAGCATCACCTGAAGGTGCAGTTCGAGACCGGCCATGACGAGATGGTCATGGTGCGTGACATCCCCTTCTATTCGATGTGCGAGCACCACCTGATGCCGTTTGTGGGCCGTGCCCATGTCGCTTATATCCCCGGCGAGCGAGGCATGATCACTGGCTTGTCGAAGCTGGCGCGGCTCGTGGAGGCCTACGCCCGTCGGCCGCAGGTGCAAGAACGCCTGACGACCCAGGTTGCCGACAAGCTGATGGAGGTGCTCGAGCCGCGGGGCACGCTCGTGGTCGTCGAGGCGGAGCACCAGTGCATGTCGATGCGCGGCGTACAAAAGCCGGGGTCGCTCACCATCACCTCAGCCGTACGTGGGCAGTTCCGCAACACCGCTACCCGTGCGGAGGCGATGCACCTCATCGGCGTCGGCCGCTAGCGGGCCACATGCTGAGCTACAGGCCGGACTGCGGGCACAGCGCTGTGCCCAGGTCACGTTCTGCGTGAGCGCAGCCTGCACATGAGACTGACCGCAGACGCACTGGCAGGCCCGCCCGAGTTGGGGCGCAGCGTCCTGGTGCGACCGGGCGAGGCAGTGCCCGACGCATGGTCTGGCTGCGAACGCGTGCACGTCAGCCTCGGTGACTTCAGCGCGGCGGCTGGCCGCCGTTTGCGTGACGCTTGGTTGCAGCGGACTCGACTGGTCATCGAGCTCGAAGGTGATCTGCCCGATGCTGCGCCGGTGTGGCAGGCGCCGTGGTGGGAGCTCTCGCCCGGGCTGACGATGCGATCGGAGGTGCTGGCGCACCTCCTGACGGCAAACGCCGTGGATTCTCGGGACCGGGCACGGGCACGCTTCGCTCCCGTGGAGGCAGCACTCGAGCTGGGGGCCGTGCCCGTGAGCGGGTCGAGCGCCCGTGAAGCGAGCGACGGCGACGTGCGTACAGACGCAGGGCCGGTGTGGTGCGATGGCGGACCACTGGAGGCGTTCGAACTCGCTGTGCCGGTCGTGCCTGCGGCCAATCTGGCGGCGGGGAGCCTGCGCGGGGCGCAGCCCGCTGCGCCGCCGCGAGCCGAGCTGGCACCGGATCAGCAAGCGGCTGTCGGCCACTTGGGCGGGGCTGCGTGCATCGTTGCGCCTGCTGGGTCGGGCAAGACCCGCGTGCTCACCGAGCGGGCGCGCTACCTCGTGAGGGATCTGGGGGTTGCCGCCGAGGCCGTGTGCCTAGTGGCCTTCAATGTCCGGGCTCGCCGCGAGATGGAAGAGCGCACTCGGGACCTGACGGGGCTGCAGGTGCGGACCCTCAACAGCCTCGCCCTGGCCATCTGCAACGGTTCGGGGCCTTTCGCCCGTCCGGCAGGCCGAAGCCGGGTCGACGTCATCGACGAGATGGGAGTGCGCGACCGCCTCGACGGCCTCGTCAAGCGTCGTCGGCGGGCAATGACCGATCAGCTCGCACCCTGGCTGGAAGCACTCAGTGCTTCACGGCTGGGGCTGCGCGACCCGGCTGATGTCGAAGGCGACTTCCAGCCCGATGTGCCGGAGTTCTCGACGTTGGCACCGCGCTATGTCAAGAGCTTGTCGGCTGATGGATTGGTCGACTTCGACCAGCAGATCATCGGGGCGATCGAGATCCTGCTGGCCGACCCGGCAGCCCGTGCCGCCGCCCGCCGTGCCTGCGCTGTGCTGCTCGTAGACGAATTTCAGGACTTGACACCCGCACACCTGCTGATGATCCGGCTGCTGGCTGGTCCGCGCGCCGACGTGTTCGCCGTCGGCGACGACGACCAGACCATCTACGGCTACGCGGGCGCGTCACCCCAGTGGCTCATCGATTTCGACAAGTACTTTCCCGGCGCAGCAGTCCACCACCTGAATGTGAACTATCGCTGCCCGCCGCCCGTGGTGGGTGCCGCAGTCAACCTGCTGTCGCACAATCACCGCCGTATCGACAAGCGGATCACCGCGCTCCAGTCAGATGACAGCACGGGCGACGACGGGACACTCGCCGTCAAGACTCGGCCGGAGGCGGCTGCGGCACTGCGGGAGACCGTGACGGCCCTACTTGACGACGGTGTCCGGCCATCCGACATCGCAGTGCTGACGAGGGTCAACAGCACGCTGCTCGTGCCGCAGATTGTGCTGGGGGAGATGGGCGTGGCGGCAGATGCACCGCTGGGTCGTGGGTTCATGGAGCGCACCGGCGTCGCGGGCGCGCTGGCGTGGCTCAAGTTGGCGGTCGCGCCCAGGCACGCACTTCCGGGCGGAGCGCTGTCGGACGCCGCGCGCCGCCCGCCGCGTGGAATCTCGCCTCGCGCGATCGAGTGGATCGGCGAGCAGCGCAGCCTCGGCGCGCTGCGTGCGCTCGCGGGCCGTCTCAGTGACGACCGCGCAGCGACCAAGATCGATGAGTACGCGGACGACATCGACATGCTGCGACAGCGAACCGCGAACGAGCAACTCTCCACGCAAGCCATCTTGGAAATTGTCCGCGATGAGCTGGGCTTGGGTTACAGCCTTGACACCCGCTTGGATGCCTCGCGCCGCTCCGTGGACAGATCCGCTCACGGCGATGACCTGCGGGCGCTGATTTCGGTGGCCCACCTGCACACCGACCCGGCCAGCTTCGCGGCGTGGTTGGCCGATCGCTTGTCAGGGTTCGGCGCCGCGGATGCAGTTGGCTTCGGCAACGACGAGACCCGTTCGCCAAGCGGCGCTGCCCCGGCGAATCTGGCGCGGCAACTGGGTGTGCGGCTCGCGACCGTCCACCGGGTGAAGGGCCTCGAATGGCCCCACGTCGTCGTCTATGAGGCCTCGGCAGGCCTGATGCCTCACCGTCTCGCTCACGACATCGAGGAAGAGCGCCGCGTCTTTCACGTGGCGCTGACGCGCTGCTCGCAATCTGTCACCTTCGTCAGCGACGATCCGCCGTCGCAGTTCCTGGCCGAGCTCACCGAGCTGGCGCCGCCGATGCCCCTTGAGCCCGAGCCGACCCTCGCCGGAGCATCGTCGCGAGAGTCCGGTGGTCATGCTGACCCGGACAACGCAGCCGACCCGGCCGTGCTGCCGGGCACCGGCTCGCGGTCTGCGGACCGCCGACCCAAGCCCGAGCCGCCAACTGCTCCGCGTGATGCGGCGCTGTTCGAAGCGCTCCGCGCTTGGCGCCTCGAGCGAAGTCGAGCCGAAGGCGTGCGCGCATTCAGAGTCTTCTCCGATGCGGTTCTGATTGCGCTCGCCACACGGCGCCCCAGCAACGACGCTGAGCTGCTGGCCGTGCCCGGCATCGGGCCGGCCAAGCGGGACTCCTATGGTGCGGAAGTGCTGGCCCTCATCGCCGAACACGCCTGAGCGATCCGCGCCACTTCAGACAGCGAGCGGGCCCTGGCCGGCGAGGAATCGCTGGGCCATCACCATCAGCACCACCCAGTATTCGGCACCCGGCACGAAGTCGTCGAGCGTCACTTCGAGCGTGACCTCGCTGGCGTCGGCATGCCCGGCTGACGAGATGCCCTGCACCGTGATCGAAGGCGTGCCGCCGAACAGCGCGAGCAGGTCGGCGATGGGCGCGTCGAGCACCGCGTCGACCTCGTCGCGGGCCAGCACGTAGTCGGTGAGCGGGCGGTCGTCGCGCAGGAGGTACACGCTGGTCAGCTCGCAGTTCAATCTGCCCTCGCCGCTGTCGTCGGCCAGCCGGCGTATGCCGAGCGGCACGAGGTCGGTGCTGGCGGGGGACAGGCCGAGCTCTTCTTCGAGCTCCCGCACCCCATCGAGCGGTGTCTCGCCGGCGGCGAGATGCCCGGCCGCACTGACGTCGATCAGCCCCGCAAAGGCCGCCTTGGCGCGAGAACGCTGCTGCAGCACCGCGGTCGGCACGCCGTCACGCAGCGTGACGATCTGGCAGTGAAACACCCGGTGCCACTCGCCGCGTTCGTGCACCTCGTCCCGTGGGGCAGTGCGCACGTAGCGCCCCACCTCGTCGACAACATCGAGATGCTCCACGCCGGGCGCGCTGTCAGTCACCGCCACATTGTTCCCGCTGGCGCGGCCGGCAGTGTGCAATCCCGCAGGCCCGAGGCCCGCGGCGGAACGTGAAACTGCTACAGCAGCGCCGTGTACTTGTCGAGGATCGGCAGCACCGTGTCGGCGTCGGCCGGCGGGAGCCCGAGCACCACGCGGGTGCAGCCCGACTCCGCCAAGCTCTCCAGGATCTCCGGCTTGGGGGGCGTGCCGAACTGGCCGAACTCGATCTCATCGGGGTCGCGGCCGGCTTCTATCGCCGACTCACGGATCTGCTTCATCGGCACGTCGAAGTCGTAGCGGCCCGAGATCGGCATCCAGCCATCGCAGAACTCGACGATGTCGGCGATGGTCTTCGGCCCGGCGGCACCGCCGAGGATGACCTTCGGGCCACCTTCCTGCACCGGCTTCGGCCACGCCCACGACGACTCGAAGTTCACCCAATCGCCGTGGAACTCGGCCTCGTCATTGGTCCACAGCTCGCGCACTGCCAGCATCATCTCCCGAGTGATCGCGCGCCGGTCGGTGTACTTCACGCCGTGGTTCCGCAGCTCCTCCTTGTTCCAGCCGTAGCCGATGCCCAGGATGAACCGGCCGTTCGAGATCCGGTCCACCGTGGCGGCTTCCTTGGCCAGCCAGATCGGGTCGCGCTGGGCGACGAGCGTGATGCCGGTGCCGAGCATGATGTTCTCGGTAACCGCTGCAGCGGCACCCAGCGACACGAACTGGTCGTGTGTGCGCCAGTATTCCTCGGGCAGCGGCGGCGCGCCCTCGTTGCCGCCCCAGGGCGTTTCGCGGCTCGTGGGAATGTGGCTGTGCTCGGGGAACCACAGCGACTCAAAGCCTCGTTCCTCAACAGCCTTCGCCAACTCGACCGGCCCGATGGCCTTGTCGGTGGGGAACATCATCACGCCGATCTTCACAGTGGTCCTCCTGTAGGTAAGGGAAGCGATTGCGCTCGTGGCCGGTTGCGGCCGCCGCTGAGAGTAACGGTCAGGAGTCGCCGGTGCCCGACTGCTGGGAGGTGCAGGCGCGCGCCGGAGCGGTGTCGTTCCCGCGGCGACGTGGCGTAGCGTTGCGCTGACGCATCGGGAGCAAGCGTTCGGCTCGCAAGAATGGGAGCCGGCAACCGAGATGCCTGACGAGCTGGAGGCACAGTGAAGATCACCATCGACGTCGACAAGTGCATCGGCAGCGGTTCCTGCGAGATGATCGCTCCGGGAATCTTCGAGGTGGGCAACGACGGTCTCGTACAGCTCCTTGAAGACAGCCCCAGCGCCGAACACCACAGCGCCGTGCGAACCGCAGCCGCGAGCTGTCCCACCCAAGTCATCGCCGTCGACGATTGACCTCACCGCGTCGCACCGATTGCCGGCAACGCGAAGCGCCGGCGTCGATCCAATAATCCACGCAGGCCCTCCGTACCGCCACCGGTACGATCGATCTTCGAAGTCGAACCGTCAGCCCTGCTGACTCAGCTCTTCAGACTCGGGAAGTGGCGCAGCCTGGTAGCGCACCTGCTTTGGGAGCAGGGGGTCGTGGGTTCAAATCCCGCCTTCCCGACTGCCTAACGAGCGGTGGGGAATCCCAGGTCGACGCCGCGGTCTGCGGGGTCGGGCCAGTGCTCGGTGACCGCCTTGAGGCGGGTGTAGAAGCGGATGCCTTCGGGACCGTGCATGTGGTGGTCGCCGAACAGCGAGTCCTTCCAGCCCCCGAACGAGTGGTACGCCATCGGCACGGGGATCGCCACGTTCACGCCGACCATCCCAACCGGGGCCTCACGCCGGAACCGCCGCGCCGCCCCGCCGTCACGGGTGAACAGCGCGACGCCATTGCCGAACTGGTTGTTCTCGATGAGCTCCATCGCCTCTTCGAACGAATCCACCCGCACCAGGCACAGCACGGGCCCGAAGATCTCGTCCTCATACACCTTCATCTCCGCGGTGACCTCATCGAGCAGCGTGGGGCCGACCCAGTAGCCATCGGGGTGGCCGTCCACCACCAGCTCGCGGCCGTCGCGCCGCAGCACCGCGCCCTCGGTTTCGCCAAGGTCGATGTAGCTGAGCACTCGGTCGCGATGCTCGGCGGTCACCAGCGGCCCCATGTCCATGGGCTCGGCGGCGAGGCCGGGGCCGATGCGCAATGCGTCGATGCGCTCGCAGATCGCCTCTGACAGATCGTCGGCGACCCCGCCCACGGCCACGACCACCGAGATGGCCATGCAGCGCTCGCCCGCTGAGCCGTAGCCGGCTGATACGGCGGCGTCGGCCGCTTGGCCGATGTCGGCATCGGGCAGCACGATCATGTGATTCTTGGCCCCGCCGAGCGCCTGCACTCGCTTGCCGGCCATCGACGCCGTGCGGTGCACGTGACGGGCGATGGGCGTGGAGCCAACGAAGCTCACGGCGTCAATCCCCGGGTGCTCGCACAGCGCATTCACCGCGTCGGCATCGCCGTGCAGCACGTTGAACACCCCGTCGGGCAGCCCGGCCTCGGCGAATAGCTCGCCGATGCGCACCGCCACCGACGGGTCTTTCTCCGACGGCTTGAGCACGAAGCAGTTGCCGCAGGCGATGGCCACCGCGTACATCCACATGGGCACCATCGCCGGGAAGTTGAACGGCGTGATGCCTGCCACCACGCCGACCGGTTGGCGCACTGTGTAGGCGTCGTGCTCGGTGCTGATGTCGTCGGTGCGCTCGCCTTTGAGCAGCTGGCCGACACCGCAGGCGAACTCCACCACCTCGATGCCTCGCCGCATCTCGCCCAAGGCGTCGGCCCGCACCTTGCCGTGTTCGGCCGACACCATCTCGGCCAGCTCCAGGCGGTGCTCCTCGAGCAGCTCGCGGAACGCGAACATCACCGCTGCGCGCGACGAGATGGAGGCCTCCCGCCACCCCTCCCATGCTGTGCGTGCCGCGCTCACGACGGCGTCCACATCGCCTGGCGAGGCCATGGGCACCGCGGCGATGACGCTGCCCGCGACCGGGTCGGTCACCTCGAACATCGTCTTCGGCGCGCCCTGCGTGCGCTGACCTCCGATCCAGTGGTCGACCTGCCTCATGTGAGTCCTCCTTGCCGGCAGCGCTCAGCGTCGGGCGAGCGCGCCGAATGTCCATCTCCAATAGGCCCTGATTTTCGCAGCCTTGCGGGGTGGGTGGGAACGCTCAACGGCGGCATCGCGGCCAGCAGGCCGTGGCTAGAGTCCGCGCCCATGAGTGATGTGAATCCGATTCCTGCAGATCGGCCTTTCGTCGTGCCCTACATGACCATCGGAGCCCGAACCGACGGATCTCCCGGAGGAGCGGCCGATGCCATTGAGTGGTACACAGCCGCCTTCGGTGCCCAGGAGACCAACCGCCAGATGGCGCCGGGTGGCGACAAGGTGATGCACGCCGAGTTGGTGCTCGGCGACGGCTTGCTCTTCCTGGCTGACGACTTCCCGGAGTGGGGAGGCGAACCCTCTGCGCCTGCGGCACTGAACGGTTCGACCGTGACGATGCACCGTTACGTTCATGACTGTGACGCGACCATCGAGAAAGCGGTGGCGATGGGCGCGGAGGTGCTGATGCCGCCCGAGGACATGTTCTGGGGCGACCGCTTCGGCAGCATCCGCGACCCGTTCGGGCACAAGTGGTCGATCGCGACCCATATGCGAGATGTGAGCCCCGAGGACATGGAAGCCGCGGCTGCGGCGATGTTCGCTGATGGGCCTCCGGAGGGCTGAGCAATGGCAGTAACTGACTTTGCGGGATGCATCGCCGTGGTGACCGGCGGCGGCACGGGCATGGGCCGTGAGCTTGTTCGCCAGCTCACCGCGGCTGGTGCGCACGTTGCCGCCTGCGATCTCAATACCGACGAACTGGCGCGCACAGCAGAGATGGCCGCCAGCGGCTCAAGCGGAGTGCGCATCACCACGCACCAGTGCGACGTGACTGACGCGGATGCCGTGACGGCATTTGCGGCCGAAGTCGCCGCTTCGCACGACACCGACCACATCAACCTGCTGTTCAACAACGCCGGCGTCGGCGGTGGCGGCAGCTTCGTGATCGACGATCAGCGCGCCGCGTGGGACAAGACCTTCGAGGTGTGCTGGAACGGCGTGCTGAATTGCGCCCGGGCGTTCATGGACATGCTCGTGCGCTCCGAGGCGGGAGCGATGGTCAACACCAGCAGCATTAACGGCTTCTGGGCGACGGTCGGCCCCGGCCTGCCGCACACGTCGTACTGCGCAGCCAAGTTCGCGGTAAAGGGCTTCACCGAAGCGCTGCAGGTTGATCTGGCCCTGCACGCACCGCATGTCAGCGCCCACGTGGTGATGCCGGGGCACATCGGCACCTCGATCGCGCTGAACAGCTTTTCCGCCCACGGGGTTGACATTCCCCTCATCCGCAAGAACATGGCGGCTCGGGGGGTCGACCTCGATGCCTTCAGCGATGAGCAGGTCGAAGCGATGCTCAACGACCGCAACACCCGGTTCCGTGACGACGCGCCGACCAGCGCTGGGCAGGCGGCCGAGATCATCCTGACCGATGTCCTGGCCGGCCGTTGGCGCATCCTGGTTGGAGATGACGCCTACGCCATCGACCAAGCCGTGCGAAACGACCCCGAAGACGCCTACACCGAAGCGTTCATCGAGCGCTTGCGCGACCGAGGGCACTTGCAGGTGCTCGGCCGCTAGCACCAGGTGGAGTTGATCGTCGGCCCAAGAACCAGGGTCACCCCATTCACCGATCGCGCCGCGGCGGCGGGCATGACCAAGGCGATGGTGTACAACCACACAGTCCTGCCGATCGGCACCGACGATCCCGCGGCCGAATACCGGGCGCTCACCCGGGCGGCAGCGATCTGGGACGTGGGCTGCGAACGGCAGGTGCAGATCACGGGGGCGGACGCCCACCGGTTGACCACCTACCTCTGCGCCCGCGACCTGCGCGACCTGCCGGTAGGCGTGGCCCGCTATGCGCCGTTGTGCGATCACGACGGCCGATTGGTGAACGACCCGATGGCGCTGCGAATCGACGAGACGACGTTCTGGCTCTCGATTGCCGACAGCGATGTGTTGCTGTGGGCACGGGCGGTGGCCGGCGAAGGCGGCTATGACGTCGAGGTCACCGAGCCCGATGTCTGGCCGCTGGCGATCCAGGGCCCTCGAGCCGCCGATGTTGTCGCCGCCGCACTGGGGGAGTGGGTACGCGACATCCGCTTCTTCCGGTTTGTCCGACACGACCACCGCCGCCAGGGCGGCAGCGAAACCGACAGCATTCCCCTAGTGGTGTGCCGCTCCGGCTGGTCCGGCCAGGGCGGCTTTGAGCTCTTCCTGATGGACGGCTCCAAGGGCGAGCAGCTCTGGGACCTGCTGTGGGAGGCGGGTGAGCCGTTCGGGCTCGGCGTGGGCGCGCCGAACAACCCCGAGCGCATCGAGAGCTTCCTGCTGTCATTCGGCGGCGACACCGATCCCGAGACCGACCCCGACGAAGCCGGCATCGGCCGCTTCGTCAGCCTCAGCACCAACGCTGATGGAGCCGAAACCTCAGCCGGCCACGACTTCATCGGCAAGGCAGCGCTGCAGGCTCGTCGCGCATCAGGCAGCCAGCGACGCCTCGTCGGTCTTGTGATCGAAGGCGACCCCCCGTCACCACTGCGATCACCACGCTCGATTCAAAGCCCCGAAGGCCACCCCGTCGGCACGCTGCGAGCCCTCGCACGCTCCCCGCGCTTCAAAGCCAACATCGGCCTCGCACTGCTCGACCCACCCTGGTTCGAACCCGACACCGAGCTCCAAGTCAGCGTCGACAGCACCAACCGAGCCGCCACCACGACCCCCCTGCCCTTCAACCTCGACTAAGGGCAATACAGGCCGGTCCGGCGAGCGCCGCTACCCTCGGCGCCCCACGCGGACGTAGTTCAATGGCTAGAACCTCAGCCTTCCAAGCTGATGATGCGGGTTCGATTCCCGTCGTCCGCTCCAGAGAACCTCGGCCTTCCAAGCTGATGATGCTGGCAGCACATGGTGTGCTGCGGGGGGCTCAGTGATTCCCGTCGTCCGCTCCCCGCAGACACCCGCTCCAGCTAGGCGGCGCGGATCGGACCGTCCTCGAGCACCTGGCGGTTTGCGATCACCTCATCGATGATCCCGTATTCCTTGGCGGCGTCAGCATCCATGATGAAGTCACGCTCCGTATCAGTGTGGATGCGCTCAAGGTCCTGACCGGTGTGGTGCGCAATGATCCGCTCAAGGCGCTCACGCATCCGGTCGATCTCCCGGGCCGCCAGCTCGATGTCGGTCGCCTGACCCATCGCCTGCCCGTACGGCTGGTGCAGCAGCACCCGTGCATTGGGCAGCGCCATCCGCTTGCCCGGGGTGCCCGCGGCCAGCAGCACGGCGGCCGCCGAGGCCGCCTGTCCCAGGCAGATCGTGGTGATGTCGTTGCGGATGTACTGGCTGGTGTCGTAGATGGCGAACAGCGAGCTGATGTCGCCGCCCGGCGAGTTGATGTAGATGTTGATGTCCTTGTCGGGGTTCTCCGACTCGAGGTGGATCATCTGCGCGCACACCAGGTTGGCCACGACGTCGTCAATGG
This sequence comes from Candidatus Poriferisodalis sp., assembly GCF_965204125.1. Taxonomy (GTDB): domain Bacteria; phylum Actinomycetota; class Acidimicrobiia; order Acidimicrobiales; family Poriferisodalaceae; genus Poriferisodalis. The sequence goes on along the minus strand of NZ_OZ241968.1, from coordinate 121,764 downwards.
GCGTGCCCAGGAAGATGATGTTCTCCTTGAGCAGCCGGGAATACAGGTCGTACGCGCGCTCGCCTCGATTGGTCTGCTCCACCACGGTGGGAACCAGGTAGTTGGTGGCGCGGTGCCGCTCGCCGCCGTGGTCGCCACGGGGATGAGCGTCATGCGTACTTGCGGAGAACTCGGCTGTCACGGTGTGTCCCCTCTGTCGTCGTAGTCAGTTTCTTCAAGATTGTCGTCGGTGTCATCGGCGCCCCCGGCATCGTCAGCCGTGGGAAGTTCGAGCGCCGAACGCTCGATGGTGTCGCCGTCCGGTCCGATGAGTGTGGCGGCTTCTATGGCCCATTGCAGCGCCTTGCTCTTGCAAATGGCTGAGGTCAAGTGTGCAAGCCCATCGGTCTCGGTGATGACCTCACGTAGCTGGTCGGCGCTGCGGCCGTCGGTCGCCGCCATGCGCTCCAGCTCGCCGTCGATGTCATCGTCGTCGGCGTCCAGCGCTTCGGCCGCTGCCACGGCGCGTAGTGCCAGGTCCAAACGGACGCCACGCTCCGCGTCGTCTCGCAGTTCCCCGATGAACGAGACCGGCTCCTGACCGGTTGCCTCCAGCCACTCCTCGATCGTCATGTTCCGCTGCTGCAGCCCGCTGCCCAGCTCCTGCATGCGATCCGCGATCGCCCCGCTGACCATGGCGTCGGGAACCGGTCCCTCCACCAGCTCCGCTATCTGCTTCTGCGCCTCATCCCGCAGCACCATGTTGGCCTGCATGATGCGGCCGAAGCTCAGTTGGCGGGCGGTGGCGTCGCGCAATTCGGCGACGCTGTCGTGCTCGGTGTTGTCATCTACCCAGTCGTCGGTGAGCTCGGGCAGCACCAGCTCTGACACCGTGTTGACGGTGATCTCGAAATCGATCTCCATCTCCGGCTGTACCGGATGGGGCGCGCTGAACGACAAGTCGGCGCCAGCCTCGCAGCCGGTCAGATGCTCGTCGACCTCGGGAACGATGCCGCCGCTGCCGACCTCGTAGAGATAGTCCTGCGCCGAGAGCCCGGGAAGCGGCTCCCCCTCCACGGATCCCTCGATGTCGATCGTGACGCGATCGCCTTGCGCGGCGGCACGATCCACTTCTGCGATATCGGCGAACTGGCGACGTGTCTCATCGATACGTGTGTCGATCTCCTCGTCGGTCGGCACTGGGCTGGGAATCTCAATCTGCAGGCCCTCGTAGCCCGAGACCGACACCACCGGCCGGACCTCGACCGTCGCTTCGAACGCCACCGGGCCTTCGCTGCCGTCGAGCGTGAGCTCCAATTCGGGCTGGTTCACTACGTCGACGTGGTTGTCACGCACCGCTTCTGCGTAATAGCGGGGCAGCGCTTCTTCGAGCGCCTGAGCCCGACCGATCTCGGATCCGAAGTGTGACTCCAGCACGCGACGCGGTGCTCGGCCAGGACGGAAACCGGGAATGCGGACCTCGCGAGCAAGCTTGCGGAACGCAGCTTCGATGTCGGCGTCGAAAGTGTCGGCGTCAACTTCGACGGTCAGCTTGACGCGCGGTCCGATGAACCTCTCGTTCGCGGCCTCGCCGTCGTCTGGGCTGCCCTCGCCCGCCGAGATGTCGGCATTCTCGTCGCCTGCGCTGCCGTCGTCGTCGCCCGCCGATGTGTCGTCGGGGAGGGACGGATCAGGTTCAGTAACTGGCGCGGGCCCGATGAAATCCGCTGGATCGAGCGGCGTCAGCGTCGTCTTCACGAAGCGCGGAGCCTACCGGCGCACCGGCAGAGCCCCGTTCGGCGCGAGGCGCAATGCCTCGTCGCGACGCGTCGTGCCACCGCCGCAGCGGCCCAACGCATCACGTGTTATCGCGCGTGCTGTGCCATCCTTGGCGGACGACTCGGGTGAACGGCCCGGTGTTGCACAGCTGTGCAAGAGTCGGCAAGCTCATTCGCAGGAGGGAGGTGCAGCGTGGCGAAGTTCGGCGAGGGCGGTGAACTGCTCAAGTGCTCGTTCTGCGGCAAGTCCCAGAAGCAGGTGCGCAAGCTCATCGCGGGCCCGGGCGTCTATATCTGCGACGAGTGCATCGACCTGTGCAACGAGATCATCGACGACGAGATCGAGACGACGACCGAGACGCCGTTCGAAGCGGTGCCCAAGCCCCGCGAGATTTTCGCCTTCCTCGACGACTACATCATCGATCAGGACCGGACCAAGACGATTCTCTCGGTGGCTGTCTATAACCACTACAAGCGCATGCGCCTCGAGCCCTCCGGCCCGGGCGCCGCTGAAGACGTCGAGATTGCCAAGTCGAACATCCTGCTGATCGGCCCCACCGGCTGCGGCAAGACGATGATGGCGCAGACGCTGGCGCGCATGCTCAACGTGCCGTTCGCCATCGCCGATGCCACGGCGCTCACCGAGGCCGGTTACGTGGGCGAGGACGTCGAGAACATCTTGCTGAAGCTGTTGCAGGCAGCGGACTTCGACGTGAAGCGCGCCGAAACGGGGATCGTCTATATCGACGAGATCGACAAGATCGCACGCAAGGCAGAGAACGCATCGATCACCCGGGACGTCTCGGGCGAGGGCGTCCAGCAGGCTCTGCTCAAGATCCTGGAGGGCACCGTGGCATCGGTGCCCCCGCAGGGCGGCCGCAAGCACCCGCACCAGGAGTTCTTGCAGATCGACACCAGCAACGTGCTGTTCATCTGCGGGGGAGCGTTCGACGGGCTCGAGCGCCTCATCGCCGACCGTGTCGGCGAGCGCGGCGTCGGCTTCGGGGCAACGCTGCGCAACGCCACAGACAGCTCTGCGCTCGACATCCTGCCGGATGTGCTGCCCGAAGATCTGCGTCACTTCGGCCTGATACCCGAGTTCATCGGCAGGCTCCCGGTGGTGGGCGTCGTCGACCCGCTGGGTCCCGACGCATTGCGACGCATTCTCACCGAGCCGAAGAATGCGCTGGTCCGCCAGTACCGCCGGATGTTCGAACTCGACGACGTCGAGCTCGAATTCACCTCCGACGCACTCGAGGCAATCGTGGATCAGGCGATGCTGCGCAACACCGGCGCCAGGGGACTTCGAGCGATCCTCGAAGAGGTCCTGCTCGGGTTGATGTACGACCTGCCGAGCCGTGATGACGTCGCCCGCTGCATCGTCGACCGGAACGTGGTGCTGGACAAGGTGAACCCGACGCTGGTGCCCCGTTCAACCGTGACGCGCCGCGCATCTTGAACCCTGGGCCGTCAGACACTGGTCACCCAGCATCAGCAGCTGGCCCGCTGCGCGACTACGAGGCCGCTGTCGACTGGTTGGATTCCCACATCGATCTTGAGCGGCTGCTCGGCAGCCCCGAGGCGACGCCGCCCACACTGGATCGCATGTGGACGCTCATGGGTGTCCTGGGCGACCCGCAGGACAGCGTGCCTGCGATTCACATCACCGGAACCAACGGCAAGGGCAGCACGGCACGGCTGGCTGTAGCACTGCTCGGGGCGTGCGGCCTCGCTGCGGGCAGCTACACCTCGCCGCACATCAACCGTGTCAATGACAGGATCGCAGTGGCCAACGAGCCGCTCGACGACGACTCGTTCACGATGGCGGTCAGCGAGATCGCCGTCTTCGAGCCGATGGTGATCGAGCGCTGCGGCGAACGGCCGAACTACTTCGAGGTGATGGCCGCGGCCGCGTACAACTGGTTTGCCTCCGCTGCACATGTCAACGTGATTGAGGTCGGCATGGGCGGGCGCTGGGATGCGACCAACGTGGTGGACGCCGCGGTGGCGGTCATCACCAATGTGGGCGCCGACCATCTCGAGATCATCGGGCCCACGCTCGCAGACGTGGCCCAGGAGAAGGCAGGGATCATCTCCGCCGGAGCCACCGTGATCTGCGGCGAGACGACACCGGAGCTCAGCGACATTGTGGCTGCCGCCGCCAGGCAGGCGGGGGCCGAGCTGTGGCAGCGCGGTGTTGACTGGGATGTCGCCGAGCGTTGGCCTGCCGTCGGAGGTCAGCTGGTGACGGTTCGCACGCCGTTCGGCGAGCACGCCGAGCTCTTTGTGCCGCTGCACGGTGCCCACCAAGCAACGAATGTCGCCGCCGCCATCAGCTCGGTCGAAGCATTCTTCGGACGGAGTCTGGACGGCGACGTGGTTGCGGCTGCGCTGGACGACGTCTCGCTGCCAGCCCGCTTCGAGATCGTCGCCCGGCAGCCGACGGTGGTCATCGACGGGGCGCACAATCCCGCCGGTGCCGCCGCATTGCGCGACACGCTGGCGGAGTCGCTGCTGGTCGATTCGGACGGTGCCGGCAGCGCCAGGGTGCTGGTCATCGGGGCGAACAGACCGCACGATCCCGCTGCGTTCTGCGAAGCACTCGGCCTCGACCAATTCGACGCAGTAGTAGCTACCGCGGCCGACTGGCCGCGCGCCCTGCCGCCTACGGACATCGCTGCGGCCGTGGAAGCTGCTGCGGGTGCTGACGGCGAGACCACCGGCCGCCGGCACCCGCCGGAGATCATCAACACGCCCAGTGTTTCGGAAGCTGTGCACGCCGCGTGTGAAAGGGCCGGTTCCGACGGGATCGTGGTGGTGAGCGGCTCGCTGTACGTTGCCGCTGAAGCGCGGCGACTTCTGGGGGTTGACCCGCATTAGCCTCGGACGCGCAGCCGACGGCGCATCGCGCCACGACGCGAGCCAGGCCGAGGGAGACAGCGATGCGGCAAACGCTGGTGATCTGCAAGCCCGACGCTGTCGAGCGCGGCCTCGTCGGCGAGATACTTGGCAGATTCGAGCGCAAGGGGCTCGCCATCGCGGCCCTGGAGCACGGGGTCATCGAGCGCGACACCGCCGAGCAGCACTACGCCGAACACGCTGGCAAGAGCTTCTACGCGCCGCTGCTGGAGTTCATCACGCGCTCGCCGTCAGTGGTCATGGTGCTCGAGGGTCCCGCCGATGCAGGAGACGACGTGTTCGCGGTGGTGCGCACCCTCATGGGTGCCACCAATCCCGCCACGGCGGCGCCCGGCACGATCCGGGGCGACTACGGGCTGTCTCCGACCGAGAATCTCGTGCACGGCTCCGACAGCGAAGCCTCCGCCCAGCGGGAGATCGCCCTGTTCTTCCCGTCGCTCGCGCAAGCCAGCAACACAGCGAGTAACGGCGCAGCCGAGAGTGCTGCGTCGATCAGTGAGGTGAGCGGCTGATGGCGTCGAACGGGTCATCCCGACCCCGCCGGCGCGGTTCGGTGTTCGGCGGCCGGGACATTGCTGTCGATCTCGGTACTGCGAACACGATCGTCTTCGTCCGCGGCAGGGGAATCGTGCTCAACGAGCCCTCGGTGGTCGCTGTCGACTCCATGACCGGCAACTCGCTGGCCGTCGGCCTCGAAGCCAAGCGGATGATCGGTCGTACGCCGGGCAACATCACCGCGATCAGCCCCCTCAAGGACGGCGTGATCGCCGACTTCGACATCTGCGAGAAGATGCTCCGGCACTTCATCAACGAGGTCAGCCAGACGCGCTGGCCCAAGCCGCGCATGGTGATCTGCGTGCCATCGGGGATCACTGGCGTGGAGCAGCGCGCGGTGCAGGAAGCCGCCGAATACGCGGGCGCCCGCCGCGCGTACATCATCGAGGAGCCGATGGCCGCGGCGATCGGCGCCGGCCTGCCCGTGCAATCGGCGCAGGGAAGCATGATCGTCGACATCGGCGGTGGCACCACGGAAGTGGCGGTGATCTCGCTCGGCGGCATCGTGACGGCTCGCTCGGCACGCATCGGCGGCAACATGATCGACGCGTCGATCAGCGCTCACGTCAAGAAGGAGCACGGTCTGGTCGTGGGCGAGCGCACCGCGGAGGAGATCAAGCTCGCACTCGGGTCGGCGTGGCCGCTGCAGCAGGAGATCTATGCCGAGGTCCGTGGCCGCGACATGGTCAGCGGGCTGCCCGAATCGGTCAGCGTCGACAGCCTGGAGATACGCGAAGCGATCGCGGGGCCGGTCAGCGCCATTGTCGATTCGGTGAAAGCGACGCTCGATGACACGGCGCCGGAGTTGGCAGCCGATGTCATGGACTACGGCATCACGCTCGCAGGCGGCGGGGCGATGCTGCGCGGTCTGCCGGATCGACTGCGCTCGGAGACAGGCGTTGCAGTCCACATCGCGGAGGACCCGCTGTTTGCCGTCGTGCGCGGTTCAGGCCAGACGCTCGAAGAGTTCGACGTCCTCCACGGAGTGCTGTACTCCTCCACCGAGGGGCGCTGACGCCCCCGGCCGTGGCCCGCCGCGCCGGCATTCGGAGACGCACCTGGCTCCGCTTGGCCCTGCTCGTCGTGACGGCCATTGCCTTGCTCACGCTCGACGCACGCGGTTCGGGCGGTGTGCTGGACACTGCCCGCGGCGCGACCTTGGATCTTCTGGGACCGGTGCGGACGTTCGGCGACTGGGTGGCCGAACCGTTTCGCAACGCGTGGCGCGGGATCGTCAGCTACGACGACTTAGAGGCTGAGAACGCACAGCTGCGCGGTGAGTTGGCTGAAGCCGAGGCATCGGTGCTGCGTGTCGGCGAGTTGGAACGGGATCGCCAGGAGCTGCTGGCGCTGGTGGGCGCCCGCGACGCTGCCCCGGCAATCCCCCGGGTCACGGCGCGGGTCATCGACGCACCTGTGTCCAACTTTGAACGCACGATCGAGCTTGCGAAGGGACGGCGCGACGGCATCCGGGAGGGCATGCCAGTGGAGAGCGGCGACGGACTGGTCGGGCGGGTGGTGCAGGCCAGCACCACACGTTCACGCGTCGAGCTGCTGACCGATCCGAATTTCGACGCCGGCGTGCGCATCGTCCGGTCCGGGGACGACGGCTTGGCCTCGGGACGGGGGCCGGGCCGCGACCTGGAGGTGAGCTACATCGAGCTGGAGACCGTTGTCATCCCCGGAGAGACCGTCGTGACCAGCGGCTTTGCGGGCAGCACATTCCCCGCAGGGCTGCTTGTGGGCACGGTCACCGACGTCGAACCGGATGCGGTGCGGGGCGCGCAACGGGTCACCGTGCACCCCGCTGCCGATCTTGAGCGGCTTCGCTGGGTGCAGGTGCTGCTGTACGAGCCCAACGTCCCCGAGCCGGTGATCGTGGATCGCGAACCCGACGACGGCCCGGCTGATACGGGCAGCGCAGGCGGCGAGTCATGACGGGAGGCAGGCGATGATGGCCGGCGCCGGGCCGTTGGCCCGGTCGACGCTGGTGCTGGCTGTAGCCGTCGTCGTTCATGTGGGCCTGCTGGCACACATCACCCCGGCAGGTGTCATCGTCGATCCGCTGGTGTTGCTGGCCGTCGCAGGCGGGATGATGGGCGGTCGCAGTACGGGAGCGTCCTTCGGTGGAGGCTGCGGGCTCGCTTCCGATCTCATCCTGCACACGCCGTTCGGCATGTCGCTGCTCGTGCTGACGCTGGTGGGGTACCTGTCCGGTGCCGTCACCGAGCAGATCCCCTCGGCCGGCAGGCTCGCCCGCGCCGCGATCGCGTCACTGCTGGCAGCGGGCGGGATCGGCCTCTTCGCGGGTGCCGGCTGGCTGATGGACCTTGTCTACGTGACAGAGGCACCGATCGTCCGCATCGCCATCGTGACCGGCATTGCGTCGCTCGTGACCAACCCGCTGCTCGAGCGAGCGACTCGCTGGGCCCTCATCATCCGTCCGCGCATCAGCGCCGCTTCAGAAAGCACGGCGCGCGGTGGATGAGCGGGTCCGCAGGCGGATGGCCTTCATCGGCATCGTGATGGTGGGATTGTTCGGAGCGCTGTTCACCCGTCTGTGGTACCTGCAGGTACTCGAAACCGAGCAGTTCGCGGTGGCTGCGGAATCGAACCAGGTCCGCATCATCATCACGCCGCCGACCCGCGGCCGCATCCTCGACCGTCACGGCGTGGTGCTAGCGGACAACGTCCGCACCGGCGTGGTGACCTATGACCATTCGAGGTACAGCGAGAAACACACCGAAGCGGTGCTGACCGAACTGGCTGACCTGCTCGATGTTCCCGCAGAGCAGCTCCGCCAGGGTTTTGCCGACCAGCGCACGCATCCGCTGGCCCCGAAGGTGGTCGCGACCGGTCTCGACGAAGACGGCCTGCTGCGCGTTGCAGAGCGCTCGATTGCCGGAGTCGAGGCCAGGTGGGACTGGGTGCGGGTGTACCCGCAGAACGAGGTGGGCGCGCACATCGTGGGCTACGTCGGGGCGATGTCGGAGCGCCAGCACCGTGAGTTGATCGATGACGGCTACCTGCCCTACGAGCGCGTCGGCAGGGCCGGCATCGAGGGGCTCTTCGAAGCCGAGCTCCACGGCGAACCGGGGCGTACCAAGCTCGAGGTCGACCGGCAGGACCGTGTGCAGCGGATCTTGGCCGATGTCCCGCCCGAACCGGGTCACGACATCGTGCTGTCTATCGATGTCGAGTTGCAGGCCGCCGCTGAGTCGTACCTGCGGCAAGGACTGATCGCAGCGCGCAAGACCGTGAGCGAAGACTCCGGTTTCTTCTACCCGGCGCTCACCGGAGCTGCTGTGGTCATGGATGTGCGCAACGGCGATGTGCTTGCCATGGTGTCGCACCCGACCTACGACCCCACGTGGATGGTCGAGGGACTGTCGTTGGCGGAGTACCGGTCGGTGTTCGAGAATCCCTACGCACCAGGCGCGCTCAACAACCTCGCCGTGCAAGGCACCTATTCGCCCGGTTCGGTGTTCAAGCCGGTGACAGCGCTCGCCGGTCTGGACGCAGGACTCATCTCGCCGCGCGCTGCCTTCCACGACGTGGGCTACTACAAGATCCCTGATGCGCGGGGCTGCACCGGTCGCTGCACGTTCTTCAATGCAGATCGGGCGGCTCTCGGCACCTTGGACCTCTCCGGTGCATTGACCCGCTCGAGCGACGCCTACTTCTACAAAGTGTCCGATGACCTGTTCTGGATCGACGGCCCCGAGCAGTGGGCGATCCAAGACATGGCCCGCTCGCTCGGGTTCGGATCCCCGACCGGCGTGCAGCTGCCGTTCGAGAAATCGGGCCGGGTGCCTGACGGCGACGTGAAGCAGACCCTCTTCGAGTTGAGTCCCGAGGCCTACAACCCCTACGACGAACCGGCGCGATGGTTCCCGGGCGACAACATCAACACCGGCATCGGCCAGGGGTTCGTCGCCGTGACTCCCATGCAGCTCGCCAACGCCTACGCCACGATGGCCAACGGCGGGACGCTCTTCTCGCCGAACATCGTCGAAGCGGTGGTCTCGCGCCGCGCTGAGACGTTCGGTGAGCCGATGCTGACCTTCGAACCCCGGGTGCTCGATGTGGTGGACTTCCCCGCAGGAAGCGCGGTGGTGAGGGAAGGGTTGAGCAACGTCACGAACTCCCGGCTACGAGGCACCGCCGCGAAGGCTTTCGAGGGCTATGACCATGAGGGCTACCCCGTGTCAGGCAAGACCGGCACGGCCCAGGCGCAGGGTCTGAATGCGGTGCTGCGGCGCAAGAAGGAGGACACGGCGGTGTTCGTTGCGTGGGCGCCGTCACACGACCCCCGTTACGCCGTCGCCGTCGTCATGGAAGAGGCCGGCTACGGCGGCGAGGCGGCTGCACCTGTGGCTCGACGGATCCTTGAGGCAGTGAGGGCCTACGAGCAGCGCTGGCCTGAGCCCCAGATTGCGTTCTCGCCGCCTCAGCCCGAGTGCCCCGAAGTGCCTGAGGCGCTGCGAGGCGATCCGGCGTTCCTGGGCTACGTGCCCGAAGGCTGCCCGTGGGGCATCCAGCTGCCGCGGGCGAACACGCCGACGGATGCGGACGGTGACGGCATCCCCGATGTAGACCAGATCGAGGGAGCTGCCGGGTCATGATCGCACGGCTGCTGAATCGTTCCCAGACACGGCGCGAGCTGCAGTCTCCGGCGTGGTTCGCCGACTACTCATTGGCGCTGGCTGCGATAGCGATAGCGCTGCTCGGCGTCGCGATGAACTACTCCTCCACATGGCGAAGCCTGTCCTTCGAAGGCAGCGACCCGTGGACGGTGGCGCGACGCCAGGCGATCTTCGTGGGCGTCGGCATCGTGGTGATGATCATCGCTGCCGTCATCGACTACCGGGTGCTGCGTTTCTACGCGACGCCCGCCTACCTGATAGCGCTCGGAGCGCTGGGGGCACTGCTGTTCTGGGGGCCCGAGATTCGCAATGCACGGTCATGGTTCGTGCTGCCGGGCGTCGGCTTCCAGGTGCAGCCCTCCGAGTTCGCCAAGCTCGTCGTGATCGTGTCGCTGGCGGCGTTCGTAGCCAGCCACGAGGGATACCTGCGCTTCGACACGTTGTTCAACGCGGGCCTGCTGCTGGTGGTGCCCATGAGCCTGATCTACCTGCAGCCCGACCTCGGCACGATGCTGGTTTTCGTAGCCGTCGCCATGGGCATGCTGCTGGTCGCAGGGGCGCAGCTGCGCCACATCGTGGTCATCTCGCTCACTGGAATCTTGGCGCTCGTGCTGGTGTTCAGCATCGACGCGTTCCAAGGCCCCCGCCTGCTCAGCGAGACCCAGCGAAACCGCTTGACGGCTTTCTTGGACCAAGAATTCGAGCCTCTGGAAGCCTCGTACAACCTGCGTCAGAGCCAGATTGCCATCGGTGCGGGCGGCATCTGGGGCCAAGGCTGGAAGCAAGGCACCCAAACCAACCTGGACTTGGTGCCCGAGCAGCACAACGACTTCATCTTCACGGCGCTGGGAGAGGAATTCGGCCTCGTCGGCGGCACGCTCCTGCTCGCGCTGTATGCCTACATGTCCGTGCGCATCTGGCAGATCGCTCGCGTCGCCAGCGACCCGTTCGGACGATTACTCACCGTCGGAATCCTCTCCATGCTGCTGTTCCAGGTGTTTCAGAACATCGGCATGACCATCGGCATCATGCCCATCACCGGTATCCCGTTGCCGCTCATGAGCCATGGCGGTTCTGGCACGGTCACCGCCTTCGCGGCGGTAGGCATCGTCATCAGTGTCGGAGCGCGGCGCTACACCCTCTAACGCTTCACTATCTGGCTGGGCCGGTAGCGTTGAGGTTGCAATGACAATGCTGTGGCCCCGGCTCGAGCCCTTGCTGCCACGTGTCTCCAAGCCGGCGAGGTACATCGGCTGCGAGGACGGGATGCAACGACCGACCGCCGGCCCGCACCTCACGTCGTGGCTTTTGGCCTATCCCGACACGTACGAAATCGGTTTGCCGAACCAGGGCTTGCAGATCCTCTATGAGCTGCTGAACGAGCGCCCGGATGCCAGCGCCGAGCGCACATACGCGCCGTGGATCGATCTGGAAGCCGAGATGCGAGCCGCGGGGCTACCGCTGTTCTCGGTGGACACGCACCGGGCGGCGGGCGACTTCGACATCATCGCCTTCAACCTCTCGGCTGAGCTCGTGTACACCAACGTGCTGAACTGCATCGATCTGGCGGGGCTGGAGGTGCGTGCAGCCCGGCGCAACGATGACGACCCGCTCATCGGCGCCGGCGGTCATTGCGCCTACAACCCCGAGCCCCTGGCGGACTTCGTGGACTTCTTCGTCATCGGCGATGGCGAGGAAGTGGTCTCCGAGATCACCGAAGCGGTCGGTGCCTGGAAGCGAACCGGCAAGCGGCCGGGCACGCGCTCCACGATCCTGCGAGACCTCGCCGGCATCGAGGGTGTGTATGTGCCGGCGATGTACGACGTTGCCTACGACGGGCCGGCACTCGCCGCCGTCACGCCGAAGTACCCGGACGTGCCGGCGCTGGTCGCCAAGCGCACGGTGGCCGATCTTGCCGAGTGGCCGTATCCGCGGCGGCAGCTCGTGCCGGTGACCGAGGTCGTCCATGACCGGCTCTCGGTCGAGGTGTTCCGGGGATGCACCCGGGGCTGCCGCTTCTGCCAGGCGGGAATGATCACCCGCCCGGTTCGTGAGCGCCCTGCTGCCCAGGTCCGCGAGATGGTGACTTCAGGCCTCGAGCGCAGCGGCTACGACGAAGTCAGCTTGATGTCGCTGTCCACGGCCGATTACAGCGGGATCGCCGAGCTCGTGCGCGACACGGTCACGGGCGGCAACATCACAGCCGGCGCAAGCGACACCGCCGGCGGAGCCGGCGCTAGCAACACAGCCGGCGCTGATGCCAACCGGATCAGCGTCTCGCTGCCCAGCATGCGCGTCGATGCGTTTACCGTCGATGTAGCAGCCCAAGTGTCACGCGCCCGCCGCACGGGGCTCACCTTCGCCCCGGAGGCCGGTTCGTGGCGGCTGCGCCAGATCATCAACAAGCTCATCACTGAAGAAGACCTGTACGGGGCGGTGCGCTCGGCTTACAGCCAGGGCTGGCATCGCATGAAGCTGTACTTCCTCACGGGCTTGCCTTCGGAGATGGACCCCGACACCGAGGCCATCGCCCACTTGGCCGCTGCCTGCACCCAGATCGGGCAGGAATACACCAAGCGCGCATCGGTGACCGTGTCGCTGGGGGGCTTCGTGCCCAAACCGCATACGCCGTTCCAGTGGTTCGGGCAGAACCCGCCCGAAGAGCTGGCGCGCAAGGTGCGGTTGGTGCGCTCGGCGCTGGGCCGCAATCGGCGAGTGCAGCTGAAGTGGCACGATCCGGCCGCGTCGACTGCCGAGGGCATCGCCAGCCGGGGTGATCGCCGCGTCGGGGCGGTCATCGAATACGTCTGGCGCAAGGGCGGCACGTTCCAGGAGTGGAGCGAGCGCTTCGACTTGGCCTTATGGGAAGAGGCCATGGCAGCGTGCGGCCTCAGCCTTGACTGGTACGTGTATCGCCATCGAGGCGAGCACGAGGTGCTGCCCTGGGACCACATCGGCGCCGGGCTGCACCGCGACTTTCTCTGGCACGACTGGCAGGACGCCCTCGCCGGGCATGGCCTGCCTGACTGCCGATGGACCCCGTGCTACGACTGCGGGGCCTGTACTGAATATGGGATCGAGCACATGGTTGCGTCCCCTGTCGCCCCCAATGGCGGCAGTCAGGGGACGGGACAGGATCTCGCGACCGGCCATCTCGTGCCGGTTGAGCTGCGCCCCCGCCAGTTGGCGGGCGCAGGCGCACCGAGCGGGGGTGGCGCATGATGCGCTGGGCCCTGACGCTGGTGCCGAGCTGCAGTGCCGCTCCCACCCTCATGGGTGGGAGATGTCGTTGAGGCTGCGCGTCCGCTTTTCCAAGGTCGGCAAGATCCGGTTCATCGGTCACCGCGACGTGGCGCGCGTCACCGAGCGCGCCGTGCGCAAGGTGGGGTTGCCGGTGGCCTACAGCCAGGGCTTCTCGCCTCGGATGAAGCTGAGCTTCGGACTGGCGCTGCCCACCGGGTACGAGTCGGAGGCCGAGTTCGTGGAGCTGCCGCTCGTTGCAGACGCGGTGCGCGACGGGGGTGCTGCAGAGCCAGGTGCCAGGCATGCAGCGGGTCCTGTGATTGTCTGCCGGGGCGGAACTCACGCACCCTGCGAACGCGGGCTGCCGTCGACTGCCCCGAGCTACTGCACCGTTGCAGGGGCGCTCAGCGAGGCGCTGCCGGTGGGCATGGAGGTGTCGGCTGCGGTGCTGACCGACGGCCGCGGGCCGTCGCTGCAAGCGGCGGTTCACTCGTGCGGTTGGAAGTTCGAGATCGTGGGCCTGGACACGGCCGCAGCAGCGAAAGCGGTTGCAGACCTCCTTGCCGCCGGTACCGTCGTAACTGAACGGGTGCACAAAGGCGAGACCGTGAGTTCGAATATTCGGCCCAGCGTTGAGGTGCTGCAGGTGGTCGGATGCTCGGATCGAGGGGCGGTGCTGAGCGCCGAGCTGTCAGCCACGCCCCGGGTGGTGCGCCCTAGCGAACTGGTGCCGGCGCTCGCGCCGGCACACGAGATGGGCATAGCCCGGAGAACACATCAATGGACGAGCGGCGCCGCGGGACGAGCCGAACCGGCCGTGCCTGCCATGTGCGCCCAGAGACACAAGGAACCCATCAGTGGATGAATCAACACTGAACGACACAACCCCTGCCGTGCGCAAACGACGACTGGTCGTGCCCCCCACGCAGAACGAACCCACCGAGGACAAACCAGAACCCAAGGCAAAACCCAAGACCAAGGCGAAGTCGGCCTCCAAAGCCAAGCCCAAAGCCGGAGCTGGGCCTGAGCAGAAGTCGAAGGCCGATCCCCCTCAAGCCGAGCCTGAGTCTGCGAAGCCGCCGGTGCCGCCGGTGCCGCCGCCGGCTCGCAAGCCCCGGATCGGCGACAGTCGCCCGGCGCCGTCTCAGCAAGCACCCGATAGCGAGGGTTCCGGTGGGCGCCGCCGTCGCAGGAGGGGCGGTCGGGGACGCGGCGGACGAGGCCGATCCAGCGAGGCCGCTACGAGCACCGCGGAGACTCGCAATGGCTCCCATGCGCCCGTCGAAGCCATCCTGGCCGACCAGCGGCCGCTGGAGCTCGACGACGACCAGCTCACCGAGCGCCGCGGCAAGTACCGCAACGGCAAGCCGCTGGGCCGCTACCGGATGTGTGTTCATGTCTCCGAGGGAGCGACGCACATCGCTGTGCTCGAAGGCCGATCGCTCATCGAGTACTACGTGAGCCGTCCTTCCGACGACGTCTCCGAGATTTACGGGAACCTCTATCTCGGTCGGGTACGGCGTGTGCTTCCGGGCATGGAGGCGGCGTTCGTCGACATCGGCACGCCCAAGCAGGCCGTGCTCTATCGAGGCGATCTGACCGTTGCGTCCGACGAGAGCGATGATGACAACGGATCGGAGCGCAAACGGGCCGGCGGGCGCCGGGGGCGTTCCGTGGCGGGGCCCGCGATCGGCGAGCTGATCAAGAATGGCCAGACGGTCATGTGTCAGGTCATCAAGAACCCGATCGGCCACAAGGGCGCTCGCCTGACCACGGAGGTGTCGCTGCCGGGCCGCTTCGTGGTGCTCATTCCGAACAGCAGCGTGATGGGCATCTCGCGCCGCCTGCCCAGCCGCGAGCGGCGCCGTCTGCGCAGCCTGCTGGCCAAGGAGATCCCCGATGGCTTCGGTGTCATCCTGCGGACGGCTGCCGAGAACGTCACTGCGGCCGAAATCCGCCGCGACATCGAACGGCTCACGCAGCAGTGGACCAAGATCTCCGAACTGGCGGAACGCTCCGATGCGCCTGTGCTGCTGTTCCGGGAGCCCGAGTTGGCCGTGCGCATCATCCGGGAGCAGTTCACCGCAGATTTCCGTGAAGTGGTGATCGATGACCCGGCGCTGTTCGAACAGGTCAAGGGCTACATGCACGCGGTGGCGGCACCGCTGGTGGACCGCATCCGGTACTACGACCCGGTCGCTGAACGTTTGCCGCTGTTCGAGCGGGTGCACGTGGCTGAGCAGGTGGGCAAGGCCACCGACCGCAAGGTCTGGCTGCCGTCGGGCGGGTCGCTCATCATCGAGCACACCGAAGCGTTGACGGTGATCGACGTCAACACAGGGCGCAACGTGGGCAAGTCCAGCCTGAACGAAACGCTGTTCCAGAACAACCTGGAGGCCGCTACTGAAATTGCGAAGCAGTTGCGGCTGCGGGACATCGGCGGGATCATCATCATCGACTTTGTGGACATGGACGACAAGCAGCAGCGGGACAAGCTCATGTCGACGCTGAACGAGGCGCTGGCTCGCGACAAGACCCGTACGGCCACCGAACCGATTTCGGACATGGGCATCGTGCAGATGACCCGGATGCGCACCGGTGAGGGGTTGCTGGAGTCGATGTCGGACCCGTGCGAAGCGTGCGAGGGACGCGGCATCCAGCTGCGCGAGTCGCTGTTCGCCTGATGATCAGCGACTGAACCGAAAATCCACTCGCCGATCCGGGAGCCTCTCGGTATCCTCTCCAACCGATGTACGCAGTCATTGCTACCGGCGGCAAGCAGCGCCGCGTCGAGGCCGGCCAGCGGCTCGACGTTGAGCTGCTCGCGGTGCCGCCCGGCGAAGAGGTGACCTTCACGCCGGTGCTGGTGGTGGATGACGGCGCAGTGCTGGCGACGCCCGATGAACTGGTCGGCGCTTCGGTGACCGGCCGAGTGGTCGGCGAGGTCACAGGGCCCAAGATCGACGGTTTCACCTACAAGAACGCCACCACCAACCGGCGCAGGTGGGGACACCGGCAGCGCTACAGCACAGTCGAGATCACCCAGATCGCCACCGCCTAGGGGCATCCCGGCAGGCACTCGAGACCGGACACCAAAGGACAGCACCATGTCGAAGACCAAGGGCGGAGGCTCCACTCGCAACGGGCGCGACTCGGTGGCAAAGCGCCTGGGCGTCAAGGTGTATTCGGGGCAGACGATCGATGCCGGCGGCATCATCGTGCGCCAGCGGGGCACCAAGTTCCATCCGGGGCGGAATGTGGGCCGCGGCAAGGACGACACGCTGTTTGCGACAACTCCCGGTGTGGTGCGTTTCGGCTATCGCCGCGGGCGCCGGCTCGTTGACGTCGTGCCGTCGTAGTTCTCCCGTACTTCATCCCGAGACCCGAAAGCGTCTGCGAGGACGCTGATGAGCGACTTTGTCGACGAGTGCCAGCTGCACGCGAAGGGCGGTGACGGCGGAGCGGGCTGCGTGTCCTTCCGTCGTGAGTCGCACGTGCCGCGTGGCGGTCCCGATGGCGGTGACGGCGGGCACGGCGGCGACGTGTGGGTCGTCGCTGATCGCAACGTGGCATCGCTGCTGGCGTTCCGGGACTTTCCGTTCCGGCGCGCCACCGATGGCGGCCACGGCCAGGGGCGCAAGCGGCACGGCCGCAACGGTGCCGACGAACTTGTGCGCGTGCCCGAGGGCACGATCGTGCGCGACCGTGACGGCGCGGTGTTGGCCGACCTCGTGCATGCTGGCGATCGCTGGCTGGCGGCGCAGGGAGGGCGTGGCGGCCGGGGCAATGTCCGCTTCGCTTCGAATCGGATGCGCGCGCCTCATTTTGCCGAGCAGGCCGAGCCCGGCGAGGAGCGCTGGCTCGGCCTCGAACTGAAGCTCATGGCCGACGTGGCACTGGTGGGATTCCCGAACGCAGGCAAGAGCACGTTCATCAGCGCCGTGTCGGCTGCACGGCCGAAGGTCGCTTCGTATCCGTTCACGACGCTCACGCCCAGCCTCGGGGTGGTGCGGCTAGACGACGGCTCCGGAATCGACGCCGACAGCTTCGAGATGGTGATCGCGGATGTGCCCGGACTGATCGAAGGAGCCGCGCAGGGCAAGGGCCTCGGGCACCAGTTCCTGCGGCATGTCGAACGGGCCCGGGTACTGCTGATCATGGCTGATTTGGCAGAAGTCGCTGATCGTGATCCCCATGAACAGGTTGACGTGCTGCTTGGCGAGCTCGAGCTTCACGACCCCGCACTCGCAGCGCGGCGGCGGTTGGTCGTGGGCACCAAGGCCGACGTGGCCCATCTCGCTTGGGACGGTCCGCGTCTCAGCGCTGTGACCGGCGAAGGCGTGGCGCCGGTGCTGGGTCAGCTACGCGATCTGGTGTCCGAAGCCAGACAGGCTGACGAAGCCCCTGCCCAATACGTCGTGCACCGTCCCGAACCCACCGGTGTTACGGTGCTGCGCCTCGGAGACGGGGTCTTTGAGATCGAGGGCCGTCAAGCCCGCCGCGCCGTAGCGCTGTCGGATCTCACCGATCCGGCTGCGCTGGCATGGGCGCAGCGACGCCTGGAGAAGCTTGGCGTTTCACGGGCCTTGGCTCGCAACGGCGCCCAGTCGGGCGACTTGGTACGCATTGGCGACTTCGAATTCACGTACGAGCCAGATACATGACTCAGGTGACTGTGTTGAGAACCGGAAGACGGCAGGATTGACGTCGATGCCTGACTCACTGCGGCTGATTGCCAAGATCGGGACGTCGTCCATCACCACATGGGATGGGCGCGTCGATCTCGATGCCGTCGCCAAGCTGGCATCGGACGTCGCAGTCGTGCGCGCAGCCGGTCATGAAGTGATCGTGGTCACCTCCGGCGCGATCACCGCAGGCGTGCAGCGGCTGAACGTCGAGCGGCCCACCGAGCCCGAACGGCTTCAAGCGCTGTCGGCCGTCGGCCAGATCGACCTGATGGCCTCCTATCGGGAGCTGTTCGCTGCTGAGCGCATGGTGGTCGGCCAAGTGCTGATCGCGCCGCACGATTTCCGCGACCGCGACCAGTATCTGCACGCCCGAGCCACGTTCCATCATCTGCTTGATCTCGGCGTTGTGCCGGTCGTCAACGAGAACGACGCGATCGCCGACGATGCCATCCGCTACGGCGACAATGATCGGATCGCCGCTCTTGTCGCCAACCTGGTGCGCGCCGATGCGCTGATCCTGCTGACCGACATGCCCGGTGTGCTCACGGCCGACCCGAACATCGACCCGCAAGCCTCGCTCATCTCGGAGATCCTGGAGGTGAGTCCGTCGCTGCAGGCCGCGGCGGGTTCCGCCAATGCAGTGGGCAGCGGCGGCATGGCCTCGAAGCTGGCAGCGGCTCGGATGGCCTCGTGGAGCGGTGTGCGCACGGTGATCGCCTCCGCGCGCCGCCCCGACGTGGTCGCCGACGCCGCTGCGGGCCGACCAGGTGTCGGTACTACCGTGCCGGCACGAGACGCACGCGTCTCCGCTCGCAAGCTGTGGATCGGCTTTGCCGTAGCCGCCAGGGGATCAGTGACCGTTGACGACGGTGCCCGCCGCGCCGTGTCGGCAGACGGCAAGTCGCTGCTTGCGGCCGGCGTCGTCGGGTACGAGGGCTCCTTCGTGGCCGGCGAGGCCGTGGACATCGTCGACCCGCAGGGGGAGACCTTCGCCAAGGGCCTCGTGGCCATTGACGCTGAGGGCCTGCGGGCCACCGCTGGCCTGCGCAGCGACCAATTGCCTGACGGACTGCACCCGCTGGTCGTGCACCGCGACGATCTCGTCGTTCTGGGGTAATGCCATTAGCCTGCTCGGGTGCCTGACGTGGAGATGATCGCCCTCGGCGAGCGTGCGAAGGCCGCGGCGACCGTCCTGGCGCAAGCACCCGGTGCCGTGCGAGACGAGGCCCTGCTGTCGGCTGCAGATCTGCTGGACGAGGCAAGCGACAGCGTGCTCGCAGCCAACCGCGACGACGTGGCCAACGCCGAAGCTGCCGGCACCTCGGCGACGCTCATCGATCGGCTTCGGCTTGACGCAGGCCGCATCTCGGCCATGGCCGCGGGCTTGCGCAACGTGGCGGCCTTGGCTGACCCAGTCGGCCAGGTGGTCGACGGGTGGGTGCGGCCGAATGGCCTGGCAGTGGAACGCGTCCGGGTGCCGCTCGGTGTGGTGGCGATCATCTATGAGAGCCGGCCCAACGTCACCTCAGACGCTTTCGGGTTGTGCCTGAAGTCGGGCAACGCCGCGTTCCTGCGGGGCTCGGGGGCTGCGCTGAACTCCAACATGGCGATCGCCGAAGCGCTGCGGGAAGGCTTGGTCAAGGCGGGCTTGCCCGCAGACGCGCTGGTGCTGGTCACCGATACCCGCCACAGCGCCGCTGCCGAGTTCATGCAGCTGCGTGAACACATTGACTGTCTCATCCCTCGGGGGGGCCCAGCGCTCATCGCCTCGGTGCTCGCCAATGCCACCGTGCCCTATGTCATCGACGGCGATGGCAATTGCCACGTGTACGTCGACACGGCGGCAGATCTGGATATGGCGGCCAACATCGTCGCCAACGCGAAGCTCAGCCGCCCCTCGGTGTGCAACGCTGCGGAGTCACTCCTGGTCCACCGCGACGTGGCCGAGGCCTTTCTGCCCCGCATCGTCGACGACTTGGATGGCGTGGAGCTCGTGGGCGACGCCGCGGCACAGGCCATCTCGCCCCAGATCGGTCCGGCCAGCCTCAGCGATTTCTCGACAGAGTTCCTCGCGCTCAAGATGAGCGTTGCGGTCGTCGATGACCTCGACACGGCCATCGACCACGTCAACCAGCACGGCACAGGCCACAGCGAGGCCATCGTGACTCGAGATCTGGCTGCCGCCCAGGAATTCACCCGCCGGGTGGATGCCGCTGCCGTGCTCGTCAACGCTTCGACACGCTTCGTGGACGGCGAGGAGTTCGGCTTTGGCGCAGAGATCGGCATCAGCACCCAAAAGCTGCATGCCCGTGGTCCCATGGGCCTTGAACAGCTCACGACCACCAAGTTCGTGGTGACCGGAACGGGTCACACACGGGGTTAGCCGTGCCGACAGGTAGCCGCGGCTGCCACACTGTCTGACCGGTTCCCACTGCCGGCAGTCCGGCACCCACTCGTACACCCACAGGGGAGACACCCAGAATGAACGAGACAATGTTCGGAGACCTCTCGGGTGTCCGTGAAGGCTTGGCGAAAGTCGAGTACCTCGCCGACGACGGCATCGCCAGCGTGGTGTTCCTGGCCGAGCGTCTCGGCAAGCCAGTCCTCATCGAAGGACCGGCGGGCACTGGCAAGACCGAGCTGGCCAAGTCGGTGGCCGCGATGAGCGGCGCCCGCCTGATTCGCCTCCAGTGTTACGAGGGGCTCGACGAGGCCAAGGCGCTCTACGAGTGGAACTACAAGAAGCAGCTCTTGCGCATCCAGGCCGACCGGGGTGTCGACGCCGAGCACGAGGATTGGGTGGAGCTGCAGGACGACATTTTCCAGGACGAATTCCTGCTCACCCGTCCGCTGCTCGAAGCGATCAGCGCGCAAGACAAGGTGGTTCTGCTGATCGATGAGGTGGACCGGGTCGAGATCGAGACTGAGGCGCTGCTGCTCGAGATCCTGTCGGATTACCAAGTCTCGATTCCCGAGCTCGGCACGATCATGGCCAGCCAGATCCCGCTGGTGTTCCTGACGTCCAACAACACCCGCGAACTGTCCGAGGCACTCAAGCGGCGCTGCCTGTTCTTGCACATCGACTATCCGGATCTCGAACGCGAGAAGCAGATCGTCCTCACGAAGGTCGCCGGCATCAGCGAGAACCTGGCCGAGCAGATCGCACGCGTCGTGCGCTCCATCCGCCAGCTCGAGCTGAAGAAGGCACCGTCGGTGTCGGAGACCCTGGACTGGGCCCGCACCTTGGTGCTGCTCGGCATTGAGAACATCGATGTCGAGCAGGCGAAGGAGACGCTTCACATCCTGCTCAAGTACCAATCTGATATCGAGAAGGCCGCCAAAGAGCTGACGGTCGAGGCGTAGACGGCGCTCGACGGGGACGGAGACCGGCCATGTTGGATCTGCTCAGCGGCTTCGTCGGAGAGCTGCGCAACGCCGGCCTGCCGGTCTCGTTGACGGAGAACCTCGACGCCATGGAGGCCGTCAAGCACATTCCCATCGAAGACCGTGACGCCTTCAAGTACGCGCTCGCGGCCACGCTCGTCAAGAACGAGCAGCACTGGCGGGCATTCGAGACGGTTTTTGAGGTGTATTTCTCGTTGCGCGGGCCGGAATACAACGTCGGCGACGAGGAGGGCAACGGGGAGTTCGATCCCGACAATCTCGAAGAGTGGATGTCCCAGCAGATGCAGGGCATGGGCGGCCGCGGCGGGGGGCAGGACATGTCGCCCGAGGAGATCGCCGAGATGCTCTTCCGGGCGCTGCTGAACGCCGACGAGGCGATGATGGCGGCCATGGCCCGCGCTGCGGTGACCCAGTTTGCCGGCATGGAGCCGGGCCGGCCCGTCGGCGGCACCTACTACCTGTACCGCACGCTGCGCAACCTCGATCTGGACGGGATGCTGGATCGGCTGATCGAGGAATCCTCGCAGCGCTACGACGGCGAGATGACGCCGCTGGCGGAACGGCTCGAACGCGAGGAGTTCGAGAACCGCATCGAGCAGCTCAAGCGCGAAATCGAAGCGGAGATCCGGCGTCGCCTCGTGGCCGACCGGGGTGTCGAGGCCATGGCC
This sequence comes from Candidatus Poriferisodalis sp., assembly GCF_965204125.1. Lineage (GTDB taxonomy): Bacteria > Actinomycetota > Acidimicrobiia > Acidimicrobiales > Poriferisodalaceae > Poriferisodalis. The sequence continues at coordinate 99,883 of NZ_OZ241968.1, read as the reverse complement.
AAGACGCTGCGCAAGCCACTGCCCGAAGACGTCGACTTCATGCACGCCAGCCGCGAGGAGATGGCGAACATCCGCAAGGCCATCCAACCGCTGACCCGCAAGCTGGCCGCGCGCCTGGCGCGCAAGCGCAAGCACAAGCGGCGCGGCCCGCTCGACTTCCGGGCCACAGTGCGGCGTTCGCTGAGTTACGGCGGCGTGCCCGCGGAGCCGCGCTTTCGCCATCCCCGGCCGAACAAGCCTGAGCTCATCGTGGTCGCCGACATCTCGGGCTCAGTGGCAGCATTCGCCCGTTTCACGCTGCACCTCGTGTACGCGCTGCAGAACCAGTTCTCCAAGGTGCGCTCGTTCGTCTTCATCGACGGCATCGACGAGGTCACCCACATGTTCCAGAATGAGGAGGACATCACCAACGCGGTGCACCGGGTGAACACCGAGGCCGATGTCGTATGGGTCGACGGCCATTCCGACTACGGCCATGCCTTCGGCGTGTTCTGGGAGAACTTCGGCAAGGACGTCAACGCCAAGTCGACGATGATGTTCCTAGGCGACGCTCGCAACAACTACCACTCGACGAACGCATGGGTGCTCAAGGAGTGCCAGAAGCGAGCTCGGTCGGTGTTCTGGCTGAACCCAGAGCCCCGGTCGTACTGGGACACGGGCGACTCGGTGATCACCGAGTACTCGACCTACACCGACGGCGTCTTCGAGTGTCGCAATTTGCGCCAGCTCGAGGGCTTCGTCGACAACTTGGCCTAGCCGGCACCGTTCACTGCCGAACCACTTGCTTCCCGCTCTTGTTCGCTGCGCTCACGGGCCGCTCGGGCCCCGGCTTCGCCTACGGCTCAGCCTCTGGCCGACGCGAGCAGGTCGGAGGCCAGGAAGGCCAAGTCGAGTGATTGGCGGCCGTTGAGGCGCGGGTCGCACATGGTCTCGTAGCGGTCGCCGAGCTGGTGCTGAGCCAGTTCGTCGCCGCCGCCGATGCACTCGGTGACCGCATCGCCGGTGATCTCGAGATGAATTCCTCCGGGCCACGTGCCCGCGATGGCGTGAGCGGTGAAGTACTGGCGGATCTCGGCCAGGATGGCGTCGAAATGGCGGGTCTTGACCCCGTCGGGCGTGCTGAAGGTGTTGCCGTGCATGGGGTCGCACTGCCACACCACCGGGTGGCCGGCGTCGGTGACTGCGCGCAGGATGGGTTCGAAGCACGCCACGACGTTGTCGGCTCCCATACGACTGATCAGGGTCAACCGACCAGGGATCCGGTTCGGGTTCAGCGTTTCGCACAGCGCCAGTGCCTCGTCGGGCGTCGCGGTGGGACCCAGCTTCGCGCCGATCGGATTGTGCACCCCGCGCAGGAACTCCACGTGCGCGCCGTCGAGCTCGCGGGTGCGTTCGCCGACCCACAGCATGTGCGCCGAGCAGTCGTACCAGTCGCCGGTGATGCTGTCGGTACGGGTGAGCGCTTCCTCGTAGCCCAGCAGCAGCGCCTCGTGGCTGGTGTACAGCTCCACCTGCCGCATGGCGCTGTCGTCGGTGTCAAGCCCGCAGGCGTGCATGAACCGCAAGGCCGCATCGATGCCGCCGGCCAGCACCTCGTAGCGCTGGCCGGCCGGGCTGGAGGCCACGAACTCCTGATTCCAGTCGTGCACCTGCCGCAGGTCGGCGTAGCCGCCCCGCGTGAACGCCCGCAACAGGTTGAGCGTCGCCGCCGACGTGCTGTATGCCTCCAGCAGGCGCGACGGGTCGGGTGTGCGGGCCTCGGGCTCGAACGCGATGTCGTTGACGATGTGGCCGCGGAATATGGGCAGCGTCTGGCCGTCGCGGGTCTCGGTGGCTGAGCTGCGCGGCTTGGCGAACTGACCGGCGATCCGGCCCACCTTCACGATCGGCAGCCCGGCGGAGTACTGCATCACCACGGCCATTTGCAGGATCACCTTGAGACGGTCGCGGATCTGATCTGCGGTCGACAGCTCGAACGACTCGGCGCAGTCGCCGGCTTGCAGTACAAAGGCCTTGCCGGCGCAGACGTGCCCGAGCAGCTCAGTCAGCCGCCTGGCCTCGCCTGCAAATACCAGTGGGGGACGCCGGCGCAGCTCGGCCAGCGATGCCTCCAGTGCGTCAGCGTCGGGCCATTCGGGCTGCTGACCAGCGGACCGTTCGGCCCATGAGCCGGGATGCCAATCTGGAGCGTGCTCCGGGGATCCGGCGGGGCTGAGCGCGCCGGATGGTGAGGCTGCGTCGTCAGACAGCGTCTGCGTCGGCATCGATGTCTACAAACTCGCCGTCGGCGGCGAGGCTCTGCAGCTCATCGACGGCGCGCTTGACCAGGCGGCGTGCCGCTTCGGCCGTCACGCCCAGCTCTTCGCCGATTTCGCGGTAGCTGCGCTGCTCGCCGTCGATGAGGCCGTTGCGCCGCTTGACTGCGTACTGAGCCCGCTCGTCGAGGCGGCCGAGCATGGAATGCACCATGGTCTTGCGGGCCGACTCGATGGCGTAGTGCTCCGGGCCAGGCGCATCGTCGCCGATGAGGTCGATGAGCGCGCTGTCACCGTCGTCGCCGACTGTCTTGTCGAGCGAAGTGGGCGTGCTGATCCGCTGCAGCCATGCGTTCTCGTCATCGAGCGAGTCGCTGTCGCCCCCGTTGTGCCGCAGCGCGGCCCGCAGCGTGGCGGAGCGGTCCGAAGGCAGGCGGATGAGGCTGCCCTTCTGATCGAGCGCGCGTCCGATCGACTGCCGGATCCAGAACGTGGCGTAGGTGGAGAACTTGAAGCCGCGCCGCCAGTCGAACTTCTCGACTGCATGCTCCAGGCCCAGGTTGCCTTCCTGGATCAGGTCGAGCAGTTCCAGTGTCGGAGGCAGCGGGTACCGGCGCGCGATCGACACGACCAGGCGGAGGTTCGCCCGGATGAAACGGTCACGCGCGGCGGCGGCGGTCTGCACGGCCTTGCGCAGTTCGCGCCGCTCGGCCACGGACAGCTCCTCGTCACTGTCGAGGCGCGTCCTCGCATCGCGTCCTGCTTCGATTTGCTGGGAGAGCATCCGCTCGTCTTCTGCGGTGAGCAGTGCCACCGCACCGATCTCGTTCAGGTACTGGCCAACTGAATCCATGACATTCGCTCCAACCGGCAGGGGGCAGCCGGTTCTTCGTATTCGCTTGCATGCCGCCCTGGCATGCCACCCGGCGGGGGGCACCGGGTATGTTCAGCCTTCGCAGGACTGCGGCAGTCCAAACTCAGGCGTGGCACCGCCGTTGTGGCGGAGCCGATCTTGCTTGTACGCCCGCATGCGATGCCAGGTCCGAGAAACCGGACCTTGCGCAGCACTGCTTTGGGCGGACAGTCAAAAGTAGCACATGGCGCATGACGCGCGCAAACAGCCGCCACCGGGGGCTTGCCGATCAATGCAGTGGCTCCCCGGTGCGCGCTGCAGAAGTGATGTGTGGCGTGACTCTACACTGCTGCGGTGCCGCCGCGACAAGCGATCTTCGGGGGCACGTTCGACCCGCCTCACGCCGGTCACGTTGCCGCCGCGATCTGCGCGAGAGAGCAGCTCGACATCAACCTGCTCCATATCGTCGTGGCGAACGATCCCTGGCAGAAGTCAGCCGAGCGGCTCGTCACGCCTGCGCAGCACCGGTTCGCCATGGCCCAGCTGGCCTTTCGCGACTTCGACAGCATGATCGTGAGCGATCTGGAGATCCGGCGAGGCGGACCGACGTACACCATTGACACCGTCGCCGAGCTCGAGCAGCCGGGGACCGAAACGTTGCTGGTGATGGGCCCCGCCGCAGCCGGCGGCGTCTCGACGTGGCACCGGGCCGTCGAGCTGGCTGAGCGTGTGAGGCTCGCGGTTGTGCAGCCACGTGGCGGGCCGCCCGTCCATGTCGAAGGCTGGCGTACCGAGACTGTGCTGATGGAACCGGTCGAGGCCTCAGCCACTTTCGTGCGCGAGTTGCTGACCCGTCGTGCCCATCAGGAGATCCCGCCTCAGGCAGTTCAGCTCGTGCCGCCCGCCGTCATGAGCTACATCGTCGAGCACAGGCTCTATTCTCCGTGAACGTGGCATCGGTTCCGCAGGCATCCCCGGTCTCTTCCGGGGTTCACGCCCTGCAGCGGGACCCGGTCAACACAGGCGCCGAAGTGCCGCCGCTGGTGCAAGCCGCTGTGGAGGGTGCCGCGGAGATGTCTGCTGAGCGCATCGTGGCACTCGATGTGGGCGATGTACTCGCAATCACCGATTGGTTCATCATCGCGAGCGCCCCCAATGCGCGACGCGTGCGACGCATCGCCGAGCTGATGGAAGCGCACGTGAAAGCGGCCGGCGGTCCCGGGCCGATTCGAACCGAGGGGCTTGACGAGGCGCAATGGGTGCTGCTCGACTTCGGCGAGTTCGTGGCGCACATATTTCACGAGCCCAGCCGCGAGTACTACGACCTCGAGCGACTGTGGTCGGACGTGCCTCGCCACGAGTTCGACTGATCGACGGGCTGAGCCCACCGGATCAGGGGACAATCTCCGCCGTTCCTGCGCGGGCCAGCGAGATCCAGGTGCGCCCGGGTGTCAGTGGCACGATGAGGGCGTTGTCGGAGCGGAACACCGTGACATCGAGCTCCGAGAGGCGCTCCCAGGTGCCTTGCACCAGCATGCCATTGCTGAAGATCCACGCCTCTCCGCTGCCCGTCAGCACTGGCTCTGGGGTGGCAGCATCCGCAGGGCTCTGGCGATACCGCACGAACTGCACGATGACGTTCTCGGGCGCAATGCGCACGCCGTCGAAATCGGTGTGGTCGTTGCCGTTCTGCGTGCGAGCCCAGCCGGCCGCGGCAGCATCCCAGCGGTATGAGGCCTTGATCTGCCCGTAGTCGACATCCACTCCGCTGACCGCCGTGCCTCGCGGCAGCGGCTCGCCCTCGGCGCGGAATCGGAAGTACTTCGGAGGTGTCCTGCCCTCGGCTGCACCTGCTGCATAGATGCGGGCGGTGTCGGTAACGAGATTGTGGGGGGCGTTCTTCTCTGGCGAGCGTTCGAACACGCCCTTTGCAATGGCGGCCCCGTCGATGATGGCGATGGCGTCGACCCTGCGGAGGGCTCGCGCGGTGTAATCGTTGGCTCCCGAGTTCACAAAGATGGGACGGTTGAGGTTCGACAGAAGTGCAAAGTCGCCGGTGCGTGCCGATCGGACGGGGCCGATCACGTCGGCATCGGTGGAATGGAAGATCGCTGCGAATCGAGTGAGACGGGCCTCGACCAGTTCCTCGTAGACGACGTCTGCATCGTTGAGGCCCCACTGCGGCAAGGCTCGGGGGTGGTTGTCGATCTTCACAACTGCGGCGGGTCGCAGCATCTCGGTGGGTGTCGGCAAGCCGGTGAAGGGCGCCGTGAACTGCGGCGCGGCGGCCGTGGTGGCTGTAGCGGGCTCGGTGACGGCCACCGACGTGACCGGCGCTGCAGTAGTCGGCGGTGCCGTCCCGACGGGCGGTGCGGCAGTGGTGGGCGGTGTGACGTTCGGCGCCGACGTGGCTGTCGGTGCGGGTTCGACCTCGGTCGTCTCCGGCGGCACCGTGATGGACGAGCAGGCCGACAGCAACATCAGCACCGCAAGCCATGTCGCCCAGATCAGCGGCCGACGCGTTCTGCTCGCAGCGATCCTGGTACGGCGGCACCTCCTGACCGCGCCTTGGCGGCCGTCGGCAAATGGTTCGCGGACGTGCTCCAAAGGTCTGCTCCTTGACATACGCAGCAGGGCCACCGCGGCCATCCGACCGAATATTCACCATACCGGTCGCCTGTCGCGGGAGGGTGGCACACTGCCCACATGACGACGCTTGTGTCCGGCGGCGCCGGATACGTCGGGAGCCACACGGTGGCTGCGCTGCATGAAGCGGGGCGCGATGTCGTCGTGCTGGATGATTTCTCCAACGCCCGGCGCGACGCGGTAGCTGAGCTTCGACGGCTGACGACGCCAGATTTGGTCGTCATCGAAGGCGATGCAGCGGATCGCACCGCAGTTCGACAGCTCTGTGATGAACATGACTTCGATTCGATCATGCACTTCGCGGCGCACAAGAGCGTCCCGGAGTCGTTTGCCGACCCGCTGCGGTACTACCGCAACAACCTTCTCTCCACGCTGAGCCTGGCCGAGATCGCTGTCGAGCGGGGCATTGATCGCTTCGTCTTCAGCTCGTCGGCAGTGGTCTACGGAACGCCCGAGCAGCTGCCAGTCAGCGAGGAGACGCCTCCTGCACCCCAGAGCCCGTACGGCACCACCAAGCTGATGTGCGAGCGCATCCTCGCCGACACGGCGGCATCCTCGGCCATGCAGGCCGTCATCTTGCGCTACTTCAACCCGGTCGGTGCGCACCCCTCGGGGCGCATCGGGGAGCAGCCCATCACCGCTGGCCAGAATCTCGTACCAGCGGTCATGCGAGCAGCGCTGGGCGCCCTCAGCCGGTTGCAGATCTTCGGCGATGACTACGACACTCGCGACGGCACAGCCGTGCGCGACTTCGTCCACGTGACGGACCTGGCTGCAGGGCATGTGGCGGCGCTCCAGTCCGACCTCGGCACCCGCCGTAGCCGTGTGTTCAATCTCGGTACCGGGGCAGGCACCACGGTGCTTGAGCTGGTGGCGGCGGCGGAGGCTGTCACTGGTCGGCCGATCCCCTGCGAGATCGTTGGCCGCCGCCCCGGCGACATCGCCGAGTCGTGGGCCGACTGCAGCCGTGCAGAAGATGAACTCGGCTGGCGTGCGCAGCGAGACCTGCGCCAGATGCTCGCCGATCACTGGCGATTTGCGAGTTCCTGTGCCGAGATCAGCGTGTAGTCCTCGCCGGCGGCCAGCGGCGCGGCCATCGATTCGGGCGGGACGAAGGAGGGCACCCGGTCGTTGCGCACGAGGATGACGTCGGTGGCGGCGACATAGCCGAGGTTGGCTTCGTCGAGCATCCACACCGGCCGGTCGAGGTAGTACGAGATCCAGCGCGGCGTCCAGATGCCCGAGGTGAACCACACCAATCCCGCTTCGCCGACTCGTGGATCATGTTGTGCCTGTTCCAGCACAGCTCCGGCATCGGCGGGACGTTCGAGGTAGAAGTCCCGCGTGGAGCCCGTCACGACGAAGGCCAGCGTCACCAGCGCCACTGCCGCAGCGGCTGCTCCCAGCGGCGCTCGGAGCTTGGTGGCCGGACCCCGCAGTAGTCGACGGATCGCGTCGGCAAGGGCCGCGATGCCGATGGATGTGGGTGCCACCCACGGGAAGTTCCACAGGCGATGGATCCACGCACCCTGTTGCAGCGCGAACGTGAGCGACATGGCCACTGCGAGCGTCACCACCACCGGTCCGCGGGTTCGCCGGTCGATGAGGCCGGCGATGAGCGCCGGGAGGAACAGCAGGCGCAGCCACCAAGACGTCAGCAGCTCGTGACCGGCGAACGTCCATTGGCGCTGGAGGAATTCGCTGAAGGTGAACTGGGCCCGCTCGGCTGCGGTTGAGACGTCGTTGCCGGTCCGGAAGGCGACCCTCTCGCTGAGTTCGGAGATGTCGGTTGCGTTCAGCAGCCAACCGGCGGTCAGCAGGCCCCCCAGCATGGCGCCGGCGGTGACCGCGGTCAGTGCCGGTGACCATCCCCGGCGTATCCACCCGGCCACGCCTGCGGTTGGCACGGCGCGGGCGCCGGCGTCGTCTTCGGAACGTCGCCGCTGCAGCGTGCCCCAGAACAGCCACGGCAGCAGCAAGCCCAGCGATGCAATGGCGATCCAGGAGTGCATTGCCGTGAGGGCAGCCAGCGCGCCGGCGCCCACGAGCGCCCACCGGGATGGCTGCTCGACCTGGCGCAGCCACGCGATGGCCGCAGTGAGCGCCAGCAGCATCGAGAAGCTGATGCCCATGCGGGCATACACATAGAAAAAGCCGGTGCTCACCATCGCGAGCAAGGCGAGCAGCGTCGGCCCCCAGCGCATGCTCACGGCGCGCAGCAGCGCGGCCATGAATGCCACGGTGGCGGCCCCGAGCAGGAAGTCGGTGATGCGCACCGCCTGCGGGCTGTCGCCGAGCGCGCCCACCGAGACGATGGTGAGGAACTGTTTCAGGGGCGGGTGATGGGCGTAGGTAACTGCCTCGGCGGGCGGTTCGGTCCTCGGCGGTACCTCGAATTCGGCCCTGATGAACGGGTCGGTCCTAGCGCCCAGGCTTGAGTCGAGCGGCCCGATGTCCCAGAAGTTGCGTGCCTGGATGCCTGCGCGGCCGAAGATCCGGCCGTCGTCGCTGTTGCCGAGTGGCAGGTCGAGGTCGGGAGCCCACAGCAGCAGCACGCCGATGCAGATGAGGATCACGGCGGTCCAGCCCGAGCGCAACCGGGCTAGACGTCCTGGAGTGAGCATGAAGGATCCGTCGTTTCCGATCGCCCGATTCTGATCGCTGCAATGCTGATCGCCGCACCCACCGTCTGGAGGGACGCAGCGTAGTATCGGCCCGATGGTGGTCCAGGAGCGGCATCGACTGCCGGACACCACACCGGACATCGCCCAAGAGGCTGAGCCGACAGGCGAAGCCGTGACTTCATCCGCGGTGCCGTCCGGCCGGCGGGGCTTCCGGTTCCTGTACGTCGTCGATGCCGTGACGTTGTTCGCCTTGCTGGTGGCCATCACCGTGGTGCGCTTCGGGCTCGACTGGCCGACGTACCCACAGATGCACTACCTGATCGGCTTCGGGGTGGCCACCTTCTTGCACATGACCGTCTACTACTTCGGCGGGCTGTACGAATTCGAGCAACGGCTGGGGCATCGGCCATGGCTGCCACGCGCCATGCTCCTGACGTTCATGGCGGCGGGCGGCGACGCCACGGTCACGTTGCTGACGGGTCGCTACCTGATGCCCCGGGGGAACCTGGTGGTGCTCGCCGTGGCGGGTGCCGTGCTGATCTCGTTCAATCGCTGGGGTGCGCGTCGCGTGCGCCTGCTGCGGTATGGCAAGCCCCGCATGCTGCTGGTGGGCTCGGCTGCTGACATCGAGTCCGCTGCCGAGCACCTCGCCGATGCGGAGGCTGATGCCGAGGTCGCGGGCAGCCTTACTGACCCTGCGCTGATCATCGGTGAAGCAGATCGCCTCGAGGTCACCGAGCTGCTGCTCCTGTCGGGCCAACCGCTGGAAACCATCTATCCCGAGCCGCTCGGCGAACTGGAGCTGCGCAACGTCGGCGTCTTCCGGCGGATCACGCCGGCGGACACATTGCTCGGCCTGCAGCGCAGTCGGCAGATCGGGGGAATGCCGTTCGTGGCGCTCCGAAACCATGCGCTGCCGGTGTGCCGGCTGCGCTTCAAGCGGCTCTTGGACCTGGCGTACCTGGCGCTGCTCGCCCCGTTCGCGCTGCCGCTCACGGTCGCCGTTGCCATCTACGTCAGGATCGTGGGTGGCCCGGGTGTGCTGTACCGGCAGGAACGCGTGGGGCGCGGCGGAGCGCCGTTCGTGCTGCTGAAGTTCCGCACGATGACGCGTGATGCCGAGATCAACGGTCCGGTGCTGGCTGCCTCGAACGATCCCCGGGTGATGAGCGGCATGGGTTGGCTACGCCGCACCCGGCTCGACGAGCTGCCGCAGCTGTGGAATGTGCTGACCGGCACGATGTCGCTGGTGGGGCCCCGGCCCGAACGACCGCAATTCGTTGCGCGGCTCGAGCGCGAGATCGCCGGGTACGGTAGGCGCCACGACGTGCCGCCCGGTATCACAGGACTCGCGCAGACCCAAGGCCACTACCAGACCGATCCCGGCTACAAGCTCGGTCACGACCTGCAGTACGTCGTCAACTGGTCGCCGGTACTCGACTGGGAGATCATGGCGAAGAGTCTCGTCGTCATGGCCCGCCGAAACGCCCGGTGAGCAGCAACGGGGACTTGCCCTCCGTCTCGGTGGTGATTCCGGCGCGCAACTGCGCTGCTGAGCTGCCCGGATGCTTGGACGCCGTGAGTGCGCAGACGTATCCGGGGCCGATGGAGGTGATTGTGGCGACGGCCCCCAGCACGGACGACACCGAGGCCGTGGCGCAGCGCCGGGCGCACACCGCGGGCTCAAACGTCCGGTCGGCGCGGCCCGTACGAGTGGTTTCGAACCCGGCGGGTACGACGTCGTCGGGTCTCAACTGGGCGATCAGTGCAGCTGCCGGTGAGATCATTGTGCGAGTCGACGCCCAGGCCAGGCTCCCAGCCGAGTACGTGGAGCGAGCGGTGGCAACGCTTCAGCGCACCGGCGCGGCGAACGTCGGCGGTGTGCAGAATCCGGTGGGCCAGGGAGAGGTGAGCCGGATCATCGCCGCGGCGCTGTCGTCGCCATTCGGGGGCGGCCCGGCCGCGTTCCGGCAGGGGAGCGATGAGGGACCCGTGGACACGGTGTACCTAGGCGTGTTTGACGCTGGCGCGCTCGCGTCGGTGGGCGGGTTCGACGAAACGTTGCTGCGGAACCAGGACTACGAACTGAACTGGCGCCTGCGCGAGCAGGGTCACGTGGTGTGGCTGGACCCGAGCTTGGCCGTGGAGTACCAGCCCCGGTCGAGCTGGGCAGGTCTGGCGCGCCAGTACTTCGAGTACGGCGCCTGGAAACGTGTGGTGATCGCTCGCAGCCCGCGCTCGATCCAGCCGCGGCAGCTTGCGGCACCCGCCCTCGTGATCGGCTTGGGTCTGTCCGCGCTGGAGTTGGCGCGAGGGCGCCTGCGCGGAGGGATCGTTCCTGCCGCATATGTCGGCGCAAGCACGTTGGCGGCGGCACGGCTGCGCCAGCGCCTTCCATTGGTCGGCGATCGCTTACGGGCGGCTGCGGCCTTCGCTGTCATGCACCTGTCGTGGGGAACGGGCTTTCTGATCGGCCGCCGCCGAGCCCGGTAGCACTGCGGCCCCACTCAGTACGCTCGCACACATGGCTGATGTCGTGATCCGCAACGGGACTGTCGTTGACGGGAGCGGCGGCCCGCCTCGGACAGCCGATGTCGCCATCGACGACGGGCTAGTCGCCGAGGTCGGCGAGGTGACCGGCCGGGGTAGCCGCGAGATCGATGCCGAGGGGCACCTCGTGCTGCCGGGCTGGGTGGACATTCACACCCACTACGACGGGCAGGCCACCTGGGACCCCGAGATGACGCCATCGTCGTGGCACGGGGTGACCACCGCAATCTTCGGCAACTGCGGCGTCGGCTTCGCTCCGGTGCAGCCCGGCACCGAGGACTACCTCATCAACCTGATGGAGGGGGTGGAGGACATTCCCGGGACGGTGCTCGCCGAGGGGATCGACTTCCGCTGGACCAGCTACCCGGAGTATCTCGATGCGCTCGCAGCGACTCCCCGGGTGATGGACGTAGGCAGCCAATTGCCCCACGGAGCGCTGCGGTTCTTCGTGATGGGCGAGCGCGGCGCCGATCACGCCGAGGTGCCGACAGCCGAGGAGCTCGACCGGATCACCGAGTTGGTCACTGAGGCACTCGAAGCCGGGGCGCTCGGATTCACGACTAGCCGCACCACCAAGCACAAGGCGGCGGACGGCCGGCTGACGCCGTCGCTGTCGGCAGGGGATCCCGAGCTCGCCGCGGTGGCGCGGGCAATGCGGCAGGCCGGCGCCGGCGTGCTGCAGGTGAACTCCGACTTCGGGCCCGGCGAGTTCGAAACCCTGCGTGCAGCCGCCGAGCTGTCCGGCCGCCCGCTGTCAGTGCTGCTGCTGCAGGTCGACAATGCACCGGAGCTCTGGCGGGAGACCCTCGATCACATCCGTGCCGCCAACGCCGCGGGCATTGCCGCGAATGGGCAGGTCGGCTGCCGACCCATCAGCGTCATGCTCGGACTCGACGTGTCGGTGAATCCCTTCGGCAATCACCCGGCCTACCGGCAGATCGCCCATCTGCCCACGCCGCAGCGAGCCGCCCGCATGCGCGACGACGAGAGCCTGCGTCGGGCGCTGATCGAGGATCGGCCGGTGGACGGGTTCGGCAAGTGGATGGACTACGCGCTCACCCGTGCGTTCGAGCTCGGCGACGTGCCCGACTATGAGCCCGATCCCCGTGCTTCGGTTGCGGCCCGGGCTGCAGACCTGGGCGTCAGCCCTTGGGAGCTGGCGCTGGATCTGCTTTCGGACGGCGACGGCGACGCCCTGCTCCTATACCCCTTCGAGAACTACACCGGCGGCAGCCTGGATGTCATCCGCGAGATGCTGGCCGACCCGCACACCATCTGCGGCATCGGCGACGCGGGAGCACACGTCGGCACGATCTGCGATGCGTCGTACCCGACTTACCTACTGACCCACTGGGCTCGGGACCGCAGCCGGGGCGACGGCCTGCCGCTCGAGTTCCTGGTGCACAAGCAGACCCGCGCCAACGCGCTCGCCTACGGGCTGGCCGACCGCGGTCTGGTCGCGCCGGGCTACCGGGCTGACCTCAACGTGGTCGACTTCGATGCCCTCGGCGTGGGGCGCCCGCAGCTGGTGTACGACCTCCCGAGCGGCGGCAAGCGCCTGATCCAGCGGTCGACGGGCTACCGACACACGTTCGTGGCAGGAACCGAGGTGTCGGCTGACGGCGAGTTCACTGGCGCCCGTCCCGGCAGACTCGTGCGTGGTTCGGTGGCCGGCCCGGCGAACCAGTGAGCCGGTGAATCCCCCGCCATCACCGGATACCGCTGAGCTGCCGCTCGCCGGCATCACGGTGCTCGATCTGACGATTGCGCGCGCAGGCCCCACGGCCGTGCGGCAGCTCGCTGACTGGGGTGCCGATGTCATCCGGGTGGATGCCCCCACCGACGGGTTCGAGGAAGGCCGGGAAGCATCGCCGGACCACCTCAACATCCACCGAAACAAGCGCTCGCTGGTCATCGACCTGAAGAACCCGTCGGGCCGTGAGCTGCTTCACCGTCTTGTACGGGCCGCAGATGTGCTCATCGAGAACCTGCGACCGACCGTCAAGTACCGGCTCGGATTCGACTGGGACACCCTGCACGCCGTGAATCCTGCGCTCGTGATGGGGTCGATCTCGGGCTTCGGTCAGGACGGCCCGTACGCGACACGAGGCGGCGTCGACCAGATCGCGCAGGGCCTCGGCGGGATGATGGCAGTAACAGGGCTGCCCGGCCACGGTCCTGTGCGTGCCGGCGTGGCCATCAGCGATGTCACAGCAGGCCTGCAGCTCGCCATCGGCGTCCTGGTGGCGCTCATCGAGCGATCCCGCACCGGCGAGGGTCGCTGGGTGCACACCTCGCTGCTCGAGTCGATGATCGGCATGCTCGACTTCCAGGCGGCTCGCTGGACAGTGGCGGGGGAGGATCCACCGCAGGCTGGCAACGACCATCCCACGATGATCCCCATGGGCACCTACGAGGCCGCCGACGGCTACATCAACATCGCGGCACCCGGCGGGCGGCTGTGGCGGGCCTTCTGCGCCGAGATCGGCCGGCCCGATCTGCCCGACGACGAGCGGTTCTCGTCAACCAAGCTGCGCTCGGCCAACCGGACCGAGCTGAACAAGCTCATCGGCGAGCGGCTCGCCACCGCAGGCTGCGATGACTGGGTCGAGCGTCTGAACGCCGCAGGCATCCCGTGCGGGCGCGTCAACAGCGTGGCCGAAGCCTTCGCCGACCCGCAGGTTCAACACTTGCGCATGGCCGCGCCGGTGCATCACCCGGTGATGGGCGACATCCGCATCGTGCGCAACGCCACCCAGATCGACGGAGTACCCGGTGACATCCGGCGGCCCAGCCCCGCGCAGGGTGAGCACACCGACGAGATCCTGGCCCAATTCGGGCTGGAACCCGACGAGATCGCCGCCCTGCGCGACGCTGGCGCTGTCTGCTGAGGCAACCGCAGGAACCAGCAGGAGTTACCCCGCGCTATCCCGCATGAATTGCATCAGACGGCGGGCTGGCAACCTTGAGCCGCCAGCCCGCCGGCCGTTGATGTCAAGCGTCAGATGCTGCGAGCAGCCTCGAAGCCGGTATCGAGGTCGGCGATGATGTCGTCGATGGTCTCGATGCCGACGGAGAGCCGAACCAGGTTCGGCTCGACGCCGGTATCGGACTGCTCCTGCGGCGTGAGCTGGCTGTGCGTGGTGCTCGCCGGGTGGATCGCCAGACTGCGCACGTCGCCGATGTTGGCGACGTGGCTGTGCAGCCGCAGGCTCTCGACGAACTTCTGACCGGCCTTGATGCCGCCGTCGATGCCGAAAGCCAGCACCGAGCCGGCGCCCTTGGGCAGGTACTTGCGTGCCCGCTCGTTGTAGGGGCTCGACTCCAGCCCCGCATAGAGAACCCACTCGACCTGCGGATGGCCTTCGAGATAGTCGGCCACCGCCACGGCGTTGGCCACGTGCCGCTCCATGCGCAGCGACAGCGTCTCGATTCCCTGCAGGAACAAGAAGGCGTTCATGGGCGACACAGCGGCGCCGATGTCACGCAGCAGCTGCACCCTGGCTTTGAGGATGAACGATCCGGCACCCAGAGCAGGCCAGTAGGCCAGCCCGTGATAGCTGGGATCGGGCTCGGTGAACATCGGGTGGCGTCCTGACGCCCCGAAGTCGAACTTGCCGCCGTCGACGATGAGACCGCCGATGGACGTGCCATGCCCGCCGATGAACTTCGTCGCCGAGTGGACCACGATGTCGGCCCCGTGTGCCAGCGGCTGGCACAGGTAGGGCGAGGGCACTGTGTTGTCCACGACCAGCGGGACGTTCACGCTGTGGGCCGCCTCTGCGACCGCCTCGAAGTCGAGGATGTCGTTCTTCGGGTTGCCGATGGTCTCGCCGTAGAAGGCCTTGGTGTTGTCACGCGCCGCTCCACGCCACGAGTCGATGTCGTCGGGGTCTTCCACGAAGGTGACCTCGATGCCCATCTTCGGCAGCGTGTAGTGGAACAGGTTGTACGTGCCTCCGTACAGCGACGGGCTGGCCACGATGTGGTCGCCGGCCTCCGCCAGATTGAGCACCGCCAGGGTCTCGGCCGCTTGGCCCGAGGCCACCGCCAACGCTCCCGGAAGCCCGACCGCCGTGCGGACGCCGCCCTCGAGCGCGCTGATGCGCTCCTCGAGCACGTGCTGGGTCGGGTTCATGATCCGGGTGTAGATGTTGCCGATCTCCGCCAGCCCGAACAGGTTCTGAGCATGCTCGGAGCTGTCGAAGGTGAACGACGTGGTCTGGTAAATCGGCACCGCGCGGGCGTTGGTGGCGCTGTCTGGCGCTTGGCCCGCGTGGATCATTCGTGTTTCGAATCCCAACTCGGCGAGTGGGTCTGTGGGTGTTTCGCTCATGTCGAGCTCCATTTCTTCGCCCCATAAGGCGGGCTATGCCTGACCCGGCGGGATTGCCGAGCGCGCAGCACTGTACCGGTAAAACCCGACCTGTCCAGTCGGATTTTCTGTGACAGATCGGTGTCGGATTCAGAGGCCGAGTTGCAAGCTCAGAATCCGGTCTGCTTGTCGACGACGCCTTCGAGCGGGCGGCCTTCGCGCAGGGCGACGAGATTGCGGCAGAAGCGCTCCAGGTTGCGCCGTGCACGGTGCTGGCTCGCCCCCGCTGTGTGGGGCGTCATGACGCAGTTGTCGAACTCCCACAGCGGGCTATCGGAAGGCAGCGGCTCGACCGGAGCCACGTCGAGGGCAGCCCCGCCGATCCGGCCTTCGGCCAGCGCCCGCTCTAGCGACGGGCCGTCGATGATCTCACCGCGGGTCACGTTGAGCAGGATGGCGCCGTCGGGCATCAGGGCGAACATCTCGTCGTCGAACATCGACCGGGTGTCGGAGGTGAGCGGCAGCCCTACTGCCAGCACGTCGCTGGTGGCCACGACGTCGCGCAGCGACTCCGGCCCGCCGACTGTCTCGACGCCCTCGCCGGACGGCACTGGGTACAGATCCATGGCCTGCACCTCCATGCCGAATGCGAGCGCCCGGCGGGCGATGTGCCGCCCGGTGCCGCCGAAGCCCAAGATGCCCATCGTGAGGCCTTCAAGTTCCAGCTCGCTGTAGCGCATCTGCTCGCGGAGATCGTTGTCCCAGCCCTCGGGGCCGAGCTTCACGGCGGTTGCGATGCGCCTGACCAGTGCGAGCAGCAGGCCGAACGCGTGATCGGCCAGATGGCTGCCGACCAGTCCCTTCTCGCCGGTGAGCACCACTTCGCTGGAGAGGAACTTGGGGTACATGAACATGTCGACACCCGATGCCGTCGCATGAATCCAGCGCAGGCTCGGGGCAGCGTCGAACAGCCACTCGGGCACGATGCCGAGGATCACCTGTGCCTCGCCGGCCAACGGAACCCCGTCGCGGGGCCGGTCCACGATGTTCACGACGGCGTCGGGCCCGGCCGCGTCGCGAATGGCCGCCTCGTCGGCGGGGCTGACATCGGGCAGCGTGAGTGTCTTGGTGACCAGCACGTTGAGCGGCCCGTCGGGCACGTCGAGGATGGTTGGGCCTGGCGGTCCAGAGTTCATGAGATCGTCGCCTCTACATCTCCGATGCCGCTGTAGCTGGTCACCCAGCGTTGGCCGGCTTCGGCCCGGAAGCGGGCATACGCGCCGGTGATCACGCTCTGTCCCGGCTCGAGTGCCAAGCCGTGCCGGTGCAGTGTGGCCGCGAGCCGGGCAATCGACAGGTAGGGGTTGTCGACCTCGTCTGCGGCGGTGCAGCTGAACTGTTCGGTGCCGTCGCATGCCACTGTCACCACGCAGCGGTCGAGTTCTTCCGCCGGCGGTGCGTCCACGCCCGAGCCGCGCACGATGGCCCAGTTCGTCAGGTTGTCGGCGACGAGCATGGCGAGGTTGCCTCCGACGGCCACTCGCGCCTCGTTCACCTCGTAGCCAGCGCACACCTGCGCGATCCGGCCTGGCACCGAGGCTGGATCGACGTCGTCGCCGGCGATGCGCTCACCGATCACGAAGCACATCTCAGGTTCGATGCTCACTTTGCGAATCTCCGCCGACGGGAGCACAGCGGGCGATGCGAGCACCCGGTTGACGTGCCCGAATGGCCGGTCGTCGATCCCCACGGTCGTGCGGGCCCGGTCCGAGGTGAGCCCGACCTTCCAGCCGGCGTGCACTGCGCCGCTCGCAACAGCTCGTCGCTGCATCTCGCACTGGATGGCAAGCCCGTCCTCGAAGCTCAAGTCGGCGAATGCCTCAACCGGCGCCTCGCCCCCATCGGCGAAGTAGGCGGTCAGGGCGTCTGCAGCCGCGAGCTGGCCGGGGTTGAGCTGTTGTGGCGGAGTCACAGCGGGGCACCTTAGATCGCTGGCGGTCGGCCAGTCAGATGTCCGGGATCGTCCTTTGCCGCACAGGGTGCTCGCCGTAGTGTGAACCCATGAGGTTGCAGCTGGCACTCAATGTGGATGACATCGACGAGGCAGTCGACTACTACTCGCGGCTCTTCGGCGCCGAACCGGCCAAGCGGCGCGACGGGTACGCCAACTTCGCTATCGATGAGCCGCCGCTGAAGCTGGTGCTGTTCGAGAATCCCGGCAACGGGGGCACCATCAACCATCTCGGGGTCGAGACCGAATCCGCCAGCGAGGTGGAACAGGCTCATGCCCGCATGGTCGAGGCGGGTCTCACCACCTCCACCATCGACGAGACCATGTGCTGCTACGCCGAGAAGGTCGAGACCTGGGCCACCGATCCGCACGGCATCGACTGGGAGTGGTACGTGAAGCAGGGCGACGTCGAGGTGATGAACAACGTGGTGCTGTCGCGACGCGGCGACGGCCTGGAGCGCGAGAGTCACGCTGACGACGCCTGCTGCGCCTAGCGGCGCCGGCGGGCCTTAGCTCTGGGGTCGCCTCTCCCGCAGCAGCACTTCCTGGGCAATCGTCGCGACGTGGCTGCCGTCGGGAGCGAACAGGTTGCCCACCGTCATGCCGCGAGCGCTCGTGAGGCCGTGGCAGTCGAACTGGTACAGGTGCCACTCATCGGCGCGCATTGGTCGGTGGAACCACATGGCGTGATCCAGTGACGCGCCCATGAACGTCTCCTGGTACTGCTCGCGGGACACTTGCAGCGGGTGCAGCGAGCGGGCGGCGTTGAACTGGATGGCATCGGAGGTGAACGCCAACCCGCAGATGTGCAGCCGGGGGTCGTCGTCGATGGGATCGACAATGCGCACCCAGCCCATCGACTGGCCCGCCCCCGGATGGCTCGGCAGCGGGCGGCGCTCCATGATCCACGGCCACCGCTCTTCGTCGATGTTGCGGCAGTCCTGCGGGTCGGGGGCGAGCGGGATTCGTGCTGTCTGCACTTCGGCGTCCTGCTCGGCCACATGGAATGAGCACGACAGGTTCAAGATGGCGCCGCCGCTCTGGCGGGCCACGACTGCACGAGTGCAGAACGAGCGGCCGTTGCGGAGGCGGTCCACCTCGTAGCGGACCGGCTCGTCGAGCGTGCCGCCGCGGATGAAGTAGGCGTGCACCGAGTGAGGCACGAACGCCTCGTCGACGGTCTGGAACGCTGCCCACAGGCCTTGGGCGATGACCTGCCCGCCGTAGATCCGGCCCCACATGTACTCGGGGCTGACGCCCACGTAGGTATCGGGGCCGTGCTGCTCGAGGAACATGACTTCGCCGTACGTGGTGGGCGCCGAGATGCCGCTCGTCACAGCAGTCCTTTTCGCGACTGCCGCTGTCTCATAGCAATCCCCTTCGGGATTCGCGCCGGCTCACAGCATTCCCTTTCGGGAATCGCGCCAAGGCACATCACGGTCGAGGCGGGGTTCGCCGGGGAGGCCGAGCACCCGCTCGCCCAGGATGTTGCGCTGGATCTCGTCGGTGCCGCCCCGTATCGACATCGACGGCGCAGTCACCGTTTCGATGTAGCCGTGACCGTCTTCGAGCATGCCTGCGGCTCCCGCGGCGCGATTCGCCAAGTAAGCGCGCCGCTTGTACGACGACACCGTCCTCAGCTTTGCACCGCTGCCGGCCGGTCCCGGACTACCGCCGGACCGGGCCTCGTCTGCTGCCCGCTGGGCGGTCCAGCGCGATGCCATGTCTGCGGCGTAGATCGACATGGCCTCGTCCCGTCTCACCTTGTCGTCGAGTGCCCCGAGCGCGGCCAGATCGGCAATCCACGTGGGAATGCGGGCGCCACGCTTGGCACCGTCGCCACCGCCGCGGCTGCCGGCGCCAGCCCGCTCGTGGGAGAGGATCGTCATGGCAACCCGCCAACCCTCGCCCACATCGCCGACTCGCCATGCGTCGGGAACGACCGCGCCGTCCACGAACACCTCGCTGAAGTGGGCGTCGTTGTTCATCTGCCGCAGCGGCCGCACGTCGACGCCGGGTGCATCCATGGCGATCACGAACATCGTGAGGCCCTTGTGCTTGGGCTGATCCGGATCGGTGCGAGCCAGGCAGATGGCCCACTTCGACCACATCGCCCGGCTGGTCCAGGTCTTCTGGCCGCCGAGCCGCCACAGGTCACCGTCCTGCTCGGCGCTCAGGGCCACGTTGGCGAGATCCGACCCGGCCTCGGGCTCGGAGAACATCTGGCACCAGATCTCGGCGCCCGATGCGATCGGCCGCAGCCAGCGGTCCTGCTGCTCTGCTGTCCCGTGCGCCAGCAGGGCCGGGCCCACCATGCCGAGCCCGATGGCGAACGGGTAGAGGTCGGGCACCACGTACTCGCGCAGCACCGAGCCGATGAGCTGGTTCTCCGCCACTGAGGCATCGCGGCCGCCGTGGGCGGTCGGCCAGGCCGGCACATGCCAGCCGCCGTCCACGGTCGCCGCCAGGTAGGCCTGGCCCTCGTCGAGGTCGTCGCTGCCAGCCCCCATCGACGTCAGGCGCGTCTGGTCGGTGCGACGTTTGAGCAGTCCGTCGAGCGCCGCGCGGATGTTGTCGGCAGTAAGCGCGGCTGATTGCGACGCGAGATCGGACATCAGTCGCGAGCAACGTCGGGCGTTCCGGTGCAACCGGGCATCAGCTGCGGGTGAAGTTGGGCGTCCGGCGCTCGTTCATGGCGTTGACGCCCTCGCGCCAGTCGTTGGTGGTGCGCAGGCGATCCTGCTCGGCCTTCTCGTTGTCGGTGGCCGCCTTGATGGCATCGGCCAGGTGGCCGCGCATCGTGTAGCGGATCGACTCGACGGCCAGCGGCGCCGAGCCGGCGATCTCACAGGCGAAGTCGTAGGCGACTTGGCGCAGGTCGTCGAGCGGTACCAGCTTGTCGGCCAGCCCGATGTCCACGGCTTCGTCGCCCTTGACGCGCCGACCGGTGTAGAGCAAGTCCAGCGCCTGCTGGTTGCCGACGAGCCGGGGGAGCGTCACGGTCAGGCCGAAGCCGTGGTGGAAGCCGAGCCGGGCGAAGTTGGCCGTGAATCGGGCCTCGGGGGCCGCGATGCGGAAGTCCGGGAAGCAGGCCACGCCCAAGCCGCCGCCGACCGCCGCGCCCTGGATGGCGCCGACCACCGGCTTGCGCTTGGAGAACAGGTCGAAGGCTGCGTCGTAGAGGTGGCGCGGACTGCCGTCGGCGTTGGTGGCGGTGATCTCGCCGCCCCGCCGCCCGTCGCTGCCGAACTGTGCGCCGGCGCAGAAGTTCTTGCCCTCCGAGCACAGCACGCTGGCCCGGCAGCCGTCCTCTTCGTCGAGGTCGCCGAACGCGGCAACGAGCCCGTCGATGAGCTCCAGATCGAAGAAGTTGTTCGGTGGCCGGTGAATCTCCACGACCGCCACGTGGTCATCGCTCAGCTTGACCGAGACATCCCCGTACTCGCCGAATTCGTCAAAGGTGCTCTCATCCATGCGGCGAGCGTAGATGTGCCGCCGCCGGAGCGCTTCGCTCAGGCCAGGGCGGCGGTGCCGCTGGTGATGAGGGGGTAGAGGCCGTCGGCTCCGGCGTCGGTGGCCATGTCGCCGAGCACGGCCGACCAGTGGGCGTCGGAGCCGTATTCCTTGCGCCAGCTCCACAGCCGGCGGCTGAAGTGGTGCAGCGGGTACTCCTGGGTCATGCCCATGGCGCCGTGTGCCTGGTGGCAGGCCTTGGTGGCCCGAGCCGCCGCCTGGTTGGCGACGAGCTTGGCAGCGGCGATCTCGAACGGCGCATCGCCCCGGGTCGCTTCGCGGGCCGCGACCTCGGCGGCCATGCGTACCAGTGCTGCGTCCTGCGCGGCCCAGACCAGGTGCTGCTGGACCGCCTGGAAGCGCGCCACCGGACGGCCGAACTGGACCCGCTCGTTGGTGTAGCTGACGGTGAGCTGGCACATCTTCTCGATTGCGCCGGCCATCAGTGCGACGCGCGACAGCGCGCCGCGCTGCGCCAGGGTTCCGGCGTCGACGCCGTCGGGCGCAGGCGCCGCTCGTCCGGTCGCGCCATCGAAGCTGACAGTGTCGCGGGGTTCACCGGCCATGTTCGGCAGCGGCGTGATTGTGCACTCCGACGCCGGCACGGACACCACGGTGGAGTGTCCGTCGCATTCGCATACGCACACGATCACGTCTGCGCTGCGCGCCCACGGCACCCGGTGGGTTTCGCCGCTCAGCACGGCGGTGCCGTCGCCGTTGAGACTCACCGAGCACGTCCCGCCACCCGACCAGCCGCCTTCGGTTGCTCGGGGCGGGACGACCGTGACGAGGCCGTCGGGGCGTTCGAGGCCGGCTTCGGCCAGCAGCCAGCCGCCGAGGATGCCGTTCTCAGCGGCCGGGATCGGTGCCGAGTGGTAGCCGACGAGTCGCAGCACCTCGATGGCCTCTGCGAGCGTGCCGCCCGATCCGCCCGCGTCCTCGGGCACTGCGATCAGGTCGAAGCCGGTCTCGCAGAACGCCTCCCAGATGTCGGGTGCGCCGCCGCTGTCCTCGGCGGCCTGCACCGCTTCGTGCGTGCACAGTTCGCCGAACAGCCGGTCGGCCGTTTCGGTAATGAGCTCGTCGACCACGACCGGCTCGGGTGCCGTCTTGGCCGTCATGCCGGCAGCCCTTGCAGACCCTTCGAGGCCACCGAGCGCAGGATCTCGATGGTTCCGCCCCGGATCGTGTTGCCCGGAAACGTCACCACGCACTGCGCCAGCAGCCGCTCGAACAGCGATTCGGACTCCGGCGAGTATTCCTCGTCGATGAGCTGCACCAGCTTTTCGACGACCTCCTGCTCGTAGCGAGTCCCCATCTCCTTCACCAGCGCCGACTCCACCGACGGCGCCTCGCCCTCGTCGATCAGCCGTGCCACCGACAGCGACAGGTTCCGGATGCCCCACCAGCGAGCCGCCAGTTCGCCGAACAGGTCCGACACAGCGTCTTCCATCGGCGTGCCCGCGGCCTCGCGCAGCAGCTGCTCCACCGTCGAGAACGGGGACAGCCAGCGGTCGGGGCCGCCGCGCTCGTAGGCCATCTCGGTGGTGTTCTGGTGCCAGCCCATTCCCGGCTGGCCCACCACGTTGATGTCCGGCACGAAGACGTCGTGGAACGTCACCTCGTTGAAATGATGGCTGCCGTCCAGGAACGGGATCGGGCTGATCTCGAGGCCCGGCGAGGACAGGTCGATCAGGAACTGCGATAGGCCCGCGTGCTTGTTGCCGTCCTCCATGGGTGCCGTGCGCAGCAGGCAGATGAACCAGTCGTTCATGTGCGCGTTCGAGGTCCAGATCTTGGTGCCGTTCACGACCCACCCGTCATCGGCGCGCTCGGCCCGGGTCGACACCGAGGCCAGGTCCGAGCCGCTGTCGGGCTCGCTCATGCCGATCGAGAAGCCCAGCTCGCCCCGGCAGATCGGCGGCAGGAACCGTTCCCGCTGCTCGTCGCTGCCGAACTTGAGGATCACATTGCCGGTCTGGCGGTCGGCCACCCAATGGTGCCCCACCGGTGCACCCCAGCGCAGCATCTCCTCCACCACGATGAAGCGCTGCACGGCGGTGCGGTCCGAGCCGCCCCAGCGTGAAGGCAGTGCCATGCCCACCCAGCCCCGGTCAGCCATCTTGGCCGAGAACTCCCGGTCGTGGTCGGCGGCCATGCCCAGGCATGGCTCGTGAGTGCCGGGAGGCAGCTCGGCTGCCAGGAACTCGCGAACCTCGGCTTGCAGGTCAAGCTCCGGACCGGTCAATTCGGTGGGCGTGAATCTCATCGGCAGGCCTCCGCGGGAGTTTGGGTGATCAAGCCAGGGCGAAGCCGCGGTAGTTGTCGGACGCCACGTCCTCGCACACCTCGACATAAGGCGGGAAGCCCGGCAGCGGCATGAACACCCGGGTCTTGCCGGGAATGTTCGCTCCCAGGTACCACGAGTTGCACGTGGGATACAGCGTCAGGTCGGCCACAGCATTGACGTAGTCGACCCAGTAGGCCTCGGCGTCGGGTTCGGGCTCGATGGTGGCGGTGCCGCGCTCTCGCAGCTCGACCAGGCAGCGCGAGATCCAGTCGACGTGCTGCTCGATGGACGGGATCATGTTGGTCAGCACCGACGGGCTGCCGGGACCGGACACGGTGAACATGTTGGGGAAGCCCGCCACACCCAAGCCGAGGTAGGTGCGCGGGCCAGCGTCCCAGTGATCGGCCAGTCTCATGCCGCCACGCCCGGTGATGTTCATGCGCAGCAGCGTTCCGGTCATCGCATCGAAACCGGTCGCGTACACGATGGCATCGACCGGGTACTCCCGGCCGTCGACGACCACTCCGGCTTGCGAGATGCGCTCGATGGGTTTCTCGGACACATCCACCAGTTGCACGTGCGGCTGGTTGAACGTCTCGTAGTAGTTCGTGTCGAGGCAGGGGCGCTTGCAGGCGATCGTGTTGTGCGGGGTGAGCTTGGCCGCAGTCTCTGGATCGTCGACAACCTCGGCAATTTTGCCGCGCACGAACTCTGCTACCCGGTCGTTCGACTCGGCGTCCAAGGCGATATCGCCGTAGGCCCGGTAGAAGGTGAAGCCACCCACATCCCACCGTTGCTGCATGCGCTCGTGGAACTCCTCCGCGTCCGCTTCCTTTGCGAGGTCTTCACCGTCTGGCAGCCGCTGCACCATTGCGGCGTTCTGTTCGAGCATCTTGGCCCGCAAGTCGCGATAGTTGGACTTCCAGCGAGCCTGCTCGCCAGGGTCGAGCGGCTCGTTGCGCGCCGGAACCGAGTAGTTCGGCGTGCGCTGGAACACCGTCAGCTCCCGGCACTCCGCGGCGATGACCGGGATGGCCTGCACGGCCGACGAGCCGGTGCCGATGACGCCGACTGACAGGCCGCTGAAGTCGACGCCTTCGTGCGGCCAATTGCCGGTGTGGTACGTGGGCCCGGCGAAAGTGTCTGCGCCGTCGAAGTTGGGCATGTTCGTGGTCGACAGGCAGCCGGTGGCCATCACCACGAAGCGCGCGCGGTAGAGGCCCCGATCGGTCTGCAGATGCCAATGGCGAGCCTCGTCGTCCCAGTCGACGCGCTCGACGGTGGTCTCGAAATGGATGTCGCGCCGCAGGTCGTAGCGGTCGGCGACGTGGTTGGCGTAGCGCAGGATCTCGGGCTGGCCGGAGTAGCGCTCGGACCATTCCCACTCTTGTTCGAGTTCGGGGTCGAACGAGTAGGAGTACTGCATCGACTCGACATCACACCGGGCGCCCGGGTAGCGGTTCCAGTACCAGGTGCCGCCCACGCCGTCGGCTCGCTCAACGACGGCCACGTCGAATCCGAGCCCGCGCAGCTTGTGGAGCGAGTACATGCCGGCGAACCCGGCGCCCACGACGACGGCGTCATGGACCTTCGACACGTTGCCGTTCGAACTGACCCCGTCGGTGCTACTCATCGCCGCAGAGACTACCGATGACGCGGACGCTGAGCCCGGGCCCGAATGGACCGCGAGCGAGAGCAGGAAGCACTGCGCGAATCCGTGCAATGAGGCAGCTGAACGCGCCCGGTAGCGGCCGGCTGTGGCACGCTCCACAGCATGAGTGAGCCCTGTGATCTCGATGCGACGCATGCGCGAGCGCTGCTGAAATCTGGCGAGATCTCAGCGCGCGAGCTGCTGGAGTCATGCCTGCAGCGGGCCGATGCGACTGATGGTGCCGTGAACGCGCTCGTCGTTCGCGACGACGACGCTGCGAAGTCGACGGCGCAGGCGATTGATGATGCCCGAGCCCGGGACGAGCCTCTGGGTCCGCTGGCGGGCCTGCCGGTGGCGATCAAGGACATCCAGGCCACGGCCGGGCTCATCACCACCTACGGCGCCGTGCCGTTCGCAAGCAACGTGCCAACTGCCGACGACGGCATCGTGGCCCGAGTCAGGGCGGCAGATGCGGTCATCATCGGCAAGACCAATACGCCTGAGCTGAGCATCGGCGCCAACACCGTCAACCGGCTCTTCGGCGCCACCGGCAACCCGTTCGATCCGTCGCTGACCTGCGGCGGCAGCTCCGGCGGCTCAGCGGTTGCGCTGTCGTGCGGGATGGCGCCGCTGGCCACCGGGTCCGACCACGGCGGCAGCCTGCGCATCCCGGCTTCGTACTGCGGTGTGGTCGCCCACCGCTCCACGCCCGGCACGGTGGCTCACGACGAGCGCACCATCGGTCGCACCAACTACAGCGTGTCGGGACCGATGGCCCGCACCGTCGCCGACGCGGCACTGCTGCTGTCAGTGGTGGCGGGCCGTGATCGCGATGCCCGGCGCGACCCCATGGCGTTCCCGCTCGATGCCGCTGCGTTCGCCGAACTCCCGGCGGCCGATGCGGCCTCGCTGCGGGTCGGCGTGAGCGCCGACCTCGGCGGGTTGCTGGTCTCCGAGGCCGTACGGACTGTGTTTGCTGACCGCGTCGAACGGCTCGCCGGAATCGTGGGCTCAATCGACGAGGCCGACATCGATCTCAGCGATGCGCTGGACGTCGACTGGCAGCTCCGGTCGGACATCTTCGCCACCAACTATCACCGCAGCATCCACAAGTTTGACCCCGACGCTGCTGGACCTGACGGCGGCTTCAACCCCAACATTCGGGCCACCTACGACGAAGCGCTGAACACCACGGTGCTCGACATCGCCAAGGCCCGGCGGCGCCAGGTGGAGCTGTACCGGGCCACCGATGCGCTGTTCGACACGGTCGACGTGCTGATCTGCCCGGGCGTCAGCGTGCCGCCGTTCGACTGGCACCAGCTGTACCCCGCCGAGATTGACGGCCAGCCCGTGCGCAACTACATGGCGTGGCTGGGGCTGTCGGCAGCGCTCACCGTGGTGGGCCACCCCACCATGGCGCTGCCGTGCGGATTGGACGGCCAGGGCACGCCGTTCGGCCTGCAGATCGTCGGCCCGAGCTACAGCGACCGGCGGCTGCTCGGGATTGCTGCAGCGTTGGAGGCGGCTTTCGCTGACGACCCCGTCACCGCACGCCCCGTTCCCGATGTGGAGCTGCTGAGCGCGCTCGAGACCGCCTGTCGCACCGAGGGCAGGCTGGTTCACGCCTCCGCCCCGCCCCAAGGGTGAGTGCTCAGAGGCTGAGCCGCCGGTTACTGCTGTAGCGGCCGGCCAGTGGCGGTGACGCGCAGCGTTGCTTCCACGAAGAGTTCGCGGCCGTTGCTCGGAGCGGTTCGGGTCTCCCAGTCGACCGTGACGGCTGCGTCGCGAGCACCCGCAGCGGCAGCCTCCGCTCGGGCGGCCGCAGACGCTTGGGCGGTTGCCCACTCGCGCGCTTCGTCGAGGCTGTGCCAGACCGGCGGGTCGTCGCCCCAATGGGCCCGGTAGCTGCCACGGCGTGGTGCGGTCACCGTTATCTGCTTGGTGATCCTCACCCGCGCGACCGCTGCGCCGACCGCGTTCGCCACTTCTGCATGGGCCGGAACGATTGCCTCGGTGCCGAGCAGTGCTCCGACGAGCGGGGCGTAGGTGGGGGCCGGAGCGCCGATGGCAACGATGGGAACCCCGACACCGGCATCGACCCGGGCGAGCGGAGCGTGATCAGGCGGAGTCGCGGCGGCATCCTCCGCGATTGGCACGCTCGCTGACCCGCTGGATTCGAGCAAACCCCACAGCGGGTTGACTCGGCGCTCGCCGTGGGTGTCGCCGGGCTCATCGGCGACGGCTCGTTCCAGTTCCCGATGCCGACGGTCGAGGGCAGTCTGTGCGAGCTGCCGTCTGGTCTCCCCTGGGGCTATTCCGTCCGCGCCGAGCGCGACGCTGAGCAGTGCTTCGGTGGCGCTGCGCAGCACGAGGTTCATGACTTGGCGGCTGAGATCTGCGGCGTCGCTGCCGACGTCGACGCCGTAGCGATCGCGCTGGCGACTGAACAGTTCGGCAGCGGCTCGGGCAGCCGCGGCATTCACTGTTGCTTCGGCGTCGAACAAGCCGAGCACCGCGCAGGCGTCGGTCGGTGTCAGTGCGGCGCGCCGCACGCGGCCGCTGCGTTCGAGTCGCTCAAGGGCGCCGCGCCACCGAGCCGACCGCTTGAGGTTCTCCAGCGGAAGTGCACCGTCGGCGCCGTCGACGAGCCGCATGATCTCGCTGTCGAGGCTGTTCTGGACTGTGCCGCCGCTGTCGTGCGCGGACGATGCCCCGGCTGCTGCCCGCAGCAGTACCTGCCCGAACTCTGCAAGCGGCCGCTCGGCTTCGAGCTGGCGCTGCAGCATCGGCAGCACCACGTCGGGATGTCGCTGGGCAGCGACGCACAGCGGCACCACCCTGCGCGGTCCGACAGCCAGCTCGCCGCGACTCCCGTCAACCGGGATCCGGATCTCGCTGTCGCCGCCGAGGCCCACCGTCAGGGTGGGCAGTGCAGTGACCATCGTGGCGTGACCGCCCACGGTGGCGGTGTCGCCGTCGTCGCTGCCGTCAGCAGCAACGACGGCACCTTCGCGAATCGCCGCAATGTCGGTGGTGGTGCCGCCGATGTCAACCACGAGACCGCCGGCGACGAGCGTTTCCTGCCCAGCCATTGAGGATCTCGCGAGGTGACGTGCACCGATGACGCTGGCCGCCGGCCCCGACAGCACGGTTTCGATCGGTCGCTGAGTCACGAAATCGGCCGAGACGAGGGAGCCGTCTCCCCGGACCACCATGAGGCGGGCGTCGAGCTGGAGCGATTCCATTGCTGCTCGGATCGCTCCGGTGAAGCGGGCGGTAATCGAGATGAGCTGTGCGTTGAGCAGCGTCGTCACCGCCCGGCGAGGACCGCCGAGCCGTGGGGACAGCTCGTGGCTGCAGGTCACCGGCTTGCCGGTGCGTTCGCGAATCGCTTCTCGAGCCTGAAGCTCGTGGGCGGCATTGCGGACGCTGAACTGTGCCGCGACGGCATATGCCTCGACCGACGTATCGATGCGGTCGAGCTCACGAGCGAGCTCGTCGAGATCGAGCGGGTCGCGTTCGTCACCGTGAGCGCCGTGGCCACCGCCAACGATCACGACCGGCGCCGACACAAGGCTGCCGGTCACTCGATCGAGCCCGCCATCGGCGGGGGAAGTGCTGTCTTGCACGCCCGGCGTAGCACCAGTGCCGGTGCGCAGCCCGACACGAGCCAGTGTCTCAGCTTCGAAGCCGATGGCCACGAGCGCGGCGGGTCTCCCGGCGCCCTCGACCAGCGCGTTGGTGGCCAGCGTCGTAGAAACCGCCACAAGCCCAATGTCGGCCGCCCTGACGGCGTCGGCCGAAGCGCCCCGGCCGCCTGCCAGCACGCTCGTCATGGCCTCCACCACGCAGTCGTAGAGATCTTCGTGCCGCGTCGGCGTCTTGGCCGCCGCCACGACCCGGTCGGTGTCGTGGTCGTACACGACGGCGTCGGTGAACGTGCCGCCGGTGTCAATGCCTAGACAGAAGCGGCCTGGCGGCGTCCGGAGCGGCGCTGTCACCGCCGCAAGTGTGCCAGCGTTCGTCCTCTCCAAGTGCAGAGCAGGGCATCGAGTGGACTCAGGCGCTCGCGTCGGTGAGACTGCGGGCACGGAGACCGGTCGACCCGCTCCGGGCGGTGCGACGGTCGACCGGGCAGGGAATCCAGCGCCACCAGGAGGAACCGATGGGCGTCAAGTCAGTCAACGAGATGGTCGCCGAGGCCAAGACCCGTATCGACAACATCTCGCCGGCGGAGGCCCACCGTCGTGTCACCGAGGAGGGCGCGTTGATCGTGGACATACGAGACGTGCGTGAGCTCCAGCGAGACGGGGCCATTCCCGGTTCGATGCACACCCCCCGGGGCATGCTCGAGTTCTGGGTCTCGCCCGACTCGCCCTACACCAAGCAGGAGTTCCTGGAGGACCGGGAATTCATCCTGTGCTGCGCCGGCGGCGCCCGTTCAGCCCTGTCTGCGGACACCATGCAGGACATGGGCGTAGGAAAGGTCAGCCATGTCGAGACCGGCTTCGGCGGCTGGCGAGCTGACGGCATGCCCGTGACCGACTACGACACGTTCAGGTCACAGCGCTGAGCTCCGCAAGCAGCCGAGCCTGCTGAACAAGCAATCTCATGACTGAATCACCCGCGGCTCACGCGAACGCGCCCGGCCCTGCCGATACTGATCCCGATCCCCCTAAGCAGATCACCGGGTACTGCGAACCGTGGACACTGCGTGCGGGCGAGTCGATCCGGCTGATGGCCTCATCGCACCAGCCCGGACCGGCCGACGTCGACATCACGCAGATTGTCTGCGGCGACCCGACCCGCTACGGACCCGGCTTCGACGAACGACCGGCTCCCACAGCCGGCAGCTGGTCGGTGACCCTCGACGAACAGCCGCTCACACCGGGCTCGTACGGCGTTGCAGCGTTGGATGACGTGCCGAGTGCGCGCCGTCTCGGTCTCCGAGTGTGGGTGATGCCAACGCTGCCAGATCGGCCGGCGCGCATAGCGACCCTGTGCGCGCACACCGCAGGCGCACCAGCGGACTCAGCGGCGATCGAGGCGCTGCGCCTGGATCTCACCGCAGGTCGCGCCGTCGCCTCGACGTCAGCGCTCGGCGACGAAATCCGGCTTGTGGTGGACGACTTGCCGCTGACGCGCAATCGGTGGTACCTGCTCGATGCCGAACTGGATCTCGACTCGGGAACCCTGAGCGCAGCGGCGACGACAGCGGTTTCCGACTCGCCGGGGCGCGATGCGGTGGAGGGAAACCGGCTGAGCGACCTGACGGTCTCAAAACTGGACGCAGAGCTGGGCGGGGCGCCACACGACGACGTGTTCCGGCACGGCACCGGCGGCGCGGCAAGCGGCACGACGCCGGTCAACGCGGGCGATCTCGCTCCGACCGAGCTGTGCCTCGCAGCGGGGCCTGCAGGCGAACGCTTCGACGGACGGCTGGCGCGCCCCACGTTCCGGGTCGACAGCGCCACCGTGTCGTGGGATCTCTCCGTCGACATGGCCGGACGGACAGTGCCAGCCGACGATCCTGCATGCGGGCCGATGGTGCTGCACCAGCTGCCGACACGTGCGGTCAGCGGCCCGGCATGGGACGGCTCAGATCATCGTTGGATCGACAATCGGGAACACTTCGACGCCGTCCATTTCCATCACGACGATCTGTACGACGCCGGGTGGGAGACCACGGTTGAGGCGACGTTGCCGGAGGACCTACCGAGCGGGATCTACGCCTTCCGGGTGCGTGGCGATGCGGGCGAGGACCGCGTGCCGTTCTTCGTGCGTCCGGCGCGCGGCGCACGCACGGCCGATGTCGCATTGCTGATGCCGACCGCCACCTATATGGCCTACGCCAATCACCGGATGCTGTTCGAAGGCGCCGATTTCATCCCGACCAAGGCTCGCCTGCGTCCCGAGCATGCGTACATCCGGGACCACCCTGAGATCGGCCTCAGCCACTACGAGAAGCACCCGGACCGCAGCGGCGTCATGTTCAGCTCGCGCCGCCGGCCCGTGCTGAATCTGCGCCCCGGCGCCGACGGCTGGAACTTCACGCCCGACACCGACATCAACGCATTCTTGGAGCATCTCGAAGTCGGCCACGACATCGTCACCGACGAGGACCTGCATGTCGAGGGTGTAGACGCCATCGCGCCGTACCGCGTGCTGGTGACCGGCAGCCACCCGGAGTACTGGTCGACCGCCATGCTGGACGCGCTGGCCGACTGGCAGCGCAACGGCGGGCGGCTCATGTACCTGGGCGGCAACGGCTTCTACTGGAGGGTGGCGTTCAGCGATGACTGGCCAGGTGCCATGGAGCTGCGTCGGGCCGAGGACGGCGTGCGCAATTGGCAGACCGGGCCGGGGGAGAGCTATCACGCCTGGGGCGGCGAGTACGGCGGGATGTGGCGGCGCCAGGGGCGTGCGCCCAACGAGATCTGCGGCATCGGCTTCGCCGCGCAGGGATTCGACAAGGCCACCTACTTCGTGCGCGATCCCGCAGTAGACAGCTCGCGCGCTGCGTGGATCCTCGACGGGGTACCCGGCGAGCGCATTGGCACATCCGGGCTGGGCGGCGGTGCCGCCGGCCAGGAGCTGGATCGCTACGACGTGCGACTGGGATCGCCCGAACACGCCGTGATGCTGGCCTCGGCGACCACGTTCGGGCCCGGCATGCTGCGCACCAAGGAAGAGTTCGAAGGCTCGGTGGACTTCCCGACGCCCGATCCCATGGTGCGCGCCGACATGGTGTTCTACGAAACACCCAACGGCGGGGCGGTGTTCTCGGTGGGTTCGATCTCGTGGTTCGGTGCGCTGGCCCGCGACGGCTACGACAACGACGTCGCACGCATCACGGCCAACGTGGTGCGACGCTTCGCCGATCCTGAGCCCTTCCCGCCGCCAGCTGCGTAGACGGCTGCACGAGGCGGGCGGTCAGCCGTCTTTGCGTGCCTCGGAGATGAGCTCGCTCACCCGATTCGCCGCCGGGGCGTAGTCGGGATCGACCTCGGGGCCCGGCACGAACTCCGGTATCTCGACGCGCTCGGGACCAGACGGCGGCGCTGAACGCTCCGGCGCGGCTGCGGGTGCCGGTGGGGGTGCAGCGGGCGCGGCTGCGGGTGCCGGCGTCGGCTCGGCAGCTGAGCTCTCTGCCGCGTCTGTCGAACTCTCCGCCGCTGGGGCCGGACTGCTCTCGGGGGCCGGGACACCGGTTGCCTCGCGTGCGGACTTGGAACGGGCGAGTATCGCTGCAAGTCGGGGATCCGCTCCGCCGTCATCGGCGGCCGGTGCCTCAGGCGCGGGTGCATCTGCCGCCGCGGCCTCGGCGGGTTCCGCTGCCGGCTCGTCGGTGCTCGCTGCCGGCAGGCCTCGCGACTCAGCAGCCGCAGCACGGGCTTCGGCAATGCGCGCTCGTTCCTGGGCGGCTTCGATTTCCTCTCGCGCCCTGCGGGCCAGGAACTGCGGCCACTCGTCCTCGGGCACCAGCTTGTTGTGGGCCACCGAGATGATCTCGACATCGTTGTCGAAGCGCACTCGGTAGCGCTTGATGGCGAAGCCGAGGCCTCGACCGCACTTGCCTGGCGTGCCTTCGGGGACGCCAGGCAGGTCTTCGTTGACTACGACCCGGGTGCCGCGCCTGTACTCGCTCATGACCCGGTTCCGCTGACGCTCGCGCTCATCGTTGCGGGAGCGTACCGGCGAATGTGGCCGGCTTCACCGGCACCCGTCGTAGATTCAGAAGTCGTGAGCGAGCAGACAGCCTTGGTGGTGGGCGGCACCGGCCCGACCGGACCCCACGTGGTGAAGGGCTTGCTGGAGCGCGGCTACCGGGTGACCATCCTGCACACCGGACGCCATGAGGTAGATGAGATCACCGATCTCGTCGAGCACATCCACACCGATCCGTTCGACGCCGACCAGTTCGTCGCCGCCATCGGGTCGGCCACCTACGACCTGTCGGTGGTCATGTATGGGCGGCTGCGCGAGATCGCCCGGGTGATGGCCGGGCGCGTGGCCAAGTTCGTGAGCATCGGCGGCTTCCCGGTCTACAGCGGCTGGGGCGACGCCGATGCGCTGTGGCCGGCCGGCATGCGGGTGCCGACGCGCGAGCACGATCGCCTGGTCTCTGACGAGCCGCCCGAGTTCCGCGTCAACAACAAGGTTCGCCAGATCGCCAACACGGAGCTTGTCGTGTTCCGCGAGCACCCCACGGCATCGCACCTGCGCTACCCGTGGATTTACGGCCCTGGGCAGATCAGCCCGCGCGAGTGGAAGATCGTGCGCCGCGTGCTCGATGGCCGTACTCGCATCGTGCTGCCCGACGGCGGTGTGACGTTGCAGGCGTCTGCGGAGGCCCGCAATGCCGCGGCGATGGTGCTGGCCGCTGTGGATGCCGGGGCGCGCTCGTCGGGACAGGCCTACAACGTCTCGGACGAGTGGACGCCCACGCTGCTGCAGTGGGTGGAGATCATCGCAGCGGCCTTGGACCACAGCTTCGAGATCGTGTCGATCCCGTGGGAGCACGCAGCCGTGTCCCACCATCTCACGCAGCGCAGCACGCCCCATCACCGCGTCATCAACTGCGACAAGGCGATCTACCAGCTCGGGTATCGCGATGTCGTGGATCCGGTGGAGGGGTTGACGGACACCGCACGTTGGCTCGCTCGTGAAGAGAACCACCCGGAACCTGGCGGCGCCATGGAGCGCTCGATCGTGGATCGCTTCGACTACGAGGCCGAGGATCGGCTGATGGACGCTTGGCAGGCCGCCATCGCTCGCGACGACATCGCCACGGCCGCGGCTGCGGCCGACCCGGGTTTCTTCGATCGCTACGCCGCCGAATTCGACGACCGGCCCGGCGCCGGCAAGGGGTGGACTTCCGTCAGCCGTTCCGGCTGAGCAGAAGGCACAGTCAGCCGTTCCGGCTGAGCGATGGGCACAGTCAGCCGCGCCGGCTGATCAGTCGCGGTTGTCGGGGGCGAGATCGACCTCGGTGGCTTTGACCGACGCCCACAACGTGGTACCGGGCCGGATCAGGAGCTCGTGAGCGGCTCCCGGCGTGATGTCCGCCGTGAGAGGCAGGGGCGAGCCAAGCAGCACACGGGTGATGTCGCCCAGTGGCTCGACCGCATCGGCGGTCGTGCGCCAGACGTTGCGAGGACTGCCGCTGGGCCGCTCCCGGTGAAGCGCAATCGCTCGGGGGTGAATCGTGGCCAGCACGGGTCCGAACGAGGACCTGTCGGCGGCGTGCAACACCACGGCTGAGCGGCGACCGGTGCCAGGCGCTGCCGTCTCCTCGTCGTCCGCCACGGTGATCTCGCCATCACGCGCTGTGCCGCGTATCAGGTTGATTCCCGACAGATCGGCGGCGTATGACGTTGCGGGCGTCCGCCGCAGCTCGTCGGGTGTGCCTGCCTGTGTCAGCCGCCCAGCTTCGAGGATGTGCACACGATCGGCCAGCACGAACGCATCTGCGGGATCGTGCGTGATGAGCAGGCGCGGCATCTCTCCGTTGCCTGGCAGCGGGACGTCCGCTGCGCCGCTGCCTCCATTGTGTCCGCCGCTCAGGTGAGACGCCAGATTGCGCCGCAGGCGGTTGCGCGCCGTGACGTCCAACGAACCGAGCGGCTCGTCGGCGAGGAGGAGATCGGGTTGGCACGCGAGCGCACGGGCCAGCGCCACCCGCTGCCGCTGGCCGCCCGACAGCGCCCGGGGCCTGCGGTGACCGAGGTCGCCGAGATCCATTGCCTCGAGCCACGCCTGCGCCTGCGTGCGCGCCTCGGCACGGCGAATGCCCTGCGCGACCAAGCCGAAGGCGACGTTGTCGAGCGCGCTGAGATGCCGGAACAGGACCTGGTCTTGGAACACCACGCCGATGCGGCGCCGTTCGGGCGGAACGAAGACACCGGAGGCGGGCTCGTCCAGGATCCGTCCGGCGAGGCGCACCACGCCGTCGTCGAGCGGCAGCAACCCGGCGATCGCAGCCACGATCGTGGACTTGCCGGCGCCGTTGGGTCCGAGCAGGGCAGCAGTCTCGCCCGCTTCGACGCTCAGCGACACGTCCAGCTCGAACTCGCCGCGCTGCAGCCGGATGTCGGCCTGCAACCCGCTGACTGCCGCGCCGGTGTCGTCGGAGCTCATCGGCTCGGCCACCAGCGGTCCCGCAGGGCGATCAACAAGCCCAGCGACAGTGCGACAAGCACCAGGCTGATAGCCACCGCCGCATCCCGGTTCGACTCCAGCGCCACGAACACCGCCAGCGGCAGCGTCTGGGTTCGGCCGCCGAGACTGCCTGCAAACGTGACGGTCGCGCCGAACTCGCCCAGGGCTCGCGCCCACGCCACCACCACCGCGACGCCCAGCGCCGGTCCGATCATCGGCAGCGTCACCCGCCACAGCACACGCAGCCGCGACGCGCCCAGTGTGGCGGCTGCGTGCTCGTAGCGACGATCCAGATTCCGCAAGGCACCCTCGACGGTCAGGATCACGAGCGGGGTGGCCACGAAGGCGTTCGCCAGGATGACCCCCCAGATCGAGTACGGCAGCAGCAGCCCGGTGGCGTCATGCAGCGGCCCGCCGACCACGCCCCGGCGCCCGAGCGCGAATAGCAACGCGGCACCGCCCACGACCGGCGGCAGCACCATCGGCAGCGTCACGAGCGCCCGTACCGCCGAGCGGCCCGGGAATGACACCCGCGCCAGCACCCATGCGAGCGGCACGCCGACCAGCGCGGCCACCGCAGCAGCTGCAATGGACGACACCACCGAGAGCACGGCAGCGTCCACCACGAACCGGCTCGACAGGTGTGTCCACAGCCCGGTCCACGGCGCACGCGCAACAAGGCCCACGAGCGGCAGCGCGAACAGCACGACACCGATACAGGCGAGCAGCGCGACCGGCCAAGGCGGCAGGTCACGCGCCGTTCGGCGGGCCGGCCGACGGGCGGGCTCAGGGGCACTGGTGGAGGTGGTCGTGCTGGTCATGGTGCCCCAAAACCGTGGGAGACAAAGGTGTCTCGGGCGGCAGCGGAGTCCAAGAAGTCCACGAAGGCCTCGGCTGCCTGGGTGTTGGGCGCTCCCACGAGCACGGCGGCCTCGTAGGTCGTCTCCGGGGCTGAACCAGCGTCCCAGCCCAGGCTCTCGATTCCGGCGGCGGTCCGTGCGTCGCTGGAGTACACCACGGCGGCGTCCAGCTCTCCGGCGGCCAGCTTGGTGACCAGAGCGCGCACATTGGGCTCGTCGGTGTCGGGCACAGGCTCGATGCCGGCACGGGACAGGCCTGCCCGCGCATGGGCACCGCACGGCACTTCGGCGGCACACAATCCGATCAGCAGCTCAGGGCGAGTCAGATCGGCGAGCGCAGCAACCCCGGCGTCGTTGTCCGCAGGCACCGCGAGCACCAACGAGTTGCGAGCCACTACGACGGGCTCGCCGCTGAGGCCGATCTCCTGGCGGACTGTCCGCAGATGACTCGGGTCGGCGGGAATGAACACGTCGGCCGGCGAGCCGGCGAGCACCTGCTCTCGCAGTGCCGAGCTCCCAGCTCCCGCGATCCGCACATCCACTCCCGGATGGAGCAGTTCGAAGTCACCAGCGAGCACCTCGGCGACCGGCAACAGGGACGCGGCTACCAGCACATGCAGGTTGCCTTCGAGCATCGCGCCGCTGACAGATGCGCTGGATCGGTCGGCTGCATCAGCGTCGCCTTCAGACACCGCGCAGCCTGCTGCCAGCGGCGCCACCGCCAGCAGCGTCAGTGCCGCACAGCGGCGTGTCCACGCCCCACGGTGCGCGACCTCCCGATCGTGCGTCGCCGCGCGGATGCCGCCCATAGCCTCGCCAGTGTGCCCGACGCACAGGGTTGCTGAGCTCGGGCGTATGGTTCCGGGCATGGCTACGACGCTCGACTGGTACGGGTGCGCAACGTTCCGGCTGCGCACGGCCGGCCTCACGGTCTTTCTCGACGCCTACATCGACCGGGCTGACAACGCGGTGGGTCCGGGCCTGACCGCTGACGATGTCACCGAAGCGGACTGGGTGCTGGTGGGCCATTCGCACTTCGACCACCTCTACGGGGCCGAGCGCATCGTGGCCAACACCGACGCCACCCTGATCGCCTCCTACGAGTCGGTACGGGTGATGGCCGAGGCCGGAGTGCCCGAAGAGCGGATGATCTGCGTCGCCGGTGGGGAGACGGTGGATCTCGCTCGGGGAGACCGGGGCGCCGGCGTGCGAGTGTCGGTGTATCCGAGCCAGCACTCCTGCGTCTGGTCGCACACCCAGATGGACCAGCCCGACCACGTCTGCCTGGGCGACCTCGGCGTGACCTGGCAGGAACAGCAGCAGAAGTTCGCCGAGCTGATGAAGTATCTGGCGACGGAGGTCGATGCCGACACCAGCGCGCACATCGCTGCGTCGGCCGCCGGTCACAGCGACCGGGGCGACGGGGGAGCGCTGCTGTTCCTGATCGAGGCGCCGGACGGCTCGGTGCTGTTCCAGGACACCTCGGGTCACTGGTCGGGCGTGATGCGCGACCTGCGCCCCGACGTGGCGATCCTCGCGGCGGCGGGTCGCGGCAACATCGACGGCGAGCCCATCCAAGGCTCGCTGGCACAGTTCATCGGCCGCCAAGCCGACCTGCTGCGGCCCCGCAAGGTCATCCTCGGACACCACGACAACTGGCTGCCGGGCTTCTCGGTGCCGACCGACACGACGTCCATTGCCGCCGAGCTGGCACGGGTCACGCCGAACGTCGAGTTCCTCGAACCGGGCTACATGGAAGCCACGCCGATCCTGCCTTAGTCAAGGTCGCGGCCGACCGGCTGCGTTCGTGCGGCTAGTCCGCTAGCGAGCGCGTATCGGCTGCCAGCGGCGGTACGTGGCGCAGCGCCACAGCCATTCGACGGGGCCGAAGGCGAACCGATCCAGCCAGGCCTTCGACCAGCACAGCTGCAGCA
Source organism: Candidatus Poriferisodalis sp. (assembly GCF_965204125.1). GTDB lineage: Bacteria > Actinomycetota > Acidimicrobiia > Acidimicrobiales > Poriferisodalaceae > Poriferisodalis. Next base: position 62,220 of record NZ_OZ241968.1, on the reverse strand, counting down.
CCCACACGGCCACGACGAACACGGCGATGCCGCTGCGGCCCAGGTCCAGATCTTCGAGCAGCGCGCCCAGCACGAGCAGCCCCAGCACTGTCTGGGTGAGGTAGTTGGTGAGCGCCATGCGTCCCGCAGCACGGATGCGCCGCCGCAAGCCACCGTTGCTCGCCGAGTTCCACAGCGCAATCAGGCTGAGGTAGCCCAGGCACAGCGGCACGGTGGCCAGCGTGTTGGGGATGGTGCCGGCGACGGCCCAGTCGATGTCGAAGCCGGTGCCGGCCATCAGTGCGAATCCGGCAGTCGACAGCGGCAGCCCGACGCCGAGGCCCCATGCGGCCATGCGGCGGTAGAACGACGGTGCCCGGTTGCCGCTGATGACACCCGTCCGGTAGAGCGCCGCCCCGATGAGCATGGCACCCAGTGCTCGACCGAAGTAGTCGGCCAGGAACCACGTCTCGATGACGCCGTAGTACTCGCCGTAGTTCCAGAAGTCGATCAGCACACTCGAGAAGCTGCGCAGCGACGACTGCACGAACCACGAGACGACTGCGACTGCGAGGTAGCACGCGCCGCCCAGTACGAGGAGCACCTTGGTGGGCAGGCGTCGCAGTGCGAGCACGACCGGCGCGCACAAGGCATAGGCGAACAGCACATCGCCTTCCCAGAACAACAGGTGCACGATGCCGATGCCCAGCAACAGCGCGTTGCGCCACAGGCTCAGCAGCACGCTGCGACGGCCCTTTGACGCTGCACGCTCGGCGAACAGCACCACGCCGGCGCCGAACAGCATCGAGAACAGGCCCATGAACTTCTGATCGGCGAAGATCTCCCCGGCGCCGCCGACAACCCAGTCCAGCGCCCTGCGCGAGCCGCCGGCATCGAGGTTGGCGTAGGCCGCGGCGGGCAGGCCGAATGCCACGGCATTCATCGTCAAGATGCCGAGCACGGCCACGCCGCGCACCGCGTCGAGCGTCGTGATGCGCTCATCCGCCCGCGTCGCCAGTGGGCCTGACGTCATGGCAGCCGGGCGAGGTCTGGGGACCTGCGGGCCGGCAGCGACCTCAGTCGAAGGTGATGACGGTGCGGGTGGCCTCGCCGGCCTTCATCCAGCCGTAGCCCTCGTTGATCTGTTCGAGGTCGATGCGCGCCGAGATCATCTCGTCGAGCATGAGGCGGCCATCGAGGTAGAGGTCGATCATCATCGGGATGTCGCTGCGGAATTGGTTCGAGCCCATCATCGAGCCCTGCAGCTTCTTCTCCGACAGGAAGTCGATGCCTCGCAGCTCGACCCTCGTCTTCGACGGCACCATGCCGATCACGGTGGCGGTGCCGCCGATGTCGAGCATGTTGAACGCTTGCTGCACCGTCTCGGCCAGGCCGATGGCTTCGAAGCTGTACTCCACGCCGCCCTTGGTCATGTCCTTCACGGTGGCCACCACGTCGTCCACCTCCGCCGCGTTGACGGTGTCGGTGGCGCCCATCTGGCGGGCCGTCTCGAGCTTTGCCTCCGTCATGTCCACGGCGATGATGCGGCCGGCACCCGCGACCCGAGCACCCTGCACAGCCGACAGGCCGATGCCGCCGCAGCCGATCACGCACACCACGCTGCCCACGCCGACGCCTGCGGTGTTCACGGCTGCGCCGAAGCCCGTCGTGACGCCGCAGCCGATCAGGCACGCACGGTCGAGCGGCATGTCGGGGCGCACCTTCACGACGGCGTTCTGATGCACCAGCATCTGCTCAGCGAAGCCGCCGAGCCGGGCCATCTGGTCGACCGATGTGCCGTCTTCGCGGGTCAGCCGGGCTGCGGCATCCCTCGCCCGGGAAGTGGCGCGGACATTGGTGCAGCGGTGCGGGTTGCCCGACAGGCAGCGATGGCACTGGCCGCAGAAGATCGACAAGCACGCAACGACGTGATCGCCGGGTGCGACGTAACTCACATCGGATCCGACTGCTTCGACGACACCCGCCGATTCATGGCCCATCACCATGGGAAGCGGCGTGCGGAACAGCCCCTCCATGAAGTGCAGGTCGCTGTGGCACAGACCGGCGCCCATGGTCTGGATGAGCACTTCGTTCGGTCCCGGCGCGTCGATGCGCAGGTCCTCGAGCTCCAAGTCGCCCGGCTGTTCGCAGAGCACAGCAGCCTTCATGTCACGTCCCCTCGCGTTGTGCGGCCACGTGAGTGGCTTCGCTTGACGCTGCCGAGATTAGGCGCGCAGCCGCGAACGCGTGCCCGCCGCTGCCGATCGCGGCCGGGCCGTCATCGGCCGCCCGGACCGAGGGTGCGGTAGCGTCGTTCCCAGCGAGCCACGGCCGTCGAGGGGGAGTCATGGCGAATGAGCACGGCTACTTGCCGAAGGTGACCGAGCTGGACGACAAGCAGCAACGCCGCTTGGACACGTGGTATGCGAAGGCCTACACCGACGACAACCTCTTCCGGACGCTGGCTGCCGACGAGACCACGATCGACCTGTTCCTCGGCTGGGTCGGGGCTGTGTACGGCGGCCATCCCGACGAGGATCCCGGTGCGCTCGACCGGCACATGATCGAGCTGTGCCGCATCCGGATGGCCAACCGGAACGAGTGCTTCCACTGAAGCCTCGTGCGCAGCGCATCGTTGGTGCGCACCGGACTGACCGACGACGTCGTGGCCCAGCTGACCGACTACGAGGCATCGGACCTGCCCGAGTCGTGGAAGGCAGCCCTCGCGTTGTGCGACCGGCTCTCGGGTTACGAGCACAAGGGCGTGATCCCGGCCGAGCTGTACGAGCGGCTTGGGGAGCACTTCAACGAACAGCAGATTCTGCGCCTGGGCGCGTTGCTCGCGTCTGCCAGCGGATGGCACCGGATGATCGAGGCATTCGGCATCCGACCCGACCACTACCAAGCCGACACATCTGCCCCGTGGGCCGCGGCAGCGGGTTGAGCGCGGGCGCTCGTCGTGAGCTCAGGTTCAGCAGCGCTCGTCTAGCTTCGGCGCGGTGACCCCAGAGGCACGGGACACCGAACCGCTGTCGCCGGGCAGCCGGCTCGCAGACGTCGTCGAGTTCTTCGGCGTACAGGCCACCGACGACGAGCTGCGCTGGCACCTGCCCATCTCGCCGAACGTTGCCAACTACCTCGGAGTCATGCACGGCGGCTGCGCCCTTGCGGCGATCACTGCGGCCGCTGAGACATGGAGCGGGCGGCCGCTCGCAGCGGCTTCGGCGCAGTTCATGGCCCGTGTCCCGCTCGGCGGCAGCGCCGAGATCACCTTCGACATCGGTTCGGCCGGCAAGCGCATGACCCAGGTGCTCGCGCAGGTTGCCGATGCAGCCGACGGCAGCGTGCTGATGCGAGCGCTGCTGTCGCTGGGCGGTCGCCGGCTCGGCATCGACCAGGACTGGGGGCAGCCACCTGACGTTCCCGAGCCGGAGGAGTGGCCACGCCGTTCCGTGCCGGCCAACGCCGTGCCATCGTTCAGCACAGACGCCGACATCCGCTTCGGGCCCTACCGCGCCGGGGATCGAAGGATCCTCTGCTGGGCACGGCTTGCAGGCACGCTGGCGTCCACCCGCCAGGGCTTGATCGCACTGGCGGACACGCTCGCAACCGGAATGCACTTGAGCCTCGGCCGCAAGTGGCGGGGCGCGAGCCTCGACAACACCGTGCGCATCGCGGGTGATGCCGACTGCGAATGGGTACTGCTCGACATCGGAACCGACGGCTTCCACAACGCGGTCGGCCATGGCGTTGTGCGCATGTTCACCCCCGACGGCGAGTTGCTGGCCAGCGGGAGCCAGTCGTTCGCCGTGGCGCGGGTGGCCGGCCCGCTGGAGGGCTTCCGGCTGTAGTCAGCACTAGCTTTCGGCTGCGTGAGCGCCGAAGCTGCCACGAGCGACGCTGCGCCGCAGGACCCGCACGTCGGCGCGGTGATCGAGTTCTTCGGCCTCCAGCCGACAGCCGGAGAGCTGCGCTGGCTGCTGCCGGTCACCTACGACGTGGCCGGCGCCACTGGCACATTGCATGGCGGGTGCGCGCTCGCGGCCGCCGTGGCGGCCCTCGAAAGCGTCACCGGCCGGCCGATGGCTGCTGCATCGGCCCAGTACCTGGCGCGGCTGCCAGTGGGCGGCTGCGCGGCTGTCGCGCTCGACATCGGCGCCAGCGGCAACCGCATGACCCAGGCCTCCGCCGAGATCACCGATGCTGCCGATGGCCGGGTGATCCTGCGTGCGCTCGTGTCCCTCGGCGGCCGGCAGCTGGGCATCGACCAGACATGGACGACCGCCCCGGAAGTGCCGCCACCCGAATCATGCGAGCCCCGCGGCTCCACGTCGATCGAAGGCCGCTCGTTCACCGACCACGCAGACATCCGGCTCGCCGGCCAGCGACCGGGCGAGCGCCACGTGCGGTACTGGGCACGCCTCGACGGCACGCTTGCATCAACGGGGCCGGGCTTGACGGCGCTGGCCGACCTGCTGCCGAGCGGGATGCGCGTCAGCCTCGATGCTGGCTTCAGAGGGTCCAGCCTCGACAACACGGTGCGGATCTCCGGTGAGGCCGAGAGCGAATGGGTGCTCCTCGACATCGAATCTGACGCCGTGCACAACGCCATCGGCAACGGCATCGTTCGCATCTATGCGTCCGACGGGGGACTGCTGGCCACCGGCACCCAATCGTTCGCAATCACCCGCATCACGGGCCCGCTGGGCTCGCCGCAGCAATGACGGGCCTGCGCACGTGGCTGGCCGGGGCACGGCCTCGCACCTGGCCGGCGTCGCTGGTGCCGCCCTTCGTGGGCACCGCGGCGTCCGATGCCGCGGCTGACGGCGGCATCGTGTGGTGGCGGGCGGCCTTCGCGCTGATCGTGTCGCTGTGCATCCAGATTGCTGTCAACTACGCCAACGACTACAGCGACGGGGTGCGGGGCACCGACGTGGCCCGGGTGGGGCCGCAGCGCTTGGTGGCCTCGGGAGCGGCATCTCCGGCCGCAGTGCGGAATGCGGCATTCGCAGCCTTCGGCGTAGCCGCCGTGTTCGGCATCGCGGTGGCAGCAGCCGTGTCGTGGTGGCTTGTTGTGGCCGGCGGGGCGTCGATGCTCGCAGCGTGGTACTACACCGGCGGGCGGCGCCCATACGGCTACCGGGGCCTCGGCGAGCTGTTCGTGTTCGTCTTCTTCGGCCTGGTGGCGACGGCGGGATCGGCGTTCGTGCAGGATGCTCGCCTCACCATGCTGGGCATCGCTGCGTCGGTCCCGGTAGGCCTGGGCTCGGTGGCGCTGCTCATCTCGAACAATCTGCGCGACCTGCCGACCGACGCACAGGCCGGCAAGCGCACGCTGGCGGTCCGGCTGGGCGACGGTCCCACCCGCGCGATGTACGCAGTGGTCGTGGTGCTGATGGTGTTCTCGCCGATGTACCTGTCGTTGCTGCGGCCGTGGACGATGCTGGGGCTCGCCGCCGTCGCATTCGCTGTCGCACCCGTTCGCACGGTGGTCAGTGGAGCCAGCGGAGCCGCGCTGGTGGCGGTGCTCGCAGCAACCGGCCGCCTGCAGATTGTGGTGGGCGCGCTGCTGACGGTCGGCTTGGCCCTGGGGACCTGAGGCTGCGCCTATGCGATCCGCAATGATGTCCCGATGAGCACAGAAGCAGGTTCGGGAGCAGTGCTGGATCATCTCGCTGCGCTGGGCGTGGCGTACGAGGTGGTGGAGTGCGATCCCGACTTTGCCGACACGGCGCAGTTCTGCGAGCGCTACGGCTATTCGATGGATGCGTCGGCGAACGCCATCTGCGTGGTGGGTAAGTCGGCCGAGCGGCCGATGGCGTGCTGCGTGGTGCTGGCGTCGACGCGGCTCGATGTGAACGGTGTCGTGCGGCGGCGGCTGGGCACGCGCAAGGCATCCTTCGCCGACGCCGACGAGACCATCGCACGCACCGGGATGATGATCGGCGGTGTGACGCCGTTCGGGCTTCCCGCAGACATCCCGGTCTGGATCGACAGCCGGGTGATGGATTGCACCGAAGTCATCGTGGGCGGCGGCTCCCGCGACTGCAAGATCCTCTGCCCGCCGGCCTCGCTGGCCGAGCTCCCCACGGCCGAGGTCGTCACCGATCTGGCCAAGGCGATCCCGCCGGCTGACTAAGAGGCTGAACCTTCTCGGGTGGCGGTGATGAGCTGGGCGATGCCGCCGCTCAGCAGGGTCCTGTCGAGGGCGCCGAATCCGGCCTCGGCGAGCTGGGCCAGCAGCACTGGCGCCTCCGGCAGGTACGCCACCGACTCGGGCAGGTACCGGTAGGCAGACCTGCTGGAGAGCAGGCTGCCCACCGCCGGCACCACTTTGCCGAAATACAGCCGGTGACCGGCGCGCAGGAGCGGGTTGGCCGGCTCGGCGACCTCGAGCAGTGCGATCCGGGCGCCGGGCCGGAGTACCCGGGCCAGCTCCGCGAGGAACGGCTCGAGGCTCGTGAGGTTCCGCAGCGCGAATCCGCACGTCGCGCCGTCGAGCGACGCGTCGCGCACGCCGAGCCTGAGCGCGTCGGAGCGCACCAGAGGAGCAGCCGTGGTAGCTGCCGCGAGCATGCCTGCGGAGAAATCGACGCCCACGGGCCGCAGGCCGGCCGATTCGAGCTCATTGCACAGGTCGCCGGTTCCGCAGGCCACGTCGATCACGATTTCGCCAGGTGCCAGACCGAGGGCTGCCACGGCGCGGCGCCTCCAGCGAGTATCGAGGCGGAACGTCAGCAGCCGGTTCAGCAGGTCGTAGCGAGGCGCGATCTCGTCGAACATCTCCTCGACGGCCTGAGCTTTGTCCTCGGGGCTGGGCAGCCCGCGTTGGTTCCGCCGACGAGACCTCACGTGAACCAGACGCGGCGGTGGCTGCGGCTCATCGGGTGAAACAGCATCACCAGCAGCAACGCGTCCCACATGAGATGCATGATCATGCCCCACCCGAAGCTCACGCGGACGCCCCACCACAGCGTCGCCATGGCCGCGTAGATCGCGGCCATGGAGCACAGCCGATGACCCCAACGACGCTCGTTGGCAGTGCCCGCGCCGCCTGCGATATACCCGCCGGCAAGCAGAACAGTGACGGCGGGCGGAACAATGCTGTCGCCCAGATCGGCCGCTGTGCGGTCGCTGGCGAACAGCGAGACGATGCCTTTGAAGATGTCGTACGCCAGTTGCGAGTCGATGCGTGCGCCGAACAGGAACAGCGACCCGGCCGAGAAGTAGCACAGCACCACGGCGCTGAGCAGCGTCTGTGGCTGGCTGCGGTTGAGCCACTTCATCTGGCGCACCTCGCAAGTGTGGCACCCGCTGCCGGCACATGGCAGCCGGCAGTGCAGCCCGCCTGCGGCTGGCGCACCCGTGACCTGCAGCAACCCGGTCAGCGCACTGGGCAGCGTTAGCCTGCGCCCGGTGAGTGCTGCCGTGAGTACCGACCCCGTTATCTCGATCGGTGCTGACCTGCACGGCGCTGTGCTGGAGGCCAACGCCGCACACTGGCCGCCCGGCGCACTGGCTGCAGCATTGCGGCTGCAGCTCCGCGAGGTCTCGGGGTCCGTATCGGTCTGGATCGATCATCCGGACCACGGCGAAGCAGGCGGAGGCGACCTCGCGCCGGCCGAAACTCAGCTCGGGCGGGGGCTTGCCGAGATCGGCCTGACGTTCGAGCGCGACCTCTACCGCATGGAGCGATCGCTGCCGATGGATCAGCCCAGCGGCATCGAAACCCGTTCGTTCCTGGTCGGCCAGGACGAGCAGGCGTGGGTGGAAGTCAACAACCGGGCTTTCTCGTGGCACCGCGAGCAGGGCGGCTGGACGCTGGAACAGGTAGCCGAGCGTCAGGCCGAGCCTTGGTTCGACGCCGACGGCTTCCGGGTGTATGACATCGACGGCGACATCGCTGCCTACTGCTGGACCAAGGTGCACGCGGATGAGGACCCGCCGGTCGGGGAGGTGTACGTCATCGCGGTAGACCCGGAGTACCACGGCCGAGGTCTCGGCCGGGCCCTGACGCTGGCCGGCTACGAGCACCTCACCGATGCCGGCCTGACACGGGCGATGCTCTACGTCGACGCTGACAACACGCCCGCCGTCACGCTGTACCTCGACCTCGGCCTGGAGGTGGCCGTGGTGCGTCGGCTGTTCACCGGCACCGGCCCATCGAACGTGTAGCGAACTGAGCGACCGTGACAGCCTCCAGTGCCGATCCCTCGCTCTGTGATCTGGGCCGGGAAGAGCTGGGGGAACTGCTCGACGGCGAGCCGGCCTACCGGCTGGACCAGGTATGGGACGGCCTGTACCGCCAGCGCCGCCCGCTGTCTGAGCTCACCAACGTGCCCAAGAGCCTGCGCCAGGCCATCGGCGAACTGCTGCCGCCCGCGCTGACGCTTGTCCGCACGCAGTCGGCAGACCGGGGCACCACTACCAAGCACCTGTGGTCGCTGCGCGATGGCCGCCTGGTGGAGTCGGTGCTGATGCGCTACCGGAACCGGACGACGCTGTGCATCAGCAGCCAGGCCGGCTGCGCCATGGCGTGCAGCTTCTGCGCAACGGGCCAAGTGGGCTTCGACCGGAACCTGAGCGTGGGCGAGATGGTCGAGCAAGTGCTGGGAACGCTGCAGGAGGCAGGCTCAGGCGAACGAGCCGTCAACAGCGAGGCCGCTCCCGGCCGAGCCATCAACATCGTGTTCATGGGCATGGGCGAGCCGCTCGCCAACTACGACGCAGTGTGGGCAGCGGTGGAGCGATTCCATGGCGACATGGGCATCGGCGCCCGGCACATCACGGTGTCGACCGTCGGCGTCATTCCCGGCATCGAGCGCCTTGCAGCGGAGACGCTGCCGGTCAACCTGGCCGTGTCGCTGCATGCCGCCAACGACCGACTGCGCAACCGGATTGCGCCCATCAATCGCACGTACCCGCTGCGCGACCTGGCGCGCTCGCTAGCCGACTACCGACGCGCCAAGCGACGGCGCATCAGCTTCGAGTGGGCGATGATCGGCGGGGTCAACGATTCCGACCGCGACGCAGCCGAGCTTGCTGCGTATGCACGGCCTCTGGCGGCCCATGTCAACCTCATCCCGCTGAATCCCACGCCGGGATACGGCCACCAGCCCTCGCCGGCCGGGCGAATCGAGCATTTCGCCGCCGAGCTGTCGTCCCATGGCGTGAACGCCACCGTGCGCCAGAATCGCGGCACGTCGATCGACGCCGCATGCGGCCAACTGCGCGCCGACAAGCTCGTCACGGTTCGCAAGGGCAACCGGCCGACTCGCGGCGCACGCGCTCGGGCGGAGCGCTAGACACTCGCCATGGCCAAGCCGCGATCGCCGAAGGGGCGCGCCCAGCGAACCCACGAGCGACTCAAGGACGAGTACGAGGCCGTCTGCGAGCTGGAGCATCGCAACCCATTCGAGCTGCTGGTGGCAACGATCCTGTCGGCACAGTGCACCGATGCTCGTGTCAATGCCACCGTTCCTGCAGTGTTCGCGAAGTATCCCGACGCCGAAGCGCTGGCGTCCGCTGATCTCGAAGACCTCGAAGAACTGGTGCATCCCACCGGCTTCTTCCGCAGCAAGGCGCGCAACCTGCAGGGAATGGCCCGCCGGCTGCTGGCCGACTACGGCGGCGAAGTGCCGACCAGCCTGAAGGACTTGGTGAAGCTGCCAGGCGTCGGCCGGAAGACCGCCAACGTCATCCGTTCGGTGGCGTTCGATTTGCCGGGGCTGCCGGTGGACACCCACGTCGGCCGCCTGGTGCGGCGCCTCGGCATCACCGCCGAGGAGGATCCGGTCAAGGTGGAGCTGGCCTTGAACCCGATGATCCCCCAGTACGAGCGGGGCGACTTCAGCCTGCGCCTGATCCTGCACGGCAGGCGCGTCTGCTCGTCCCGCAAGCCTGCGTGCGACGACTGTGTGCTCAACGACTTCTGCCCCAGCGCTTTCGCGGCCTGAACCGGCACCGACACCGGCTGCAGTGCGCATGCGAGACCCAAGAGGTGCGACCGAATGACTGAGTCAGCGAATCCCGGCAGCGGCACTGTGCGCAGGTCATCGCACTTCGTGCCCGGTGCGAACGAGCGCATGCTGGAGAAGTCGATCGCAACGGATGCCGACAGCCTCGTGCTCGACCTTGAGGACGCGGTCACCCCCGACAACAAGGACAGCGCCCGCACCACGGTTGCGGGCTGGCTGGCCGATGTCGACTTCGGCGCCAAGGAGCGGGTGGTGCGGATCAACCCGCTCGACACCCCGTGGTGCGCTGCCGATGTCGCCGAGACGATGGTGTCGCCGCCCGACGCCTACTTGGTGCCGAAGGTCAACAACGCAGCAGAGGTCGTCGAGCTCGACAGCATGATCGCCCGCTGGGAGCTGGAGCATGGCCACCCGCCTGGCGGTGTGGTGCTGCTGGTGCTGGGAACCGAAACGCCTCAGGGGTTGCTGAACATCGGCGAACTGGCCCGCCATGACCGGGTGGATGCGCTGAGCTGGGGTGCCGAGGATCTCTCCGCGGCCATGGGCTCGAAGGCCAACCGGGACGCCACAGGCGCCTACCTGCCGGTGTTCGAGTACGCCCGGGTGATGTGCTTGGTGGGCGCCACGGCGTGGGGCAAGCAGCCGCTCGACACGGTGTTCGTGGACTTCCGCGACGACGAGGGGCTCGCCGCTGAGTGCGCCACGTCAGCCGCTATGGGTTTCACCGGCAAGATCACCATCCATCCCGCCCAGATCGACATCGTCAATGCCGCGTTCACACCGAGCGATGCCGAGATGGCCGACGCCCGCGAGCTGCTCGGAGCATTCGCCGAGGCCGAGGCCGCCGGGCTCATGGCATTCGCCCACAAGGGCCAGATGGTCGACGTGCCCCATCTCACCCGGGCCCGCAAGATCGTCGCCACAGCCGAAGCCATTGCTGCACGGTCGTAACCGCGTCGCAGGCCAGCACTAAGCGGCCCCAGACGGGGTGCTCAGCGAAGTGCTTCGGTGGCCTGGGCCAAGCGACGGCGAGCCATCCGCAACGAGCGCTCCACCTCATAAAGCTCCACGCCGACATCCTCGTTCGGCGTGCCCATCAGCTCATCGGCAGCCTGTGCCACGCGGTTGCCCAGCTCACCGACAGCGGTCTCGATCGACGACAGCTCAGCAGCGCTGATCACCCGCGGCACGCTAGCGACACCTTCGCTCAACGGGGTTCAAGCAGGTGGGATTCGCGCGACGACGATCGGACGCTGCGGAATGACCTTGCCGTCGTGAAGGTAGTAGGCAATGAAACGACCGTCAGGCGACCATTGAGGTGCGACTATGTCGGCGGCTTGAAAGATGTCTCCGGTATAGCGGACCACCGTTCTGACCTCGTCGTTGTCGAGGTTGAGCACCTTGATGTAGCTCTCCCATTGACCGTTCTTCAATGGAGCTTTGCCGACCAGTGCGATTCGGCAGCCATCGGGTGACCACGCATACCCGGAGAACTTGATGCGGCTCAGAGTGACTGGCCAAACCGGCTTCCAGTCGGATCCGTCATCTTGTACCGTCGCAACACCTCCGCCGTCCCCAATCGAGACGCGTTCGCCGTCATGGGTCCAGTAGTGACTGCGGCCAAAGAACGCGCGAGTTTCTAGGTTGACTTCATTGCCGCCGTCGTCATCGATGATTGCGAGATGTCGCTTGGCAAAGAACTCTTCTGGCTCCTCCCACAGATCGATCCGCCGGAACAGGATCCGTCGGCCATCTGGAGACCATCTTGGCGCATAGTCCTGCGAGATCGAATTGGTCAGTTGGACTTCACCGGATCCATCGGAGTTGATGACGTGGAGGTGGGCCACCACTTCCATGTACAGCTCCTGACCGGTAAAGCGGGAAAACGCAATGCGCGTGCCGTCAGGCGACCACGCGGGGAATGAACCACGTGTCAGCTTGACCCGATTGCCGCCGTCGATGTCTGCTGTCCAGATCTCCCGGTTGTGCTGGTAGGCGATGCGGCGACAGTCAGGCGACCAAACAGGAAGGATCGCATCGACGTCGTCGATAATCGCCTGGGGCTCGCTGCCAACCTCGAGGTTGCATTGGACGCCAACAGTGGTTCCGCCGACGAGATAGTCGTCGATGGCGGCGTCTGAGATAGCGGCGTTGCCGCCGAATATGTGAACGTCCATGGTGTCGTCGCCGCTTGGCGCGATCACCGAGCGCGCCGAGTTGAGATAGCGGACCGTCGCCGCTGGGATTGCGTCGGGGTCGGCGAGCAGCAATGGGGTGCACAGACGGGCCAGCAGCGGCGCAGCGCTGAATGCGTCGAACGGCACGTGCCCGCGCGCCAAGCCGGCACGGCGCTCGGTGAAGCACGTGAGGCTGAAGCGCCGGACGGCAAACTTGGCAGCTTCTACTGCAGTCTCGTAGCGGGTCGCGCCGGCGAGGCGGGTCACCTTGATGCCAAGTGCGGTGATGTCGTTCTCGATCACTTGGTGCAGCGCCGCCTCGCCACCCATCAGCACAACATGCTCGATGTCTTTCTCGGTCAGGTAGCGGGCCACATCGCGCCGGAAGATCTCCGGCTTGGTCAGCAGAATCGGATGGGATCCTCGCGCCGCGATAGCGCCGGCGACGAGCGCGTCAGCAAAGACCCTGCCATTGGCGACGATCGCAGTGCGGCCCAAGCCCCGCATGTCTCCGGGCGTGCCGAGCCGGCGCGCAGCAGCGACCGAGGTTGCGTACTGGTCGGGCCGGGTGATCCGCTCGGCCGAGATGCCGAGTTCTTCGAGGCCGGCCACGACGGTCGGCCCGACACCCTCGGTGTCACTGTCGGCGCCGATGATCAGGGCCTTCGAGACGCCCGTGCGTTGCAGGAAAGCGGCGGCATCGGGTCGCAGCTCACCCGAGGGCGTCGACAGCACGGGTGCCCCGAGCGAACCGGCGAGTGGGGCTGCGACGACCGCATCAGTCCAATTGCGGCCCGAGACCATGACCACCCAGTTCAAGCTGCCGTCAGCATCGGCCGCCACTGCTTCCGCTACGCGCAGCGAGGTTGCGTAGCGGTCTGCGCCTCCGTAGCGCTGTTCGTCGATGTCAGCTAGCTGTGGCACGGCGCCCGCAGCAGCAACTGGCAGAAAGACAGTTGCTGCCGTGACGACCGTCGCCATGAGCACTGCACCAATCGCCCTCAGTGTTCTCCGGCATATGAAGTCTGCGTACAGGCCGTAGGCGCGGTGAAGTTCGTGCTGACGACTGCCAGGGTCCTGGAGGAGATGCCGAGGGATGTCGATCATCTAGGGGCCGGTACGGGAGCAACATATGTTCGTGCTGCGTCGCCCTGGTGAGTATTGCGCTCGTACATGATGCTTCGGCCGTCGGGAGCCCATTGCGGGCTTCTGATGATCGTGAAGGTTCCCCTGAACGACTCGCGGACTGTGTGGCTGACATAGCGAACGACTTCGGCCATCTCGCCGTCGAGTGAAGCGATGGTGAGCGTCCGGTCGTTGCGCATGCCGTCGCTGTACGTGTCGTCCTCGACGAACTCGAACGTGGTGTATGCGAGGGCGCCGCTGTCCGGCGACCACGAATGACCGTTTGGCGAGTACTCGGAGGCGATCCTGCGCTGCTTCTCGCCCTCGGGATCCATGATCCACAGCTCCTGGTTGTTGTCATACGCAATCCAGCGACCGTCCGGCGACCAAGCTGGGAAGTGGTCTGCCGCATCGCCGCGAGTGAGCGCTCGCACATCACTACCGTCTGCGTCCATCACGGCGATATACACATCGTCATAGTTCTGGTAGCGATGCCGGTTCTCCGGGTGTCCCCGGGAGAAGGCAATCCGCTTGCCGTCCGGGGACCAACTTGGAGATCTGTCAGTCACGTCACCCGACGTGAGTTGCCGTTCTCCTGTCCCGTCGGCATTGATGACGAATATGTGGTTGATCGGTTCCCCGTGACGAAACCGGCCTCCGTATCTGACAAAGGCGATTCGAGTGCCGTCCGGTGACCAAGCTGGCGAGCCGTCTTCCTCGTCACCCGGATAACCGGCGGTCAGTCGTATTCGGCCGGTTCCATCGGTTCGCGCCGTCCACAGCGCCTCCTCGATGTCGAGAAACGCGATCCGTTTGCAGTCCGGCGACCATGCGGAATGGCGAGAGAACATGTCGCCGAGTACTGGCACGGGCTCGTTGCCGAGGCCCGGAACGCACTGGCCTTGAGGTCGGAGCCTGCCTCCCTCGGTGCCCAGCGGGTCAGCGAGATAGTTGTCGATGGCTGCCCGCGATACGGCTGCGTTGCCGCCGAACACGTGCAGGTCGGCACTTCGAGGTGTGCTCGCTCGAATCTTGAGGGCACTATTGAGGAACTCGGCGGTCGAGCGGGGAACGGCATCCGTGTCAGCCAGCAGCAGCGGGGCACACAAGCGGGCGAGCAACGGTGCTGCGCTGAACGAGTCGAACGGAACGTGGGCACGCGCCAACCCGATGCGCCGGGTGCCGAAGCATCCGTTCCCGTAACGGCCGTCGATGAGCTTGGCGGCCTCGACGGCGGTCTCGTAGCGAGTGGCTCCCGCGAGCCGTGTCACCTCGATGCCGAGTTCGGTGATTGCGTCCTCGATCACTGGGTGCAAGGCCGCCTTGCCTCCCATCAGCACGACGTGCTCGACTTCCTTGTCGGTCAGGTAGCGGGCCACATCGCGCCGGAAGATTTCCGGTTTGGTCAGCAAGACAGGGTGTCCGCCCCGTGCGGCGAAGGTGCCGGCGACGAGCGCGTCAGCGAAGACCCTGCCGCTGGCCACCACAGCGGTCCGGCCGAGAGTGCCCATGTTCCCGGGAGTGCCGAGTCTGCGGGCGACGGCGACGGAGTTTGCGTACTGGTCGGGACGGGTGACTCGTTCGGTGGAGATGCCGAGCGTCTCGAGTCCCGCCACAACTGTGGGTCCGACGCCGTCGGTGTCGCTGTCGGCGCCGATCAGCACGGCCTGCGAGACGCCGGTGCGTTGCAGGAACCGCGCGGCATCGGGTCGCAGCTCGCCGGGCGGCGTGGCCAGCACCGGGGCGCCCAGCGATCCAGCGAGCGGCGCGGCGACGACGGCATCGGTCCAGTTGCGGCCCGACACGATCACCACCCAGTCCAGGCTGCCACCGGCATCGTCGGCGACAGCTTCTGCGACGAGCAGCGACGTGGCGTAGCGGTCGGCGCCCCCGTAGCGCTGCACGTCGACCTCGTCGAGCTGATCAACCGCCCCCGCTGTCGAGACGTGCATGACCGCGCCGCCCGCGGCCATCAGGAGAACCACCAGTGCCAGCCGCGTCCTGTGCATCCACTCAACGTAGGCGCCGCGCTTCCTGCGGGTGGCAGCAGGTCGGCGGCGGGTGGGAATTCACAGCAGTGGCGAACCAGGGCGCAGGTACCCTCAGCGCGGTGCTGGAGCGGCTGGATCTGCGAGGTCGGAGCAATGACCTGACTGATCTGCTGCCGCGCCCGCAAGCTGGCGATTCGGTGTCGCAAGATGCCGTCCGGCAGCTGATTGCCCAGGTCAGGGACGGCGGGGACGCAGCTGTTCGCGAACTAACTGCCCGCTTCGATGGCGTCGATGTCGCCGACACGCTGGTGCCGGTTTCGGAGCTGTCTGCGGCATGGGACAGCCTGTCGCCCGGTTTGCGTTCGGCGATGGAGACCGCCCACCGGCGCATCTTGGAGTTTCACCAGGCCGAGGCCGCCATCGGTCATGTCTATGAACGTGACGGCGTCGCGGTTCGGTCGGTCAGCCAGCCGGTGGATCGGGCCGGCATCTATGTGCCGGGTGGCCTCGCTGCCTACCCGTCCACCGTGCTGATGACGGTGCTGGTTGCCCGCGCCGCGGGCGTCGACGACATCGTGCTGTGCTCACCGCCGGGTCCCGATGGCAACCTCGCGGCTCCGGTGCTGGCGGCGGCGCACCTGTGCGGGGTCACCGAGGTGCACCGGGTGGGCGGCGTGCAGGCGGTAGCAGCGCTCGCCTACGGCACCGAGACGATACGGCCCGCCGATGTCGTTGCCGGTCCCGGCAATGCCTGGGTGGCCACCGCCAAGCAGCTCGTTGCCGGTGATGTGGGCGTGGCCTCTGCGTTCGCGGGGCCGTCGGAGATCATCGTGGTCGCCGATGCGACCTGCCCGCCGGCAGCGGCCGCAACCGACGTGGTGCTGCAGGCCGAGCATGGCCCAGGCGGGCGCGCCTGGCTGGTCACGTGGGATGAGAAGTGCGCCGAGGCAGTCTGCGAGGCCATTGGCCAGATCGTCGACCTGTCGCCCCGCCGCGAGGAGACGCTGGCCACGCTGGAGGCCGACGGGTTCGTGTGTCTCGTGGACGGGCCGGCGCAGGCTGCCGACGTCGCCAACTTCGTCGCACCGGAGCACCTCCAGCTCATGTGCGAGGGCGCCGAGGAGCTCGTGGGCAGCATCCGCCATGCGGGTGCGGTGTTCATCGGGCCGTGGGCGCCCGCATCAGTAGGCGACTACGTGGCGGGGCCCTCGCACGTGCTGCCCACCGCCGGCACAGCGCGCTTCGCCGGCGCGCTCACCACCGACGACTTCACCAAGCGCATGCACGTTGTGGACGTGTCCGAAGCCGGCTTCGACCAGCTTGCGCCGGCAGTGGCCGAGCTGGCCGAGGCCGAGGGCCTGTGGGCGCACGCCGCCTCGGTGTCGCGCCGCAAGGAGTGGTCAACCTCCGGAGTGCGGCCGTGAAGCCGCCGGTGCGCGATGACCTGCGCCTGCTTGACGGCTACCACTCGCCCCAGATCGACGTGGACGTGCGGCTCAACACCAATGAGGCGCCCGTGGGGCCGCCGCCGGAATTCGCTGACGCTCTCGCTGCGGAGCTGCGCAACGTCGAGTGGCACCGCTACCCCGACCGCACGGCCGCTGCCCTGCGGGCCGATCTCGCCAAGCTGGCGAGCACCGAGCCGGAACGCATTTTCGTCGCCAACGGCTCCAACGAGGTGCTGCAGACGCTGTGCCTGACCTACGGAGGGGCAGGCCGCAGCGTGGCCACCTTCGAGCCCACCTATGCGATGTACGGCCAGATTGCCCGCAGCACGCAATGCACTGTCGTGGAAGGCGAGCGTCACGCCGACGGCAGCGTGAGCGTGTATGAGCTGGAGCGAGTGATCGAGCGGCACCGGCCGTCGATCGTGTTCCTGTGCTCGCCCAACAACCCCACCGGCACGCCCGAGCGCATCGAGGTGCTCAAGCGAGCGCTGGAGATCGCACCCGGTCTTGTGGTGGTCGACGAGGCCTACGGGCAGTTCGCCGACTGGAGCGCCGTCGACCTGTGCGACAGTGCCGGCGGACCCGACAACCTCGTCGTGACGCGCACCTACTCAAAGACATGGGCGATGGCCGGGGCGCGGCTGGGCTACGCCGTCATTCCAGCGGGCATGGCCGCACAGTTCGAGAAGGTGGTGCTGCCGTACCACGTCGACACCTTCAAGCAGATCGCCGGACGGGTGGCCTTGCGCTTCACCGATGACATGGAACAGCGGATCGCCGCGATCGTGTCCGAGCGAGAGCGGATCGAGGCCGCGCTGAGCGGGATGGGCCTCGACGTCTGGCCCTCGCAGTCCAACTTCATCCTGTTCCGCACGTCTCCCAGCGGGCACAGCGGCGACGGCATCTGGCAGGCGCTCGTAGACCGATCGGTGCTCGTGCGGAACTGCTCGGGGTGGCCCCGGCTCGCCGACTGCCTGCGGGTGACGGTGGGAACCCCGCCCGAGAATGATCGCTTCCTTGAGGCGCTGGCTGAGATCGTCTCGTGAACGTGCGATGGCGAGGGTGCGAAACCTGCGTCGGGGCCGCAGGCTGATGTGGCCGAATCTGCAACACCCAGAGAGTGCACCATGACTGCTCGAACTGCCACCGTGCAGCGCAACACCAAAGAGACCCAGATCGACCTGACGCTGGACCTCGACGGCAGCGGCCAGAACGACATCTCGACCGGCCTGCCGTTCTTCGACCACATGGTCGCCCAGCTCGCCAAGCACGCTCGCTTCGATCTGTTGCTGCGCACCGTCGGCGATCTCGAGATCGACGCCCACCACACGGTGGAAGACACCGGCATCGCCCTTGGCGAAGCGATGCGGCAGGCCTGGGGCGACAAGGCCGGCGTGCGCCGCTTTGCCTCCTATGTGGTGCCGCTCGATGAGGCGGCCGTCGAGGTGGTGCTCGACCTGTCGGGCCGGCCGTTCCTGCACTACGACATCGAGCCGCCCGGCGAGAAGATCCTGGGCGACCCGCCATTCGACCCCCAGCTCTGCGAGGAGTTCTGGCGTGGCCTGGTGATGTCGGCAGGCATCACCCTGCACCTGGTGATGCTGCGCGGCCGCAACACCCACCACATCATCGAGGCCAGCTTCAAGGGCGCCGCGCGGGCCTTCTACGACGCCATCCGCGTCGCCGACGACGTGCTGCCCTCCACCAAGGGCGTCCTGTGAAGGACGTCATGTGAATGGCGATCGTCCTCTCGTAGCGGTCCTCGACTACGGCATCGGCAACCTGCGGTCGGCGCAGAAGGCACTCGAGCGAGTCGGCGCCGACGCCCGCTTGACTGCCGATGCCGGGCTGATCGCCGACGCCGCCGGTGTCGTGCTGCCAGGCGTGGGGCATTTCGGCACCTGCATGGATCAGCTGCGGGCGACGGGCCTGGAACAGCCTGCGCTCGATGCCATCGAGAGCGGGCGTCCGTTCCTGGGCATCTGCGTGGGCATGCAGATGCTGTTCGAAGCCTCCGAGGAGGCACCAGGGGTCCCAGGCATGGGCGTGATGCCCGGCACGGTGCGACTGCTGCCCGACGGCATCGTGCGCCCGCAGATGCAGTGGAACCGGCTTGATGTGCAACGCCCAGGCTGCCCATTGCTGGCCGGACTGACCGACGGCGCCTGGATGTACTTCGTCCACAGCTATGCGCCCGACACAGACGACAGCTTCGTGGCGGCGACCTGCGACTACCCCACGCCGATTACCGCTGTCACTGAGCGCGGCCGGCTGTGGGCCACCCAGTTCCACCCGGAGAAGTCCGGCGATGCCGGCAAGCGGCTGGCACAGAACTTCCTCGCCGCAGTGAGGGCCGACCAATGCCGCCGGTGAGCTTCGATCTGTATCCCGCGATCGACTTGCGTAACGGGCGCTGCGTGCGCTTGGTGCAGGGCGACTACGACCGCGAGGTGCGCTATGACGCCAACCCGGTCGAGGTGGCGCACGAGTTCGCAGAGGCGGGCACCCGCTGGATCCACATGGTCGATCTCGACGCTGCTCGCACGGGTGAGCCGCAGCCGCAGAACCGGGCCGTGATCCGGTCGGTCGTGGCCGCGGTGGGCGACGCCGGTGTGCACGTGCAGGTCGGCGGCGGCGTGCGCAGCCGTGAGCGCGCCGAAGCCCTGTACGACGCGGGAGTCGCCCGATGCGTGGTGGGCACCGCTGCGATCGAGAACCCCAATCTCGTGGGGGAATTGACCTCCGCCGGTCACCGCATCGCAGTGGGTCTCGATGTGCGGGGCACCGAGGTGGCCACCCGCGGCTGGGAGCACCAGAGCGGGGTCAGCCTCGGCGATGCCCTCACCCGGCTGGCCGGCAGCGGCGCTGAAGCGGTGATCGTGACGCAGATCGCCAACGACGGCATGGGCGGCGGGAGCGACCTTGCCGGGCTGCGGGAGGTGCTGGATGCGCCCCAGCGGCCCCCGGCGATGTCGGTGATCGCCAGCGGCGGCGTGGGCTGCCTCGCCGACATCGCCGACCTGCGCGACCTGCGCTCGCCGCACGGGCACACGCTCGCCGGGGCCATCGTGGGCAAGGCCCTCCATGACGGCGTGATCTCGCCCGTCGCCGCGGTGGTGGTGGCCCGCGGCAGTGCAGAGGTAGACGAGCCCGGCCCGGGGCCGGGCCAGTGACCGGGGCACCCGCACGAGAGGCTGAGCCGACATGAAGACCGTGCGGGTCATCCCGTGCCTCGACGTGGACGACGGGCGGGTAGTCAAGGGCGTCAGCTTTGTCGGACTGCGCGACGCCGGCGACCCGGTCGAGCTGGCGGCTGCGTACGACCGCCAGGGCGCCGATGAGATCGTCTTCCTCGACATCACAGCGTCAGCGCACGACCGCGACACGATCATCGAGCTCGCCCGTCACACCGCCGAAGAAGTGTTCATCCCGTTCACGATCGGCGGGGGAATCCGCTCAGTCGACGACGCCCGGGCGCTGCTGCGGGCGGGAGCCGACAAGGTGTCGGTGAACTCGGCTGCGGTCGCCCGCCCAGAACTGGTGCGCGAGATCGCTCGTGAGTTCGGCACCCAGTGCGTCGTGGTGTCGGTCGATGCGAAATCGAACGGCGCCGGTGCCGATGGAAGCACCACCTGGAACGTCTATGTCAAGGGTGGCCGGGAAGACACGGGCATCGACGCGCTCGGCTGGGTGCGCCAAGTGGCTGAGTTGGGCGCCGGCGAGATCCTGCTGACGTCCATGGACGCCGACGGCACCAAGGCTGGCTTCGATCTTGAGCTCACACGGGCTGTCGTGGACGCGGTGGAGATTCCTGTTGTTGCCAGCGGGGGAGTGGGCACGTTGCAGCACTTGGTGGACGGCGCCCTCATCGCCAACGCGGATGCCGTGCTGGCGGCCTCGATCTTCCACTTCGGCGAGCACACCATCGCCGATGCCAAGCGAGCACTGCTGGACGCAGGCGTGGCCGTGCGCCCGCCCACTGCCTGATTGATTGCCGGGTTCGGGCGCCGCTAGACGGTTTCAGTCCTGCTCGAAGGCGCCCGCTAGCTTCCCCGCCATGAGCTATCCCGGCACGTATTCGGCGACCGACTCTGACCGTCCAGCGGTGATCATGGCCCGCGACGGCCAGACCCGGACGTTCGGTGAGCTCGAAGCCCGCAGCTGCCGGTTTGCACAGCTCATGTGGGCTGCAGGCCTCCGGCCAGGGGACCACCTGGCGATCTTCGCCGACAACAACATCGGCTACTTCGATGCCTACTGGGCGGCCATGCGCAGCGGCCTGTACTTCACCACGGTCAACCGCTACCTGACGGCCGAAGAGGCCGCGTACATCGTGAACGACTGCGGGGCCCAGGTGCTCGTGGCGTCACCTGCGGTCATCGATGCGGCAACCGAGATGCTGCCGCTCATCGGCGATTGCGGTATACGGCTCATGCTCGACGAAACCGCCGATGGTTTCGACCCGTTCGAGGATGCCATCGCGGCCCATCCCGCCGAGCCGCTGGCTGAACAGCCGCGGGGATCGGCGATGCTCTACAGCTCCGGCACCACGGGCCGCCCCAAGGGCATCAAGCGACCGCTCGATGGCACCTCGATTACCGACCCCGATCTGCTCGGCGTCGGATTGCTGGGCGGCGTCTTCGGGTTCGGAGAGGGCACTCGCTATCTCTCGCCCGCGCCGCTCTATCACTCTGCGCCGTTGTCGTTCACTACGGGCACGCAGTCGGTCGGCGGCACAGCGGTGGTCATGGACCGCTTCGACGCCGCTGAGGCGCTGTCGTACATCGAGCGCCACCGCATCACCCACAGCCAGTGGGTACCGACCATGTTCAGCCGCATGCTGAAACTGCCCGAGGCCGAGCGCACCCGCCATGACCTGTCCAGTCACCAGGTCGCGGTGCATGCGGCAGCGCCGTGCCCCGTCGAGGTGAAGCACCAGATGATCTCTTGGTGGGGCCCGATCCTGCACGAGTACTACGCCGGCACCGAGCTCAACGGCTTCTGCTACGTGAACTCAGACGAATGGCTCGAACGGCCCGGCACCGTGGGCAAGCCGCTCATCGGGGTCATCCACATCTGCGACGACGAGGGCAGCGAGCTGCCGGTCGGCGAGGCAGGCACCATCTACTTCGAGCGCGAGATCCCGGCCTTCGAGTACCACAACGACCCTGAGAAGACCGCCGAGTCGCGCCACGACGATCACGAGCTCTGGTCGACGCTGGGCGATGTCGGGCGTGTCGACGACGACGGCTACCTGTACCTGACCGACCGCAAGGCCTTCATGATCATCTCGGGCGGCGTGAACATCTATCCCCAAGAGATCGAGGACTGCCTGGTGCTGCACCCCAAGGTGGCCGATGCGGCGGTATTCGGCGTGCCCAATGACGACTTCGGCGAGGAAGTGAAGGCCGTGGTGCAGCCGCTCGCCGGCATGGAGGCCGGCGATGCATTGGCGACCGAGCTGCTGGGGTACTGCAGGGAGCACCTAGCGAACTACAAGGTGCCCCGTTCGGTTGACTTCCGCGACGAGCTGCCCCGCCATCCCACCGGCAAGCTCTACAAGCGCATCCTGCGCGACGAGTACTGGGGCGACCGTTCCTCGCGCATCGTGTAAGCCGCGGCGTTACCGCAGGCCGCTGACAAACGCGGCGATCTTCTCGCCGACTGCTCGTGCGTGTCCCATCAGGAAGTGATCGCCGCCCGAGATCACGTCGAGCTGGGTGTTGGCCCAGCCCTCGGTGATCTCGGACGCTTCGGCGGGGGAGCGGAACTGGTCGTGCTCCGGTACGAGGAGCAGCTTGGGCCGAGGATCGGCTGCGGCGCCCATCGACGCCGGGTCGACGATCCGCAACGGCGCGGCAATGCCGATCCATGCCGACAAGCTGTCGTGGCTGGCCGCCAGCGAGACATCGCCGCCGAACGACCAACCAGCCGAGACGACCGGCGGCGCGGCAGTAGTGGACGATCGGTTCGCTGCGAGGCGCACGGCCGCGTCGAATGCCGCCACGGCGTCGAGCCGCTCGGCCTTGCCGTCGTCGTGGCTGCCGCCGGAACGACCGGTGCCCCGGAAGTTGTAGCGCAGTGTTGCGATGCCGCTCGCGGGCAGGGCCCTGAACAGGTGATCGACCAGCGGGTTCCACATGTCGCCGCCGTAGAGCGGGTGCGGATGAGACAGCACAGCCACCGCCGCAGCAGCGCCGTCGGAATTGCCGCCATCGGCCCCAGCGCTCTCGGGCGGCGGCGAGCTGGGCCAGGCTGCTTCGGCCTCGAGCTCGATGCCGTCCGAGGTCACTGCGGTGACAGCGAACGCCTCGACCGTGAAGGGAGGCCCGGGCGCTGACGCGCCACCGGAATTCTCTGCGTCAATCACGCCGGTGAACGGTACCGTGCGGGCGGTGAGCGCTCCTGAGACCAACAACGAGCACGGCGCCGCTGCGGCGACGAAACCTGCTCGTGCCTCGAAGAGCTCGAAGACCGGCAGTCGCCCCAAGCCCGCTGCCAGCAAGCCGAAGCCGTCTGCCCCGCCCGATTCCGACGGCGAGCG
The DNA here is from genome assembly GCF_965204125.1 of Candidatus Poriferisodalis sp. Lineage (GTDB taxonomy): Bacteria > Actinomycetota > Acidimicrobiia > Acidimicrobiales > Poriferisodalaceae > Poriferisodalis. Next base: position 38,979 of record NZ_OZ241968.1, on the reverse strand, counting down.
CCGGCCCATCAAGATGCTGCACGACCGGTTGCTGGTGCGGCTGCCCAACGACGGCTCGGAGCGGCGCACCAGCGGCGGGATCCTGATCCCGGCAACCGCGCAGCAGAACAAGCGCCTCGTGTGGGGCGAGGTCATCGGCGCCGGGCCGAACGTGAGGACGGCCCAGGAAGGTGACCGGGTGCTGTTCAGCCCCGAGGATCGCCACGAGGTCGAGGTGCACGGCGACGATTTCCTGATCCTGCGCGAGCGGGATGTGCACGCCATCGCTGCGCCGCGCATCGAGCCCGGCAGCACCGGCCTGTACCTGTGATCGTGCGGCCCTGAGCCCGCTTGGACCCATGAGCCCTGAACAGATGACTACGGGCGAGACGCAGTTCCAGACCGGCGGCGGCATCACCATCTCGCTGACGGCATCGACGGTCGACGGCAACGCCGAGATCGAAGACCTCGTCGACCGGCTGGACGAGGCGCGGGGCGTGCTGCTGTCGTCGAGCTACGAGTACCCCGGCCGCTACACCCGCTGGGACATGGGCTTCGCCGACCCGCCGCTGGCCATCACCAGCCGGGCGCAGGACATCTGGGTGAGCGCCCTGAACGAGCGAGGCACGGTGCTGCTGGAGCCGGTTCATGAGGCGCTGGCGGCGCTGGGCAGCGCTGCGGGCATCGTCGACCTTCGTCACGAGGCCGGCGACGGCTCGGGCGCCGTGGTCTGCCGGGTGGAACGGGCCGATCGGCGTTTCGAGGAAGAAGAGCGCAGCCGCCAGCCGTCCACGTTCACGGTGGTTCGCGCCCTGGTGAACCTGTTCTCCTGCGACGACCCGCACCTGGGCCTGTACGGGGCCTTCGGCTACGACCTTGCGTTCCAGTTCGAGCCCATCGCGCTGACGCTGCCGCGCCCGGCCGAACAGCGCGACCTGGTGCTCTACCTGCCCGACGACCTGCTCATCGTGGACCACGAGGGCGGCATCGCGCAGCGCTTCCATTACGACTTCGACGTGAACGGACGCAGCACCGCCGGGTTGGCGGGCGGCGGCGCACGCGTGCCGTACGAGCCCGACTTCGAGCTGGAGGCGAGCTGCGACCACGAGCCCGGCGGCTATGCGGCCGGTGTGCGGGCGGCCCATGAGTATTTCGCCCGTGGCGACCTCTTCGAAGTGGTCACCAGCCAGATGTTCTCCGAGCCCTGCATCGAGTCTCCCGCAGAGCTGTTCCGCCGGCTCAAGGAGCAGAACCCAGCGCCGTACGGGTTCCTGATCAATCTCGGCCCGGCTTCAGCCGGGCGCAATGGGCACAGTGCGGCGGGTGATACGGGCGAGTGGCTCATCGGCGCCTCGCCCGAGATGTACGTGCGGGTCGAGGGCGAGCGGGTGGAGACCTGCCCGATCTCGGGAACCATCGCCCGCGGCCAAGACCCCATCGACGATGCCTCGCAGATCCTGGCGCTGCTCAACTCGGCGAAGGACGAGTCCGAGTTGACCATGTGCACCGATGTCGACCGCAACGACAAGAGCCGCATCTGCATCCCCGGGTCGGTCAAGGTGATCGGCCGCCGCCAGATCGAGATGTACTCACGCCTCATCCACACCGTCGACCATGTGGAAGGGCGTCTGCGCCCCGGCTTCGACGCGCTCGATGCGTTTCTGTCGCACACGTGGGCGGTCACGGTGACCGGCGCGCCCAAAACGGCGGCGATGATGTTCCTCGAGCAGCGCGAACGCACCGCCAGGGCCTGGTACGGGGGTGCTGTAGGCAAGGTGGGCTTCGACGGCAGCCTCAACACCGGGCTCACGCTCCGCACGATCCGCGTCGCCGACGGACATGCGGAGGTGCGGGTGGGGGCCACGCTGCTGTGGGACTCCGAGCCCGACGAGGAGGAATCGGAGACCGAGCTCAAGGCATCGGCGTTCCTCGACGCCATCCGGCGGCCGCGCTCGGCGGCGGCCACAGGGGTTGCCGCTTCGGCCCCCAGCGACCGGCGGGTGCTGCTGGTGGATCACCTCGACTCGTTCGTGCACACGCTGGCGAACTACCTGCGCCAGACCGGTGCCACGGTGGTGACGCGCCGAGCCGGCTTCCCCACCGAGGAGATCAGCGCCGACGACTTCGACCTCATCGTGCTCTCGCCAGGCCCGGGCCGGCCCGACGACTTCAGCATCGGACCGGTGGTGCGGGCCACGCTCGATGCCGGGCTGCCGCTGTTCGGGGTGTGCTTGGGATTGCAAGGCATCGTGGAGTACTTCGGCGGCGAGCTGGGCCAGCTCGCCACGCCCATGCACGGCAAGCCGTCTGCCATCCGCATCCTCGGCGGGCAGCTGCTCGACGGGCTGCCAAAGGAATTCCGGGCGGGCCGCTACCACTCGCTGTTCGCCCGCCGCTCCGAAGTACCCGATTCGCTCGAGGTGACGGCGGTCAGCCTGGACGACGACATCGTCATGGCGGTGGAGCACCGCGAGCTGCCGGTCGCGGCCGTGCAGTTCCACCCGGAGTCGATCATGTCGCTCGATGACGGGGTGGGGCTAGCGCTGATACGCAGCGCCGTGGACCGGCTGGTGCCCGGATGGAGGGCAGGATGACTGTGGTGCCTGAGCTCGACCGGCTGGTAGCGGCAACAGCGCGGCGCGATGTGCTCGTGGTGACCGGCCCCGAGGCCGCGGTGTACCTGCACGGCCAGATCTCGGCCGACGTGGAGGCCATGGAGATCGGCCAGAGCACCCTGTCGTTCCTGCTGGAACCACGAGGGCGGATCGAGGCGCTCTTCGCCATCAGCCGCACCGGCCCCGAGACCTACATTGCCGACATCGAGCCCGGCTTCGGCGAGGCGACATCCGCATCGCTTGAGCGTTTCAAGCTGCGGACGCGTGCCGATTTCTCCCTGCATGAATGGCAGATGCACGCGGTGCGCGGACCCCTGGTGGCAGGCGAATCGGCGGTCGGCGCTTCGAGCGCCGGCCCGGCCGAAGCCCCTGAGCACGTGGTGCGCCCCACGCACTGGCCGCTGGCCAGTGGCCACGACCTGCTGGTCGGCTCGGGCAGCGAGGCTGCTGCGTTGGCCGACGGCGCCGAGCAGGTCTCGGCGGACGAGTTCGAGGCGCTCCGCATGGCCTACGGCCTGCCGGCCATGGGCATCGAGATCCAACCGGGCGACATCCCCAACGAGACCGGCCTCGTCGAGCGAGCTGCGTCGTTCACCAAGGGCTGCTACCGGGGCCAGGAGCTGGTGGAGCGAATCGACTCGCGCACCGGAGGGCGACGGTGCATTCAGCGCTTCCGAGCTGCGGGCGATGTCTCGCCAGGTGACGGGCTCTGCGGCACCGACGGCGCCGGCATCGGCACCGTGCTGAGTACCGCTTCGCTGGCTGGCGCCGTCGTCGGATTCGCATCTGTGCAACGAGGTGTCGGCGGCGAGGTGCGCGTTGACGGCGGCCCGCCCGTCGCTCTTGCCGACCTGTTCTGATCTCGCCGCTGGGATCGGTGCCGGTACGCTCGCAGGCTGTTGTCGAGTCGAACGGATCGCAGGGAGCAACGACATGGCAAAGACGGCACTCCTGGCCAAGCTGACCGCCAAAGAAGGCATGCGTGACGAGCTGCTCGCAGTGATCGCCGACATCGGCATGAGCAACGTCGCCGGCGAGCCGGGCACCGAGGTATACGCCGCCCACAAGGATCAGAACGACGCCGACGTGGTGTGGTTCTACGAGCTGTACAGCGACCAGGATGCGCTCGCAGCCCACGGCGGCTCGGAGCAGATGAAGGTCTTCGGCCAGGCCACTCGTGAGTTCATGGCGGCCCGTCCCGAGCTCATCTTCCTCGACCCAGCCGTGGCCAAGGGTCTCGATTTCTGACCCTGGCTCAGCGAACAAGAGCGGGACACATGGGCCCGCTGCCGCGAGGGATCGCCTGACATGCCGGTAGTGACATGTTCGTAAAGATCTGTGGCGTCACGAACGAAGAGGATGCGCTGGTCGCCGTCGGCATGGGTGCCGACGCCGTCGGCTTCAACTTCGTGCCCGGGTCGCCACGGCAGATCTCCCCGAGGCTGGCCAGGGACATCGTTCGCCGACTGCCGGGCGGCGTCGTCACGGTCGGTGTATTCCGCAACGAGCTGCCCGAGCGGGTCGTGCAGATCATGGATGGAGCCGGTCTGCGCCTGGCTCAGTTGCACGGCAATGAGACCACGGCCGACAGCCGCTGGATCGCCGAGCGGGTGCCCGGCCTGATCAAGGCATTCGTCGCGGGAGATCCCAATGTGGAACGGGTGCGTGATTACGGCGCTTCGGTGCTCATGCTGGACGGCTCCGAGCCCGGCAGCGGGCGTGTCTTCGACTGGCGGCAACTCGAGGGCCGAGATCGCGGCATGAGACTGCTGCTTGCGGGCGGGCTGCGCGCCTCGAACGTGGCGCAGGCCATTGAGGTCGTGCGGCCGTGGGGCGTGGATGTGGCGTCGGGCGTCGAGTCCGAGCCCGGCCGCAAGGATGTGCTCGCCATGCGCGAGTTCGTCACGGCAGCCAAGGAGGCCGGGGCCCTCTACGAGGAGGCCGACGAGTCGGAGTCGCCAGAACAGGGCGCACCGTACGACTGGCGCGACGACTAAGCGAGGGGCGACATGGCTGCAGCAACTGACGGTCCCACGCCCGGTCACCGGTCGGTCATGGGCGAGCCCACGCCCGATGGGCGATTCGGCGACTTCGGTGGCCGATTCGTTCCCGAGACGCTGGTCGCAGCGTGCGAGGAGCTTGAGGCGGCATTCCGGGAGGCCTGGGCCGACCCGGCGTTCGTGGCCGAATTCGAGACCACGCTGCGTGACTACGGGGGACGGCCGTCGCCGCTGACCGAATGCCGCAACCTGTCGAGCCAACTGGGTGTGCGCTTGCTGGTCAAGCGCGAAGACCTCAACCACACGGGCTCGCACAAGATCAACAACGTCATCGGGCAGGCGCTGCTGGCCCAGCGCATGGGCAAGACACGGCTCGTGGCCGAGACCGGTGCCGGCCAGCACGGCGTCGCCACAGCAACTGCTGCGGCGCTGCTCGGCATGGAGTGCAAGGTGTACATGGGCGCCGTCGACGTCGACCGTCAGGCCCTGAACGTGTTCCGCATGCGCCTGCTGGGGTCCGAAGTGGAGTCGGTGCAGTCGGGCAGCCGCACGCTCAAGGATGCCGTCAACGAGGCGCTGCGGGACTGGGTGGCCACCGTCGAGAACACGCACTACTGCCTCGGCTCGGTGATGGGCCCCCATCCCTACCCGTGGATGGTGCGCACGTTCCACCACATCCTCGGCGACGAGGCCGCGGCGCAGTGCAAAGACCTCACTGGCGGCGACCCCGACGTGGTGGTCGCGTGTGTCGGCGGGGGCAGCAATGCCGCTGGGATCTTCTCGGGCTTTGCCGACGGCGACGCCCGGCTCGTGGGCGTAGAGCCTGCTGGCGGCGCCGCGGTCGGGCGCGGCGTGCCCGGCGTGGTGCACGGCATGACCAGCTATCTCATGCAGGACGAGGTGGGCCAGGTGATGGAGGCCGAGTCGATCTCGGCCGGGCTTGATTATCCGGGCGTCGGGCCCGAGCACGCCTACCTGGCGGCGATCGGCCGTGCCGAGTACCCGAGCGTGACCGACGCCGAGGTGGTCGAGGCGTTCACGCTGATGAGCAGGGCCGAAGGCATCATCCCGGCGCTGGAGTGCGCTCACGCCCTGGCATGGATTGTCCGGGCGGCACCAGAGATCCCGGGCCAGACGGTGCTGATGAATCTCTCGGGTCGGGGTGACAAGGACGTCGACCAGATGATGGATGTGCTCGGGATGCATGGGCTGAGCGAATGAGGGCACGTTCGTGAGCGAGTCGTCATTGACTGGCGCCGCCGGTCCTTTCGGCGCGCTCGAATCGCATCTGCGGGCTCGGCGCGACCGCGGCGCGAAGCTGCTGGTGCCCTACGTCACGGGCGGTTACAAGGGCTGGCAGCGCGCTGTGGAAGCGGCAGCGGCGGCCGGCGCCGATGCCATCGAGATCGGCGTTCCCTTCTCCGATCCGGTGATGGACGGGCCGGTCATCCAGCAGGCTTCGACTGCGGCCCTGGCCGACGGAGCAACCCCGGCATCGGTGCTGGAGGAAGCACGGGAGCTCGATACCGGCGTGCCGCACGCGGTGATGACCTACTACAACCTCTGCCACCACCAAGGTCACGAGCGCTTCGCTTCAGCGCTGCTCGATGCGGGGGTCTGCGCCGCGATCCTGCCCGACCTGCCCTACGTGGAGGCCGGGCCATGGCTGGAGGCCGCGGCCGAGTCGGGCGTCGAGGCAATCCTGCTGGCAGCTCCCACCACGCCCGAGCACCGGCTCGCAGCGCTGTGCGGAGCATCCCGAGGCTTCGTCTACGCGGTCGGCCTGCTCGGTGTGACCGGCGAGCGGACGGCCCTCGCCCGCACGGCCACCGAGATTGCGGCCCGCTGCCTGGCCGTCACTGATCGACCCGTGCTCACCGGCGTCGGCATCGGTTCGCCGTCCCAAGCCGTTGAGGCGTGTGAAGTGTCCGACGGCGTCATCATCGGCTCTGCAGTCGTCCGCACCTTGATGTCCGACGGTCCCGAGGCCGTGGGCGAGCTCGTGGCTTCCTACCGGACGGCGCTGGACCACGGCTGACCGGTGAGCGCCGCCGATCCGGAACCCGCCGAATCGTCGCGAAGAGGTGCCGCGGCGTACGACGACGACTGCGAGCTGTGCGAGGCCGCCCGCTTCACGCACTGGTACTACGAGGACGAGCTGTGCTGGGTGGCCGATTGCGAAGTGTGCGCCACGCCGATGGTGGTGTGGAAGCGGCATGGAACCGAGCCCCCTCCCGATGAGTTGGCAGCGATGCTGGCTCGGCTGGTCGAAGCGGGTGAACTCAGATTCGGGCCCGGAGGTGGGAGGGTGGACCAGGTGATGCGCCAGATCCCCGATCACTTCCACGCCCACTACCGCGATGCCGACTGGATGTCCCGCCGCTGGATGGAGCCGCCGAGCCGCTACACCGGCGTCGGCACGCCAAGGGAGACCCGATGACCGGCCACGCCGCATTCGGCGGTGCTCGCATTCGGCAGCTCGCCCGGGTGCGGGTGATGCCGTTGTTGGTCGCGATGGCGCTCGTCGTCGCTCTCGCACTGGCGGGTTGTGGCGGCAGCGATGCCACGGAAGCCGACTTGGAGCGGCTTGAGCTGGCGTTCGAGAGCGCCGATGTGACGCTCGGAAGCGAAGTCTTCAGTGACAGCTGCTCGGTGTGTCACGGCAGCGACGGAAGCGGCGGCGTAGGCGCAGCGCTCGGCGGCGTCGACGAGCGCCTGACCGTTCGCAGCCACCTGGAGGTGGTGTGGACCGGTCGTGGCTCGATGCCCCCGTTCGGCGGCATCCTCACCGACGCCGAGATCGCCGCGGTAGTCGCCTACCAGCGGAGCACCTTCGGCGACGAGCGGTAGCTTCGCCGCAGTGAATGACGCAGTGAACGACTCAGCGAGCGATCCAGAATTCCCTCGACCCGCCGATCTGCTGCCGCACCGTGCGCCGTTCCTGTTGGTGGATGAGATCGTCGAGCTCCAGCCCGGCGAGCGCTGCGTGGCGCACTGGCACCTGACCGGTGACGAAGCATTCTTCGCCGGTCATTTCCCGGGCCGCCCCACGCTGCCCGGAGTGCTGATGGTTGAAGCCCTCGCCCAGACCGCCGGCCTCGCCGCAGCTTCGGCATCATCGCTCGAAGGCAAGCTGGCGCTCTTCGGCGGCATCGACAAGGCCCGTTTCCGCCGCCAGGTCACCCCTGGCGACACGCTGCGCCTGGAAGCCACCATCGACCGCCTGTCCGCCCGGGCGGGCCGAGCCTCGGGCACGGCCAGCGTCGAAGGCCAGACCGCCTGCGAAGCCTCGATGATGTTCCTCATAGCCGACGCCGCAGACGTGGACTAAGCCCGCCGAGGGCCCTCGCGGCACAGGGCGTTCCGGCCGTTCTCAACCTCAACACTGAGTGAGATTGGCGCATTTGCGCAGGTCGCGCGAGGCTTTGGGGATGCTCCGCGAAGTCGGGGACGACTTCCAAGCCGATTCACGTCGGCAGGGCACTGCATTCGAGCGGCAGGCCAAGGAGTACCTGGGCGCGCTCGGTTTCGAGCTTCACGGCAAGCAGAGGTTCACCGACATCGGCTGTGAGGTTGATGACGTCGCCGAGGCACCCAACGGTGAGCTCGTGTACTTCGAGTACAAGGGCTCGTTCAAAGGGAATCGACCAGGCATGCGTCGAACCGACACGGTCAAGAAGGCGTTGCTCACCGGCTTCTTGCTGCGTTCCATAGGTGACGACACTCCGTACTACGTACTGACCTCGCACCTGCCTGAGGGCGGCGCAGCTCAGCGAATGATCGACTCAGCGGTGAGCGCAAAGGCCGTGTCAGGCGTGCTGGAGCTCAACGACCCAGCAGCTAGTCAAGCGCTCGCAGAGCGCTTTGGCCCTCCCGCAAGGCCCCGCATGGGACCCGAGAGAACCTGGCAGCCATCCCTGCCAATTGCCCGCCGCGCCTGAACGCAGCTTCGATACCGTCGCCATATGTGTCGGATAGAGGCTTGGACATCGACAGGTTTCGCCGCTGGGTGCTCGGTGATCTGGTTGACAACCGGAATAGAGGCCTGTTTGCGGAATGGCTCGTCGGTGAAGCGCTCGGTGTGATCGATGCACGGACGCCTCGACGGGAGTGGGATGCGTACGACTTGATGTATCGCGAGACGAAGATCGAGGTCAAGGCGTCGGGGCGCAGCCAGAGTTGGAGTCAGGATCAGCCGTCGAAGATTCGATTTGGCATCGATCAGAATGTGAGCTCCTGGACGGCCGCGAGCGGTGAGTGGATCCCGCACAGTCAGCCGCTGCGCTTTGCCGATGTGTATGTCTTCTGCCTGCCTGAGCCTGTGCCGGCCTCCAACGCAAATGTTGCCGATCCCGAATACTGGACGTTTTGGGTTGTTGCTACCGATGTGCTCGATCATGAACTTGGCTCGCAGAAATCGCTTGGCATTCGCACTCTCAACCGCCTGACGTCGTCCGTGACGTGGACCGGCATTCGCGCACGAGTGGATGCCTGCGCGGAAACACGGCGGGCCAATTGAGGCGGCGCAGCGACCGGGGCGCATGCGACCTCGATGACTTGTCAGGTGGTCTCGGCGGAGAGTAGGTCTTCGAATGCTGCAGGAGAGACCACTGGTGGCTGCTGCTCCGGCCATTCGAGTAAGTCGTTGTCGCCGCTCACTATGAGGTCTGCGTGTGCAGCCCGCGCAAGGGCGATGAGGTAGTCGTCGTCCGGATCTCGCGTCGCGGCCGCTATCGGTTCGAGGTCGGGCATCTGCGTGGCTTGGGCAGCGAGTGCCAACAGGTAGCGATCCGCTGCTGAAAGCGGGAGCCTGCGCCGCACGTGGACTCGCTCGAGCACGTCGCTGATCTCAGCGATGAGCTGAGGGCATACCACCAGGTCGAACGTCCGCTGACGCACCCAAGCCGCCATGATTCGAGCCGGAGCGCGTTTGCCAATGAGCGCGGACACATGCACATTTGCGTCGACTACGGCCCGCATGCTCAGATCGAGAGGCCAGAGCGTCGTCTTGGGCGTGTCCTCCGCTGTGCTCTCTCGGCGCGAACGGCCTTGACTTCAGCTACGGCGATCTCCATCGCTTCGGCTTCCGAAAGGGCCTCGCTGGACAGAGCGTTCCGTTCGATCGCCGAGCCAACGTCTTGGCGCAATTGCTCCCAAGCCTCTGTGCGGTCGACGCCGATTGCCTCGACAATTTGATGCCACGATGCGCCGGCCGAAGCGGCGCGCCGGATCTCCGAGCCGAGACAGGAAATCTCGGTCTGGTGCGCCGCTGAGCCCCGCAGGACGTCGAGTGCCTGGGCAATCTCGTCACGCTCGCTGACCGTGGTCACGCTGTCATCGTAGGCACGCTGCCAGCCCGCGCCCAAAGGAATTTGCGCTATTGCGATGCGCCAAGCTTGGGGATCAGTGCTGGAACTGGTCAGCGGAGGTGGGTGGGGCGGGGGTCGGCTAGGCGGCCTAGGGGTGATTGGGCTCGCAGGCCGCCGTCGACCACGATGGCTTCGCCGGTGACGAATGACGACTCGTCGCTGGCGAGCCAGGCGGCGACGCTTGCGATCTCGTCGGGATGGCCGAGGCGGCGCAGTGCGTGGGCCGCCAGGTTGCGTTCGAGCGCCACAGGGTCCTGCATCATCCGCTGCACGGGCGGCGTCTGGATCGTGCCGGGGCAGATGGCGTTGACGCGCACGCCGTCGGGGGCGTGATCGGTGGACAACGCCCGCGTCAGGTTGATCACGGCCGCCTTCGAGGCGGCGTACACCACTGAGCCGCCGTCACCGTGCAGGCCGCTGATCGAGGCCGTGTTGATGATCGAGCCGCCGTCGCGAGCCTCCATCGCCGGCACCGCGTACTTGGCACCCAGGTACACCGAGCGCACGTTGACCTTCATCACGAGGTCCCAGTCGCGAGGCTCCAGCTCCACCGCGGTGCCGGGGCGGATGGTGCCTGCATTGCTGTAGAGCACATCCAGGCCTCCCCAACGGTCCACGGCCGTGGCCACCATCGACTCCACATCGTCAGGCTCCGCGACGTTGGCGCCGAAACCGTGCGCCTCGCCGCCGGCTTCCATGATCGATTCGGCCACACCCTCGGCACGTTCACGGCGGATATCGACGACCAGCACCGACGCACCCTCGGCAGCGAAACGCTTCGCGCTCGCCTCGCCGATGCCCGATGCACCGCCGGTCACGATTGCGACCTTGTCCTTGAGCAGCATGCGATTCCCTCCGAGCGCCGCGCCGGGCCCTGCGGACATCGCGAGGCTGAGCCGATCGGCGAAGCCCTGGCCCGAGCGGCCGTGAGCGTAGCGAACACGAGTGGGCAGCAAAGGGCGATGCGGCGGCGAAGCCTCCTGATCCGCGCACGCACCGGCAGTCCACGTCGGGCCTCGTCTTGCCAACGTGGCTACGTTGTGGCGGCCGATCAGATCGTCCCGATGCGGGCCGAATCAGGGGAGGGCTCGATGGCAAGCGAAGCGTTCTACAGGATCCGCGAGATCATCGCGTCGCAGGCCATGCCTGCCGACATCGATGCCATGCGCAAGGGCATCGAGCTCACTGCGCGCCCGCTGCCCGCCGGCGTTACCGGCGAGATGGTGGACGCGAACGGCGTTCCGTGCGAGATGCAGACGCCCGACGAGACGACCGGCGACGCCATCGTGCAGTACGTGCACGGCGGCGGCTATGTCGCCGGGTCCATCGGCTCGCACCGGAACCTCACCGGCAACTTGGCCCTCCAGCTGGGCTGCCCGGTGCTTTCGGTCGACTACCGCCTGGCGCCCGAGCATCCCCACCCGGCGCCGGTGGAGGACTCGGTTGCGGTGTACCGCTGGCTGCTCGACCGCGGTCACTCCGCCGACAAGATCGCCATCGCGGGTGACTCCGCAGGCGGCGGGCTCACGATGTCGACCCTCATGAAGCTGCGCGACCTCGGGCTGCCGCTGCCGGCCGCAGCCGTGCCCATCTCGCCGTGGGTCGACATGTCGGGCTCCGGCGAGAGCGCCGTGACCCGCTCGGACCGCGACCCGATGGTGACCGCCGACGATCTCACCCGGATCGCCGGGGTCTTCCTCGGCCCCGACGGCGACGCCGCCGATCCCTACGCGTCGCCGCTTGATGGCGACCTGTCGGGTCTGCCGCCGCTGCTGATCCACTGCGGCGACGACGAGGTGCTGCTGAGCGACAGCGAGCGGCTGGCACACAAGGCCCGCACGTCTGGCGTCGACGTGACGCTGGAGGTCTGGCCCGAAATGATCCACGTCTGGCACTCGATGGCGGGCCTGTTCCCCGAGGCCGACCAGGGCGTGGCACGGGTGGCCGAATACCTGAGCGAGCGTCTCGGCGTCTGACGCTGCCCGCCTGCGCTGACGGGCCTGACGGCGAAGGCGGGCTTACGACTTCGCCACGTCGTCGAGGAACCAATCCACCAAATCGAAGCAATTGCGTCGGTTAGCCGCCTCGTTGCGCGCGATTTCGGAAAGGATCACCTCGCGGACGATTCCTACCGATGCCAGGTAGTCATCGCTGGCTTCGCGTAGCCATTCGCTGGCCAGCTCGGTGCTGATCTCGGGATGGAACTGGGTGCCCACGCTGCGGCCCATCCGGAACAGCTGGGGGCAGATCTCGGTGCTGGCGAGCAGCTCAGCGCCGTCGGGCAAATGGAAGCGGTCGTGATGCCACTCCATCCACGGCCCCACTGAAATCGGCAGATCGACGCCGTCGGGCGGCGAGATCCGGTACCAGCCGATCTCGGTCTCGGGGGAGAGGTCCACCGATCCGCCCAGTGCCGCAGCCAGCGCCTGACCGCCGAAGCAGATGCCCAGCACCGGCGTGCCCCGCTCGTGCGAACGGCGGATCAGGTCTAGCTCGGCACCGATCCACGGCTCGATGGCGTCTTCATACACCGAGAAGTACGAACCCGTCACTACGAGCACGTCGAAGTCGTCTTCGGGAAGCGGCTGGAAGTCGGCCGGCCGCGAGGTGTCGGGCACCATCACGTGGACATGCAGCTCGACGCCGCGCTCCACCAAGCGGTCACCGACGAAACCGGGCCGCGACGTCTCCTCGTGTGTGACGACCAGCGCCCTCATGCAGCCAGCTCGACCACGTGTACGGGCAGGCGCTTGATGCCGGAGATGAAGTTGGACCGCAGCCGCTCCATCGGACCGTCCTGCTCGACGCGGACCACCCGCCGCAGCAGCTCCTCGAACACCACCTTGATCTCCATGCGGGCCAGCCACGCTCCCAGGCACAGGTGCGGGCCGTTGCGGCCGAACGCCATGTGCTCGTTGTTCGGGCGGGCCAAGTCGAACCGGAACGGGTGGGTGAAGCGATCGTCGTCATGATCGGCGCTGACGTAGTACAGCACCACTTTGTCGCCGGCTCGCACCTTGGTGCCGCGGATCTCGGTGTCGCAGGTGGCCGTGCGCCGGAAGTGCGTCGTGACCGAGCTGGCGCGCAGCACCTCCTCCACAGCGCTCGCGGTCAGGTCGTCGTCGCCCGCGAGCACCGCTGCCCGCCAGGTGTCGAACAGGTGGGGGTGGGCCATCAGCACCCACAGCCCGTGGGTCATCGTGTAGCGGGTGGTGTCGTTGCCCGCTGCGATCAGCAGCGTGAAGAAGTTCTTGAACTCCAGGTCGGTGAGCGGCGTGCCGTCGGTGGTGGGTGCCAGGAGCTGGCTGATCACGTCTCTGGTCGGGCATTCGCGCCGCTGCGCCGCCTGGGCCGCCGCGTACTCGAAGATCTCCACGGTGGCCGGGCTGCGGAACGGCATGAAGCGGAACTCGTCGGTGTCCACCAAGCCGACGGGGTAGTCGGTGAAGTCGGGGTCGGTGTTGCCGAGCAGCGCGTCGCCCCACTCCACGAGCTGGTGGCCGTCGGCGTCGCTGGTGCCCAGCATGCGGCCCAGCATCCGCATGGGCAGCTCGGTGGCAACTTCGGTCACGAAGTCGAATCGTTCCTCGGTCAGGGCGCGGTCGAGCACCTCGCATGCCAGTCCCCGGATGGCCGCCTCATAGGTGTTGACAACCCGGGGCGTGAACCCGCGGCTCACCAGGCGCCGGTAGCGGGTGTGCTCGGGCGGGTCCATCTCCATCATCGTCTTGCGCGCTTCGAGCTCGTCGGGCGCCATGTCCTCGAGCCGGATGCCCTGCGCGGAGGTGAAGGTCTGGGTGTCGCGGCTGATGCGGAACGCATCGTCGTACTTGGTGACGGCCCAGTAGCCGCGCCCGTCCACCTCGTAGACCCAGGCCACGGGGTCCTCGCGGCGCATCCGGGCGAACGTGGCGTGGGGCACGCCGTGCGTCCACACGTCGTGGTCGGAGATGTTGGCGTCGTCAGGCCCGAAATCGTCGAGGTAGGGCTCGGCCCAGGTGCTCACTGCCTCAGGCTCGCACAGCAGCGGGCGGCTCGGCGACTGCAACATCAACAGCCACCTCCACCGAGGCGACGCCGTGAACGAAGTTGGACGGGATGCGCACGAGGTCGGCCACGCTCGCCGGCCGGATGCCGCGGTCGAGCATGGCTTCGAGCAGCACGGTCAGTTCCATGCGGGCCAGGTAGGCGCCGAGGCAGAAGTGCGGCCCGCCGCCGCCGAAGGCGATCTGTGCGTTGTCTGTCCGGCCGATGTCGAACTCATCGGGCCGCTCGAACACCGCCTCGTCCCGGTTGGCCGACGGGTACCACATCACCACCTTGTCGCCCGCCGAGATCTGGGTGCCTGCCAGCTCGGTGTCAACTGCTGCGGTGCGGCGCATGTGCAGGATCGGCGAGGCCCAGCGGATGATCTCCTCGACAGCGTTGGGAAGCAGCTCACGGTCTGCCGCCAGCCGGTCCCACTGCTCGGGGTGCTCCGCGAACGCCATCGTCCCGTGTGTGATCGCGGTGCGCGTCGTCTCGTTGCCGCCGAACACCAGCACCTGGAAGAAGTTCCGGAACTCGGTAGCTGTCAGGCGGTCGCCGCCGACTTCGGCATGTACCAGGTGGCTCACGACATCGTCGGTGGGATGGGCTAGCCGCTCGTCGCCCAGCTTCGCCCCGTACTCGTACAGCCCCCACGCGGCAGGGCTGCCGAAGGGGAGCAGGCGCAGCGGCGTCGTGTTGCCATAGGCGTCGGGCGGCAGCGACTGCGTCTCGGTGGTGCCTTCGACCAGGTGATTCGACAGCTCCACCATGTAATCGGCGTCTTCGGGAGGCACGCCCAGGATCGCGATGATCACCCGGATCGGCAGCGGCGCTGCGACCAGCTCCACCCAGTCGCCGCCGCCCCGCTCGACCACCACGTCGAGCAACTCGTCGGCGATGGCACGGGTGCGCTCGGTGTAGCGGCGCATCTGGCGGGGCGTGAACGCCTTGGAGACCACCCGACGCAGCCGGGTGTGCGCCGGCGGGTCGTGCTCGAGGATCGATCGGCGGGCCTCCAGCGCGTCGGCTTCGAGGTCCCACAGGTTGACGTGCCCGATGGCCGACGAGAAGCGCTCGGGATGGCGCGACACCTCGCACACGTCGGCGTGGCGTGTCACCGCCCAGAAGCCCCCGTCTACATTCGACTCAGCCTCGTACCGGTTCCAGTGCAGCCCCGGCTGTGAGCGCAGCGTCCGGAAGTCGTCCCAGGGGATGCCGTTCCCGTAGCGGCCGGCATCGGCGATGTCGATGTCAGCGGGCGGCTCGCTCGGCGCCGATCCATCGGTCACGATGTCAACTCCATGTTCGTTCGGGCCAATGCGGTTTCGGGAAGCACAGCCGAATGGTAAAGCTGTGCCCGCCCGCGAGCCGACCAGGCGCGTCCATCACACGCGAACTCCACGAAGGAATGAACCCATGAGCGAGATTGCCGACATCCAGAGCACCCTGCGGATGGCCGATGTGCACACCGTCGAGGTGGCCATCGTCGACACCTACGGGCACCTGCGCGGCAAGCGCTTTCCTGTCGACCACTTCCTGCGCTCGGTCGCCGAGGGAGGCTGTCACCTGGCGGATGCCATCTACATCTTCGACCTGCACAACGACCTGGTCGACAGCCCCTACATCAACATGGGTAAGGGCTTTCTCGACACGCATCTGGTCCCGGATCTCGGCACGCTCAGGCTCTTCGGCCACCGTCCCGGCTATGCGCTGGTGTTCGCCGACAGTCTGGAGCCGCCGCACCGTCTCCACCCCATCGCGCCCCGCACGGTGCTGGCCCGCCAGATCGCGCGCTGCCGGACACTGGGCTACAGCCCGCTCGTGGCCACCGAGATGGAGTTCTACCTGTGCGAGGCCGACTGGTCGCATACACAGAGCCACATCCAGTACTCGTCGCTCACCGACCGCTCAGACCTCGAGTCGGTGCTGCTGGCGATGCGCCTCGCGATGATCGATGCCGGCATCCCGGTCGAATCGTCGAATCCCGAGTACGGACCCGGCCAGATCGAGATCAACGTGCAGTACTCCGATGCCATGACCACGGCCGACAACACCGCGCTCTACAAGAGCATTGTGAAGGAGATCGCCGAGGAGACCGGGCTGAAGGCCACGTTCATGCCCAAGCCGTGGACCGAGCCGTCGGGCAGCGGCATGCATGTGCACACGAGCCTCGTAGACGTGAGCCACCGCGCTCCTGGCGGCGGCGAGCAGCCGCACGAAGCAGCGAGCTCCAACGCGTTCGCCAGCTCCGAGGAGCGGCCCAACGACGTGATGTCGCACTGGCTCGCCGGTCAGCTCGACAACGCCGCGGCGCTGTCGCTGCTCGGCAGCCCCGTGCCCAACGGCTACAAGCGCGTGCGTCCCTACACATTCGCTCCCACTCACGTGCACTGGGGGCTCGACAACCGCTCGGTGATGTGCCGATGCACGGTCGGCGCGGACAATGCGAACCGCGTGGAGTTCCGGTCTGCGGGCGCGGATGCCAACCCGTACCTGATGATCGCTGGCCTGCTGGCAGCAGGCGCCGACGGCCTCGAGCGCCGCGCCGACCCGGGCCCGATGAGCGTGGGCGACATGTACGACGATCCTGGCGACGCGGTGCCGCTGCCCGCCAACGCCGCCGACGGCATCGCGGCCTTCGAGGGCAGCTCGCTGGCCGCTGCACTGGGGGAGGAGTTCTCGACCAACTTCGTGCTGATGGCCAAGGCCGAGCTCGACAAGTTCACCGAGGCCGGCTGCGACCCGACAGGCGACGAAGTGACCGATTGGGAGCGAGATCGCTACCTCGAATTCACCTAAGGGAGAGTTCGCCCCGCTGAGATCGCCAGTTGGGCAGGAACTTGCTCAGTGGTAGGGGAGGTACTCGTTGATCTCCCATTCGCTGATGTCGTCGGAGGGTTCGCCGACGGCGGCTGCGTAGCGTTCCCACTCGGCGTCTTTGATGGCGAGGAAGTTGTCGACGAGGTCGCTGCTGACGGCTTCGGCGAGTGCAGTGTCAGCACGCAGATGGTCCAAGGCGTCGGTCAGGTTGAGCGCTGAGGTGACCTCGGTGTTCCACGCTTCCATGCCGTCGTTGGTCTCCGGATCGGGGCAGGGCAGCTCGTCGATCACGCCGAGGCGCGCCGCCTGGAGCACCGCGGCGATGGCCGTGTGGACGTTGCACGTGCCGTCGGCCAGGCGTGACTCGATGCGTGTGCGCGCCCCCCGCTCGGGCGGCACACGAGTGCCGACCACACGGTGGTCGTAGCCCCAGTTGGCCCGCCGTCCGCTGAACGTGAACGGCCGCAAGCGCCGGTAGGCGTTCACCGTGGGGGCGCACAGCGGCGTGAGCCCTTGGTGATGGGCGCACAGCCCGGCCAGGCAGCTCTTTGCCAGCTCCGACAGGCCGTCGACGGCACTGGTGTCGGCAAGCGCATTGTTGCCGTCGGCATCGACCAGCGAGAAGTTCACGTGGACGCCGTTGCCTTCCAGCTCCGCATACGGCTTGCCGAGGAACGTGAGGCGGCGGCCACGATCCATGGCGCATTCACGCGCCAGCACCTTGAACAGAAAGGCGTCGTCGGCAGCCCGCAGCGCATCGGCGTAGCGGAGCGTCAGCTCGAACTGGCCCGAGTCGAACTCGGCGTTGACCGACTCCAGCACGATCTCGCTTCCGGCCGCGAGGTCCACGATGTCGTCGATCAGACCGATCGGGTCCACGTAGCGCCCGGTGCCGTAGACGTACGACTCGGGCGTGTCCCACCGCTGCCAGCCGTGCTCCGGGGTGTGCTCGAGCACGTATGCCTCGAACTCGATGCCCACCATCGGGCGATAGCCCAACGCCTCCCAGTCGGCGACGGCCTTGCGCAGCGCATATCTGGCCGAGAAGCGGAACGGCTCGCCTCGCTGGGACAGGTCGCAGACAGCCACCTGGGTGCGGTCGTCATCCCAGCCGGGCCGCAGGTCGGCCTCGTCGAAGGTGGCGTGCATGTCGGGAAAGCCGTCGAGCACGCCCGAGCCAGGCGCAGCGATGAACGAGCGGTCGTAGGCCAGGCTGAACACGGCTGCCGCATGGCCGGTGCCATCGTGTGCGAAGGCGGACGGCACGTACTTGCCCCGTGCGAGACCCAGATGGTCGGGCCACAGCATGCGGACACGTTCATTGGCCATGGCTGTTCCTTGTCGCTGTTCGGATCGCTATACGGGCCGGGGCGATCAGCAGAAGCTATACGAGCCTTTCTCAGCGGAGGGCTAGCATCGGCTCCGATCCACGGGAGGGGTTCATCATGAAACGACGCGCATTGGCCTTGCTGGCCGTAGTTGCGCTGCTCGGTGCCGCATGCGGAAGCGACGACGACACCACGGGCAGCGACGCCGCCGGCGAGACGATGTCCAGCATCGACATCGATCACATCCTCAGCGCCGATCTCGCCAACTGCGAAGAGGCGCCCACCGGCGACCCGATCCGTGTCGGTATGGCGATGGACTTCAGCGACGTGGTCGGCTTCGTCGACATCCCGGGCTCGAAGCTCGTGCCGTACATCGCCGAGCTCGCCAACTGCCGCGGCGGCTTCAACGGCCGGCCGGTGGAAGTGCGCGTGGCCGAAGTGGGCGACGACGCTGCGCTCGCCACCGAAGACCTCCTGGACTGGGGAGCGCACTTCCTGATCGGCCCGCCGTTCGCCGACTTCGCGCTGCCGATCCTGCAGACCACCGGCGGCGACGTCCCGCTGTTCGTGGCGGCATCCACCGAGCCGACGCTGGCAGATGCGTCCATCAACTCGTACTTGGTCACCTTCGACGACCACCAGATGTCGGGTGCGGCCGCCCAGTGGGCGCTCGACCAGGGCATCACAAGGGCCATCGTGTTCACCGAGGGCGAGGGCATTCCCTACACCGGAGTCAATCCCGATGCGTTCATCGCTGCGTTCGAAGCCGGCGGCGGCGAGGTGGTGAGCGTGCAGACCTACGTCTGGTTCGTCGACACCGACTTCTCCTCGCAGGTGAACGAGATCGCCCAGATCTCCGAGAACAACGAGGTGGTCTTCTCGGCGGCCCTGGGCTTCCAGGTCACCGCGCTGCGGGGCCAGCTCGAAGGCCAGGGTCTCGACAGCCTCACCTACGTCGGCACCGACGCGCTGGATGCCACCGGCATCCAGGTGGAGGCGAACAACGAGGGCATCGCCCACACGCCGCACACCAGCATCACTGCGGGCGACCGCATCGATTCGATGCTCGCTGCATTCGAGGCTCACGAGGGCGAGGCGCTCGAGAGCCGTGGCTTCATGGCGCTCTATGTCGACTCGATGTTCATCGGCATCCAGGGCATGCTCGACTGCGGCTGCGACGACACCGCCCAGATCGGCGAGGCCGTCCAGCAGATCTCCGGATTCCAGGGGCTGTCGGGCGAGATCACCTACGAAGGCACCAACGGCATCCCGCCGAAGGCTGTGCCGATCAACCGCATCGTGGACGGCGAGGATGTGCTCGTCGACACCATCACCATCAAGTAAGCGCAACATCAAGTAGCGCGCCCTCGAGCAGGTCCGTTCCGGCACCGTCGCAGCGGACCCCAACGCCCAGCGGACATGGGCAGCAGATTGCGAGTTCGATGCTCGAAGTCGAAGGCCTCACCGCTCGGTACGGCTCCATAGCCGCACTGCGCGGCGCGGCCCTCAGCGTCGGGTCCGGTGAGGTTGTCGGCCTCATCGGGCCCAACGGCGCGGGCAAGACCACCTTGCTGTCGTCCATCGCCGGGCTGCTGACGCCGGCCGAGGGGCGCGTCACCTTCGAGGGGCGGGACATCACCGGCCGCTCGCCCGAACAGCTCCTGCGCTCGGGCGTGGCGCTTGTGCCCGAGCACCGCCGCATCTTCGCTGACCTCACCGTGGAGGAGAACCTGCGGATCGGGGGCGTCACCGTGCCTGCGTCGAAGCGCGCAGAGCTGCTGGACGAGATGGCCGAGCGCTTCGTGGTGCTCAAGGAGAAGTGGGACGTCCCGGCCGGCTATCTGTCGGGCGGCGAGGCGCAGCAGCTCGCCATCGGGCGAGCGCTGATGTCGGCCCCCCGACTGCTGATGATGGACGAGCCCTCGCTGGGCCTCGCCCCCGTGCTGGTGGACCTCGTGTTCGAGCTGATCGGCACGCTGCGCGATCAGGGCCGTACGTTGCTCGTCGTGGAGCAGAACGCCGCACGGATGCTCGAGGTGTCCGACCGCGCCTACGTGCTGCGCAGCGGCGAGGTGGTGGCCTCGGGCACGGGCCAAGAGCTGAGCCAGCGGGACGACCTGTTCGACACCTTCGTCGGATCGGTCGTGGCGGCCGATGAGGGGCTGCCCGCCGCAGGCGCGCCCGCGCCGAACGGCACCGGAGGCAGCGCGGCGTGACTGAGCTCGCGCAGAACCTCATCGACGGCCTCGGCCGGGGCAGCATCTACGCGCTGCTGGCGCTGGGCGTAGCGGTCGTCTTCGGCGTCATGCACCTGCTGAACTTCGCCCACGGCGAGCTCATCACCGTCGGCGGCTACGTTGCGCTGTGGACCCTCGGTGCAGGCTGGTCGTGGTACATCGTGACGCCGCTCATCGTGTTGAGCGCGGTATTGACGTCGTTGGCGATCGAGCGGGTGGCATTCTCGCGGGTGCGGGGCAGCTCAGATTTCACGCTGTTGCTGACGTCGTTCGGCGTGCACTTCGTGATCTCGGCGATCTTCCTGCTGTACGTGTCGGCGTCGGTCAAGCCGTTCGACCGGCCCTCGTGGGTCACCAACACCTACTCGGTCGGCCCGCTCAACATCGAGGTGTACGACACCGTCGTCATCGTGGTGACCGTGCTGACACTGATCGGCACCACGCTGCTGCTGCAGCGGACCATGTTCGGGCTGTCGTTGCGGGCGGCTGCCGCCGACTTCGACACGGCCCGCCTGATGGGCGTGCGCTCCGACACCGTGATCCGGGGGGCGTTCGCCCTGTCGGGTCTGCTGGCGGGCATCGCCGGGGTGTTCTGGCTGATGCGAGCCGGCAGCATCAGCCCCGGCGCCGGCATCACGCCCATGCTCAAGGGCGTGCTGGCCGCGCTGATCGGCGGTCTCGGCAGCCTTCGCGGGGCCGTGATCGGCGGGCTCGCGCTGGGGCTGGCGGAGGTGCTGCTGCGCTCACGCCTGCCCGACAGCATCGCCAGCCTCACCGAGGGCGTGGTGTTCCTGCTGATCGCCCTGCTGTTCATCTTCCGGCCGCAGGGCCTGGTCACCGTCAAGCACGCCGTGCGGGTGTGAACGAGCGCATCTGATGTTCCCGCGCCCCGCACGTGATGTCGGCTTCCCCATAGCCGGATGCGCCCTGCTCTTCGCCGTATTCCTGGCCGGCGGCCTCATCTACGAGAGCTTCCAGGGCCGAGCCGCCGAGCGCCTGGTGACGGTGATGCTGATCGACGCCGTCATCGTGCTCGGCATCCAGATCTACGTCGGCAACACCGGTGTGCTGTCGTTCGGGCACATCGGCTTCGGCGCGATTGCCGGCTACGCCTTCGCGGTGTTGGCCATCAGCCCCGAAGAGAAGCTCAAGCGCATCCCCGACGCACCATTCGGCTTGAACGACGTGCTGCTGAACCCGGCGCTGGCCGTTGTGGTGGCCATCGGGGTGACCGTGGTGGTGGCGCTCGTGGTGGGCATCGGCCTGGCGCGCTCGGGTGCCGAATCCGGGGCCGTCGCGGCCACGGTGATCACCCTGGCGCTGCTGTTCGTCACCCATGAGGTGGCGCGCAACTGGCCTGACCTGACCGGCGGCAACCGCGCAGGTCTCACCTTCAAGGTGGGGGCCGCGCTCGACAGCAGGATCCCGATCTACCTGTGCCTGCTGGGGGCGTTGATCCTGGCGAGGCTGTTCGCGCAGAGTCGCAGCGGCAAGCTCGCCGCTGCGGCCCGTGAGGACAATCTGGCCGCACGCGCCATGGGCGTGAACCCGCTCGTGCAGCAGACCGCGGCCCTGCTCATCTCCGTGGTGGTGGTGAGCGTCGGGTCGTCGCTGCGGGTGTACGAGAACGGCTCGATCCTGCCCGACGACTTCTTCTTCAACTACACGCTGCTGACGCTGGCCATGCTGATCGTCGGCGGCCGCAACAGCGTCACCGGGGCGCTCGTCGGCGTGGCGGTGATGACCGTCGGGCGCGAACTGGCCCGCCGCCTCGGCCAGGACGGCTTCGAGGTGTTCGGGCTCAGCCTCGATGCGGGGCCGCTCGACTGGATCTTCCGTGAGAACCTGCAGACGGTCTTCTTGGGCCTGGCGATGCTCGGCTTCATGATCTTCAGGTCCGACGGTCTGCTGGGCGACTGGGAGCTGGACGCGTGGCTGTGGCGCCGTTGGCGGCGCCGAATACGGGAGGATCAGCCCGAGCCGCTGGCAGAAGTCGCGCCCGTGGGGTTGCACGCTGAGGTCGATCGCGAGGGCGCAGCCCTGGAGGTGCACGATCTCGCTGTCGACTTCGGCGGCTTCCGGGCGCTCGATGGCGCAGGGCTCTCGGTTGCGCCCGACGAGGTTGTGGGCTTGATCGGCCCCAATGGCGCCGGCAAGACCACGCTGGTGAACGTGATCACCGGCATCGTCGAGCCGTCTGCAGGGTGGTTCAAGCTGGGCGAGCGAGAGCTGACCGGTGCGCCGAGCCACGAGATCGCCCGCGCCGGACTGCTGCGCACGTTCCAGAACCTGCGGCTGTTCGGCGCACTGACCGTGCGCCAGAACGTGGAGCTTGCTGCTCGAGTAGCCGCCCAGCACCGGCCGGGGAGCCACCCCTCGGTTGACGCGCTGATCGCCGAAGCCGGACTCTGGGATGTGCGCGACCGCCGCGCCCGCGAGCTCGACTACGGCAGTGCGCGACGGCTGGAGTTGGCCCGAGCGGCCGCCATGGCGCCGGCCTACCTGCTGCTGGACGAACCCACCAGCGGCATGAGCGACGCCGAGTCTGCGGAGATGATCGGGCGTATCCGGCACATGGCTGCCGCGGTTGATGCAGGCGTGCTGGTGATCGACCACGACCTGAACTTCATCACCGGCATCAGCGATCGCATCTACGTGCTCGATCAGGGCCAGGTGATCAGTGCCGGCACGCCCGACGAGGTGCAGGCCGACCCTGCCGTGCGAGCGGCCTACCTCGGAGCCGAGAGCGACGCTGAGGGGCGAGCCTGAGTACTCTCGGATGCTGCGGGCGGGGAGTCGCCGAGACCCTGACGATGTGAGGATGACATGAGCACGTCAACGCTGGAACGCCCTGAGCTCTCCCGAGATGGCGAGCCGCAGCGCATCTGGAAAGAGGGCGATGCCGACATTCCCGCCGAGTTCCACGAGCTGCTCGTGCGAATGCTCAGCTACCACGTCGAGAACAGCGCCAACCCGCACTACACCGACCTGCTCACCAAGCTGTGGGACCGCTGCTTGCGATTCGCGCCCGACGAGGCCACCAAGGGATTGCTCGTCAAGCTGATGCAGCAGGAAGTGGAGCACGGGATCATCAATGCCCAGATCCTGGCGGGCTTGGGTGTCGACCATGTCGACCGGCCGATCGAGCAGTACGCGTTCCGGCACCCGATGGAGACGTTCTGCGACCTGTCGTACTTCCATGCGCTCATCGACCGGGTGGGCGTGTACATCGGCGAGACCTGGGACGGCGTGCCCTACAAGCCATTGCTCGACATCGCGACGCGCGTGCACAAGGAAGAGCTGTTCCACTGCACGCTCGGTTTGCGGAATCTGCGGCTCATCTGCAAGACGCCCGAGGGCCTCGCCGAGGCCAACGAGAAGATCCACTTCTGGTGGCCCGCGGCGCTGGACATGTTCGGTCGGTCAGACTCCGACTTCGGCGACGCGTACGTGCGGTGGGGCCTGCGCAAGAAGAACAACGCTGATCTCCGCAGGCAGTACATCGCCGACACGAGGCCCTTGCTCATCGATCTGGGGATCGAGGTGCCGCCGAACCGGCTCAACCGCCGGTTCCTGTAGCCGGCTATGGACCCCGCAGCTGCGGGCGGGCTTGCCGTCAAGGTGACGCGGCCGGCGCCTGAGGTGGCCTTCATCGAGACGTCGTCGTCGGCGCACTGGGAGTGCTTCTGGGTGGCCGAAGGCGAGCACACGCTCGTGGTGGGTGCGTTCGACCGGGGCGACCGCTCGACACCGGAGCCGCGCATCCATGTCATCAACAAGCCCTACGGCTGGGACATGCGGCCGGCATCTGATCCGCCCACAGCC
This sequence comes from Candidatus Poriferisodalis sp., assembly GCF_965204125.1. Lineage (GTDB taxonomy): Bacteria > Actinomycetota > Acidimicrobiia > Acidimicrobiales > Poriferisodalaceae > Poriferisodalis. Next base: position 14,777 of record NZ_OZ241968.1, on the reverse strand, counting down.
GGCGACGACGAGGACCTGCTCGTAGCGGTCTGGCAGCTGCTGAGCTCGAACTGAGCATGTCGGATGAGAGCGTCGGGCGAGATGGTGTGTAGCGAGGTGTCGAGGTGAACCTGGAGACACTGGGCCAAGTGCTGGTAGAGACCGAGGTGGTGGTGGAACCCGACTCGGTGGCGCTGCTCGTCGATGCGCTGGGCACGCCTCATGCGGAGGAAGTGGCGCTGCGGCTGCCGTTCTTCGGGCCGACCGTGGGCGGCGGCGACTCGGTGGTCGGGCCCATCGATCTCAGCCTCGAACGGGGTCTCGCCGGCGGCCAGTCGTTCGAATGGCACCGTTCGTTCCGCCCGGGCGAGCGGGTGTCGGTGGTGGTGTCGGTGGAGGACATCATCGACAAGGGGACGTTGCATCTGGCCACGGTGCTGTCGGAATACCGGGATGCAGACGGCGAGCTGATCCAGCGTCAGCGGACGGTGTTCGTGGAGCGCAAGCCGGCCGGCGAGCTGTCGCAGGATGCTGCCGCAGATGACGGCAGCGCGGCGGAGGAGTCAGCATCATGAGCGAGCAGCGCATGAGCGAGCTGGACCTGTCGCCGGTGACCGCGCCTGCCATCACGCCCGAAGCCATGCGCAGCTTCGTCGACGGCGTGAGCGACCCCAACCCGGTGCACACCGACCCGGAGTTCGCGGCCACAGCGGGGCTGCCCGATGTGGTGGTGCAGGCTTCGCACACGACCGCTCTCGCACTCGATGCGCTCATCGCACGGTTCGGCGCCGACGCGATACTGAACCTCGACGTCCGCCTGCGGGGGCCGATCTTTCCCGGCGACGAGGTGACGGTGTCGCCGGTGAGCTTCGGCGAACTGGATCGGGGCGTGGAGCTGCGCAACCAGCGGGGCGACGTGGTCGCCACCGGCATCGTGGTGATGCGCGGTGACCCCGACGAGTGACCAGCACGGGCAACCCCGCCCGAGCAATCCTGACGACGAGGGAGAACCCATGAGCTATGAGCACCTGCTGAGCGAAGACCGCGACGGTGTCCGCGTCCTGACGCTGAACCGGCCGCAGAAGTTCAACTCCTGGAACGCCGCCATGCGGGCCGAGATGCGCGACGCCGTCGAGGACACGGCAATGGCCACCGGCATCAGGGCGCTCATCATCACCGGTGCGGGTCGGGCGTTCTCCGCTGGCGAAGACGTCTCCGAGATGGGCGATCTGACCGAGATGGGGACCCGGGGATTCCGTGCCGTGGCCCGCGGCATCCACTCAGTGTTCGATCTGATCGAGGCGCTGGAAGTGCCCGTCATCGCCGCGGTAAACGGGGTGGCCGCGGGCGGCGGCTTCGAGCTGGCGCTGTCGTGCGATTTCCGGGTGATTGCTGAGAATGCCCGCTTCGTGATGCCCGAGGCCAAGGTGGGGCTCATTCCCGGTTCGGGCGGCTGCTCGCGGCTGGTGCATTACGTCGGGCTGGGCCGTGCCAAGGAACTCGTGATGCTGTCGCGCAACGTAGGTGCCGACGACGCCAAGGCGATGGGCCTCGCAACCGAAGTGGCCCCCGAGGGCGGAGCGGTGGACGCGGCCTTGGAGCTCGCGGCAGAGATGTCTGCCTTCGCGCCGCTCGCGCTGGGCATGGCCAAGACCGTCCTCAACACCTGCACCGATGTGGACCACGAGACCGGCCGGCGCCTCGAGCGTCTCGGCCAGAGCGTCCTCAAGACCACCGCCGACCACGCCGAAGGAGCGAGCGCCTTCCTCGAACGCCGCACTCCCGACTGGCAAGGCCGCTAGCGGGCGCGTTCTAGATGGCCACGTTCGACGATGTGCGGCGGCTGGGCATGGCTCTGCCGGAGATGGCCGAATCGACGTCGTACGGGACGCCGGCGCTGAAAGTCCGCAAGAAGCTGGTCTGCCGGATGTGGAGCGAGCGTGAGCACAACCGCGACTCGGTGCTCGACACGGAGGTGCTCGTGGTGTTCTGCGAGCTCGACATGAAGCAGGTGCTGCTCGACAACCATCCCGATGCGCTGTTCACCGTGCCGCATTACGACGGCTACGGCGCCGTGCTGGTCCGCATGGCAGACGTCGGCCTCGACGACCTCGCCGACTGGATCGAGGACAGCTACCGCCTCAAAGCACCTCCGACCCTCATACGACAGCTCGACGGCGAATGAGCTGATGAATGCCTGAGCACCACCGCTAGTCGCCGGCGAGGCGAGCGGGGAAGCCTCCCTTGGAAATCGGCCCCCAGCTCTCGATGTGCAGGCGCAGCAGCACCTTGTCTTGGCGGGCCATGGCTTCGCGGTACTCGTCCCAGTCGGAATGCTCGCCGCTGATCACCCGGAAGTACTCCACGAGGCCGTCCATGGCCTCGGGCAGGTCCTCGACCTCGCCGCGGCACTCGAGCTGCACCCACTCGCCGTTCCACGCATCAGACATCACGACGACCCACGCTTGGGGGTTGCGCCGGAGGTTGAGCGACTTGGCCCGGTCGGGGTAACTGCTGACGAGCACCGCATCGCCGGCCTCGTCGAGACCCATGGTGACTAGCGATGCCTGCGGGCGACCGTCCCGCCGGAGCGTCAGCAGCACGCCGTGATGCCGTTCCCGCACGAACTCCTGCAGCTCGTCGCATTCCACGATCCGGTCAGTCGCTATCGACACCATCTGGTACTCCCTGGCTCGGCCCAACAGCTCGGGCAGTCTCGCCGATCTTCTGCCGTTCGGCACTGCGGAAGCCGCTCCCGGCCCGTTGGTTCACATGACCGGCGCGTACAGGGAAGAATCAGCCCCACGCCGTGCGTCGAGCCGGCACATATGAGGGGTGACATTCGAGATGTTGCAGCACTACCGGGTCTTGGATCTCTGCGGGGGCATCAGCCAGTTCGCGGGCTACATGCTCGCCAGCCTGGGCGCGGAGGTGATCTGCGTCGAACCACCTGAAGGGGTGCAGAGCCGCCACAGCGGTCCCTTTGTCGACGACGAACCAGACCCGGAGCGTTCGCTGGCTCACTGGGCCTATAACCAGGGCAAGCAGAGCGTCACCGCAGACCTGTCGACTGCTGAGGGCCGCGAGCGCCTGCTCGGCCTCGTCGCAGGCGCAGACGCACTCATCGAGGACGCGCCGGTCGGCCACATGGCGTCGCTGGGACTCGCCTACGACGATCTGGCGGCCGTCAATCCCGCCATCGTCCACGCATCGGTGACGCCGTTCGGCTCGACCGGTCCCCGCAGCACCTGGGCAGGCTCCGACTTGACAGCGGTGGCCGGCAGCGGCTTTCTGCATGCCAGCGGCGACAAGGACCGCGCTCCCGTGCGGGTCTCAGGTGTGCCACAGAGCTTCCTGCAGGCTGCCGGCGACGCCGCTGCAGCGACGCTCGTCGCGCTGCGTGAGGCGCAGCGCAGCGGCCGAGGCCAGCACATCGACATCTCTGCCATGGAGTCGATGACGCACGGTCAGCCGCAGAACCTGTCGCCGAGGGTCAACGCCAACGCCGTGGAACGCCTCGCAGGTGGGCTCAGCCTCGGCGGTATCGACATCCCGATGATGTTCCCCTGCGCCGATGGCAACACCATCTGCGTCGCGCTCATGGGTGCCGCATTCGCGCCGTTCACGCAGCGGCTCGTGGAGTGGGAGGCCGAGGAGGGCTTCGCCGACGAAGAGCTCCAGGCGGTCGACTGGGAAACTGTCGCCACCGAGGTCCTGAGCGGCCAGCGCTCGCCCGAGATCATCGGCAAGTCGTTCGCTACCCACACCCGCTTCCTGGCCACCAAGACCACCGAGGAGTTGTGGGCGGCCGCGTTCGACCGGAACATCTTGATCACACCATCGGCGCTGGTCAGCGATCTGCTGTCCAACCCACACTTCGCCGATCGCGAGTTCTGGCGCGACATCGAATTCGATGACGGTCGCACAGCTCGCTATTGCGGCCCGCTGGTGCACTTCAGCGACGACGCTCCTGAGCGCGCGCCCGTCGTTCCCCAGCTCGGTGCCGGCAACGACACCGTCGACACCAACCGGCAACCCCATGCGACGACGGCGGTTGCCGCTGACGGCCCTGCCTCCGACGGCAGCGAGCTGCCGCTGGCCGGCCTGAAGGTGGTGGAGTTCTCGTGGGTGATCGCCACGCCGTCGGCAGTGCGGATCCTGGCCGACTACGGCGCCACGGTCGTCAAAGTCGAGACCGAGAGCCGGCCCGACACGATGCGCACGGTCAACCCGTTCGTCGACGAGGAAGCCCATCCTGACAACAGCGTCGGCTACGGCGTGTACAACGCGGGCAAGCGCAGCCTCAGCCTCGATCTGAGCAAGCCCGAGTCGCGCCAGGTGGTGGAGGACCTGATCCGGTGGGCCGACATCACCACCGAATCCTGGGCGCCGGGAGCGGCGGCGCGCATGGGCTTCGGCTACGACGACTTCTCGGCCATCAACCCGCGGATCATCATGCTGTCGAGCTCGCTGCTCGGCCAGAGCGGGCCGTACTCGAGCCTGGCCGGCTACGGGTTCATGGCGGCGGCGATCGCCGGCTTCTACGAGATCACCGGCTGGCCCGACCGCGGTCCCGCGGGCCCGTACGGCCCCTACACCGACTTCCTGGCGCCGCGGGTGATCGTGGCGTCGCTGATGGCGGCACTCGAACGACGCGACCGCACCGGCACCGGCTGCTACATCGATATCTCCCAGACCGAAGCGGCGCTGCACTACCTAGCGCCGGCCATCCTCGACGCTTCGATCAACGGCCGGGACCAGCAGCGGTGCGGCAACGAGGATCCGCACATGAGCCCTCACGGCGTCTATCCGAGCACTGGCGAGGATCAGTGGGTGGCGATCGCCTGCACCGATGACCGGTGGGCGGCGCTGGCCGGCACCATCGGGCTCACCGGCGAGGATGCCGCCGGCTGGGATCAAGCCGCACGCCGCGAGCGAGCGGCGGAGATCGACGAGGCCATCTCGGCATGGACCTCGGGGCGCGGCAACGCTGAGGCGGCCGAAACGCTGCAGGCCAGCGGCATCGACGCGTACCCGGTCAACAACGCCCAAGGTTGCTGCGACGACCCGCAGCTGCAGGCGCGCGAACACCACATCAATGTGCCCCAGAGCTATCGCGGCACGATGTGGACGCAACACTGCCGGACGCGCATGTCCCGAACGCCACCGGTGGTCTGGCGGGGCGGGCCGTGCCTCGGCGAGGACAACTTCGAGGTGCTCACCGAGTACTTGGGCTACGACGCCGACCGGGTCGCCGATCTCGCCGCCGCCGAAGTGCTCGGTTGAGCAACTTCGGCCAGCAATATTCGGAGGCGACGGGCTCGGCGCTGCAACGTGCTAGCACCCTCACAGCCCGCGGCAGGGTACCTAGTGATTCTGGCTACATGATGGCCACGTAGACACCGTCATGTCGCAGTGCGCTGCCTTGGTGATCGATGTCGAAGCTAGCGTCCCGCAGCTCCGGTCGCGAGCAAGTATTTGAACTACGCTGCCCGGCGATTGAGCTGTAGTGGAACAATCGAACGCGGATCTCGGATAGCGATACCAAACGTGCTACCAAGCTATGACTTCAAGTCACTCTACGAAGCGAGCACGAGCGATCTCGTCGATCATTTCTACCTTCCAGCTCTAACGCGTGCGTGCACATACGATAGAGCAGTTGGCTACTTCAGGAGTTCGGTATTTCATCTTGTACCGATAGCAATATCCGACTTTATACTCCGCCAAGGACGCATGCGCCTAATATGTTCACCGAGTTTGGCGCCAGAGGATCAGGTAACTATAAGGCAAGCATCAATGTCCTCACCGGAAGCTGATAATGCGATCCTTCGGGACATTCAAGACGCCCTACGGAACCCGGACACTCTGCCAGTCATCGAACTGCTCGCAACAATGATTGTGGCTGGGTCATTGGAAGTAAAGATCGCGTACAATCCGACAGAACTAGGTATCTTTCACACCAAGGTCGGCATATTTGGCGATCGTGAAGGCAGTTTCCTTAGTTTCGAAGGCTCCCCGAATGAGACCTACATGGCTTGGGCTCATAATGAAGAGCGATTTCGAGTATTTCGGTCTTGGATCAGTGGTGATCGAGAACGTGTATCGGAAGATCAAGTCTATTTTGATGACTTATGGCAATCGAGGCGGCCGAGGGTAGTTGTAAGGGCCTTGCCTGATGTCGCTGAAGAGCTATTGCGGGAACATGCCCAACCAGATCCCCAGATCGCAATTGAGCGTGTACGAATGGGTTCACGACGTACGACCCGACGGTCGGTCGCGGCCCCGAAGCGACTTCATGATCACCAGCTGCAGGTTCTGGATGCGTGGCGTAGTGCACGTCGGGGTATTGTTGATCATGTAACGGGAGGCGGCAAAACCATAACAGCGATCGCCTGCATACGGGACTGGCTGGCATCTGAGCCGGATGCAACAGTGCTGATCGTAGTACCAACTGATCTACTAACTGATCAATGGCAACGCGAACTACGCCAAGAGCTGTCAGAGTTCGAACTAGCAGTACTGCAGGTCGGTGGCACAAATGCTGACCCGCGATGGCGCACCCACCTTCGGAATGCACTAGCACCGGGGCGGAGAAGTCGGCGATTCATTACTATCGCTACGATGGATTCGGCAGCCACTGTTGATTTCATACGACATAAACATGCAGCTCGGAACATGTTGTTAGTGGTTGATGAAGTCCATAAGGTCGCCTCGCCGCTGAGAAGGAACGTATTGGAGTTTGATGCTCGCGCACGTTTAGGGCTTAGTGCTACACCAGAACGAATGGGGGATCCGGAGGGCACGGGGATCATATTCGACTATTTTGGAGATATTTTGGAGCCGCCGTTTGGTATCAGAGAGGCGCAGTTGGTAGATCCTCCTCGCCTGGTGGAGTACATGTACCACTTACACCTGGTGACATTGACCGAGGACGAGGAAGAAGAATACAACAAAGCGACCCGACGCATTGCTGCGTTGCAGGGGAACTCAGATAGTTCGGCTGACGGCCAATTGGATGCTTCCGTCCTGATGGCCTGTATTCGCCGGTCGCGGATCCTCAAGAATGCAAGTGAAAAGGTCGTACGTGCACAGCAGATCTTAGAGGAGCAATATGACACAGGCCAGCGTTGGCTCGTGTACTGCGACTCTACAAGACAACTTGATCTACTCCAGGAGGCGCTTGAGCCTAGCCGGCTGCCGGTTGCACGCTATTTGGCTTCGATGGACTCGTCCAAACCTGACACACTTGATCGATTCGAGTCCATAGGTGGCATCCTGCTATCTGTACGATGCCTTGACGAAGGCATAGACATCCCGGTAGTGACTCATGCGCTCGTATTGGCTTCATCTAGCAATCCAAGAGAGCACATACAGCGACGCGGCCGAGTTCTGCGTACAGCACCGGGCAAACTTCGCGCCTCGATCCACGACTTCCTTGTTGCACGCAACGATGAAGAATATGGAGTTCAAGTATTCGGCTCGGAACTAGAGCGCGCGCGAACATTCGGCGCCGACGCGATCAACGCCCGTCAGGTCCGATGGCAGCTCGATGGCTGGTCAAATTACTACGAAGACGAGCATATTGACTACGAGAACGGAGAATTGGAGGTCGAGAGTGACTGAATTGGCTGAAGTTGACGATCTAAGCGAAGAGGCGCGTCGAATTGTACGCGAAGCCTTGCAGCGATCAATTTTGGAATCAGAGGATGAGCTTGACTGGCTACCTGACGATTTCGCCGACAGAATAATCGGACTTGCGTGGCAGCATCAGTTCGATATCGATAAGGCCGCCTTCCGCCGCCAGTTCCGCGCCTACATTCGCACAGTGGCAGAGGCGGTGGAGTCATGAGGCTGAAGCGAATTACGCTCGAGAATTTTCGATCATATTTTGGCCGTCATCAGTTGGAACTCGACTGCGGCGAGGACGGCGGCCTAGTAGTTCTTTTCGGCGAAAATATGTCTGGGAAGACCGCACTCTTTTTGGCGCTGAACTGGTGCCTGTATGGCCGCGCCATTGGCAGACGTGGCGAGATGATTCCAGTGTATGACGCGTATGGCGCCGATAACAACGTGTTGGTCAACAATCGTGCTGCAGATGCCGAGACGTGGCACATGCAAGTGTCCCTGGAATGGACACATCAAGGCAATGAATGGCGGCTGGACCGCAGCATTAGATCTGCCCCCGAGGGAGGTGGGGAGCCTGGTCCCGAAGAAGTGTTCTTGCAAATTGACGACAGCCAGATTGTACGGCAAGAGATTCCTCAGCGAATCAATCAAGTATTGCATCGTGATGCATCTCAGTTCTATTTCTTCGATGGTGAACTACTGTCTCAGTACGAGCGATGGCTAGAGGATCCTCAAGAGAAGGATAGGCGCGTAAAGGCAGCTGTCGAGTTGACGGTTGGGACGGCGGCCTTGAGGCTCTATTCGGAAATGGACTCTATCGCGAAGGAAGCCGGCGAGGCTCAAGCAAGCTTGGTACGCAAGGAACAGAGAGAAAACCGCTTAGCTGACCAGCTTCAAGAAGCGCGCCATAGGTCGTCTGAATTGACATCTGAGATAGTGCAATACCGGGACCAAGTGGAGGATTGGAAGACCCAGGCCGCTGAAATCCAATCGAGGTATGGTGCACTCGTTGAATTCTCAGGAGAACTGGGCCGCCTTTCGACTCTTGAACAAAACGTATCCCGGAACACGGAGAAGCGCGAAGAGACTGAGCGACAAATGCAAGCCATTGTTTCGGAGCAGTATTGGATAGCTCTATCTAACGCAAATGAAGAGTTGCGAGACCAGACAGACCGACGCATTCAAGAATTCCTCGCGACCGGGATCGAAGGTTCGATTGAACGTCTGGTTGAGAAATCAGTGCTTCAGGGATTTTGCGAACTGTGCGGCCATGAGCTAGATGAGGTTGCCTCCGAGTATATTGAACGTCAGGCCACTTCAATTTCCGGTGATCAACAGGCGGATCAAGCCATTGCATCGCTACGTGATTGGTTTGACCGCCTTGAGGCACTAGAGGAGTTTCGTCCGTCCGGCGGACGTGAGCTGCTGAACAGCCTTGAAAACCACCGTCTAGATCTCATCTCGGAGATCTATGCGGATGGCAATGAAGCCGAGTCATTGCGTCGACAACATAGTGATCGACCGCGAAGCGATCTCGAAGCTGAAATGCAGCGACTAGTGGATATCAACGACAACATTACGAATACCGAAGGCTACATTGAAGCCACGCAGTCTGATCTAGACGAACAGGACGCGCTAATCGAGAAGCTACAGGCTCAGATCAATAGAATTTCAATTGATCCTAGCATCCAACGTCAAGCACAGGCAGCACGAATAGCAGTGAACGCGATGCGATCAGCATTGATAGGGTTTCGCGAACAAGCGCGTTCACGAGTCGAAGACGGAGCGAGCGAAGTATTCCAGCGTCTTATGGCAGATGAAAGCTCAGGAGCGATTCGCATCGACGAGGATTATCGTGTTTCTCCGGTAGATGATAACGGCGACATCATGCCAATTCCATCTGCGGGAGGACAGCAACTGGTGACGCTGGCGCTTATTGGCGGACTCAATCGGGCGGCAGTGCATGATGCGCCGATGGTGATGGATACTCCAGCCGGCCGGATCGACCGCGGCAACCGTAGTCGAATTCTAAAATGGGTAGGCACTCTACCGCAGCAAACAGTACTTATGGTTCACTCCGGTGAGTATACGGCGGAAGAAATTGCTGCACAGGGAATCACCCCTTCGAGAAGTTATCACATCACGTTTGATGAATTTGAAGGCAGTTCAGTAACGGAGTCAGTTTGATGGCAGACAATGATGACCTTGCGCAAGTTGGACTCAGCGAGACGGCAAATGAGCAGATTACCGATATTCTGGACAAAGTCCCCTATTTCCGTGAGGAAGCAGATTTGTACCGTTGGGGTGTCGCCATAGCGCTGGCCAGGGGAGTAACAGTCACTGATGCCATGAAGCGGCAGCGACTGGTGAATAAGTTTCGGGTAGTCGCAGGCCCCGAGTTAGAAACCGAGAACATAGCGCGCCTCGATACAGCAGAAGGTACTCTAGCGAAGATGATTAGGTGTCATCGTCCGGAATACGGCGCTGATCCGTATCGGCAATCGCAGTACTTGGCAATCGCAGGGATCAGCTTCCTGCATAAGCAGTTGGTCACGAATGAGCTAAATTTGGAGCAGTTCTTGGATGATATGCTTGCGCCGAGTGATTCAGAAGACTGTGCTGTGTAAATCTTCCGATCGAGCCGGCGACATAATCAGCGTTCGGTTCTACCGTTAGCCACCGACGGCCGAGATCTTCGGCGACGGCACCTGTAGAGTTGCTGCCGCCAAAAGGATCGAGCACGAGATCACCAGGCTCCGTCAAGAATTCTACGAAGAATTGAATAATACCTAGCTGCATGCGAGCTGGGTGTATGGGTAGATCATTATCGATACAATACTGCCGGTAGGGGTCGGTTGATTGCGTGTTCGCATATTCGAGCACGTTGGATGGAATTGCCCCGCCATTATCGGCAAGAAATGTGTCACCACTGATGTTGTGACCCGACGGTCGAGTGCTTCGATTATAGTCGCGCCTTTTGAGAAGACGCTTCATGGATTCACTGTATGGTCGCAGTACTCGTCTGTTATCGGCTTTAGGGTGGGGTGTCTTTGAAAGCCACCATATATTGGTGAAGGAATCCTTAACCCGTACTCGTTTTATGGTGACCCATTGGGCGGGCCCAGGTAGACGAGCTGGATTGTGACCTACAAACTGTTGGCATAGGTGCAGATTGGCTGCTTCTTGGAATTCCAGGAGTGCTTTTAGAGGTAGCGTTGACATTGCCGGTTTTCCCGGCTCCCATGCATTGCCGATTTCGAGGACTATGGAGCCGTTGGGAGCCAGGAGGCGCGTCAATGGCGGGGCCAGTTTGCGAAGCCAATTTACGTATTCTGAACCCGTCAAGTTGCCGTAGCTCTTTTTGCGGTTGAGGGGAAATGGGGGTGAAGTCAGGATTAAGTCGATTTTGCCCTTGACCTGCTGCATTTGCTGGCTCGATAGAGCTTCTTCGATGGTGGACGTGAGCATCAACCCATTGGGTGTCGCGTAGCCCTTGGCAGGACCTTGCCGGGGTCCTAGAGAAGCCGGTTGCGACACAGCGATGATGGTATCCCGTGCCTTCCCTGAAGCTCGGGACATTTTGCTGCTGAGACGTATCGATGAAGGGGGCATGCTCGCCGGAACCACCTTTGCCAGATGTGCGCTACGTGAAGACACCGTTGGTGTGGCGGGGCGGGCCGTGCCACGGCGAGGACAACTACGAGGTGCTCACCGAGTTCCTGGGCTACGACGCCGACCGGATCGCCGATCTCGCCGCGGCCGAAGTGCTCGCCTGAGGCGCGCTACTCGCTCTCGTCGTCTGACTCGACTTCGTCCTCGGGGTCTGCCTCAGGTTCCGGCGCCGCGGTGGTCGGGGGCGGCTGGTGTCGGGCGCAGTCGCCCGACACGATGTCGTTGATCCGATCGACCCGAGCGCCTTCAACGGCAGGCACGGGCGCTCCGTTGATGTCGAGCAGGTGCGGGTGGAACGACCAGCCCACGATCTCGGCACCGTCGAAGTCGATCTGCAGCACGCCGGTGTCACCGGTGATGCCCGACCGGTAGTGCCACACGAAGTTGCCGAGCGAGTAGGCCACGAGCTTGCCGTCGTCGAACACGACTGGCTGCAGCACGTGGGGGTGGTGGCCGATGACGGCGTCGGCACCGTTGTGCAGCAGCTCGAAGGCGAAGTCGCGCTGACGACCCTCCGGGCAGGTCATGCGCTCGATGCCCCAATGGAGCACGGCGATCACCACGTCGGCCTCGCTCGCAGCCACCCGTACGTTGGCGAGCACGCGGTCGCGCTGGTACGCCGACGCAATGCCCGGACGGGTCTGGGTAGCCGGAAACCCGAGCGGCACCACCATCGAGGCGCCCACGAACGCAACGCGCACACCGGGGCGCACCTCGATCACCCGATGCCCGTACGCATCGCCGCTGGTCGCGCCCGCGCCGAGCGCTATCACGCCGTTGGCCTCGAGGACGTCGACCGTGTCGACCAGTGCGTCGGGGCCGTAGTCCATGGCGTGGTTGTTCGCGAGGTTGGCCACATCCACCCCGGCCGCAGCGATCCGCTCGGCCGCCGAAGGCGGCGCCCGGAATACGTACTTCTTGTCGGCGGGCTCACCACGCTCGCTGATGACCATCTCCACGTTCACGACCGCTATGTCTGCTGTTCCCAGAGGCGGCTCAATGCCGCCGAATGGCTCGACGCCGGCTGCTTCGCTGCGGTCCATCAGCACGTCGCCACCCGCCAGCAGCGTCCACGTCAGATCCGGTTGTGTCGTTGTGGGCATGACGGCAGTCGTCGAGGTTGCTGCAGCAGTCGTTGATGCGGCTGACGTGGCGGAGGCGGTCGACAGTGTGACTTCGCCCAATGCACCACCGGACCCGGCTTCGGTGGTTGCCGGCTGAGCGATCGCCGGAGCCTCGGTTGATTTGGGAGGGGGAGGCACGACTCGCACGGGGCTGGTGCTGCACGCCACCGCCAGAAAGGCAAGTGTCGCAATGAGTGAACCAGCGCGGCGCAACGCCATGGCGTGGAAGCGTATGGCAGGCGTTCTGCACCGTTCGGTAGCCAACTAGCGTCGCGCTCGCAGCGCTGCAACAAGCCCGTTCCGGCGCTGCATCAGGCTGATCAGGAGGTCGCACATGTCGCTCGGAGACACAGTTCAAGGGATTCTCGACCGGGGCGTCGCCGACGGCGACGTGGTGGGCGCCGTGGCCAAGGTCATCAGTGCCGACGGCGAGATCTGCTCGGCTGCGGCTGGCACCCGCGGCGCCGACAGCGCCGTTCCGATGTCGACTGACACCGTGTGCTGGATCGCCTCGATGACCAAGGCCATCACCGGTACGGCGGCGATGCAGCTCGTGGAGCAGGGCAAGCTCTCGCTCGACAGCCCAGGCAAAGAGGTACTCCCGCTGCTCGGCGAACTCGACGTGCTGACCGGGTTCGACGACGACGGCAACCCGGTCACCCGTGCCCGCAACGGCGACATCACGCTGCGTCACCTGCTGACCCATACCGCCGGCATGGGGTACGACATCTGGAGCCCAGAGCTCGGCCAGTACGAAGAGGCGACCGGCACGCCGGGCGTGATCGAGTGCCAGAAGCAGACGCTGACCATCCCGCTGCTGTTCGACCCGGGCGATCGCTGGTTCTACGGCACCGGCATCGACCACGCGGGTCAGATGGTGGAGGCCGCCTCGGGGATGTCGCTCGGCGAGTACATGGCCGACAACATCTTCGAGCCGCTGGGCATGACCGACACTGCATTCAAGATCAGCGACGACATGCGCTCCCGCATCTCGGCGATGCAAGCGCGGATGGAGGACGGCTCGCTGGTGGAGATGCCGTTCGAGATCCCGCAGGAGCCCGAGTTCGAGATGGGCGGCGGCGGTCTGTACTCCACCGTCGACGACTACTGCCGCTTCCTGGCCATGATGCTGAACGGCGGCAGCCTCGACGGGAACCAGGTGGTGGCGCCGAGCACGCATGCGCAGATGGTCAGCAACGCGATGGGCGACCTGCGTGTCACCATGCTCCCGACGGCCATCCCGCCGTACTCGTTCGACGCCGAGTTCTTCCCCGGTGTCGAGAAGTCGTGGGGCCTGACGTTCCAGATCAACGAGGAGCCAGCGCCGACGGGCCGCCCTGCTGGGGGCCTGATGTGGGCGGGGCTGGCCAACTCGTACTTCTGGATCGACCTGCAGAATCAGGTGGCCGGCTGTTACATCAGCCAGCAGGTGCCGTTCGCAGACCCGCGCTCGTACGCCCTGTACGAAGCCATCGAGACTGCCACGTACGACAGCCTCTAATCGCGTGCCCGCTCAGGCGGGGCCGAGCACTACGCAGCCGTTATGGCCGCCGAAGCCGAATGAGTTGCTGATCGAGGGGCCTGGCTCCCAATCGGCCGCCTGACCGGTCACCAAGCGGAACTCCGCGAGTTCAGGATCGGGTGTCGTCCAGCCGGCCGTCGCCGGGATCTTGCGGTGGTGCATCGCCAGCAGCACGGCGATGGCCTCCAGCGCGCCTGCTGCGCCAAGCGCATGGCCCGTCACACCCTTGGTCGAGGTCACGAGCGGACCGTTGGGCCCGAACAGCTTGTTGAGCGCTTCTGCTTCAGCTGCGTCGTTCAGCGGGGTCGATGTGCCGTGCGCGTTCACGTGGACTATGTCGTCGGGCGTGAGGCCAGCGTCATCGATGGCGAGCTGCATGCAGCGCAGCGCGCCTGCGCCGCCGGGCGCCGGTGCGGTGATGTGGTGGGCATCGGCATTCGAGGCGGTGCCGAGCACCTCGCCCCAGATCGTGGCACCCCGCGCGACAGCCGAGTCCCATTCCTCGAGCACCAGGGTGGCGGCGCCCTCGGTCATCATGAAGCCGTCGCGGTTCTTGTCGAACGGCATCGAGATGCCGCTGTTCGACAGGGCGGTCATGTTGACGAATCCGGCAGTGCCCACCGGCGTCATCACCGACTCGCAGCCGCCGGCCACGATCACATCGGCGACGCCGAGGCGGATGAGCCGCGCCGCGTACCCGATCGAGTGCGTCCCTGCCGCACATGCAGTCGTGAGCACCTCGCAGGGCCCGGCGAGGCCGTACCTCATGGAGATGGCCGCACCAGGGGCGTTCGGCATCATCATCGGGACCATGAATGGCGATACCCGGCGCGCGCCCTTGCGATCCAGCACGA